>NZ_CP022161.1:1735766-4135766 GCF_002214185.1 Streptomyces capitiformicae | reverse complement strand
CGTCGGCCACCAACGCCCGTACGGACTCCCAGACTTCACCCCGGCTGCGAGGGTCCAGTCCCGTCGTCGGCTCGTCGAGGAAGAGGACGGCCGGGGCGAGGATCATCGACGCGGCGAGGTCGAGGCGGCGCCGCATGCCGCCGCTGTAGTCGCCGACGCCCTTGTCGGCGGCGTCGGCCAGGTCGAACCGCTCCAGCAGTTCGGTGGCCCGCAGCTTCGCCCGCCGACCGCCCAGGTGGAACAGCCGCCCGAACATCTCCAGGTTCTGCCGGCCGGTCAACACCTCGTCCACAGCCGCGTACTGGCCGGTCAGACCGATCCTGGCCCGCACCTCGCGCGGCCGCCGCGCCACGTCGAGGCCGGCCACGGTCGCGCGGCCGCCGTCGAGTCGTACGAGCGTGGAAAGGATGCGTACGGCGGTGGTCTTGCCCGCGCCGTTCGGGCCCAGGAGGCCGTGCACCGTGCCCTCGCGGACGGTCAGGTCGAAGCCGTCGAGCGCGCGTTTCTCGCCGTACCGCTTCTCCAGACCTTCCGCCCGTACCGCGTATCCGTCGTATCCGTCGTATCCGTTGTATCCGTTGTATCCGTCGTATCCACCCATGGCGCCCCTCGCCTGCCGCTGCCTCTGTCGTTGGCTCACGCCTGTGTCTCACCCCGACCGGGCTAACTGGGTACACCGTACTCTAATTCGCGTACGACGTACCCAGTTTTTTCGCGGGGATCTAAGCTGAGCCTTATGACAAGGGGCAAGAGCAGCGGGAACGACGCCGCCCGTGGCGGTACGGAGACCAGTGGCGGCGGCGATATCGGCCGCACCCTCGAACTGCTGTGGGACACCGGCCGGCGCCCCAGCCGCGGCCCCAAGCCGGCGCTGACGCTCGACCGGATCGTGGAAGCGGCCGTCCGGGTCGCGGACGAGGAGGGGCTGGACGCGGTGTCGATGCGGCGCGTGGCCACCGAGCTCGGCACCGGCACGATGTCCCTCTACCGCTATCTGCCCGGCAAGGCCGAACTGCTCGACCTCATGCTGGACCGCGTCCAGCGGCCCTCCGACGACCCGGCCGACCTCGGCGACGGCGGCTGGCGTTCAGCCCTGGAGGCCCTGGGCCACGCGACCCTCGCCCTCTACCGCCGCCACCCCTGGCTGCTCCAGGTCAACCAGTCCCGGCCGATCCTCGGGCCGAGCGCGCTCGACGGCATGGAGAAGATGCTCGCCCGCATCAAGTCCATGGGACTGAGCGACCCCGAGCTGGTCTCGACGCTCATCCTGGTCGACAACTACGTCGTCGGCGCCGCCCGGACCCAGCTGTATCAGGCGGAGGTGGCGGGCCGGACCGGGCTCACCGACGCGGAGTTCTGGCAGGCGCAGCTGCCGACGCTGGAGAAGGTCATGGCCTCCGGCCGCTATCCGCTGCTCTCCGGGCTCTCCGAGGACGCGTTCGGGCAGGACTTCGACCACTTCGAGTTCGGGCTGCAGCGGATCCTGGACGGGTTGGAGGTGCTGGTCGCGCGGCGGGCCGGGGGTGACGTCACATAGGCACAAGGCACGTCGGTACGGGTCACGTCGGCACAGATCACGTCGGCACAGGTCACGTCGGCACAGGTCACGTCGGCACAGGTCACGTAGGCACAGGTCACGTAGGCACAGGTCACGACGACGGTCGGCGCAGTGCGCGTTTGAACACCCATACGACGACGACCGCCCCGGCGACGGCGAGCGCGCCCAGTTTGAACCCGGAGCCGGCGCCTTCGCCGTCCGACTGTGCGGTGTCCGAGCCGTCGTCGCCGCCGCCGTCGCCGGAGGAGGAGCCGGAGCCGCCGCCCGAGCCGCCGCCCGGTGCGTCGCGGGCCACGACCGAGCTGCCCTGGCCCTCACTGCCGTACATGATCTTGGAGCCGTCGGTGGTGAAGGTCAGCGACTCCCCCTGCCGCTGCAACGGGACCTCCAGCCGCTCGACCTTCTTGATCTTGCCGTCGTTCCAGTCGTAGAGGATGCCGCCGAAGTAGGCGCGCAGGGCGAGCTGTTTGCCGTCGGGCGAGAACGCGCCGTCCGTGACCTCCAGGTCGGGGACGGAGGCGACGCGCTTGAAGACGTTCGTGCCGGAGGCGGAGAGTTCGGCGGGTCCCTCGTACAACGACCCCCCGTTCTCGTTCTTGTCGGCGATGTACACCCGCCCGGTCTTCGGATGCACCATCAGCGCCTCCGCGTCCCGCGCCCCGTCCTCGTACTTCACCACGTACTGCGTGGCCCGGATCGTCCGGTCCTTGAGCTCCTTCGGCTCCGGGAGATCGTAGATCCACACGTACGGCCAGGTCACGCCATCGTTGTCACCGATGTCACCGACGTAGAGGTGGTTGTCCGGGCCGATGGAGATCGCCTCCATGTCACGCGGCGTGCCGACACCGGTCAACGTGAGGGTGGCGACGGTCTCCCCCGTCTTGCTGTCGACGGCGTAGAGGTACGCCCCGTCGTCGCTGTCGTTGTGGGTCCAGTAGACCCCCGGGTGCTGACGCGAGGCGGCGAGCCCGCTGGACTCGGTGATCCCCGGGTCCTTCATCGTGAACCCGTCGTCGCCGTCATCGGCGATCGCGGGGGTCACGGTGGCCGCCGACAGGGCGGCGAACAGGAGCGCGGAGAGTGCGGCCAGGCCCGCGAGTCCTGTGCGGAGGGGGTGTGGACGGCGCATGGCCTCAACCCTGCCATGTCGCTCCGCTGGGTGGGGTGGGAAGCGCCGAGGGGGTGTTGTTCGTGGCCGGATGCGGGTTCGTTGTGGCTGGTCGCTCCCCCACTCTCGGCTTCTCCCCCACTCTCGGCTTCGCTCGAGCGGGGGACCCCCGTGAGCGGGGACCCCCATCGCGGCGGAGCCGCATATCGATACAGCCCCGCGCCCCTTTGGAGCGCGGGGGTGCGGGCCGGGGAGGTTCACCACGTGGCGATGTTCACAGTGCCGCTTGACCGTCTTGCTCATACCGGCCGGTAGCGATCGTTCATGATGTGCCAATGCTCAGGTTCATGCCCGTAGGCGACTCCATGACCATCGGAAGCGCGGGCGAACACACATGGCGCTACCGGCTCTGGCAGCATCTGCGCGCGACCCACGACGGCCCGTTCAAGATCGTCGGCCCGCGCGAGGCCCTCTACGACAAGGCCACGAACACGCCCACGTCGTACGAGTACGCCGACACCCACCCCCGCTTCCCCCGGGCCCACCTCGCCGGCTGGGGCGAGGGCTGGCTGCACATGGCCCCGGTGATCGCCGACGCCGTCCGCGCCCACCGCGCGAACGTCCTCCTCGTCTCCCTCGGCCTCATCGACCTGGGCTTCTACACGAACGCCGAGCAGACCGCAGAGAACACCCACCGCTTCGTCACCGCCGCCCGCGAGGCCGACCCGCGCATCCGCATGGTCATGCTCCCGGTGATCCCGAACGTCCGCGCCGAGACCGACGCCCCCTTCGCCGCGCAGGTCGCCCGCTTCAACGAACTCCTCGCCAAAACGACCGCCGACCTCGACGAACCCCGCTCCCCTCTCCTCCTGGCGTCCCCGCCCCCCGCGTACGACATCCACCGGGACACCTACGACGGCACCCACCCCAACGCCTCCGGCGAACACAAGATCGCGGCGGCGTTCGCGGGGGCGATGCATGAGGCGTGGGGGCTGGGCGGCGCGTACGACGTGTCGTAGGCACGGGTACGAGCCCCTCTACGCCGCTTTCCTGGTCGCGGTCACCAGCGCGAACGGCAGATACTCCCCTGATCGGCCTCCAACGTCTCCACGACCGCCTGATCGGCCTCCAACGTCTCCACGACCGCCTGATCGCCCCGCCCCGGCCGCCGCTCGACGCACGCCCGCGCCCACAGCAGCCAGTCCCTCCACCCGTCCTCCTGGAGCCCGACCGAGGTGACGTCGACGAGCTCGGTGTTCTCCCACTGGAACCGCCACCACTCGGCGGTCTGCCACGCCCGCCCGGCCGCAGGAACCCGAATCGGCTCGGGCGACGGCGGCGCAAGGAAGTTTCACCGTCGCGTTCGTGTCCCAGGTCACCGTACGTATCGTTGTACCGCGCGACTGCGTGCGATCTAGCGGCAGTCGGGGAGGAGCGCCACGATGACCGTCCTTGAAGACAGGATCGAGATGGCCGAGAACAGCGGCGAACTCACGCTCGACACGATGTTCGAGTGGCTGGAGAAGATGCCCGTCCCCGAGGGATTCAAGGTCGAGATCGTCGAGGGGAACATCTTCATGTCGCCACAGCGGGACACCCACTGGGAGATCATCCTGGACATCATCGAGCAGTTGCGGACCAGGTATCCCCGCCAGCGCCTGAAGTCCGACGTCCGCATCGACTACCCGGGGTACCTCAACGGCTTCGCCACCGACGTGACCCTCTTGTCCGAAGCCGCCGTCAAGGACGCCAAGGGGCTGTGGCACCACGAGGACGTCGAGTTCGTCGCCGAGGTCATCTCCAAGAAGACCGCGGCGAACGACTACGGCCCCAAGAAGATCGCATACGCCACCGCCGAGGTGCCCGTCTACCTCATCGCGGACCCCTACCAGGGCCGGTGCCACATCTACACGCACCCCAAGAACGGCGACTACATCACCGAGACGACCCTCCCCTTCGGCGACGAACTCGACCTCACCGACACCGTGATCGGTCTGACCCTCAGGACCGACGAGTTCCCGCGGAACTGACACACCGACCGCTGCCCGAAGTGATACACGGAGACAGTGACAGGGATACGGACCAAGCGGTCGCTGGGGCGGGAGTTCCGCTGGTTATGGGCGGCATATGCGGTCAGTGCGGTCGGTACGTGGCTGGCGTTCGACGCGTTTCCGTTGATCGCGGTGCTCGTGCTGGACGTCGGGCCGGCAGAGGTGTCGGCGCTCGCGGCGATCGGGCCGGCGGTGGGGGCGGCGGTGGCGGTGCCGCTCGGGCCGTGGGTGGAGTTCCGCCGCAAGCGGCCGGTGATGATCGCGATGGACCTGGTCCGGTGCGCGGCGCTGCTGACGGTACCCGCCGCGTACGTTCTCGACCTCCTCACCTTTCCCCAACTGCTCCTCGTCTCGGTGGTCGTCGCGGCGGCCGACATCACCTTCACCGCGGCGAGCGGCGCGTATCTGAAGGCCCTCGTCCCGCCCGGTGACCTCCTCGTCGCGAACGGCCGCTTCGAGGCCACGACCTGGACCACCACGATGCTCGGCCCGCCCCTGGGCGGCGCCGCGATCGGCCTGTTCGGCCCGGTGCTGACCGTACTGGCCAACGCGATCAGCTTCCTGCTGTCGGCGGTGGGGATCCGCGCGATCGGTGGCGGTACGGACCCGCGTCCGGCCCGGGCGGAGGCACCGGCCCGGGCGGAGGCACCGGCACAGACGGAGGCACCGGCACAGACGGAGGCAGCGTCCCGGCTCCGCCCCGGTGATCTGCTGGACGGCTGGCGGCACATCCTCGGCAGCCCGGCGCTGCGTCCTCTGTTCCTCAACACGGTGCTGGTCAACGGCCTGATCATGGCGACCGCACCGCTGCTGATGGTCCTGATGGTCGGCGAACTCGGCTTCTCCCCCTGGCAGTACGGCCTCGCCTTCGCGGTCCCCTGCGCGGGCGGCCTGATCGGCTCCCGCCTCTCGCGGCGGCTGGTCGCCCGCTACGGCTCGCACCGGGTCCTGCTGACCGCAGGGGCACTGCGGGCCTGCTGGTCGCTGGGGCTGGCGTTCGTCCACCCCGGAGTCAGCGGACTCGTCCTGGTCATGGCGGTCGAACTCG
This sequence comes from Streptomyces capitiformicae, assembly GCF_002214185.1. NCBI lineage: Bacteria > Bacillati > Actinomycetota > Actinomycetes > Kitasatosporales > Streptomycetaceae > Streptomyces > Streptomyces capitiformicae. Next base: position 4,130,001 of record NZ_CP022161.1, on the reverse strand, counting down.
GCCTGATCACCTGCGCGGGCGTCTTCAACCCGGTGAGCGCCACATACCGCCTCAACGAGACCCCGCCCGACCGAGTGGCCCGTACCCTCTCCGCCTGGTCGGCCACCGTCAAACTCACGATCGCGGCCCTGACGGCCCTGTGGGGCCTCCTGGCCGCCGCCACCGGCCCGCGCCTCGCGATCGCCCTGGCGGGCCTGCTCCTCCTGGCGACCCCACTCCTGCTTCCCCGCCGTCAGCCGACCCGCCCCGCCCCCGACAACGCCCCCACTACGGCATGAGACCGAGCGCGGCAGCGAACTCCGAGAACGTGGGGGCCACCACCCGCCACTCGCATCCCCGGGGATCAGTACAGAAGTCGGTGCCCACGACCCGGGGATCGGCCGGATCGGTCCGGTAGTCGAGGGCGAGCGCGACATCGTCACCGGGGGTGGCGGCAGACCACGATGAGGAACGCCATCTCGACGTCCAGCCAGGGCAGTTCGACGGGCGTCACCCGCTCGCTGCCACGCACCTCGCGGAAGAGTTCGAGGCAGGAGGCGTCGTCGGCGAACACAACGGCGGCACCACAAGCCCCCGAACCGGCCGCACCCGACCGATGTGGGACTCTGCGTGTCGACTCCGATCGACGAGGTGCGGACAGAGCGCGGTGAGGACGACGACGCATGACATGGGGTGATTCCGGGGCGCGGCGGGCCAGGCGGCAGCAGCGCCAGGCGCGACGGGAGCATCAGGGGCAGGACCGTAGGGACAATCGCTGTTGCCGCTGCCTGGAGGGCTGCCTCGACGTATCCGTCTGGTGGAATACCGTCACCGCGCCCTGCCGTGAAGTCGCGGCGCTGACAGCGTTGTTGACCGTGTCGACCCTGGTCACGGCGCGGCCCGCCGTGAGGTCGCCGGACCCGGCCGCCCCCGCTCCGCGAGGCCGCGCCGCCTGTGCCCTCTACTCCGCCGTCGTCCACTACCGCCGCCGGATCAGCCCGGCCACCCCGCCCCGCTGCCCGTACACGCCGACCTGCTCGACCTACGCCGTGCAGGCCCTGCACCGCCACGGCGCGCTGCGCGGCGGCCTGCTGACGATCCGTCGCCTCCTGCGCTGCACCCCGGCCGAGGCCGAGCGACGGCACGGTGTGGATCCGGTACCCGCCGACCGCCGCCCCGACCGCCCCAAGTCCGGTTAGCGTAGGGAGGCATGGGGGAGAACAGCGTCTCCGGTGGCCGCCAGGGCCAGGTCGTCCAGACCGGGTCGATCCAGCACCTGACCTTGAACTCGCTGGCGGAGGCCCCCGCCGTCCTGCCCCGCTACCTCCAGAACGCCGACCGCTGGCCTCTCGCCGGCGCCTGGAACGCCCTGGCCGCCGGCGCCCACCGGGCCCGCCCCGGCGAGGACGGCACCGAACTGCCGCCCTACGTACGCCGCGACGTGGACGACGAACTGCGCGACCGGGTCCGCACGGCGGCGGAGCGCGGCGGACTCGTGCTGGTCCTCGGCGACTCGACGGCGGGCAAGACACGGGCCACGTTCGAGGCCGTACGGCACGTACTGCCCGGCCACCGGGTGATCGTCCCGCCCAGCCGCTCGGCCCACCCGGGAAGGGCGCCCGACGCGGTCGAGCGGGCCGGCGTCCCGTGTCTGGTCTGGCTCGACGACCTGGAGCGACATCTCGGCCCCGACGGCCTCGAAGCCGATGTCCTCGACGAACTCGTCGCCCTCGGGGTGCCGGTGATCGCGACGATGCGGCGCAAGGAGTACACGAAGTTCTACGCGCCGGGTGACGGTGACGGCGGCGGTCATCCCCTGGCCGACCTCGGCGACCGGGTTCTGCGCCGGGCCGCCGTCATCGAGTTGGACCGCCTGTGGAGCACGGCCGAGCTGGAGCGGGCCGGCGCCTGCGACGACTCCCGCATCGCCGACGCGGTCGCCCATCACGGGCCGCACGGCATCGCCGAGTATCTGGCGGCGGGCCCGGTGCTGCTCCGCGACTGGCGCCAGGCCCGTACGTCGATCGGGCACGCCCGGGGAGCGGCGCTCGTCGCGACGGCCGTCGATCTGGCGCGTACGGGGTTGCGGGGGCCGTATCCGCGGGAGCTACTGGCCGAGCTGCACGAACACCATCTGTCGGCGGCGGGCGGCGCCGTCCTGCGCCCCGAGCCGCTGGAGGCGGCGTTCGAGTGGGCGGCGCATGTGCGGTACGGGGTGACCAGTCTGCTCATGCCGGGGGACGGGGATCGGTGGAAGGCCTTCGACTATCTGCTGGACCACAGCGGGACGCCGGTGGCGGATCCGGTGTGGGAGGCGGCACTGGCACACGCGGCCGGTGACACCGACAAGGTGCTCATCAGCCTGAGCGCCATCGGCTCGGCTCCCCACATCTCGTGGCGGGCGATATCAAGCCTCAGCATCGTGGGCCTCGGTGAGGCCGTCCATGCCCTCATGTTCGCGATGGCTCGCTGCGGCGAAACCAAGGATGCCGAGGACCTGTTCCGCGACAGCGACCACGTCATTCGCCCGTTTCTCGCCGACCGGTTCGCCGCCAAGCTGCTGCGGGAAGACCTCGCGGACGAACCCGAACCATGGCTGCGGGAAACAGCCGGCACCAGCAGCCCGGAAGAAACGGCCGTCGCGCTTGCCCGCACGCTGGTCGGCAGGGGTGCGCACGACGAGGCCCTGGCTCTGCTCCGCGGCGCACTCCAAGCGGGAGCCGGTCACCGCGCGGCCGCCTGCGAGATGGCGCAGGTGCTGGGTGCGTCGCTGGTCCAGGACGGCCGCGTAGACGATGCCGAAGCCCTGTTCCGCCACCTGTTCGACACCGGATTCGGTGGGAAGGTGATGCAGCTCGGGGCTGTGCTGGCGCTGCACGGGAGACTCGACGACCTGATCGAGGTCGAGCCCACGATCGACTTCGACACCGGGCAATCCGGTGTCGTCGTGCGAGTGGTGAAACATATGCCTCCTCCCCCCGACCGAACCCCCCTTGCCTAGAGCGCACTCCACGCCCTTGGCTGGCACCCATGAAGTACACACAGCTCGGACGCACGGGCCTCAAGGTCAGCCGACTGGTTCTCGGGACCATGAACTTCGGGCCGCAGACCGACGAAGCGGACAGTCACGCGATCATGGACGCGGCGCTGGACGCGGGGATCAACTTCTTCGACACGGCGAACGTGTACGGCTGGGGCGAGAACAAGGGTCGTACGGAATCGATCATCGGCAGCTGGTTCGCCAAGGGCGGCGACCGGCGTGACAAGGTCGTGCTCGCCACCAAGGTGTACGGGAACATGGCGGCGTCCCAGGACGCCTGGCCCAACCACGACAAGCTCTCCGCCCTGAACATCCGGCGGGCCGTCGACGCCAGCCTCAAGCGGCTCCGGACGGACTACATCGACGTCTACCAGTTCCACCACGTCGACCGCGCCACTCCCTTCGAGGAGATCTGGCAGGCGATCGACGTTCTCGTCCAGCAGGGCAAGATCCTCTACGTCGGCTCCTCCAACTTCCCCGGCTACAAGATCGCCCAGGCCAACGAGATCGCCGCCCGCCGCGGCGGCACCATCGGCCTCGTCAGCGAGCAGTGCCTCTACAACCTCGCCGAGCGCCGCGCCGAGATGGAGGTCATCCCGGCCGCGCAGGAGTACGGCCTCGGGGTCATCCCCTGGTCGCCGCTGCACGGCGGGCTGCTCGGTGGTGTCATCAAGAAGGAGGTCGAGGGTGGCCGCCGCGCCTCCGGCCGTTCCGCCGACGCCCTCGCCAATACCGCCGTACGCGCCCAGGTCCAGGCGTACGAGGACCTTCTCGACAAACACGGCATCGAGCCCGGCGAGGCCGCTCTGGCCTGGCTGCTGACGCGGCCCGGTGTCACCGGCCCGATCGTCGGCCCGCGCACGGCGCAGCAGCTCGAATCCGCGCTACGGGCGGTGGAGCTGGAGCTGGGCGAGGAGTTGCTGACGTCACTGGACGAGATCTTCCCGGGCCCGGGCCCGTCGCCGGAAGCCTTCGCCTGGTAACCACCGGCTCACTCAGGGGCGCGGGGCTGTGTTGATCTGCGGCTCCGCCGCGTGGGCGCGACCAGCCCCCGCCAGGCCGCAGATCAATACGGTCCGCAGTCCCCGGCTCGCCCCACGAAACAGTCACTTACCGAGCGCCGCCGCGACAGCGACAACCGCGAACATCAGCACAAGCACACCGGCCATGATCCGGTTACGGGTCTTCGGGTCCACCCGTCGAGACTAACCGCCCGCCCCCAGACCCCAACGGCCGACCACCTCGTACCGCGGCTGCTCCCCCGCCACCCCGGACGTCGGCAGATTGCTGCGCACCATCGCCAGCTCGGCGACGGTCCATCTCAGCCCGGCGAAGGCGTCGAGGGCGGCGACGTACGGCCGTACGTCGAGGGCGTGCCGGCTGCGGGCCACGGTCAGGTGGGGCGTGTAACGGCGGTGCTCCCCCATGTCCAGCCCGGCCTTGCGCCCCGCCGCCTCCGCCCGGTCGGCGAGCAGCCGCAGGGTCTCCAGGTCCCCCTCGGCCCCCGTCCACAGCGCCCGGCCGTGTCCGAACTGTCCACCGCCCCGCAGCGCCAGCGGGAACGGGGCGGTGCGGTGGGCGGCGCGTTCCAGTCGCCGGGACAGTTCCGGTACGACGTCGTCGTCGACCTCGCCGTAGAAGGCGAGCGTGAAGTGCCATCCGGGCGGCTCGGTCCACCGCAACCGGTCGGCACCGGTCCGCCCCTTCAACCCCCCGATCAGCAGCCGCAGTTCATCGACGACATCGGCGGGCGGCAGCACCGCGGCAAACAGTCTCATGCTCGTCAGCTTTCCAGAGCCGACCCGACGAGACCGCCGCAGACACCGGTTCCCTAGGACGAAGAGGCCGACGAGGCCGACGAGCCCCCCGCAGGCACCGGCGGCTCCTTCGACGGATCCTTCGATACGCACCGCACCCGGGGACGCCCCTGGTTCCACCCCAGCGACAGCCGCAGCCCGCCGGCCCTGACCAGCACCAGTCCGACCGTGATCGCGGCGGCCGTGGCGACGACGCCGCCGGCGACGAAGCCCACCCGGGGGCCGTACGCGTCGGTGACCCAGCCGGCGATCGGCGCGCCCAGCGGCGTACCGCCGAGGAAGACCATCATGTAGAGGGCCATGACCCGGCCGCGCATGGCGGGGTCGGTGCCCATCTGGATGGCCGTGTTGGTGGTGACGTTCACCGTCAGGCCGAACATCCCTATCGGGGCCATGAGCAGCGCGAAGATCCAGTACGAAGGTGCGAGCGCCGCCACGATCTCCAGGACGCCGAAGGCCAGCGCCCCCGCGATCAGGACGCGCAGCCGGGCCGTACCGCGCCGGGCCGCGAGCAGGGCGCCGGACACCGAGCCGACCGCCATGAGGGTGTTGAAGAGGCTGTAGGAGCCGGCACCGGAGTGGAACACGTCGTCCGCGTACGCCGACAGCCAGACCGGGAAGTTGAAGCCGAAGGTGCCGACGAAACCGACGAGCACGATCGGCCAGAGCAGTTCGGGGCGTCCGGCGACATAGCGCAGGCCCTCGCGGAGCTGCCCCTTGCCGCGGGGTGCGCGGCGGGCGGGGTGCAGGTCGCGGGTCCGCATCAGCAGCAGGCCGGTGATGGGGGCGACGTAGGAGAGGCCGTTGTAGAGGAACGCCCAGCCCGTGCCGACGGTGGTGATCAGCACACCGGCGACGGCGGGGCCGACCAGCCGGGCCGACTGGAAGTTGGCGGAGTTCAGACTGACCGCGTTCTGCAGTTGCCCGGGGCCGACCATCTCCGACACGAACGACTGCCGGGCCGGGTTGTCGACCACGGTCGCCATGCCCACGGCGAATGCGGCGAGGTACACATGCCAGACCTGTACGTACCCCGAGAGCGTCAGGGCGGCGAGCGCGAGCCCGGTCACCGCCATCGACGTCTGTGTCAGGAACAGCAGCCGCCGCTTCGGGAACCGGTCCACCAGCACACCGCCGTACAGCCCGAACAACAGCATCGGCAGGAACTGCAGCGCCATCGTCACACCGACCGCCGTGGACGAGCCCGTGAGGCTCAACACCAGCCAGTCCTGCGCGATCCGCTGCATCCAGGTACCGATGTTCGACACCACCTGCCCGACGAAGAACAGCCGGTAATTCCGGATCCGCAACGAACGGAACATGGACGTATGTTCGCGGGTGTCGGTGGATTCGGGGTCGGCGGCTGGTGGACCGGGTGTATCCGGGGAGGTGGCGTCCGGTGGGGCTTCGGGGACGCCGGGGGTGGGCGGGGACTCGTGGGCGGTCGTCGGTGCGGGGACGGAAGCTGCTCCGGGTCCCGTACTCAAAGGGGTTCGCCTCCTTGCGTGAAACGCGTACGTGTACTGCGGTTGCGTAAGCCTCACCGCTCCTGTTCTGTCTTTCTGTCTGCTGGTTTTCGGCTCCGCCCATGCGCGCTCCGAGACGGCGCACGGGCTGTACGACGGGGCGTACCGGCGTTCAGTCCGGCGTACTGGCGTCCGTTCCGGCGACCGGTGTCCGACCAGTCGCGCCGGACACTCCCGGCGCACCCGGACGGTCGGACGCGCGCCCCCAGGGGTCCCCGGGGGTCACAGATGCGCGAGCTTCTCCAGTACCGGCGCGGCGGCGCGGAGCTTGGCCCACTCCTCCTCGTCGAGGCCCTCGACCAGCGACGCGAGGAACGCGTTGCGCTTGCGGCGGCTCTCCTCGAGCATCGCCTCGGCCCGCTCGGTCTGGGTGACCACCTTCTGCCGCCGGTCCTCGGGGTGCGGCTCCAGCTTCACCAGCCCCTTGCTCTCCAGCAGGGCGACGATGCGGGTCATCGACGGCGGCTGCACATGCTCCTTGCGGGCGAGTTCGCCCGGCGTCGCGGTGCCGCAGCGGGCGAGCGTGCCGAGCACCGACATCTCGGTCGGGCTCAGCGACTCGTCGACCCGCTGATGCTTGAGCCGACGGGACAGGCGCATCACGGCGGACCGCAACGCGTTCACGGCGGCCTCGTCGTCGCCATGGGTAGTGAGGTCAGGCATGTTCTTTAGCGTAACTCATTACTCTCGCTAAAGACCACTGGAACGCCACTGCGCCGACGTTAACCCCGCCACACATTTCATCACTCATACGAGTGACTAATACGCAGAAAGTGACACAGTCGGCCAAGGCACACCCGACCCTGATACCCATGGGGACCACTGTGCTCAGCCTGCGGATAGACGGGGAGCTGCTCGACCGGCTCCGGAACCACGCGGCGAAGAGGGGAATGAGCGTCCAGGACTATGTGATCCAGACGCTCATGCGCGACGACTTCGACCAGCGTTTCCAGACCGCCGTCGAGGAGACGGAAAAGTTCTATGGGGTCACGTGAGACCAGCCGTCACCTGAGACCCAGCGCCGGCATCCGCCTCGTAAGCTGTGCCCCATGGCGAAGTGGACCCCCAAGCACGAGGCACCGGAGCCCCTTGAAGGCCCCGTGGTCGCGACCATCACCGGCGGCACGATCCTCTGGTTCGTCCTCTTCGTCGTCCAGATCCCGTTCTACGGCTGGTACGACGACCACGGGCACACGTGGTGGCTGTGGACCTGCCTCGCGGGCGGCGCGCTCGGCCTCTACGGCATCTGGTTCGTACGGAAGCGGGACGCGGCCATCAAGCGGGACGCGGCCATCAAGGAGCCCGCCGAGCGGGCGGAGTCAGCGGATCCAGTAGAGCCCGTGGAGTCAGAGACTCCGTAAGGCACCCGCACGGGAGACCCGTACAACCACAGCACCACCCGCTCCCCTCCTCCGTCCTCCCCTGGTCGGATCTTTGGCCCACTCGGCGGGTGAATGCCCGAATCCGCCCTTACCGTCGGATCCATGACGCACATCGACCCGGGCACCGACCTCGATCCTGTGCACCCCATGCGGCCCACCTCCGCCTCGGCGGCCTCGGCCACGGGACGGGCGCGCGGGCTGACCGCCGCCGAGGTGGCCGAGCGGGTGGCCCGCGGCGAGGTGAACGACGTCCCCGTGCGCAGCAGCCGCTCCACGGTGGACATCGTCCGCGCGAACGTCTTCACCCGGTTCAACGCGATCATCGGCGTGCTGTGGCTGATCATGCTGTTCGTGGCGCCGATCCAGGACAGCCTGTTCGGTTTCGTGATCCTGGCCAACACGGGCATCGGCATCGTCCAGGAGTGGCGGGCGAAGAAGACCCTGGACTCGCTGGCGGTGATCGGCGAGGCGAAACCGACGGTCCGACGGGACGGGGTGGCGGCCGCGGTCGGCACATCCGACATCGTCCTCGGGGACCTCATCGAGATCGGGCCGGGCGACAAGATCGTCGTGGACGGGGAGTGCGTCGAGACCGAAGGCTTGGAGATCGACGAGTCGCTGCTCACCGGTGAGGCCGACCCGGTCGTCAAGCAGCCCGGTGACCAGGTGATGTCGGGCAGTTTCGTGGTCGCGGGCGGCGGGGCCTTCACCGCGACGAAGGTGGGCCGGGAGGCGTACGCGGCCCAGCTGGCCGAGGAGGCGTCCCGCTTCACCCTCGTCCACTCTGAGCTGCGCTCCGGCATCTCCACGATCCTCAAGTACGTGACGTGGATGATGGTCCCGACCGCGATCGGCCTGATCATCAGCCAGCTGATCGTGAAGGAGAACGACCTGCGCGACTCCGTCGCCCGCACGGTCGGCGGCATCGTCCCCATGGTCCCCGAGGGCTTGGTGCTCCTGACCTCCGTCGCCTTCGCGATCGGGGTGATCCGCCTCGGCCGCAAGCAGTGCCTGGTGCAGGAGCTGCCGGCCATCGAGGGCCTGGCCCGCGTCGACACCGTATGCCTGGACAAGACGGGCACGCTGACCGAGGGCGGCATGGACGTCACCGAGCTGCGCCCCCTGGGCGGCAGCGACGAGTCGTACGTACGACGGGTCCTCGGCGCGCTGGGTGAATCGGACCCCCGTCCGAACGCGTCGTTGCAGGCCATCATCGCCGCCTACCCGGACAGCGAGGACTGGCGCTGCACGGAGTCGCTGCCGTTCTCCTCGGCCCGCAAGTACAGCGGGGCGTCCTTCAGCGAGGGCAACGGCGAGGCCAGCACCTGGCTGCTGGGCGCCCCCGACGTCCTCCTCGCGGACGACGACCCGGCCCTCACGGAGACGGCCCGCCTCAACGAGGAAGGCCTACGGGTCCTGCTGCTGGCCCGGGTCTCCCGTGAGCTGGACGATCCGGAAGTCGCCCGCGGGGTGAAGCCGACCGCCCTCGTCGTCCTCGAACAACGGCTGCGCCCCGACGCCGCCGACACCCTGCGCTACTTCGAGGAGCAGAACGTACGGCCGAAGGTCCTCTCCGGCGACAACGCGGTGTCGGTCGGCGCGGTGGCCGGAAAGCTGGGCCTGACGGGTGAGGTCGTCGACGCCCGCCGTCTCCCCGCCGAACGCGACGGCATGGCGACGTCCCTCGACTCCGGCACCGTCTTCGGCCGCGTCACCCCGCAGCAGAAACGGGACATGGTCGGCGCCCTCCAGTCCCACGGCCACACGGTCGCGATGACGGGCGACGGCGTGAACGACGTACTGGCCCTCAAGGACGCCGACATCGGCGTGGCGATGGGCTCGGGCTCGGAGGCCACGAAGGCCGTTGCCCAGATCGTGCTGCTGAACAACAGCTTCGCGACACTGCCGTCGGTGGTCGCGGAGGGCCGCCGGGTGATCGGCAACATCACGCGCGTGGCCACGTTGTTCCTGGTCAAGACGGTGTACTCGGTCCTCCTCGCGATCCTGGTGGTGTGCTGGCAGGTGGAGTACCCCTTCCTCCCCCGCCACCTGACCCTGCTCTCGACCCTGACGATCGGCGTCCCGGCCTTCTTCCTCGCCCTGGCCCCCAACAAGGAGCGGGCGAAACCCCACTTCGTCCGCCGGGTCATGCGCTACGCCATCCCGGGCGGCGCCCTCGCCGCGCTGGCCACCTTCGCCACGTACCTGATCGCCCGCCACTACTACCGAGGTGAGGGAGCGCTGGAAGCCGAGACCAGCGTGGCGACGTTGACCCTCTTCCTGATCTCCATGTGGGTCCTGGCGATCATCGCCCGCCCCTACACCTGGTGGCGGCTGGGCCTGGTCGCCGCGATGGGCGCCGGGTTCCTGCTCGTCCTTGTCGTCCCCTGGCTCCAGGACTTCTTCGCGCTGCGGCTGGTGGGTACGACGATGCCATGGGCGGCGGTGGCCGTCGCGGCGGTGGCGGCGGCCACCCTGGAGCTCCTGTGGAAGGGAGTGGACCGGCGGTTTCGCGCGTAGAGCGGGGCGGGCTCCGAGCGAGGCCGGCCAGCTCACGTAGTTGCAGTTGTAGTTGCCTCCGGCGGGAGCGTGGGCGACGCCGATCGCGACGGCCACCGTGGCGCCGACGATTCCGAGGCGACTCGGTGATCCGCTTACCGGAAGGCAACTTCCGTTGACCGAGAAGTTACAAGCGCGGTATACCAAAGAAATACCGCGCCCGTTCCCTGTACGCGATCGAGCGCCGTTGGGGCGGCCCGCGCAGGGAAAGAAGCAGAACGATGACGGACACCGACGCAGGGACGGGGACCAGAGGTACGACCACGGCCGTGCCGCTCCCCGAGGGGTACTCCCCACGCCTCTACAACGAGGACCTCGCCCCCGCCACCGAGCGCAAGTGGGGCGCGTTCAGCATCTTCAACGTCTGGACCTCCGACGTACACAGTCTGTTCGGCTACTTCCTGGCCGCCAGCCTGTTCCTCGTCGCCGGGAACACCTTCAAGTTCCTCATCGGCATCGGCGTCGGCTCGCTGATCATCTACTGGCTGATGACCCTCATCGGCAACGCGGGTGTGAAGACCGGCGTCCCGTACCCCGTCCTGGCCCGCGCCTCCTTCGGCACGTTCGGCGCCAACGTCCCGGCGCTCGTCCGAGCCGTGGTCGCCACCTTCTGGTACGGCGCCCAGACCAGCGCGGCAGCGGGCGCGATCGTCGCCTTCCTGATCCGCTACGACGGCCCGAAGAACCTGCACGAGACGACGACCCTCCTCGACCACACCGGTCTGGAGGTCATCTGCTACCTCTTCGTCTGGGCCGCCCAGCTGCTGATCATCAGCAAGGGCATGGAGACCGTCCGCCGCTTCCAGGACTTCGCGGGCCCGGCGGTGTGGCTGATGATGCTGATCCTGGCGGTGGGCCTCTCCGTCAAGGCGGGCACGCTGTCCTTCTCCGTCGACATGCCGGCCGCCGACCTCGCCGCCCTGGCCAAGACCGCCACCGGCCTGGACGTGACCCCGGGTTCCTTCGCCGCCATCGCGGCCATCGCGGCCACCTGGGTGACGTACTTCGCCGCTCTGTTCCTCAACTTCGGCGACTTCGCCCGCTTCACACCGGACGAGAAGACCCTGCGCAAGGGCAACGTCTGGGGCCTGCCGGTCAACCTCATCCTCTTCTCACTGGTCGCCGCCCTGACGACCGCCTCCGCGAGCAAGGTCTACGGCGAGGTCATCCTCGAACCGGCAGCCATCTCCGCCAAGTTCGACAGCGCGTTCCTGGTCCTGCTGGCGGCCCTGACCTTCGCCGTCGCCACTCTCGGCATCAACGTCGTCGCCAACTTCGTCAGCCCCGCCTTCGACTTCGCCAACGTCGCCCCGAAGCACATCACGTTCCGCCGAGGCGGCCTGATAGCCGCCGTCATAGCCCTCCTGCTCTACCCCCTCCACCCCTGGGACAACGCCCCCAGCTTCGTCAACGCCATCGGCTCGACGATGGGCCCGATCTTCGGTGTCCTGGTCGTCGACTACTACCTGCTCCGCAAGGCCCGTCTCAACATCCCCGCCCTCTACAAGGAGGACGGCGAGTTCCGCTTCCAGGGCGGCTGGAATATCCGCGCCTTCGTGGCCGCGGGCATCGGCGCGGTCTTCTCCAGCATCCTGCCGGTCTACGGCCCCGAGGCGTACGGGGCGACCCTCGGCCCGTACTCCTGGTTCATCGGCGTCGCGGTCGCCGGAGTCATCTACTTCGCGGTGAGCGGCGCGAAGAGCCCGCTGGCGGGGAAGCCGACCAACTGAAGCCTGCGCCTCGGCCGCGAACCCCCCGTCACGGCCGGGGCGCAGGTCAACTCAGCTTCGCCGCGCTACCCCTTCCGGCCACACGACATCGACGGGAAGGCCTGTTGCACGGGCCTCCATCACGGTGTCCGCGGTGCCCCCGCCCTTCCCGGACGGCGGCTCGCCGTCCCACACGGCGACCAGGCGGTCAGCGCGCTTCAGCAGAGTTCGGTTGGCGTCCTCGTACGCGGAACGGTTCGCGGTCTCATGGGGGAGTACCAGTACTTCATCGGCGGCCTCGATGAGCCAGTCGAAAGTGCTTGCGTGGTCGGGGTTCACCTTGCTCTGCCGATAGTCCTGGGAGGGGATCACTGCGACCATGCGCCCGCCGACCTCCAGGACCGCTTCGGCGAAGAGGGAGTCGGCGCCCTTGGCGATGCACGAGACGCTGGTGAGCCGCTCGGCCGCATAGGGCTTGAGCAGCTCCAGCAACGCGGCCCGCACCAGGGGGACACTGGCGTCGGTCAGGTCCATGTGGCCGGTCACGGCGATGGTGGTCACATCTCTCCTCAGCTCGACAGCAACTCACGAATTCTGGCCCGCGCACTGCCCTCGGCACTCGGGCCTCGCTTTCGGCGGCGGACTCTGCGACCTGGGCCAGGTCCCCCGCACCGCCCGTGTGGGTTGTGCAGGGGGCCTTGGTCATGCCGCAGGTCAGCCAAGTGGCACTTCCTTGAAGGACTCCCACTCGTACATCTGGTTGTCCCGGTGGATCACGATGAGTTCCGCGGCGGTAATGCGTGCCCTGGCCGACGCCACGTCGGTCTCAGCCAGGATCTGGGCGATCGGCGCGGCTGGTCCGTCTGCTGCGCTGTAGGCGACAGACACATGGGGAGTGAAGCCGTCGGCTTTCTCCGGGGCTTCGCCGAGAACGTCCTGGATCGCGTCCCGGATGCCGTCCCGGATGTTCCGGACCGGCCCGTCCGGCTCCGCACGTAGAAGAACGGCTTCAGGGTCGAGGACAGCTGGGCCGAGCTGGAGGTCGAAGGCAGGGATGGCGGCCAGGCGTACGCGAGAGGCCTCGGCGATCGCGTGCACGTCTTGTTCCTTGGCCTCCCCCACGAAGCCGATGCCCTGCATGGTGAGGTGGAGCCACTGGTCGGGAATCGGAGTGAGGATGTCTCCGAGCGGGGCAAGCGCTGACCGATACTCAGCGGCCAGACGGTGCACGTCGTCCTGGCCCTCGAACGTCAGGTGCCAGGTGTAGAAGCGGCGGCCCACGCTCCAACCGGGCCGCCACCACCAGTGGTTCCGCATGGTGTCGGGTTGAGAGGTCATTCCGGGATCAAATCAGGCGGTGCCTTCGCCTGGCGAGAGCGCAAGGTGGCGCGGTGCGGAGTCCTGGCAGAACTCTTCGATGGCCGCGCGGAGACCCACTCGCCCTGCCGCCGGCGCACGGCCGACATCCACGGGTAGCTCACTGAGGCGCCGTGCAACCGGTTCCAAGCGCTGGTCCGGGCGAAGACCGAATACCGGCGCGAGCGCCTCGAAGGCGCCTTCTGCCTCGCCGGTGGCGAGGTGCGCCGAGGCCCTGCTGATGTGGATCTGCGCCTCGGTGCCGTACGCCCGTACGGGTAGTGCCGCGAGCGAGGCGAGCGCGCTGTCGGCCGCGCGCAGTGCCTCGGTCGGGCGGCCGACCCTGAGCAGGACCGCTGCGGAGTAGTTCTCCTGGCGAGCCGGTTGGCACGCGAAGATGCCGCCGACCTCGTCCTCACCGGTCATCGTGTCGCGGGCGTCCTTGGCTCGGTCCAGGGCGCCCAACGCTTCGGTCGCTGCTCCCAGCTGGGACCAGGCATCCGCTTCCTGGCAGGCCAGCAGTACACCCACTGTGCCGGACGGGCGGCATGTGCCGCCGTGTCGCGCGTAGTTGATGGCATCGCGCAGGCGGCCGTCCCAGAAGGCGACCTTGGATCGGGTGGAAAGTACCCAGGCGCGCAGATCGTTGTGTCCGGCGAGTTCCGCGCAGAGCCATGCTGTGCGGCCCTGGGTGTCGGCGTCGCGCAGTTGGCCGAGGTCGGAGGACATCCACGCCAGGAGTCCGCACAGATATCCGGCTACTACGTACAGGTCGGCCGTCTGGCGCGGGTACTGGTGCCCCTCCAGGAGGCCGAAGACGCGGTCGCGCAACGCTCGCGTGCGGCTGAAGAGGGGGAGCGGGTCGGAGATGAGGTAGTCGTAGGCCAGCGCCCGGGCGTCGGCCATGAGCTGTTCCAGCGCGATGTCCCCCACGTTGGATGCCTCCGCCCACTGCGCCCACGTCGCGGATTCGTCTGCGGCAAGGCGTACGAGTTCGCTGCCGTTCGGCTCCGGCGGCGCGCCGGCAGCGATGAGCGTCGGCGCGGCCGGGGCATGGCTGGTGTCGAGGCCGTTCAAGAGACGCAGGTCTCCGTCGGGCAGAGCCCGGCGGTCCTCCAGGTCGAGGAGGTCCTGGACACGGCAGGCGAAGGCGTCCGCCATGGCCAGGAGCACTGTGGGCGTGGGCCGCCGGGCGGAGGGGCCCGGCCACTTCTCCCACTTGGCGAGCAGGGAGGCGTCTGCGGCTACGGCACCGCCGGGTCGTCGGACGCTGACTTGGGTGATGCGGTCCGCTGCTTCCTGGAGAGTCCAGCCGTGGGCATGGCGCCATGCCTCGCGCGGGCGCATCCGGTAGCGGGCACGCATCTCGACGGCGATGTCCGCGACGGTGCAGGCAGCGGTGGTCATGTCGTAGCGGAGGGCATCCCGGTCGGCTTTGGAACCGGGCTTGGGGCGAGCGGTCATGGGCGGGCTCCCTGCTCGGTGTCGTCGACTCACCGTAGCCGCACAGTCACCCAAGGGGATGACGAGTGTCGAAGCCTGAGCTTGCCGGGAGGCCAACGATCCGTCCAGGACCGCGAGTTCCTGCTGGCCAGAGCCTGGTTTCTCGTCCAGAAAAGTTGGTCAGCGCTGCCCGTGACGAGGCGCGCTGCTCTTGGAACCGTAGAGGGCGAACGAGGACCACACCGGGCAAGGGGCCCCAACGGCCCCCGGCGACCGCTGACACGGCCCCGGGGTGTGGCCGACCTGATCGGAGCAGATCGACAATGCACCTTCTACCACACGCCCTAGCATGGATGAGAGCACTGCTGTTCGGACCGCCCAAGTCCGGCCGTTCGAGCTGCCGGACGGCTCCGGAGGCCGGTCGTACCGCCCCGTTCCCCTACCCGTCGCCGGGAATGTGGGGCGCGATCCTGGCGGCGGCGCGTCGTCGTCGGGCTCCGCACCTGTGGCCGTCATCTGAGTTGCCCGCTGCCGAGGACGACTTCATCACCGGCCTCCTGGTCCGCGCCTACGTGTGGCCGGAGGACGAGCGGACCCGGTGCCTGGCCTCCCCGCTGAGGGCGGCACGGTGGCGATGACCGAGTACAGGCCGAAGCTCGGCGACACCGTTGAAGACACCGGCCGCAAGAGGGTCGGGAAGGTCATGGGCTTCGAGGGCCCGTACGTCCAGTTGCGGCCCATTGGGGGAGGCGTCGAGTGGGACGCCAGTCCGGAGCAGCTGAGGCCGCTCACCGTTGTCGAGGCGTTGAGCGCGGGCATGGCGGTGGTCAACGCACGGTCGAGAGGGGAGCGGTTGTGAGCAGTGTTCGCAAGTCCAGCCCGACGGTGTACAGGGGCCGGGACTGGGAGGGCTTCGTCGCCCATGCCTTCGAGTGCGAGCCGTGCGCGACGCTGCCGTTGGGCCGGGGCTGTACGGAGGGGAACAGGATTCGCCGCCGTCCTCCGGCGGACGCGGCGGGCCGGGACGACGGCGCCGTCCCTGTGGAGGTCCTGCCGCTGGACATCGAGGCGATGCGCGCCACGACGGAACGCCTGCTCTCCGAGGACGCCGAGTCGCCGACGACCGAGGAGCTGGACGGCCTGGCCCTGCTGTACCGGGGCCATCTCGCGCTGCTGATCCCCGAGATCGAGCGTGCCGTCTGTCGGCTGCCGAATGAGAGCAGACTCAAGGCGCGTGCGCTGGGTGGCGTGAGCGAGGCTCGCTCACGCCTGGGCATCAAGCCGTGCCGGGCTCCGGCACGGAAGGCGATCCTCACCGAGCGCCTCGCCCGCTCGGTGATGTGCCTGCTCGGCCACCTGGAGGAACTGCACGGTGCGGCCAGGGAGCCGGTGGCGTACTGCTGGCGCTGCTCCGGAACGATCAAGCCCGGCGAGCCGTACACCGAGCACGATGTCCACGCGGCCACGGGCGGCGGAACGACGGTGTACCTGCACGGTGGTGCCTGCCCATGACTGGGTTGAAGCCGGCCTGTTGTCACTGTGGCAGGCCAATCACGGATTCCGAGGACATGGTCGAGGTCGCGTACGGAGCCGACAACTCCGGCCCCGGCCAAGTGGCCTGCGCGCACCTGAACGATGCCTATCGTCCAGCCGGAGCATGCGGTGCTCAACCAGCTCTCCCGGCGCCGGAAGGCGAGGAAGCCGTGATCCGGAGCCTGACCGCTGCCGTGTAGGTGGCGGCCGTGTTCGCCGTGGTGCCGACGCGCGCACCTGCCTGACGCACCCCATGGCGACCGCAGGGTCAGGATCGCACCGTAAGACACCGCTCTCGATGCCCATGCTCGCCCTGGCCGGCAAGGCCCGGCTCTGGGAACTCCGCCGCCTGCGGTTCCGCTTGTTCACCGCAGCCGCCCAGCTCATCACCACCGGTGGCCGCAGAATCCTCCGACTTGCCCGGCACTGGCCCTGGACCAGTGAGATCACCACCACCCACACCATCCCACCCGGAACAGCGGAACCCGGCGCCCACCCGACACGACAGTCGGGCCACCAGCCTGCCCACCGCCTGGCCCAGAACACAGAACGGTCCGCCGACTCCGTCGGCGGACCGTCACGCAAGATCGAGGCCAGAACCTGCCATACCATCCAGAGAAATTAGCCACTCAATCTCCGTTTTCTTCACGTGACCCTCAGAACCACCTCAAGTCCCTTGCCCTCTCAGTGACACCAGAGAAAACTCGTGTTCACGGGCGGGACACCCCCAACAACCCGTAGATACATGACCAATTGGGGCAGGGGAGACAAGTGAAGAATCGCCGTACCATCACCAGAGCCATGGCCATCCTGGGCTCCGCTGCAATCATTGCGGGGATGACCCAGACCACGGTCGCGGCCGCTGATGACACCAGCCCGGCTCGCAGTAACGAAACGGCATCCGCGTCGGAGTACATGGCCTACCTCGCTTGGAATGCGGCTTCCCAGAAGCCAGGCGCCGCAGAAGCCTTGAGAAAGTTCAAGGCTCTCTCTCCCTCCGATAGAGAGAAGTACCTCGACTACCTCAACAACCCCAAGGCCCTTGAGGCGCTCCTGCAGGAGGCAGCGGAGGGAGAGCCGGGAACTGATACGCCCACTGTTTCCACGGCTGCGGCCAACACCACGGCCGCCGGGGTTACATCCTCGACGCCGCTGTTCGGCGGAGACATAGTCATCGAGACTGCACAAGAGTCCACCTTCACCCCGGACCCCGACGAACCGACCCCCGCCAAGGAAGCACAGGCCGCAGGCGGCAAGCTGCGGAAGGGCACATGGGAGTCGAAGTTCACAGCCTCTCAGAAGATCCTCGGCGTGACTGTGACAAAGCTGTCCGTCTGGGTGAGCTATTACACCAACGGCAACAAGATCACGAAGGTAAACTTCGCCGACGGAGGAAAGCGGAACTACAACGCCGCCGTCGCTCTCACCAAGAGCATACCCAAGGCATGGATGGACGGTTCCTACGCCAACGGCTCGATCATCTGGGAAGGGAGCATCGTCTTCAAGGACTTCGGTATCAGCATCGACAAGCGCCAGAAGGTATGGGCCAACGCGTATGGATTCCGCGGCGGATATCTGAAGAACGTCTGACCTGAAAGGTACCTTATGACCAAAACCGGAAAGACGGTCATCACTGTTCTGTCCGTCATCCTCGCAACTCTGGTGGCCCTGGCAATTACGGGGTTCGCATTCTTCACTTCCGCTGATAGTGAATCCAGCGGTAGTGACCGCAAGGTCGGCCTCGGGCCATCCACCGCTGAAGTCCGGGAAGGGGCACTGTCATGAGGATGTCGGCCATGACGACCCGCGAAAAGGTACTCGCAGGCGCGCTGACCGTGGTGATCGCCCTCGTCATCAACGGGATGGTCCAGAACATCACCTGGTGAGCACAAGCCACACGCAGTTCAGCAGAGGTGCTCGGGCGTGATTAACTCCGTCCGAGCACCTCGCATTCGAGGCTGCCCCACAGTCGTCAGGAACACCTGGCCATCGAGGGCTCTGCTCGAGGGACCTGTACCGGCTGGCAACGCGAAGGCAGGATCCCCTACTTCACGTCGATGGCGTCGGCCGCGGAGGTTGCGGTCGACGTGCCCCAGCTGCCTGCGAAGACGAAGCGGTAGGAGCCGTCAGCTGTGGCCTTGACGGTGGTCTTGACGGCGCCCGTGGAGGACGTCTTGACCGTCTTGACGTCCTTGAAGACGGACGTGCCCTTCTTCTTGAACTGGAGCTTCACCGGCTGACCTCCATAGCCCGGGAACTTGTTGGTCTCCCAGTTGGCGCGGGTCAGCTTGCTGGTGACCGTGATGGTCTTGCCCTTCTTGACCGGCTCGGGCGCCGCGTTGGCGCCCGTGAGCTTCGCCTCGCGCTGCAGCCTCGTGGTACCGAGGTCACCCTGCCAAGTATCGCCAACCTGCCCGGTGTTCGGGTCGCGCTGGATGGCGAGTCCGCCAGCCTTCCAGGACCGGGCGTACGAGTTGGCGAGCTGACCCTCCCCCGGCCTGATGTCGACCAGCGCCTTGCAGCTGGCGGTGGTCGGGGAGGTGGCCTTGCAGGACGCAGCTTCGTCACCGAAGAGCACCGGCTGCTCGAAGTCGTCCTGTACCGAGCCGGGCATCGACTTCAGGTAGAGGAAGGGCCCGTTGGCAAAGTCCTCCGAGGTTATGTCGAGGTCAGCGGCGTGCGTCAGGGTGTAGGTGACCTGCACGGTGCGGTGCTTGGTCGCGCCCACAACGATCGGCTTGCCGCCGTTCACCTTCATCTTGGAGAAGGTGACGTCGGGGCCCGCCATGGTCGCGTCGACCCCGGTTGCCGCGCCGAACGTCGACGGCGCGGCACCGGCGGAGACCGCCGCCCAGGCCGGGGGGGTACCGAAGCCGTTCGCCGCGTCGGCGGACGCGGCCGGGACGGCGAGGGCGGAGAGGGCCAGGGCGCCGGAGACGGCGGCCACGGTGGCTCGAATACGCATGAGTTCCCCTGATGGAGAGGTGAGGGCCCGAAGGTGGTCCTCACCTGGGGCCCTGGCCGACCGCGAGTCCGTTGACCCGCGAGATGTGGTGCTCAGGGGACGCCCCGGCGCGACCGGCGCGCCCCCTGCACGGCTTGCTTCCGACGGGCTGACCGAGGGCTGAGCCCTCGGACGGCTTACTTCACGTCGATGAAGTCACCCGCGGCCGCGACCGACGCCGTGGTGGAGACGCCCGCGAACACGTAGCGGTAGGAGCCGTCGACGCCCGCCTTGACGGTGGTGGACAGGGCGCCCGTGGAGGACGACTTGACCGTCTTGACCGTCTTGTACGAGGACGCGTTCTTCGCCTTGAACTGCAGCTGCACCGACTGGCCGCCGAACGCGCCGTTCACGCCGGTGTCCCAGTTGGCGCGGGTCAGCTTGCTGGTGATGGTGACGGTCTCACCCTTGGCCACCGGCTCCGGGGCGGCGTTGGTGGCCGCGAGCTGGGCGGCGCGCAGGACCTTGAAGGACTTGAGGTTGTCCTTCTGGACGTAGTCGTAGTCCTTGGCCTGGGCGAGCGCCCAGGTCTTCCACGTGCCGGCGACGGAGTTGATCGCGTTGTAACCCGGCGTGAAGGTGAAGGTCGCCGAGCAGTTGTACTTCTTGGAGGTCACCTTCTTGCAGGTGATCGGGTCCTTGCTGGGCGAGGCGGCGCTGTCGGCGGTGTCGATGGTCTTGCCGCGGTACAGGTACGCGGTCGCCATCCGGTGGCCGGAGTTGTCCGTGACGGTGTACTTGAGCGTGACCGTCTTCTTCGCCTTCGCTCCGACGACGACGGCCTTGCCACCGTTCACGGAGGCGCTGGTGATCGAGATGTTGCCGACCTTCTCATCGGCCATCGCGGCCGGAGCGGCAAGGGCGGTCAGAGCCAGGGCGCCGGTGACGACAACGCCCAGAGTGGCACGCTTGCGCAATGTTTTCCCCACGTGGAAAGGGGACCCGCGGCAGAGAGCTGTCACGCGGGGCCCGATGGTCTGGTGAGCCTGATGGCTCACCAGACACGACATGTGGCGCGCGGGAATGGTTGTACGAGTTGTGAACGAGTTTCGTGAATGTTGCGCAGATCACATCCACAGGGTTTAGAGCTCCGGTTGGCAAGGGTCCGGCTCAGTCGAACCAGCGGTCCCGTGCCAACTCCTCCGTTCTCGACGGGTCTTCGAGCAGGGCAGCCACCTCGAAGCGGCGCGGCCACTGTCCCGCCGCCCAGGCGAGCCCGGCGGCGACGCCCTCCAGCGTGGCGGCGTGCAGCACGCCGTCCCGCGTCCGGCGCCAGTCCAACTCGACCCCATCGACGACGAGTTCCTCGTGCTCGACGTACGAGGACGGGGTGGCGGGTCCCAGCAGCACCCGTACCGAATCCGGCACCTCGTGCTCGACGCCCTCCGAGTCCACCTCGCCCGTCACCGACTCGCTGAGCCGCCGTACCTGGAGCAGCTCGGCCAACTCGGCGGCCCGGGACGGCCGTACGGGCAGCAGGGGCACACCGGAGGTGAAGGGCAGCAGGTCGGGTGAGTCGACGACGACTGCGTCGGCCGCGTCCACGACGGTCACCTCGCCGTCCACCACGGCCCGCAACTCGTCGGGCAGGGTCACCTGTTCGGGGTCCAGTTCCGCCAACGCGTCATACAGACCGTGGAGTTGGGCGGCGCCGACGTGACGGTCCGGGTCGGCCAGACGGTCCAGCAGCTCCGCAGCGCCGCCCGGCTCCTCCAGCAACGCCGCCACCGACGTGCGTACGCCGAGGGCCCGCAGCACCTGCTCGTCGTCGAACCCGGTGGCGTCGGCCTCGTCGTACAGGCCGCGCAGCAGCGGGTCTCCGCCGGCCGCGAGCAGACCGGCCGGACGGCGGCCGTCCAGCACCGGATGCCCGCGCAGCCACCAGGCCGTGTACGGGCGTACGACCTCGTGCGTGCCGTCCGGGAGGAGGATCCGTACGGGCTGGACCAGCGCGTCCCGCAGCGGCGGCCGGGCGAGGAGCGCGAGCGCCTCGGGCCACCGGTCCTCGTCGACGAGATCCAGGTCGCGCACGGCCACGAGCTCGGTCGCGACGGGCGGCACGGGGCTGTCCGGGAAGCGGTCGAGGATGTCCTCGCACCACACGTCCACGGCGTCAAGGAGCCCGGCGTCATCCGGTTCGGCGAAGTCGGAGTCGCGGGGCTCCAGTTCGTCGGGGTCGAGGACGACGTCGGTGGCGCGCACGAGGGCGAAGTTGGCGAGGACTCCGCAGGCGGCCAGCGGCTGCTCGCCCCAGCGGTCGGCCAACTCGGCGTCCACGAAGGCGAGTTCGTCCTCGCGCATGACCTGGGCGAAGGGGCTGCCGGGGAGGACGAGTTCACCGGCGGGCGAGAGTTCGCCGTCCTCGTCGGGGAGGGCGAGGGCGCCGAGCCAGGGTTCGTCGCCGGGGTCGAGGGCGGCGTCACGGACGAGGGTGAGGACGAGGTCGGCGAGTTCGTCGGCGTCCGGGGCGTCCTCGTCCCAGACGGCCCCGCCCTCGTCGTCGAGGGAGGCCGCGACGGCGGCCCGCACCTGGGGTGTGGTCAGCACGGCGCGCGGGGTCGCGGGCAGGGCGCCCAGCTTCTCCAGGAGCGGGTGCGCGGCGTCCGGGTGGGCGACCTTCAGGCCGAGCCGGGCGAGGGTCTCGGGCGCGGTCTGCGGGCCGTCGGGGGTCGGGAGGAGGACCTGGCGCGGACCGATCGTCGTCCGCCCGTCCGCGAGCGGCACCGGAAGCCCGGAGAGCCGGTCGGGGTCGACCCCGGCGAGGCTGTCGTAGAGCCGCCGCCACCAGTCCGGGGCCTTCTCCAGACCGGCGAGCCGGTCGATCGCGTCGCCCAGCGGAAGGCGCGCGACACCCAACGTACGCAACTCCGCGCGCCGTTCGAGCCCGGCGGGCAGCAGGCTGGGCAGCACGTCCGCGAGCACCCGTACGGTGTCGGCTCCGGCTCCCTCGACGACCTCGGCGTCCCGGGGGCGGAGCGCGAAGGGAGCGTCGGCCCACTCGTGGGCCTCGGCGCCCCCGGCAGACAGGGTGCCGGAGTCCTCGCTGACCCGGAACGGGTTGGGGACGTCGGGCCAGTTGTTGGCCTCCGGCGCTTCCACCGCCGCCCCGGCATCCTGGGGCCGGCCGTCCCCCGCGGGCTGCGGTGCCGCGCGCGGCAGGAAGGCGGTGCGCGGCAGCCGTTCGAGGATCGCCTGCCGCAGCGCGCCGTCCAGCTCGCCCTTGCCCAGCGGGCCGGGCACGAGGTCGATGATGCCCTCGGTCACCGGTTCCCAGGCGGCGAGGAGTTCGGCGTACGCGTCCGCCGCGCGCTGGACGAGGAAGTCGGTGAGCGGACCGGGCGCGGCGTGCCGCCGGGTCGTGTCGAGGGGGAAGGAGGCGATGAGCAGCGCGGGTACGCCGAGGGCCTCGTCGCTGGGCGTGGGCGCGTGCACGACGGGGTTGCTGCGGGGCCGCAGCGGCGCGCCGTCGGGCCCGGTCGGCACCGCCCACGTCACGGACCAGTGCGGACGCAGCCGCTCCTCGACCGGCCGGTCGGCGAGCAGCGCGGCCTCGACCGCCCCGTGCGCGGCGACCGTACGCCAGCGTGTGACCCCGTCCCGGGAGTCCTCGACGACGACGTACGCCCCCTCCGTGCGCCGCCGCAACGTCCGTACCGTCGCGTCCGTGTTCTCGAGGTTCTCGATGACGACCTCGTCGAGGCCGGGCAGCGCGAGGAGCAGCGAGTCGTCGACGCGGTCCAGCAGCCGCTCGGCGAGATCCGTGGCGGCGGCGTCCCGCAGCGGCAGGATGACGACGGTGTCGTACGACTCCGGAGCGGACCCTTCCGCCGCGAACGGCAACCGCAGCAGCGGCACATGCCCGTCACGCCGGCGGATCTCGTCCCCCAGCCCGGGGCTGTTCCGAGCGGTGTCGGCGGCGAGCAGCCGGGCCTCGGCGAGCGACCACCGGATACCGCCGTGCCGCCCGACGACGGCGGGCTCGTCGGTGACGGCGAGCACGGCGGCGAACCCGACGCCGAACCGCCCCACCGCGCTCTCCGGGGTCTCCCGCTTGGCGGACGCACGGAGCGTGGACAGGGACTCGACACCGGCCGCGTCCAGCGGGGCGCCGGTGTTGGCAGCGACGAGGACACCGTCCCGGAGGGTCAGCCGCAGCCGCCCCGGCACCTTGGCGCGGGCGGCGGCATCAGCGGCGTTCTGCGCCAGCTCGACGACGAGCCGATCGCGATACCCGCCGAGGACGAGGTCCTCCTCGGCGTTCGCGTCCTCCCGGAACCGGGCCGGGCTCGTCGCCCAGGCATCCAGCACCCCGCGCCGCAGCCGCGCCGTCCCGAACGGGTCCGCACCCTCGGCCGCCGGCCGCACGAACTTGCTCACGGTTCACCTTCCCTGTCGCCTGGTGCACGAAGGTATCGTGCGCCGGGCTCCTGGGAGCTCGGGGGATTACGGTCGTCGGGCGTCTGCGGATGAGTCATGGTTGCTCGCGCAGTTCCCCACGCCCCTGAAAAGCAGGGGCTGCGCCCCGTGCTTTTCGGCCCGCAGGGGCCGTGTCTTTCAGGGGCGCGGGGAACTGCGCGACAAGCCCCCACTAACCCGCAGACGCCACACCACCCGCACCCCCGAGCCGGAAGGCGACAGTCCCAGCCGAACGCCGGTCTAGGAGTGACCCAGCTCCGCCTCGGCCTCCGACTCCTCCACCGGCACCGACCCGGAATCCGGCGCCGGCCGCAGCGGGAAGGGGTCCACCCTGGTCTCGTCCAGCCGTGGCGGAGCCGGCTGCGGGGGCTTCGGCATGACGGCGGCCTCCGAGTGGCCTCCGCAGCCGTACGTCAGGGAGACGACCCGGCCGTCCGCCGGGGAGAACTCGTTCGCGCACACCCCGAAGGCCTGGCCCAGCGAGCCGCCGATCGGCATCAGGAACCCACAGCTGAGGCAGGAGGCGGGCGCCGCCTGGGCCATCGCGGTCTTGGCGCCGAAGCCCTCGTCCCACCGGTCGGCGGCCGTGTGCAGCCCGTACCGGGACAGGACCCGGGCCCGCCGCATCCCCAGTTCCTCGGCGACCGCGGCGATCGACCCCCGGCTCGGGGCGAGCGGCAGGTTCGCCGGCACCCCGGCGGTGACTTCGGCGTCCTCCGCCTCCACCAGCTCGGCCATGTCGTGCGAGACCGGGGAGTTCGGCAGCGGCTCGTCCTCGCCGGAGTACCCGGGCTCCAGCCGCAGATCCTCGGCGTCGGTGGGCAGCAGATCGCCGGGCCCCATGTCGCCGGGCCGGAGCCGCTCGCTCCAGGGCACCCACTCCGGCGCGAGCAGCGCGTCGGGGCCGGGCAGCAGCACGACCTCGTCCAGCGTCACGAACTTCGCGCGCGAGGCCCGGGCCACGGTCACGGCCCAGCGCCAGCCCCGGTAGCCCATCTCCTTGCACTCGAAGAAGTGCGTGACAACGCGGTCGCCCTCGGAGACGAGGCCCGCGTGCTCACCCACCACTCCGGGCGCGGCCGCCTCCTCGGCGGCGGCGCGGGCGAGGTCGACGGCCTCGGCGCACAGGCGGTCGGGGGTGCGGCTTCGCGTTGTCGCTGCGCTCACAGGTATCGCTTCTCTCCTACGCCGTCTCACGAGTGCGCCTCCCTCGGCGGGGGTGCGGACGGAGCGGACCAGAGGGCCGCGTCGACGTCCGCGCCCGATCGCACTCGGGCGCACCTATGTCATCCATTCTGCGGGATGAACGAGAGGCGCGCGGCCGAGAACAACCGCCGCGGGCGCGCTATGCACGCTACCTTCTCCGAGGCTCACCGCGTAACCGCTGCGCTCGGCTTCCGCCGGTCCCGCGGGAGAGCTCGGGTACTGCGGTCGTCGGGCGTCTGCGGGTGGGTGGGGGCCGTTCGCGCCCCGCGGCGGAGCCGCAGATGTCACAGCCCCGCGCCCCTGAAAAGCAGGGGCTGCGCCCCATGCTTTTCGGCCCGCAGGGCCGTGTCTTTCAGGGGCGCGGGGAACTGCGCGAGCAACCACAACGCACCCGCAGCCGCCAGACAACAGGCACCCCCGAGCTGGAAGGCGCCCCATCCGCGCGGTAATCGCACCACACGCCCCTTTCTCGGGGCACTATGACGAGGTGACCGGCGCCGAGCGGAGCGAACAGCGCGGCGGGTCGGGTCGGGTGACCGGGGCCGTCCGCTCGGTGGGCCGTGCCCTGCACCTCCCGGTCACCGGCCCCGCCCGCGGCATCCGCAGGGCGACCCACGCACAGGGCGCCGGCGAGTCCGGCCTCGGCAAGCTCATCGAACTGCACGGCGTGAACGGCGCGGGCGACGTGATGATCACCGTGTCGCTCGCCTCCACGGTCTTCTTCTCCGTCCCCACCGACGAGGCCCGCGGCCGGGTCGCCCTCTACCTCGCCATCACGCTCGCCCCCTTCGCCCTGCTGGCCCCGGTCGTCGGCCCCCTCCTGGACCGCCTCCCGCACGGCCGCCGCGCCGCGATGGCGGGCGCCATGCTGGCCCGCGCCTTCCTCGCCCTGATCCTCGTCGGCGCCGTCCAGACCGGCAGCCTGGAGCTCTACCCGGCCGCACTGGGCGTGCTGGTCGCGTCGAAGGCGTACGGGGTGGTGCGGAGCGCGGTCGTGCCGCGACTGCTGCCGCCCCGGTTCTCGCTGGTCAAGGCGAACTCGCGGGTCACCCTGTGCGGACTGCTCGCCACCGGCGCCGCCGCGCCGATCGGGGCCGGGCTGCAGGCCCTCGGCCCCCGCTACCCGCTCTACGGCGCCTTCCTGATCTTCGTCGCCGGAACGTTCCTCTCCTTCTCGCTCCCGCACAAGGTCGACTCCGCGAAGGGCGAGGACACGGCCCTCCTCGCCGCCGACCCCGAGCACCTGCACGGCCCGCACCGCACCAAGACGCTGAAGCGGCCGGGGCTGCGCACGGTCGGCCCGGCCGTCACCCACGCGCTCGGCGCCAACGCCGCCCTCCGCGGCCTCTCCGGCTTCCTGATCTTCTTCCTCGCCTTCCTGCTCCGTGAGCATCCGCTCGGCGGGCAGAGCGCCGCCGTCTCCCTCGGCATGGTCGCCGTCGCGGCCGGTACGGGAAACGCGCTCGGCACCGCCGTAGGAGCGTGGCTGAGGCAGCGCGCGCCGGAGCTGATCATCGTGACCGTCGTCGCCGTGGAACTCGCGGTGGCGATCGCCACGGCCTGCTTCTTCAGCGCGTTCCTCATCGCCTGCCTCGCCGCGGTCGCCGGCTTCTCACAGGCCCTGTCCAAGCTGGCCCTGGACGCGCTGATCCAGCGTGACGTGCCCGAACTGGTCCGCACCTCCGCCTTCGCCCGCTCCGAGACCCTGCTGCAGATGGCCTGGGTCGTCGGCGGCGCCGTCGGTATCGCCCTCCCCCTCCACGGCACCCTGGGCATGGTCGTGGCCGCCGCGATCGTCGCCGCCGGCTGGCTCACCACGGTCCGCGGCCTCCTCTCCTCCGCCCGCCGCGGCGGCGCGCCCCGCACCCGGGTGGCGTGAACGCCAAAGCCGCACATCAGCCGCACATCACAGGGACCGGACCGGCACGCCGTACCCCACGTAAAGGCACCCCCGGACGGGCCAGATAGCCTTCGCCCATGACCTTCCTGCCCCGCGGCGGAGCCGCCAGTCGACACAGCCGTCGCGCCGCAGCCACGCTCGGCGCCGTTTCCGCCGGACTTCTCGTCCTGTCGGCCTGCGACACGCCGACGCCGATCGCCACCCTCACGCTCGGCAAGGACTCGGTGCACACCGAGGCCGAGTGCTACGAGGACCTCGACCAGGCCGAGGTCCAGAAGTGCGTGAAGGAGAAGCCCTCCGAGAGGATCGAGCTGCCGCAGGGCGAGACCCTGCGCGTCGGCGTCGACCCCGAGGTCGCGGACACGGGCTGGTCCCTGTGGATCGACGGCGAGCCGGCGACCCCGCAGTACAAGAAGACGTACTACACCTTCCCGAACGCCGGCGACCTCTTCGCCGCCCAGCAGGGGCAGGCCCCGCAGAAGTCGCTGACGATCAGCGTCGTCGAGCAGAACAAGGAAGGCACGGAGTTCAAGGGCGTGTGGAACTTCACGCTCGAGAACCCCGACGCCTGATCCGGGCCCGGCCCCCGATCCGTAGCCGCCGCCCATGCGCATCCTCGTAGCCACCGCGGTCCCCGCCGAGCGGGACGCGGTGGCACGGGCGTTTCCGGGCCCCGGCACGGACGTCCACCTACCGGCCGCAACTCTCCACCACCACGACGTCCAAGGTCATGGCCTGGCGTACGACCTTCTCGCCGCCGGTGTGGGTCCCGCGCTCGCCGCCGCCTCCACCGCCGCCGCGCTGACCGCCGCGGCCCTCGACGGCACGCCGTACGCGCTGGTCGTCTCCACCGGCATCGCGGGCGGCTTCCACCCCGAAGCCCCCGTCGGCTCCCTGGTCCTCGCCGACGAGATCACCGCCGCCGACCTGGGCGCCGAGACCCCGGACGGTTTCCTCCCGGTCACCGAGCTGGGCTTCGGCACCGTCACACACCACCCGCCGCGCGCCCTCGTGCGCCGGATCGCGACCGCGACCGGCGCGCGCACCGGCACCGTGCTGACGGTCTCGACCGTCACCGGCAGCGCCGAGCGCGCCACCGCCCTCCGCGCCCGCCACCCGCACGCCCTGGCCGAGGCGATGGAGGGCTTCGGGGTCGCCGAGGCGGCCGCCGCGCACGCCGTCCCCGTCCTCGAACTGCGCGCCGTCTCCAACCCCGTCGGCCCCCGCGACCGCGCCGCGTGGCGCATCGGCGACGCGCTGACCGCACTCACCGAGGCCTTCGGGAAGCTGACGCCCGTACTGGAGAGTTGGGATCCACATGAGCCACATGAGCCACATGAGCCACATGAGCAGTGAGCCCTTGCAGATCGCGTACTCGCCCTGCCCCAACGACACGTTCGTCTTCGACGCCTGGGCCCACGGCCGGATCCCCGGCGCGCCCGCGCTCGACGTGACGTTCGCGGACATCGACATCACCAACGGCATGGCCGAGCGCGGCGACCTCGACGTACTGAAGGTGTCGTACGCCGTCCTGCCGTACGTCCTCGACGAGTACGCCCTGCTGCCCTGCGGCGGCGCGCTGGGCCGAGGCTGCGGCCCGCTGGTGCTGACGCGGGAGCCGGGCACGGACCTCACCGGCCGTACGGTCGCCGTGCCGAGCGAGAAGTCGACCGCGTACCTCCTCTTCCGCCTGTGGGCGGCGGACACGCTGCCCGGCGGCGTCGGCGAGATCGTCGTCATGCCGTTCCACGAGATCATGCCGGCCGTACGGGACGGGAAGGTCGACGCCGGACTCGTCATCCACGAGGCCCGCTTCACGTACCAGAACTACGGCCTCCACAACCTCGCCGACATGGGCGAGCACTGGGAGGGCACGACGGGCCTGCCGATCCCCCTGGGCGCGATCATCGCCAAGCGCTCACTGGGCCCGGAAACCCTGACCTTCCTCGCCGACACGATCCGCACCTCGGTCCACGCCGCCTGGGACAACCCCGAGACCTCCCGCCCCTACGTCCTCGAACACGCCCAGGAGATGGACCCGACCGTCGCCGACCAGCACATCGGCCTGTACGTCAACGAGTTCACAGCAGACCTCGGCGAGGACGGTTATGCGGCCGTCCGCGGCCTGCTCACGCGCGCGGCGGCCGAGGGGCTCGTACCAGCGCTCCCCCCCGAAGCCCTCGCATTCCCCTGAGCCACACGCCACACGACAACCACCGCACGGAGACCAGCGCAGCCGACCGGCAACCCGCGAAGCCGTGCAAAGACGGCGGAAAAAGACACCGCCGCGATCCACGGCCCGCTCACGCGCGCGGCAACCGAGGCGCTCGTACCAGCGCTCCCCCCCGAAGCCCTCGCATTCCCCTGAGCCACACGCCACACGACAACCACCGCACGGAGACCAGCGCAGCCGACCGGCAACCCGCGAAGCCGTGCAAAGACGGCGGAAAAAGACACCGCCGCGATCCGCGGCCCGCTCACGCGCGCGGCGGCCGAGGGGCTGGTGCCGCCCCTCGGCCCGAGTGCGCTCGTTCTCCCCCAGGTCCTGTCGTCGAACTCCCGTCGTCGCCCGAAGGGCGGCCGCGCGCCCGCCACGCCAGCGGCTGATGTCCGCACAGGTGCGCACTCTCGGCGTGTGGGGCAGCGTGCATGGCGTCGCGCGGCAGAGGGGAGTTTGACGACAGGGCCTAGACGTCCAGCTGGTCGGCCACGGCGCGGAGCAGGCCGGCGATCTTCTTACCGGCGGTGCGTTCGGGGTAGCGGCCGCGCTCCAGCATCGGCGTGATGTTCTCCAGCAGGGTCGTCAGGTCCTGCACGATGGAGGCGAGTTCGTCGGGCTTCTTGCGCTGGGCGGCGGCGACCGACGGGGCCGGCTCCAGGAGCGTCACGGAGAGGGCCTGGTCGCCGCGCTGACCGGCGACGACTCCGAACTCGACGCGCTGTCCCGGCTTCAGGGTGTCGACGCCGGTGGGCAGTACGGAGGAGTGGACGAAGACGTCACCGCCGTCGTCGCGGGAGAGAAAGCCGAAGCCCTTCTCGCTGTTGAACCACTTGACCTTGCCGGTAGGCACGTCTGTCCTCGTCCTCGTACTCGTCGGAAACTGCGTCGGAAAGTGTTCGGGGTGTATCCGCGCGTGGGCCGCGCGTGTTCTTACTGTGTTCTGGATGTGCGCAAACTGCTCTGGACAGCACTACAGCGGGTCGTCGGGACCCGCCGGTCCAAGGCTAATGGTCCGGGGGCAGCTGACAAGACGTCGCCCGACTGTTCTCTCGCGCTGGGAACTACCCTGGTCCGGTGCGTGACAAAACCCAACCGAATTCCGCCGAACCCGGTGACCGGCTGATCCGTATCGGTGCCATCGTCTTCTTCGTCGGCGCCGTGGCCACCCTCGTCACCGTGGCCCCGCTGTTCCTCGGAACGACGCCATTCCCCACATACATGTTCGGATTGAGCATGTTCATGGGAGTCGGATTCCTGATCGCCGGCGCCGGCGTCCTCCAGTCCGTCGCTGCGGGGCGCAAGAGAGCGCGCGAGGCGCGTTTCTAGCGCGCCGGCGGATCTTGGCGGTGGTGCGCGACCCACCACTCCGGAAAGGCCGTCAGATCCGCGAGGACGACGTCGGCACCCGCCTCCCGCAGCTCCCGCTCGTCACAGGGACCGGTGGCCACCCCGACCGAGTACGCCCGAGCGGTGCGCGCGCCGCGTACGTCGCCGGTGTGGTCGCCGACGTACACACTCGCCCCGTGCTCCCGCAACGCCTCCGCCTTGGCCTCCGCCCACAGATCCCCGACCACCTCGTCGGCCTCGATCCCGAGGTGCTCCAGGTGCAGCTTCGCGTTCGGCTCGTACTTGGCGGTCACCACGATCGCCCGCCCCCCGCCCGCCCGAACCGCCGCGATCGCCTCCGCCGCGCCGGGCATCGCGGGCGTGGCGGCGATGGCGATGGACGGGTACATGGCGCGATACATCTCCGCCACGGCCGGCACCTCCTCCGCCGGAAACCAGTACGCCAGCTCATCCACCAACGGCGGCCCCAGCCGCGTGATCGCCAGATCGGCGTCTATGTACGCCCCCGTCCTCGCCGCCAACGCCTCAAAACAGGCGTGAATCCCCGGCCGAGAATCGATCAAGGTCATGTCGAGATCGAACCCGACGGTCAGCATGCGAGAGGTCATGCCCCCCATTGTGCCCAGCACCAGCGCCCCGCAAGGGGCGCGGGGAACGGCGCGACAAGCCACAACGCTCCCGCACACGCACACGCACACGCACACGCACACACACGCAAGCCCTCACGGCGAAAAGGCGAAGCGGGGTCGAAGGGGCGGCAGCCCTTGGGGACGGGAACGAGACGGGAACGGGTAGGGGCGGCGGGGGCGAGCAAACCCCCAGATCACCGACCCCGCTGAGACCGCCAGAGAACATAGAGCGCCGACGAGATCGCGGCGACCCGAAGCACCCACGGCCACGTCTCCGCCACCGCCACATTCATCTCGCCCCGAGCAATGGCATCCCCCCACCGCCCATCACTACGCCCCCACAGCCACACGATCCCACCCGCGGCCACCACGCCCGGCACCCCGAGCACGGCCAACTTCGACTCCGCGGGCGTCAACCTCCGCGAGAGATAGGCGATCAACCACCCCAACCCCAGCGGCACCAGACTCCCCATCACCGCCCCCGCGACCAGCAACACGGCGGCCAGCAACAACAACGGATTGCTCCACCCACCAGCAGGCCGCAACCGCGGCAACCGCCGCCGAGGGGCATCGCCCTCACCCGCGTCCTCCGCCGGAACCGCCGCCTTCTCCACGGCTCCCGACGCCGGCCCCGGCTTCCCGGCCGCCGCCCCCTGCCCGTCCCCGCCCTCCGTCACCGGCGGCGGCTTCAACAACTCGGGAATCTCCACACCCCCGACAAACCCGGGTACGCCGTCCCCGAGCCCGAGCCCGAACTCACCACCGCCGGGCCCGCCTCCTCCCCCGACCCGCCACCAGTCGGGCTGCACCCCGCTGTCGCCGATCTCGTGCAGCGGGGCGAGGTGCGGCGGGGAAGCACCCTCGTCCACGGGCGGCGCCGCCGACTCGGCCGGGCGGGGACGGGGGACGACCCGGCGCAGGCTCTTCGACAGCCCCTTGGGCCGTTCCTCCGAGTCGTGGTCACCACCGGTCGCCCGCTGTACGGGCACGGCGGCCGGCGGCGCGTTCGGCGCGGGCGTCTCGCCGGGCGTCCCCGCGGCGGTGACGATCTCGTCGGGCGTACCGAGGCGGGCGATGATGCGGCGCACGGCGGCCGGACTGTCCACCGTCGCCTTCGCCCGCCGCCGGTCGATCTCGTCCCGCAGCTCCGACACCAGACGCATACGGGTCGCCGACGGCAACTGCCGCTGCTGGGCCAAGTCACCGACCCGACTCAGATACTCGTAAACGACCTGGTCGCTCTCAATCCCCACGAAGCCCCTCCGGGGTTGGCGCGTGCTCATCCGACCGTACCGTTTCCAGGCACCCGGAGCTGATGCGCTACGACCACCCCGGCTGCGCAGGGCACCCGGCGCCGGGGCCGGCCTGGGGCAGGTTCCGCTTACTGGCGCTGACAGGGTGCCGCCGCGCCCACCCTCCCCCACTCTCGGCTTCGCTCGAGCGGGAGGTACCCCCATCGCCCCAGCGGCACGACTGCCCGCGGCTGAGTGCCGCGCCCCTCCGCTACGGTTGACAGGATGAGCACCGAGGAGCCCAGCACCGGCCAAACCCGAGGAGCGCCCCGCTCACTCGCGGAGTCGCTCCGCGCGCGGGACGACGGTTCGCTCGCCGTGCTGCTCCGGGCCCGCCCGGACCTCATCACTCCCGTCCCCACGGACCTGACGCAGCTGGCCACCCGCGCCGGCACCCGCGCCTCGGTCGTACGCGCTCTGGAACGCCTGGACAGGTTCGCCTCCCAGACGGCCCAGGCCCTGGCCGTGGCCCGGGACCCGTCGTCGTACGACGAACTCCTGAACCTGATGGCCGGCGACCGCGACGGTGGCGGCCGACCCGACCCGGACGTGGCGGCAGCCCTCCCGCACGCGCTCGGAACGCTGCGCGACCAGGCCCTCGTCTGGGGCCCCGACGACCGCCTCCGCCTGGTTCGCACGGCCCGTGAGCTGCTCTCCCCCTCGCCGCAGCACCCCTCCCCCACCGGCCTCGGCCCGACCGTCGCGGAGGCCACGGCGGGGATGTCGCCGGGCCGGGTGCAGGAGATCGTCACCGAGGCCGGCCTGCCGAGCACGCATGACTCGGTCTCCGCCGTCACCGCCCTCACCGAACTCTTCTCCGACCGGCGCCGCATGGCCGCCCTCCTCGCCGGCGCCCCCGCCGAGTCCCTCGACGTCCTGACCCGCCTGCTCTGGGGGCCGCCGTACGGCCAGGTCACCGCCAACCCGGCGCCCCACCTGCGCTGGCTCCTCGACCGCGGGCTGCTCCTGCCCACCGCCCCCGGCACGGTCGTCATCCCCCGTGAGGTCGCCCTCCATCTGCGGTCCGGCCGGGCGCACCGGGAGGTCCACCCCGTTCCCCCGCCCGTGGAGGCGGCGGCCGCGCATCGTCCACAGGTTGTGGACGCGACGGCGGCCGGGCAGGCGTACACCGCGCTCGCGACCGTCGAGGAGCTGCTGAAGGACTGGGACGAGGGCGGCCCGAACGTGCTGCGCGCGGGCGGCCTCAGTGTCCGGGACCTCAAACGCACCGCCGTCGCCCTCGACGTACCCGAACCCTTCGCCGCCTTCTGGATCGAACTCGCCTACGCCGCAGGCCTGTTGGCCTCGGACGGCGAGGCCGACGAGCGGTACGCCGCGACCCCCGCGTACGACGAGTGGCTGGAGCTGCCCCCCGCCGAGCGCTGGGCGCGGCTGGCCTCGGCCTGGCTGACGGCGACCCGTACGGCGGGCGTGGTCGGCGAGCGGGACGCCAAGGACCGTACGTTGTCGGCGCTGGGACCGGGGCTGGACCGTTCGGCCGCGCCGGAGGTACGGCACCGGGTCCTCACGCTGCTCGCCGGCCTGCCCGAGGGCACGGCGGCGACCCCCGACTCCGTACTGGCCCGCCTCCGCTGGGAACGCCCCGCACACGGCCGGCAGCCCCAGCAGCAACCTCCACAGGCCCATCCGCACCCCGACCACCCCGACCACCCGGACGACCTGCGCACCCGTCTCGCCCGCTGGGCCCTCGCGGAGGCCGAGCAGCTCGGCGTCACGGGACGCGGGGCCCTGTCCTCCCACGGACGCGCGCTCCTCGGCGTACCGGAGCCGGAAACGACCGCCGACCTGCCGGAGACCCCCGGCGACAAACTCCCCGCCCACCATGTCCCCGTACCCGCCGTCCCCGTCCGCCGCCCCTCCCCCGACCCGGTCGTCGAGCAGGCCGCGGCCGCCGCCCAGGCCGCCCGACTGCTCGCGCCGCTCCTCCCCGAACCGCTCGACCACGTCCTGCTCCAGGCGGATCTGACGGCGGTCGCGCCGGGGCCGTTGCGGCGGCCGCTCGCCGAGGCGCTGGGCGTACTGGCGGACGTGGAGTCCAAGGGTGGCGCGACGGTGTACCGGTTCACGCCGGGTTCGGTGCGCCGGGCCCTGGACGCCGGCCGCAGCGCCTCCGACCTGCACGACTTCCTGACCGCGCACTCCCGTACGCCGGTCCCGCAGCCGCTGTCGTATCTGATCGACGACGTGGCCCGGCGCCACGGCCATCTGCGGATCGGCGCGGCCTCGGCGTACGTACGCTGCGACGACGACGCGATGCTCAGCGAGATCCTCGCCGACAAGCGCTCCCAGGGCCTGGGGCTGCGCCGCCTCGCGCCGACCGTGCTCGCCGCCCAGGCGGATCCGGCGGCGCTCCTCGACGGGCTGCGCGCGATGGGCTACGCACCGGCCGCCGAGTCCGCCGAGGGCGACGTGCTGATCACCCGCGCCCACGCACACCGCACCCCGCCGCGTACGGCCCCCGAGCCCGTCCCGGAGGGCCCTCCGGCCCCGGACGACACTCTGCTCGGTGCCGCGATCCGCGCCATCCGCGCCGGTGACCTCGCCTCCACGGCCCCCCGCAGGGCGACGGACGGCCCAACCCCCTCGGGCGCCCTGCCGCGTACCGGTCCCGCCGAGACCCTCGCCACCATGCAGGCCGCCGTCCTCACCGGCGAGGCCCTGTGGATCGGCTACGTCAACGCCGAGGGCTCCGCCAGCCAGCGCGTCATCGCACCCGTGCGCGTCGAGGGCGGCTTCGTCACGGCGTACGACCACACGGCGGACGAGGTCCGGACGTTTCCCCTGCATCGGATCACGGGCGTCGCGGAGCTGGCGGACGACGCGATGTGATCAAACGGCATGACGTGAACGAACCGTGGCGGCAAACTGCGTGATCAAACGTCGTCTCTTCCCGCACCCATTCGGGTGAATACGGGAGTTCATGCAGGCCACGCCCGACTTTTCCCCCCGATGAGCGGTCCTGCGCGCCCCCGCACATCACGTTCCGTACGGCGGGCAGCCACCCTGTGTCCCGATCGAGATCGACTCCGCACGCTTTCCTCACGCTCGAAAGGCCCACACGTCTCATGCGCCGTCCCCTCGCCACGCTCCTCGCGTCTCTCGCCCTGCTCGCCGTACTCGCCCCCGAGGCGGCGGCGAACCCGCAGCCCGTCCCCGTCCCCGAACTCGGCACCCTGGTCGGCGAGGGCCTCACTGTGGAGGGGCCGCTGATCCAGAACATCGGCCTGAAGTGACCCGCCGCAGACGGTAGCTGTCCCCTTCGAGACGGACGATCTCGGCGTGGTGCGCGAGCCGGTCGACCATGGCCGGGGCGGCCGTGCCGAAGATCTCGTCCCAGCGGTCGAGCGGGCGGTCGCTGGTGACGATCAGCGAGGCCCGCTCGTAGCGGCGGGCGACCAGCTGGAACAGGAGCCGGGCGGTGTCCGAGTCGAACGGCAGATAGCCGACCTCGTCGACGATCAGCAGGGGGCAGGCGTCGAGCGCGGCCAGTTCCTCGGCCAGCCTGCCCGCCGCCCGCGCCCCCGCCAGCCGCGCGGCCCACTCCTCGGCGGTCGCGAACAGCACCCGGTGCCCGGCCTGGCAGGCCCGTACGCCGAGACCGATCGCGAGATGCGTCTTGCCGGTCCCCGGAGGGCCGACGAACACCACGTTCCGCCCGGCGGCCACGAAGTCCGCGGTCGCGAGCCGGGCCAGCGCCTGCCGGTCGAAGGAACGCGGGTGCTCCTCGTCGAACTCCTCCAGCAGCTTCCGCCCCGGGAACCCGGCGGCCCGCACCCGCCCCTCGACCCCGCCCTCGTACTGCACGAGCCGCGTACCGCCCCGCGCGAACCGGGTCTCGAAGTCCTCGAAGTTCCCGTACTTCTCGTACTTCTCGTACGAGGTGGCCTGGGCCGGAATCGGCAGCCGGGCGGGGAGGAGGACGGGTGCCGGGGCAAGCGGCCCGACCACGCGGTACTCCTTCGGCTCCGTCGGCTGCTGGGGCTCCGTCGGCTCCGTGGGCCTCTTCGGGCCGTCCGGGTCCTTCGACGGGCCGTCGTGCGCCCCGTGCCCGTGGCCGCTCTCCCCCCGCAGCATCGGCCCCGACATGTACGCCAGGAGCACCGCCGAGGCGATGAAGGCCATGTGGATCACCGTGCCCCACAGCAGCGAGTGGCGGGAGGTGTGGTGGACGTCCACGAACATCTGGAGCAGATGGACGGAGGAGATGCCCACGATGGCGGTGGCGAGCTTGACCTTCAGCACGTTGGAGTTCACGTGCGAGAGCCATTCGGGCTGGTCACGGTGGCCCTGGAGGCCGATGCGGGAGACGAAGGTCTCGTAGCCGCCGACGATCGTCATGATCAGCAGATTGGCGATCATGACGACATCGACCAGCTTGAGCACCGCGAGCATCACGTACGTCTCGCTGGCGCTCCCGCCCACGCACTTGACGATTAACGTCCACAGCTCATTGAAGAACTTGTAGACGTACACCCCCTGCGCGGCCACCAGCCCGAAATACAGCGGCGCCTGGAGCCAGCGGGTGGCGAACAGGGCATAACCGAGCATGCCCTGGGGGGACGACGGGGTCGACGGGGCCGACTGGGTAGATGGCTGCACGGTCCGCCATTCTTCGGAACCATCCCCACAAATCTGAATTCACACCACTCATCGGAGTGGATAGACATCCAATAGGACCGGCGGTGTGAAGGGTTCCGGTACTCCCGGGCACCGCGGAAAGGCGGAACGATCAGGCACACTGGACGTTTGGCCCGCGCGGAAGGAAAGTACGTACGTGAACGGACCTCTCATCGTCCAGTCCGACAAGACGCTGCTCCTGGAGGTCGACCACGAGCAGGCGGACGAGTGTCGTCGGGCCATCGCGCCGTTCGCGGAGCTGGAGCGGGCGCCCGAGCACATCCACACCTACCGGGTGACGCCGCTCGGGTTGTGGAACGCGCGGGCCGCGGGGCATGACGCCGAGCAGGTCGTGGACGCGTTGGTGCAGTACAGCCGGTATCCGGTGCCGCACGCGCTGCTCGTGGACATCGCCGAGACGATGGACCGTTACGGCCGCCTCACGCTGAGCAAGCACCCGGCGCACGGGCTGGTGCTGACCACCACCGACCGGCCGGTGCTGGAGGAGATCCTGCGGTCGAAGAGGGTCACTCCGCTCGTCGGCGCCCGGATCGACCCGGACACCGTCGTCGTGCACCCCTCCGAGCGCGGGCAGATCAAGCAGACGCTGCTGAAGCTGGGCTGGCCGGCCGAGGACCTCGCCGGGTACGTGGACGGCGAGGCGCACCCGATCGAGCTGAACGAGGACGGCTGGGCGCTGCGGCCGTACCAGAAGCAGGCGGTGGAGAACTTCTGGCACGGCGGGAGCGGGGTCGTGGTGCTGCCGTGCGGCGCCGGGAAGACCCTCGTCGGCGCCGGGTCCATGGCCCAGGCGAAGTCGACCACCCTCATCCTCGTCACGAACACCGTCTCCGCGCGGCAGTGGAAGCACGAGCTGGTGAAGCGGACCTCGCTGACCGAGGACGAGATCGGCGAGTACAGCGGTACGAAGAAGGAGATCCGCCCGGTCACCATCGCCACGTACCAGGTGCTGACGACCCGGCGGAAGGGCGTCTACCCGCACCTGGAGCTGTTCGACTCCCGCGACTGGGGGCTCATCCTCTACGACGAGGTGCATCTGCTGCCCGCGCCGGTCTTCAAGTTCACGGCGGACCTCCAGGCGCGCCGCCGTCTCGGCCTCACGGCGACGCTCGTACGGGAGGACGGCCGCGAGTCGGACGTCTTCTCCCTCATCGGCCCCAAGCGGTTCGACGCGCCCTGGAAGGAGATCGAGGCGCAGGGCTACATCGCGCCCGCCGACTGCGTCGAGGTCCGGGTCAATCTCACCGACTCCGAGCGGCTCGCGTACGCCACCGCCGAGCAGGAGGAGAAGTACCGCTTCTGCTCGACGACCGCGACCAAGCGGAAGGTGACCGAGGCCATCGTCCGGCGCTTCGCGGGCCAGCAGATCCTCGTCATCGGCCAGTACATCGACCAACTCGACGAACTGGGCGCCCACTTGGACGCGCCGGTCATCAAGGGCGAGACCAGCAACGTGCAGCGTGAGAAGCTCTTCGACGCGTTCCGCGAGGGCGAGATCAGCGTGCTCGTCGTGTCCAAGGTCGCGAACTTCTCGATCGACCTTCCGGAGGCGACGGTCGCCATCCAGGTCTCCGGCACCTTCGGCTCCCGCCAGGAGGAGGCCCAACGCCTCGGCCGCGTCCTGCGCCCCAAGGCCGACGGCCACCAGGCCCACTTCTACTCCGTCGTCGCCCGCGACACCATCGACCAGGACTTCGCCGCCCACCGACAGAGGTTCCTGGCGGAACAGGGCTACGCCTACCGGATCATGGACGCGGACGAACTGTTGGCGGAGGGCTGACGAGAGCCGGTCGGGTTGCACACGAGAGCGTGGAATGCCCAGGAGGTCGCCCAAGTTGATCAGAGCATGACCCAAAAGCCGGCGCCTCGCGCCCTGTCCGACGAAGCCCTCTCCGACCTACTCGCCAGGCAGCAGTTCGGGACCCTGGCCACTGTCAAGCAAAGTGGCCATCCGCATCTGACCACCTTGCTCTACAGCTGGGACCCCGAGGCCCGCATCGTGCGGCTGTCCACCACGGCCGACCGCATCAAGGTCAAGCACCTGCGTCGCAACCCGCGCGCGGCGCTGCACGTGCAGGGCAGCGACGTCTGGTCGTTCGCCGTCGCCGAGGGTACGGCGGAGGCTTCCGAGATCACGACGGTGCCCGGCGACGCGGTCGGGCGGGAACTGCTCGCGGTGATCCCGACGGCCGCGAGGCCGGAGGACGAAGACACGTTCTTCAAGCAACTGGTCGCCGAGCGCAGGGTCGTCATTCGGTTGAGGGTGGAGCGGCTGTACGGGACGGCCCTGGATGTCAATGGCTGAGGGGCGTTTCGGAAGTCCTGTGCGGTGCCTGCGGTGCCCGCGGTGCCCGCGGTGCTCGGTGCGTGCCGTGCGCCGTGGGTGCTGCGCGGGACTTCCCGAACACCCCAACGGAGGTCGGGGCGGGGCCTGACACCGTGACCAGGGCGAACAGTGCGAACGTCAGCAAGGCGTACGCCGACGTCAATGGTTGCTGCCACCAAGGCAGTTGAAGGTCACGAGTGCCCTCGTGCGGGATCAGCCAGAGGGTGCGGGTGGTGAAGGCGGTGGCCACCAGCGCCGCGTAGCGGTGGTGGCCCTCCGTCCACAGGAGCGCGAGCAGCGGGACGCACCAGACCCAGTGGTGGGACCAGCTGATCGGGCAGACGAGCAGGGCGGTGAGTGCCGTCAGGGGGACCCCCCAGCGGTCCTCACCGGCCCGGCGGGCGAGCCAGAGGCCGAGGAACGCCGTCGCCGTCGCCGGTACGGCCCATGCGAGGCCCGGTGACGGGTCGCCCAGGGCTCGGGCCACCAGCCCCTGCAGTGACTGGTTGTCGACGATCCAGGCCTTGCCCACCCGCTCGGTCTCGTACAGCCGGCGGGTCCAGAAGTCGGCGGAGGCGGCGGGGAGGGCGAGGGCGCCGATGGTGACGGTGGTGGAGAAGGCGGCCAGGGCTGTCACGCCTTCGCGTACGCGTCGGGTCAGGAGCAGGTACGCGATGAAGACGGCCGGAGTCAGCTTCACTCCCGTCGCGATGCCCAGGGCGATTCCCTTGCCCGGCGCTCCGGGGGGCCGGGTCAGGTCCCACAGGACCAGGCAGGCGAGGGCGAGGTTGATCTGGCCGAAGAGGACGGTTTGGAAGACGGGTTCGAGCCAGAGGGCCAGGGCCGTGGCGGTGAGCAGGGTCGGGGTCGGGAGGCGGTGAGTGCCGGTCAGACGGGCGGAGAGGTGGACCAGGAGCGCGAGCAGTGCGGTGTTGCCGAGGACGAAGGCCGCCTTGAGTGCGGAGAGGGGCAGCCAGGCCGTCGGGACGAAGAGGAGGGCGGCGAAGGGCGGGTAGGTGGCGGGCAGGCGCCATTCGGTGACCGTGAAGCCGTAGAGGTCCGTGCCGTTCAGGACGGCCGCGCCCTCGGCCCGGTACACCAGCGCGTCGGCCATGGGGGCGTGCTGGACGACGCACAGCGCGACGAAGGCGCAGAGGGAGGCGAGGAGCAGGGCGCCCGATGCGAGGGGTGACCGGAGGATCGCGTTCCGTCTCCGTCGAGTCACAGAGCGGACCCTAGCCGGTCACGGACGTCGTATGCCCGCTTCCTCCGCGTACTCGCCGAGCACGATCACGCCGAACGCGGCGCCCGCGAACACCTTGATGGCGCGCAGGGCGTCGGCCAGGCGGTGGCGGTGGTGACGGTCGTCGAGGCCGGTCGCGCCGGGCGGCGAACCGGGTCGGCCGGAGGCCGAGGCTGGGATGAAGGTCGCTGCACTCATGTCTCCATAGTGGAACTCGCGCCTTTGGATTACGTCGGTCTACGGAGTGAACCCACTGAGCCCCCAGCTCACTCTCAGGTCCCGCCCACCCGTAGTACCGGCGACGTACCCACCCCCTAGGGGTACAGCAAGCCGGATGGAAATCCGTTGGCCTCCGCCCCCTCCCCTGCCCTAGGATCTCCGCTCTTGCCCGCCTCCCGTACGAGGAGAGCCGCCGCCCGGACGGAAACCGGTCGGCCCATCGCACTCATCACCCCGTAGCTCTCCGGAGGCACCGCCTTGTCCGCGCACCCCCACGACGCCGCGCACCCCGCCGACGACGTCACCGACCCCCTCTACCGTGAACGCTCCCACCTCGCCGCGTCCCGTTCCGCGCTCCGCGCCATGCGGGAGGACGTGGAGGCGCTGGACATCCGGGATGTGACCGCGAACTGGGTGAACGCGGAGGTGCTCGCGCATCAGATCGACGAGCGGATCAAGGCGCTGGCCGACCTCAGCGACACTCCCCTCTTCTTCGGGCGGCTCGACTACCTGCACGCGCCGGGCGCCGGCCAGGCCGAGGGGGCCGAGAGGGAACGGTTCTACATCGGGCGGCGGCATGTGCATGATGCCGACGGGGACCCCATGGTCATCGACTGGCGTGCGCCCGTGTCGCAGCCGTTCTACCGAGCGTCCAAGAAGGATCCGATGGATGTCGGGCTGCGGCGCAGGTTCGGTTACACGGGCGGTGATCTCACCGCCTACGAGGACGAGCATCTCTCCGACCCCGCCGAGGCGGCGACCACCAGCAAGCTGCTCCAGCAGGAGATCGAGCGGCCGCGTGTCGGCCCGATGCGGGACATCGTCGCGACCATCCAGCCCGAGCAGGACGAGATCGTCCGGTCCGACCTGTCCGGCAGCCTGTGTGTCCAGGGCGGGCCCGGCACCGGGAAGACCGCCGTCGGCCTGCACCGGGTCGCCTACCTCCTCTACGCCCACCGCGAGCGTCTCTCCCGCACCGGCACCCTCGTCATCGGGCCGAACCGGTCCTTCCTGCACTACATCGAGCAGGTCCTCCCGGCGCTGGGCGAGTTGGAGGTCAAGCAGGCCACCGTCGACGACCTCGTCGCCCACGTCGAGGTGAAGGGAACCGACGACGCCGCGGCCGCCGTCGTGAAGGGCGACGCGCGCATGGCCGAGGTGCTCCGCCGGGCCGTACGCTCGCACGTCACCCTCCCCACCGAGCCGGTCGTCGTCGTGCGCGGGTCCCGCCGGTGGCGGGTACCGGCGTACGAACTCGAAGGCATCGTGCGGGAGTTGCTCGGCAGGGACATCCGTTACGGTGCCGCCCGCGAGGCCCTGCCGCAGCGGATCGCGCACGCCGTCCTCGTCCAGATGGAGCGGTCCGGTGAGGCGCCCGACGACCGGGTGCAGGACGCGGTGGCCCGCAACACCGCCGTGAAGGCGGCCGTCAAGGAGATGTGGCCGCCCGTCGACCCCGCGAAGCTCGTCCTCCGCCTCCTCTCCGACGCCGACTTCCTCGCCGTACACGCGGACGGGATCCTGAGCGACGACGAGCAGAAGACGATCCTCTGGGCGAAGCCGGCCCGGAGTGTGAAGTCCGCCAAGTGGTCCGCCGCCGATGCCGTCCTCATCGACGAGGCGACCGACCTCGTACGGCGCACGCACTCCCTCGGCCATGTCGTCCTCGACGAGGCGCAGGACCTGTCCCCCATGCAGTACCGGGCTGTCGGCCGCCGCTGCACCACCGGCTCCGCGACCGTCCTCGGCGACCTCGCGCAGGGCACCACCCCCTGGGCGACCCGGAGTTGGCAGGAGGCACTGACACACCTCGGCAAGGCGGAGGCCCATGTGGAGGAGCTGACCGCCGGTTTCCGCGTCCCGACCGACGTCATCACGTACGCCTCCCGGCTCCTCCCCCACATCGCGCCCGGCCTGACCCCGGTCGCGTCGGTACGCGAGAACCCCGGCTTCTTCGACGTACGGCCGACCACGGACGACGGCCAAGTGATCGCCGCCTGCGAGGAGTTGCTCCGCAACGAGGGCTCGGTCGGCCTCATCGCCGCCGACGCCCGCGTCCCCGCCCTCGCCGAGGCGCTCACCGCGGCCGGCCTCGGCCACCTCGCGCCGGGCGAGGAGACGACGTACGAGACCCGCCTCACGCTCGTACCGGCGTCGCTCGCGAAGGGTCTGGAGTACGACTACGTGGTGCTCGACGAGCCCCGGGCGGTGGTCGACGGCGAGCCGGACGAACGGACGGGGCTCCGCCGCCTGTACGTGGCCCTCACCCGGGCGGTGTCGGGCCTGATCGTGACGCATGCGGCGCCGCTGCCGCCGCAACTCGTGTGAACGGGCGCGGCCCCCGGCGACCGATCGAGGTCACCGGGGGCCGCGCGCACGCCCACAGGGGCGCTTGCTTGACTTCGCTTACTTGAACTTGTTGCTCGTAGCCAAGTACACCTGCTTGGCGTTCTTCCCCAGCCGTGGCCCGGTGATGAACGTCGAGCGGTCGCTCAGCGAGTTGTTCGAGACGAGGTAGGTCTTGCCCTTGTAGCTCATGAACCAGGGGCCGCCGGAGGCGCCGCCGTTCATGGTGCAGCCGACCATGTACTGGGCGGGGTAGCTGCTCGGGTAGCTGTAGCCGAGGACGAAGCGCTTGGTGGGGCCCTGACAGTGGTACATCTTCGAGCCGTCGTACGGCGACTCGGCCGGGTAGCCGCGGACCTTCATGTTCTTGACCTTGTTGGCGGCCGGGGCGTTGAACCACACCGGCAGCGCCGAACCGACGCGCTCCTCGAGCGACTTGCCGCCCTTCTCGGGCTTCACGTGCAGCACGGCGTAGTCGTACGCGGCGGCCACGGTGCCCTTGCTGGCGGCACCGCCCTTGATCCAGTCACCGGAGGTGGTGGCCCAGTTGGCCCAGAAGATGCCGTACGGGGAGACGTTCCCGGCGCGGTAGTTGCGCGACGCCTGGCTGATGTTCAGCTTGCCCGTGTTGTTGAAGGACGGGACGAAGGCGATGTTGCGGTACCAGCCGCCGCCCTTGCCCGCGTGCACGCAGTGCCCGGCGGTCCACACGAGGTTGGACTTGCCCGGGTGGGCCGGGTCCTTCACGACCGCGGCCGAGCAGACGCTCGAACCCTGCGGGGTGGTGAAGAAGAGCTTGCCGACCGGCGGGGCGTACTTGTGGTACGTCGCCTTCACCTTGGCGGCCTGCTGCCGCTTCACCTTGCCGTCGGGCAGCCAGACCTTGGTTGTCTTGCCGGAGCCCTTCCCGGTGTTGCCCGCCTCGGCGATCTCGGGCAGCTGCGTCGGGAGCTGCGCCTTGGCCTCGGCGATCCGCTCGGGCGTCCAGAAGTCCTTGATGTAGGGGTTGGCGAAGTCCTCCGCCTTGGAAGCCCAGTTGCTGCTGAAGTCCTGCCAGCCACCCTCCTTCCACTTCTGCAGCGCGTCACCGGCGAGCTCGGTGGGTACGCCCTCCGGGAGCTTGAAGCCGCCGATGGTCGTGCCACCGTCGCTCTCGTTCTCGCCGGTGTCGACGTTCGCGCCGGTGTCGACCTGGGCGGTCGTCGAGGACGAGGCCTTCGCCGCCTCGTCGTCGGTCTTGCTGCAGGCAGTGGTGGTGACCATGACCGCGGCGATCACGG
This sequence comes from Streptomyces capitiformicae, assembly GCF_002214185.1. Taxonomy (NCBI): domain Bacteria; kingdom Bacillati; phylum Actinomycetota; class Actinomycetes; order Kitasatosporales; family Streptomycetaceae; genus Streptomyces; species Streptomyces capitiformicae. The sequence continues at coordinate 4,085,569 of NZ_CP022161.1, read as the reverse complement.
CGGCGGCGGCCGTGAGGCCGCGGCGGCGTATGGATGGCCGGCGTATGGATGGCGTGGATGGCGTGGATCGCATGAAGCGCCTGTCCCCCTGTGGCTGAAACTTGTCATGCCCCCGCTTGGCTTGGGGCGGACACAACTATGCACGTGGACGGGCGGGGAATGATCGCCGGGAGGGCTTTCACGGCGAGTTCGCACACAACAACTACGTGGCGGATATCGAGCCGTGATATGACGCGACGTCACCTTAAGCCCCTCGCGCCCCAGCTCACAGCGTCTTCACAGCAATTGACTCTTCATCACCAGGACACCTCCAACCTCTTGTGGACTACCCGCGAGTAGCGCCAATCTGACCTGCACATGCCATCACCTGCGCATGCCATCACCGTCGCCACCCCCGCGCCGCGGCCCACCAGGAGGACGCAGTGAAGAAGAGCTCACGCCGTTTCCGCATCCGCAGATCCGTGCTCACCGTCGGCGGCGCGCTCGCGCTGGTCGTCGGCGTCGCCGGCAGCGCGTACGCCGCCCCGCCCGCGGCCCTGCCCGCCAACGCGGAGACGCTGGAGACGACCTGGCAGCCCGCCTACGACTACGACGGCGACGGCTGCTACCCCACCCCCGCCATCGGCCCCACCGGCACCGTCAACGGCGGCCTCAAGCCGACCGGTTCGCTCAGCGGGGACTGCCGCGACGCCTCCGACCTGAACAACACCAACGGCTACTCGCGCTACAAGTGCAACAACGGCTGGTGCGCGATCATGTACGACCTCTACTTCGAGAAGGACCAGGCACTCGCGGGCAGCAGCATCGGCGGCCACCGCCACGACTGGGAGCACGTCGTGGTCTGGGTCCAGAACGGCTCGGCCCGGTACGTCTCGACCTCCAACCACGGCAAGTTCACCGTGCACGCCGCGTCCTCGGTCCGCTGGGACGGCACCCACCCCAAGATCGTCTACCACAAGGACGGCATCAGCACGCACTGCTTCCGTCTGGCGGGCTCCGGCGACGAGCCGCCGGAGAACCACAAGGGCACCTGGCAGTACCCGCCGCTCGTCGGCTGGAACGGCTACCCGTCGACCGCGATCCGCGACACCCTCGTCGCGTACAACTTCGGCAGCGCCAACTTCGGTCTGAAGGACGGCAGTTTCAACTCCAACCTCGCGGCCGCGATGCCGTCGGGGATCTCGTTCGACCCGAACGCGTAGCCACCCGGAGGGGCCGGTCGAGTCCGGTTGCAGGGAGGCGGCGGCGTTCCGGCGCCGTCCGCCTCCTCCCCACCACTCAGGTGTGCTCGCCCGACCGGCCCGCGCCCTCCGGCCAGACGACATCCACTGGCAGGCCCGCCCGGTGGGCCTCGGCCACGGCGGTGGCGGTGCCGCCCCGGGCCGTCGAGGACTCGCCGTCCCATACGGCGATCAGGCGGTCCGCGCGCTCCAGCAGGACACGGTTGACGTCCTCGTACGCCTGCCCGTCCGCGCGCTCGTGCCCGAGTACGACGACCTCGTCGGCGGCCTCGACGAGCCGGTCGAACGTTTCGGCGTGGGCGGGGCTCACCCGGCGGTCCCGTGATCCCCTCCGGCTCGTACGGCCGCAAAGCGTCCCGCAGGGCCTGCCGGACGAGCGGTACGCCCGCCTCGGTCAGGTCGATGTGCCCGTTGAATCCTCCCCTCCCTGAAGGGAAGGGATTCCTGGCTCAGGCAGCCTCCGGGAGCAGCGCTCCCGGAGGTCTTACGCCCTCGGCACCAGCCGGGTTGAGACCAGCCCGGACGAGCATCACGCGTGCGGAGTTCTTGTCCCGTGGGGACACGGTCCCGCATGCGGTGCAGGTGTAGGTGCGCTCACCCAGCGGCAGGCGATGCTTGGCTCTCGCATCGCAGTTGGCGCAGTCCATCGTGGTGTGCGCGGGGTGTACCAGGCGGATGTCCCGCCCGTGCTTGCGGCCCATCTCGATCAGAGCGGCCTTGGTGGCGCCGATGGCGGCGTCAGCGGCCTTGCGGGCCATCGTGGTACGGCTGAGGAACTTCGGACGGAAGTCCTCCACAGCGATAGCGTCATGCTCGCGGACCACCTTCTTCGCCCACTTACGGCCGGTGTCCTCACGCTGCCTGGCGACCTTCTTGTAGGCCTTCGCCCGCAGTTTCTTCGCCTCGCGGTAGCCCTTCGATGCCGGCTGTCCTTTCTTCGGCCTGCGGCGGGCCATCATCCGGTCGTACCGCGACAGCTTCTCCTTCGCCTTCTTGCCGTGCCCGGCGTGGGTGAGGTCGTGCGCGTCGGACGTGGTCGTCGCGGTCTCCTGCACACCCCAGTCGACACCGAGTACGCGACCGGTCTCCGGCAGCGGCTGCACCTGGGCGGGCACGACGAACGAGCAGTACCAGTGCCCGAGACTGTCCTGGTACACGCGCACCGAGGACGGCTCCGCCGGCAACTCGCGCGACCACACAACCCTCACCACGATCTCGCCCGCCAGATGCAGACGGCCCTCCTTCAGACGAAACCCGCGCGTGGTGTAGTTGAGGGTGGGCAGTGCCTCGCGCTTGGTCTTCCACTTCGGCATCCCGGCCCGCTGCCACACCGGCAGGCGTTCCCGGATGTCCTTGTGCGCCTTGGCGCGAGAGCGGCCGAAGTCACGAATGACCTGCTGCTGAGGAACCGAGGAGCCCTCACGCAGCCACGGCGTCGTCCGCCGGGCTTGGGTCAGCATCCTGTCCAGCTGCGCCGGGCCGCACGTCTGTTTCCTCCCACTCGCCTTGTTGCGCAGGTGCACCGCCTGAGACTTGGCGACACACTCGTTCCACACCACCGGCACCGGTCCCACTCCGCCGCCAGGACGGTGCGGGCGGTGGACGACACACGCAGCCGGTAGGTGTACCGGGCATGCCCGACTCCCCAGCCGCCCCCACCTGCGCCATCCCGCCCCCCTCACGGTTCCCAGCCGGAACGACACCGCATCCCGAACCCTCCGGGAAACCATATGTACGACCGCCGCACACACGTACCCTGATCCCACAGCCACCACCCCAACCAGCGACTCCCGGAACGCGCGTTCGAATCACTGTGGAAGCGTCCAACAGCAATACGGGCGCTCCGCGCCCTGAACCGGATGCGGCGACGCTCCGCGTCACAACACCCAGATGCGATTCCTCCCCGGCGTGAACGCCGGGGCCTCCTCTCAAGGAACAGGCGACGGCGATGGCGATCATCTCTGCCGCTGCCTCTCCTGCCTGCCGTCCAGCGCCGTACGCCATTGCCGTACGGCGTCGGCGTCGACCGGCGCGGTCCAGCCGGCGGGGCGGGCCGCGCCGCCGATGTGGAAGGCGTCGACACCGGCTGCGCGGAGCGTCGGGAGGTGGTCGAGGCGGAGACCGCCGCCGATCATGAGCCGCTGGGTGTAGCCGGGCTCCCCGCGGCGGGCGGCCTCGGCAAGCAGGAGGGGCATCCCGTCGTCGACCCCGTCGGCCGAACCGGCCGTGAGGTAGGCGTCCAGCCCCGGCAGATCGGCGAGTTGCTTGCGCAGGGCGTCCCGGTCGGCGGCGCGGTCGATCGCCCGGTGGAACGTCCACCGGCACCCGTCCAACTCCGCGACGACCCGCTCCACGGCATCGAGATCGGCCCCGCGGTCCTCGCCGAGGAACCCGAGCACGAACTCGTCCGCCCCCGCCGCCCGCATGTCGCACGCGACCCGTACGAGGGCGGCGAGGTCCCCGGCGGCGAAGCCGTCCGCGAGCCGCAGCATCACCCGTACGTCGATGTCCACGGCCGTCCTGACCTCGGCGTACGTCCGCACCGACGGGCTCAGCCCGTCCGCCCCCATGTCGGTGACCAGCTCCAGCCGATCCGCACCTCCGGCCTGGGCTGCGACGGCGTCCTCGGCATCGAGGGCGATCACCTCCAGGAGCGCACGCGTGGCCATGAGGCCCCTTTCTCTACGTCTCCACACTTCACGAACAGGTCTAGTCCAATTTACAACAGCCGTATCTGCTGGACGCAGCCCTCACGATCGGCACGCGGACGACTACCCTCCGCACCTACTCTCGAACCGGCGCAGTGCAACAAGACCGGCCGCCCGAGAGGGAGTTCTCGCATGCCCAAGCCCAAGACTCTCGACCCGTCCCAGTCCACCCGCGCCATGTACGGCGCCGAACTCCGCTATCAGCGCGAGCGAGCCGGGATGTCCCAGGAGGAGCTGGGGGCGGCGATGTTCGTCTCCGGGTCGTTCGTCGGCCAGTTGGAGTCGGGAGCCCGGAGGATGCGCCTGGAGTACGCGAAGGCGGTGGACGAGATTCTGGGGACCGACGGGTTCTTCGTCCGCAATCTGGAGGCGGCGCGAGCGTCCCCCTACAGCGCGCACTTCGCGGACGTGGTGGACATGGAAGGCATGGCGGAAACGATCAAGGACTGGGCCCCGACGCTGGTCCCCGGTCTCCTGCAGACGGCGGCGTACACGCGAGCGCTCGTCGAGGCGTACGACCCGTTCCTGCCCGAGGAAGACGTCGAGGCGCGAGTCCAGGCCCGACTGGCCCGTGCGCACATCTTCAACGGGCCGAATCCACCCCAGTATTGGGCGGTCCTGGACGAGACCATCGTCCGGCGCTCAGTGGGCGGCCCGGCCGCCATGGCCGAGCAACTTCACCACATCGCGGCGATGGCCCGCCGCAAGAAGGTCATCGTCCAGATGCTGCCCCTCTCGGAGGGGGCGAACGCCGGTCTGTCGGGCATGTTCAAGATGATGACGTTCGCCGATGCTCCAGCCGTCGTATACGTCCAAGGCACCGAAACCGGCCGCCTGATGGACGAACCGGCTGTAGTGACCCGCTCCACGCTGACTTACGATCTGCTTGGGGGTGCGGCGCTGTCGCCTGCCGCGTCCCTCGACCTGATCGAGCAGGCGGCCAAGGAGTACGAGGATGCGCACCGCGCCCGATCCGAGGACCGTGACTTGGCGTAAGAGCAGCTACAGCGGCGGCGAAGGCGATGAGTGCGTCGAAGTCGGCGGCGACTTCACCGGCGCCGCCCTGTCCTGGCGCAAGTCCACGCACAGCGGCGGCACCAGCGCCGAATGCCTCGAAGTCTCCGACAATCTCCCTGGCCTCGTCCCCGTCCGCGACAGCAAGAACCCCACCGGAGGTGTCCTCGTCTTCGGGGCCGCCGCCTGGTCGTGCTTCGTGGCGGCGGCCCGCGAGCTCAGTAATCGGTGATCGGTGATCGGTGATCGGTGATCGGTGATCGGTGATCACCGATCAGTAAATGGTGATCTGCTCGATCTTGTGGACCTTGCCACTGGGGGAACCGGACGCGCGGCCGAGGTCGAAGGCGTAGTACTTGGGGAGTCGGCCCGAGTCCCACTGCGGGCCACCCAGGACCGTGCGGTATTTGAAGCTCACCTCGTTGTTGCCGGTGTTCATCCAGCCCACGCCGTAAATGGCGACGTTGATGGTGCCGGCGTTGGCGAAGCAGGGATCGACGCCGTCGACCTCGAAGTAGAGGAACTCACCATAGTTGCCGCAGTCCACCCGGTTGATGGCGTGGGCGGGCAGGGCGGTGGCGACAGTGGCCGCCAGTGCCGCGCCGGTGACGCCGGCGAAGCGGAGGGCGCGGCGCGTGATCGAACGGTTCATCAAAGGCCCCTCTGTCTCTCACGATGGGGGTGGGAATGGGGATGGGATTCAGGGAGTGAGATTCGCCGGCGGCCCATCAGGTTGCCTGAGTATCGGCAAACTCGTCGAAGAATGCCCTTGAGGGCAAAGGCGGTTGCCCTCCCGTACACAGTGAATTGCGAAGCGGATTTCCCGCTGTACGCTCTGCCCGATCAATTCCGGTCCGGCTTGAAGCTTCAAAAGCGATGCAGAGGGAAGTCATGCGCAGAATCACAGCGGCCGTCGCCGCCGGTCTGATGACATTCGCGGGGCTGGTCGCGGCGGGTGCCCCGGCCCAGGCGGCGACCGAGGCGGAGTACGTCGCGCTCGGCGACTCGTACGCCTCCGGCGTCGGCGCGGGTTCGTACGACGCGTCGAGCGGCGACTGCAAGCGGAGCACGAAGAACTACCCCCGCCTGTGGGCGGCGGCCAACCCCGAGTACTCCCTGAAGGACGTCACTTGTAGCGGCGCGACGATCGCGGACGTACGGGCCGACCAGCTGTCCGCGCTGAGCGCGAGCACCAACCTCGTCACGCTCACCGTGGGCGGCAACGACGCCCAGTTCTCGACGGTGGTGCAGACGTGCCTCACCGACACCGAGAACGCCTGCGCGCTCGCCACCGGGTGGATGTCGCAGTACGCCAGGAACCAGCTGGTGGACGAACTCACGGGCCTGTACAAGGACATCAAGGCCCGTTCGCCCAAGGCCTTGATCCTCGTCTTCGGCTACCCGCAGACGCTTTCCACCAGCGGTGTGTGCTCCCCGATCGAACTCAGCGCCAAGAAGCGCGCCGGGATGAACGGGCTGGCCGACGCGCTGGCCGAGGGCACCCAGAAGGCGACGGTCGACGCGGGCGTCTACTTCATCGACATGCGCAAGCAGTTCACCGGCCACGGCGCCTGCGGCACCGACCCGTGGGTGCACAGCGTCAACGTGTCCGACACGAAGGCGTCCTTCCACCCCAACGCGGCGGGCCACGAGAAGGGCTACGCCGCGAAGTTCATCGCGACCTGGGGCTGACCGCCCTGCCGGGCTCAGGCGTACAGGTTGAGCTCGGCCTCGGTGGCGCCGGCCAGTTCGTAGAACGTACCGGCGGGTGGGCGGCGCCCCGAGTAGAGCCGTACGAGAGTGGCGGCGCCCCCGATGTACCGCGCGGGCGGACCGTCACCACTGGACGCGCCCAGCCGCAGGGGATCGTCCAGGTCGTCGAGGTCGGCGTGGAGCGGGACGGTTCCGCGTACGTGCGTGAGGTGGAGCAACAGGTCCAGGGCCAGGCCGAGTTGAGGGCCGCCGTACGCTCCGGGAAGCCCCCAGGCCTCCCGCACGTCCCCGGCGTGCACCCACTCCCCGAGGGCGATGCCGTCCAGCGCGCCGCCCGCGTCGGCGATCACGCGCCCGGCGTCGGTCATCCCCCGCTCCACCTCGTCCACGACCTCCGCCACGGACCAGCCGTCCCGCTCGGCGATGTCGCGGTCGTTCGACTCCGGGCTGAAAACCCCTTTCTCGAACCGCCCTTCCACCACCCGCGACAGCGCGGCCCCGCAATGCGCGAGCACATGCCGCACCGACCACCCCGGACAACACGTCCCCACGGTGAAGTCCTCTTCCGGCCGCCCCCGCAGCAGCGGCACGAGCACATCCCGCTCGGCGACCAGCAACCGGCCGGGCAGCTCCGAGTCACGTACACCGTGTTCCTCAGCAGCAGTCATGAAGCCAGGCTAGGCCGTCTCTCCCCGGACGCTCCGGAGGGCGGCCCGCACGCCCTTGCCCAGCACCTGGTGCACGGTCATGCCCGGCAGGGTGGGCAGTGCCGCCCAGTGGGTGACGGGTTCGGCGCAAGGCCGGCCGTAGGGCAGGCGGACGACCCGGTCGGAGTCGACGAAGCAGTCGCGGTACTCGGTCCCGTCCTCAGCGACGTGGAGGGTGGTGAAGTACATGGGCAGCACCAGCCAGAACTCCTCCCCTGCCGCCGCCTCGGGCCCCGCCCCGCCGTGGGGTGGGTAACGCCCCGTCGTCGCCGCTGCCACCGGCGTGCCTCTCCTCGGCAGCCGCTCGCGCACGTCCACCCACTCCACAACCGCGTCCATGTTCCCTCCAGCTCACTTCTGACCCCGCCGGCGACGGGACAATGGGCGTATGCCCGACTCCGACATCCGTGAAGCCCTCCGTTTCCGCTGGCTGGGTGCGTTGCTCTCCGCCCGCGACGGTGCCTGTCACCCCGAGCCGTCCCGGTATGCCGAGAACCTGCTGAAGCGCTGGTCGGAGCCGCAGCGGCGGTATCACACGGTTGAGCACCTCACGGCTGTTCTGGATCACATCGACACGTTGGAGGAGTACGCGGACGATCCCGACCTCGTGCGGCTCGCCGCCTGGTTTCACGATGCCGTGTACCTGCCGGAGCGGTCGACGAACGAGGAGCGGTCGGCGCGGCTCGCGGAGCGGGCGTTGCCCGAGGCGGGGGTGCCGCAGGAGAAGGCCGCGGAGGTCGCCCGCCTCGTCCGGCTCACCGTGACTCACGACCCGGCCGAGGGCGATCGCAATGGCGCCGTGCTGTGCGATGCCGACCTGGCGATCCTGGCGGCGGCGCCCGACGCGTACGCCGCCTACGCCGCCGCCGTCCGCGAGGAGTACGGCTTCGTGCCCGACGCGGCGTTTCGGGAGGGGCGGGCCGCCGTTCTGCGTCAACTTCTCGCGCTGCCACGGCTGTTCAGAACGCCGTATGGAGAGCGGGAGTGGGAGGCGCGGGCGCGGGAGAATCTGCGGGGCGAGTTGGTCGCGCTCACTGCGGAGTGAGCCACTCCGGTCGTACGAGGGAATGCGCCCCCGAAGTCGTCAGTTGCCCATGAACATGCCCGCTCATCCTGACCGTCCCCGCGTCCCCCTCTCCGTCTACGTCCTCGGGCTCGCCGTTTTCGCGCTCGGTACGAGTGAGTTCATGCTCTCCGGGCTGTTGCCGCCCATCGCAAAGGACATGGACGTGTCCATTCCGCGGGCGGGACTACTCATCTCGGCGTTCGCGATCGGGATGGTCGTGGGGGCGCCGCTGCTGGCCGTGGCGACTCTTCGCCTCCCTCGCCGGACCACCCTCGTCACGCTCATCACCGTCTTCGGGATCGGGCAGGTCGCGGGGGCCGTGGCGCCCAACTACGCCGTGCTCTTCATCTCTCGGGTCGCGAGTGCGCTCGCGTGTGCCGGGTTCTGGGCCGTCGGGGCAGCGGTGGCCGTGGCCATGGTGCCCGTCAACGCACGGGCCCGGGCGCTCGCCATCATGATCGGCGGGTTGTCGATCGCGAATGTGCTGGGCGTGCCGGCGGGGGCGTTCCTCGGGGAGCACTTCGGGTGGCGGTCGGCGTTCTGGGCGGTGGCCGTGGCGTCGGCCGTCGCGCTCCTCGGGGTCCTGACGCTCGTCCCCGCCATCCCGCTGCCCGAGGAACGGCCCCGCCTGAGCCATGAAGTCCGGATCTACCGCGAACCCCAGCTCTGGCTGTCCATCGGCGTCGTCGCGCTCGCCGCCGCAGGGGTGTTCTGCGTGTTCAGCTATCTCGCTCCGCTGCTCACGGACGTGGCAGGGCTGGACAACGGCTGGGTGCCCACCGTGCTCGCGCTGTTCGGGATCGGGGCGCTGATCGGCACCGCGATCGGCGGGCGCATCGCGGACGCGCACCTCTTCGGGGTGCTGCTCAGCGGTATCGCCGCCTCCACCGTGCTGCTCGTCGCCCTCGCTCTCCTCGCCCAGTACGCCGTCGCCGCCGTGCTGCTCTCCTTCCTCCTCGGGGTGTCCTGCTTCTACACGGCCCCCGCCCTCAACGCCCGTATGTTCGACGTCGCCGGGGCCGCCCCCACCCTCGCCGGCGCCACCACCACCGCCGCGTTCAACCTCGGCAACACGAGCGGACCCTGGCTCGGCGGGATCGTCATCGACGCCGGGTTCGGGTTCACGTCGACGGCCTGGGCGGGCGGGGCGCTCACCGCGGGCGCCATCGGCATCACCACCGTGTCGCTGCGCCACCACCGTCGTACGGCCGCGTCGCGCGTCGTGGCCGGGGGCGACGGCGGGGAGGGCGGCATAGCCATCGGCGAGAAGCGAGAAGTGGAGACCGTCGTAAAACCAGTGCGTGGCGAGCCCTGACCCCACCTATCCTCGCCGCCATGCGACCAATGGGTGGGGAACAGGTACGAGAAGCCGTCGAGCACAGCCTCGGAGTGCTGCGGGAGGCGGTCGGCCGGGACTGGGAAGGGGTCAGGGCGGGGCGGCTGGAGTGGAGTTGCCGGGAGACCGCCGAGCACATCGCGTCGTGTCTCCTCGGGTACGCGGGGCAGTTGGCGGGGCGGGCGACGACGTCGTACCTGCCGTTCGAGTTCACGATGGACGAGGCAACCGGCAACGCCGACGTCCTCGACGTCATCCGGACGACCGGCGAACTGCTCGCCTCCACCGTCCGCACCACGCCCCGCGAGGTGCGCGCCTTCCATCCGGCCCCGTTCCGCGCGGCCGACCGCGAGGGCTTCGCCGCGATGGGGGTCACCGAGGTCCTGCTGCACACGCACGACATCGTCGAGGGGCTGGGGCTGCCCGCGTACATGCCGCCGGCCGACCTCTGCACGAGCCTCCTCACCCGGCTCTTCCCGCACGTCCGCCCCGGCGACGACCCTTGGCCGACCCTGCTGTGGGCCACCGGCCGCGCCGATCTCCCCGGCCGCGCCCGCGTCACCGAGTGGCGCTGGAGCAATACGCTGCACATCCCCGCCGAACGCATCGTCCTGCAGGGCATCCACCCGGCGGCCGCCGCCGACCTGGCCGAGGGCGGCACCGGCGGCTTCGACTGGATCGAGGGCGGGCCCGTCGAGGGGACGCGGGTCGGCGCCGGGATGGTGTTCAAGGCGTACGAGGCGGGGGTGCACCGGCCCGAGTGGGGCATGTTCGCCCTGGTCCGCAAGGAGGACGGGCTGGCCATCGGCGCCCTCGGCTACCACGGCGCCCCCGACGAGGACGGCCGCACCGAGGTCGGCTACGACTTGGTCGAAGGAGCGCGCGGCCGCGGTTACATGACCGAGGCGTTGCGCACCCTGGCCGACTGGGGGCGCGAACGGGCCGCCGAGCGCGGGGACGTCCGCTCCCTCTTCGCCGTCGTCGACAAGGACAACGCCCCTTCCCAGGGCGTCGTCTCCCGCGCCGGTTTCGAGAAGGTGAGCGACGACTGGGGCGACGGGGAGGACGGGGCGCAGTTCGCGTACGAACTCCGGCTGCGCGACTAGGGACTTCCAAAGCACCCCCTGGCGTACGGCGGTTACGCCGGGCGCCCCTTCGGCCTCCGCAACCCCGCTTCCACCAGCCTCCGCAGCAGCTCCTTCGAGCCGACCTCCACCGCCCCCGCCCGTACGACCTCCGCGTAACGGTGGGAGGGGATGTCGTAGTGGTCGCGTTCGAAGGCGCGCTCGGGGACGCCCACCCGCCGTGCGAAAGCGTGCAGTTCGTCGAAGGAGACATCGCTGACGAGGTGCGACCACATGCGTCCGTGCCCCGGCCAGGTGGGCGGATCTATGTAGAGCGTCACGACGACGGCGTCTCCCCGGTCGCCCCGCCGGTGGCGGTCCCCAGCGACCCCACCGCCGCGACCCGCACCCCCGCCTTGTGGCACACCCACTGCGGATCGGGGCCGAGCTCCGGTTCGACGTCGAGGGCGTGCGGGTCGCCGGCGCCGCAGACCGGGCAGAGCGGCCAGCGGCCGTAACGGTCCAGCAGCGCGTCCTGGACGTCCTGCGCGACGAGCCCGGCCACGTACGCGGCGCCGTCCGGCCACTGCTCCACCCACCAGCGGCGCTCGACTACGGAGTCCTCGACCAGCGAGACGACGTCCGCCTCCGCGACCTCGCCCGCGACGAGATCGGCGAGCACGAGCGCGCGAGCCGCGTGCAACGCCCGCTCAAGGAGGCTTACGGGGTCACCGGGGGCACCGGGGGCACTGCTGGGGCTCATGCATCCATTGTGCGCACCCTTGACCACACAGCCGAACAGAAAATATCTTTCATGGTGTGAGCGACGAAGTGAAGGAAATTTTCACAGCCACCGGGGCCACCACGACCGCCGCATCCGCGGCCCCGCCCGCCCCCGCCGCGCTCGCGGCTAAGGTGCGTACGCTGGCGCCTTCCATGACGCGTTCCATGCAGCGGGTCGCGGAGGCGGTCGCGGGCGACCCGGCGGGCTGCGCGGCGCTCACGGTCACCGGTCTCGCCGAGCTCACCGGCACCAGCGAGGCGACGGTCGTGCGCACCGCCCGCCTCCTCGGCTACCCCGGCTACCGCGACCTCCGCCTCGCCCTCGCCGGCCTCGCCGCCCAGCAGCAGTCGGGCCGCGCGCCCTCGGTCACGGCCGACATCGCGGTCGACGACCCGCTGCCCGATGTCGTCGCCAAGCTCGCGTACGACGAACAGCAGACCCTCGCGGACACGGCCGCCGGACTGGACATGGGCCAGCTCGGCGCGGCGGTCGGGGCGCTCGCCGGGGCCCGCCGGATAGATGTCTACGGTGTGGGGGCGTCCGGCCTTGTCGCCCAGGACCTCACGCAGAAGCTGCTCCGCATAGGGCTGATTGCCCACGCGCACAGCGACCCGCACCTCGCCGTCACCAACGCGGTGCAGCTCCGCGCGAAGGACGTGGCGATAGCGATCACCCACTCCGGTTCGACGGGCGACGTCATCGAACCGCTGCGGGTCGCCTTCGACCACGGGGCGACGACGGTCGCGATCACCGGACGACCGGACGGGCCGGTGTCCCAGTACGCCGACCACGTCCTGACCACGTCCACGGCCCGGGAGAGCGAGCTGCGGCCGGCCGCGATGTCGTCCCGGACGAGTCAACTGCTGGTGGTGGACTGCCTGTTCATCGGGGTGATGCAACGGACGTACGAGTCGGCGGCGCCGGCGCTTTCGGCGTCGTACGAGGCGCTGGCGCATCGGCATCGGAGTGGGGGTGCTCCGCGGTAGGACGTTGGGCGCCGTGGATGGTTGGCGCCATGTGTGACTGCGGGCCGTCTGCGGCTGATCGCTCCCCCCTCTCGGCTTCTCCCCCACTCTCGACTTCGCTCGAGCGGGAGGGACCCCCATGAGCGGGGGGACCCCATCGCGGCGGAGCCGCACATGTGCAGAGTCCCGCGCTCCTTGAGGGGCGCTGTCGGCACCGTACGGATAGAGAGTCAGCCCATGCAATCCCTCCCCTCCGACGCCTCCCCCAACCACCTCGCCGTCCGTGCCGAGTTGGAGATGTTGACGACCGAGGCTTTCCGGCCGGAGCTCGCCGACATCGACCGGCTCCCCACCCTCGACATCGCGAAGCTGATGAACGGCGAGGACGCGACCGTGCCGACGGCGGTGGCGGCGCGGCTGCCGCTGATCGCGGCGGCGATCGACGCGATCGCGGAGCGGATGTCCCGGGGCGGCCGGCTGATCTACGCGGGCGCGGGTACGGCGGGCCGGCTCGGTGTGCTGGACGCGTCCGAGTGCCCGCCGACCTTCAACACGACCCCTTCCCAGGTCGTGGGCCTGATCGCGGGCGGCCGGGAGGCGGTGGTCACGTCGATCGAGGGCGCGGAGGACTCGGCGGAACTGGCCAGGACCGACCTCGACGCGCTCACCCTGACCCCCGAGGACACGGTGGTCGGCGTCTCCGCCTCCGGTCGTACGCCGTACGCGATCGGCGCGGTCCAGCACGCCCGCGCCCACGGAGCCCTGACGGTCGGCCTCTCCTGCAACGCGGCCAGCGCGCTCGCGGCGGCCGCCGACCACGGCATCGAGATCGTCGTGGGCCCCGAGCTGGTGACCGGCTCGACCCGTCTGAAGGCGGGCACGGCCCAGAAACTCGTCCTCAACATGCTGTCGACGATCACGATGATCCGCCTCGGCAAGACGTACGGGAACCTGATGGTCGACGTACGCGCCTCCAACGACAAACTCCGCGCCCGCTCCCACCGCATCGTCGCCCTCGCCACCGGCGCGACCGACGACGAGATCGAGACGGCCCTCACCGCGTCGAACGGCGAGGTGAAGAACGCCATCCTGACCATCCTCAGCGGAGTGGACGCCCCGACGGCCACCCGCCTCCTCACGGAGAACGAGGGCCACCTGCGCGCGGCGCTGGCGGCGGCGACGACACCGTGAGGCGCCGCTGGGGGCAAACGCGGCGGTGGGGCCGGGACAGTCGTGCTGTCCCGGCCCCGTCGTGGTTCACCTCGCCGCCGGAGCGAGGGTGCCAGGTGGATGGTGGGCCCGCCACCCCAGGTACGGTCACTTCTTGCCCGGCCGGAACGGGTTCCGTCCGTCGGTGCCCGCCAGGTACTTCTCGGCCGTGCAGTCGGCGGCCTCGGCGTCGGTACGTTGCGCGCCGTACCGCGAGGTGTGCGGCTGCTGAAGCGCCGGGCTCGGCCGAGGCGGCGATGTCAGTGGCGTGTGCGAGTGTGGGCACGAACGACCTACGTACGGGACACGGATACGAAACGGAGCCGCACGCCGTGAATCACGCCCAGCTCACCGCCCTCGGCCGAGCCCTGCGCGTCCTCGGGGAGCACGGCGAGGCCCTCACCGCCGAAACCCCGGACGCCAAGTTGCACGAGGTCAAGGCGGACATCAAGCGTGCCCTGGAGCTGCTGGACGAGACGGTCACGACGGCCGCCCCGACGACGCGCTGCGCCGAGCATCCGAACGGCCCGGTCGACGAGGAGGCCCCCGACCGCTGCCTGCTCTGCGAGACCCGCCGCCGCGCCGCCCGCCGCACCGAGCTGAACGACAGCTACGGCCAGGCCCGCCCCACCGGCCCGGCCGCCCCGACCCCGTCCCGCTACGGCGTACGGGACGACCGCCCCCAGCCCCAGCAGCGCTGGCTCCCGGAGTCCTGGAACGGCCAGGTCTGGCAGCTCTGCGGCACCCCCCGCCGAGACCGCCGCGAGGCCGAGCTCTACCTCACCGCCCAACGCCGCGGCCCCCGCCCCGCGATCTCGTACCGCCTGGTCCACGAGTTCACGGACTACGAGGTGCTACGGGTCTGGGGCGAGCCGGTACGGGTGGACATCGAGCCGATGGGGGGCGGCCTGTAGACCCGCGGCCCTTCGAGGCCGCTCAACAGGGCAGCCGCCCCGCCTCGTTGACCTGCCGCACCCGCTCCCGCAGCACCTCCCCCGTCGCCGCCTCGCGCACCGACTCGGGCGGACAGTCCCACTCGCGCCCGCCCCCGACGGGCCGCAGCTGCACGTAACCGCCCTCCCGCCCCATCACCTCACCGAGCCGTCCGCTGCGTACGTCCACGGCGTACGACCGCAGCCGCCCGGTCACGTCTCCGCCACCTTGCGCAGTACGTCGGCGAGCCGCGACGCGACCTGGATGTTGCACCGGCCCAAGTCCACGAGTGCGTCCGGGAGTTCGCTGGCCCCGGTCAACGGGTCGACCCGCAACGACGGCAGGATGATCCCCACCCCGCGCAACGCCTGATCGAGCCGCTCCACGACCTCCTCGGTCGACCCGAGCCGCCCACCGACCCGCCGCGCGTTCGCTGCCGCTCTGTTCTTCACGTCCACTTCCTCCACGCTGAGTTTCCAGTTCGCCACACAGAGTGGCCGAGACCTGTCTAGCCTGGCCAGATACGACGCCCCAACATCAAGGCTGCTGGACAGGGAGTTGTGGCCATGCCAGGACCGAAGGATCTCGACCCGTCGTCATCACCACGCGCGATGCTGGGAGCGGAGCTGCGCCATGCCAGAGAGAGGGCGGGCCTCAGTCAAGAGGAACTGGGGCAACGGCTGTTCGTGAGTGGTTCGTTCGTCGGCCAGTTGGAAGCGGCGACGAGGCGGATGACGCCGGAGATCGCCCGACTGCTCGACGAAGTCCTGGACACGGACGGGTTCTTCTTGCGGAACTGCAAGGTGGCGGCCAAGTCCAAGTATCCGGGGCACTTCGCGGAGGCAGCGGAGGCGGAAGCGGCCGCCCTGGAGCTCCGGCAATACTCCCCGATGCTGATTCCCGGGCTCCTGCAAACTCCCGCGTACGCACGGGCCGTCTTCCGCGCCTACCGCCCCACAGCGGCAGAGGAAGCGATCGACGCGTTGGTGGTGGCACGGATGGAGCGGGCCCACATCCTCGATGGTCCAACAAGTCCGTTGTTGTGGGCGGTGATTGACGAGGCAGCATTGCGTCGCGTGACAGGCGGGAAGGAGGTGATGGCCGAGGCACTACGCCACATCGCCACCCTGGTCCGTCAGAACGGAGCCATCGTGCAGGTGCTGCCGTTCGACGCGGGAGCCCACGCTTCGATGGAGGGTTCCATCAAGCTGATGGACTTCGAGGACGCCCCACCACTCGTCTACTACGAAGGGGTCGGCACCGGACGACTGGAGGATGACCCTGCCACCGTCCGACACGTGCGGCGCAACTACGAATTCCTCACGGCCTCCGCTCTCTCGCCGGAGAACTCCCTGGTTCTGCTCGATGCAATGGCGCAGGATTACGCGCATGAGGAGCATCTCTGAGTACGACCTGGACGCGGCCACCTGGTACAAGTCCAGCTACAGCGGCGGCAGCGGCGGAGACTGCCTGGAAGTCGCCCGCTGGCACAAGTCGAGCTACAGCGGCGGCGACGACGGCAACTGCCTCGAAGTCGCCGTCGCCCAAGGCCACCCCACCCACCTCCCCGTCCGCGACTCCAAGACCCCCCACGGCCCGAAGCTCGTGTTCCGGGCGGAGGCGTGGTCGGCGTTCGTCGAAGACCTGAAGCACCCGAGGCAAGCGGACAGGATCTGACCTAATCGACTCCTAACGTGGGTCTCGACCGACGGACCGGAACCAAAATCCACGGAGGCCGAGACCATGAGCCAGACCATGAACGACACCGAGCGCGCCGACCTGCTTGAGACCCTGGCCAACCAGCGCCACTTCCTCCGCTTCACCACCCGCGACCTCACCGACGAGGAGGTCGGGCGCCGGACCACCGCCAGCGAACTCTGCCTGGGCGGCCTGATCAAGCATGTCACGTCGGTGGAGCGGAGCTGGGCCGGCTTCATCCAGGACGGTCCCTCCGCGATGCCCGACTTCATGGCCATGACCGAGGCCGACTACGCCAAGCGCGCCGACGAGTTCCGGATGCTGCCCGGCGAAACGCTGGCCGGTGTGCTGGCGGCCTACGACGAGGTGGCCGCCCGGACCGACGAACTGATCGCCGCCCTGCCCGATCTGAACGTCGCCCACCCGCTGCCCAAGGCCCCGTGGTTCGAAGGGGACGCGCACTGGTCGGCCCGAAGGGTGCTGATGCACATCGTCGGCGAGACCGCCCAGCACGCCGGCCACGCCGACATCATCCGGGAGTCCCTGGACGGCGCCAAGAGCATGGGCTGATCCACCCCTTCAACCGCCCCGAAGCTCAAGCACCGAACTCCGAGCCCTCTTTTCAAGGAACGGGTGGAGGGCCTCAACCCACCCTCCCACCCGGCAAGTTGACGCGACGCGTTCGGTTTGCCACACACGGTGACGCTCGTCTAACGTGCCCGCATAACGAACAGCCCCCGCCAGGTGCTACCAACACCTGCGGGGGCTTGACCTACGAGATCGAGAGAGATTCGATCCCATGGCTGACGCCAAGCTTAGTGCTGCCTTCCTGCCCGCGCACGCGACCCCGCTCGACTCCGGCCACCCCATGGCCAAGCCGGGCTACGGCAAACGCGCCGCCCCCGACGAACTCCCCCGCACGGCCCACGACTTCGCCCACCTCCCGCCCCGCGAAGCCGCCATCGCCGCATACATCGACCGCCTCCCCAACGGCGCCGACATCAGCGTAAAAACGCTGGCCAAGAACCTCATGTACGGCCAATGCGCCCTCCGCACTGCCCTCAACAACCTCCAACAGGCGGGCCACTTGCGCCGGGGGCGCGAAAAGCTGACCGCCGACTCGGGCGGCTCGCAATGGATCACCCGAACGTGGTTCACCCGTACCGCGCGGGACGACGACTGGTGGGCGAGTTTCACGCGGGGCGACGCACCGCAAGAGCCGCACAAGCCCCCGCCCACCCGCTCCCGAGCCCACATCCTCCTGGCCGCCCTCGGCCGTACGGCCCCGGCGCTCTCCCTCTCCCAGGCCGACTGCGCGACCCTGGCCCCGCTCCTGACGCCGTGGTTCGAGCGAGGCGCGACGGACGAGTACGTACGCCAGGCCCTCACCAGCGGCCTCCCCACCCCGGTCCACAGCCCGGCAGCCCTGCTCCGCACCCGCCTGCGCGACAAGCTCCCGCCGGAACCGGAAGCCGCTCCCGCACGCCCACCCCTCCGCATCCTCGAATGCGCGGACTGCGGTGTCCCGGGCCCTCCGGAAGTCCTCCCCGGCGGCTTCTGCCGCGCCTGCCGAGGCGAACGCGCACCCGTTCACACCCGCACGCCCCTCCCGGCCGCCGCAGTCCACCACCGCGCGGCCGAAATCCGTGCGGCGATGTACCAGCAACGACAAGAGCACCAGGAAAGGGCACCCGTATGACCGCTCCTACGGTCCGACGACACCACGCCGGGGCACGATGGGAGGAAGGAGGCGACACCATGACCCCTGATACCGCTGAGCACCCGCAGATGTCCGTCGAGGACTTCGAGGAACTCGTCCGCAGGGCCCCCAGGGAGCTGCGGAACCGGCTGGAGTTCCTCGGCGGGAGGCTGTGCGTCCGGCACGGCCCGCTCGACGTCGACGAATTCGAGGAGCTGGCCGCTGTGGCTCCCGAAACCGTGCGGCTTGAGTACATCAACGGAAAAGTAGAGGTCAAGGCAGTGCCGGACGGCAACCACCGGGAGATCTTCGTCTGGCTGCAGGAACAGTGCATGCAGCATCGCTCCGACCTCCGCCTCTACGGCGAGTCCGGCGTCAAGACCGAGGCCTACCGCAAGGGTCGCGCCCGCACCGACGGAGCCGTCGCACGCAAGGGCCATTTCAAAGGCCACGGCGAGTGGTCCGCGTCCAACGGCATCCTGATGGTCGTCGAGATCACTTCGCACGACCGCGACACCCATCAGCGAGACCGCATCGACAAGCCCATCGGCTATGCGGCGGTTGACATCCCCGTCTACCTGCTCATCGACCGCGCCAACAACACTGTCGTCGTGTACAGCGAACCCCAGGAAGGCCGCTATCAGCAGACTGCGTCCTTCCCCTGGGGCACCCCCGTCGTACTCCCCTCATTACCTTTTTGGTGGCCCCGCAATGGGGCGCCCGGCCTTCGGAGTTGGTATGACTTTCTCCCCCTGTCGATCGCATGTCTTCGGCCGCCGCTTCCGGTGAACCGGGGGCCGCTTCCGGTGAACCGGGGGCTGTTTCCGGGGGATCGGTTGCCGCCCCCGGTGAACCGGCTGCCGCTTCCGGTGAACCGGGGGCTGCTTCCGGCGGATCGGGCGCCGCCTTCGGTGAATCGAGGGCTGCTTCCGGCGGATCGGCCATCGCCTTTGGTGAACCGGGCGCCGCCTTCGGGGAACCGGGCGTCGCGCAGGCCGCTCGGCCGCTGCGGCGGCGAGTGCGGGGAGCGACGCTCGCCAGGACCGCTTCACCGGCCGACCGGAGGCCCTCGGCCGTACGGCAGCCCGCCGACGCCGAGGCCGTCCGCTCGGAACTCGACGAGTTCGAAGCCGCCGTACGCCGCGCGGAGCAGGACAGCGCCTACGCCCCGACCGGGCCGGCGGCAACGCACCAAACGCACCACCAGAAAACCCAGAAGGAGCCCGGCAGTGACCACGTCGACAGCTGACAGCTTTTCCGAGCGGCCGGAACCGACCGACCTGCGAGCCGCCGCGGCCGACTTCACCTGGCTGCTCGACCGGTTCGCCACGGAGACCGCGGGTGTGGTCGACGCCATCGCGGTGTCGTCCGACGGCCTGCTGATCGCCGTCTCCCGGCTGCGCGACCACGCCGACTCCGAGCGGCTCGCCGCGATCGTGTCCGGCCTGACGAGTCTCGCCGCGGGCGCCTCCGGCAACTACGGTCTCGGCGGCCTCAACAAGGTCATCATCGATCTGGAGGGCGGCCATGTGCTGGTCTCGGCCATCGGCTGTGGTGCTGTCCTCGGAGTGGTGGCCTCCAAGGACGCGAAGCTGGGCAACATCGCCTACGAGATGACCCTCTTCGCCAACCGGGCCGGGGCCGCGCTCACTCCTCAGCTGGTGCTGGAGTTGAAGAACAATGTCGGCGCGGCGCCGACCGGCTGACCCTGCCTCGGCCGGGGCACGGGTACAGGCACTTCGGGAAGGGATCGTGATGGGCGTCGTCGGACCACCACACGAGCCGGCGGGGGACGCCGGGGGCTCGCCGGAGCCGGTCGGCCGCGCCTCCGCGATCCGGCCGTTCCTGTTGACCACCGGCCGGGTGTCGGGAGACGGTATCGCGCCGATCCCGGTCGAGACCCAGGTCGTGTCGACGTCGGCCGGGCTCTCCGCCCTTCACACGCTCGCCTTCGAGCACCACGACATCGTCGCGGCCTGCCGGCGGCCGCAGTCGGTGGCGGAACTCGCCGCCGGGCTGCGACTGCACCTCAACGTGGTTCGCGTGCTGGCCGAGGACCTGCGCGCCGCCGGGCATCTGGCGGTCCACCGGCCGAACGCCAGGACCGCCCAGGATCTCTCCGTACTGCGAAGGGTTATCGATGGTCTCCGTGCCGTCCCCGACTCACGGGGCACACTCCGTGACACCAGCTGAACAGCCCCCGACGCCGGTCAAGCTGGTCATCGCCGGCGGCTTCGGAGTGGGCAAGACCACGGCCGTGGGCTCGATATCCGAGATACGACCGCTGACCACGGAGGCCGCGATCACCGAGGTCGCGGCAGGAGTGGACGATCTCTCGCACACACCGGGCAAGATCACCACCACGGTCGCCATGGACTTCGGCTGCATCACCATCGATCCGACACTGAAGCTGTACCTGTTCGGCACCCCGGGTCAGGACCGGTTCGGCTTCATGTGGGACGACCTGGTGGAGGGCGCCCTCGGCGGTCTCGTGATCGTGGACACCCGCCGGCTGGACGACTGTTACGCGGCGGTGGACTACTTCGAGCACAAGGACGTCCCCTTCGCGGTCGCCGTCAACGCGTTCGACGGGGAGGTCGAGCACGACCTCGACGAGGTGCGGTGGGCACTGGACGTCGCCGAGCACGTACCGCTGATCGTCTTCGACGCGCGGAAGATGGGCTCGGTCCGCGACGCGCTGCTGGTCGTACTGGGAGTCGCCCTGTCCCGCGCCGAGGCCGCCGCGGCGCTCTGATGGGCGCACCTAACGCCGAGCGGCCAGGAGTGGTGCCTTCGCGTCGAGCCGCCGGGTTCGCCGAAACGGCGGGGGAGTGGAGGGCGTCGTGCGTATGCTGTGGAGGTGATCGGATTAGAGCGTCTCGCTGTCTTTCTGACCGTTGTGACCGTGCTGATCGCTGTGCCCGGGCCGAGTGTCCTGTTCGTGGTGAGCCGGGGGGTGGCGCTGGGCCGACGTGCCGCCGTGTCCACGGCGGTGGGCAACGAGGCGGGACTCCTCGTCCAGGTGGTCCTCGTGGCGTTGGGGCTCGGGGAGGTGCTCGCCCGCTCCTACCTGGTGTTCTCGATCCTGAAGTTCGCCGGTGCCCTTTATCTCGTCTACCTCGGTGTTCAGGCCTGGCGGCACCGCAAGCTGCTGATGGTGGAGGAGCGGACCGTGTCGGAGGCGGGACGTCCGGGGCGGGTCTTCCGGGAGGGCTTCATCGTCGGGGTGAGCAATCCCAAGGGGCTGCTGATCTTCGGTGCGGTGTTGCCGCAGTTCGTCGACCCATCGGCGGGGAACGCGCAGGTGCAGCTGTTGCTGCTGGGCATGATCTGTGTCCTGATCGCGCTGATCTCCGACGCGACCTGGGGCCTCCTCGCCGGGACTGCCCGCAACTGGCTCGCCAGGTCGCCGCGCCGGCTGTCGTGGATCGGTGGGGCGTCCGGTGTCGTGATGGTCGGACTGGGGGTCCGGCTCGCCTTCAGCGGACGGGAATGAGCCGGACGGGCAGACAGGGCATGACCCGGCGGGGATGAGGCAGACAGGGCATGACCCGGCGGGGATGAGGCAGACAGGGCATGACCCGGCGGGGATGAGGCAGACAGGGCATGACCCGGCGGGGATGAGGCAGACAGGGCATGACCCGGCGGGGATGAGGCGGGCCGGGGCAGGACCCGCTCTCGCCGGTGTGGACGTGGTGTCAGGCGCCCAGGACTCCGTCGGCCAGATAGTGGGCGGCGTTGCGGTCGATGATGCGACTGCCGGGGGTGTCGGCGGCGGCCAGCCAGTTCGTCCAGGACTCCAGCAGCCGGGCGCGGGCCAGAGCCGTACCGTCCGCGCCTGCCAGGTGGGCGAGGGCGCGGGTCGAGCCGGAGACCGTGTAGCCGTACAGGGTGAGGCGGTCAAGTCGTTTGACCAGGGTGTCGGGGTCGGCCAGGAGGGCGTCGAGTAACTGCCCGACGTCCTCGGCAGGTCGGGGCGGGGACGCCTGGCCGGGCGGTGTGACGAGGTCGTCCAGCGAGGTGCGGAAGAGCCGGTCGAGGAGTTCGCGGTGCTGGATGTGGCGGACGAGGTCGAGGGTGACGTGGAAGTTCTCCAGGGGCTTCGTCACCGAGACCTGGGTGCCCTGGAAGACGTCGAGCAACGCCCAGAGGGTCATCTCGGGGAGGTTGCCGGGGAGGATCTTCTGCCCGCTGTCGCGGTGCTCGGGCGGCAGATACACGTACGCCGTGCTGGTCTCGCTGTTCTGGGAGAACGAGTAGACGCGGGTCGAGCCGTCGACCGAGGCGATGCCCGAGCGGGTGTGCTCGACCTCGCGGGGAAGCCGGCCGAGGGTGACGATGCCGTGCGCGCCGGTCGTGGCGACGGCCGCGGCGGTGTCCCGGATGAGCGCGTACGTGGCCGGGACGTCGATGCCGCCCGTGTCGGCGCGGATGCCCCAGGAGCCGTCGGGGTTGAGGGCGAGAGAGAACGGGTCGACGGTGCAGCGGGTGCCGGGCGGGGTCTCCCGGACCAGCAGGGCCGTGGCGGCGGTCTGCCGGTCGAGGCGGCCTTGTAGGGGACCGGGCCGGGAGTCGCTGATCCGGACCACGAACTCCTCGATGCCGAGCCGGCGGCCCTCCCGTATGCGTTCCACAGCGGCCGCGCGGCCGTGGCTGTACCAGCCGGGTAACGCGTCGACCGCGGCCCGTGCCTCGTCGGGGAGGGCCAGATCGACGTCCACGGGCTGGACGAGGCGGTCGGGGGTGATCCGGTGGAGGGGTTCGTCGGAGATGCGGCGGCGGGCGTCGGGGGAGAGCCGGTGGGGTGGAGTCATCGTGTTCCTCCTGCGGGGCGAGGGGTGAGAGTGAGGGCGGGGGTGGAGCGGGCGTGGAGCAGTACGGCTGCCGCCGTCGCGCAGAACGCGGCCGCGATCCAGAACAGGCCGGGGCGGTAGCCGGGGACGGCGAGCGGGGTGAGGATGCCGATCAGGGACCCGAGTTGCATCAGCGCGGCGAAGAGCCCGGCACCGGCCGGCAGACCGCCCGCCAGGAGCCGGCCGAGGAGCAGGGGACCGAGTGCTTGCAGCGCGGCGGTGAACGGGGCGTACAGCAACTGCGACAGCAGCAGCGAACCGAGGGAGGCGAAGGCCGCGCTCACGGTGAAGGACAGGACACCGACCACGGCGGCCGCGCCGAGCAGCAGGGGCGCGGGGCGGTGCTCGCCGAGCCGCCCGAGCAGGGGCAGGACGAGGAGTTCGACCGCCGCGGTGGCCAGGAACAACACGCTGATCAGCCGTTCGTCCCGACCGGAGGCGACCACGAACAGCGGCAAGTACACCAGCCGTATGCTGTCGGCGGCCTTGAGCAGGACGATCGCGGCCACCCCGGCGACCAGGAGAAGACCGGGTGTCGCGGGAGGCGGCGGTTCGGTTTCGCCCTTGACGGGGGACGGCCGGGAGGCGACGGCTGCCGAGCGGGCGCCGGCGGCGGCCAGGGCGGCGGCCGCGAGCAGCAGGGGGATCGCCGCGTGCACCGGCGTCCAGTGGGGCCAACGGGTGGTCAGCGAGGCGGAGACGCCGAATCCGGCGACCCCCGCCAGATATCCGGCGACCGCGATCCAGCGGGTACCCGCCGCGAGTACCGAGTCGGACAGGGCGGCGGTCCCCGGTGCCGTCTGGATCTGGCGGATGATCAGCGGCATGGTCACCGCCGCCGCCATCGACAGCGCCCCGCCCAGGCACACCAGCGGCAGCGACCGGCCGCCGACCAGACCGACGCCGACCGCGCCGACCAGGAGCGCCACGACCAGCAGCGGGCGCGCGCGCCGCAGAGACGCGGGACGCGAGGCCGTGAGCGCCAGCGCGAACGCGGTCACCGAATCGACGACGAAGAAGACGGCGATCCCGCCCTTGGAGAACCCGGCCGCCTCCAGGGCGACCGGGTAGCCAACGCTGATCAGACCGGTCATGGCGGACCCGAACAGCAGACAGAGGCCGTACGGCGAGCGAAGCAGACGACTCATGCGACTCATCCGACTCCGTGGTCAGGGGATCACGGTGTGGTACTCGATGTGGGTGAGGGCGTCCCGCTGGATCTCCAGGGCCAGGCCGGAGTCGCGTAGACCGTCGACGATCCGGAGCGGTTCGCCGGCCGGCAGCAGCCGTCGTACGTGATCGGCGTCGGCCGGGGAGAGGACGGTCAGGGTACGGACGGGCGGCTCGGGAGCGGGGAGGGAGTCGATGCGGCGGAGTTCGTCGTCGAAGCGGCGGAAGGAGTCCAGCCACTCCTGGCCGGGGGACGAACGTTCCCCGGTCGGATAGTTGTCGATGAGCGCCACCGCCTGGGCGTGCGGCTTGGGATGCCGGGAGAGGAACGTACGGCGGTTGGCCTCCCACTCGGCGACCCGGGCGGCGTCGGTGCGGACGACGTGCTGGAAGTCCCAGCTCCACCCGTGCGGATTGTGGACGGTGGGTACGCCGGCCGCCCAGGCCCGGTAGCCGAAGTCGTGGTCCTCGAAGCCCCAGCCAGTGAACTCGTCGCTGTAGCCGCCCAGTTCGTCGTACACGGCCGCCGGGACGGAGAGATTGCAGCTGAAGGGCAGGTACCAGGCGGCGGCGATGCGGCGGTAGTTCTCGGAGTACTCGGCCGTGACACGGGTGCGTACCTCCGGTCTCCACAGCGGTGAGTCCGGGGTCGTGCGGTGCCGTCGGTGGCCCACGACCACGGCGGCCGGGAACGCGCGCTGCCAGCGCAGATGCTCGGCGACCCAATGGGCGGGCGCTTCCTGGTCGGCGTCGAGGAAGGCCAGATACCGGCCCCGGGCCCGGGCCGCCCCCGCCGATCTGGCCGCCGACCGGTTGCCTGTGCCGTCCCGGCGTACGACGACCAGCGGTACGTCGTCGGCCGCGGCGGCGAGGCCGGGCGCCACGGGGGCGGCGGATCCGTCGTCCACGACGACGACCTCGTACGGCGCGTCGGTGTCCTGCCGCCCGCGGCCGAGGGACGCGACGAGTCGGCGTACGGCGGTCGGGTCGTCGCGGACGATGACGACGACGGACAGCTCCGGAACCTCGGCGGGCTCGGCCGGCTCAGCGGGCTCGGTCACCGGGCCCTCCGATCCAGCGCGGCCAGGGCGGCGAGGTCCAGGGCGTGGCCGGCCAGGGCGGTGGCGCCGTCGCGGGCGCCGAGGACGGTGGCGACGTCACGGGCCCGGTCGGCGAGGAGGCGGTCGGAGAGCAGGCGTTGCGCGGTGGGCAGGAAGGCGTCGGCCACGGCGTCGGCCGGGAGGATCTCGCCGGTGCCGAGGGTGACCGCCCGTGAGGCGTTCCACTCCTGTTCCGCGTGGCCGGGAACGGCCAGCAGCGGGGTGCCCAGGCAGAGTGCCTCCATCGTGGAGGTGTGCCCGGCGTGGGTGACGACGAGGTCGGCCGCCCTGGTCCAGAGCATGCTGTCCTCGGTGTAGCCGAGGGCCAGGTCGGCGGTCTGGTCCGGGAGCCGGTCCAGCGGGATGTTGGGTCCGGTGACCAGGACCGTACGGGCGGGGACGCGGCCCAGGCGGGGGGCGACCTCGCAGAGCGTGGCGAAGCCCTGGGCCGTACCGCCGAGGCTGACGTACACCAGGGGGTCGTCGCCCTCGACGCCCAGCCGTTTGCGGGCCTCGGCGCGGGACGGCACACGGGCGGGCGACTCCTTGAGTACCGGGCCGACGTGCCGGATCTCGCTCAACGACCCGAGGGCCGCGCCGGATTCGGCGGAGTCGATGCCCGACAGCGGGTCGAAGCGCGACCAGTCCGGGATGTAGAGGACGTCACCGAGGATCCGTCGCGCGGCTTCCGCGGGCACCCCGAGTCTCTCCAACTCCGGTACGACATCCCGTACGACCTGGGGAAAGGGGAACGAGAAGAAGCCGGTGTTGACGATCCAGGCGGCCGGTACGCCCTCCAGCGCGGCCGACACGGCGCCCGTGACGCGGAAGTCGACGATCACCAGGTCGGGCCCGAACTCCCGGATCGCGGCCCGCTCCTCGGTCAGGGCCGTCGCCAGGTAGTCCGGGTCGGCGAGCCGGATCCGGCCGTCCGCCGGCGGAGGCGGCGGCTCTTCGTCCGCCCGCCGGGGCGGGAAGGGCGGTAACTCGCTCACCGCGAACGAGTCGAGGCCGCGCGCGGCCATGATGTGCCGGGCGGGCTCCGCCGTACCGACCAGCACCTCGGCGCCGGCGGCGGCGAGTTCGGCGCCCACCCGGGCGCACCGGACCACATGACCGAGGCCGTGGTAGAAGGTCAGAAGCAGGATGCGCATACGTCCCCTCGGGGTGTCGGACTGTCTGGCTGTCGGACCGCGTCGGGTATCGGGGCCGGTGCGGGGCAGGGGCGACATGGCTACCCGTCAACCCGCCCATTCGGCCCGGGTGATGCCCAGCTCGTACGCGACCGCGACCGCGCTGGCCCGGTTGCGCAGGCCGAGCTTGATCAGCAGGTTCTGTACGTGTGTCTTGACCGTACTCTCGCTGACCACCAGTTCTCCGGCGATCTCGGCGTTCTTCATGCCGCGTGCCAGGAGTTTGAGGACCTGTCGCTCGCGGAGCGTGAGCAGGTCGAGTGCCGTGTGGCGGACGGACTGCCTGCGGGACGGGGTGCGGTCGGGCTCCCCCTGGTCGGGTACGCCGATCCGGTAGCCCCCGGAGACGAGTCTGATCGCGGACACCAGGAACTGCGGTTCCTCCCAGGCCAGCACCACACCGCCGGCACCCAGCTTGTCGGCCTCGGCGTGGACGGGGTTGTTCGCGTCGTTGGTCAGCAGCAGCATCCGCGAGACCCCGGCACCGGAGTAGTGGGCAGCACGGTGCATCAGGTTCACGACGTCGATGGACCGGCAGGCGGTGTTGATGACAAGCACGTCCAACGAGGAGTCGAGTGTCGCTTCGAGCGCCGCGGGACTGTCGCGGGCGCTGCCGACCAGGGTCAGGTCGGGATATTCACGGAGTACATGGGCTAGTCCGGCGTGCACCAGGCTCGAGTCGTCGATGAGGAAGATGCGTAATGGTTCCGGCCTCTCGCCGTCGATCACGTCGCCCGATGTTGGATTCTGGTCGGATTGAGCCTCGGTCACGAGCCCCCCTGTGCCGCTTCTCGCGGCAGTGGACAGAATCGAACAACACTTCATCTTGTCTCACGGTCCCTGTCCGAAGCGCATGTTTTTTCGCCACATTTATCTGGCAAGTGCATAAGGGCGGAGCTGGTCACTTCGGCCTAGTCCGTTCGTCGTGGGGTCCTGCCGCGGTCGGTCCGATCTGCCGAAGACGCCGTCCGGCGAGCACACCTAGGGTCACGAGACATGACACAGAGCGTGGTGATCCTGGGCGGTGGAACGGCTGGGTGGATGACCGCCTCCTACCTGCGGGCGGCCTTCGCGGACAGCGTCGACGTCACCGTGGTGGAGTCCCGGCGGATCGGCACCATCGGGGTGGGGGAGGCCACCTTCAGCACGGTCCGCCACTTCTTCGACTATCTCGGTCTCAGCGAGGCCGACTGGATGCCGGAGTGCAACGGCACCTACAAACTGGCGGTGCGCCTGGAGAACTGGCGCGCGCCCGGCACGCACTTCTACCACCCGTTCGAACGGATGCGGGTCGTCGACGGGGTGCCGCTCACCGACTGGTGGCAGAAGGTCGGCGAGAGCGACTGCTTCGACCGGGACTGCTTCCTCATCCCCTGGCTCTGCGACGCGAAGGCGTCCCCCCGGTACCTGGACCACCGGCTCTTCGAGCAGGACTTCGACGAGGACCCCGACCGTCCGCTCTACCGGACCACGCTCGCCGAGCAGAACACCCAATTCCCCTACGCCTACCACTTCGACGCCTCCCTCCTCGCCGACTTCCTGTGCCGGTACGCCGTCGAGCGCGGCGTCCGCCGGATCGTCGACGACGTCGTGGACGTACGCCTCGACGAGCGGGGCTGGATCGAGCACCTGGTCACCCGTGAGCACGGCGACCTGACCGGCGACCTCTACGTCGACTGCTCCGGCTTCCGCAGCCGGCTCCTCGGCGACGCCCTGGACGAGCCGTTCATCTCCTTCCAGGACGCCCTCCCCAACGACCGCGCGGTGGCCCTGCGGGTCCCCGTCGACACCGCCGTGGAGGGCATCAGGCCGTGCACCACGGCCACCGCCCAGGACGCGGGATGGATCTGGACGATCCCGCTGTACGACCGCATCGGCACCGGATACGTCTACGCGGGCGACTACTGCGAGCCCGAGGAGGCCGAACGCGTCCTGCGCGACTTCGTCGGGCCCGCCGCCGCGGACCTGGAGGCCAACCACATCCGGATGCGGATCGGCCGCTCCCGCCGGGCCTGGGTCAACAACTGCGTGGGCATCGGACTCTCCGCCGGCTTCGTCGAACCGCTGCAGTCGACCGGGATCTTCCTCATCCAGCACGCGATCGAACAGCTCGTCAGGTACTTCCCCGGCACGGACCGCGACCCGGTGCTGCGCGACACGTACAACCTCAGCACGGCCCGGGCCATCGAGGGCGTCCGGGAGTTCCTGATCCTGCACTACCGGGGCGCCGCCCGCGTGGACAACGACTACTGGCGCGACGCGAAGAAGCGCGCGGTGCCCGACGACATGGCGATGCGCCTGGAGCAGTGGCAGAGCAAACTCCCCGACAACGACACCACCTACCCCTACTACCACGCCTTCGAGCCCTACAGCTATGTCTGCATGGCCCTCGGCCTCGGCGGCATCCCCCTGCGCCACCCGCCCGCGCTGGACCTCGTCGACCACCGCGCGGCACGCGCCGAGCTGGCCCGGGTCCGGGAACAGGCGCGAAAGCTGGTCGAGACCCTGCCCAGCCAGGTGGAGTACCTCTCGGGGCTGCGCTGATGGCGTATGCCCTCCACACCCTGGCGGTGCTGGCCGTGGTGCTCGTGGTGGCCTGGCCGGCCCGCCGGGCGGCGACGCTGGTACGCCAGCCCCCCGTCATCGGGGAGATCGCCCTCGGCGTGGTCGTCGTCCCCCTCCTGACGGCGGCGGCCGGCCCCGGCCTCGTCGCGACGCTGCTGCCGTCCGGGGTCACCGGCCATCTGCACACCGTCGGCCTGGCCGGTCTCGCGCTGTACCTGACCGGCGTCGGGCACAGCGCGAGACCGCGCCGCGACGAGATGGCGCCGCGCTCGTACGGACGGCTGCTGGCGGGCTCCCTGCTGCCCGGGCTGCTGGCCGGGGTACTGCTGGCCGTCTGGGTGGTGTGGCGGGACGCGCCGGGGGAGCGCGGTACGGCGCCCACCGCGGCGCTCGTACTGCTGCTCGCCGCCGCGTTCGCCGTCACGGCCGTGCCGGTGCTGGCGCGGATCCTCACCGACCGGGGCATCGCGGACACCACCGAGGGCCGGCTGTCCCTGCTCGTCGCCGTCTCCATCGACGCCCTGACCTGGCTGGTCCTGACCGCCGCGCTGGCCGCCGCCGCGGAGGGCGGCGGGCGGCTCGTCCGGGCCGTGGCCGTGATCGTCGGCGGTGCGGTGACCGCTGTCCTGCTGCGGCGACTGCTCCGCCGACCGACTGTCGGAAGGGTGTGCGCCCGGTGGCCGGCCGCCGCCGCCACCGTCCTGGGCGCGGTCGCGATCACCGCCGCCCTTGCCACCGAACGGGCCGGCCTCACCGCGATCTTCGGCGCGGTACTGATCGGCCTCGCCGTGCCTCGCGATGACCAAGAGGACGACGAGGGGGCGCGGAGCAGGGTTGTGTGGGGCGTGGAGCGGTGTGGGCTGTTGCTCGTGCCGGTGTTCTTCGTGACGGCCGGGCTTCAGGTGTCCACCGACGGGCCGGACGGCTTCTCCTTGGCGACCTTCGCCCTGGTGCTGGTGCTCGCCACCGCGGCCAAGCTGGGCGGCGGTTACGCCGGCGCTCGCGCCGCGGGGCTGCCCACCAGGACGGCGCTGCGCTTCGGCGTGCTGATGAACACCCGTGGCCTGACCGAGATCGCCGTTCTGCAGGCCGGGCTGTCGGCCGCGATCCTCTCTCCCGGGCTCTTCCTCGCCCTGCTGCTGATGGCACTGGTGACCACGGCCGCCACCGGCCCACTGCTGTCGTTCACGGAACACCGCCCCCGCCTCCTTCACCGCGGCAGCCCTGTCGCTGTGGTCCCGCCCCGCCCCGCGTCCGAGGAGCTGTCCCATGACGAGGCCTGAGACCGCCGTTCAGGAAACGGCCCTGGGCGAGGGCGACTTCAGGGCGCTGATGTCGCTGTTCCCGACCGGCGTCGCCGTGATCGGGGCGATGGACGGTGCCGGCCGGCCCTGGGGCATGACCTGCTCGTCCCTGTGCAGCGTCTCCCTCAGCCCGCCCGTGCTCCTGGTGTGCGTGCGCAGCGGCAGCCCCACACTGGCCGCGCTGGAGCGTACCGGGGCGTTCAGCGTCAACCTGCTGCACCACTCCGCCCGGGAGGTGGCGGAGCTGTTCGCCTCCGGTGACCCGGACCGGTTCCGGCGGACGGCCTGGCATCTGCCGGACGCGCTGGCGGCCGGGCCCCATCTGCGGGACGCCGCGCATGCCGTGGGCGACTGCCGGGTCGACGGCGTACGGCGGGTCGGCGACCACACCGTCGTATTCGGCCGGGTGATCCGGGTCAGCGTCGGCACCGGACCCGAACGGGCCCCGCTGCTGTACGGGTTGCGCCGGTACGCCGCGTGGCCGGTGAGCGGTAGCGTGGCGGAGCCCGGCCGGTCCCGGCCGGACCCGGCCGACGAGGAGTGAGATGTCCCAGCCGTCCCAGCCCGTGGAGCCCACCGGTGTCCTGTCGCCCGAGGAGGTGCTCCGCAAGTCCGGGGTGCCCTTCACGGTCCTCGACCACGTCCCGATCGTGGGACGGGACGACGCCGAGAACAAACTCGGCCTCTCCACCGAGCAGTTACTGAAGACCATGGTCTTCCGGACGGCCGACGGCGGCTTCGTACTGGCCGCCCTGCCCGTCACCGGACGCGTCAACTACGGCCGGCTGGCCCGGGCGGCGGGCGTGTCCCGCGCCAAACTCCGGCAGGCCGAACCCGACGAGCTTCGCCTGCTGGGCATGGAACCGGGCGGCGCGAGCCCCGTGTGCGACCTGCCGGACGTCGTGATCGTCTTCGACGCGTCGGTGACCCGTATGGGCACGGTGTACTGCGGCAGCGGACGCGCCGACCGGACCGTGGTGATCGAGGCCGCGCGGTTGATCGAGCTGGTGGGGCCGAAGATCGAGGAACTGTCCTCGTGAACCAAGCCGATTGCCTCTGAGGATTTCCCGTAAAGGGTGAGGCGGTGCGGGCCGGGTGTTCCGGCCCGCACCGCCTCCCGGCTGTTCGGCTCAGCCGTCCTCGGCGAACCGTTCCGGCGCGAACGGCTCGGCGGCCGTCGGGCGTCGGCCGGACATCAGGTACTCCGTCAGCAGCCGGGCGGTGCCGGGGGCCAGCGGCATGCCGTCGATGCCGAAGCCGGTGAGCAGCCACAGGCCCGGCGCACCGGGGGCCGGACCGACCATGGGCAGGCCGTCGGGGGACATCGGACGTACGCCCGACCAGGCGGCTCGTACCGGTGTCTTGGCCAGGACCGGGGCGTGCCGGGCGGCCGCCGCCGCGATACGTGCGACCGCCTCCTCGCCGTCCCGTACGTCGTCGGGTTGCAGCGCCGGACCGCTGCTGGAGCCGAGCACCACCTCCCCGCCCGGCAACGGCTGGAGGGAGAAGACCACTTGCGTGGCCGTGGGTGCGGGGGCGGCGACGTCGGCCAGCAGCGGTGGGCCGTTGCGCTTCAGGCCGACCGGGCCGTGCCAGGTGGACTGCATGAGGGTGTGGCGGAACACCGTGCCCGTGACGGGTGCGGTGCGCAGCAGCCAGCCACGGGCCCCGAAGACCGGCACATCGCTCCCGGCCTGCTGGGCCAGGCTCCGCGACCACGGTCCCGCCGCGAGCACGACCGCGCCCGCCATCAGCGGACCGTCGTCCGTGACCACACCGGTGACCCGGTCGCCGTCCGCCGTCAGGCCCCGCACCGGTGTGTGGGTGCGGATCTCGGCGCCCGCGCGGGCGGCCCGCCCGGCCAGGGCGGTGGCCGCCAGCACCGGGTGCAGGGCGTGCGCGCCCTCGACGGCCACCGCGCCCGCCAGGTCGGAAGCGAGACCGGGCTCCAGTTCCCGCAGTTCACGGGGGCCGACCTCATGGGCCGGGAAGCCGACCTCGGACAGGGCGTGACCGTGGCCGCGGGCCCGGTCCATGCCCTCCTCGTCCGCGGCGACCAGCAGATAGCCGTGCGGACGGAACCGGAAGGGCACCTCGCTCTCCCGCTCGGCCCGTTCGTAGTAGGCGACAGCCTCGGCGAACAGGCCGCCGCAGGCGGGCAGCGGGCTCGGCAGCAGACCGCCCTGGTTGCGGCCGGTCGCCCCGCCGGCCAGCGCGCCGCGCTCCAGGAGCAACACGCTCAGCCCCTGACCGGCCAGCCGCTCGGCGGCGGCACAGCCCGCTATGCCACCGCCGACCACGATCACGTCATGCGCCATGGGATCCGCTTCCTTCCAGGGAACGCCGTACGGAGTCGCGTGCGATGCAGGTGAGGAGCCGGGGGACGGTGCGCTCGATCTCCTCGACCCGTTCCGTCCGCAGCGACTCCGGTTTCTCGTCCCGGCTGGTGGTGGCCGCCGGGTACAGGCCGTTGGCCGCCAGGTCCTCCCGTACCACCCGTATCCGGCGCAGGAGTTGAGCGGCGACCTCCGTGGGCGAGCAGGGTGCGCGCAGGGTGAGGAAGTACGTGTCGAACAGGACCGCCCGGACATCGCGCGGCAGGGGGCGGCCGTGGCCCGCCGCCGACTGGAGCAGCGAGGGGGCGTCGGGCACCAGTTTCGTGGCGATGCCCTCGTGCACGGTCTCGTTGAGCGCGCACTCATCGAGCAGGACCTCGGCCCCGTCGGCCCAGGCGTCGGGGAGCCGCCCCCGCAGCAGCGCCCGTACGGGGCCGTAGTCGCGGGCCCAGGCGCCGCTGAACGCGGGGTGGTGCAGCGCCATGCCCGGCCGGATGATCCGGTGGTAGACGTCCCGGGTGCACGACGCCGTGTACAGGAGCATCGCCGAGTAGCCGCGCACCAGCCGTGCCGCCGCGGCCACCTCCCCCTCCGGCGCAGGGACGGCGGCCTCGGCGGCCCGCCGTCCCAGTTCCTGCCAGAGCATGAAGGTGAGCTGGTGGCCGGTGATCCAGCGGAACCAGAACAACTGCTCGTCGGAGTCCGCGGCCCCGAGAGCACCCGATGGCTCGTCACCCGCCTCCGGACCCGGGCCGAGGAGTTCCGCGTACCGCCGGGCCAGATGACCGTCGCCGCTGCTGTGCACCGGGTCGGGCGGCAGCACCAGGGGTTCGAGCCCGTAGGCGCGGCCGCCGAACTCGGCGACCCCGGCTTCCAGCAGACCGGTGGTCGAGTTGCCGTCCAGCGCGCTCACCGTCCCTCGGCCTCCGCCGGTATGTGGGTGAACTCGTACTCCAGACCATTGACGTCGTAGGCGTAGAAACTGCTCACCCCGTCGGCGTCCACGACGATCTCCGTCGGGGGTTCGGGACGGGCGAAGACATAGCGGCCGGAGGCGAACAGCAGGTGCCAGCGGTCCCGCCACCGCCGTAGCTCCTCCGCGGTCGCGGCGGTCATACAGACGTGCTGGAACTGGAGCGTGTCCGGATGCGGGCGGGCGTAGGCGGCCGAACGGGTGAACACATGGAACCGGGTGCCGGCCGCCACCACCTCGGTCAGCCGGGTGATGCCGGGCAGCCGTTCACGGGTCAGGCCGGAGAAGGTGTCGAGGGTCCAGGCGGCGGTGCCGTCGAAGAAGTCGGTGTACCACGCGACGCAGTTGTCGAGGTCGGCCGTTTCGACCGCCAGGTGGTGCAGTCCGGCCCGCGGGGCGCGGCCGGGCGGTGAGGTTTCGTCCACGGGGAGGGACACGGATTCGGTCATCCTTTCCGGTTCATCGGGCGATCGCGTACGCCTGTTCGCCACGCGGTGACGCGGCGGCGAGCAGCAGGCCGTCACCCGGTTCGACGCCCACGGCGCACACCTTGCCCAGCGACCGGTCCGGTACGGACACGAGCGCGTGGCCGCGGCGGGTCAGGTCGGCCGCGACCGCGTCGGAGCGGCCGCTCTCGATCCGTACGGCGAGCGGCCGGTGGGTGCGGGGCGTGAACGAGGACGGGACGTGCTCGGAGTGGAAGGCGAGGGTCTCGGTGGCGCGCTGCAGGTCGAGTCCGAAGTCGGTGTGCGCCAGGAAGAAGCCCAGCGTCCACTGGTCCTGCTGGTCCCCGCCCGGTGTGCCGAACGCCAGCCGGGCCCGGCCGTCCTGGAGGACGAGGGTGGGGCTCAGCGTCGTACGGGGCCGCTTGCCCGGTGCCAGGGAGTTGGGGTGCCCCTCCTCCAGCCAGGCCATCTGGCCCCGGGTGCCGAGCGGGAAGCCGAGCCCCGGCACCACCGGGGAACTCTTCAGCCAGCCGCCGCTCGGGGTGGCGGCCACCATGTTGCCGTGCCGGTCGGTGACCGTCAGACAGCAGGTGTCGCCGCGGGCCTCGGTCGCCGCCACGACCGGAGGGACGACGGTGGGCAGCCCGTCGTACAACTGCCCCTGCCAGTACGGTCCGTCGGGCGGCTCCGCCCGGTCCAACGGCGGGATCCACGGCGGCCGGCCCGCCGGGGCGCCGGGGCGCAGGGTGTCGGAGGCACGGGCGCCGACCAGTCGGCGGCGGTCGTCGGCGTAGTCGTCGGACAGCAGCGCCGACAGGGGTACGTCGGTGAAGTCCGGGTCGCCGTACCAGGCCTCCCGGTCCGCGTAGGCGAGCTTGGCGCACTCGATCACGGTGTGCAGATGATCGGCGCTGTCCAGGCCCATCGCCGCGAGGTCGAACCCCTCCAGCAGGGCGAGCTGCTGGAGGAAGACCGGGCCCTGCGACCACGGGCCCGGCTTGTGCACCTCCAGGCCCCGGTAGGCGCGGCTCACCGTGGCCTCCGTACGCGGCTCCCAGCGGGCCATGTCGTCGCCGGTGAGCAGGCCCCGGTGCCGCCGTCCGGTGGCGTCCAGTACGTCGGTGCCGCGCAGGTGGGCGTCGATGGCCTCGGCGACGAAACCGCCGTAGAACGCCTGGTGGGCGGCGCGCAGCTGCTGCTCACGGCCGGGTCCGGCGGCCTCCGCCTCCTTGAGGATCCGCCGGTAGGTCTCGGCCAGCGCCGGGTTGCGCAGCCGGGAGCGGGGGCGGGGCGGCGCGCCGTCCACCAGGTAGGTGCGGCCGGACTCCGTCCACTCGTCACGGAACAGCTCCGCGAGGACTGCGATGGCCTCGGCGGCCTTCGGCAGGACCGGGTAGCCGTCCGCCGCGTAGCCGACGGCGTACTTCAGGACCTGCCCGAGGCGCATCGTGCCGTGCTCCTCCAGCAGCCTCAGCCAGGCCCCGAACGCCCCCGGCACGGTGGCCGGGAGCAGCCCGGAGCCGGGGATCCGGGGCAGGCCGAGGGTCCGGAACGCCGCCGGTGTCGCCGCCCGCGGCATCGGCCCTTGCCCGCAGATCACTTGGGTCCGGCCCGAGGCGGCGTCGAAGAGGAGGATCGGTACGTCACCGCCGGGCCCGTTCAGGTGGGGTTCGACGACCTGCAGCACGAAGCCGGTCGCGGCGGCGGCGTCGAAGGCGTTGCCACCGGCCTCCAGGGTCGCCATGCCCGCCGCCGAGGCCAGCCAGTGCGTCGAGGCCACCGCGCCGAAGGTGCCCCGCAGTTCGGGACGCGTGGTCACCACCGCCCCTCAGGCCGAGGCGGCGGGGGACGGGAGGTCGCTCAGGCTCGCCGCGATCTGCTCGTCCGTGACCGTCGGGTTCTCCAGCGTCCCGGCCAGGAAGGAGTCGAACGCGGCCAGGTCGAAGTTGCCGTGCCCGGAGATGTTGAACAGCACGACCCGCTGTTCCCCGGCCTCACGGGCGGCCAGCGCCTCGACGAGCGCCGCCTTCAGCCCGTGCGACGACTCGGGGGCGATGACGAAGCCCTCGCTCCGTGCGAAGCGCACCGCGGCGTCGAAGACGTCGGTCTGCGGGAAGGCCCTGGCCTCCACCAGACCGTGCTCCTTCAGCAGGCACAGGCTGGGCGCGTCGCCGTGGTAGCGCAGCCCGCCGGCGTGGATGGAGCCGGGGATGAAGTCGTGGCCGAGGGTGTGCATGTACAGCGGCGGGGTCAGGCCGGTGGTGTCCGGGTAGTCGTAGGCCAGCTTGCCGCGGGTGAGGGTCGGGCAGGCCTCGGGTTCGGCGGCGACGAACCGGGTCCGGGGGCGTTCGCCGCTGAGCCGGTCCGCCAGGAACGGGTAGGCGAGTCCCGCGTAGTTGGAGCCGCCGCCGACGCAGCCGATCACCACGTCGGGGTACTCGCCCATGATCTCCATCTGCTTCTTCGCCTCCAGGCCGATCACGGTCTGGTGCAGCAGCACGTTGTTCATGATGGAGCCCAGCGCGAACCTGGTGTCGTCCCGGCTCAGCGCGTCCGCCACGGCCTCGCTGATGGCGATGCCGATGCTGCCGGGCGAGTCCGGGTTCTCGGCCAGGATCTTCCGCCCGGCCTCGGTCCGCTGCGTGGGCGAGGCGAACACCTGGGCGCCCCAGCTCTGCATCAGCGACTTGCGGTAGGGCTTCTGCTCGAACGACGCGCGGACCATGTAGACGTTCACTTCGAGCCCGAACAGCGCACCGGCGAACGACAGCGCCGAGCCCCACTGGCCCGCCCCGGTCTCCGTCGTCAGCCGGCGCACGCCCTCCTCGGCAGCGTAGTAGGCCTGGACGACGGCGGTGTTCGGTTTGTGCGAGCCCGAGGGGGACACACCCTCGAACTTGAAGTAGATGTGCGCCGGGGTGTCCAGCGCGCGCTCCAGCCGCTCCGCCCGCACCAGCGGGGAGGGCCGCCAGATCTTGTACACGTCCCGCACCCGCTCCGGGATCTCCACCCAGCGGTCCTGCGTGAACTCGTGCTCGATGACCTTCCGCGGGAGCAGGTCGACCAGATCCCCCGGCTGCAGCGGGGCCATCGTCACCGGGTTGAGCGGGCCGGGGAGGGGAGCGGGGAGATCGGGAATGATGTTGTACCAGCGGTCGGGCAGATCGGTCTCGGAAAGCAGGACTCGCTTCAGCACCGGTGATTCCCTTCGAGAGCCAGGACTTCGAGAGCCAGGACTTAGGACATTCCTGTTACGGGATCGTAGGAGTCGAGAAAGTCGGGCAGCCTCGCCTTTTCTGCTTGTTCGGCGGGATGGCACTCGGCAGATCGGACTAGGCCGAAAGGCGCACGACTCGCGCCCGGCGAAGGTGCAGACTGACGACGTGGATGTCATACGTGAAGCGGATGTCATACGTGAACTGGAGAGGCGCCGTTTCCGCGTCATCGTGGAACGGGACTTCGACGGTTTCGCCGAACTCGCTCATCCCGATCTCTCCTACACGCATTCCAGCGGCACTCTGGATACGCTCGATTCGTTTGTCGGGAAATGCGAGAGCGCCTATTTCGTGTACCACCGCATTGATCACGTCGTCGACAGTGTGACCGTGGTGGGTGACACCGCCGTGGTAATCGGCGAAATGCGCGTGAGTATGAGCGCGGGGGGAATACGGAGGCAATTGGACAATCGCTCGCTGGGGGTGTGGGCCCGCGCCGACGGCACATGGAAGCTCCTCGCCCACCAGGCCACCGCGAAGCGGTAGGGGAGCACCTGCCCCGCGGGTGGCACCCCTGAGTCCATGGCGCCCGGAGGTGAACCGGCCCGCCTCAACCGGCGGTCACAGGGGTGAGACCGAGGCCCATGGCGGCCTCCTGAAGGGCGTTGACCAAGACAGAGGCTCCGGCCCCGAGCGGGTCGGGCGCCGGACCGCTGCGATGCGGCGGTGCCCGGCTACCGGGACGGTGGGGAGGGTCCACTGTTTCGGGTGGGGCGTCGGCCAGGGCGAGGGTGGGGACCACGGCCGCGCCCAGGCCGGGCTCGCACCAGGGCGAGGGCTGTGGGGAACTCGCGGCAGGTGTGGACGCGGCGTGCGGTGAGCTCGTACTGGGCGGACATCCGTTCCAGGGCACGGCCGCACGCGGTGGTGGGCGGGGCCGAGACTCAGGGGCGGTCGGCGAGATCCCGGACCGAGCGGGGCGGCGGTGACCAGTCGGCGGGGGTGATCACGCGTTCTCCCCTCCCCGGATTTGCGAGCGCCTCCGAGAACCGATCACGGCTGAGGCGCGTGATACCGGAGAACGCGTTGGCATGCACACGAGGGCGGGGGAAACGCGAGTGGTATCCACAGCACGCGCGAGAACGGCGGCACTGGCCGCCGTAGTGGCCGGGGCGCTGGTCACGGGAGCGGTATCGGTCGGGGGCCAGTCGGCGCAAGCCGCCGGCTCCACCGCGCAGGACGGGACGAAGACCCGGGCGAAGGTGAAGCCACCGGCGACCGTCACATTGATCACCGGCGACCGCGTGGTCGTCGGCTCCGACGGTCAGGTTGTTCGGCTCGTGCGCGGCAAGGGCCGTGAGAAGATCGGCTTCTCGCTGCGGCGCGAGGCCGGCCACACGTACGTCGTCCCGCAGGACGCGCTGCGCCTGGTCGCCGACGGCGTGCTCGACCGGCAGTTGTTCGACGTCGCGCAGTTAGTCAGGGACGGCTACGACGACACGCGTCGCAGCACGCTGCCGCTGATCGTCGGCTACCGGCAGGTCGGCGCAAGGGACTTGGCAGCCGCCGGCGACCCGTTCGCGGGCGTGGCCGTCCGCGAGCGCCGTGCGCTGCCCGCGGTCGGCGGCGAGGCCTTCGCGGCACCCAAGACCGGTGCCCCGGCGCTGTGGGCGGCCGTCACGAGCCGCTCTTCGGCCCGTACGGCAGGCGGCACGGCCGCCCCGGCGCGGCCCATCGCCCACATCTGGCTGGACGCGAAGGTCCGGGCCGCCCTGGCCGAGAGCGTGCCGCAGATCGGTGCGCCCGCCATGTGGAAGTCGGGCTTCACCGGCAAGGGCGTCACGGTGGCGGTCCTGGACTCGGGCGTGGACGAGACCCACCCGGACCTCAAGGGCGTCGAGATCGCGCAGAAGAACTTCAGCGAGTCCCCCGACGTCAAGGACCGCTTCGGGCACGGAACGCACGTGGCCTCCATCCTCGCCGGGAGCGGCGCGAAGTCCGGCGGCCGCTACAAGGGCGTGGCGCCCGACGTGAAGCTGCTGGACGGCAAGGTCCTGGCCGACGACGGCTTGGGAGAGACCTCGGACATCGTCGCCGGCATGCAGTGGGCCGTCGACCAGGGCGCGCAGGTCGTCAACATGAGTCTGGGCTCCCCCGACACCCCGGGTGTCGACCCGAAGGAGGCGGCCGTCGCCCGGCTCTCCGGCAAGGCCCTGTTCGTGGTGGCCGCGGGCAACGCGGGCGACGAGCCCAGCACGCTCGGGTCGCCCGGCAGCGCTCCCGCGGCACTCACCGTCGGCGCCGTCGACAAGCAGGACCGGATCGCCGACTTCTCCAGCCGCGGCCCGAACGCCGACGGCAGCCCCAAGCCGGACATCACCGGCCCCGGCGTGGACATCACCGCCGCCCTGACCACGCAGAGCGACGTGCCCTCCAGCGAGGGCTACGTGTCGCAATCCGGCACGTCGATGGCCTCCCCGCACGTCGCGGGCGCTGCCGCCCTGGTGCTCCAGCAGCACCCCGACTGGAGCGGAGCGCGGCTGAAGGCGCTCCTGACCGGTTCGGCCAAGCCCAACCCGCTGCTGAACGCCCATCAGCAGGGCGCGGGCCGGGTGGACCTGGAGCGCGCCGCCACCGCCGTGGTCGTCTCCGAGCCGGGCTCCCTCGGCTTCGGCATGCAGGCCTGGCCGCACGCCGACGACAAGCCGGTCTCCAAGACCCTCACCTACCGCAACTACGGCACCCGGGCCGTCACCCTGCAGCTGACCGCCTCCGGGGTCGATCCGTCGGGCGGACCCGCCCCGGCCGGCATGTTCACCGTCAAGGACACCCGGCTCACCGTTCCGGCCGGCGGCACCGCGAAGACCACCGTCACCGCCGACACGAGCAGGGGCACCCTCGACGGCGTCTTCGGCGGCACCGTGCTGGC
The DNA here is from genome assembly GCF_002214185.1 of Streptomyces capitiformicae. Classification (NCBI taxonomy): domain Bacteria; kingdom Bacillati; phylum Actinomycetota; class Actinomycetes; order Kitasatosporales; family Streptomycetaceae; genus Streptomyces; species Streptomyces capitiformicae. Next base: position 4,045,348 of record NZ_CP022161.1, on the reverse strand, counting down.
GTCGGGAGACGGCCAGCAGGTGCGCACCGGTCTCGTGGTCGAGCGCGAGGTGGAGTCGTACGACGTCACGGTGCGGCACATCGACGCCGACGGGGCGAACCCGGCCACCTACGCGACGACGATCAATTTCGTCGACGAGCCCGGCGAGTACGTGGAACTCCCGTACCGCGCGAACGGCACGGTGGTCCAGCGGCTGCGCAAGGGGTCCTACCAGCTGGAGAGCCTGGTCTTCGCCGAGGACAACGAGCTCGGCTTCTTCGTCCAGCCCGTTCTGCAGGTGACCGGGAACGTCACGGTCACCCTCGACTCCCGCAAGGCGAAGCCGTTCGCCGTGAAGGCCCCGGATCCGGCCGCGAAGCTCGTCACCTCCACCGTCGGTTACTCCGACGACTCCGTGGGCGCGTTCAACACCTGGTCGACCAGCGGGGTGCCGCCGATCCGCACCGCCGCCCTCGGACCGGCATCCGCCACGATGCGGGCCCAGTTCCACGGAGTGTGGAAGAACCCCGGCGCGGCCGGCAAGAACGTCGACTACCGGCTCGCCTTCAACCGCAAGGGGAGCTTCTTCACCGGCCTGACCCGCACCGTCACCCGGGCCGAGGTCGCGGAGGTGAAGCTCGGCTTCGGCGCCTCCGTCACCGGGGCCAAGGGCCAGGTCCACATCACGCCGCTGGACGAACTCGGAAGCAGCGTCGGCATACAGGAACCGCAGGAGCAGAAGCTGCCGCAGGCCACCACGCACTACCTCAGCACGGCCGGCGTGCGCTGGTCCTGGACGGCCGCGCAGCTCAACGCCCGCAACGAGGTGCGCATCATCTACACCAAGAAGCAGGTGACCTACAAGCCGGGCTCCAGCCACACCCTGAGGTTCAACACCGGCGTGGTCGGCCCCGATATCGCGGCAGGGAGCCCGGAGGAGCAAGGTGCCAATCGGACCGGTGACTACATCGACGCCAGGATCCCACTGTTCAACGACGGCAGCGGCAACCCGGGGTCCTCGACCGTCACCACCGGCTTCGCCCGGCTGGAATCCGGCGGGCGGATCCTCGGCGAGGGCTCGGCCACGGACTGGCTGAGCGCCGAAGTCCCCGCCGCCTCCGCCGCGTACCGCCTGACGGTCGAGGCGAGCCGCTCGGCCGAGGACACCTCCACCAGCACGAAGGTGGCAGGGGTGTGGACGTTCACCTCGGCCCGGCCGGCGTCGGACGGCACGGCCAGGCTGCCGCTGTCGACGGTGCGGCTCGCGCCGAAGCTGAGCCTGCGCGGGACGGCTCCGGCGGGCAGCACGCTCGCGGTGCCGCTGAAAGTGAGCGGCGCGGCCGCCGTGGCCGGGCAGGTCGCCGCGCTGACCGTGAACGTCTCCTACGACGCCGGCCGGACCTGGAAGCCGCTCACCGTGACGACCGACGCGAACGGGGCGCGCTCGGTGAGCGTGAAGCACCCGGCGACCGCCAAGGCCGTGTCCTTCCGTGTGGACCTCAAGGACAAGGGCGGCAACACCGTGCGAGAGACGATCATGAACGCCTACCGGCTCGCTCCATGAGATGACGCTACGACGGTGACTGTTGTACGGCACCTGTGAACCCTCCGGCCTGGTCCCCGCATCTGCGGGATCAGGCCGGAACCGCGTCGGGCGTCGGGCCGGCGGTGTGCAAGGCCGTCGATCATCAGGGTGAGCGTGAAGCAACCTGCGTTGCAGTTCGTCGCGGTCAAGGACCCATTCCTCCACGGAGATCCATCAGAAGGGCCCTCGGGGTGCCTGGAGGTTGTCCGCGATGTCCAGCGCCGCCACGTACCCGAAGGTCATCGCGGGCCCGATCGTCGAACCCGCCCCCGCGTAGCTGCGGCCCATCACGGCGGCGCTGGCGTTGCCCGCCGCGTACAGGCCGGGGATGACCGAGCCGTCGGGGCGCAGGACGCGGGCGCGGGCGTCGGTGAGGAGGCCGCCCTTGGTGCCGAGGTCGCCCGGGACGACGCGGAGGGCGTAGTAGGGCGGCAGCCACAGGGGTGCCAGGCAGGAGTTGGGCCGCACGGAGGGGTCCGTGAAGTAGTGGTCGTACGCGCTGTCGCCACGCCCGAAGTCGGTGTCCTCGCCCCGCCGGGCAAGGGAGTTGAAGCGGTCGACGGTGGCGCGCAGGGCGGCCGCCGGTACGCCGATCGCGGTGGCCAGCGCGTCCAGTGTCCACGTCTTGTGGACGGCCCCGGCGTCGTACCACTCGTCGGGGAACGGGAACGTCGGCGCGATGTCCTTGAAGAGGTACCGGTTGCGGTAGTTCTGGTCGACGATCAGCCAGGCCGGGATGTGTGCGGCGGACGGGGTGTCGCGCTCGTACATGGTGTGGACGACGTCGCTGTACGGTCCCGCCTCGTTGACGAAGCGTGCGCCCGCCGCGTTGACCAACAGGCCACCGGGGAGGGTGCGTTCGACGAGGCAGAACCACGGCTGCCCGGGGGTGGGGATGACCGGCCCCCACCAGGCGTCGTCCAGCAGGTCCGTCGCCGCGCCCACCTGTTGCCCCGCCCGTATGCCGTCCCCGGTGTTCTCCTTCGCGCCGAGGGTCCACTCGGTCCCCACCGGCTGCTCCTGGTACCGCGCGCGCATGGCCGCGTTGTGCTCGAAGCCGCCGGAGCCGACGATGACGCCGCGCCGGGCGCGTACGAGACCGGGGGCGCCGTCGCGGGTGACGACCGCCCCGGCCACCGCCCCGCCCTCCATGTACAACTCCGTCAAAGGGGTGTTGAGCCACACCGGTACGCCGGCGGCGAGGAGCCCCGCGCGCAGTCCGCCCGCCAGGGCCTGCCCCATGGTGAGCGGCTTCTGTCCGAGCAGCGCGGCCTTCGTCCCCCGCGCGAGGCACTCGGTGGCGACGGCGAGCCCTTTCGCGCTCACGGCGGTCAGGGCGAGCCACTTGTAGTCGGCGCCGAAGACGACCATGCCGGCCGGAGTGGACAGATACGACGGGTTCAGCCGGGCCAGTTCGTCGCCCAGGAGGTTCCCGTCGAGCTGGTCGGGCTCGATGGAGCGGCCGTTCGACAGCCCGCCGGGCAGCTCCGGGTAGTAGTCGCTGTACCCCTCCATCCAGCGGAACCGGAGCGGGCTGTTCGCCATGACGAAGGAGAGCATGGCGGGCCCGTGGTCCAGGAAGGCCTTCTGCCGGTCGGCAGGCACGTCGTCACCGACCACGGCCGCGAGGTACTGGGCCGCCTTGGCGGGGGTGTCCGGCACCCCGGCGGCCTTGATGACACTGTTGTTCGGCAGCCAGATCCCGGCCCCCGACCGTGCCGACGACCCCCCGAAGGTCGGCGCCTTCTCCACGACCACACAGCTCAGGCCCCGCTTGGCGGCGGTCAGCGCGGCGGTCATCCCGGCGGCTCCGGAGCCGATGACGACGACGTCGTAGGTGCCGAGGAGGGGCGGGGCGGCGGCGTCGGCCGTGCCCGTGAGCCCACCGGCCGCGAACACGGCCCCCGCCCCCGCGGCGGTACCGAGCACCCGGCGCCGCGAAGGCCCGGCCGGTGCGGTCGTACGTCCGGCCGGTGCGGCCGTACGTCTGTCAGGATCCGCGCTCTTGGGCATGCAGGTCGCTCCAGCCTGGCGATGGGATGGGTGGCCGTGCTGATCCGTGCTGCTCCCCGGGGGTGTTTGACTACTTGCATCCCGGATGTGGTGCGGAGTCTCGAATCTGACGTGGAGGTCCTGTGAAGTCAAGACGCGTGTAGGTCATGGCGCTCACGTGGCGTGAGCCGTATTCGTGCCGCAGCGAGCCGTGAAGTCGAGCGCGTCACATGGGAGTTGGTCGTCCGGAGTTCCTCATGCGGCGCGCCGGCGAAGCCGTGACCAAGCGTCGAGGCGCTGCGGACCTCGCAGTACGGCTGGATTGACGACGCGCTCGCGCTCACCTCGTCCTGGCGGACTCGCGGGCGGGGACGCTCACACCGCCAGTGGCTCCAGGTCCCGGTAGATCCGGCGTTCCCGGAGGGCCAGGCTGGTGATGCCGTTGCCCTCGCCCAGTTGGCGGCTCAGGCGGCGTAGGTCGGTCAAGGTGGCCTCGCGGAGGCGGTGGGACTCCTCCTCACGGCCGAGGGCGCGCAGTGTGAGCGCGGAGTTGCTGATGACGGCGAAGGTCTCGGGGTGCTGGGGGCCGAGGATCTCCTTGAGCATGTTGCGGGCCGGCTCCTCCAGCGCTCAGGCCTCCTCGACGAGGCCCCGCTCGGCCGGCACGTTGGCGTAGCTGGCGCGCGCGAACAGGGTGTGGGGGTGCCCTTCGCCCAGGACCTCGGTCATGCGCTGCACGACCCGCAGGAACAGGGCCTCCGACTCGTCGGCCTCCCCGCAGGCCCACTGGTGGATGCCGAGGTTGTTGAGCGCGGCAGGGCGTACGGGTGCTGCTCGCCCGCCACCCTCTTGTACTCCCCCAGCGCCGCCTGCGCCGCCCGCAGCGCCTCTTCACGCTGGTCGTCAGCGAACAGGTCGGCCGCCAGGTTCAGCTCGCAGGCCGGCGAGTCCGGGATCGCCAACAATGTGCCTTAACGCCACCTTCACCCGTTGGTTTGGTTCACGCCATTTTGTCCGCGATATCTGGACATCAGTTCACGGGCCGCGTCGACGGCGTCGCGCATCTGGAGGAGCACTGTGGCCTTTCCTGCCACTTCCCGCTCAGTGACAAGACCACGCGGAAGCCGAGCCCCGATCTCGCCGAAGTCCTGGTCGCACAGGTCGAGATCCTCGTACTCGATCCAGTTGCCCCTCGCCTTCACCACACAGCGGTAAGTCCGCACTGGCGGCGCGGACATCCGGTACTCGGCCAGATGGAACGCCGTGCACACCTCGAACCCGACCCGCAGCAGCAGGATCTGAGCGTCGGCCGCGTACAGCGAGGCCAGGGGCGAGCGCTCGCCGAGATGGCAGTACGGGTCGTGATCGGCGAGCAACTCGGCCGCCCGGGGCCCGAGCCCGGCGAAGGAGGTCTGCGGGTGGAGGCTGCGGACCGCACCGGGCGTGGTCCGTACGCACTCGGCGAGCGCGCCCATCGTCGGGCAGGGGGAGGCATCCGGCTCGAAGGGCGGCATCGACGCCCGGAACTCGGCCTTCTCCCGTTCGCTCATCCCTTCGGTCAGCCGGTGGTACGCGGGGGAGGTGTCGGAGTTCTCCGGCGTGAAGGCCGGCACGACGAGGGTGCCGCGCGGGCCCAGCGCGTCGAGGAGGACGTCGCGTACGGCGCCGGGAGCGAGGCCGGTTCCACCTAGGGACGCGTGCACCATGAGCACCCCGCCGACCCGGATCCCCAACGTGCCCACCGCATCTCGCAGCCGCGTCGGGTCAGCCATGGAGCCTCGTCCACTCCCGGGTCAGTTCGTCAGCGAAGTAGGCACCGTTTTCGGTGAGTTCGCCCGGGGCGAGGGCAGCGAGCCGGTCCAGGGTCCGCCCGGCCCGCGCCGGCGCCTCGGCGTCGTGGCGGGCTGCGGACGTGCCCAGTTGTTCGCTTGCCTCATCCAGTAGCCGTCCGGCGCTGCTGCCGGGCACGTGCAGATCCACGACCTCGCGCAGGGCAGTGAGTCTGGCCCTTCTTCCCAGCAGGGGCAGTTGACGCACGAATTCCTCCGATTCGAAGTCGACGGCCACTCCGAGCGCGCCCGGCCCGTGTGAGCCGAGCCGCAGTCCCGAGCCCGCCGCCAGGGGGGTGATCGTGGTGGCGAGCGACGCGTTGACGTTTTCACGCCAACCGGGCTCGCGCCCGTCCAGCATCTCGTACGCCGTGCGCAGCCGCTTGCCGAACAGCGCCAGGAGGGGGGACCCCTCAGCCCTGTCGAGTCCGAGTTGCCGGGCACGCACGCCGGGGTGGTCGGCGAACTCCTGGAAGCTGTGGTGGACCACGTCGTAGCCGGTGGCCGGGGCGCCGTCGTACGCCGACTGTCCAACCCTGGTCCGCGTGCTCGTACACGTAGCAGTGGTCACAGACGAGGTCGCAGCGACTGTGGATCTTGAGGACCAGTTGCTGGATGGACCGCTGAGCCTGGGAGTCCGTCACTTCCCGCAGTCCATGCGCCGGGTCGGTCACCGGAAGACCCATGGAACACCAACTTCCCTGACTGATCGGCTGGTTGACTCCGTCGGCAGTGGAAACTGCTAGATGGTCGAGGTGAACTCAGCCGACCTGTGGGGACGTCCGGGAAGGTCCGTCACCCGCGCGATCGACCGCAGGGTGCCCGGCGCGCTCGTGCCGATCGCCGTGAGCCGGGCGAGCCTCCTGGTGGCTGGCGGCGTGCTGTGTTCCGGGCGGGTCACGTTGATGATCAAGAGGCTGCTCATGGGCTGTCTCGTCTCTCCGCTCAGGGGTGGGGGACCACCCTCTGTCCTCGACTGTGACGGAATGCGCCGCCGACAGAGAGGCGGTGTGGTGCCATTCTGTTATTGACGAGAGCATGACTCGGTTGTCAATTCCATTGAATCCGCGAGGTCCTGCATGGTGTCGTCGCCCGGCCCCAGCACCACCGTGAGCGACCGCGATCTCCCCCCGTTGTTCCGCGTCAGCGATGAGAAGGCGCTGGCCCATCAAGGTGAATCCTTCCGAGTCGTCCGTACGCAGCTGGTCGTCCTGCTGCTGGCCACCGCGACCGCCTCGCTCGCCGAGCGGGTGGGCAGCCGTATCCCCTCGGGGATCGCCGCCGTTCTCTACGCCCTGACGATCGTGATCGGCGTCTACGCCTCCCGCCGCCGCGCCCGGGCCCACTGGCAGGCGCACCGGGCCGCCGCCGAGGTGATCAAGTCGCTGGCGTGGCAGTACATGGTCCACGGCGGCCCTTTTCACTCCCGTCTGCGCAACCCCGACGCCCTGTTCGCCGAACGGCTGGAGGAACGCCTCAGCGAACTGCGGAAGGTGGGGTGGGAGGACTCGCGGGAGAGCGCCGCCGAGTTGGGCCTCGGACAGATCACCGGGAGGATGCGGGAGGTACGCGCCAAGCCGTTCGCCGCCCGGCGCGACATCTACCTCCGCGACCGGGTCGTGGAGCAACTCACCTGGTACGGCAGCAAGGCCGGGCAGGCCCACCGGGCGTCCGTGCGCTGGTCCGGTGTGACGACCATGCTGACCTCGCTGGCCCTGCTCACCGCCGTCCTCAGGGCCGTCGGGGCGATCGGCAGCCGCTGGGACCCCACCGGCGTACTCAGTGCCGCGGCCGCCGCCGGTGTCGCCTGGCAGGAGGTCCGCCGACACCGCCCGCTGACGTACGCCCACTCCCTCATCGAACAGGACCTCGACACGCTCCGGATCGCCATGGGGACCACCGTCACGGAGGAGGGGTGGGCGGACGCGGTGGCGGAGGCGGAGCGGCTGGCCTCGCCACAACACACGGACTGGCTCGTGCGGTTCGGATCCTGACGGGGCGCCAGTCGACCTGGTGGGGATCAGGCACGGCGCACTCCGGGGCTCCACAGCACCGTCACCGGTACGCCCGTCCGGCGCGCGTAGGCGACGATGTCGGCCGTGCCGCCGAGGCCGCGGGCCGGGGCGCCGTCCCAGACGGCGACCATGCGGTCGGCGTGCTCGACGATGTAGCGGCCGGCCGCGTAGTACGCCTCGTCGTGGGTGCGTTCGTACGGCAGTTCCACGCGCTCGGCGCAGCATTTCAGGAGCCGGCGGTACGACGCCCGCACCTCGTCGTCGCCGAGATGGGTCTCGTAGTCCATGCCGGGGATGACGGCGGTCAGCGGGATGTCGCAGTCCAGGGCGATCTCCGCGAACAGTTGGTCCGCGCCGGCGGCGAGGCTGCTCAGGGCCCGGGCGGCCGGGCGGCCCTGTAACTCCGTACGGATGCCGGAGCGGACGGCGGACAGGGCGGCGTCCGGGATGTTGCGGTGTCCGGTGATGCCGATCCGGCTCACGGGCCCAGCCATCCGTGCGCTCACCTCCGTGGCCGCGGTCGTCAATCAACTCACCCTAGCGTCGGCAGAGTTGTACCGAAACGAGGCAAACATATGCTCGACGGGGCACGGGGGGGCTCACAGAGGTCTGGCGACGTCGTTCTGCTCAGTCGTCCAGCGGGTCGGTGCGGTCGTCCAGCGGGTCGGTGCGGTTGTCCGACGAGTAGAGGGAGATCGGGGCGATGCGGCCCTCCAGCATCGCGCCGACGCCCAGGGCGGCGCACACGTCGGGGCGTTCGGCGATGTGGACCGGCATGCCGGTGGCGTGCCGCAGCATCTGGTCGAAGCCCGGAAGGAGGGCGCTGCCGCCGACCATCATGATGCCCCGGTCGGCGAGGTCGGCCACCAGGTCGGGCGGGCAGTCGCGCAACACCTTGCCGATGCCGTCGACGACGGCCGTGAGGGGGGTCTGGATGGCGTCGCGCACGGCGGCTGTGTCCACCTGGACGGAACGGGCCAGCCCCGTCGCCACGTCCAGGCCGTGGATCTCCGTCGACTCGGGCCCGTGCGGGGTGAGGCCGTTGCCGGAGAGGGCGAGCTGGAGCGGCCGTACGGACTGGCTGGGCAGGGTCAGCTCGTGGCGCAGGCGCAGGTGCTGCACGATCGCCTGGTCGATGGCCTCGCCGCCGACGGGGATGCGTACGGCGTTGACGACCGAGCCGAGGGAGAGGACGGCCAGCTGGGTGGCGGCGGCACCGCAGACCATGATCATGGTGGCCTCCGGCTGCTCCACGGGCAGGCCACAGCCGACCGCCGCCGCGATGAGGGTGTCGACCAGTTCCACGCGGCGGGCGCCGAGGCCCACCAGCGTCTCGATCGTGGCGCGCTGGGCGAGGGGGTCCGCGTCGTGCGGCGTGCAGGCGGCGGCGCGCAGCACGGGCTTGCGGCGCAGTGCGCGGCGGACCTTGTCGCCGAGCAGCTGGCGCAACATCCGCTGGGCCATCTCGATGTCGACGACCGTGCCGCCGGAGACGGGCCGCACGACCCTGATGTAGTCGGGCGTCCGGCCCATCATCCGCTCCGCGAACTCCCCGACCGCGATCAGCGCGCCCGTCCGTGTGTTCACGGCGGCGACGCTCGGCTGGTCCACGACCAGACCCGCGCCCTTCACATACACCCGGGTCCGCGCCGCCCCCAGGTCAACGGCGAAATGGCAGCGGCGCAACTGCTCCAGACTGTCGGTCATGGCGGTCATGGCGGTCATGGCGGCGGATCCTTCCGAGACACGGACCGTACGGGCCGCCGGTCGGCGGATCCCCGGTTCCCTGGTTCCCTTGCATCGTGTGTCCCGGGGCGGGGCGGGTGCCTGTTGGGGTGGGCCGGGTGGGGTGCCGCTGGATGGGTGGTTCCTGGTGGCGGCGGCCGTGTCTCGCTCACGTTCCGGCCGTCGGGCCGGTAATGCCGGTCATGCCCGTCATGCCCCACCCAGCGGGCCGCTGATGCCCCGTACGACCCTCAGTTCCACCAGATCCTGCGGTCGAAGCCGCAGCTCGTCCGCCGTTGCCTGGATCTGTTCCTCCGGTCGTTTCAATATGGCGGCTGCCAGCTCCGGGGCGATCACCGAGAAGTAGCTGTCCGGGGTGGCCCAGGTGTTGTCGGGGGCGGCGAGGGCGAGGGCGCCGCCGGAGCCCCCCTCGCCGATGAGGAGGGTGGTGACGGGGGTGCGGGCGGTGGCCACGGCGGTGAACAGGGCGGCGATGGCGGTGCCCGCGCCCTGGCGTTCCGCTTCGGCGTCGTTCGCGGCGCCGGGGGTGTCGATCAGGGTGAGGACGGGGATGTTCAGGCGGTCGGCCAGGTGGATCAGGCGGGTGGCTGTGCGGTAGCCGGCGGGGCGGGTGGGCGTGCCCAGCTGGGCGGCGTAGGCGATCGTCCGGCCGTCGTGTTCGCCGAAGCCGCAGAGCATGCCCGGGTCGGTGCCGCCGCCGACGCGGTCGCCGCTGATGGTCGTACGGCGGGTGAAGTAGGCGTCCAAGTAGGCGTCGGCGCGGGGGCGTCGAGGGGCGCGGGCGCGTTCCACGGCCTCCCGGCCGGTGGCGGGGAGGGTGGGGGACGCGGACAGGGCGGGGGGCGGGGGAGCCGGTTCCGTGGCGGGGTTGGTGAGGAGTTCCAGCCACAGGGTCAGCGTAGGCCGTAGGTCCTCCGGATGTACGACCGCGTCCGCCGCGCCCGTCGCCACCTGCGACTCCGCGGTGTACGCCGCCGGGTCCGCGTCGGGCGGGCGGACCCGGGAGCCGGCGAAGCCGACCTGGGCGGCGGGGAGGGCCAGGATCACATCTGCGCCGGCGCCGAGGGTGGCCCAGCCGCCGCCGGTCGTCGGGTCGCGGAGGACGGCGAGCTGAGGCAGGCCCGCCTCGCGGGTGAGTGCCGACTGGCGGGCCACGCGCTGGAGTTGGGTGAGGGCGCGCATGCCCTCCTGCATACGGCTGCCGCCGGTCGCGATGAGCGAGACGACCGGGAGGCGGTGCTCGCGCGCGTACGCGTATGCCGACTCCAGGCGGTCTCCGGTGCGTTCGCCGAGCGAGCCGCCCAGGAAGCCGAACTCGAAGGCGATCAGTACGGCCGCCGTCGGCCCGATCGTCGCCCGCCCGCATACGACGGATTCTTCCTCCCCGGTGCGCTCGGCGGCACGTGCGCGCGAGGCGTCGTAGCCCTGCCAGGAGAGGGGGCCGTCGGGGGCGTACTCCTTTGTGGGGGTGGGGGCTTCGAGTTCGAGTTCGGTGAAGTCGTCTGTCACCAGGGCGATGGTGCCGCGGGCGGAGAGGCGTTCAGTCATGGGTCCGCAGCGCCCGCTTCATGATCTTGCCCATGTCGTTGCGGGGGAGGGCGGTGAGGTAGTGGACGGTTCGGGGGCGCTTGTGGGGGGCCAGGCGGGTGGCCACATGGCTCGCCAACTCGTCGGCGGGAGGCGGGGATTGGTGGTCTGCCGGGACGATCCAGGCGACCACGCGTTCGCCGAGGTCGGGGTCCGGTTCGCCGGTGACGGCGGCCTCCCGTACCCCCGGGTGTTCGAGGAGCGCGTTCTCGATCTCACCCGCGCCGATCTTGTAACCGCCGCTCTTGATCAGGTCGGTGGCCTTGCGGCCGACGATCCGTACATAGCCGTCGGGATCCCGGACCGCCATGTCGCCGGTGCGGAACCAGCCGTCCGGGGTGAACGCGGCGGCGGTCGCGTCGGGGCGGTTGAGGTACTCCGTGAAGAGGTTCGGGCCGCGGACCTGGATCTCGCCGACCGACTCGCCGTCGTACGCCGTGAGGGGCGTGCCGTCGTCCTCCACGAGCCGCAACTCCACGCCGGGCAGTGGGACTCCGACCGTACCGGCGCGGGGCTCGCCGTCCGCGCGGACGCTGGTGTTCATCAGCGTCTCCGTCATGCCGTACCGCTCGATCACCCGGCGGCCGGTCGCCGCCGCGATCCGCTCGTGGTCGTGCACGGGAAGCGCGGCCGAGCCGGACACGAGCAGCCGGGCGCCGGCCAGCGCCTTCGCCAGTGCCGGGTCGGTGGGGAGCGCCTCCGCGATCCGGTGGTACATCGTCGGGACGCCGAACAGCATGGTCGCGCCGGACGACAGCTCCCGGGCCACCCCTTCCGTGTCGAACCTCCCGAGGTGACGGACCGCGCCGCCGCGCCGCAGGGGGCCGAGGATGCCGAGGATCAGACCGTGTACGTGGAAGAGGGGCAGGGCGTGGACCAGTACGTCGTCCTCGGTCCACTGCCAGGCGTCGGCGAGGGCGTCGAGGGTGGTGGCGATGGCGCGGCGGGGGATGACGGCGCCCTTGGGAGGGCCGGTGGTGCCGGAGGTGTAGACGACCAGGGCGGGGGAGTCCGGGGAGATGTCCTCGAAGGCGTGAGGCCCGCCCTGTCCCCGTAGTTCTTCTACGTCGATGTCCACGCGCTCCAACTCGCCCAGCGCGGCTGGCAGTTCGGTGCCGGGGGCGGTGAGGGTCAGGGTGGGTGCGCTGTCCCTCACGATGTGGCCCAGCTCGCTCTCGCCCGACTTCGGGTTGAGCGGTACGGCGGGGACTCCGGCCAGCAGGGCGGCCACGACACCGACCGCCGTCTCCAGCGTCGGGGTCGCCCAGACCGCCACGCGGCCCGCGTCGCGCAGGCGGGGGGCGAGCGCGGCGGCCGCGGTGGCGAGTTCCGCGTACGTCAGGGAGCGGTCGCCGAAGCGGAGGGCGGGGTGGGGCGCCGGGGTGCCTGCCAGGGCGGGGAAGAGGGAGGACACGCGAGGTAACTCCTTGATCTTGGCCGGTGCTCCCACCCTTCAGGGCGGAGGTGAAGGCCATCTCAAAAATGCTCTGACCTTGACTTGAAGCATGGATCCGCGCTGTTGATCTCAGCTTACGGGGCGCTGCTGGTTCTCGACGTACTGACGTACGACGGTCAGCAGTGCCCCGCCGGTCCTCCTCGCCGTGATGAAAGTCCGCGAAAGAGAAGGAACCCCAGCCGACGCGCGGCTGGGGTTCCTCGAGGTGGTGGGTATCGGTCAGCGGGTGGAGTCGCCCCCGTCGTAGACGGCTCGTCTACGCGTCGGCGGACCGCACCACATCGCGATCACCGTGGATCAGGCTGGTCAGCGCTGCAGGGTGAGCAGGCCCGGCCGGTACGGCAGTTGCAGGTAGTCGGGGACGTTCGCGTTGGGGTCCCTGCCCTGGTAGAGGAACTGCAGGTTGCAGGGGTCGATGGTCATGGTCTGGTCGGGGTTGTTGCGGACCAGGTCACCGTGGCTGATGTCGGTGGTCCAGGTGGCACCGCTGTTGGCCTTGCCCGCGAAGGGGCTGCTCTCGGTGCCGGCCTGCACGGTCCACGGACCGTTCAGGCTGGAGGCGGTGAACGAGCGGAAGTAGCGCGCCCCGTTCGTACCCTTTGCCTCGACGATCATGAGGTACTGGTTCTGGCCCTGGACCTTGTAGACCTCCACCGCCTCGAACAGTTTGTCCTCCGTGTCGCTCATGACCGTCGTGTACGACGTGCCGAAGCTGCTCGGGAAGTTCCCGATCGGCATGGTCGACTTGAAGATGCTGCCCGCGTCATTGGCGAAGAACAGGTACATGTTCTGGTCGTCGCCGATGATGGTCGGGTCGATCGGGCCGCCTACGGGGAGGTCGCCGTTGAACAGCTCCTGCGGCGCGGACCAGCCGTTGGGGTTGGTGGGGTCGCTGGACGTGCGGTAGGTGAATTTCCAGTTGGTACCCCACCCGTTCGAGATCAGCACCCAGATGTTCTTGGGCGCGAAGTAGAACAGTCTGGGCGCCACCGCGAGCTGGTTCATCTGGGTCTGGGTGGCCGAGCCCATGTCGGACCAGTTCGTGAAGGGACTGAACATCATCGAGCGCCATCCCGATGACGTGGCGTTCGTCGCGTAGACCAGGTGCTTGCCCTGGTACGTCACGGTGGTGAAGTCCTTCAGCGAGTACCACCCGTTCGCCGGCTGCGCCAGCGGACCTGTGGAGGTCCACCGGTACGTCGACGGAAGAGGACACGAGTTGGACGCCCCGGACAGGCCGGTCCACTTCTGGTTGTTGCCGCCGGTGCAGTTCCAGAGCTGCACCGCCGTGCCGTTGGCCGTGGCGCCGCCGCTGACGTCGAGGCACAGCCCGGACTCCACGGCGACGATCGTGCCGTCGGCGTTCGCCCGCCACTGCTGGTTGGTACCGCCGTTGCAGGACCAGATCACCGGCCGGGTACCGGCCGTGTTGGCGTGGCCCGGGACATCCAGGCACTTGTTGCCGTACACGGTCAGCTGGTTGCTGTCCGTCAGCGTCCACTGCTGGTTGGTCCCGCCATGGCAGTCCCAGATCTGCACGTTCGTGCCGTCGGCCTGGCTGGCGCCCGACACATCGAGACACCGGCCGGAAGCGACACCGCGCACGGCGCTGGTGGTGGCTGCCTCGGCCGGGGTGGCGACGAGCATCGCCGCCAGCGCGGCCAGGGCCGCAACCGCGGCGGCGAGCACCGCAGACGGATGTCTGCGGCTGAAACTTTGTCTGTGCATGGGGACCTCGGGATCCTGGAGCAAGCGGTTCTGGTCGGCGCCCGTCGGAGGCTGTCCGGGTTGTCGGTGCGGCGCGGCCCTGGCGTGTTCGCCATGTCGAACAAATGTCGAAATGTCGAGCGAGCTGGATGAGATGATAAAGATCCGGTGACCGGCGTCAATACCTCTCGCATAATCCGCGAGCAAAGCATTCGCAGGGCTGCACGAATGTAACCTCGCAGGTCAGCCGATGGAAGAGCCGACCTGTGGGGATGGACAGCCCCTTGACGTCGGGAGCGGGGCCGGTTTCGCGCTTGAGCGGGCACCCGGCTTGCAGAGGCAGGCCCCCGCGGCTTGGCCTGCTGTCGTGGGACGTGCTGCCGGTCCACAGGTCGGTGAGGGTGAGCGACCCTCCGGACAGGCCACTTGTGCGGATGGGTCGCTACTGTGACCACATGACGACGGACGCCACCTCACCCGTGAACCTCGCGTCGATGCCCAGAGCCGAGTTCGCCTTCCCCGGCCCGCTGCGCGACCAGCTCGTCGCAGCGATCCTCAGCGGTTCCAAGACCTCCACGACAGGGCTCGTCGTCGACTACGAGCATGAAGGGGAGCCCCTGCCGGAGGTCGGGAGTCGTTCGGTGGTCATCGACTCGGACGATCGTCCCGTCGCGGTCATCGAGGTGACCGGCGTACGCGTAGTCCCGCTGGCGCGGGTGGATCTCGCTCACGTGGTGGACGAGGGAGAGGGGTACACGAGCGTGGCTGAGTGGCGGGCGGGCCATGAGCGGTTCTGGCACAGCGAGGAGATGCGTGCGGCGTTGGAGGACCCTGGGTTCACCGTGGACGACGCGACGCTCACGGTTCTGGAACGCTTCCGCCTCATCGCCGACCTGCGCCCCGCCGATTGACCATCCGGCTGTCGCTCACTGGACATGAGCCGCCGACCGGCCCTGCTTGTCGACGGGTGTGCCGCTGACCGGCCCTGCTTGTCGACGGGTGTGCCGCTGACCGGCCCTGCTTGTCGACGGGTGTGCCGCTGACCGGCCCTGCTTGTCGACGGGTGTGCCGCTGACCGACGACAGGGTCCCTCAGTGGCGACGCCACCAGCGTCGTTTGCGCGCGGCCCGGAGATTCCGGAGGTTGTCGGCCGCGACGGGGTTGCCTGCCTCTGCCGACCGGCGGAACAGGCTCTCAGCCTCGTCGAGGTCGCCGCGGTCGGCCAGGAGGCGTCCGAGGTTGTTGGCGGCGTCGGCATCTCCGGCATCAGCGGCCCAGCGGAACAGGCTCTCGGCTTCGTCGAGGTCGCCACGGTCACGGACCAGGAGGCCGAGCAGTACCGCACCGTGGGTGTTTCCGGCATCGACGGCGCGCCGGAACCAGGTCTCGGCCTCGAGGAGGTCGCCGCGGTCACGGAGCAGGACTCCGTAGTTGCCGGCGCCATCGGGGTCATTGCCCTCGGCCGCCTGGCGTAGCCAGGGTTCGGCCTCGGCGGTCTCGCCGCGCTCGTTGAGGACGGCTCCGAGGCAGAAGGCGGCCCGGGCGTTGCCGAGTTCGGCGGCCCGACGCCACCACGCCTCCGCTTCGGCCCAGTCCCCGTCCGCGGCGAACAGCATGCCCAGCACATGCGGCTCGCCCGGTGAGTCCGGCTCGATGGCGCGCATGTACCGGACGTGAGCCTTCTGCTCTTCACCGGCCGCCCGCAACTGGAGGCCGAAGCGGTAGACGGCGTTGATTTCGCCCACGTCGGCGGCCACCTCCCGCCCGGGGTACGGGAGTTCAGGTGTGCCCGCTGAGTCCGCGTCCATCGTCCGCCTCTCCTTCCGCCCTGCCGGAACGGCATGGAGATTATGGCTCAACCACTGGTCACCTGCCCCGGATGATCTCGGTACGGCTGGTGTGATCACGGCGTCGGAGCATCTCCACCCCCCACCACATCCGCCACCACACAGCTCACGTTGTCCGGTCCGCCCGCCTGATTCGCCTCGGCGACCAGCGTGCGTACGGCTGCTTCCGGGGCCGGTACGGAGGTGAGGATCCGCTGGATGGCGGGATCCTCCACGACCGAGGACAGGCCGTCCGAGCAGAGGAGGTAGCGGTCGCCGGGGTGGGCGTCCTGGAGGCGGAGGTCGGGGGTGGAGATGGTGTCGTCGGTGGTCAACGCCTTGATGAGCAGGGCGCGTTGGGGGTGGGTCGTCGCCTCCTCGGGGGTCAGTCGGCCCTCGTCGATCATCGACTGGACGACGGTGTGGTCGTGGGTGATCCGGAACAGTTCGCCGTCGCGAAGCAGATACGCGCGGGAGTCGCCGATGTGGACGAGGGCGAGCTGGGAGCCGGTCCAGAGCATCGCGGTGAGGGTCGTGCCGTCCTCGCCGCCGGCGATGTTCCGTACGGCGTTGGTCGCGCCCTGCACCGCGTCCTCCAGCAGGTTCAGCACGCTGCCCGCCGGGAGGGTCTCGCGGTCCAGGGTCTTCAGCGCCTCCACGGCCGCCGTGCTCGCGGGAGCCCCGGCCGGGCCGAAGCCGTCGGCCACGGCGAGGACGCGGGTGCCGGCGTAGGCGGTGTCCTGGTTGGCGGGGCGGACCAGGCCGGTGTCGGAGAGCGCGGCGTAACGGAGTTCCAGCATGGCGGTGTCCTCCTCGGGTGTAGGGATGAGGTGGTCCACGAGGAACGCGGCCAGGTCGCGTCGGGTCGCCGTCTCGGCCTCGACGCCGGCCCAGTACGCCCGGATCTCCCGGGCCGCCGGGCCCGGCGGAAGCGCGCACACCGTACGGATGCGGGCCAGTGGCATGCCGAGCCGGCGCAGCCATGCCACCAGCCGGGCCCGCTCCAGTTGCTCGGGGGCGTAGTAGCGGTAGCCGGTGTCGGGGTCGACCCGTGCGGGCCGGAGCAGGTCCAGCTCGTCGTAGAGCCGCAGGGCCTTCGGCGACAGGCGGCTCGCCTTGGCGAAGGCCCCGATCGTCAGCATCGTCCCCATGGCTCCCCCTTCGGCCTCGGCCGTTCCTCGTTCCGTTCCCGATGCTGGGGCTTCCCCGAAGGTGAAGGTCAACTGACAGGGGCTTGTGGTGAGTTGTCGGGTGAGCTGTCCCACGCGTGGTCCGGAACGGCGCCGGGCCGGATCAAACATCCGTTATCGTTCCGTGATCACTCGGGCGGCATCCGATCACACGCTGATCACACTCTGAAGGAATATGACCGCGCACAAAGCACCATCCGGGCGTCGAGGCAAGGCCCCTGCGCGCCGGGCGAAGACCTCCGGACGTCGGGGCGGCGCCCCTGGGCGGCGGGCGAAGAAGAGCGCCGCACGTCGTTGGAAGGGCCCGTTATGGGGAGGCCTGGCGGTGGTGGCCGTCCTCGGCGCCGCCGGGCTCGCGGCCA
Organism: Streptomyces capitiformicae; assembly: GCF_002214185.1. Lineage (NCBI taxonomy): Bacteria > Bacillati > Actinomycetota > Actinomycetes > Kitasatosporales > Streptomycetaceae > Streptomyces > Streptomyces capitiformicae. Next base: position 4,028,074 of record NZ_CP022161.1, on the reverse strand, counting down.
TGGTCTGGGCGCCCGGCGACAGGGAGGAGCTGTCCGCCGACGCCGTGCCCAGCTCGTCGCCGAGTGAGTCGGTGAGCGAGTCCGCGAGCCAGTCGCGGAGCCCTTCGCCCAGTACATCCCCCAGTACGTCGCCCAGTGGGTCACCGAGTACGTCGCCGGACGCCACCCTCAGCAAGGCGCCGACCGAGACACCCGGCAAGTCCCCGAGCACGTCACCCAGCTCGTCCCGGATCACCATCCCCGAGACCGGGCCGGGGACGTTCACCACGGCATCCGGCACCAGTGCCAAGGTGGGGCAGGGGCGGACCTGGCGCTACCGGGTCGAGATCGAGAAGGGCCTGGAGCTGTCCGCCGCCGATGTCGCCGAGGAGGTCGAGGGCATCCTGAGCGACCCGCGCGGCTGGACGACGGACGGCAAGTCGGCGTTCCAGCGGGTCTCCGGCGGCACCACCGACTTCGTCGTCAAGGTCGCGACCCCCGGCACCGTCGACGACATCTGCGGCGAGCTCGGCCTGAACACCGGTGGCGAGTACAACTGCCAGGCCGGCAAGAACGTCATGGTCAACCTCAAGCGCTGGGACTTGGCGACCCCCGTCTACGCCGACGACGTCAAGGCCTACCGCGCCCTGATCATCAACCACGAGGTCGGCCACTTCCTCGGCCACGGCCACGCCGGCTGTCCGGGCGAGGGCGAACCGGCCCCGGCGATGATGCAGCAGATCAAGGGCATGGACGGCTGCGTTCCCAACGTCTGGCCGTACGACGAGCAGGGACGGTTCCTCACGGGGCCCGCCGTACCCTGAGCCGGAGACCGGTCGTCCGAGCGGCCGTCCCAGGCGACAGCCGTACGAGAATGGAGTGCCCGTGGCCCGCACAGCCGCCCCCCGCATAGCCCTCGCCACCTACGACTCCGGGCCGGAGGCCCATGCCGACCGGGATCTGCCGGGGCTGGTGGGCGCGCTGCGGGAGGCGGGGGCGGACGCGGTGGCCGTGAGCTGGGACGACCCGGCGGTCGACTGGTCAGGTCACGACCTCGTCGTCATCCGGTCCACCTGGGACTACAGCTGGCGCGCGGCCGAGTTCGCGGCCTGGGTGGAGAAATGCGGCAAGGCCACCCGGCTCGCCAACCCGGACGAGGTCGTGCGGTGGAACACCGACAAGCGGTACCTCGGGGACCTCACGAAGGCCGGGGTGCCCGTCGTGCCCACGGCCTATCTCGCGCCGGGCGACCCCGTCGACCTTCCGACCGCGCACGAGTACGTCGTGAAGCCCACCTCCGGCGCGGGCGCCCGGTTCGCTGCGCGGTACACCCCCGAGCAGCGGGACACCGCCGTACGGCATGTCGAGCGGATGCACGCCGAGGGGCTCACTGCGATGGTGCAGCCCTTCGTGACGAGCATCGACACCGCCGGTGAGCGGGCGCTGCAGTTCTTCGGCGGGCGACTGCTGCACGCCAGCCGGAAGGGGGCGGTGCTGGCGCCCGGCACGGCGTACGACGCCGACAAGGTCGCCCACCCGGACCTGGTGCCCTGGACTCCGACCGAGGCCGAACTCGCCGTCGCCGAACGGGCGTTGGCCGCCGTACCGGTGGCCGTACCGGGCGCGCCCGAGCTGCTGTACGCGCGTGTCGACCTCGTCACCGGTGAGGACGGGCAGCCGTGCGTGATGGAGTTGGAGCTCGTCGAGCCCAACCTCTTCCTGTGGCTGCACACCGACTCGCAGGCCCGCGTGGCCGAGGCGATCCTCGCGGCGGCCACCGCCCCGCACTGATCCCCGTACGCACCGAGGCGCCTCACTCGAAGAGGCGGCAAATCCAGGAAGCCGCCGCACCGCCCGTGCCCGCTGCCTGCCCTTCGCGGTTACAACAGCTCGTACGGGAACCACAACTGAGGGCGTGACCGGGGTCGTGGGCGGAGCGGAGTCGCGGCGCACTTCCGGCTTCCCGGCGGAGCTGACGAGCTTCGTGGGGCGGCGGGACGAGGCGGCGGAAGTCAGACGGTTGCTGTCGGCGGGGAGGCTGCTGACGCTGACCGGACCCGGCGGGGTGGGCAAGACCCGGCTCGCCGCGCATGTGGCGGGGCAGATCGCGCGGGCCTTCCCGGACGGGGTGTGGCTCGTACCGCTGGCGGCTCTGCGGGACGAGGTGTTCGTGCCGCACGCCGTGAACGACGCCCTCGGCGTGCGCAACGAGACCGTACGGCCGCCGCTGGAGATCCTCGTCGAGTACCTGCGGGAGCGGCGGTTGCTCATCGTTCTCGACAACTGCGAGCATCTGCCGCGCAGTTGCGCGGTGCTCGCGGGAACCGTGCTCGCGGCGACCGAGGAGGTACGGATCCTCGCCACGAGTCGGCACCGGCTCGGGCTGGTCGGCGAGCAGCTCTTCGAGGTGCCGCCGCTGCTCGCACCCGCGGCGGAGGAGTTGAGCCCAGCGGCAGGCTCGTCGGCAGCCCTGTCGGCGGTCGACCGCTTCCCCGCGCTGCGGCTGTTCGCCGACCGGGCGGCGGCCGTGGTCCCCGGCTTCACGGTCGGTGAGGGCAACCAGCAGGCGGTGGCCCGGCTCTGCCGGCGTCTCGACGGGCTGCCGCTCGCCATCGAGCTGGCGGCGGTACGGGTCCGCGCCCTCGGTGTGGACCAGCTCGTCGAACGCCTCGACGACCGCTATCAACTCCTCACCTGCGGCAGCCCCGCCTCCGCGCCCCGCCACCGCACACTGCGCTCCGCCGTCGACTGGAGCCACGAACTGTGCACTCCCCAGGAACAGTTGGTGTGGGCAAGGCTGTCGGTCTTCGTCGGCGGCTTCGACCTGGCGGCGGCGGAGGCGGTCTGCGGCGGGGACGGAAGCGGGGAGGACGGAAGCGGGGAGGACGGAAGCGGGGAGGACGGAATCCGGGAGGACGGAAGCCGGGAGGACGGAAGCCGGGAGGACGGAAGCCGGGAGGACATGGAGTCGGCCGATGTCCTGGACGCCGTTGCCGGGCTGGTGGACAAGTCGGTGCTTGTGCGGGAGGAGTACGGGGGGCAGGTGCGGTATCGGCTGCTGGTTTCCCTGCGGGACTACGGGCTGGAGAAACTGCAGGAGTCGGGCAAGGTGACGGAGACCCGGCGGAGGCACCGGGACCATTTCGCGCGGCTGGGGGCCGAGTACGAGCAGGCCTGGTTCGGGCCCGACCAGGTGGAGATCACCGAGCGGCTGCGGATCGAGCAGGACAACTTCCGGGCCGCGCTGGACTTCTGCCTCACCACCCCCGGCGAGGCCCAGCACGGGCTGCGACTGGCCTCCAGTCTGTGGTTTCACTGGGTCGCGGGCGGCAGCTGGGGCGAGGGGCGGCACTGGATGGACGGCGCGATGCGGGCCGGGGCCCGGCCGGACGCGACGCTGACCCGGGCCATGTGGGCGGGCGCCCTGATGTCGCTGGTCCGCAGCCGCTCGGCCGCCGTCCTGGCCGGCCTCGACCCGGCGCACGCCGCGGCGGCCGCCGACGAACTTCCCGTGCCCGCCCCGCCACCCGTACCGGCCGGCACCCTCGGCCCCGGCCGCGCCCGCACCTGCACCGCCAACTTCGTCGTCCTCACCCGCGTCGAGCTGGCCTGCACACTCGTCAGCCGGGGCCGCGCGGCGGAGGCGATCCCGCTGTGCGCCGAGGCCGTCGCCCTGTGCGAGGCGCACGGCGAACAGTGGGCCCGGTCCTGGGCGTTGCGCACCCTCGCGCTGGCGCACTGGTCGGCGGGGGAGTACGACCGTGCCGCCGAGCACGCGCGGACGTGTCTGCGCCTGCCGTACACCGTGCGGCAGCGCCAGAGCCTCGCGCGCACCCTCGATCTGCTCGCCGCCGCCGAGGCCCTGGCGGGCGAGGCGGAGCGGGCCGCCGTACTGCGCGGCGCGGTCGACCGCATCTGGCACGACATCGGCGGCAACCCCACGGAGTCCCCGCACCCGGGCCGCCCCCGGCCCGCGGAACACCACGCCCGCCGCGCCCTCGGCGACCACGCCTACGAACGGGCACACCGGCGCGGCGCCGGCCTGTCCGTGGCCGAGGCCGTCGCCTACGCCCTCGGCGAGCCGCACGAGGACACCGCCCCGGCCGTACGCCACTGCCCCGGCTCGACCGGCGACGCCGAGGCATCGGCCGCGGCAGCGCACAAGGGCTCCGGCCCGCCGACCGGATGTGACGGCTCGGCCCCGATCAGGAGTCCCGACTCCGCCACCGGCCCCGGCCCCGAGCCGGTCCCGCTCACCCGGCGTGAACTCCAGGTCGCGGCCCTTGTCGCCCAGGGCCGCACCAACAAGCAGATCGCCGACGACCTCGTCATCGCCCGTCGTACCGCCGAGGGTCATGTCGAGCGCATCCTCGCCAAGCTGGGCTTCCACAACCGCAGTCAGGTGGCGGCCTGGTTCAGCACACGGTCGCGGCCGCGGCCGTAGGCATGGGGATCGGGGTGGGGACGCGTACGGAGAGCGTCGCCGTGGTGCCCTGAGGGGTGGCGTGGAGTTCGAGGCGCCCGGCCAACGACCGGACGAGGGACCGGGCGAGACGCGGCCCGTGCGCGTCGGGCCGCGCCGAAAGAAACCCGGGCCCGCTGTCCGCGACCTCACAGCGCAACTCGCCCGCCAGCACCCGCAGTTCGATGCACCCCGTCGTCCGCCTCGTCGTCCGCCTCGTGTCCGTCGTCCCCGTACCGCCGTCGTGGGTCACGGCGTGGGCGGCCAGCTCCCAAGCGGCCTGTACGAAGGCGCCGTTGGCGGTACCGTCCAGTCCGGCCCGGAGGACACCGTCCGCGATCAGGCCGCGCAGGAGCGGCAGTTCGGCCACGTCGAACTCCATCCGCAGCAGCCGTTCCCCACCCCTCGCCACGACATCCCTCGCCACGACATCCCTCGCCACGACATCCCTCGCCACGACATCCCTCGCCACGACATCCCTCGCCACGACATCCCTCGCCACGACACTCCTGGCCGCGACATTCCTCGCCACGACCGAACGCTCCTCGCTCACCGCGTCCCTTCCCCGTCGTCGTTCCCGCTCTCCTGCTCCCCCTCCATGCTGACCGCCAGCTGCGGCACCTCGTCGGCGCCCAGCTGCTCCAGAACCAGGCCGAGCAACTCCCCGCAGCGGACGGTGAGTTCGCTGCCGGTCGGCAGTGACGAGGCGAGGCTGATCAGTTGCCAGGCGCAGTGCGCTTCCATGAAGCACAGGTCCCGCAGGTCGAGGACGAGCCGGCGGGGCCCGGAGTCCTCACGCCGCTCCAGCGCATCCCGCAGGGCCTCGACGAACTCCGTCCGCGTACTCGGCTCCGCGGTGCCGGCGATCCGACCGCCGTCCGGGCTCTCGGTGACGTCCAGCGCGTCCAGACGCTCCATGACCCGCAGCGGGTGGACCTTGCCGACATCGGCGGCCATGCCGTCGCCGAACCGCTGCCGGTCGTACCAGCAGATCGCGGTGAACAGCGGGTCCGTGAACAGGGGCGCCACCGACGCCTCGTAGTCCAGCAGCCGGTCCTGGTCGAGGTTCACCCGTGGCGCCCAGCCCATGTCGGCGGTGACCCGCAGGCCCGACCAGCCCTCGCTGAAGGCGCGGTCGACCTCCGCCGCGTACGCGTCGATCGTGCGCTGCTCCTGGAACCGCCCGTCCGGGACGTACATCTCCGTGTTGCGCTTGAGCGACAGCTGCCCACTGGCCCGCGCCGTCGCGACCTGACCGCTGCCCCGGTCCAGCAGGGAGACGACTTCGTCGTCGTGGAGGTCGTCCGGGTCCATGACCAGCAGGACCTTTTCCCCGCGCGCCAGACTCGTCCGGGTGTACGCCGTGAACACCTTCCACGGCGACTCCCCGTTCCCGTCGCCACCCACCCCCATACAGGCATGATCACCCAGCTGAAGCCGCTCAACAGGCACGGTTCGCTCCGCCGGGTGCCGGGTTGTCATCGGGACGCCTCCCCTTCGAGGACTTCGAGGACTGCGAGGACTGCGAGGACTCGGACTCTGCACGGACCGTAGGCCCATATACAGCGCCATCGGGGAGATGATCGGGAATGGCCTACTTGGGCCCGGCTTTGGAGCAAAGGGTGACCAGGGCCGACCGTTCACGCCCAAAACCCCGGCCCGCACCCATAGGGGCGCGGAGCTCTCAGGCGTCGGCGCCCACCCGCTGCAACAGCCCCCACGTGAACTCGGCGACACACTCGCGCCGCACCCCCTGCCCGTCAGGCGCGACAAACGCCAGCCCCCACCGCGTGGGCGCCGTCCCCTCCAACGGCCGAGCGGGTGCGAACGCCCGCGCCACCTCGACCACCGTGCACGACCAGGGAACGAGGTCCTCCAGCGAACGCAACTCAGGGCCGGGGGCACCCGGCGCCCGAACGAGCCACTCGTTCCACACCGCCCCGTTCGGCGAGACCATCACCTCGAACCGAAGATCCGCCCACAACGGCACCGGCCACAACCACGCCTCACACTCCAGATCACCGATCTTCCGGGGCACGACCGACTCCGGCACCCCCAGAACCGACCGGTACCGTGACGCGGCCCCCCGCCCCCGAGGCGACCGCACCATCGCCTGCCACCGCCTGTTCGCCTCCCGCATCTCGGCGATCGACACGCCCAGCTCACGCCGGGCGTCCTCGACGAGCTCCGGATTGTGGTCGGCCATGCGCCGCAGCAGCACGAGCTGGAAGTCGCGCCGGGTGAACGGACGTGACGAGCCCCCCGAGGGGCTACCGGGACGCTTCGCGGGAGGCATGTGCTCCATCGTGACGTACGGCGCCGGAGGCGGACGGGGGCCTCCGCCCGTCCGGAAGGAACAGCACCGAGTTGACGTAGCGCGGCCCCGCGAACGGCAGCACCCGGCGCAGCAGCCCCCGCGAGGCGACGTACGAGGTCCGGGCCTGGTGGGCCTCCAGGGCGGCAGGGTCGAGGGGGAGCCAGGGGCGGCCGGGGAGGACCCAGCCGGCGTAGCCGAAGCCGGCGAGGAGGTCGACGACCGGGGTGATCGGCTGGATACGGGACTCGAGTTCGACGAAGAGCGCCGGGCGGTCGCGGACGAGGAGGCCGGACGCCCCGCGCAGGACGGCCAGTTCGTTGCCGTCGACGTCGATCTTGATGAAGCCGACGTCGGTCAGGCCGAGCCCGTCCAGGGTGACGCACCGGACGTCCAGCGCACGGGCATGGATGTCCCGGCGGACCAGGGACGACACGCCACGCTCGCCGTCGTCGCCCGACGGCAGCCACAGCCGGGCCGTGCCCGGCCGGTCCGACGCGGCGGCCTGGACCACGCGGACGTTGGCGGGGGCCGCCGAGGTGAGCAGCCGGGCCAGCCGGGGCACCGGCTCCACGGTCACCACACGTCCGGCTCGTCTCGACAGCCGCCGCGTCCAGGGGCCGTACCAGCCGCCGACGTCCACGGCCGTACCGCAGTCCGGCGGGCACAGTTCGTCGAGCCGGGCCAGCTCCGGTTCGAAGCGCGGGTAGACGAGCCGGGCGGCCGCGGCGACCAGCCGGTCCGGCAGGAGCGGTGCGACACGGGCGGCCAGGGTGGTCATGAGCTCATCCTCTTGAGAAGTGCCAGGAGTTCTTGATGCTCGTCCTCCGTCACCTGCTCGCCCGACGACGGCAGCAGCTGCGGAATGCCGTCGACGATCGGGTAACGGCGGTGCAGCCGGGGGTTGTAGAGCGACTCCGATGCCTCGGAGGCGTCCGGTCGCTCCTCCTCATGGACCACCAGGTGCAGCGGGCCCTTGTCCAGTGGGCACGCCAGGATCTGGAGCAACGGGTCGTCGGGGTTCATGGCGGAGTCAACTCCTTGGCCGGAACAGGGGGTTGGGGCGCGGTCGGCGTCGCCGGCGGGTCGTGCTTGGGCATGCTCAGCAGTACGGCGACCGCCAGCACCGTCCCGGACAACCGCAGCGTCAGCCGCAGCGGATCGTCCGGCAGCGACTCGCCGAACGAGAGGGTGCCGAGCACGGCCGTGAACAGACACGTCACCGTCGTGCACACCGGCACGATCAGCGAGGCCCGGCATCGCTGCAGCGCCGCCTGCGACATGACCAGGCCGAACGCGCCGGTGAAGAGCAGGAGATACGGGTACGGGGAGCGCAGCACACCGAGAACCGCGTCCCCGAGACCACCCGCCGTCAGATAGCTCGACACACCCTTGATCGCGAGCGAGCTGACGCCGTACAGCAGGCCCACCGCCACGCCGTACTCCACGCCGGTGGTCGGCAGCCGGTGCCGGTGCCGGGCCCGCCGCTCGGCGGACCGGTACAGCCACACGCCCATCGCCAGGGACGGCAGACAGATCGTCAGGACCAGGGCGTACGGCGCCGCCCGGCTGACCGTGTCGGCGCGCTCGTCCAGCGACAGCACCACCATCAGCAGCGCGACGAGGATGGCACCGAGGGCGTATCTCTCGCGGCCCGTCGTCTCCTCGCCGAGCAGCCGCGCGGAGAGGAGGACGAGGAGCACCAGGCCCGACACGAAGATGCCCTGCGCGGCCGCGATGGGCAGCGTCCGGTACACGGCGAGCTGCGCCGCGAACCCGGCGGCCAGCGACAGCGAGCCGCCGATCCACAGTGGGCTGCCGAGCACCAGCCGCAGCAGCCGCAGGGGTTCCCGGACGGTCACCTGGGGCAGCGAGCCGAGCGCCCGTTTCTCCAGGACGAATCCGGTGCTGTACAGGGCGTTCGCCAGCAGTGCCGCCGCCACTCCCCACCACATGGTCACGCCCGCTTCCGCGCGTGCAGCAGCAGGATCGACGCGGCCGAGGGGGCCGCGCAGGCCAGCCGGTCCAGCGGGCGCAGCGGACGCGGTACGCCGTGGAAGGGCGCCCCCCGCAGCCGTACGATCTCGAAGCCCGACGCGGCCACGAACTCCCGTAGCGCGCGGGCCGTGTAGAGCCGGAGATGGCCCACGACCTCCGTCCCGGGGCGGCCGTGGATGCCGCGCAGGCTCACCTCCGAGAACACCGGCTGGACGCCCGCCAGCAGCAGGGCGCGGTTGTACCAGGCGGCGAGGTTCGGCGTGGAGAGCATCAGATGGGCACCCGGCCGCAGGACGCGCCGGATCTCGTCCAGCGCCGAGTCCGGGTCCACGAGATGCTCGACCACCTCGCTGAAGAGCACCGCGTCCGCCGAGTCCGGTCCGAACGGCAGCCCGCCTTCGGTCAGTTCACCGCGGATCGCGTACGGGATGCGGGTACGGGCGCGTCTGAGGGCGTCCTGGGACCAGTCGACGCCGATGATCCGGTGGCCGGGGAGCAGGGGCCCGGCGGTGGCGGCCGCGGTGCCGTCGCCGCAGCCGATGTCGAGGACGGTACGGGGGCCGGTGGCGGACGCCGGGCCAAGGGCCTCGGCCAGCATGCGGGCCTGGGCGAGGCTGCGGGGGGTGCCGGAGGCGACGGGGACGGACGGGTCCTCGTAGAAGTCCCGAAGTCCCGCTCGGGGTACGCGCGTTGTCGTGGTCGGCATTACTGGGTGTCCTCTTCCGTCGCGTGCAGGTAGTGCTCGAAGAGGTCGCGGAGGTGGGCGCCGTCGCCGTGGCTGAGCAGGGCGCGGGACCAGCGCAGGGCCAGGTGGAGGCGGCCGGCCGTGGAGGCCGTGGTCACCGTGAGGCCGCGGGGCATGCGGGCCGGGGCCGAGAACCACACCGCGTGGGCGCGGCCGGCCTCCTCACCGAAGTCCAGCGCGTACGGGACACGGCCGATGTTGCTGAGCAGCGTCGTCGACGTCCATGGGGCCGCCGCCCTGCGCAGGCCCCGGGTGACGGCGGCGCGCCACGCCACGGGGACGATCGGTGCCGTCAACAGGGAGGCGCCGTGGCCCAGTTGGGGGCGGGGGAGGGACTTCAGGGCGCGGGTGCGTTCCGATGTGCGGCGCAGGAGGGTGGGCAGCGGGGTGTGGGCCGGGTCCAACTCCTCCGGACCGAAGGGGACTTCCACCAGGCGGGTGCCGTTGCCGATCGGCATGTCCGTGTCCCGGGGGCGGTCGTCCACCGGCATCGTGATGCGGAGGGGGCGGGGGCGGGCGCCGTGTTCGCGGTTCCAGTGGGCCAGCATCAGGGCCGTGGTGACCATGAGCTGGTCGTTCACCGTGTACGGGGCGGACTTGGGGCGGCGGGGGACGGGGAGCTCGGTGACGAGCATGCCGTTGCCGGGGGAGGGTTCGGGGGTGCCGGGGGCGACGCGGGCAGGTGGGGTCCAGTTGGAGGGGGGTTCCGTTTCGGGACGGCTTGACTCCTGAGTGTTCGTCCTGATCGGGGCTGCGGTGGGGGAGTTGTCCTTGCCGCCGTACAGCTGTGCCGCGGTGGCGAGTATGCGGAGGCAGGCCGGGCCGTCCAGTGCGGTGTGGTTGATGGTGAGGAAGAGGACTGTGCCCCGTGTTACTGGGCGCGCGGGGGTGGTGCTGGGCGGGGGTGGGTCCGCTGCTCGGCGGTTACGAGGTGCCGCTGCGCCCACCCTCCCCCAATCTCGGCTTCGCTCGATCGGGGGGACCCCCATCGCCCCAGCGGCACGATTGCCCGCAGCTACGCGGGACTGGTTGCCCGCTGCTATGCGAGCTACGCCGACCGCGTCGCTCGCCTCGCTGCCCACCGCCGGCCCCGCCCCCGCGACCACCTCCAGGCGGATCGGCGGTGACAAGGTCAGCGGCGGGGCCTCCACCAGCGCCCGCGTCCGTGCGTCCCGTAGCGCATGCGGGCCCGGGGGCGGAAAGGTCACCACCTCCACCTCGGGCTCGGCGGTCAGTTCCCACTCGTAGCGGCGGCTGTACCAGTGGAAGGGGGCCTCGCGCATGAGGATGCGGGGGTGGTGGTGGAGGGCCGCCGTGAAGGCGGTGCGGAGGCGGTCGGGGTCGAGTCGGCCGGGGAGGTGGACCTCGATGTGGACGGTCTCCGGCTCCTCCTCCTGGAGGCAGTGGCGGGACACCTCGTCGACCACCGGGAAGGGGATGCGCACGGGGTCACCCCCGTGGGCCGCGCCGTCCCGCGCGGGATGCGACACCGCCGTCATACGGGCTCACCCCTCCCCACGGCGCCGTCGTCATCGCTCTTAGGCGGCGTCACCTTGAACTTCGGCTTGGTGAACGCGATCCGCTGGGTCGGCGGATCGGGCTCCGGCTGCAGGGATCCGGGGCCCCGCGCGGAGATCGTCGGGCTCGCGACGCGCCCGGTGGTCCGCCGCCGCTGCGGCAACGGCTCCGTCGGCGCCTCCGCCCCCGGCGGCACCTCGAACTCCCACGTCGACCCCGACCGGTTCCCTACGGTCTCGGCGCCCGCCCCCACACTCACCAGCGCCGCGAACAACCCGATCAGCGCGAGGAGTTGGGCCACGGGCCCGAACGCCCCCGTGTCCGCCGCCACCGGCTCGCCCGCGCCCGTGGCGGCGGCGACACCGGCACCCGCGAGGCCGAGGAAGGCGATCGGTACGAGCAGGGTGTGCCGTTTCCAGGCGAGGAGGGCCAGGAGCGGGACCAGCAGGGCGAAGAAGCCCGCGATCACGATGCCCACGAGGGTGAGCGCGACCGTGCCCAGCCACAGACCGGGGCCCGGCGGCACGGTCTGCGGCGCGTCCGGGTTGGGCTCCCGGCGCCGCCACAGCGCCAGACCGACCAGGGCCGCGAGGCCCACGCCCGCGCCGATCAGCCCGGCCTCGTAGGTGACGGACGGCTCGTACGACAGCTTGACCGCGCCGCCCGCGCCGCCGGGGATCCGCCAGCCCTGCTGCCAGCCGTCGAGCCGTACGGGGGTGAGTTCGCGGCCGCCCAGCGTGGCCTTCCAGCCGTCGTTGAAGTTCTCGTACGTCGTGAGGTACGAGGCCGCGCCGTCGCCGACGGTCACCTCGCGGCGGTCGCCGAGCCAGTCCCGTATCCGCAGCTCGCGACCGGTGGCCGTGGGCTCGGGGACCGTGCCGCGTGTGAGGGTCACGGCGGTGACGGCGAGGGCGCCGGAGTCCTCGGACTCGAAGCTGTGCCGCTCGGCCGCCCCGAGATCCAACTGCCCGAGTGACCGGTCATTCCGGCAGAGCGTCAGATCGATGGGCCGCCGCTCCACCAGGTCCCGTACCGTCCCCTGCGCGCTCGTCTCGTACCGCTTCCCGTCCACCTCGACCACCGGGCCCTCGCCGCACGGGAGGTCGAACTCCCGGGTCGGCGCCGGTTGCGGGGTGCGGTACTGGTCGAGCGCCGGGATGTACGCCTCCGTGAGGCCGACCGGCAGTCGCAGGTCGTCGTCGGCGACCGGGTTGTGGACGGTCAGCGGGGCGGTCTCGGTGATGGTGATGTCGAGGCGGTCGGTGGTGATCGGCTCGAAGCGGACCCAGCCGTTCTCGTCGACCCCGGCGATGACGGCACCGTCCGGCGAGCTGATCTCGACCTGGGTCGCACGGGTGGACAGTCCGCCCGCCGGGGCGAGGACGAGCGAGCTGATCGGCCACTTGTCGTTCCAGCTGAGGTGGATCGTCGGCTTGTCGCCCGCGATCCAGGCCGTGGTCAGGTCGCCGTCGGTGAGGTTGCGCGGGGACAGCCCGGCGCCCAGCGAGGCCGTGGAGTCGGCGGTCGCCGTCATCCGGGTCTGCTGATCCGGCGCGACCTCGTACAGCAGCCTGTCGAGCTCCTCGCCCGGCACGGGTACGGCGGTCGCCTTCACCTCGTACGTCCCCGCCGTGGCGGTGGCGAAGGTGCGGTGCAGCCCGGGTTCCGTGCCCGTGGGGGAGAGCCCGGTGGGGTCGGCGGCCCGGTGCAGGGAGATCGTCTCCGCGGAGGCGGCGGAGGCGGCGGAGGCGGCCGAGGTGTCGGGTTCTTGGGCGTCGACCGGCAGCCGCAGCATCCGGGTCACCCGGACGCCGGGGATGTCGATCTCGGAGAAGCCCGCCCCGACGAGCCCGGTGTGCCGCTTGTCCGAGTCGAGGATGGTGATCTTCATCCAACCGGTCTCGCCGGCAGGGGCGTTGGTCGTCTGGGTCGAGCCGTCGGCCCGCAGATTCGTGGAGCGCGACCCCCGTTCGGTCTCGACCTTGATCCGCGTGGGCGCCGACCGCACGCCATCGGGCGGCAACGGCGTCACCTCGAACGTCGACGGGACGTCCTGGCTGCCGTCGAAGCCGATCCGCAGCCACTGCCCGTTCGCCGACCCGGCCGTACCCTCCGCCCAAGCCGTGCTCCGGTCCCCGTCGAAGGCGTTGACCGGGTCGTACTGCGGAAGATGGAACAGCCAGTTGCCGCTGGTCGAGGCGGTTACCGACTCCGCACCCCGCAACTCGGCCACCGTCTGATGGCCGAGCCCCGTCACCGGCAGGATCTGTTTCGGCTTCTCACCCGGGTCCTGCGCACTTCCGCTCGGATTCCGCTCGTCCGCCGTGTAGGTGTACGACGTGTTGGCGTTGACCAGCCCGAACCGGGTGTCCGCGAGGCGCAGCCCGTCGCCGACGATCTGCACCGCCGGGGTGCCGAGCCCGGGATGGTTGTCGCCGGTCAGCACGGTGGCCCGGTCGCGCAGCGACGGATCGGCGGCGAGCGGCAACAGCGACTCGGGGCCACCGGAGACGACCGCGGTGTCGGCGATCGCCTTCAGCCCGGCCTGCCCGGGCCGCGGCACGTCCTCGGCCGGCCGGTAGATCTCGACGGCCCGCTGTCGCGGGTACAGCCCCTCGACCTGGAGCGGGGTGTCCTCGGCGATCCGTCCGCCGGTCATCAGCGGCCCCAGCCCCTTGACCCGCTCGTACCCGGACTGCTCCAGGGCCCGTTTCACGGTCGTGGTCGGCACCTGGCCGACCTGGTCGGGGTCCAGATCATTGCGTACGACGACGTAGTACAGGCCGGCCCGGCTCAAGTAGTCGGCGAGCCCCGGGACTTCGCCGCCCGTCAGCAACGCCTGCTCGACGGCGTCCATCGCACGCCGGTTGCCCGGGGTGCCGAAGGGCACGTAGTCACGCTGGGCCCAGCGCGACTCGGCGAGCACGTCGAGCGGCTGGTCGATGGAGGAGCCCCAGGTGTAGATGCCGTGCGCGGTGGCGGGCACGACCAGCGCCCGCGAATCCGGGGAGTACTTCTCCAGCCAGTCGGCGGTGGCCTGCCAGTACTTGGGCAGCTCCTGGAACGAACCGGGTTGCAGCACCGACCCGTTGAGGTACGGCCACAGCAGCCCGGGCAGGACGAGTACGGCCGCGATCAGCGGAGCGAACCGCCGCCCCCGCACCCGTCGGGCCCCGCGCGCCTGGGCGGCCACGCCCACCAGATGGGCCAGCCCGAGGACGAGCGCGAGCGCCGCCCCCGTCTGGAACTTGTAGATGTTCCGGAAGGGCGCGAGCGCCCCGTTCAGCCAGTCCTGGACCACCCCGTGGAAGGGCGCCCCGAACGAACCCCCGTACCCGGCAAGTGTGATGAGCGCTGCCACCAGCACGGTCAGCACCAGCCACCGCCGCTCCGGCATGTCCCGCCGGGCGAGCCCCGCCAGCCCCAGCCCCGCCGCGAGCGCCGAGCACACGATCACGATCCCGGAGGCGGCGACGGACCACCCGGCCGGCAGCCAGGCCTCACCGAAGTGCAGATACCCCACCCAGTTACCGGCGCCGCGCAACGCCTCGGTGGCCGACATCGTGGCCGTGGTCGTCTGCGAAGTCTCCACGTAGGGAAGGAAGTTCTCGCCGTGAATGCCGAGCAACAACAGCGGAACGACCCACCACGCGGTCGCCAGGATCACCCCCGGCACCCACCAGAGGATCAGCCTCCGCTGCCGGACCCCGCGCGGCCGGCTGAGCAGATACAACCCGACGGGCAACAGCGACGCCAGGGTCGAGGCCGCGTTGACCCCACCCATGAACGGAATGACGACCGCCGACCGCAGCGCGGCCACCCGCGCGCTGTACCGCTCATTGGTCAGCGGCAACAGCACCCACGGCAGAAAGGCCCCCGGCAGCGCGGCCGCCGAGGTGGACCCGACGACGGTGGTGAAGACGGGCCACAACGCGTACGCGGCAGCGGCGAGCAGCCTCGACGAACGGCTCCCCACCCCCAGCCGCTCGGCCAGCCGCAGCGCACCCCAGAAGGCCACGGACACGATGAGCGACATCCACAACCGCTCCGCGAGCCACACCGGCAGCCCGACCAGATCGGTCAGCCCGTAGTACGGCAGCATCGGCCACAGATAGCCGACGTACTGATCCTGGATCCCGCCGAACCCACCCCGGTCATGCCACAACTGACCGAGATCGGCCACGAACTGCCAGGGATCGGTGGTCACCCCCAGCTTGGTGTCGAAGGTCTGCCGCCCCGGCTGCACCGCGACCAGCAACACGAACACCACGGCCCAGAACCCCAGCAGCCAGCGCCGCGACCGAGGACCCTCGGGAGGTCCTTCGGTCGTGCCCGTCGGCCGTACCGGCGCGGGGGGTGGGGCCTGGACCGTGCTCGTCATGGTGGACACCGCCGAAGAATGAGAAGGAGGTTCCAGGTGGCGAACTCACGCAGCCCCGGCGCCTTCACGACGGTCTCCGCGAGAAACGGCCAGTAGCGGGAGCGCGCCGACACGACCGTCACGTCGTCCCGGCCGCGCACCTGCCGCAGAGTGCGTCCGATGTGCACGGCGAAGAGGTTCTCGCCGAGCGTGTGCTTGGCGTCCTTCCCGGTACGCCGCCGATAACGGGCCCGAGCCCGCTCCGCCCCCAGGTAATGCCAGGGCGCCCACTCATGCCCGCCCCAGGGGGACAGCCAGTTCGTGAACGAGACGTAGATCAGCCCACCGGGCCGGGTGACGCGGATGAGTTCACTGAGGAAGGTGGGCGGATCGGCGACGTGCTCCAGCACATTGGAGGAGAAGGTGACGTGAGCGACGCCATCGGCGAGGGGCAACAGATATCCGTCGGCGACCACGGACCCGTCGGGCGGCTTGCCTCCGAGCTCCCGCAGATCGGGTTCGAAGAGATAAGCGCGGGCTCCCCGCCGCCGAAACTCCTCGGTGAAGTACCCGGCACCCCCGCCGACGTCAACGATGGTCCCGCCATCGACCCGACCGCCGTACGCCTCAACCTGATCGACGGCATCGCGAGCGAGAAGGGAGTAGCAGTACTCGGGATCGTCCTGCTCACGTAAGAAGGCCCGGAAGAGAGTGATGGAGCGGCGCAGAGAGGGGTCCTTGAAACCGCCGCTCCTCAGGGTGCGCGGGGCTGTGACATTTGCGGCTCCGCCGCGTGGGCGCGACAAGCCACGGCGAACCCGCAGTCGCCGTCCATCAGCCGAGGCACCCCCTTTGGCGCTCACGACCCCCAACCCCGCACAGCCTCTTCAGCGACCGTCCGAAACTGGCGAACCGTATGCCCCCACCGGTAATGCGCGGCCCGCTCCCGCGCCGCCTTCCCCATCAGCACACGCCTGTCCGTGGACAACGCAAGCGCGCACCAGGCCGCAGCGAACGACGACTCCCCCCGAACCAGCACCCCGGTCTCCCCGTCAACCACGGAATCCCGTAACCCGGGCACATCAAAGGCAACGGACGGCGTCTCCCGCACAGCCGCCTCGGTCACGACCAGCCCCCACCCCTCGACCGCCGAAGGGTGCAGCAGCAACCAAGCCGCGCACAGCAGCCGATGCTTCTCGGCCTCGGAAACATGCCCGGCGAACTCGACACCCGGCCCGGCCATCGCCTCCAGCCGCCCACGCTCGGGCCCGTCACCCACGATCACCAACCGCCCACCCGTGACCGGCCGCACCCGTTCCCACAACCGCAGCAACAGATCGATCCGCTTGTACTCGACCAGCCGCCCCACCGCCACGAACAACGGCTCGGGCGACCGCTCGGCACGAGGCCCCGGCTCCTCGACCCCGTTGTGCACGACCCGTATCCGCTCCCGCTCCACGCCGATCGAGCGAAGCGCCGTGGCGGTGGAGGAGGAGACCGCGACCACGAGGTTGCGACGCTGCGCCCCTGTCAGCGCCCAGTGTTCGAGTCTTCGCCCGAGCCGCGCGGCCGGCGCCAGCGGACCACCGAACCGCAACTGCCAAAGATCCGTATGCACATGGTTGACCAGGCACAACGTGGGCCCGCGATGCCACAACGGCGCCAGATACGGCATGCCGTTGCACACCTCGACCAGCAGATCGCAGTCACCGACCTGCCGGGCGAACGCGGTCCTGGCCCGCAGATGATGGCTCAGGTCACCGCCCGCCGACACGACCCGGTAGTCACGGTAGGCCGCGGGCCCGCCGCACAGCAGCGTGACCTGGTGACCGAGCCGGGTCAGACCCGTGGCGAGCCGGTCGACGAGGAGCTCGGAGCCCCCCGCCGCCGGATTACCGAGGTCACGGCGGGCGAGGAAGACGATTCGGCGCGGCGGTGGGGCGCCTGCCGGAAGGTGCCGGACGCCACGCGGAAACGCGTCGACCAGCGAGAACGGCACGTGCTGGGGCATGGGTGCTCCAACTCGTCTCGGGGTGCGGAACTCAGCGGGGACAAGAAGGTCGCTGTGAGGGATGTTCCGATCGTGTGTGGGGGGAGGGTTGGCTTCTGGGACCGAGGTGTGGGTGGGCTGTGCTCGGGTGGGGTGGACAGTTTTCGCCGCGTGGTTCGATGCTGCTACTCACCGGCGTGACAATTTCCGGGGTTTGTTGAGCTGACGCCCTGTCACATCGTGATCGGTTCCTGGGATGACTCGGGCGTATCGGGTCGCCGCCTCCCGCGCGCGACCAGAACGACACCCGCCACGGCGAGGACGAAACCGGCCACAGCGGTACCGATCGGCACCGTCCGCCCCACCAGCCGCAGCAGTCCGCTGTCCTTCTCCGCCTGCTCGACCGCGAACTTCTGCGTCGCCGGCGTGAACGCCAGCTTCTCCGCGTCGAGCAGCACCGCCGCGTCCTCCTCCGCCCCCGGCGCGCGGAGGGTG
Organism: Streptomyces capitiformicae; assembly: GCF_002214185.1. Taxonomy (NCBI): domain Bacteria; kingdom Bacillati; phylum Actinomycetota; class Actinomycetes; order Kitasatosporales; family Streptomycetaceae; genus Streptomyces; species Streptomyces capitiformicae. The sequence continues at coordinate 4,010,213 of NZ_CP022161.1, read as the reverse complement.
CGGCGCGGCCCGGTCTGCGCGTAGATCACGCGTCCCGTGCTCTGGTCGACGACGAGTTCGACACCGTGGTTGGCGTACCACTCCTCGGCGAGCACCTGCGGCCGGTTCGGCTCGTCGACGAGGGCGCCGGGGACGAGCCGGGTGCCGGTCCTGGTCGCCGGGACCTTCGCCGTGAAGCGCATCCCCTCGTAGCCGCGGATCTTCTTGCGGCCCTCGTAGTGGAGCGTCACCGTGGCGCCGAGCGTGTTGTCCCACCAGCGGTAGGAGCGCTTCTGCACGTCGAAGGGGAACTTCAGATAGGCCTCGCCCTCGATGTACGGCCTCTCGTCGCAGCAGTGCACCGGCCGGTTGGTCTTGCGGTCGCTGACCCAGCGGTGCGGGGTGAAGTCCAGCGCGTCGTGCGGGTCGGCCGCCGGGAGCGTCTTGTCGGTGTCGACCGTGGTCGTCACGTCCCAGACGGCGGCCCCGCCGCGCTTGCTGTCGGCGACGTCACCGCGTACCCGCTGGGTCACGGTGATCTTCTGGTCCGGCACGGTCTTCACCTGCTCCACGTCGAAGACGCTGCCCGTGCCGGTGTAGACGGCGGTGGTGTCGATGTCGATCGGGTTCACCGCCGCCCGCGGCTGCACATACCACGCGAGCAGCGGCGCGAGCACGAGCAGAAAGGTCCCGAGACCCAGCAGAATCAAGGAGAAAGGTGAGGCTGTACGGCGCATCCGGGCACTCCAGGGGCGTTGGGAGGTGCGACTCGGGTAGGCGTGCGGAGGGTCGATCCCTCCACAGAGCTGTGGGGATCGTGCGCGTGCGACAAGGGGGCCGGACAGCACCGGCCGTACGGCACCCCGCTGGGCCGGGAACCGTAGGCGGACTCTTGACGCAGTGTCAATGCATTGCTGACACTGGGCCGGACGAGGTGCGGGGTGCCCTGGGTGGGACGACCTTTCGACAGAGAGGCTGACCCTGCGATGTCCAGACTCCTCGCCGCCGTCCTCACCATGGTGGCCGCCGCCGCGCTCGCCGTGGGAGCCGCGCTCGGCATCGTCGCGCTGCTCGAGGCGACCCCGGAACAGCCCAACACCCCACTCATCACGTACGAGAACACCGGCCAGGAGCGCTGAGACGTGACCGGCCGCCCGGGAACCGTCACCGTACGCTCCGCCTGGCACGACGTGCCGCGTCTGCAGGTGCGGCAGTTCGCCACGATCGCCATGGCCGAGGCCCCCGCCCTGGCCGACGAGATCCTGCGCGAGATCCGCCGCGAGTACCCGCATCTGCCCGTCGTCCTCGACGACTCCGGCGAGCCGATGGCCCTCATCGGCATCCGCCGCGCGATCGAGGTCTTCGTCCAGCACCTGGAGACCGCCCAGGGCCGACCGCGCGTTCCCCCGGGCGTCTTCCAGGAGTTCGGCCGCGGTGAGGGCCTGCACGGCCGCAGCCTGGACTCCCTCCAGGCGATCTACCGTCTCGGCGTACGGCTCGCCTGGCGCCGTTTCGCGGAGATCGGCCAGCGCGTGGAGATCCCGCCGCCCGCGATGTACGAGCTCGTCGACGCCGGATACGAGTACCTGGACGGCCTGGTGGACCAGTCCGTGCGCGGCTATGCCGAGGCGGCGGCCCGGCAGGCCGGCGAACGCCTGCGACTGCAACGCCGCCTCATGGAACTCCTCCTCGCCGAGCACCACCGGGGCGACCCCGCCGACGCGCTCACCGAACGGGCCGCCCGCATCGGCTGGCCGCTCCCGGAGAAGGTCGCGGTCGGGGTCCTGTTACGCCCCGCCCGCGAGGCCATGGCCCCGGCCGTCAGCCAGGGCGTCCTGCTCGACATGGAGTACGAGCAGCCCCGCATGGTCGTCCCCGAACCGGCCGCCGCCGGCCGCCCCGAACTCCTCCACCGCGCCCTCACCGGCTGGTCCGGCGCGATCGGCCCGCCGGTGCCGCTGGCCGAGGCGGCGAAGTCGCTGCGCTGGGCCGAGGCCGCGGTCCGTCTCATGGAGCGCCGCCTGCTGCCCGGCGGCGAGGTCCTGCACTGCACGGAACACACCGAGGCCCTGGTCCTCCTCCAACCGGAGGAACTCATCGACGACCTGGCCTTACGCTGTCTGGCGCCGTTGGCCCACTGCGGCCCCACCCACGGCCGCCGCCTCGCCGAGACCCTCCTGGCCTGGCTGGAGACCCGCGGCGGCGCCCCCGAGGTCGCCACCCGACTCGGTGTACACCCGCAAACCGTCCGCTACCGCCTCCGCCAGATCCGCGAACTCTGGGGCGACGAGATAGACGACCCGGACCGCCGCTTCGAACTGGAACTGGTGCTCAGGGCCCAGCGGTTGCGGGGGGAGCTGGGGGATCCGCGGGGCAGACGATGACGGACGATGTCCATCCAACGGTCCATGGCCGTACGCCGAGCGGCGCCGTTCGCCCTTCGACCTGAGGGCGGTCGTCAGGACGGTCGTCACCGAGGAAGGGACAGAGGTACGGGACTGGCAGGTGGACCGGGCTTCCGTGCGGCCTTCCCTTCCGCCTTCCGCACCTTCGGTGGGCGGCGGGGTTGTTCGTCCCTCAGCTCGAACCACACGCCCTTCCCCGACGCGCCCAGCGACTCCGTCCCCCCGCGGCCGTCCGTGACCGTGTCGACGATCCACATGCCCCGGCCTGTTGGACATGGTGCAGATCGACACAGGTCACGGGAGTGCGTTCTTCTCTGCCGAACCGCTACTCAAGCAGCGCAGGAAGCGCTACGACCTGGTGGCCAGCTCCGCCCTGCCGCCGGCAGAGTCCCGGGACTTCATCGTCGAACTACTTCAGGAACTGTGAAAGGCGCCCCCGTGTCCAGCCCTCACGCATGGCAGAAGTCGACCTTCTCAGGCGGTGACCAAAGCGAAGCCTGTGTTGAACTCGCCCTCGCCACTGCCGCCATGCGCATAGGCGAAAGCGACCACCCCACCACCCACCTCACCACCACCCCGGCCCCCCTCCAAGCCCTTCTCGCCACCCTCAAAGCAGGCCCCCTGGGCCGTCGTTGACCCGCGGCCCCCTCGTCGGCGTTCGACCGGACGTACGACGGCCAGGGCTGAGTCGTCGGCGAGTAGGCGGTGTGCCCGACGGGTGGCCTGCTCACGCTTGCGCGGCCAGGACGCCGGCCGACGGAGGGTATGTACCGCGTCGTCGAGCGCGCGGGGCTTCGTAGGTGGTCCGTACCCGCCACAGCGGCCGACTGCCGGTCGCCAGCAGCTCCGGGTCAGGAGTCGTACGCCCAGGGGCCGACCCGTTAACTACAAAACTGCTCACGGCCTGATCAAACAACCGCGTGTTGCAACGACCCCTTGAATCCGCCAAGTTGACGGGACCTCATGAACGATCGAGGCTATAGTTGAGAAGTCAACTAGTTTCCAACGATTCGGTTGTTCCCGATCTGTTGGATGTGAGAAACGGGGGGAGCTCTTGTTCCGCCGCTTAATCTCCGTAGCGGTGATGATGGCCGGACTGGCAGCGTCACTTGTCGTTCCGGCCTCCGCCACCGATTTCCCTCCGGCCACCACGCACTTGATCTCCTGGAACATGCAGGGGTCCAATAACAAGGCGAAGACCGGCAGCAAGTGGACCAACACGGTCGTGACGCTGACGCAGCAGTCGCCGATCCTGATGCTTCAGGAGGTCGGCCCGGAGCCACCTCCGAACAGCGTCGCACAGCCTTCCCAGACCTTCACGACGACCGACCAAGCGGGCGTCCAGCATCAGTACACCGTGCTGCACCACAGGTGGAACGTCAACAGCGGTACCCGCGCCCCCTACCCGACCCGTGAGGTCTACTACCTGCATACCGAGGACGACTCGGACAACCCGCGTCGGATCGGCGGCCGGGTCAACATCGCGCTCGTCCTGCGCGACACGCCCGACGAACTGATCGTCGTCGGCAACCCGATCGACGCCGGCCGGAACGCGCTCGGGGCGCGGTTCGGCAACGAGTGGTACTTCACCTTCCACGGTCTGTCCGGCAGTGGCGGTGACTCCGGGCCGATGATGAGGGCCATTCACGACCAGATCAGGGCCCTCGCGACCCAGCGTGGCGCGACCTACAACGCGACGGTCGGTGGCGACTTCAACGTCGACCCGGACGAACTCGTCCAGCGGGGGAGCTTCCCGTCGCAGGACATGCGGATCCACAGCTCGGGTCTGGCGACCCACGTCCATGGAAGTGAGCTGGACTACTTCGTCACCACCCACCAGACCTTCAATCTGCCTGTCACGGTCACCGGCGAGGGCACCTCCGACCACTGGCCGGTCCGGTCCAACCAGCTCAGAGCGGCCGGGCCCACTCCGTCGCCCGCCGCCAGCCCGGACATCGAAGAGCTCCGGGTGATGGCTGCCGGTGACGAGATCACGGCCGGTGTGAACAGCACCGACGAGACCGGCTTCCGGGGCTACCTGGACACCATCGTGAAGGGTCTGGACACCCTTGCGGTGCTCGGTGTCGGAACAGCGGCCACTCTCATCTTCAAGCGCACGGACTTCGTCGGTGAGCTGAAGAACGGCAAGCGCGGCGACCCCGACCACATGGGGTTCGAGGGCAAGGGCATCGACGACATCAAGGCCCAGACGATCCCCGCGTTGCAGACGCTGCGGCCGAACATGATGACCCTGGTCGCGGGCACGGCCGACCTGACCGGCGGTGCCGACGGTGCGGCGACGGCCGAGAAGATGCGGGGCTTCGTGGACGCGATCCACCGGACCTCGCCGACGACCACGGTCCTGCTCGGGACCCTGCCGCCGTCGACGAACCCGACGTACCAGGCCCGAATCGACGCCTACAACAAAGCGCTCCGCACGATGGCCTACGCCAAGATCCAGGCCGGCGCACGGCTGGTGCTGGTCGACCTGGGCGCGGTGACCACGGAGGACATCACCAACGAGATCTACCCGACCGAAGCCGGCTACAAGAAGATCGCGGAAGCCTTCGGCGCAGGCACCCGGATCGCGGTCCTGCAGGGCCTGATCAGCAACCGCTCGTACGTCTGGAAGCCGATCGGCAAGATCCGGGACGCCGCCGCGACCGGCTCGAAGATCGCCTTCCCCGACCTGAACGGCGACGGCAAGGCCGACTACGCGGTGGTCGGTACGGACGGCAAGGTCACCGGCTGGCGCAACGACGACCCGACCAAGGAAGCGGTCTCGCTGGGCGACATCAGCCCGGCCGACCGGGGGAACAAGCCGGCGCTGGTCTACTTCGCCGACCTGGACGGTGACGGCAAGGACGACTACATCCGGATCCTGCCGGCGGCCGACTCGCCGACCGGTATCGCCGCGATGCGGATGTCGCGCAACACCAGCAGCGGCGGCACCATCAGCTGGGGCAGCGCGACGATCGTCGCGAACAACCTCGGCTACGAGCCGGAGCTGTACTTCACCGACCTCGACGGTGACGGCCGTGACGACCTGATCACGCTGGACCGGATGAGCTTCCCGACCGCCTGGCAGAACAAGGGCAAGGGAATGCCGACCGAGGGCGGCTGGACCAAGATCTCGGGCTTCGCCACTCCGGGTGAGGCGCGTGGCGCGCAGGTCGCCTTCGCCGACATCACCGGTGACGGCAAGGCCGACACGGTCCGGGTCGAGTTCACCACCGGTGAGGTCCGGGCCTGGCAGAACACCGGCTCTCCGTGGAGCGTCACCGCCGGCTGGAAGTCGCTGGGCGTGATCCGCAACGACGACCCGTTCCAGGGCACCTTCGGGACCTTCGCCGATCTGAACGGCGACGGGATCCAGGACTTCGCCGTGACCCGCTCCGGTACGACCACGACGGCGAAGACCACTGCCAGGACGGCCGTCAGGGCGGCGGCCGTGGCGAGTGATGCCGGTGACATCGAGGGCTGGCTGGTGCCGAGCTACGGCGACGGCAGCCGCACCGACGGCGGCGCCGGTGATCTCGGTATCAACGGTGGTGTCGGTGACCCGATGGAGTCGCACCCCGGTGGCGACGACGGCGGTACGCGGCCTGCCGCGTCCGGCGACTGCCGGCCGGAGGGCCTGGCGACCACGCCGGGCGTCGCGACGCCGTATTGCAAGGTCTACCAGAGTGACGGCCGGGAATGGCTCGGCGAGGGCCGGGGCCGCCGGGTCGTGGGCTACTTCAACGGCGGCCGCACGGGCGCCGACGGCACGCCGCACTACCTGGTGAAGAACATCCCGTGGTCGAAGGTGACCCACCTCAACTACGCGTTCGCGTCGGTGGAGAACAACAAGATCAAGGTCGACTCGAACGCCACCCAGAAGGAGTGGCCCGGCGAGGTCGGCGCCGAGATGGATCCCTCACTGCCCTACAAGGGGCACTTCAACCTGCTGACGAAGTACAAGCGCCTGCACCCGCGGGTGAAGACGCTGATCTCGGTCGGTGGCTGGGCCGGTTCCGGTGGCTTCTACGCGATGACCACCAACGCCGACGGCTCGGTCAACCAGGGCGGGATCGACACGTTCGCGAGCTCGGTCGTGGACTTCCTGCGGACCTACGGGTTCGACGGTGTCGACATCGACTTCGAGTACCCCACGGTCCTCGAGGACACCGGCAACCCGGCCGATTGGGCGGTGTCGAACCCGCGTCGCAAGGGTCTGCCCACGACGTACGCCGCGTTGATGAAGACGCTGCGGGACTCGCTGAACCGGGCTTCGGTCGCGGACAACAAGTACTACCTGCTCACCTCGGCGTCGTCGGCCTCCGGCTACCTGGCCCGCGGGATGGCGAACCAGACGGCGCTGAAGTACCAGGACTTCACCAACCTGATGGCCTACGACTACCACGGCACCTGGAACGACGTCGTGGGTCCGAACGCGGCACTGTTCGACGACGGCAAGGACCCGGAACTGGCCGACCAGTACGCCACCCCGGAGTACGGGAAGATCGGGTACTTCAACACCGACTGGGCGATGAAGTACATGCGCGGCTCGATGCAGGCCGGGCGAGTCAACATCGGTGTCCCCTACTACACGCGCGGCTGGCAGAACGTCACCGGCGGTACGAACGGTCTGTGGGGCAAGTCGCAGAAGCCGAACGGCTGCGAGCCGGGTACCGGCATCAAGAGGCCGTGCGGTGACGGTGCCTTCGGCATCGACAACATCTGGCACGACGAGACCAACAACGGCAGCGAGCTCGGCTCCGGGACGAACCCGCTGTGGCACACCAAGAACCTGGAGAAGAACATCACGCCGGTCTACGCCCCCAGCGTCGGGCTGACGCCGCAGACCGACGTCACCGACCGGCGCACGGGCCAGTACATCCGGTACTGGGACGACACCACGAAGACGTCGTGGCTGTGGAACGCCGAGAAGAAGGTGTTCCTGTCGACCGAGGACGAGCAGGGCATCGACGCGGTCACCGACCTGGTCAAGTCGACCGGCGCGGGCGGCGTGATGATGTGGGAGCTCGGCGGCGACTACTCCTGCCCGACGGACGTCCAGCCGGACACCCCGTGCGGGATGGGGTACACGCTGACCACCCGGCTGAACGAGAAGCTGGGCAACATCGGCGCCTACAACAACAGTCTGCGCGCCGGCACCGGTGGTGCCGGGCCGACGGTGACCGCCAAGGTGAGCGTCGAGATGGTCAACTACCCGACCTCCACGGCGAACCTGTGGCCGCTGCAGCCGACCGTCCGGATCACCAACAACACCGGGCGCACGCTCGGCGGTGGCAAGGACACGAAGCTGTCGTTCGACATCCCGGCCTCGACGTCACCGCTGGTCAAGGACGGCAACTGGCAGACCGGCGCCCAAGGCGGCCAGTGGCAGGTGACGGCCGGTTCGACGTTCCACCGGGTCAGCACGACGCTGGACTACTGCCAGATCATCCCGGCCGGCAAGTCCCTCGACCTGCCGATCATCTATTTCCTCCCGATCACCGGCCCGGTGAACACGAGTCTGTCGATCGGCGGTACGGCGTACGCCCCGGTGACCGACAACCTCAAGGGACTCGGTACGGCGACCCCGCCGGCCGGTGGCTGCAGTGCCGCCAACTGGGACGCGACCAAGATCTACTCCCCGGCGAGCCAGCCGATCGAGCAGACCACGGTCAAGTACAACGGCAAGGTCTGGAAGGCCAAGTGGGAGACGAAGGGCAGTGCCCCGGGCACCGGGGCCGACGCCGACCACGAGCCCTGGAAGCTGATCGGCAGCGCCGGTTGACCGTTCTCAGCCACCCAGCCTGACACTCCACGTCTTGATCAAATAACCGGAGAGTGCTTCTGACCTGCAACGATGGGACTTGTCTAGGGTCCTGTTGACTGCACGGAAAGAAGCACTCTCCAGGTGGGGTGGTCTTGCAGGCCGGGGCGGTGCTGTTGGTCGAGACGGTCCGCAAGGTGGGCCTGGACACCGCGATATCGGCGGCGCCGGGCGCCGTGGCGCAAGCCGCGGACGGTGTACGACCCGGGCAAGGTCCTGCTGGAGATCGTTTCCCTCGCGCTCGACCTCAGAAGCTCCGCCTGCGCCTGTTCTCCGCCGCCGCCCAGCTCGTGAACACCGGGCGCCGCCACTGGCTCCGCTTCACCGCCCGATGGCCCTGGACCGATGCCATCACCCACGCGATCGACAGGCTCCACGGGCCGGGGAAACGGCCTGACGCGGTTCTTCCGCTGGGCGAGTCCCGCGCCGCCTGGAAAACTCCCCCAGCGCCTACACCAAACGCTCAAAGTCGTCCTCTGACGCAACGCCCAGCCGCAGACCCCGTCACCTGACCCCACCACCTCACCGTTACTCGCCCATTGCCCGGTGACAGGCAATATGACTAGCCTGTGTTCGTTATGCCGATCGACCGTTGAAATATCGAACACAGTCACCACAGACACAAGGGAGGGAGCCGACCGTGGGACGCCTAGTACCTGCCGTGACCCGGGCGCTCGACATATTGGAGCTCTTCCTCGACGGGGACGGCACACTGTCCGCCCCTGACATCGTGCGCAAGCTCCAGCTGCCCCGCACCACGGTGCACGAGCTGGTCACCACGCTGGCCGCCCGCGGATACATCGTCGCGGTGCAGGGCCAGCCGGGCCGCTACCGCCTCGGAGTGCGGCCGTACCAGCTCGGCAGCCGGTACGCCGAGCAGCTCGACCTCGCCGCCGAGGGCCTGCAGGTCGCCCGGTCCGTCGCCGAGACCTGCGACGAGACCGTGCACGTGGCGATCCTGGAGTACACGGACGTCATCTACATCGCCAAGGTCGACTCCACGCACGCGGTCCGCATGGTCTCCGCCGCCGGCCGTCGCCTCCCGGCGCACTGCACCTCCGTGGGCAAGATGCTCCTCGCCTCCCTTTCCGAGGCCGAGCTGAGCGCCCGTATCCCGGACGACGCCGACCTGGTCGCCATGACGCCCAACAGCATCACCGACCCGGCCGCCCTGCGCGAGGCCCTGGCGCGGATCCGTGAGCGAGGTCTCGCCGTGGAGAACCGCGAGTCCAACCCGGACGTCTCCTGCGTCGCCGCCCCGGTCCGCGACCGCGCGGGCAAGGTCGTCGCCGCGCTGTCGATCTCCGTCCCCATGATCCGCTGGAGCGACGAGCGCCGTATCGAGCTGGAGCAGCTCGCCGCCAAGGGCGCCGCGGAACTCTCCGAGCGCCTCGGACACCGGAGCGTGGCATGAGCACATACGAAGTAGCGGTACGGGCGGAGGCCACCCTCGGTGAGGGCCCCACCTGGGACGCCGAAGCCCAGCGGCTGATCTGGATCGACATCCTCGGCTCCCGGGTCCACACCTACGACCCGGCCTCCGGCCGCCGCACGGTCCTCGTCACCGAGCAGCACGTCGGCGCCGCCAAGCCCCGCGCCGGCGGCGGCCTCGTCCTCAACCTCCGGGACGGTGTCGGGCTGCGCGACACCGACGGCGGCTTCCGCTGGCTGCACCACGAGCCGGTCCCCGGCCGCCGCGCCAACGACGCCGCCGTCGCCCCCGACGGCTCCCTCTTCGCCGGCACCATGCGCTACGACGAGGCCCCGGGCGGCGGCACGCTCGCCCGCTTCACCGCCGACGGCCTCGACCGGACCGTCCTCGACGACGTCGCCGTCAGCAACGGCACCGGCTGGAGCCCCGACGGACGGCTGATGTACTACATCGACTCGCCGACCCGCCGGATCGACGTCTTCGACTACGAGACCGGTCAACTGCCCGTCAACCGGCGCCCGTTCATGACGATCGAGGAGGGCGGGGGCTTCCCCGACGGCCTCACCGTCGACGCCGAGGGCTGCGTCTGGGTCGCCCTGTGGGAGGGCGGCGCCGTCCGCCGCTACACCCCATCCGGCGAACTGGACCGGGTGATCACCCTCCCGACCCCCCGCCCCACGGCCTGCGCCTTCGGCGGCGCCGACCTGACCGACCTGTACATCACCACGGCCCGCATCGGCACCGAGACCCCGCACCCGCTGTCGGGCTCGCTGCTGGTGGTCCCGGGCGCGGGGAAGGGACTGGCCCAGCCCGCGTTCGCCGGCTGAGCCTCCGGGGTCACAAGTCCGGCCGCCTTCGTCACAGACCGGCCGCCTTGCGTTCCTCCGCCGTGAGCGGCGCCCCCTCGAGCGGTGGCTTGAGGGGGCCGAACGCGGCGGCCAGGAGCACGCCGGGGGTGAGGAGCACCTCCGGGCCGCGCTCCAGTGAGGTCACATCGGTCAGTCGGCGGGCGATACGGCCGTTGCCGGTGGCGGTGAGGAGCACACGGTTGACGTACGCGGCCACCACCCTGTCCCGTAGGGTGGGGCCGCTCTCCGTGGCGCCCTCGTAGAACACGTCCTGGCCGGTGGCGAGATCCCAGGCCGTACCCACCGGACGGGCCAGCGCCTTCTGCACCCGCCGGGCCAGACCCGGTGCGCCCCACCCCCGGCGACGGATCACCTCCCTCAGTACCACGGCACTCTGGGCCGCGATCGTCATACCGTGCCCGTAGACCGGGTTGTACACGGCGAGCGCGTCCCCGACGACGGTGAAGTTCTCCGGCCAGCGCGGCATCCGCTCGTAGAAGTAACGGCGGTTGGCGGTGGAGCGGGTGAACACGACATCGCCCAACGGCTCGGCGTGGGTGAGCAGTTCACCGACGGCGGGGTGCCGCAGCTCCTCGCGGGCGAACCGTACGAAGTCGTCGTTGTGCGGGGACGGTTCGCCGCCCCGCGTCCCGGACAGGGTGACGATCCACTTCCCGTCCTCGATCGGAAGGAGGAACGCCGACCGGCCGGGGCCCTCCTGCCGGGTGTCGGCCGTCACACTGACGACGGGGTAGCCCCGCCGGGCCCCTTCGGGGGCGCGGTAGACGCGGGAGGCGTACGCGAGACCGGAGTCGACCACGCGCCGCCGCGGTTCGGGCAGCCCGAGCGCCGCCAGCCACCCGGGCGCACGAGAGGAACGGCCGGTGGCGTCGACGACGAGACCGGCGTCGAGTACGCGCTCGGTGCCGTCGTCGTGGCGGACGCGCACCCCGGTGACAGCGGCACCGGTGCCGACGAGCCCGAGCACCTCGGTGCGCTCGACCAGCTCGACCCGGGCGTCGTCCAGGACGGCCGCGCGGACGGTCGCGTCCAGCAGGTCCCTGCTGCACAGCAGGTTGCGATGGGACACGGGCCAGCGCCGGAACCAGCCCTGCGGCGACAGGATCACCATGTCGGTGGTGACCGCCTGCCGGTGCGCCCCCGCCGCCGACAGCCGCTCGGCGGCGCCCGGCACGAGGTCCTCCAGCGCCCTCACCCCGCCGGACCACAGCATGTGGGCATGGCGGGCCTGCGGCAGGTTCCGGCGCGGCCCCGGCCCGTCGGGCAGCGCGTCCCGCTCGACGACGGTGACCTTGTCCACGAACCCGGCCAGCGCGCGGGCGGCCAGCATCCCGGCGTGCGAGCCGCCGAGCACGACGGCGGAGCGAAGCGGCTGGTCGGCCCGGTCGGATGCGGGGCGTTCATTCATGTACGGGCACGCTGCTCTCTGCTGCGGAGGCGGCCGCGAGGGTGCGCACCGCCTCGATCTCGGCGGTCTGGCGAAGCACTTGGGAGACGGTCTCGATGTCCTGGAGCAGGTCGGCGGGGCTGACGACATGCGTTCCGGCGACGTGCCTCCCGGCGACGTGCCTCCCGGCGACGTGCCTCCCGGCGACGTGCCTCCCGGCGACGTGGCTGCCGGTGACGTGCGAGCCGGCCCCCTGGGGCGAGACCTCGCGCGCGGCGATGGCGTCCCGGATGGTCACGGCGGCGGCGAGGGCCTTCGCCCGGCCGGGCTCGTGACCGAGGCCGAGGGCCGCGTCGTACGCGCGTCGGCGCAGGTCCTCGTCGAGGTGGCGGGCCAGTTGGAGCAGGGCGTCGCGGATGAAGGTCTCGCGGCGGGTGAGGCGCAGCTCCGGCGTGGCACGCAGCGTGAAGGGGACACCGGAGCCGTTGACGGTCCTGGTCAGCAGATACAGGGGCCGCAGTCGCCGGTGGCTCCTCCGCACCTGCCAGCGGTCGTGCAGATACTGTCCGCCGTGCGGCAGGATGAACCCGACCGCGATGAAGATGCCCGCGATGGCGACGACCGGCGGCGCCAGATGGGTGCTCAGCCAGTCCAGGTCGTGCCCCGTCCAGCGGGCGACCACCGCCGTGAGCTTCAAGGCGTCGAACACCAGGTTGAGCGCGTAACCGGCGCCCAGCGCCTTCAGGCCGCCGCGCAGCCACAGGTCCAGGCCGTCCGTACGGACCCAGTTGCGGATCAGCCGGAAGGTGATCACGCAGGCCACCGTGTGCGCGACGAGATAGAGCAGGATCTCCTCGCGCATGAAGGGCGTGGTGGCGTAGTACGTGTCGAGGTCGCGCAGCCGCTCCCGGGGGACGTCCGCCAGCGCGAACAGCACCCACAGGAGGACGATCACCGAACCGTACCCGGCGACGACCCAGCGCCGGGCGCGACGTGTCGTCGCCGATCGGTCGGCCGGGCCGTTGCGCCAGGCGACGATCAGCAGCAGACAGGACGCGCAGAACGCGGTGATGAGGGAGTACACCCAGGGCGCGGCGATGTTCGGCACGCCGACGACACGGTTGGTCCACGCGATGATCGAGGGCACCGCGAACACGAACACACAGGAGGAGAGCAGCAGCAGTCCGCCGACCGCGCGCAGCAGCGAGTCCTTCCACAGCTTCACGATGCTGGGCAGCTTGATCACCAGGGCGGCGGTCAGTACGGCTGTGGGGATCCAGAACGAGATGTACAGCTCGCCGAAGAAGTCGGCAGGACTCATGGCCGTCCTCATGCCCGTCCTCATCCACGGGGCTTGCGATAGCCCAAGGACGCCTGGATGGCCTGCCCCACGGGGTCGGCGGGATGATCTCCCCCCTGCCCGGTGTCCACACAGGACCGGAAGGCGGTGGCGAGCCGGTGCCCGAAGTCCTCGGCCTCCCGCTCGTCCGACGCGTGCGAGCCGTTGCGGGCGGCGATGGGGGTGCCGCCCCGCTCCAGGGCGGCCGACAGCTCGGGGGAGAGAACGATGGGCGCGAGATGACAGTGCCCGGCGTGCATGTGCCACAACTCATGCCCCAGGATGACCAGTTGCTGCACGGCCTCCGCGCGCTCCTCGACGATCACCAGGTCGAAGTCCGGGAACTCCATCCACAGCCCCGTCACCTCGAACTCGTCCGGAAACCGCTCGAACCGCAACTCCACCGGCCGCCCCCCACGCCGAGCACTCATCTCGGCACACAGCGCGGCGCCCAACTCCCGCACGTCGACGGGCGCGTCGAGCCGCGCCCGCACCGCTCTGGTGAGAGCGGCGGTCAACTTCCGCATCTCGGCGCGGGACCGGGAGGGCCAAAACGCGAACACGGCCCGACCTTACGTTCCCGACGCCGCCGACACCATGGGGTCCCGGCGATTGTAGGGTGCCGTCGAACGATGGCTGGGCATCAGCCCCTTAGAGGGGCGCGGGGCTGTATCGACATGCGGCTGACGCCGCGTGGGCGCGACAAGCCACACACGACCCGCACCCGCCCGACCTGCGCACCCGCCCGACCGGCGCACCCGCCCGACCTGCGCACCCGGCAGACGCTGAGTGGCACGGCCCCATTGACTCCCCCCGCCTCCGACCATAACGTCCCGTTCGCCTCAACGATCAACATCCGGAATACCGAACAGCGAACGCCCCGCCCCGCACCGCACACCACACACCCCACCCCGACCCGAAGGGCCCGGCCCCCCATGACCCGCACCGCCCGCTTCACCCTCGACCCCGCTTTCAAGGTCGGCGAGGTCAACCCTCGACTCTTCGGCTCCTTCGTCGAACACCTCGGCCGCTGCGTCTACACCGGCATCTACGAGCCGGACCACCCGACGGCCGACGAGGCGGGCCTGCGTACCGACGTCCTGGACCTGGTCCGCGAACTCGGCGTCACCACGATCCGCTACCCCGGTGGCAACTTCGTCTCCGGCTACAAGTGGGAGGACTCCGTCGGCCCCGTCGAGGACCGCCCCCGCCGCCTCGACCTCGCCTGGCGCTCCACCGAGACCAACCGCTTCGGCCTCTCCGAGTACATCGCCTTCCTGAAGAAGATCGGCCCCCAGGCCGAGCCCATGATGGCCCTCAACCTCGGCACCCGCGGCGTCGCCGAAGCCCTCGAACTCCAGGAGTACGCCAACCACCCCGCCGGCACGGCCCTGTCGGACCTCCGGGTCGCGCACGGCGACAAGGACCCCTTCGGCATCAAACTCTGGTGCCTCGGCAACGAGATGGACGGCCCCTGGCAGACCGGCCACAAGACGGCGACGGAGTACGGCCGTGTCGCCGCCGAGACGGCCCGCGCGATGCGCCAGATCGACCCGAGCGTCGAACTCGTCGCCTGCGGCTCCTCCAGCCAGTCCATGCCGACGTTCGCAGCCTGGGAGGCGACGGTCCTGGAGGAGACGTACGACCTCGTCGACCACATCTCCCTGCACGCCTACTACCAGCCCGAGGACGGCGACGTCGACTCCTTCCTCGCCTCCGCCGTCGACATGGAGTCCTTCATCGAGAACGTGGTCGCCACCGCCGACCACGTGGGCGCGAAGCTCAAATCCAAGAAGAAGATCAACCTCTCCTTCGACGAGTGGAACATCTGGTACATCTCCAAGTGGCACGAGATCGAGGACTCCGACGCGAGGGACTGGGCGGAAGCCCCCCGACTGCTGGAGGACAACTACAGCGTCATGGACGCGGTCGTCTTCGGTTCCCTGCTCATCGCCCTGCTGCGGCACGCCGACCGCGTCACCGTCGCCTGCCTCGCCCAACTCGTCAACGTCATCGCCCCCGTCATGACCGAGCCGGGCGGCCCCGCCTGGCGCCAGACGACGTTCTTCCCCTTCGCCCAGGCCTCCCGGTACGGCCGCGGTCAGGTCCTCGACGTACGTGTCGACTCGCCGACGTACGAGACGAAGAAGTACGGCGAGGCGGATCTGCTGCACGCGACGGCGGTACGGGCGGACGACGGGTCGGTGACCGTGTTCGCGGTGAACCGGGGCCGTGACGCGGCGCTGCCGCTGGAAGTGTCCCTGAACGGACTGGAGTTGAGCCGGGTCGTCGAGCACAGCGTGTTGGCGGACGCCGACCCGGACGCGCGGAACACGTTGGCGGAGCCGGAGAGGGTGAAGCCGCGGGTGGTCGACGGCACGAGCCTTCAGGACGGGAAGCTGACCGCTGTCCTCGAACCGCTGTCCTGGAACGTGATCCGGCTCGGCTGAAGGGGCGCGGGTGCCGGGCGGCGGTGAGAATCAGGCGACAATGGCCCCATGAGGATCTCTGCACGGGCGGATTACGCGGTACGGGCGGTGCTGGAACTGGCGGTGCGGCAGGAGAGCGGGCCGGTGAAGGCGGAGGTCATCGCCACCGTGCAGGAGATCCCGCACAAGTTCCTGGAGGGGATCCTCGGCGACCTGAGGCGTGGCGGGTTGGTGACCAGCCGACGGGGCGGCAGCGGCGGGTACCAGCTCGCCCACGCCCCCGCCGAGATCACCGTCGCGGATGTGATCCGTACCGTGGACGGCCCCATCGTGTCCGTACGCGGTGAACGCCCCACCGGCCTCACCTACACCGGCTCCGCCGAACCCCTGCTGCCCCTGTGGATCGCCCTGCGCGCCAACGTCCGCCGCATCCTGGAGGGCGTCACGATCGCCGACCTGGCGGCGGACGCCCTGCCCGACCCGGTGAAGGAGCTGGCGGCGGAACCGGCGGCCTGGGAGAACCCGTAGCACCCGCAGAACCCGTAAGTCTCCACCAGATCGTTACCTCGTCCTCAGTATTTCCTCAGCTTGGCCTCATACGGTGGCCCGGTCAATCCCTATCTACCCGGTAGGAAAGCCAGGAAAGAAAGACGGGACGTAAGAGACATGCGGACGCTGGTACTGCTCGCGCTGGCGGGCCTGGGCGCCCAACTGGTGGACGGCAGCCTGGGCATGGCCTACGGCGTGACCTCGACCACGCTGCTGCTCGCCATGGGCACCAACCCGGCCGCCGCCTCGGCCACGGTCCACCTCGCCGAGATCGGTACGACGCTGATGTCGGGCGCCTCGCACTGGCGTTTCGGCAACGTGGACTGGAAGGTCGTCGCCAGGATCGGCGTACCGGGAGCGGCGGGCGCGTTCCTCGGTGCCACCGTCCTGTCGAACCTCTCCACCGAGGCCGCCGGCCCGGTGATGTCGCTGATCCTGCTCGGCCTCGGCCTCTACGTCCTGTCCCGCTTCACCCTGCGCGGCCTGCCCAAGGAGCGCCTCGGTCAGCCGCTGGGGAAGCGGTTCCTGTCCCCGTTGGGCCTGGTCGCGGGCTTCCTGGACGCGACGGGCGGAGGCGGCTGGGGCCCGGTGGGGACCCCGGCGCTGCTCGCCAGCGGCCGCATGGAGCCCCGTAAGGTCATCGGCTCCATCGACACGAGCGAGTTCCTCGTCGCCGTGGCCGCCAGCCTCGGCTTCCTCTTCTCTCTCGGCTCCCAGGGCCTCGACTGGCTCTGGGTCGGTGCCTTCCTCCTCGGCGGCCTGATCGCCGCCCCCATCGCCGCCTGGCTCGTTCGCCTCGTCCCCCCGCGGGTCCTCGGCTCGGCGGTGGGCGGCGTCATCATCGTCACCAACGTCCGTACGCTCCTGAAGAGCGACTGGATCGCGGCGTCCGGAACGGTGAGTGCGGTGGTGTACGTCGCGGCCTACGCCCTCTGGGCCGCCGCCCTGACGTACTCGATCCGCGCCCACCTGAAGGACCGGACGGCGGAGCCGGCGGCCGCCGAACGGCAGCCCGTGACGGCCTGAGCCTGTGACAGCCGACCCGGCCGGGGGATCCGTCACGGTCTCGGATCCCCCGCCCGGAGCCGGCTCCGCCACTCGGCCGCTGACCCCGCCGGCTCAGGCGCTGTCGACGCCGACCGTGACGGTCGCCTTGTAGCCGTCCGCCGCACCGCTTCCCAGCGCGGTGAGCGTCAGCAACGCGCTGGGCGCCCCTCCGTCGTCGTAGACGCTGTCTTCCGAGAGGGCTGTCTGTCGGCGTGGTGTTGTCCGAGTACGGGGAGGTCGCCAATGAGACTTTGTGTGCAGATGTGTTGACCTCTGTTCAGATCATCTTCTAGTTTGCGGGAGCCATCGAGTCGCCGATCTGTGTCAGCCCGTCAGTGAGTTTCACCAGCGCAAACTGCTCAGAAGGGGATGTCGTGCCACGAAAGAACCACCGCCGCACAGCCGGCCTCAGTGCACTGCTGGCCTGCGCCACGGCTTTCGGGGGAGCACTCGCCTCCCCCGCGTCCGCCTCCCCCGCCTCCACCGAGGTGGCGCCGCCGCCCGTCAGCGACTTCCGCGGGGTCAACTGGGCCGACCCGCGCGACAACTACGCCGACGACGCGGTCGTGCCCTCGGGCCTGTCCACCTCCGACGGCTACACCACGACCCGCGCCAAGTCCGCCGCGATCATCGGCGGCTTCGCCAAGCTGGGCGCCAACACGGTCCGCCTCCCGGTCAACCCGACCTCCGTCAACGGCCCGTTCTGGAAGTCGTACCGGGGCGCGATCGACGCCGCCACCGCGAAGGGTTTCAAGGTCATCCTGGGCTACTGGGAGGCCGACAACGCCAAGGACGGCAGGATCGACAGTAGGGCCGCCTACGACCAGATGTGGGCGCGGATCACCTCCGCCTACGGGCGCAACTCCAAGGTGTACTTCGAGCCGATGAACGAGCCGTTCGGCTACACCTCCCAGGAGTGGCGCGACATCGCCGCCAACTGGCTGACGACCCACCGCTTCATCCCCCGCGAGCGCATCCTCGTCGGCGGCATCAAGTACAGCGAGGACGTCAAGCCCGTCTGCGTCGACAGCCGCCTGAACGGCACCCGGATCGCCCTGCACAACTACGGCTTCTGGCACACCGACTGGACCAGCTACGACCAGTGGAAGCAGGACTTCAAGGAGCGCATAGGCGACTGCGCCTCACGCACCATCCTGGACGAGTTCGGCGCCACCATGACCTCCGGCCTGAACTACAACGGGCCCATCAACGGCTCCAGCGAGATCGCCTACATCCAGGCGGCCACCGACACCATCCGCGAACTCGGCCTGGGCTCCGTCTACTGGCCCGGCCTGCGCAACGGAGACACCTACTCCCTCACCACCCTCCAGGGCACCGGCACCAACCTCACCCTGAAACTGAACAACCAGACCGGCCTGGACCGCCTGCACTGGGCCTGGAGAAAGTAACCGCCGCCCCCCAGGAGTGCCCTCATCCCCGAACCACGAGGGCACTCCGACGCACGGCGAATCGGGGGTCACCATGAGGCCGCTTGACATGTGTTGAGGTGTCGTGAGGTGATCCACACGCCGTGACCTCTGGGGGAGATGCCGTGTCGTACATAGCCGTAACGCTTGCTGGTGCTGACTCACCGGGTGAGCATCTTCAACTGGCGGCCTTCACGGCCATGGCCGCGGTCTTCTTCATCTGGGTGGGACGGAGGCAGCGCCACACCGGGCGCAGCCTGATCGCCCCGAACGAGACGATGAGAACCGCCGATCAGCTGGTCGCCCCGCCCCCACCCAGCCGCGGTCGCCGAACCGCCGGGTGCGTGTGGATCGGCGTGGGGGGTGTCTTCGTCCTGCCGACCGTGTTCAATGTCGTGTCGGCGATCCAGGGACTCATCGGCTAGGGCCCTAGGCCTGCGGGGGCCTGCCCATCGCGTCGGTGGGATTCCCGGCCCGCCTCACCCCAGCCGCATCGCCAGAGTCACCGTCGAACCCGCCTCCGCCCCGTCCGTCGTGACCGTCAGGCGGTCTGTGACCAGGTGGGCCAGCCAGAGGCCTCGGCCGGGGCAGTTGGATGTGAGGCCGGGGAGGAGGTCGGGGAGAGTGGGGGTGAAGCCCGGGCCGTGGTCGGTGATGCGGCATTCGAGTTCGGTGGGGAGGCGGCGGAGTTCCAGGTGGCCTTGGCCGCCGGCGTGTTCGACCGCGTTCGTCGCGATCTCGCTCACCGCGAGGGTGAACTCGCCGAGGCGTACGCCGGTCAGGCCCGCCGCGGCTGCCGTGTCCTCGACCTGGGCGCGTACCTGGGGGAGGTTGTCGGCGGTGAAGTGGCGTTTCAGCAAGAGTGTTTCGGGGGCGAGGGCCGGGCCCTCGGCATAGGGGCCCTCGGTACAGGGGCCCTCGGTTCCGCCGTCTGTTTCCCCGCGCGGCATCACTGCCGCCTCCTCTCGCTGGGCGTCAAAAGCGAACTGGCAACACGTTGCCCACGCTAGTGCCCCGACAGGCAACGTTCGCCCCGTCGCGACGCCCGGCACGCACTCTCGCCGCACCGGCCGAAAGCCCAAGTACATCCAGTCCATCTACGGGGACTTCCGGCCGGCACACCGAGAGCACGCACCGGACGCCGCTCCTTGACGGGCAAACGTTGCCTGCCGGGGTACTAGCCGCGCTCGCCCGATGAGTACCCAGGGAATCGAGAGGGCATGAGGTATGGCCGTAATCGCATGAAAACGATCGGGGCGTGATTGTTCCTGGCCGGGCTCGGTTGATCGGTGTGCGTCAGCTCGTGCCGTCCTTCGTGACCGCCGCTATCGACTCCAGCACCGCCCTGGGGTTGCCGTTCGGCGTCATCGCTTCGCCGATCCGTTGGCGGATCGTGGTGGCGACCCGGGACCAGTTCGTCTCGGCGACCGGGTAGAGCTGGAGGTTCTGCAGGGTGTCGAGGCCGTTCCACAGGGGCTGGTGGCCTTTGTCGGCGCGCATCGCGTCGGCGGCGGGGGTGGTGACGGGGAGCAGTTCGTACTGGGCGGCCTGTTCGATGACGTACTTGTCGCTGTAGAGGAAGTCGAGGAACTGTCCCATCGCGGCGCGGTGGTCGTCGTTCTTGAAGGCGATGACCCAGTCGGCGGTGCCCATGGTGAGGGTGGTCTCGCCGTCGCGGCTCGGCAGGGGGACGGAGCCGTAGGGGACGGAGTCGGAGGAGTCCTCGATCTGGCGGATCAGGGAGAGCGGGCCGTTGACCATGGCCGCGTCGCCGGTGAGAAAGGCCTGGACGGCGGCATCGCGGTTCAGCTCGCCGGGTGCGACCGGGCCGGTGAGGCCCTCGTCGACCAGGTTCTCCTTCAGCCAGGTCAACGTCTCCACATTGGCGGCGGAGGCGATGTCGTAGTTGTTGGTGCTGTCGGTGTAGCCGCCGTCGCCGGACAGCAGCCACATCAGGGTCTCGGCCTCGGCCTCCTCCGGGCCGAGCGGCACGGCGATCGGGTATGTCACGCCCCGCTCCTTCAACTGCCGTGCGGCGGCCAGGAGTTCGTCCCAGGTCTTCGGGGGCTCCAGCCCTGCCCGGTTGAAAAGGTCCCGGTTGTAGTACATCAGCCGGGTGCTCGCGGTGAACGGCAGCCCGTACTGCTTCCGGTCCATCTCGCCGGCGTTCACGAGGCTCGGTACGAAGGAGGCCTGGACCGGGACCGACAGCAGTTCGTCCGCGCTGTAGAGGAGGCCCTCGGCGGCGTACTCCGAGTAGCCGTCCGTCTGCACGATGTCGGGCGCCCTGCCCTGTTCGACCAGCTCGGCGACCTTCTCGTCGATCTCGCCGGGGTCGTAGACCTGGACGTCCACGTCGATGTCAGGGTGCTCGGCGGTGAAGGCCAGGGTGAGGCGGCCCCAGTAGCCCTCGGAGTTCTTGTGGACGTTGTCGCCGTAGTTGGTCGCGACGACGGTCAGGGAGACGGAGCCCGCCTCCGCGTCCGTGTCCCCACCGCAGCCTGACACTCCGGCCGCGAGTGCCAGCGCGGCCGTGGCCGCCACCACCATCCGGGCGTTCTGACGCACCGTTCACCACTTCCAGCCGAACCTGGGACACACGTGAGTACAGGGACACATGGGCATACGGGCACTGACCTCGCACGCACGCGTATGCGAAGGGCTTGATCGTATGGTGCGTGCTCGCGCGGTACGGGGCCGTGGCGTTGCGTTCTGATTCCAAGGCTGTGTCCGAGGCTGTGACGGGGGTGACCCGAGGCGGCCTGTGGACAACAGGAAGTACGGATTCGACGCCTGCGTCGTTCAGGTCGTGGCACGACACGACATGACACGGCCCAGCTGCGGCCACCGGCCGCGCCTCGGCATCGGTGACGCCCGGTGAACCCGAGGTGAACTCCCGGTACTTCAGGCGAGGGCTGCGAGGTGAAGGCCTCACGAGGCGCGAGTCCGTTGCGCGTTTCGTACAACTTCCGCCCGTGCCCTCGTGTCGTAACCCACACAGACCTCCAACTCGAACCGCCTCGCGAAGGGTCGCTTCACCATGGCTACACGCAGAACGTTCACCACCGCCGTCGCCCTCACCGTCGCGCTCGGCGGTGCCCTGCTGGCCGCGCCCACCGTGCAGGCCGCGCCGGCGAGCAAGGCCTCGCTCGTGTACGAGAAGGGCGAGCTGTGGTTCAAGGCCGCGCCGGGGCAGGCGAATCGGCTGACGGTCACCGGGAAGATCGTGCCGGGGGAGCAGGACTGGGAGGCCTTCTACGTCCTCACGTTCGACGACCGGTACGACATCACCCTTGCCGCGGGCGCGTGTTCGTACCCCAAGGACTACGACCACACCACCGCCGAGTGCAAGGTCCCCATCCCGGTGGGCTCAGACGACTCCGACATCTACGACGTCAACGTCGGCGACGGCAACGACACCGTGACGATCGCCAACTCCCTCGGCGCGTACGCCTCGATCTACGGCGGCGCCGGCGACGACGTCCTGCTCGGCAACAACTCCGTCGTGCTGTACGGCGAGGACGGCAACGACCGCACCGACGGCGGTGGCGGTGTCTGGTGGGTCGGTTCCTTCGGCGGCCGGGGCAACGACACCATGACCAACTGTGTCTCCACGTGCCGCGGCGGCGCCGGCAACGACAGCCTCACCGGCGGCCCCAGCCCGGAGGACTTCGACGCCAACGCGCTCTTCGGCGACTCCGGCAACGACATCCTGCGCGGCAAGGCCGGCGCCGACCTCATCCGCGGCGGCACGGGCAACGACCGCATCTACGGCGACCAGGGCGACGACCGGCTGTACGGCGAGGACGGTAACGACACGATCTACGGCAACAGCGGCAACGACACGCTGTACGGGGGGAAGGGTAAGGACAAGCTCTACGGGGGGCCGGGGAAGAACAAGGTCCACCAGTAACCGACGGCAGGAACGACAGAAGGCGTACGTCCGATGGGGCCATCCCCGGACGTACGCCGGCCGTCTGTCTCGGACCTCACCCCATGGGGCTCAGCCCACCTGGTTGTACATCGCCCCCGCCGACGGCCACCCCTGCGGCTCAGGGACCGGCTCCGGCTCCGTACGGCCGCGCACCTGCGCCGCCGTGAGGCCCTGGGCGGCACCCGTGGCGCGGCGGCCCGCGGCAGCGAGGCCGGGCATGCCGGTCTGGGCGACGGGCTGGAGGCCGGGGGCCGGCATGCCGGCGGCGGGCGCGGCCACGGGCGTCGGCATCGGGGCCGGTGTCGGCATCGGGGTTGGTGTCGGCATCGGGGTTGGTGTCGGCATGGGGGCCGGTGTCGGCATCTGCATCGGCGCCGGGGCGGGGGTGGGTGCCGGGGCCGCGAAGGTCATCGCGGCGGGGACCGGGGTGGGCGTGTTCATCGACTGGGCGGCGAGGCCCGCCATACCGGCGCCGTTGGTCTCGCCCATCAGCCTGTCCACGGCCGCCGTACCCGAGCTGTAGCTGGTCCCGGTGCCCAGCTCAGGTACGGCGGCTCCCCTCCTGGACCCGTAGAGAACCGACTCCAGGCCTGACACCAGGCGACGCACGTCCACCTGGGGCCGGACCGCGAGCCGCAGGAAGCGACTGGACGAGCCGACCTTGTTGCCGCACTCGCGGACCAGGATCCGGTGCTCGGTGAGCAGCCGGTCCCGGACCACGGTGCCCTCGGCGCCGACGGGAAGGCGCACGAAGAGGAAGTTCCCCTGCGACGGGTACACCGTCAGACCGGGGAGGGCGGAGAGCTGGCGGGACATGTCCAGGCGGTCCCGGCGCACCTGGTGCAGGCTCTCCATGTACTCGGCGCCGTGGTTCTTCAGCATGAACACCACGTGCTCGGCGAAGGAGTTGAGGTTCCACTTCGGCAGCATGGAACGGACCTTCCCGGCCAGTGCCGGGTTGGCGACCATGTAGCCGAAGCGGATGCCGTGCAGACCGAAGTTCTTGCCGAGGCTGCGCAGCACGACGACGTTGGGGCGCATGACCGCGTCCTGGACGGTGCTCGGCTCCTGCTCGGCGTCGGCGAACTCCAGGAACGACTCGTCGATGACGACCAGGTCCAGGTCGGCCATCGCGTCCATGAACTGCACCAGGGCGTGCCGGTGGATGAAGCCGCCGTCGGGGTTGTTCGGGTTGCAGATGACGGCGACCCTGGTGCCGCGGGCGCGGATGAACTCGGCGTACTGGGCGAGGTCCAGGGCGAAGCCGCTGGACTCCTGGAGCGGGAACATGTCGACCCGCTTGCCGGTCTCCATCGGCTGGTCGGTCCAGCGGCCGAAGGTGGGGACGGGGACGGCGAGGGACTCCCGGACCAGCAAGTGGTCGATCCAGGTGATGAGTTCGGTGGATCCGTTGCCCATCGCCACGCACTGCGGCGGCAGTTGGAGCAGGTTGCACAGCTCGGCCGTGATGGTGTCGGCGCTGCTGGGGTAGTACGTGATGATGTCCCGCAGCTTGCTCGCCATGTCGTCGAACATGGCGGGCGTGGGGAAGTAGGGATTGCACGGTATGCAGAAGTCCACCGGACCGACCCCGTCGCCGCCCTCGCGCGCCAGCGCCGCCATCGAGGGGCTGTGCGCCGCCGTGCTGCGGAACAACGAGGTGACGTTGTCGGCCATGGAACCTCCGCTAGGGGGCGGACCCGCTGGGGACGACCGGGTCCGACGACTAAGGGTGGCCCGCGCGGGGGAGCACGGGCCGTCCTTACATACGGAGGCTTGAGTGGCGCTGTTCAACGGCTGAGGATTTGGTGGGAACTTGTGAGAAGCCTGTGAAGAAGGCCGGTTTTTCACATGCCGAAGGAGTGCACCGTCGTCGAGTGGTACACCTGCCCCGGCCGGAGCACCGTCGACGGAAACGCCGGCTTGTTCGGCGAGTCCGGGAAGGCTTGCGTCTCCAGGCACACCGCGTCGCCCTGGCGGTAGGCCCTGCCACTCGTCCCGACGAGTGTGCCGTCCAGGAAGTTCCCGGAGTAGAACTGCATCCCCGGCTCGGTCGTCGCCACGGTCAGCGCACGGCCCGACGCGGGGTCCCTCAGCGTGGCAACCGGCTCCGGCTCCGTCGTCCCGCCCTTGTCCAGCACCCAGTTGTGGTCGAACCCCTTGGCGTGCAGCAACTGCTCATCGGCCGCCCGGACATCCGCCCCGATCGCCTTGGCCCGCCGGAAGTCGAAGGGCGTGCCCTCGACCTCGGCCAGCTCCCCGGTGGGGATGAGCCCGGAGTCGACGGGGGTGTAGCGGCCGGCGGCGATCTCCAGCTCGTGGTCGTGGACGGACCCGCTGCCCTCGCCCGCGAGGTTCCAGTAGACATGGCTGGTGAGGTTCACGACGGTCGCCCTGTCCGTCGTGGCCTCGTAGTCGATACGCCACTCGCCCCGCTCGGTGAGGGTGTACGTCACCTTCACATCGAGCGTGCCGGGGTAGCCCATCTCGCCGTCGACGCTCGTGTAAGACAGACACAGGCCGACGTCCGAGCCCTTCTCGAACGGCTCGACCTCCCAGACGACCTTGTCGAAGCCCCCGGCACCGCCGTGCAGGCTGTTGTCGCCGTCGTTGACGGACAACTGATATGTCTCGCCGTCCAGTACGAAGCGGCCCTCGCCGAGCCGGTTCCCGTACCGGCCGATCAGCGCCCCGAAGTACGGGCTGGAGGCGACGTACTCCTCGATGGTGTCGAAGCCCAGGGAGACGTTGGCGTACGTGCCTTTCGCGTCCGGGATCTCCAGGGTCTGCACGATCCCGCCGTACGACAGGACCTTGATCCGCGTTCCGCCGTTCTCCAGTGACCAGCGGTGGATCTCGGTACCGTCGGCGAGCTTGCCGAAGAGTTCCTTCACGGGTTGCTCCTCTCACATGAAAAGGGGCCCCGCCGCTCGGCGAGGCCCCTTTCAGGTGCGGTCAGTTGCCGCCCTTGCGCTTGTTCCACACATCGAACCCGACCGCGGCCAGCAGGGCCAGGCCCTTGATGACCTGCTGCCAGTCGGTGCCGACGCTGAGGAGGTTCATACCGTTGTTCAGCACGCCGAGGACGACACCGCCGATGATCGCGCCGAGCACGGTGCCGACACCGCCGCTCATGGACGCGCCACCGATGAACGCGGAGGCGATCGCCTCCAGTTCGTAGCTCAGACCGGCCTTCGGCGAGGCGGCGTTCAGCCGGGCGGCGATCGCCAGACCCGCAAGGGCCGCGAGCACGCCCATGTTCACGAAGACCAGGAAGGTGACCTTCTTGTCCTTCACACCGGACAGCTTCGCCGCCGGCAGGTTGCCGCCGATCGCGTAGATGTGCCGGCCGAAGACGGAGTTGCGCATCAGGTAGCCGTAGCCGACCACCAGCGCGCCCAGGATCAGCAGGATGATCGGCGCGCCCTTGTAGCTGGCGAGCAGCATGGTGACCGAGAGCAGCGCGGCCGTGATGGCGACCAGCTTGAGCAGGAAGATGTTGCGCGGGACCACGTCCAGGGCGAACTCCTGCTGACGCCTGCGGTCACGCATCTCCTGGATGACCACGAAGGCGATCATGGCGAAGCCCAGCAGCAGCGTGATGTTGTGGTAGTTGGTCTGCGGGCCGGTCTCGGGCAGGAAGCCGTTGCCCATCTTCTGCAGGCCGTCGGGGAACGGGCCGAGGGTCTGGCCCTCCAGGAAGATCTCCGTCACTCCGCGGAAGACCAGCATGCCCGCGAGGGTGACGATGAACGACGGTATGCCGAGATACGCGATGAAGAACCCTTGGGCCGCGCCCGCCACGCCACCTGCCAGCAGACAGAGCACCACGGCGACCGGCCACGACACATCGTGCTGCACTGTCAGCACGGCCGCGAACGCGCCCACGAAGGCCGTGAGCGAACCGACCGACAGGTCGATGTGACCCGCGACGATCACCAGCATCATGCCGATCGCGAGGATCAGGATGTAGCTGTTCTGCAGCACCAGGTTGGAGACGTTGCGCGGCAGCAGCAGGTCACCGTCGGTCAGGATCGCGAAGAAGGCGACGATCAGACCGAGGGCGATCAGCATGCCGTACTGGCGCATGTTGCGGCGCAGTCCGTCCAGCATCAGCTGCAGCAGATTGCCGCCCGTGGCCGATCCGGTCCCGCCCGGCGGCGCCGGGGCCGGGCTCTTGGCGGTCACATCCGTGCTCATCGGGTTACCTCTTTGTCCTTCGTCATCTGACGCATCAGCGATTCCTGCGTGGCCTCGGCACGCGGGAACTCACCCGTCAACCGCCCTGCGGCCATCGTGTAGATGCGGTCGCACATCCCGAGCAGTTCCGGCAGCTCGGAGGAGATGAAGACGACCGCCTTGCCTTCAGCGGCCAACTTGTCGATGACCGTGTAGATCTCGTACTTGGCGCCGACGTCGATGCCACGCGTCGGCTCGTCCAGGATCAGCACATCCGGACCCGCGAAGATCCACTTGCTGAGGACGACCTTCTGCTGGTTGCCGCCGGACAGCTTGCCCACCGGCTCGAACACCGTCGGGGCCTTGATGTTCATGGTCTTGCGGTAGCGCTCGGCGACCTGGCGTTCCTCGTGCTCGTCGACGACGCCCCGCTTCGCGACCTTGCGCAGGGCGGTCAGCGAGATGTTCCGGTTGATGGTGTCGATGAGGTTGAGGCCGTAGTGCTTGCGGTCCTCGGTGACGTACGCGATGCCGTGGCGGACCGCCTCGGCCACCGACTTCGTACGGATCTCGGTGCCGTCCTTGAGGACCGTGCCGCCCGCGTAGCGGCCGTAGGACCGGCCGAAGACGCTCATCGCGAGCTCGGTGCGGCCGGCGCCCATGAGGCCCGCGATCCCGACGATCTCCCCGCGCCGTGCGTGGATCGACACATTGTCGACGACCTTGCGCTGCTGGTCGATCGGGTGGAGCACGGTCCAGTCCCGGATCTCCAGGGCCGGTGCCGCGCCCACCTCCGCGTCGTGCGGGGTGCGCTCGGGGAAGCGGTGGTCGAGGTCGCGGCCGACCATGCCGCTGATGATCCGGTCCTCGGTGGTCTCCGGGGCCTTCACATCGAGGGTCTCGATGGACCTCCCGTCGCGGATGATCGTCACCGAGTCGGCGACCTTGCGGATCTCGTTGAGCTTGTGGGAGATGATGATCGAGGTGATGCCCTGCTTCTTCAACTCCAGGATGAGATCGAGGAGTTTGCCGCTGTCCTCGTCGTTCAGGGCGGCGGTCGGCTCATCCAGGATGAGCAGCTTCACCTTCTTGGAGAGGGCCTTCGCGATCTCCACGAGCTGCTGCTTGCCCACGCCGATGTCGGTGACGCGGGTCTCCGGGTGGTCGTCCAGACCGACCCGGCGCAGCAGCTCGGTGGCGTGCCGCAGGGTCTCCCGCCAGTCGATGAACCCGCCCTTGGCGTGTTCGTTGCCGAGGAAGATGTTCTCCGCGAGGGAGAGGTACGGCGACAGCGCCAGTTCCTGGTGGATGATGACGATGCCGCGCTCCTCGCTCGCGCGGATGTCCTTGAAGTGGCACTCCTCTCCCTCGAAGAGGATGTCGCCTTCGTAGCTGCCGTGCGGATGGACGCCGGAGAGCACCTTCATCAAGGTGGACTTTCCGGCGCCGTTCTCACCGCAAATGGCATGGACCTCGCCCTGGCGGACGGTCAGTGTGACGTCCGACAGTGCCTTGACGCCGGGAAAGGTCTTGACGATCGAGCGCATTTCCAGGACGGGTCCCGCCATGGTCGTGCCTTCCAATCAGAGTTGGTTCGGGGATTCCGTCATTACTTCAGGTCGCTTTCCTTGATGTAGCCGGAGTCGACGACGATCTTCTGGTAGTTGGTCTTGTCGACGGCGACCGGCTCAAGGAGGTACGCCGGGACGACCTTGGACCCGTTGTCGTACGTCTCGGTGTCGTTGGTCTCGGGCTTCTTGCCGTTCAGCAGCGCGTCGACCATGCCCGAGGCCACCTTGGCGAGTTCGCGGGTGTCCTTGTAGACCGTCATCGCCTGCTCGTCCGCGATGATCGACTTCACCGAGGCGACCTCGGCGTCCTGGCCGCTGACGACCGGCAGCGGCTTGTCCTTGGAGCCGTAGCCGTCGGACTTCAGCGCGGAGAGGATGCCGATGGAGATGCCGTCGTACGGCGAGAGCACGGCGTCGACCTTGCCGCTCTTGTACGACTTGGTGAGGATGTCGTCCATGCGACGCTGGGCGGTGGCGCCGTCCCAGCGGAGCGTGGTGACCTTGGTCAGCTCGGTCTGGCCGGACTTGACGACGAGCTGCTTCTTGTCGATGTAGGGCTGCAGCACGTTCATCGCGCCCTGGAAGAAGTAGCGGGTGTTGTTGTCGTCGTTAGAGCCGGCGAAGAGCTCGATGTTGAACGGGCCCTTCTTGGAACCGTCCTTCAGGCCGAGCTTCTCGACGATGTAGTTGCCCTGGAGCTCGCCGACCTTCTCGTTGTCGAAGGAGGCGTAGTAGTCGACGTTCTCGGTGCCGAGGATCAGGCGGTCGTAGGAGATGACCGGGATGTTCGCGTCCTTGGCCTGCTGGAGCACGTTGTTCATCGACTTGTTGTCGATCGCCGCGACGATCAGCGCCTTCACGCCCTGCGTGATCATGTTCTCGATCTGCGAGACCTGCTTGGCGGGGTCGTCCTCGCCGAAGACCAGCTGGGTCTTGTAGCCCTTGGACTTGAGGTCCGCGACCACGTTGTCGCCGTCGGCGATCCAGCGCTCGGAGGACTTGGTCGGCATCGAGATGCCGATGGTGGCACCCTCGGTGCTGCCACCCTTCTCGTCGCTGCCGCCCTCACTGCTCTGGCCACAGGCGGACAGGGTGAGGGCGAGGGAGGCGGCGGAGGCTATCGCGGCGAGGGCGGCTCGGCGAGTACGCATGGATCATCATCCTTGATGTCTTGAAGACCTGGAACGGTCTGGCGGGGACGGCGCTTCATGAGCCGAAGGACGCCAGAGGGAGATGCGGGGGATTCTGTGTGACTGCGTCGTCTTCTGTGAAGACAGTTGTCCGGTTCGTTATCAGGGAGTTTCGAACCGCTTCAGCGCGCCCGGCAGACGTGAGCCGAGCGGTGCCATGTCCCCGTCAGCTCCATGCCGTGCGAGCAGGTCCAGGGCGAGCCGGCCGCGCCGCACCCGCTCCTTGGCGGTGGACAGGGTCAGATCGCGCATGTGGTTGCCGTAGGGGTAGATCCCGGGCGACTTCGACAGGCCGAACTTCAGGTACAGCGGGGCGCCGCGCCGGATCAGCTCGGCGACCTCGTACATCCTGATGTAACCGCCCAGATCGTCGGGGGCCTCGATGTACATGTCCATGGGGGCGGCGGAGACCCGGCGGATCTCGGTGAGGTGGTCCAGCGTCAGGTCGCTGGGCACGTTGATCGAGTCGCCGCCGAGGTTCTCGTACACGGCGTACGCCGTCGGGTTGACCGGACCGATCAGCGCCGACACCTTGAGTGTCGTGTCGGCCGGCAGGATCCCCGCGACCCGCGCCCGGTGCAGCGTCCACAGAACACCCTCGTCGGCGACGAGGAGGCACTTCACGCCCAGCTCGGTGGCGCGTACGGCGTCCTCGACGCACCCGGCGACCGCGTCGTGGCCCCGGGCGCGCAGCCCGCCGCCCTTGGAGTCGGTACGGGTGGAGCCGCCGATGTCCCAGGTGCCGCGCGGGCCGGTGAACAGGCAGAGCTCGATGTCGCGCTCGGCGGTCGCCTCCACCATCTCGGTGATCTCGGCGTCGGTGAGCATCCAGATACCGCTGCCCTGGCTGATCCGGTGGACCGGCACATCGAGCCGCGAGGACTCCTTGAGGACCACGGCGAGCGCCTCGGGGCCCTCCACGGAGGGAACCTCGGTGCGCCAGCGGCCACCGCCGGGGAAGGTGTGCGGAGAGGCGTCGGAGGGGTCGAGGGCGGGCGCCCCCAGGCCGAGTGCGGCGAGCGCCTGCTCGCCGGGTCGGCGCGGCGTCGGAGCGGTGGTGTCGGTCACAAGCTGTCCTTCATGTTCGATATTTCGGACGAGGGTCGCGGCTCTGGTCGTGCGGGGCTTTGGGTGTACGCCGGTACGAAGTCGTCAGGTACCCCGTACCGGCGTACGGCTCAGGGGTGGGTCATGGCCGGAGCAGGACCTTTCCGACCTTCGGATCGCCGGACCCCACCAACTCGATGGCCTGCGGGAACTCCTCCAGCGGCAGCTCGTGCGTGACCAGCGGCAGCGGGTCGAGGAGTCCCGCCCCGAAGACCCGCACGGTGTGTGCCCAGGCCTCCGGTGCCGCGCCGAACACGGTCTGCACCTCCAGTTGCCGTACGACGAGATCGGTCGGGTCGAGCCCGTCCGCGCCCGGCGCCGGAATGCCCGTCAGGATCAGCCGTCCACCGCGGCGCAGGAGGGCGGCGGCGGTGCGCGCCGCGTCCGCGGACCCGGCGGTCTCGATGACGACGTCGAAGTCGTCAGGCAGTTCCTCGTCCTTGGTGCGGAAGTCCGTGGCGCCGAACCGCTTCGACAGCTCGGCCCGGTCCGGACGCGTCCCCACGACGAGCAGCTCGGCAGGCGAGCCCGCCTTCAGGAACTGAACGGCGAACATCCCGAGCGTGCCCGTGCCCACCACGGCCACCCGCTCGCCCGGCACCGCGTTCGCCTTGAGCGCGGCGGCCGCGATGCACGCGGCCGGCTCCAGCAGCGCCGCAGCCGTCAGATTCGCGTCGTCCGGAAGAACGTGCAGCAGGCGGGCGGGAAGCGTGAGCGTGGTGGCCATGGCGCCCGGCTGGGTGAAGCCGGTCTCCTCGTAGCCCGCCGTGCACAGTGTGGTCTCGCCCGCGTGGCAGCGGTCGCAGACCTGGCAGTTCCGGAAGCCCTCGCCCACGACCTTGCGGCCCACAAGACTCGAGGGGACGCCGTCACCGACCGCCGCCACCGTCCCGGACCACTCGTGGCCCGGCGTGAGCGGATAGCGGACGTACCCCTCCGGCCGGTTGCCCTGGAAGACCTCGCGGTCGCTGCCGCAGATCCCCGAGGCGTGTACCCGGACCAGGGCCTCGCCCGCTTCCGGCTGCCGGGGCTCGTGCGGGACGAGCCGGTGCTCGCCCGGAGCCTCGATCACGACGGCGGTGCTCACTGGGTCCTCCCGATGCCGGGGTGGGTGTGGGTGCTCACTCGGTGCCCTTGGGCTTGCGCTGCTCCCAGCCATCGGCCCACAGGTCGAACCGGGCCTGCTGCTGCGGGAACTCCGCGGCGGCGTCGACGTCCAGCTCCACACCGAGACCGGGCTCGTGGGAGAGGTGGAAGCAGCCGTCCTCGGGGTTCACCTGGGGGGCGCCCTTGATGACCTTCTTGATCTCCGCGTCAGCGAAGTCGTTGAAGTGCTCAAGGATCTTGAAGTTGGGGGCGGTGAAGCCGACCTGGAGGGAGGCGGCGGTCAGCACGGGCCCGCCCACGTTGTGCGGCGCGACCAGCATGTAGTGCGTCTCGGCGGTGGCGGCCAGCTTACGGGTCTCCCAAATACCGCCGATGTGGCCGACGTCCGGCTGGATGATGTCCACGGCCTGGCTCTCGAAGAGCTCACGGAACTCGATGCGATCGTGAATGCGCTCACCCGTGGCGACCGGCATGTCGACCTTGGCGGCGACCTTCTCCAGCGCCTTCAGGTTCTCCGGCGGCACCGGCTCCTCCAGCCACGCGGGCTTGAAGGGCGCCAGCTCCTTGGCCAGGCGGACCGCCGTGGCGGGGGAGAACCGGCCGTGCATCTCCAGCATCAGCTCGGCGTCCGGGCCGATGGCGTCGCGCACGGCCTCGATCAGGGAGACCGCGTAGAGGCTCTGCTCGTGGTCCAGCTCGAAGTGGCCGGTCCCGAACGGGTCGATCTTGAGCGCCCGGTAACCGCGCTCCATGACCCCCTGGGCCGCCTTGTGGTACGCCTCGGGCGTCCGCTCGGTGGTGTACCAGCCGTTGGCGTACGCCTTGACCTTGTCGGTGACCTTGCCGCCGAGCAGCTGCCAGACCGGCACGCCGAGCGCCTTGCCCTTGATGTCCCAGCAGGCCATCTCGATCACGGCGATGCCGGACATCACGATCTCGCCGGCCCGGCCGTAGTCACCGTACTTCATGCGCTTGACGAGATCCTCGACAGCGAACGGGTCGGAGCCGAGAATGTGGTTGGTCTTCGCCTCGTGCAGATAGCCGAGCAGCGCGTCGGTGTGGCCCAGCATGCGGGTCTCGCCGACGCCGGTGAGTCCCTCGTCGGTGTGCACCTGGACGTAGGTCAGGTTCCGCCACGGCGTTCCGACTACGTGTGTGCTGATTCCCGTGATGCGCACGGTACTCCCTGTCCTCTTCGGTCTGTTCGAAATATCGGCACTCGTTCGAAATGCTGGTCGCGACAGTAGGGACGACCCGGTGCGAGTGTCAATGGGTCTACAAACAACGGTTTCGACGCGACACCGGAGACGACCGGCGAGGCGGATGCGACGGGGTGCGCCACGAGGGTCGCCGGGCTCTTCGAAGGTGTGCACATGCCTCTCGTGGTGGCCCTCGGAGCGCTCTTGACCAGGCAAAACACCAGCGACCCCACAACCCTCGCCGCTCGTCGCGTTATTCAACCGTGACGACTTCTCTGGCGCACCCCCCTTGACCGGCATGAATTGTTAGCGCTCACAATGACGTCCGCATTCACCAGTCGGCCACGAGTCGGCCCCGACGGCATCCAAGGAGGTATGAGCGTCGTGTCAGCAGTGCTCCAACTCGCCTTCCAGCCCAGTGCCGTTGGTCCTTCCGGAACTCCGGCGGCTCATTCCGGAGCTTCGACATGACGCCGCCGGCGCCGAACCATCGGCCCCCGGCACAGGTCTTATCAGCGGACGACGGCCAAGGAGGTGCGGCTGTGACTCACTCGCAGCTTCGGCCGCCCACCATGGCCGACGTGGCACGCCAGGCCGGCGTGTCCCACCAGACCGTGTCCCGCGTGCTGGGGGACCACCCCAACGTGCGGGACGAGACACGGGCCAAGGTGCTGCGGGCGATCGAGGAGATGGGCTACCGCCGTAACTTCTCCGCACGGGCCCTGGCGACCCGGCGTACCCGGACCCTGGGTGTGGTTGCCTCGAACACCACGCTCTATGGTCCAGCCAGTACGTTGTTCGCGCTGGAGGAGGCGGCACGTGCCGAGGGCTATCTGGTCTCGACGGTCAGTCTGCGCAGGCTGACGGTGGAGACGCTGTCCGAGGCCCTGGACCGCCTCAGCGAGGGCGGAGTGGAGGGGGTCATCGCCATCGCCCCGCAGCGGTCGGCGGTCGAGGCCCTCGCCGAACTCCGCCACCCGTTCCCGGTGGTGGCTGTGGGCACCGGCTCGGGCGCCGAGGTTCCCAGCGTCAACGTGGATCAGAATCTGGGAGCACGGCTGGCCACCGGCCATCTGCTCGCCGCAGGCCACCGCAGGGTCTGGCATCTCGCCGGACCCGAGGACTGGCAGGAGGCGGCGGACCGGGCCGACGGCTGGCGGGCGACCCTCGAAGAGGCGGACGTGGAACCACCTATGCTCCTGCGAGGGGACTGGAGCCCGCTGTCGGGCTACCGGGCCGGCCAGGAACTGGCGGGCTGGGTGGGACGCGGCCTGACCGCGGTCTTCGTGGCCAACGACCAGATGGCACTGGGGGTGTTGCGGGCGCTGCGTGAGGCGGGCGTGCGTACTCCCCAGGACGTGGCGGTGGCCGGCTTCGACGACATCCCGGAGTCGGAGTTCTTCGCCCCGCCGCTCACCACCGTCCGGCAGGACTTCGCGACGGTGGGCAAGCGGAGCATCGCTCTGCTGCTGGACCTGATCGAGGGCCGTACCCCCTCCGGTACGTCCCAGGTCTCGATCGAACCCCAACTTGTCGTCCGCGCAAGCACGTTCCCGTACCTGCCTCAATCGGGAGCCGCTCCCGGCTGACGACGCACCACCCGGTCGCCGTTCGTTCTTCGGGCCGAACGTGATCGTTATTTCGAACAATGATCGACAGGCTGGACGCAGTGCAGCCGGTCCCTATGAGTACCAAACGAGTACCAGCGGTCCACCCCGGGCCGGCTCTTCAAAGGAGAAGAACATGCTCAACAGACGGAACTTCCTCACTGCGGCGGTCGGTGTGGCGGCCACGGCCGGTCTGGCGGCCTGCGCCAAGGAGGACGGCAACTCCGGCGGGTCCTCCTCCGGTGGCGACAAGAAGATCACCCTCGGCTTCTCCCAGGTCGGTTCCGAGAGCGGCTGGCGCAGCGCCAACACCGACTCGGTGAAGTCGGCCGCCAAGGAGGCGGGCTTCAAGCTGCAGTTCTCCGACGCGCAGCAGAAGCAGGAGAACCAGATCTCCGCGATCCGCAGCTTCATCGCGCAGAAGGTGGACGTCATCGCCTTCTCGCCGGTGGTCGTCACCGGCTGGGACGCCGTGCTCAAGGAGGCCCAGGCGGCGAAGATCCCGGTCGTCCTGACCGACCGGTCCGTCGAGAGCGACGAGTCCCTGTTCGTCACCCTCGTCGGCTCCGACTTCACCGACGAGGGCCGCCGCGCCGCCAAGATCCTGGAGAAGGTCCTGGAGAAGGCCGGCCACAAGGGCAAGGTGAAGATCGCCCAGCTGGAGGGCACCACCGGTGCCGCCCCCGCGATCGAGCGCGCCAAGGGCTTCAAGGAGGTCATGGACGCGGAGCACAAGGACGACTGGGAGATCGTCGTCAGCCAGACCGGTGACTTCACCCGTGCCGGCGGCAAGCAGGTCATGGCGGCCTTCCTGCAGTCCAACCCGGACATCAACGTCCTCTACGCGCACAACGACGACATGGGCCTCGGCGCCATCCAGGCCATCGAGGCGGCCGGCAAGAAGCCCGGCAAGGACATCCTCATCGTCACGGTCGACGGCGTGAAGGACGGCTTCATCGCCATGTCCGAAGGCAAGATCAACGCGATCGTCGAGTGCAACCCGCTGCTCGGCCCCCAGCTGATGGACGTCGTGAAGAAGGTCCAAGCCGGCGAGAAGGTCGAGCGCTGGATCAAGACCGAGGAGAGCGACTTCATGCAGGACCAGGCCAAGGACGCGCTCCCCACCCGTAAGTACTGACCGACCGCACCCACCGGCAGGGAGCCTCCGGCCGACCGGCGACCATCCGGTCCGGGGAGGCTCCCTGCGGGCCTGAACCCATTTCAAGAGGAGCGCTGCCATGGCAGAGCCGCGGCCCGTCCTGGAGATGACGGGCATAGTCAAAGAGTTTCCGGGGGTACGGGCTCTGTCGGGCGTCGACTTCCGGCTCTTCCCCGGCGAGATACACGCCCTCATGGGCGAGAACGGAGCCGGGAAGTCCACCCTCATCAAGGTGCTGACCGGGGTCTACTCCCTGGACGGCGGCACCATCACCCTCGACGGCAAGGCCGTGCGGATCGGCAGCCCGCTGGAGGCACAGCACGCCGGCATCAGCACGGTCTACCAGGAGGTCAACCTCTGCCCCAACCTCTCGGTGGCGGAGAACATCTTCATCGGCCGTGAACCCACCCGCGCGGGCCGCATCCAGTGGAAGCAGATGCGCAAGCAGGCCGCGGAGATGGTCGACCGCCTCGGCCTCGACATCGACGTGACGGCGCCGCTGTCCTCGTACCCCCTGGCCGTGCAGCAACTGGTCGCGATCGTACGGTCGGTGGGCCACGGCGACAGCGACGGCCAGGGCTCCGGCACCAAGGTGCTCGTCCTGGACGAGCCCACCTCCAGCCTCGACCGCGACGAGGTCCTCGAACTGTTCCGCCTGATGCGGCGCCTGCGGGACGAGGGCGTCGCGATCCTCTTCGTGTCGCACTTCCTCGACCAGATCTACGAGATCTGCGACCGCATGACCGTGCTGCGCAACGGCACCCTGGTCGGCGAGCACATGGTGGCCGACCTCGACCAGGTCGGACTGATCGAGCTGATGATCGGCAAGGCCCTGGACCAGCTGGAGGAGCTCCACGAGCACCAGCTGCGCTCCGACGTCGGCGAGACCCTCGTCAAGGCCGAGGGCCTCGGCCGCACCGGCGGTATCGCCCCCTTCGACCTGGAGATCAAGAAGGGCGAGGTGCTCGGCCTCGCCGGACTGCTCGGCTCCGGCCGCACCGAACTGGCCCGGCTGCTGTTCGGCGCCGACCAGCCCGACAGCGGCAAGGTGACCGTCGCCGGCAAGCAGGTCTCGATGAGCGCACCCAACGACGCCATCGGCGCCGGTGTCGCGTTCTGCTCGGAGAACCGCAAGACCGAGGGCCTCGTCCCCGACCTCACGGTCCGCGAGAACATCATCCTCGCCCTCCAGGCGTCCCGCGGCTGGACCCGGCCCATCCCGGCCTCCCAGCGCGACGAACTCGTCGCCAAGTACATCAAGGCCCTCGACATCCGCCCCGCCAACCCCGAGGCCCGCGTCGGCCAGTTGAGCGGCGGCAACCAGCAGAAGGTGCTGCTCGCCCGCTGGCTGATCACCCAGCCGAAGCTGCTGATCCTCGACGAGCCGACCCGCGGCATCGACATCGGCGCCAAGGCCGAGATCCAGAAGCTCGTGGTCTCCCTCTCCGAGGACGGCATGTCCGTGCTGTACATCGCGGCCGAACTGGAGGAGGTGCTCCGGCTCAGCCACACCATCGGAGTGCTGCGCGACCGCAAGCTCGTGGCGCAGCTGACCAACGGGCCGGAGATCACCACCAGCAAGATCCTGGAGACCATCGCGAGCGGAGAGCACCAGTGAGTACCCCGGCAGTGACCACCCCCTCCCGCTGGCGAGCACTGACGCACCACCACCTGTTCTGGCCGGTCGCGGTCCTGATCGCCCTGCTGCTCGTCAACGTCCCCTTCACACCCGACTTCTTCGCGATCAGGATGACCGACGGCCACCTCTACGGCAGTCTTGTCTCGATCGTGCTGTTCGGCTCGCCGCTGATCCTGGTGGCGGTCGGCATGACCCTGGTCATCGCCACCGGCGGCATCGACCTCTCCGTCGGCGCCGTGGTCGCCATCACCGGCGCCCTGACGTGTTCGTACATCAGCGACCAGGCCGACCAGAACGCACTGTCCGCGGTGTTCCTCGCCATGGGCATCGGACTGGTCGCCGCCGTCGTCTGCGGCCTGTGGAACGGCTTCCTGGTCGCCCGGATGGGCATCCAGCCCATCATCGCGACCCTCATCATCATGGTCGCCGGACGCGGTGTCGCCCAGCTGATCACCGACGGCCAGATCATCACCATCAACAGCGAGCCGTACAAGCTGATCGGTGGCGGCTACTGGCTGACCCTGCCCTTCTCCATCTTCGTCGTCGCCGCCGTCGTGGCCGTCACCGTGGCCCTGACCCGCCGTACGGCGCTCGGCCTGCTCGTCGAGTCGGTCGGCGGCAACGCCGAGGCCAGCCGCCTGGTCGGCATCCGCTCCCGGCGCATCAAGATCATGGTGTACATGTTCTGTGCCCTGTGCGCGGGCATCGCCGGCCTGATGATCAGCTCCAACACCTCGGCCGCGGACGGCAACAACGCCGGCCTGTGGATCGAGCTGGACGCGATCCTCGCGGTCGTCATCGGCGGCACCTCGCTGCTCGGCGGCCGGTTCTCCATCGGCGGCACCGTGATCGGCGCCCTCGTCATCCAGACCCTGACCACCACGATCTACACCATCGGCGTGCCCACCCAGACCAACCTGGTCTTCAAGGCCGCCGTCGTCATCGTCGTCTGCCTGCTGCAGTCCCCGAAGTTCCGGGCCAAGGTCTTCGGCGCCAAGGGCGCCCGGACCACCGCCCCGGCGGAGCCCGCCACCCCGGCCGACGCCGCCCCGAAGATGGAGGTGTCGCGATGAGCGCGACCACCAAGACCCGTACGGCGGCGGAAGGCCGTACGGCGTCCAAGCCGGCCCAGGCGTCCGCGGCCGCGCGTCTGCTCGGCGACCGGCGGCTGCCCGTCCTGGTCACGGCCGGCCTGTTCCTCGCGATGTACATCGGCGGTCTCAGCCGCTACCAGAACTACGGTTTCGGCGAACCGCAGGTCTTCCTCAACCTGTTCATCGACAACAGCTATCTGCTGGTCGCCGCCGTCGGCGCCACCTTCGTCATCATGTCCGGCGGCATCGACCTGTCCGTCGGCTCGCTGATCGGCTTCACCACCATGTTCACGGCGTGGCTGGTGGAGCGTCAGGGCCTGCCGCTGATGCTGGTCATCCCGCTCGCCCTGGGCGTGGGCGCGTTCGGCGGCTTCCTCATGGGCTATGTGATCCACAACTTCGAGATCCAGCCGTTCATCGTGACCCTCGCCGGCCTCTTCCTCTTCCGGGGCCTGTGCCTGGTCATCAGCAAGGAGTCCATCTCCATCAGCGACTCCACGGTGAGCAGCATGGCCCAGACCCGGGTGTCGCTCGGACTGGGGGAGTTGTCGATCGGCGCCATCGTCGCCCTGGTCGTCCTCGCCGCCGCCTTCTACATACTCCACTACACGCGCTTCGGCCGCCGGGTGTACGCGATCGGCGGCAACGAGCAGTCGGCGCTGCTGATGGGGCTTCCGCTGGGCGGCACGAAGATCGCCGTGTACACGGTGAGCGGCTTCTGCTCGGCGCTGGCCGGCCTGCTGTTCATGCTGTACATCCAGTCCGGTGACCCGCTGCACGCCGTCGGCATGGAGCTCGACGCGATCGCCGCGGTCGTCATCGGCGGCACGCTGCTGACGGGCGGCTCCGGTTACGTCCTGGGCACCCTGTTCGGCGTCCTCGTGCTGGGCCTGATCAAGAGCATCATCCAGTTCGAGGGCACGCTCAGCTCCTGGTGGACGAAGATCGCCACGGGTGTGTTGCTGTGCGCGTTCATCCTGATCCAGCGGGCGATGACGGCGCGTAAGCAGACATAAGCCGCCGGGGCGCTGTAGGCCGACGTGGCCCGTCGCACGTACGCCGTGCGCCGGGCCACGTGGCGTTTCACGGGCCCGGCGCGGAGGATCGCGCCGAATGGTCGGGCTTGACCTCGACCGAGCAAACAGGAAAGGCCAGTTCCGCACAGAACCTTCACGGCAGCCTCTAGGAACGGCCCGTGTCGGTTCCCTAGTCTTCCCGCGTCATGGACTATTGCCACCCGTGCCGAAGGCACCTCAACGGCGCCCTCGCCTGCCCGGGGTGCGGCACCTCAGTCGAAGAGCTCCCCGCGTACGCGGACGAGGCCGAGGAGCGCCCCGACGGCGCCGAGGACACCTCCGCCACGCCCGAGGGCGAGCCCGGCCCACGTTCGAGCCGCCGGGCCGGTCGGGAGCGCGACGGGAGCGCGGGGACGCGTTCCAGCCGCCGCGACCGCAAGGCGGCGGCCCACCGGCGCCGCCGTAAGCGCGTGCTGCTGATCGGCAGCGGCCTGCTGCTGGCCGCCGGCGCGCTGAGCCTCGCCGAACTGGGCATAGAGTCCCCCGGCTCCGGCTCGAACACCACGGTGGCGGACGAGGAGTCCGCGGGCGGCGCCTCGGTCTCTCCCGACGGCGGGGCGGACGAGCAGAACGGCACGACCGGAGACTCGGGCCAGGGCGCCTCCCCGTCCGCGACCCCCTCCGACTCGGTCTCCCCCTCCGCCTCCGAGTCGGAGAAGGCCGACAAGGACAAGTCCGACAAGGACGAGAAGGAGCGCGAGTCGGAGTCCGCCACGTCAGGCACCCGCCCCGACGCCAC
The DNA here is from genome assembly GCF_002214185.1 of Streptomyces capitiformicae. NCBI lineage: Bacteria > Bacillati > Actinomycetota > Actinomycetes > Kitasatosporales > Streptomycetaceae > Streptomyces > Streptomyces capitiformicae. The sequence goes on along the minus strand of NZ_CP022161.1, from coordinate 3,969,925 downwards.
CAGCTCGGCCCCGGCCGCCACCTCGGCCCCCGACCCCACGGCCGAGCCCACCAAGGACGCCCCCACGGCCGACGACCCGACCCCGGAGCCGTCGCCTTCGGAGACGTGCGAGAAGATCCTGTGGTGGTGCGCGTAGTAACTGGGGATCAGCCCAGGAACTCCGCGACGGTCGCCCTGAACCGCCCGGCGTCGTCCATCCACGGATGGTGCGAGGCCCCGGCCTGAACGACGAGCCGGGCATCGGGGAACAGCCCGGCGTACTCACTCATCGCGCGCGGCGGCGAGTTGAGATCGACCTCCCCGGCGACTACGAGGACGGGGGCCCCGAAGCGGGCGAGGGCGGCCCGGCTGCCCTCCGGGTCGAAGGCCCCGTCGGCCCCGAAGGCGCCCGCGGCCTCCTGGTTCTTCTGCGCGGCGTCGGCGGCGTGCAGCTCCTGGGCCGCGGAGTCCCAACGCCCGTGGAAGAACGGCGCGATGGCCTCCCAGTGCCCGGCCTCCGCCCGCCCCGCCACGACCTCCTCCAACGCCGCGAACGCCTCCCCGAACCACGCCTCACCGTCCCGCGCCCGCGCGACCCCGAGCCGGTCCTCGACGCCGACCGCGATCCCGACACCGATGGGGCTGGGCGTGACCAGCACGAGCCGCCCGACGCGCTCCGGGTGGCGGGCGACGTACGCCACGGCGAGATTCGCCCCGGCGCAGTGGGCGAGCAGGTCGATCCGCTCCAGCCCGAGATGCTCCCGCAGAGCCTCGACGTCGTCGACCTGCCGATCGCAACGGTAGGACACGGTGTCCTCCGGTACGGCGGAAGCCCCCGTACCCCTGAGATCGAGCATGATCAGCCGCCGACGCGCGGACAGCCCCCCGAGGTCGCCGAGATAGGCGGAGGCACGCATCGGCCCACCGGGAAGACAGACGAGGGGTGGCCCGTCACCGAGGGCGTGGTAGGCGAGCGAAGTGCGGTCGGCTGCGAGGAAGTCGGTCATGGAGGCGACCCTCACACTCCGCCCGGGAACGGGCAACAGAGATTCCCTTGCCCTCCTCGCCCCGCCCCCGGGTACGTTCGGCCCATGAATCACGTCCCCGCACCCGCCCCGCTGCCCCGATGAACGACTGGTGGACCCAGCTGGACGACCGCACCCGCCAGGAGGCCGACGCGCACGTCCTGGACGACCGTCACCTGCTGGCGGTCAAGATCGTGTGGGAGGCCCTGCGTCCCCTGGGCCTGGACCTGTGTGAGGCGCAGAAGATCGTCCATACCCGCTACGAGGCCCTGGTCGACCGAGTCCGACACACCCCACCCGACCCCCTCGACGTTCCCTCCCTCACAGCCCGCGCCGCCGCCCACCCGGGCCGAGTCGCCGCGATAGAGGCCCTCTGGGACGGCGACACGGTCCATGGCTGGTTCGTCGACCTGGTAGCGGTCCTGGAGGACCCGGAAGGAGAAGCCCGCCTGGCCACCGTCCACCACCGCCCCGAGGGCCCTTCACCGGCCACGGCCGCCACAGAGGCCGGGCAAGCCTTGGCCGATCACCTCGGCGTACCGTTCCACTTCGCCTCTCCAGCCGTACCGGACGACGAGGCCCCGCGCTGGCGAACAGGGCAGCGCCCCTCCGAAGATGCATGACCGGACCATGAAACCGAGCGCGGTCGACGCCGATGGCTCCCCTCTCGACCAGGAACCGCCCGAGCACCGGCGCTACGCCCGCCACCTGCGGGCCCTGGCCGACATCCCGGAGCGGGAGGAGGCCGACCTGGTGGCCGCCGTGCTGTGCGACGAGGACCCGCAGATGGCGCAGAGCGCGGTGGTCCACCACCTCGACCGCCGCGCCGAACAGCTGCTGACCGACGCCCGGTTCCCGTCCTGGGCCGAGGCCATGACGCCCGTGATCGACGGCCGGGACTTCCTCACCCGGCGCCTGCGCGAGTGGACGCTCCTGCGGGCGATCGCCCTGCACGAGCCATGGACCGCCGACGAACTCATCACGGCATCCGACTGGCTTCAGCGCACCGCCGCGGACGCGCGGATCGGCACGTCACCCGCTGCCCTGAGCCTGCTGGCCGAACGAGGGCGCACGCGCCGCGTCCGTAACGCGGCCGGGCGCCGAACGAGACAACCGGACGAACCACTGAGCTGACGCCGCAGCCGCCCCCGGTCACTTCCCGAGCATCCGCCGCAACAGATCCCGCAACGACTCCCGCTCCTGCGTGGACAACCCCGCCAGCGGCTCCCGGGCGAAGTCGAGGGACTCGCGGAGGCTGCGGGCCACGCGGCGTCCCTCCGCCGTCGCGGCGGCCAGTTTCACGCGGCGGTCCTTGGGGTCCGGGCGGCGTTCGACCAGGCCCCGGCTCTCCAGGCGGTCCACGATGCCCGTCACGTTCGACGGCTCGCAGCGGAGTTTCTGGGCGAGGCGGCGCATGGGGAGGGGTTCCAGGGAGAGGAGGCCGAGGAGGCGGGCCTGGGCGCCGGTGAGGGCGTGGCCGGCGGCGGCGTCCTCGTACTCCTCGTGGTAGCGGGCCACGACCGTGCCGATGAGTTCGATGACCTCCAGGGTCAGCGGATCGATGCGGGTGGTCGTCTTCTGTGTGGCCATGGACTCCAGCGTACCCCTTTATTTGACAACATGAAATATTCAGGAGCATGGTTGTTTCAGGTACTGAACTAATTGGGAAAGGCTCCGTCATGATCAACCGCGAATGGCACCTGCTCAGCCGCCCCGTCGGCTGGCCCAAGGACGAGGACTTCGCCCTGGTCGAGGCGGAGGTCCGGCAGCCTGCAGAGGGCCAGGTCCTGGTGCGGAACAAGTACCTGTCCGTGGACCCGTACATGCGCGGCCGCATGAGCGACGCCAAGTCGTACGTCGCGCCCTACGAGCTGGGCAAGGTCATGCAGGGCGGTGCCGTGGGCGAGGTCGTCGCCTCCGAGGCCGAGGGCATCGCCGTCGGCGACCACGTGCTGCACATCGGCGGCTGGCGCGAGTACGCCACCTTCGACGCCGCGCAGGCCGTCAAGGTCGACCCGGACGCCGCGCCGCTCTCCACCTACCTCGGCGTCCTCGGCATGACCGGTCTCACCGCCTACGCGGGCCTGCTGCGGGTCGGCGCCTTCAAGGAGGGCGACGCGGTGTTCGTCTCCGGCGCGGCCGGGGCCGTCGGCAGCCAGGTCGGCCAGATCGCCAAGCAGAAGGGCGCCTCGCGGGTCATCGGCTCCGCCGGGTCCGACGACAAGGTCAAGCTCCTCGTCGAGGAGTACGGCTTCGACGCCGCCTTCAACTACAAGAACGGCCCGGTCCGGGAGCAGCTCAAGGAGGCCGCCCCGGACGGCATCGACGTCTACTTCGACAACGTGGGCGGCGAGCACCTGGAGGCCGCGATAGGCGCGCTCAACCTGCGCGGCCGGGCCGTGATCTGCGGCATGATCTCCCAGTACAACGCGACCGAGTCGACCCCCGGCCCCCGCAACATGGTCAAGATCCTCCAGAACCGGCTCCGCGTCGAGGGCGTCCTCGTCGGCGACCACTACGACCTCCAGCCCGAGTTCGTCCGGGAAGTCGGCCCGTGGGTCGCCTCCGGCGCCCTCAAGTACCGCGAGACCGTCGTCGAGGGCATCGAGAACAACCTGGAGGCCTTCCTCGGCGTCCTCCGCGGCGACAACACCGGCAAGATGATCGTCAAGCTCTGAGCCCGACCCGTGACGGACGCCGGCTCATGGTCGTTGCACACGGCGGAGTCCGCACCCCTGGACGTGGGGTGCGGACTCCGCCATATGTGCAGGACCAGGTGTACGGTCCTCAGACCGCCAGTGCCGCCGTGTGCACCGCCCTCACCAGCCCCTCGTTCTCCGGTGCCGCCCCGCCCGGGAAGGCCATGCGGCGGCGGGTGTAGCCGTACGCCAGGCCGCTGCGGGGGTCGGCGAAGGCCTGGGATCCGCCGGCGCCGCTGTGGCCGAAGGCGCCGGCGCCGAGGAACGGGTAGCGGGTCTCGGCGGTGGCCTGGAAGCCGAGGCCGAACGCCCCGGGGGCGCGGGTCACGAGGTCGTGGCCGTGGGAGTGGATCTGGCCGATCTCGGCGATGGTGTCGGGCTTGAGGAGTGGCGGCCGGCCGTCCACCTCGCTGATGGCCGCCGCGTACATCCCGGCGAGCCCGCGCGCGGAGCCGATACCGCCCGCCGACGACTGCCCGCTCGCCCGCACGATGCGGGCGTTGGGGAAGTCCGTCAGCTCGCCTCGTTCCGGCACCTGGTTGTTGAACGCGATGGAGGACAGGGTGTGCGGGCCCTGTGGCACCGCGTCCAGCTCGGCCTGCTGCGCGGGCGTCGGCGTCATCGGCAGGACGGTCCGGAAGCGGGGCTCGTGCTCGGCCGGCAGCCCCAGGAAGAGGTCGAGCCCGTACGGGGCACGCACCCGCTCCTCGTACACCTCCTGCAGCGTGCGGCCCGTCGCCCGTCGTACGACCTCTCCGGTGAGCGCGCCGATGACGATGGCGTGGTAGCCGAAGGCGCTGCCCGGCCGCCAGAACGGGCGCTGGGTGGCGAGGCGTTCGGCGATGACGCGGTCGTCCGCCAGCTCCTCCAGGGTGAAACCGGCGTCGGTTCCCAGGAGCCCCGCCCGGTGCGCGAGCAGCTCCCGCAGAGTCACCGCGCCCTTGCCCTCGGCCGCGAACTCCGGCCAGTAGAACGCCACTTCACGGTCCAGCTCCAGCACACCGTCCTGGACGAGGAGCGCGACGACGAGGTGGGCGGCCCCTTTGGTGGAGGAGAACACGCCGTAGAGGGAGTCCGGCCCGACATCCTCACCGGCCCACAGGTCGACGACCCGCCGCCCGTGCGCGTACGCGGTCAACTGACCCTCGTAGTCGGCCCGTTCGGTGGCCACGAACGCGGCGAACTCCTCGCGCACCGCCTCGAAACCGTCCGCGACGGTGCCGTGTATCTCCTGCGTCATCCGCTCTCCTCGACCTCAGCCGCTCGTGTGTGCCATGGTGAACAATGCCCGCCCGACCTGGGGGAATTCCCCCTTCGGGTGGTCGCGGAAGAGAGGTTCCGTGCCGAAGAGGACCGTGTTCGGGTCGCTGACCACGGATGCCTGTCCCGCTGCCGCTGCCGGGCCGCCCGTGCCGTCGTCCAGAGGCCGCCAGTGGCCGGAGACGAGCGGGTTGCCGGTGCCGTACGACTGCTCGACGGTGACGTCGGGGCCGAGGTCGGTGAACCAGACGGGCGCGTAGACGAAGCCGTGGTCGGGCGCTTCGCCGGTGACGGCGCCATCCGAATTCACCACGCGGACCACGCCGTTGGCGTCCTCGTTGCCTTGCACCGCGGTCGCCGTCAGCTGTCCGGTGGCCGAGGCGAGCGATGCCCCGGTCGTGCCCCGGCCGACCAGGCCGTGGGTGGTGAGGAAGCCGGTCAGGGCCGTACGCGCGGACGCGTTCAGGCCGCCGTACGACAGGCCCGACGACACGAACAGCACATCCGCCGTCGACCAGTCGAAGCCCGCGTTGAGGATCGCGGTCGACACCGGGACGACGTCGAAGTTCATCTCCCGCAGTGCGAACAGTTCGCCCGCCGTGACGGCGGCGGCCACGCGTACGCGGTGGAGGGGGGTGCCTCTGACGGTCCTCGTCGCGTCGAAGGCCACGTCGTACGACCTGGCCAGGGCCACCGCCTTCCGCCGCGCCGAGGACGGCACGAGAGCGCTGCCGTCGGCCGCCTGGCGTACCGAAACCCCGTCCTTGAGAAGGGAGTTGAGGGCGGCGATCTCCTGCGGGGAGTCGAGGCGGAGGCGCAGATTACCGCGCGGGGCCACGTAACCGACGCGGGCCGCCGCCGTCACCGGGCGCGCGGGGACGGCCGACAGCCGGCCGCTCTCGACCTCCACCACGCTCGCGCCCCACAGCCGGCCAAGGCTCCAGCCGGAGATGTCGTACATCACCGACACCTTGTCGCTGATGTCCCGCCCGTCGGCCAGCAGGACGTTGGCCAGACCACGCTTGGGCTGGCGCATGTCGACCACGTACGAGCCCTTCGCGTACGTCCGACCGCCGAGCCGGAAGGCGTGGGTCGCGCGGGTGACTCGTACGTCGTTGGCGAGCAGGTGGTCGACGAGGCGCGCGGCGGCCGTGGCGGACCGCTGGCCGGTGCCCGCCGGGATGACGTACGCGCGCGGGAACTCGGTCGTGTAGACGTCCTCGGGGCCGATGCCGGGCACGCCGGGGACGGTCTCCTCGGAGACCGGGACCTGGGCGGCGCCCGTGGCACCGCGCCGGAAGACCTCGATCTGGTCGGCGATGAGCGAGGTCCGCCTCCGCTGCACGAAGTCGAGGGTGGCCTCCATGGCCGCACCCGCCACGTCGACATTGATAGCGGACCGGCGGCGCAGTTCGCTCACCGGCAGTGACTCGTACGCCGTGTTGTTCACCTGGAGAGGGATCTCCACGGTGTGCGCGGCGACCGTGCCGTGGAATGCCGCGTACTGCGGGGTGAAGATCGGCGGCCAGTCGTCCCAGCCCTCCGCCGAGTCGCGGAAGGGGATCTGGACCGGGTCGACGCCGTCCTTCTCGGGCGTGTAGCCGAGGCCGTTGACGGCGGACTCCATGCCGAGGGCGTTGGCGTAGGTGTTCTTGAGGAAGAGGTCGTACTCGTAGTTCTCGCCGTGCGGGGGAGTGGTCGGTTCGATGAGGGTGCCGTTGACGTACCCGTGCAGGTCGAGCATGACGGCAGGCTGCTTGTCGATCTGGATCTGCCGCATCGCGCGCACCTCGGGCTGCGAGGCGGTCACGAAGTCCCGATTCATGTCGAAGCCGCCTGCGTTCGTCCGCGTGCCCGCGATACGGCCGTCCGGGTTGGCGGTGATGTTGAAGTACAGGCGGTTGCGGGCGAGGAGGTCCTTCGTCCTTGTGTCGTCGGCGGTGGCGAGCCGCTCGACGAGCTTCAGGGCCGCGTCCGTGCCCTCCCACTCGTTGCCGTGGATGTTGTTGTTGAAGAAGACGGGTGTCTTGTACTTCCGCTTGACCGCCGGGTCCTTGGCCGCCGACTGCGGGGCGGATTCGATGAGTTCGCGCATACGGGCCTGGTCGCGGGTCTGCCGTGCGGTCTCCGGGGCGGTCACGGTGACGAGGTAGAGGCGGTGCCCGCCCGCCGAGCGCCCGGCGATCTCGACGCTCACCCGGTCGCCGAGCGCCTGGAGGGCGTTCAGCTTCGGGGCTATGGCGTGGTACGGGGTGAGGCCGAGCTTGAGGGACTTGTCGGCGGGGTTCTCCGGGTCGGGAGAGAGGATCTGTTCGCGCGGGTAACCGCGGCTGGAATCGGCCGTGTCGGAGAGGTCGGCGACCGGTGCGCTGAGGGCTCGTCGGGCCGCGCTCGCCGGGGCCTTGGCGGCGCCCTGCGGCAGTGCGGAGCCCTCGCGGACGGGGGGTTTCGGATCGGCACCCGCGGGGTGCGGGGCGATCAGGAGCGATCCTGCGGTGACAGCGACGGCGGCAACGCTGGACAGTGCGGATCTCGGGCCGGGTCTCGGCGGACGCACGCTACCTCCTGGAGTGGGGTTCCTTGGACGTGCCGGTGCGGGTGACGATCACGATGTGCTGCTGTCTACCTGTTCGACTCCCGGGCAACAAGAGGGCCCCACCGTCACGAGCGCCTCGAACGGCCCCGATCCCGACGCTGATTACGTCCCGTGAGCCGCCTTCAGGTGCTACGCATCAGCGGTGAACTCTTCCGACATGTCACGCGGTGCGCGTCTGACCGCCCACGGCGCCGTCTCCACCGCCCTCGCTCTGCACAGCGACCACGCCCTGGCCGAACTCCTCGACACGGCCGCCCCGCTCGGCACCGGTATCGGCGGCAAGTCGGCGTTGCTGGAGGTCGCCGGAAGCCCGGTCTTCGTCAAACGCGTGCCCCTCACCGACCCGGAGCGCCGCCCGGAACACGTCCACTCCACGGCGAACCTCTTCGACCTCCCCCTCTACTGCCACTACGGCATCGGCGGCCCCGGCTTCGGCGTATGGCGGGAGCTCGCCGTCCACACGATGACGACGAACTGGGCGCTCTCGGGGGCGTACGACGGCTTCCCCCTCATGTACCACTGGCGGGTGGTGCCGGACTCCACGCCCCTTCCCGAGGAACTGGCCGACATCGAACGCGTCGTCGCCTTCTGGGGCGGCGGCCCCCACGTACGCGACCGCATCGAGGCCCTCCAGAAGTCCTCCGCGAGCGTCGCGCTGTTCCTGGAGTACATCCCGCGCAACCTCCACCAGTGGCTGGGCGAACGCACGGCCGCCGGTGCCGAGGCCGCCGACCGGGCCTCCGCCATGGTGGAGAGCGAGCTGGCGGCCGGACTCTCGTTCATGAACAGCCGGGGCCTGCTGCACTTCGACGCCCACTTCCAGAACATCCTGACCGACGGCCACCGCCTCTACTTCACCGACTACGGCCTCTCCTTCTCCTCCCGCTTCGACCTGTCCCCGCAGGAGAAGGCCTTCTTCGACCGCCACCGCTCCTACGACCGCTGCTACGCCCTCAACCACCTGGTGAACTGGCTGGTCGCCGACCTGTACGACTGCGGACCGGACAAGCGCGAGGAACGCGAGTCCCGGATACGCGCGTACGCCCGGGGCGAGCGCCCCACCGGCATCCCCGAGACCGCCGAGGCGATCATCACCCGCCACGCCCCGCTCGCCACGGTGATGGCGGATTTCTTCCACCGTTTCAGAGACGAGAGCAGGGAGACGCCGTATCCCGTGGACGTGCTTCGCCGACTCGATCTCCCGGCCTAAAGGTGAGTGGCAGTTGCCTAAAGGCTGTAGGTAAATGCGATAATCGACATCGGCGAGCGAAAGGATGGTCATGGCACGCGTAGGGCTCACCCCGGAACGCCTCGCACAGGCGGGCGCCGAGCTCGCCGACGAGGTCGGGTTCGACGAGGTGACCGTGTCGGCGCTGGCCCGGCGGTTCGACGTCAAGGTCGCGAGTCTGTACTCCCATGTGAAGAACTCCCAGGACCTCAGGACCCGTATCGCCCTGCTGGCCCTGGAGGAACTCGCCGACCGGGGCGCCACCGCGCTCGCCGGACGGGCCGGCAAGGACGCCCTCGCCGCCCTGGGGAACGTCTACCGCGACTACGCCCGCGAACACCCCGGCCGCTATGCCGCGGCCGGGCTGAAGCTCGATCCGGAGTCGGCGGCCGCGAGCGCCGGCGGCAGACACTCCCAGATGACACGGGCGATCCTGCGCGGCTACGACCTCACCGAACCCGACCAGACGCACGCGGTCCGGCTGCTGGGCAGCGTCTTCCACGGCTACGTGAGCCTGGAGTCGGCGGGCGGCTTCAGCCACAGCGCCCCCGACTCGCAGGAGAGCTGGGAGCGGATCCTCGACGCTCTCGACGCCCTGCTGCGCAACTGGCCCGCCGGTCAACCCCGTTGAGCAACAGGTTGAGGTCATGGACAACACACATCACTGGATCACCACACCCCTCACCGCCGACCTCCTGCGCGGTGCCCTCGACATCGAGCGCACCGAGCACGGCGTCCTCCCGCACCGGCTGCCGGCCCGGGCCCGCGCCCAGTGCACCGACCCGCAACTGGCCATGGCCGAGGCCCAGCCCTCCGGCGTACGACTGGTATTCCGCACCCGGGCCACCGCCGTCGAACTCGACACCCTCCCCACCAAACGCGCCTACGTCGGCGCCCCACCCCGCCCCGACGGCCTGTACGAACTCCTGGTCGACGGCCGCCCGGCAGGCCGGGCGAGCGTGCCGGGCGGCAACACCGTGACCATCGACATGACCACCGGCACCGTCGAGAGCCGACCGGGCACACCCGGCACCCTCCGCTTCGCGGACCTGCCCGATGCCCTCAAGACCGTCGAGATCTGGTTGCCGCACAACGAGACCACCGAACTCGTCGCCCTGCGCACCGACGCGCCCGTGGAGCCCGCCGAACCCGACCCGGACCGCAGGGTGTGGCTGCATCACGGCAGTTCGATCAGCCACGGCTCCGACGCCGCCGGCCCCACGACCACATGGCCCGCCCTCGCCGCCTCCCTCGGCGGCGTCGAACTGATCAACCTCGGCTTCAGCGGCAGCGCCCTGCTCGACCCCTTCACCGCCCGCGCCATGCGGGACACCCCCGCCGACCTGATCAGCGTCAAGATCGGAATCAACGTCGTCAACCACGACGTCATGCGCCTACGTGCCTTCACCCCCGCCGTCCACGGCTTCCTCGACACCCTCCGCGACGGCCACCCCACCACACCGCTCCTGGTCGTCTCGCCCCTCCTGTGCCCCATCCACGAGGACACCCCCGGCCCCTGCGCCCCGGACTTCACCGACATCGCCGAAGGCCGCCTGCGCTTCCGCGCGCTGGGCGACCCGGCGGAGAGCACGACCGGAAAGCTCACCCTCCGGATCATCCGGGACGAACTCAGCCGCATCGTGGCCGGGCGCGCCACCGACGACCCCCACCTCCACTACCTCGACGGCCGCGCCCTCTACGGCGAGCCCGACGCCACCGCCCTCCCTCTCCCCGACGACCTCCACCCCGACGCCGAGACCCACCGCCACATCGGCGAACGTTTCGCCGAACTCGCCTTCACCGCCGACGGCGCCTTCGCAAGCCCCGTCGGTGCCGTTGTCGGTCCCCCTCGATAAAGTCGACCCATGCGCGAACTAGGGGCGGGCTTCAAGTACCTCCTGCGAGGACAACGCTGGGTGGCCCAGCACGGCAAGCAGTACGGCTTCGGCCTGATCCCGGGCCTGATCACGATGGTCCTCTACCTGGGCGCCCTGGTCGCACTGGCCGTGTGGGGACCGGACTTCGTCATGTGGGCCACCCCCTTCGCGGACGGCTGGTCGAGCCCCTGGCTCGGCCTCTTCCGCGGCTTCCTCACCGCCGTACTGTTCGCCCTCGCCCTCCTCCTCGCGGTCATCACCTTCACGGCCGTGACCCTCCTCATCGGCCAGCCCTTCTACGAGAACCTCTCCGAGAAGGTCGACCGCGACGTCTCACCCGACGGCACGGCCCCGGAGTCCGGCCTGCCGCTCTGGCGGGAGCTGTGGATCTCGGCCCGGGACAGCCTCCGTGTCGTCATACGGGCGGCCCTGTGGGGTGTGCTGCTCTTCGCCCTCGGTTTCGTGCCGTTCATCGGCCAGACGGTCGTCCCGGTGATCGGCTTCGTCTTCACCGGCTTCTTCCTGACCGAGGAGCTGACGGCGGTCGCCCTCCAGCGGCGCCGCGTCGAGCTCCGCGACCGCCTCGCCCTCCTGCGCTCCCGCAAGACACTGATCTGGGGCTTCGGCACCCCGCTGGGCCTCGCCTTCCTCGTCCCCTTCGTCGCGGTCTTCCTCATGCCCGGCGCGGTCGCGGGCGCCACCCTCATGGTCCGCGACCTGCTGGGCGAGGAGACGAACGACGAGGACGGGACCCCGGCTCAGGGCCCGGCCAACCCCATGTTCGTCAAGTCGCAGACCCCGTAGCACCGGCGTCGAGCGCCACCGTCACGATCGCCCGTACCTGCGCGATGATGTCCAGCCGGTTCCGTACGAACTCCGGATCCGTCACCGCCCCGGTCGCCGGATCCGTGTTGCCGGTCCCGAACTGCAGCACGGGCGTGTGCACATGCCCGCCCGGCAGCGTGTCGTGCAACCCCAGCCGGTCGCGCAGCAGCGTCGCCCGGTAGGCGATCTCGTTGGACAGGTAGTCCCCGCCGCCCCCGGCCCGGGCGGTCGACCCCGCGGTCGGCCCCTCCGGCCGTACGACCGCCGCGGTACCGCCCGCCGGGATCTCGGTCACGCTCGTGTTGTCGTACACCGGGAAGCGCCCCGTGTTCGCGCCGACGATCGCCTCGTACGGCAAGGTCGTCGACGTCCACTGCGGCTGCGAGGCGGGGTCGGTGACCGGGATGGTCTCGGTCCGTCCGACGTTGTCGTTGTCGGCGAAGCCGCCGCGCCAGGCCCCGTTGGTGCGCTCGATGTCGAAGCGGCCGACGCGGCCCTGGCTGACGGTCGCGAAGAGGTCCACGTGGGGCAGCTGCCGCCGGAGGGCGCGTTCGACGGTCCCGTCCGTGAAGTCCTGCCAGCGGACGGGGAAGACGGCCGTCTCGATACGCGCCGGACCGTCGGCGGTCTGGATCACGGTCCCGTCGAGGGCGAGAGCGGTAGCCCCCGAGGGATTGGAGATCCGGACGTCCCGGTCCAGCGTGAACGGATCGAACCCGGTGACAAGCACCCGCTTCAGCCCCTTGCCCCCCTTGCCCCCGGCGGAACGCGGATACCGGATGTCGTCCTGCCCACGCGACGCACGCTCCAACGCGCCGAGCAGCTCAGCCCTCTGCCGGTCCGACAGCCCGAACTCCGGCTCCAACCCCCGCACTTCCCGCGTCATCCCCAACCGGGCCCAGTACAACGGCCGATCGTCATCCCGACTCAAATCTCCGCCCACCGGCCCGCGCCCCTGCGCCCGGTCCACCGCCCGCGTCCACAACCGCGCACCCTGCCGTACGACGATCCGCTCGGCCTGCGCGTACGACCGCGCCCCGGCCAGTGCCCGCGCCAACTCCGGTGCCACGGTGTCGAATCCGGAGCGCCGGAGGATCTCCTGAGGCGCGGCCCGGTCGAGCCGCTGCTCCTCGACGGTGAAGGTAGTGGCAGAAGTGGCAGAAGTGGCCGAAGCGGCGGCGGCCGGGGGAGCCGCGAGGCCGGCCATCAAGGTGGTCGTCAGTCCGAGTACTACGGGTATGGCGAGCTGAACGCGTAGGGACATCAAGGGAGTTCGGGCCTTCCGTCGCTGTGGGGGTGTCGCCGGACGACGGCAAGTATGCGGCACTCTGGAGTCAGCGTGCCGTAGCTGCGGGCAATCGTGCCGCTGGGGCGATGGGGGTACCTCCCGTTCGAGCGGAGCCGAGAGTGGGGGAGGGTGGGCGCAGCGGCACCCGGTATGCGCCGGTGAGCGAAACCAACCCCCGCCCAGCACCGACCGCCGGGCAACCGGTCAACCCCGGCCCACGTCCCCGCCTTCGCCCCCACCCCCCCGAGCAACGTCAAGAAGTCCCGAAACGCCCCCGGCATGTCAACCCCTGCTGCGTGAGCCCCACCCGCTCCGCGACCGCGGCCAGGCTCGCCGCGCGGTACCCACGCTCGGCGATCACCGCCAGCGCGGCCCGCACGATCTCCGCGCGCCGTACTCATCTACTGGTGACACGTGCAAGATGGAGACGCCCAGGCTTTCAACGAGGAGGTGCCGCAGTGGCGAAGACGGTGGCGGAGACGGTGGCGACAACGGAAACGGCCCGGCGGGACGAGGCGCGCGAGGCGGTCGTCGAGGCGGCCCTGGCCAAGCTCGACCTCGACGCCAAGGCCCGACTGCTGTCCGGCCAGGACATGTGGACCCTGCCCGCCCTGCCCGAGATCGGCCTGCGGTCCCTCGTCATGTCGGACGGCCCGATCGGCGTACGAGGAGTGCGCTGGACGGCGGACGACCCGTCCGTCGCGCTGCCCTCCCCGACCGCTCTCGCCGCCACCTGGGACCCCGAACTCGCCCGCCGAGCAGGGGTGTTGCTGGCCCAGGAGGCCCGCCGCAAGGGCGTCCACGTCCTCCTCGCCCCCACCGTCAACCTGCACCGCTCCCCACTCGGCGGCCGCCACTTCGAGGCGTACAGCGAGGACCCGTATCTGACCGGCGAGATCGGCTCGGGCTATGTGACCGGCGTGCAGTCCGGCGGAGTGGGCACCACGGTCAAGCACTTCGTCGCCAACGACGCCGAGACCGACCGCTTCACGGTGGACAACCTCGTCTCCGAGCGCGCCCTGCGCGAGCTGTACCTGGCCCCCTTCGAGGCGATCGTCGCGAACGCCCACCCCTGGGGCATCATGACGGCCTACAACACGGTCAACGGCAAGACCATGACCGAGCACCGCTACCTCGTGAACGAAGTCCTGCGCGGCGAGTGGGGCTTCGACGGCTTCAACGTCTCCGACTGGCTGGCCGCCCGCTCCACCACCGGCGCCATCGAGGGCGGCCTCGACGTCGCCATGCCGGGTCCGCGGACCGTGTACGGCGAGCCCCTCGCGCAGGCGGTACGGGACGGCAAGGTGGCCGAGGCCAAGGTCGACGACGCCGTGCGCAACGTCCTGCGGCTCGCCGCCCGCGTCGGCATCCTCGACGGCGCCGAGCCCGTCGTCACCGACCTCCCCGAGACCGTCGACGGCAGCGCGCTGGCCCGCGAGATCGCCCGCCGCTCCTTCGTCCTGGTCCGCAACCAGGGCGCCCTCCCGCTGCGGCCGAACGGCACCGTCGCGCTCATCGGCGCCGCCGCCCGCGATGCCCGTGTCCTAGGCGGCGGCTCCGCCACCGTCTTCCCCGCCCGGATCGTCTCCCCGCTCGACGGCCTCACCGCCGCCCTCCCCGAGGGCGCCCTGACCTACGCCGTCGGTGCCGACCCGAACACCGAACTCTCCGTCTTCGACGCGCGCTTCGAACTGCGCGCCGTGTGCCGGGACGCCGACGGCGACGTCATCGGCTCGGACTCCGCGCCGGGCGGCCAGCTCAAGTGGATGGGGCCCTCGGGCCTGCCGGAAGGCGTCACCCACGAGCGGCTGCACACCGTGGAGTTGACCGGCGCCTTCACCCCGCGCGAGAGCGGCCCGCACACCTTCGGCATCCAGGGCATCGGCACCTTCAAGCTCACCATCGGCGGCACGACGTACTTCGACGATGTCCAGAGCCCCCCGAAGGACGACCACTTCATCACCTTCTTCGGCGAGCCCACGCCCCGGGCCCAGGTCGAACTGACCGCCGGCGAACCGGTCGAGGTCTCCCTCACCTACGTCGTGGAACACACCGAAGACATCCCGATGCAGGCGATCATCTTCGCCCTCGCCCACCAGGACCCGCAGCGCGACCCCGACGACCTGATCGCCGAGGCCGTCGAAGCGGCACGCGACGCGGACACGGCCGTGGTCGTGGTCGCGACCACGGAGCGCGTCGAGTCCGAGGGCTTCGACCGCGAGGACCTGACGCTCCCCGGCCGCCAGGACGACCTCGTCCGTGCCGTCGCCGCCGCCAACCCCCACACCGTCGTGGTCGTCAACTCCGGCTCCCCGGTGGAGCTGCCGTGGCGCGAGGACGTCGCCGCCGTCCTGCTGAGCTGGTTCCCCGGCCAGGAGGGCGGCGCCGCCCTGGCGGACGTCCTCACGGGCACCCACGAACCGGGCGGCCGCCTGCCCACCACCTGGGGCACCCTGACCGAGGCCCCGGTCACCCGAGTCCTCCCGTCGAACGGCGAACTCCCGTACACCGAGGACGTCTTCATCGGCTACCGAGCCTGGCAGAAGGAGGGCAGGACCCCGTCGTACCCCTTCGGCCACGGCCTCGGCTACACCGACTGGACATACGAGACGATCGAGATCACGGACACGACGACAGTGAGGGTCCGGGTCCGCAACACGGGCACCCGCACAGGCCGAGAGACCGTACAGCTCTACCTGGCCCCGACCACCCCGGACGCGACCCGCCCGACCCGCTGGCTGGCCGGCTTCGCCACGGTCGAGGCGGCTCCGGGCGAGACGGCGGAGGCAGTTATCGAACTCCCACGCCGAGCCTTCGAAACCTGGGACGAGAGCGCCAACGCCTGGACCTACGTGAAGGGTTCGTACGAGGTAGCGGCCGCCCGCTCAATCGCAGACCGCCGGGTAAGGGCAACTGTCGAAGCGTAAGGGAACTGCGGCTAACGAACCCCGAACCCATAAACAGTCTCCGACCGATACACGCCGCCCGGCCGCAACTCCGTACTCGGAAACTGCGGCCGGTTGGGCGAATCAGGAAAGTGCTGCGTCTCCAAGGCGATCCCATCCCCGGGCCCGAACGCCCCCTCCAGATGATCCGCCGTATAGACCTGCATCCCCGGCTCCGTCGTAGCCACGGTCAACACCCGCCCTGATCCCGGCTCGAACAACTCCGCCACCACCTCGGCACCCCCCGTAACCCCCTTGTCGAGCACGAAGTTGTGGTCGTACCCGGCCCCCACCTTCCGTGCCACGCGAAAGTCGAACCGCGTCCCCTCGACCTCGGCCAGTTCACCCGTCGGAATCAGATCCCCGTTCACCGGCGTCACCCGCGCCGCATCGATCCGCAGCTCATGCCCACCCGCACTCCCGGCCGAGGCCCCCGCGAGATTCCAGTACGAGTGGTTGGTGAGGTTCACGACAGTCGGCGCATCGGTGACCGCCTCGTACGAGACCCGCAGCGCACGACCGTCCTCGTCGAGCGTGTACGTGGCGGACACCTCGAGCCGCCCGGGGAACCCCTCCTCCCCATCCGGACTGACGCGGAACAACCGCACCCCACCCTCGACGGCTTCGGCGTCCCACACCCGCTTGTCGAACCCGAGCGCACCACCATGCAGGGAGTTGGGCGGATTGTTGCACTCCAGTTCGTACGTCCGGCCGTCCAACGTGAAGCGCCCCCGGGCGATCCGATTGGCGTACCGCCCGATCAGCGCCCCGAAGAACGGCCCCTGATTCCGCAGGTACCCGTCGAGGTCGGCGAACCCCAGCACCACATCAACGGCTCGGCCCTCGCGGTCCGGGACCTCGACCGACTGCACGATCCCGCCGTACGTCAGGACGCGCACCCGCGTGCCGCCCCGCTCCAGCGTCCAGCGATGAACAGGCGTGCCGTCGGAAAGTGTGCCGAAAAGTTCGTTCATGAGCGAAACTCTAGGTCACCCCCGGAACCCCGGTCACGTGCCCTTCCCGCTCACCACCCGATACGCGATCTCCGCCAGCCGCGCCTGTCCGTTCACGCTCGGATGGAACCAGTCCCACTGGCTGAGCTGCGCCTGCCCGAACCGGTAGTCGAAGACGGCATCCCCGTCGTAGCGGCAGTAGCGGTCCTCGGCGCAGACATCGCGCAGGACGTCGTTGTACGCCACCACGCGTTCCTGAACGGCGTCGCGCCGCTCGGTCGCGGCCGAGGTCATCACATCCGGATCGGCCAGCATCGACGGACAGATGCCCAGCTTCCAGACCTGCTTGCCGAGCGGATTCGTCCGCCCTTCGCTCCACAGCCGCTTCAGATCGGGCACGCTCGCCACGAACACCTGTGCCTTCGGCAGGCTCTTGCGCAACGTGGCCATCGCGTCCTCGAAGTCGGCGCGGAAGTCGGTGACCGGGGTCATGTCGCCGGTGGTGGCCCGGCAGGCGTCGTTCGCGCCGATCATCACCGCGACGAGTTCGGGCTCGCGGGTCACGGCCCGCGCCACCTGGCTCGGCAGGTCGGCCATCCGGGCCCCGGTGACCGCGTAGTTCCAGCTCCGCTGGGCAGCCCCGGTCTTGCCCAGCAGTCGTACGGCGAGACTGTCGACCGACGCGTCACTGCCGGTGGCCCATGACACCTCGGGGCAGTCGGAGAGCACCTCGCACGCGTCGAAGCCACGGGTGATGGAGTCCCCGACGGCGACCAGTGACTCGGGGGTGCTGTCCCAGGTGGGGGTGGGCAACGCGGAGGGCCGGGCCTTCGCCTCGGTGGCCCGGGGACCTGGGGAGTCGCCACCGCTGGCGTCGCACGCGGCCGTACCCAGCAGGAACGCCGCCACGACGGCACCGACCCCCGCCCTCGAACGGTGCGAACGGTGGCGTCGCTTCCGCATCCCTGGTCCCCTTCTCTCTCCATACACGTGCAACCCCCACTCATGACAACGCACGAGAGTTCCCGACGCGGGGCCCGGCTACGGATGAAGATTGGGTTTGACGGGACGGAAGGTGCAACTGTTCTCATACGTACAGGCGTCCCCTCGGGTGAAACCCGAGTTCTTCCTGGCGTTGGCTCCGACGGTACGTCACACTCCTTGCTTCGCCGCACGGTAGCCTCGCCACGTGGCCCGCTCCGCCACTGCCGTTCCGTCAAGTTACAAGAAGCACCGCTCTGTGGAGGCCCCGGTGACGACACGTGGAGTTCTGTACGTGCACTCCGCGCCGCGCGCGCTGTGCCCGCACGTCGAGTGGGCCGTCGCGGGGGTTCTGGGGACCCGGGTGAACCTCGACTGGATCCGGCAGCCGGCCGCGCCGGGCACCTGGCGCTCGGAGTTCTCCTGGCAGGGCCAGGCCGGCACCGCCTCCAAGCTCGCCTCGGCGCTGCGCGGCTGGCACCTCCTCCGCTTCGAGGTCACCGCCGAGCCCTGCCCCACCGCCGAGGGCGAGCGCTACAGCTGCACCCCCGACCTGGGCATCTTCCACGCCGTCACCGGCATCCACGGCGACATCCTCATCCCCGAGGACCGCCTCCGCGCGGCGCTCACGCGCTCCCGCAGCGGAGAGACGGACCTGGAGGCAGAGATCGCCAAGCTCCTGGGCAAGCCGTGGGACGACGAGTTGGAGCCCTTCAGATACGCGGGAGAGGGCGCCCCGGTCCGCTGGCTGCACCAGGTCGTGTAAGCGACAAGTCCCGACACGAACGAAGGGCTCCCACCGACCGGTGGGAGCCCTTCACGTTCGTAGGACGGGAGATGTTCGTACGACGGGAGATCAGACCGTCCGGAACGCCAGAACCACGTTGTGCCCGCCGAACCCGAACGAGTCGTTCAGCGCGGCGATACGGCCCTCAACGGGAAGCTTGCGAGCCTCGCCCCGCACGATGTCGGCGTTGGCCTCGGCCTCGGGGTCGAGGTCGTCCACGTTGATCGTCGGCGGAGCCACCCGGTGGTACAGCGCGAGCACCGTCGCCACGGTCTCCACACCACCGGCACCGCCCAGCAGATGCCCCGTCATGGACTTCGTCGCGGACACGGCGAAGTGGTCGGTGTCGTCACCGAACACCTTGCGCAGCGCCTTCAACTCGGCGATGTCACCGGCCGGCGTCGACGTCCCGTGCGCGTTGACGTGCACGATCTCGGCGGGGTCGAGGTCGGTCCGGTCCAGCAGGTTCTGCAGGGCGTGGGCGATGCCCCGACCCTCCGGCTCGGGCTGGACGATGTCGTGACCGTCGGCGGAGACGCCCTGGCCGACCGCTTCCGCGTAGACACGGGCGCCACGCGCTGCCGCGTGCTCGGCGGACTCCAGCACCACCACACCCGCGCCCTCACCGAGCACGAAGCCGTCACGCCCGGTGTCGTAGGGACGCGACGCGCCCTGCGGGTTCTCGTTGTTCTTGGACATCGCCATCATGTTGCCGAACGCGGCGATCGGCAGCGGATGGATCGCGGCCTCGGTGCCACCGGCGATCACGACGTCGGCGCGGCCGGTGCGGATCATCTCGATGGCGTAGCCGATGGCCTCGGCGCCCGACGCGCAGGCGGAGACCGGGGTGTGCACACCGGCGCGCGCGCCGACGTACAGACCGACGTTGGCGGACGGGCCGTTGGGCATCAGCATGGGCACGGTGTGCGGGGAGACACGGCGTACGCCCTTCTCCTTCAGCACGTCGTACTGGTCGAGGAGGGTCGTCACACCACCGATGCCGGAGGCGATGACCGCGCCGACCCGGTCGGCGTCGACGGTGCCGTCGTCGGCGGACGTCTCGGTGTAACCGGCGTCGGCCCACGCCTCCTTGGCCGCGATCAGCGCGAACTGCGCGGAGCGGTCCAGTCGGCGGGCCTGCGGGCGCGGAATGACCTCGGTCGGTTCCACAGCGATCTGCGCGGCGATACGTACCGCCTGGTCGGCGGCCCACTCCTGCTCCAGGAGACCGACACCGGAACGTCCGGCGACCAGCCCCTCCCAGGTGGAAGTCGCGTCGCCACCCAGCGGTGTGGTTGCGCCGATACCGGTGACGACCACGGTGCGATTGGTCGAGCTCACGGAAACTTTCTCCAACAGTTACGAGGAGGACAACCCCGCCGGGGCGGGGACAACGGCGCCACCGCCGGGTGGCGGGGCAGAACGGACTGATCCGGGGACCGGGCCGGGGCCCGATCCGGTGGATCAGGCCTGGTGCTTGAGGATGTAGTCGGTCGCGTCGCCGACCGTCTTGAGGTTCTTGACGTCGTCGTCCGGGATCTTGACGTCGAAGCGCTCTTCGGCGGCGACGACGACCTCGACCATGGACAGGGAGTCGACATCCAGGTCGTCGGTGAAGGACTTGTCCAGCTGGACGTCCTCGACCGGGATGCCGGCGATCTCGTTCACGATGTCGGCGAGACCGGCGACGATCTCTTCCTGAGTGGCGGCCATGAGGGCGCTCCTTCGTAGATATCCAGAGTGTTGGGCGTCCGCCGCGTCGGCGGCAGGTGTTGCGGTTTCCGTTCCGGACCGCATGATCCGGAACGGTTGCCTAGGGGAGGGTAACGACCGTCGCTGCGTACACGAGACCCGCCCCGAAGCCGATGACGAGCGCGGTGTCGCCGCTCTTCGCCTCGCCGGTCGCCAGGAGCCGCTCCATCGCGAGCGGGATCGAGGCGGCCGAGGTGTTGCCGGTGGTGCGCACATCGCGGGCGACCGTGACGTGCTCCGGCAGCTTGAGTGTCTTCACCATCGAGTCGATGATCCGCTCGTTGGCCTGGTGCGGGATGAAGACGTCCAGGTCGTCCGGGCTGATCCCGGCCGCGTCCAGCGCCTGCTGCGCGACCTTCGCCATCTCGAACACGGCCCAGCGGAACACCGCTTGGCCCTCCTGCGTGATCGCGGGGAACTTGGCGACCTGGCCGGTGCGGTAGTCCGTCCACGGCACGGTCTGCTTGATCGTCTCGGACTTGTCGCCCTCGGAGCCCCAGACGGTAGGGCCGATGCCCGGCTCCTCGGACGGGCCCACGACGACCGCGCCGGCGCCGTCGCCGAACAGGAAGGCCGTCGCCCGGTCCTCCAGGTCGGTCAGGTCGGACAGCCGCTCGACGCCGATGACGAGTACGTACTCCGCCGATCCCTCGACGATCATGCCCTTCGCGAGGGTGAGCCCGTAGCCGAAGCCCGCGCAGCCCGCCGAGATGTCGAAGGCGGCGGCCTTGTCCGTGCCGAGCTTGTCGGCGATCTCGGTGGCGACGGCAGGTGTCTGCTTGAAGTGCGAGACGGTGGAGACGATCACACCGCCGATCTGCTCGGCCGAGATCCCGGCGTCGGCGATCGCCTTGCCGGAGGCCTCGATCGACATCGCGGCGACCGTCTCCTCGTCGCTCGCCCAGTGCCGGGTCTCGATACCGGAGCGGGAGCGGATCCACTCGTCGGACGAGTCGATCGTCTCGAGGATCACCTCGTTCGGCACGACCCGGGTCGGGCGGTAACCGCCGACACCGAGGATGCGCGCGTACGGGGCACCCTTGCTGGGCTTCAGCTTCGCCATGCTCCGGGCTCCTTGTCAGGCGTGCTCTGCGATGAGCTCGCGAGCGGCGTCGAGATCGTCGGGGGTCTTGAGCGCCAGGGTCTTCACACCCGGCAGCGCGCGCTTGGCGAGACCGGTGAGCGTGCCGCCCGGGCACACCTCGACGAGCGCGGTCACGCCCAGCTCCTTGAAGGTCTCCATGCACAGGTCCCAGCGGACCGGGTTGGCGACTTGGCCGACCAGCCGGGCGAGCACGTCGGCGCCGGTGGCGACGGCCTTCCCGTCCTTGTTCGACACGTACGTGAACTTCGGGTCCCCGGGGGAGAGTCCGGCGGCGGCCTCGGCGAGCGCGTCGACCGCGGGGGCCATGTGGTGCGTGTGGAAGGCGCCGGCGACCTTGAGGGCCACGACCCGGCGGACACCCTCGGGCTTGTCCGCCTCCAGCGCGGCCAGCTGCTCCAGGGTGCCGGCGGCCACGATCTGGCCCGCACCGTTCACGTTCGCCGGGGTCAGGCCCAGCTTCTCCAGATGCGGAACGGTCGTCTCGGGGTCGCCGCCGAGCAGCGCGGACATACCCGTCTCGGTGATCGCGGCGGCCTCGGCCATGGCCAGACCCCGCTTGCGTACGAGGGCCAGGGCTTCGGAAACGTCGAGGACACCGGCGAAGGCGGCGGCGGTGATCTCGCCGACGCTGTGGCCCGCGACCGCGCCGGGCGTCATGTCACCGAGTGCCGCGGCGGACAGCAGTCCGGCCGCGACCAGCAGCGGCTGGGCCACCGAGGTGTCCCGGATCTCGTCCGCGTCGGCGTTCGTCCCGTAGTGGACGAGGTCGAGCCCGATGGCGTCCGACCACGCGGCGAGGCGGTCGGCGGCACCGGGGAGTTCGAGCCAGGGGGTCAGGAAGCCGGGCGCCTGGGCGCCTTGGCCGGGAGCGACGAGTACGAGCACTCTCACACTCTCTCTTGGGGACGGCCGACGCCGCCCGTGGGGACAGGGACGAAGAACACGAGGGGCTTTTGTAGCCCCCCGACAAAACCCTAGAGCTGAGGATCTCCATTCACCAGACGCCCCAGGATCAGCGCGATCCGCAGTGTGAACGCAGAGCGTACATCTGAAGGAGACCAACCGGTGACGTCAGTCACACGTCGAAGCCGGTAGCGCACGGTGTTGGGATGGACGAAGAGCATCCGGGCCGCGCCTTCGAGACTGGAGGCCTGTTCGAGATAGACGCTGAGCGTCTCCAGCAGCGCGGAGCCGGCCTCCTCCAGCGGTCTGTAGATCTCCTCCACCAACTGCTCACGGGCGTTCGGGTCTCCCGCGATGGCCCGCTCCGGAAGGAGATCGTCCGCCAGCACGGGCCGGGGCGCGTCCTGCCAGGCGGAACAGGCCTTGAGCCCCGCGGCCGCCGCCTGCGCGGACCGGGTCGCGGCCAGCAGGTCGGGCACGACCGGCCCCGCGACGACGGGTCCCGCGGCATACGGCCCGATCAGCGACTTCGCCACCTGCAACGGATTGTTGCTGCCTCCGGCGATGACCACGAGCCGGTCGCCGAGCACACCGGTGAGCACCTGCAACTTGGCGTGCCGGGCAGCCCGTCGGATCGCCTCCACGGTCAGCTCGCTGTCGCCGTCCGGGGCGGTGCCGAGGACCACGCACACATGCTCGGGGGAGTTCCAGCCGAGGGCGGCGGCCCTGCTCACCGCACCCTCGTCGGCCTCCCCGCTGAGCACCGCGTTCACGACCAGCGACTCAAGGCGGGCGTCCCAGGCACCCCGTGCCTCGGCGGCCTGCGCGTACACCTGTGCGGTGGCGAAGGCGATCTCGCGCGCGTAGACGAGGAGCGCCTCGCGCAGCACGGACTCGTCACCGGGAGCGGCCACCTCGTCGATCGCGGACTCCATGACCTCGATCGTCGTCCGCACCATCTCCACGGTCTGCCGCAGCGTGATCGCCCGGGTCAGCTCACGCGGCGCCGTGCCGAACACATCCGTCGAGATCGCCTGCGGGGCGTCCGGGTGCCGGAACCACTCCGTGAACGCGGCGATACCGGCCTGCGCGACCAGCCCGATCCACGACCGGTTCTCCGGCGGCATCGCCCGGTACCAGGGCAGCGTCTCGTCCATCCGTGTGATGGCCTGCGCGGCAAGGCTTCCGGACGACTTCTCCAACCGCCGCAACGTTCCGGCGTGCGCGTGGACGTGCGGTACGGGTTCGGATTTACGGGTTTCGGGTTCGGGCACGGGACAAGACTGCCTTATCGGGACGTCGACGCGCGGCGCGGGTCGCTACCGTGGAGTACGTGATCGACGTACGGCGCGCCGACGAGCGCTACCCCGGAGGTGACCCCGAGTCCGGGATCGCCTCCCTGCACGCCTTCTCCTTCGGGGCGCACTACGACCCGGACAACCTCCGCTTCGGTGCGGTGATCGCCTGCAACGAGGAGCGCCTCGCCCCCGGCGCCGGCTTCGACGAGCACCCGCACAGCAACACCGAGATCGTCACCTGGGTCGTCGAGGGCGAGCTCACCCACCGCGACACCACCGGCCACGAGACGCTCGTCCGCCCCGGCGACGTCCAACGCCTCAGCTCGGCGGGCGGCGTACGGCACGTGGAACGCAACGACGGTTCCGCGCCCCTGACCTTCGTTCAGATGTGGCTGGCCCCCCTGGACCCGGGCGGCGACCCGTCGTACGAGATCGTCCACGGCATCGCCGACTCCACCCCCTACGCCGTCCCGGAGGCGGGCGCCATACTGCACGTACGACGGCTGGGCACGGCGGGGGAGCGCACCGCCGTACCGGACGCGCCGCGGGTGTATGTGCATGTCGTCCGGGGTGAGGTGCGGCTCGGGGAGCACGGGCTGGGGCCCGGGGACTCGGTGCGGGTGGAGGGGGAGAAGGGGCTGGAGCTCGTGGGGATGTCGGGGCCGGCGGAGGTGCTGGTGTGGGAGCTGGCGGGGTGACGGAGGCTCAGATCCCGCTGCTCGGCTCCTCCGCGTTCCGCCACACCGTGATGTCCACGGTGATGTAGTCGCTGGGGTCGTTCGCGGAGGCGGCCCCTTGGATCGTGACCAGGCCCATGTGGCCGCGGGCGGTGTGTACACATGGCTGGGAGCCCCTGGAGACCTGGTCGAGCGACACGCTCAGCGCGTACCGGGTCTCGTTCAGGCAGGTGTCGAGCGAGCCCTGCTGAGTGGTGTTCAGCAGGACGAGCTTGTTGCCGCCGAGCACAATCCTCGTCCCCGAGAGGTCATTGACGTAGTAGAGGTCTCCGCCGGTCCCGTCGACGCTGTCGAACGTGCTGAGCGGCTTGGGCGGCGAGTCCGTGAAGCGCACATAGTGGTCGCCGGGATGTCGACACCCTTGTGACTGGCCGGGGCGTGATCGGAGTCGGCAAGCGGCCCGGAGCCGCCCGAGCCGGAACCTCCGCCGGAGGTCGAGGTCGCTTCGTAGATGCTCGACCCCTCATGGGAGCCCGTAATGCCTTCCGTCGCGTTCCCGATGACGCCCACGACCGCGGCACAGCCCCCGAGCTGCAACACGAGCAGTCCCAACACGAGCGCCACGATCCTGCCCGCCTTGCTTCTGGGCGGCGGAGGAACGGGGCGCGTGTGTGGTTGCGGCTGTGGGCCGGGGCGCCACATGTGTGGCCGCGGGGGAGGGGGCGGTGCCTGGGGCCCGGGCGGCCGGGCGTACGGCGATGCGCGGGGGGACTGTGGGGGGGCCGGCTCCGCCCGGGGGGTGTGGGCCGTGGGTGGGGCGGGGGCACCGGCACGGGTGTACGGCGTGGTGGGCGGGAGAGAATCCGCCAGCAGCCTGGTCGAGGCCGAGACCCCCCGGGTGATCTGCTCCCCGATCGCGGCGGGCAGCCAGGACCCGGACTGGCGCAGCGGGGTGAGCGACGCCTCCTGGCGCAGGGTGATGACCTGTGCGAGGGAGGGCCATCCAAACGGATCAGTCACTGTGTGCCCAACAAGGATCAACCCACCGCGCTCGATCCGATCCGATCCCGGCCGGCACCGCAACGGTTCGAGTACCGGGTCGAGCCGAGGTCGGACGTACGGTGAGCCCGCGCTTGATCGCCACACGGGCGAGGACGGCGGTCGGGGGGCGCCCCACCGGGCATCCCCGACCGCCGGCAAAGCCCGGCTGAGCCCGGAGGTTCCCACCAGGCTCAGCCGCGTTTCCTTTTCGCCCGCCGCTCCTCGGCCGCCGCGCGGCGGATCTCCTCCTGGTCCCACAGCGCCTTCAGCTCAAGGGTCCGTTCGTCGAGTTCGATCGGAGCATCCTCGTCCCCGTCCGTCCACAGCCCCTGCTCCTTCAGCTGCCGCGTGTGGACCTCCACCGGCGGCTCCGGGTCGAAGTCGCTGGGCCGGGGCCCCTCCGGGCCGTCGGGGCCGATACGGATCAGCCGCTCGACGCGGGTGACACGGAAACGGGTCCCGTCGACGCTCAGGCTGTTGCCGCGCTTTTCGTCCAGCAGGTCGGCCGCTCGCGCGTACTCCGCCTTCTTCTCGTCCGACAGCCGCAGCGTGAACGGCGCCATGACCCGCAGCCATGCCGCCAGGCTGTCGCGTGCCCCCTGCGGTGTGGAGTGCGATGACCCGGGGTTGTGCGACCTCCACTCCCCGTCCACCCGCTCGGAGATCATGAACACCGCCGGCAGCAGCACACCGCCCGGACAGGCCACAGCGGCATGCCGTGCGTCGGCCAGTACGTCCTCCGGTGTGCCGGAGGCGGATCCGAAGAGCTGCAGGAGATCGAACTTCAGCAGGCTGTCGGACAGCCCGGCGCTGGTGTACGGATCGACAACGAAGCCCTTGGTGCGTGACCGCACACGGTAGGCCTCCCCGACCTCCGCCGGGTCGGGATCGGAGGGCCGGGGCGGTTCGGGCCCGCCGCGCCCCATGCGGATGAACTTCGCGGCCCGCACGATGCGGTACCGCTCGCCGCGAACCCGGAGGTCGTCGACGACTTCCCGGTCCATGCGCAGGGCGGCCGCCATCCACGCCTTCCGCGCCTTCGCGTCACCGGCGTCCTCGGCTTCCTTGGCGCGCATCCGGAAGTGCGAACCCAGGGTGTCCCTGGCGCCCTGCGGGGTGTCGCTGCCGTACTCGGACAGCTCCCAGCCTCCGGCGTCGAGCTCCCGCGCATGGAAGAACTCCGCGAGGCTCACCGCCATCAGCCCGGGATACCGTTCCCGCGCCTGCCATGCCTCCTGCTCGGCGAATGCCGCGATGGGGCCTTCCTGCGGGGCGACCCGGAAGGTCAGATAACCAGGCACCCTGTCTTCGTAACCGGTCATGTACTGAATGTGCCCGAATCCGAGGCGACTTCGCCGCAGAACGGGGAATCACACCAACTCGGCCAGCACCGCGTCCGTGAACGGCGTCCACGCCTCGATCGCCCACGGTCCGAACGCCCGGTCCGTCAACGCCACGCAGGCCACCCCCGCCGCCGGGTCGATCCACAGGAACGTACCCGACTGCCCGAAGTGCCCGAAGGTCCCCGGCGACGACGAAGTACCCGTCCAGTGCGGTGACTTGGCGTCCCTGATCTCGAAGCCGAGGCCCCAGTCGTTGGGGTTCTGGTGGCCGTAGCCCGGCAGCACACCCTTCGTTCCCGGGTACTGCACGGTCATCGCCTCGGCGACCGTACGTGGATCGAGCAGCCGGGGCGCCTGCACCTCGGCCGCGAACCGCACGAGGTCGTCCACGGTCGAGACGCCGTCCTTGGCCGGAGAACCGTCGAGCGTGGTGGCCGTCATCCCCAGCGGTTCCAGTACCGCCTGCCGCAGATACTCCGCGAACGGGATGTCCGTCGCCTTGGCGACATGGTCCCCGAGCACCTCGAACCCGGCGTTGGAGTACAGCCGCCGCTCCCCGGGCGCCGCCGTCACCCGGTGCTCGTCGAAGGCCAGCCCCGAGGTGTGCGCGAGCAGATGCCGTACGGTCGACCCGTCCGGCCCCGCCGGCCCGTCCAGCTCGACCGCCCCCTCCTCGTACGCGACGAGCAAGGCGTACGCGGCGAGCGGCTTGGTGACCGAGGCCAGCGCGAACCGCTGCCCGAGCGGGCCATGGGCCCCCAGTACGGTGCCGTCCGCCCGCACGACGGCCGCGGCGGCGGTGGGGACCGGCCAGTTCTCGATCAAAGCGAGGCTCTGCAAGGACATGTGTACGAGACTATGCGGCTCAGAGGTTCAGCCGCATAGAGGGGTCCGGCTTGCGGACGAAGCCCAGGGCGGCGTAGAGCGGCTCGGCCTCGGCGGACGCGTTCAGGTCGACCTGGGCGACGCCCTTCGTGCGGAACCACTCCAGGAGGACCTCCATGCAGGCGCGCGCGTGGCCCCGGCGCCGGGAGTCGGGATCGGTGGCCACGCTGAACACATACCCGACGGAGCCGTGCGGGTTCCCGGCCCGCCCGATGCGGTACTCGACCGTCCCGGCCACCAGCGCGGCGAGGGCGCCCGGCCGCTCCGGATGGTCGATCACGAAGGCCACGAAGTCCCCGTCCGGGTCGGCGAGTCTGCGGCGTACCGTGGGCAGGGACTCCTCATGCCAGTCGGTGGAGCGGTCCGCTCCGCGCATCGAGTCGATCATCACCTGACGCAGCCGGAGCACTTCCTCCGCGTCCTCGGCCGTGGCACGCCGTACAAGCCTCATGATCCGCACGGTAGTCAGCCAACTCTCCGTGTGTCGCCGGAATTTCATCGGATTCCGCTTGCTTGGAGCGCACTCCAGGGTTTTAGCGTTGAGGCCATGACCGTGGTGGAGACGACAGGTACCAGGACCCAGAACTGCGCCGGACTGCCCTTGTACGAGCGGCGGCCGGAAGGACAGGACAAGTACACGATCAGCGAGGTCGCCACCCTCACGGGGCTGACGGCGCACACCCTGCGCTGGTACGAGCGGATCGGCCTGATGCCGCACATCGACCGTTCCCACACCGGCCAGCGCCGCTACCGCAACCGCGACCTCGACTGGCTCGACCTCGTCGGCAAGCTCCGGCTCACCGGCATGCCGGTCGCCGACATGGTCCGGTACGCGGAACTCGTCCGCGAGGGCGACCACACCTACGCCGAGCGCTTCGACCTCCTCAAATCGACCCGGGAGGACGTCCTGGCCCGGATCGCCGAGCTCCAGGACACCCTGAGCGTGCTCGACCGCAAAATCGACTTCTACGCGGACGCCGGGCAGGCCCTGGCGTCGGAGAGGGCCTCATGACGAACGGCAGGATCGCCAAGGCACGGCTGGGAGCGGACGGCCCCGAGGTCGGCGTACAGGGCCTCGGCTGCATGGGCATGAGCTTCGCGTACGGCCCCTCGGACGCGGCGGAGTCGAGGGCCACCCTCGAACGCGCCCTGGAACTGGGCGTCACGCTCTACGACACGGCCCACGCCTACGGCGCCGGCGAGAACGAGAAGTTCCTCGCCCCCTTCGTCAAGGCCCACCGCGACGAGGTCGTCATCGCCACCAAGTTCGGCCTGGCGGTCGACCCGGACGACTCCACCAAGCGGATCATCCGCAACGACGCCCCGCACATCCGCGAGTCCGTGGAGGCGAGCCTGCGGCGCCTCGACGTCGACGTGATCGACCTCTACTACATGCACCGCCGCGACGTGAACGTCCCCATCGAGGAGACCGTCGGCGTCATGGCCGACCTCGTCCGCGAGGGCAAGGTCAAGCACCTGGGCCTGAGCGAGGTCACGGCCGGCGAACTCCGCACCGCCCACGCGGTGCACCCCATCGCCGCCCTCCAGTCGGAATGGTCCCTCTTCAGCCGGGACATCGAGACCCATGTGGTCCCCACGGCCCGCGAACTCGACGTCACCCTCGTCGCCTACTCCCCCCTGGGCCGAGGCTTCCTCACCGGCTCCTTCGCCAAGGCAGAGGACCTCACTGCGGACGACTTCCGCCGCCACCAGCCCCGCTTCACGGGCGACAACGCGGCGGCCAACGCGGCCCTGCTGGACCCGATCCGCGCCGTGGCCGACGCCCACGACGCCTCCCTCGGCCAGATCGCCCTGGCCTGGGTCCACCAGCAGTCGGCCATGTACGGCCTCCAGGTGGTCCCGATCCCGGGCACGCGCAAGCCGGGACGGGTGGAGGAGAACACGGCGGCGACACGCATGGTCCTGGGCGAGGAGGACATGGCGTTGCTGGAACCGATAGCGGCGAAGGTGGCCGGAGACCGCTACGCGGACATGACGTTCACCTCCGCAGGCAGGGAGTAGCTAAAGCTCCGCCAGCAACTCCGCCTTCTTCACACTGAACTCCTCGTCCGTGACCAACCCCGCCTGGTGCAACTCCCCGAGGTGCCGGATCCGGTCGGCGATGTCGGCCGGATCCCGCCGCGGCACGGCGGCGGCCAAGGCCGCATCCCCGGGCCCCGCGGAGCGCACCCGCACGGCCGCCAGCACAGCCGCGGCGAACGGCAACGACTCATGCACGGGCCCGTACCCGAGCCCGAACACCACGGCCGCCGGATCCTGATCGGGCTGCGCATGCTGCTCGGCATCCCGCCGCAGCAACCGCAGATAGCCCTCGAACATTTCCGGCGACCGCCACTCCACCCCACTGAGTGAACTCACCGGAAAACTCTGGTCCCCGGCTTTCCACTTCGCCGAGGAGGCGCCCGTCCAGAACCACCGGAACGACACCGACCGCCCGTCGAACGACGCCTTCCCGTCGTACGCCTTGAACTGCAACGGCACCTCGGGCGCCGCCACCAGAAACCGTTCGGCGGGCCCCGACTCGGTCAACCTGGCCCGCAGCTCGTCGGCGTAGTACTCGGCGAGAGTCCCCCGCTCGGCCGGCATCACCAGCCGGTACGGATCGGAGCTCTCCTTGAGCTGGTCGGCCGCCGCTTCCATCAGTGGATCGGCGCCCGGTCTCGGCACGACGCGCAGTACGACGGTGCCCCGCTTC
This sequence comes from Streptomyces capitiformicae, assembly GCF_002214185.1. Classification (NCBI taxonomy): domain Bacteria; kingdom Bacillati; phylum Actinomycetota; class Actinomycetes; order Kitasatosporales; family Streptomycetaceae; genus Streptomyces; species Streptomyces capitiformicae. The sequence goes on along the minus strand of NZ_CP022161.1, from coordinate 3,939,762 downwards.
CCCGGTGTCAGCGTCACGTCCGCGATCGCTTCCAGGGGGACGCGCCGCTCGCCGAGCGCGGCGAACAGCTTCGGTGTACGGATCCCCCGTTCGAAGCGGATGAGCACGGAGTCGGACTCGAACTCCCAGGCGGCGTGAAATCCGGCCAGTACATCACCCATGCGGCTCATCGTATGCGCGCGACGCGACGAAGTCCCGACCCGTGGCGAACCGCACTTTTCCGTCCTCTACGCGCGTCAGGCCGCAGCGGCGTCGGGCAAACCCTCCAGGCATGCGTCATCCTCCTGCGCGCAGTGCACCGACTCGTAGGCGCCGACGCCGATTTCGGCGAGGTTGTACAGACTCTCGGTCCCCGGCTCGAAATAGCCGCTGTGCCCCTTGGCGTCGGACGCCGACAGGATCCGCGCACCGAACTCCGCGGAGACCGGGTCGGCGCCGTGCCCGAGCCCGCCGACCTCCAGGTAGGGAACGTCCTGGACCCAGTCGTCGGCGTCCCGCATGGCCCACACCCGGGCCGGCGTACGCAGTTGGGAGGCCGTCTCGACGCGCATACCGGGGCTGCCGGCGACCGCTATGTCGGTCACCCGCGCCGGCAGCGCGCTCGCGGCGACCCCGCACACCACCGAGCCGTAGCTGTGGCACAGCAGCGCGACCGTGGAGGCGCCCGGCAGGGCCCGCACCAGCGCGTTCAGCCGGATCGAGCCCTGTTCGGCGCGGAGCGCGGTGGCGGAGTCCAGGCCGAGGCCGTCGGGCGCGGTGTAGTCCGCCCAGGCGATGACGGCCGTACGCGTCCCGCGGCTCGCCGCCCGCTCCGCCTTGTAGAGCGCCTTGGCCATGCCGAAGGGCGCCGAGTACTGGCGGTTGGTGCGCTGGAAGTTGAGGACGTTGGTGTCGACGCCGGGGACGACGACCGACACGCGCTCGGCCTTGTCGAGGTTTCCGAAGACCTCGGCGACCCGGCCGGCGCCTTCGGGGTCGAACGCGAGGATGTGCCGGCTCCTCACGGCCAGTATGTCGTAGCGGTGCATCCGGCGGCCCGCCTGCTGCTGGCCGGCCGCGGAGAGCCGTTCGTCGTGCATGCGCTGGCGTTCGCGTCTGCTCTGCTGCTTCAGCGCGATGCGGTTGGCCCGGTAACGCAGTTCGACGGGGGCGCCGTTCATGTTGCCGATCGCGAGCGGGTAGCGCTGGGCGAGCCGGGTGCGCTGCCGTTCGCTGAGCGAGGCGAAGAACGACGCCAGTCGGTACGGGGACGATTGGGCGTCCGGCAGATCGCGTCCGTCGAGGTGTCCGCGTTGCCACGCGGAGAGCGACGCCTGCAGCGGCGACTCCCCTCGATGGCTGCGGAGCGCGGTCCAACCGGTGGTCGCCAGCATCACGAAAACGACGGCCAGCGCCAGCAGTGCGCGCCAGACGTTCAGTTGCGGGGAGGAGTCGAAGGAAGTCACTGAAAGGACACACTAAGAGAACGGAAGGGTCTCGCGTTAACCGAGTGGGGGAGATCACGTTTGGCGGACGCCTGTTCCGTACCGTGCGCGACGGTGCGCAAAGAACATCCCGATGCTGCCGTTCCCTGTGTGTTTCAGTCCGTACGTCGGTCCGTACGCCACTTCTCGGCCAGCGCGGGCCGTACGGCGTCCAGGTGCACGGCCATCAGGTCGCGCATCGTGTCCATGTTGAGGTCCTCGCCCAGGGCCCATAGACGTTCGGTGACACGGATCACTCCGGAGAAGAGGGCGACGGCCACCCGCGGCCGGGGATCGGCGTCCACGTCGACGCCCTCACGCTCGGCGATGATCCGCGCGATCGCCTCCGCCGTCTCGTCGGAGCGGCGCAGATGGGCGGCGAGGAGCGCGGGCGTCGACTCGACCATGCGGTAGGAGCGCAGATACAGCTCGACGGGAACGACCTGTTCGACGATCTCGGTGATGTCGTCCCAGCCCTCCAGGACGGCGTTGCGCATGGCCTCCAGGGGGGCCTCGTGCGGCGGGCGGTCGCGCACTGCCTCGGCGAAGCACTCCTGGGCGATGTCCTGGACCGCGAGGGCTGCCTCCTCCTTGCCCGCGAAGTAGCGGAAGAAGGTGCGCTGCGAGACGTCGACGGCCTCGGCGATCTCGTCGACCGTCGTCGCCTCGTACCCCTTGGTCGTGAACAGCTCCAGCGCGGCCCGCAGCAGCGCGTCGTGCGTGCGCCGCTTCTTGCGTTCGCGCAGTCCGGGCCGCCCTTCCGGCGTCGCCGTCACCGTCTTCATGAACCCTCGTCTCCACCCGCCCTCGCGGCGAGTGACGTGACAGTTACCGACTTGTGAATTGGTTTGTCAACTGTCAGTGGCTGTCATTAGCCTCGAACGCATGACTAGTCAGACCACTGTCGACAAGACGGGACCGGGGGACAAGGCGCCGGCAGCCCCGTCGGACCCGACACCGAGCCAGGCCCGCGGCCTGCGCGGCCATCCCTGGTTCACCCTCCTCACCGTGGCCGTCGGCGTCATGATGGTCGCCCTCGACGGCACCATCGTGGCGATCGCCAACCCGGCCATCGCGGACGACCTCAAGGCGAGTTTCGCCGAGGTCCAGTGGATCACCAACGCGTACTTCCTCGCGCTGGCGGTCACCCTCATCACCGCGGGCAAGCTCGGCGACCGCTTCGGCCACCGCCAGACCTTCCTCATCGGTGTGGTCGGCTTCGCCGCGGCCTCGGGGGCCATCGGTCTGTCCGACTCCGTCGCCTTCGTGGTGACCTTCCGTGTCTTCCAGGGCCTGTTCGGCGCCCTGCTGATGCCGGCCGCGCTCGGTCTGCTCCGCGCCACCTTCCCCGCCGAGAAGCTGAACATGGCGATCGGCATCTGGGGCATGGTCATCGGCGCCTCCACCGCGGGCGGCCCGATCCTCGGCGGCTTCCTCGTCGAGAACGTCAGCTGGCAGTCCGTGTTCTGGATCAACGTCCCGGTCGGCGTCCTCGCCGTGGCCCTGGGCGCCTGGATCCTGCTGGACCACCGCGCCGAGAACGCGCCCCGCTCCTTCGACATCCTGGGTATAGCCCTGCTGTCGGCGGCCATGTTCTGCCTGGTCTGGGCCCTCATCAAGGCCCCCGAGTGGGGCTGGGGCGACGGCCTGACGTGGACCTTCGTCGCCGCGTCCGTCGCCGGCTTCGCCCTCTTCGCCTTCTGGGAGACGAAGGTGAAGGAGCCCTTGATCCCGCTGGCGCTGTTCCGTTCGGTCCCGCTGTCCGCGGGCGTGGTCCTGATGGTCCTGATGGCCATCGCCTTCATGGGCGGCCTGTTCTTCGTCACGTTCTACCTGCAGAACGTGCACGGGATGAGCCCCATCGACGCGGGCCTGCACCTCCTTCCGCTCACCGGCATGATGATCGTCGGCTCACCGCTCGCCGGCGCCCTGATCACCAAGGCCGGGCCGCGCATCCCGCTGGCCGGCGGCATGGCGCTCACCGCGATCGCCATGTACGGCATGTCGACCCTGGAGACCGACACCGGCAGCGGCGTGATGTCCCTCTGGTTCGCCATGCTCGGCCTCGGCCTCGCCCCGGTCATGGTCGGCGCGACGGAGGTCATCGTCGGCAACGCCCCCATGGAGCTCTCCGGTGTCGCCGGCGGCCTCCAGCAGGCCGCGATGCAGATCGGCGGCAGCCTCGGTACGGCCGTCCTGGGCGCCGTGATGGCCTCCAAGGTCGACGGCGACCTCGCCGGCAACTGGAAGGACGCCGGTCTCCCGCCGCTCACCGACACCCAGCTCGACCAGGCCTCCGAGGCCGTCCAGGTCGGCGTGGCCCCGGTCGCCGAGGGCACGCCGGCACAGATCGCCGCAAAGATCACCGACGTCGCGCACGACACGTTCATCTCCGGCATGGGCCTCGCCTGCCTGGTCGCCGCCGGGGTCGCCGCGGTCGCTGTCCTCGTGGCGTTCCTGACCAAGCGCGGCGAGAACGCGGAGGCGGGCGCCGGGGCGGCGCACATCTGACGCGTTCACCTATCAGGGTGACAAGGCTAAAGATCGCTCGCACCGGACACCCGCCCTGGACCACAGTGGCGGACCGAGGTTCTGCGCGCGCTGCCGGAGGGGAGCAGCGCGCGCAGCCGGGACCGACCAACCCTCCCTTGTTTCAACCACGCCGTAGGGGTACCCGCCTTCCTGTACGCGAACTGACCGCAAGGTTCAGGGAGTTGTAGACGATGGCGGGTTTCGGACACGGTATGCGCAGGCACCCCCGCTCACGTGGCCGGACGTGGTCACGGACCGGGCCGGATCGCGCGACCCTCGGCACCCGCCCCGTCTTCTGACGCCGGGGACTGCGGGCGGCCCTACGGTCACAGGCGCTGTTTCGGCACCGCCCCTCCGGAAGACCGCAACGCAGCAACCTCCGCCCGCAACAACCGAACCTCCTCCGTCAGCTCGGCAATCGCCGCGGTCTGCCGCCGCTCCTCCGCGTCGTCCTTCTCGAACCGCGCGATGAACCACGCGGCGATATTCGCGGTCACCACACCCAACAACGCGATCCCCGACAGCATCAGCCCAACGGCCAACACCCGCCCCAGCCCGGTGGTCGGCGCGTGATCCCCGTACCCCACGGTCGTCATGGTGGTGAACGACCACCACACGGCGTCGCCCAGCGTGTGGATGTTCCCGTCCGGCGAGCCCCGCTCCACGGACAGCACCGCCAACGACCCGAACATCAACAGCCCGATCACCGACCCGCCGACGTACGTGGTGAGCCTTATCTGTGACGCGATCCGCGCCCGCTGCCCGACCAGCAGCAACGTCGCCACCAGCCGCAGCAACCGCAGCGGCTGGACCATCGGCAGCACCACCGCGCACAGGTCCAGCCAGTGCGACCGCACGAACTCCCACCGCCGCTCGGCGAGCGCGACCCGGACGAGGTAGTCGAACGCGAACGCCCCCCACACCGCCCACTCGGCGACCTCGCACCACCACTTCACGTTCGCGCTCGCGTCCGGCCGGACGATCGGTACGGCGTACGCGACGGCGAAGACCGCGGCCAGTCCGAACAGCGGCCGCTGTGTGTGCTGTTCCCAACGGGCCTGCGCCGAGCCCGATCGCTGCTTCATGCTGCGCATCGTAGAAAACACATCGTGGAAAACGTGAAGGGGTGGTGAACCCGCAGGTTCACCACCCCTTGACACACGGAGACACAGGGACCAGATGCTAGGCGTCGCCGCCCGCGGCCCCCGGGTCGGCCGCGGCCACGTCCAGCAGCTGGTACCGGTCGATCGCCTGCTTCAGTACCGACCGGTCGACCTTGCCCTCGCGGGCCAGCTCGGTCAGCACCGCGACCACGATCGACTGGGCGTCGATGTGGAAGTACCGCCGGGCCGCACCCCGCGTGTCGGCGAAACCGAACCCGTCGGCGCCCAGTGACTGGTACGTGCCCGGCACCCACCGGGAGATCTGGTCCGGCACCGACCGCATCCAGTCGGAGACGGCCACGAACGGCCCCTCGGCGCCGTTCAGCTTCTGCGTCACGTACGGGACGCGCTGCTCCTCCTCGGGGTGCAGCAGGTTGTACCGCTCCACGTCGATCGCCTCGCGGCGCAGCTCGTTCCAGGAGGTCGCCGACCAGACGTCCGCCTTGACGTTCCACTCCTCGGCGAGGATCGCTTGCGCCTCGACCGCCCACGGCACCGCGACACCGGAGGCGATGATCTGCGCCGGGATCGCGCCCGACTCGCCGACCTTGAAGCGGTGGAGGCCCTTGAGGATGCCGTCCACGTCGACATCGGCGGGCTCGGCCGGGTGCTGGATGGGCTCGTTGTAGACGGTGAGGTAGTAGAAGACGTCCTCGCCCGGCTTGCCGTCGGCGGTCTCGCCGTACATCCGGCGCAGACCGTCCTTCACGATGTGCGCGATCTCGTACCCGAACGCCGGGTCGTAGGCGACACAGCCCGGGTTGGTGGACGCCAGCAACTGCGAGTGGCCGTCCGCGTGCTGGAGACCCTCACCGGTCAGCGTCGTACGCCCGGCGGTCGCGCCCAGTACAAAGCCGCGCGCCAACTGGTCGGCCATCTGCCAGAACTGGTCGCCGGTGCGCTGGAAACCGAACATCGAGTAGAAGACGTACACCGGGATGAGCGGCTCGCCGTGCGTCGCGTACGCCGAACCGGCCGCGATCAGCGACGCCGTGCAGCCGGCCTCGGAGATGCCGTCGTGCAGCATCTGCCCGGTCGGCGACTCCTTGTACGCGAGCAGCAACTCGCGGTCCACCGACTCGTACTGCTGGCCGAGCGGGTTGTAGATCTTCGCGCTCGGGAAGAAGGAGTCCATGCCGAACGTGCGGTACTCGTCCGGCGCGATCAGCACGAACCGCTTGCCGATCTCCTTGTCCCTCATGAGGTCCTTCAGCAGCCTTACGAACGCCATGGTCGTGGCGATCGACTGCTGGCCGGAGCCCTTCTTCACACCCGCGTACGTCTTGTCGTCCGGCAGCGGGAGCGGCTTGGCGCGCACGACACGCGTGGGGACGTAACCGCCGAGCCCCTTGCGGCGGTCGTGCATGTACTGGATCTCCTCGGAGTTCCGCCCGGGGTGGTAGTACGGCGGAAGCCCGTTCTCCAGTTCCTTGTCGGAGATCGGCAGGTGGAGGCGGTCGCGGAAGCCCTTGAGGTCGGCGACCGTCAGCTTCTTCATCTGGTGCGTGGCGTTGCGGCCCTCGAAGTTCGGGCCCAGCGTCCAGCCCTTGATCGTCTTGGCCAGGATGACCGTCGGCTGGCCCTTGTGCTCGTAGGCCGCCTTGTACGCCGCGTAGATCTTGCGGTGGTCGTGACCGCCGCGGCCCAGGTGCAGGATCTGGTCGTCGGTCATGTTCTCGACCATCGCGCGCAGCCGGTGGTCGTCACCGAAGAAGTGGTCGCGGATGTACGCGCCGGTCTCGGTGGCGTACGTCTGGAACTGGCCGTCCGGCGTGGTGTTCATCTTGTTGACCAGCACACCGTCGCGGTCCTGCGCGAGCAGCGGGTCCCAGGTGCGGTCCCACACCAGCTTGATCACGTTCCAGCCGGCGCCCCGGAAGACCGACTCCAGCTCCTGGATGATCTTGCCGTTGCCGCGCACCGGGCCGTCGAGTCGCTGGAGGTTGCAGTTCACGACGAAGGTGAGGTTGTCGAGGCCCTCGCGGGCGGCGAGCGTGAGCTGGCCGAGCGACTCCGGCTCGTCCATCTCGCCGTCGCCGAGGAACGCCCACACATGGGACTTGGAGGTGTCCGCGATGCCGCGCGCCTCCATGTACCGGTTCATCCGGGCCTGGAAGATCGCGCCGAGCGGGCCGAGGCCCATGGACACGGTGGGGAACTCCCAGAAGTCCGGCATGAGGCGCGGGTGCGGGTAGCTGGACAGGCCGTTGGGGGCCTTCGACTTCTCCTGGCGGAAGGCGTCGAGCTGCGGCTCGCCGAGCCGGTCGAGGAGGAACGCGCGGGCGTAGATGCCCGGGGAGGCGTGCCCCTGGAAGAAGATCTGGTCGCCGCCGTCGCCCCCGTCCTTGCCCCGGAAGAAGTGGTTGAAGCCCACGTCGTAGAGGGAGGCGGAGGAGGCGAACGTCGCGATGTGACCGCCGACGCCGATGCCGGGGCGCTGGGCCCGGGACACCATCACCGCGGCGTTCCACCGGGTCGCGTTGAGGATCTTCCGCTCGATCTCCTCGTTGCCCGGGAAGAACGGCTCGCTCTTCGTGGGGATGGTGTTGACGTAGTCCGTGCTGCGCATCTCGGGCACGGCCACGCGCTTCTCGCGGGCCCGCTCGATGAGCCGGAGCATCAGATAGCGCGCGCGCTCACGGCCGCGCTCGTCCACCGCGGCGTCGAGCGAGTCGAGCCACTCCTGGGTCTCCTCGGGGTCGAAGTCAGGGACCTGACTCGGAAGGCCGCCAATGATGATCGGATTGCGATCGGATCCGGAAGCCACGCTGTTCCTTAGCTGTCAGAGGGCCACTCTTCATGGGTGTTCATGGGTGCCTGCACCGTTCCCCATCGTGTACCTCGGGGGCGCAAACGTCACCTCTACCGAGAGGTAACCAGGGCGTTTACTTGTTCCGTAAAGGCAGTAGAGCCGTTCGACTCTCGTACCCTCGGATGGTTACCGAATGCGCAAAACGGGCAGAAGGGTGTGGCGTGTGTCACCTGTAGCTGTGAATTCGCGCAGAGAGTTGCGGTGACACGGCCCGGATCGTCACCGTTTCGGCGGTCTCCGAGGCTGGGTACTTGCGCGATCCGTCCCGCCCGTGTGGACTACGGCCAATGCTTCGCGTACACGCGTGGCTGATATCCCGGGGGCAACCCCACCCGAACATGATCAGGAGGCAACCCGTGAGCGCGACCGCGGACCACGCGGAGGAGCGGACGAACCCTGCCGTCAGGCTGGGGTTCCAGCCCGAGCAGGTGGTCCAGGAGATCGGCTACGACGACGATGTCGACCAGGAGCTCCGCGAGTCCATCGAGGAAGTCGTAGGCAGTGAGCTCGTCGACGAGGACTACGACGACGTGGCCGATGCCGTCGTGCTGTGGTTCCGCGACGACGACGGCGACCTGACCGATGTGCTGGTGGACGCCACCACGTACATCGAGGAGGGTGGCTCGATCCTGCTGCTGACGCCCAAGACCGGGCGGGACGGCTATGTGGAGCCCAGCGACATTTCGGAGGCCGCGACGACTGCGGGGTTGTCCGCGTCGAAGAGTGTCAGCGTGGGCAAGGACTGGAGCGGTAGTCGTTTGGTGACGCCGAAGGCGGCCAAGTCGAAGAGGTGACTCTCTTGCTTCCGGTCAGGTTGTTCGCCTGAGAGCTCGGAGTGAGCTGTGTGTTGGCGGCTGCGGCGTCGTCGTGGCTTGTCGCGCACACGGGGCGGAGCCCCATATCGACACCGCCCCGCGCCCCTGGGTGGGTGCCCCTGCGGGGCTACCCACCCAGGGGCGCGCCGTTTCTCCTGCGTAGGCTGGGCCACCCGTACAGCCCATGAAGGGACGCAGGAGAATCATGGCGATCCAGGTCGGCGACAAGGCACCCGACTTCGAGCTCAAGGACAACCACGGCGCCACGGTGAAGCTCTCGGACTTCCGTGGTGAGAAGAACGTGGTGGTGTTGTTCTATCCGTTCGCGTTCACCGGGGTGTGCACCGGAGAGCTGTGCGAACTGCGGGACAACCTGCCGAAGTTCGTGAACGACGACGTACAGCTGCTGGCGGTGTCGAACGACTCGATCCACACGCTGCGGGTGTTCGCGGAGCAGGAGGGGCTGGAGTACCCGCTGCTGTCCGACTTCTGGCCGCACGGTGAGGTCAGCCGCGCGTACGGCGTCTTCGACGCGGACAAGGGCTGCGCGGTGCGCGGCACGTTCATCATCGACAAGGAGGGCGTCGTTCGCTGGACCGTCGTCAACGCCCTGCCGGACGCCCGTGACCTGAACGAGTACGTCGCCGCCCTCGACACCCTGTGATTTGTCGGCCCTAGGGCCTGCGGCAGGTGGGAACCCCTCACTAGGATCGACACGTTGATCCGATACCAACGCACGACGGGGCTCCCCGCCCCTGACGACAAAGGGAGGACTCGTGGGAGTCAGCCTCAGCAAGGGCGGCAACGTATCGCTGACCAAGGAGGCCCCGGGCCTGACCGCGGTCATCGTTGGTCTGGGGTGGGACATCCGCACCACGACCGGCACCGACTTCGACCTGGACGCCAGCGCCCTGTTGCTGGACTCCTCGGGCAAGGTCAGCAGCGACGCCAACTTCGTCTTCTTCAACAACCTCAAGAGCCCCGACGGCTCGGTCGAGCACACCGGTGACAACCTCACCGGTGAGGGCGAGGGCGACGACGAGCAGATCAAGGTCAACCTCGCGGGCGTGCCCGCCGAGATCGAGAAGATCGTCTTCCCGGTCTCGATCTACGACGCCGAGAACCGCCAGCAGTCCTTCGGCCAGGTCCGCAACGCGTTCATCCGCGTGGTGAACCAGGCGGGCGAGGCGGAGATCGCCCGTTACGACCTCTCCGAGGACGCCTCCACCGAGACCGCGATGGTCTTCGGTGAGCTGTACCGGCACGGTGCGGAGTGGAAGTTCCGCGCCATCGGCCAGGGCTACGCCTCGGGTCTGCGCGGTATCGCCGCGGACTTCGGTGTGAACGTCTGAGTCTCGGGGGAAGTCCCACAGGACTCACCGTTGTGGAGTCCCAGAGGACACTGTTGTCCGGCGCCGCCGTCATTCGACTGCGGCGCCGGATGCGCTCGTAACGCATGATCCAAATCGGGGAGGACCAGCACCATGGGCGTCACGCTCGCCAAGGGAGGCAATGTCTCCCTCTCCAAGGCCGCGCCGAACCTCACGAAGGTGATGGTAGGGCTCGGCTGGGACGTCAGGACCACCACCGGAGCCGCCTTCGACCTGGACGCCAGCGCGCTGCTGTGCCAGAACGGGCGGGTGCTGGGGGACGAGTGGTTCATCTTCTACAACCAGCTCACGAGCCCGGACGGCTCGGTGGAGCACACCGGTGACAACCTCACCGGCGAGGGCGACGGCGACGACGAGTCGCTGATCATCGATCTCACCAAGGTGCCGGCCCACTGCGACAAGATCGTCTTCCCGGTCTCCATCCATGACGCGGAGAACCGCGGACAGGCCTTCGGCCAGGTCAGCAACGCCTTCATCCGCGTCGTCAACCAGGCCGACGGCCAGGAACTGGCCCGCTACGACCTCTCCGAGGACGCCTCCACCGAGACCGCGATGATCTTCGGCGAGGTCTACCGCTACGGCGCGGAGTGGAAGTTCCGAGCGGTCGGCCAGGGGTACGCGTCGGGCCTGCGCGGCATCGCTCTGGACTTCGGGGTCAACGTCTCCTAGGGCGTGTTGCGAAAGTCCCGTCGTCCGCCCGGAGGGCGGGCCGAGCGGCGTCATGGGGGTCCCCCCGCTCGAGCGAAGCCGAGAGTGGGGGAGAAGCCGAGAGTGGGGGAGCGTGCCAGGCGTCGGGCGGCAGGCGGGACCTTCGCAACACGCCCCAGCCGCTCCGACGGCAGTTCATCGCGCTATATGAGCTAAAACCGGGGCCGGGTGGGGTTCGAAGGGGGGACGACTAGACTTCGGATTCAAAGTTTCGTAAAGCCGCGCGCGGCGCGGGGGAACGCCGTACACACACGATTGGGTAGCCAGTGGTTCTGAAAACCTTCGGCTGGTCGTTCGCGGTCACCGCGCTCGGCTTGGTCGCAGCGGTTCTCTATGGTGGATGGGCGGCGTTCGGCATCGTCGCGATCCTGTCCGTCCTGGAGATCTCGCTGTCGTTCGACAACGCGGTGGTCAACGCCGGGATCCTGAAGAAGATGAATGCCTTCTGGCAGAAGATCTTCCTCACCATCGGCATCCTGATCGCCGTGTTCGGCATGCGTCTGATCTTCCCGGTCGTGATCGTCGCGATCAGCGCCAAGCTGGGCCCGATCGAGGCTGTCGACCTGGCGCTCACCGACAAGGACCAGTACCAGCAGTACGTGACCGACGCCCACCCGTCGATCGCCGCCTTCGGTGGCATGTTCCTGCTGATGATCTTCCTCGACTTCATCTTCGAGGACCGGGACATCAAGTGGCTGGCCTGGCTGGAGCGGCCGCTGGCCAAGCTCGGCAAGATCGACATGCTGTCGGCCTGTATCGCGATGATCGTCCTGCTGATCACCTCGATGACCTTCGCGGCCAACGCCCACCAGCATGGCGGGGCGCACGTCGACAAGGCGCAGACGGTTCTGATCTCCGGGCTCGCGGGCCTCATCACGTATCTCGTCGTCGGCGGTCTCTCCGGCTACTTCGAGGACAAGCTCGAGGAAGAGGAGGAGCGCGAGCACGAGGAGGAGGAAGAGGCGGAGCGCGCCGGCAAGCCGCGCTCGGCCGTCGCCCTCGCCGGCAAGGCCGCGTTCTTCATGTTCCTCTACCTGGAGGTCCTGGACGCGTCCTTCTCCTTCGACGGTGTCATCGGCGCCTTCGCCATCACCAACGACATCGTCCTGATGGCGCTGGGCCTCGGTGTCGGCGCCATGTACGTCCGGTCGCTGACCGTGTACCTGGTCCGCCAGGGCACCCTCGACGACTACGTCTACCTGGAGCACGGCGCGCACTACGCGATCGGCGCGCTCGCCGCGATCCTGCTCGTCACCATCCAGTACGAGATCAACGAGTTCATCACCGGTTCCATCGGTGTCGTCCTGATCGCCTGGTCCTTCTGGTCCTCCGTCCGCCGCAACAAGGCGCTGGCGGCCGCGGAGGGAAAAGCTGACGCCGCCGACAAGGCGGAGGTCTCTTCCGGAGTGTGACGGCCCTCCGGGTGAGGGAACGCTCTGAGCGGGGCGGTCGACGAGGACTCCTCCTCGTCGACCGCCCCGCGGTGGTTGACGCGACGACACGGCAGTTGTGGGGCGGGCATGAGTTTCCTGGACAACCTCTGGCGCGGACGGGCCTCCGAGTTCGACGCGGGCAGTGCGGCGACCAACGCGATCGAGCTGACCAAACGACATCAGAAGGTGTCGCTCAGCAAGCAGAACGCCGCCGCCGGGCATCTGCGGGTCAACCTGTCCTGGCGGATGCGGACGTCCGACATCGGCGGGCCCAAGCGGCAGAGTGTGCTGCGGCATCCGTTCCAGGCGCTGAAGCCGGAACCCGTACAGGCGCACAGCCAGAGCATGGTCAACGTCGACCTCGACCTCGGGTGTCTGTACGAGCTGGCCGACGGGACCAAGGGGGTCGTCCAGCCGCTGGGAGGCTTCCTCGGTGACATCAACGACCCGCCGTACATGCGGCTCAGCGGCGACGACCGGTTCGGGTCGGGATCCGGCGAGACGATGTACATCAACCTCGACCACCGGGACGACTTCAAGCGGCTGCTGGTCTTCGTCTACATCTACGACCAGACGCCGGCGTTCGACCGTACGCACGCGGTCGTCACGCTGTACCCCAGCAATGGGCCGCGGATCGAGATAGGGCTGGACGAGCGGCACTCGCAGGCGCGGTCGTGTGCGGTGGTTCTGATCGAGAACGTCAAGGGCGAGATCGTTGTGCGCCGGGAAGTGAAGTTCGTGTACGGCTTCCAGGCTGAGCTTGATCGGTTGTATGGGTGGGGGCTGCAGTGGGGGCGGGGGTACAAGTCGAAGGCGGATCGCTGACGTCGTTGGGGGTGTTGTGAGCAACACCCCCAAGGCCTGACAGCTCGGGGCGACGAGCCCCTCAGCGGCCGATGAACTGCGGGCCCTGCGGGGGCAGGCGGAAGTTGGGGTCCAGGGCTGCCGCTGCCGCTGCCGCTGCTGCGGGCTGGGGGTATCCGTAGGCCGGGGCGCCGGTTGTGGCGGGGGCCGGGTGCGGGTAGCCGTAGGCCAGCTGGGACGGCTGTTGGGTGGGGGCCGCCGGGGGGTAGCCGTACGCCGGCTGGGTCGGGACTCCGGTGGCGGGCTGCTCCGGGGGGAGTGGGGCCGAGATTTCCGGGGTCGGGGTGGTGGTCGTCGCTTCCGATTCGTCGACCGAGATGCCGTAGTCCACGGCGAGGCCCTGGAGGCCGTTGGTGTAGCCCTCGCCGAGGGCGCGGAACTTCCAGCCGCCGCCGCGGCGGTAGAGCTCGCCGCAGATGAGGGCGGTCTCCTCGCCGGTCTCGGGCTTGATGTCGAAGTAGGCCAGCGGCTCGGCGTCGGCGACCGTGGCGTCGTAGAGCAGGATGCGCAGGGACCGTACGCGGTCGAAGGTGACGTCGTCGGCGGAGGCCACGAGGAGAATCTGGCCGACGGCGGACTCGACACCCGCGAGATCGGTCTGGATGGTGTCCGTGAGGCCGTCGGCAACGCGCTTCTTGCCGAGCCGCCACACCGTGCCCGAGGGGTGGCGCGGCTGGTTGTAGAAGACGAAGTCCTCGTCGGACCGTACGCGTCCGTCGGGGCCGAGGAGCAGCGCCGAGGCGTCGACTTCCGGGGCACCCTGTCCGGGCGCCCAGCGCAGCACGGCGCGGACCGCCGTGGCTTCGATCGGGACGTTCGACCCCTTCAGCATCGCGTGCGTCATGCGGTCATCCTGCCCTCTCGGTCCTGATCACGACAACGCGGGGGCGAGGAACCGCCGGTGGGAGCGCTGGTGGAGCGTCGGTGGAACCGTCGAGCGCCCGACATGGCCGGGTTACCAGAACTTCACGCCCTGCGGGAACTGATGACACACATTCGTACGTACTATTACCGGCCACCTTCAACACCGGCCGCCCAGCAGCCACGGGGGAATTCCATGCGTCATTTCGGGCACATCGCCCCTGAGGAGCGTCAGCGCCTCTTCCACCGGGAGCCGGGTGAGTTCGACGCCGACTCCCCGGCCAAGACGCTCGCCGCCGCCCTCGGCGCCACGCTCTACAGCCCGGCGACCCGGGAGCGACTGGCCGACGACATCGTCAAGCAGGCCGGGCGCGGGGTCGTCTCCATGGTGCTGTGCCTGGAGGACTCGATCGACGACGCGGAGGTCGTGGGCGCCGAGGAGAACCTGATCCGGCAGTTCGCCGACCTCGCCGACCTCGCCGGGCGGTCGGATGTGGAGCTTCCGCTGCTGTTCATCCGGGTCCGCTTCCCGGAGCAGATACCCGACCTCGCACGGCGTCTCGGCCCCGCCGTGCAGCTGCTGTCCGGATTCGTACTGCCGAAGTTCACCGAGGAGCGCGGGGTCGCCTTCCTGGAGGCGCTCACCGCGGCCGAGGCGGCGAGCGGGCGGCGGCTGTTCGCGATGCCCGTGCTGGAATCGCCCGAGCTGATGTATCGGGAGACGCGCGTAGACGCCCTCCAGGGCATCGCCCACACCGTCGACAAGTACCGCGACCGTGTCCTCGCCCTGCGCCTCGGCGTCACCGACTTCTGCTCCTCCTACGCGCTGCGCCGGCCGCCGGACATGACCGCGTACGACGTCCAGATCGTCGCCTCCGTGATCGCGGACGTGGTGAATGTGCTGGGCCGCGCGGACGGGACCGGGTTCACCGTGACCGGGCCGGTGTGGGAGTACTTCCGGGTCCAGGAGCGGATGTTCAAGCCGCAGCTGCGCACCAGCCCCTTCCTCGCCAACCGGGCCGTGGACCTGCGCGAGTCGCTCATCGAGCACGCCCTGGACGGCCTGCTCCGGGAGATCTCCCTCGACCACGCCAACGGGCTGCTCGGCAAGACCTGCATCCACCCCTCGCACGTGCTGCCGGTGCACGCGCTGTCCGTGGTCAGCCACGAGGAGTTCAGCGACGCCCAGGACATCCTGCGGCCCGAGCGCAACGGCGGTGGAGTCATGCGCTCCGCCTCCCGCAACAAGATGAACGAGGTCAAGCCGCACCGGGCCTGGGCGGAAAGGGTTATGCAGCGGGCCGAGGTCTTCGGTGTGGCCCGGGAGGACATCGGGTTCGTGGACCTGCTGGCGGCCGGGCTGCCCGACTGATCCGCCCCGCTCACGTACCACTGACGCCCGCATTCACGCCGTACCGACAAGGAATCGATGATTAACGCAGCGAACGACACGACCGATCCGACCGATCCGACCGATCCGGCCGATCCGACCGGCGTGACCGGCCCGACCGATCAGGTCTGGTCCGGGGCCTGGGTCGCCGAGCGGCTCGGGATCGAGCTGGTCGGGGACGAGGAGTTGAGCGGGCTGCTCGGGCTCGCGCTGCGGCGCAACCCCAAGCGGGCGCATCTGCTGGTGTCGAACGTGCTCGGCAAGCATGTGCCGCAGTCGCCGGCCGTCGTGTACGGGCAGGGGTTCGAGTTGGGGCGGCGGGTGCGGGAGCTGCTCGGGTCCGCCGGGGCGCGGACCGCTGTCGTCCTCGGGTACGCCGAGACGGCCACCGGGCTCGGGCACTCGGTCGCGGACGGTGTGGGCGAGGCGCCCTGTCTGCACTCCACCCGGCGGCCGGTCGAGGGCGTCGAACAAGCCGGTGGCTTCGAGGAGTCCCACTCCCACGCGACGTCGCATCTGCTGCTGCCGGAGGACCCGACGCTGCTCGCGGGGCGGGGGCCGTTGGTGCTCGTCGACGACGAGTTCTCCACCGGGAACACGGTCCTCAACACCATTCGCGCGCTGCACGAGCGGTATCCGCGTGACCGGTACGTCGTCGTGGCGCTCGTCGACATGAGGTCGGCGGCGGACCAGGGGCGGCTGGCCGAGTTCGCGCGGGAGATCGGGGCGCGGGTGGATCTCGTCGCCGCGGCGAAGGGGACGGTACGGCTGCCGGAGGGCGTGCTGGAGAAGGGGCAGGCGCTGGTCGCGGAGTACGAGGGCGCGGCGGAGGTGCCGGTCCCGGCAGGCGCGGCGGAGGTGCCGGTCCCGGGAGGCGCGGCGGAGGTGCCGGTCCCGGGAGGCGCGGCGGAGGTGCCGGTCCCGGGAGGTCAGACCGGCCAGCCCCGCACCGACCACCACCACATCCGCCCTGCGGGCGTGCTGCGCCGTGGCAATGTCCTTCTTCTGCGTATCAGTCATGATCTTTCCTTCGGTAGCGATGTGAGGTATTGGTTCAGCGGCCATGACCGGCCACGAGCAGCGGCGCCCGGCTGCGGGTCAGCCCGCCCAGACGTCCTCGACGTACGTGCCGGACTCCGTCATGGCGGTCAGCCAGTCGGCGGCCTCGTCGGCGCCGGCTCCGGTGTGCTCGCGGTAGACGGCCTGGAGGGCCGCGCGTACGCCGGGGGCCATGCGGCGCCCGTCGCCGCAGACGTACACCCGTCCTCCGGCCTGCAGGACCGACCAGACCTCGGCGCTCTCCTGGGCGATGCGGTCCTGGACGAAGCGGGCGCCGTCCTCGGGGGTGTAGCTGAAGACGGGGCGCAGGCTGACGGCTCCGGCGTCCTCGGCTGCCTGGAGTTCGTCGCGGTGGAGGAAGTCGGCGTCGGGGTGGTCGCAGCCGAAGTAGCACAGCAGTGTCCCGGTCGCCTTGCTGTGCAGCCGGTCGAGGACGGCGCCGCGGAACGGTGCCACTCCGGTACCCGCGCTGATGAGGATCACGGGGGTGGCCGGGTCCTGCGGCAGGCGGAAGGCTTCTCTGCAGGGGAGCACCCGCGCCTGGAGGGTGTCGCCCGCGCTGACGGTCTGCAAGTAGTGGGAGGCGATGCCGTGGAAGGTGCCCTCGCCGCCGCGGTGCGGCGCTTTGAGGAGCGACACCATCAGGTCCACCTCGCCAGGCGCGGCCGCGGCGGACGAGGAGATCGAGTAGTGCCGTGGCCGCAGCACGGGCAGCAGTTCCAGGAAGTGCTCGAACGGCAGCTCGCAGGCCCGGTAGCGCTCCAGCAGGGCCAGGAGGCTGCATGCGGCGTCGGTGACCTGCTCGCGGAAGACATCGGGCTTCGCCTCGGCGAGTTCTGCCAGGGGGCGGTGCTCGGGCGGGCAGACGGTGTGCTCGGCGAGTACGGCGACCTGCTCCTGGGTCGCGGCGTCCTGAAGCTCCACGAAATCCGTGAGCAGTTGACGCAGGGTCAGCGGGCGGTCGACGGGCAGGGCGCCCCGGCTGCGGCGGCGTGCTTTCAGCCGTACGGTGCGGTCCAGGTCGAGGCCGAAGCGGTCGGCGACCCGCTGCACGAGGGCGGCCGGGTTGCGTGGGAGCACCGCGAGGTGGTCGCCGGTGCGGTAGGTGACGCCGTCGGGCAGCCGCAGCCGGAGGAAGCGCTTGGAGCGGCCGAGCGGGTGGTCCAGGTCGACCAGCTCGTAGGCGTCCAGCACCTCCATGGGCTGTACGCCGTGCCGTGCCGCGAGCGGGCCGGTGACCGACTCCGTGGCGTCCTGAAGCTCGTACAGCCCCTGGTCGGCGTCGGCTTCGCCGCTCTGTCCGGTCGGTTCGGCGCCGGCCTGCACCGGGATCCCGTACTTCTCCAGCAGGGTGTTCCACAGGTCGCCGGTCCACCGGTCGACGGTGCCGGCGAAGTCCCCCGCGGCGTCGGCGGCGCCACGCTCCAGCAGGGGCGCCGCACCGGCGGCGGCGAGCCTCTCGTCGATGAGCGTCGGGATGCGCTGGTAGGTGGCGGCCCAGTTGCGGTCGCCGACGCCGAGCACCGCGTACTCGACGCCGTCGAGCGAGCCGGGCTCCAACTCCTCCAGCCATGACACGAACCGGGCGGCGTCGTCGGTGGGCCTGCCGTTGTAGGAGGCGGCGACGATCACCAACGGGCCGCCGGTACCGGTGAGCTGCCCCACGGCGTCGTCGAGGGAGGCGACGGCGGTGACGAAGCCGTGCTCGTCGCCGTCCACGGCGAGATCGGCGGCGATGCCGGAGCAGGTCCCGAGATTCGAGCCGTGCAGCACGGTCAGCGTCGTACCGGTCGCACGCCGGGCGGCGGGCCGCGCCTGTTCGGCGGGTGCGCTGACGGCGACGCCGGCGGGCAGGCGGCGCTCGCCGCCGACGCGCCGGGCCAGGTTCAAGGTGAAGGCGTCGGGCTTGAGGGTGAGGGACTGCTTGATCTTGAACTGGTTATCGGTGTGGTCGATCAGGCGGAACCGGTGCACCAGCAGGGCGAGCACCAGCGTCGCTTCGTGCAACGCGAACTGGCGGCCGATGCAGGCCCGTTCGCTGTTGCCGAACGGCTTGAACAGGTGGACCGGGCGTGCGGCCTCCCGCTCGGCCGAGAACCGCTCCGGGTCGAACAGCTCGACGTTGTCCCCCCAGGCGGGATCCCGGTGCAGCTGAGGGATCAGCACCATCAGCGACTCGCCCTGGCGCACGGCGTACTTGCCGCCGATGACCGTGTCGGCCAGGGGCTCGACCGCGTACGACGGCTCCGTGGGCCACAGCCGCAGGCTCTCGCTGAGGATCTGGCGGACGTAGGTGAGCTTGCCGATGTCCGCGTACTGCGGGTCGGGGTCGGCCGTATCGCCCCACAGGGCGTCCACTTCCGCCTGGGCGCGGGCCAGCACCGCGGGGTGCTTGGTCAGGTAGTACAGCGCGAACGACAGCAGGCCACTGGTGGTCTCGTGGCCGGCGATGAGGAAGGTGATCGCCTGGTAGCGGATGTTGACGTCGTCCAGCGGCTCACCGCTCACCTCGTCGCGGGTGTGCAGCATCCGCCCCAGCAGGTCGTCGGTGCTCTGGTCGCCGTCCGCCCTCCGCCGCCGGATCACATCATCGACCAGGTCCTTCATCAGGGTGACGTCATTGCGGAACTGCTCCGCCTTCTTCCACTGGAACAACTCGGCCCCGGGGATGGACTCGCCCTTGGCCTGAGCGAAGTCCAGTGCCCTCGCGAGCGCCGTGATGAAGGGATGCGGCTCGTCGCGGCGGAAGGATTCGAAGTCGTAGCCGAAGCCGCACAGCCCGATCGTGTCGAAGGTCAGCCGGGTCATGCCGGCGGCCACGTCCACCGGAAGCTCCCCGGCAGCCTGGTCCCACTTGGCGATCAGCTCCCGGGCGACCTTGAGCATCGTCGCGTGGTAGCCCCTCATCGCGCCCCCGCAGAACGCCTGCATCAGGACGTCGTGCGCCTTGCGCCAGTTGGGCTCGTCGCCGTAGGCCGTGAACATCCCGTCCCCGCCGATCTCCCGCAGGATCACGAGATCGGGGTGGACGTTCTTACGGAAACGGCTCTCGTCCGCCAGCTCGGAGACGAGATCCAGGCCGGAGACAAAGTTGATCTCGGTTCCGAAGATCCGGAGCTTGAACAGCGGCCCCAGCTCCTTGGCCTCCTGCATGACGTAGGCGAGGCCCTCGGCCCCGTCGGGGACATCGAGCGCGTGGCCGATGAGGGGAAGAGACGGGCGCTCGGGGATCCGCTCGGTCCCAGAAGGCGTATTGGGCATGAACATGACTTTCGAATCGCGGCCGTGAAGCGAGGGGTGTCAACCTATCGCAGACTTTGTCGACTGACAATGTCGTGCGACTTAGTTGAAAGACATGGAAGCGTGTGGCGTCTCGGCGCTGGGCCTTCCGCCCCGGCTGGAAGCCTCAGGTCGGCGAGGAAAAGCGACGCGAGGGGCGCGTCGGCCTGGCCCGCGGAGTTCCGACTCCGCGGTACTCGGTAGGGCCACTGCGGAAGACGGTGATGATCCCCGCTGGGACGTCCCAGGGCGGCCTCGGAGATGACCGGTGAGGCCTGCGTTCCCTGGAGTCATCAGCGAGACCGGGGCCTTACGGGGAAGGAGAGGCAGTCCGCGTCGCGCATCACCACGTATCCGTAGGTGGTGCACGCGTGCCGGCGCGCGAGGGGACGGGCGCGCTCCATCAGCGAAGCCGGAACGCACGGCAGTCCGGTGGAGGGTGCGTCGAGGCCCGCCGCATGCCCGCGGTGAGTCCCACCGTGACGTGGGGAAGCCGGAGACCGCTGACCAGACGTCCGCTGGCGCCTCCCGTCCACCGCTGATCCGCTCGAACACCGGGGTGGCCGACGCACACGCCGAATCGCGGTCTGTTCGGTTGCCGGGCCGGGTGACATGGTCGGGAGAAACTAGAGCGGCGGTTCCGCTGCGCCATGCACCCTGGTCCTGCCGGGTGTCCCGCCGCGCCATGCCCGTGGTGACCGGCGGGGGCAGAGGTCCTCCGGTGGGGCGTCCACGGCGCGCGACGGCCATGGGCGCGCAACCGGTGGGACGGCGTGCGCTTCATACGGAGAAGCATCTACGCCTGGCCTGTTCCTGACTATGGGTAATTTTACAGGGGCCCACGGGACCCTCGGGATGCAGGAATTCTCCGGAGTCCCCGCTCCCACCCATGAGTTGGATGCATACCCGAGCAGGACGCTCACGATGCGCTCGTCCACGGTGTGAGCCAATGCCGACTGCTCTCGGACGGCCCACCGGCCCGCGCTCCTGGTCGCCACTGCGGCTCCCTGCCGCGACCGGAACCGCGGGCAATAAGCTGTCGGCTCATGGACGTCGGCGTCCTGGCCACGGGGCGGTCTCCATGGCCTTCCAGGGCAGGCGACTGCCTGTACGCGGTGTCACTCGTGGCACAGTCGGCGGTGAGGCCACGGCTGTCGACCTCCGCTCAAATGGCGCTTTCGGACAGGTGGAAAAGACAGCGGTGAGCGAGACACCGGTGACCGTTGCGGCCTCAGGGACGGGGAACCTGCCCGCGCCGCCTGACCACTTTCATCGGCCGACGGCGCGATACTGCCGAGATCCGTCGCCTCCTCCGCGCCGCGAGGCTCCTGACGCTCACCGGGCCGGGCGGTATCGGTAAGACCGGGCTGGCGTTGGAGGCGGCCACCGCAGTCGGCCATGCTTTCCGGACGGGGTGTGGCTGGTGGACCTGGCACCCGTACTGGACCCGAAGGCCGTGGTCGGCGCGACGGCGGAAGCTCTGGGCGTGGGGGACGTCGGCTCCAGCCCCGTGGTCGAGAAACTCGCGGCTCATCTTTCCCGGCGCCATGCCCTGATCGTGCTGGACAACTGCGAACACGTCGTGGACGCCAGTGCGGAGCTGGCTCAGGCGCTTCTGCCAGCAGCTGCGCATCGTCGGCGAGCAATGCGCCACCGAGCGCCGACAGCTCCAGAAGCTGATACCAGTCCCGTCCCGAGCGGGCCAGACGCGACATCTCCGTGCCCAGCGCCAAGCCGACATGCCCCAGGGAAATTTCCGCGACCAGCCGCTGAAAGCCCTCCCGGTGCTCCGAGCGTGCGCCGGACTTGCCCAGGTCATCGTCGATGACCAGCACCCGCGACGCCTCCTAGCCCAGCGTCACGGCCCGGTCGACCAGCGCATACTGCCGCCGCGTCGACTCCTGATGCCCCTCGACCTGCTGCCGCGTCGACTGCCGCACATAGACGACGGCCGGCAGCTCACGATGCCTGGATGTGATCTTGCTTCCCATGCGTTCCCACGGCATCACCGCGGCCACGGCTCACCGCCCGTGTCCGCGAGCGGCCGATCCTGCACACCCTCCGCGGTGAGCTCCTGGGTGTGGCGGAACATCACCGCCAGCCAGTAGTCCGCTACCTCCCGACGCGCCGGGGGAAGGCTCTCCCGCACCCCCTCCATCCGCGGACTCTGGGGCCGTCGTCGACGCCGCCGTCCCGCATGCCGCCTCACCTCCGGCAGCCCGGACGGATGCCTTCCGCAGCCGCTGCACCGCAGCGACCAGCCGCAGCAAGCCCACCCGGTCCACCACCCGTCCTTGATTTACGTGCTGTTGACTACCCGTGGGCGCAGTCTGCTCGGCGCATCTCGATCACCCATCGCTTCAGCAGGGGCTCCCGTGTTTCCTCGCACTGGCCCGGCCGACGCCGTCGCCCGGGTGGAGAAGAAGACCGGAGGCCCCGCCCGCCTCGTCCTCACCCGTGAACACCGACGGCGGCCGGAGGAGGCGGTCTCCCTGCAGACCGCCGCTGAACGACAGCCCCGCACCGCCATGTCGGCCGGCTGCCGCCGGTCGCGGTGGCCCCGACGACCCGGCGTGACGCCCCGCCGGTCGCCGGACTCGCGGCTACCGGGTCCAGTGGCCGAGATAGGCGCGCAGCATGCTCTTGAGATGGCCGAGCAGTTCGGCGTCTCCGGCGGCGTCCGTGCGGAAGGCGTCCTGGGTCACCGCGTCGGCGGCGAGGAAGGCGGTGTAGCAGGCCGTCGCCGCCTCCCTGTCGTCGGGCAACAGGCGCTGTGCGACCAGGATGCGGTGCAGCCCCGCCGCCATGACGCGCTTGTGCTTGCTGTCGGCCTGCCTGGTCCATTCGGTGAGGTGGCGTCCGAACCACAGGGCCCGAAAGCCCGGTTCGGAACGGTAGATGTCCGCGAAGGCGTCGACGAGCACGGTCACCGGATCACTCCATGTCTCCGTGCGCGCGAGTTCGACGAACGCCTCCATGGCCGCTTCCAGCCGGGTCAGGTACATATCGGCCAGGGCCTCGACGATGGCCTCCCGGTCGGGCAGGTACTGGTACAGCGCCCCCACGGACACCCCCGACTCGGCGGCGACGCGGGTCGTGGTCAGCACGTCCGCGCCTTCCGCGACGAGCAGCCGTTCGGCGGCCTCCAGCACCCGGGCGACCTTCTCCCTCGCCCGGGCCTGGCGTGGCATCCGCCGCAGCCGCAGCGCCGTGACCTGCACCATGTCGCTCCCGTCGGGTTCGTCCGTCGCGGGCATCCGTCGCACCCTTCCGTAAAACCAAATGTGACTTTGTTTCATGTTCAGGGTACCTTCGCGGCATGGCTGACGCGAACGAGTTGCTGCCAGAACCGCGGCGCGCCGTGGCGGAGGCGTGCCACCGCCTCGCCGACGAGGGACTGCTGATCGGCACGGCGGGCAATGTGAGCATGCGCGACGGCGACCGGATCGCGGTCACCGCCACCGGCGCCGTCCTCGGACAGTGCACGCCCCACCAGGTGACGGTATTGGGCCCCGACGGCGGGACACTCGCCGGGAACCTCGAACCGACCTCCGAACTGGAGCTGCACCTCGGGATCTACCAGCGGTACGGCGCCGGCGCGGTGGTGCACACCCACTCGCCCCAGGCCACCGCGTTGTCCCTGGTGCTCGACGAACTTCCCTGCGTCCACTACCAGCAGCTGCTGCTCGGCGGGTCCGTGCGCGTGGCGCCGTTCGCCGTCTTCGGCACCCCGGAGCTGGCCCAGCACGTGCTCACGGCACTCGACGGCAGGTCGGCGGCGCTGATGGCCCACCACGGCGCCGTGGCATTCGGGCCGACGCTCGCCAAGGCCGTGGAGAACGCGCTGCTCCTGGAGTGGCTGTGCGGCGTGTACCTGCGCGCCGCCCACATCGGCAAGCCGCGGGTCCTCGACGACGACCAGCAGACCGCCGTCGTCACCTCCGCCCTGCGGCGCGGCTACGGCACCACCCACCCCACAGGAGAGGACAGCACCCGATGAGCCAGACAGTCATAGCCCTCGGCGCTCACGTGTTCGACGTGCAGGTCCGGCCCGTCGAGGCCATCCCGGACGGGCAGGGCGCGACCCTGGTGGACCAGATCCGGTTCAGCCCGGCGGGCACGGCCGCCGGTACCGCGCTGACCCTCTCCAAGCTGGGAGCGGCGGTGCGCACCGCTGGCGCGGTGGGCACGGACCCGATCGGTGACCTGCTGCTGAGCATGCTGGCCGGCCACGGCGTGGACACCTCTCTCGTCCTGCGCCGCGACGACACCCAAACCTCGGCCTCGGTGCTGCCCATCCGCCCCGACGGCAGCCGCCCCGCGTTCCACGTCCTGGGCGCGAACATCAGCTACGGACCGGACGACGCCCCGCACACGGAGATCGCCGAAGCCACCCATCTGCACATGGGCGCACCCGAGTTGATGGGCGGTGAGGCCGCGGCGAAGACACTCGCTCCCGCACGGGCCGCGGGTGTGGTCACCTCCGCCGACCTGCTCGTCGCCGGCGACAGCGGCTTGTTCGACTGGATCGCGCCCGCACTCCCGTATCTGGACCACCTGTTGCCCAACGAGGAGCAGGTGCTCGGACTCACCGGCGCCGCGACGCTGGAGGACGGTGCGCGCAGGTTCCTCGCGGAAGGGGTCGGGTGCGTCGCCGTCACCCGGGGCGCACGCGGTGCGCTGGTGGTCACGGAGGACGAGGTGATCGAGATTCCGGCCTTCGCCGTCGACGTGGTGGACACCACCGGCTGCGGCGACGCCTTCTCGGCCGGCTTCCTGCGCGGACTGGGCCTGGGACGCGGACCGCGCGAGTGCGGCGTGCTCGGCTGTGCCGCCGCCGCGCTGGTGGCACAGGGCCTCGGCAGCGACCACGGCGACTTCGACCTCGCCACCGCCGACGCCTTCGCCACCACGGCCGCCACCCTGGAGAGCCGCTGACATGGACACCATCGACACCACCCGGGCGCCCGGCACCGAAGCCGCGGCCACCGTTGCCCGACTGCGTACCGTCTTCGCATCCGGCCGCACCCGGTCCGTGGCCTGGCGCCGCGCCCAACTGTGGTCCCTGCGAACCCTGTTGACGGAACACGCACAGGAGCTGGGGGAGGCTCTGAGAGCCGATCTCGGGAAGAGCCCGACGGAGGCGTTCACCACCGAGATCGGGTTCACCGTCAACGAGATCGAACACACGCTCGCCCGCCTGCATGGATGGCTGCGCCCGCGTCGGACCGGTGTGCCGCTCGCGCTCGCACCCGCCCGCGCCCGGGTGATCCGGGAACCCCTGGGCACCGTCCTGATCATCAGCCCGTGGAACTACCCGGTGCAGTTGGCGCTGGCCCCCCTGGTCGGAGCACTGGCCGCGGGCAACTGCGCCGTCGTCAAACCCAGCGAACTCGCCCCCGCCACCTCCGCTGCCCTCGCCCGGCTGCTGCCGCTCCACCTCGACCCGCAGGCGGTGGCCGTTGTCGAGGGCGGCGTCCCCGAGACCACGGCCCTGCTGGAACAGCGCTTCGACCACATCTTCTACACCGGCAACGGCACCGTCGGCCGGATCGTGATGGCCGCCGCCGCCCGCCACCTCACCCCGCTCACCCTGGAGCTGGGCGGCAAGAGCCCCGTCGTGGTGGAACCCGGCACCGACCTGGCCACGGCCGCCCGCCGTATCGTCTGGGGCAAGTTCATGAACACCGGCCAGACCTGCGTGGCACCGGACTACGTCCTCGCCGTGGGCGAGACGGCCACCGCACTCGAACCGCACCTGGCCTCAGCGGTCCGCGAGATGTACGGCGACGACCCGGCCACCAGCCCCCACTACGGCCGCATCGTCAGCACCCGCCACTTCGACCGGCTCGTCAGCTTCCTCAAGGACGGACGCACCGTCGTCGGCGGAGACCACGACCGCGACAGCCGCTACATCGCCCCCACCGTCCTCGCCGAGGTCGACCCCGGCGCGCCGGTGATGAACGAGGAGATCTTCGGGCCCGTCCTGCCCCTCATCGCCGTCCCCGACCTGGACACGGCCATCTCCTTCATCACCGAACGGGACAAACCCCTGGCCCTCTACGCCTTCACCGCCTCCGCCGACAGCAAGCGACGCCTGACCGCGCAGACCTCCTCCGGCGCCCTGGCCTTCGGCGTCCCCAACGCCCATCTCACCGTCCCCGGCCTGCCCTTCGGCGGCGTCGGCGAAAGCGGCTTCGGCCGCTACCACGGCGAGCACTCCATCGACACCTTCAGCCACACCAAGGCCGTCCTCGACAAGCCCCTCTTCGCCGACCCGCTCCGGATCGCCTACCCGCCCTTCACCACCTGGAAGGACCGGCTGCTGCGCCTCCTGCTGTGAACGACGCATGCTCCGCTGCTGGCTGCGGAGTGGTTACGGGCGCTGTGCCATGGTACTGAGGGCACGGCCAGGCCGTGACGAGGGCGAGCAAGCGGTAATCCACCGCGTGGGCGGCGAGGGGCGGGGGGCGGCTGACGCACGTGCTTCGCAGTGCCCTCCGCCACGAGCGCGGCCACCTCCGTTTCCCGGCGTCCAGGGGACACGGGCAACTGCGGCACTCCGCCGGGCGTCGGCCGACGCCACCAGGGCCAATTCGACCGCACAGGCCGGACTGTCGTACTGACTTCCTTCCGTGACGGCATTCTCGAACGCCGTCGGGCCGAGGGCCGCCATGTTTTCCTTCTCGAAGCGGGCCTGGAACCGGGACATGCCTGCGATCCAGGCAGGGAGGCCATGACCAGCGGCTCTACCCGGTACGGACCGCCGGTGACCCACGTCAGCGCTACCCGGCAGTAGTACGGCCGCGACTGACGGTTGGCCAAACAATTCCTCAAACTTTGAACATGTCCGGCGTGGGAGCCGTATGCAAGAACACCGTGATTCCCTCCCCGTGGTGGGCTCCCCCGTGCTGGGCTTCCGTCCAGGAGGTTGCGATCCAGCCCGATCCGGCCCCCGAGGAGACGACGGACAAGCCAAAACGGCTCTACACGCCGCGATAACTGGGGAAGCGATTCCCCCACCGGCTGAAACTGGTGGCCCCTTCGCCAGGAGACTGATGGCGTCAATGGAAGGACGCACAGAGGTATGGACATGCAACATTCCTCACATATCGGCACTAACCGCCCTCCGGCCCCGTCGCCTTGCCACGACCGCCTGCCTCACCCTTTGGGCCGCGAACTGACCGTCGGCCTCGCGTGTGCCGAAGACGACTGGCCGTACTCGGAGTGGCCCGCCAAGAACGGTCTGGTCCGGACCCGGTTTGTGCTCCCGCCGTATGACCAGCTGCACTCCGGCCACCGGGACGGCCCGGACGCCGTGGTGTTGCGCTGCGACGATCCTGTGGACGCCTTGATGCCACTGCTCGACGCCATGCGGGGCAGGACCATCCCGGTGATCGTGAGCAGCCCGGTATGGCAAGCCGACCGGCTCGCTGAGGCACTCCGCCACGGAGTGAGTGGATACCTGGTCGACGGCGACCACTGCTCATGCATGCTCAACTCGGCGGTCCTGAACTGCGTGGCCGGCAACACCTATCTCTCCCCCATGGCCTGCACGGCTCTCAGAAAGGGAGCGTTCCCCGTGGCGGCCGTGGGGAGCGGGGACCCGGGACCCGCGGAGGCGCTGAGGGTCGGCCTCTCCCCCAGGGAACGGCAAATCATCGAGCTGCTGTCCTCTGGCTACGGAGCGCCCGAGATCGCCAAACGGCTGCATCTGGCCGAGAAGACCGTGCGCAACAACCTCAGCAACATCTACGCCAAGCTGGACGTCCGGAGCGGGACGGAGGCGGTTCTGCTGTGGCTGGGCGCCAGTCGAAACCCTGCGGGGGCCACGGTAGCCGAGAGACAGGACCCGCGGTTCGGGCAGGCAACGCTTCCTGCTGCGCACTCCAACACGGGCTGACAATTCCCGTTCACATAAAGTGGCCCCCCGGCAAAGCCCGGAGGGCCCCTGCTTCGCGTCGGGCATCGAGATTTCGACGCTGGCGGCGTTACTGAAACCTCACTGTCGATTCCCGGGATATTTGACCCTGGCGGTAATCGGCGCAGCAGAGGAAATGTGAAATCCGTAACGTCCTGCTGTGGCCTGGCACCCCCGGTCAGTAGTTGACGACCAGGACATCGACTCTGAGCCCCTGGCCGAGAAAACCACGCTGTGGCCGACCGCATAGTCTCCGGAGGCGATCTTCTAATGGCCGGTCCATCCGATCCGGTTATCGAGACCAAGGCCCTGACAAAGGTGTACAAGAGTAAGACCGGTTCACACGTTGCGGTGGACGGGGTGAATCTGCGGGTCGACAAAGGAGAGTTCTTCGGACTGCTCGGCAGCAATGGAGCCGGCAAGTCCACGCTCATCGGCCTGCTGACCACGGTGATCAAACCCACCCGTGGCCGCATGCGGGTGGCCGGCGCCAGTGTCAAGCACCGCCCAGTGGCGGTCAAACGGGCCATCAGCGTGGTCCCACAGCGCAATTCCCTCGATCCGCAGCTCACGCTGGCGGAAAACCTCGAGTTCCACGGGCGGATGTTCGGGCTGGGAGCTCGCCAAGCGCGGCGGCGTGCCACACGCCTGCTCCAGGAGTGTGGCATCGAGGATGTCGCGTCGAGAACGATCAGGAGGGTGTCGGGCGGCCAGGGCCGGCGTGCCCTGATCGCCCGGGCACTGATGCACCAACCACAGGTGCTCTTCCTCGATGAGCCGACAGCCGGCGTCGATATCAAAGCCAGGCGGCTGGTGTGGAATCTGCTGCGCGGGGTCCACGCCGCCGGGACCACCATCGTGCTCACCACCCACTACCTGGAAGAGGCACAGGAACTGTGCGGTCGCATCGCCATACTGAACCGAGGGAAGATCACGGCCATCGGTTCGCCTGACAAGCTGCGCTCCGAGGCGGGGTTGCAGACGGTGGTGACCATCCAGCTCAGCGGGGACGCCGAGGCTGTCGCTGCAGCGGCCGACCAGATGCCCGAGGTGACCAAGGTCGAGCATCACGGTGACACCTTGCGGCTCTACACCCACAAGCCGGATGGCCTCATCAGAGAGGTCGTCTTCCTCGCCGAGTCCGCAGGACTTCACGTCACATCGGCTACCACCGCTGCTCCGAGCCTGGACCGGGTGTTCCTCACCCTGACCAGCAAGACCCAGCCGGGTCCGAGTGTGCCGGTATAACGGCCGGACCAAACCCGCCCCGCCGACCACCCAGGCCGACCGTAATATTCTCCGGCACCGAGTGCCCGGGCGTCGACGCCTGCGTGTATCACCTCGTCGGCTATATCGGCCGGCTCCACTACGAATTCGCGCTGGAGAACGGCCTGCTAATCGCGTCGGAATCCTCGACGCCGGTCTCCCTCACGGCCGCCTTCTCCCTTGGTTTCCGACGCATTCTCCGCGACCGAGGTTTCGCTGAGAGTTCTTTACGGTGACTCGGGATATTTGACCCTGGCCGGGACCGGCTCGGTAGCGCACACTCGATTTCAGACAGTTGATCAGCCAGTCTGGTCCAGTCCAGTTTCACTCGTTCCCGAGTGTCGATCAAGACGTATCGAGCGAGGGGTCAATCGAACTCCTTTTGATGCCCCCTCACTAAGGAGGTTGACGCATGCAAGCGTGGACCACGGTCCTCGAAAAGGCCAAGGAATTCGAGGGTACCCAGGTGGGGTCCGAAACGGAGTCGACGATATCGGCGGTGGAGCGGCTGAATGCGGTATGTGCGCTCGTCGGGGCGTTGGAGCAGTTGAGCCGCATCTCGGACTACCGGGACGACGGTACCGTCTCATGGCAGGTGATGCGGGAGCGGTTCCCCGATCAGGACCACTGGAAAGTGCGGGTCATGGACCGGGTGTTCAGCTATCCGGGAGTGGCGGGCATGACCATC
Organism: Streptomyces capitiformicae; assembly: GCF_002214185.1. Classification (NCBI taxonomy): domain Bacteria; kingdom Bacillati; phylum Actinomycetota; class Actinomycetes; order Kitasatosporales; family Streptomycetaceae; genus Streptomyces; species Streptomyces capitiformicae. The sequence goes on along the minus strand of NZ_CP022161.1, from coordinate 3,910,117 downwards.
GTGCGGGGCCTGGCCGCGGCACGGCTGCTGCTGGGCCGGCCGGGGCCGACGGAGCGGAAGCTGCTCGACGGTGTGCTGGTGGCCGCCGCCAGTGTGGGCAACGCGCGTACGCACTACGGCGGTGACGGTTCCGATCACATCTCCTACGTGGGTCTGGTCACCACGTTTTTGGCCCGGCTGTTCCCGGACGACGCGCGTGCGCAGCGGGTGTGCCTGAAGTTCCTGTCGTTCCAGGCGTGTCTGTCGTATCCGGTCTCGGGTGCGGTGAAGGTGGCCTCGCCGACGTGGCGCAGCGGCCGGGCGATCACCGGGATCTTTCGTACAAGCACCTACGGCGACAAGTGGCTGTACGAGCTGACGAAGAAGCATCCGGCGATTCCGGTGTTGCTGGCGTGGATGGTGATCCTGGGGGAGTTGGCGTTCCCTTTGGTGCTGGTCGCGCCGAAGCCGGTCGCCCGTGCGATGCTGACCGCGTCGACGATGTTCCACCTGGCCAACGGCCGGTTCATGGGATTGAACCGGTTCGTGTGGGGATTCGCCTCCAGCTACCCGGCGGTGGCGCACATGTCCCGCGGGCTGGGCCCGGCCGCGCCGGCTCGTCTCGAGTCGGGGGTGCGGTGATGCGGGCCACGTGGAACGCGCTGTCGGGATGGTCCCGGCGGTGGGGTACCGCGGAAACGGTCGAGAATCTGGTGATCGGTGGCACCCTGACCGCGGTCACCGCCGCGATCGCCATCCGCGAGGTGCGGGGCCCCAATTCCCGAGTACCGGGGCGGATGGCCGGGGGCGGCGGGGTCCATGTGATCACCCGTCCCGGTGGCGGCCCGACGGTGCTCTTCGAGAACGGCCTGGGCTACCCGGCCACGATATGGTCGTGGGTCCAGCGGGGATTGCCGGCCCAGACCGCCTCGATCGCCTACGACCGGCCCGGTATCGGGTGGAGCCCTGCGCAACGCCGGTCGACCGCTCTGGCGTATCCCGAGAGCCTGCGTGCGACGGCGCGGTCGGTGGCCGCCTACGGGCCGTTCATCCTGGTGGGTCACTCGGTGGGCGGGCTGCTCACCCGGATCTTCGCCCGCCACTTCCCGGAGCTGGTCGGCGGGATGGTGTTCGTCGATTCGGCCCACCCCGCGCAGTATGTGCGCTCGCCCGGGCAGGCCGCTGCCCTGGAGCGGCTCCGCAACGACCTCGACCAGATGATCGTGCGCGGTCGGCTAGGGATGCCTCCGTCGTGGAACAGCACCATGCCGCTGTACCAGCTGCCCCCGGACGTGGGTCAGATCACGAGCAAGGTGACGTTCCAGCCCCGCAACCTGCGGGCCGCCCGACGCGAACTCGACCTCGGTGAGCGGGAGTGGAGCGCCCACGCCGACGAACTGACCGCACTGGAGCGGCCGGTCGCGGTGATCAGCGCGCAGCAGTCCCTCGCCAAGGACCCCGTCATGGACGAGCTCCACCAGGAACTGGCCGACCTGTCCCCGGTGAACCGGCGGGTGGTCGTGCCCGGCGCCGACCATCTGACCGTGCTGACCCACCAGCCGTTCGCGGCGCACGTCACCGACGCCATCACCTGGATCATCAACGAACTGTCTCCGGCCATGGCCAAGCCGGCGGCGCAGCAGGGAGGATAGAAGTGACCACCGACCCCCTCTCCCAGCGGATTCCGCAGCTGCCGTCCCGGGCCAAGCGCACCGCGTCGTGGACCGCGCTGTACTCCGCCTTCGCCGTGTGGGGAACGCTGACCGTGCTGCGCAACCTGGACGTGTCCCCTGGGCTGCTGAACAAGTTCACCCGATACGGCCTGGCGGTACCCAACTACCGGTTCTTCGGCCCCAACCCGGGCACACACGACTTGAACCTACTGATCCGCCACCGGAACCGTGACGGCTCTCTCACCGAATGGCAGGAAGTGGTCGTCGGCGAGGAACGGAACCTGCTCCACGCCGTCTGGGCCCCGTTCCGCCGCCCCGAGAAAGTCATCAACGACGCGGTCCGCGACGTGTACCGGACCGGTAGCACCGTCCTGAGCAATGACTTCCTGCCACAGACGACAGGCTACAAACTCCTGCTGAACGTGGCACGGAACCAGGTACCCCACGACAGCACCGCCACCGACGTCCAGTTCGCGGTATGTCAGCTCGCCGTCTACGAGCCACTACTGACCCCGCAGATCACCTACGTCTCCGCGTTCCACGACCTGGCCACCGCGGACATGACTGCTGAACACGTCCCGCAGCCGACAGCGGCCACGGCTGAGCCATCGTGACCGCACCCGGCCAGAACGATCGCTCCGGCCGTCATGCCGAGCTGCTCTACGACAACGACTGCGGATTCTGTACCCGCAGCGTGCAATGGCTGCGCGACCACAACGCCCTCAGCCACACCCGCACCGTCGCCTGGCAAAGCCTCGACCCACGTCGCCTCCCCGTTGCCCGACAACGACTCGAACGCGAGATCATCCTCGTCAGCGACGGCGACATCCACGGCGGCGCCACCGCCCTCGCGCACGCGGTGAGCAGCGGCTCACTCCCCTGGCGACTGACCGGCCACGCGCTGCGCCTGCCCGTCATACGCACCCTCGCCGCATACGTCTACCGGAACGTGGCCGTCAACCGGCACCGCATGCCCGGCGCCACCGCCGCCTGCGAAATCCCCACCCGAGCCGCGCCATCACCGAAGTCGCGAACCTGACGGCCCGACCGGCCCAGCCGCACGCCCGCGCCAGACAGATGAGCAGGCGGCCCATCGTCCGCCCCCGCAGTCCCCTGCCCGGCGACGTCGTGCGCGACACGTACGTCAAGCCTGGCCCCAAAGCCACCGGCGGAACGATCCGACGGAAACGAGAAGGGAAGCAAAGATGTTTCAACTGAAGAAAACCAGGGCGGCCGATTACGCCGACCTGTCCCCGGTCAACCGCACCGGGTTCATCTCAGCGGCCGACCCCATCAACTGCGTGGTCGAGGCGGGTGCCGTCGTCGCTGAAGGGGCGGTTGAGGCGGGGGAAGCGGCGGCGGAGGCCGAGGGCGAGGCGTTCGTCGAGGCCGAGGCCGAACAGTTCGCGCAGGCGGAGTTCGGGCAGGCCGCACAGGAAGTCGCCGAGGCGGAGGCCGCAAACGCACCCGCGGCCGCCGAGGGCGGCGTGAACGCGGCTGGCGCGCAGGTCGCCGAGGCGGAAGCCGCCAACGCACAGCAGCAGGCAGTAGCCGCGGCACAGGCCGATGGCCAGCAAGTAGTCGACGGAACCCCCGCAGGTCAAATAGTCAACGGCGCCCAGGCAGAGGCACAAGCCGCGGCAGAGGCCGATGGCGTGCAAGTAGTCGACGGAACCCCCGCAGGCCAACTGGCAGCAGCCCAGCAGGCGAACCAACTGGCCGCGGCCGGGGTGGGAGTCGGAGCCATCGGCGCCGCAGCCGGCACGGCAGCCGCCGGCAACGCTGTGGCGCAGAACGTCAACAACGGCTAGTCGCCTCCGTGCAGGGCTGCCCCTCACGGTGATCTCGGGAAGCCCTGAACACCCCCGAGGGTACGGGTTCCGCACCGCCGACGCGTCATCCCACTCGTCATGCTTGCCCTTGAGACGACCGCCCCCGAGGGCAAGCATGACACCAACTCGCTCCAGTCTGACTGACACATCGCGGACATGACGAATTCTTCGGCCTGCTGGGCAGCGACGGAGCCGGTAAGTCGACCTCGATCGGCACGCTGACCGCCGTGCACTGACCAGACGCAGTCCACCGGCCACCGCAAGCCGGTGGCCACGACCGAAGACGGAAAACCATGGCATTCACAGCGACCCGAGCCAAAGATGTCAAACTGACCATCTGGCGGCCATTTCTCGTACTCGTGTTCCGCGAGATCCGCCGGCTCCGCAAGGAAGCGGCAGGGTTCGTCATGAAGATCGCCATCATCACGCTGTCCACCGTCTTCGTCTTCGACTTCGTCCTGCCGCAACTCGGTGGCCAGAGCCTCGGCGTCACCCAGGGGTACGCCACGGTCCTGGCGCCGGGAATGGTCGCCGTCGCCACCTGCAACCAAGCGTTCACCGCCGCTCTCACCGCTGTCAGCCTCGACTTCGGGCCGCTGCGCCGCATCGACCAGGCCCTCATGGCCCCGCTCCCCGTACCGCTCATCGCCCTGACCAGGATCGTAGACGGCACCCTGCGCGGAGTTCTCGCGGCATGCGTCGCCCTGCCGATCGTCGCTTTCGTGCACGCCCCCGGCGCACCACCAGCGCTCGACCTGACCCGATGGCCCTTTCTGCTGGGCACCGTGGTCGGAGCCTCCATCCTGTTCGCCGCGTTGGGGATCGTAGTCGGCACCGCCGTCAACCCCGGCAAGGTGTCCAACGTCCTGCCCTTCGGCCTGCCCGTCATGATCATGCTCGGATGTGTCTACTACCCCTGGGCGGCGCTCGGCCCCCTCCCCTGGCTGCAGTACGTCGTACTGGCCAACCCGGTCGTCTACATCACCGAGGCCACTCGCTTCGCCATCGCTCCCCAGCTGGGGCACCTTCCCGAATCAGTCCTCCTCTGGACGATCGGCGTCGGCCTGATCCTCACCACCGCCGTCGGACTGACCCGTTTCACCATTAAAGCTCGCCCATGAACGGCGTTCGGGTGTGGCCGGGAAAGTCCTTCAGCAGCGGCGGTATCCAAAGAGCCGGGCCTGCCCGGCCCCTCCCCCCATCTTGGACGAAGCCTCACACAGCGCCGACGATGAGGCTGATCAGCGTCCCAGCAGCCGCATCACCGGAGCGAACTCCGCCGCCATCCCCGCCGGCACCGTGACCAGAGAGAATCCCCACCGCTCCCGGCGGGCCAGCAACTTCTGTGCGACCTGCTCAGCGGTGCCGACCAGATACGGCACAAGGCGCGGCACCGTCTGCGGCGAGCAGCCCCAGCGCCGGGCGAGCGCATCGGTCACCGCTGCCGGGTTCTGGGTCACGAAACACCCCCACAGCAGATGATTGAGGCGTGGCGGTACGTCCCGTCCGGCCGCCCCAGCACGCACCCAGGCCAGTTGTGCCTCGACGCTGGCGTCAAGCATCCCGGTGTATTCCGTAGGTCCGTCCGGTCCCATCGGCGGGAGCAGGCTCACGATGTCCGCCTCCTGCCCGGCCAGCTCCAGCATCCGGCGACGGGCTCCCCCAAGGAGCAAAGGAGGGGGTGACGTGCCGTCCGCGGCGGCTGCCGCGGCCAGGACTTCCCGCACCTTCGGCAACGCCGCCCGCAGCCGGTCGAACCGCGACACACCGGCTTCCAGTTCCACGCCGGACTGCACGTAGTCGTCACGCATCCAGCCTGCTCCCAGGCCCACCACAGCCCGGCCCCCAGAGAGGGTGTGCACCGTCGCCATCTCCGAGGCCAACAGGGCCGGACTGCGTAGATCGCTGTTCAGGACATAGGTGCCCAGCCGGATCCGACTGCTCACCCCAGCAGCCATGGCCAATGCGGGGACCGCAGCCAACCGAAGCCGTAGATGATCGGTCACCAACAGGGCGTCGTAGCCGAATTCCTCGCTTCTGCGGATCACCGTCAACCATTCTGCGGCACCGTAGTCCGGCTCCGCCACGACGGCGAATTCGAACGGTAAAGAATCTGCCACGTCACCCTCCCCGCTCGCCATGGCCACCATTTCCGGACCCGGGCAGCATGCTACTTGCTGATCGCCTCCGACTGCCGGGCGGTAACCAGCACGTCGGAGCGGACTACTCCGGGACGTTTGACCCTGTGATTTCGCCAGCCGGTCGACTAGCGTCTTCCGGTACTTGGGCAACCTGCATGCGAAGAGGGCAGAGGATGGTCACCACATGAGCTTGACTTTCGTCGTCAGCACGGGACGCTGCGGCTCAACTCTACTGTCGCGACTTCTGCATACGAACCCCGATATCCTGAGCATCAGTGAATTATTCGGCCTCGTGCCCATCAAAGACCGGCTGGCCGGGCACCTGGACGGGGGCGATTTCTGGCGACAGATCGCTGATCCCGTACCCTTCATTGACGCCATGGTGCGCGACGGCCTCACCCTTCCGGAATTTCTCTACCCCTACACCACCGGACGGTTCACTCCGGAAACCGGGGTGCCCTTCATCAGCCACATGACCCTGCCGACGCTGACCGATGACCCGGACGGCGTCTTCGACTGGCTGGCGGCGATCGTGCCAGACTGGCCGACCCGGCCAGTCCCCGACCACTACCGCCACCTGTTCTCCCTGCTTTCCGACAGGTTCGGCGGTACGGCGACCGTGGAGCGCACCGGCGGTTCCATCCGGGCGGTGGCGGACCTGCGCAGCGCGTTTCCGGAGGCACGCTTCATCTATCTCAGCCGGGACGGGATGGACTCCGCCCTGTCGATGAGCAAGCACGCCGGTTGCCGGATACCCGTACTCGTCGAGAGGGAGGGCTCCTGGACCCGAGCAGTACACAATGCGGCGGATCGAGCCACTGGACAAAGCGGACGATTCCCGGCAATCGACGCAGAACGGATCATGGAATGTGAAATTCCGCTGGCCTCGTTCGGTGACTTCTGGTCGACCATGACCCTGAAAGGCGCCGCGGAGCTGGCCCGGATACCCCTCGACCGCTGGACCACCGTTCGCTACGAACAGCTCCTGCTCGACCCCGTCGCCAGCCTCTGCCGGCTTGCACGGTTCCTCGGCGTCACCTCCTCGCCCGAGTGGCTCTCTTGGGCAGCGAAGCAGGTCAGACCGGAAAGAATCGGAACATCCATTGATCTCGCCTCGGCGGACGTGGCCGAGCTGCGCGCCGCATGCTCCCCGGGCTACGCCGCTGACGAAGCCCTCCACGCCCAGCATCCGCCTACGGCTGCAGGCATCGAACACGGTCGGTCAAAGCGGTGACGACGCCACCGGGACGAGAGGCCCGCCGTGACACCGCTTCAGGTTGCGGCATCATCCCGGCATGGGCGAGAGTCCGTCCTGCCGGGGCTGAGCAGACCGAGGCAACCAGCTCACCCGGGGGAAGTCGTGTCCGGTTCGGTTCCGCCGGCCGGAGGCGGTAGCGTGCCCAGGTGGGCCTCGACACGGGAGCGCAGGAGTTGGCACTCCGCCCAGTGGCGGGGCAGCGGTCCAGCAGGACGTCAAACCACACAGGCGGCGCTGACCACCTGACCGCGCTGGAACTGCTCGCGGGTCAGATCGATATGCACGACCTTGATGTCCTGCCAGAAATGCTCACCGTCTGGCGACCTGCGCCCGCAGGACCGCACTCCACCCCCTGGACACCGGATCCACGGCCGGCGTCGTACCTCCAGGAGGCGCACATCAGGGAAGCACGCATCACCGGCCCCGGCCCGCGCCCGCCTCCTGGCTGGCGACCGTCTTCGAACTGCCCGGGGAACTGAACGCCGGGGCGCTGGAGCGGGCACTGCTCGGCTGGATCGACCGGCACGAATCGCTGCGCAGCCGACTGCTCCCCCACGGCGGGCCTGGTGCCGGGCCCAGGGGCGGTCGGTGAGCCGGGCGACGCTGCGGGCGGGGACGGTTGCCATGCTGTAGCGAGGCCGTCGGCGATGTCACCGGTCAGATCCGGGCCACGGACACGTAGGGGACCGGGCACAGGTCGGCGGCTGCGAGTGGCTCCTCGACGAGCAGGGGGCGCAGGCATTCCAGGCCGCCTGCGTCAGCAAGGGCGGGAACTTCTTCTCCGGGGCGCTCGCGTGCCTGGCGATCGTGGCGCACGAGAACACGGGGCAGCAGCAGTTCCGTGCGATCGCACCCTTCCACACCCGGACCGATCCACAGTGGGCCCAGTCGGTCGGCTGGTACGTCGGACTGGCGCCGGTGGGATTCGCGGTGCGCGGCACCGACGCCTTTCGTGAAGTGATGGCGGGAGCCGGCCTGGCGTTGAAACGCGCGAGACCCCTGGCGACCGTGCCACTTCCCCGCATCACCGAATTGCTCGGGATGCCACTCGAACCACGGTTCATGGTCTCGTACATGGATATACGCAGAACTCCGGGCGCGGAACAGTGGGGCGAATGGCGGGCGTTCGCGCTGCGCAGCCGCCGCATACACCCCCACGAAGTGTTCCTCTGGATCATGCGCTCACACCGCGGCGTCTACCTGAGTTTCCGATATCCGGATACCGAGGGCATCAGAACCGCCGTTCCACGCTATATCGAACAGACCAGATGGCTCATGGAACAGATTGCCAATGAAGGCAGTGAAGACTGCCGAGGAAAGGAATCCGAAACATGCTGATGACACCGATCCTCGAATACGCTCCGGAACCCGGTGAACTGGTCGAATTCCGGGTACCCGCCGCGGTACTGGCGGTCACCGCAACGGCGCCCGAGCACCCGGCCCCGCCGTCCTACGTACAGGAGAACCACATCTGGCGGCGGCTGGCCAACCAGATGGCGGGCAAACGGCACTCGGGGTGGCTGGGCATCGTGTTCGACGTGCCCGGCAGACTCGACACCGGGGCGATGGCAACGGCGCTGGAGAAATGGGCCACACTGCTGACCTGGTTCGACGTGGAAACGGTCGCAACAGGGGCGGACACCCTTCCACGCCTGCGGCGCCATGCGCTCAACCCGGAAACGGAAACGTTGTGACCCCTGTTGGACGCAGCCGTGACCCCTTGGCGACCAGTTTCTCGGCTTCGGCGATGGACCGATGGCCGGGCACGAGCACGCTCCTTCGGGCCGTCTGAGAAGCCATGAGACATTGACGGCACGCAACCCGCTCATGGCCCAATGCGCATGAAAGCCATGGCGACAGCCGACCACCGGCCGAGCGGCGCTCGCGGCGCCGCTCTTCGTGATGCGGCGCAAGCTGTTACGGGCCCTCAGCTGCATCGTGGGAAATGATCTTGACGAGCGCGGGATGGCGACGGCTAGAAGTCTGATGAAGATCTTGGTGAGGGCCCGATCATCGCCCAGGACGTCGAGCCCGTCACCCACCGGGACACGCCCGAGCAACTGGCCGCAACGGGCGGGACATCGAGCGGCGCGTGCTGGCCAGGGCTGTCCGCCATCATCTGGAGAGCCGAGTGCTCCTCAACGGACGTACGACCGTGGTTTTCCCGGACTGACGGTTCCGTTGCGGGCGCCGCCTGGAGCAGCGCCCGTAACAGTCCGTCCTGGCCTCCGAGCGACGGCAGCGCGGTGCAGCCGTGCTCCTGGCAGAGGCGGTGGAAGATTTCCTCCGCAGGCCGCTGCTCATGGCCGCGGCGACGAGCAGCGTTGAGCGACTACGGCCTCCGGCTCGAGTGAGGCGCCCCCAGGGCTTCCGCAACAGTCAATCGGACTCGACACCGGATCGCGTCTGCCGGCCGATCTCACTGGTGCCACCGGCCTGACCAGCGTCTTCACCACCGCTCTGCGCAGGCTGCGCCCGCGCGGCACCGGCCACGAGCCGGGCCGGGTCGCGGTCGATCTCGCCGTGATGCTCGCCGACGGCGGCGAGACCATCACTGAGCCGAAGGGCACGCGCGCAAAAGCTGGACTTCGACACGCTGGTGTCTGATCTGCAGGCACAGGCGTTGCGTCTTTCTCAGACGGACTCAGTACACCTTCGCCCCATGGTGATCACCATTCCGCGACCGCACAGACAAGGAGCTCGCTGAGTCCGCGTTGTGCCTTTGCTACCCGCGCAGCTTGACAGAACTGCCATCAAGATCGATTCCCGTGTCGGAACCGGTCAGGCGCCTTGCGCAGCGCGCGGCGGCCGCGGCTCTGGCCGCACCAAGAACCTCATACGAGCACCGGCGTGGATTCCGGAGCGTCGGTGTCGACCAGCACCACGTCATTCTTCGCGTCATAGGAGACGCCGACGCTGTAGTCGACCGTGTTGTCAGCGATCCAGCCTTTCGCCGTGACCTCCTGCTCGAGCTGCTGCTCCTCGTCCTTGGTGAACTGGCTGATATAGCCCAGGACGTTCATACCGGCCGGGAACTTCGACTCGAGCTGGTCCCCGTCGGCGGGGGGTGTGTCCGCGGGCAGCGCGAGCATCGTCAGGGAGCCGTCGTCGGCTGTGTAGACCCCGAGGGGGTGGTACTGCTGGGCGACATCGTCGAGGGTCTGGTACTGCTCCTGGCTCGTCGCCGACGTGGACGTGGCCGACTCATCGTCCGCATATGCGGCGACGGGTGATGCCAGGGACACCGTGGCAGTCGCGGCCGCCGCGACCAGCGCCGCGGCGAGGCGCCTTCTTCTCGTTGTGGTTCTCACTTTTTCTCTTTCTCGCAGAGGGAACCGACGGCCGGATCGGCAGGGTCGGCTCACGAAGGAGATGAATTTTGCGAACGGCGTGCGGGCCACCGCGTTCGACCCATTGGGCCCGGTAACCGAAGGTGACCGGGGCCGCCCGGCGGGTCGGACCGCTTCAGAAGAACGAGAGCGCTCTCACCGAAGGAGGAGACAAGCGCTTCCACCAGCGTCGCTCATCCGCGTGTGGCCTGAGGGCGTGAGGCTCTCGGTGCCCGGGACGGTCTGAGCGGCACCGGCTCGCAGGTTGCGCTTTTTGCGAGCCCGCCCTGCGTGCTGTGCTTCATGCCGCAAAGCATCGGTGCGCACCCGCTGGCGGACATGGGTAGTTCTACGGGGGGTGGTACCTAACTTCTACGGGGTGGGTACCTGGTTCGCCGCCCACCAGGTCGCGACCTGAGTACGGCGGCTGCAGCCGAGCTTGGTCATGATGCTGTCCATGTGCCCGTCGACCGTACGCGGCGACAGCACCAACTGGGCGGCGATCTGCCGGTTGGTCATGCCCTCGGCGACCAGCGCGGCGACCTGCCGCTCCCGGCGGCTGAGCGGGCACGGCGCGGTGGCGGCCGGGGCGGTCCGCCCGCTGTCGGCCCCGGTGCTCGTGTCCAGGGCGAGGGCGATGGCCCGGGCCGGGCTGTCGTGCCGGGCGCCTTCCGCGAGGGCCTTCTCGTATCCGGCCGGGCCCAGAGCGGAGATAGCCACCTCCTCGCAGCGGGCTCGGTGCCGGGCGTATGTGGAGTCGGGGCGGGCTTCGATGTCCCGGATCCCGCTGTGCCGGGTCAGGGCGTGCGCGGCGCCCAGCAGCTGTGCCGCCCGTTCGTGGTCGCCTTGGGACGCGGTGATCCAGGTGAACACCTCCAGGGCTATCGCGGTCCCGGTGTAGTCGTTGAAGCCCCGCAGGATCTCCAGCGCCGCCCGTGTCAGCGCTGTGCCCTCCTGCCTGTCGCCATGTGCCCAGAGCACGTAGCCCAGCGCCCACTTCGCGTAGGACCCCCACAGACGTTCCTCGGATGCTTCCGCCAGCCGCACCGCGCGCCTGCTGGCCTCCTCCGCAGCGTGCGCGTTCCCGAGACGGACCTGGGCCATCGCCACCTGGAGGAGCCAGAACAGTCCCTGCGGTCCTTCGCCCGCCGCCTCGTGAGCGGCCCGCGCCCCCTCGTACAGGGGCACGGCTTCCGCCGTCCGCCCCTGGAACAACACAGACATGCCACGGTAGTCCTGGATGTAGGGCAGGTCCGATGGGTCGTCCAGCCGTTTGCTCAGCTCGTCGGCCTCGTCCAGCCAGCGGTCGGCCGTCGCGAGATCTCCCTGGAGGATCGCTACCCAGGCGGCGGCCCACAGTGCCCGGGCCCGGGCCGGGGTGGGTTCGGGTGCCGCCGCGAGGAGACGGTCGAACTGACGCCGGTCTCCCCGCCACTCGGGTTGGGAGGTGGCCTGCCCTTCGAGACCGCAGAATTCACTCTGCCCGAGGGCTCCCGGCTGGTCCTGTACACCGACGGGCTGATCGAGGACCGGCACCGGGACATCGACGTCGGCCTCGAGAAGTTGCGCGACGCCCTGGCACACCCTGGCCGGAACCCGGAGGAGACCTGCCAGGCCGTCCTCAGCGCCCTGCTGCCGGCACGGCCGAGTGACGACATCGCCCTGCTCGTCGCCCAGTCCCGCCTGCTGGATCCCTCCCAGGTCGCCGAGTGGGACGTGCCCAGCGACCCCGCCCTCGTCGCCGGAATCCGTGCCGATGTCACCTACCGGTTGGAGGAGTGGGGGATGGAGGAGCTGACCTTCTCCACCGAGCTAGTGATCAGCGAATTGGTCACCAACGCCATCCGCTACGGCACCGATCCGATCGGGCTGCGCCTACTGCGCGACCGTAGTGTCCTGATCTGCGAGGTCGCCGACGGCAGCAGCACGTCACCGCATCTGCGCCGGGCGGCCGCCACCGACGAAGGGGGGCGGGGGCTGTTCCTGGTCGCCCAGTTCACGCAGCGGTGGGGCACCCGGTACATGCCGCGCGGCAAAGTGATCTGGACCGAACAATCCCTCCACAGCCCGGCGCCAGAACCTGACCTCGACATGGCCGATGCCCTGCTGGAGCAATGGGGGGACGCGGACTGATGAGCGGCCACGGAGCGGCCTCGCCACATGGGGCGGACAAGCGGCGGCGAGACTGCCATCGCCCGATTCAGCGAGGCGTTACACCACTGATACCTCTTGAACCACGCTGAGCTGCCAAGCCATCCGACTCAAACCTCGGACCTCGGACCACAGGATGGTTGTGCAGAAGGACCAACTCCGCTCAACGCCTTCGAGGTGCTCGGTGACCGTCTTGCCCCCCACACATCGCTATTTGGCGGCCGCCTGGGGCGCGGAAGAGGCGCTGGCCACCAGGGGGAGGTGGTGGGCCTCGTGGTCAGGGTGGGCTGGACAGGGAAATAGCGATGACGGCCCTGCTCACCCCTGTGGCGTGGTACGCCGTTCTCCTCGCGGGCGGTTGACGATGCTGGACAAGGTGAGGGCGGTGACTGTGTCGCGTACGCCGGGCATCTTGGCGATGTCCTCCCAGATGCTCCGTACGCGTTCCAGCGAGGCCGCTTCGAGGCGCACCATGATGTCGAAGTCGCCGCTGAGGATCTCGCAGATGACAACCTCGGGAATGCGTTTGAGTGCGGCCAGGACGTCGCCGCCGCGCATGCGGTCCTGGCGATAGACGAGTACGAGCGCCGAGACGACCGTGCCGGTGTCGTGGCCCGCGCGGACGATGGTGTAGCCGGCGATGTGGCCCTGGCGCTCCAGTCGTTCGACGCGCTGGCGCACCGCGTTGCGGGACAGCAGCACCTTGCCGGCCAGATCGGAGTGCGAGATGCGGGCGTTGCGGGTCAGCTCGGCGATGATCTTCTCGTCGATGGCGTCCACAGCGGACCGTCTCCTTCGTCAAGTCGGTGGAGATGGCAGCCCCCACGGCACGCGGATCGCGGGTGGCATGTGTTCCTGCGGAACTTGGTGCAGTCCCGGCGAGGACGAACCGCTCCCCACCGGGCTGCCCCGGCTGTCTGACGCCCCAAACGCCTGCCCCACGGCTGCTGGATGCCCCTTGCCGTCGGTAACCAGGAGCTCAGAGGCAGGCACCGACGGCAGGAACTGCTTCACGCCGCCGTTCCTGTCGGGGATCCGGTCGGACGACCGGGCTGGCGGCATCAAGGCCGCCGGAGACTGGCGGCCTCCCTTGGCCGTGCCGCTGGTGGACGACCGTCACCCCGGTCACCGTGTTGCCCTGCTCGACGCGGAAGCGGGCTCCGCTGGTGGCGGCTTGCTCAGCTGTGAAAACCGGGCATGGACAGGTACTTGAGCTGCTGGTACTCATGGAGGCCCTCGGGTCCGCCCTCGCGGCCCAGGCCGGACTGCTTGATCCCGCCGAAGGGTGCCGCGACCTCGGAGACCAGGCCGCGGTTGATGCCGACCATCCCGGCCTCCAGCCGGGCGGCGACCCGCCGGGCGCGGTCGATGTGGGAGGTCATCACATACGACGCGAGGCCGTGCTCGGTGTCGTTGGCCACCGCTATGGCCTCGGCCTCGGTGGAGAAGCGGTGGATGGCGGCGACGGGACCGAAGACCTCCTCGTGCATGATCGCGGCGTCGGCGGGGACATGGTCCAGCACGGTCGGTGCCGCGTAATGGCCCGGCCCGTCAGGAATGTCCGCCTCCGCGACGACGACGGCACCACGGGCCACGGCGTCCTCGACGAGATGACGGACCTTGTCCACGGCCCGGTGATCGGCCAGCGGGCCTAGCCCGGTGTCCTCCCGGTCCGGGGCACCCACCCGGATCGCGGCGATCCGTTCGCCGAGCGCCGCGGCGAACGCGTCGGCGATTCCCTCCTGGACGAGGAACCGGTTGGCCCCGACGCAGGACTGGCCGCCCAGCCGCATCTTCGCGATCATCGCTTCGCGGACCGCGAGGTCGAGGTCGGCGTCGTCGAAGACCAGGAACGGCGCGTTGCCGCCCAGCTCCATCGAGGTGCGCAGCACCCGCGCACCACTCTGCTGGAGCAGCAGCCTGCCGACCGGTGTGGACCCGGTGAACGACAGCTTGCGCAGCCGGGGGTCGGCCAGCAGCGCCGTGGTGACCGCTGCCGCGTCGCTGCTGGTGATCACGGTCAGGACACCGGGGGGCGCGCCGGCCTCACGCGCCAGCTCGCCCAGCGCCAGGGAGGACAGCGGGGTGAGAGCGGCCGGTTTGAGCACGGCGGTGCAGCCGGCGGCGAGGGCTGCGGCGGCCTTGCGAGCGGCCATGGCCAGGGGCACGTTCCACGGGGTGATGAGCAGGCAGGGTCCGACCGGTTCGGCGACGGTGACGATGTGACTCCTCCCGTCCGGGGAGGGGGTGCTGCGCCCCTGCGGACGGACCGCCTCCTCCGCGTACCAGCGGAAATAGGCTGCGGCGTAGTCGACCTCGCCCCGGGCTTCGGTGATCGTCTTGCCGATCTCCAGGGTGATGATCCGGGCCAGACGCTCACGGTGTTCGAGCAGGGAGTCGGTGAGCCGGTGCAGGACGGTCGCACGGTCCCGTGCGCTGGTGCGGGCCCACTGGTCGGCAGCCGCGGCCGCCGCGTCCAGTGCGCTCACCGCGTCCTGCGGGCCGCAGTCGGCGACGGCGGCGATGACTTCCTCGGTCGCGGGGTTGCGTACCTCGAAGGCGCGGCCACCGGTGGCGGGTCGCCAGTCGTGCGCGAGGAAGCCACGGGGGACGGATTCCAGGACGTCCGCCTCCCATGAGGGAGCGGTGAGCGTGTCAGTCATGCGCGTGGCTCTTTCGCTGATCGAAGACTGGTGTGGTCGAGGGAGCACGATCGGTGGGCGGTCATACGGCGTCACCTGCGGGGTTGGCGACGCCGACGGTGTTCTCGACGGAGAGGAGGGATTCCTGTCGTCCGGAGCCGAGCCAGCGGACCAGGGCGACGAGGCCGAGGGCGAGGATGGCGAAGGCGATGAGGATGGCGCTGACGGCGGTGACGCTGGGGTCGATCTCGAAGGTGAGGGAGTTGTAGACCTGCACCGGGAGGGTGACGGTGTCGACGGAGGAGAGGAATTGGGAGATGTAGAACTCGTCGAAGCTGGTGATGAAGGAGAAGATCGCCGCCGCGATCATCCCCGGCGCGGCGAGTGGGAAGGTGATGCGCCGGGCGATGGTGAGCCGGCCGGCGCCCATGCTGGCGGCGGCGTCCTCCAGCCGTTCGTCGATCCCGCGCAGCGTCGCGATCAGGATCAGCACCGCGATGGGTGAGGCGAGCACGGTGTGGCCGAGCGCGATGGCGATCGGGCTGCCCAGCATCGCCGCGGGCTCGAACAGCAGGAACAGGCCCAGTGCGGTGACGATCTGGGGGATGAGGAGGGGGCCGAGGACCAGGGCGAAGACCGCCGAGCGCAGCGGGAGTTCGCTGCGGACCAGGGCGGTCGCCGCCGTCACCCCGATGATGAGGGAGAAGACGGTGCTCAGGGCGGCGACGAGGGCGGACAGGGAGAGTGCGGCGGGCCATTTGCTGCCGTCGGCGAAGAGGGCCTTGTACCAGTTCAGCGTCCACGTGTCGGGTGGGAAGGAGGCGAAGGCGTTGTTGCTGAAGGAGGTGACGAGGATGACGACGATGGGCAGGGCCAGGAACAGCAGGATCACGGTGGCCACGGCGGTCAGGGCGATCTTGCCGGTGAGGGTCTTGCGCAGCTCCATCATGATCCGTTCCTCCTCCTGCGGCTGGCGCCCAGGGAGCTGACGACCTTGACCAGGAGCAGTCCGGCCAGGGTGAGGACCAGCAGGATGACGCCCTGAGCGGCCGCCCCGTTCCACTGGTTCTCCTTGGTGACCTGCTGGTTGATGAGGGTGGCGATCATCGTCTGGTTCGGGCCGCCCATCAGCGCCGGGGTGATGTAGTAGCCCAGCGAGAGGATGAAGCTGAGGAGTCCGGCGCTGGCCAGGCCGGGGGCCACGAGGGGCAGGTAGACGCGGCGGAAGATCGTCACCCGTCCCGCGCCCATGCTCGCCGCGGCGGCGAGCAGGCGGCGGTCGACTCCGCGCATCACGCCGTAGAGCAGCAGCACGGTGTAAGGGAGCATCATCGACGTGGTGCCGATCACGACGCCGAGTTCGTTGTAAAGCAGTTGGTACGGCCCGCCTGGGAGCCACTCGTTCACCAGTCCCCTGTCGCCGAGCATGATGATCCAGCCGTAGGTGCGCACCAGCGCGGAGACGAAGTGCGGGACGACCACGACCAGCATCGCCAGACCCGCCCACACCGGCTTCAGCCGGGAGATCGCCTGGGCCAGGACGAACCCGAACACCAGACTCAGCACCGCGGTCTCCGCGGAGATCCGCAGCGTGGTGAACAGCACCGACAGGTTCACGCCCGTCAGTGCGTCGGCATACCAGTGCAGCGTGAACGATCCGTCCGCGTCCTTCAGGCTGAGCAGCAGCGTGGAGAAGATCGGGTAGACGAACAGCACCAGCAGATACACGACGACCGGCAACGCGTAGAGGATCCCGACGCGGGTCCTGCGTGAGGCCAGGAGCTTGCGGGGGCGGGCGGGAGCGCCTGCGGTGAGGGTGGCGGCCATGACTCACCCGCCCTGTTCGGTCGGGAAGAGGTTCACGTCGTCCGCGTCCACGGTGATCCCGACCCGCTCGCCCGCGACGGGGCCGCGGCCTGCGGGGACTTCCAGGCGCAGCAGCGGCCCGTCATCACCGTCGATGCGTACGCCGGCGCGCACCAGGGTGCCCACATAGGTGGCGGTCTCGACGGTGCCGGTACAGAAGCCGTCGTCGGCGGCGCTGGCCCGCAGCCGGCCCGGCTGCACGGCGACCTTCACCTGCGTGCCGGGGGCCAGTTGGTGACGGCGCGCCGTCAGCAGGCCACCGGACTGGGTGAGGCGGACCAGGGTGTGCTCGCCGTCGTGCTTCTCCACCCGGCCCGGCAGGAAGTTCGCCGCGCCCAGGAAGTCCGCCACAAAGGGGGTCTTGGGCCGCTCGAACAGCTCGCGGGGGGTGTCGAACTGCTCGATCAGACCGTTGCGCATCACCGCGATGCGATCGGACATCACCAGCGCTTCTTCCTGATCGTGCGTCACGTAGATGACCGTCAGGCCCAGTTCCTGCTGGATGGACTTGATCTCGATCTGCAGCTGGTCGCGGAGCTTCTTGTCCAGGGCGCCGAGGGGTTCGTCCATGAGGATGACCGGCGGTCGGTAGACCAGCGCCCGGCACAGGGCCACACGCTGCTGCTGGCCGCCGGACAGCTCACGCGGCTTGCGGCCGCCGAATCCGGACAGGCCCGCGATCTCCAGCGTCTCCCCCACCCGGCGGCGGATCTCGTCCTTCGGCACTCCGCGCAAGGTGAGGGGGAAGGCGACGTTCTCGCTGACGGTCATGTGCGGGAAGAGCAGGTACTGCTGGAAGACGAAGCCCAGGCCCCGCTTCTGCGGCGCCAGGCGCGTCACATCGCGGCCGCCGACGGTGATGGTGCCGGAGTCGGGCTCGCAGAACCCGGCGATCATCATCAGCGTCGTGGTCTTGCCCGACCCGGAGGAGCCGAGGAAGGTGACGAACTCACCCGCCGCGATCTCCATGGACGCCTCGTCGACGGCGACGACATCGCCGTAGGTCTTGCGCAGGGCCACCACCGACAGCGCTTTGCCGGTCGCGGTGGCCGGCTTGCCGCCGGCCACCTTGACGGACGGTGCGGCGACACCGAATTCAGCCACGAGCCCACTCCAACCAGCGCTTGGTGACGGCCGACTCGTTCTTCAGCCACCACTCGACATCCGCGTCGAAGCCCTTGTCGTAGTACTTCGGCGCACCCGCGGACGCGTTGCGCTGCTCCTCGGTCAGCTTGCCGTAGGCCACCGGAGAAGACGGGTTCGACGGGAAGAACTTGACGATATTGGCCTGACTCTCCGCCCGCAGCGAGAAGTCCATCAGCTTGTAGGCGGCGTCCAGGTTCGCCGCGCCCTTGGCGATGGCATAACCCGAGAACTGACGGCGCGTACCGTTGAGCTGCCGCTCCACCGGCACACCCTGCTTCTGCAGATCGGCGAGACGACCGTCCCACACGGTGGACATCGTCACCTCCTCGCGGCTCAGCAGCACACCCGGGAGCGGGCCACTGTCCCAGAACTTCTTGATGTTGGACCGCAGCTCGGTCATCACCTTGAAGGCGCGGTCCACATCGAGCGGGTACAGCTTGTCCATCGGGACACCGTCGGCCAGCAGCGCGAACTCCAACTCCGGCAGGTCACCGTCCGGGTGAACCATCGCGCGGGAACCCTTGAACGCCTTGGTGTCCCAGAAGTCCGCCCACGACTCCGGCTTCCTGCCGCCGAAGGCGTCCGTGCGGTAGGCGATGCACTGGCCGTAGAAGCCGTAGCCGACGGCATGGTCGGTGATCTGGGCCTCGGGGATCTTCGCGCTCTTCACACTCTTGACCCGGTCGAGATCCAGCGCCTCCAGCGCGTCCTGCTTGACGTACTTGAAGTGGGACATCATCGAGTTGTTGATGAGGTCGCACTGCGGCCGGCCCTGCTTGATCTGCGCCAGCAGCGGAGCGTCGTCCAGGTTCAGCACCTTCACCTGGATGCCGGTCTCCTGCGTGAACGGCGTGTAGATCGCCTTCTGGAGAGCCGCGCCCCAGGAACCGCCGCTGTCACGGACGACCACCGTCTTACTGCCGCCCTTGCCACCACTCCCACCGGCCGTCCGGCTGGAGCCGGTACCGCAGGCGGAGAGGGAAGGAAGAGCGGCGAGGGCGGTCAGACCGCCTGCTCCGCGCAGGAGCGCTCTACGACCGATCTGGGCATCACTCATGGCAATACTCCTCATCTGGGGACGCGTGGGACCAGCTGTGCGGGGGCTTTACCTCGCAGGTGCGGGGGGGGGTGGTGCAGTGTGACTAAGGCGGGCAGAGCATCGCCCGCCTGCGTTGCCGATCGCCGCTTTGGGGGCGTCGACGACCTTGTCGTCAGAGCGACGCCGATTGATGGCGGTGGGGAAGCTGGAGCCCTGGCAGGCGGTGATCAGCGGAGTGGGGGGTCTTCACCAGAGCCGCGGTATGAGGGCGTGGTGAGGGATGAAGCAGAGCCGGGTTTGCGGCTGAAGGACGGGCCGATCGGTTTGTCTGCGCCGGCGACAACTCAGCGGGTAGCTTGGCGAAAGATCCCGAAGACGATCGGGGTGCGCGGCATCGGGATCACATTACGGTCACGTAGATCTTGCGCACGGTTTCGATGGTCTTCCAGACACCGACGTAGCCCGGCTTCATGACGAAACTGTCGCCGGCCTTGTAGATCACCGGCTCGCCGCCTTCGGGTGTGAGTTCGACGACGCCGGAGAGGATGTGGCAGAACTCGAAGGTCTCGCCCTTGATCGAGCGCATCTCGCCGGGCGTCGCTTCCCAGACGCCCGTATGGATGGACTCCCCACGGGCGACGTCCTGAGCCCAGGTCTTGAAGGCGGGTTCGCCGGAGATCAAGCGTTCCGGGAGCGGGCCGGACTCTCGCGGCGCGAAAGAGGGATTGGTGTCGATGGCCTTCAGGAGCGACATGTCTTTCCTTTGGGAGCTTGAGGGATTGGCGGCCACTGTCGATGAGCTGCTGTCGAGCGGCGTCTGGCACACGCTCGTGGGTGGGGCCCGTTCCAGATGTGTGGAGGCCGGCGAGGCGTCGTGGCTGGTGCCGGGGTTGGCCGGGTGGCTCGGATGCGGTTGTCGGCATGGGCGCACCGTGGGTGGCCTTGTTCGAGCGCGGTGGCATGAGGCACGTGCTCGGCGCGGTTCGACAGTTCATGCCGCGATCGGCGGATGTCCGAGACAGAAGGCGAGACAGTGCAGGTTGTTCAGTCCCTTGCTGGTGGTGATGCCAAGCAGGGGCTCAGCCGGCGGTGTACCCGCCGTCGACGGTCAGGACCGATCCGGTCACGTACGACGACTCCGACGACGCGAAGAAGAGCACCGCGTCGGCGACCTCTTCGGGGGTGGCGAGGCGCTGGAGCGGGATCGTGCTCTCGCGCTGGCGGCGGTAGGCCTCGGGGTCGGGCCTGCGCTGGAACGCCGCTTCGATGATCGGGGTGGCGGTCAGGCCAGGGGCGACGACGTTGACGCGGATGTTGCGCGGGGCCCACTCGATCGCCGCGCCCTTGGCGAGCATGATGAGGCCCCCCTTGGCGGCGGAGTACAGGACCTGCCCTGCCATGCCGACCATGCCCAGCCGTGAGCTGACGCAGACGAACGAGCCGCCGGTCTCGGGCATGAGCGGCGCGAAGTGCTTCATCACCAGGAACGCGCTGAGCAGGTTGCTCTCCAGTACGTTCCTCGCGTCGTCGCAGGCCATCTCGGTGAGTGGACCGTCGGCCTGCAGACCGTGGTTGAGGACGACGACGTCGACGGTGCCGAAGGACTCCGCGGCCTGCTTGGCCAGGTGCTCGACGAACGTCTCGTCGTTGAGGTCTCCGGGAATGTATAGGTCGTCTGGCTGAGCGCTGTCGAGCCGCTCCTTGCGGCCAGTGAGCAGCAGCCGTCCGCCCTCCCGGCGGAAGTGGGAACTCACCGCCTGCCCTATGCCACTGCTGGCGCCTGTCACCAGGGCCGTGACGTTCTTGAGTCTCATGTCAGGCACTCCTCATACGCATGTCAGGCACTCCTCTTACGGGGGAGGTCGGTCAGGGGTGGGGGCTCGGGGAGGACGGGAGTCTCGTGCCATGCCGGTCAGTTGAGGAATCCGCGGGCGTCGACGGGCCAGCGCTCCAGCGAGGTGCCCGTGCTGTCGGTGACGATGAGTTCCTCGAAGCCGAGGACGACCGGGCACACGTGGTTCGGCACGACCGGTACGACGCTGCCGACGCCGGGGCGGAACTCGCCGTCCGGCAGCGGGAGGAACCCGTGGTACTCGTTGACCTTGGACAGGACCGCTGTCGTGCCGGCGATGCCGCCGTAGCCGATCTCGGGGCTGCCTTCCTTGCTGAGGGCCTTGTTGCCCACATCGAGGATGACCTGACCGGGGACCCAGTCACTGACCACGGTCCCGGCGACGAACAGCGCGATCTGGTCCTCCGTGCAGGCGCCGAGCCGGGCATTGTTCAGATCTCCGAAGACATACTCGCCCGGACGGATCTCGGTGATCACGCCGCTGGTGGAGAACTCCAGGGTGGGAGTGGAGCCCGCGCTGACCACCTCCGCGGTGACCCCGACGCCTTCGAGGCCGCGTACCGCGGCGGTGAGCGTGGCTTCCTGGTCCTGCGCGGCGCGTCGGCGAGCGTCCTGGTCGGCACCACCGTGACCGGGATAGGTGAAGACGCCCACCGGCACCAGACCGCGCTTGCGGGCGGCGAGCGCGAGTTCGCCCGCGGCCTCGGGTGGCGCCCCGGAACGACGGGCACCGCAGTCGACCTCGATCACGACCTGCAGCCGGTCCGGTTCGTCTCCCATCGCGTCGGCGAGCGCCTCGATCGCCGCGACGTTTTCTACGCCGACCCGCAGCCGGGCGGACTCGGCGAGCCGGCGGATCCGGGGCTTCTTCGACCCCGCGGCCCAGATCGGGTAGGCGAGGAAGATGTCGTCGAACCCGGCCGCGGCGAAGACCTCGGCCTCACCGACATTGCCCGCGGTGATTCCGACCGCGCCCGCCTCGATCTGGCGTCGCCCGATCTCCACGCACTTGTGCGTCTTGACGTGCGGCCTGACCTGCAGGTTGTGCTGGTCGGCGAAACCCTGGACGCGGTCGATGTTGCCCTGCATGACGTCGACCAGCACGATCGGCGCGGGGGTGTCGATCCGCTCGACCAGAGCGTCGAGGACTCGTTGCAGCCGGTTCACGCTGCCCTCCTTGTGGTTCTGCCTGGAATGACCGAGGGGCGCGGGTGCTGACTCCCCTAAATGCTGAGCGCGCGGTCCGCGATAGCGCGCGCAATGGCGTACACCGCCTTCGGGTCTGCCTACGCAGCGGTGCAGACCATCTGGATCTCCACCGGACTGTTGAGCGGCAGACCGGTGACACCGATCGCAGTGCGGGCGTGCCGCCCGTTCTCACCCAGCACCTCGATCAGCAGCTCACTGGCCGCGTTGGCGACCTGCGACTGCTGACCGAAGTCCGGCGTACTGGCGACGAAGACCAGCATCTGCACGATCCGGACCCGCTCCAGATCACCCACCGCCTGCACAGCCGCGGCGAGGCAGTTGAGCACGGCATGGCGGGCCAGTGACCGCGCCGTCTCCAGCTCCACGTCCCCGCCGACAATGCCCTGCCCCAGCAACCAACCGTCCTTGTAAGGCAGCTGGCCCGAGATGTAGATGCTGGAGCCCACCGACCGGTGGTGCACGTAGTACGGGTTGTCGGCGAGTTCGGGAAGGGCGAGACCCAAAGCCTTGAGCCGATCGGAAGCCGAACCAGTGCTCACTGCTGACGCCACGGACTGGCTCATCGCGTCACCTCTGCGGACGGCACGAGGAACAGACCCGTGCGGTTGTCGATAAGTGGCTGTTTCATACGAATCTTGATCATCTGCACTCGGCTCTCTCCTCGAGTAACAGTGGCGATAAAACGCCGTATCGTGGCTTAAACTAGCCACCTTTTGTCGTTTGTCGACCATATGGGCGCCTGTTGAGCGCTGTCAATACCAAGTTCAGTCTCGAATACAACCTCGGAACACCGCATGCGGCTGCACTACCGCTGCTGGAGGCGACGGTCGACGCCGGGACCTGGCTCACCGGTTTTATCCGCTTCGGCATGGACGGTCCATGTGCGTGGCCGGCCTCACCAAGCAGCCGAAGACGGCGTATGAGCACGCGCGGTAGCGCTGGGACAGCTACGAGTACCACGAGTACTCCGACATGGCGTTCGGCCTGCTCAAGATCCTCAGGTACGACTTCAGCCAGATTTTGCGTCTTTGAACGCACTGGGCAGCCTCCCGGCGTGATCGACGAGCCGGAGTTGAGATCTGGAACAACGAACTCAAGGAACGGTTCCTGCGTACCGGCCACCGCTTCAGGCGCGTGCAACCGCGTCGCAGGATGCGTGACTACATCCGTGGACTGCTGGGCCCGGTCGGACGCACAAACGGCTGGCAGCTGGCCGAACACGCCGGACACCGCACACCCGACCACCTCCAAAGGCTCCTCAACCGCGTCCGCTGGAAGGCCGACGAGCTCCGCGACGGCCTCCAGCACTACGTAGCCGAACGGCTCAGCGAACCCGGCGGGATCCTCATCCTCGACGACACCGCTTCCTCAAGAAGGGCACCACCTCCTCCGGCGTGCAGCACCAGTACTCCGGGACCGCCGGCCGCACCGAGAACTGCAAGATCGGTGAGTACGCCGCCTACGCCACCACACGCGGACGCGCCCTGGTGGACCGGGTTCATAGCTGCCGACGCCGCGGCAAAAGGGGCAGCAGAAATGGTTCCTGCCTCGCGCCCCTCACCGTGGCAGAAGTTCGGCGGCTCCTGGCAACTGTCACCTCACCCACTGCCGTTGGCCCGTCCCTGATGAGCACGCGCGCGCTGAGATGGTCTCACTGGCGCCGACGGCGCCAAGCCGTCGCTCGCCGATGTCACTATCAGCGGCGGCTGCACACGATCGAGGGGCGGCCCGGGAAAGAGAACACGGGTCGGCAATCAGTCCACTACAGTGACCCAAACCGCCCCTGACCAGGGAAAACGTGAAAGTGCTGCTGGAGTACTAGAACTTCGGTCATGGGCTTCTCCGTTTCGGGTGGGTGGTAGCGGCTACGACAGCAAAGGGTCAGGGAAGCTTTCCGGTGAAGGCGAGTTCGACCAGTTCGCGCGCCTCCACGGCGCCGAGGGGCACCGGGTTGTTCTGCACCAGCCGACGAGCTCTCAGACCGTTCTCAGCGATCTCGTCGAGCTGGTCGTAGGTGACACCGAGGTCGGCGAGGGTGGCAGGGATCCCGATGTCGGAGAGCAGGTCGGCGACGGCCCGTACGGCGCCCTGAGGGGTCACGTTCTCCCCGGCACCGAGCAAGCGGCCGATTTCGGAGGTCTCCTCCGGGCGCGCCTCGGCGTTGAAAGCCATGGCGTACGGCAACAGACAGCCGACCCCGACTCCGTGCGCGGTGTGGGTGAGGGCGCCGATGGGGTACTGGAAGGCGTGCGCGACGGCAGTGCCGGCTGTGCCGAGCGCGAATCCGCCACACAGCGCCGCCATGGCCATGTCGTCGCGGTGCGGGCCCTCGCCGCCGGTGTGCACGCAGGTCCGCAGACTGCGGCCGACGAGCTCGAGTCCGTAACGGGCGTAGGCATCGGTCAGGGCGCCCTTGCCGACGAAAACACGCTCCTGGTACAGCTCGGAGGTGGGCTCGTGCCGGATCGCGGTGAACGATTCCACGAGGTGGCTGAGGGCGTCGGCGCCCGAGGCCGCAGAGAGGCCGCTGGGGCAACTGCCTGTCAGCACCGGGTCGATGACGGCGGTGTGCGGAATCAGGTATGGCGATGAGATGCCGACCTTCATCACCGCTTCCGGGTCGCTCAGCACCGCGACGGGAGTGACCTCGGACCCGGTGCCGGCGGTGGTCGGGACCGCGACGACGGGGATCGTGGGACCCGGTACGGCGAACTCGCCGTAGTAGTCCCGCGGAGAGCCACCGTGCCGAAGCACCAGAGCCAGCACCTTGGCGAGGTCGATGCAGCTCCCACCGCCGATCCCCACCACGACCTCGGGGTCGGAGGCTTCCGAGCTACGGACGTGGGCCACTGCGGCGTCGACGTCACCGACCGGCAGATCTGGCGTGACCTGGTCGAACACGGTGACCCTGGCACCTCTGCGCCGCAAGGCGACGACGACGTCGTTGAAGAACGGGTCGCCGGCCATGCGCTCATCGGTCACGAGCACCACCTGGTTGCCCAAAGCGAGGACCATGGGAGCCAGGGCGGCCCGCTGGCCGGCTCCGTAGAGCACCTCGCGGGGTTGGCGGAGCAGCCCGAAGGAGGACGTGGGAGCAATGCCGGCCGAGCTACTTGGGGACATCGGTTTCCTTCCGTTGGGGATCGTGTCCGTCATGCGTGGTCGAGCGCTCGCAGCTCGGCCACGAGTGCAGTCGGCAGTTCGACGCCGTTTGCGAGTGCGCGCGAACGGCACTCGCGGGCCCGGTCGCCTGGGACGAGGACGGCGCGGTCGGGTCCGCTGTCGCGGATCTCGGTGAGGTAGTCAGTGAGGTGGCCGGGAACTACCGCCGGTCGCAGCAGTACGAAGAGGTCACCCTTGGTCGCGGGGTGCACCGAGTCGAGCGTGCCGGTGATTCCCGTCCCGAGTGCGGTGCCGGTCAGCGAGGCCACCATGAGCTCGATCGCGAGGCCCAGCCCGTATCCCTTTGCCCCGCCGAACGGGGCGAGCGCCCCCTCCTTCGCGCGCAGCGGATCGACGGTCGGCTCCCCGTCGGCATCCAGCGCCCACCCTGGCTCCAGGGGCTCCTCGCGTAGAGCATGGGCGTGGACTTTTCCCATGGAGATCTGGCTGGTGGCCATGTCGAGCACGAACGGCTCGGGCTCGGCGGGGACGCCGACCGCGATCGGGTTGGTCCCGATCAGCGCCCGCCGCCCGCCGTAAGGGTGGACCAGGGCTTCGCTGGTGGTCATGGCCAGGCACACGAGGCCGCGCTTCGCGACATGCTCTGCGTACCAGGCCAACATGCCGAGATGGTTGGCGGAGGCGATCGACGCGGCGGCGATCCCGGTCTCGTGGACACGCTCCTGCACGACGTCCAGGGCGGTCCGGGCCACGACGGGTCCGAGCCCCTGTCCGCCCTCGACCTGTAGGAGGGCCTGTCCGATCCACGTGTGGGTCCCGGTGGTCTCCGGGTCGGCGACGCCGGCCCGGATTCGGCGCACGAGCCGGGGAAGCCGGAGCAGTCCGTGCGACGGCTGGCCTTTGAGCTCGGCGTCGATCAGTAGGTCTGCCTGCCACCGCGCCCCCTTCACGGGTACGCCGGCGGATCGAAGCGCGCGCTCGGCCAAATCACGAAGCTCGGCCACGGGCAGGCGAACCGGCTTCTCCAACGGCTGTCCAAGCGGGTTCGGGGTGCTCACGGGGCGGTCCTCCATCATGCGTCGGCCTGCGATGACTGCACAGAGACTGACAGTAGATCCGATCGGATTCAAGAAGCGATCCGATCGGATTCTGCAAGGATCCGATCGGATCTTGAGTCAGATCCGATCGGATGTCATAGTGATTCCCAGTGCATCAACCGATGACAGGAGTGTTCCGCGTTGACGAGTCAACCGGCGAACGTCCCCAGGAAGGGACCGGTGGTCACCGAGGTGTACCACCTGATCTTCGGCATGTTGATCTCCCAGGAGATCCCGCCCGGTGCCCGGATGGCGGTCGACGAAATCGCCCGCAAACTGGGGGTGTCGCAGACGCCGGTACGCCAAGCGCTGGCCACTCTGGAGGCCGAGGGCCTGGTCACGCGTACCCACCTTGTCGGCTACCGAGCCGGCGAGTTGATGACACGCAGGCAGTTCGATGACCTCTTCGCAGTTCGTGCGTTTCTCGAGCCGCAAGCGGCCCGGCTAGCAGCCGAGAAGCCCGCGCCGGAGAGGCTCGCGGAGATGCGCAGCACCCAGAGTGAGATGACCTACGAGGCTTCTCGCAACGGTGTGGTGCCCTACGGCACGTTTGCGCGGCACGACGCCGAGCTGCACTCAGCCATTGCCGAGGCCTCTCGCAACGAAGCGCTGCGCGACGCGGTCTCCCGGCTCAATGCCCATGTCCACCTGTTTCGCCTGTACGTCGACCGTGCTGTCACCCACGACGCACTCGACGAGCACGAGGAGATCGTTTCGGCTATCGAGCACCGCGATCCACGGCGGGCGGCGGCCGCGATGCGCGCTCATCTCCGTCGCTCGCAAAAGCGCCTCCGCTCGGCATTCGAGTAGCTGCCGGCACTGCTGTCCATCTGTACCGGTGCCATGTCACTACGCCCTGCCCACATGAGGCGTGTCCATTTCGACCATTCAAGACTCTGGGCACGTCCCGCACATCGCCGTCAATGCCGGCGACGGGATCGGCCCCAAGGTGACCGAGAGTGCCCTAGCGGTCGTGCGGGGCCGCGGGGATCGAGATGGCCACCACCGACGTGCCCGTCTCGGCTGGCCTGTGTTCCTTCGAGAAGTGAGACATGAGGAGTTCCATGAGTGCGCTGGTCAGTCTTGAATCCATCCAGGACGCGGCGGAGCGGATCCGCGGGTACGCCCTCCGGACACCTCTGATGGTGTCGCCGTGGGAGGGACTTTCACTGAAGCCGGAGAGCCTGCAACCGGTGGGCAGCTTCAAGATTCGTGGTGCCACAACGGCAATCACCCGCCTTGCGCCGGAGGCTCGCCAACGAGGTATCGTCGCGATGTCATCGGGCAACCACGCACAGGCCGTGGCCTACGTGGCCCGCAGTCTTGGAATCGCGGCGCACATCTTCATTCCGGACAACGCTCCGGCACGAAAGATCGAAGCAACCAGAGCCTTGGGCGCTGTCGTTGAGGTGGTGCCACCCGAAGAGCAGTACAGCCGACCGGAGGAGTTCGCACGAGAGACGGGCAAGACTCTCATTCCTCCGTTCGAGAACCTTGACGTTATTTCCGGGCAGGGCACCATCGGCGTGGAGATCGCCGCGGATGACCCGGGCATCTCGACAATCCTGGTGCCAGTGGCCGGCGGCGGACTGATCGCGGGGATCGCGGCCGCCGCGGCGGCGTTGCTGCCGAACGCGCGAGTGATCGGCGTCGAGCCGGAGCTAGCCGCGGACGCCGCGGAGTCTCTTCACACCGGCGCACTCCGGGCGTGGGCTGCTCAGGAGACGGCACGAACAATCGCCGACGGGTTGCGCACTGCCAGCCTCGGCGAAATGGCCTGGCCACATGTGAAGGCCTACGTGCACGACATCTTGACCGTTACCGAGGACGAGATCGAAGACGCCACCAGACGACTCGCGGTCGAGGCCCGGCTTCTAGCGGAGCCTAGCGGCGCGGTCACCACAGCGGCGTACCTCCACCGGCGTCGCGAACTGCCGGCAGGACGTGCGGTGGCGGTGGTGTCCGGAGGCAACATTGATCCCGCATTCCTGAGCGGCCTGGTCGCAGATGCTGAGAAGGTACCGCGGAACACGCCTGCCGGCGCTTGCCCGTAGACAAAACTCCTGCGCATCACGCCCAGCCTTGCCCCACCGAACCTGATCCGCGAAGGAGGCCAGGTCGGCCCGAACGTCTGCTGAGGGCATGGGCGACTATCAACACCGCCGACGCCATGTGCCTGGTCTGCTCTCAGCCGTGACGCCCGTCACCGTGAAGACGGTGATAGGGCACTGATCGGCGTCTGGGTTATGCCCGCCAGCTCCGGGACCCTCGCCGACGGGCGTGACCTAGCACCGATCGGTTGTCGAGGTCATCGGGCGTCGACTCCACGAACGGTCTGCATGCAGACGTCACGGCGAGTCCCATCGTTTGCGTCGGACCTGTTCCACGAGTCGAAAGCAAGGTGTACTGCGCGGTCGTCCTGGACACGTTCTCGCGACGCGTGGTGGGCTCGCCCACTGCGGAGCTGATTCACTCAAGATCCACTACAGATCGTGTGGAGAGTGCGAGCTTGATCCTCACCGTTTCGGCATGGGCGTGCGACGTCACGGTGGCGAGCGGGCTTTGACGCGCTTCACGCACGTCGGCGTGGCCTCAAGCGTGCCGGGGCGCGTGTTCTCCTGGCACTGCCGTCCGGGCTCCCAGCCCCATGGGGAAGTGGGCGGCCAGTTCCTTGCGGAACGCGTCGGTGTCGCCTTCCAGGGCGACCGTGGCCAACCTCTCGTGCTCGACGACCAGTTGCTGCGGGTTGTCGCTGTACGTGCGGTGATCGACGCTGAGGTAGAGGCGCAGCTTGGTCTCCCAGCCGTTCCACATGCCCTGCAGGACACCGTGGCCCGAGAGGTCGTAGAAGAGCCTGTGGAAGCGGAGGTGCGCGTCGATGCTGGCCGGGATGTCGTCCTTCTCCATGGCCCGGCGCAGATCCTCGACGGTCTGCAGCAACTGGGGCCGCTCAGCACCGCGCAGCGCTTCGGCGGAGAGCTCGGCGGCGTACGGCTCGACGTGCAGCCGGACCGAGTCGATCTCGGCGACCTCGCGCGCGCTCACCTCCACGACGAACGCGCCACGGTAAGGGATCTTTACGACGAGCCCTTCTTCCTCCAGCTTGGTCAGGGCCTCGCGCAGCGGGGACCGGCTGATCCCCAGATCCGTGGCGATGTGCGCCTCGCGCAGCTGGCCACCAGGAGGGACGCTTCCATCGAGGATGGCGGCACGCAACGTGCGGTAGACACCGTCCGGCGTCGTCGTCCGCTGCTCCTGCCACTCGAACTTGTGGTCCACCCCGTCACCCTCCCCTGCTCACACCCGACCACCTGGTCGTTTGTCGACTATACCCCCGCCGATCTGGCGTCAACACCTCAAGTTGACTGCCAGGCACGGAGCTCACTGATATTCACAACGGCGCCCCATCCGGTTCGCGGGTCACGGTGACAGGCGGCGCCTCGGGGCCGTTTGGTTCTCAGACCGATGCTGGACCGGCGGCACCGACGCTCGCAGACCTGCAGCGGACGCAGCCGACGAGGGGAAGCGCTGTGGGCCCATCTCCATCTTTCCGGACGCCAACGCTTCTCATTCATCGCGTCGGTACCAGGTTTCACGTCAGTAGCTGAGCGCCTGGCTGACCGGTGACATTGCCGTTGTTCGCGGCCTGCTCGATGAGCCTGGCGCTCAGCCGGCCTGCACGAACTCGGAGGCGACCTCGGCCGAGAGGCGATTGCGCCCCGATCACCTCATCCATTCTGGAAGCGGATCATCGCCGGGTCTGTCTGCCTGAGCCACTCCTCCGCGAGGTTGACAGTCGAGGGTATTCGGTCGACAATCGACCAACAATATGGTCGACAATCGACTAGCACTGACCACTAACGAACGAGGAGGATCAGTGGGATTCGATGCCAAGCCCAAGTACGTGACGTTCGACATGAACGGCACGCTGATCAAGTTCAGCATCAACGACACGATGCGCGAGGTCCTGGGCGACCGGCTGCCGGCCGAGGTCGCCGACGACTACCTGCGGATCTGCAAGGCGTACCGGATCGACGAGTGCACGGGCGCGTACCAGCCGTTCCACCAGGTCGTCGCCCGCTCCATGGAGCGCACCTCACGCAAGCTCGGCCTCGAGTACCGCGAGGAGGACGCGCGGGCGGTGTACGAGACCATCCCCACCTGGGGCCCGTACCCCGGTGTCACCGAGGCACTGAACCGCCTGGCCGAGGAAGTCCCGCTGGTGATCATCACGAACAGCGACACCGCGCACGCCGAGCGCCTCGCGGAGAACCTGAAGGCCCCGTTCGAGGTCGTCATCAGCGCCGAGGAGATGGGCATCTACAAGCCGCGACTCGGCGCGTTCGACTACATGCTCGACAAGCTCGGCGTGACACCCGACGAGCTCGTGCACGTCTCCGCCAGCCCGATGTACGACCATCGCTCCGCGGCGAGCTCCCCGTCCTCTTCGGCCTCCCGCGCCCCTGACGCCTGAGCCCGATCGGAGAACCGAGGAAATGATTCACAGAAGGAGGGTGGCGGCATGACTCAGCCGCTGTATCAAACCGTCAAGGGAGACTCGGCTTCAGAAAGGCTCCAGGCCCTGGGGCTGAAGCTGCCCGCCCTCGCCGGCACCACGTACCTCGTGCCCCACCGGACGGTGGGCTCCATCATCCACCTCTCCGGCCAACTACCCTTCAAGGACGGCGAGCTGCTGGGTCAGGGCGTGGTCGGCCGGGACGTGGAGCTGGAGACCGCGCAGGAGCTCGCACGCCATGCCGCGCTCAACTGTCTCGCTGCCGCTGCGCAGGCGGTGGGCGACCTGGACCGGGTCCGGATCGTGCAGATGCTGGTCTTCGTGGCCAGCACGCCGGACTTCGCTCAGCAGTCGAACGTCGCCAACGCAGCCAGTGAACTGCTCATCGAGGTACTGGGTGAGAACGGGCGGCACGCCCGCACTGCGATCGGTGTCGCCGGGCTGCCGCTCAACACCCCCGTCGAGATCCAGGTCGTCTGCACCGCTGTGTAGCGGCGAGCAGTGCGGCGGTGGCCCGGCTTCGACGGGCACTCGACGCCCTCTGCCAGCACGATCGACACCCCAGTGGAGATCCTGCTGGCCGACGCGAGGGGCAGATCCCGCTCCGGCGCCTCGCCCTCCCGACGAGATCACTGACGCCGTCCTGTTCCTCACGTCGCCGGAATCCTCGCGCATCCCCGGGGCAACGAACCCCGTCGACACCGGCTACACCGTCTTCCAGCAGCGGCCCACGCGGTTCCCAGAGAAGGTCGGCATCACGCCTGGTGACGAGTCGGCACCCTCCCCTGGGTCGGCTACCGGGCACGGAAGTGGGAACCGAAACCCGTTCGCTGGCTGGGTGTTCACGCCATGTACCAGCTCTTCGGCATCGCCGACAGCTGGGAAGAACGCAGGAACTCCAGCCAGACCTCAGGCCTCGGCCCCCCGGTTCGGCAGCCGCCTCGCCGGACTCCACGAGTAAACGCAAAGGAACGCTCTCATGGACGCACGACTCGCCGTCATCGGCTTGGGCAGCATCGGAAGCATGGCCCTGTGGCAGGCCTCCCGACTGTCCGACTCGGTAGTCGGTTTCGAGGCAGCCACCCCCGCCCACGGCCGCAGCGCCGTCGGCGGAGACACCCGCCTGTTCCGCATGATCTACCTCGGCAGGCCCGACTACTACCCCATCATCGAACGCTCCCGCGGCCTGTGGGCCGAACTCGAAGCGGAAACCGGGCAGGACATCCTCACCACCACCGGCGGCCTCACCATCGGGACGGCAAACAGTAACTTCATCAACAGCCTCCTCGAGACAGCGCGTATCAACGGAGCCGAGCACAGCGTCCTCAGCCGGGAGGAGATAGCGGAACGCTATCCCCAGCACAACCTCCGCCCCGACGACTGCGCAGTCCACGACCCCCGCGGCGGCGTTCTGCGCACCGACCGCGCCGTCAGCGCCGCCGTCGCGGCGGCCCAGGCCAACGGCGCCACCGTCCTTCAGAACACACCCGTGGACAGCATCACCGAAACCGACCACGGCGTCGTCGTCACCTCGGGCGACAGAACCTGGACATTCGAAAAGGTCATCGTCGCCTCGGGCGGCTGGTCCCGAAAGCTCATGCCCGACCACCTCAAGGCCGTCACCGAAACCCATCGGATCGTCCTGACCTGGTTCATCGCCCAGGACGGCACCCAGTTCTCGCCGGAGAACTTCCCCGCCTTCAGCCGGTGGTACGAGGATCGCTCCATGTACGGCGCACCCGCCGTCGACGGCGTGACGGTCAAGGCATCAATCGACGGACCGCTGGCCGGGCGCGCACGGGCAACCCCCGACCCGAACTCCGTACCCAGGGAACTCACCCGGGAAGAAATCGACAAGACCACCGAGATCGTCACCGAGTTCCTCCCCGGCCTGATCCCCACCATCGCGCGCGCCGACGCCTTCCCCGACCTCTTCACCCAGGACAGGCATCCCCTCATCGGCTGGCTGGATCAGAACAGCAGCATCTACTGCGCCACCGGATTCTCCGGCAAGGGCTTCAAGATGGCCCCCGGCTACGGCCACATCGCCGCACACGAGGCGCTCGGCAAGCAGACCGTCGAAGGCCTGGACTTCGTGCGTCCGGACCGGTTCAAGACCAGGTAACCGCCCCCTCCTGCCGCCTCGGCGAAGTGGTCTCGGTATCGCCATCCGGCTGACGGTCGTTGTGCGACTCATCTATTGATGTGCCGAACGCGTCCCCTGGGCCGTCCTCGCCCCGGCCGCCGTCCTGGGCCCTGCTCGGGGCGCTCGCGGTCACTGCGGCCGGCGAGGTCGAATCCCCAGGCTGACGCGGCGGGCGTCAGCCCACCCCGGAGCGCACACGGACCATCCCAGCGGGTCGGCGCCGACGGTGTCGGAACGACCGCGTACGCCCGTACTCACACACCCAGGAACCGACGGACGCCACCATGCCCGATCTCATCTCCCGCGCCCTGACCCGTCGAACCGTCCAGACGACCAAGCCTTCACGCGAGCGGACCTGGAAGCATCTGTCACCGCTGCTGCGGCTGCTGATCCTTACCCAGCTCACCTCCGGTATCGGCTTCTACGCCGTTCTGCCGTTCCTCGCCGAGCACCTCGGCACCGCGCTTGGCATGGCGGGGTGGATGGTCGGCTTCGTCCTGGGTCTGCGCACCTTCAGCCAGCAGGGCCTCTTCGTGGTCGGCGGCGCACTCGTCGACCGCTACGGCGTACGCCCGATCGTGCTGGCCGGCTGCGTGCTGCGGGTTGCCGGCTTCGCCTGGCTGGGGTACGCGGAACAGACCTGGACGGTGATCGGCGCGGTGCTTCTCATCGGCTTCGCCGCCGCGCTGTTCTCCCCGGCGGTGGAGTCCGAAGTGGCCCGGCAGGCGGTGATCAGGGAGGAGGAGGGCCACGGTTTCCGCACTGGTGTGTTGGCTCTGCTGAGCGCGGCCGGACAGGCCGGTGCCTTCATCGGCCCGCTGCTCGGCGCCCTGTTGCTCGCCGTGGACTTCCGCACCACCTGCCTCGCCGGAGCCGCCGTTTTCGTCCTCGTTCTGGCCGGTCACATATGGCTGATGCCGCAGCACATCCCCGGCCGAGTGCGCACCCGACAGCGGGGCGGCACGCGCGTCCTGCTGCGCAACCGCAGCTTCCTCGCCCTGTGCTGCGCCTACGGCACCTACCTGCTCGCCTACAATCAGCTCTACCTCGCCCTGCCGGACGAGGTGCGGCGCGCGACCGGCTCCCAGGCGGCCCTGTCCTGGCTGTTCGCCCTGTCCTCCCTGCTGGTCGTCTGCGCCCAACTGCCCCTCACACACTGGGCAGGCGACCGGCTCGGCCTGCGCCGCTCGATGATCGCCGGGCTGCTGCTCATCGCGGCCGGTCTCGGGGTCGTGGCCGCCGCCCGGCCCGCCGGCTGGACGGGTGTGGCGGGGTTGCTGCCCGCCGCCGGGTACGTCGTCCTGCTCACCCTCGGCCAGATGCTGGTCGTCCCCGCCGCCCGCGCCTGGGTGCCCGACCTCGCCGAGAACGGCCGCATCGGCCTCTACACCGGCGCGCTGTCCTCCGTCTCCGGCCTGATCGTCCTCATCGGCAGCTCAGTCACCGGCTCCCTGCTCGACCTCGACCTGCCACCTGCCGTCCCCTGGCTGATCCTCGCCGCAGTGCCAGCCCTAGCGGTGGCAATCCTGCCGAGCTGCTCTGAACGGTAGACGGATATGGGAGGGGCTCACTGACGTCATCCGTTCCTGCCCGCACACAGACGGCCTGACCCGTCGCCTTCTCAGCCGCACCACCCCGCCAGGCCTCAACGTCAGCTGGACTGGGGCGGGATGTATTTCCGGCTGCGCGCAGCAGTGGTGTCCGTGTCGGACAGGGCGAGGACGGAGAGCAGGGCGAATGCGCCTGCCGGGCCGAGTACGGTCCAGGGCGCCAGTTCGGCGTACGGCTGGTTCTCCGACAGCAGGCGGCCCCACTCTGCGGTGGGCGGCCGTTCGCCAAGGCCGAGGAAGCCCAGGGAGGCCAGGACGAGGACGGTGGTGGGCAGGCGCAGGAGGGCGTTGCGCAGGCCGGGGGCAGTACGGCGGGCAGCAGGTGGTGGCGCAGAAGGTAGTCCGGTCCGGCGCCGAAGGAGAGGGAGGCGAGCAAGTGGCCGCCGGCCCGCTCCTGTTCCAGCGGGGCCGCGGCCTGGGCTGCGTAGGGGATCCAGCCGACCAGGGAGACCACGAGGGCCGCACCCGAGGCCGAGGAGCCGGTCACCGCAGTGGTCAGCATTCCGGCGAGGACCGCCGTCATCGTCGACACCACTTCCCCGAGCCCCGCTCCGACCTGTGCGGCCATGCCGAGCAACAGCCCGGTGAGCGTGCACACCGCGGTCACCGCGAGGGCCACGCCCACCGTGCGCAGCGCTCCGTGGCCGAGGCGGGCCAGCAGGTCGCGGCCGAGGGCGTCCGTGCCGAATGGGTGTGCGACTGAGGGCGGGAGCGGATGAGGAGGCCACTCGCCCGACACACTGGCCGCTGTTCGGGAGCAACCGGGCCTGGACGAGGGGCCGCTCACGCATCTCGCGCACTGGCTGGGCGGGCTGGCCCAAGGCGACGCGGGCACCTCCTGTTCCAGGACTTCGCCAGAGCGGGGGCCGCAGCGCCGTTCTTGTCCAGGGCGGTCAGTCCTTCGACCACGGAGAGCTTGCCCAGCAAGGTGGCGTCGTCGCTGTACGGGGACAGCGCCATCACCGGCGGCCGGGCGAGCGCGACCCTCAGTCGCCCTTCCGATCCTCCTTCAGCGCCCGTGCCCGTGCATTGCCCGCCGGACACGAAACAGCCTGCGAGCAGCGGAGTGAGAACGAGAGCCACGAAGACACCACGGGGGGCGTACGCATGGAAGGTCCTGCTCATGCAAGAGAGGGTGGTTTGAGCCCCTGCGCGCCATAAGTAGCCCTTGGGACTCGATCACTACACTTAGGGCACCCTAACTGGATCTACCCCGGTAGGTGAACCCTCAAGTAACGAGATCGCCACGACGCCTTGTAGTGCACGGGTGCCTGAATTCAGGGATCTGTGAACTGTCTTGGGTGTGCTGATCGTTGCCTCCGACGTCGACGTGCTGGCCCGCTTCGGCCGCGCACTCGCCGACCCAACCCGCTGCCGGATCCTGCTCGCCCTGCGCCAGGAAGAAGATCTCTTCGTCTCTCGCCTCGCGAAATCGCGGTCCGCCTGCCATGCCCCTCCGTCCGACCGATCCCGACCCAGCTAACGTCCAAGATCCGGACCATACGCGGGCCAGATTCCGCCAACTGCGCCTCGGGTCCGCTATTCGAGCTGGTCAGAGCCGCACCCACGGTGTACCACCAGCAGACGAAGAAGCTGCCAGGAGCAATCCGATAGGCGTCCCCCTCCGGGAAGCAGTACCGAGAGCGCTCACTACTACGGACACTCACGCCTTGTGGAATTGCTACATGACGACAGGCCGAGCGCCAGGTCCTGATACCAGGGTGCGACTCGGTCGCCCGCCAAGCCGGAATCCTCCGTTGACCACTCAGTCGGCAATGCCCCCTCCACACCCCCAAAGGGGGAGCACGAGCCGCCGACAAAACCTGATGACGCATCAGTAGAGTTAGCAAAGGGTTAGCAAGAGTCCTGCCACAGCTGCCAACGGACAGCCAGACCCTGGAACCGCCCAGTGCCCGAAACCGTAGCTGCGGCACACCCATCCACTCCCCCGCGAGCGGCCGCCGAGCGGGAGCCAGAACCCGACAGCGCGTCACCCGCCGGCACCGAATGATCAATCGTTTCCGCAGGTCAACGGGCTCTCCCTCGCGGCTTCAGAGGCGTCGGCGGCAGCTCGGGGGCTGGCAGGGGATCCCCGTCATAACCCTTCACCTCCCCGAACCGCGTCCCTTCCATCCAGTCCCGGCGCGCCTGTACGATCTCATCCTGCGACCGTCCGATCCAGTTCCAGAACATGATGAGCTCCTCCTCGAAGGGCTCTCCACCGAGGAGCATGAGGGCGGCGTCCGACTCGGCGCGCAGGGGGAGTTCGGAGCGGCCGCAGCCGAGGTAGAGCATGGAGCCGGGGAGGACGGGGACGCCGTCGACGTGGGCCTCGCCGGACATGGACAGGACGGCGTACTCGAAGTCGGGTTCGAGGGGCAGGCGCAGATCGGCGCCGCGGGTCAGGGCGAGGTCGGCGCCGACGATCGGAGTGAACGTGGTGCCTGGCGAGGTCGCGCCGTCGAGGGAGCCGAGGATGAGTGTGGCGCTCAGGCCGGGCGCGGTGACGGTCGGCAGCTCGGCGTGGTGCTCGAAGCGCGGGTCGGTGTGCCGGTGGCTGTCCGGCAGGGCGACCCACAGCTGGGCGCCGTGCAGGAAACGGGCGTGCGGCTTGGGGCTCTCCTCGGAGTGCGAGATCGCGCGGCCGGACGTCATCAGACCGAGCTCGCGCGGCCGGATCGTCTGCAGGCTGCCCGTGGAATCGCGGTGCAGCACCTCACCCTCGTGCAGCCAGCTGACGGTCTGCAGGCCCATGTGCGGGTGCGGCGGGACCTGCATGCCGGGCTCGTCGGCGATGTCGTCCGGCCCGTAATGGTCGACGAAGGCCCAGGCACCTACCATACGGCGGCCCAGGTTGGGCAGCAGCCGCCGGACCTCGGTGGACTCGCCGAGCGGTACCCGGCGAGGGCTGAGGAGTTCACGAACCGGCTCGGCCACGACGAAACCCCGGCCGCCGCACACCGAGGGCACCGCCTCGCGATCAAGATTGCTCATACCTCACAACCTAGACCCGAGCGGCACCCGCCGTCAGTCCGCCAGTCCCTCTCTCCACCTGCCTCAGGGCCTCCCGCGAAAATAGTAGCCATGGCTACAGTAGCCATGTACGCTATCTGTCATGAGTTCGACTTCCGAGGGCGCTACGCCCGGGTTTCTCGTCTGGCGCCTGTCCATGAAGTGGCGGGTCGCGGTCGACCGTGCGGTCGCTCCGCTGGGACTGACGCACGCGCAGTACTCGCTGGTGGCGTCGCTCCACGGCATGCACCGCTCCGGCCTGCGGCCCAGTCAGCGGCAGCTCGCGGACCACACCGGCCTGGAGGCGCTCTACGTCTCCAAGCTGGCCCGCGCCCTGGAGACCGCCGGGCTCGTCGAACGCGCCCGGGACCCCCGCGACCCGCGCGCC
Organism: Streptomyces capitiformicae; assembly: GCF_002214185.1. NCBI lineage: Bacteria > Bacillati > Actinomycetota > Actinomycetes > Kitasatosporales > Streptomycetaceae > Streptomyces > Streptomyces capitiformicae. The sequence continues at coordinate 3,872,108 of NZ_CP022161.1, read as the reverse complement.
GTACAGCTGGCGCTCACCGAGGAGGGGCGCACTGTGGCCCGGCGGGCGATCGAGGTCGTCCAGGGGCTGCTGCAACAGCTGCTGGGGCCGCTCGGCGGTCTCGACAGCACCCGTACACGGGAGTTCACCCGCGAGCTGACGGCCCTCCTCGACGTACCTCTCACCCCTGTCACCGAGCACGAGAAGGAGTAGTCATGGCCACCACCGCGACACCCACTGTCAACGGCCGGGTCATCGCCCTCGCCCACTACGCCGGCCGCGCGGTCCTGGAGAACGTGCTGGCCGGTCACGGCGCCACGTTCCAGCAGTCGGTGGCCCTCCGGGTCGTCGCGGTCGCCGACGAACCCGTCGACCGGGACCTGCTCGTGGACCAGGTCGTCGGCTCCCTCAAGGTCGAGACAGCCGACATACAGGCCGTCGTCGATGAGTTGGTCTCCGCGCGGTTGCTGGAGCCGGACCCGGCACAGCCGTCCCGGCTCAGGTTCACCGACGCCGGACGGGAGTTGCACACCAAAACCACCGCCGATACCGCGCCCATCTCCGCCCGGATCTACGCCGGCATCCCTGCCGAGGATCTGGCGGTCGCCGGTCGCGTACTGGCCCTCGTCACCGAGCGGGCGAACGCGGAGCTGGCCGCCATGAAGTAGTGGAATATTCAATAGCTGGTCGGGGTTGTGGGCCGTCGAAGGAGGTCACCAGTGGACACGACGTACTACGACCACGGGACACCGGCCGAGCGCTGGGAGCGCGCGCGGATGTTCTTCGACGCCAAGGACTACGCGGCCGCCGCACGCGTCCTCGGCGCACTCGTCGAGGAGGTGCCGGAGCAGACCGGCCCCCGGCTGCTGCTGGCCCGCGCCTACTACCACTCGGCCCAACTTCGCCGTGCCGAGGCCGAGTTGCGCATCCTCGTCGAGCGGGACCCGGTGGAGCACTACGCCCGGCTGATGCTGGGCCGCACGCTCCAGCGACAGGCCCGGCACGACGAGGCCGAGTCCCACCTGCGGATAGCCTCGGCACTCGCGGGTGACTTCGAGCGACGGTGACGTGCGTGCGCCCTACTCCGTCTCCGCCCGGTCGCCGTACGTTCGCTTGCCGCGCCGGTACGCGATCTCGCCCAGTACGACGTCCACCGCGATGAACACGGCGAGCGGGATGCCGAGCAGCGGGACGAAGTAGCCGAGGACGGCGACGGCCGCCAGCACGGGGACCAGGATGTGCGGTGGCACGTGCTGCCAGGCGCCGCGCGGGATCGGGCGGCCGAAGGACGAGGCCCGGCCGCGCTGCCACCACATGCGGTAGCCCCAGAGGATCAGCAGGACCAGCGAGGCCGCCAGCGACAGCAGGACGATCTGGTTGACGATGCCGAACAGGACACCGGTGTGGGCGTCGATGCCCCAGCGGGTGAGCTTGGCGAGCACCGGGAAGTCGGCGAACCGGAGCGTGTCGGTGACCTCGGTGGTCGTCGGATCGACGGCCACCGCGTCCTGCTTGGTGGGCCAGCTGCGCTGGACCTGCCTCACCACGTACGTGGAGGACGCGTCCGCGGGCGGCACGATCTCCACGGGGTCGCCCAGGCCCTCGGCGCGTGCGGCGGCGAGGATCTTGTCCAGGTCGCCTTCCGCGGCGGCCCCGCCCTCCGCCGTGCCGGCGTCATGGCCCCCGTGGTCGCCGGCCGCGGCCGAGATGGCGGGGGTCGCCTGGCGGAGCTCGGTGCGCAGCACGTCGATGTTCGCACCGGCGTACGCCGACCAGGTCAGACCCGTCGCCGAGAGGAAGAAGAACCCGGCGGCGGCCCACACGCCGACCGTGCCGTGCAGCCCCAGGGTGCGACGGCGGCCACTGGTTCCGCGCACCTTGCGCTGGGCACGGCGGCGGGCGAACCACAGCACGAGACCGCCGCCCGAGATGACCCACAGCCAGCTGGCGGCGAGTTCGCTGTAGAGGCGCCCGGTCTCGCCGAGGTGCAGGTTGGCGTGGAACCGGCTGATCCAGGCCCGCACGGGCAGGGCGCCGGTCGACCCGTACTGCTCCAGCGCCCCGCGCACCTCCGCCGTGTACGGGTCGACGAACACCGCGAGCGTCGAGGCCTCGTCGACGCCCTCGATCCCCGACAGCAGCACCCGGGTCGTCGCGTCCTCCTCCGGGGAAGGGCGTACGGCCGAGAGGGTGCCCTCGGGGTACTCCTCGCGGGCCGCGGCCACCTGTTCGGAGATCGGCAGCTTCTCGTCGCCCACCTTCGAGACTGTCATCTCGTCGGCGTACACGATCCTCTCGATCTGGAACGACGCGGCGTACATCCCACCCGTGAGGGCGGCGACCAGCAGGAACGGGGCGACGAGGACGCCCGCGTAGAAGTGCAGTCGCAGGGCGAGCGGCCGGAGCGAGACCCAGCCCTTCGTGGTGACGTCGGGCTTGACGGGTTTCTGGGGCTCGTCCGTCTCGGTCGCGGGGGCGATGGTCATCGGCGGGACACTCCGGGGTGCGGGGACGTCGTGGTGGTTCGATAGCGGTTCAGTAGTCGGGGCGCGGAGGCACCGAGTTCCCGGAGGATCTGTGATGCGGGTCACACGCCCGAGTGCGGTGTGCCACTCCCCTGCCGACGGTGAGTCCGCGAGAGCCGCCTCGCTTCCCGCCAACCCGCTTGGCATGCTGGCTCGATGGCCTATGAACGTGATCGCACCGAGTCCCGCCCCCTGAGCGACCGGGTCGAGGAACTCCTCGCCCATGAGGGCCCGCTGCCGATCGTCGCCGCGGGCGACCCGGTGCTGCGCCGCACCGCCGAGCCCTTCACCGGCCAGCTGGACCCCGCCCTCCTGGCCCGCTTTGTCGCCGCCCTGCGCGCCACCATGCACGCGGCGCCGGGCGTCGGCCTCGCCGCACCGCAGGTCGGGGTGTCCCTGCGGATCGCGGTGATCGAGGACCCGGCGCCGGTCCCGGAGGAGGTACGGCTCGCCCGCGGCCGGGTCCCGCAGCCGTTCCGCGTCCTGGTCAACCCGTCGTACGAGGCGGTGGGGCCGTACCGTGACGCGTTCTTCGAGGGCTGCCTGAGCGTGCCTGGCTGGCAGGCCGTCGTGGCCCGGCACGCCAAGGTCCGGCTGCGGGCGCTCGACGAACACGGGCAGGCGGTGGACGAGGAGTTCGCGGGGTGGCCCGCCCGGATCGTCCAGCACGAGACGGACCACCTGGGCGGCACGCTCTACCTCGACCGCGCCGAGCTGCGCTCCTTCTCCTCGAACCAGGCGATGGCCGACCGCTGGAACGACCCGACCCCGGCCCGCGCCGCCCGGGACCTCGGGTTCCTGCTGCCGGAGTGAGACATCGTCAGCCCCGGTACGCCTCCAGCAGTCGCAGCCACACCTCGCTGACCGTCGGGTACGAGGGCACCGCGTGCCAGAGGCGGCTGACGGGGACCTCGCCGGCGACGGCGATCGTGGCGGACTGCAGGAGTTCGCTGACGGCAGGGCCGACGAAGGTGACCCCGCGGAGGGTCTCGTGGTCGAGGTCGACGACCATGCGGGCGCGGCCCCGGTAGCCGTCGGCGTACAGGCCCGCCCCCGCCACGGAGGAGAACTCGACGTCGACGGCGCGGACGCGGTGGCCGGCCTGTTCCGCCTCGGCGAGGGAGAGGCCCACGGCGGCGGCCTCGGGGTCGGTGAAGACGACCTGCGGAACGGCGGCGTGGTCGGCGGTGGCGGCGTGGGCGCCCCAGGGGTCGCTCTCCAGGAGGGGGACCCCGGCCGCACGGGCGGCGATGGCGGCCCCGGCGATACGCGCCTGGTACTTGCCTTGGTGGGTCAGCAGCGCCCGGTGGTTGACGTCGCCGACCGCGTAGAGCCAGGAGCTGCCCGTCACCCGGAGGCTGTCGTCGACGGGCAGCCATGAGCCGGGTTCCAGGCCGACCGTGTCGAGGCCGAGGTCATCGGTGCGCGGGGCGCGTCCGGTGGCGAAGAGGATCTCGTCGGCCTCCAGGCGGTCGCCGGCGTCGGTGAGGGCCACCACGGTGCCGTTCTCGCGGGTCACCGCCGTCACCGAGGTCCCGGTGCGGATGTCCGCGCCGGCCTCCGTGAGCGCCTCGGCGACGAGTTCACCGGCGAAGGGCTCCATCCGGGGCAGCAGCCCCTTGCCGCGTACGAGGACGGTGACCTCGGAGCCGAGGGCCTGCCAGGCGGTGGCCATCTCGACGGCGACGACACCGCCGCCCACGACGAGCAGCCGGTCCGGGACCTCCTTCGCACTGGTGGCCTCGCGGCTCGTCCAGGGCCTGACCTGCGCGAGCCCCGGCAGGTCGGGCAGTTGGGCGCGGCTGCCGGTGGAGATCACCACCGCGTGCCGGGCGGTGAGGACGTGGCGGCCGCCGTCCGGGGCGTCGACCTCGACCCTGCGGGAGCCGGCCAGACGGCCCTTGCCGCGGTAGAGGTCCGCCCCGATGCTCTCCAGCCACGAGATCTGGCCGTCGTCCTTCCAGTGGGCGGTCTCGTAGTCACGGTGGGCGAGGACTTCGGCGGCGTCCAGTGGGCCCTGCACCAGGTGGCGCAGGCCGGGGACGCGGCGGGCGTCGGCACGGGCGATCGCGGGGCGCAGCAGGGCCTTGCTGGGCATGCACGCCCAGTACGAGCACTCGCCGCCGACCAGTTCGCTCTCCACGACCGCGGTGGACAGGCCGGCGGCGCGGGTGCGGTCGACGACGTTCTCCCCCACGGGTCCGGCACCGAGCACCACGACGTCGTAGTCGGTCGTGGTCGAACGCGTTGTGTTGTCGGTGTGTTCCGTTTCCGTCATGGGGTCAGTCTGGTTGTTGGTGTGCGTCGTGGCCACACGGGTACGCGCGCGGAATACGCCACCTCCGGGTGGCGTTGTCGACAGCGGCTCGCCCCGAGCCTTGAGACCAGCGAGTCCAGGAAGAAGAAGGATGGACGCCATGAGCAGCACCGTGGAGCTCACCAAGGAGAACTTCGACCAGACGGTCACCGAGAACGACTTCGTCCTGATCGACTTCTGGGCGTCCTGGTGCGGGCCGTGCCGCCAGTTCGCGCCGGTCTACGAGAAGGCCGCCGCGGACAACCCCGACCTGGTGTTCGGCAAGGTGGACACCGAGGCGCAGCCGGAGCTGGCCCAGGCCTTCGCCATTCAGTCGATCCCGACGCTGATGATCGTCCGTGACCAGGTCGCCGTGTTCGCACAGCCGGGCGCCCTGCCGGAGGCGGCGCTGACCGACGTCATCGGACGAGCCCGCAAGCTCGACATGGACGAGGTCCGTAAGGCGGTCGCCGAACAGCAGGCGCAGGCCGAGCAGAACGGTCAGTGAGACGGCCGGTTCACGGCAGGAGGGACAGGAGCGGCAGTCACACGGCCGGGGACAACTCCGAGCAGCGGTCCTTGAGTTGGGCCCGCGCTCGGGGTCCGGTCGGCGTCGGCACCTCGTCAGCTCGATTCGCGGTGGACGATTCTCGCGCCGAGTACGTCGTGGGTCGCGGGGATCATGCCGGCGTCACGGACCGCGCGGTCGACGAGTTCGGCGAGGTCGCGGCCGGCCGGTAGTTCGATGTGGACGGTGCTGAGGCGGGGGCGCAGCAACCGGCCGAGCATCAGGTCGTCGGCACCGACCACGGCCGTCTCGTCGGGGACGCCGATGCCCTCGTCCTGCAGGGCCCGCAGCAGCAGCATCGCGTACTCGTCGTTGTACGCGAACACGGCGTCCAGACCGAGGGAGCGCCACCGCGCGGCGAGTTGCGCCGCGGCCCCCTCGTCGTACGCCAGGGGCAGCTCCGTGACCGTCGCCTCCGTGCCGCGCACCGCGCGTCGTACGCCCGCGAGTCGCGGCTGGGAGAAGACCCCGAGGCCGGGTTCCTCGGGTACGACGACGCCTATACGGCGGCGCCCTCGCTCGACCAGGTGCCGGCCGGCGCTGTGGCCGACGCAGCCGTGGTCCAGGAGCAGCACATGGGCGCCCTCGACGGGCTCGGGGCTGAGCGCGACGACGGCGCGGGCGCCGGAGCGCTTCAGGACGGCCACGCCCTGGGGGCCGAGCCCTTCGCCGGGGACGATCACCGCGACCGGGCGCAGCTCGGCCCAGGCACGGGCGGCCTCGTCGCCGCGCAGGGCGACGCCGCCGTACTGCACGACGGTGTAGTCGAGGCGGCTGAGGGCCCACTGCAGGTCGTTGATGAACTGGCTGTAGAGGGGCCCGATGGGCACCTTCGGGGTCGGCATCAGCACCATGCGGCTGTGGCCGGCGCGCAGACTGCGGGCCGCGGCGTGCGGGACGTATCCGAGTTCCTTGGCGGCGTCGTGGACCCGGCGGCGGGTGGGCTCGCTGATGCGGACGGCACTGGTGTTGTTGAGGACATAACTCACCGTCGCGCGTGAGACTCCCGCGAGACGGGCCACATCGGCGCTCGTGGGCACGGAACGTTGCAGGGGCGACGGCGGGGCGGGCTCTTTCGATATCTGCACCATGAGGAGGGCATCCTTGCAGAAGCTGTGAGGGGTGTTCCGACCGGGGGAGTTCGGCCACACGGAAGCTCGGGTCTCGGGCCACCGATCCATGTGGGTGGGAAGTTTGACGAATCTGTTCGAAATCTGTTCAAGGCTGCAACCATTTCGCGCCATGCTCGCGAAGGTGGGGAGATGGGGCGTCTTTCCGAGGCGGCCACTCGGTTTCCCGCCCCGGTGGGTAAGCGCTGTCACGCCTGGCCACGGACGTGTGACGGGTGTTCGGGAAGTGGCTCTCGGGGCGCAGGGGACCGTTCGGCGGCCGGGATTCTATGCGCATGGCATGAGGCCGCAATGCTTCACACCTATGGCGTGAACTGTGCGCTGCGACGGGCGTTACCCGCCAGTTGGCGGGCATATGCCGCCGTACGACGGCCTCCTCGTGGCTTGCCGCCGCGCTGGTCATCGCGGCACGAACCACTGGGGAAACGCCGGGCCCGCCAGGCATGATTCCGGCCTCGCACCGCAGCGTCCGCACGAACGTTACCGTTCAGTAGACAAGCTGCTTCCGGAGGTGTTCCGTATGGCTGCCGACCGTGCCCCGGGTCTGGCGGAGTGTGCCCGTGCGCTGGCCGCGGGGGAGGTGACGTCACGGGCGCTCGTGGAAAAAGCGTTGGCCCGGATCGAGGCGAGCCAGGCGACGGTCAACGCGTTTCGGCGGGTGCGGGCGGAGGCGGCGCTGGCGGAGGCCGACGCGGCGGACGAGGAGCTGGCCGCGGGCGGGCGACGGCCGCTGCTCGGGGTGCCGGTGGCGGTGAAGGACGACATGGACGTGGCCGGCGAGCCGACCGCGTTCGGCTGCCGGGGCGAGTTCCCCTCGCTGCCGGAGGACGGCGAGGCGGTACGGCGGCTGCGGGCGGCCGGGGCGATCGTCGTCGGCAAGACCAACACCTGCGAGCTGGGGCAGTGGCCGTTCACGGAGGGGCCCGCCTTCGGTGCCACCCGTAATCCCTGGCACCCGGACCACACACCCGGCGGCTCCTCGGGCGGCTCGGCGGCGGCCGTCGCGGCCGGGCTCGTGCCGGCCGCGCTGGGCTCGGACGGCGCGGGCTCGGTGCGCATCCCGGCGTCCTGGACCCACCTGATCGGCATCAAGCCGCAGCGGGGCCGCATCTCGACCTGGCCGCACGCGGAGTCCTTCCAGGGCATCACCGTCAACGGCACCCTCGCCCGTACGGTCGCCGACGCCGCCCTCCTCCTGGACGCGGCCAGCGGCAACCACGAGGGCGACCTGCACCGCCCGGCCCCGATCAAGGCCTCCGAGGCAGTGGGACGCGACCCCGGACGGCTGCGGATCGCGCTGTCGCTGAAGCCGCCGTTCACGGCGCTGCCCGCCCGGCTCGATCCCCGCGTACGGGAACGGGTCCTCGCGGTCGCGGAGCGGCTCGCCGCGCTCGGACACGTGGTGGAGGAGGCGGAGCCGCGCTACGGGCAGATCGGGCTGACGTTCGTCCCGCGCGCCACCGCCGGGATCGCCGAACGGGTCGGCGCGATCGCCCGGCAGGACCTCCTCGACCGGCGCACCCGCGACGCCGCACGCCTCGGCCGGCTCCTCGCCGGGGCGCCCCTGAGGCTGGCCCGCCGCGCGGAGGCCACGCTCCACCAGCGGATCGGCGCGCTCTTCACGTCGTACGGATACGACGTGCTGCTGGCGCCGACGACCGCCGCTCCCCCGCCGCGCGTCGGGTCCATGCTCGACCTCGGCGGCCTCGGCACCGATCGGGCGATGATCGCCGCCTGCCCGTACGCCTGGCCGTGGAACGTGCTCGGCTGGCCCGGGGTGAACGTCCCGGCGGGGTTCGTGGGGGACGGCCTGCCGGTGGGCGCGCAGTTGCTCGGCCCGGCCGACAGCGAGCCCCTGCTCCTGTCGCTGGCCGCGCAGTTGGAGGCGGACCAGCGCTGGCACGAGCTGTGGCCGCCGGCGGGAGGACGCGGGCTCACCCGTGGTGTGAACGGTTCGGCCCGCACCAGGTGAGCCGTACCCGATGACCCGTACGCTGTGACCATGGACGAAGCGTCGATGGTCGGGCTGATGGGACGGGTGACCGGTGCGGTCGGTCCCGGGCTCGTCGGCGAGGTGATCGTCCGGGTGCGGGGCGGCGCCGAGCACTTCCTGGCCTACCCCGCCTCCGCCAAGGACCGGATCGAGCCGGGGACGCTCGTGATGGTGATGGAGTATCTGCCGCCGCGCACGGTGTATGTCTCGGCGGCGTACGACAGTTGACGGTCCGTCGGATCTGCCTGTCGGCCTTCAGACACCGGCTTCGCATCAGGACTGCAACAACGGTCCCCCGGTACCTGTACCGCCGCTGTGCAACGCGGGACACTTCCGACGTTCGGTGCCGAAAGGGCACCTGGCAGAGGGGGTGTGCCGATGTTCGTCGGCATGATCGCGGGGGCGGCCGTGGGCGCCGTCCTGGTACTGGTCGGTCTGTTCAAACTCATGTGGCGCGTCGCCGAACCCAACGAGGCTCTGATCATCTCCGGCTCCAAGCACAAGATGGAGGGCCTGGAGGAGGGCATGAACTTCCGTATCGTCACCGGTCGCGGCACACTCGTGCTGCCCGGGATGCAGGCGGTGCGCAAGCTCTCACTCGATCTGAACCAGACAGAGTTGGCCGTGGAATGCGTGACCCATCAGGGCATTCCGCTGAAGATCCGTGGTGTCGTCATCTTCAAGGTGGGCGACGACTTCGTGTCCATCGCCAACGCGGCCCGTCGCTTCCTCGACCAGCAGAAGCGGGTCTCGGAGCGGGTGCACAACGTGTTCGCCGGTCATCTCCGGTCCATCGTGGGCGGGTTGACGGTCGAGGACATGATCCGCGACCGCGAGAAGCTCACCGGTCAGACCCGGGCGGCCTGCGGTACGGAGATGGAGAAGCTGGGCCTGATCGTCGACTCGTTGCAGATCCACGAGATCGAGGACCCGACCGGCTACATCAAGAACCTCGCCATGCCCCACGCGGCCGCCGTCCAGCGGGACGCCCGTATCGCGCAGGCCGAGGCGAACCGGCTCGCCACCGAGGCCGAGCAGCAGGCCGCGGCGCGCATGGCGGAGGCCACCCGGGACAGTGAGATCCTCCAGGCCGGCTACCAGGCCGAGCGGGACAACGCCTCGGCGAGGGCCAAGCAGGCCGGCCCTCTCGCCGAAGCGGCCGCCATGCAGGAGGTCGTCGTCCAGGAGACCCGGGTCGCGGAGCTGGCGGCGGCCCGGCGCGAACAGCAGCTCCAGGCGGACGTCCGCAAGCCGGCGGATGCCAAGGCCTATGAGAAGCGCACCCTCGCCGAGGCCGAGCGCGACGCCCGTATCTCGGCCGCTCAGGCCAAGGCCAAGGAGACCGAACTCGCGGCTGCCGCCGAGGCGAACGCGACCCGCGCCACCGGTGAGGCCGAGGCCGCCGCCCGGCAGGCGAAGGGGCTCGCCATCGCCGAGGCCACGCGGGCGAAGGGGCTCGCCGAGGCCGAGGGCATCAAGGCGCGGGCCGCTGCGCTGGCGGAGAACCAGGAGGCCGTGATTGCCCAGCAGTTGGCCGAGCGGTGGCCGGAGATCGTGCAGGCCGGGGCGAGTGCGTTCGGCAACGTGGACAACATGGTGTTACTCAACGGGGCGGACGGGATGGCGGACATGTTCGCCAAGGCGCTGACGATGGGCGGGACCGGGTTGGGGCTGGCTCGGCAGTTGCTGGCGTCCATGAATCAGAACGGGGTGCCTGCCGGCGGCTCGGCCGGGGTCAATGGGCTGCCTGTTGAGAAGGTGCCGGTGGATCGGGAGTCGTAGTACAGGCGTTGGGCCGTTTGAGGGCGCCGCAACTCCGACTCCTCGTGGTCTGCCGCGGGTTGTTTGTGGTTGATCGCGCCCACGCGGCGGGGCCGCAAATCGACACAGACCCGCGCCCCTTTCGGGGCGCGGGATAGCGTTGCTGCGTGACTGCCTTTGCCGATCAGCATGTTCCTGGGCGCTATGGGCCCTTTGCCACCACCGAAGCCGATCCTCGCAGCGTGGGGCGGGTGCGTACCGAGTACTCGCCCTCACACGACGGCGACCCCGACCCTGGGGAGATCGTGTGGACCTGGGTGCCGTTCGAGGAGAACGACGGGCGGGGGAAGGATCGGCCTGTGCTCGTTGTGGCTCGGGAGGCCGGGGGGACGTTGCTCGCGGTTCAGTTGTCGAGCAAGCGGCATGACGGGGATCGGGAGTGGGTGCCGATCGGGAGTGGGCCGTGGGATCGGTCCGGGCGGGATTCCTGGGTGGATGTGGATCGGGTTCTGCGGCTGCATGAGGCGGGGATGCGGCGCGAGGCTTGTGCGTTGGACCGGATGAGGTTCAACTCCGTGGTGCATCGGCTCAGGGAGCGGTACGGCTGGCGTTGAACTCTCGTTCGAAGGCGCTCCTGACCACCGCTCCCTTCGTCCGGTCCAGTACCCCGAACACCACATGCACGAAGTACCCGTCGAAGCGGCCCTCGACCAGCAACTCCCGGAAGGCGCCCGCCACATGGCTCGGGTCGTTGCCGAAGACCCCGCAGCCCCAGGCGCCCAGGACCAGCCGGCGGTAGCCGTAGGCCGCCGCTGTCTCCAGGACGCGCTCCGCGCGCGTGGCCAGCGCTCGTGGGAGCTCCGGCGCTCGTTCCGGCGCCGTACGCAGGACGACCGACGCGTTCGGGGCGGCCGAGGTCAGGAAGCCGGCCTGGTAGGGGTCGTTCAGGAGGTGGCCGCGGTCGTCCCGGAAAACGGGTACGGCGGGTGAGTGGATGACGCGGTCCGTGTAGAACGGGTCGCGGTGGGCGCGGTGGTGGTCGTAGAAGTCGCGGGCCTCGCGGACGCACGTGTACAGGGCGGAGGCGCGGCAGAGGGCCTCTTCCTGGGCCTGGGCGCCGTTCAGGTAGCCGCCGCCGGGGTTGCGGGCCGAGGAGAAGTTCAGGACGGCGACCGGGGCGACGTCCTGGCGGGTGAGGCGGTGGGCGGCTTCCAGGCTGCTCTCGCCGGTGACCTCGATGAGCGTATCCACGGGGACGGCGTTCGGGATGTCCACCGGATCCGGTCCGTGCAGCCGCGTGCCGGTCCTCGCCGCCTCGACCTCGGCCGCTATGGACACCTCGCGGCCGTCGGGCGTGCGGTAGTGGCCCGCGGCGATGATTTCCTCGGTCTCCCGTGCGATTCCGCGCAGGCGGGCGCTCATGGCGCCACCCCCGTGTGCGCCACGAGCGCCGTACGTGTGCGCTCCCCCGTCGTGCTCATGGACGCATCGTGGGTGATGCTGGTGAGTGGCCGCAACGGAGTATTTCCGACGTGAACGGCCCTGGACAGGGCCGGGAAGAGGTGCCTGAAGCTCCCGAAAACAGAGATCGACGATCCGCATTGCGGCGATGTGCACCCTTGTGCGAAGCCTCGTGAGGGTCTTGGGTTGGATGAGCACTGTCGATCCGGCCCCCACCCATCCGGCCGGCGGCACGGTGGAATCTCAGGAGGATTCTGAACATGCCAGATTCCGTGAGTGGCTGTACGGAGCACCGCTCCGGCGTCACCGAAGCCGAGGTGGAGGCCCTGGTGCGGGGCATCTGCTTCAAGACCGGCCCACCGCGCACCCTCGGTGTCGAACTGGAATGGCACGTCCACGAGCTGCGCGATCCGCGGCTCCCGGCACCACCCGTACGACTGGAAGCGGCCTACGCCGCACTGCGGACCCTGCCCCTGACCTCGGCTCTGACCGTCGAACCCGGTGGTCAGCTGGAGCTCAGCTCGGCTCCCGCCGCCTCCCTGATGGAGTGCGTGAGGTCCGTCTCGGCCGATCTGGACGTCGTACGAGCGACGCTGCGCGAGTCGGAGCTCGCCATCAGCGGCTTCGGCCACGAACCCTGGAACCCTCCGACCCGGTATCTGCGTGAGCCCCGGTACGACGCGATGGAGGTCTACCTCGACCGCTTCGGGCCCGAGGGGCGGGCCATGATGTGTTCCTCGGCCTCCGTCCAGGTGTGTCTCGACGCCGGGTACGAGGAGCCGGGGCCTCTCGGCCTCGAACGGCGCTGGTGGCTGGCGCACCAGCTCGGCGCGGTGCTGGTGGCCGCGTTCGCGTCCTCACCGCTGGCGCATGGCCGGACCACCGGCTGGCGTTCCACACGGCAGGCGCTGTGGGCGGCGATGGACCCGGGGCGTACGAACGCCCCGGTGCTGGACGGTGACCCCCACGGGGCCTGGGCGCGGCTGGTGCTGGACGCGCCGGTGATGTGCGTTCGGGCGGCGGAGGGGCCCTGGGTCGTTCCGGGCGGGATGACGTTCCGGGAGTGGACCAGGTCCGACGCGCCGCCGAGCCGCGAGGACCTCGACTATCACCTGACGACCCTGTTCCCGCCGATCCGGCCGCGCGGTCACCTCGAATTCCGCATGATCGACGCTCAGCCGGGTGCGGACGGGTGGATCGTGCCGCTCGCCGTGACGGCGGCGCTGTTCGACGACGCGGAGGCCGCCGAGGTCGCCTATCGGGCGGTCAAACCCCTTGCGGAGCGGGCCGGTTCGCTGCCGCCGCCGCGTAATCCCCTGTGGGTCGCGGCCGCCCGTTCGGGACTGGCCGACCCCGAGCTGCGGGACGCGGCGGCCGTGTGCTTCGCCGCGGCCGCCGAGGCACTGCCCCGGCTCGGCGCGAGCACCGAAGTCCAGGACGCCGTCGCCGAGTTCACCGACCGCTATGTGGCCCGGGGCCGTTGTCCCGCCGACGAGCTGCTCGACCTGTTCCACGGGAAGGACATCCCCGCATGACAGCACCCGAGACCCCGGCACCGACGAACGACGCCGACCCCGACATACTCCGGGAGCGCGCGCTGGCGGCGCTCACGACGGCCCGTTCCCGCACCGCGCTCCTCACCTCCGTCGTCGACGAGCCCGACCTGACCGCACAGCACTCGCCACTGATGTCCCCGCTGGTGTGGGACCTCGCCCACATCGGCAACCAGGAGGAGCTGTGGCTGCTGCGGAACGTCGCGGGGCGTGAGGCGATGCGGCCCGAGATCGACGGGCTGTACGACGCCTTCGAGCACCCGCGCGCCGAACGCCCCTCGCTGCCGCTGCTGCCGCCCGGGGAGGCGCGCCGGTACCTCGCCGAGGTGCGTGGCCGGGCGCTGGACGTGCTGGAGAGCACCGCCTTCCACGGCAGCCGGCTCACCGACGCGGGCTTCGCCTTCGGCATGATCGCCCAGCATGAACAGCAGCACGACGAAACGATGTTGATCACCCATCAGCTCCGCAAGGGCCCCGCCGTGCTCACGGCGCCGGACCCCGCGCCGATGCCGCTGTTCACCGGCCCGGCCGAAGTCCTCGTGCCCGGTGGGGAGTTCATGATGGGCACCTCGGCCGAGCCATGGGCGCTGGACAACGAGCGGCCGGCGCACCGGCGCGTCGTCCCGCCGTTCCACATCGACACCACGCCGGTGACGAACGCCGCGTACCAGGCGTTCATCGAGGACGGCGGCTACGAGGACGCGCGCTGGTGGACGGCCGAGGGCTGGGAGCACATCCGTGCGCACGGAATCGCCGCGCCCCTGTTCTGGCGCCGGGACGGCCGGCAGTGGCTGCGACGGCGCTTCGGCGTCACCGAGGTCGTCCCGCCCGACGAGCCGGTACTGCACGTGTGCTGGTACGAGGCCGACGCGTACGCCCGCTGGGCGGGGCGCCGGCTGCCCACGGAAGCCGAGTGGGAGAAGGCGGCCCGGCACGACCCGGTCACCGGCCGCTCGACGCGCTACCCGTGGGGCGACGCCGACCCGACGCCCGAACACGCCAACCTCGGCCAGCGTCACCTCCGGCCGGCCCCGGCCGGCAGCTATCCGGCGGGGGAATCTCCGCTGGGAGTACGGCAGTTGATCGGTGATGTGTGGGAGTGGACGTCCAGCGACTTCCTGCCCTACCCGGGGTTCACGGCGTTCCCGTACAAGGAGTACTCGGAGGTGTTCTTCGGCCCCGAGTACAAGGTGCTGCGCGGCGGGTCGTTCGCCGTGGACCCGGTGGCCTGCCGGGGGACGTTCCGCAACTGGGACTATCCGATCCGGCGGCAGATCTTCAGCGGGTTCCGCACCGCGCGGGACGCGTCTCCGGAGGCTGTCTGATGTGCCGTCATATCGCGTTCCTGGGCTCACCGTCGCCGCTGGGGAAGGTCCTCGTGGATCCGCCGCACAGTCTGTTCCGGCAGTCGTGGGCGCCCCGGCGGCAGCGGTACGGGACCGTCAACGCCGATGGTTTCGGGGTCGGTTGGTACGCCGAGGGCGACCCGGTACCGGGGCGGTACCGGCGGGCCGGGCCCATCTGGGGCGACCAGTCCTTCGCGGACCTCGCCCGGGTCGTGCGCACCGGGGCGCTGCTGGCCGCCGTACGGGACGCCACCGTGCCGGGTGCGGACAACGAGGCCGCGGCGGCGCCGTTCACCGCCGGGCCGTGGCTGTTCAGCCACAACGGGGCCGTCACCGGGTGGCCGCGGTCGCTGGCGGGGCTCGCCGCCGAGTTGCCGGCCGTCGAGGTGTTGTCGATGGAGGCCCGCAACGACTCCGCGCTCGTGTGGGCCCTGGTCCTGAACCGGCTGCGGGCCGGCGACGAGGAGGGCCAGGCGCTGGCCGACACGGTCCTCGAGGTCGCCCGGGCGGCCCCCGGCTCCCGGCTCAATCTGCTGCTCACCAACGGTGACACCATCACCGCGACGGCCTGGGGCGACACCCTCTGGTACCTCGCCGAGCCCGGCCGGAGCACCGTCGTGGCGTCCGAGCCGTACGACGACGACCCGCACTGGGTCGAGGTGCCGGACCGCACGCTGCTCGCGGCCAGCCGTACAGACGTTCTCCTCACCCCGCTCAAGGAGTTGGAGGGTACCCCCGCGTGAGTCCGTTCCTTCTCACCCGCACCCTGCCCGAGGACGCCACGGACGCGGCCCTGCGCGCCGATGTCCTGGAGGGGCTGACCCGCACGCCCAAGGCGCTGCCGCCGAAGTGGTTCTACGACGCCGTCGGCAGTGAACTGTTCGAGAAGATCACCGAGTTGCCCGAGTACTACCCGACCCGTGCCGAGCGCGAGATCCTCATCGACCGGGCCGGTGAGATCGCCTCGGCGAGCGGGGCGCGGACCCTGGTCGAGCTGGGGTCCGGGTCCTCCGACAAGACCCGGCATCTGCTGGACGCGATGCCCGGACTGCATACGTACGTGCCCGTCGACGTGAGTGAGAGTGCGCTGCGGCTGGCGGGTGAGGCGCTGGTCGCCGAGCGGCCGGGGCTGCGTGTGCATGCCCTGATCGACGACTTCACCGCCGGGATCCGGCTGCCGGAGACGCCCGGGCCGCGGCTGGTGGCGTTCCTTGGCGGCACGATCGGCAATCTGGTGCCGGTGGAGCGGGCGGCGTTCCTGGGGTCCGTACGTGGTCTGCTGGCGCCCGGTGACGCGTTGTTGCTCGGCACGGATCTGGTCAAGGACGCAGGAGTGCTGGTTGCCGCGTACGACGACTCGGCCGGGGTGACGGCGGCGTTCAACAAGAACGTGCTGGCTGTCGTCAATCGGGAGCTGGGGGCGGATTTCGATCCCGGCGCGTTCGATCATGTCGCTCTGTGGGATGCCGAGCGGGAGTGGATCGAGATGCGGTTGCGGTCGCGGGTGGCCCAGAGTGTGAAGATTCCGGCGCTTGATCTGGCCGTGGACTTCGGGGAGGGGGAGGAGTTGCGGACGGAGGTGTCGGCGAAGTTCCGGAGGGAGGGGGTGCGGGGCGAGCTGGCTGTGGCCGGGCTGGAGTTGACTCGGTGGTGGACGGATCGGGAGGGGAGGTTCGCGCTGTCGTTGAGCGTGGCGCGGTGACCTGCGGGGCGGCCGGGGGTTTTCCCGCCCCCGCCGCCCCCACATCACAGCCCCGCGCCCCTAAAGGGGCGCTACGTCTCGCGGAGTTCTGTGGGCTGGGGCACCGTGGAGGAGTGTGTGGCTGAAAGGAGCAGACGTATGTCCGACCATGTTTATCGGGTTACCGAGATCGTCGGGAGTTCGGGTGAGAGCGTCGACCATGCCATCCGCAACGGCATCGATCGCGCCGCCCAGACGCTGCGGAACCTTGACTGGTTCGAGGTGACGCAGGTGCGGGGGCATATCGAGAACGGGGAGATCGCGCACTATCAGGTCGGGCTGAAGGTTGGGTTCCGGCTGGAGGACGCGGGCTGAGTGCTCAGGTGCGGCCCTCCCGTTCCTGTGCCACCTTCAGCGCGGCGGACGTCGCGGCCCATCGTGCCCGTACGACCGTGAAGCCCGCCTGTCGCGCGTCCTCGCACACCAACTCGTCGTCGTCCACGAGGACACGGATCTCGCGGGTGCGGGCGAGGCGGCGGAGGATCTCCAGTTTGGTACGGCGGGCGGGGCGGCGGTCGTTGTCGCGGCGCATCCAGATCCGGCCCTCGGGGAGGCCGTGGGTGGTCAGCCAATCCACGGTGTCGCGGCGGCAGCGTTCGGGGCGGCCGGTGAGATACATGACCTCGCACTCCTCGGCGCTCTCCAACGCGAGGGCGATGCCCTCGGCAAGCGGCGGGTCCTGGGGGGCGGCCGCGAAGAAGGCGTCCCAGTCGCGCGGCTTGCGCTCCAGGTACCGCTGTCGGTGCGCGGTGTCGGCGAGGGTGTTGTCCAGGTCGAATACGGCGAGGGGGCGGTTGTCGGCGGTCACGGGGCCAGCCTAGGGCCCCGTGACACGTGACAGTTCTGTGATCCCCGTCGTCGCTTCACACAACAAGCACAGACTTCGCCCGCCGCTTTAAGTTTCAAGGGATAGGCTCATCATCTCTCCCCCCACCCTGCACAGGAGAATTGATGTGCTTGACGGCGAAGTAATCGTGATCGGCGGCGGATACGGGGGCATCCGCTTAGCCAGACAGTTGGACGGGGTCGCACGGGTCACCCTCGTGGACCGCAAGGAGGTCTTCTTCCACCGCATTGCCGCGCTGCGCGCCGGCGTACACGAGGACTGGACGACCACGCCCTTCATCCCCTACGACCGGCTACTGCGCAACGGCCGGGTGGTGGTGGGCAAGGCGATCGACATCGACACCGGCGAGCGGCAGGTACGACTGGCCACGGGTGAGCGGCTGCCGTACGACGTGGTGGTGATCGCCACGGGTGCCGACTATCCGGAACCCGCGCGTTTCCTGGGCACGACCATCGACGAGGCGGCCAAGACGTTCACCGCGCACCAGGAGAAGATCGCCGCCGCCGAGCATGTGCTGATCGTCGGTGGTGGGCCGGGCGGTGTGGAACTCGCCGCCGAGATCCGGCTGGCGCGACCCGAGGCACGGATCACGCTCGCGCACGCCGGGTCGGCGCTGCTCAGCTCCACCGGCAGCAAATGGGCCGGTCGGCGGGCCCTGACCTGGCTGGAGTCGCATGACGTGGAGGTGCGCCTCGACTCGTTCATCTCCCCCGGGGCCGACTTCGACACCTACCGGGACGGCCGCGGCAACATCATCGAGGCAGACCTCTCCTTCTGGGCCACCGGCACCACCCCCAACACGCTCTGGCTGCGGCTGGCCGGGCACGGCGCCTGGCTGAACGGTTCGGGGCAGATCAAGGTCGACCGGATGCTGCGGGTCGACGGGCGGCTGGACGTGTTCGCGGTCGGTGACGTGAACGACGTCACCGAGTTGAAGATCTCCCCCGTCGCGATCGCCCAGGCGGACATCGCCGCCCACAACATCCGTGCCTACCTGGGGAGTTCGGGCAGGCACCGCAAGGACCCGCGCTTCTACCGGCCGATCCAGCGCACCCCGCTGATCGTGCCGTTCGGGGCGGCCGACGGGCTCGCCCTGATCCCCGTGCCGGGCGGCGAGACCGCCGTGCTCGGCGGCCGTACCGCCACCCTCGCCAAGGCGAAGACCCTGATGACGCCGTACATGCGCAAGCAGCTCGGCTACACGGCCTGAGTCCACGCCCCTGCCCAGTCTGCGACGGCGGGCCGGGGCTGCTCGCGCGTGCCGTCGTGGAGGGTCAGCCGGTGTGTGCCGGGTCCGCGGTCTCGTGTTCGACGAGGTCGTTGGCGTGGGCCAGGAAGTCGTCGACCATGCGGTGGAAGAGGCCGGCGAGCTGCTGGAGATCCTCGGGCGACCAGTCGGCCAGAACCATCTGCATACCGCGGACACCGGCCTCACGGATGCGGTCGATGGCCTCACGGCCGACCGGAGTCAGCTCGATGCGCTGGGCGCGGCGGTCGTCCGGGTCGGGTACGCGGCTGACGTACCCGGATTTCTGCAGCTGCTGGACCTGGCGGGTGACGTGCGAGGCCTCGACGCCCAGGCGGTTGGCCAGCTCCCCCGGGCGCAGTGGCTCGGAGTCGGCGATCTGCCGCAGCAGGGCCACGGCGGCACGGTCCAGCGGCACACCGGCCAGGGCCATCAGGCGCTCATGGGCCCGGGCCCGGGTGCTGAGGTAGGTGATACGAGTGAGGGCTCGCTCGATCTCGATCACTTCAGGAGTGGGGGGGTCGGACGGGAGCGGTGATGGGGACATGGGCTCACTTTACCATCTTGTTGCCTAACTCAAGTAAATTCCCCCGTTGGCCCGTCTGAGAGCTCTTCACCCCACGGCGCCGAAGCGGCCCATGCCGGAGGTCCAGCCGACGGCGGTGGCCCGGTTCTCGGGGTGGGAGCGGATCGGGACCGTCGCGTGCCCGGCGGCGGTCAGCGCGAACCAGATCGCCGAGATGCGCGGGGCGCCGAAGCGGTCGGCGGCGCGGCCGACGATGAGCATGCCGACGATGTCGGAGCCCAACTCGTAGCCCTCGCTGCGCATCAGGGTGGGCGCCCCTGGGAGCCGGTCCAGTCCTCGGTGTAGACGACGTCGTACGACTTGTTGGTGAAGGTCAGCCACTGGGCGGCGACCTTCCCGGTGTCGAGGACGATCTGCTCGGTGGCGCGGGCGCCGAGGACCTCGCGGGTGAAGGCGGCGTTCGCCGCGACGTCGGAGGCGAGGAAGTTGACGTGATCGAGGCGGCGTACGCCGACACCGTGGCCGGGCTTGGCCTGGGACTGGTTCTTCAACCCCGGCTTGAGGTCGTCCGGCGCCTCGTACCACTCGCTGCGCCAGTACAGGGCGACCTCGTGGCCGTCGGGGTCGGTGGTGACGTACAGCGGACCGATGCCGGGTTCGTCCTCGACCCAGCGGCCCGCGCGGCCGGTGTTCTCCAGCTCCTCGACCCGGCGCTGGAGGGCCTCCTCGGAGGAGGTGCGCAGGGCGGTGCGGCGGATGCCGGACGTGGAGTGGGCGGTCAGGGTGAGGCTGTGGTGCTCGTAGTCGTCCGAGGTCCGCAGATGGACAGAGCCGCCGGAGCGGCCGTTCTCGGTCAGTCCCAGGATCGCGGTGAAGAACCACAGGCTGCGGTCGAGGTCGGGGGTGAGCAGTTCGACATGGCCGAGGTGGGCGATGTCGCCGAGCGGTGGGGCCATCAGCGGGTCCTCAGGGGCGAGAGGCGACATCGGCGGACCGGGGGAAGACCGTGCCGTCGAAGATCTTGCGGGCGGTGCGTACGACGGCGGTGCGGCTCACCGTGGGGCTGCCGTCGGGCTCGTACGTCACCCGGGTCTCGATGTCGAGGAAGCCGGTGGGGTGCTCGATACGCAACCGGTCACCCGTGGACGGAAGTCGGGCGATGCCTTCGCCCACACCGCCCTCGACGCGCAGCCCGGCGGCCACACTCGCGGCGCCGAGCACGCCGATGGAGGTGTGGCAGCGGACGGGGATGAAGGTGCGGGTGGTGATGGCGCCGCCGTACCGGGGCGGGGCGAGCAGGCTGAGTTTGGGCACGGTGGTGCGGGCCACGTCGCCGAGGCCCATGAGTTTGCCCGCCGCCGGCCTGATCTCGCGCAGCCGGTCGGTGAGGACCGGATCCGCTTCCAGTTCCTCGGGGGTTTCGTAGCCGGTGACCTCGAGTGCGGCGGCGGGGATCAGCACGGTCGGCATGCCGTTGTCGACGCAGGTGACCTCCGTGCCCGCGACGACGTCCCGGGCGTTCCCGGTGGGCAGCAGCGGACTGCCGCTCGGCGGGAACTCGATCACCACCGGCGCGCCTGCCCCCGGCACACCGGAGATCTCGGTGTCCCCGGTGACCGCGATCCGGCCGTCGGGGGTGGGGAAGGTCGCCACGGCGAGGTCGCCGGTGTTCAGCATGCGGATGCGTACGGACGTCTCCGGGTCGCCGACGGCCACCAGTCCGCGCTCGACGGCGAACGGGCCGACTCCGGCAAGGAGGTTGCCGCAGTTCTGACGGTCGCTCACCTGTGGCTTGTCGACGCCGACTTGGAGGAACAGGTAGTTCACGTCGGCCACGGGGTCGGCCGAGGCGGACACCACGGCGACCTTGCTGGTCAGGGGGTGGGCGCCGCCCAGGCCGTCGATCTGGCGAGGATCGGGGCTGCCCATGACACGCAGCAGCAGCTCGTCGCGGGCGGCGGGATCGGCGGGCAGGTCCCCGGCGAGGAAGTAGGCGCCCTTGGAGGTGCCGCCCCGCATCAGCGTGCAGCGGACCCCTTCGGGCCATCCGCTCACGACCCGGCCTCCGCACCGACGTACACCTCGTACACCTCGTACGGCTTCACGACTCCGCCTCCTCGCGGACGTACTCCTCGAAGGACTTGTAGGTCACCCCGAGATGTACGAGG
Source organism: Streptomyces capitiformicae (assembly GCF_002214185.1). NCBI lineage: Bacteria > Bacillati > Actinomycetota > Actinomycetes > Kitasatosporales > Streptomycetaceae > Streptomyces > Streptomyces capitiformicae. The sequence goes on along the minus strand of NZ_CP022161.1, from coordinate 3,850,968 downwards.
GTCTCGCGCAACCCGTAGCGGTCCAGGCCGAGTTGGCCGTCGAGGAAGGCTGCGCGGGAGGCGGCCTCCTTCTGCTCGCGGGCCTCGGCGGCCTCGGCCGCCCGGCGGGCCCGCTCGCGGGGGACGACGACCACGCCGTCGTCGTCGGCGAGGATCACGTCTCCCGGGCGGACGATCTGGCCGCCGATGGCGACGGAGACGTTGACGGAGCCGCCGGTGGCCTTGACCGTGCCCTGGGCGCTGACGGCGGCGGACCAGGCGGGGAAGTCCATCGCGCGCAGTTCCTCGGTGTCGCGGATGCCCGCGTCGATGACCAGGCCGCGTACGCCGCGCCGGCTGAGGGCGGTGGCGAACAGTTCGCCGAACATGCCGTCGGTGGAGGGCGAGGTGGTGGTGACGACGAGGATGTCGCCCTCGCCGCACTGCTCGACGGCGGCGTGGATCATGAGGTTGTCGCCGGGCCAGGAAAGCACGGTGACGGCGGTGCCCGCGACCCGGGTGCCCTGCTGGATGGGGCGGAGGTGGGTGCCGAGCAGTCCGGTGCGGCCCATCGCCTCGTGGACGGTGGCGACACCGTACCGGGCGATCGCCTCGACGTCCTTCGCGTCCGCCTTCGGCGGGTTGGTGACGATCACGCCGCCCATCAGTCCAGCACCTCCGTGACCTGCGGGTAGGGGCGCATGTACGCCTCGGCCATGGTCTTGTGGGCGAGGCCCAGGTTGGGGCCCGCGTTGCGCTTGAGCTGGACGCCGCGGCGGACGGCGAGGTCGGTGTAGTAGTCCCACAGGTGCTGCTGGGCGCCGAGGCACTCCATGGCCTTGCGCTTGGTCTCCCAGACCTCGGTGATGTCGAGGAGGACCTCGGGCTTGAAGCCGCACATCTCGGGCTGGTGCGGTTCGAAGAAGAACACGGGCGGGGCTCCGATGATCTCGCCCTCGGACGGGTATCCGATGGCCTGGGCGAGCACGCGCGCGTCCAGGGCCATACGGGCGGCGGCCGGGTGGTCGCCGTTGTACGGGTCCTGAAGCGGGTGGGTGAGGACGACATCCGGCTGGGCCGCGCGGTAGACGGCGACCAGCCGGTCGGTGAGCTCGGGGCTGCCGATCAGCGGGTAGTCACCGGCGTCGAAGAAGACGATCCCGGCGCCGAGGGTGGCGGCGGCCTTCTCGGCCTCCTCCCGGCGGATCGCCTTGATCTCGTCGAGCTTCCTGCCCTCGCGCCAGGCCTTGGCGGACTCGCCGCGCTCGCCGAAGGTCAGGCACGCGATGGTGACCTTCTCGCCGCGGGAGGCCGCCAGGGCTATGGCGCCGCCGGCCCTCCATACAAAATCTCCCGCGTGCGCGGTGATGACAAGGGTCGATCGTGGTGGGGTGGCGGTGGCGGGCGCCGTGCCGTCGGTCATCTGCTGCATCTCCTCGGAGGACGGACCTGACAGGCCGGACAGGCCTGTTGCCCCACCCCTGGAGCACACTCGGTCGAGGCGCCGCTCGCGTTGTGCGCGTTGTGCGCGTTGCGCGCGTTACTCGCGTTACTCGCGTTACTCGCGCAACGCCTCGATCACGCTCATGAGGTGGGCGCGGACGGCCGCTTCGGCCGCCTGCGGGTCCCTGGCGCTGATCGTCTCGATCATGGCCAGGTGCTCACTCAGGGAGTGCTGGGGCCGTCCCGGCCGCAGCGCGAGCTGGAAACGGTGGCGCACCAGCTGGGCGTTGAGCCGCTCCAGCAGCTCCACCGCCGCCTGCTGACCGGAGAACTCCCGGATCCGGGCGTGAAGTCGCTGGTTGAGCTCGGAGTACGTCACCGGCTCGCCGTCGGCGACGGCCTTGGTCATCGCCGTGCCGATGTCGGCCAGTTCGGCGAGTTGGTCGTCGGTCGCCTCGACCGCCGCCTTCGCCGCGCACAGCCCTTCCAGGACCATGCGGCACTCGCTGATGGCGACCGCTTCCTCCACGGTCACCACCCGCACCCGCGAGCCCCGGTTGCGGATCCGCTCGACGAGTCCCTCGGCCTCCAGATCGATCAGTGCCGCGCGGATGCTGGCCCGTGTCACACCGAACTGCTCGGCGAGCTCGTTCTCCACCAGCCTCTGTGCCGGTGCCATCTCGCCGCGCAGAATCGCCTGCCTCAGCTTCGCCAGCGCGAGCTGTTTGGCCTGCTCTCCGGTGCCCGGACGGGCTTCCTCCTGCATCGCGCCCTCCCTGAGTGAGTGCCTGTCGAACATAAAAGTAGGCCAACAAGATTGTCAACAATTTTGTTCTCACAGAGGGGGTGCGGTTTTGCCGTCGGGTCGGCCGGATCAGCGCCGGGCCACGCCGAGGCTCAGCGCGTTCGCCGCGACCACCGCACCGATGGCAACCCACTCGACCCAGCCCAGCCCCTCGCCGAGCATGATCCAGCCGACGAGGGCGGCCAGGACGGGGTTGACGCTCCCCTACGACCTCACCGGCACCGCCCAACACCGCGACGCCCAACTCCGCCACGCCCTGATCCGCCTGCTGCACTGGGCCCAGCGCCACCACCTCGCCATCGCGGTCGAGGACCTCGACTTCCGGGCGGAGAAGACCCGGGAGAAGCACGGCCGCAGGAAGCGGTTCCGCAACCTGGTCTCCGGCCTGCCCACCTCCAGGCTGCGGGCCAGACTCCTCAGCATGGCGGCCGAACTCGGCATCCCTGTCATCGCCGTCGACCCCGCCTGCACCTCCCGCTGGGGCGCCCAGCACTGGCACAAGCCCCTCACCGGCAAGAACAGCAAGACCACCCGCCACCATGCGGCAGCGGTGGCGATCGGAAGGCGCGCCCTGGGGCACCCGATCCGGCGACGGACGGCACCGCCCCCTGCTCACCGGAGTGATGAGCAGGGGCATCGGACCGTTCAGGCCGACTCGGTGGCCCCGGGGAGTGAGGGAACCCGCCCCCGCATTCCCGGACCACGGACACGATCCGTGCGCGCCGGATGCGGACCGAAAGCGGGAGACCAGAACGCCCGACACCGTTCGGGACGTTCGGCTGAGCATGAGTTCTGGGAAACAGAACTCACTCCCGCTCAGCCTTTAGGAACGGTTCCGAGCGGCAGTCGTACCGTGAACGTCGTCGTGCCGGGCTCGCTGGTCAGGTCGATGGTGCCGCCGTGGGCGCTGATCAGGGAACGGGCGACGGCGAGGCCCAGGCCGCTGCCGCCGCGGTCGCGGCTGCGGCTGCGGCTGCGGGCCTTGTCGACACGGTAGAAGCGGTCGAAGACGCGGGCCTGGTCGTCCGCCGGGATGCCGGGGCCGGAGTCGGTGATCCGTACCTCGGCCGGGCCGGACTCGACGGCCACCTCCAGGGCGACCTTCGTGCCGGGCGGGGTGTGCACGGCGGCGTTGGTGAGGAGGTTGTCGAGGACCTGGCGGACGCGCAGGGGGTCGAGACGCAGCCGTACAGGGGTGGAGCCGATCGCCACGGTCAGCGGATGGTCGGGGCGGCCGGCGCGGAAGGCGTCCGCGGCCTGGCGCGCCAGCTCCGTCAGATCCGCCTCCTCCAGCCGCAGCGGGGTCTCCACGTCGGCGGCGTCCAGACGGGCGAGCATCAGCAGGTCGTCCAGCAGGACGCCCATCCGGGCGGCCTCGGCGCGCAGCCGGGCCAGGTGCTTGTCGCGTTCCTCGGGGCTGTGGGCGGCGGCGTACTGGAAGAGGTCGGCGTAGCCGCGTACGGACATCAGCGGGGTGCGCAGTTCGTGCGAGGCGTCGGCGACGAAGCGACGCAACCGCTGTTCGGCCTCGGTGCGGACAGCGAGCGCGTCGTCGATGTGCTCCAGCATGGTGTTGAAGGCGGTGCGCAGTTCCTCGACCTCGACCCCGCCGTCACGGTTGTCGTGGCGCACCGACAACCGCGCGGAGTCCGTCAGGTCGTGCGAGGTGATCCCGCGGGCGGTGTCCGCCATGTCGCTCAGCGGTTTCAGTCCGCGCCGCAGCATCGCCCGGCCGAAGACGACGAGCGCGCCGAGCGCGAGGACGAAGGTGACGACCTGGATCGTGATCAGCTGGTTCACGGTGTCGTCGATGGCCTCCATGGGCGCGGCGCTGACGAGGACCACACCGGGTTCGGCCTCGCAGGCGCGCAACCGGTACAGGCCCGCGCCCTTGAGGTGCTCGGTGCGGACGATCTCCGTGTCCAGACCGGCCTGTGCCCGCGCCAGCGAGGTGAAGTCGTCGATGTCCTCGGGGACGTCGTCGGCGTGCTCGGGGGTGCGCAGCCTGGCGTTGCCGTCCGACACGTCGTACACGGCGTAGTACCAGCCGTAGTACTTCTTCCCCTTCAGGGTGCCGTTGTCCGAGATGCTCTTGGACTGGGCGATCTGGGCGATCTTCAGCTGTTCGTTGAGCTGCGCCGACAGATAGTCGCGCATGTACATGGTGAGCGCGCTGCCGACGACGGCGAACACGATCAGCGCGAGTGCGCCCAGGCCCAGCGCCAGCCGGGTGCCCAGGCGCATCGCGCGGTAGGTCTCCTTGATCCGGGCGATCACTCGGGCGATCACTCGGTGGCCTGCCGCAGCACGTATCCGAAGCCTCGTACGGTGTGGATGAGCGGTTCGCCGCTGTCGTCGAGCTTGCGGCGCAGCCGACTGACGACCAGTTCGACGACGTTGGAGCGGCCGCCGAAGCCGTACTCCCAGACGTGGTCGAGGATCTGTGCCTTGGTGAGGACGGTCGGCGACTTGCGCATCAGATAGCGCAGGACCTCGTACTCGGTCGGGGTGAGGGTGAGCAGCTTCTCGCCGCGGCGGACCTCGCGGGTGTCCTCGTCCATCGTGAGGTCCGCGACCTGGAGCACCGAGCGCTGGAAGGCGGGCCCGGCGCTGCGCCGCAGCACGGTCCGCAGCCGGGCCATCAGCTCCTCCACCGCGAACGGCTTGACCAGGTAGTCGTCGCCGCCCCGGGTGAGGCCGGCGACCCGGTCGGCGACACCGTCGCGGGCGGTGAGGAACACCACCGGCACCATCGTGCCGGACTGGCGCAGCTGGTCGAGCACGCCGAAACCGTCCAGACCGGGCAGCATCAGGTCGAGGACCACGATGTCGGGTTGGAACTCGGCCGCCTGGTGCAGCGCCTCCTCGCCGGAGTACGCCGTGATCGCGTCCCAGCCCTCGTAGCGGGCGACGGTCGCCACCAGGTCCGCGATCGGCGGATCGTCGTCCACCACGAGCAGTCGCACTTTTTCCACATGCTCATACTGCGTCACCGATCGTGTCCCGCCATAGCCGGTTCAAAGTTCGAAAGTAGATCGATAAATACTTGAAAGTTGTCCGACAGTAAAACGACAGCTCCCGCGCGACAAGCTCGTACCCCCACTCGATCAAGAGCAGGAGCTGTCCCCGTGACCACTGTCCAACACCCCCCCGCGGCGCTGAGCCGCTCGGGAGCGCGCCCCAAAGTGGTCGCCCGCACCGGCCTGTACGCCGTGCTGGCGGCGAACGTGGCCGTGGTGACCGTCTTCTTCGTCCAGGCGGGCTTCGCCTCGAACGCCCTGATCGTGCTGGGCCGGCTGGCCGGTCTTCTCGGCGCGCTGCTCATGGCTTTCCAGCTGGTGCTGGTGGCCCGGCTGCCGTGGTTCGACCGGCGCATCGGCATGGACCGGCTGACCTCCTGGCACCGCTGGACCGGCTTCTCGGTCCTGTGGCTGCTGGTGGCGCACGGGGTGTTCATAGCCTTCGGGTACGCCCAGTCGTCGGGCATGGACCCGGTCAACCAGCTGATCAACCTCGCCGAGACCATCGAGGGCGTGCTGCGCGCGATCGTCGCGCTCGGCATCATCATCGTGATCGGCGTGGTCTCGGCCCGCTTCGCCCGGCGCCGGCTCGCCTACGAGACCTGGCACTTCATCCACCTGTACACCTACGTCGCGGTGGTGCTGGCGTTCACACACCAGGTCGCGGCGGGTACGACGTTCGCCTCGTCCAAGACGGCCACGGCGTACTGGTACGCGGTGTGGGGCGTGGCGCTCGCGTCGGTGTTCGTGGGCCGGCTCGTGCTGCCGCTGTGGCGCAACTGGCGTCACCAGCTGCGGGTCACCGCCGTCGTCCCCGAGGCCGACAACGTCGTCTCGATCTACATGAGCGGCCGTGACCTGGACCGGATGCCCGCGCGGGCCGGTCAGTTCTTCCTGTGGCGCTTCATGACCCGGGACCGCTGGTGGCAGGCCAACCCGTTCTCGCTGTCGGCGGCGCCCGACGGCAAGCAGCTGCGGCTGACCGCGAAGGCGGCCGGCGCCGGCTCCGCCGCGCTGCGGCATGTGAAGGTCGGCACCCGTGTGTTCGCCGAGGGCCCGTACGGTGCCTTCACCGCGATGCACCGCACCCGGCCGGAGTCCGTGCTGATCGCCGGCGGCGTCGGGGTGACCCCCATCCGGGCCCTGCTGGAGGAGATCGAGGGGCACGCCGTGGTCATCTACCGCGTGGCCACCAAGCAGGACGCGGTCCTCTACACCGAGCTCCAGCAGCTGGCCTTCGACAAGGGCGCCGAGCTGCACCTGGTGTCCGGCCCCGTCACCCCCGACCTGCTGGCGCCGCGCGAGCTGCTGCGGATGGTGCCGGACATCGCCGACCGGGACGTGTTCCTGTGCGGGCCGCCGCCGATGATGAAGGCGGTGCTGGGCAATCTGAGCGAACTGAACGTGCCCAAGCCGCAGATCCACTTCGAACGCTTCAGCCTGGCGGGATGAGGAAGACACCGTGAAACGAGCGATACCTGCCCTTGTCCTGAGCGCCGCGGCTCTCGTTCCCGTCTGGCGTTACGCCCCCTCGGCCGGCGCCACGACCACCACGCAGTCCGCCGCGCCGAACCCCTCGGCCTCCGCGTCGGCCGCGGCGGGCTCCAACGTGGTCGCGGGCACGACCGTCGCCACCGAAAAGGGTCCCGTCCAGGTCCAGGCGACCTTCCAGGGCGAGAAGATCACCGCTGTCGCGATGCTCCAGCAGCCGAACCATCCGCAGACCGAGGCGGCGGTGCCGGTCCTGATCGAGGAGACGCTGCAAGCGCAGAGCGCCGACATCGACACCGTCTCCGGTGCCACCATCACCAGTGGGGGCTACAAGGAGTCCCTCCAGGCGGCGATCGACGAGAACGCGAAGTCGGCTTCCTCGTCGTCCGGTTCCTCGTCGGGCTCCGCTTCCGAGGAGTCGGCTCAGAGCGCGAGCCAGACCGTCGCGGATTCGGCCGTCGGCACCTCCAAGGGTGACGTCCAGGGCCAGGTGACCTTCGAGGGCGACAAGATCACCGCGGTGGAGATGCTGAAGCAGCCGAACCACCCGCAGGCCGAGGCCGCCATCGACGCGAAGGGCTGATCGGAGTGCGCCGCGTCGAACACATCATGGGTTTCCCGATCTCGCTGATCATCGAGGACATGGAAGGCACCGAGAACGGGGCCGCCGGCGCCGAGGCCGCGGAACCGGCTTTCGACTGGCTGCGCGAGGTCGACGCGCGGTTCAGTCCGTTCCGTGCCGACAGCGAGGTGTCCCGGCTGGACCGGGGTGAGCTCGCCCCACACGAGCTCAGCCCGGATCTGGTCGAGGTCCTCGATCTGTGCGAGGAGTACCGGGTGGCGACCGGTGGTGCGTTCGACGTACGGCTGCCGGGGCGCGGGCTCGACCCCTGCGCCATGGTGAAGGGGTGGGCCGTGCAGCGGGCCGCGGAGCTGCTCACGGCCCGGGGTGCGAAGCGGCTGTGCCTCAACGCCGGTGGTGACGTGGCCGCGACCGGGGGCCCGTGGCGGGTGGGTGTACGCCACCCCGAGCGGGCCGACCGGCTCTGCACGGTCCTGTCGATCACCGAGGGCGCGGTCGCGACGTCCGCCCGTTACGAACGCGGCGACCACATTCTCGACGGCCGCACCGGCCGCCCGGCGACGGGCCTGCTGAGCCTGACGGTCGTGGCGCCGACCCTCACGGAGGCCGACGCCACGGCGACGGCCGCGTTCGCGATGGGGGCCGAGGGTATCGAGTGGGCCGCCGCGAGGGAGGGCTGCGAGGTGTTCGCGGTCGACGCCGACCAGCGCGTCTTCCGCACACCGGGGCTGCCGGTGGCGGCCTGATTTCACCTGAGGGTGCCCGGCCGACTTTCTTCGCCGCCCCCACGATCCGCCTGACGGACAATTGACAGCACGTGGAAGGCCTGTGGTGCCTTTTCGGTTGCTCGGGCGAAGTCAGTTGGCGGGCTCGCCGAACCAGCGGGAGAGGTGGTCGTCCAGGTCCTGCTGGTCGTCGCCGATCCAGGCGACATGGCCGTCGGGGCGTAGCAGGACGCACGGAACATCCAGTGCCGCAGTGGGGTCCGCGAGGCAATCGACCCGGTCTGACCAGCCGCCGACGGTCAGGCGTTCGGTGCGGTCCAGCAGCAGGCCGCAGCCTCGATGCAGCAGACCGTAGAGGTGGCCGTGTTTCACGTCGATGTCGGGCAGGCGGCGGCCGAGCAGGTCGAGGCCTTCACCGAAGTCGTAGCGGATGCCGATCGCGGTGATCTTCTCGATGAGACAGCGGTTCACCTCGTCGAAGTCCATCAGTTCGGTGAGCAGCCTGCGCACGGCCTGCGGGCCCGGTTCGGTGGAGTGCAGTTCCATCTGGGCGCGGGTGTTGTCCAGCACGTCCTCGGCGACCGGGTGGCGTTCGGCCTGGTAGGTGTCCAGCAGAGTTTTCGGCGCCCAGCCGCGGATCTGCGCGGCCAGTTTCCAGCCGAGGTTGAATGCGTCCTGGACGCCCAGGTTGAGGCCCTGTCCGCCGGTGGGTGGGTGGATGTGTGCCGCATCGCCGGCCAGCAGCACCCGCCCGACCCGATAGCGTTCGGCCAGCCGGGTGGCATCCCCGAAGCGGGACAACCAGCGCGGGGAGTGCACGCCGAAATCCGTTCCGGCGACGCTGCGCAGCTGTTGTTTGAAATCCTCGAGCGGGGGTGGTTCCGCGCGATCGCCGACTCCCGCGGCGGGGACTACGACGCTGTATGCCCCTTGGCCGAAGGGCCTGAGCCAGAATCGCTTGTCGGTCTCGCCGATTTCGGTCACCTTGGCGGCGATCTCCTCCTGCGGCACACCCACTTCCATCTCGCCCATCAGCGTCTCGGTCCGCGAGGGCTCACCGGGGAAGCCGACGCCGAGCAGTTTGCGCACCGTACTGCGCCCGCCGTCACAGCCGACGAGATAGCTCGAACGCAGCTGTTCGCCGTCAGTCAGCTCGACGGTCACACCCTCGTCGTCCTGCTCGAAACCGGCCACCGCGCAACCCCGCCGGACCTGCGCACCCAGTTGGATCGCATGCTCTTCGAGCAGGTGAACGATGACCGGCTGCGGGATGCCCAGCAGATAGGCGTACGCGGAATCCAGGCCCTTGGGCACGGGTTTGGGGATGGCGGCGAAGAATCCGCCGACCGGACGCTGTCTTCCGTGTTCGCGCATGCGCTCCAGCAGTCCGCGCATTGCCATCAGCTCGAGACTGCGCATGTGGAGACCGACGATGCGGACGAACGACACGGGCTCGGTTTCCTTCTGCAGAACGAGTACCCGCACATCGTGCAGCCGCAGTTCGGCGGCCAGCATCGCGCCGGTCGGCCCGCACCCGGCGATGATCACGTCGAACCCGTTCGACGACGGCTCGGCGGTGAACTGCGAAGAGTCCATAGGTGTTGCCCTTCGGGAGTGCCTTGTTGGCGCGGCGCTCCCGGCGACACCTACGTCAATCGCCCGACCGTGACGGGAAGGGAGAGCACCCACATCGATACAGCGTTCATGGGTCTCACCTCCTCGGGCGGTGTCCGGTCCACTGCAAGCTACAAGCCCGAGCATCACCCCGTCCAACCCTTTACTATGCGTAGCTGCGGCAGTCGTGCCGCTGGTGCGGTGGGGGCACCTCCCGCTCGAGCGAAGTCGAGAGTGGGGGAGGTTGGGCGCAGCGGCACCTCGTAGCGCCGAGTGGCGCAGGCCACCCCCGCCCACCAACAGCACCGGGTGCCACGCTGTCAGGCAGTCACCTCAGCGGCCTCCTCCGGCGCCACCACCGCAACCCGGTCCTTCCCCCGGATCAGCACCAGCGCGAGCCCGGCCCCCACAAACGCGGCCACCCCGGCGACCAGGCACACCCGCCCCAGCCCATCCGCCAGGGCAGCGCCCGCCGCCGCAACAACCCCGTCCCGCACCTCAGTCGGCAGCATCGCCGCGATTCACCTGTACGCGCCATGCCGTCCCGGACAGACAGCAGCGGCGGTACGTCGCGGAACACCGGCGTGCGGTGGATCCTGAGATCACGGACAAAGGTCACGGACAAAGGTCACGGACGAACGGAGACGCATGGCCCGCGGCTCGGGCGAAAGCACACCGGTGTGGCGCCGCCTGACGCCCGGCCTCGCCATGCTCCTCGGCTACCGGCGCTCGTGGCTGCGGGGCGACCTGATCGCCGGCGCGACCGTGGCCGCGTACCTCGTCCCCCAGGTCATGGCGTACGCGGTCGTGGCCGGACTGCCCCCCGTGGTCGGCCTGTGGGCCATGCTGCCCGCCCTCGCCCTGTACCCCCTCCTCGGTTCCTCCCGCCTCCTGTCGGTCGGCCCGGAGTCGACGGCCGCCCTGATGACGGCGGCGGTGATCGGCCCTCTCGCGAAGGGCGACGCCCAGCGGTACGCCACGCTCGCGGCGGTCCTGGCGATCGCGGTCGCCCTGCTCTGTCTGCTGGCCTGGGCCGTACGCCTCGGCTTCGTCGCGGACCTGCTCTCCCGTCCGGTCCTGATCGGCTACCTCGCGGGCCTGGCGCTGATCATGATCATGGACCAGCTACCCAAGCTCGCCGGGGTGGAGACGAGCGGCGAGGACTTCTTCCCCAAGCTGTGGTCCTTCGTCCGGCACCTGGGGGACGCCCACTGGCCCACCGTCGTGCTCTCCGTGATCGCCATCGCCTTCGTCTTCGCGGTGCCCCGCCTCTCCCGTATGCTCCCGGGCCCCCTGCTGGCCGTCGTCCTCGGTACGGTCGCCGTGGTCACCCTCGACCTCGACGACCGCCACGGCATCGACGTGATCGGCGAGATCCCGTCCGGCCTGCCGGGACTCACCGTGCCGGACCTGTCCGAGCTGCCCTCCCTGTTGCTGCCCGCCCTGGGCGTCCTCCTCGTCAGCTACACGGACGTCGTCCTCACCGCACGCGCCTTCACCGTCCATGAGGACAAGGGCCCGAGGCTCGACCCGAACCAGGAGTTCCTGGCCCTGGGCGCCGCCAACCTGGGCGCGGGGGTGCTGCACGGCATGCCGGTCAGCAGCAGCGCCAGCCGTACCGCGCTCGCCTCCACGGCGGGCGCCCGCAGCCAGGCGTACACGCTGGTCTCAGGGGTGGCGGTGCTCGCCGTCCTGCTCTTCCTCGGCTCGCTGCTGACCCGGACCCCCTCGGCCGTGCTGGGCGCGATCGTGGTCTACGCCGCCGTCCACATGGTCGATCTGGCCGGCTTCCGCCGCCTGGCCTCCTTCCGGCGCCGGGAGGCACTCCTCGCGGTCGGCTGTCTGGCCGGGGTGCTCGCCTGGGGCATCCTGTACGGCGTCCTGGTGGCCGTCGGCCTGTCCGTGGCCGAGCTGCTGACGCGCGTGGCCCGGCCGCACGACGCCGTGGAGGGACTCGTCCCGGGGGTGGCCGGAATGCACGACGTCGACGACTACGCCGAGGCCAGGACGATCCCCGGCCTCCTCGTCTACCGCTACGACTCCCCGCTGTTCTTCGCCAACGCCGAGGACTTCCGCCGCCGCTCCCTGGCCTCCGTGGACGAACAGGAGGAGCACGGGGAGACCGTCCGCTGGTTCCTCCTCAACACCGAGGCGAACGTCGAGGTCGACATCACCGCCCTCGACGCCCTCGACGAACTCCGCCGCGAACTGAACCGCCGGGGCATCGTCTTCGCCCTCGCCCGCGTCAAGCAGGACCTGTGGGACGAGTTGCGGGCGTACGGGCTCGCGGAGTCGGTCGGCAGCGACCGGATCTTCCCGACCCTGCCGACGGCCGTGGCGGGGTACCAGCAGTGGTGCCGCGAGCACTGAGCCCGTGCGCCTCGGCGGCGATACAGATCCTGTCCGTGGTCCGGGGGCGGGAGGCCGACTCCCTCACGACCTGGCCATGTGGATACGGCCATGGGCGACGGGGAGGAGCATCACAGGATGACGCGGCGGCCATGCGCACGCGCAACGACCGCACGACCATGGCCCGGATCGCCAACCCGGGCGTCCTGCCCGAGGCGCGCGGCCGGGCTCTCGGCAGCCATCTCCTCCGGCACGCCTTCGGCCACTACGCGGCGCTGGGCCGGGACCGTATCGGCCTCGGCGTGGACACCGACAACAGCAGCGGCGCCCTCGCACCGTACGAACGGCACGGCATGAAGCTGGATCTCGCCGTCGACACGTGGGAGTTGGTACTCCCCGTGACGGGTACGCCGGGCAAGTAGGGCGAGCGGCAAGGGGCACCGAGCATCCCCCCTGAGGATCCCCCTGGAGCAACTCGTTCGACCTGTCGGACATTGTTCGATTCCCCTTGACGCCCCACCACACGTCGATTGACACTCTCGCAACACGACGTTACACGGCCGAAACGGCGGGGCACCCAGGGACGAGGGCCATCGCCTCGGCCCCTTTCCGCTTGCCTTGCTCCGCCCTTCGTTCCGCCCTCTGTTCCGCCCCTTCATCAGCCGTGCCTTCAGCAGGGAATCACCACATGACGTACATCGCAGGTCTGCGCGGCCGCGCGAGACGCTGGGCGGGTCCGCTCGCCGGGCTGACCGCCGCGTCGCTGCTCCTGGGCCTCGCCGGACCGACCGCGCCCGGCTTCGCGGCGGACAGCGCGACCAGCGCGGACAGCGCCGAGATCACCGACGGTCTGGCCCTCTGGTACAAGCTCGACGCCACGTCCGGCACCACCGTCACCGACGCCTCCGGCAACGGCCGCGACGGCACGGTGAACGGCACCGCCGGCTGGACGGGCACCGGCCAGGGGCTCGCCTTCAACGGCTCCGACACCTACGTCAAGGTGCCCAACGACGTCATGAAGGGCATGAACTCGATCAGCGTCTCCCTGGACGTGCTGATCGACGAGTCGCAGACGACTCCGTACTTCATCTACGGCTTCGGCAACACCAGCGGCGGCAACGGCAACGGCTATCTCTTCGCCACCGGCAACTCGCTGCGCACCTCCATCGCGACGGGCAACTGGTCGACCGAGCAGAACACCAGGCCCTCCGACTCTCACAACCTGACCCGTGCGGTCTGGAAGCAGCTCACCTACACGCAGACCGGCAACACGGGCGTGCTGTACGAGGACGGCGTGGAGGTCGGCCGCAACACCTCGGTCACCATCACTCCGGGCGCCATCGGGTCCGGCACCACCACCGCCAACCACATAGGCAAGTCGGTCTACTCCGGCGACAAGCTCTTCAAGGGCAAGATCCGCGACTTCCGGGTGTACGACCGTGCCCTCGCCGCCACCGAGGTCGAGCAGCTCTCGCTGCCCGTGGCCACCCAGGGCGTCGCCGACGACAAGGCCGCCCTCAGCCTGGGCGACACCAGCGCGGTGACCGCCGACCTGAACCTGCCGAAGACCGGCACGGCCGGCGGCTCGTCCATCAGCTGGAAGAGCGACAACACCGGCGTCGTCTCGGACTCCGGCGCGGTGACCCGGCCCGCCGCCGGTGAGCCGAACGGCCACGCCACGCTCACGGCGACCCTGAAGAAGGGCACCGTCACCGACACCAAGACCTTCGAGGTCACGGTCCTGCCCGCCTTCGACGACAAGACGGCCACCGAGCAGGCCGCCGAGGCACTGACCGTCCACAACCTCGACGACGTACGCGGCAACCTCACCCTCCCCACGGACGGCACCCTCGGCACGAAGGTCGCCTGGTCCTCCGCGAAGCCGGACGTGATCGCCGCCGACGGTGTGGTCCACCGTCCCGCGCACGGCGACGGCGCCACCATGGTCGAGCTGACCGCCACGGTCACCAAGGGCGACGCCACGACGACCCGCGCCTTCACCGCGAAGGTGCCGGAACTGCCGAAGAAGGAAGCCCTCAAGGGCTACATGTTCAGCTACTTCACCGGCGAGGGCACCTCGGACGGCGAGCAGCTCTACTTCGCGCTCAGCAAGGGCAACGACCCGCTGAAGTGGCGGGAGTTGAACGACGGCAAGCCCGTCCTGACCTCCACCCTCGGCGAGAAGGGCCTGCGCGACCCGTTCATCATCCGCTCCCCGGAGGGCGACAAGTTCTACCAGATCGCCACCGACCTCAGGATCTACGGCAACGGCGACTGGGACCGCTCGCAGCGCACCGGCAGCAAGTCCATCATGGTCTGGGAGTCCACCGACCTGGTGAACTGGACCGACCAGCGCCTGGTCAAGGTCTCCCCCGACGCGGCCGGCAACACCTGGGCCCCCGAGGCGTACTACGACGAGAAGCTCGGCGAGTACGTGGTCTTCTGGGCGTCGAAGCTGTACGACAACGAGGCGCACTCCGGCGACACGTACAACCGCATGATGTACGCGACGACCCGCGACTTCCACACCTTCAGCGAGCCCAAGATCTGGATCGACCGCGGCTACTCCGTCATCGACTCCACGGTCATCCAGCACGACGGCACGTACTTCCGCCTCTCCAAGGACGAGCGGAACAACACCTCCTCCACCCCCAACAGCAAGTTCGTCTTCGAGGAGAAGAGCAGCTCGCTGCTGAACCTGTCGTGGGACGCGGTCGCCGAGGGCATCGGCAAGGGCGCGATGAACGCCGCCGAGGGCCCGCTGGTGTTCAAGTCCAACACCGAGGAGAAGTGGTACGCGTTCCTGGACGAGTTCGGCGGACGCGGCTACATCCCCTTCGAGACGACCGACCTCGCCTCCGGCGTGTGGACGCCGTCCTCGTCGTACGACCTGCCGTCCAAGCCGCGCCACGGCACGGTGCTGCCGGTGACGCAGGCCGAGTACGACCGGCTGCTGACCACCTACCAGCCCGACCAGATCATCAGGAGCGTCGAGGACATCAAGGTCGAGACGCGCGTCGGTCAGGCCCCGGTGCTGCCGGCCACCGTCATCGCCGAGTCCGCGGACGGGGTCAAGCGGCCCGTCGCCGTCACCTGGGCGGACGTCCCGGCATCGCAGTACGCGCAGGTCGGCACCTTCACGGTCGAAGGCACCCTGCCGGGCGACGCCACGATCGACGTACGCGCCGAGGTGACGGTCTCCGAGGAGGGCCCCGACGTTCCGGCGGACCTGGTCCTGCACTACGGCTTCGACGAGACCGGCGGCAACATCGCCCGTGACTCCAGCGGCCACGGCTACCACGGCACCTACGTCCGTACGCCCGGCTTCGGCACCGGCGTGGACGGCGGCTCGTTCAAGATGTCCGGCGGCAACAGCAGCTCCAGCTCGCCGTACGTCAAGATCCCGAACGGCGTGCTGAAGGACGCCGGCAGCGTCACCGTCTCCACGTACGTCAAGTGGAAGGGCGGCGACAACTTCCAGTGGCTGTTCGGGCTCGGCCCCGACAGCAACAAGTACCTGTTCGCCACCCCCTCCAACGGCGGCGGCAAGCTGTTCTCCGCGATCACCAAGGCCACCTGGTCCGGTGAGAAGCAGATGATCGGCGGCTCCCAGCTCACCCAGAACGAGTGGAAGCACCTCACCGTCACGCTGAACGGCTCGACCGAGACGGCGATCCTCTACGTGGACGGCGCCGAGGCGGCCCGCGTGAACGGTGTCACCATCAAGCCGTCCGAGCTGTACGACTCGGCCAAGGACTACTCCGGCTACATCGGCAAGTCCATGTACTCCCCTGACCCGTACTTCGGCGGCGAGGTCGACGACTTCCGGATCTACAACCGGGCCCTCACGCCCGCCGAGATCCTGGAGCTCGCCGGCAACACCACCGGCATCGCCGTGGCGACCCACCCGGCGCTCAAGGTGGACGCGATCGTCAACGACAAGGACAGCACGATCGTCCTGCCGCTGACCGAGGGCAGTGATGTCACCGCCCTTGCCCCGGAGTTCACCCTCGCCCACGGCGCGGCCATCAGCCCCGCCTCCGGCACCCTGCACGACTTCACCGAGCCGGTGACGTACGAGGTGACCGGCTCGGACGGGAAGAAGCGCACCTGGACGGTCTCGGCACTGATCATGAAGAGCCCGGTCCTGCCGGGCCTCAACGCCGACCCGAACATCACCCGCTTCGGCGACACCTTCTACATGTACCCGACCACCGACGGCTTCCCGGGCTGGAGCGGTACGCAGTTCAAGGCGTACTCCTCCAAGGACCTGGTCCACTGGGAGGACCACGGCGTCATCCTGGACCTCGGCCCGGACGTCTCCTGGGCGGACAGCAGGGCCTGGGCGCCGGCCATCGAGGAGAAGAACGGCAAGTACTACTTCTACTTCTGCGCCGACGCCAACATCGGAGTCGCGGTCTCGGACTCGCCGACCGGCCCGTTCAAGGACGTCCTCGGCAAGCCGCTGCTGAAGGCCGGTGACCACACCGGCCAGATGATCGACCCGGCGGTCTTCACGGACGACGACGGCCAGTCGTATCTGTACTGGGGCAACGGCAGGGCGTACGTCGTGCCGCTGAACGACGACATGGTGTCGTTCGACGCCTCGAAGGTCACCGACATCACCCCGAGCGGCTACAACGAGGGCACCTTCGTCATCAAGCGCAAGGGCACCTACTACTTCATGTGGTCGGAGAACGACACACGTGACGAGAACTACCGGGTCGCCTACGCCACCGGTCCCTCCCCCACCGGCCCGTGGACCAAGCAGGGCGTGATCCTGGAGAAGGACCTCTCGCTCGGCATCAAGGGCCCCGGCCACCACTCCGTGGTCCACGTCCCGAACACCGACGACTGGTACATCGCCTACCACCGCTTCGCCATCCCCGGCGGCGACGGCACCCACCGCGAAACCACCATCGACAAGCTGGAGTTCGACGCCGACGGTCTGCTCAAGAAGGTCGTCCCGACGCTGGAGAGCATCGCCCCGGTCACCATCGCCCGCGCCGGGCAGGACGCCGAGGGCACGGAGGGCGACCGCATCGAGCTGGGCGGCACCGTCTCCGGGGCGGGCAGCCCCAAGTGGACGGTCGAGGAAGGGGCGCCCTGCACCTTCACCGACACCACGTCCGCGAAGACGACGGTCACCTGCACGGACAACGGCACGTACACGGTGACCCTGACCGGCGGCCGCAGCAGCGACTCGGCGACCGTGAAGGTCACCAACGCGGCGCCCGCCATTGGCTCCGCCAGTGGTCCGAAGTCCCCGGTGTCGGTCGGCAGGACGGCCACGGTCACCGCCACCTTCTCGGACGCGGGCACCGGCGACACCCACACCTGCGAGGTCGACTGGAAGGACGGCACCCAGCCGACAGCCGGAAAGATCACCGCCACCGGCTGCCAGGCCCAGCACACCTACACCAAGGCCGGCATCCACCGCCCGGTCGTCACGGTCACCGACGACGACGGTGCGGCCGACGGCACCACGCTTGCCGAACTGATCGTCTACGACCGGGCGGCCGGCCCCGCGATCGGCAACGGCGGCTTCACCACGCCGACCGGCAAGGCGGCCTTCTCCTTCAACGCCAGGTACAACTGGGCCGGCACGGTGCCTTCCGGGAAGGCCGCGTTCGACTTCGACCGGGGCAAGCTGAAGCTCCGCTCCACCGGGTCCGACTGGCTGGTCGTCACCGGGTCCAAGGCCGTCTATCAGGGCAGCGGGACGGTCAACGGCAAGAGCGGGTACGCGTTCCGTATCACGGCCACCGATGGGCCGGACACCTTCCAGATCAAGATCTGGAAGCTGGCTGGAGGTGAGGTGGTGTACGAGAACATGGCCGCGAAGACCACCGGCATCATGGTGGGCAACCTCAGTTAGCGTGCGACAGAAAGTGCCACGACGGGTCCGTAGAGCGTCTGCGGGCCCGTCGTGGCTTGTCCGTGCCCCTGAACAGCTGACCGGGAATCACTGGGCGCCCTGTGCGTTGAATCCCGTGTGACCTCAGTTCTCTCCTCCGTTCAGTTCTCTGTGCTCGATCGGTCCCGTGTCCGCGAAGGTCATCACGCGTCCGAGGCACTGCGCGACACCGTGCGGCTGGCCCGGGCCGTGGAGGAACTCGGCTATCACCGGTTCTGGGTCTCGGAGCATCACGGGGTGCCCGGAGTCGCCGGGTCAGCACCTACCGTGCTCGCCGCAGCCGTAGCCTCCGCCACCCGCTCGATCCGCGTCGGCACCGGCGGAGTGATGTTGCCCAATCACCGTCCCCTGGTGGTGGCCGAGCAGTTCGGCGTCCTCGAATCCCTGTTCCCGGGGCGCATCGACATGGGGCTGGGCCGTTCTGTCGGCTTCACGGACGGCGTACGCAGGGCGCTGGGCCGTGACAAGGACGACGCCGATGACTTCGCGGGGCAGCTCGACGAACTGCTCGGCTGGTTTCACGGGACGTCCCCGACCCGGGTGCACGCGCGCCCCCCGGAGGGGCTGGTCGTACCCCCGTTCGTGCTCGCCATGGGTGAGGGCGCCTCGATCGCCGCGCGAGCAGGGCTGCCCATGGTCATCGGCGATCTCCGCAACCGCGACAAGATGCGGCACGGCATCGACCGTTACCGCGCCGAGTTCCGCCCGTCATCGTGGGCCGAGGCGCCGTACGTGGTCGTCTCCGGGACGATCGCCGTCGCCGAAACCCCGGAGGCGGCTCACCGCATCCTGCTCCCCGAGGCCTGGGCGATGGCGTACTCGCGCACGCACGGCAGTTTCCCGCCGCTCGCCCCCGCCGAGGAGGTCGAGCGGCGGGTGATGACCGCCAAGGAGCGCGGGTTCTACGAGGCCGGGCTGGCCGGGCATGTGTACGGCACCGAGGAGCAGGTCGCGCACGAGCTGGAGGCGGTGGTCAAGGAGACGGGTGCCCAGGAGGTCCTGGTCACGACGAGTACGTACGACCGCGAAGCAATGCTGGAATCCTACGAGCGGCTGGCACGGGTCGCGGGACTCGGATAGTCCCTGCCGGGGCCGATGTCCCGCCGTGGCCTTCGGTGGGCGCACCCGAAGCGCACGTGGCCAGGTCCTGCGTGTCGGTCACGCCGATCTCCGCGGCCCGCGCCAGCGCCCGCCGGTCGAGCGGGCGGCCCGGACCGAGGACCGGTCGCACGTCGACGTCGGCCACCAGGCCCCGTGCCGACACGACCCGCCACACCGACGTGAGCAGTGAGTCGTCCCCGACGAAGGCGGGCGCGGTGCTGGGCCCGCCGTCGAGGAGCCGGTAGCGGACGGACACCGGCTGTACGGGCGCACCCGCGTCGAGCGCGGCCTGGAAGACGGCCCGCCGGAAGTGTCCCTGGGCGCGCCCGCACCAGGTACTGCCCTCGGGGAAGGCAACGACGGCGTCGCCGGCGCCCAGGGCTTCGGCGATCCGGGCGACCGTGCCGGGCAGGGCGCGGATGCGGTCCCGGTCGATGAACAGGGCTCCGCTGCGGGCGGTCAGCCAGCCGGCCACGGGCCACCGCAGTATCTCCGACTTGGCGAGCATCCGGGCCGGGCGCACGGCGGCGAGCAGGGGGATGTCCAGCCAGGAGACATGGTTGGCGACGAGCAGCAGCCCGCCGGTGGGCGGCGCGGCCGCACCGGAGATCCTTACCCGGACCCCGAAGGCCCGAACGATCCACCGGCTCCACCGGCTGACCGCACTCGACGGGATCCTGGCCCCGAGGGGAATGAGCAGGAACCCGACGAGGAGCAGGGCCACGACGGCCGCGAGTCTCAGCACCGCCAGCGGTACGGCGGCGAGGGACGCCCGCGCCTCCACACACGCCCGTGGAGTACAGGGCGCGCTGGGCAACCACACGCTCATCGCGTCACGCCGCCGGTACGAGGGAGAGGAAGTGCCGCAGGTAGCGCGGGTTGACCCGGCGCATCGACAGCAGCACGTACATGTCGGCGACCCCGAAGTCCGGGTCGTGCGCGGGCTCGCCGCAGACCCAGGCGCCGAGGCGCAGATAGCCGCGCAGCAGCGGGGGAAGCTCGGTACGGCCCTCGGGGGCCTCGCCCTTCGGGATCCAGGGGAGCAGCGGCCGTACCCGGTACTCCTCCGGCGCCAGGTTCTTGGCCCGCACCCGGTCCCAGGCGCCCGCGGCGAGGGCACCGCCGTCGGCGAGCGGGATGGAGCAGCAGCCGGCCAGCCACTCGTGGCCGCCCTGGACCATGTAGCGGGCGATCCCGGCCCAGATCAGGCTGATCACGGCGCCGTCGCGGTGGTCGGGGTGCACGCAGGACCGGCCGACCTCCACCAGCGAGGGGCGGATCGCGTCGAGCGAGCCGAGGTCGAACTCGCCGTCCGAGTACAGCCGTCCGGCGATCGACGCGCGCTCGGGCGGCAGCAGTCGGTAGGTGCCGACGACCTGGCCGGTCAGCGTGTCGCGGACGAGCAGGTGGTCGCAGTAGGCGTCGAAGGAGTCGACGTCCAGCCCCGGCTGCGGTGACGCCAGCAGGGCGCCCATCTCCCCGGCGAACACGTCGTGCCGCAGCCGCTGCACGGCACGCACGTCCTCCTCGCTGCGGGCGAGGGTGACGGTGTAGCGGGTGGGGGCGGTCGGCTGGGGCGGACTGTCGAGAGTGGAGGCGGTCATGGCTTCTCCTGGTCACGGGCCGACTCGGCGGCCATCAGTGGCGGACCTGGGGACGTGCGACCCGCCGCCACAGTTCTTCCGACGCCGACTGACAGGCGAGTGACCGCCGCCCGGAGAGCGGATGTGGGAATGTTGAATGCCAGGAATCCCGAAAAGCGAAACGGGACCGGGGTTTGAGCACCACTCCCGGTCCCGCTCGTCCGCACGTTTCGGCGAACGTCTATAACTTTTCAACTGGCCTTAACTGCACCGCGCCCGATAGGGGCGCGGGGCAGTGTCGATTTGCGGCTCCGCCGCGTGGGCGCGACCAGCCACAACGCACCCGCAGCCCGAAAGAATCAAGCACCCCGATGGCGCTACCGACCACTCTTACGAACAGCCCGCAGCCACTCTCTGTTCATATGAGTAATAGACACCAAGGGAATCCCCTTGGGACAAGCCGTGGCGCACTCCCCAGTCAACGTGCACCCCCCGAACCCTTCCTCATCCATCTGCTCGACCATGCCCAACACCCGCGTCTCCCGCTCGGGCGCCCCCTGAGGCAGCACGTTCAGATGATTGACCTTGGCCGACGTGAACAACATCGCCGCCCCGTTGGGACACGCGGCCACACAAGCCCCACACCCGATGCACTCCGCGTGCTCAAAGGCATAGTCCGCGTCCGGCTTCGGCACAGCCGTGGCGTGCGCCTCCGGCGCGGCCCCCGTAGGCGCCGTGATGTACCCCCCGGCCTGAATGATCCGATCGAACGCGGACCGGTCGACGACCAGATCCTTGACCACCGGGAACGCCGACGCCCTCCACGGCTCCACATCGATCGTGTCGCCGTCCGAGAAGGACCGCATGTGCAGCTGACAGGTCGTCGTCCGCTCCGGCCCGTGCGCGTCCCCGTTGATGACGAGCGAACACGCCCCGCAGATCCCCTCGCGGCAGTCGTGGTCGAAGGCCACCGGGTCCTCACCGCGCAGGATGAGCTCCTCGTTGAGCGTGTCGAGCATCTCCAGGAAGGACATGTCGGGCGAGATGTCGTCCACCTCGTACGTGGACATGGCGCCGTCGGCGTCGGCGTTGCGTTGCCGCCAGACGCGCAGGGTGAGCCTCATGCGTAGCTCCGCTGGGTGGGGTGGACGTACTCGAAGACGAGGTCTTCCTTGTGCAGGACGGGCGCCGAGCCCGTGCCGGTGAACTCCCAGGCGGCCGCGTACGAGAACTCCTCGTCCTTGCGGGCCGCCTCGCCGTCCGGCGTCTGGGACTCCTCACGGAAGTGCCCGCCACACGACTCGCTGCGGTGCAGCGCGTCGAGGCACATCAGCTCGGCGAGCTCCAGGTAGTCGACGATCCGGTTGGCCTTCTCCAGGGACTGGTTGAACTCCTCACCCGTCCCCGGGACCTTGATGCGCCGCCAGAACTCCTCCCGGATCTGCGGGATCCGCTCCAGGGCCTTGCGCAGCCCGCTGTCGGTACGGGCCATGCCGCAGAACTCCCACATCAGCTCACCGACCTCGCGGTGGAAGGAGTCGGGGGTGCGGTCGCCGTCGACGGCGAGGAGCAGGGTGAGCCGGTCCTGGGTCTCGGCCAACACCTCCTGTACGAGGGGGTGTTCGACCCCGACGGGCTCGCTGTGCGGATGCCGGGCGAGGTAGTCGTTGATCGTCGCCGGGAGGACGAAGTACCCGTCGGCGAGCCCCTGCATCAGCGCCGACGCGCCGAGCCGGTTCGCCCCGTGGTCGGAGAAGTTGGCCTCACCGATGGCGAACAGGCCGGGGACGGTGGTCTGGAGGTCGTAGTCGACCCACAATCCGCCCATCGTGTAGTGCACGGCGGGGTAGATCCGCATCGGCACCTCGTACGGATCCTCGTCGGTGATCCGCTGGTACATGTCGAAGAGGTTGCCGTACTTGGCTTCTACGGCCTTGTGGCCCATCCGCTTGATGGCGTCGGCGAAGTCGAGGTAGACGCCCTGCCCTCCCGGCCCCACTCCCCTGCCCTCGTCACAGACGTTCTTCGCGGCGCGGGAGGCGATGTCACGCGGAACCAGGTTGCCGAAGGACGGGTAGATGCGCTCCAGGTAGTAGTCGCGCTCGTCCTCGGGGATCTTGTTCGCGGGACGGGTGTCGCCCTTGGCCTTCGGCACCCAGATACGGCCGTCGTTGCGCAGCGACTCGCTCATCAGCGTCAGCTTGGACTGGTGGTCGCCGGTGCGCGGAATGCACGTGGGGTGGATCTGGGTGAAGCAGGGGTTCGCGAACAGCGCACCACGCCGGTGTGCCCGCCACACGGCGGTGGCGTTGGAGTTCATGGCGTTGGTCGACAGATAGAAGACGTTGCCGTACCCGCCGCTCGCCAGAACGACGGCGTCCGCGAAGTACGTGTCGATGCGGCCGGTGATCAGATCCCGTGCCACGATCCCGCGCGCCCGCCCGTCGATCACGATCAGGTCGAGCATCTCGGTCCGCGGGTGCATCTCCACGTTGCCGGCCGCGATCTGCCTGCTGAGGGCCTGGTAGGCACCCAGCAGCAGCTGCTGGCCCGTCTGGCCGCGGGCGTAGAAGGTTCGCGACACCTGGACGCCGCCGAAGGAGCGGGTGTCGAGCAGACCGCCGTACTCACGGGCGAACGGGACGCCCTGGGCCACGCACTGGTCGATGATCTCGACGGAGATCTGGGCGAGGCGGTGGACGTTGGACTCGCGGGCCCGGAAGTCACCGCCCTTGACAGTGTCGTAGAACAGCCGGTGCACGGAGTCGCCGTCGTTGCGGTAGTTCTTCGCGGCGTTGATGCCGCCCTGCGCGGCGATGGAGTGGGCCCGGCGCGGGGAGTCCTGGTAGCAGAACTGGACGACGTGGTAGCCCTGTTCGGCGAGCGTGGCGCCGGCGGAGCCGCCGGCGAGGCCGGTGCCCACGACGATCACGGTGTGCTTGCGGCGGTTGGCGGGGTTGACCAGCTTGGCCTCGAAGCGGCGGGTGTCCCAGCGTTCGTTGATCGGGCCGGACGGGGCCTTGGTGTCGACGACGGGCTCGCCGGTCGCGTAGTTCACGTATTCAGCGGTCATCTCAGTTCACCACTCCGGTCATGACGCCCACGGGTACGGCGATGAAGCCGGCCGTGAGCAGCAGCGCGAGGACGTCGGCGACGGTCTTGAGGGCTCGGTCGCGGGTGCGGCTGCCGGCGCCGAGGGTCTGGGCGGCGCTCCAGAAGCCGTGCCGGATGTGCAGGCCGAGGGCCAGCATCGCGACGAGGTAGATGACGTTGCCGTACCAGGTGGAGAAGGTGTCGATCACGTTCTGGTACGGGTGGCCGGCCTCGAATCCGTCCGGGTGGACCGTGCCGGTCGTCAGGTCGAGGATGTGCCAGACGATGAACAGGCCGAGGATGATGCCGCCCCACCGCATGGTGCGGGTCGCGTAGCTCGCCCGGCGCTTCTTGTGCGCGTACCGGGTGGGCCGCGCCCTGATGTCGCGGCGGCTGAGCTGGTAGGCGGCCGTGGCGTGGGCGACGACCGCGGCGACGAGGACCACGCGGACGGTCCACAGCGCCCACTCGTGGTGCAGGAAGGGCTCGCCGAGGGTGCGCAGCCAGTGCGCGTAGCCGTTGAACTCGTCCGAGCCGAAGAAGATCTTGAGGTTGCCGAGCATATGGACGACCAGGTACGCCAGCATGATCAAACCGCTGACGGCCATGACCGTCTTCTTGCCGAGGGAGCTGTCCCACACCGTGCGCGCCACGGACGGTTTCCGTTCCGTCCGTTCCGTCCGCGTTGCCAGAGCCATGGAACAAGACGCTAAGGCCGAAAACACTCATCGGTCCAAGACATGGTCCGGCTCGATTCGATAGCCGGAAACTATCGTGTCATATCGTGGACGGGTGCAGTTCCAGCAGCTTCAGTACTTCGTGGCGGTCGCCGAGACCCGGCATTTCACCCGCGCCGCCGAACTCGTCCATGTCGCTCAGCCGTCCCTGTCGCAGCAGATCAAGGCGCTGGAACGGGAGTTGGGGGCGGACCTCTTCCTGCGGGCGCGCGGCAACATCACCCTGACCGACGCCGGTGAGGCCCTGCTGCCGCTGGCCCGCCGCATCCTGGCCGACACGGACACCGCCCGGCACGAGGTGCAGGAACTGGTCCAGCTGCGGCGGGGCCGGGTCAGGCTCGGCGCGACCCCGAGCCTGTGCACCGGCCTGCTCCCGGACGTCCTGCGCGCCTTCCACGACCGCTACCCCGGCATCCGCCTGCTGATCGAGGAGGGCGGCTCCCACGACCTCGTACGGCAGCTGGCGCGCGGCGCCCTCGACCTGGCCCTGGTCGTCCTCCCCCTGCCCACACCCGCCCCCGCCCTGACCACGGTGGAGCTCCTGCGCGAGGACCTCGTGGTGGTGTCGTCTCCGGACGCCCCCAGACCCGGCAACGGCCGCCGCACCGTCCGGATCCCCGACCTGGAGGGCGAGCGCCTGGTCATGTTCCGCCACGGCTACGACCTGCGCGAACTCACCGTCGCCGCGTGCCGCTCCGCCGGGTTCGAGCCGGACTTCGCGGTGGAGGGCGGCGAGATGGACGCGGTCCTCGGCTTCGTACGGGCCGGGCTGGGCGTGGCCGTCGTCCCCCGCATGGTCGCCGCCCGCTCCGGACGCGGCCTGCGCGTCACCCCTCTGGCCCGCCCCGGCCTGCACCGGACGATCGCCCTGGCGCACCGCAGCGACGTGGCCCCGCCGCGGGCCGCGCGGGAGTTGCAGCGGATGCTGGTGGAGCGGTGAGGGGCGGGGTGCGCACGATCACCGGTGTCTTCCCTGGTAGAAGCCCTGGTCGAAGTGGGTCCTCCCCCGCGTCGCGAGGTACCAGACGATGCCGGCGACGAAGAGGACCCCACCGATCTTCCAGGACACCAGGAGCACCACGATCAGCCACACCAGGGTCATGGCCACGTAGCCGAGTCCGCCGATGCGCTTCATGGTCGAGGGTGTGGGACTCGAAGCGATCGGAGCCGTGACGGAGTGGGACGGGGCCGGATCGGACGGCATGTAGGCGGGCACCGACGGCACGGCGGGCTCCACCCAGGTCGGCGTGTGCCTCGGCGCGGGTGGGGCAGTCCGGGTATCGGCCCGGGCGTCCACGGCGGGTACCGGGGTGCGGGGCGGACACGAGGGCGGTGGGGTGGGCGCGAGTCGGCCGGCGTCGTCCGGTATCCGGATCGCGCTGCCGCCCGTACGTCCCTCCAGCTCGACGAGCCGCCTGCGCGCCTCCCCCGCCGTCGACGGCCGGTCGGCCGGGTCCTTCTCCAGCAGGGCCAGGATCAACTCGTCCCAGCTACCCGGCAGTTCGGGGCGGTGGTGGCTCGGCGGCACGGGTGGTTCGTCCATGTGCTTGCGGAGCAGTACGTGCCAGACGGGAGCCTCGAACGGGAGCCGTCCGGTGGCCAGTTCGTAGAGGATGCAGCCGAGGGAGTACAGGTCGGTGCGCGCGTCGACCGGGACGTCGCCCCGGGCCTGCTCGGGCGACATGTAGGCCGGGGTGCCCACGACCGAGCCGGTGGCGGTCAGCGCCGTCGGGGCGCCCGAGGCGTCCAGGAGACGGGCGATGCCGAAGTCCAGGACCTTGACCAGGCTGTCCTCCGGGTCGGCCGAATCCGCAGCGGCCACCAGCACGTTCGACGGTTTCATGTCCCGGTGCACGACCTGGGCGGCATGGGCCGTGCCCAGCGCCTTGCACATCTGCCCCGCCCAGCGCGCCACGTCGACGAGGTCGGGCAGCCCGTCGCCGCCGTGGATCAGCCGGTCCAGGCGCCGTCCCTCGATCAGCTCCATCACGATGTACGGCAGCGCCGCGCCGTCGTGCGCCGACGCCGTACCGAGTTCGTACACGGTGACGATGTGCGGGCTCGACAGCCGCGCCACGGCCCGCGCCTCGCGCACGAACCGCTCGGCGGTGGTCGGGTCCTGGCCGTGGACGAGGCCGGTCACCAGCTTGACGGCCACCTCGCGCCGCAGGTGCTCGTCGTGGGCCCGCCACACCTCCCCCATGCCACCGGCACCGATCCGGTCCACCAGGCGATAACGCCCGTCCAGCATCCGCTCCGGCATCCGTCTCCCTCGCCCCACCAGCCGTCGTTCAGCCCGTCGCGTCCACCAGCGCCAGATCGTGCAACCTTTCCGGCGGACCCGGGCGAGCGTAGTACCAGCCCTGGGCCGTGTCGCAGCCGAGGATCCGCAGTTGCTCGGCCTGGGCTCCGGTTTCGACGCCCTCGACGGTGACCGCGAGGTCGAGGCTGTGGGCGAGGGCGACGATGCCCTCGACGATCTTCAGGTCGACGGGGTCGGCCGGGAACTGCTGCATGCTCTGGGTGAAGGAGCGGTCCAACTTCAGCACCCGGACCGGCAGTCGGCGCAGATTGGCGAGGTTGGAGTAGCCGGTGCCGAAGTCGTCGAGGGCGATGTCGACGCCCATCTCGGAGAGTCTGCGCAGGGGTTTGAGCAGATCGTCGTCGGCGCCGATGAGGGCGGACTCGGTGACCTCCAGACAGAGGGCGTCCGGTTCGAGGCCCGCGCGCTCCAGGATGTCGACGGTGTCCTGGACCAGCCCGGGATGGGTCAACTGGCATGGCGACAGGTTGACGTTGACACGCAGGGGGCCGGTCGCTCCCGTACCACCGTGACGTTCCTGCCATTCACGGGCCTGCCGCACCGACTGCTCCAGGACCCAGCGGCCGAGCGGCACGATCAGGCCGGTGCGTTCGGCGAGCGGGATGAACCGGTCGGGGCCGAGGACGCCGTGCTGCGGATGCAGCCAGCGGACCAGGGCCTCGGCGCCGCGTACGGTGCCGTCACCGAGGTGGACGAGCGGCTGGTACTCGATGAAGAACTCGCCCCGGTCGAGGGCGGCGGGCAGGGCGGTGGTCAGGCCGTGCCGGGTGATGGCGCGGGCGTCGGCCTCCGCGTCGGCGACCTCGCAGCGGTTTCCGCCCGCCGACTTGGCCCGGTACATCGTGATGTCGGCGCTGCGCAGCACCTCCGCGGGGCCGCGCTCGCCCGCCGGGCCCTCGACGATGCCGATGCTGCCGCGGACCAGGAGTTCGCGGCCGTCGATGCGGACGGGGGTGACGAGGGCGTTCATGATGCGGTCGGCGA
Organism: Streptomyces capitiformicae; assembly: GCF_002214185.1. Lineage (NCBI taxonomy): Bacteria > Bacillati > Actinomycetota > Actinomycetes > Kitasatosporales > Streptomycetaceae > Streptomyces > Streptomyces capitiformicae. Next base: position 3,823,221 of record NZ_CP022161.1, on the reverse strand, counting down.
GTTCGTCGACCTCGCGTTCGGTGTCCGTGCCGGTGGTGAGCGCCACGAACTCGTCGCCGCCGAGCCGGGCGACCATCTCGCCGGGGGCGGTCGCGCAGGACTGCAGCCGGTCGGCGACCTCGACGAGCAGCCGGTCGCCGGCCGCGTGCCCGAGGCTGTCGTTGATGGCCTTGAAGCCGTCGAGGTCGAGGTAGCACAGGCCGAAGCGCTGGCCGTCGCCCGCGGCGAGGGCCTTCTCCAGGCGTTCGAAGAACAGGGTGCGGTTGGGCAGTCCGGTGAGCGCGTCGTGCGTGGCCTCGTAGCGGAGGCGGAGGTTGAGCAGTCGGCGCTCGGTGGTGTCCTCCATCAGCGCCAGCTGGTACTGGGGGTTGCCGTCCGCGTCACGCAACAAGGAAACCGTCAGGTTGGTCCACAGAACCGTTCCGTCTGGTCGGTGGAACGCCTTCTCGGTGTGGTAGTGCTCGCGTTCGCCGCGTACCAGCTCCTCGTAGAGGCGCCAGACCTGCGGGGCGTCGTCGGGGTGCGTCCAGTCGGTGACGACACGGCCGCGCATCACCTGCTCCGTGACGCCGAACATGCGCAGCAACGCGCCGTTGACCTGGAGGATGTTGCCGTCGAGGTCGGCGATGCCGATGCCGATGGCGGCGCCTTCGAACACCGCGCGGAAGCGGGCCTCGGTCGCGTGCAACGCCCGGGCGACCGCGCCCTGGGCCTCCAGCGCGGCTCGGGCGATCGCCTCCTGCTCGGCCAGGGTCCGCTGCCGCAGCGCCTCGGCGTATCCGGCGGCCATCGCGGACTGCAGTCGCGCGGCGCGGGCCCGCAGATCCTCCTGGGCGCCGTCGCCGCCGCAGTAGAGCACCAGGTAGGCGTCGACGCAGTCCAGGGTCTGGCTGAGCGCCTCGGGCTCGGTGCAGTGCGCCTCGACGAGGGCGGCGCCGACGGCTCTTCCTTCCCCGGCGTCGTACGTCCTGGCCCGCAGCGCCTCGCTCAGGCGCCGGGCGAGCGGCAGGAGTCGCTCCTCGAACTCGGGGCGGGTCAGCGACGTGGAGGTGACGGGGAAGACCGCCCGGCTCCAGATCGTCGCGAACCGGCGCAGTCTGCCCTCCGGCCCGTCCGACTCCGCCCTCACGCCTTGGTCCCCACGCCGGCGAACTGCGCGAAGGCGTACGGATCCTCGTCCTCGGGAGCCGTGTCGGGCCGCCACTTCGCCATCGGCACCACTCCGGGTTCCACCATGTCGTACCCCTCGAAGAACCGCGCGACCTCGTCGGATGAGCGCATGGTCAACGGATTGCGAATGTCCTTGTACACGTCCACCATGCTCTCTGCCCTCTCCCGGGGGAGCGGAATTCCCTCGGAGCAGGCGTGCGAGACGACGAGCATGCTGCCGGGCGCGAGCGCGTCGCTCAGCTCGGCCACCGCTGCGTACGGGTCGTCCCTGTCCTCCACGAAGTGCAGTATGGCAACCAGAAGCAGCGCCACTGGCCGGTTCAGGTCGATAAGTCGCTCAACACGGGGGCTCTCGAGGATGTCCCGGGGCTTGCGCAGATCGGCCGCGATCACATCCGCGTCGTCGTTGCCCTCCAAAACCGCCTGGCTGTGTGCTACGGCGACCGGGTCGTGGTCGACGTAGACGACATGCGCGCCAGGGCTGGCCTCCTGGGCGACCTCGTGCACATTTCCGAAGGTGGGTATTCCGGAACCGACGTCCAGGAACTGGGTGATGCCCGCGTTCACCGCGTACCGCACGGCGCGGCGCATGAACGCGCGGTTCGCCTGCATGATCTTGGGCAGGCCCGGCACGAACTCCATGGCCTTGCGGGCGGCTTCCCGGTCGACCTCGAAGTTGTGCGAACCGCCCAGGTAGTAGTCGTACATGCGGGCCACGGACGGCATCGAGACGTCGATGCTCCGTGGCGCCCAGGCGGGACGCTCCATCTGTGCTCTCCAACGCGTCGGGGGTGGCGTAGGCGATCCGGTGTTCGAGCAGAGGCTACTGATCGTCCGCCAATGGAGCGAGCAAAAACGGAAATTGACCGTCCGTTCCCGGTCGCTGCCGATGGCACATGCCCAACCATCGTCCCGGCCATACCTGTTCACCCCCGCTTCCCGTGGCGGGGCACGCCAAGTGACCCGCCCCCTCCGTGCGGTGCGGAGGGGGCGGGTCGGATCCGTCGCGCTGATGTGGTGCGTCCGGCACTCTTCTGCTCGTCCACTCCCTTCCGCGTGCGGTTTCCTGAATGGCGAGGTGATCTACCCTGGGGAAGGTGACCTTTACTTCTGCGCGCGGATCGGCTCTCCGTCGCCGTTGATGACGAACCAGGTGCCGCCCACACCCTGGCCCTTGGTGTCACCGGGGGCCTTGTCGCTGGCGAAGGTGTAGAGCGGAATGCAGTTGATGGTCTGCTGCTTGATGCCGTCGGGCCGGTCGAAGACCGTGTAGCCCTTCAGCAGGATGCCCTTGGTGTCGTTCTTGTCGACCGGGGCGACGACGGGCCACTTGTCGAGGCAGGCGCCGGTGCACGCGGTGGACATCGGCCACTGCGTGTCCTTCATGAACCGATAGACCGTCATGCCGTTCTTGTCGACGACGATCTCGCCGAAGTCCGGGTCATTGCGGGTGGTCAGGCCAGCCTGCTCGACCGCCTCGCCACCGGCGTCGCCCGCGTCACCGCTGTCGGCGCCGCCGCCGCCCTTCGTGGAAGCCTTCTTGCCGTCGGGCGCCGAGGCGTACCAAGTGCCGCCCACGGCCTGGCCGTTGATGTCACCGGCCTTGGTGTCCTTGGCGTAGTAGTAGAGGGGCCAGCCGCTGACCGTCAGCTGCTTGGTGCCGTCGGGCCGGGTGACCTCGCCGAGCAGCGACTTGTCCACGCCCTCGGCGGCGGTGGCGCCCGAGGCGGGCACCGGCGGCCAGGTGGTGGCGCACTGGCCCTCACAGGTCGTCTTCGGCGGCTGGAAGGAGTCCTTGTCGAAGCGGTACAGGGTGCGTCCGGCGCTGTCCGTGAGGACCTTGCCGTACTCGTCACTGTTCCACACGGTCAGTGCGCCCGCCGAGGCGGCCGTCGTCGACTGGGCCTGCTCCTGCGCATTGGAACCGGAACCGGCCGCGCCGACACCGGCGATGGCGCCGGCCCCGAGCGTCGGGGTGGAAGCCGCGCCCACATTCTGACTCGATGTGGAGCCCTGTTCCTGACCGCACGCCGTCGTCAGCACCAGCACAGCCGCAGCTGTCGCTACGAGTGAGGCGCTCCGCCAGGAGGTCTTCATTCCAACTCCCCGTGTTTCCTTGGGTGTTGCAGCGCCCTACTGCGCCGCTCGCTGGCCCTAGGTACGGGCGGGGGTGGCCGATGTGTTCAACGCGGCGCGAATTTCTTTCCGAAAGCTGTGACATTTCTTCGTCGCGGGGTCCTCGCAGGCCCCGAAACAGGGGTCGGCTTCCGGCTCCCGGTCAAACCTTCGCGTCCCGTTTTTCCCTCGTCCGGGGCAATCTGCACAGGCTCCGGCTTGCGCGGGCACGCGAGCACCGATGATCTTCGTCGTGCAAGGACCCCAGCGGACCCGATCCGCTCTCGCCCTGCGGCTGTCGGCCCTGCTCGCACTGACCTGGCTCCTCACCGGAGCGCCGAGCGGCACAGCCGTCGCCGACGCCTGCGCATACGCGACGGCCGGCCCGGACATGGGGGGAACCGTCGCCGTGGCGATCGCGGGGACCAGCTCCTGCGAGCCGGTTCCGGCGACCACACCGTCACCGACCCCCACGCCGACGCCCACACCCTCGTGCCCGCCGGAGCCGACCCCCACCCCGACTCCCCCACCGCGCCCGAAGCCGCCCCCGACCACCCCGGCACCCCCACCCACACGGGCGCCGGCCCCCACGCCGAAGCCCGAGCCGCCGCCTCCACCACCCCCACCGCCCGTCACCCAGGCGCCCCGGCCCGTCCCCATTCCGCCCCCGAAGCCCGCCCCCAAGCCCACACCGAGCCCACGCCCCGAGGTGTCGCCGACGCCGGTGAGCTACCCGCCCTACCGGACCCCGGCCCGCACGCACACCAAGCGCTCCGGACCGTCCCTCGTCACGCTCGCCCTGCTCATCACCGCGCCCGCGGTGTTCGCCGTCGCCGCGCTGCGTCCGCGCTGACCCCGATCGCTGGAGGAATCCCTTGTCGGAATGGCTTGTTCTCACCCTCGCGATGGGGGCGGCGTGTGTCGTCGTCCTCCTCGTGGCCGTCGTACGGCATCACGCCGCGCCGGCGGACGAGGACCCGTCCGAGACCCCGGACGTCATCGAGTACATCACCATGATGATCGGCGTGGTGTACGCCATCGTCCTGGGCCTGGCCATCGCCGGGGTCTGGGAGGCCCGCAGCGTCGCCCAGGACCATGTCCAGGCGGAGGCCCAGGCGCTGCACGAGATCAGGGAGCGGGTGCGGGTGTACCCCGAGGATGTGCGCGACCGTATCCGAGCCGACCTCGACGCGTATGTCGGCCACGTCGTGACCACGGAGTGGAAGGCCATGGCCGAGAAGGGGGAGATGACCGAGAAGGGTACGGAGCTCCTCGACACCGTCCGCCGGGACGTCACCGACTACCAGCCGAGGAGCGACTTCGAGGCGCAGGCCTACCAACCGCTGCTCGACCAGATGGCCGCGGCCGACGCGGCGCGCAACGCCCGCGCCGACTCGACCGGCGAGACCATGCCGGGCGTGGTGTGGTTCGGTCTGATCACCGGCGCCGTGGTGACCGTGGGCATGGTCTTCGCGCTGCAGATCCGGCGTACGGCACGAGAGCTGATCCTCGCCGGCCTGTTCTCCGCCCTCATCGCCTTCCTGCTCTTCCTCATCTGGGACTTCGACTCGCCCTACAGCCGGGGACTCACGGCCACGGTGGACCCGTTCCGCGCGCTGTTCCCGAACGCGGGCGGGTGAGGGTCCCCCGGGTGGAGCAGGTGCATGTCAGGCGCGCGCCGGGGTCCTCCCGCTCGAGCGAGGCCGCGGGGGTCACGTCCATGGCCGCTGTCGGGAATCGGCGGTGACGGCGGCCGAGCCTGTTTGGGCCGGCGCGCACGATGCTGTGTGGCCTCGTGCGCCCGGCCCGCCCGGCCCGCCCGGCCCGCCCGGTAATCGTCCGGTCCGCCGTTGCGGGTGACCTCCCGCATGACCCTCGAGGCGGGCCGCCCCAGACGCCGCCCGATCTCTGTGTATCCAAGCCCCTTGGCCAGCCCCGCGGCGATGTGCTGACGGTCCTCCTCGGTGAGCCTGCCTCCGGGCATCGGTGCCGAGAGTGGGGGAGGGCGGGCGCAGCGGCACCTCGTGGCGCCGAGTCGCGCAGCCACCCCCGCCCACGCCATTCCGCTCCCTCCTCAAATCTTGTTCTCCGAGCGGCGGCGCATCCAGAACAGGCCACCGCCGATGAGCGCGGCGGCGACGAGCCCGCCGCCGATGGCGATGTCGGTAGGCGTGGCCCCGGTGGAGCTGCTGCCGCCGAGACCGCCGCGGACGCCGCCGATGACGGTGAAGACGTCCTCGAACTTCTTTCGCTGGCCTTCGCAGTGGGTGAAGACGTCGTACGCCCCGGGGTTGGCGTTGGCGTTGATCCGCACCGTCGCCGTCGCCGTCCTGCCGTCACGGGACGTGAGATTGGTGGTGGGGAAGGCGTTCGAGCTGATCGTGCTGCCCATCGTCGCGCAGGCGTTGCCGCCGCTGACGGTGAGCACGATCTGCCCGCCGCGGGCGACGGCGTTGGGGCTGGCCGTGACCGAGGTCGGTTGCTCCCAGGCGGTGGCCGTCGGGGCGGCGATGCCGACCAGGGCGACCGCGGCGGCCGAGGCCGCGAGGGCACGAGTAGTACGCATGTGATCCTCCGCGGAAGACGCCCCGGGAACGGTCCCCGGTCGATCGGCGAGAAGCGCCTCCCAGAAAAACCCTCAGTTGCCTTGTACGGGGCCGCATTTCGGCGATGGTCCGTCCTGGTGAGCCAACACGCCGCGATATCTCCGCGTGATCGGATATCGCCGCAGGTCACGGACTGTCAGAAAATTCCTGTGCCCGGCGACTCGGATGGCGCACAGCTCCGCCGCGCCGCCACCCATTCGTACCTGAGCCGTCGCCGTGATCGTGCGGAGCGCTTATTTTCTGTCGTATGCGCGAGGGACGCGGCGACGGCCGCGTCGAGAGGGGATGGCGAATGTATTCGTCCGAACCGGCCGAGGCCGAAGAGGAGGAGCGGAGGAGGAAGCGTGCGCCGTGGGGCGTGATAGCGCTGGTCCTGCTGACCGGTCTCGCCCTCATTCGCAACGGCTCGGGGGAGTTCGACGTGGGTCCGCCGCAGCCCGCGTCGGCGGCGGCCGCCGACAGCCGCACCACCCCCCGCGGCACCTTCACCAATGTGCCCGATCCGCTGCCGTACGCCATGGTCGAACGGGTGCGGATCCCTTCGATCCAGGTCGACGCCCCGGTCGTGCCCGTCGGTCTGGACCCCCAGGGCTGGGTCGACGCGCCGCCCGCCCAGGACCCGAACCTCGCGGGCTGGTTCACCGGCGCGGTCTCCCCCGGCGAGCGGGGTACGGCCGTGATCGTGGGGCACGTCGACAACGATCGAGGGCCCGCGGTGTTCTACGGACTCGGGGCGCTCAAGAAGGGCAGCCGGGTCGAGATCCGGCGCGGGGACGCGAAGACCGCCGTGTTCGAGATCTACGGAATCGAGGTCTTCGAGAAGAACAACTTCCCCGGCGACCGCGTCTACGGAAACAGCGGAATTCCCGAGTTGCGGGTCATCACCTGCGGAGGAGGTTTCTCCCAGCAGAACGGCTACGACGGAAACGTCGTTGTTTTCGCCCGCCTGGTCGAGGTTCGCTGAGCGTTCCCCGGCCGGGCGGGCGAATTCCCGCCGTTATGCGTATTTCCGTTGGGGCACGGTGATCCGATAACCCGAGTCCAGTAGTGCGGGCAGATAGTGGCGCAGCGCCCGTACGCTCTGCGAGCGGTCGCCGCCCGCGTCGTGGGAGAGCACGACGACACCGGGGGCCGCGCCGTCCGCCACCCGCTCGATGATGGTGTCGGCGCCCGGGGCGCGCCAGTCGAGCGTGTCGACGGACCAGGCCAGGGGTTCCATGTTGAGTTCGGCGCCGAACCGGAAGACGGCCCGGTTCCAGGCGCCGTACGGTGCGCGGAACCACAGCGGCGGTTCGCCGTACGCCTCGTCGATGATCTCGCTGGTGCGGGCCATCTCCGCGTAGATCATGCGCCGGGAGAGCTTGGTGAGCAACGGGTGGGACCAGGTGTGGTTGCCGACGACATGGCCGTCGTAGGCCATCTCCCGCAGCAGGTCCCCGTACTGGGCCACCATCTCGCCGCACACGAAGAACATCGCGCGGACGTCGTGGTAACGGAGGATGCGCAGGATGTCCGGGGTGTAGCGCGGGTCGGGGCCGTCGTCGAAGGTCAGCACGATGGTCCGGCCCTGGCCGTCCACGCGCAGGAACGGCTCGCGCCGGACCAAGGGGCGGACGAGCCTGCGGCGCCGCGGGCGGGCGCCGTATCCGGCGATGGGCCGGAGGCGGTAGGCGGAGGGAGGGAGCGCGCGATCGGTCCCCGGACCGGGCCCCGGACCGGCGGCAGCGACGGTGGTCCCGGGCGCCGCCGTGCCGGAGGCCCCGTCACCGAGGAGCGAAACGGTGGTGCCCGCGACACCGGCCGCGCCCAGCAGGGCGGCGCCTCCGATCAGCAGACGGCGCCGTGTGAAGATCTGATCCTTCGTCTGATCCTTCGTCATGACTCATCAGTCGACCAAGGCGGGGACGGCGCACCCCCACGACACCGGTGCGGCGGCACAGAAACACCCGATGGGAGTAGTTCTCCGACAGCCTCGCCACCGTGACTGATCGGCGAGCACACCAGTTCGAACGAGGTACCGACGGACCCAAGGTCATCCTCGTCGGGCTGGACGGCTCCGACTCCTCCCTCCGCGCCGTGGCCTACGCCGCGGGTCTCGCCCGGCGGCAGCAGTCGCTGCTCGCCACCGTGTACGTGCAGCCGACGCCGGCGGCGAGCGCGGCGCTCGGGGCGCCGGTGGCCGGGACGACGGACGCGATCACCGAGCAGCTCGTCGCGGAGATCCGGGAGGCCGCCGAGCAGGTGAAGGGCATCTTCGAGGTGCGCTGGGCGTTCCACACCTTCCGCGGCGACCCGTACAGCGGGCTGGTGAAGGCGGCGGACGAGCTCCAGGCGGACGCCGTCGTGGTGGGCGTCTCCGAACAGGCGGGCCACCGCTTCGTCGACTCGGTGAAGGTACGCCTGGTGAAGGCGGGCCGCCGGCCGGTCACGGTAGTGCCGTGGTACGGGGCGCGGCCTTGTCTTCGGGCCGAGTCCCCGAAACACCGGCAGACCGTTCGTCGCACCGTTCGTCGACAGGTTTGACCGCCCGCCGCAGACCCGTGACCGCCCTCTGTCCCCACGGAGCGCTCCGCGTTCCCATACGGCCATGACGGCCGGAACCACGATCACCAACGGGACGACCGCCGAGCACGAGCTGGCCGAGCTCCAGCGCGAACACGGCCGCCCCCTCTTCGCCCTGATGCTGCGGCTCTCCGACGGGGACCGCCACCGCGCCGAGGACCTCGTGCAGGAAACCCTCGTGCGCGCCTGGCAGCACCCCGAGGCGCTGCGCGCCGACGACTTCGACTCCGTACGCCCCTGGCTGCTCACCGTCGGGCGGCGGCTCGCCATAGACGCGCGACGGGCCCGGCAGGCGCGCCCCGCCGAGGTGGGGGACGCGGTGCTGGAGAACGCCCGAGTGATGGCCGATCACGCCGAACGGTCGGTCGCGACGCTCGATGTGCGGGAAGCTGTGAAGACACTCACTCCCGAGCACCGCGAAGTACTGGTGCAGGTGTACTTCCAGGGTGCGAGTGTGGCGGAAGCCGCCGAAGCCCTCGGCATCCCGCCCGGTACGGTGAAGTCTCGCGCGTACTACGCGCTGCGCGCCCTGCGCCGGGTGCTTCCGGGATACGCGGCCGACCTGCACTGAAACCAATGGCTGAGTCAAACCTCCGTAAAGCGCCTTGCTGAGGACCCCGGTTGAGCAATCAGCTGTCTTCATCCGTGTTCGGGATGGGGGCCCGGGGTCGGGCGACGCGCACGCACCGGAGGAAGGCAGGAAGGGATGCTGCACAGAGGTCAAGAGAGCACGGACGGCGCCGGCGGCGGCGAACTGGCCGTCCCCATGGCGTGGTTCTACGCCGAGTACATCGCCGAGGAACTGCTGCGGACCGGCGACCTGATGCCGCCGACGTCCTTCGAGTTCCGCGCGGGGCGGGACGCCCTGGCACTGACCATCTTCCTCTCGGACTCCGGCGGTGAGCTCTCCGGTATCCGGGTCGTCACCCAGCTGGAGACCTGGCTGTCGCTGACGGCGTACGACCAGCCGTGGCAGGACTGGGTGTGCGAGCGCATGGCCCACTTCACCGCCGAGGCTCTGGAGCGGGGCGGCCCGTCACCGGACCTGGAGCTGGCGGCCGAGGCCTGGCGCTGGCTGGAGGAGACCGAGCTGCTCGCGCCCGATCTGGACGCGGTGCCGGGCGGTGGTGCGGTCCTCGGTGAGGACGACGGTCCAAAGGTTTGGACACCGGCCTGGCGGCTCGGTCTGCCGCTCGGGCACCTGGCGATCCATCTCTTCTAGGCCGGCTCCGGGCCGGGCGATCCCCTGTCTCCGACCTGGTTACCCGTGTCTTCCTGGGCGCGAAGCCCCTGTTCGCGCGTTGACAGGCCAATTTTTTCGGTCCTCGACCAATCCGCGGGACGAACGGCTCCGAATCTTTTGGTTGGCAATGGTCACGGGGCTTGAGTGATTCGCCGGTCTGGTCCGTACCGGTGGGGGCACGAAGCAACCCCCACCGCACACCGGCCCGAGGAATTGCCATGTGGTCCCAGGATCGTCATCACGACGTCGGCGCGTACTCGTTGGGCGTGCTGGACGAGGTGGAGTCCTTCCACTTCGAGGACCATGTCCGCGGCTGCCCCCAGTGCGCGGTACAGGTCACCGAGTTCCGTCCCGCCGCCCGGCAGCTGATGCTGTACCGGAACGCCACACCGCGTGCCGTCCACCCCTTCGCGGCACCCGGTCCCCGGCTGCTCGGACGGCTGCTGGACGAGGTGGCCGTCCGGCGGCGGGCCCGGCGCAGGCGCTGGCTGTTCGCGCTGGCCGCCTCCGTGGTCATCGCCGTGGGCGGGCCCGCGGTCGCCGTCCTCGCGGGGCCGGGCGCGCCGCCGGACACGGTCGCCGCCACCGACGCCAAGACGGGCGTGTGGGCCGAGGTCAGGGCCGGGGACCAGGTGTGGGGCAGCGACATCGAGCTGAACGTCAAGGAGGCCGAGGGGGCCCACGCCTGCCGGCTCGTCGTGGTCGGCAAGGACGGCTCCGAGGAGACGGCCGCCAACTGGAAGTCCCCCGACGGCGGCGAGGCCTCCGACATGCATGGCGGCACCACGATGCGGCGCGGGGACATCAGCCACTTCGAGGTGCGCAGCCAGGAGGGTGAGCTTCTGGTGACGCTGAAGGCACCGGCCTGGCGCTGACTTGGTCCGTACCTTCAATGGTCGCGCCCGCCTACTTGAGCAGTCGTGACATCCGTCGGTCGGCGAGGGGCTTGCCGCCGGTCTGGCAGGTCGGGCAGTACTGCAGCGAGGAGTCGCTGAAGGAGACCTCGCGGATCGTGTCGCCGCACACCGGGCAGGGCTCGCCGGTACGGCCGTGGACGCGCAGGCCGCTCTTCTTCTCCGCCTTCAGCCTTCCGGCGGCCAGGCCCCGGGCGCGCTCGACGGCTTCGGTGAGCGTGGAGCGCAGCGCCTCGTAGAGGTGGCGGGTCTCCTCCGGTTTCAGCGACGAGGCCAGCTTGAAGGGCGACATCTTCGCCGTGTGCAGGATCTCGTCGCTGTACGCGTTCCCGATCCCCGCGATCAGGCTCTGGTCGCGCAGCGCCCCCTTGATCTGCCGCCGCTCCCCCACGAGCAGCCCGGCGAAGCGGGTCACGTCGAACGCGTCGGCGAGGGGGTCGGGGCCGAGTCGGGCGATGCCGGGGACGTCTGACGGGTTCCGTACGACGTACACCGCCAGCCTCTTCTGGGTGCCGGCCTCGGTGAGGTCGAAGCCCTCGCCGGTCTCCAGTGCGACGCGCAGTGCGAGAGGGCTCTTGCCGCCCGGCCGGGGCGGACCGTCCGGGAGCCGGTCCCGCCAGTGCAACCAGCCGGCGCGGGCCAGGTGGGTGACGAGGTGCAGGTCCTGGTCGTCCGCCTCCATGTCCAGGAACTTGCCGTGCCGCCGTACGCCGGTGATCTCCCGCCCCTCGAAGGCGGTGACCGGTGGGTCGTACGTCTTCAGCACGCTGATCGCCACGGGCAGTATCCGGACGACTTCGTGGCCGACCAGATTCTCGACCAGGAAGTCCCGGAGTGCCTCGACCTCGGGAAGTTCCGGCATACGTTCAGGGTGCCATGTGCCTGCGGCGCTTGGGCGGTGCATCTGGGGCGGGTGTCTGAGGCGGGTGAGTGAGGCGGGAAGGTGAGCGCGGGAAGGTGAGCGCGGGAAGGTGAGCGCGGGAAGGTGAGCGCGGGAAGGTGAGCGCGGGAAGGTGAGCGCGGGAAGGTGAGCGCGGGAAGGTGAGCGCGGGAAGGTGAGCGCGGGTAGGTGGGGGCTGGTCGCGCAGTTCCCCGCGCCCCTGAAAACCTGGGGGCACCCCGAGCTCTCAGGCGCACCGGAACTCGCACCACACGCACTTGCCGCCGCCCCGCGCCTCCACGCCCCACACATCCGTCAGGCGGTCGACCAACAGCAGTCCGCGCCCGGAGACGCCCGACTCGCCGGCCTCCCGGCGGCGGGGCAGCGCGCTGGAGGAGTCCTCGACCTCGACGCGGAGGCGCCGGTCGGGACCGGTCAGGGCCCGCAGGGTGACGATGGCGGAGCCCTCCGTGTGCATGAGGGTGTTGGTGATCAGCTCGTCGGCGACCAGCTCGATCTCGTCGGCCCGGTCGCGGGCGCCCCACGTGCGTACGGCCGCGCCGATCATGTGGCGTGCCTCGGTGAGCGCCTCGGGGTCGCCGGGCCCCACGTGCTGCCGGAGTCGCCCGCCGGGCTGCTCTGCGCCGCGGCTGCGGCGGCGCAGCAGGAGCAGGGCCACGTCGTCGTCGCCCCCGCTTTCCTCGGCGACGTCGATCAGCCGGTCGGCGAGGTCGTCGACGTCGTCGGGGCCGGTGGCGATCAGTGCCTGCAGGGTTCGCATGCCGTCGTCGAGGTCGGCGCCGGGCTCTTCGATGAGGCCGTCGGTGCACAGCAGCAGCGTCTGGCCGGGGTCCAGCTCGATCGTGCCCACGGGGTACTCGAGGCTGCCGAACTCGGCGGACAGTCCCAGGGGCAGGCCTCCGTCGACGGTCACCCGGCGGCAGTGGCCGTCGGTGTTCCGGATCAGGGGGTCGATGTGTCCGGCCCGGACGACCTGGACGACTCCGGTGGCGAGGTCCGCCTCGGCGTAGAGGCAGGTCGCGAAGCGGTCGGTGTCGAGGTCGTGGAGGAAGACGGAGGCCCGAGCCATCACGGTGGCCGGGGTGTGCCCCTCGGTGGCGTAGGCCTTGAGGACGATGCGCAGCTGGCCCATGACGGCCGCCGCGTGCGTGTCGTGACCCTGGACGTCGCCGATGACCGCGCCGACCCGTCCACCGGGCAGCGGGATGAGGTCGTACCAGTCGCCGCCGATGTCCCGGCCGTGGGAGCCCCCGATGGACGCGGCCCGGTAGCGGACGGCGATGTCGGCGCCGGGGACGCTGGGGATGGAGCGGGGCAGCATGGCCTGCTGGAGGCCCTCGGCGAGGTCCTTCTCCTGCTCGTAGAACATGGCCCGCTGCAGGCTCTGGGCGATGCTGCTGCCGAGGGCGACGAGGACGTCGCGTTCCTCCGCGGTGAAGCCCCGCCGGTCGTTGTAGAGCAGGCCCATGGCGCCGATGGGGCGGGCCTGGACGATGAGCGGCAGATACGCGGCCGAGGTGATCTTGAGGTCGGTGATGTGCGGCCACAGCAGTGGATACGACTCCGCGAACTCCTCCGGCGACTCGATGAAGTGCGGTACGAGGCTGCGTACGACCTCGTTCATCGGGTACTTCACGCCGAGGCGGGTGATCCGGGTGCCGGGCACATAGCTGTCCTCGGGGCCGGCGGCGACCATGCGGATGCGGCCGGCCTCCACCAGGCCCATGACCAGGCTCGTGGCGCCGAGGTGGGTGAGGCCGTCGGTGTCCTCCAGGACGTCGATCACGTCCTGGACGGTGCGGGCGTGGGCGAGGGCGGCCGTGATGACCTGCACGACGTTGGTCTGCCGGTGGCGGGCCTCGTTCAGCACGGCCTGCTCCGTGCGGCCGCTGAGCTCGCACAGTTCCCGGGTGGCGTCGCGGACGATGCCGATGACGCGGTACGGGCGGCCCGTACCGTCGCGGCGGATGTAGCCCTGGGTGTGGGTCCAGCGCGGGGTTCCGTCACGCAGACGGATGCGGAAGTAGGCGCCGTAGTTCTCGCTGCCGTCCTTGAGCGCCTGGGACACCAGGGTGTCGAGTCTGCGGCCCTCCATCGGGGGTACCCGCATCGACAGGCTCTCGGGCTTGCCGTCGTATTCCTCGGGACGTACGTCGAAGACCTCGTGGGCCGTGGCGTCCATGTGCATCACACCGGCGTCGAGGTCCCAGTCGAAGCTGCCCATCCGATTGAGGGCCAATACCGGGTCCGGGCGGGCGAGCCAGTCGTCGGGCACTGCCGACTCGCTCGCTCCCCGATCAACCATGGGGCCACTTTGCCAGCATTCGACCGATTCTTCGAGTGGAAGGTACGCGTTCTTCGAGTGGAGGGGTACACGCCAATCCGCTCACTATGGTGAGGACAGCCCCTACCGGCTCGCATTTTCCAGGAGCGCGAGAGCCATGGAGTGGTTCACCGCACCCGACTACTGGCTGAGCCGACTGCTCTTCCAGCGGGCCTTGGCCGTGATCTACCTGGTCGCCTTTCTGGGGGCCGCCCTGCAGTTCCGGGCGCTGCTCGGGGAGCGCGGCATGCTGCCGATCCCCCGCTTCGTCGGGCGGGTCCCGTTCCGGCACGCGCCGAGCGTGTTCCACTTCCACTACTCGGACCGCTTCTTCGCGGCGTGGGCCTGGACGGGCTGCGCGGTGTCGTTGGCACTGGTGGCCGGGCTGGACTCGCGGCTTCCGCTGTGGGCCGGCATGCTGCTGTGGCTGGTGCCGTGGGTGATGTACCTGTCGATCGTGAACGTCGGCCAGACCTGGTACTCGTTCGGCTGGGAGTCCCTGCTCCTGGAGATCGGCTTCCTGGCCGTCTTCCTGGGCAACGACGAGGTGGCGCCGCCCATCATGGTGCTGTTCCTGCTGCGCTGGGTGCTGTTCCGGGTGGAGTTCGGCGCGGGACTGATCAAGATGCGCGGCGACGCGTGCTGGCGGAAGCTGACCTGCCTCTACTACCACCACGAGACCCAGCCGATGCCGGGGCCGCTGAGCTGGTTCTTCCACCATCTCCCGAGGCCGTTCCACCGGGTCGAGGTGGCCGCCAACCATGTGACCCAACTCGTCGTCCCGGTCCTGCTGTTCACCCCGCAGCCGATCGCGACGGCCGCCGCCTCGCTGATGATCCTGACCCAGCTGTGGCTGGTGCTGTCGGGCAACTTCTCCTGGCTGAACTGGATCACGATCGTGGTGGCCCTGTCCGCGGTCGACTTCGGGACCGGCGCACCGGACGTGTCCGACGCGCCCCGCTGGTACGAGGTCGTGGTGCTCGCGGTCGCCGCGCTGGTCCTCTGGCTCAGCTACCACCCGGTCCGCAACATGATCTCCCGCCGCCAGGTGATGAACCGCTCCTTCGACCCGCTGCACCTGGTCAACACCTACGGGGCGTTCGGCAGTGTCAGCCGCGTGCGGTACGAGGTGGTGGTCGAGGGAACGGCGGACGACGTGCCGCGCGAGGACTCGCACTGGCTGGAGTACGAGTTCAAGGGCAAGCCGGGTGATCCACGGCGCTGGCCGCGCCAGTTCGCTCCGTACCATCTCCGGCTGGACTGGCTGATGTGGTTCGCGGGGCTGTCCCCCGCCTACGCCGCGCCCTGGTTCGGGGCCCTGGTGGAGCGCCTCCTGGAGAACGACCCCGACACGCTCCGGCTGCTGCACCGCTCGCCCTTCCCGGCCGACGCCCCGCCCCGGTTCGTCCGCGCCCGTCTCTTCCGCTACCGCTACACGACCTGGCGGGAGTTGCGGGAGACGGGTGCGTGCTGGGAGCGGACGTACGTTCGGGAGTTCATGCCGCCGAGCCGTTTGGCCACGGTGCCCGCGCGGCGGTCGTAGACACCGGGCGGCTGTCCTCAAGGGCAGCTTTTCTGCACTGCGGCCTCTCGACGCGGTGCCGTCGCACAGGGCACAGTGCTCCTCTGTACTCGACCGTTACCTGCGGGTACACCCTCCGTCGCGTCCGGACCGACGCGCACGACATCGACAGGGAGCGCCCGTGACCAGCTGGGTCGGCCGGACCGCCGCCGAGATCGCCGCGGCCGTACAGGAGAAGCGGGTCACGCCGCGTGCGGTGGTGGCGGAGCATCTCGCGCGGATCGAGGCGCTGGACGGGCGGGTCGGGGCGTTCCGCAAGGTGCGGGCCGAGGCGGCCCTGTCCGAGGCCGACGAGGTGGGCGCCCGATCCGACCTGGCCGAACTACCCCTGGCGGGCGTGCCGGTGGCGGTCAAGGACAACCTCGCCGTACGCGGTGAGGCCACCCGGAACGGGTCAGCCGCGACGCCCGGCACCCCGGCCGAGGACGATCACGTCACGGTGGCCCGGCTGCGGGCGGCGGGCGCGGTGGTCGTGGGCCTCACGAACGTACCGGAGCTGTGTGTCTTCGGCACCACGGACGGGGTGCACGGCACCGCCCGCAACCCGTGGGACCCCTCGCGCACGACCGGCGGTTCATCGGGGGGCAGCGCGGCCGCGGTGGCCGCCGGGCTGGCGCCGATCGCGCTCGGCAACGACGGGATGGGCTCGCTGCGTATTCCGGCCGCCAACTGCGGTCTGGTGGGCCTCAAGCCCGGCTTCGGCGTCGTCCCGGCCGGCATCGGGCACGGCGACTGGTTCGGCATGTCGGAGAACGGGCCGCTCGCGACGACCGTCGAGGATGCCCGGCTGATGTTCCAGGTGCTGGCGGGAACGGAGATCACCCGGCCTTCCGGCCCCCCGTCCCCCCGCCGCATCGCCCTCTCCGTGCGCAGCCCCCTGGTCGGCGTGACCGTCTCCCGCCCGTACGCCGATGCCGCCCGCCGGGCGGCCGGCCTGCTGGCCGGAGCCGGGCATCAGGTCCGGCCTGCCGATCCGCCGTACCCCGTCTGGCTGGGCACGACGTCGCTGGCGCACTGGACGGCGGGCACCGCGGTGGACGCCGAGGGGCTCGACCCCCGGCTGCTCACCCGGCGTACCCGGGTGCACGCGGCCGTGGGGCGCCGCTTCGTGGAGGGGGTCCGCAAGGGAGAGCGCAGGGAGCAGTTGCGCCGCCGCATGGAACCGTTCTTCGCCGAGCACGAGGTGCTGCTCACCCCCGCGCTCGCCCGGCGCGGGCCCGCGGCCGCGGACTGGCACGAGCGGGGATGGCTGCGCAACCTGCTGGTCAACACCAACTACTCACCTCTGACCCCGCCATGGAACCTGACGGGCTGGCCGGCACTCTCGATCCCGTTCGGCACACTCCCATCGGGCGCGCCCTGCGCGGTACAGATGGTCGGCCCCCCGGGTGCCGAGCTGGAACTGCTGGGGCTGGCAGGCCAGTTGGAGATTCTGCGTCCGTGGCAGCGGACGGCACCCATCAATTAGCGGGGCCAGTCCTCGGTGGTGGCTTCCCCGATCCGTACGGGCGTGAGTCCGGCACGCCCATACAGACGACGATCACGACGGGTTACGACCGGGAATCCCGTCAGTCCACGCTGGGCAGGATGTGGGGCTCGGCGAGGTCGTCCTCGTAGCCCGCCAGGCGGATGGGTGCGGACCTGGCCCACACGTCCAGACTGCCGAGTTCCTTCTCCGACCGGCCGCCGCGCTCCGTGCGTTCCTTGGGGCGCTGATCGCGATTCGTCTTCTCCGGTGTCACCGCGCACTCCTTATGTGTCGGTCACCCTCGGGACGTCGGCCCCAGCCTGCCGCTGTGCGCCTGACGTCCGCTCGGGTCTGAGTCGATGTCAGTTCGGACGCGGTGGCGCCGTATTGCTTTGGGCGGAGCAGGCCGTGGTGACCGGCTTGTCCCGGTACGGACCGTGGGTGTGGGTGGGACCCATGTAAAGCTGTCCGTCCGGTACAGAGTAACCAAATGAGCGGGTGCCCGCTCGATGGGGCTCAAAACAAGAGGCAAGTGACTAGAGTCTTTCCGCTCCCCTCAGGCCCAGCCGCATGACATTTCGCCCATTTCGTTACGTTTTCCACCACCCGTTCGGCGCAGTGCTCGAACTGCACACCGGGCCTGCGAACCATCGGATCGCTGCCCTCGGCACGTAGTTCAAGTCCTGTTGGCCGAAGCGCAAGCCGACCATGATCTGGTGATGTACCGCAACGGCATTTCTCGTGGGCGGACTCGGGAGGACCGACGCATGGAGCTGCGTAGCGTCGAGGAGCTGATGGATCTGCTGCACGCCTGCCGGGGCGGCCCGGAGGGCTCGGACGGCCGTCTGGGCGCTCCGGACCGCCCTTCGGGCGCCTCGGTCGATCCGCACGAGCACGCGCTGCAGACCGCCGCGCTGCTGCGCCGGGGGCGACCCGCCGACAAGGAGCTCCAGGTGGCCGGCCTGGTGCACGCCATCGGGCAGCTGCTGCGGCCGGGCGACGACAGCGGGCACGCGGACCTCGCCGCCGACGCGGTACAGCCGCTGCTGGGCGAGCGGGTCGCCCGCCTCGTCCGGCTGTCCGTGCTCGGCCCGGACGACCTCGTGCGGCGGCACGCGGGCGGCTGGGTCGACGCCGCACTCGTCGAGGACGTGCTGACGCTACGGCAGGCGGACGAGGCAGGCCGGTCCCCCGGGCTCGACGCCGGGGTCCTGGAGGACTGGCGCACGGTACTGGAGCTGGTGGCGGAGCGGGCCGGGCGGGCGGGCCGGGTGCGGGCGTAGGGCGCGTTCTGAAAACCCCGGGCCCGGCCTGCCTTCACCACTTGCCGGGCGCGTAGTCCTTCAGGAAGACGCCGTAGAGGTCCTCGCCCTGTTCACCGCGGACGATGGGGTCGTAGACGCGGGCCGCGCCGTCGACGAGGTCGAGCGGGGCGTGGAAGCCGGCCTCGGCCAGGCGCAGCTTGTCGTAGTGCGGGCGCTCGTCGGTGATCCAGCCGGTGTCGACCGAGGTCATCAGGATGCCGTCGGTGTCGAACATCTCCTGGGCGCTGGTCCGCGTGACCATGTTCATGGCGGCCTTCGCGGCGTTGGTGTTCGGGTGGCCCGCGCCCTTGTAGCCGC
Source organism: Streptomyces capitiformicae (assembly GCF_002214185.1). Lineage (NCBI taxonomy): Bacteria > Bacillati > Actinomycetota > Actinomycetes > Kitasatosporales > Streptomycetaceae > Streptomyces > Streptomyces capitiformicae. Next base: position 3,804,715 of record NZ_CP022161.1, on the reverse strand, counting down.
GGCTGAACACCCCTTCCATCGCCGAGACGTTGACGACGTACGCGCGCTTGCTGGGCGCCTTGCGCGCGGCGTCGGCCATCGTCGAACGCAGCTTGCTGATCAGGATGAACGGCGCCGTGTAGTTGCACAGCTGGGTCTCCAGCAGTTCCACCGGGGAAATCTGCTCGATGGACTGCACCCAGGTGTTGCTGTCCACGACGTCGGGGACCAGTCCGCCCGCGTCGATGGCGGTGCCGTCGAGGTGCTTGGCGACACTGGCGTTGCCCGCGACCAGGGCGAGGTCAGCGACCTTCTGCGCGTCGAGTCCGCTGCTGCCGAGGGGGAGCGCGGCGAGGCCGTCCACGGCGCCGGAACCGAAGGCGCCGATGACGTGGTGGGCGGGCAGTTCACCGGCCGGCAGCGGGGCGCTCTCGCCCTCGACGAGCGCGGCGTACGCGGAGGGCAGACGGCGCACGGTCTGGGTCGCGTTGTTGATCAGGATGTCGAGCGGGCCCTGCTCGGTCATCTGGTCGGCGAGGGCCACGGCCTGGGCCGGGTCGCGCAGGTCGATGCCGACGACCTCCAGGCGGTGGATCCAGTCCGCCGAGTCGTCCATGGCCTTGAAGCGGCGGATGGCGTCCTTCGGGAACCGCGTGGTGATCGTGGTGTGCGCGCCGTCACGGAGCAGCCGCAGCGCGATGTACATGCCGATCTTGGCGCGGCCGCCGGTGAGCAGGGCTCGCTTGCCGGTGAGGTCGGCGCGGGCGTCGCGGCGGGCGCGGTTCTCTGCGGCGCAGTTCTGGCAGAGCTGGTGGTAGAAGTAGTCGACCTCGACGTAGCGGGTCTTGCAGACGTAGCAGGAACGGGGGCGCTGGAGTATCCCCGCGATCCGGCCGGCCTCGGTCACGGACGACGGCAGGATGCCCTCGGTCTCGTCGTCGATGCGCTGGGCGGAGCCGGTGGCGGTGGCCTCGGTGACCGCCTTGTCGTTCGCGGTCTTGGCGGCGCGGCGTTCCTGGCGGCGGCGCTGCTTCACGGTGCGGTAGATGCCGGCCGTGGCGCGGCGTACCGTGATCGCGTCGGGGTGGTCGACATCCAGCTTGTCGAGTTCCTCGAGCACGCTGAGGCAGACGGCGAGTCGGTCGGGGTCGATGCCCGGGCCGTACGACGCCTCGGCCGCGGCGGGGGTCGCCTGCCCGTCTTCTGTCACCGTCATCGTGCTGCCGTTCCTCGGGGTCGCCTGCGGCGCGGGTGCCGCGTGTGCTGTTCGAACGCGGAATTCTACGGAGCGGCGCGCCTGGGCACCAAAAACCGGGTTCCGCCCCCGCCGCCCCTACCCGTCCCGTCCCCGGGGGCTGCGCCCCCGGGGTGGTTGCTCGCGCAGTTCCCCGTGCCCCTGAAGGGGTGCGGGGAACTGCGCGACAAGCCACGTCAGGGAACGCAGGCCGCTACGAGGTCCTCCACCTCCCGGGTTACGGCCTTGCCCAGGAGCTCGAGGTCCGGGACGGCTTCCGCGTCGGCGACCAGGCCGTAGTGGACGCGGCCGCGATACGTCGAGACGGCTACGGCGAGGGACTGGCCGTACGCGAGCGGAGCGAGGGGGTAGACCTCGGTGAGCGGGCAGCCGCCGAGCTGGAGGCCGAGGCTGGGGAGGGGGACGCTGGTGACGAGGATGTCGAACCAGAGGCGGGCGGCCTGGCTGACGAGGGGGCCGCCCAGGCGGTGGCCGAGGGGCGGGACGTGGTCCGCCAGGAGGGCCACCGCGCCGGCCCCGCGGTTGGGTCCGGCGTCCTTGTTGCGGTCCATCGCCGTACGGACCGTGCGCAGGCGGCCCAGCGGGTCGGGGTCGTCGACGGGGAGTTTCATCAGATAGCCGGAGAGCCGGTTGCCCTGGGGGTGGGCGGTGCGGGGACGGCGCTTGGAGACGGGGATGAGGGCCCGGGGCGCGACCCCGTCGCTGCCGTCCCCGCGCTCGTCGAGCCAGCGCCGCAGCGCGCCGGCGACGACGGCGATGAGCACGTCGTTGACGGTGCCGCCGACGGTCTTGCGGATCCGGTGCACCTCGTCGAGGTCCAAGGCCACACCGACGGTACGGCGGGTGCCGCTCGGCTCGGAGGTGAGCGCGGCGGAGGACCGGGCACCCAGGGTCGCGTCGAGCGTCGTACGGGCGACGGCGGCGCCGATGTCGAGGGCGCGTCCGAGGTCGGAGAGCCTGCCCCGGAGGAGGTCGGGCAGCTTGCGCACGTCGCCGAGGAGGCCACGCGGCGGCTCGACCGGGCGCGGCCGGGGCGCGGGCATGTCCATGGGGTCCATGACGGCGGCGGCGAGCGTCAGCGCCCGGAGCCCGTCGGCCAGGGCGTGGTGGAACTTGAACAGCACGGCGAAGGAGGTGCCGTCCTCCCCCGGCAGGACGTGTGCCTCCCACGGCGGCCGGCCGCGCTCCAGGGGGCGTTCCATCAGCCGTCCGGCCACCGCGTGGAAGTCGGCGGTCGGCGCGTGCAGCCGTACGTGGTGGAAGGGCTCGAAGTCGGCGACCGGCTCGCGGGTAGCGCCGCCGAAGGCCAGCGGCAGCCGTACGTCCGGGAACCACACGTCCCGGATCCGCATCCGCAGTCCGGGCACCGCGGCGGCCCTGGCGGCGAGCAGGTCCGCGGCGTGGGCGCCCGCGGTGGGCGAGTTCGCCGTGAAGACGCCGAGGGCGGCCAGGTGCATCGGGTGGTCGGCGGACTCGATGTTCCAGAACGCCAGGTCGAGTGGTGCGAGCAGGTCAGAAGTCAATGGCTTGCCTCGCGTCGACGATGGGGTGAGTCAGCAGTCAATCGCCGTTGCCCGATTACGGTCAAGTACGATCAAGCTACGCACAGTTAACAACAGATTAAGTCCCGCCTTGGGGAAAAGGCGGGACTCGTGGGGCATCTGTGGTCGACACGGTCACTCTGACACTCTGAAGGACCAGTCCGGGTGATTGCCGGGCGGGCGACCGGGCCGAGTCGGCTACTGGACCCGCTGGCCCTTGCCCAAGGCGATCACGCCGCCCTTGGAGACCGTGTACAGCTCGGCGTCACGCTCCGGGTTGACGCCGATGGTGGCGCCCGGGGGCACCTGGACGTTCTTGTCGAGGACGGCGCCGCGCACGACCGCGCCCCGGCCGATGTGGACGTTGTCGTGGAGAACCGAGCCCTGGACGACCGCACCGGGGTCGACGACCACCCCCGGGGAGAGGACGGACCTCGTCACCTGTCCGCGTATCAGACAGCCCGCGCTGATGATCGACTCGCTGGCCATGCCCCCCGCGTTGAAGCGGGCCGGGGAGAGCTGGCCGGAGCTGGTGTAGATGGGCCAGCTGCGGTTGAAGAGATTGAAGGCGGGGCGCTCGGCGATGAGGTCCATGTGGGCGTCGTAGTACGCGTCGAGGGTGCCGACGTCACGCCAGTAGCCCCGGTCGCGGGTGGTGTCGCCGGGCACGTGGTTGGCACTGAAGTCGTACAGCTGGGCCTCGCCCCGGTCGGTGAGCTGGGGCAGGATCGAGCCGCCCATGTCGTGCACGGAGTCCTCGTCCTCGGCGTCCCGCTGCAACGCCTCGACCAGGGCCTTGGTGGTGAAGATGTAGTTGCCCATGGAGGCGTACACGGACTCGGGGTCGTCGACGAGGCCCGGCGGGTCGGCCGGCTTCTCCAGGAAGCGCTCGACGACCCGGCCGTCGGAGCCGGGGGTGATGACGCCGAAGGAGGAGGACTCCGTGCGCGGCACCCGTATCCCGGCGACCGTCACGCCCGCGCCGCCCTCGATGTGCTGGGCCAGCATCTGGCGGGGGTCCATGCGGTAGACGTGGTCGGCGCCGAAGACCGCCACATAGTCGGGCTGCTCGTCGTGGACCAGGTTCAGGGACTGAAGGAGCGCGTCCGCGCTGCCCAGGTACCAGCGCGGGCCGAGCCGCTGCTGGGCCGGGACGGGGGTGACGTAGTTGCCGAGCAGGCTCGACATCCGCCAGGTCGTGGTGATGTGCCGGTCCAGTGAGTGCGACTTGTACTGCGTGAGCACGCAGATGCGCAGGATGTCCGCGTTGACGAGGTTGGAGAGTACGAAATCGACCAGGCGATACGTTCCGCCGAAGGTCACCGCCGGTTTCGCGCGGTCGGCGGTCAAGGGCATCAGCCGCTTGCCCTCACCTCCCGCCAGTACGATTCCCAGCACCGAAGGTCCACCGCGCCGCATGCCGCCGCCCCTCTGAGCCCGGTCGAGCCGTGCCCTGTCCTTTACCGCTGTGCCTACCCCTGTTTGAGGACTTCCTCGTACAGCTGGACCGTGCGCCGGGCCACCGCGTCCCAGCCGAACTCCCGCACCGCGCGCTCCCGTCCGGCCTCGCCCATGCGGGCGGCGGTGGCGGGGTCGGCGAGCACCGAGTCGAGGGCACGGGCCAGCTGAGCTTCGAAGTCGTCCTCCGTCGACACGAGGAGCCCCGTCACGCCGTCGTCCACGACCTCCGGGATCCCGCCGACCCGCGAGGCCACCACGGCCGTACCGCAGGCCATGGCCTCCAGGTTGACGATGCCCAGCGGTTCGTACACCGACGGGCAGACGAACACGGCGGCGTGCGTGAGGAGTTGGATGACGTCCGGGCGCGGCAGCATCTGCGGGATCCAGTACAGGCCCTCGCGTACGCGGCTCAGCTCCTCGAAGAGATCGCGGAACTCCCGGTCGATCTCCGGGGTGTCCGGCGCGCCCGCGCACAGCACGACCTGCACGGCCGGGTCGATGTCCCGCACGGCCCGCAGCAGGTGGGGCACACCCTTCTGGCGGGTGATGCGGCCGACGAACAGGACGTACGGGCGGCCGGCGTCGAGGCCGATCCGGTCGAGGACGTCCGTGCCGTGGTCCGGCTTGTAGAGGGAGGTGTCGATGCCGTTGTGCACGACGCGGACCTTGTCCGGGTCCAGGGCCGGGTAGCAGCCGAGGATGTCGTCGCGCATGGCGCCGGAGACGGCGATCACCGCGTCGGCGGACTCGATGGCGGTGCGCTCGGCCCAGCTGGACAGGGCGTATCCGCCGCCCAGCTGCTCGGCCTTCCAGGGGCGCAGCGGCTCCAGCGAGTGGGCGGTCATCACATGTGGGATGCCGTGCAGCAGCTTGCCGAAGTGGCCGGCGAGATTGGCGTACCAGGTGTGCGAGTGGACGAGTTCGCGGCCTTCGAGTCCGGCGGCGATGGAGAGGTCCACGGAGAAGGTGCGCAGCGCGTCGTTGGCGCTGTCGAGCGCGGACCAGGGCCGGTGGCGTACGACGCCGCCCGCGGCGCCCTCGCCCCAGCAGTGCACGTCCAGCTCGACGAGGGACCTCAACTCGTGGGCGAGGAACTCGACATGGACGCCCGCGCCACCGTAGACGTCCGGCGGATACTCCCGGGTCAGCAGGCCGACTCGCACCCGGAACCCCCTTGCTCAGTGGCTGGTTCCCTCATGGTCACCCACATGGGGCAGTTGGGGAAGACCGCGATGGCCCCGCGGCGATGTTGACCGATGGTCAGGTGCGACCGGGTGGGCGGTCGAAACAGCAGTCGCCGCACAGGCCGCCGCCGGGTATCCGGTAGTAGAGGCAGCAGCTGCGGCGGCGGTACGTGACCGGGTCGAGCGTGCCGGAGAGGTCGGGGTGGGCGAGCAGCTCGGCGGCGAGGGCGCGGGCCCGACTCCCCACCTCCGTACGGCCGTTGGTGTGCCCCCATCGGTCGAGTCGGCCTACGGCGCCCATGAGCGCGGAGGCCGCGTTCCCCCACAGCAGGCGGGCGGAAACGGGCAGTTGAGCGCGCAGGGCCGCCGCGAGGGGGACGAGATGGCCGTCCCGTACGACCTCGCCGATCCGGTCGGCGGGCAGGCTCCGTACCTCGGTCAGCCACAGTTCGTCGGGGGCGCTCGCGGCCGCGTCCCAGCGCAGCAGGCGGGGATCGAGATCGGGTACGCGGTCGTACAGCGCGACGGCGCCGAGGGCGATGGACCAGAGGCGGGCGGCGAAGCCGAGGTGGGCGATGGAGGCGGCGACGCGCGGCTCGGGGACACGCACACGCCGGGCGACGTCCCGGACACGGAAAATTATGGGATTCGCGTAAACCTCCCTCCTCTCGTCTTCCACATCGGCATCCCGTGCCGCGTAGGCCTCCGCGAGGGTGGGGAGCGGACCGTTCGGCGGTTCTCCCGTGCGTAGGACGAAGAAGCCGCCGAGGGTCGTGAGGCCGGTGAGTCCGGGGTCGTGTTCCACGAGGTCGAGTAGTACCAGGAGCCACGGGTCGTTGCTGTGGGAGGAGCGCACTCCGTGCCGCCCACCTTGGGTACCAGCGCGAGGCCCGTCGTACTCCATCGGCAGTAGGACTCAATGAGTGCTCAGGTACGACGACGGGAACACTTCCGCGCGGCATTGTGTTCACCATGGAAGCCGATCGTTCACCACGCCGGACCCAGGGGGTCCGCGCCTCGCAGAGGAGCCGCTCATGAGCGCCCTCGCGTTGTCCGTGCTGCTGTCGTTCGTGTCCGCCGTCGCGTACGCGGGCGGCGCGATCGTGCAGGAGCGGGTCGCGGTGTCCTCCCCCCGTCAGAGCTACGCGCCGCTGCGCCGGCCGGGCTGGTGGGCCGCGGTCGGACTGAACGGCCTCGGCGGGTTGCTGCACGTGGTGGCCCTGGCCTTGGGCCCGCTGAGCCTGGTGCAGCCGCTGGGCGCGCTGACCATCGTCTTCGCCCTGCCCATGGCGGCGCTCTTCGTGGGCCGCAGGGCCGGGGCGAGGGCCTGGCGGGGCGCGATCATGGCGACGGTGGGTCTCGCGGGTCTGCTCGCCCTCGTCGGCTCGGCCGATGTGCAGTCCCTCGGCACGGCCCAGCGGGTTGTGGTGGCCGTGGTCAGCGGTGGCGCGGTGGCGGCGCTGATGACGGCGGCCCGCGCGGCGCACCGGCACCCGGCGATACGGAGCATCCTGCTGGCGGTCGCTTCCGGTGTCGCGTTCGGCATGTCCTCGGTGTTCACGAAGACGGTCGCCGTCGACTGGACCGACGGCATCGCCCTCTCCGACCTGGCGACCCTCGCGGTCATAGCTGTCTTCGCCACGGCCGGTCTGCTGCTGTCCCAGGCCTCCTACCGGGACGGCGGCCTCGCGGCCCCGCTCGCCACGCTGACCGTGGTGAACCCGGTCGTGGCGGCCGCGGTCGGCATCACGATGTTCGGCGAGACGTTCCGCTACGGCACGACCGGCACCGTACTCGCGCTGGGCTGCGGGATCGTCGCGGCGGGCGGTCTGATCCTGCTGACCACCGAGCGGCTCGACGCCGAGGTACGGGACGGGCGGGTCGACGGCGATGTCACGGTCGGCGACATCACGGGCCGCGACCGGGCGTCCCTCGCCCTCGAGGAGCTGCTCGCGGCACTTCCGCAGCAGCCCGCGGCTGCCACGGCCGACGACGACGCGATCGACCTTGACCTCGACGTCGACAAGCCCGCGGTCGTACCGGCCCCCTTCCTACGGGGCTCGTACAGGGATGAGGGCCCGCCGGGACAGGCGCTGCCGCGGCCGTCCTACGGCGAGCTGTACGTACCGAGGTCGCTTCTCGACCGGCATCTCGACCGGCATCTCGACCAGCATCTCGACCGGCGTCACGACCGCGTCAGATCCTGAGCCGGAGGCCCGGTTTTCGTTCCGGGCCTCCCGCGGCGCGTCAGATCCGTACCCCTCCCGCCCTCAGATAGGCGATCGGATCGATGTCGCTGCCGAAGCCGGGCCCCGTCCGCACCTCGAAGTGCAGATGCGGGCCCGTGCTGTTGCCCGTGTTCCCGGACCGGCCGATGCGCTGGCCCGCGCCCACGTTCTGGCCGGCCTTCACCGAGATCGCCGACAGATGGGCGTACTGCGTATAGCGGCCGTCGGAGTGCCGGATCACCACCTGGTAGCCGAAGGAGCCGCCCCAGCCGGAGGTGACGACCTCGCCCGCCGCGACGGACTTCACGGCGCTGCCGGTCGGCGCGGGGAAGTCGACACCCGTGTGGTAGCCCTTCGACCAGGAGGAACCGGAGGCACGGTAGGGCGTGCCGAGGGAGGCGCTCACGGGGGCGACGAAGGAACCGGACTGCTGCTGCCGGTCGGCCCGCTGGTCCTGCCGCTCCTGCTTCTGTTCCTGCTTCTGGTCCTGTTTCTGGTCTTTCTTCTGCTCCTGCTTCTGGTCCTTCTTCTGCTTCTTCTGTTGATCCTTCTTCTGTTGATCCTTCTTCTGTTGATCCTTCTTCTGTTCTTGCCGCTGTTCTTTCCGCTCGTCGGACCTGTCCGTGCCGGGGGCCGTCGGGCGGAGGCTCAGCCGCTGTCCCGGAACTATCAGGTCCGGGTCGGCGCCGATGGTCCTGCGGTTGGCCTCGTAGAGCCCGCGCCAACCGCCCTTCACTTCGCGGGAGTCGGCGATCTCGGAGAGGGTGTCACCCCGGACCACCGTGTACATCTCGGTCCTGCCCGCCTGCGACTGGGGCGTGGTCTGCGGTTTCACGTCCTCGATCGTGCGTGTCGAACCGCCGCCCTTGGTGAGGCCGGCGCGGACCGAGCAGGTGGGCCAGGCGCCGGGGCCCTGGCCGTCGAGGACCTTCTCGGCGATGGCGATCTGCTCGTCCTTGGTGGCGAGGTCGGCGCGGGGCGCGTAGGCCGTGCCGCCGAATGCCTCCCAGGTGGACTGGCTGAACTGGAGGCCGCCGTAGTAGCCGTTGCCGGTGTTGATGTTCCAGTCGTTGGTGGACTCGCAGGCCGCGACCTTGTCCCAGGTGTCGACGTCCGCGGCCTCCGCGGTGCCGGTGGCCATCAGCGGGAGTGCCATCCCCGCGCCGCCGGCCGTGACCGTGAGTGAGGCGCGGTTGATCCTGTTCGGCTGGTACCGGCGGTGCCGACCGCGTACGGCCATCGAGAAGCCCCCCTCGCATATGCCATGGGCCGCAAAAGTAAGCGCCGCGAACCGGCCATGACAAGACGAAAAATCAGCCGCTCTAACCACACGAGTGGCGGGTAAGCGACCTGATCCGGCGCGTAAGTGCCCTCGTCCGGCGCGCGAGTGACCGGGGACGGCGCACAAATGACGCGGTTGCGCGCCCCATTGAGGCAGGTGGGGCCCTTCCTGCGTACTCAAGCCCGGCAGGCCGCGCAGTGCGATCGGGGCCGCCGCACGTCAGGATGACCGGAGGGGCAATACTGGCGGAGCGTTGACGGCGTTACCGATATCGGGACCTACCGGCACCACCGCTTTACCAGGTTTATCCGGATCAACCGGCACCACTGATTCCAGGATCCATAGGAGCCAAGCGAATGAGCACTTCAGCCCAGATCGGCGTCACGGGCCTCGCGGTCATGGGGAGCAACCTCGCCCGCAACTTCGCGCGCAACGGCTATACGGTCGCCGTGCACAATCGCACCCCCGCGAAGACCCACGCGCTGATGCAGGAGCACGGGCACGAGGGCGACTTCATCGCGGCCGAGACCGCCAAGGAGTTCGTGCAGGCGCTGGAGCGGCCCCGGCGGCTGGTCGTCATGGTGAAGGCGGGCGGTCCGACGGACGCGGTGATCGAGGAGTTCGCGCCGCTCCTGGAGCCCGGCGACATGATCATCGACGGCGGCAACGCGCACTTCGCCGACACTCGCCGCCGTGAGGCCGCGCTGCGCGAGAAGGGCATCCACTTCGTCGGCGCGGGCATCTCCGGCGGCGAGGAGGGCGCGCTCAACGGGCCCAGCATCATGCCGGGCGGTCCGGCCGAGTCGTACGAGTCCCTCGGCCCGATGCTGGAGAAGATCTCGGCGAAGGCCGCCGACGGGGCGCCGTGCGTCACGCACGTCGGTCCCGACGGCGCCGGGCACTTCGTGAAGATGGTCCACAACGGCATCGAGTACGCCGACATGCAGCTGATCGGCGAGGCGTACCAGTTGCTGCGCGATGTGGCCGGGTACTCCCCCGCGCAGATCGCGGAGATCTTCCGTACCTGGAACACCGGCCGTCTCGACTCCTACCTGATCGAGATCACGGCCGAGGTGCTGGCGCATGTGGACGCGGCGACCGGGAAGCCGTTCGTGGACGTGGTCGTCGACCAGGCGGAGCAGAAGGGCACGGGTCGCTGGACCGTGCAGATCGCGCTGGACCTCGGTGTCCCGGTCTCCGGTATCGCCGAGGCCGTGTTCGCCCGCTCGCTGTCCGGCCACGCCTCGCTGCGGGACGCCTCGCGGTCGCTGGCCGGTCCGAAGGCGACGCCGCTGAGCGCGGCCGAGGCCGAGGCCTTCGCCGACCGGGTCGAGCAGGCGCTGTACGCCTCCAAGATCGTGTCGTACACGCAGGGCTTCCACGAGATCGACGCGGCCCGTGCCGAGTACGACTGGGACATCGACCTCGGCAAGGTCGCCTCGATCTGGCGGGGCGGGTGCATCATCCGGGCCGCCTTCCTCGACCGGATCCGGGCCGCCTACGACGCACGGCCGGATCTGCCGAGCCTGCTCTCCGACGACACGTTCGCGCAGGAGATCGCCGCGGCGCAGGACGACTGGCGCGAGGTGCTGGTCGCCGCGACGCGGCAGGGGGTGCCGACGCCCGGCTTCGCGGCGGCGCTGGCGTACTACGACGCGTTGCGTGCGGAGCGGTTGCCCGCGGCGCTTACGCAGGGGCAGCGGGACTTCTTCGGGGCGCACACGTATCGGAGGGTTGACCGGGAGGGGTCGTTCCACACGTTGTGGGGGCAGGACCGGTCGGAGGTTGGTGCGTAGGGGGTCGGAAGACCGGCGCCCAAGAGAGAGGGACTGCGGATCGTTGGCGGCTGCGGGTTTGTCGTGGCTGGTCGCGCCCATGCGGCGGAGCCGCACAGTGATGCAGCCCTCGCGCCTCTGATCGGACACACACAGCGGCCCGGCGTGGAGATGTTCACGCCGGGCCGCTGTGTGTGTCCGATCCGCCGTTCTGTCAGGAGAGCGGCTTTGGCTCTGGTTCTCCCGGGACCGGGTCAGGGCCCGGGGGCTTGGGGATGGGGTCCGGCTCTGGGACAGGGTTGGGAGGTGGAGGTGGGAAGGGTTCCGGGCGTCCGGGGCCCGGACCGGGGGTGGGGCCGGGCTTCACGGGGTCCGGGTCTGGGTGGGTCATGGTGTCCTCCAGCCAGTGGATACGTCGGCCATGGACTTGTCCCACGGGTACCCGTGGCACGCACGGGCACTCACCCGTTTGGGTCAGGCCGTGACGGCCTGTGGGCTGCGTCGCTGGTCCGAGCCCGGTACCGGCTCGGACGGGTCCGCGCCCAGGGAAACGATCCGGTTGTCGCGGTCCACGTGCACGACCCTGGGCTTCAGAGCGCGGGCCTCGGCGTCGGAGACCTGGGCGTAACTGATGATGATCACCAGGTCTCCGGGGTGGACGAGATGGGCCGCCGCACCGTTGATGCCGATGACCCCCGAGCCACGCTCACCCTCGATGACATACGTCTCCAGGCGGGCCCCGTTGGTGATGTCGACGATGTGCACGAGCTCGCCGGGCAGCAGATCGGCTGCCTCGAGCAGATCGGCGTCGATGGTCACGGACCCGACGTAGTGCAGGTCGGCCTGGGTGACGGTGGCGCGATGGATCTTGGACTTGAACAGAGTACGCAGCACTTGGGACTCCTGGAAGACGGCTCCCTGCCTGCTTTCTGCAGGTCAAGGGCTGTCTTCACTGTACACCGGCACGCGTTGGACTCGAAGATTGTGAGGAACATCGCTTCACTCTGGCGAGAAGGTTCCTGCCTGCAGCTCTTTGCGAACCAGGCTGCTGCGACGCCGTCGCCAAGGCACCTGTTCAGACATCCGTCTCAGAACGTGCAGGGACTGATGCTGATCAGATACTGACTCAGCTGACGATATATCAGGCACACGAGGAGCCCAGGGCGAGTCGCTTCATGCGAGCACCTATGGCCAATAGCGGTGTAACTCGCGCCTGGATGGCTCGGTGTGCCACTCAGGTCGCCATCTGCTGCTCCAGGGTGGGCCACTCGCCGCCGTTTCCACTTCGGGCACAGCCTGCGCCGAAGAAGGCCCCGGCGTTACTGCTCGATCTCGTAGCGCCGGGCCCCGCGAGCTGAATCGGCCATGGCCGACTCGCGCTCTTCTCGGCATGACGTGAGCTGTCCAGGCTTCGGTGCAGGGACGGTGCGGCGGAGGCGGAGATGACGGATAGACGTGGGCGGAGGGGCGGCTGCTCGTCGCCGGTGAGATGCCAAGGTGAAGCTGGTCGTGCTCGGCGGCGCTCTTGCCGACACCATCACGGGAAGCTTCGGCACCTTCACCGTGTGGCTGAGGCGAGCCAAGTGGAGCGCGAGGACTGACGGCGAAGGGGCCGGTGACTCCCGCACGAGCCCCGGTGCCGGCTTCCCACGTCACGAACGTCAGCCTACGGCCGGAGTGGCACGCCTTGGTGAGGCGTGCCACTCCGGCCCTCAAAGCCCGAGGTCAGTTGTAGACGTTGAACTCTGCGACTGACCACCAGCTACGCGCAACGTTGCCGGTATTGACGATTTTGATGTAGCGAGCTGTCTGCGTGGGGAAGGAGATCAGGTGGACTCGTTGGCCGTCCGCTACGGACGTGACCTTGGTCCAGTCGGTTCCATCCGTGGATACGTATACGTCTGCGCTTCGCGCATAGTCGCTGACACTGCCGCCGACATCCAGCACGATCTTGTCGAAGGTCTGTGTCTGCCCCATGTCCACTTGGATCCAGAGGCCGTCGTACTGCCCGGTTCCGGAGCTGTAGCGAGTGTCGGAATTACCGTCGAGCATGTTTCCGGGCGCATCCCACTGGCTTGCGTCCGAAGCCTTTGCGGTCCAGCCTGTCCGCGGCAGCGCAGGACCAAGATCTATGACGTCGAACGATGATCCGCCTGCCTCTGCTCCGCCGGCCCCCTTCACGGAAACCGTGACCTTCCCCGCTGGAAGCCCCTTCGGAACGTAGGCGCTGATGCTCGTGTCCAACCAGGTGTCTATTTCGGCATAGCTCGATCCGAAATACACCGTACCCAGCCCCTGTGCATCACCGAAACCAGAACCGCGGATCGTGAACTTGGAGCGCGGCATGCCTTGGCCCGGCTTCAGATCACTGAAGGTCGGCGATGGGAAGCTCGACAGCTTCTTGGTGGTGAACATCGCGGAGGTGCCGCTAGGCAGCGTATACGTGTACGAGCCGTCGGTGGATATCTTGAAACTCTTGCTGTCGGCAGTCCCGTTGAATACGACGGTGACCTGCGACCCTTCCTTGCTGGTCCAGGTCTTCAGCTGGAGGCCGTTCGATACTGCTGCAGGAGCTGTGATCGAGCCGGTTCCACGCGCAGACCCGTACACCTCTATGTCGCCGATGGCCCACCAGAAACCGGATGCCGCGGTACTGACGACGCGAATGTACTGTGCCGTTCGGGTCGGCAACGTGACGGCTATCTTGCCGATGCCCCCACTGCCGCTCGCAATCGCGCTGCCCCAATCGACTCCGTCGTTCGAAACGTATATCTGGTACCTGGTGACGTAGTCGAACGAATTGTTCACGCCGGTGTCGATGACGATTTTATTGAAGCTCGTGGGGTTCCCCAGGTCGATCTGGAACCAGTCGCCGCTCGTCGGCCCGTGCCCGAGACTCCACCTGGTGTCGATGTCGCCGTCGATCGCGTTCGCGGCCACCCCCCAGTCCGGCTGCGCGGAAGCCGTGGCGGTCCACTTTCTACGGCTCAGCGCCCTTCCTGTCGTCCGGACGGAAGCTCCGATCGGAAGGGAGTACGTGACCAGCTTGTTTCCGGTACGGATGGCGTTCTGGTAGGGCAGCAGTGCCGGATCGTACGTGACGGTGACCGGGCTGGATGCCGACGTGAACGTGAAGTCGTGTGTCGGGTCCGAGACCTTGGTCGCTGCGGGGGTGCGGCCGCTCTGCGCAGGCCCGGAGTACGTGAAGGTGACGGCGTCGCCGGCGTTCAGGGTGTAGTCGAACGAGTGTGTGCCATCCGCGACGCTGAAGGTTTTCGCGGCGCTGCCCGAGTTGTGGGCGATCAGGACCTTCGATCCGTCCGGGTTCTGGAACGCGACGTTCTCTATGCTTCCTTCGCCGAAGGTGTTCGAGTAGATCCGGCGTGCTCCGGGCTTGACGAACCTGCTGGCGTGAGCGAGGGCGTGGTAGTCCACGTTGTAGGTCACCCGTCCGTCGGCCGGGTCGATCGTGAGCAAGCCCCGAAGCATGGGTATGCCGGCCGTGTCGCTGTTGAGCGGGCCCCGATCGGGGTCGAGTGCGATGTTCCACAGCATCACCCCGTTTGCCCAGTTGCGCGTTCCGTTGATGATCCACGTTCCCAGTGCTTCGCTGAACGCCGTCTGGTTACTGTCCTGCCATACGCCTCCGGTGGCTTCTGTGATGAAGGTTTCCTTGCTCGGGTAGTCGTTGTGGACCACTGTCTGGTAGTTCGGTTTGCCGCTGTAGATGTGCCATCCGGTTCCCGCGGTGTACTTGGAGGCTGCGGGGTCGCTGAAGATCGTCTCCGGATACGAGGGCACGTCCCAGTTGTGGTCCCAAGCCAGGATCTTCGTGGAGATTCCGTTGGCTTCGAACGCCTTGCCGATCTCCTGGATCAACTCGGCTTCCTGGTACGCGGACAGGAACATTCCGGGCCAGGTGGGAGTACCCATGGGTTCGTTCTGCGGGGAAATGTAGGAGATGGGCACGCCGGCTTCGCCATAGGCGTGGATGAACTTGACGAAGTAGTTGGCCAGCGCGGAGGTGTACTCGCTCTTGAGGGTGCCTCCGATCATGGAGTCGGAGGTCTTCATCCAGCCTGGTGGGCTCCACGGGTTGGCCATGATCTTCATGGACGGGTTGAGTGAGAGGGCCTGCTGCAAGGCCGGAATGATGTACGGCACGTCATGCTGGACGGAGAAGTTGGACAGCGTGGGGTCCGTTTGTCCTGCGGGCATGTCGTTGTAGGAGTAGTTCCCGGACGCGTTGAAATCCGTGGCGCCCATCGGAGAGCGGAGCAGGCTGAGGCCGATTCCCTTCGAGGGATCGAACAGCTTCTTCATCAGCTTGGTCCGCTCGGCGGTGGACAGCTTGTCGATGAGCCAGGCGGAGGAGTCGGTCATGGCCGCGCCGAAGCCTTGGACCTTCTGGTACTTGACGCTGTCGTCGATCTTGATCGTCAGCGGGTTGGCCGTTCTCTTCGCCTTGAACAGCACATCGTCCTGGTCGGCGACCCACTTGTCGGCCGATACTTCCGTCAGCCACACACGGACGGAATTGTCACGTGAGGCTTGCTTCAGCTGCGGGGCGGCGATGGCGTTCCCGGAAGCCTGGGTCCAGGCGGCGGCGACACCGACGGCGGTGGCCAGGAACTGGCGTCGTCCGAGACCGTATGACCTCATGGAAGATCCTCCTTCGGACCTGCTTGTTCAGTACTTGGGAGAGGGGGTGGGACACATTGCCGAGGTGGGGGATCGACCGGTTGGAGTCGGTTCTACGGCGACGTCGGCGCCGGCTCTGCGGTGCCGGTGCTCGGCTCCTTGATCACGAGCGGGTGCATCTCCCAGGCGTCGACGGCAAAGCCGAGGCGCGTGCCCGGGGCGGTGCGGGCCTGAAGTCGCCACGGGCTCTGCCCTGTGGGGTAGAAGCGCAGGGTGAGGACCTGGCCGGTGGTGATCAGGAAGATTTCGGCGATGGAGTGGTCGACGACGACGCGCAGGTCGACGGGCCGGTCTGGCGGGCAGGGCATCCGGTGGGAACCGCCGCGGGCCCGGCTGTCCAGTGAGGCGTGGTCACGGTCGACGACGAGTTCGCCCGCGTCTACGTCGAGACGGATGTCGAGGTACTCGGAGCCGTCCGGGCTGGTGAGCAGCCGCAGGCCGGCGTTTCCGGTCGGCTCCAGACGGGCCGTCAGGTCGAAGGCGCGGCCCACGGTGCCGAGGTCCACCGGCTGCGAGCCGTTCGTCGCGCCTGTGGCGGTGATGGTGTGTCGGCCGCGCAGGGCGAGCAGTTCGGTGGCGGGCTGCTGGCGCAGTGTGCCGTCGTCGTGGACGTGGATCTCGCGGGGCAGGGTGAGGACGCCAGCCCATCCGTCCGCGACGGCCCAGGCTTCGTCGCGGGCTTCCCACGACCAGCCCCACAGCAGCCACCGGTCGCCCGGTGCCCGCAGCAGGGCGGGGGCGTAGCAGTCGGGGCCGTGGTCGACGGGCACCGCTGAGCCCGCCTTGAAGTGACCGTCATGCTCTTCGCCGATCAGGGCCGCGACGCTCTGCGGACCGGTGGGTTCGGTCCAGGTGCTGAAGAGGAGGGCGCCGCGTCCGTCGGCTGCCGGGAGGTATTGCGGGCATTCCCAGCCCTCCCCGGTGAACAGGTCGGTGCCACCGACGGGCTCCGGATGGCGGGTGGCGAAGGGCCCCCGGTAGGCCCAGTTCTCCAGGTCGGGCGAGTCGTAGAGGAGGGCGGCGGCGCGGCCGTCCGTGAGGGCGGCGCCGACCAGCATCCGCCAGCCTTCGCCGTCCTGCCAGACGTACGGGTCGCGGTACATGGTGCAGCCCTCGGGCAGCTCGGGGATGACCAATTCACCACTCGGGCTGAACGTCCGGCCGCTGCCTCGGGAGACGGCGCGGGTGACCGGCTGGTGCTGGAACGAGCGGTCCTCGCGGTGCGCGGAGTAGAAGGCGACCAGCCGTTCGCCGTCGGAGATGGCGTTACCGGAGAAGCAGCCGTCGGCGTCCAGGCCACCGGGGGTCGGGGACAGGGCGATCGGCAGCGGCTCCCAGGTCAGCAGGTCGGGGCTGCGGAAGTGGCCCCAGTGCATGTTGGCGTGGTTCGCTCCGTGCGGGTTGTACTGGTAGCACACGTGGTAGTGGCCGTCGTGGAAGACCAGCCCGTTGGGGTCGTTGATCCAGTTGCGGGGCGGGCGCAGGTGCGCGACGGGGAAGTGCGGATCGCGGGGTGGGGTGGACACACGCGTGCCTTTCGGTATGACAGGGGACCGCCCCGCCGGCCCTCTGGTTGGCGGGGCGGCGGGCCGACGGGGCGGTGGTCTTCAAGCCTGTGCGCGGCCTTCAGGTCCGGATGCGGAATTCCACGCTCAGCTGCTGCTCCCGCCGTGAGCTGGGGCCGACGCGGAGTGCGAACTCGCCTGGTTCGACCACGCGGCGGTTGTCCGCGGTGACGAGTGAGCACTGGGAGGCGGGGATGCTGATGCGGACGTCCAGGCTTTCGCCGGGAAGTATTTCGACCTGGGTGAAGCCCTTCAGCTCCTGCTCGGCCCAGGTGACGCTGGTGGTCAGGTCGCTGACGTACGCCTGGACCGTTTCCACGGCCCTGCGGCTGCCGCTGTTGGTGAGCCGCACCGTGGCGTCGACGGTGCCGTCGGCGGAGACCTCCGGGTCGTGCACGACCAGGTCGGAGTAGGTGACCGTGGTGTAGGTGAGACCCTCGCCGAACGCGAACAGGGGGTCCTGTGTGAGATCCGCATAGCGGCTCCCGTGCTGGCCTCGCACCTGGTTGTAGAAGACCGGTTGCTGTCCGACGTGCCGTGCGAAGGAGACCGGGAGCCGGCCGCTGGGTTCGGTGAGTCCGAGAAGCAGTTCGGCGACGGCGCGGCCACCGCGCATGCCCGGGTTGAACGCCTCGATGAGGGCTGCTGCGTTCAGTGCCGACTCCGGGAGGGTGCTCGGCTTGGACTGGGCCAGTACGACGATCATCGGTGTGCCGGTGGCGGCGACCGCGTCCAGCAGCGCGATCTGGCCTCCCTGGAGGTCGAGCGTCGCCGTGGAGCGCACCTCGCCGGTGAGGGCGATGGTGTCCCCCACGACCACGACGGCGTAGTCGGCGGCCTCCGCGGCGGCGGTGGCCTCCCGAAGCTGTGCCTGGTCGACCGGGGCGGGGGTGAAAACGGATGGCTGCGGTTGGCCGTCGGGCCCGAGGGACCACTCGGAGTTGGAGGCGGTGCTTTCGATGTCGGCTCCGCGGGCGTACGTGATGGTCCAGTCAGCCGGCGCGACGGCGCGCAGGCCATCGAGCACCGTCTCCACCGACTCGCGTGGATGTCCGTCGGGCATCCACGGGACCTGGCCGGTGGCGCCCGCCCAGTCGCCGAGCATGGCTTGCGGGCTGTCGGCATTGGGGCCGATGACCGCGATCGTCCGCTGCTTGCCTCGGCTCGCGGCGCGGCCGATTCCGTCCGAGGTCAGCCCGCCTTCGAGGGGCAGGACCCCGTCGTTGCGCAGCAACACCAGGGAGCGACGGGCCGTCTCCAGGTTGAGGTCGGCGTGTGCGCGGCAGCCGATCACCTGCGCCTGCCGCTCGGGGTCGGGGGCGCGGGGGTCCTCGAAGAGCCCGAGCTCGAACTTCAGCCGCAGAACCCGCCGTACCGCGTCATCGATCTGCTTCTCTTCGATCAGGCCGCGGGCGACCGCCTCCTGGGCGCCCTCGAAGAACTGCGGCGTGGCCATGATGAGGTCGTTCCCGGAGTTGACGGCGACTGCCGCCGCCTCGGCGTAGTCGGCGCAGGTCCGCTGGTCGTAGACCATCCGGCCGACGTTGTCCCAGTCGGTCACCAGCGTCCCGGTGAAGCCCCACTCACCCTTGAGCACGTCGTTGATCAGCCACTGATGCGCCGTGATGGGCACCCCGTCGATGGACTGGTAGCCGAGCATGAAGCCGCGGCAGCCGGCCCGTACCGCCTGCTCGAAGGGGGGCAGGAACCACGAGCGCAGCTTGCGGGGGCTGAGATCGGCTTCGCTGGCGTCGCGCCCGCCCAGGGTTTCGGAGTAGCCCGCGAAGTGCTTGGCGTACGCCAGCACGGCTGTCGGGTCGCTGAGGCCGTCGCCCTGGTAACCGCGCACCATGGCCGCCCCGAGTTCACCGATCAGGAACGGGTCCTCGCCGAACGTCTCGTTGATCCGACCCCAGCGCAGGTCCCGGGTGATGCACAGCACCGGGGAGAACGTCCCGTGGATTCCGGTCGCCGCGATTTCGGTCGCGGCCGCTCGGGCGACTCGGTGGAGCAGGGAGGGGTCCCAGGTGCAGGCCATGGCCAGCTGGGTCGGGAAGATGGTCGCCCCCGGCCAGAACGAGTGGCCGTGGATGCCGTCGTCGGCTGTCAGCAGCGGTATGCCGAGCCGTGTCCGCCGGGCCAGTTCCATGGCCTGCGGCATGAGGTCGGGAGACACATGCAGGACTGCCCCGGCCAGCTTGGCCGACACGATGTCCGCCAGGTCCCCGTGTTGTGCGTCGAGCATCAGCAGCTGCCCGACCTTCTCCGGCAGGGTCATCCGGGACAGCAAGTCGTCGGTTCTCGCTTCCACGGACGCTTCCGGATCCAGGTACGCGGCAGAGTGGACCGGCTGTCCCACGGTGTTCTCCAAGAGATGAGTCGTCACAGATCAGAGAGTTGATGGGCGACGGTGAGTGCTTCGTCGCGCGAACCTTGCCGCCCGGCGCGGCGGGGCTCGCGTGCCGTCCGTCCGCCGCTCTGGGCGGGACCGGTACGGCATGGGGCGGCGGGGCGGGAGCCGGGGTGTCACTTCAGGCCGGTAGTGGCGATGCCCGCCACGAACTGTCGCTGGAAGAGCAGGAAGACGATCATCACCGGCAGCAGGACGACCATGGCGCCGGCGAGGAGGATGCCGAAGCGGGTGAAGGACTGTCCGCTGCTGGCCAGGGCGAGGCCGACGGGGAGGGTGTACTGGCTCTCGTTCTGGGCCACGACCAAGGGCCACAGGAAGTTGTTCCAGGAGCCGAGGAAGGTGATGATCCCGAGGGTGGCGAGGGCGGGCTTGGTCAGCGGCAGGATGATCTTCGCGAAGATGGCCAGTTCGCGGCAGCCGTCGACGCGGGCGGCGTCGATCAGTTCATCGGGCAGGGTGGAGATGAACTGCCGCATCAGGAACACCCCGAAGGGCGTGGCCAGGAACGGCAGGATCAGCCCGAGCAGGGAGCCGGTCAGCCGCATGTTGGCCACCAGCACGTACAGCGGTACGAAGGTGACCAGGCCGGGGATCATGAGCGTCCCCATGACCAACAGGAAAACGGCGCGCTGCCCGCGGAACTCCAGCTTGGCCAGGGCGTATCCGAGCATCGAGCAGAAGATCAGGTTGCCCGCGGTCACAGCGAGGGCCACGATCACGGAGTTGGCGAACATGCTCGTGAAGTCGAGCGTGCTGAACAGCTCGCCGTAGTTGGCGGTCGTGGGCACCGTGGGTATCAGGACGGGCGGGACCCTACGGATGTCGGCCTCGGGCTTGAACGACCCGGACAGCATCCACAGGAACGGCGCGATCATCAGCAGCAGGGCGCCGGCGAGCGGTAGGTACAGCCAGGGCCGGCCCCAGTTCTGGCGGATGCGGCGGCGCCTCAGGGCGCGGTTCGTGCCCGGTTGTGGCGTTCGGAGAGTGGAGAGGGTGCTCATGAGGCATCAGTCCTTGTCTCGCAGCACGCGGAACTGCAGCACGGTCAGCGCGACGATGAGGACGAAGATGACGTAGCCGGCGGCCGACGCCATCTCGTAGTTGCCGTTGCCGAACTGTTTGTAGGCGTACAACGTCGCCGACAGGGTGGAGTCCAGCGGTCCGCCATCGGTCATCACGAACGGCTCGTCGAAGAACTGCAGATAGCCGATGCCGGTGGTCACAGCGGTCAGCAGCAGGGCCGGCCGCAGGAGCGGGAAGGTGACCCGCCAGAACCGCTGCCAGGGCCCGGCGCCGTCGAGTTCGGCCGCCTCCATCAGGGACTGGGGTACGGACTGCAGACCCGCCAGCATGATGATCATGACCGTGCCGATGTTGCGCCACACCGCCATCACGATCATGACGGGCAGGGCGAAGCGGGTGTCCGCCAGCCAGGCCGGACCGTCGATCCCGAACCAGCCCAGGACGAGGTTCGCCAGTCCCGCGCGAGGCTCCAGGAGCGTCTTCCACACCACGGCGACGGCCACGATGCTGGTGATCACCGGCAGGTAGAAGCCGACCCGGAAGACGGCCCGGAAGCGGCGGATGCCCCGGTCGAGGGCAACCGCCGCCGCGAGCCCGGCGGCCAGGGTCAGGGGCAGGGCCACCAGGACGAACACGGCCGTGTTGCGCAGAGCCGTGAAGAACTGCGGGTCCTCAAAGAGGCGTATGTAGTTGTCGAAGCCGACGAACGACACGTTCAGCGGTGTGCGCAGGTCCGCGCTCTTGGTGTCGGTCAGGCCCATCAGCAGCGACCACACCACCGGCAGCAGCATGAAGGCCAAGAACAGCGCGAGGAACGGGGCGGCGAGGACCCAGGCGGCCCGGGCCTGCCTGCCGCGTGCCGTGCTCCGGAGCCCGGAGTGTCGGCGATCGGCACTCCGTTCCGACCCTGCGGTGCCCTGCTCGTGGGTGTCGCCCCGCTCGGGGAGCGTTTTCGTGGACATGGATGTCATCCGTCCGTACGAGGGTTGTCCGTACGAGGGGTACTCACGCGGCGGCGCTCAGCGGCCGGTGCCGATGCTGGTGGCCTTGGACTGCAGCGTCTTCTGCACCTCGGCGACGGTGGCCTTACCGAGGGTCAGCTTCTCCAGTTCGGAGTCGATGGTGTCGGCGATCTGCTGCCAGGTCGTGATGGCGGGCGGCGCCTTGCTGACCTCGAGCTGCTCGGCGAACGCCTTCAAGTTCTCGTCCTCGGTCAGCTTCCCCTCCGTCCACGCCTGGGGCGAAGGAGGCAGGCTGCCGGTGGCCTTGGAATAGGCCGCGAGGTTGGCGGGCTCGGTCAGGAACTGGGCGAACTTCCATGCCGCGTCGGGGTTCTTGGCCTCCTTGAACACCGCCAGGTCGGTGCCGCCGGCGAACCCGGCGGGCTGCTTGGTGTACGGCATCGGCATGGTCTTCCACTTACCGTCCAGTTGCGGGGAGTCCTTGTGGAAGGTGCCGCCGGCCCACGCGCCCTCCTGGTAGACGGCGGTCAGCCCGTCCTGGAAGCTCTGCACGTTGTCCGCCCTGTCCGTCGGCGCCAGGCCCTGCTTCGGAACGTTCGCGTAGTTCTCCAGCGCCTTGGCGACCTCGGGCGTGTCGAAGGAGAACTTCCCGGACTTGGCGTCGTAGATGTCACTGCCCTGCTGCCAGACCATCGGCAGCCAGAAGATCCAGGAGTTAAAGCCCATCACCAGCCCGCTGGCGTGGCGCAGCTTGGGGTTCTCCTTGCCCGCGGTGGCCTGGATGGCCTTGAGGTCCTTCAGGTATCCGTCCCAGTCGCCGGCCAGGGCGCCCTTGATACCGGCCTTCGCCGTGAGATCGGTCCGGTAGTAGACCGCTTGGGTGTCGGCGATGAACGGGATGCCGTAGGCGGTGTTCTTGTACTTGGTGGTGTCCCACTGGCCGGGGTAGAAGTCCGAGGACTTGATCGACGTCGGGGTGGCCTGGAAGCCCTTCAAGGCGGCCATCTCGGCCATCCAAGTGCTGCCCACCATGGACATGTCCGGTGTGTTTCCGCCGGCTATCGCGGTGGTCAGCTTGTCGTGGGCGCCGTCCCACGGGACCGCGGTGATCTTGACGTCTGCGTCCGGGTTCTCCTGCTCGAACTTCTTGGCCAGCTCCTTCAGGTCCTCGTCGGGGTCACCCAGGGACCACATGACCACCGTCCCCTTGGCCTTGCCCGCGCCGATCTTGGCGGGCGCGTCGTTGCCGGGGCCGGAATCCTCGCTCCGGCCGCAGCCGGTGGCCACGAGGGCTGCCGAGACAGTGACGCACAGGGTCTGGACGGTTCTGACAGCGTGACGGGTAGTGATACGCATGATGCGGCTCCTTGCCGTTGAGCGAGACAGGCGCGGGGGGGCGAAGGGTAGGAAGGGGCGGGCGCCCGGATAGGCCGGCCCACGAGTGGGCAGCGTCTGTGGTGACAGCGGCGGCGGTCCCTCGCGGGTCGCGGTGGGAGCGTCCGACGCGGAGTGGGTAGCGGCCGGGCGGGATGTGCCAGGCGCCCCTTCGGTGTCCCGGATCGGGAAACGCGCGGGCGGAAAGTGCAGGTGGGCGGTGCCGCGTGAACGCAGGCGCAGCCGCCGGATGTTGTCAGGAAGGCGAGGCCGAAGAGGGTCGCCTGGGTTTCAAGAAGAGAGGTTTCAAGGAGACGGGGGCGGTGCGTCACCGGCAACGCACCGCCCGGCCGCGAGGCGCCATCACTTACGCATCGCGATGACGTCGCGTCAGTTCGAGCTCGGCTCTAACGTCGAGCCACGGACCACGAGGCTGGTGGGAACGATGCGCGAGGGAGCGGCCTCCGGCGATCTGCGCACGTGGTCGAGCAGCAGACGAGCCGCCGCCTCACCCATTTCCCGCATCGGCTGTCGGATGGTGGTCAGCGCCGGATAGGTGTACGACGCCACCTCGACGTCATCGAACCCCACCACGGCGACATCCCGCGGAATCTTGAGGCCGGCCTCATGCAGGGCCGCGATCACACCGGCTGCCAAGGGGTCGTTGTGCCCGAAGACCGCGTCGAACTCCACGCCGTCCGCGAGAGCTTGCGCCACCGCGCTCCGGCCGTCGTCGAACAGGAAGTCGCCGCAGATGATTCTGCGCGGGTCGAGTTCGATCCCAGCCTGCGCATACGCGTCGACGAAGCCGCCCAGCCGTTCCTGCGTGCACCCGTACTCATCAGGACCGGTCACCACCAGAGGGCGACGGCGGCCGATGTCCAGCAGGTGGCGCGCCGCCTGCTCACCGCCCTCCCGGTTGGTGGTGGCCACGTAGGGGAATCCCGGCCGCTGGAAGCGGTCGTCTATCAGCACCACCGGCAGTCCGGCCTCGTGCAGTTCCGTGATGGACCCCAGGGCCCCCTCGGGCTCTATCACCAGCAGCCCGTCGAACGACTTGGCAGCGACCTGCAGGCCCAGCCTGCGCAGTGACTCCTCACCGCGGTTCCAGGTCAGCATCCGCAGCCCGAAGCCCTCGGCCTCCAGCGTTTCGACGACCGCCTGCACTATGCCGGCCCAGGCCCAGGCCAGGTCAGGGACCAGCATCCCGATCATCTGGGTCGTGCCGCGTGCCAGCCCCACGGCCCCAGCGCTCGGCACATAGCCGAGCTCCGAGATCGCCTTGCGGACCTTCGAGACGGTGTCCTCGCTGATCTCGCCCTTGCCGTTCAGCACCCGCGAGACCGTCGTCTTGCTGACCCCGGCCCGCGAGGCCACGTCGGCGATAGTGACTCCCATGTCACCTCCCCTCTCTTCCTGCAGAGGCGGAAGACTTCCTCCCGCACCGAAGGGCCTGATCCTACAGAGACCCGTGCAACCGGTACCGGTATCGGTCCCGGAACCGGTTTCGGTACCGGTCCCGGAAGTGAAGCACCGCGAGGCCCTACCGGTCAACACCCCGGAAACAACTCGTTGACGCGGCCGATCTCGGTCTCGCACGACGCCGCGGAGGCCTGCCGGTTGCCACCCAAGTCACCACTCTGACCTGCGCGTTTGCCGACCCCAACCCGTCATGGCCGAACTTGTTGGTGCGGTTCGCGACCTCCGACGATGCCCGACGGACCGCAGGCCCGTACCGGAGCAATCACGCCCGCACCGTTGACGCACTGGCCGGATTGCGCTTCATAATCGGGCACTCGCTGTCATCGATGACACAAGTCGTCGTTGACACCCCAGTCGGCTGCGTGGACGTCGACGCCGCTGGGGTGTCACTTTTCGGTCCGTCCGCGCCGGGGCCGCAGTCAGCGCTGCGCCGACGAGCCGCGGGACTAGGAGACACATGAGCTCTGTACGCGTATCCCGGCACGCCCGTATACGGATGATGGCGGCGGTGGCGACCGTCTGCGCCCTGTCCGCAGCCCCCCTCGGCCCTCAGACGGCGGTCGCGGCCGACACCCCGCCGTACACCGAGACCTACCGACCCCAGTTCCACTTCACTCCGCAGAAGAACTGGATGAACGACCCCAACGGCCTCGTCTACTACAAGGGCGAGTACCACCTCTTCCACCAGTACAACCCGAACGGCAACTCCTGGGGCGACATGTCCTGGGGGCACGCGGTGAGCAAGGACCTCGTGCGCTGGCAGGAGTTGCCGCTCGCCCTGTCGCACGACGACGAGGAGATGGTGTTCTCCGGCAGCGCGGTCGTCGACTGGGACAACACCACCGAAGCTAAGCCTTACAGCGCCGATGGTACTGCAGGGGGGACCCTGTGGGAGAGTAGGACACCGCCGAACAAATATTGCGAAAGCCCCTGCCGGGAAACCGGCGGGGGCTTTTTGCATTTAGGGGTGTGCGTTTAGGGTCCTAGGCATGCGCTATGAACTCGTGATCTTCGACAACGACGGTGTACTCGTCGACAGTGAGCCCATCTCCAATCGGCTTCTGGCGGCCTACCTGACCGAGCTCGGGCACCCGACCTCGTACGAGGAGTCCATTCGGGATTACATGGGGTCGGCGATGCACCGGATCCACGAGCTGATTCTGGAACGGACGGGGGAGCGGTTGCCGGACGACTTCGACGAGGTCTTTCATGGGCGGGTGTTCGCCGCGTTCGAGCGGGAGTTGGAGGCGGTCACCGGGGTCGGAGATGTGTTGGAGAAGCTGGTCGCGGACGGCGTGCCGTACTGCGTGGCGTCCTCCGGGAGTCATGAGCGGATCCGGGTGGGGCATCGGAAGACCGGGCTTGACCGGTGGTTCGGGGACGAGCGGGTCTTCAGTTCGCAGGATGTGGGGCGGGGGAAGCCGGCGCCGGATCTGTTCCTGCACGCGGCGGAGCGGATGGGGGTGGCCGCAGAGCGGTGTGTGGTCGTCGAGGACAGCCCGTTGGGGGTACGGGCGGCGGTGGCGGCCGGCATGGATGTGTACGGGTTCACGGCCATGACCCCGGCGGCGAAGCTGGGCGGGGCCAACGGGCTCTTCGGGGACATGCGAGCCCTGGTCAGCCTGATGAGTTGAGCAATCTTCAGCTTCCCCTACCCGCGAAGAGGGCGTGACCCCTACTGTTCCGCCATGACAGATGTGCTGCGGCGCGGTCGGGCCGCGTTGGCGTTCAGCTTCTTCGCTCAGGGTGTTGCCTTCGCGCTGCTCGTGACGCTGATTCCGGCCATTCAGGACCGGTACGGGGTCTCCGACGCACTGCTGCCCGCATTCCTCGCTGCCGTGCCGGTCCTCGCCGGGGTCGGCAGCGTCTGCACCGAGCACCTGGTGAAGAAGGTGCCGCCGAGCCGGGTGCTGCGGTGGACCCAGCCCGTCGTGCTCCTGGCGCTGCTCGGAGTGGGGGCCGGCTCGCACATGGTCGAACTGGGTGTCTCGCTGGCGGTCTTCGGGCTGGCGGTCGGGTCGCTCGACGCGTCGATGAACATGCTCGGGGTGAGCCTGCAGCGGACGTACGGGCGGAGCATCATGCTCGGCTTTCATGCCGTGTTCAGCCTGGGCGGGATGGTCGGGGCCTCGCTGGCGTGGGTCGGGGAGCACTGGGACCTGACGCTGCTCGTGTCGTATCTGCCCGTGGTGGCCGTGCTGCTGCCGGCCGCGTTCGTGGGGAGCCGGTGGTACGTCGACGGGCGGCCCACCGAGAAGGAGCCGGACACCGCTGTCGCGGGGGCCGCCGGTGGGACCATCGCCTTCAAGATGCTGCTGCCGCTCTGTCTGGTGATGTGCTTCGCGTACATCGGGGACTCGACGGTCTCCAACTGGAGTGCGAAGTATCTGAAGGATGTGCTGGGGAGCAGCGCGGAGCTGGCTACCGTGCCCTACAACGTCTACATGGTCACCACGTTGCTCGGGCGGTCCATCGGGGACTTCGGGGTCCGGAAGTTCGGGGCCGTGGCCGTCGTACGGGCCGGGGCGCTGGTGGCGGCGGCCGGGTTCGCCGTGGTGGCGGGGGCGCCGGGGGCTTGGGTGGGGATGCTCGGGTTCACTCTGCTGGGGCTCGGGTTGTGTGTGCTCGTCCCGCAGACGTTCGCGGCTGCGGGACGGCTGTTCCCCGGGGCTTCGGATGCGGTTGTCGCTCGCTTGAATATCTTCAACTATGTCGGGTTCTTGATCGGTTCTGCGTTGGTGGGGGCGTTGGGGGACCTCTTCAGTTATCGCGGGGCGATGCTCGTGCCGATGGTGTTGGTGCTGGTGACATTGGTGTACGCCCGCTCGTTCGAGACTCAACCGGACCGATACGGTGGCGGGCATGAGCGGCCGCGCACAGCTGATGTGGGACGAGGCAGTAACGGGCTATGACTTCGGTCCGGACCATCCGATGGATCCGGTCCGGCTGTCGTTGACCCGGAGTCTGGTGAGTGCCTTCGGGCTCGACCGGGAGATGGATGTCGTCTCGGCGAAGCCAGCGGGGGAGTCGACCCTGCGGCTCGTGCACCGTGAGGACTATGTGGCGGCGGTCAAGGCGGCGTCCGCGGATCCTGGGAGTGCGGACCAGGGGTATGGGTTGGGGACCGTCGACGATCCCGCCTTCGCCGGGATGCATGAGGTGTCCGCGTTGATCGCCGGGCAGTCGGTGGGGGCGGCTGAGGCCGTGTGGCGGGGGGACGCACTGCACGCGGTGAACTTCGCGGGTGGGCTGCATCATGCGATGCCGGGCGGTGCGTCGGGGTTCTGTATCTACAACGATGCCTCGCTGGCCATCGCCCGGTTGCTGGAGTTGGGGGCCGAGCGGGTCGCGTATGTGGATGTCGATGTGCATCACGGGGACGGGGTGCAGGCGGCGTTCTGGGAGGATCCGCGGGTGCTGACGATCTCGATGCACGAGCATCCTCGGACGTTGTTTCCGCAGACGGGGTGGCCGGAGGAGACGGGGGCCTCGCCGGGTGCGGAGGGGTCGGCCGTGAATGTGGCGTTGCCGGCGGGGACCGGGGACGCGGGGTGGTTGCGGGCGTTTCATGCGGTGGTGCCGGAGGTGCTTGCCGAGTTTCGGCCGCAGGTGCTCGTGACTCAGCATGGGGCCGATACGCACTTCGAGGATCCGTTGGCGCATCTGGCGGTGTCGTTGGACGCGCAGCGGGCGGTGCAGGTGGCTCTCCATGAGTTGGCGCATGAGCATTCCGAGGGGCGGTGGGTCGCACTCGGTGGGGGTGGGTACGCGGTCGTGGATGTGGTGCCGCGGTCGTGGACCCATCTGGTGGGGATTGTGGCGGGGCGGGAGATCGCGCCGGAGAGCGTGATTCCTGAGGGGTGGCGGCAGGAGGTCTTTGCTCGTACGCGGCAGTTGGCGCCGGCTCGGATGACTGATGGGCGGTGGCCTGTGGGGTGGGCCTCCTGGGAGGCGGGGTACGACCCTGCGGATCGGTTGGACCAGGCGGTGGTGGCTGCGCGTAAGGCTGTGTTTCCATTGCGGGGGCTGTTGCCGTAGGGGTATTCGCCCCCGCCGCGCCTACCCGTCCCATCCTCAAGGGGCTGTGCCCCTTTGACCCCGCGTGGCGGAGCCGCACATCGATAGAGCCCCGCGCCCCTGATGGGGTCGCGGTGGTCGTTACGCCGACTGTGTGGTTCGGGCGGGGGTTTCGGCGGTCTCGGTGAGGCTGATGCGTCAGCATCGGGGGTGTGGTGAGTGTCGGGGGGCTGCGGGCGCATCTTGTGGGTGTCGGGTTGGCTGGGAGGGTCGCCACCTCGCGTGAGTCGAGTCTGCGGAGTTATCGGCTGTTCGCGGCTCGGGATCCTCGGTTTTTGATCGGGCTTGATCCGGAGTTGGCCTGGCGGCAGCGGGATGTGCTCGGATTGATGGCCGAGAGGTGTGGGGTTTCGGCCGATCCAGGGTGTACATCCGGGCAGGATGTGATTGATCCGGGGCGGACCCTGGCGGCGCTGGACCGGTTCGCGGAGCGGCTGGGGGCGGTCGCTCACAGTGGTGGGCCGGTGCTCTTCGGGACGGGGCATCCGCACCGTCTGATCGGCTTCTACGGTGCGTTGGCGGACGCGTTGTCGGCGGCGGGATGTGAGGTTCTCACCCCTGCGATGGGTAGACGTGTCGACATAACGACCCGGTTCGGTCTACGCACGTACAACCTTGGCTACGTACGAGGAGTCGCCGTCGTACGCGAGGCGCCCGCGTTGCGCCCGGGTTGTGCGACCGGCGTGCACACGCATTCGCCCCTCCCGGTTCGGACGGTTCTGGCGGCCGCGGCGGACGGTGGCGGGCCGCTCCCGGAACTCGTGGTCGGGGACCATGGATGGGTCTGCGGAGCAGGTCAGCTGGGGTTCGAGGCGATCGGGCTCGCGGATACGGACGATCCCGCGCTCTTCGTGGGGGAGGCGGAGGGGCGGGTGTCCGTCGCCGTTCCACTTGATGACGGTGTGCGGTCTGGTTACTACCGACCGCTGACCCGCTACGTACTCAATCGGGCGTGTCTGTCACAGTAGGCCGTCGATGGCATCCCCTCTTCCCCACTCGCATCACCCGCCCCTACATTGGGGAGTGAGCACGCAGCGACGAAGAGTCACCGGAAGGGGAAGCCGGTGGCCGTCGAGTGCGGAAGGTTCAGGTGTGTCATGGCTGCAGCTGGCGAGAGGCCTCTGAACGAGGTTCAGTTCCTGACCGTGGCGGAAGTCGCCTCGGTGATGCGAGTGTCGAAGATGACCGTGTACCGGTTGGTGCACAGCGGTCATCTGCCGGCGATCCGGGTGGGCAGGTCCTTCCGGGTGCCGGAGCAAGCGGTTCACGAGTACCTCCGCGAGAGCTATGTGGGGGTGGAGACGGCCTGACGGTCATCGGGGCCGGAGGGCTCCCGGAGGTCCTGCGGGCCTCCGGGAAACCTCCGGTTCACCCTCGATTACGACCTCAGCGCTCGGGCGGGTAGGCTGGCCCCTCGTAGGTCGTATGGGCCCATGGCGCCCAAACACCGAGTGATGAGAAGTGAGCGAGGGTAGTCGTGGGCTCTGTTATCAAGAAGCGGCGCAAGCGGATGGCGAAGAAGAAGCACCGCAAGCTGCTCAAGCGCACCCGCGTTCAGCGTCGCAACAAGAAGTAAGGCGGTCCGGGCCCTGAAAAGGGGCCCAGGCCGGCCCTCGTTTCGTACGGGGGTCGTATGCCTTGCACGCTTGCGCGAAAGCTGTTGAGAGCGCGTTGCTGTGACCCCCCACCGAAAAGCGGTGGGGGGTCACATGTTTTTGCCGGTCGTTGGCGCGGTCGTGGGCATCACAGCGCAACACCGACCCGCTAACGTGGCCGTACACGGGGAACGCGGCAGAGTACGAGCAGAGTGACGCCTACGGGTGCCGATGTCGGGAAGGAAGGCGCTGTCTTGGGGAAGGTCGTGCTCGTGACCGGGGTGGCCCGTCAGCTGGGGGGCCGGTTCGTCCGGCGGATCCAGCGTGACCCGGAGGTCGAGCGGGTCATCGCCGTCGACGCGGTGCCCCCGGGGCACCATCTGGGCGGCGCGGACTTCGTGCAGGCCGATATCCGGCACCCGGCCATAGCCCGAGTGCTGGCCGAGCACAACGTCGACACCGTGGTGCACATGGACGTCACGGGTACCCCGTTGGGCAGCGGCGGCCGGGCCACGCTGAAGGAGACCAACGTCATCGGCACCATGCAGCTGCTCGGTGCCTGCCAGAAGTCCCCGTCGGTCAAGCGGCTGGTCGTGAAGTCCAGCACGAACGTGTACGGGTCCGCGCCGCGTGACCCGGCCGTGTTCACCGAGACCACGCCGCCCAAGTCGCTGCCCAGCGGCGGCTTCGCCAAGGACACCGTCGAGGTCGAGGGCTATGTGCGGGGCTTCGCGCGGCGTCGGCCCGACGTGGCCGTGTGTGTGCTGCGGTTCGCGAACATTCTCGGGCCGAGCGCCGATTCGCCGCTCGCCTCGTACTTCTCGCTGCCGGTGCTGCCGACCGTGCTGGGCTATGACCCGCGGCTGCAGTTCGTGCACGAGGACGATGTGATCGAGGTGCTGCGGATCGCCTCGCACGAGCCGGAGCGCGGCACGCTCAACAGCGGCACGTTCAACATCGCCGGCGACGGCGTCCTGCTGCTCTCGCAGTGCGCGCGGCGGCTGGGCCGGCCGACCGTGCCGCTGCTGATGCCGGCGGTCAGCTGGGTCGGTTCGATGGTCCGTACGCTCGGCGTCTCGGACTTCTCGCCGGAGCAGCTGCGGCTGCTGACCCACGGCCGGGTCGTGTCGACGAACCAGATGCGCGAGACGCTGGGCTACCGGGCCAAGTACACGACCGCGGAGACCTTCGCGGACTTCGCGCGCAGCCGCGGGCCCGGCCTGCTGCCCCCCGAGGCCCTCGCGGGGGCCATCGACCGGATCGCCGCACTGCCCCTGCCCGCCCTGCCCGTACCGGGCGGTGGCCACCCCCCGAAGCAGAGCGCCAACTGAGGAGCGCATCAACGATGGCTGATGCCAAGGTCATTCCGTTCGACGACGACCGGACGCGCGGGGGTGCCACGCAGCGCCCGTCGCGCCGCCGGGGCACGGGGAGCCGGCGCAAGGGCGAGCCCGCGGTCGTCCGCGACGTCCATGGGGGCCGTGAGGGTCGTGAGACCGGTGAGGTCCAGCCTCTCCCCGGACGGCCGGCCAGCGCCGATGATGTCCCTGTGACACGGGAGAAGCCGGAGCCGCCCCAGGAGGCCGCCGAGGCGCAGAACGGCAGCAGTCTCGAACGACGGATCGCGGGCGGTCTCGCCTTCCTGCGTAAGCGGCTCACGGGTGATTACGAGGTCGACGACTTCGGCTACGACGAGGAGTTGACCGACCAGGTCCTGATGTCCCTGCTGCGGCCGGTGTACGAGAAGTACTTCCGTGTCGAGGTGAAGGGCATCGAGAACATCCCGACGGACGGTGGCGCGCTGATCGTCGCCAATCACTCCGGGACGCTGCCGATGGACGGCCTGATGATGCAGGTCGCCGTGCACGACAACCATCCGGCCGGGCGCCATCTGCGGCTGCTCGCGGCGGACCTGGTCTTCATGCTGCCGGTGGTCAATGAACTGGCCCGCAAGCTCGGGCACACCCTCGCGTGCGCGGAGGACGCCTCGCGGTTGTTGCAGCAGGGTGAGCTCGTCGGGGTGATGCCGGAGGGGTTCAAGGGGCTGGGTAAGCCGTTCGGGGACCGGTACAAGCTGCAGCGGTTCGGGCGGGGTGGGTTCGTCTCGACCGCGTTGCGGGCTGGTACGCCGATCATTCCGTGCTCGATCGTGGGGGCGGAGGAGATCTACCCGATGATCGGGAACTCCAAGACGCTTGCGCGGCTGCTGGGCTTTCCGTACTTCCCGATCACGCCTACGTTTCCGTGGCTCGGGCCGTTGGGGGCGGTGCCGTTGCCGACGAAGTGGACGATTCAGTTCGGGGAGCCGATTCCTACGGATGGGTATCCGCCGGAGGCTGCCGAGGATCCGATGCTGATGTTCAACCTGACGGATCAGGTGCGGGAGCAGATTCAGCACACGTTGTACAAGTTGCTGGTGCAGCGGCGGTCGGTGTTTTTCTGAGGGTGGGCCCCAGCGGCACGATTGCCCGCAGCTGTGCAGAGTGGGGGCGCCCTTCTTCGAGAAGGGCGCCCCCACCGTCGTAGCGGGCTAGTTCGTGTTCTCGCCGTCGATGTCCAGGCTCGGGACGAGGCCCGGGAGGAGGGGCGGGAGAGTGACGTCGGGTTCTGTGGTCGGGGTGCTCTTGTCGGTGGACGGGGAGACGGTGCCGGGGGCGTCCAGAGGCGGGTTCAGGAGGTCGCCGGTGGTGCCGCCGACGAGGCCTTCGGCTGTGCTGTCGGAGGTGGACGGCTTGGGGTTGCCGCTGCTGTCCTGGGTGCCGTCGGTGGAGCCGCCGGGGTTGGTGGGGGCCGGCCGACCGGGGTCCGTGGAGCCGGGGGCGCCGGAGTCCGTGGAGCGCTGCCTGCCGTCGCCGCCCTGGGCGGGGGGCTGCGGCAGCAGCGACTGGTGCGGGGCGACCTCTTCGTCTATGGCGTCGAAGACCGAGGAGACCTGCTGACTGACGTCCCCGAGCTGCACGGGCAGCCGGTCGCGCAGTGCGCCCCACGCCTCCCGGTGGGACTGAGAGAAGGCCGAGAGAGCCTGGATGGGGCCCAGGGAGTCGGGGTCGCGCTGGAAGGCCTCGTGCAGCAGGCGGTGGCCCTCGGAGGCGTCGTGCCGCATGCCGGTGAGGGCGCGGCGGACCTCGCCGACGGATTCGTGGTCGAGCTGTCCGCCGCGGTCGCGCTCCATCAGTCTGCGGGCCTCGCTGAGCCGGGTGGACGCCTGGTCCAGGTAGAGCCGGCCGCGGTCGTCGCTCTCGTCGGCCAGGGTGAGCTTCACGTCCTCGATGCCGCGCTTGAGGCCGTAGAGCGAGTCACCGGGCAGGGCGTCCGAGCTGGCGGCGGCCACCCCGCCGAAGGCTCCCGCGGCCACACCGACGCTGAGCCCGCCCGCGGCGAGGCCCTTCGTCAGTCGTGAACGTGGTCGCAGCTTGCCCAGCGGGCTTGCCCGGTGGGCGCCCCGTGCCTTGCCCGCTCGCTGCTCCGGCACCGAAGGGTCCGCCGCCTCGCCTCCCGGCACCGTGCCGTCCCGCAGCATGGCTTCCATCGCGGCCACCAGTTGGGCGCGATGGACGACCTTGACCTCGGGGTCGAGCACTGGCTTGGGCAGCTCGCCGAGACCGGTCGCCAGGGTCAACAGGCGGCCCTGCTCGGTCTGTTCCGCCGCCGGGGCCGGTGCCGGTTCTTCGGGCTGCTCGGCCGCCGTGGCCCGGTCGGACAGCTCCTCCAGGGCCTGGGCGAAGGCGTTCGCCCGCCGGTGTGCCGATACGTTTGCGATCACTGGCGGCACCTCCTCTCGTCATGACGGTCGACTCCCCAGGGGGTCCTGAGGGTTGCACGCCTTGGGCCGATCCACACGATCGAGTGATCGGTGTCGGTCAAGTGTGACCACAGGGAGCCTGTATCCCGCACAACGAGCGGCGCGGCACTTGGGTTACGGACGGCGGATGATCGTGCGGGGAAGTCAACGGACTTCGACGCAGGGTGAGTTGGGTGTCGCGGAGCGTGCGTGCTTGGCGTGCTCGGCGGATGCGGCCCGGTGCCGTCGGGTGTGGCTCAGCGGGCGTCGTCCGGCAGGAGGCGGGCGAGGGTGCGGACCGCGCGGTATTGGAGGGTCTTGATCGCGCCCTCGTTCTTGCCCATGACGCGGGCGGTCTCGGCAACGGAGAGGCCCTGGAGGAAGCGGAGGGTGACGCACTCCTGCTGCTGGGGGTTGAGGCGGCGTACGGCCTCCAGGAGCGCGGCGTTGGAGAGGGACTCCAGGACGGAGTCCTCGGGGGAGCGCTCGACCTCGTTGGCGTCGAGCATCTCGCCGGTGGTGACCTCGAGGCGGAAGCGGCTGGACTTGAAGTGGTCGGCCACCAGGTTGCGGGCGATGGTGACCAGCCAGGCGCCGAAGTCGCGGCCCTGCCAGGTGAAGGTGCCGATGCGGCGCAGGGCGCGCAGGAACGTCTCACTGGTGAGGTCCTCGGCGGTCGCCTTGCCGCCGACGCGGTAGTAGATGTAGCGGTAGACGGTGTCGCTGTACTGGTCGTACAGACGGCCGAACGCTTCGGCCTCGCCGGACTGGGCGCGTTCGACGAGGTCCATCATGCGCGCGCTGTCGCTGTCGGCGGCAGGGCGGCGGGTGGTGGTGGCGGTGGATCCCGAACGGCCTCGTCTGCCCACCTCCCGCCCGTCACCCGACCTCCGCCCCCCAACGACGGCGCTGCGCGCCGACCCCTGTTCGATGCCGTCGGCCAGTGCGTAGCACGGGCCTGCGGGCGCGGTGGCGGAGGCGAGGGCGGGGACGGCGTACGCGGTGGGGACGAAGCCGCACAACAGTTCGTTGACTGCTGCGCGCAGCGTAGCCAGGCCCGAGGCGTCAACCCCGACGTGTGGGTACACGGGACTCCCAGAGGCAGAGCTTCCATCACGTGCAGTACGGGACCATTCACCCGTCGTAGCGACGGAGGGGTACCGGTTTGCGTCTGAGGAGAATAACGCTTCGTGCAGGCACTGCTACACCCAGTTGCTCAAATCATCGATTACGTCGCTTCTGTTACCGATTGACGGCTGTCCAAGTGCCGCTGAGTGATCGGTTGTTGATCGATTGGGTTCACGTTCCGTCTGGGTCCGGGGCGTGTTGTGGCCGAGGCGCGGACGGAGTGGTCTGGCGGGGGGTGAGCTGGGGTATGACAGCCGGAATCCCCCGCGCCTGATGGCTCGGGGGTGGGGGTTCGTTGGCGGGTGCGGGTTGATTGTGGCTGGTCGCGCCCCGTGGCGGGGCCGCATATGTCACAGCCCCGCCGCCCCTGAAAGAGTCAGCGGCGGCGGCGGTGCAACGCGATCGCCGCTACTGTGCCGCCGGCCACCGCGCCTACGCCTGCTGCCGCGGGGAGGCCTACCTTGGCGGCCTTGCGGGCGGTGCGGTAGTCGCGGAGCCGCCAGTCCATCTCTCGGGCGTGCTTGCGGAGTTTGGTGTCGGGGTTGATGGCGTACGGGTGCCCGACGAGGGAGAGCATGGGGATGTCGTTGTGGGAGTCGCTGTACGCGGCGCAGCGGGAGAGGTCCAGGCTCTCCGCCGCGGCCAGGGCGCGCACCGCCTCCGCCTTCGCGGGGCCGTGGAGGGGCTCGCCGACCAGCTTGCCGGTGTAGACGCCGTCGACGGACTCGGCCACCGTCCCCAGGGCGCCGGTCAGGCCCAGGCGGCGGGCGATCACCTGGGCGATCTCGACGGGGGCCGCGGTGACCAGCCAGACCTTCTGGCCGGCGTCCAGGTGGGCCTGGGCGAGGGCCCGGGTGCCCGGCCAGATGCGCTCGGCCATGTACTCGTCGTAGATCTCCTCGCCGATGATCGTCAGTTCGGCGACGCGGTGGCCCTTGACGATGGAGAGCGCGGAGTTCTGGGCGTCCTGCATGTGCTCGGGGTCCTCGGACCCCGCCAGCCTGAACCAGGCCTGCTGCCAGGCGAATCGGGCGAGGTCGCGCGTCTCGAAGAACTTCCGCTTGTACAGGCCCCGGCCGAAGTGGAACAGGGAGGCGCCCTGCATGACGGTGTTGTCGAGGTCGAAGAACGCCGCGGCCTTGTCGTCGCCGAGGACCGGGAACTCCGGTTCCTGGGCAGCGGTGTCGGGCGCGGGGGCGACGTCCTCCAACTCCTGGGAGGACTTGCGCGCTGCCTCCGCCGAGGCCTCGCCTGCCAAAACGCTCCGCGCCGTGGCGGAGCGCCTACGGGGAGTGAGCCATCCGAGAGCGGCCATGTCGTGAGCATAGCCAGTCTGTTCGGTACTTCCGGAGTCGAGAGGTTTGCAGGCTGTGAACTCTCCACGACCGTGTCGTTAAAGAAGTGATCCAACCGGCGCGTCCGCGTGCGGAACGGGTGGGTGACAGGTGGGCGACAATGGCCGGCATGAGTGCCATGTTTCGGCGGGCGTCGAGGGCGTCGAGGAGTCCTCGTGAGCGGCTCGTCACGTTGATCGGGAAGCCGGGGTGTCATCTGTGCGATGACGCGCAGGTGGTGATCGAGAAGGTGTGCGGTGAGCTCGGGGTGCCCTGGGAGAAGAAGGACATCACCCAGGACGAGGAACTGCACCGGCAGTACTGGGAGCAGATCCCGGTGGTGCTGGTGGACGGCGCGCAGCACACCTTCTGGCGCGTGAACGAGGACCGTCTTCGCAAAGCCCTGACGTAGCCCTGGCGTGGCCCTGGCGTGGCTCCGACACAGCTCGAGCGAAGCTCTGGCGTATTCGTGTCGTATCTCTGTCGCACGGTCGTCGCACAGTCATGACCCAGATGTGACCTGACCGACCAGTCCAAGTGGTCCCAAAAGTCGCTTAGGATCGATGGGCTGGTTGGTCTCGGGGGCGGGATGTCGTGAGGAGAGTGTGCTGTTTTGCCCCCGTCTAGCAAGGCGTCTGGTGAGGAACGAAGGCACGCGTGTGCCGGTTCCGTGCGCGTGCGTCGCGTGTGCGTGACCCCGGTCACGTTGGCCGGGCAAATCGGACACCATCTTTGTGCACGCGTTCACAAAGACATAGCCTGCTGTCGACGGGGCGGTCTGGGGACGCATGACCGCCCGCAGCCCCGCTCTACCCGCAGGAGCACCGTGGCAACTGGCCGAACTCACCGACCGGCGACCCGTAGCCGAGGGATTCCCGAGGCCACCGTCGCCAGGCTTCCGCTGTACCTCCGTGCCCTGACCGCGTTGTCGGAGCGCTCGGTACCCACCGTTTCATCCGAGGAACTGGCGGCCGCGGCCGGGGTCAACTCCGCGAAGCTGCGCAAGGACTTCTCGTACCTGGGTTCCTACGGGACGCGGGGGGTCGGCTACGACGTCGAGTATCTCGTCTACCAGATCTCGCGTGAGCTGGGGCTGACCCAGGACTGGCCGGTCGTGATCGTCGGTATCGGTAACCTCGGCGCGGCGCTGGCCAACTACGGCGGGTTCGCGTCCCGTGGATTCCGGGTCGCGGCGCTGATCGACGCCGATCCGGCGATGGCGGGGAAGCCGGTCGCGGGGATGCCGGTCCAGCACTCGGACGACCTGGAGAAGATCGTCGAGGACAACGGGGTGTCGATCGGTGTGATCGCCACTCCCGCCGGTGCCGCGCAGCCGGTCTGTGACCGGCTCGTCGCCGCGGGTGTCACGTCCATCCTGAACTTCGCGCCCACCGTTCTCTCCGTGCCGGACGGTGTCGACGTACGCAAGGTGGATCTCTCGATCGAGCTGCAGATCCTCGCCTTCCACGAGCAGCGCAAGGCCGGTGAGGAGGCCGCGGGTGAGACCGGGGCCGTGCCGCTGGCTCCCAAGGAGGCAGGGAAAGGACCGGACGGGGATGTCCCCGCCGTGATGCCGGCATGAGTCTCCTGGTCGTCGGGCTGAGCCACCGCAGTGCTCCGGTGAGTGTGCTGGAGCGGGCCGCGCTGTCCCCGGACGCGCAGATCAAGTTGCTTCAGGACACGGTCGCCGCCGAGCCGGCCGCCGAGGCCGCCGTGCTCGCCACCTGCAACCGCATCGAGCTCTACGCGGACGTGGACAAGTTCCACGCGGGCGTCGCCGAGCTGTCCACGCTGCTCGCCCAGCACAGCGGGGTGGGGCTCGACGAGCTGACGCCCTACCTGTACGTGCACTACGAGGACCGGGCCGTCCACCATCTGTTCTCCGTGGCCTGTGGGCTCGACTCCATGGTCGTCGGCGAGGGGCAGATCCTCGGACAGATCAAGAACTCGCTGGCCGGCGCGCAGGAGACGCACACCGCCGGGCGGCTGCTGAACGACCTGTTCCAGCAGGGCCTGAGGGTCGGTAAGCGGGCGCACTCCGAGACCGGAATCGACCGGGCCGGGCAGTCGTTGGTGACCTTCGGTCTGGAGCAGTTCACCGCCGGCGCGGACGTCGAGAGCTGGGCCGCGGGCAAGCGGGCCGTCGTCATCGGCGCCGGGTCGATGTCGTCGCTGGCCGCCGCCACGCTCGCGCGGGCGGGCGTCGCCGAGATCGTGATCGCCAACCGGACGTACGACCGTGCCGAGCGGCTCGCTCTCCTGCTCGGAGAGCAATATGGACAACGTCTTACCGAGTCGGGCGAAACGGACGTGCTGGCCCGCGCGGTGCCGATGGAGTCGGTGCCGGCCGAGCTGACCCGTGCCGATGTCGTCGTCTCGTGCACGGGCGCCACGGGTCTGGTCCTCACCGCCGACGTGGTCGCGGCGGCGGTCGAGGGCCGGGTGCCCGAGGGCACGCCCGGCGCACCGGAGACCCGTACGCATATACGGCCCGTGCTGCCCCCCACGTCTGTCGGCACCGACGAGAACTGTCCGCTCGACCTCTCCGCCGGAGCCGTGCAGGGCGGTGGCTTCTCCGTGCTCGGGGAGGCCGCGGTGGCCGGGATGGACGCGGCGACGCTGGAGCAGCACGCGGCCTGGGTCGACAACGCCACGGTCGACATCCGGGACCGGCGACGGACCCCCGCCGCCGACGCCGAGCTGATCACCGCGCTCGCCGCGACGGTGGCCCGCACCGGACGGATCACCGAGCTGCGCAGGCCCGAGCCGGTCGTCGAGGTGCCCCGGCCCGCGCCCGTGCTGGCGCTGCTGGACCTGGCGATGCCCCGGGACATCGACGCGGCCGCGCACCGGCTGGCGGGCGTACGGCTGGTCGACATCGAGTCGCTCGCCGAGGCCTCGGCGGACGCTCCGATGGCCGCCGACGTGGACATGGTGCGGCGGATCGTTTCGGACGAGGTCGCCGCGTTCGGCGCCGCTCAGCGGGCCGCGCACATCACACCGACCGTCGTGGCGCTGCGGGCCATGGCCGCCGAGGTCGTCGCGAGCGAGATCGCCCGCCTGGAGGGCCGGCTGCCGGGGCTCGACGACAAGCACCGCGGCGAGATCACCCAGACCGTGCGGCGCGTCGTCGACAAGCTGCTGCACGCGCCGACCGTACGGGTCAAGCAACTCGCGGCCGAGCCCGGCGGCGCCGGGTACGCGGACGCGCTGCGGACCCTGTTCGACCTGGACCAGGAGACGGTCGCTGCCGTGTCCCGGGCCGAGGACAGCAAGACCACCGAGAACGACGCCGAGAACCGAGGGCGATCATGAGTGAGCCGCAACAGAGGGCACTGAGGCTCGGGACGAGGCGCAGCAAACTCGCCATGGCCCAGTCCGGGCAGGTGGCGGACGCCGTGCGCGGCCTGACCGGACGACCCGTCGAACTCGTGGAGATCACGACGTACGGCGATGTCTCCCGCGAGCACCTGGCGCAGATCGGCGGCACGGGTGTGTTCGTCACCGCGCTGCGCGACGCGCTGCTGAGCGGCGAGGTCGACTTCGCCGTGCACTCGCTCAAGGACCTGCCCACCACACAGCCCGCCGACCTGGTGCTGGCCGCCGTGCCGGTGCGGGAGGACGCGCGGGA
The DNA here is from genome assembly GCF_002214185.1 of Streptomyces capitiformicae. Classification (NCBI taxonomy): domain Bacteria; kingdom Bacillati; phylum Actinomycetota; class Actinomycetes; order Kitasatosporales; family Streptomycetaceae; genus Streptomyces; species Streptomyces capitiformicae. The sequence goes on along the minus strand of NZ_CP022161.1, from coordinate 3,764,944 downwards.
CGTACTGGTCGCCCGGGACGGCCTCGCCTTCGAGCAGCTGCCGGAGGGCGCCCGCGTCGGTACCGGTTCGCCTCGGCGGATGGCGCAGCTGAACGCGTACGCCCGCAACCACGGGCTGACCATCGAGACCGTGCCGATCCGCGGCAACGTGGACACCCGGATCGGGTATGTGCGGAAGGGTGAGCTGGACGCCGTCGTTCTGGCCGCCGCCGGACTGAACCGGATCGGGCGCATTGATGAAGTGACCGACTTCCTTTCGGTCGACACCGTTTTGCCCGCCCCCGGCCAGGGGGCACTGGCGATCGAATGCGCCGCCGACAACGCGGAGCTGATCGCCGCGCTCGCCGGGCTCGACGACCCGTACACTCGGGCCGCCGTGACCGCCGAGCGGTCCCTGCTCGCCGCCCTGGAGGCCGGTTGCAGCGCACCTGTAGGTGCGTTCGCCGACCTTCTGGCCGACGGGCAGACTGTCAAGGAGATGCGCCTGCGCGGCGTCGTCGGCACGACCGACGGCTCGACGCTGGTGCAGCTGTCCACCACCGGTCCCGTGCCCGAGACGTACGACCAAGCAATGGCGCTCGGCCGTGAACTCGCCGCCGAGATGCTCGCTAAGGGCGCGGCCGGTCTGATGGGGGAGCGAGCACATTGAGCCCCACCACCCTTCCCGCCGGTCCGGAACACGGGCACGTCACCTTCCTCGGTGCCGGACCCGGGGATCCGGGACTGCTGACACTGCGCGCCGTCGAGGCGCTGGCGAACGCGGACGTTCTCGTCGCCGAGCACGACGTGCTCGACGTCGTACGTGTGCATGCCCGCTCCGGCGTCGCCCTGCTCGACACCGATTCGAGCCCGCCGCCGTCCCCGTCCCCCAACGCGGTGTCCGTCGCGGACACGTTTTCGGGCACGGGCACGCCTCAGCTGACGGTTGTTGACGGCGCGTCAACGACCGTTGGTGCACCCGCTGTGCGGGATGCGGCACATCTTGTCATGGAGGCCGCGCGGGGCGGCAAGCGGGTCGTGCGTGCGGTGTCCGGGGACCCCGGGCTCGACACGTACGCCACCGAGGAGATGCTGGCGTGCGCCGCCGCGGGTGTGCCGTTCGAGGTCGTGCCCGGCGTGGCGACCGCGGTGGGCGTGCCCGCGTACGCCGGTGTACCGCTGCGGGACGCGCAGGGCGCCGACGTCCGGTTCGTGGACGCCCGTACCGCCTCCGACCGGTGCTGGACCGAGGTCGGCGCCTCGGACGGCACGGTCGTCGTCTCGGCGACGCTGGAGACCGTGGCCGCGGCGGCCGGTGAGCTGGTCGCCGCCGGGCGCAAGCCCGATACGCCGCTGACCGTGACCGTCGCCGGTACGACGACCCGGCAGCGGACCTGGACCGCGACGCTGGGCACCATCGCCCAGACGTTGAAGCAGGCCAAGGTGCTGCCCTCGCCGGAGGGCGGGCGGCCGGTGATAGCCGTGGTCGGCGAGCGTTCCGCCGCGGCCCAGCGCGACCAGTTGTCGTGGTTCGAGAGCAAGCCCCTGTTCGGGTGGCGGGTTCTCGTACCGCGTACGAAGGAGCAGGCCGCCTCGCTCTCCGACCAACTGCGGTCCTACGGCGCCGTGCCGCACGAGGTGCCGACGATCGCCGTCGAGCCTCCGCGTACGCCGCAGCAGATGGAACGGGCCGTCAAGGGGCTCGTGACCGGGCGGTACGAGTGGATCGCCTTCACCTCGGTGAACGCGGTCAAGGCCGTGCGGGAGAAGTTCGAGGAGTACGGGCTCGATGCGCGGGCCTTCGCCGGGATCAAGGTCGCGGCGGTGGGGGAGCAGACGGCCAAGGCGCTCGTCGCCTTCGGCGTGAAGCCGGATCTGGTGCCCAGCGGGGAGCAGAGCGCGGCGGGGTTGCTGGAGGACTGGCCTCCCTACGATCCGGTGTTCGACCCCATTGACCGGGTGTTCCTGCCTCGGGCCGACATCGCCACGGAGACGTTGGTGGCCGGGCTGATCGAGCTCGGGTGGGAGGTCGACGACGTCACGGCTTATCGGACGGTTCGGGCTTCGCCGCCGCCGGCTGAGACTCGGGAGGCGATCAAGGGGGGCGGGTTCGATGCCGTGCTCTTCACGTCGTCTTCCACTGTGCGGAATCTGGTGGGTATTGCCGGGAAGCCGCACAACGTGACGGTGATCGCTTGTATCGGTCCGGCTACCGCCAAGACCGCCGAGGAGCATGGGCTTCGGGTGGATGTGATGGCCCCCGAGCCGTCCGTGCACAAGCTGGCTGAGGCGCTGGCCGACTTCGGCTTGCGGCGGCGGGCCGCGGCCGTGGAGGCGGGGGATCCGGTTACCCGGCCCAGTGAGCGGCGGCCGGGGGCGCGTCGGCGGCGGTCGACGACCTGAGCTGAGCGACAGGCAGGCAGGGGAAGAACGGCGGAGGAGGTCCTCGCGGACCACCTCACGCCGTTCTTCTTTTCAGGAGTCTCAGCCACCTGTGTGGGCGGCGTTCAGGGGCGTACGGAGCCTGTAAATGTGCGTCAGTTCGCTCTCGCGGAGACCGTGTTCGCGCTGGCAGAGTGGACGTGTATGTCACAGCGCAGCGGGGGAGGCACGGGAGATGACAGCGATGATCTCCGTGAAGGTCGAGGGACCGGTCGGGTTGGACGAGCCGCAGGATCTCCTGGAGGAGTTGGGGCGGGAGACGGGGCTGGCGTGGCGGCTTGAGACGGCCGGGCAGAAGGGCACCCTCGGCGGCGAACTCGCCGTCACCATGCTGGAGGCCCTGCTGGGCGGTGTCGCCGGGGCCGTGGTGCAGGTCGCCGTGCAACGAGCGGTCGACAACTGGCGGGGCCGACGGCTGGACCCGCCGATCGTCACCATCGTCGTCCAGCCACCGCAGGCTCCGCAGCCCGCGCGGGACCCGGAGCCCCCACAGCCCACGCAGGACCCGGAGCCCCCGCAGCGCTCCGACGACCCCGAGGGGAGCTGACCGGCATGGCATCGCGGGCGTTGGTGATAGGGGTCGGCACGTACGACGACGACTCCGGTATCGACGGGTATCCGACGATCGAGGCGAGCGCCCGTGCGTACGGAGCCGCGCTGGCCCGGGACCCCCAGTGGGGCGACGCGTCCCGGTTCACGGTGCTGGAGCCGCGGCGGGCGCGGACCGCGGACGGTGTGATGCGTGCCCTCCACGAGGCGGCCGCGGCGGGTGAGGGGCCTCAGGACACGCTGCTGGTGGTGTACGTCGGACACGGCGCGTACTGGCAGGACGTGCCCGGCGGCCAGGTCCACTTCGCGGTCGGCTCCTCCCGGATCAACGAGCCCTGGACCTGGCTGTCCGCGTGGTACGTGTACCGGGCGATCAGGAAGAGCAAGGCCGGCCTCAAAGTCCTGATCGCGGACTGCTGTTACTCGAACATGCTGCCCCACCTGGGACCCGAGTCCGCCCTGCCGGGAGCCCTCGGCACCCGCCTCCAGGGCACCTGCGTACTCACCGCGGTCGGCGGCAACATCCACAACGCGTGGGCCGACGCCTGCGCGAACCTGCCCGGGCCCCTCGACACCTGTACGCCGTTCAGCGGCCATCTGCTGAACGTGCTGGGGCAGGGCATGCCGGACCATTCCGACGACCTCACCCTCGGCGCGCTGCGCGCCGGCATCGACGAGAGCATGCAGGAGTGCGGCGTCCACCACGCGCCCCGCATGCTGCTGAACGATGCCTCGGAGGCGACCGCGCTGTTCACCAACCACGCGAAGGGCCGCCGACCTCGGACACGCACGCCGACCACGGTGGACGAATGGGTCCGCGAACTGCTTCTCAACGGCGAGCGCAACCTGGGCGATCTGATGAGCCGCCCGGATCTCGCGGGCCGCGTGGTGGTGCGGCTGAAGACCGGGGACGAGCAGAGCCGCGACCTGGCCCGCCGTGTCGACCTGAGGGCCGGCGAGCTGCTGATCAACCCGGTCGACTTCGTCAGGTACTGGGGTGAGATCGAACCCGCGATGCTGGGCGGCGGATGACCGCCATCGACGGCCCGGGCGGCGCCGAGGGTGTCCGCCGCACCGACCACTTGTTCCAGCTGGACCTGGCCGAGTCGCTCAACGAGGCGTACGCCTGGGTGGCGCAGATGCAGGTCCGGCAGTTCGTGCTGATCCTGAGCAGGATGCGGGAGGAGCACCGCGAGGCGATGGCCATGCGCGCCCTGCACGCCTTCGCCCTGCGCCGTCCGGTCGAGGAACTGGTCGAGCTCGCCCACCACTTCGACCCGCGGGACGCGGTCATGCTGATGGCGACGGCGGCCCTGTCACGGCCGGTCGGGGAGGCGGCCGAGCTGGCCCTGATGCAGCAGGAGGCGGAGTCCGGCGGCGAGCGTGCCCCGATCACGGCGAGCATCGTGCACGACGTGGCCTGCCAGCGCACGGCGTTCGATGTGGCGGTGTTCGTGCGGGTGCTGGAGCGGCGGCAGTCGGCGCTCGCGAAGCGCACCGTGCAGGTGTTCGCGAGCCCAGGCTCCGGCCGCACCAACCTCGACAGGGCGCTGCTGCACACCGCGCTCCGTGACGAGGGCTGCGAACGCGAGGCCGACCGGCTGCTCGGGCTGACCCTGCGGGGGCTCGCCGACAGCCCGCCGGGCGCCGCCGGGGCGGGCGACGACGAGGAGATGGCCGACCTGGCGGGCGCGTTCCAGCACCTCAGCCCGGCCGGGCGGGTCCTGGAGCACTGGGTCGAGGAGCGGCTCAACGCCTCGGACGCGACCGAGGTGGAACGGACCCGGCGACTGGTGGCGAAACTGATCGCCCGGCGCGGCACCGGCCACGACGCCCTCGCCGAGCACATCGGCCGTACCACAAAGCCCCGACACGTGGTGAAGCTCTGCGCGATGCTGGCGAAGGACGAGGCGGCCCCGGCCAAGTGCGCCCTGGTGCGGCACTACGCGGCAGGACACAGCAACGTGCAGGAGCTGGCCGTGCTCGTGGCGTCCTGGTACAAGGAGCCGGCCCTCACCCGTACCACCCGGGATCTGCTGGCCGACATCGTGGCGGGACCCGACCCCGGTGCCTCGCCCCGCTCGCTCGAAGAGCTGAGGCAGCTGGGCGAATGGCTGCGGCTGGACGGTGCCGCCCCCGAGTGCTCCCGGCTGCTGTGCCACGTCGCCGCCGTACGGATCGAAGGGCGCTCCGGCGCCGATCTGGTGACCCTGCTGGGCCGTGTCGAGCGCAGCCGGGACCGGACCCGGGCCGCGGACGAGGCGGGCCGTCGGCTGGCCATGGACGTCATGGGCCCGGGCGGCAACCGGGACTGGTTCGTGGAGTGTCTGCGCGCGCTGCACGACGCCAGGTACGCGGTCGCCGTACGTGCCGCCTGCCGTGAACTCTCCGACCCGTCCCACGAGTTGCCGGTCGACGCCGCGCTGGTCGCCGATGTCGCGGGACGTCTGCACCGCGCAGGGCTGCACAAAGTGGCCTGGACACTGCTCGAACGACTGCTGGAGAACGAGCAGTTGGTGACGCCGGCCGATGTCGTCGAGGTCGTCGGCCGGGTGCTGGAGCTGCCGTTGCCGGACGCGGAGCTGCTCCTGCGGGCCACCGTGGGCCGCTGGTCGGACGTGGGGCACCGGGATGACGCGGTGGCCGAGCTGAGGGCGGCCGGGCGGCGCGAGGCGGCGGACTGGGTCATCAAGTCCCTGCGGTGACGGGCGGCTCCACGCGGGCCTCGTCCCGGGGAGCGGGCAGGGTGGGCCGTACGGCCTCCATGTAGCGGCGGCAGGCCCGTACCAGCAGCGGGAACACGATGGCCGCCGAGAGGGCGGCGACCACGGGCGTCACCTTGGCCATGAGGTCGGCCTCGCCGTCCCTCTCGTCCAGGTGCCGCAGCAACGTGCACAGCACGATCACCCCCAGATGCGTGAGGAACAGCAGCACCGGCCGTACCGCGGGGTCGCCGGGGGCGGCGAAACGGGAGACGTGGTCCCGCGCGTCGTAGCGGCGCAACAGGCGCCCCACCAAAGGCAGGTCGAGCCTCGCCAGCCACGGCAGCCCGAGCAGCAGCGCCGAGCCGATTCCGATGGCGGCCATGCCCCGCCACACGTCGGCCCACTTCGCCTCGTGGATCACGACGGCGATCGCGACGAACGTGGCGTAGGAGAGGGCCAGATGCACCATCCGGCGCGTTCCCCGGAACCCCAGCTGTTTCATCGCCACCAGGACGACGCCCGGCATGGTGTACACCACCAGCGTCGGCACACTGTTGAGGGCGACCAGTTCCTCCCACGTACCCTGCACCACGACGAGTGCCACCAGGCCGATGGCGAAGTTGACCAGCAGGATCATCCAGTACGCGTCGATCTCGGTGCCCCGGAAGCGGAAAGAGGCCCGGCGCGCGGTCTGCAGTCCCCGGTGGGTGAGGTGGGCGCGGCTCAGGGCGGCGACCTCCCGGGTCAGCGCGTGTGTGAAGACGATGCCGGAGCCCATCGGGGACACGATCGCGTCGAGGCGGACCAGCCAGGCCAGCCAGAACAGCGTCAGGCCGAAGGCGAAATGGGAGTACGGCGATTCGAGCATGCTTGCGTCGAGCCTGCCGCAGTGTCTGACGAACACCCACTGCAGCGCCGTGTACAACAGGAACGCGCCGACGAGGGTGCCGTACACCGCCCACCGCAGCCGAGCGGCCTCGCCCACGCCGCGGCGTTTGACGTTGCCGGCGAAGTCGAGCGGGGCCTGGAAGCCGATGTACGCGTAGATGACGCCGCCGCCCAGCACGACGTACAGGGGCGACAGATCCCCGGGCTTGGTTCCGGCGTTCCTCGACTGCTCGCTGAGATACCACGAGACGTCGGCCGGAGCGCAGCTGTCGGCTCCGGCTCGCAACAGACAGACGATGATCAGTACCGGGATCAGGACCTTCACCATGGTGAGGAAGAGGTTCAGCCTGATCAGCCGAAGCGGCGGCAGCAGGTTGAGCCCCATGATCAGCGCCAGGAAGCCGACAGCGCACAGCCAGCCCGTGGGGGAGAGGACGTAGTGGTCTCCCTCCTTGTCCAGCAGGGCGGGAACCCAGTGCGCCAGCCCGCGGACCATGGCCACCGCCTCGCTCGCCGGGTTCACCGCGTACACGATCCACAGCGCGGCGGCCACCACCGTGGCCACGAGCGGGCCGGCGGCCTGCAACGGCAGGAAGATCAGCCCGCCCGTCTTGGGGAGGGCGATCCCCAGTTCGACCATCACGGCGGCTATCAGCAGCATCAGCGCCCCACCGATCACCCACGCCCACACGGCGTCCGCGCCGGCTTCGGCGTAGGCGGGGCCGGCGGCCAGCAGCCACCCCGAACCGACCACGCCGCCGGCGGCGAGACCCACGAGGTCCAGGGTGGAGAGCCGACGCCGCTCGTCCGCGTCCTCCGCCGAACCGTCCTGCACCGTGCCCCGACCGCTCGTCCGCCCCAACGCTCTCCCCCTTTACCGGAGTTCCGGTGGACCAGCCATGGGATCAAGGATTTCCTCGCGTGTCAGCCTTCCCGCCAGGTCTTTTACGGTCGCTGTCCCCCATGAGCTGCTCTTCTTCACAGGTTACGCATGAGTGGACACGTGGGGTGAGGCGAAGTGGTGAAAGCTGCCGCGCGCATCGCCGCTTGTCGCCGCGCATCGCCGACGCCGCGTCGGCAAAGGGGGCGTCGGCGCGGGCGTAGCGTAGGCGTATGTCGAAGTACGGATCCTTCCCCGGTACGCGCCCGAGGCGGCTGCGTACGTCGCCCGTGATGCGGCGGATGGTCGCGGAGACGCGGCTTCACCCGGCCGACTTCATCCTCCCGGCGTTCGTGCGGGAGGGGGTCGATGAGCCGGTGCCGATCGCCGCCATGCCCGGGGTCGTGCAGCACACCCGGGACAGTCTGAAGAAGGCCGCGGTGGAGGCCGTCGAGGCCGGGGTCTCCGGGATCATGTTGTTCGGGGTGCCGGAGGAGTCCAAGAAGGACGCCCTGGGGACGCCGGGGACGGATCCGGACGGGATTCTTCAGGTCGCGATACGGGATGTGCGGGCCGAGGTCGGCGATGAGTTGTTGGTGATGTCCGATCTGTGTCTCGACGAGACCACCGATCATGGGCATTGCGGGGTGCTCGATGCCGAAGGGCGCGTCGACAACGACGCGACCCTTGAGCGGTACGCCGAGATGGCCCAGGTGCAGGCCGATGCCGGGGCCCATGTGGTCGGGCCCAGCGGGATGATGGACGGGCAGATCGGGGTCGTTCGTGATGCGCTCGACCAGATCGGGCGGGAGGACGTGGCGATTCTCGCCTACACCGCCAAGTACGCGTCTGCCTTCTACGGGCCCTTCCGGGAGGCTGTCGCCTCGTCACTGAAGGGGGACCGGAAGACGTACCAGCAGGATCCGGCGAATGTGCGGGAGTCACTGCGGGAGTTGGCCCTCGACCTCGAAGAGGGCGCCGACATGGTGATGGTCAAGCCCGCCGGGCCCTACCTCGACATCCTCGCGCGCGTGGCCGACTCCGTGGATGTGCCGGTTGTCGCCTACCAGATCTCCGGTGAGTACTCGATGGTCGAGGCCGCCGCCGAGAAGGGGTGGATCGACCGGGACCGGGCCATCTTGGAGACCTTGACCGGCATCAGGCGGGCCGGGGCGCAGAACGTCCTTACGTACTGGGCTGTTGAGGCTGCGCGGATGGTGCGCTGAGTACCTGGCGGGTCAGCGGGCCACGTAGGCGGTGAAGGCCGACCAAGCCTCTGATGAGGTGATGAAGGCGGGGCCGTCGTTGCCCTCCGCGCTTTTCGAGTCGCGGATGTGGATGGCGTGGGGGGTGACGGCCACCTCGTTCGGGTCGGAAACCCACTGGCTGCCGCGTTGCCCCCGTACCTCCGGGCCTCCGGGCCTCCGATGGCCAGGTGAAGCACCGGCTCCCACACATGATGGCGGGCGGGCCTCGGTGGGTTCCTTCTGTGGGAGTGGGGGTGCGTGGCCATCGGTGGAGGTCCGTTGGCCACGATCTCGGCGGTGAGTTGTCGGCTCCTGTGTCTGTGGCCGCCTCAGTAGGCCAGGGCGTCGTCCGCGGTGGACCGCCAGTAGGTGACGGCCACGGAGTCGTCGACGTACACGCCCTCGGCCGGAAGGGCGGGGGACGCGGGGGCGCCGGCGTCGCTGCCGGGCTCCCCGTCCTGGAAGTGGATGACGACCTTGTTCTCCGTCGAGCCGTTCCCGCCGCTGCCGTCGGCGGAGGAGAGAAGGACGCCCGCGTAGCCGGACTCGCCGGGGGCGAGGGTCACCACGGCCTGCGGCTGGGAGTCCTCGATCACGCGCGGCGCCGACTGCGCCTCGCCGAACCGGACCGAGGGGTTGTAGTAGAGGTCGCAGAACTTCGAGCCGGTGTTCTTGACGGTGATCAGCATGTGGTTGAGCGGGCGGGAGACCGGCTGAACGGTGACCGTGGTGTTGGAGCCGTTGCAGGTGACCCGGTTGGCGGGGTCGGCGGGGTCGGCGGTCCCGCCGTTCGGGGAGGTCTTGTCGGCCCCGGTGCCGGTGCGCGTCCTGGAGGAGGCCTCGTCGGCCGTGGAGCCGCCGGTGGTCGAGCCGGAGGAGCCGGTGGTCGTGCCCGAGCCGCCGGTGCTCTGCGAGGTCGAGGTGGAGGTGGAGTCGCCCGACGCACCCTCGTCCCGGGTGCCCATTCCGTTGTCGCACGCCGTGAGGGCGAGGGCTGCGAGGGCGACTCCGGTCGCGGCGAGCAGCCGGGCCGGGCGGGCGACTCGGGCGGTACGAGCGGTGCGGAACGTGCGCATGATGAATCCCTTTCGGACAAAGCCAGTTGAAGAGGCCGAGAACACGTGGTCGAAGCCGCGCCGCTCGACCGGTCTGCCGGGAGCCGCGTGCTTGGATGACAAGAGCTTGTGCGGTGATCCGTCCCATCCGCCACGCCCGGCGGAAGATCAGGGACGCTGGAACGCCCACACCGGCTTTGACCTGGGGAGACGTCCCTGCCCTGGAACGCGGGAATGGGACGAGGTGGACGGAGGAAGTGTGTCGGGGAGCGGTACCGAAAACGGCATGGCGGCCGATTTCGCCGCGCTGCTGCGGGAGTTGAAGGAGCGCTCCGGGCTCAGCTACGGAGTGCTCGCCAAGCGGCTCCACATGAGCACGTCGACGTTGCACCGGTACTGCAACGGGGACGCCGTACCTACGGACTACGCGCCCGTGGAGCGGCTCGCCCGCCTGTGCAAGGCGGCTCCGGAAGAGCTCGTCGAGCTGCACCGGAGGTGGGTGCTGGCGGATGCGACGCGGGGGCGTAAGGGCGTTGAGCCGGGGGTCGGTACGGCGGCCGGTACGGCAGCTGCGTCGACTTCGGATACGGGGTCCACGGAAGGGGTGGACTCGGGCGACGGGCCGGTCCCGGCGGAAGCGCTGGTTCCGGCGGACGTCATCGCGGACGGCCGCTCCGAGGCGCGCGAGCTCCGGCTGCCGTCCCGTCGTCGTACGCGTGTCGCCCTCGTCGGAGCTGCCGTCGCCGCCGTGCTCGGGGCCGTCACGCTTGCCACGAGTCTGCCGTCCGGTGGGGAGGAGAACGGGCGGGAGCGTCGTGCGGGGGCCGTGTCCGCCGGGGCCGGGGGCGCGGACGAGGGCGCCTCGGAGTCGCCGTCGCCGTCGAGTGCCTCGCCCTCCGCTTCCGCCGGCAAGAAGGGCAAGGACAAGGTCGACGACGGCAAGGGTGCCAAGGCCGGTGCGTCGGCCTCCGGTGAAGCCACCCCGAGGAGCCCTGGATCGGGCGGTGCCGACTCCGCCGTGGGGGTGCCGCTGACGGTGAAGGTGGAGCCGTACACCTGGGAGAGTCCGTGCTCGCAGCGGTATCTGATCGACCGGGCGCCGGGGAAGGTGGGGCCGCCGCCGCCGGAGCAGGACGCGCGCGCCTGGGTGGACGCGGCCGGGGCCGTGTCGTCGGGGCAGCAGTACGTGACGCTCACCGTGCAGGGCACCGGCGCGGAGACGGTGGTGGTGGACAGTCTGAAGGTCCGGATGATCGAGAGGCGTTCGCCGCTCGCCTGGAACGACTACACCATGGGATACCCCGGCGTCGGGTGCGGTGCCGGCGTACCGACGCGGTCCTTCACGGTCGCCCTCGACGCCATGCGTCCCGAGGTCGTACCCGCCGCGGGGAGCAAGGACTTCCCGTACTCGGTGAGCGAGTCCGACCCGGAGGTCTACTACATCACCGCCGACGCCTCCGCGTACTACGTGAGCTGGCACCTGGAGCTGAAGTGGTCCAGCGGCTCCCGGAGCGGCACGCTGACGGTGGACGACAACGGCACCCCGTTCCGCACGAGTGGCAACAACGGGCGCCCGGCCTACGAGTATCCGCTCGGTGGCCCGAAGTGGGTCGAGGAGGGGACGACACTGGGCGACCAGGGGGCGGAGGGATAAGTAATTGACGAGTTCTCATCAATGAACATACGTTCTGCGCCTGGCTGATCCGCTCGGAACGGCCGATGTCGATCCCCGGGGGAAGCCATGAGCTGGTTCTTCGTCGTGCTCAAGAAGTACGCGGTCTTCAGCGGACGCGCGCGCCGCATGGAGTACTGGATGTTCACGCTGATCAGCACGCTGATCTACATCGGGGTGTGGGCCCTCGGCCGCACCATCGACTCGGAGATCCCCGAGTACGTCTTCCTCGCCGCGTTCCTGCTGCCCTCCCTGGCCGTCACCGTTCGGCGGCTGCACGACACCGGGCGCACCGGCTGGTTGGTCCTCATCGGGTTCATTCCCTGCATCGGCACCATCGTCATGCTCGTCTTCGCCGCCACCGAGGGCGAGCGAGGGCAGAACAAGTACGGTCCCAACCCGAAGGAGCTTCAGGCGTTGGCCGACTCCGGTCCGGCGCCCACATCGGGCGGCCCGGCCTACTGACCCGTCCGTTCGACCTGCCCTGTCGCCGCCGGGCCCTCGTCCCGTACGCCCTGGCCGTCCTCGCACGCCGTCAGCGTCAACAGCCCGGCGAGGGCGAGACCGAGAGCCGTGGCGAGGAGACGGGTGACGTGAGGGGAGACGACGCGGGCAGGCATGACGGTCCCTTCCTTGGGGGCGTTGGATGTGTGGCCGTCGACGGTGTGGCCGGCGGCCTCAGCATGTGATGCGATCCGTCCCCTGCGCCACAGGAGTGGGCACAGATGGGACGCCCAAGCCGCGTCCCACGCCCTGACCTGCGAGAAGGGCGTCCCATGAGGGAGCGATACGGGACGCCCGGCCAGACCGGGAACGGCATCCGGGCACTATCGAGTTGCCCTGGGAGTTAGGTTGTTGCTCCTTTAACGACGCGACTCTCCAGGGAGAGCTTCATGGCCGGTGACGCACTCAGTCAGGACCCCGCCGAGTTGCGGAAGAGGATCGACACCACCAAGGCACACCCGGCACGGGTCTACGACGTCTTCCTCGGCGGCAAGGACAACTACCCCGTCGACCGCGAGGCCGCCGCGGCCGCGCTCGCCGCCAACTCGCGCGGGTACCTCGACGTACGGCACAACCGCGACTTCCTGCGCCGCGCGGTGACCACGCTCACCCAGGACGAGGGCATCCGGCAGTTCCTCGACATCGGCACCGGGCTGCCGACCGCGGAGAACGTCCACCAGATCGCCCAGGCCATCGCCCCCGGGGCACGGGTCGTGTACGTCGACAACGACCCGGTGGTGCTCGCCCACGCGCGCGCGTTGCTGACCAGTGGGCCCCAGGGCGCCACCGACTACATCGACGCCGACCTCAAGACCCCGGCGCACATCCTCGAACAGGCCGCCAAGACCCTCGACTTCGACCAGCCGATCGCACTGTGCCTCGTGGCGATCCTGCACTTCGTCGAGGACGAGCAGGCCTACCCCGTCGTACGTGAACTGGTCGACGCGTTGCCCTCCGGGAGCCGGCTGGTGCTGAGCCACCTCACGGAGGACCTCAACCCCGCGAACATCCGTGCGGTGCAGAGGACGTACACCGAGCGGGGGTTCACCTTCGTGCTGCGGTCCAAGGACGAGGTCGCCCGCTTCTTCGAGCAGAGCGGGCTGGTGATCGACGAGCCGGGTGTCGTGCCGGCGCACCACTGGCGGTTCGAGGATGGTGCGCCGGTGCCTCCGGCGGTTGAGCCGCATACCTGGGCTGGGCTGGACGATATTGAGAAGGTTCGGTATCAGGACATCAATGATGTGACTGACGCGGACATCAATGTGTATGTGGCTATGGGGCGTAAGGCGTAGAGGGGCAGCTGCGGGCCGGTGGGGGCTGGTCGCGCCCACGCGGCGGAGCCGCATGTCGACACAGCCCCGCACCCCTGAAAGCCCCTCACGGAACGCTGAACCACGTTTCCGCCAGTGACTCGAAGTCCTTGCGCGGTGGTGTCGGCAGGGTGCGTAGGTACCAGTTCAGGTCGCTGTAGACGTGCAGCAAGGTGTAGGCCATGAGTTCACGGGGTGCGAACGGGGACTGGCCGTAGGCCTCGTAGAAGATTTTGAGGAGGTGGGGGTCGGCGCGGGTGAGGAACAGGCCGACGCTCACGAAGTCGTACGCGGGGTCGCCGACCATGGCGGGTTCGAAGTCGAACAGGCCGGTGAGGCTCCAGCCGTCGTCCGGGTCGACGGTGAGGTGCTCGCGCATGAACTCGGTGTGCAGCAGTACCGGGCGGCGCGGGGCGGGCAGCGGGACCGAGCGCAGGAAGTCCGGGATCTGTTCCAGCCAGGGCGCCGACAGGCCACCGCCCACCTGCTGCTCGACGGCGCCCGAGCGCTGTCCGGCCACGAACCTGCCCCAGTCCGGCGGTCCGACGAGCGCGGCCATCGGGGCGGCGTCCAGGTCGTGCAGAGCGGCGAGGCACTCGGCCGCCTCCGCGACGATCCGTTCCTGGTGCGTGCGGGAGGCGCGCGGCCAGGCCTCGTTGAGGTCCTCGCCGGGAAGCCGGGACATCAGCACATAGCGCCAGCCGTTCTTGTACTGGTCAGCCGCGTGCAATCGCGGTGTGGGAACGGGTAGTTGGCCCCACAGGTGGGCCAACAGGTGGGCCTCTCTGACGGCTTGAGCCGCTTCGAAAGCCGGGTAGAGCTTCAGTACGAGGGCGTCGCCGACCGAGTACACGGGCAACGAGCCCTCTGGAAAACGCACGATCCGCGCGCCTGCGAGACCGAGCTGACCGCAGAGTTCCTGGGCAGCCGGCCGCAGCAGCGCCTCGTCACTGACGACTTCTTGCAACTCGTCGTTCGTGTCCACGCTGGGCAGCATGCGGGGCAGCCTAGGGGTTGTGGGCGGTGCCCGCATCGCGGAATTGGTGGATGTAGGGGGCATGTATCGATCTATGGTATGGGCGGGGGCGGGGGCGTGCCGTCCGTTCGTGCCGGGAGAGCTTGGGGTGGGTGCCGTGGATGCTGGGCGAGGCGTGGATGACGTGCGGTTTGTCGGGGGCGTGGAGGTCGTGGGCGGCGGCGGGGGCGCGGCGGCGCCGGTCGCCGCCGCGCCCGTCCCCGGCTTCGCGGGGCGGGTGACGGCGGTCCAAGGTTCCCCCGTACGGGATATCCTCGCCGTCACCTCGCGGCCCGAAGTCGTCAACTTCGCGGGTGGGTTGCCCGCGCCGGAGCTCTTCGACACCGAAGGGGTGGCGGCGGCGTACCGGAACGTCCTCGCCGAGTCGGCCGGACGGGCCCTGCAGTACGCGACGACCGAGGGCGAGCCGGTGCTGCGGGAGGCGCTCGCCGCGCGGTACCGGGCGCGAGGGCTGCCGACGGGCGCCGACGACGTGCTCGTCACCACCGGGTCGCAGCAGGCGCTGTCGCTGCTCGCCACCGCGCTCGTCGACCCGGGCGATGTCGTGCTGGTCGAGGACCCGTGCTACCTGGCGGCGCTTCAGGTGTTCCGGCTCGCGGGGGCGCGGGTGGTGGCCGTACCGGGGGACGAAGGCGGAGTGGACCCGGACGCGCTGGAGGAACTCGTCGCGCGGACCCGGGCCAAGCTCTTCTACACCGTCCCCACCTTCCAGAACCCCACCGGACGCACCCTGCCGACCGAACGCCGGGCCGCCGTCGCCGCCGTCGCGGCCCGGCTCGGGCTGTGGATCGTCGAGGACGACCCGTACGGCGAACTCCGCTTCGAGGGCGAGCGGTTGCCGTGGATCGCCGCCCACCCGGGCGCCGAGGACCGTACGGCGCTGCTGGGCTCGTTCTCCAAGGTGATGGCCCCCGGTCTGCGGCTGGGCTGGCTGCGCGCCCCCGCCGGGCTCCGCCGCGCCTGCGCGGTGGCCAAGCAGGCGGCCGACCTGCACACCCCGACCGTCAACCAGCTCGCCGCGGCACGGTACCTGGCCGACCGCGACCTCGACGCGCACGTGGCCCGGGTCGCGGCGGCGTACCGCGAGCGACGTGACGCCATGCTCGCGGGACTGCCGGACGCCCTCCCCGAGGGCTCCACCTGGAACCGCCCCGAGGGCGGCATGTTCCTCTGGGCCCGCCTGCCCTCCTCGTACGACACCACCGCCCTCCTCCCGCGCGTGGTCGAACAGGACGTCGCGTACGTGCCCGGGGCGCCCTTCTACGCCGGGGAACCGGACCGGGCGACCCTGCGGCTCTGCTTCGTCACGCAGGCGCCGGAGGAGATTCGGGAGGGGCTGCGGAGGCTGGGGAAGGGGCTGGGGCCGGGGCTGTAGGCGGGGCTGTAGGCAGGGCTTGGGTCGAGGCGTCGTCGGCCGGGGCCGGGCTCAGTCCCACCAGAAGGTCCACGTGTGTTCGCCCAGCAAGGTGTGGGCGTAGGTGCGCAGGGAGCCGTCCGCGGTGCCCTGGTGGATGTTGTCGGGGCAGAAGGCGAAGTGCTCGGCGGCCACCGCTTCGGCATCGGCCTCGGTGGTGGGCGGGGTCGCCACCGAGACGATCAGCTGGTCGAAGGTGAGGGCGACGACGCGTATGCCGAAGCGGTCCTCCCAGGAACGGAGTACGGCGCACAGGCGGGCCACGTCGTTCTCGTGGTTCATGGGCCCGCCCCAGCCGATGGCCGCCGGGATGTCGGCGCTGCGGCGCGCGGGGACCAGGGCGAGGCGCGGGTCCTTCAGGTGGGCAGGGGCGTCCAGGAGGGCGTCGGCGATCTCGGCGGCGAGGGTGTCCGGATCGGTGGCGAGGGCTTCCGACTCGGTGTCGGGGGCGATGGCGAGGCCGGGCCAGTCGTCGTCCTCGTCCGTGGCGTACTCGTCCCAGAACTCCGCCAGGACCTCCTCGGCGTCGTGATCCCCGGGGTAGGACGTCTCCCCGGGCATCAGCTCCCACTCCTCCGGGCCGCCCTGACCGCCGCCGACGTCCAGCAGCACCGGGAGGAGGCCGGCCGTGCGGCGTGCGGGCTGGACGGCGGTCCAGGCGCCGGGCGCGGCCGGCTCGTCGGCGCACCACAGCAGCGGCTCGTGCCAGGGGCCGTCGTCGGTCGCGTCGATCAGCCTCCC
Source organism: Streptomyces capitiformicae (assembly GCF_002214185.1). Taxonomy (NCBI): domain Bacteria; kingdom Bacillati; phylum Actinomycetota; class Actinomycetes; order Kitasatosporales; family Streptomycetaceae; genus Streptomyces; species Streptomyces capitiformicae. Next base: position 3,748,522 of record NZ_CP022161.1, on the reverse strand, counting down.
CGGTGGCAGCGGGAGTTCAAGCCCGAGCGCGCGGCCGCTCGGGTCGGCCGCCAGCTTGGGCAGCGGGTTGGGAAGTGTCGCCATGCCGGTGACTGTAAGGGGCGGCACTGACAACGAGGGTCGGACCGGTGGACGTCCAGTGGCCCATGGGGCACTGCCCGAAGAGACGATTTCCGCCAACCCGCCGAAAAACTAGCCTCGTTGCGCATCCCCGGTCCGCTTGGAAGGCGCCGTCACCATGCGCACGCTCGCCATCGCCACCCGCACCGCCGCCCTAGGGGGTGTTGCGAAAGTCCCGCCTGCCGCCCGACGCCTGGCACGCTCCCCCACTCTCGGCTTCTCCCCCACTCTCGGCTTCGCTCGAGCGGGAGGGGCCCCCATGAGCGGGAGGGGCCCCCACCGCCGCACCGGGCGAAAGCCCAAGTCCGTCCAGTCCATCTACGGGGCCTTCCGCGCGGCACGCCGAGAGCACGCTCCCCCACTCTCGGCTTCGCTCGAGCGGGGGGACCCCATGACGCCGCTCGGCCCGCCCTCCGGGCGGACGACGGGACTTTCGCAACACGCCCTAGGCCCCTTCTCATGGACGGGAGGGGCCCCCACCGCCGCACCGGGCGAAAGCCCAAGTACGTCCAGTCCATCTACGGGGCCTTCCGCGCGGCACGCCGAGAGCACGCTCCCCCACTCTCGGCTTCGCTCGAGCGGGGGGACCCCCATGACGCCGCTCCTTCTCCCATGGAGATCCATCAGGAGGGGCCTGGCCGCAGGCGTCGGCGCCCTCCTCCTCACCGGCGTCGCCGCCCAGGGCACCGCCGTGGCCGCGCCGCAGGGCAAGCCGGCCAAGCTCACGGTCAAGGACTACCGGGCCTGGCTGAAGACCAAGGACGCCAAGACCCTCAAGGCGTTCGACGAACTGCCCAGGACCAAGCAGCAGAAGCTCGTCGGCTATCTGCAGAACCGGGCCGTCACCAAGGAGTTCAACGCCAAGGTCACCGGCGCCCTCGCCAAGGGCGGCCACAGCGAGGTCGCGTACAACAAGGACGTCCGCTTCATCGGAGACGTCAAGACCTCCGACAGCGACCATTCGCACGGCGTGCACACCATCACGGTGAACTTCACCGCCACCGAGCGGATCTACGACATCCCGGTCCTCACCCAGAAGACCACGCTCTCCTACGTGTACGAGTCCTTCCGCCCCCAGCCCCGGATCACCGGCAAGCCGAAGCTCAAGCGCTCGATCACCAACCTCAACGCCGCCTTCGCCATCGAGGCGTCGAAGGGCGCCGTCACCGTCAAGAACAAGAAGACCGTCGTCGCGAACCTCACCTGGTACGCCACGCCGAAGTACAAGAGCGCCGGCAGCGGCGCCCTCACCAAGCGGCAGACCACCACCAGTTCCCACGGCGCCACCGACAAGTTCACCGCCGTACTCACCAAGAGCTGACCAGCCAGGAAAGGCACCTTCACCATGCGTACTCTCGCCACCGCCACCCGCGCGGGCGTCCTCGGCGTCGCCGCCGGCGCCCTCCTCTTCACCGGTGTAGCCGCCCAGGGCACCGCCGTCGCCGCGCCGCAGGGCAAGCCGGCCAAGCTCACCGTCGCCAAGTACCGCGACTGGCTGAAGAACAACGACGAAGCCGCCGCCTCCATCAAGCTGCTCAAGGCGTTCGACAAGCTGCCCAAGGCCAAGCAGCAGAAGTTCGTCACCTACCTGCAGGACCGGAAGGTCCAGAAGGCGTTCGACGTCAGGAACGGCGGCTATGTGACCCGGGGCGGCACCAGCCAGACCATCCACAACAAGGACGTCCGCTTCGTCGCCAACGTCAAGGCCGTGAACAAGACCGACAAGGCCGGGCGGCACATCACCCTGACCTTCACCGCGACCGAGCGCATCTACGACCTGCCGGTCATCACCAAGAAGACCGTTCTGTCCTACACGGTCAAGGGCGGCGTCAAGTCGCCGAAGCTCAAGAGCTCCGTCACCAACCTCAACGGCGCCTTCGCCATCACACCGGCGAAGAAGGACAGCCTCAAGACCAACGGCGGCAACATCTGGGCCACCACCACCTGGAAGGCCACCCCGCTCTACAAGTCCGCCGGCGCCGGTTCGCTCGTCAAGGAGCAGCGGACGGTTGTCGTGAACGTGAAGTACACGGCCAACCTCGTCAACAAGTAATCCACAACCCTTGATCCACCGGCCTGTTGGGGCGCCACGGGGGGGCGTTCCAACAGGCCGGCGCGTTACTGCTCCTGGCTGCTACAGCTTCTCGGGCGTCCGGATCCCCAGCAGCGCCATACCCCGGTGCAGGGTGCGGGCCGTCAGATCGACCAGGAACAGGCGGTTCTCCATCTGGGCGGGGGTGTCCGCCTTCAGGACCGGGCACTGGTCGTAGAACGTCGTGAGGAGGGTCGCCAGCTTGAAGAGGTACGCGGCCAGCTTGTGCGGCTCGTACGCCTCCGCGACCTCGGCGAGGGTCTCGCCGAACTGGTCCAGGTGCAGGCCCAGCGCGCGCTCCGCCGGGGCCAGTTCGAGCTCCGGATGCGCGACCGGGGCCGCGGCCTCGCCCGCCTTGCGGAGGATCGACTGGATACGGGCGTACGCGTACTGGAGGTAGACGGACGTGTCGCCGTTCAGCGAGACCATCTGGTCCAGGTCGAACTTGTAGTCCCGGACGGCGGACGTCGACAGGTCGGCGTACTTGACGGCACCGATGCCCACGTAACGGCCGTTCTCGACGATCTCCTCCTCCGTCAGGCCCACCTTCTCGGCCTTCTCCCGGACCACCGTCGTGGCACGGTCGATCGCCTCGTCCAGCAGGTCCACCAGGCGGACCGTCTCGCCCTCACGGGTCTTGAACGGCTTGCCGTCCTTGCCGAGCACCGTGCCGAAGGCGAGCTGCTGCGCCTTGACGTCGTCGTTCAGCCAGCCGGCGCGGCGGGCCGTCTCGAAGACCATCTTGAAGTGCAGGGACTGCCGGGCGTCGACCACGTACAGGAGCGTGTTCGACTTCAGGTTGAAGACACGGTCGCGGATCGCGGAGAGGTCCGTCGCCGCGTAGCCGTAGCCGCCGTCGGACTTCTGCACGATCAGCGGGACCGGGTTGCCGTCCGGGCCCTTGATGTCGTCGAAGAACACGCACAGGGCGCCCTCGGAGCGGACCGCGACGCCCGACTCCTCCAGCAGGCGGCAGGTCTCGGCCAGCATGTCGTTGTAACCCGACTCGCCGACGATGTCCGGGTCCCGGATCTCCATGTCCAGCTTCTCGAAGACGGAGAAGAAGTAGATCTTCGACTCGTCCACGAACTTCTGCCACGCGGCGAGGGTCGCCGGGTCGCCCGCCTGGAGGTCCACCACCCTGCGGCGCGCCCTCGTCTTGAACTCCTCGTCCGCGTCGAACAGCCTCCGGGCCGCCTTGTAGAGGCGGTCGAGGTTCGACATCGCCTCCTCGCCGGACGCCTGGAGGTCGTCGCTCTTCTGGTGGTCCAGCTCGTGCGGGTGCTCGTCCAGGTACTGGATCAGCATGCCGAACTGGGTGCCCCAGTCGCCGATGTGGTGCCTGCGGACCACGTTCTCGCCGGTGAACTCCAGGATCTGGACGACCGCGTCGCCGATCACCGCGGAGCGGAGGTGGCCGACGTGCATCTCCTTCGCCACGTTCGGCTGGGCGTAGTCGATGACCGTCGTGCCGGGGTGCTCCGCGAGGGCCACGCCGAGGCGGTCGGGGTCCGCGTAGCGCTCCGCGAGGTTCCGGGTGATCGCCTTGTCGGTGAGTGTGATGTTGAGGAAGCCGGGGCCCGAGACCTCGATCTCCCTCAGCAGGTCGCCCGACTCGACCTTCGCCAGGACCTGGGCGGCCAGCTCCCTGGGGTTGGCCTTCGCCTTCTTCGCCAGCGCGAGGATTCCGTTGGCCTGGTAATCCGCCCTGTCGCTGCGTCGCAGCAGCGGGTCGACGACGGCCTCCGGCAGAGTGGCCGAGAGGGCGACGGCGAGGCGCTGATTGACGGAGGCGGTGAGGGATGTGACCGGGGCCATGGGGTGGGAGCCGTTCTCCTTGGGGTACGGGCGGATGCGGCCAGTATCCCACGGGGGGTAAAGGGCTTTTTGGGGTCGCCTCATGGGGAGGGGGGTTCGGTTCGAGGGTGGCTGCGGGCCCGGTGGGGGCTGTTCGCGCAGTTCCCCGCGCCCCTTCAGGGGCCCGGTGGGAACTGCGCGAGCAACCACAACCCACCCGCACTCGCCGACGAACCGCACCCCCGAGTTAATGGGCGCCCGGTTCGACCCACGGAGTGAAAGGCTGGGACAATGAGGCCGTCGGCCGGGGACCGTACCGGCCGATCTTGGAAACACTCAGAAAAACACTCAGAAGAACACTCAGAAAAAGAGGACGTGCCGATCGTGGCTCAGAGCACCGAGACCACCGACTGGGTCTCCCGTTTCGCGGATGAGGTCATCGAGGAGTCGGAGCGTCGGGCCCCGGGCAAACCGGTTGTCGTCGCGTCCGGGCTCTCCCCGTCCGGGCCCATCCACCTGGGCAATCTCCGCGAGGTCATGACGCCCCACCTCGTCGCCGACGAGATCCGGCGGCGCGGCCACGAGGTCCGGCACCTCATCTCCTGGGACGACTACGACCGGTACCGCAAGGTCCCGAACGGCGTCGACGGCATCGACGCCTCCTGGGCCGAGCACATCGGCAAGCCGCTCACCTCCGTGCCCGCCCCTCAGGGCTCCGCCCACCCCAACTGGTCCGAGCACTTCAAGGCTGCCATGACCGACGCGCTCGCCGAGCTGGGCGTGGAGTTCGACGGGATCAGCCAGACCGCGCAGTACACCTCCGGCGTGTACCGCGAGCAGATCCTGCACGCCATGAAGCACCGCGGCGACATCGACGCGATCCTCGACCAGTACCGGACCAAGAAGGCCCCGGCTCCAGCGAAGAAGCAGCAGAAGCCCGTTGACGAGGCCGAGCTGGAGGCCGCCGAGGGGTCCGGTGCCGCCGCCGAGGACGACGGCAGCAGCGGCTCCGCCGGCTACTTCCCGTACAAGCCCTACTGCGGGCGGTGCGAGAAGGACCTCACCACCGTCACCGCCTACGACGACGACACCACCGAGCTGACCTACACCTGCACCGCCTGCGGCTTCGCCGAGACCGTCGCGCTGAACGAGTTCAACCGCGGCAAGCTGGTCTGGAAGGTCGACTGGCCGATGCGATGGGCGTACGAGGGCGTCGTGTTCGAGCCGAGCGGGGTGGATCACTCGTCCCCCGGTTCGTCGTTCCAGGTCGGCGGGCAGATCGTCGGGATCTTCGGGGGCAAGCAGCCCATCGGGCCCATGTACGCCTTCGTCGGTATCACCGGCATGGCCAAGATGTCGTCGTCGAAGGGCGGGGTCCCGACCCCCGGCGACGCACTGAAGATCATGGAGCCCCAGCTGCTGCGCTGGCTCTACGCCCGTCGCCGCCCCAACCAGTCGTTCAAGATCGCCTTCGACCAGGAGATCCAGCGGCTCTACGACGAGTGGGACAAGCTCGACGGGAAGGTCGCCGACGGCTCCGCGCTGCCGGCCGACATCGCCGCGCATTCGCGGGCCGTACGGACCGCCGCCGGTGAGCTGCCGAAGACGCCCCGGCCGCTGCCGTACCGGACCCTCGCGTCCGTCGCCGACATCACCGCCGGCGCCGAGGACCAGACCCTGCGCATCCTCAGCGAACTCGACCCCACCGACCCGCTGCCCTCGCTCGACGACGTACGGCCGCGGCTCGACAAGGCCGAGGCCTGGATCAACACGCACGTGCCCGCCGACCAGCGGACCATCGTGCGCACCGAACCCGACCTCGACCTGCTGAAGTCCCTCGACGAGCAGGCACAGGGCTCGCTGCGGCTGCTGTTGGAGGGGCTCTCGTCGAACTGGTCCCTCGACGGGCTCACCCACCTCGTCTACGGCGTGCCCAAGGTCCAGGCCGGGTTCTCCGCCGACGCCACGCCCAAGGAGCTGCCGCCGGAGATCAAGACCGCCCAGCGGTCGTTCTTCGCGCTGCTCTACCACCTGCTCGTCGGGCGTGACACCGGGCCGCGACTGCCCACGCTGCTGCTCGCGGTGGGCCAGGAGCGGGTGCGGGCTCTGCTCGGGGAGTAACGCCGCGTAGTGCGGAGTACGAGGAGGGGGCGCCCGGTGATCACCGGGCGCCCCCTCCTCGTGCACGGGCGGGTTACGCGATGTGGTCCTCTTCCAGTTCCGCCGTGTGGCGGTTGGTGAAGCGGTTCACCATGCGCTTCGACTCCTCCGCGGGGAGGGTGACGCCGAACTCGGCCTGCACGTTGTCGATGAGCTCGCGCGGGGTGGGGTAGCTGCCGTTTATCGACTGCTTGAAGACCTGGTAGTACGACTCCTCGTCCGGCGCAGGGGGTTCCGGGGTGCCGCCGCCCTCGCCCAGCTCACGGGTGCGGCCCGGACCCGCGGGGATGGGGAAGCTGCCGGTCTCCTCCGGAGAGGGTTCGCCGTCCTGGGGCTCGGGCTCCTCGAACTGTTGCTGCTGGTACCGGGGGTCCCGAGGGTCCGGCGCGAACTGCTCGTACTGCTGGGACTGCTCGTACTGCTGGGACTGCTCGTACTGCTCCGGGAACTGCTCCTCGTACCACTGCTCGTACTGCTCTTCCGGCTCGTACGAGGGGTCGTAGCCGCCCTGGTAGGGGACCTCCTGGGGGTGGCGGGCGTGCAGCCAGGGGCTTTCGTCGGCCGGGGGTTCCTTGCGGGCCTGCTCCTCGTACTGGACGGGGTCAGGATGCTGCGGAGTGGGGGTGCTCTCCAGTTGGGGGCGCTGCTCGCTGGGAGGTGCCGCTGCGCCCACCCGTGCCGCCCCAGCGGCACGACTGCCCGCAGCTATCTCGACGGGCGCCGGAGGCAGTAGCGCCGGCTCTATCCCCGCCGCCGCCAAGCCCTCCGCGGCCGTGTCCGCCAAGGGGACGCCGTAGCGGGCCAGGCGGAGGGGCATCAGGGACTCGACCGGGGCCTTTCGCCTCCAGGCTCGGCCGTAGCGGGAGCGGAGGCGGGCCTGGTAGACGAGACGTTCCTGCTCGAGCTTGATGACCTGGTCGTAGGAGCGGAGCTCCCACAGCTTCATACGGCGCCAGAGGAGGAACGTGGGGAGAGGGGAGAGCAACCAGCGGGTGAGGCGGACGCCCTCCATGTGCTTGTCGGCGGTGATGTCCGCGATGCGGCCGATCGCATGGCGGGCGGCCTCGACCGACACCACGAACAGGACCGGGATCACCGCGTGCATACCCACACCCAGCGGGTCCGGCCACGCCGCCGCGCCGTTGAACGCGATCGTCGCCAGCGTCAGCAGCCACGCCGTCTGACGCAGCAGCGGGAAGGGGATGCGGATCCACGTCAGGAGCAGGTCCAGCGCGAGGAGGACGCAGATACCGGCGTCGATACCGATCGGGAAGACGTACGAGAAGTTCCCGAAGCCCTTCTGAAGGGCCAGCTCCCGCACGGCCGCGTACGAACCCGCGAAGCCGATCCCGGCGATGATGACGGCGCCGAACACGACCACGCCGATGAGAACGCGGTGCATTCGAGTCAGCTGCATTGGCGCGGCCACCCGTACTCCCCTCCTCTTGCGTGTTGTTGCGCGCAACAGGGTGGCACATGTGTGCGGCGGACTGGTTGTCGGTAGGGGGCGAGCCCGGCTCCGACAGGGGGCCGGGCTCCGGAAAAAGCCCTGGTGGGACTACGACTTATCAGTCAATCATTACGAGTTGGGCACTACCGCGAGGTCTTGCGGCTGCCACCGGACGAAGAGCCTCCGGTCGTCGAGCTGCCCGAGCCCGAGGAGTCGGAGTCGGAACTCACATCCGAACCGGAACCGCCCGAGGACGACGAACCCGTGGTCGCACCCTTCGACGGAGTCTTCGTGGCACCGGACGACGGAGACTTCGAGGCGCTGTCGCCCTCGTTCGCCTCCTCCACCGCCTCCACGACCTCCTTGGCGGCGGACTTCGCGGACTTCAGCAACGCGGCCGCGTCCGGGGTCTTCTCACCCGCCAGGCCCGCCCCGTTGTAGTCGAGCGTGATGACGACGTTCTCCGTACGCACCACGATCGTCTGCTGCTTGAAGGTGCCCTCGCCCTTCTTCTCCAGGTTGTAGCGCACCGCCGTCGCCTCGTCGCCCGTGCCCGTCACCGGCTCCGACTTGGCGCCCTTCGCGCCGTCCACGGCCTGCGCCGCCGTCACCTTCGACTCGAACGCCGAGTGCGCCCTGTCCTCACCGGGGCCGTTCGTCGCGTCCGACTCCAGCAGATGCAGCGACACGCTCAACCAGCGGTACTGGGAGCCGTCCACACCGTTGTTGTCGAGGCTGGTCCAACGGCAGTCGCCGGTCACGTTCGCCTCGGCGGTGTTGATCGCCTTCCCGGACTTCGCACCCTCCGGGACCAGCGACTTCAACGTCTTCTCCGAGAACACCTCACACGCGTTCGGCAGCACCGCGTACGCCGCCTCGACGACCTCCGGCGTGGACGTGTCGTTCAGAGCCGACTCGACCACCTCGGACGGTACGTCGTCGCCGGAGGCCTTGTCGGAGTCCGAGCCCGAGGAGCAGCCGACCGCCAACAGCATCATCGGGGCGACGGCGGCACCCACGAGGACCCGCGCGCGGGGGGCACGCACGGAACGCTCGATTCGCTCGATTCGCGACTGATGCTCATCTGACTCTGCGGCTCGCTGCATGGTTCCTTCACTCATGACGTCCAAACGGGTCCGAGGGGCCACGGTACGCGGTGAGGAAGAAGTACGGTCCTGATTCAGGGGGTTCGGCCGGACGCCCGGACCACCCCCGCCGGCCGCTCAGTCGTCGAACGACTCCGCCAGCCACTCGGCCAGTTTCCGTGCCCTGTCCTGCATTTCCTCACTGTCCGGCACATCTGTCGTGGTCGCCGGCTGCTCCTCGTACTCCACCGTCACGATCACATTCGACGTGCGGAACACCACAGTCACCGTCCGCTGCCGACTCGTCCCGAGCGCGTCGTCCAGGAACGCCTCGTCACCGAGACCATCGAGCGTACGAGGCTGGAGGGAGGCCGGAGTCGTGGAGGCGGTCGGGTTCGCAGTGGCGGGCGAGCCGGAGGAACCGGAAGAACCGGAAGAACCGGAGGAATTCGGGGAGGTGGACGCGGACCCCGAGGCCGCGCTGTCCGACGGCGAGGCGGTGGAGTCATCGTCCGAGTCATCGTCCGAGTCATCGGCCGACTCGCTGGGCGACGGCGCCGGCTCCGGGAGATCCGCCGCCTCCACCCTGCCGCCGTACACCTCCTGCGCCTTGCTGTCGTCGCTGACCGTGCGGTCGTACGACACCACACGCTCGAAATCGACGAACAGATAGTCCGTCGCCGTCGCTGACTCCACCTTCCAGCGACAGCCCGCCTTCCGGTCCGTGTCGTACGTCTGCGTCGCCTCGCCCTCGTACGCCTGCTGCCGCTGCTCCTCGTCCGTGAGTTGCTTGATGCCGGGGAGGAAGGAGGCGAGGGTGCCGTGGTCGACGGAACCGCAGGGCTCGGGGAGCGTGTCGTAGCGGCCGGGCTCGGCGGTGGGCGCCGTCGCGGCGGCGTCGCCCGGGAGCGGGTCGTCCGCCGAACCGCTGTCCTCCGACCCGGTGCACGCGGTGAGCACTGCCGCGAGGAGCATGGCGACGCCCGGTACGTACGCCTTCCGATGCACGGTGAGGCTCCTCTCGACGGTCCCCTGGGGACACCTGCGCTGCGCTGTCCTGTGCTTATTCACTTGCCGCCCGGGGGCGACCCCCGGGCACCATGTGTATCGCACGCACTGCCGTGAACGCCGGTCCGGCATCCCTTTCGTCGACCTTGGCGCCGGTTTTGCCTTCTCATGCTTTTGCTTTCTTTCGGGGGATTTGAGGACGAGATGTCGTACGTCGAGATACCGGGCGCGAAGGTACCCATCCGCATGTGGACCGACCCGGCGTCGGTCGAGGACGGGGCGCTCCAGCAACTGCGGAACGTCGCGACCCTGCCGTGGATCAAGGGCCTGGCGGTGATGCCGGACGTCCACTACGGCAAGGGCGCGACGGTTGGGTCCGTCATCGCGATGCAGGGTGCCGTGTGTCCGGCGGCGGTGGGGGTGGACATCGGCTGCGGGATGTCGGCGGTGAAGACGTCCCTGACGGCGAATGATCTGCCGGGAGATCTGTCGAGGCTGCGGTCGAAGATCGAGCAGGCGATTCCGGTGGGGCGGGGGATGCATGGCGATCCGGTGGATCCCGGGCAGCTGCACGGGTTCGGGACCGCGGGGTGGGACGACTTCTGGGGGAGGTTTGACGGGGTTGCCGATGCGGTGAAATTCCGGGAGGAGCGGGCGCTTAAGCAGATGGGGACGCTAGGCGCCGGCAACCATCTAGTTGAATGTTGTATAGATTCGGAGGGTGCGGTCTGGCTCATGTTGCACTCCGGGTCTCGGAACATCGGCAAGGAACTCGCCGAGTACCACATCGGTGTAGCGCAGAGACTTCCGCACAATCAGGGCTTGGTCGACCGCGATCTTGCTGTCTTTGTCTCGGACACGCCTCAGATGGCGGCTTACCGAAACGACCTGTACTGGGCACAGGAGTACGCCAAGTACAACCGTGCGATCATGATGGCGCTCCTGAAGGGCGTGATTCGCAAGGAGTTCAAAAAGGCGAAGCCGACCTTCGAGCAGGAGATCTCCTGCCACCACAATTACGTCGCAGAGGAGCGGTACGAGGGCATGGATCTGCTAGTCACCCGGAAGGGTGCGATCCGTGCGGGCTCCGGCGACTACGGAATCATTCCGGGCTCGATGGGCACTAGCTCGTACATCGTGAAGGGGCTCGGGAATGAGAAGGCCTTCAACTCGGCTTCGCACGGGGCGGGTCGGCGCATGAGCCGCAACGCGGCAAAGCGCCGGTTCACCGTGCGGGACCTGGAGGCGCAGACCCGGGGCGTCGAGTGTCGTAAGGACGCAGGGGTCCTGGACGAGATTCCGGCCGCCTACAAGGACATCGATCAGGTGATGGCTCAGCAGAGTGATCTGGTCGAGGTCGTGGCGAAGCTGAAGCAGTTCATCTGCGTGAAGGGATGACGCAGGAGGCCCCCGGTGGGACCGGGAGCCTCCTCATGCGGTCACTGATCGCTTGGCATGGGGATCTGACGGGGGCGCTCATTTGCCTCGCGGGCATGGTGGTGATCATGTATGCGCCGCGAGGCAGTTGACAGGGTTGGTCAGGACGGCTCTTCCGGCAGTAGCCCCAGCTGGCCCAGGAACTCCATCTCGTCGAAGTAGAGCCGGTATTCGACGATCCGGCCGTCCTTGACGGTGGCGAAGTCCACGCCGCGGATCTTGATGTCCTTGCCGGTGGCGGGGATGGTCTCGCCGGAGGGCAGTTGGATGGGGCCGGTGTTCTTGCCGCTGAAGAACCCCTCGTCGATGGCCGTGTCGCCGACCTCGTAGGCGTGTACCGTCTCGAACGTCCCTTCGGGGATGGCGTCCGTCATCTGGCGCCAGTACGCGACGATGTTGTCGCGACCGTGGAGCTCGCCGCCGTCGGGGGTGATGGCGACCGCGTCCTCGGCGTACAGCGCGCCCAGGGCCTTGAGGTCCGGGTGTGTGGTGACCGCGTCCGTGAGCCGGTCCATGACCTCACGTGCCTGTCCCATGAGCCACCTCCTCAACCAGGGGATCACTCATCTCAGTGTCTCACCGCCCACCTATCCTGGCCGGGCGAGACATTGTCCGACGCTTGACCCGTCCGTATGTTCAGGAGCTGCTCATGGCCGCCGCCGTACCGTCCGCCGCCTCCCGCATCGCCGTCGTCACCGGTGCGAGCAGTGGGATCGGTGCCGCCACGGCCCGGCAGCTGGCCGCGGCGGGGTACCGGGTCGTGCTGACGGCGCGCCGCAAGGACCGGATCGAGGCGCTGGCGGAGGAGATCAACAAGGCCGGTGGGCAGGCCGCCGCGTACGCCCTGGATGTGACCGATCGTGCGGCTGTGGACGAGTTCGCGACTGCCTTCAGGACGATCGGGGTGCTGGTCAACAACGCGGGTGGCGCGCTCGGCGCCGACCCCGTCGCCACCGGTGACCCCGCCGACTGGCGGCAGATGTACGAGACCAACGTCATCGGCACCCTCAACGTCACCCAGGCCCTGCTGCCGGCGCTGACCGCGAGCGGTGACGGCACGGTGGTGGTGGTGTCGTCGACGGCCGGGCACCGGACGTACGAGGGCGGCGCGGGCTATGTCGCCGCCAAGCACGGGGCGCATGTCCTCGCCGAGACGCTGCGGCTGGAGATCGTCGGTACGCCGGTCCGGGTCATCGAGATCGCGCCCGGCATGGTGAAGACGGACGAGTTCGCCCTGACCCGCTTCGGCGGTGACGCGGCGAAGGCGGCGAGCGTCTACGAGGGCGTCGCGGAGCCCCTGACCGCCGACGACGTCGCCGACACGATCACCTGGGCGGTCACCCGGCCCAGCCACGTCAACGTCGACCTCCTGGTCCTGCGCCCCCGCGCCCAGGCCTCCAACACCAAGGTCCATCGGGAGCTGTGATGCCGGCAGAGGACGAGAGCCCCACCCCGACCCCGACTCCGGAACAGCGCCGGCTGGTGGAGGAGACGAAGAACGAGCGGTACATGTGGTGGTACCTCGGCTACTTCCTCTTCGGTATCCACATCGTGGCGTTCGTGATGATCTACGCGGTCACGCACGCGAAGTAGAAGCAGGCGTCAGGGCCTGTGCGTACGTCGTCGGTGGGACGCCTACCGTCGCCGTGAAGTCTCTTACGAGGTGGGCCTGGTCGGCGTAGCCGAGGTCGGCGGCGAGGGCCGCCCAGTCGACCTCGGGGTCGGTTTCGGCGCGTTCGAGGGCCTCGTGGATGCGGTAGCGGAGGATGATCCACTTGGGGCCGACTCCGACGTACGCGGCGAAGAGGCGTTGCAGGAGTCGTACGGAGATGCCCTCGGCGCGGGCGAAGTCGGTGACGCGGCGGATGGTGCGGTCGGTGTGGATGCGGTCCACGAGAGTCATGGCGAGGTCGGCCTGGGGGTCCGGCCTGGGGCGGTGGTGCAGGAGGAAGGCGTCGAGGGCGGCGATACGGGCCTCCTCGTCGTCGGGGGTGAGGACGGTGGCCGGGTCCGTGGCGGCGTAGACCTCGGGCTGTCGTATGCGGCGGCCGGTCCAGTCGGTCACCGGGCGGTCGGGGGCGAAGGGGCGGAAGCCGCCGGGCCGGAACTTGATGCCGCAGACCCGGCCACGGCCCTCCAGTTTCTGGGCGAAGAGGTCCAGCTGGACGCCGGCGACCTCGGCGAAGGGCCTCTCGCCGGTGAAGTGCTGGAAGACGATGTTGACCGCCGGGTGCGGGACCACGTGGGAGACGTACGGCTCGGGGAGGTCCCAGTCGATCAGCCAGTACTGCTCGACGTAGGGCCGCAGGGGTTCCGCGGGGGCGTGGCGGCGGAAGTCCACGTGTGCGAGGAGGTCGGCGGCGTCGACGATGCCTTGTGTGTCCTGACGGACGCCTCGGGTGTCACGGCGTGGGGTGGCCATGCGGCGAGAGTAGAGGGCGCCACTGACAGCCGCGGGGAGGTATCGTTGAATCGTAAACAAGTTTCGGAGGGTGGCAGCGATGATGCAGTTCGGGATCTTCAGCGTCGGTGATGTGACGCCTGACCCCACCACGGGCCGGACGCCGACCGAGCGCGAGCGCATCAAGGCGATGGTCGAGATCGCCCTGAAGGCGGAGGAGGTCGGGCTCGACGTCTTCGCCACCGGGGAGCACCACAACCCGCCGTTCGTGCCGTCGTCGCCGACCACCATGCTGGGCTGGATCGCCGCGCGCACCGAGCGGCTCATCCTCTCCACCGCGACCACCCTCATCACCACCAACGACCCGGTGAAGATCGCCGAGGACTTCGCGATGCTCCAGCATCTGGCGGATGGCCGGGTGGATCTGATGTTGGGGCGCGGCAACACCGCACCGGTCTATCCGTGGTTCGGGCAGGACATCCGGCAGGGCATCAACCTCGCCATCGAGAACTACGCCCTGCTGCACCGGTTGTGGCGCGAGGACGTCGTCGACTGGGCTGGGAAGTTCCGTACGCCGCTCCAGGGGTTCACGTCGACTCCGCGGCCGATGGACGGGGTGCCGCCCTTCGTCTGGCACGGGTCCATTCGCTCGCCGGAGATCGCCGAGCAGGCCGCGTTCTACGGGGACGGGTTCTTCCACAACAACATCTTCTGGCCGGCCGATCACACCAAGCGGATGGTCGAGCTGTACCGGCAGCGGTACGCGCACCACGGGCACGGGGCGCCCGAGCAGGCGATCGTGGGGCTGGGCGGGCATGTGTTCATGCGTCGCAACTCCCAGGACGCGGTTCGGGAGTTCCGGCCTTACTTCGATGTCGCGCCGGTGTACGGGAACGGGCCTTCGCTGGAGGACTTCGCCGAGCAGACGCCGTTGACCGTGGGGTCGCCGCAGCAGGTGATCGAGAAGACGTTGGCGTTTCGGGAGTATGCCGGGGACTACCAGCGGCAGTTGTTCCTTGTCGATCACGCGGGGTTGCCATTGAAGACGGTGCTTGAGCAGATCGACATGTTGGGGGAGGAGGTTGTTCCTGTGCTGCGGGAGGAGTTTGCGAAGGGCCGTCCGGCGGCTGTGCGGGATGCGCCCAGCCATGGTTCTTTGGTGGCCTCTGGTTCGGTGGGCCTCGGCTGAGATTCGCCGTTGGGGGCGTGGTTGCTGGCAGGGTGCGGGTTGGTTGTGGTTGCTCGCGCCCACGCGGCGGAGCCGCAGATCGACACAGCCCCGCGCCCCTGAAAACGCTGCAGCCAGCCCCCTAAAAACGCCCCAGCCAGCCCTTTGCCCTCGCGTACTGGCGGTCCCAAGTTCGGGTCAGACGGGTGGTGTTGAGGTCCGTGAAGAGGGTCTCGTACCTTGCCACGATCGGGGCCGGGTCGTAGCGGTGGGCGCTCTTCAGGGCCGCCTGGCTCATGGCGTGGCGTAGGTCCGGGTCGGTGATGAGGTCCAGGAGGGCGTCGGCCAGGGCGTGGGGGTCGTTCACGGGGACCAGGCGGCCGTCGGTGCCGTCGGTGATGATCTCGGCGGGGCCCAGGGGGCAGTCGGTGCTGATGACGGGGACGCCGCAGCGCATGGCCTCGACGAGGGTCATACCGAAGGACTCGGCGTCGGAGGCGCTGACAACGATGGAGGCGCGGGCGAACTCGGTCTCGATGGGGGTGTGCGGGCCCATCAGATGGGCGCGGCCGGTGAGGCCCAGGTCGTGGATGAGGGACTCCAGGCGGTCCTTCTGTTTGCCGCCGCCGTAGATGCGCAGTTGCCAGTCGGGTTCCTTCGCGGCGACCGTCGTGAACGCCTCCAGGAGGAGGTCGAAGCGTTTGCCCCGGATGAGGCGGCCGGCGGCGGCGATGACGGGGGCCGTGCCGTCCGACGGGGCGACGGCGGGCTCCGGGACGATGTTGGGGACCGACATCACCCGTACGCCCGGCAGGTTCATCCGCGCGCGGTACACCTCGGCGTCGGCCGCCGTGGTCGTGACGACCGCGTCCAGGGTGCGGTAGTGGTGGGCGAGGACCTTGTGGAGCTGCTTGCTGTGGGCGTCGTGGCGCAGGTGCTCCTGGGCGATGCGCAGGGCGCGGCGGGGGGCGAAGCGGGAGACGTAGACGTTGATGCCGGGGCGGGTGCCGATGACCACGTCCGCGCCGCAGGCGGCCAGGTAGGCGCGGACCCGGAGGTCGGTGAGGCGGCTGTACTGGTGGTGGCGCTTGTCGGCGGCGGGGAAGTCCGTGGCGGGCTGCATCTGGGCCGGATCACGCAGGTCGGGGCTGTGCGGGCGGATGTCCACGAGCGGGACGAGGGCGACCCTGGAGTCGACGGTGAAGCGGGGGGCGTCCAGGTGGCGGGCCATCGAGGCGATCTCCACGTCGTGGTGGTCCGCGAGCGCCGACGCCAGGTTCAGTGTCGTACGGACGGTGCCGCCGATGGCGTACGCGTTGTGCAGCAGGAACACGATCTTCATGCGGCGGCTCATGCGCTACCTTCCCAGCGGTTCAGGTGTGCGTGTGGGTGTGCGTGTGGGTGTGCGTGTAGGTGTATCGGCGTATTGCACTTCTTCGGACACTTTGTACTCCATTCGCTCCCTCCGCTCGTCCGGTTCGGGTCCCCTGGTGGACGGCCATGACACGGACACCGTGGTCCGGCGCCGTAAGTCGGTCGCTTGTTCGGGGTGAGAGGCCGGTAAGAAGGGGGGCCCGGGGCCCCCGGCATGGTGGTGGGCGTCCATGACGTTGGCAGACTGGTGGGGTGCCCCAGAACGTGCTGCTCGCCGAGGACGACCGCGCCATCCGCCATGCGCTGGAACGCGCGCTGACCCTGGAGGGTTACGAGGTCACGGCGGTCGCCGACGGCGTCGAGGCGCTCGCCCAGGCGCACCGCGGGCAGCCGGACGTGCTGGTGCTCGATGTGATGATGCCCGGCATCGACGGCCTCCAGGTCTGCCGGGTGCTGCGCGCGGAGGGCGACCGGACGCCGATCCTGATGCTCACCGCGCTCGTGGAGACCGCCGACCGGATCGCCGGGCTCGACGCCGGGGCGGACGACTACGTCGTCAAGCCGTTCGACGTGGAGGAGGTCTTCGCACGGCTGCGCGCGCTGCTGCGCCGGACGGGGAACACCGGGGACGCCCCCGTCGCCGCGACGTCCGTACCGCCGGGACCGACCGCGAACGGGACCGCGCAGGACGCCGCCGGGCTGGTCACGGCCGCCGGGGTGCGGATGGACGTACAGGCGCGGCGGGCCTGGCGGGGGGCGCGTGAGCTGGAGCTGACCCGGACCGAGTTCGACCTGCTCGAACTGCTCGTCCGCAACGCCGGGATCGTCCTCGACCACGCCACCATCTACGACCGTATCTGGGGCTACGACTTCGGCCCCGGCTCGAAGAACCTCGCCGTCTACGTCGGCTATCTGCGGCGCAAGCTCGACGAGCCCGGGGCCCCCGCGCTGATCCACACCGTGCGCGGTGTGGGGTACGCGCTCCGGGAAGACTGAGACTGAGACTGAGATTGAGACCGAGGGCGATGCCGAGTGCGGGGAGCACGGGGAGGGCTGGGAGTACGAGGTCTGCTGGCGCCGCTCCGTCGGCTGCGACCGTCGTCCTCGCTGCGGGCGACCTTCACGGTGTCGTTCGTGGCCGTGGCGTGCGTCGTCACCGTGCTCGTCGGGATCCTCAGCTACAGCGCGGCCGCGCGGCTGGTGCGGGTGGATCAGCAGACCGTGTTCGCCGAGGTCGTCCGTGATCTGCGGGAGCTGGTGGAGCTGGATCCGCTGACGCCGGAGGACTTCACGCCGAGCGGGAGCGGCGGTCCGCGCGACGACCTGATCCGGTCCGGCCGTACGGATGTCCAGGTGCTCGGCCCGGCGGGGCAGATCCTCGACGAGGGCGCCCCCGGCCTGCCCGTACGCCCCGCCGACCGCCGTACGGCCGGTGCGGCCCGCGCCGGGGTGATGGTCGAGCACGGTGAGGTCGAGGTCGGCGACGACCGCTACCGGGTCGCGACCGTCGCGCTCGGCGGCGGCCGGGGAGCCGTCCAGGTCGCCCAGGAGTTCAGCGACACGGAGGATCTGCTGAGGGACTTGCAGCAGCGGACCCTGCTGTTCGTATCCGGTGTCGTCCTCTCGGCCGGGTTGTTCGGGTGGTGGCTGGCCCGGCGGCAGACCCGGCGGCTCGTGCAGTTGGCGAGCGCCGCGGAGGATGTGGCCCGGACCGGGCACCTGGGCATCCAGGTGCCGGTCGCCGGACGGGACGAGGTGGGGCGCCTCGGCCGCTCCTTCGACCGGATGCTCGTACGGCTCGCGCAGTCCGAGGAGGACCAGCGGCGGCTGGTGCAGGACGCGGGGCACGAGCTGAGGACGCCGCTCACGTCCTTGCGTACGAACATCTCGCTGCTGCGGCGCATCGACGAGTTGCCGGCCGGCGTCCGGGAGGAACTGGTCGACGACCTCGCCCAGGAGGCCCGCGAACTGACCGACCTCGTCAACGAGTTGGTCGATCTCGCGGCCGGACAGTCCGGCACCGAGCCCGTGCAGCGCGTCCAACTGGCCGATGTGGCGGAGGACGTCGCGGCCACCGCGCGCCGGCGCACCGGGCGGGAGGTCGTCGTACGGGCGGAGGGCGGCACCACCGTCGAGGGCCGCGCCGGGGCGTTGCAGCGGGCCGTGTCCAACCTGGTCGAGAACGCGGCCAAGTTCGACCGCGGGGGATCGGGAGCGATCGAGGTCGTGGTCGCGCGGGGTGGAGTGGGGGGCCCGTTCCCGGGTGACCATGCCGACCAGGCTGAATCGGGCGAACTACGACAACTGGGCGGACTGGCCGGACGGGACGACGCCGGCGACGCGGAGGTCGTCCGGGTCGAGGTCCTCGACCGGGGCCCTGGAGTCGCCGGCTGCGACCTTGAACGCATCTTCGACCGCTTCTACCGCGCCCCCGACGCGCGCAGCCTGCCGGGCTCCGGGCTCGGCCTGTCCATCGTGCGCGCGGTCGCGGCGGCGCACGGCGGGGCGCCGTTCGCGTTCCGCCGGGAGGGCGGGGGGCTGGTGATCGGGTTCACCGTGCGTGGGGTGTAGCGGGTAGAGGGGTGGAGGTTTCAGCGGCTCGGGCCGCTCGCTGCCCGTGCTCCCGCGCTCCAGCGGCCCAGTATCGGTTCGCCCAGGGTGCGGGCCGTCCAGCACAGGGTCTGGCCGTGGCGGGTGAACAGGTCGTCGCGGTCGTCGAAGTGGCCGAGGTCGGCGAGTACTTGGGCGGAGAGGTCGCAGGGAGGGCCGTCGGCGGCGCAGGTGGGGGCGGCGCAGGTGGGGGCGGTGTCGGTGCCGGTGTCGCCGTCCCAGCGGATGCCGGTGCGGGCGACCGCGTCGAAGAGGGTCTCGCCGCCCTTGTTGGCGTAGGGGCGGTCGGTGGTGGGGGCGGTGAAGAGTTCGCCGATGGGGATCCACGCGCCGTTGATCCGGAACTCCGGCCAGGCCAGCGGGACCTCCTCCGGCACGAACGGCTTGAGGCGCGGGAAGCGCGGATACCAGAACGCCCCGTCGACGAGCAGCCCGCGTACGCGCGTCCGTAGGCGGACGGCCCGGGCGACCGCCTCCAGCGCCGCCATCCGCTGACTGCACGAGCCACGCCCGAGCCGCAGGGTGCGAGAGACGCGCCGGCGGTCCTCGACCGAGTACACCGGGCGTACGTCACGCGCGATGATCCGGTGCGCGGCCCGCAGCGCGTCGAGCGGGGTCGCCTCGCTCTCGACCCGCTGGGCGAGGGTCCTGATCCGGGGGTCGTCGTGGTCCAGGATGGCCGTCGCGCGCGTGGACCCGCGTACCTCCTCGGCGGGCCGTGCCCGCACGCCGAGCCGTTTGGCGCGCGCGTCGTACGTCATGAGCAACCGACTGGTCATGTCCGTCCCGTTCCTGTCCCCGTAAGGGCCCCGCCCGTCCCCGACCGTCCTCGGTGAGCCCCGCGACCCATCATCACATGGGCGTTTCGGGTGGGGGGTGGCGTGGGGTGGCGCGCGGTGATGGGCGGCCGCGGGGGGCTATGGGTGGCTGTGGGGCGCTTTCGTAGTACTTCCACCGACCCCATTGCGGCAGTGCAAATATGCCGACTACGGTCATTCCTGCGCTCACGGAGAGTGCTCAACTGACTACTCATACGCGACTCGTCCATAACTTCGTCCGCAACTCACCCCCTGCGTACCGCCAGTTGAAAGCGCACCCCGGGCCCGTCGACACCCGAGGAGGAGCCACCGACGCGGTAGGGACCCAGGCAATCCCTTCTCGTCGCAATGGAGTTGATCATCCATGCCCGAAACCGTCCGGAACATTCCAGCCCCCGCCCCCTGGCTCTCCCCCACGGCGACGACGTACACCCTCTTCTGCCCGCCCCTCGACACCTCCCCGCAGATCGCCCGCGACTTCGTCGCCACCGTGCTGCGTGCGCTCGGCCTCGACGCCCTCGTGGACGCGGCCGCCCTGTGCACATCGGAACTGGTCACGAACGCGTGTGTGCACGCCAAAGGGGGAGGATCGGTTCTCTGGCTGGCGGTGGAGTCGTGGCGGGTCAGAGTGATCGTCTACGACGGTGACGAGAACCCGCCGGTCATGCGGGAGTTGACCCCCGACGGGTGGGAGGAGGGCGGCCGTGGCCTGTACCTCGTGGACGCCCTCACCGGGGGCCACTGGGGAACGGCCTCCGCCCTCCCGCACAACGGCGGCCTGGTCCATCCCGACGGCAAGGCGGTGTGGTTCGACCTGGCGGCACCCGAGTAGGGGTCGGGTCAGCTTGTCGTCCGTCCCGGCGTCGTCCGTGCCGGCGTCGTCCGTGCCGGCGTCGTCCGTGCCGGCGGGCCGTCCTCGCCGTACAGCTTCGCCGAGGCGTCCACGTGGGCCAGTCGGCGGAGGGCGCTGAACACCGCCTCGCCCAGTACGGTCCCGATGACCACGCTCTCCACGATCTCCTCGACCTCCGCGCGCCGGTCCACGTAGGCGAGGTCGACGCGGGCCACCTGTTCGGCGGCCTCGGCGTAGTCGTCGAGCACCTCGACGAAAGCCCCGTGGCCCAACCGGGCCATCGCGGCGAGGGCCTTCGTCAGGTCCGCCGCCGCGGGGCTGCACTCGTCCGTGCGCCAGCCGCGCCGGGCGATGAGGTCGGTGACGGCGGTTCTGGCGGCCGCCGACTCGGTGTCGTCGCGTTCGGCGTCCGCGTCGGAGAGATGGTCCGCGGCGGTGCCGAGCACTTGGTGCAGGGGGCGCGTCGGGTCGTCGACGGCCGTCAGTACGTCCGCGATCTCGGCCACCTTCATGCCGCCCACGTCGAGCAAGGCGCGGATGAGTTGCAGGCGCCGCTCGTGCGTCTCGCCGTAGGCCGCCTGGTTGGGGCTGGTCAGCTCGCCCGCGGGCAGCAGCCCTTCACGGACGTAGTACTTGATCGTCGGCACCGGCACCCCGGTTCTCCGGCTCAACTCTCCGATGCGCAATGCCCGTTCACTCCCTGATTTCGCCGTGCTCTTGCCGTGCCTGTGCCGTGCCCACCGCCCGGCCCTTGCCGAGTGCGCTTCCCATCATAGATAGTGGGACTATCAGATAGCGGCGAGTGCCGCTATCCATAAGGGGGATGTGTATGCGGATCATGTCTTCAACATCGGCTCCGTGGCGGTCGTGGCGGTCGTGGCGGTCGTGGCAGTGGTGGCAGTCGTGGCATCGGCCGCTCGTGCTGTTCTCGGCGGTGATGGTGGTGACCGCGCTCGTGTCCCTGGTGGGGCTCGTCGTCGACGACCGGGTCCTGGCGGGCGCGCCGATCTGGGCCAAGCCGTTCAAGTTCTCGGTGTCGTTCGTGGCGTACTGCCCCTCGCTGGCCTGGATGCTCTCGCTCCTCCCGCGCGGCCGGCGCGTGGGCTGGTGGGCGGGGACCGTCGTCGCGGTGGCGAGCCTCGGCGAGATGGTGATCATCATCGGCCAGGCGATACGGGGGAAGCGCAGCCACTTCAACTACGCGACGCCCTTCGACACGGCGCTGTTCAACACGATGGCCGTCACGGTCGTCATCCTGTGGCTCGGCACGCTCGTCGTCGCCGTACTGCTGCTCCGCGCCCGCATCGCCGACCGCGCGTCCGCCTGGGCCATGCGCTCCGGCATCGTCCTGGCGCTGTCCGGGGCCGCCGTCGGATTCCTGATGACGCAGCCCAAGCCCGGGCAGCGGCGCGGCACCTCCGACGTGGTCGGCGGGCACAGCGTGGGCGTGCCGGACGGGGGTCCCTCGATGCCGCTGACCGGCTGGTCGACGACCGGCGGCGATCTGCGGATCCCGCACTTCGTCGGCATGCACGCGCTGCAACTCCTGCCGCTGGTGGTCATGGTGCTGGCCGCCCTCGCACCGCGGTTCGCCCGCCTCGCCGACGATCGGGTGCGGCTGCGTCTCGTACTGCTCGCGTCGGGCGTGTACGCCGCGGCCTTCGCGCTGGTCCTCTGGCAGGCGCTGCGGGGACAGCCGCTGATCCATCCGGACGGTGTGACCCTGGGGGCGGCCGGCGCGATCGTCGGGATCGCCGTTCTCGGTACGTACGGGGTGCTGCGGGTGCCGACTCCCGTGCGGGGCAAGGCGACTGACGGCCGGGTCGACGCATCGGGCGCCGGTTTCGCCGGTGCCTCGAAGGAGGTCAGACTGTGACCGGGTTCCTCTTCGAGCTCTCCTTCTGGCTGGCGGCGCCCGTCTGGCTGCTCATGATCTTCGCCCCGGGATGGGGCCCGACCGACCGCATCGCGGGGTCACCGCTGACCGTGCTGCCCGTGCTGGTCACGTACCTCGCGCTGGCGATCCCGGTGTTCCCCGACCTGTGGACCGCGGTCAGCAGCCCGGACATCGACACGTTCCGCGAACTGACGGCACTCGCGGACGGGGCCGGGGCCATCTGGGCGCAGGTCATCGCCTGGGACCTCCTCATCGGGCAGTGGATGTACCGGGAGGCGAGGCGGCTGGGGATCTCAGCCCTGCTGATGGGCCCCCTGCTGGTCTTCACGGTCCTGCTGTCGCCGCTCGGGCTGTTGGTATTCCTCGGGCTGCGGGCGGTGGTGACGGGCCGTCGGGCTGCTGCCGCCAGTAGCCGCAGTGCCGCCAGTAGCGGCAGAGCTGCCCAGTAGTCGCAGTGCCGCCTCGGACGGCGAACCCGGCTCCGCCGTGTACGCGATGAGGCGCTGCCCGGAGGGGCCCGGGATGTCGAGGGTCTCGAAGGTCAGGTGCATCCGGCCGACGAGGGGGTGGTGCAGGTGCTTGGTGCCGGAGGTGCAGGTGCGGACCGGATGGCGGGACCAGAGGGAGGCGAACTCGGGGGAGTTCATGGAGAGTTGGCCGACCAGTTCGGCGAGGGCACGGTCGTC
Organism: Streptomyces capitiformicae; assembly: GCF_002214185.1. Taxonomy (NCBI): domain Bacteria; kingdom Bacillati; phylum Actinomycetota; class Actinomycetes; order Kitasatosporales; family Streptomycetaceae; genus Streptomyces; species Streptomyces capitiformicae. Next base: position 3,725,566 of record NZ_CP022161.1, on the reverse strand, counting down.
GGGACGGCGCCCGGCGACGAGGCGCAGCGAGGCCACCGCGAGGCCCGCCTCCCCGGTCCAGTCGGGGAACAGCGCGCGGTAGGCCTCGTCCAAGAAGAGCATCCGGGTCAGGTTGGGGCGCGTGGCGGGGGTGTCCGGGGCCTCCGGTGCCAGATGGGCGGCGAGGAGGGCGTGGCCGAGGCGGTTCCAGGCCAGGACGTCGTTGCGGCGGTCCAGGGCGAGGGACGGTACGTCGGTCATGGCGGCCAGCAGCCGGCGGGTGGCGGGACTCGCGTGCGCCACGCGGGGTGACGGCGGCGCAGGCGTGGGGCGGGCCAGGGTCTTCAGGTGGGCGACCTCGTCCGCGGTGAGGCGCAGTGTGCGGGCGATCGACTCCAGGACGCTGTCCGAGGGGCTCAGGGCACGGCCCTGTTCCAGGCGGGTGTAGTGGGTGATGCTCACTCCCGCGAGCATCGCCAACTCCTCGCGCCGCAGGCCGGTCACCCGGCGGCGGGCCGGGTGCGGGGCGATCCCGACGTCCTCGGGGCGCAGCGCGGCTCGGCGGGACCTGAGGAAGTCCCCGAGCTCGGACGGGGCGTTCACCATGCCGTCCATGATGCACAGGGCCATGGACGGGCGGGTGCCGTGAGGGTGGTGCTGTGATGACCACCCTCGCGCCGGGTGTGCGGGACAGGGTTCTGGCTGGGGTTCTCGGGGCGGGCGAGCCTCTTTCTCCGTAGCGGAACGCGAGTGCGAGCACGCGAGTGCGAGTAAGCGAGTGCGAGTAAGCGAGTGCGAGTAAGCGAGTGCGAGCACGCGAGGGAAAGGGACCCGACGACATGTCCATTGCGGATACGGATACGGATACGGACACCGACACAGACACCGGTGCGCTCACTCCCCGCCTGAAACTGACCCTGGTGCTGCTCCTCGCGGCTCAGTTCATGCTGGCCGTGGACTTCTCCATCCTGAATGTGGCGCTACCGGTGATCGGCGACGGGTTGGGGTTCTCGTCGGCGGGTCTGCAGTGGATCGCCACGTCGTTCGCGCTGTGCGCGGCGGGGTGCACGCTGCTCTTCGGCCGGGTGGCCGACCTCTTCGGACGGCGGCGGCTGTTCCTCGGCGGACTGGTGGTGCTGGGGGCGGCCTCGTTGGTCGGGGGGCTCGCGCAGGACCCGGAGGTGCTGATCGTGGCCCGGGTCTTCCAGGGGCTCGCCACGGCCGCCGTCACGCCCGCCGGGCTGTCGCTGCTGACGACCTCCTTTCCCGAGGGGCCGCTGCGGGAGAAGGCGCTCGGTCTCAACGGGGCGCTGATGTCGGCCGGTTTCACCGCGGGGGCGATCCTCGGCGGCCTGCTCACCGAACTGCTCTCCTGGCGCTGGGCGTTCTTCGTCAACGTGCCCGTGGTCCTGGCCGTCCTCCTCATCGCCCCGACCGTCATCAGGGAGTCCCGGCCCGACGAACGCCCGAGGCTGGACGTGCCGGGTGCCGTCAGCGTCACGCTCGGTCTGCTGGCCGTCGTCCTCGGCCTGACCCGGGCGGGCGAACACGGCTGGGGCTCGGCGTCCGCGCTGCTGTGGCTCGCGGCGGGTGCCGTTCTGCTCCTCGTCTTCTACGGCGTCGAACGCCGGGTCTCCGAGCCTCTGGTGCCGGTCGGTGTGCTCGGGAAGCGGTCGGTCGCGTGGGGGAACGTGGCCGGGCTGATCGCCTTCCTGACGGAGACCTCCCTGGTCTTCCTCCTCACTCTCTACCTCCAGGAAGTCCTCGGCTTCTCGCCGCTGGCCGCTGGGCTGTCGTTCGGTGTGCTGGGGGTCGGTACGGTCGTCGGCGGCACGCTCGCGCCCCGGGTCATCGGCAGGGTGGGCAGCAGGCGGACGCTGATCGTCGGTGGTGTCGTTCAGACCGTCTTCACGGTCGCCCTGCTGGGGATGGGCGACGACCGCTCCTCGATGTGGCTGCTGCTGGCCGGCACCTTCGCGGGCGGCGTCGGCAACATGCTGGTCATCGTCGGTTTCATGGTCACCGCCACGTCCGGGCTCGACGACCACGAGCAGGGCCTGGCCACCGGGCTCGCCACCATGACCCAGCAGATCGGTATCACCATGGGCACGCCGATCATGAGCGCGGTCGCCACCGCCGCGGCCACCGGCGGCGGCGCCGCGGTCATGCTCGGCGGTCTCAAGGCCGCGATCGCCCTGAACGCCGCGCTCGTGCTCCTCGGCACCCTCACCAGTGCCCTGTTCCTGCGCGGTGCCGCGCCCCGGCAAGCTGGAGAACCTGTTGGTTCCACGGCGGAAAGGTGAGCGCATGCGGAGCAGGGCCGGTTTCATCGCGACCATGTACGGCCTCGGCGGCGAATGCGGAGTGGGGCCCGGCTCCCCGGCGTGGGACATGACGCCCGTCGCTCGGGGGGCGCTGGGGCAGATCTGGAAGTTGTCGTCGGGGAACGGCTTCTCGTGGGCGGTGAAGGAGCTTCTGTTCGGCTGTGACGAGGGGCAGGTGCAACGGGAGGCCGCGTTGCGGAACGCCGCGGAGGGGCTGGGGATTTCCGCGCCCCGGTTCCTGCCGGACCGCACCGGGGCGTACGTCTCGCGGCTGCCCTCCTCGATGGGCGGGTCGTACGTGAAGCTGTACGACTGGGTCGACGGGGTCGAGGCGGATCCGGCCGACCCGGAGATCCTGGCGTGGTGCGGCCGGACCCTGGCCCTGCTGCACCGGGCCGGGGAGGGAGCGAGCGGGGAGCCGAACGCCTGGTACGAGGAATGCCCGCGCCCTGCCGACTGGGCGGAGTTGTACGAGGCGGTGCGGCGGGCCGGTGTGCCGTGGGCGGACGAGCTGGGGCGGTTCATCACCACCTCGGCGGGGGAGCTGGCGGACCATGTCACCCCTTCCGGCGCCGGTGACGTGGTGGTGTCCCATCTCGACATGCGGCCGCAGAACGTCCTGGTCGGCCCGGCCGGGCCCGCCCTTCTCGACTGGGACAACGCCGGCCTCATATCGGCGGAACGCGAACTCGCCCGCGCCGTCCATGTATGGGCGGGTGGGAACGACTTCGACGCCGACTCCGCCCGGCGGCTGGTACGGGCCTATGTGGACGCCGGCGGGCCCGCGGTCGTCAAGGGGCTCGACTCCTTCTCGATGCTCTTCGCGACGGACCTGAATTACGTCCGCGTACAGGCCGGATGCGCGATCGACCCGAATGTGACCCCGGCCCAGCGCGAGTTCGCGAGCGACCAGGTCCTCACCGCCTTGCGGAGCCTGCCGGACCCGGCCGCCGCCGCACGACTGACGGAGGCGCTCGCCTCCGAGTGGTGACGGGCTCGGCGAGTTCCCCGCGCCGCTGAAAGCCACGGCCCTGCGGGCTGAGAAGCAGGGGGCGCAGCCCCTGCTTCTCAGGGGCGCGGGGAACTGTGCCACAAGCCCCCACTCACCCGCGGACGACAACGCATCCGAACCTGCCGCTCAGCCCTGCCCCGCCTGCTGTGCGCGGGCGCGGGTCCCGCGGCGGCGGGCCGCTCTGGCGCTCAGGAGGGCGCCGATGACCATGACGAGGCCTACGGCGGCCGCGGCGCCGCCGATGGCCACCAGTTCCGTGTCCAGAGGCGGGTGTTGGGTCTTCGGGGTGCCGTCGGGGGTGGCCAGGTGTTCCTTGCCCTTGTGGGCGATGGGCTCGGTGCGGTCGGCGGGGGGCTTCGCGGAGGATTCGACGGCGGCGGCCGCGTCGATCATGCCGTAGCCGTCCAGCGGGCTGGGACCGGAGGAGGCGTGGCGGGCCGTCCTCGTCAGGATGGAGCGGACCTGCGCGGAGGTCAGGTCGCCGTTCGCCGACTTCATCAGCGCCACGACACCCGCGCTGAGCGCCGTCGCGGGTGAGGTGCCGTTGATCGCCTCGTAGCCGCCGGTGTTCTTGGCGCTCATGATGGCCACGCCCGGCGCGGCCACCGAGTTGTAGGTCCGCACGGTGGAGAACTCGGCCCGGGTGCCGCTCTGCTGGAGCGCGGCGACGGCGATCACGCCCGGGTAACCCGCCGGGTACTGGGCGTCGTTGAACTCGTCACCGCTGTTGCCCGCCGAGGCGAGGACCGGAACGCCGGCCTGCGCGGCGCGGCCCAGGGCGTCGGCCTCGTCCTCGTCGTAGCTGTCGCCGAGGAGTTCGCCGCCGATCGACATGGAGATGACGTCGGCGCCGTGCTCGATCGCGTAGTCGATGCCCCGGGCGATCCTGCTGGTCCCCCTGTAGAAGCCGTCCTCGTCCTTGTCGCTGGTGATCCGGATCGAGAGGATCTCGGCCTTCGGGGCGACCTTGAGGACGTCCGAGGCCATCGCGGTGCCGTGGTCGCCCCACTTCGGGTCGCCCGGCTGGAGGCCGTCCTCGACGTAGTCGGGGCCCGTGGTGACCTTGCCGGCGAGGGCTGGGTGGCCGGCCTCGACACCGGAGTCCAGGACGGCGACGGTGACGCCCTCGCCCTGCGCCGCCCGATGGGCCTGGGCCAGGTTCAGCGCCGAGTACTCCCAGCTCTGCGGGACGGTCTCGGCCGCGCGGGGCGCGGCGGTCGCCGTACCCGACGCGGAGGCCGACGCGGTCAGGCCGATCAGGGACGCCGCCACGGCCACGGCGGTACGCCGCACGATCACGAGGTCTCCCTCAGCAGGTTCATCAGGTGCACTTCCATGTCGTCGCAGAGGGCCTTCGCGGCGCCCCGCCACGGGGCGCGGTCATCTCCCGCGGACCAGCTGTGGCTGCCCCACTCGCCGGGCAGTTCGCCCGCCTTCCGGCCGTCGACGGCGCCGGTGGACGCCACGAGGACGTACGGCATGCCGCCGAGTTCCATCCCCGCCCCGCCGTTGCTGCGCGCCCCACTCCACTTGGCCGCTACGGTGCCGGGCACGGCGTACGGCTTCGCGCCGACCTCGGGGTCGAGCTTGTCGGCGTCCTTCTCGAAGAACTCGGTCATCTGCGCGGACCCGCCCTCCGGCAGCACGATCACCGACACCGTCCCCACGGTGTTCCCCGTCGGGTCCACGTACGTGGCGCGCAGCACCGCCTCGCAGTCCAGGTCCCGCACGGCGGCCGCGGTGACCTTGTTGAGCCCGTCCTCGCACCCGGTGTCCTCGGATATGCCGAGCCGGTGCCAGGTGGCCCGCTTCGGGTCGTTCTCCGTGGCGCTGTTCACGGGCGCCAGCACCTCGGGGAAGAACGCGTCCGCCGGTTCGTTGCGCCACATCGTCGGCCCGTACTCCCCGCCGTTCGATATGACCTGGCTGTGATTCGAGTACGCGTGGCTGACCAGGAAGCCGCCGCCGAGCATGCCGAGGACGCCGAAGACACCGAGGACGGCAGCCAGGCAACCCAGGCCCGTGCCCGAGCTCTTGGGCGGCGGCAGCGGAACGCCGCCCGGTCGGGGCGGGGGTACCGGGTACTGGTGGGGATGCGGTGCCGCACCGGGGTATTGGGGCTGAGGTGCCGTACCGGGGTATTGGGGCTGAGGTGCCGTACCGGGGTACGGGGGCTGCGGTGCCACGCCCGGGTACTGCGATTGCGGCGCCATGCCCGGGTACTGCGGTTGCCCGGGGTACTGCCCCTGCCCGGAGGGCCAGGCGCCGCCCTGGGGCGGCGGGGGATAGGACATTGCCCCTGATCTCCCTCGTTCGTCGTCGATGTCTCATTTGCGGGCGCGACGCACGGAGAGAGGGAAGACGGCAGCGCAGAGCTGTACACGGTGATGCCGAATCGCCACATGCCCCCGCACATGCGAACGCCGATCATATAGAGCCACCGTGGCGAGTCGTCGCCGGGACCGTCAGTCGATACGAGGGGGGCGGGCGAACCCCCTTGCCCGAAGGGCGCGTTGGCCGGGTCTCGTACGGACGAGACCCGGCCGAATGCCTGTCAGGGACCCTACGGCTCGATGTTGAAGGTCTGAGTGAGCTTCGTTCCGGGCGGACGCTTGATGGTGAGGGACGTGCTGTACGAATCCTCTTCGCACTCGACGGTGGCGGTGGCCTTGACACCGTTCTTGGGGATGTTCTTGAAGGTGACCTTGTACTTTCCCTCGTCCTCTACGCGAGGTTTGCTGTCGACACCGACTTCGTCCTTCTTCGTCTCGATCGTCACCTGGAGCGGGGCCGTGTCGTCCTCGCAGTCCTCGACCGTGCCCTGGACCACGACCCTGGACTTCGTCGGGTCGGCTGCTGCTTGACTCGCTCCCGCAAGGGTGGCCACCCCGGTCAGAGGGAGCACGGCCGCGAGGGCGAGAATTACACGCTTGCGCATGGGCTTCTCCTGAGTGTGGGACGTCGCTTGATCGGCTGCGAAATGACGGATGAATAGCGCTTTCATGCAGCCATCACCGCCCCGCATGCCCGGAACAACGACCACTTTTCCGGCTGATGCGGCGGCAAGCTTTCCCTACAAAGGTCTGGCATCGGCCTGTTTCGGTCAAGGGGAATCATTGCCCACAACCGGAGGGGTAGGACTACCCACAGTGGACTGCGAAAGGACCACAGCGGACTGCGAAAGGACCACAGCGGACTGCGAAAGGAAAGGAATGCGGCAGGCCCCTATTCCGGCTGTTCCGCGTCCGTAAGCCCGGATTCGACGGCGAGCCGGGTGAGATCGGAACGGCGTCGGGAGCCCGTCTTCTCGCCGATCCGGTCGAGATGCGACTGGACGGTGTGCTTGCTGATTCTCAGCCGAGCGGCGATCTCGTGGTCCGTCGCGCCGTCGGCGACGAGGCGGAGGATCTCCTGCTCCCGGTCCGTGAAGCGCGGTGACGGTCCGAGCAGCTGTCCGGCGGGCGCGCACACATAGCTGCGGCCCGATCCCACGGCCCGGATCGCCGTCAGTACTTCCTCCCCCTCGGCCTGTCGGCTCAGGTAGCCGCTGGCACCCTCCCGGATCACCTGAACCGCGTCGACCCGTGGAGAGGACGACACGACGATGACGGCATGCCCCTGCCGCCGCAGCTTCGCCACGGCCGCGGCGAGCCGCGGGGCGGACTGCTGCAGATCCATCAGCACCACTTCCGCACCGCGCAGGCTGCCGTCCGCGGCCTCGATGGACGCTGCGGCGGCGACCAGGTGGAGGTCGGGGGCGGTACCGATCAGCTGGGAGACGCCGTGCCGGAAGAGGGGGCAGTCCCCGATGACCGCGATGCGCAGCACCGGCGACGGCCGCACGACCACCTCGGCCCGACCACTCATGGACATCTCCCGCCTCACCTCCTGGCCCTCAGCCTCGGCGGCACGGGAGACTCCAGCGCGTCGGACTAGCCCATCCGGGAGCGCCGGGTGGTCAGCCGCTGCCGAAGTCCTTGGTCCTGACGAGCGTCGGTCCGTCTTCGAGGGGCCGTCCCGCGTACCGCGCGGGATCCAGTAACAGGCGTCCTCGCGTCGCCGCCGCATGCGCTCGACGGTGAGTCACCGAGGCCGATCGCCTACCGGTCGAGCGTGACGGTACGGTCCGCGCTGAGCCCGCCCTCGCTGCCGAGCAGCCCCACCACCTGGCCGACGCGCCGATCGCCGCCGCGCGACTGGATCGCGGCGTCGTCGTGGCCGTCGCGTGGGCCTCGCCGACCGCGACGGCGAGGCCCACCTTCACCTTCCCGTGGCCCCGGAGCGCGCCTCGCCCCGGCCGGGGCCCTTGCCGTCGCCGTGGACGATGGCGGCCCGTTCGTCGCCCGGCCCCTTGCCGAAGATGTCCTGCCTGCTGTCGCCGTCGAAGCCCCTGGTGGCGACGGGGGCGCGCCGTTCGTGATGCCGGACACGGACTTGGCGACCGGCCGTCGCCGTCGAAGTCGCTGAGGGGACGGGCGAGCCGTTTTCAGTCGATGCGGGAGAAGCGGCGGCCGGCCAGAGTCAGCAGAAGCAGGGACGGTACGACGACGAGGGCGAGCTCCAGGAGGACCGGCGGGGCCCAGCCCCACCACTCCGGGCCGGCGTGGAACCAGGACGGGGTGGCGGCGCCGCCCGGTTCCGGGTCCGGCATGGTGCGGCGCAGGGCGTCGACGCCGTAGCTCAGCGGGTTGGCCCGTACCACCATGCCCAGCCATGACGGCAGCCCGCCTACGGGGAACAGCGCGCCGGACAGCAGCACGGCCGGTGCCATCGCCAGCCCGGACACGATCTGGAAGGTCTCCGGGCGCCGGATGCACACCGCCGCCGAGACACCCAGCGCGGTGAGTGCGAAGGCGAGCAGGGTGATCTCGCCCAGGAGCAGGAGCAGCCGGGGGTGATAGGGCACGCCCATGGGCCCGGCGAGGGCCAGGACGGGAAGCGCGTACAGGGCCCCGGTGGTGGCGCCGCCCAGGCAGATGCCCGCGAGGATCGCGGCGCGCCGTACCGGGGCGACCAGCATCTGCCGCAGGAACCCGGACTGCCGGTCCCACATGATCACCGTGCCCACGGCCACGGCCGGGCCCTGCACCACCATCAGCAGCGTGCCGGGGAACAGGAACGCCTGGTAGAGGCCGAGAGCGCCGCCGGCCGAACCGATCCCGTTCCCGAGCACGAACAGGAACAGCAGCGGCGCCGCGAGCCCCATCACCAGCCGGGCACGGTTGCGCAGGAACCGCACCATCTCCCGCCGCCACAGGATCCGCACGGTCCGCAGATCCTGCGCGAACCGGGCGAACGGGCCGTCACGGAACCCGGCTTCATCGATGACGGCCCCGGTGGCCGTCGCACTCGTATCGATCGTGGACTCGATCGTGGACTCGATCGTGGACTCGGACGTGGACTCGGACGTGGTCGCCGACGACAAAGGAATGCCTCCTCCGGAGGGACGGGACTTTCGCGTCAGCGACGCGTCTAGCGGATCGTGCGGCCCGTGTGGTGCAGGAACACGTCGTCGAGGGTGGGCGGGGCGACGGTCACGGAGTGGATGGGGACGGTGAGTTCGGCGCACAGCCGGGGGACCAGGGCGGCCCCGTCGGGCGCGCGCAGCCGTACGCCGCCGGGCCCGGTCACCGTCGCGACGCCGAACAGCCGGCGTACGGCCTCGGCGACCCGCTCGTCGTCGTCGGTGCGCAGGGTGACGAGGTCGGCGCCGATGACCGCCTTCAGCTCCCCGGGCGAGCCCTCCGCGACCAGTTCGCCGTCGTCGATGATGGCGATGCGGTCGCAGTGCTCGGCCTCCTCCAGATGATGCGTGGTCAGGAACACGGTGATGCCGTGCTCCCGGCACAGCAGCCGCAGATGCTCCCGGACGGCGGCCCGGGTCTGCGGGTCGAGCCCGGTGGTGGGCTCGTCGAGGAAGAGCACCCGGGGACCGTGCACCAGCGCCCGGGCTATCTCCAGTCGGCGGCGGGTGCCACCGGAGAGGGTGCGTACGACGTGGCCGGCCCGGTCGGCGAGGCCCATCAGGTCGAGCAGCGCGGTACTGGCGGCGCGGGCCGCCGGGCCGGGCAGCCCGTACAACTCGGCCTGCATGCGCATGCTCTCCATGGCCGTCAGGTCCTGGTCGAGGGTCTGTTCCTGGAAGACGACGCCGATCCGGCGCCGTACCCGCCCGGCCTCGCGGGCCACATGCGCCCCGGCCACCCACGCGTGGCCCAGCGTCGGCCGCAACAGGGTGCACAGGATGCCGATGGTGGTGGTCTTGCCCGCCCCGTTGGGGCCGAGGAAGCCGAAGACCTGGCCGGCCGGGACGGTGAGGTCGAGTCCGACCAGGGCCTCGCGGGTCCCGTAGAGCTTGCTGAGTTCCTCGGTGCGTACGGCGATGTCGGCGCCCGGCACGATGGCTCCCCCTCTGTTATGAGTCTGCATAAGTCCTTATGAGTCCTTATGGGTGCTTCCGTGGCGCGACGGTGATGAGCGGCGGGATACCCGGGGTGAGCGGCAGGTCCTCCACCGGTTGGCCCTCCGCCTCCACCCACGCGTGGGCGACCATCGGGACCGTACGCATGCCCGTACGCCAGGTCGGCCAGCTGCCGCGGACGCGGCACAGCAGCACGGTGGCGATGGAGCGCGGCAGACAGCCCTGCCCGGCGCAGCGCACACTCACCGCGACCACCTCACCGCGCGCCCGCGCGGCCTCGGCGTACGTCGCGGGGCGGGCGCCGCGCGAACAGGCGGTCAGGATCTGCCGGATGCGCAGTGGGGAGAGCCGGCCGATCAGGTGCGCGGCGCCCACCGCGAGGAGCGGCAGCGGGCGTCGGCGCAGAGGCAGCCGGGGCCGGGTCCGGAAGACGCTGGGGACGCTCACGCGACCACCAGCCCGATGCCGGCCAACTCGGCGGTGAGCGCGTCGACATCGGCGGCCGCCCGCTCCTCGGAGACCTCGTACCGCTCGACCAGGACCCTCGCCACCTCGTCCGGCGAGGAGCCGTCGAGCAGGGCGCGCAGGATCAGGGCGGCGCTCGGATTCAGCTTGAAGTAGCGGCCCTTGCGCTCGTCGAGGAGGACCATGCCGTCCGCGACGTCGGAGGCGGAGACGTGCCGCCGCAACTTGGTGGTCCCGTTCATGCCGCCGCCTCGCTTCCCAGGGCGGTGGTGGACGCGGCCGGTCCGGTGTGGGCGCGCAGCCAGGTCTCGACGGCCAGGGTCGCCTCCAGCGTGACCGGCGACAGCCGGGGCGGGAACATGCTCAGACAGGCCCGGCGCAGGGCGTCGGCGTCGACGAGGCCGAGCGTGCCGAGGAGCGGCTGGTCGAGCAGCTCCGCCAGCTGGGCGCGGTGGGCGCGCAGACCGCTCTGCATCTCGGCGCTGTACTCGCCCTTGGTGCTGCGGGTGAGCAGCTCGGCGGGCATCGCGTCCCGCATCGCCCTCACCAGCAGCGGCTTGTACGCGAAGGGGGTGGTGCGCTCGTGCAGCTGTACGGACAGGGCCGCCTCCAGTACGCGGTCGTCGTAGAAGGGGTAGTGCGTGGCCAGACCCGCCCGGCTGGTGACGCGGGTGAGCTGACGGGCCAGCCGGGTGCCGTTCCGCACGGACCACAGGACCTCGTGCCGGCCGCGGTCGCCGGCGAGGGGCTCGGCTTCGAGGGCGGTCTGCCAGAGCAGTTCCCGTACGGTGCCCGCCGCGTCCCGGCTTGCCCAGGGCGGCAGTTGGGGCCGCAGCATCTGCCAGCCCAGGGCGGGGGAACCGTCCAGGGCCAGTACGGGGGAGAGGTTCTGGGTGGTGTCGGCGAGCCAGCGCCCGTACGAGCGGTTGTCGGCCAGCGCCCGCAACGTCGGCAGCAGGCGCCAGCGCTGGGTGGAGACCGTGGCGCGCAGGTGGGTGACGGCGGTGCGGGGCCGGGTGCGGAGCGTGGTGTGCAGGTACGGCGTGCGCGCGGACAGGATCTGGTCCGCGCCCTCCCCGGACAGATGCAGCCGAGAGCCCCGGTCCGCCAGGCGGCGCGCGGTCTCGGCGAACGCGGCGTGGACGCGGCCCCCGAGGGCCGGTTCGTCGACACCCTCGCCCGCGCGCAGCACCCCGGTGTAGTGCGCCGGCAGGTCGGCCGTCGGCAGCACCAGATGCTCGGCGTCCGGCAGCCGGCCCGCGGCCCGCCGGGCCCAGGAGAGGTCGTCGTTGGCGGGGTCGGAGCCGGTGAGGGTGAGGGCGAGCAGCCGGGCGGGCCCCCGCGCGGCCAGGAAGCACAGCGAGGTGGAGTCCAGCCCGCCGGACAGGTCCGAGCTGATCAGCCCGCCGTCGGCGGTGCGTACGGCGACCGCGTCCGCGAGCGCCCCGGCCAGCCGCTCCGCGCCCTCGGCGAGGGGGAGGTCGGACTCGGGTGCGTGCCACCAGCGCCGCGTACGGGCGTGGCCGTCGGGGTCGGTCAGCAGTGCCGTACCGGCCGGGACCGCCGCCACGCCCCGCCACAGGGGGCGTTCGTCGAGGGGGTGCGGGATCAGCGGGTCCATGAGGCGGAGGGCCACCAGGCGTTCGTCGATGCCCGCGTCGAGGGCGGCGGCCAGGACGTCCGAGCGGTCACAGGCGACCATGACACCGGCCACCCGGGCGGAGAACAGCCGCCGCAGCCCCGAGGCCGTCCCCTGGGACCGCAGCCGGCCCGCCTCGGACGCGAGCAGATGGCAGCTGCCGGTCGGGCCGTTCGCGGCGATCCGGTCGAGCGAGCCGAGCGCGTCGCCTTCCCGGACGAGTGCGGCGAGGCGGGCTCCGGTCAGCGGGGTGAGGCCCACGGCCGCCACCCGGGCGTCGCCGACCGTCGCGACGACGACCTCGCCGTCGGCCCAGTGTCCGACGAGCCACGGCCGCCCCGAGGCGTGCTCCACGATCCGCGCCGCCTCCGCGCCCAGGACCGAGGCGGCCGCCCGCGCCGCCTCGCAGTCCGGGAGAACCGCGAACCAGCCGCTGCCCGCCGCCGTGCTTTCCGGCATCACGCTCATGACCCCCTGGTGTTTTCCCGGCCTTCCCGGCCTCGAAAAGGTGTATTCGGTGAACGAATTCCAGTCGCGGCCGGGATTTCACGCGCTCGTCCCGAAAAGGGCGGGCGCCGACCCGGCCGCGACCCGTCACGTGCGACTCACGCTCGACGCGAGGTGACGATCCGGCTCAGCAGATGTTGTGCTGGGCGGGCATCTCGAAGAAGTCGAACCCACAACCGGTGGTCAGCTCCGAGAACTCGGCGACCTCGGCCACCGCCGGCGGCTCGTACACCGGCTTCTGGTCCGTCTGGGCCTGCTCCATCGCGTGTTTCCTTCCGGGTAGACGGAAATTCCGGATACATGCTGCGATGCCGGACGTACGGCTCACAAGGGGCGGTTTTCGCCGCGACGGAAAGGCGAATATCGAGCAGGAATTCGAGTTTGCGGTGCCGTTTTATCCGTATGGGCGGGTCGGGTCGGTCGGCGTTCGCGCGGGCGATGATGGGGCTGCGGATCCGTCGGCGTCCAGCGAGGTCCGCTCAAACCCTCCCTCCTGGTGATTCGCCGTCGCTTTCCCGGGCCCTTTCCCCGGTAATCCGACAATGGCCGAAACCGTCAAGCAGGCGGTCCGCATACGAAAACGGCCCGCCGCGGACTGTGCCGGGCGAGCCGTTTCCTGTGGTGAGGGCGAGGGGGGTTGAGCCGGGTGGGCCGGGTGTCAGTCGTCGATGTTGCCGAGGAAGGCCCGGAAGGTGGCCTTGTTGCCGTGAATGTCCTGCTTCTTGACAACGGCCTTGCCGAAGGACTTCACCTGCGGGGTGGCGACCCACCTGGTCTGGGCGAGCTTGCCCTTGATGCTGACGCGCGGGTTGTTCTTGATGGCGATGGCCGCGTTGACGTTGGTGACCTTGGCGGAGCCGACGGTCTTCCGCGGGCCGTCGCCGGCGGTCGCGTAGCTGAAGGTGAGGGTCTCGCTGGTGACCGGGATCTTGAAGATCTCCTCGGTCACGGTGAAGCGGACGGTGGTGGTGCGGTACTTGTCCTTGGCGACGGTGGAGCTGACCTTCGTGACGAACCGGACTTCCTTGTTGTGCGGGTCGGTGATGCTGACCGGCTTGCCGATGGGACCCCTCGCCTGGCTGAGCAGCGCCCGGTAGATCCTGCGGTCCTGAAGGTCCTTGACGAAGACGGCCTTCTGCCCCTTGTTCAGCTTCAGGAACTTCTTGAGCGCCAGCTTCGCCTCGGGAGACTTCTGCGTCTGGAGGTACTTGGTGTACCCGGCGACGGTCAGCTTCGCGGCCGGCTTGGCCGGGCCCTGCTCCACGGCGTGAGCCGCGGGCGCGAGCACCGCGAGACCGGCGACGGTGGCGACCGCGGCCGACGTGAGACGGCCGGTGGTGGACATGAGCATGTGGAACTCCCCGTTGACGCGTGCGTGTGCGATTGCCTGCGCCAACGACCTTACGAACGCCCGGCCTTGGCCGAAATTGTCTCTCCAGCCACTGCCCGGAAGGACACTGCCCGATCGGCCGACGGCGGTCTGGTGCGGGCGGGCTGAACCTCCAACAGCGTCCTGCTCACCGCACCGGCCGTTCCGTCATCCACCGCGCCGCGAGGAGGCCCGACGCGGTGGTCAGTGCGGCGGCGGCGATGACGGTGGCGTTCAGGCCGAGGGTGTCGGCGAGGACGCCGGCGGTCAGGGCGCCGGCGGCGTAGCCGAGGTCGCGCCAGAAGCGGTACGTGCCGAGTGCGTTCGCGCGCCAGGCGGGGTGGGCGTGGTCGGAGACGGAGGCGATCAGGGCCGGGTAGACCATGGCCGTGCCGATGCCGAGGAACACGGCGGAGAGGACCCCCGCGAGCAGTGGGCGGTCGAGCAGGGCCGGGGCGAGGACGAGACCGGCGGCCTGGACGAGCATGCCGTGGACGACGAGGGGTTTGCGGCCGACGCGGTCCGCGAGGTGCCCGGTGGGGATCTGGCCGAGGCCCCACAGAATCGGGTAGAGGCCCTTGATCAGGCCGACGGCGGCGAGACCGAGGCCGTGGTCGGTGAAGAGGAGCGGGAAGACGCCCCAGGTCAGGCCGTCGTTGAGGTTGTTGACCAGGCCGGCCTGGCAGGCGCCGCGCAGGGAACGGTCGCGCCACGACGTACGGGCGAAGGTGGCGGCCGGGCCAGGGCCCTTCTGATGGATCTCCGTGGGCGAAGGAGCGGCGTCCGGTGCGTGCTCTCGGCGTGCCGGGCGGAAGGCCCCGTAGATGGACTGGATGTACTTGGGCTTGTGCCCGGTGCGGTGGTGGGGGCCCTCCCGCTCATGGGGGCCCCTCCCGCTCGAGCGAAGCCGGGAGTGGGGGAGAAGCCGGGAGCGGGGGAACGTGCCGGGCGTCGCGACGCCACGCAGATCCATCAGAAGGGCCCTGGGGCCCTCGCCGGCGGGCGACGGCTCGGTGTGCCGGGCGAGTTCGAGGGCGACATGGGCGGCGGTGTCGCGGACGACGAGGGAGAGGGCGAGTCCGGCGGTGACGAAGACGACGCCGATGAGCTCGGGGGCGGGACGCAGACCGTACGCGGTGGCGAGGTAGCCGGTGAGGAGGGCGGTGGCGCCGACCGCCGTGTAACCGGCGGCTTCGTTGAGGCCGGTGGCCAGGCCCCGGCGGGCCGGGCCGACCAGGTCGATCTTCATGTTGACCGTCATCGACCAGGTCAGGCCCTGGTTGAGGCCGAGCAGGACGTTCGCGGCGATGATCCAGCCCCACGACGGCGCCCACGCGAGGGCGAAGGGGACGGGGACGCCGACCAGCCACCCGGCGACGAGGAGCCGCTTGCGGCGGAAGCGGGCGGTCAGGGCGCCGGCGGCGAGGTTGGTCAGCGCCTTGGTGACCCCGAAGGCGATGATGAAGGAGAAGACGGCCAGGTCGCTGGTCAGACCGAAGACGTCGGTGCCGATGAGCGGGACGGTGGTGCGTTCCAGGCCGACCAGGCCACCGACGCAGACGTTGACGACGACGAGCAGGGTGAACTGCGCCCGGTTCTCCCGCAGGCCCAGACGAACAGGCCTCACCCGGCGGTGTCCTGCGCCGGCCTTCACCTGCCCGTCGCCTGCACCAGCCCTCACCTGCCCGTCGCCTGCACCAGCCCTCACCTGCCCGTCGCCTGCACCAGCCCTCACCTGCCCGTCCCCTGCACCAGCCCTCACCTGCCGACGCCCGGGACCATCCCCAGGACCATCCCTCACCTGCCGGTGCCCTCGACGAGTCGTCGCCCGGTGGCCGCCGCGTAGTCGTCCGGTCCACCGCGGAGGACGGCGAGGTCGGTGCGGCCCGCGCGTTCGAGAAGGCTGGCGGCGGTCATGGCCCGCTCACCGTGGCCGCACGCCACGACGGGCCCGTCCGGGGCGTCGGCGGCACGGTCGGCGAGCCCACCGAGCTCGATGTGCACCGCGCCCGGAACGTGCCCTGCGGCGAACTCCGCCTCCTGCCGTACGTCGACGTACGGCCGTTGCCCGGCACGCTCGGCGGTGACGAACGCGGTCGTGGCCTGCCGGTTGCCGTCGGCCGGCCAGGCGGCCATGCCACCACGGAGACGCCCGGCGAGGCGCTCGTACCCGATCTTGTACGCCTGCCAGACGATCTCGCTGAGGTCCTGGCCCTCGCCCGTGATGAAGACGAGGGGCGCGGTGTCGGGCAGCAGCCAGCCCAGCCAGGTGGCGAACTGGTCGCGCAACGGGACGGAGAGCGCGCCCGGGATGTGTCCGGCCGCGTACTCGGCGGCCGGTCGGACGTCGACGACGTAACCGCCCTCGGCGAGGAGGGACTTGACCTGCGCGGGGGTCAGGCCGGGCAGCAGCGGTGCGGCGGACAGGACGGCGGGGCCGCGCCGGTTGGCCTCGGCGAGCCGGTCGAAGTAGTCCGGGTAACTGCCGAGGCCGGCCAGCAGGCGCCGTACGAAGGTGTCCTCGTCCGGGGCGGCCAGCAGGGGGTTGGTCCGTTTCTGCGCGCCGACGGTGGAGGTACGCTCCGCGCCCTCCGCAGCCGAGCAGAAGGAACCGGCACCGTGGGTGGGCCACACCGCGGTCGCGTCCGGCAGCGCTGCCAGCCGCCGCAGCGAGCGGTACTGGGCGCGGGCGAGTTCCTCGGCGCGTTCGGCGCCGAGGAGGTCGGTGCGGGCGGCCGAGTTCACGATGAGCGAGCCGCCGGTGAAGACGCCGAGTGCGTGGTCGCCGTCCAGGAGCAGGAAGGACAGGTGCTCGTCCGTATGGCCGGGGGTGGCCAGGGCCCGCAGGGTCAGGCCGCCGAGGTCCGTCTCGTCGCCGTCCGCCAGCGGTACGTGGGGGAAGGCCCGCCGTCCGGCGGCGGAGGCCAGCACCTGCGCACCGTCGTCATGGGCGAGCTGGACCGCGCCGGAGAGGAAGTCCGCGTGCAGATGGGTGTCCGCCGCGTACGCCACGGTCAGCCCGCGCCGCTCGGCGGCCGCGCGCAGGGCACGCAGGTCACGGCACGCGTCCACGGCCAGGGCGCGGCCGTCACCGAGGTCGACGAGGTAGGCGCTGTTGCCCAGCCCGGCGTCGACCAGGGGGATCAGATGGTCGTCGGCGAAACGCATGGGGTCCTCCAAGGCCGGGGTCATCTACACTATTCCATGGATCTATGGAGGATGGCATGACGGGAAACGGCACAGCCGGTACGACAGGTTCAACAGCGGGTACGAAGGCGCGGCTGTACGACGCGTTCGCGACCAGCGGCAAGGCGCTGGCCAGCGGAAAGCGGCTGGAACTGCTCGACCTGCTGGCCCAGGGCGAGCGCACGGTCGACGCCCTGGCCAAGGCGGCCGGGCTGAACCTGACGACGGCGTCGGCGCATCTCCAGACCCTGAAACAGGCCGGTTTCGTCGCCACCCGCCGCGAGGGCGTACGCATCCACTACCGGCTGGCCGGCGACGACGTGGCCCAGCTGTTCGCGCTCCTCCGCAAGGTCGCCGAGGCGCACCAGGCCGCCGTACCGGCCGCCCGCGACGCCTACCTCGGCGACGACGGCGCGACCGAGGTCACCCACGAGGAACTGCGCGCCCGCGTCGCGGCGGGCGACGTGGTCGTACTGGACGTACGCCCGGCGGAGGAGTACCGGGCCGGGCACATCCCGGGCGCGCTCTGCGTCCCCATCGGTGAACTGGCCGACCGCATCGGTGAGTTGCCGGAGGAGACGGAGATCGTCGTGTACTGCCGGGGCGAGTACTGTGTGCTCGCCTACGACGCCGTACGCCTACTGACGGCCCGCGGCCGCCGCGCGATCCGTCTCAACGACGGCATGCTGGAGTGGCGCCTGGCCGACCTGCCCGTCGAGGCGGTCCGGCCGACGTCCTCCGGCTCCTGAGCCGACAGCTACGCAGCCCTGCCCCAAGGGCCGAGCCGTACGTCACCCGGCGGGTTCGATACGGAGGACGGCGGCGGTGTCGCGGATCTCGACGACCTTCAGGCTCATGGCGTCGTTGATGGTCGCGGCGGGTCCCTCGTCGCATCGCAGACTGACACCGCCGCCACCCTCCGACGACACGCCGCCGCCACCGGAACAGCGCGAAACGCTGTAGCCCGACCCCGTCAGCGGCGCGACCATCTCGACCCCGTCGCCGCTGATCGCCGTCACCTCGATCGGCCCGAGGCCGTACGTTTCCGGCACGGTCACGACGTCCCCCACGGCCACCTCGATCTCGCACGTCCCGTCGGCGCACGGCCCGGTCGGCGAGGACGACGGCGTGGCTGTCTGCGTGGGAGTCGGCGTGGGGTCGGACGCCGGTGACCCGGAGCCGGACACACTGGGCCGGTCCTCGGCGAGGGACCCGTCCGAAGAATCCGCGGAACACGACGTGAGAGCGGCGAACACGACAGCGACGACAACGGCGACAACAGCGACGACAGCGGTGGATGACGTTCTGCTGCGCATCATGGGCACCATGGAACCCGGCCCCGCCCGGGACCCCTCCCCGCCGCCGCCCGGTGGGCACAGCGATGAGTTTCGGAAGCGTGCCGGGTCTATGGGTGCGAGGGTCGCCGAACCCACCGCACTCAAGGAGAACGACATGACCGCTACCTACACCTTCGACGTCTTCTCCAGCCTCGACGGCTACGGCGCCGCCGGCGGCGACTGGACCGGCTACTGGGGCAAGCAGGGCCCCGAGTTGCTCGACCACCGCCTCGCCTTGTACGGCCCGGAGCAGCGGATGGTCTTCGGGGCCAACACCTATCGGGCGTTCGAGCGGATGCTGGCCTCGAGCACCGAGGAGTCCGACGTACGTGACCCGTGGGTCACCCGGATGAGGAGCCTGCCGACAACGGTGGTGTCGACAACGCTGGAAGGCCCTCTCGACTGGCCGAACGCGACCGTCGTGAGCGGTGACGCCGTCGACGTCGTCGCCCGGCTCAAGGAGGAGTCCGAGGTGCCGTTGCGCTCGCACGGCAGCCTGTCGATGAACCGGGCGCTGATGGCCGCCGGCCTGGTCGACCGCTTGCAGGTGACGCTCTTCCCCGTCATCACCGGTCGGACCGGCCTGGACCCGATCTTCCAGGGCGCAGCCGACTTCGACCTTGAGCTGATCGAGAACCGAACGCTCGACGGCCACATCCAGGAGCTCACCTACCGGCCCACCCTGCACTGACCGGGTCGGTCTAGTCCCGTCGCAGTGTTGCCCGGCCGCGCTCGATGGAGTCGAACGAGTACTCGAGTGTGCCGTCCGTCGACGGTGTGAGGGTGATGGCCACTTCGTCGGCACAGTTCGATGTGCCGTCTGTGATCCGCTCCTCCACCTGGGTGCCCTGGTCGGTCTGCGAAACGAGCACCCAGATACCGCCGCAATCCAGCGTCGGGTACTCGACCGTGGCCACGGTTTCGCCGATCTTGCCGCCCTTGTAGTCCGTTTTGATGGGATAGGTGTTGCTCTCGCCCTGCGTCACCGTGCCCCGCCAGGTGCCCTCGTAGCGGAACGAGGACGGCACGGACCCGTCAGCGGCGGTCGAGGCCGTCGGTGAATCCGAGCCTTCCGAGCCTTCCGAGCCTTCCGATGAGGAGGATCCGTTCACCAGATTCGTGACCACCACGCCCGCGAGGACCAGAGCCGCCACCACGATGACCGCATTCCGGGCCGACCTGTTCGGCCTGCCCGGCGTGCCCTGCCCGCCCGGCCTGCCCGAAGGGCTGCCGGGCGTGGTGGCCGCGGCATGCCACGGAGGGGAGGGGTGCGGGTGGTGCGGTACGCCGGCCGCCGGATGGACGGGGCCGGGCTGTGGTGTTCCGGGCTGGGGAAAGGCCATGGGATGCGGCGTGCCTGCGGGAGGGGACGCGAGGGGCCTCGGTGGGCCGGGTACCGGGTGACCCGGACGGGGAGTGGCCGTCTGGGTGGCCCAGTACGCCTCCGGCTGCCCGGCGGGCCTGTCCACCGTGGTGGGAGGCGGCGTCTCCACCTGCAGCAGCCGTGCGGCGTGCCGCCCGAGGTGGTCCAGCAGTTCCGGCGGAAGCCAGGGACGGGAGCGGTCGTACCCGGCGTCCTTGGCCGACTCGGCGATATGCGCGGGCGTGGGGCGCCCCGCCGGGTCCTTGGCGAGGCATCTCTCCACCAGGTCGCGGAGCGGGCCGGTGATGCCATCGAGGACGGGCGGCTCACTGACGACGGCCACCATGCCCGCCGCGGCTCCCTGGCCGGCGCCGGCGAACGGGGATCGTCCGGTCGCGGCGAACGTGAGCACGGCCCCCAGGCAGAAGACGTCACTCGCCCCGGTGACGGGCACGCCGTTCACCTGCTCGGGGGAGAGGAATCCGGGGGTGCCCACCACCATGCCCGTACGGGTGAGCCCCTCACCGTCGGCCGCGCGCGCGATCCCGAAGTCGATCACCCGTGGCCCGTCCAGGCCGAGCAGCACGTTGGACGGTTTCAGGTCCCGGTGCACCAGCCCGCAGCCGTGAATGGTCTCCAGCGCTCGCGCCAGTCCGAAGGCGAGCGCCCACACCGACTCCTCCGGCAGGAACCCGTGCCGCTCCACTGCCTCGTGCAGCGTCAGTGCGGGAACATAGGCCGTCGCCACCCAGGGCACGGCAGCTTCCGTGTCCGCCGCCACCACCGCTGCGGTCCATTCGCCCACCACTCTTCGGGCGGCCTCGACCTCTCGCCGGAACCTCTGACGGAACTCCGGGTCCACCGCGAGTTCGCCATGCACCAGCTTGACCGCCACGGTGCGGCCCTGCGCTGAACGCCCCAGGTAGACCCGGCCCATGCCGCCGGACCCCAGACGGCCGAGCAGCCGATACTCCCCCACGATCTGCGGATCGCCGGGCCTGAGCTCGTCCATGCCAACCCCCGTCACTGGAGCCGCCCTCTTGTTTTGGTGCGGGCAACGGCCCGTCCTCACCCGGCAAGTGGGGCACGCCGCTCCGACCAGTACCTGACCGCGATTGTGTCAACTCTCCGACCCCGATGGGATACTTACGATCCGTTGACGGCGTTTTCTTCTGTGACGATTTCGTAGGCACCTGGCCGCCCGACGGCCCCACCCGGCACATGACGAGGGCGGGGCCCGAAAGCCCTGCCTGATCCGTAAGAAGCCGCAGCTCACGGCCACATCAAGCAGTACGGCTGATGGGGACGAGCTGCCGGCATGGGGCTGGCTGAGCCACTCACTCGGAAACAGGCAGGCGCCCCAGCGCCAACCGTGCCACGCGCGGCCAGTCGGCCGCCCCGCCGCTGACACGCGGTGCGTGGGGACGACGGCGCGGCACACGCACCCGGAGCGCCCCGGGCGCGCTGCGGCACACGACGGGCGACGGCAGAACGACGTGCTCTCCGTCGATGCCGACCGGGAGGATGTCGGTGTCGGCTTCGACGACGACTTCCCCGGCGCTCAGCCGGATGAGTCCCCCGGAGCGTCGACCGCGCACCAGGCGTGCCGCCTGGGCGGTGTTGCCGACCCGCACACACACCACGCCGAGAAGGCCCGAGTCCAGCCGCTCCCTGCGCCCCGGATGGGCCGCGTCGACGGCCCGTCCGTAGGGATTGTTGCTGACGAGGAGTGCCTGGAGTCCGTCGACGTACGTTCCGTCGGCCCGCGCCCGCAGTCTGGGTGCGTCCTCGCCGGTGAGAAGGCCGGGGAGGGTGCGCAGGGTCGTGCGGGCCTTGGCGTCCCGGTACGCGGGGTCGGTGACGACGGACGCGTATGTTCCGAACGAGGCGTTGTTGACGAAGACCCGGTCCGCGGCGTACCCGAGGTCGATGCGGAGTTCGACGCCGTGGGTCAGTGCTTCCAGGGCCGCCGCAGGATCGTCGCGGTCGAGGCCGAGATCGAGGGCGAAGTGGTTGCGGGTGCCGGCGGGAACCACCACGAACGGCACGTCGTGGCGGGCCGCGACCTCGGCCACCAGTGCCTGGGTGCCGTCGCCGCCCGCCACCGCCAGCAGATCGGCCCCCTCGGTGACTGCCTGCCGGGCCAGTTCGACGACATCCTGGCCGCCTTCGAGCAGGATCACCCGGCAGCCGGCCGCCCGGGCCTTCTCCACCAGATGGAAACGGTCGACCTTGCCGCCACCGGAGCGCGGATTCATGAGGATCCAGGGGTGGTGCGGCGCCTCGGCGACAGCCTGTTCGGACTGCTCGGAGGTGGTGTGCCCGGGGCTCAGGGCCGTACGTGCCGCCGTGACGGCCAGGACCCACAGAGCCAGGGACAGCAAGGCCGGCCCGAGCATGCCGAACGTGGCATACAGAGCGAGGACAGCGACCGGCCCGATCACCGACAGGGCCGCCCCGAGGGCTCGGAGCGCACCGGTGTGCGCCAGGGTCCACCACACGCCGACGGCGGCCAGCGCGAGTCCGGCGATGCCGGCCAGCGCCCACAGCACACTCCGCAGACCAGCGGCGACGAGTGGCACCAGGACGCTTGCCAGCAGGGCGAGTACGGCGATGCGGGCGCGCCCGGTACTGCCGTCAAGCACCGTCGGGGGTCCTGTCCCTCCCGATCCCCTGGTGTCCCCGCCGTGTGATTCCACTCTGACGGCCCTTCTTTTCCGCCTCACACCCTGTGCTGTGGGCGCTCTCACACCCTGTGCTGTGGGCGCTCCTCGTAGGCCGGGCGCTCCTCGGACAGCTCGAAGAGGTTGTCGCGCCGGACCACGCACAGGGCCCAGATGATGAAGCCCGACATGGTGATCATCACGACCGACCACACCGGGTAGTACGGCAGCGAGAGGAAGTTGGCGATGATGACGAGTCCGGCGATGGCCACACCGGCGACGCGCGCCCAGGTCGCGGTCTGGAGCAGCCCGATGCTGACGATCACGGCGACCGCGCCCAGAGCGAGGTGGACCCAGCCCCAGCCGGTCAGGTCGAACTCGAACACGTAGTCGCGCGTCGTGACGAAGATGTCGTCCTCGGCGATGGCCATGATGCCCCGGAAGATGTCGAGCAGGCCGACGAGGAAAAGCATCACCGCCGCGAAGGCCGTCAGGCCGGTTGCCCATTGCTGCTTCGCCGTGTGTGCCGGCCGAGTGTGTGTCGCGGTCATCGTGCGCCTCGTTTCGTGGTGGGTCCGGATACTCAGTGACCGGAGGTGCGGGAGGCGGATCCCGAGCGCTCCGCCGGACCGTGGCCGGTCAGGACCAGGTCCTTCGCCCTGCGGAACTCCTCGTCCGTGATGTCGCCGCGGGAGCGGATCTCGGACAGCCTGGCGAGCTCGTCGACGCTGCTGGTCCGGCCGCCGACCGCGGTCTGCCTGATGTAGGCGTTGAATTCCTCCTGCTGCGCGCGCGCCTGCGCGACCTCCCGGCGACCCATGTTCTTGCCGCGGGCGACCACGTAGACGAAGACGCCCAGGAAGGGCAGCAGGATGGTGAACGCCAGCCAGCCGGCCTTCGCCCCGCCGCCCAGGTCGTCGTCACGGAAGATGTCGACGACGACGCGGAAGAGCAGGACGAACCACATGATCCATAGGAAGAACAGGAGCATGCTCCAGAAGACGCTCAGCAGGGGATAGTCGTACGCCATGTACGTCTGCGCGCTCATCTCTCTCCTCCGTCCCGGGCGCCCGCCCGGCCGCCGTTGCGTGCTGTCTTCAGCGTGGGCACGGCAAGGGCCGAGCGGCCTCACCCGATGCGGGTGAGCGTGCGGCAGTCCAATAACCCCGGTTGACGCGCTCCGGCGGCCTGGCCAGGGGGCGATCTCAACGCCGGGTGCCTGCGGGACGTGTGCCCGAGGCCGGGTTTCCCGAGCGCGATTCACGGGGCCGTCCCCTCCGACGCCTGGTCCGCCGCCCGGTCGGCCGGTCCGGCGGCCGCCGCGAGGATCGCCAGGATGATCAGGACGGCCACCGCGATGCCGAGAACGAGTACCACCGCTCCGACCGTGGGGTGGTTCCAGAGGACCAGCGCCAGCACTCCCGCCGCGATGACGCCGCCGGTGGTCCATGCCCGGTGGCCCGTCAGCCAGCGACCTGTGGACCCGGTGCGCAGTCCGGCGCGGTGCAGCCCTCGGCCGGCGGCCGTCGTGCTCCGGTCCCCCGCCGTGCGGACGGCGCGGGCGGGGCGTCCGGGACCGTACAGGTACGCGACCAGTGCTGTGATCACCGCCGCCACCAGCAGGGTGCGCGTGCTGTCGCGCAGGAAGCGGACGAACGTGTCGTAGATCGCCGCGGCCGCGTCGGTGGGCAGCGCGTCAGGCGGGACCGAGTCCAGATAGACCCGTCTGACGACGGCCAGCGCGACGAGCAGCACCACCATCATCACGGCGACGCCCGACGCGGTGATCATCAGCATCACCCGGTGGGCCGGATTGGTCCACACGGCGAGCGCGGCGAGTACGACGGTCAGGACGGGCAGCCAGGTGCCGAGGATGTCCAGCAGCCGCATCGCGTCCTGTGCCTTGCCCAGTTCCTCGGTCTGGAACAGCGTGATCGTCCGGTCGGTGTCCGGGATGGCGGCGGCCTTGTCGAATCCCGCGTCGACGAGCCGCTCCCGTACCTGGTCGACGACCTCTCCCACGTCCAGTTGGACGGTGTCGCCCTCGGCGCGCACGGCACCCTCGCGCTCTCCGGTGAGCATGTTCACCACCACGGCGTGCGAGCGCCGGTTGGCGCCCTCCCACACCTGCTGGAAGGCGTCGCTGGTGATCACGCGGGTGATGATGCGGTCGACGACGCCTCTGACCGCGTTGCGCAGCGGACCCTCGAGGGACTCGGCCCCTTCCACGACGCGGGGTGGAGCCCCGGCGTTCTGGAGGGCCTTGACGAGCGAGTCCGTCACCGCCGCGACGTCGACGTTCTCCACCACGCGGTCCGTGAGCCGGTTGATCACGACCTCCTGCACGGCCGGCTCGGACGCCAGCGGCGCGACGGTCTCCACGTACCGGTCGGTATCGGAGACCGTCTCCTGCACCCAGGCCGCGGCGACGGCCAGGGGCGCGAGCAGCAGGGCCAGCAGGAGAAGGACTGAGGAGCCGACCTGGCGCAGCCGCCGGTGGCGCACCGCCGCGTGACGGCGCAGTCGCTCGTACTCCGCTCGTTCCTCGGCGGCCATGACGTGGTGCCGGTCGGCGGATCCGCCGGAGTCCGGCGGATCCGGGAGAGCGGCCGGGTCCATGGGAACTCCTCTCCCTGTGCGCCGTGGCGGCCGCGACGGTCGCCGATCGGGAGACGGTCGTGGTGGCAGCCGCACCCGAGCGGCGCGCGTGGTGTCAGGCAGTCGTGGTGGGGGCGTGCGGCCCGGGGGCGGTCGTCTTGCGGAGCGCGGCCCGCCACGCGAGGGCGACCACCGCCTCGGTCAGGCCGAGCAGGACGAGCCACAGGCCGAGCAGCCGGGTCAGGACGCGGGCCGACTCGGCCGGCAGGGCGAGCACCACGATCCCCGCGACGATGCCGAGTACGGCGGCGACCATGACGACGCCACGGTGCGCCAGGTCCTCGACGGCGATCGCCGTGTAGAGGGTGAGGATGCCGGACACGAGCCAGACGACCCCGATGATCAGCGAGAGCGCGGCGATCGTCTGCAGCGGGTTGCGCAGGCACAGCACCCCGGCCAGAACATGCAGCACGGCCAGGAGCAGCCCCGGCAGCCGCTCGTGCCCCTCTCGCGCGAAGACGGCCACGAACCGGAAGGCCCCGGTCACCAGCAGGTACAGGCCGATGAGGACCGCCAGGACGTGCAGGGTCGCCTCAGGCCAGACCAGCACCAGGACGCCCGGCAGCAGCGTCGCGACGGCCGACCCCAGGAGCCAGGTCCATGAACGGCCGAGCCGCGTGAGCATGTACGCGGAGTCGCCCGGCACACCGGGGGCCGCCCCGCCGGGCTCGGGTTCCTGTCCGGTACGCGATGCCGGACCACGCGACATGGTCATGGCTCCTCCTCGCGTGAGCAGCCGTCGCCTCCGGAAACCGACGAGGCGGGGGTGAGGGGGCGGTGCGCGAGCACCTGACCGCTCCAGGGTCACGCCTGCCGCTCGGGGACCGGATCACCCACCACGGGTGATCCGTCGACGCCGCCGTGGCGGTGAGCTGGAAGTCCCCCGGTGCCCGGCCCACCCGCCGTCCGGGGCCGGACGGAGCGAGAAGACACGAGATGAGCGATCCGAGCACAGCCCGGACGGACCGGGCCCGGTCCGGGCAGGACGCGGACCGGCCGCGTCGGCGGTCCCGCCCCCGCCGGTGGGCGGCGGTCGTCACCATCGCCCGCGCCGTGCTCGTCGCGGTCGGCCTCGTCACCGCCTACTACCTGCTGCCCCTGGACGAGCCCGGCACGGCCGGTTCCTCGGCGCTGCTCGTGTGCGGCCTGCTGGCGGTGCTGCTGGTGTTCGGGTGGGAGGTGCGGGGCATCGCGCGCTCACCCCACCCACGTCTGAAGGCCGTCGAGGCCCTGGCCGCCACGCTGGTGCTGTTCCTGGTCCTCTTCGCCAGCGCCTACTACCTGCTGGACCGCTCCGCCCCGGGCTCCTTCAGCGAACCGCTGACCAGGACGGACGCCTTGTACTTCACTCTGACCACCTTCAGCACGGTCGGCTACGGGGACATCACCGCCCACTCCCAGACCGGGCGCGTGCTGACGATGGTGCAGATGGCGGGAGGGCTGCTGCTCGTCGGCGTCGCCGCGCGGGTGCTGGCGAGCGCGGTCCAGGCGGGGCTGCGCCGGCAGCGCCGCGCGCCGTCGGCGCAGGCGCGTTCCGGCACCGACGCCGCCACACCGGACGAGGAGGCCGCACCATGACCGTGCCGAGAGCTTTCACCGCGTCCCTGTCCCCGGCCGAGCGAGCGGCGTACGGCAGGAGTGCACGCCGGCGGGCGTCGCGTTCGTCGCACGGCTGGTACGAGACCGCGCAGCAGCGACCCGACCCCGTCGAGGTGGTGGAGCGGCAGTCGGCCGAGCGGGTACCGGAGCTGGTGCCGATCCGCTACGGCCGCATGCTGGAGTCGCCGTTCCGTTTCTACCGCGGTGCTGCCGCGATCATGGCAGCCGACCTGGCGCCCCTCCCCAGCACGGGGCTCCAGGTACAGCTCTGCGGGGACGCTCATCCCCTGAACTTCCGGCTGCTCGCCTCGCCGGAGCGTCGTCTGGTCTTCGACATCAACGACTTCGACGAGACCCTGCCCGGACCGTTCGAGTGGGACGTCAAACGGCTGGCGGCCGGTTTCGTGACGGCGGCCCGGGCGAACGGCTTCTCGCTCAAGGAGCAGAACAGCACCGTGCGCGCCTGCGTGCGGGCGTACCGGGAGCGGATACGCGAGTTCGCCGGCATGCGCACCCTGGACATCTGGTACGCCCAGGACGACGCCGACCGGCTGCGGGAGCTGATGGCCTCGTCGAGGAACGAGGAGGCGGCACGCCGTACCGCCCGCGCGACGCAGCGGGCCCGCACACGTACCCATCTGCGGGCCTTCGCCAAGCTCACCAGGGTCACGGCCCAGGGCCGTCGCATCACCCCCGACCCGCCACTGATCACTCCGATCGACCACCTGCTCGACGACCCCTCCGAAGAAGGGCGTGAGAGGCAGCTTCGGAGCCTCGTGGACGGGTACGCGCGGACCCTGCCGTCCGAACGCCGCCACCTGCTGCGCCACTACCGTCTGGTGGACATGGCCCGGAAGGTGGTGGGCGTCGGCAGTGTCGGTACGCGCTGCTGGATCCTGCTCCTGCTCGGCAGGGACGACGACGATCCGCTTCTGCTTCAGGCCAAAGAGGCCCAGGAGTCGGTGCTGTCCGCCTACACGGGCGGCGACCGCTACGACAACCAGGGGCAGCGGGTGGTGACCGGACAGCGCCTGATACAGACGACCAGCGACATCTTCCTGGGCTGGACGCGCGTCGTGGGCCTCGACGGGCAGGAGCGGGACTTCTACGTACGCCAACTGTGGGACTGGAAGGGCATCGCCCAGCCGGAGACCATGGGGCCGGGCCTGCTCGCCCTCTTCGGCCGGCTGTGCGGGGCGTCCCTGGCACGGGCCCACGCCCGCTCGGGCGATCCCATCGCCATCGCCGCCTACCTGGGCGCCGGCGACCGTTTCGACCGCGCGCTCACCGAGTTCGCCCAGTCGTACGCCGACCAGAACGAGCGGGACTTCGCGGCGCTGGAGGCCGCCTGCCGCTCCGGCCGGATCAGGGCGGAGCGGCTCTGAGCGACGCGGTCGCCGGGTACGGCCCCCGGGCCGATCCGGTGTCGCACAGCGCCCGATCCCGTCACTCCGGCAGCTGGCGCATCTCCATGACCCGCAGGCCCAGTGACTGACAGCGTGTCAGCAGCCCATACAGGTGCGCTTCGTCCACGACAGGGCCGAACAGGATGGTCTGGCCGGACATCACCACGTGGCCCAGCTCCGGAAACGCCTTGGCCAGCGTTTCCGACAGGTGTCCCTCGATGCGGATCTCGTAGCGCACGAGCTGTCCTTCCATGGACTGCTTCGGTCCGGCGGACGGCGCCCTTACCTGCGATCGTCCGCCTCCGTGCCCCGCGGGACCTCACCCGGTACAGGTGACCACCACAGGCGCGGCGTGCCGCGGCAGCCGGAGGGCGCCTCGCACGTCCAGCCCCAGGAGCGGGCCGGCGGCAACCGCGGCTGCCGACGGGAGGGCGGCCCTGACGATCGGCCACTCGTCACGGCACACGCACAGCACGACCCGGCGATCCGGAGCCTGTTGCGCCAGGCGGGCCCCGAACAGTTGGGCATGCACGTGTGCGATCCAGAACACCACGCCGGTGCGTGGGCCCGGCGTTCGTCCCAACATCCGTCTCCGCGTTCGGCCCGGCGCTCCGCGCGGGCCGTGGCCGGGCCGGCCCTGGTCCTGATCACCGGTGACTCCCTCCGGACTTAGCACTCAGCGCGTCGATCCGGTCGCTTCGGTCGGAGCTGCGGCGTCCGGCTGCCGCGGACGGCTTTCCCGGGCGGTCGGCAGGTGCGGCGTGACCAGGAAACCGGCGAGAGCGATGCCGCCGGTGGCCAGGATCGCCGCCTTCAGGCCGTCCAGTTGCGCGGAGGCGTAGGAGTCCGCGACGGCGTCGACCTCGGACGGCGGCAGCCCGGCACGCTCGGCCGCAGAGCGCACCTGATCGGTGGAGACGAAGCTGATCCCGGCCTCCAGGGAGACACCGACCTGTTCACGGGTCTGGGCGGACAGCCGTGGATCGTCCGCCACCTGCGTGGTGAAGGCGTTGGCCAGCGCACCGATGAGGATCGACCCGATGAGCGCGGTGCCCAGCGCGGAGCCCAGATTCTGTGCCGTGAACTGGAGCCCTCCGGCCTCACTGCGTTCCTCCTCCCCGACGCCGGACTGGACGACGTTGCCCAGTTGCGAGGCGAGCAGGCCGACGCCCACGCCCAGCAGAGCCATGGCTCCGGCGAACTGTGCGTCGTCGATGACCGGGTCGATGGTGGCCAGCAGCCACACAATGGCCGCCGCCAGGGTCGCCAGGGCCAGCCGGACCACCCGGCGCGGCCCCCACACTCGTCCCAGCGAGGACGCGGACAGGGAGGTCACGAACATGGTCACGGACACCGGGAGCAGGCGCAGCCCCGTCTCGAAGGCGTCCAACCCCTGAACCACCTGCAGGTACAGCGGGATGGTGAAGAACAGCCCCAGCAGGATGAGGTTCTGGCTCAGCAGCGTCATCAGGCCGGACCGCAGCACGGGTCTGCCCAGCAGGGACAGGTGCACGAGGGGGTCGACGCCTTGGTGCTCCCGCCGCCTCTCCCAGTGCCGGAAGAGGGCCAGGACGGCCGCCCCGGCGCCGATGACGAACAGCGTCGGGGCGAAGCCGAGGACGGTGAAGGGCGGGTTGCGGGGCTGCACCCACCCCCATGTGCTGCTCTGCAGCACCCCGAGCACGCCCAGCCCCAGTCCGGCCGCGGAGAGCACCGCACCGACGACGTCCAGCCGGGGGCGTGGACCGGTCGGGGCGGGCGTCGCGATCACCCGGCGGCACAGCAGGACGGCCACGACGACCACGACCTCGCCTGCGAAGACCAGCCGCCAGGTCAGGTACGTCGTCACCCAGCCGCCCAGCAGCGGGCCGACCGCGATCCCGGCGCCGGCGAGCCCGCCGATGACCGCGTAGGCGACGGCCCGGTCCTTCCCGCGGTACGACTCCGCGACGAGGGCCGCCATGGCCGGCAGCACCATGGCGGCACCGAGCCCCTCGATGACGGACCAGCCCAGCGTGAGGACCCACAGCGTGGGTGCCACGGCGGTCAGGGCCGACCCCACGCCGTAGACGACCAGCCCCAGCAGGAACATGCGGCGACGCCCCAGAATGTCCCCGAACCTGCCGCCGGTGATCATGAACGCGGCCATGACCAGCGCGTACAGAGTGATGACGGCCTGGATGGCGGTGACCTCCGTGTCGAAGTCCTCGACCAGCTGACTGATGGACACGTTCATGACGGAGGTGTCCAGGACCATGAGGAACTGGGCCGTGCCGAGGACGATCAGAGCCCGCCAGTGCTTCACGGTGTCCACCTCGCAGAGTCGTCCCGCCCCGGTACGCCGCTGGAGCAGGCGGGGCAGGTGGCCGGCGCACGCCTCGCCGCTCCTTTCATCACATCCCGGGCACGCGCCCCGTGCCTCACCCGCCACGGGGGAGGGGCCGCACCGCGGTGGTGTCCGCCGGAGGTGAGAGAACCGACCGGTCGTCCTGATCAAAGTGATTCGTGGCAGATACGACATGTGCCGCGCCCGGAGAATCTGAGAACCGAGGGCTCCGGCAAGGAGCCCTCCCCTGAACGCTCGCTGCTGGCATCGGCCGTCACCTATCCCGGGCACCTCCCCGAACTCCTCGCCGACTTCGCCGTCCGCCGCATCGGCCCGGCCGTGCCCGAAGCAATCGCCTCGGTTCGGCGGAGCCACCCCGACGCCAGCGAGGCGGAGCTCCGAGCTCGGGTGGTCGCCCGGGGCCGACGGGCCGTCGTATCGGAGGGATCGATCGTGGGCGGCCCGTTCATCGTGCTCATTCCCGTCGCGTTCTGCGCGGCGCTGCTCCGCCAGGACGTACGGTCCTGGAGCTGGCCGCCCTCGACGGCCGCGACCCCACGGCGAGCGCCCGCGCCGGCGAACTCCTCGTCCCCAGGGCGTGTACGAGGACACCCGCCAGGCCCAGGACGCGCTCACCCGCACCGGAGGCGCCACCGGCGCACCCGCCCGCTGGAAGCGATGGACGGCGCTGTGGACCGTCACCCTGCGCATGGCCCGCCTCCTCGGCATTCTCACGCCGGCCGACGAGAGCCAGGACGCGAGTCGGCGCGCACGCCGGGGCGCCGTCCAGGCTTGGGGGTGGCTGCTGCTCGGCGTGGTCCTCCTGGTCGGACTGGTCGCCCCCCTTGTCTGGCTCCCCTACATGGCCGTGAACCACCAGCGCGCCGACGCCCGCCTGGCAGACCGTGTGCTCGCCTACTACTTCGCCGGCACCGCACCCGCCCCGCGCCGCCGGACCTCCCGCCTCGAACCCGACGTAATGGCGGCCGCACTCCGCGCGCTCCTCTCCCTCCCCGTACCGCTCGTCCTGACCGCCGTGACCATCCTGACCGGCCCGCGCATCGCCGAGAGCCGTCGGCCGGTCCTCGGCATCACCCTGGCCACGGCGTCCGCCGCGGTCGGCGCGCTCTGGTACTGGCGCCGCCACTGGCGCTGTTGACCTCGTGACGGTACGCCGCCACTGGCGCTGTTGACCCCGCGACGGCAGGACCAGCTCGAGCCGCTGCGGGGGAGGGCATCACCCGTGTGATGTCCTGCAGGTGGGGGCGCCGGACGCGCGCGTGTTCACAGCAGCCGGAGGTCGCGCGCGCGGTGCACAGCTTCGCCCCGCCGGTTCACCGCCAGCTTCCGGTACACGCTCTTGAGGTGGGTCTTCACCGTGTTCACCGACACGTACAGATCGGCGGCGATCTCCTCCGTCGACATCATCCGGGCCAGCCGCTCCAGGACGTCACGCTCACGTCCGCTGAGCTCCACCCCGACGAGCGGCGTGCGCGGCGGTTCGGGTCCGGGCTGCTCACCCCGTCGCGTGGGGAGCGGGCCGGGCGTGAGCCAGCCCGCTGCCAGCTCGTGCAGTGAGGCCGAGGCCAGGAGGGGCCGGATCCACGCTCCGGCATCGAGGAACGGACGCCGCAGCCGCTC
Source organism: Streptomyces capitiformicae (assembly GCF_002214185.1). NCBI lineage: Bacteria > Bacillati > Actinomycetota > Actinomycetes > Kitasatosporales > Streptomycetaceae > Streptomyces > Streptomyces capitiformicae. The sequence goes on along the minus strand of NZ_CP022161.1, from coordinate 3,693,671 downwards.
GCGCCGGGCGTCGAGGAGCGCCTGTGCCACGAGCCTGCGTGCTGTTGCGGTGTCTCCCGCGCCCTCCGCGGCCTGAGCCCTCACCAGCGCTGCCCTCACGGTCACCGCCGGGCCCGTCCCGCCCTGGGCGCGGATGCTGTCGAGCAGGTCGACGGCCGTCTCGGGACGCCCTGCGGCGAGGTGGAGCGCCGCGGCCTCCACGGCGCACGTCGGTTGGTCGCCGGACACGCGCTGGAGTACCTCGGTGGCTTCGTCCGGCCGTCCTTCGGCCAGGTGGGCGGCGGAGACGGCGAGCGCTTCATGGCTTGCCGCCCAAGGTGACGCCTCGACGGCGGAGACGGCCGGGTCCGCCGCCTCGACGGCGGCTCGTGCCCGGCCTCTGGCCATCAGCAGACGAGCTGTGGCGAGGGCTCGTCCCGCCGCGGGCACTGGATCACGCGCTCCCGACGGGAGCCGGGCCGTCTCGTTGAGGAGGGCTTGGGCCCGGTCCAGTTCATGGCGGTCGACGGCCACGGCGGCCAGAACCAGCCGTTCGATGCCGGAGCCGGACGGCTGGGGCAGGCCGACCCGCTCCGCCTCGGACAACGCCGCGAGGGCCTTGCGTTCCGCCCGGCCGAGCCAGCCGTTCAGATAGTCGAGCAGGGCCAGGTGCCCCATCGACTCCTCCCGGGGCAGCACGGTGGAGGCTCCGCCGGGAGTATCGGCCACGGCGGTCAGGGCAGCGCGCGCGTCCTGGAAACGCCCTGCCCACAGGCGTGCCGATCCCAGATGGGTCAGCAGCAGAGCGGCGATTTCAGGATGCTTCTCCAGGAGGTGCGCCGGCACCTCCCGCCACAGCTCGTCGGCCGCTTCGGCGGCCTTCTCGGCCCGTGGGGGACATCCGGTCAGCCGGGCGGCCAGTGCCTCCAGCAGCGCACAGCTCAGCCGGGCAGCCGCCGGCTCGGGCGCGTCGTCGGCCAGGTGCTCCTCGGCGTGACGCAGGCGGGTCAGACCGCGGTCCAGGTCGCACCGGGACAGGTCGTGGGCGGCGCGTACGAGGTCCGTCGCCGGGCTCCTGGCCTCGGGCCCCATGTGGGAGAACACCTGGTCCAGGTCACCCGAGCGCAGGCCGGTGAAGAGCTGTCCGATCGCCAGGTCGTCTATGAGGGCACCGGCGGCGAAATCCCAGTCTCCGGCGGCGGCACCGTGGGCGAGTGTCTCCCGCAGGAATCCGGAGGGGCGCAGCCACCGCGCGGCGCGCCGGTGGAGTTCCGGCTCCAAGCCGGGCAGGCGCTCGCGCAGATGGGCCCGGAGTATCTCCCCGAACAGCGGATGGAGCTGGTACCACGAGTGCCCGAGGTGCTCGACGAACGCGTTGTCGCGGTGCAGCCCGGAGAGAATGGGCCCGGCATCGGTCCGGAGGGTCAGCGCGTCGGCCAGGTCGGGACAGAAACGCTCCAGGACGCTGACGCGCAGCAGGAGGTCCTGTGTCTCCTCCGGCTGTCCCCTGAGGACCTCGGCCAGCAGGAAGTCCGCGACCGTACTGCGGTCCGCCTCGAACTCCTTCAGGTAGAGCTCCGGGTCGGCGCTCTCCCGCGCGGCCAGGGCGGACAGGCGCAGTCCGGCGGCCCAGCCCCGGGTGCGGTCCACCAGGGCACGCGCGGCGTGGGCCGGAAGGCTCAGACCGTGCAGCTCAAGGAGTGCGACGGCCTCTTCCGGCGTAAAGGCCAGATCGGCGGCGCGGATCTCCGTCAGCTCGCCGGCCGCCCGGTAACGGTGCAGTGGAACCAGCGGTTCGGTGCGCGTGACGAGGACGAGGTGCAGGCCGCGCCCGGCGTGGTGCCGTACGAACTCCAGCTGCTCCGCGACCTCCGGAGCGGTCACGCGGTCGAACTCGTCGAGTACGAGGACCACGGGCCGGTCGCGATCGTCCAGCTCGGCGGCCAGGGCTGCCAGCAGCTTCTGGTCCACCCCGGTCGCGTCCGCGGGGGCCCCGACCGCGTCGGATGCCGGTGCGCCGCAGGCGCGCAGTGCCTGAAGGACGTAGGCCCAGAAGACCCCGGGACGCCGGTCCCCCACTTCGACGGTGAGCCAGGCGACCGGCGGCCGCAGTCCGGCGGCCCAGTCGGCGGCCAGCAGGGTTTTGCCGGCCCCGGCCGCCCCGTTGACCAGTGTCAACGGTGTCCGCAGAGCCTGGTCGAGATGCTGGACGAGCCGTTGCCGCCGCAGGAACGTCGCGGGTCTCGCGGGGAGGGCGAAGCGGGTGCGCAGAAACGGGTCTCCCAGGGGATCGGCGCACGGAATGGCCGGAACAGTAGGTCCTTGGGCGTTCTCGTAGGTCTCGGCCACGGCGCTCACCACCCCGGTCCGTCAGGGTCACGTCACGGGCAGCGCGCCTTCCCAGCATCCCAGTCCTCCTGCCCCGGCGCGCGACACAGCGGGCCACTGGCCCGTTCACGAGCTTGCTGGCCGGCTCCAGGCCGAGTCGCCTTGCAGGGCGGGCCGGAAAGCACGGAGCACGTCTTGGCCCGGCTGGATGATGCCGTAACTGCTCTCCGGCACCTCGTTCCATGCGCCGGGGAGGGCGCCCAGCGGTTCGGACACGACGAGGCGGGTCTCGTCGGAGATGTCCCGCAGGAACGCGGCGTCCGGGTGGAGCGCACGCAGGGCGTCCACCTGGGTGCTGAAGTACAACGACCGAGAGCGGCCTTCGCTGGAGTAGCGGAAGGCCCATATGCGTTCGCCGTCGGCCACCGCGAGGGTCATTTGCAGCGGGTGGGGGATGTCGTGCGCGTGCCCCGCTTTCTCGACCAGGCCGGCCATGCGCGCCACGGCACCGGCAGGATCCTCCGTCAGGCCGAATGTGAGGGCCAGGAAGAACATGAGCTCGGAGTCGGTGGAACCCTCGATGTCGGGATACAGGGCAGGATCGACGGCCAGTGCGAGGTCCCGCCGGAGCCGGTGGAACCCGCTGATCGCCCCGTTGTGCATCCACATCCAGCGACCGCTCCGGAAGGGGTGACAGTTGGTCTGCTGCACGGCAGTCCCGGTCGAGGCCCTGATGTGCGCGAAGAACAGACCCGAGTAAACGTGGTGGGAAACCTCCAACAGATTGCGGTTGTTCCAGGCGGGACCGACATCCCGCAGCACCGCCGGAGTGTCCGTGTCCTGCGTGTACCAGCCGACACCGAAACCATCGCCGTTGGTCGTCTCCACCCCCATGCGGGAGTGCAGGCTCTGGTCGATCAAGGAGTGTTGCGGCTTGAACAGGACCTGGCTGAGAAGGACAGGTGTACCCGAGTAGGCGATCCAGCGGCACATCTTGGGTCCCCCGTTTCTTGTATCGGGAGGTACCGGGAGCCGTGTTGTCGCTGAGGTCCGAGGACCTGATCAGGCGGCTGGTGACGGTTCATGAAGTCCACTTGCGGTCACTGCGGTTGCCGGCTCGCTCAGGGCTCGCTCAGGGCTCGCTCAGGGCTTGCTCCGGCTCTGGGCTTCCGCCTCGGCCATTGCCTCGGCCTCGGCCTCGGCCAAGGCGATGGTGATGCCGAGTGCCTCGGTGATGTGGGTTGCGGCCGACATGACGCGTGCCGTGCCGACCACTGGGGCGATGGCAACGAGAACGTCCTGCAGTTGCTCGGCGGTCAGGTTGGCCTTGATGGCAGGGCCGACATGCGCGAGGTAGGAGATCGCCGGTGCGTCCATGGCCGCGAGCGCGGCCAGGCGGGTGAGAATGAATGTTCTCTCGTCCAGACCGCAGCGCTCGATCGAGTCGACCGTCATGGCTGCGAGCGTGTCGAGAACGGGGGTGTCTGACCGTGTGGCCATATCCGTTTCCGCCTTCCGGTGCTGTGCGGAGCCGACACGCGCCACCCCGTTGACCACGGGAACCCCTCCCGCGTCGGCCGTTTACTCATCCACGGTAGGAGCCGCGAGAATCGAGCGCATGTTGGGCTGAGCAGGTGATCGCAGCCTTCCTGGCCGACCTCGGCGGGAGCGGCGAACTCACGCGCGCCTACCGGCCGCGGACCAGCGGCAAGGTCGTGATGGGGTCGGTCAGTTCGGCTACGGGATGGTCGTCGAGGTCATCCTGCATCCTGCATGCTGCAAAGGCTGGCTGCCTCCTCGTCCCTGTGAACGGCTGTTGCTCGCCGGCTTTGGCGTACCCCCACACCTCGTGGAGCGGCTGGACCTTGGGGTGCGTCCAGGACCAGGCCGCGATGATGGTGTACTCGGCTGCCGCCGCGCACAGGGCTCGGCGAAGGCATTCGCCGGCATCGCGTTGCCGCAACTCCAGCACGCCGTCGCGGCCCTGGACGGCGGCCTTCTCCAACTCTGTGTGCCCGCCTTGGCGATCGTCGGCTTCGACGAGGGCGTTCATCCCGGCGGCGACCCGGGCGGTGGTGCATGGTGCGTGGTGCGCTGAACCGTTCCTGAAGACTGAGCGGGAGTGAGTCCTGTTGCCAGAACCCATGCTCAGCCGCGTGCCCCGTACGGTGTTGGGCACGCTGGTCGGCCGCTTTCACTCCGCACCCGGCGCCATTGGATCGTGTCCGTGGTCCATGGTCCGTGGTCCGTGGTCCGGGGATGCGGGGGCGGCGTTCCTCACGCTCTCGGGTGTTGTGTCCGGCCTGGGCGGTCCGATGCCCGCACTCATCGCTCTGGTGGGTGCGGGGCGGTGCCGTCCGTCGCCGGATACGGTGCCCGAGGGCGCGCCTTCCGATGGCCACGCTCGCGGCGTCGTGCCGCGTGGTGGCCCGCTTCGTGCTGGTGAGGGGCTTCTGCCAGTGCTGTGCGCCCCACTTGGAGGTGTAGGCGGGATCGACCGCGACGATGGTGATCCCCAGCTCGGCGTCCATGCTGACCAGCCGCGCCCGCAGCCTGGAGACGGGCATGCCGCTGATGAGTTTGCAGAACCGCTTGCGTCTGCCGTGTTTCTCGCGGGTTTTCTCGGTGTCGAAGTTGAGGTCTTCGATCGCGATGTTCAGCCGGTGCCGGGCGGCCCAGTGCAGCAGGCGGATCAGGACGTGGCGGAGTTGGGCGTCGCGGTGGGCGGCGGTGCCGGACAGGTCGTGGTCGAAGCGTCGGGGCTCGCCTACGGGGTTGCCGTGCCGGTCGAGGCGCCAGGCGGCGAGGTGGTCGGCGTTGGCGTCCACCCCGATCATGGCGTGCGCGCGGGCCGCCGCCAGGGGACCGTCTTCACCGGCGGGATCGTCCACGCCGCGGTCACATACCAGCGCCCTGGGATGGTGTCTTCGTGGATGCGGTAGGCGACCGCCCGGTTGGCTGCCACGCGGTCGGCCCACTGCTCGCCCCGGTGTGCGAACGACACGTGGCCGGTGAGTACGTAGCGGCCGTGCGGTGCGTTCGCCAGGGGCCGCCGAGGCTGCGGGCAAGACGCTGGGGCGTCCGGCCGCGCTCGACGAGGATCAGGCGGCCGACGTCGTTGACGCGTATGCCAAGGGCGCCGCGGTGTAGGCGCTCGCCCGGCAGTACGACGTCGCGCCCAAGACCATCCGCAGGGTGCTGGATGCGGCCGGTGCCCACGATGTGCGCGACATCCTGAAGGAACTCGACGGCGTGACCGCCGACGTCGCGGGCCAGGAGCAGGCGCCCGAGCGCGAGCAGCCGCACACCATCGACGTGCCCGGCTTGCTCGCCGAACATCTCAATGCCACCGAGGTCGCCGAGATCCGCGAAGTGCTGCGCGGTGGCAGGAGGATCCGTCGCGGGCAGGGCTACTCAGTGCGCGTCAGCGCCCCCCTCGCGCTCCACCAAGCCGTGCTGAAGCAGTGCGCCGCACTCGCCGACGGTGGCTCCACTCCGGCCGGGCGCAAGGCGTACCGCACGTATGCCGACCGGATCGCTGCAGTGTCAACGGCTCCCTGATGATCTGCGGCGGACAAGACTCTTTCCCGATGGCGGCCGGCTGCCGTCACTGCAGTGTTTCTCCCGGTGCTCGTTCTGCGGATTCGGCGAGCTGGGCGGCCAGATCCTTGAGCGCCTGCCGTAGTTCGTCGGGATGGTGGATGGTGAAGGGCCATTCCAGGGAGGCAAGCAGGTGCGCCATACCGACCAGCCGTTCTGCCCGTGCGTGCATGAGAACGCCGGTGGGCTGGGCGGTGAGAGTCACCGCTGAGCGAGGCAGTCGGCGGGCGATCTCATCGAGGGGGCCATGGATCGTCACCTCGACCCGCCAGCGGTAGGGCCCCTGGGCGAGGGTCGAGGTCAGGTGGGCCACGGGGTCGAAGCCCTCGGGTGCGGTGAAGCTGTCGGCTCGGGGGGTGACGGAGGCGATGCGGTCGATGCGGAAGGTCCGCAGGCTGTCGCGGAGGTGGTCGTGGCCGACGACGTACCAGCGGCCGGTGTGGAAGACCACGCCGTAGGGGTCGATGTCGCGTTCGGTGTGTTCCTGGCGCCAGGACTGGTGGCTGATACCGACGGTCGCGCGGGCGCGGGAGGCCTGGGCCAGTGCCAGCAGGACGCCGGTTCCGGGTGCCTGCCCAATCACGGCGTTGGCGGTGAACGACAGGGTCTCCCGCATGGCGGCGAGCGGCTCGCGCAGGGCGTGCGGAAGCACCCGCTCGATCTTGGCCAAGGCACCGGCACTGGCCGGTGCCGCGGTGCCCATGCCCAGACGTTCTGCCGCGAGCAGGCCAAGAACGACGGCGAGGGCCTCGTCATTGGTGAGGACCAGAGGGGGCATGCGGTAGCCGCGGGCCAGTCGGTAGCCGCCGTAGCGGCCGCGTTCGGCCTGCACGGGGATGCCCAGTTCCCGCAGGTGCGCGGTGTACCGGCGCACCGTGCGCACGTCGGTGTCCAGCCGGTCGGCCAGCTCCATCCCGGTGAGCCGGGCGTTGGACTGGAGGAGTTCCAGCAGGGTCAGCACACGGGTCAGGGGATGCGACATGGATCACTCGGCATTTCAGGGCGGATTCTGTCCTGTATCGACTTTACGCTCCCCGCAGCACCTCACTTCAGGGAGATCACATGGCCACCTTCGTACTCGTTCCCGGCGCCTGGCTCGGGGCATGGGCCTGGGAAGACACCGCCCAAGCTTTGCGGCAGCGCGGCCACACGGCGCTGCCGCTGACACTGACCGGCCTGGCCGAACACGCCGACCAGGGCGGCCCCCAGACGGACCTGGACACGCACATCGCGGACATCACCGGATTCGTCGAAAAGCACGATCTGCGCGACGTCACGCTGGTCGCCCACAGCTACGCGGCTGCACCGGTCACCGGGGCAGCCGGACGTCTCGGCGACCGGCTGGAACGCGTGGTCTACGTGGACAGCGCCCCGTTCGCCGCAGGCATGTGCATGCTCGACCTCATGCCACCGCAAGCAGCGGACCAGCTGCGCCAGCAGGTCGACGCTTCCGGCGACGGGTGGCGGCTACCGATGCCGCCCTTTGAGGTCCTGGGCTTGTCCAGCAGCCTCGACGGGCTCAATGAGGGCCAGCGGAACACTCTGCGCACGCGTGCCACCCCTCAGCCGTTCGGCACCTACACCCAGCGCCTCGCCGACCCGGCCGAGTTCGGTTCCGATGTGGACCGTGTCCTGATCGCCTGCCATGACTTCACGGGACTGCTGGATGCCGGGGTGCCGATGCTGGCCTACCTGAACCAGCCGCCATGGCGACGCTTCGACCTGCCCACCGGACACTGGCCGATGCTGTCCGCACCCGCCGAACTCGCCGACATCCTCGACAAGACCGTCTCCTAACCGCGTCGGCCGAGAGGCACAGCGCGATGCCTGACCACGAGAGCATCCGCAGGCTGCGGGCCTGTGCTCAGGCCCTGGCCGGCGGAGCACGCGAGGCCTCTGCCGAGGCGGTCGTCCAACGGGTCTTCGCCATCCAGGCCCAAGACGCCACGGCCGCCGACCTGGGTATCCGGGTACGCGGCCGGGACATCACCGCCCAGGCCATCCGCACGGCGTACGAGGACGAGCGGAGCATCGTCCGCAACTGGTACATGCGCGGCACCCTGCACACCATCCCCAGCGACGACGCCCGCTGGGTCCTGCGACTGCTCGCCCCTCGGATTCTTGCCGCAACCAGCCGCCGCTACCAGCAGCTGGGCCTGGACGACGATCTGCGCCAGCGCGCCGACCATCTCATCCGGCGCGTTCTTACCGCGCACGGCCCACTCACCAGGGCCGAGCTGACCGAGCGCCTTACCACCCTCGGTATCTCGCCGGACGGGCAGGCGCCATTCCACCTGATCCGCCACGCAGCACTCACCGGCATCCTCTGTCACGGCCCGCAGCGCGCCGGTGAGGCCACGTATGTACTGCTCAACGACTGGCTGCCCGCCACCGGGCGCTTCCGGTGGGAGGGAGACGCTGCTCTCGCCGAGCTGGCCCGCCGCTACCTGGCCGCGCACGCCCCCGCCACCCTGGAAGACTTCGTCGCCTGGTCCGGGCTGCCGGTCACCTGGGCCCGCAGGGCCTGGAAAATACTGGCGGAATCCGGCGCGATCAACGAATACGGCGCGTCGACCATGCTCGCCGGGCGGGTGGAGGAACTCCCGGGTGCACCCGGCACCCCAGACGTTCGCATGCTGCCCGCCTACGACAACTCCCTGATCGGCTACCGCACCCGCGAGGCGTCCGTCCCCGCTCTCCACCATGCCCGCGTCTGGCCGGGAGGCGGCCTCATCCGGCCAACCGTCATCGCCGACGGCCTGGCCATCGCCACCTGGACCCGTGGCTCCGGCGCACGCTCCATCGAGGTGGATGCGTTCGGGCCTGTCCCCCCTCAGATTCAGAGGGAGGTCGATGTGGAGAAGGACGCCGTCGTCCGCTTCCTGCGGCCCACCACATACCGACCGCCTCCGTGCTGACCTGAGTGCTACATCCGCTGATCATGTGACTTACAGTGAGCGCCATCACAGCACGGGGAGAGGCGATGAAGAGGGGGCAGGGCCGGTGGCGTTCCTGACCGACGAGCAGCGCCGCACCTACGGAACGTTCACACAGGTGCCAGTCGACGGGCAGCTGGCCGGCTACTTCCTCCTCGACCGCGACGCCCGCAGGCGGACGATGGCCTGCCGGGGCGCGAGATCGCAGGTCGGCTACGGCGTCCAGCTCGGCACCGTGCGGTTCCTGGGCACCTTCCTCGACAACCCCGAGGACGCCCCCGCCGCAGTCGTCGCGTACGTCGCCGAACAGCTCGGCTACTCCCGGTCGGTGCTCGCCGGGTACGGCGCCGAGCGCACCCGCTGGGACCACAGAGACGCCATCAAGGACGCCTACGGCTACCGGGATCTGAAGGGCGATGCCTGGTGGAAGCTGGCCCGCTGGCTGTGGGACCGCTGTTGGTCGGGCAACGAACGCCCTATCGCCCTGTTCGACCTCGCCACCCTGCATTTGGTCGAGAACAAGGTGCTGCTGCCCGGTGCCACCGTCCTCGAACGCATGGTCACCTCCATCCGCGAGCACACCAACCGCAAGACCTGGCGCACCCTGGCCGCCAAACCGGATGCCGCCCAGCGCGCCGCCCTGGCCGCGCTGCTGCCGGTCGAAGACAGCCGCCGCACCTCCAAACTGGACCGCCTGCGCCGCTCCCCGCGCGACATCACCGGCCCCGGCGCGGGCAAGGCCATCGACCGGTTCATCGAGCTCAACAAGCTCGGCGCCTCCACCTGGGACCTGTCTGCCATCCCCGCCGGCCGCCTGCACGCTCTGTCCCGCTACGCCTCCTCCGTTCGAGCCCGCGCGGTCGCCGACCTCGCCGAACCCCGCAGGAACCGGTGATGGCTCTGGATCCTGCCTCGCAGACAAGACAGTGTTGCCGTTGTGGCGGAGGCGGTAACCCGACCAGGCTGCGTAGGCCTGCCCGGCGCCGCGGCACCATGTGCCGGTCCGGCCTCCGGTGACGGCCGGTTTCTTTGTCCTGTCAACGGGCGGTGGTCAGTTGGGGTTGTCTGCGTGCGTGAGGGTCCCCCAGGCGTTGAAGTAGTTGTCCGTGCCCGACGGCCGATGTGCCTCGGTGTACTTCTGGGTGTTGGACATGGCGATGCCGAGGCGGTTGCGAAGGGCGTTGAAGGCAACCTCGGTGACCTGGCCGAGGCCCTTCTTGACCGAGCCGCCGCACAGCCAGGAGGGTACGGCGGTGCCGTTCTCGTAGGACGTGTGGAAGCCCAGTGCGTGGCGCAGCCGGTCCTGAATCCTGGGATAGAGGTCCTGGCCCTGGATCCGGCTGGTCTCCGCGATGTTCGCTAGGGAGGCGATGCCCCAGCCGGTGTGCCCGAAGTCGCGGCAGGTCTCCTGGGCGAGGCCGTCGGTGAAGGTGCTCTGCCCCTGCCAGTACTTGATGATCTCGGCACTGGTATCGATGCTGCTGCCCGCGGGCGGCTTGGGCACGTCACCGTCGCCGGTCAGGTAGATGTATGCCGGTACGCGGGCGAGGTAGGTACTGACGGCCTTGTCATAGGCGGCACGGTCCTCGATGAAGACGGAGATGCCGAGCGCCGCCTCGGTCATGACCAGTTCCCAGTTGCCGTTCTTGGTCGAGGCGCCGTTGATCACCTCGGGGAGGTACACGTCGCGCAGCATGGTCGCGAAACGGCCCGCACCCGGCCAGCCGCCGTCGTAGGTGTACTTGATGATCTCGGCGGCGCGCGGCCAGGTGGAACCGGCCCAGCCGGTCTGCAGCGGGGCGTTGCTGTTGGTGTGGTCGGTGATGGTCGCGGACCAGGCGTCCATGATCTCGATCGACTTCTTGGCGTACCTGCTGTCCCGGGTGAAGTACCAGGCGAGCGCGTGTGTGTAGGCCGCGATGGCGTCCTGGCGCTCGTCGGTGCAGCCGTGGTTGGGGTTGGATGACGAGCCGCATTCCACGATGGGACGTGGTTTGGCGGTACGCGACAACGAAGCGTAGGAGCTGGCCATCATGGCGTCGTACGCGGCCTTCCACGGCTGTTGGCCGGCCTGCACCTTCGACCGGGCGTGGTCGAGCTGGCCCCGGCTCACCAGCACACCCGGGTGGGTGAAGGTGGCCGGTGCGGCCGTCGCCCGTTGGACGGGGCCGGTGAACTGGACGCTCAACAGGCTGGCCAGCAGGGCGAGAACACTGAGCAGGGCGGTTCTGGTTCGTACCATCCGATGACCTCTTCCATTCACGAATGAGACCAAAGTTCCAAATACAGAAGCTTGGTCCGGACCATAAGAATCAATCGTGAACATGTCAATATAGGAGGCGGACCGGCGGCCCTCTGCGTCTGGTCCGCGACGGGCCGCCTCACCGTCGGGGAGCCACACGCGCTGTCGGGGCGCTGCGCCTGACCCGGCGAGGCGGCTTGGGGCTTTCTCTCGTCAATGCCCTTCGTCGGCCAGGGTGAGCTGCCGGCGGTGGAAGTCGAAGTGCTGGGTCGGGTAGCGGTAGAGGTCGCCGATGGTCATGACCTCTCGGAAGAACGGGTCCCAGCGGGTGGGGTAGTGCATGGCGAGCGCGAGGTCGGCCTCCTGCTCGGTGTCGAGGCGGCGATGCAAGGAGCTGATCACGCGGTCGAACACGATCCCCGTGCGGCGGCGCCCGAAGACCATTGCCCCGCCGAGCGGACCGAGGTAGTTGACGGCGTCGAAGGGCCTGGTCCCAGCGTTGAGAAGGGCGGCGAAGGCCCGGCTGACGCCGCTCGGCAGTCGCCCGAAGATGCGCAGCAAGAGCAGCAGCGGTCGGATCAGGATGTAGCCGAAGAGCATGTGGAACAGCAGCTGTTCATTGGTCCACCGGGTGCCGTTGGTGGGCCTGCGCAGGTCGTCCTCGGTGGCGTCGTCGAGGAGCCGGTGGAACGTCGTCCGGGCTCGCTCCAGCTCGTCGTGGATCGCCTGACGATCCAGCAAAGCGTTGCTCATCGGACTCACCCGCTCCCCGGGTCGGTCCAGTCGGCTCAGCCCAGGCTGCCGAGCATCTGCCCCATGGCGGCGACCACCGACGGCTCCACCTTGTAGTACACCCAGGTGCCGCGCCGCTCGGAGGTGAGGAGCCCGGCCTCCCTCAGCTTCTTCAGGTGGTGGGAGACGGTCGGCTGGGAGACGCCGACGTCGGAGATGTCGCACACGCACGCCTCGCCACCCTCGTGCGAGGCGACCAGCGAGAACAGCCGCAGCCGGACCGGATCGCCGAGCGCCTTGAACATCCGGGCGGTCTTCTCCGCCTCCTCGGCGGTCAGTGGACGCTCAGTGAGCGGCGGGCAGCACGGTGCCACGACCTCGGAAGCCTCGGGCTCCAGCAGCGGCAGCACGTTGGTATTCGACATGCATCTATGTTGACATATGTCGAACCAGAATGGCGAGGGGCGGTTGGCCTCAGAGGGGGCGGGGCGACGCGATCAGTCAGTACTGGATTCGATGCATGTCTATGTTGACGCTTATCGATTCAAGTGCCATGCTGGCCGGGTAAGACATCGACAAACGTCGAAGCAAAGGGGAATCTCGTGGCTGCGTCCATCAACAGTGTGCTCACCACCGACCAGCTGCCCGTCGTGGTCATCGGCGCCGGCCCCATCGGCCTGGCCGCAGCCGCCCACCTCGTCGAGCGCGGCATCGAACCCCTGGTCCTGGAGGCCGGCCCCACTGCTGGCAGCGCCGTACGCGACTGGTCCCATGTCCGCCTCTTCTCGACCTGGGGCGAGGTCATCGACTCGGCCGCCGAGAAGCTCCTCGCCCCGACCGGCTGGGTCCGCCCCGATGCCTCCGCCTACCCGACCGGCGGCGACTGGGCCGACAAGTACCTCCAGCCGCTCGCCGACGTCCTGGGCGACAAGATCCGCTACGGCGCGACGGTCACCGGCGTCGCCCGCGCCGGACGGGACCGCATCGTCGACGCGGGCCGCGACGAGCAGCCCTTCACCGTGCACGTCCAGTCCGCCGACGGCCACGAGGAGCGGATCACCGCCCGCGCCGTCATCGACGCCTCCGGCACCTGGTCCGTCCCGAGCCCGATGGGCGCGGACGGCCTGCCCGCCCTCGGCGAGAAGTCGGCCGCGGACCGCATCTCCTACCGCGTCCCGGACCTGAAGGACCCGGCCGTACGCGCCCTTTACGCGGGCAAGCGCGCCGCCGTCGTCGGCTCCGGATCCTCCGCCTTCACCACCCTCGCCCTCCTCGCCGACCTTGCGAAGGAGGAGGACGGCACGCACGCGGTGTGGATCCTGCGGCGCGGCATCGGCGCGAACACCTACGGCGGCGGCGAGGCCGACCAGCTCCCCGCCCGCGGCGCCCTGGGCCTGCGCGCCAAGGAAGCCGTCGACGCCGGCCACGCGAGCGCGGTCACCGGCTTCCGTACACAGGCTGTGGAACACGACGGCGACCGGCTCATCCTCGTCGCCGAGGACAGCCGCCGCCTGGACCCCGTCGACGAGGTCATCGTCCTGACCGGCCTCCGCCCCGACCTGTCCTTCCTCTCCGAACTCCGCCTCGGCCTCGACGAACGCCTCCAGGCCCCGACCGCGCTCGCCCCGCTGATCGACCCCAACGTGCACTCCTGCGGCACGGTCTACCCCCACGGCGTGAACGAGCTCTCCCACCCCGAACAGGGCGTCTACCTGGTCGGCATGAAGTCCTACGGCCGCGCCCCCACCTTCCTCGCCATGACCGGCTACGAGCAGGTCCGCTCCATCACCGCCGCGATCGCCGGAGACCAGGAGGCCGCCGAGCGCGTCGAACTCACCCTCCCGGAGACGGGCGTGTGCGGCGGCGCGGGCCTCTTCGACGAGCCGGAGAACGCCGAAGAGCCCGGCGGCGGATGCTGCGCCACCCCCACCACCCTCCACATCGGCATCGGCGCCCCGGCCACCACCTCCGGCAGCTGCTGAACACCCCACCCACCCCAGGAGGTTCGCCATGGCATCCCGCGTACAGCTCGCCCTCCGCGTCCCCGACCTCGCCGAGTCCGTCGCCTTCTACACGAAGCTCTTCGGCACCGAGCCCGCCAAACTCCGCGACGGCTACGCCAACTTCGCCATCGCCGAGCCCCCGCTCAAGCTCGTCCTCATCGAAGGCATCGCAGGTGAGGCGACCCTCATGGATCACCTCGGCGTCGAGGTCGAGACGACCGAGGCGGTGCACGCCGCCACCGCCCGCCTGGGCGAGGCGGGTCTGAACACCGACGTGGAGAACGACACCACCTGTTGCTACGCCCTCCAGGACAAGGTCTGGGTCCACGGCCCCGGCCACGAACCCTGGGAGGTGTACGTCGTCAAGGCCGACGCCGACTCCCTGGCCAAGCAGCAGGGAAGCACCTGCTGCGCCGGCCCGGCCGACGCGGACGTCGACGTGAAGGAACCGGCCGTCGCGGGCGGCTGTTGCTGATCCGCCGATGACCGATCTCCACACCAGCGAGGCCGTGACCGGGACGGGGGACCGGTCACGGCCTCGCGCCGCCCTGCCCGCCGCAGGTCAGGTCAGTGCCCATATGCCCTCAATGTGCCCTGGCCGCCTGACGATCCCTCCCAGCACATGACTGGGGCGGGACCCGAAAGCCCCGCCCGAAACCCGCGAACCCCAAGTCAGGGCCACACAAGGCAATAAGGCTGATGCCCCGCCTCATGCAGACGATGGCTGAAATCCTGCCACTCGTGCAGCGATTGGGGGCAGGAGGGGGCTGACCTGGGGTTTCGCGGGGGGATGTGCGTTGACCTGGGAAAACTCCTCTCGGTAGTTCTCACGGGGCAACGCCGTTTCCAGGGCTCATGTGCCCTGGATGTGCCCTCGCCCTGTCTGCAGAACCAGCTGGGGAGCGCCCGATCTCGACCACCAGCCTGCTCGGCGCAGACATGAGGCTGTCTTGCTCGCTGTTTCTGATCCTGGTCACATGGTCATTGGCCTTTGACGGGATGTGAAACGGGGGGCGCGTGAGCGGCTTACAGGTCTCCGCATGGAAGCGTTACGGACATGACCGTCTCTACGTGAATCAGTCGGACGGCAAGAAGGTCGCATGGTTCGACCGCCGCACGGGGTATCTGGAGCTCCTTGTTGAGGAACAGCGGGACGCGGTACTTGATGTCCTTGCGCCCTATCTCACTGCTTCATCTTCGCCCGTAGCGCACAAGGCACTGCATTCTGAGGACGATCTTGCCGGGAACCGTCCGGGAGACGCGCTGCAGATGAAGGTGGACGAGCTGACGCCCGGCTTCTGGCAGTGGGCGTTGGCCAGGCTGTCCGGTCGGCGTCTGGAGGCGGACAGTTGGCGCGCAGGACTGGCCGGCGAGCGCCGGGTGGGAGCAGAGCTGGAGAGGCTGGCGCGGCGAGGCTGGCGAGTTCTGCACTCCATACCCCTGCCCGGTGAAGTTGACATCGACCACGTCCTGATTGGTCCGGGCGGCGCCTTCTGCTTCAACACGAAGCGCCACCGCGGAGCGCGCGTTTGGGTGGGTGATGACTCTGTTCGCATAGGCGGCCAGTCGTACCCCTACGTGCGAAAGAGCCGAGCAGAGGCGCGGCGGGCCTCAGCTGCGCTGACGAGTGCATGCGGCTTTCCCGTCGAGGTTCAGCCGGTGCTCGCCTTCGTTGCGGTGGCAGAGCTGCAGGTCGTGCCGTCACTCCGGGACGTGCGAGTCCTTCAGGAGCACGACATCTCGGCGTTCAAGCACCTCAAGTCTGGCTTGCGACCGGACAAGGTCGAGTTGGTGTACACGGCGGCACGTGATCGCCGCACGTGGGTTCGCTCCTACTAGCGGTTGGCTGGGTTACAGCCAACTTTCGCGAAATGTGGCTTGTTCACGTCATTACTCGCCGGTCTCTGTTGATGGCGGCCCTTCTCTCCCACATCCTGGAAGGCTTTCCATCGAGCCATGACCTGGGGGATAAGTGTCTCTTCACTCTGCACTCCGTGCGAACAATCCGGAGGCGGTCCACCGTACGCGCCAACTAATCGAATATATCCGCGAATTCGTTCGCGGGTCGTACAAGCCGGTGCGGGACTGGCAGAAATATCCGGAGGTCCTCTGGCTCTCCGGCCTGCCGGACGACAGGCTCCGGCGGAACCCAGACGGCGACCGGACGCTTCTCAAGGTGGCACACCGCCCGCCTCGCCCGGCTCCTGTCATACCCGAGGTGCTGGCGGGCTGGATCGACCCTGAGGCCGCCGCCACCGCGACGCCCGAAGCGCCGCCGCTGGCCGAGTCGGGGCCGGGTCAGGGCTGGCAGGAGGATGAGAACGGAAACCTGTTCGAGGTTTCCGAAATCCGCCGGGAGGAAGCGCACGACGTGCTGCGCGCCTACACGCGATGGCTCGACGCGTGGCGCAAGTGGTCGGAGAAAGAGCGCGTCGACCGGCCTTACCGGGAGCTCTATCAGCAGCTGTACCGAATGGCGACCAGGATTCAGCAGGACGGCGAGGAATATGAGGCGGTACTAGGCACCGGATTGCTGACCGTCGGAGCCGCACGTCCGTCGGCGCGCATCGCCCGGCACATTCTGACGGCGCCGCTGATACTCACCGTGAATTCCACGAACATGTCCATCACCGTGGCCCTCGCACCCGGCGACCCGGCGCGACTGGAGGACAGAGAGTTCCTCGACGCGGACGAGGGCTACAGCACCCGTCTGCTGGGCCCGCTGCGGGAACGTGTCGATGCGGAAGGATTCCATCCGCTGTCCCCGGACTCCCAGGACATGCTCGGTGACTGGTCGGAGAGGGCGTTCGGCACCGATCGCGCGGTGGCGTTCCACCGCGGCTGGGGCCGCCCGCCCGCCGACCCGGCGCTGCCGGTGCCCACGCTCGGATTCGCGCCGGCGATCATTCTCCGTCAGCGAGGCCAGGGCGCCCTCGTGAACTTCTATGACGGCATCGCGAACCGCCTCGCCCAGCCCGGTGCAATCGCGCCACTGGGCCTGGCTCAGTTGCTGTACCGGCTCGAAGCGGAAGACCGCAGGGTGTGGGGTACGGCGGCGGGGGGCCGTGACGTGCCGCCCGCCCTCGGCCCCGACCCGCTGTTTCCGCTGCTGTCGAACGAAGCCCAGCGGGAGGTACTGAGGCGCCTACAGACCGATACCGGCGTTGTCGTTCAGGGACCGCCTGGCACGGGAAAGACGCACACCATCGCCAACCTCGTGTGTGCCTTGCTGGCGGACGGCAAGCGAGTGCTCGTGACGAGTGAGAAGGGCCAGGCGCTGAAGGTCCTGCGGCAGCAACTGCCTCCTGAGCTGCGCAGCCTGTGCGTCCTCCAGGGCGACCGACGCCAGGACGGCAGCGACGACCTGGAACAGTCCGTGCGCGCGCTCTCCCAGCTCAGTGCCACCCAGTCGACGGAGCGCCTCAACGTAAGGATCAAGGGCTATGAGGCGCTGCGCTCTGAACTGTCGGACACCCGCGCGCGGCTCCGTGACGATCTGCGCGCCATACGTGAGGCGGAGTGGTACGAACACCTCGACGTGGCACCCGGATACAAGGGGCGGCTCGTGGAGATCGTGGAGACCGTCGCAGCCGGTGCATCGAAGTACGACTGGATGCCCGACCTGCCCGCCTCGGCACCGCGACAACCTTCGCTGAGCCAGGACGAGGCCCAGCGCCTGCTGGGTCTGGTATCCCGGCACGGGGCCGGAGTGCTGGACGAGCATGCCGCCCGCTGCCCGGACCCCGCAGACTTCGTCCCACCCGTGCTGTTCGAAGAGGCGGTCAATGCCCTAGACGCCGCTGTACGTGCCTGTGCTGCGCCGGCGTCTGACACACTCGCCCTCGAACTCGCAGATTGCGGAAATGAGTTGATCGCGACTCTGGTCGGTCTGCTGGACGCGGCGGAACACGCGCTGCAGAGCGAGGGACTGCCGGGCGATCCTGCTGCCTGGCCGCCCGAGGAGTGGACCACGCGTGCCTTGCAGGACGGAATGGCGGGCCGACGGCAGCAGCTGTGGGAGGGAGTGCGGCAGGCGTCCGCCCGTGCCGAAGACGTTCAGAGCGTCCTTCAGCACATGCCCTTCGCCGTGCTCGACGTACCCGACGTGGCGCTTGCTGAGGAATCACGTCTCATCGCCGCCGGGAAGGACCTCGAACAGTACTTGCGTGCAGGTGGCAAGCTGCGCAAGTTCGCCCCGAGGTCGGTCCAGAAGGAGGCCCAAGTCCTTCTGCGAGACTGCCGGGTGGATGGGCGGCTGCCCAGCACACCGGACGAGATCTCCGCCTTGGTGGCTCATCTGGCGGCACGCCAGTGCGTTCGGCAGCTGAACGAGCGCTGGAAGAGCGTCGACGCGCCCGAGGCCGAGGGCTCCACACAGGTGGCTCTGTCGGAGCTGCTGGACCGGGTGCCGACGCTCCGCGCGGTGGACGGATTCACCCACTCCGTACGTACGCTGCACGATGTCCTGCTCAAGGCCCGGATCAAGGCCACGGTGCGGACGGCACAGCAGTGGGATGACGTCCGTACGTCGGCGAACGCCGCGGAACGGCTGCTCCGTGCCCGTGAAGCGGAGGAGAGGCTGCGATCCATCTCCGAGCAGCTGCCGCGACCCGATGCCCGCGGAGTGACCGAACTGGAAGAGGTCCACCGGGCTGTCACCGCCCGTAATCCGCGGGCGTACACGTCCGCGATCGACTCGCTGACCGAGGCGTTCCACCGTGAGGCCGATCGTCGGGAGGCCCGCAAACTCCTGGATCGACTGTCCGAGGACCACCCCGAACTGGCGCGGCGCTTCGCCGAGTCCCCAACCGAGGCGGCCTGGGAGGCCCGCCTCGCGAACCTGGACGGAGCCTGGGCATGGCGGCGAGCACGCACCTTCCAGGACACGATGCTGACGCCTGGGAGAGAAGCTCGACTGGAAGGTGAACTGGACGCGGTCGAGACACAGTTGAGGAACACGGTGACTCAACTGGCCGCTAGCAGAGCGCTGTATCACTGCCTGGACCGGATGACGGTCGGCCAGAAACAGGCACTGAGCGCCTATGCGTCGGCCATGGCGAACGCAGGCAAGGGAATGACGAAACTCGGCAAGCGGCATCTGAAGAACGCCCGTTCCGCGATGCGTGAGGCGCGTGCCGCGGTTCCGGCCTGGGTCATGCCGATCAAGCAGGTCGCCGAAATGATTGATCCCGAGCCGGATGCCTTCGACGTCGTCATCGTGGACGAGGCGAGCCAGGTCGGTCTGGACGGGCTGATGCTGCTGTGGCTCGCTCCGAGAGTCATCGTCGTGGGTGACGACAAGCAGTGTGTCCCGTTCTACACGGGTGGTAAGCACGAGCGGTTCGACGAACTCCTCGACTCACTCCTGCCCCATCTCATCGACTGGCAGCGGGACGGGCTCAGTCCAAAGTCCAACCTGTATGCCCTGTTGTCCGCCCGTTTTCCCGAGACGATCCGGCTTACCGAGCACTTCCGGTGCATGCCGGAGATCATCAAATGGTCCTCCACCCAGTTCTATCCCGACAACGAACTCGTGCCGTTGCGACAGTACGGAGCGGATCGGCTGCGGCCCCTCGAAGTCGTCCATGTCCATGAGGGCCACTGCGAGGGACGGGGAGACACCCTGGTCAACAGGCCCGAGGCAGAACGCATCGTCGCCACGTTGCAGAAACTCGCGGAGGACGACGCGTACGCGAAACGGAGTTTCGGAGTCATCGTGCTTCGTTCCGGACACCAGACAAGGCTGTTGGAAAATCTCATCGATACGCGGATCGACCCCGCGATCCGCGAGCGACACAACATACGTGTCGGCACGGCCGAACAGTTCCAGGGGGACGAACGGGACGTCATCCTGCTCTCGCTGGTCATCGACGCCGGCCACACCCGGGCCCTGACCGGCCAGGGGGACGGAAGGCGGTTCAACGTGGCCGCCAGCCGGGCGCGCGACCAGATGTGGCTGTTCACCTCCGTCACACCGGACCAGCTGCGCAGCAGGGACCTGCGCCACTCCCTGCTCACCTATATGCAGGCGCCGCCGGAACTCCAGGGCGCCTCTCCCAGCCTGTCCGCCGTCTCGCCCGACGAGCCGTGCAAGCCGTTCGAGTCCCTCTTCGAGCAGCAGGTCTTCCGAAGGATCAAGGAACGCGGCTACCACGTCGTTCCGCAGTGGAAGGTCAGCGGCAAACACATCGACCTCGTCGTCGTCGGAGAGGCGGGCCGTCTCGCCGTGGAGTGCGACGGCAGCCCATTTCACTCCAATCTTGACGACATCCGTGAGGACTACGAGCGGGAGCGCGAACTGCGCCGAGCGGGCTGGCAGTTCTGGCGCGTGCGCAGCAGCGAGTTCGCCTTGTCCCCGGAGGATTCGCTGGCCCCGTTGTGGCAGCGGCTGGACGCTCTGGGCATCAGCCCCGGAGTCACCGAGGAGGCGCATGGTGACGCGGGGAGCACATGGACTCCGGTCGACATCGACGACGCCGATGACACCGACCTCACCGCCGACGAACTCGACGCAATGCTCGATGAGGATGCGTCCGTCTCTGCCGAAGGAGCTTGACATGAGCGAAGTCTTCGACGACAGCACGCTGACGGAGATCGCCCACCTGATCTGCGGGGACGAGCCGCCGCTGCTCTACCGCAAGGGGTACGAGATCGCCGCGTTCTTCCAACGGGCGGGTTGGGACGACGTTCCGGAGTACGACGGCAGCACACCCAGGCACAAGTGGGCCCGGGAACTCCTCAAGGAACGGCAGGAGGACGGCACGGATGACGCCGAGCGCGCAATACTGCGCCTGGCGAACCGCCTTGAGTACTACAACCAGCAGCACGAGTACCGCGCCACACTAAAGCAGCTCAACGAGATACTCGTGCTCGGCGGACGCCGCATCGGCGAGGACGGAGGCCAACTGGCCCTCGTCCGCTGTGAGGCCGGATTCGAGGACGAAGTACGGCAGCTGCCGCGTGTCGAGCTGAAGGTCTCTGTGACGGAGGTGGTGAGCGACCCGGAACTCGCCGCCACCGTGCAACTCCGGCTGGACGAGGCACGCACCTGCTACGAGCACGGCGCCTACACGTCGGCGGTCATCATGCTGGGCAGCCTCCTAGAGGGTGTGCTCGCGCATGCTGCGCAGGTCCGTGCCGCAGGCGTACCCATGCCGAAGCCGTTGCGGAACATGGGGCTGAATGACTTCTTGAACTTCGCGTACGAGAACAAATGGATCGAGTACGACGCCAAGCTGACCTCGGAGCTTATCCGGCAGTACAGGAATCTCGTCCATCCCCTGGCAGAGAAACAGAAGGGACACAGCCCGAACCGCGACACCCTCGACATGTGCTGGCCGGTGGTGAATGCCACGCTGAACGATCTCGCGGCGACGGCGGCAGCGCCTCCTGTACCGCCCACTCCGCGTGCGCCCACAGAACGAGGTCGTGGTCGTAATCCCAATGCCTCCGCACAACGCCCAACGCCGGCCTCTGTTGCTCGCCGCCGTCCGGGCGGTGGAACAACGGCGGGTACATGAACCGGGGTGCACTCGATCCAACGTAGGCGGAGAAAGCGTGGAGTTTCTGATGGCGTCTCCTCCGCCTGCGCAGAACATAGAACACTGAGACTGAAGGGGGGTTACGTCGAGGCGTCCTCAGTGCTCGTGCTCTTCCTTAAACGCAGTAGGCGCATGGCCAGGACTGTTCCGTCTTCTTGGATCGAGACAGGGCCTCCCCAGTTCGGATCCCACGTCTGTCCTGGCCAGGTGCCGCGTCTTGCGTAAATTTCACTGCGGTACTCCTCGGCCTTCCCAGCTGAGAGGAGGGCGAAGAGATCGGCTGCGACGCCGGAGAACGCCTCTACACGCTTGTTGTTCAGCCGGAAGACGTGATCCGTGCCGACGAAGGGGATGCCGAGAAGCCTGTACGTCGCGTCTTGGACGCTTCCTGATGCCGCATGCGCGACACCGGCGTCGTAGCGTCGACTCCCCTGGTCGGTGGTGAGGTAGCGAGCGGTTGTGGCGCCATCGCCTGCGAAGGCAGTTGTTCCGGCTGTCGCTGTTCGTGCCACGACGTGCTGGAACCATGCTGAGTCCTCGGACTGGACATGGAAACCGGGCTCGGACTGGGGAACCCGGTCACCGCGCGTGGGAGGCCGGATGCCCGGCACGATGTTCCCTTTTTCGGCGGGACTGTTCACGCTTCGCAGCGGATGCTCGGGCGAGCCGTATAACCAGCCGTCCTCTCCTCGTGCGTGCAGGACATGGACTGTAACGGGTCCCTCCGAAGGGAACTCCGTACTGAAGACAAGGCATGGTGTTTCGTTCCACGCGCCGATGTGCATGGCCTCGACATGGGCTGAGCATGCGGCGAGTTGGGAATAGGAGGGTTTAGGGCCTCCATGGTTCCCCGTGGTCGCAATCGGGAAGACACGTGACGGCTCGCCCGGCTTCCAGACTTCGGCGAAAAAGTCGGGCCGGTAGGCGTAACCGACCGATCCCTTGGACCATCCAGCCCGTATGACTACATCGGCGCTGACGAAGGATACGAAGCGGTCTGGATATCGACGTAGGAGGGCCTGCCGTGCCAGGGCAAGGGCGAAACCCTGCCCCAACTCCCGCGACTGCAGACGCTTGTAGTCCCGGGCTATCCCTTTGGCTTCGGCGGACAACTGTATGTAGCTGTCCGCTACCGCATCGAGCGCCTGGCTGTACTTGAGGCTTCCCCAATGCTCGGCGAGACCACGCCCAGCGCCTTGTCGAGAGAGGGAAAGAGCCTGCGCGAGGTCGTGCAGTACATGCCACGGAGCCAGCTCTACCGACTGTCCGAGTTCCGCCCTCGGGAGAGCCTCCAGGCCGCTCTTCCGTCGGAGCGAAGTACCTTTCTCCGCACGCTTCTTGTCATCCTTGGCCACGGCCACCTCGACGCTGCCGACCAGCGCCGAATCCGACTGAACGGCTACGTTCGACGGACGCGCGAGGTCCCGTAACACGCCTTTCGTCACCCTTGGTTTCGCCTTCAACCTGCACGCCCCCAGTATCCATGCAATCTGTACACGTCAAGACGGAAGCTATGTGCCCCGTACGGGGCGCACGCAAGTGCGCATGTCTACGTGATGGGGGCACGCGGAACTCGGTGCCGTGAACATCGCACTGCCAGCCGAACTGTCAGCCGTGTAGAGCGGCTCGGTAGGTGCTGAGTTCGTTGTTGTAGCGGCGCTCCCGAGACATGAACGCTGCGGTTCCACCCTCCAGGATGTCCTGGATGTCATGACGGACCTTCGTCACTTCGATGGGGCCCACGTGCTCCTGATCGTGGTACCCCTCAGCACCTGCCACCGCAGCGCTGGTCTTGATTCGGATCCGAGAGCCGTCGTTCTCGAGGACGATCACCCGCTCCGCGTCAGCATTCACAGGAATGTTGGCATTGTGCGTGATCACGATGACCTGCCGGTGCCACCGGCTCTTCCTGATCTCCGGCACAATGAGCTGAGAGATCCACGCAGTATCCAGGTCGTCCTCGGGCTGGTCCAGCACGAGCGGTTCCGTCCCATGGTGTAGGACGAAGCTGAGCATTGCCGCGCTGCGCTGGCCTGGCGAACCGGTGGTGACCGACTGCCAGTCGGCGTCGTTCTCGGCCTTGCCGCCGTCCCGCAGGAAGAACATCACCACGGCGTCGTCCGGGAAATTCATTGCGAGACGGATGCGTTGTGTCGACTCCAGCTTCGCCAGCTTGCTCCACCAGGTGGCTTTACCGCCGGCCTCTTTACGTAGTTGCGTGAAGTCGCACGTCAGCAGGGACCGGCGCCAGAGTTCCTGACGGCGCTGTCCGTCATTGAGTGGCGCGCTCCAAAGCCACTCAGCTAGGGCGGGGATGTCGTCGACGAACCCGCCGGATCGGACTCCGAGTTGACCACGCACGTCCTGTACCCAGCTGGTGCAGTTACCGTGCGGGACCACCTCAAAACGCAGTGATCCGCTGCGCTTGGCTACTTCTGCAAACAGCGTCTCGCGACGTCGACGCCGGCGTTCGTAGGTGCGCTTCAGGTCGGACCATGCCGCTTCCTCCGCGCTGCGTAGCCCAGGGGCAGCGGCTTCGTCATCCTCAAGCTCCCGCAGGACTCCCTGCACGGAGTTCAGTGCCTCGGTAAGCGCGAGGTAGGCCGTGGGCTCCACTCCGAGCAAGCTCAACCGTTGCTGGAACTCGATGATCTCCCTGTCCGCACGCTGCACCCGATCGGCCCAGACCCCCGTCTGCTGCCGCTGGCGGTTCTGCTCAAGTGCTTCCTTCGCCGCTATGACACTGGCTCGGACAGTCCGGTTGAGCTCGTCACGGATCTGGGCAAGTTCCGCATACAACTGCTGAGGCTCCTCGTCCAGCCCTGCTGGAGGCTTTGGCAGTGCTGCTTGCAGACGCTTGATCGTTGCCGCGCCAAGTTCGTCCACTGCGGCCTCGAACCGCGCGGCGTCGGCGCCGAGTCTGGCGTGGTCGCGTCTAATCCGCTCGCTCTCCAAACGGGAGCTCTGGCTCTCAGCATCCCCGAATGCTTCGATCTGATGGAGAAGTTCGCCGTGCCGGGCCATCTGCGAGGGGCGCTGAGCGAGCCGCGCTTCGACGCTGATCCGCTTGGCGACTCTCGTCAGGCACTGGGTCCGTGCTGCATCCAACTCGATCGCGAATCCGCCCGGAGCGGCTGCATCAGCCTCAAGGGCCGCGTCAACGAGGCTCAACAGGTGCTTGGATGCGGCAAAACGGTCCGAACGGTCATGTGCGGTCCGTTCGAACAGCTCCTTCTGGCTGAAGACACGCATCGGGAAGTGTGTTGGCAACTGCACGCCGTTGCGCTCTGTGCGTGAGCCCAGCGCGGAGCTCCACAGAGCAGTCTGCTGCTCCCGGGAGATGGCGAGTCTGTGCTGTGCGGTCAATCGTGCTTCGCTGAAGACGCCATCGACGAATGCGGTCGCCTCGTGCTCGATGGAGTCCGGCAGACTCTGGGTGCTGCCGTATAGTTGCCGCAATGCGGAGACCACGGTTGATTTGCCGGCGCCGCGGCCTCCGATAATCACGTTCAGCCGTGGGTCGAAGGAGACCCGTAGCGGCTCTGTGGAGTTGCCCAACGTGCCGCCGAGTTCGATATTCCTTACCCAGGCGTGGTCGACGACATTGGGGTCTGGGTTCGCGATCAGCCGTGGGTCCCAGCTCGGCATGATGCGGGCGTCGTGGTCAAGAAATGCCTGCCGCAGTGACTCCTTCGATGGCGTATCCATTCGGATCCATGTGTAACGCGACCCTAAACCCTCCAGGCTGTAGGCGTCTGACGTCGCGAGAAACGGCATGCGCGCAAGACATGGGAATTCGCCAAGAGCCCGGTTGAGGAACCGGGCCACGAAACTCTTCCCGGCGCGCCGTTCCTCTGTTACCTCTCCGGGGTCCACCGCGCTGAGCCGGTCGTGATGGAGCGCCTTCCAACGCAGATCCCCGCGCACGGTGTTCCCCGAGGCAAGACCATTGTCGGTGAGCACGTGCGGAGCAATCGCCAGCCACTGCTCAGGAAGATCATCCAAGATCTGATTGACCGTCCGGGGAGCTGGTGCGGGGTCATTTGTCCTCGGGTTCAACCTCGGGTGATCGTCGTCGAAGCCGCAAGTGCGAGCAAGCAGCACATTGATGTCCTGCTCCGTACGGTCCAGGTCGCCGATCAGTACCAGGTGAGCCCCGTCCGACCCAGAGGCCGTCGTCACCTCGACGCCGGGGAAGACGACGATGTCGTGCCTCCGTCCCGCGGCCTGCATGACAGGCAGCCACGCACCGGTGTTGTGGTCCGCCAGCGCGATCACCTCGATGCCGGATTCGCGGAGCCTCTCCATGTAAGCGTCCGCGAAGCGGGCCCTGTCCGCCTCCAGGGAGAAGTCGTATGAGCTACCTGGTGGCAGGTTGAACTTCCATGCTGGTGTGGCCACTTGGAGGTCACACTTGTACCAACGGGACGCCTTCATCACCGCTCTCGACGGGGCACATGGACATTCTGTGCGCCGGGTGGGACAGGAGCCCATTGTGAGGCAGCAGAGGCCGGAGCGCTGCTACTTTTGCGTGATCCTTCGGAGTTGCCTCGCGGACTCCGCCTTGGACTGAAGTGCGACGGTACGCCTGGTAGGTGCCCGAAACCTGCACTGTTCAGGCGAAGACTTGAGAACGGAACTCGTCGCGGACGCGGGTGAGCGGTTCCCGCTCGCGGCTGTAGTAGAGCTTGTTGGTGAGCAGAGTTGCCCAGCGGTCCTTCCTGGGGGCGAGCCACATGCCGGTGCCTGTGAAGCCGTAGTGCACCCAGACGTCGTCGGCTTCCGGCGTCGTGCCAGGTGCTGGGTGCCAGAACAGGCCCCGGGGCGGCGTCAGATCCCCGGTGTGGATCTGGAGAGATTCCTTGATCCAGTTAGTGCCGAATCCGGGTGATGCGCTCAGCTGGTTCGGATCGAGGACATAGCGCAGGAACGTGGCGACGTCGTCGAGGACGGAGAAAGCGCCCGCGATGCCGCACACGCCGCCGAGCAGGCGGGCGGAGAAGTCGTGGGCGAGTCCCTTGAGATGGGTTCCCGTGCTGTCGTCGAGTTCGGTCGGTGCGCAGCGGGCCGCCGCTTCGGGACTCAACGGCCCGAAGCAGGTCTGTGTCATGCCCAGCGGTCCCCAGACGCGGTCGGCCGCGAGCGCATCGAGCCGCTGGCCGGAGAGGTGTTCGGCGAGGTAGCCGAGGATGAGGGCGGCGCGGTCGGTGTATTCCACGGCCTCACCGGGCGGCCGGTGCAGGGCTTCTCGCAGGACGCCGTCGCGGACGTCCTGCGGGTCCGTGCCGTACAGGTTCTTGAGGTTGGCCCGGAGCGGGACGCCGGCGGTGTGGGTGAGCAGGCGGCGTGCGGTTACCTGCGCCAGTGGGTGTTCGCTCACTTCGCACCACAAGTCGCCTAGTGGTGCGTTGAGTTGGAGTTTCCCGTCCTCGACGAGGCTGCCGATGGTCGACCACACCGCAAGGATCTTGGTGAGGCTGGCGACGTCGAAGACGGTGTCGCACTGCATCGGCTCGTCGGGCCGTTCGGGATCTAGGACGCCTGTGCTGCCGCTGGCCTGGGTTCCTCGGCTGTCACCGACGGCCCAGACGGCGCCGGGGTAGATCTTGTCGCGTGCACCGTCGTGGAGGAGTTGGTGGATGCGGTCGGTGTCGAGGTCGAGCGCCATGGTCTCCCGATCGATCGTGGGCCGTGAGATGTCCCGATGGTCAGCGTAGTGAGGGGGCTGGTACGAAACTGGTTGCGGCGCGGGCAGGTCAGATGAGCTGTTTGCCGAGGTCGGCCAGGGCAGCGGCGGTGGCTGTGAGGGGATAGCGAGTGGCGTTGGCGCGGCCAGCGACTTGGAGAGCCGGGAGCAGGCCGGGGGTGGAGCGGAGTCGTTTGAGGTCCTGGGCGAGGGCGGCCGGGTTGGTGAAGTCGGTGGCAAGACCCGTTGCGGCGAGGGTGTCGCTCAGCCCTGGAACGGGCTGGTAGACGACTGGTAGTCCGCAGGCTTGGGCTTCGAGAGCGACCAGGCCCATGGCTTCGAGGGTGGTCGAGGGCATGACGAGGGCGTCGTGGTCGGCGAAGGCTTTCCACAGCTGTGGACGGCTGAGCCAGCCGAGGTAGCGGACGTGGACCTTGAGCAGGCGTAGGAGCGGGGTCAACCCATGGAACTGGTGACGCGGCGCCGCGATGCTCAGTTCGACGGCCTGGGCTACGGGCATCGCGCGCAGGAGCGCCTCGATGCCCTTCTCGGCGGTGAGGCGTCCTGCGTAGAGCAGACGGAGGTGTCCGGTCGGTCGGCGGGCAGGGCGCGGCGGTGGGGTGGTGAGCAGGTGATCGGGCACACCCCAGGGAATCTTCTCGATCTTCTTACGCTCCATTGTGGGCGCGAGCTGAAGGAGCCGATCCGCCATGGCGCCCGTCGGGACGACGATGGCGTCCGCGAGACGCGCAGTTTCCCGCAGGACACGCATCTGGTCGCGATGGGCCTCGGCGAACAGCAGGTCGGTGCCGTGGACGAGCGCGATCCGGGGGCGTGCGGGTAGGGCGCGGATCAGGGCGGGGGTACCGCCGAAGGCGAGATGCTGGAGGTGAAGGACATCGATGCTGGCCGGGTTGATGCCCTGCGTCAGGGCCCGACGCAACGCGTTGACGTACGCCGTGAAAGGCGGCCCAGCGAGGCATTTGCCGGGCACGGTCAGCAACTCCAGCCCCGAAGGTACGTGGGGTGGAGGCGCCTGCGGGGCGAGCATGAAGGCGCGGGCCGGCACCAGCGGGTCCTCGCCGGTGTAGAGGTCGAGAAAGAGCTCGACGCTGCCGCCGGCGCTGCCGAAGGGCAGGTCGAGGACGGTCGCTACCCGAGGACTCATGTGGCACCTCCGGCGAGCTCTTCATAGAGCCGCGAGATGTCGATGCCTGCGGTCGCCGCGTACTTGAGGCCGTGCTGTTGGTAGCTGGCGGGGGTTCCGAGGCAGCGGAGGAAGACGAGCTTGCCGAAGGTCATCCGGGGATAGACGCGGACGGGTCTGGCGGCGCGGATCTCCAGGGTCCAGTGGATGGCGTGGCCTTGGTGGCCGAGGGGCGCGGAGACGTGGACCCAGATGCCGAGCGCGCCGGTGGTGCGATTGCCGTTGAGGAACTGGGCGTACGCCTCCGATCCGGTCCTCTCGTGGGTGATGCCGAGGTAGAGCACGCCGGGGTGCAGGACATATCCGGAGTCCGGGATGGCGGTCTCGGCGTACGGCGTTGGAGAGGCCGCGTCCAGATCGGTGTCGCAGATGCGCAGGGTGTCGCCGAGGCGCCAGTCGTAGGCGTTGGGGGAGAGGCGGGCCGGATCGTACGGGTCGATCACGATCTCGCCTGCGGTTTGGGCGGCGGCGATCGCGGGTCCGGTGAGGATCACGAGGCCACCGCCCGGAGCTTGGTCACGTCGCGCCAGTAGGCGGAGGGCTGCGGGCCGGTAGCTGCCTGGTACTTGCCTTCGTATGGCGAGATGGGGCCGGCGGAGGCGAAGAACATGATCTGTCCGATCCGCATGCCCGCGTAGACGCGCAGGGGGCGGATCGGCGTGAGCATCAGGGTCCACTGGCCGTGGAAGCCGATGTCCCCGATCGGGGCGGTGATCTCGACGAACAGCCCGAGCCGGCCGACGGAGGACCGGCCGAACAGCAGCGGGACGAACACGTCGGAGCCGACCTCTTCGAGGGTGTGGCCCAGGTAGAGCTCGCCGGGTTGGAGCACGTATCCGTCCGGTCCGATCGCGAACTCGGTGGTCGGGTTTGGTTGGTGGGCGTCCAGGACGCCTTCGGCGTAGGCGAGCAGGGTGGGGCCGAGCCTGACGTTGTAGCTGTTGGGGTTGACCTGGTCGGGGGCGAAGGGCGTGATCCGTAGGCGGCCGTCCTGGGCGGCGGCGGTGATCTCGGGGCCGGTGAGGATCACCGTGTGCCTCCTTGAGCGGGCGTGGTGAGGACGTGTTTGAGGGCCTGGCTGAGGAGTAGTCCTGCGGCGTGGGAGCGGCCCGCGAGGTAGTTGTCCGCGAGGTAGTCGGTGGTCAGCACCGTGGTGACGCCGTCCGGCAAGGGGTCCGGCAACACGACGAGAGGACCGGCCTGTTCTGTGAGGAAGGCCAACAGGCCGGGCAGGTCCTGCCAGAAGTCCACTGGGACGCGGGCGTGGACGAGCTGGTTGTCGAAGGGCTCGATGGCCAGCAGATCGCCCAGCGTGAGGATGTCGCCGAGTGGGACGGTCCGCAGCGCGGTGTCGTTGAGGATGATCGCGTCGGCACCGAGCCCGCTCCTCAGGCGGGCGGCCAGGTCGACGAGCAGGCCGCGGCGATCGAGTGTCTGGTGTTGATACGTCCGGGCGATCGGCCCGATAGCCACCGCCAACTCCTTCCTGGCCCGGCCGATCTCCTCGATCGCCTCCGACAGCTCGGCGGCGAGAGCAGCTGGCGTCCGGTCCGGGAAGCTCGTGGAGCCGGCACCCCAGCCCGGCCCGACCGGTGCGGCGACCGCGTACCCGTCGGCGAGTTCCTGTCCTTTGACGATGAGCGTGTCGCCCACGCGCGCCGGGCCGTACTGCTCGGTGTGGCAGTGCCCGGCGAAGATCACATCAAGGAAGGGGCAATCAGCTGCCAGTTTGAGGTCTTCGTCGAATCCGGAGTGGCTGAGCAGGATCCAGCTATCCACCTCGTGGTGGTGGGCGAGCAACAGCTCGCGCAGCGCCTGGACTGGATTGATGACGCGGTGTTCGGCGCGCTCGCCGACGGGAATCGAGTGGAAAGCCTGCTGACCGATCACCGCCGTGATGCCCACGCGTCGGCCGTCGATCTCGACGATCCGCATGCGGCGGAAGAGCGCGTCGCCGGTGTCGGCGTGAACGGCGTTGGCGCAGACGGTGAGCCGGTGGAGATCCGGTTCGAAATGGTGCGGCCAGCCGTGGTTGCCGGGCGCCAGGATGTCGTACAGCTTGAGCAGGATCTTGCGCTCGATGGCGCCGTGGGCGAGGCGGTAGTAGCCGGAGCCTTCGAAGAAGTCGCCGCAGTCCACGATGAGCGAGGTCGGACGGAGAGCGTGGAGGTGGGCCAGGAACGGGGCGGCGTTGTCGAGGGCGGAGTGGACGTCGGTGGTGGCCACGATCTGTCGCAAGGCGCGGGCGGCGGTCATGGGGTGACCTCGCAGACGTCGGCGCCAAGAGCGCGAAGCTTGCCGGGCAGATCGGCGTGGCCGCGGCGGAGTTGGTCGAGGCCGCCGACGGTGGTGACGCCTCGCGCGGTGAGGCCGGCGACCATGAGGGCGGAGCCGGTGCGGATGTCGGTTGCCTCCACGCCCGCTCCGGTCAGTTGCTGAGGCCCGGTCAGGCGGCACTCAGTGGGGGCGATCTCCTCGATCTCGGCCCCCAGGCGGGCCAGTTGGGGCAGCAGGTTGCCGTGGCGGCCGGGATTGATCGCGTCGGCGAACAGATGCGTGCCGGGCAGGCCGAGGGCGAGTGCCATCAGGGGCGGTTCGAAGTCAGCGTCCAGTCCGCCGGGGCTGAGGGTGGCGATAGCTCGCAGGGGGCGGCTCGTCGGCCGTGTGTCCTGGGCGTGGACGCGGAGGGCGTTGTCCTCTGCGCTGGCCGGGATTCCGAGGCGGCGGAGGGCAGTTACGAGTGGGGTTACGTCCTTGCCGTGCACGCCGTTGACACGAGCGGTACCTCTGGTCGCGGCGATTGCGCAGGCCAGTGTGCCGGCCTCGATCTTGTCGCCGGGCACCTGCCAGACGACGGCGTCCTTCTGGCCGACAGAGGGCGGGGAGAGCGTGAGGAGGTGCGCGCTGATCTGGGTCTCCCAGCCCACCGAGCGGAGGGCGTCGAGCACGGACAGGACTTCTGGTGAGAGGTTGGGTTCGCCCAGCTGCAGGGGGCGACCGGTTGTCACGGCGCGCAGCACTGCGGCCACGGTCGCCCCACGGGAGCGGAACGGCAGCACCAGGGACACGGTGCCGGTGCGGGGTGTGACGGCCTCGATGCGGTAGCCGGGGTCGTCCTGTGCGCTCCGGTCGCCGAACGCCTCGTACACCTTGAAGTGCAGATCCATGCCGCGAGCGCCGATCCGGCAGCCACCCGGCCAGGGAAGTCGGGCCTCGCCGTGCCGGGCGAGCAGGGCGGGGACCAGGTAGTACGAGGCGCGGATGTGGGCGGCCTGCGGCAGCTCGGGATGCGTGTGTCGGCTCTCGGTCGGCATGAGTACTGCGGTTGTCTGCTCGCCGACGGGACGGGCAACGTGCCAGCCCGCCTGCTCCAACAGGGCCAGCAAGATCTTGACGTCCGTGTTCGCAGGGATGTTGCCCAGCCGCACAGGGCGGCCAAGAGCCCCTGCCGCGGCCAGCAGCGGCAGAGCGGCGTTCTTCGAGCCATCCACGGTGACGGTGCCGGTGAGTGGCGGGCCGGGGCGTACGGCGATCACCTCGGCGGCCCGAGTAGAGGTGCTGGTGGGCACGGTCAACTCCTTTGTAGGGGAAGGGAAACGGTCGTCTTCGTCGCCGGGCGGACGGGCAGGGCGATCTCGGCCCAGCACCGCTTGCCCGTCGGCGTCAGTTCGGCGGCGTACCGGTCGGCAAGAGCGGCGACGAGGAACAGGCCGCGACCGTTCTCGCCGTGCTCGTCCGGGAGGCCGGGCCGAGGCAGCACCGGACTGGAGTCGCG
The DNA here is from genome assembly GCF_002214185.1 of Streptomyces capitiformicae. Taxonomy (NCBI): domain Bacteria; kingdom Bacillati; phylum Actinomycetota; class Actinomycetes; order Kitasatosporales; family Streptomycetaceae; genus Streptomyces; species Streptomyces capitiformicae. The sequence goes on along the minus strand of NZ_CP022161.1, from coordinate 3,661,642 downwards.
CACCTCAACGCGCAGGACGGCTGCGAGCAGCTGCACTTCCAGCGAGACCTGACCTCTGCCGGCGTACCGGACGGCGTTGGTGACCAGCTCGCTGATCACCAGCTCGGCCGTGTGCACCACCTCGTCGTCCAGATCCACCTCCCAGCCCTGTATCGCCTCCACGGCCTGGTGCCGGACGGAGGCGACCGCGGTGGGGGTAGCAGGTACGGACAGGGTGAGCTGGTGCGCTGCCATGAGCGGCCTCCCGACGTTGGTGCGGCCACTTCACGCAACCAGCTCGTAGCAGTGGGTGGTTAGTCCAGGTGCCGGCGGTGCATCGGTTATGCAGGAGCTGCATCACGGCGAAGTACGGCTGACCTACGCTCGGTTGAGCAGGCAGGATCGGCGACGGCAGAAGGGGCCGTGGCAGATGGCCGAAGCACACAGGGAAGCGAGACGGATCGGCGAAGTGATCCGTCAGGCACGAGTGTTACAGCGGCGCTCGCAGAAGGACGTCGCCGCCGCGCTCGGCTACCACCAGTCCAAGGTGAGTCGTCTGGAGGGCGGCCGTGGCACGGAGGACATCCGTGTCCTGCGTGCCGTCGCGCAGGAACTCAAGATCCCTGCCCAACAGTTGGGTCTTGCCACTGCTGTTCCCGACGCCTCCGCCACCGATCCCGAAGCAGACGACATGCACCGCCGTACCTTCCTCGCCGCGAGCATCGCCGCGCTCGCGCCCCCTGCCGCCTCGGCCGCCGCCCACGACGATCTCGTCCAGGCCCTCCTCCCGGGACTGAGCGCGGCAGGTACCGACGCCCCCTTGGACACGATCGCGCTCCGAGAGCGGGTCGGGACTGCCCGCAAGCTCTTCTACACCTGCGACTACACAGAGCTGGAGCGCACCCTGCCCGGCCTGATCGCCGACCTCAGACTGGCATCCAGCAGCACGACGGACAGCGATGTGCTGTCCGCGCTGCTGGCCACGACGTACCAGACTTCCACCAGCCTGCTACTCAAGCAGCACGACCAGGGCAACGCCTGGCTCGCGGTCGGCCGTGCGATGGCCGAGGCCGAACGCTCAGGCGACCCCATAGTGTTGGCCTCCAGCGTCCGCGTAGAGGCCCACGTCCTGGCCCGCGAGAAGCACACCGCCCAGGCCGTCACCCTCGTTCGCCACACGGCCGATCAGCTCACCGGCTCGTACGACCGCCGCTCTCCGAAGCATCTCGCAGCCGTTGGGCTGTTGCTGCTCCGCGGTGTGACCGCAGCCAGCGGCGGTGGCGATCGCGCGGCCACTGAGGAATTCCTCGCCGAGGCCAAAGAGGTGGCCCGGTACGTATCTCTCGACCAGCCCGATGCCTGGGCCAACTTCAGCCCGACCAACGTCGCCCTGCACGAGCTCAGCGCCCTGGTGGCCTTCGGCGACTCCGGCCTCGCACTCCAGGCCGCCCGCCCGCTCATGCGTCGGCACATCCCGGTCCCCGAGCGGCGGGCGGCCCTGTGGGTGGAGACAGCCCGCGCCTACAGCCAGCAGGGCCGCCTCTCCGACGGCTACCAAGCCCTGCGCATCGCCGAGACCTGCGCCGCCCAGGACGTCCGCCGACCCGCCGTCCGCGACCTGGTCGCCGACATGGCCGCCCGCGACCGCCGCCGTACTCTGCCGGAACTGCACCACTTCAGCCGCCAACTGGGAGTCCCTGCGTGAGTGAGCCGACCGACCCGGAGAAGAAGCCCTTCCTGTACGTCGTCGTCTGCGCCTGCGGCATCGCCGACGACGTCGGCAAACTGATCACCGCTGCGCAGGGGCAGCACTGGGACGTCGGCGTCGTCGCCACGCCGCAGGCACTGGGCTTTCTCGACACCGAGGCGATCGAGGCGCAGACCGGCTACCCCATCCGCTCCGCCTGGCGAACGCCCGGCGAGGCCCGCCCACTGCCGCCCGCCGATGCCATCGCGGTCGCGCCGGCCACCTTCAACACGGTCAACAAGTGGGCGGCAGGGATCTCCGACACCCTGGCACTGGGCATCCTGTGCGAGGCGTACGGCATGGGCATCCCGACCGCCGTCCTGCCGTATCTGAACTCGGCGCAGGCCGCCCACCCCGCCTATCGCCGCAGTCTGGACTGGCTGCGGGAGATGGGTGTGCTGATCGGTTCGTACGAGCCGCATCGTCCGAAGGCCGGGGGCGGGGCGGACCGCTTCCGCTGGGAGGAAGCGGTGGAATTGCTCACCCCCAAGCTGTCCGCCTAAGCCTGATCAGCGCTGTCGTGTCGAATGCGGCGGAGATTGGACGGGTGGGGTTGGGCGCTGCGTGCCGCTGAGCTTCGCTGCTTGGGCTTGTGGACTGGGTGCGTGGCGTTCGCCGAGGCGGCGGATGCGCCAGGTCAGGGCGCGGGCGGGACTGTGGGCGTCGTCCAGGGTGCGCTGGCCGAGGGCCTGGTCGAGGACGGTGGCTGCGTTGTGTCCTGCTGCTTCTGCCTCGGCGAGCACGGTGGCGAATGCACCCCAGGCGGGATCGGCCAGGATGCGCTCGGCGTGTTGCGGTACTGCCTCCTGGAGGTGGTGGGCGTAGCGGCGCTTGGTCTGCAGGCTAGGGGAGCGGCGTGCGAGGTCCGTTAGGACCGGGCCGGCGACCTGCGCGTACGCGACCTGCAGATGGACGAGGGCTTGTTCCGCTGCTGCCTCCTGTTGGGCGTGCTGGCGGGTGCGGTGCCAGTGGATCGCGTAGGCGACCGCGGTGAGCGCGACGTCCAGCAGCATCGCCAGCCCGGCACCGTCCCCGTGCTGTGTGGGGTCCTTCCAGATCGCCTGGACGCTGCGACGCAGAGCGCGGGTGCTGTCGAGGTCGGCGGCGATGCGGGAGCGGGTGGCGCGCTCGAAGACGGCCGCGGCCTGTTCGAGTTCGGCCTTCAGCGTCGACGGTGCGGTGACCGGCAGGAGGTCCAGTGCCGCCCCGAGCGCGACCAGCTGTCCCTGCCCCGTCGGGTCGTCGCCGTGGGTGAGGTGGTGGGGGATGCGTTCGGTGGCGTTGGTCGCCTGGTGCCACGGGTTGCCCGGCCGGACGGTGGCCCGTTCGGGGCTGGTGGTGGCGAGACGCCGGCGGATCTGGGGGAGGGAGAGGTCGGGGGCGAGGGTGGAGCCGGAGTAGAAGACCGGCTGGCCCTTGTCGTTGGTGTCGCCGGGCAGGGCGAAGTTGCAGCCGAGTGCGTCGCCGGACGGGCCGTGCTTGAGGCGCACGTTCACGCCGGTGGCCTCCAGCAGGGCGAAGAACTCGGCCTCGTCCGCTGCGGCGGCGACGGCTCGGCGGACCCGCAGGCGCAGGACGTCGCGGGAGGTGGCGTCCTGGCCCAGGCGCTTGGCCTTGAAGTGTTCCTTGCTGGTGGGGCGTTTGGCGGCGGTGCCGTCGCCCGGCTTCAACCGCCTCAGCCCGTAGTCGATTTCGATCTTTCGGGCTTCGCGTTGGACGGCGCGCTGGTCGTAATCGCGCTGGGGGCGCCTGCCGTCTTGCCGTACGAGGGTGGCGGCGATGTGGATGTGGTCGTAGGCGTGGCGGACGGCCACCCAGCGGCAGGCTTCGTCGTCGCCTGCGGGGGCGATGCCGGCGGCGGCCACGATCCGGCGGGCGATGTCAGCCCACTGGGCGTCGGTGAGGATCGGGTCTTCGGGTGCGGCACGGACGGGGCAGTGCCACACGGTGTACTTGGGTGCCTTGTCGCCGAGCATCTTCACGGGCTGGTCGAGCTGCGCGGCGAGCTGGGCCTCTACTTCCTTGGGGTCGCGGTGGGGGCTGCGGCCGGGGTCGGGGGCGAAGTTGTTCCAGGAGGCCACCAGGTGCGGGTCGATGTGCTCGTTGGCCCGGCCCTTGCCGAAGAGGTAGCCGATCGTGCGGCGCGTGGCCTCTGGCCCCTTGCCGAGGATGATCTTCGGGATCAAGGGCTCACCGCCCCTCGGTGATCTGGGCGACCGCGGTGTCCACCTCGGCGATGGACGCCTCGACACGCTCCAGGAGCCGTTGGACGGTGTCGGGGTGGGGCCAGGCGCCGTCCTTGTTGAGGTGCCAGGTGAGCTGGTTGAGGTTGTTGCCGATGCCGCCGAGCTGCCGGTTGGCGGCCATCAGCGTCTGCACCATGGCGCGGTAGTCGGCGACGGTGGCGGTGGGGTCGTCGGCGCGGGCGGCGGCGAGCGCGCACTCGGCGACGTAGCCGCCGGGCTGCATGCGGCTCAGGGCGGCGGCCTTCTGGACGAGGGCGAACTCGTCGTCGTTGTAACGGGGGTGGACGCGGTGCTCGCGCAGCTGTTTGTCACGCAGACGGCGACGCGGCGCAAACTGCTGTGGCACATTCGACGACGACTCGCTGCCCCCACTCCCGGTCGGCTCCCCCGGGCCGACCGACTCCGGTGCCCCTGCGCCGGATGCCTCCGCCCCCTCCAGGGCGGGAGCCGGGTAAGGACTCCTTACCCGACAACTTGCTGCGCGTGTGACGGGGGTAGTGGCCATCTGTTCCTGGGGCATGCGGTGTTCGGGGTGCAGGTCGCGCATCGGAGTACTCCGTTGTTACGGGGCGGCAGGTGTGTCACGTGCGTCGCATCCGTCCCATGCCTGGTCAGCACAGGTACGGACACTCGGGCAGGTACGGAGAAGTCCGTCCCGGCGAGGACATCCGTCCCCGCGCTGACCTGCGCGGGGACGGATGCGACGGATTGATACGGACCCTGAGGGAGGTGGGTCAGCGGGCGGGCGTGGGGCCGGTGGGGCCGCCGGGCGGGCCGACGGGCAGCTGGCCCGCCGGGGCGGCGGGCGGCTTGCCCTGGGCCCGGTGCGCAGGTGTGGCGTCGTGCGCGGGGGCGGGCGCCGTCTCGGTGAGGTCGGGGCAGTGCCGGGCCCAGCTGTCGAGGAACCGGTTCCGGGCGTACCCCTTGGCCTGCCTGCCCTTGTCGAAGCGGTAGTTGGCCGGGCTGATGCCGAAGTCCCTCAGCATGTTGCCCAGGTGGTGGGCGTTGAGTCCCTTGGTGCCGTGTTCCGCCCAGGGGGCGTCGGCGTCCTGGAGCAGGGTGGTGACCAGATCCAGGGAGGACATGGCTTCGGGGTTGCCGTGTGCCTGGAAGATGCGGTGGATGTCGCGCAGCAGCCTTGTCTTCAGGTTGGTCTGCTCGTCCTGGACGGCCTCGTAGCGGGTCATCGCGACACAGGCCGCACGGGCACGGGCGGGCCAGTGGCCGCCGGCCAGGTCGGCGATGATGACCAGCGGTTCCCAGGTGTCCGCCGCCCGGTCCTCCACCGGCATGGTCGGCGCCATGCGGCCAGCCGTGCCGCGCAGCGGTCCCAGCCAGGTGGCCAGCTTGTCCCGCAGCGCGTTCAGTTCCGGTGTGGCGTAGCGCGAGCGGAACGGGGTCACCTTCTCGCCGGGCTTGCGCTTTTGCATGCGGAGCACGACCGCCCGGTCCGTGATCGTGTCGGGCAGGTCGCCGATCGAGGCCAGTGCGGCCATGGCGAAGGTCGGATACGGGGTCGGCTTGTGCTCCGGACCGGAGATGCGCCAGGCGGGCCGGTTGCGCTGGTGTCCGGCGTTCAGCAGGCCGCGCAGTTCCTCGTTCTCGCCCGCCTTGCTGAAGATGGTGTCGGCCTCGTCCACCAGGATCGTGCGCGGGTTCTTGCCGATGACACGGAAGAGCACGGCCGTGGACATGTTCACCGTCATGATCGGCTGGTGCACGGTCTCGTGGAGCACGTCCAGCACCCGGGACTTGCCGCAGCCCTTCGTCGGGCCGACGACCGCCAGGCGCGGCGCGTGCTGCAGAACGCTCTGGATGTGCGTGGCCGCCACCCACAGGGTGACCGCGGTCAGCGCCTCGTCACTGGGCAGCACGACGTACTTGCCGATCGCCGCCCGCAGCTCATCCAGCAGTTCCGCACCCTCACCGGAACCCTGTTCCGAGGGGGCTGCCGGTCCCCGAGGAGGTCGGGGACCGGCCTCCTGATCCGGTCCCCGTGCGTCGACGGGACCGGTCCCCTCCTGCTGGGCGGTTCCCGCCACGAGGGTGTCGGTCCCCACCGACTGGCGGGGACCGTGCTCACCGTCCCCACTGCGGTCCCCTGGTGCAGCTACCGCCTCTTGGGGATCGGTCCCCGATTTCCCGCCGCTGGCCTGCGGGTTTGCACCGGATGTCGATTCGGGGACCGGGACGTGCGGGGACCGAGTGCCGGGCACGTCGCGGGGACGGTCCCCAACTGCAGCATCGGCAGACGTCTGGGGACGGTCCCCGTCTGCTTCCGCTTCTGCTGGGTGTTCGGCGGTCCCCGACGCGGGGGACTGTGTGTCCTGCTGATCGCTGCGGCGCCAGGGGATGCCCTCGCCGGGGACCGCGGGAGTCGGCCAGACGGTGGGGGAGGTGTTCGTGGTGCTGGGGGACGTAGAGTCCTCCATAGGCGTTCCTCTCCGGTGAGGGGCAGGACGGGCAAGGTCCCGCCCCTCACCAGCTCGTTCGTTCAGGGATGGGCGATCGGCAGGGGAGTCTTCGGCCCTCGGCGTTGGCGCGCCGGGGGCCGCTTCGTTGTCCGCGTCAGATGCGGGATCAGGCCGTGAGGTCGTACGACGTCTGGGCGTCCAGCCACGCGTCCACCTCCGGCCAGCGGTAGCGCAGGTGACGGCCGACCTTGTGGACGCTGGGGCCGATGCCCCGGTACTTCCACTGGTAGAGCGTCTTCACCGGCACTCCGAGATAGGCGGCGACCTCCGCAGGGGTGGCAAGCGGGCCACGCTGGGCAGCCGCAGCGGTGGCAGGGGCGTTGGTGCTGCGGGGAGGGGTCTTCGGCACAGGGCTCCTTTTCGGTCTTGAACAATGGGCTGGACAACACAGCCACACCACCCGGAGAAAAGTCCAGAGTTGGTTCTGAAACTCCTCACTACTTCTTTCGGTGTGGCCGGGGAGAGGGAAACAGTAAGGGTGGATCCCCGGTTGCCGAAATCGCTCCCGCCGGGCCCGAAATTTTCTAGCGGCGAAGCAACCCGCCGAGGTGCCGGAATCCGGTACCTCTGCAGCTCAGAGGTGACACATGGCGGTCAGGGATGACGTGACTGACCCGCCGGGCATCATGGCTTATATGTGCTCAAATCACCCATATCGAAAACGGCGAGGGAAGGTAACACGATGCCTCGGCCGAAACGCCTCGCGAGGTACCGGAATTCGACGAGACGAACGCCACTTCGCCCCCGAACGACTATTGGAGAGTTTAAGAGCTAACTCTTGCCATGGCGGCCGGCTGCAAGTTACAGCTATCTGTCATGCCCAACCGACCTGTCGAAATAGGCCCCGCCGGCCTCCACGCCGCCCGCGCCATCGAGCACCTACGTCTCGTGCGCGGCCTGACCCAGCACCAGCTCGCCGCCCGCTGCACCCAGCTGGGCCGTCCGATGGCCAACACCGCCCTCAGCCGCACCGAACGCGCCCGCCGCCGCTGCGACGTAGACGACCTCGTCACGATCGCCACCGCGCTCGGCGCCCCTCCCGCAGCCTTGCTGCTCCCGTGGCCGACGCACTCCCCGGTGTCGCACGCCACCTCCCACTTCCTCATCCCCACCCAGGAGGCCCTTCTTGGCTGACGTGTACGACCGCTGGCACAAGTCCCACCCCAAGCCCACCGAGGTCGAGTGCGGCGAGCACAAGAGCCGTACGAAGCGGATGGTCCCGACTGCCGACCACGGCATCGGTAAGCGTTGGCAGGTCCGTTACCGCGACCTGGACGACCGCCAGCGCAAGGAGAACTTCCACACGAAGGCCGAGGCGGACAACCGCGCCGCCGAGGTCGACGTCGAGATCCGGCAGGGCTCCTACGTCGTCCCCGCTGAGACGAAGCAGACGCTCGTCGCCTACGCGCAGAAGTGGCTCGACGCGAACTCCGTCGGCCCGACGACTGCGCTCCGCTATGAGGCGACGGTCCGCAACCACATCACCGAGCACCTCGGCCGACGCGAGCTGCGATCCCTCAACCAGCCCTCGGTCATCCAGGGTTGGATCCGCACACTCCAGGACGGCGGCCTGGAGGTGTCGACGATCGAGGGCATCTTCGACATCCTCTCCAGCATCCTCGGCGCGGCCGTGGAGGACGGGCTGCTGCCGAAGAACCCGTGCAAGGCGAAGTCGGTCAAGCTCCCGACCGCGACCAAGAAGAAGATCATCCCTTGGCCACTGGAGCGCGTCCGCGGGGTCATCACCGGACTGCCGAAGCGCTTCCAGGCCGGCGGCAAGCTCGCCTTCGGCTGCGGTCTGCGGCAGGGCGAGTTGTTCGGCTTCGCCGTCGAGGACATCGACTTCAAGGGCGGCTGGATCCACGTCAACCGCCAGGTGCGGCTGGTCGGTACGAAGCCCGTCTTCGCCCTGCCCAAGGGCAACAGGATCCGGTCAGTGCCGCTGTCGGCTCAGCTCGCCGCCGCCCTCAAGGCCCACATGAAGGAGTTCCCGCCGGTCGAGGTCACCCTGCCGTGGACCAAGCCGGACGGCGAGCCGAAGACCTTCCGCCTCCTCTTCGTCGACAAGAAGGGGCGGGCCTACAACCGCAGCGTCTTCAACATGGGCGACTGGAAGCGCGCCCTGGCCGCCGCCGGCGTGATCCCTCCCCGCGAGCGCGGAGCGCGCTACCTCCAAGCGGCTCCGGAAGACGGCATGCACGCCCTCCGGCACGCGTACACCTCCGTGCTCCTGGACGCGGGAGAGAGCATCAAGGCGCTCTCCGAGTACCTCGGACACTCGGACCCGGGCTTCACGCTGCGGACGTACACGCACCTGCTGCCGTCCAGCGAGACCCGCACCCGCAAGGCGATCGACGACGCCTTCACAGAAGCCGAGGGAGAAGCCGAGGCAGAAGCCGACGCAGAAGACGAGGACGACCGGCCCGACACCCAGGGCACATCAGCGCCCCCAGCAAAACCCATGTGCCCTCAATGTGCCCTGGCCGCCTGACGGCCTCTCTCCGCACATGACGAGGGCGGGGTCAGAAACCCCGCCCGAAACCCCTGATACCCCAAGTCAGGGCCACACAAGGCAATAAGGCTGATGCCCCGCCTCATGCAGACGATGGCTGAAATCCTGCCACTCGTGCAGCAGTTGGTACACGTTGAACGCGTCGCGGGGGCCGCCGCGGTCCGGGACCGTCGACCAGATGAACGCCGCCGCGCCGACCGCCTCCTCGCCGATGCCGCGCAGGGGGTCCACGACGGTCATCGGGAGCTTCACGACCGCGTAGTCGGGGTGGAGGACGACGAGTTCGAGCGGGGGCACCTTGTGGAGGGGGACGCCTTCGATGCCCGTCAGCACCATCGCGGCCATCGTCTCCGGCTTGATCTTGGTGAACATGCCGTTCATGCCGAGCTCGTCGCCGCCGAGTTCCTCGGGACGCATCGAGATCGGGACGCGGGCCGCGGTCGCGCCGTCGGGCGCGCCGAAGTATTTGTAGGTCACCCCCACCCGACCACCATTCCTGCTCCCCGCTGTATGGAGCCGGTCGACCACTTGGTCGAGGCGGTCCGCACGGCTTCTGCGATCCGCGCGGCTCCCGCGATCCACCAGGTCAGGCCGGTCCGTCCGGTCCGTCTGATCCATTCCGTCCACACGATTTACGCGATCCACATGATCGGCACGTTCCATACGGTCCATACCGTCCATACGGCTGCGCCGCCCGATCCGCTCAGGCCCGCCCTCCCGGTTCCGGTCGGCGTCGCCGGTTTCGGGCCGGTCGGCACCATTCTGAACCCGGTCGGATTCGTCATCGTTCCAGTCCGTACCGCCCCGGGGACGGTCAGGAACGCCCGGGATACGGCCCGTACCGGTCTGGTTCCGGTCAGGACCGTTCTGCGCACCGCGCCGGCGGCGGGAGAAGCGTGAACCCTGCTGCTGCTCGCGCGAGCCGTCCTGCTCCCGGCCGAGCGGGTCGCCCGACGAGCCTTGGGCGCCCTGCGTGCCCTGTATGCCTTGCGTGTCATGTGAGTCGTGTGTGCCGTGTGCACCCTGCGGACCGTACACGCCCTGCTGGTCGTACGGCGCGTACGGGGGCTGTGACCCTGGCGACCCCGGGGATGCCTGGGGATCCACCGAACCCTGCGAGCCCGGCTGTCCCTGTGGTCCGGTCGAGCCCAATGACCCTAGTGACCCCAGGGAACCCAACGGCCCCAGCCCGCGCGTGGGGCCGGAGGGACCGGTCTGCCCGGCGGGACCCGTGGGGCCGTTCGGGACGCCCGGTCCGCCGGGTCCGCTCGACGCGGCTCCAGCCGCTCCGGTCTGCCCCGGCCCAGCCGCCCCCGGCCCGCTCAGATCGCCGGACCCGCCACGATCCACCGACCCGCCACGATCCACCGGCCCGCCACGATCCACCGGCCCGCCACGATCCACCGGCCCGCCACGATCCGCGGACGCGGCCCCGCTCCGGTCCGCCGACCCGCCCCGCTCCTGCCGTGATGTCTCCGCAGTCTCTTCCGCCTCGCGCCGGTGCCTTCCCCGCCGGGCACGACGAGGACCGAGGTCACCGGTCCCCTCGCCCAGTCCGCCACCGCGATGCATATCTCCACCCGAACGCATTTCTGGGACGCGTGGCCCCCGCCGCGCCACCCGATCATCGTGTCAATGACCTCCCCTGCGGCCGCCCGCCGAAACGTGCGTTGGAACACCAGCCCGCAGGATCTTCGGAGCCTCTGACACCATGGCCTGTGTGAGCTATCCGTACGAAGCCCCAGTTTCGCAGACTCTTTTCGAGCGCGCGGCGGCCGTCACGCCCGGCGGCGTGAACTCTCCCGTGCGCGCCTTCCGCGCCGTGGGCGGTACGCCCCGGTTCATGGTGTCCGGTACCGGTCCTTATCTGACCGATGCCGATGGACGTGAGTACGTCGATCTCGTGTGTTCCTGGGGGCCCATGATCCTCGGGCACTCCCGGCCCGAGGTCATCGCCGCCGTCCAGGAGGCCGTCTCGCGCGGTACCTCCTTCGGTACGCCCGGCGAGGGTGAGGTCGCGCTCGCCGAGGAGATGGTGGCCCGCGTCACTCCCCTCGACCAGGTGCGGCTCGTCTCCAGCGGGACCGAGGCCACCATGTCGGCGATCCGGCTCGCCCGCGGCTTCACCGGCCGCAGCAAGGTGGTCAAGTTCGCCGGGTGTTATCACGGACACGTCGATTCGCTGCTCGCCGCGGCCGGGTCCGGTGTCGCCACCTTCGCCCTCCCCGACACCCCGGGCGTCACCGGTGCCCAGGCCGGCGACACCATCGTCCTGCCCTACAACGACCTCGACGCCGTACGCGCCGCCTTCGCCGCCCACCCCGGCGAGATCGCCTGCGTCATCACCGAGGCCTCCCCGGGCAACATGGGCGTCGTACCGCCGCTGCCGGGCTTCAACCAGGGCCTCAAGGATGTCTGCGCCGAGAACGGCGCGCTCTACATCTCCGACGAGGTCATGACCGGCTTCAGGACCAGCAGGGCCGGTTGGTACGGGATCGACGGGGTCGTCCCCGACCTCATGACCTTCGGCAAGGTCATGGGGGGCGGTTTCCCCGCCGCCGCCTTCGGGGGGCGCGCCGACGTCATGGCGTATCTCGCGCCCGCCGGGCCCGTCTACCAGGCCGGCACGCTCTCCGGGAACCCGGTCGCCACCGCCGCCGGCCTGGCGCAGTTGCGGCTGCTGGACGACGCGGCGTACGACGTCGTCAACGCCGTCTCGGCGCAGATCCAGGGGCTCGTCACCGAGGCGCTCACCAAGGAAGGCGTCGCGCACACGCTGCAGAACGCCTCCAACATGTTCTCCGTGTTCTTCACGGAGACATCGGACACCCCGGTACGGAACTACGAGGACGCCAAGGCGCAGGAGTCGTTCCGGTTCAACGCCTTCTTCCACTCGATGCTGTCGCAGGGCGTCTATCTGCCGCCGTCGTCCTTCGAGTCGTGGTTCGTGTCGACGGCACACGACGAGCGGGCGGTTCAGCGGATCGCCGACGCCCTTCCGGCGGCGGCGCGGGCAGCGGCGGAGGCCACAGCGGCATGAGTGACATCACAGTCGTCCACCTGATGCGGCACGGTGAGGTCGCCAACCCGGACGGGATTCTCTACGGGCGCCTCGCCGGCTACCACCTCTCCGAACTCGGGCGGCGCATGGCCGACCGGGTCGCCGACCACGTCGCCTCCCGCGACGTGACGTACGTCGTGGCGTCCCCGCTGGAGCGGGCGCAGGAGACGGCGACGCCGATCGCCAAGGCGCACGGGCTGGACCTCGCGACCGACGCGCGGCTCATCGAGGCCGACAACGTGTTCCAGGGCAAGACCTTCGGCGTCGGCGACGGCGCGCTGAAGCGGCCGGAGAACTGGAAGCACCTCGTCAACCCCTTCAGGCCCTCGTGGGGTGAGCCGTATGTCGACCAGGTCGTCCGGATGATGGGGGCGCTCGACGCCGCGAAGGACGCGGCGCGGGGGCATGAGGCCGTGCTCGTCTCGCACCAGCTGCCGATCTGGATCGTCCGGTCGTACGTCGAGAAGCGGCGCCTCTGGCACGACCCCCGGCGACGGCAGTGCACGCTCGCGTCGTTGACGACCTTCACGTACCAGGGCGACAAGATCGTGTCGGTGGGGTACAGCGAGCCGGCACGGGATCTCGTACCGCCGCATCTCCTGGCGGGCGCCAAGCCGGTGAAGGGCAAGGACAAGGCCTTCGGCGCGTGAGCGCTCCGCTTGGCGTGCCGGGTTCAGGAACCGCTCGGGCCGTACGTCTCTCTTACAGACGTACGGCCCTTGGCGTGTTCAATGTCTACGCTCGCCCCGCCCGTGTACGCCCCGTCACAAAGCGTACGAGGAATGGCATCTCGGTGTAATAAAGGCAAAGTCTCTTAAATATGTGCTAGATCGACGGAACCCGCGCGTTTCCCGCGGCCTCTAAAACGGTGTGCTTCACCCCAAGTGGGGTGTGAACTGACCTAGGGGGCGCAGTGCGCGAAATATCTCGTAGGGGAATGATCGGACTCGGTGCCGGTGTGGGCGCCGCGGCCACGCTGGGGCTCGCCGGGTGCGGTACGGGGCTCGGCAGCGGTGGTGGGTCCGGGCGGTCCGGCGGCTCGGGCTCGGGCTCGGGTAAGGGCGGGTCCGGGGGCGGCGGTGAGAAGAAGAACACCGTGAAGCCGCTGGGCGACGGGTCGACCGCGAACACCGGGAAGCAGCCGAACCAGCCGGGGAAGCCGAAGGCGTTGGAGGCGGGGGAGACGCCGCCGCAGTTCGTGGTGTTCTCCTGGGACGGGGCCGGAGATGTCGGGAACGGGCTTTTCGAGCGGTTCCTGAAGCTGGGGCGCGAGCACGAGGCCCATATGACGTTCTTTCTCTCCGGGATCTATCTCCTCCCCGAGTCGAAAAAGCGCACGTACCTTCCGCCGAACAACGCGCCCGGCGCCTCCGACATCGGTTATCTGACGGACGAGCACATCAAGTCGACGCTCGGGCATCTGCGGACGGCCTGGCTGGACGGCCACGAGATAGGCACGCACTTCAACGGGCATTTCTGCGGCGAGAGTTTCGGCTCGGTCAAGAACTGGACGCCCAAGCAGTGGCGCAGCGAGATCGACCAGGCGAAGGCGTTCGTGAAGGAGTGGAAGACCAACAGCGGCTGGACGGACATCGACCCGCTGCCCTTCGACTACGACAAGGAACTCATCGGCGGGCGGACGCCGTGCCTGCTCGGGCAGGAGAACCTGCTGCCGACCGCGCGCGAGCTCGGCTGGCGCTATGACTCCTCCTCGCCCGGCGGCCTTCAGGTCTGGCCGCGCAAGAAGCAGGGGGTGTGGGACCTGCCGTTGCAGTCCATCCCGTTCCCGGGCCGTGGCTTCGAGGTCCTGTCGATGGACTACAACATCATGTTCAACCAGTCCCAGAACTCCACCCAGGCCCCGCCCGCCAACTACCCGGCCTACCGCACCCAGGCCGCCGGCGCGTACGTCGCCGGGTTCCAGCGCGCGTACGAGACGAACCGGGCGCCGCTGTTCATAGGCAACCACTTCGAGGAGTGGAACGGCGGGGTCTACATGGACGCCGTCGAGGAGGCCCTCAAGCACATCGCCCGCGCGAAGGAGAAGGCCAGGGACGGGGACATACGGATCGTGTCCTTCCGCCAGTTCGTGGACTGGATGGACGCGCAGCAGCCGGACGTCCTCGCCAAACTCCAGACCCTCGGCGTCGGCCAGCAGCCGACGGGCGGCTGGAAGCAGTTCCTGAGGGCCGGTTCGGCGGCCTGACCTGGTCATCAGTGGGCCGTTGACCCCGCCGCAAGTCCGTGAAACGGGCATGCGAAACTTTTCACATGAGTGTCCGTACGAGCCGTAGTCGTGCCGCTTTGCTCTCCGCCGGGGTCTCGGCCCTGGCGCTGGTGTTGTCCGCCTGTTCGGGCGGGGGCATCCAGGGCGGTGGTGGCGGTACCGGCTTCGTCGCCGGCTCCGACGGGATCGCGACCGTGAAGAAGGGGGAGCGGGACACCGCGCCCAAGCTCTCCGGCAAGACCATCCACGGCGACGAACTCGATGTGGCCTCCGCCTACCAGGGCAAGATCGTCGTCCTGAACGTGTGGGGCTCCTGGTGCCCGCCGTGCCGTGCGGAGGCGGCCAACTTCGTCAAGGTCTCCAAGGACCTCGCCGGCCAGGACGTGCAGTTCGTCGGCATCAACACGCGTGACACCAGCACCCGCCCCGCACAGGCCTTCGAGGAAGAGTTCAAGGTCACCTATCCGAGCCTGTACGACCCGACCGGCAAGCTGCTGCTGCGCTTCGAGAAGGGCACGCTCAACCCGCAGCTGATCCCCTCCACGATCGTCGTCGACCGGGAGGGCAAGCTCGCGGCGCGGGCCCAGAAGCCGCTCACCGAGGAACTGCTGCGCAAGATGCTCAAGCCGATCCTCGCGGAGAAGTGACGTGCCCGCCGCCGCGTCGCTGACCCGCACCGACATGATCACCAGCGCCGCAGACCTCACCTCGACCGTCTCCAGCGGGGCCCTGCTCCTCGCCGTGCCGGTCGCCGTGCTCGGCGGGCTGGTCTCCTTCTTCTCGCCGTGCGTCCTGCCCCTCGTGCCCGGCTATCTGTCGTACGTCACGGGCGTCGGCGGCACCGATCTGGCCGACGCCCGGCGGGGGCGGATGGTCGCCGGGGCCGGGCTGTTCGTGCTCGGGTTCACCGTGGTGTTCGTCTCCAGCGGGGCGCTCTTCGGGTACTTCGGGACGACGCTGCTGGAGCACCAGAAGGTGCTGACCCGGGTGCTGGGCGTGCTCATGGTCGTCATGGGCCTGTTCTTCATGGGGCTGATGCCCTGGCTCACGCAGCGCGAGTTCCGCTTCCACACCAAGCCGGCCACCGGGCTCGTCGGCGCGCCGGTGCTCGGCGCGCTCTTCGGCATTGGCTGGGTGCCGTGCATCGGCCCGACCCTCGCCGCCGTGAACGCCCTTGCCCTCAGCGAGGCCAGTGCCGTTCGCGGCGCGCTGCTGATGGTGGCGTACTGTCTGGGGCTGGGCCTGCCCTTCGTGCTCGCCGCGGTGGCCTTCCGCAGGGCGCTCGGCGCCTTCGCCTGGGTCAAGCGGCACTACGCGTGGGTGCTGCGCATCGGCGGCGGCATGATGATCACCATCGGACTGCTGATGCTGACCGGCGCCTGGGACCGCATCGTGCAGGAGATGCAGGTCTGGTCCACCGGCTTCACCCCTGGGATCTGAGCCAATGACGACGACCGACTCCGGCAAGCGCGACGACAGCGAACTCGACGTCGTCGGCTCGAGGCTTTCCACCGCCCCGCAGGAGGACGCTCTCACCATGCCCCAGCTGGGGGTGATCGGCTGGGCCCGCTGGTTCTGGCGGCAGCTGACCTCCATGCGGGTCGCGCTGCTGCTGCTCTTCCTGTTGTCGCTCGCGGCGATCCCCGGATCGCTGATCCCGCAGAGCGGGCAGGACGAGACCCGGGTGGCCGACTTCATGGAGCGGCACGACACGCTGGGGCCGATCTACGAGAAGCTCGGGCTGTTCCACGTCTACAGCTCGGTGTGGTTCTCCGCGATCTACATCCTGCTGTTCATCTCGCTCATCGGCTGCATCGTGCCCCGCACCTGGCAGTTCGTCGGCCAGCTCCGCGGCCGCCCGCCGGGGGCGCCGAAGCGGCTGACGCGTATGCCCGCGTACGCGACCTGGCGCACGGAGGCCACTGCGGAGCAGGTCCGCGAGGTCGCGCTGAAGGCGCTGAAGCGGCGCCGGTTCCGCGCGCATGTCTCCGGGGACGCGGTGGCCGCCGAGAAGGGCTATCTGCGGGAGGCCGGCAACCTCGCCTTCCACCTCGCCCTGATCGTGATGCTCATCGCCTTCGCCTGGGGCCAGCTCTTCAAGTCCGAGGGGAACAAGCTGATCGTCGAGGGCGACGGCTTCTCCAACGTCCTGCCCCAGTACGACGACTTCAAGTCCGGCAACCTCTTCGCCGCCGACGACCTCAACCCGTTCAGCTTCGACCTCAAGAACTTCCGGGGCACGTACGAGACGACCGGCCCGAACAAGGGCACCCCGCGGATCTACGAGGCGACCGTCGACTACGCCGTCGGCGCGGACGGCGCGGAGAAGGCCACCAAGATCGAGGTCAACAAGCCGCTGGAGATCGAGGACTCCAAGGTCTATCTCGTCAGCCACGGCTACGCGCCCGTCATCACCATCAAGGACGGCAGGGGCAAGGTCGTCTTCGAGGACGCGGTGCCGTTGCTGCCGCTGGACGCCAATGTCACCTCCACCGGCGCGATCAAGGTGATGGACGGCTACCGCGACGGCAAGGGCAAGTGGGACCAGCTCGGTATCCAGGCGTTCTTCCTCCCGACGTACGGCGGCGAGGACTCCGCGGTCGTCTCGCAGTTCCCCGCGCTGCTGAACCCGCGGCTGAACCTCACGCCGTACCACGGTGATCTGCGGGTCAACGCAGGGCTGCCGCAGAGCGTGTACCAGCTCGACAAGTCGAAGCTGAAGGCGTTCCGGGACTCCAAGGGCGCGCAGGTGCGGGAGAACCTGGAGATCGGCGAGTCCATGACGCTGCCGAACGGGGCGGGCACCATCACGTTCAACGGGGTCAAGGAGTGGGCCGGCTTCCAGGTCACCCAGCAGCCCGGCAGCGGCTGGGCGCTCGCGGGGGCGATCACCGCGATCCTCGGTCTCGCCGGGTCCCTGTTCATCCAGCGGCGCCGGGTGTGGGTGCGGGCGGCCACCGGCCCCGATGGCGTCACCGTCGTCGAGATGGCGGGCCTCGGGCGCAGTGAGTCGGCGAAGGTGCCGGAGGAACTGGGCGACCTTGCTGCGGTGATCCATGACGAGGCTCCAACTGCTGCCGAGGCTGAGGTTGAGGTTGAGGTTGAGGGCGATGACGCTGACCGGCGCTCGCCGGGTGCCGCTGCGCCCACCAGGGCCGCCCCAGCGGCACGACTGCCCGCAGCTACGCAGGACTCCGAGACCGAAGGGGCTGAGAAGTGACTCTCGCCGCCGCTACCAACGAGAACCTCGCGAGTATCAGCAACACGCTGATCTACTCCGCGATGGCCGTCTACACCTTGGCCTTCTTCGCGTACATCACCGAGTGGCTCTTCGGTAGCCGCAGCAAGGTCGGGCGTACCGCTGCCGCGCTGACCGCCGACGCGAAGGGCGCCGGCAAGAAGGCGGACGCGCCCGCGGTGACCGTGAAGTCAGCCGGGGGCACCTCCGTGCTGGAGCGGCCGAAGGTGGTCGTGCGGGCCGCCGCCGGGGCTCGGGACGTGCCGGACGGGCCCGGGGCGCACGGCGGGGACGAGCAGGGCGACCTCTACGGCCGTATCGCCGTGTCCCTCACCGTGCTGGCCTTCGCCATCGAGTTCGGCGGTGTGCTCACGCGGGCGCTCTCGGTGCAGCGGGCGCCGTGGGGCAACATGTACGAGTTCAACATCACCTTCTCCACCGTGGCCGTCGGGGTGTACCTCGCGCTGCTCGCGCTGAAGAAGAACGTGCGCTGGCTGGGCCTGCCGCTGATCACCACGGTCCTCCTCGATCTCGGTCTCGCCGTCACTGTCTTGTACACCGCCAGCGACCAGTTGGTTCCCGCCCTCCACTCGTACTGGCTGTACATCCACGTCTCCACCGCGATCTTCTGCGGCGCCGTCTTCTACGTGGGCGCGGTCGGCACGATCCTGTACCTGTTCAAGGACTCCTACGAGAGCAAGCTCGCGAGCGGCGGCCGCCCCGGCCACTTCGCGACCTCCGTCATGGAGCGGCTCCCGTCCTCCGCGTCGCTCGACAAGTTCTCGTACCGCGTCAACGCCGCCGTCTTCCCGCTGTGGACGTTCACGATCATCGCGGGCGCGATCTGGGCGGGCGACGCGTGGGGCCGCTACTGGGGCTGGGACCCCAAGGAGACCTGGTCGTTCATCACCTGGGTGTTCTACGCCGCCTATCTGCACGCCCGCGCCACCGTCGGCTGGAAGGGCCGCAAGGCCGCGTACATCGCGATCGCCGCGTTCGTCTCCTGGCTGTGGAACTACTACGGCGTGAACATCCTCGTCACCGGCAAGCACTCCTACGCGGATGTGGGCCTGGCCGTACTGCAGTCCGTCGGAGTCTGAAGGTCCGCTTCCCGGTTCCCGCCTCCCGTACAACCTCCGTACACCGAAGGCCGATTTCCTTGTGACGTGCGTCACGGGAACCGGCCTTCGTCGTACGGACAGGGGGAGGACGTGGAGACGAACCAGGGGGACATCGGGAACCGGAGTGCCTTGCGCGCCCGGTCAAGCCGACCGGCAAGCAGGCACCGGAGCGCACCGGGTCGACCTGTCCGCCGGTGAAGGACGGCACCGTCCTCACGTCCAAGGCCATCACCGAGCGAGCGGTGGTGAACAAGGCGGGGCAGCTGCCGTGAGACACCGTCAACAGAAGGGAGCGTCTGGCGCGTTGGCCCAGAAGGAAAGGAACGACCAGGTCTGGGCTCCGATGCGCCCGTCGACGACGATGTCGGCACATTGCTGGAAGTCTTCTGTCGCTGACTGCGTGACCGGCCCGAAGTCTCCGTCCTCGTCCAGGCCGGCGTCTATGGCCTGATTGAGGTAGCACTGGGCTTGTTGGACGGCCGCTCCGGATGACCCGAGGCGAAGGCTCGGTCGGCTATCGGTGTAGTTGCATACGTCGTCCGGTCCCTGGGTTCCCTGGGTCACGAAGCTCACTGCGGCGGCCGTGGAAATGCCGTGCGATGCCACCGCGGTCGGTGCGCCCGCAAGGGAAATTGGAAGAGCTAGGGCCGCTGCGGCGATGAGCGTACGTCGCATCCTGATCACCTCCAGGGAGGGGGCACTTTCCTCATCGTGCGCTTCCCTCACCCGGGCTGCATCTCGAGGCCCACTCAAGCGCCGAACTGGGCGACGAACGACAGCCAGGCGGAACGGTTGATGACCAGTACCGGGCCGTCAGGGTTCTTGCTGTCGCGGACGGGGACGACGTTGGGGATAGCGGGGGCGATTTCGATGCAGTTGCCGCCGTTGTCCTCGCTGTAGCTGCTCTTGATCCAGATTGCCGCGCTCAGCTCGTTCCTGTGCATGATGCTCGTACCCCTTCATCACGTCGCTGATCAGAGCGGCGGACTCTCGGGCTGACGGGATGTCCGCCCTGAGCACATCATAGGTTCGGCTATAACGGGCGTAGAGCGTCGGATCGTTGTTGAGATAGCCATATTCCAGCGATTCGTGGTAGATCCACCGTTCGCCAGGTAGTTCGATCAGAGACATGGAGTGCCTGGGGCGCAGGAGCCCGTAGATGCTCGAAGGCACCACTTGAATACGGACGTTGGGCTGCTGTCCGACGCCTAGTAGGTGTGCGCACTGGTCACGCATGATCTCAGGGTTCCCCACGCCGTTCCGCAGGCAGCTCTCGTCCAGGACGGCGACGTACAACGGGCCGTCGTCGGACAGGAATCGAGGCTGGCGGCTCAGTCGGGCCCGGATGCGCTCCTCCAGTTCATCGCCCTTGGCGACCCGGGAGAACATCGCGCGGATGTAGGCAGGTGTCTGCAACAAGCCCGGGATGAACCGCTCTTGGTACTCCCGCAGGCTAACGGCCACCTTCTCCATCTCGACGCGGCGCTCGAACCAGTCGGGATGCTCGACTTCCGGATACCAGTCGATCTTCCTCCACATCCGGGTCAACACCCCACCCGTATCCAGAACTTCGTCGCACCGCTTCGCGAACTGCTCGCTCGGAACCCTCGTCCCCGCCTCGATCTTCGCCACCTGCGACCGATCGCACGGGATCTCCCTCGCCAGCGCCTCCTGCGTCAGCAGCGCCGCCTCGCGGTAGTGCCGTAGCACCTCCCCGAACAGCGCCGCGTTGGTGGCCCCGCCAACCCCTTCCGCATTCCGCCTGGTCACCACGTCCCCCTCGTTCCGCTCCGTGCCAAACACCCAATGCCACACGTCCCGCATTGATTGCGACCGTTCCCCTCGGCAACCCTGGATACACCCAGAGTTACGAGCAGGGCTGTGGAGTGCACGTGGAACCAGATGGACAGCTTGTCTATGACCCGCGGACGCGGCGGGTCGGCGAGTACCGGGGCAAGGTCGGGCCGTATGCGATGTTGCGTCCGGTGGGCGGTGGCCTGGAGTGGGAGGCGGATCCGGCGGTGCTGAGACCGGCGACGCAGGCGGAGCGGATCGGGGCGCAGGTGAAGGCGGCGAACCGGCGTGCGAAGAGGAGGATGTGACGTTGCGTCAACATGAGTCCCTGGGGCGGCCACCCGTTCCGGTACCGGGTTGTGAGGGCTGCGCCGCGTTGGCCGTACGACGGGACGAGGCCCGCGCCCGGTACGACCGCAGCGCGGAGACCGACGCGAACGTCCTGCTCAGGCAGCATCAGCGGCGCGACCACGCGCCCGGGGCCGCCCGGACCCGCCGCGTCTTCCGTTACGTGCCGTACGTCATCGCGCAGGACCAGTCGGCCGAGCCGGAGTACGAGGCGCGGTGTGTGTCCGGTGACGAGACGGAGTGCGGCGCGGAGTCGGGCGTACGGCATGACCCGGAGGTGGTGGAGGAGTGGCAGCGCAGGCACACCCAGGACACGGGGCACCTGCGCTACCGCCGCTCCTTCGGGGACTACGCGGTGTTCGAGGCCCAGGAGGAGGCGCCCTCCGGGTCCGGTGTCACGCCGCGGGGCTGAACGGGGGTTCCTCAGGGGGCAGGGCGTGTCACAGGGGCGGGCTCCGGGCCCAGTGCCTCCCGTACGGCGTCCAGAATGGCCTCGGTGTCGGCGCCCAGGGCGCGGGCGGCCGAGGTGAAGTCCCGGGCGAGGGTGGTGAGTTGGGTCGGGTCGGGGGATCCTGGGCGGAA
This sequence comes from Streptomyces capitiformicae, assembly GCF_002214185.1. NCBI lineage: Bacteria > Bacillati > Actinomycetota > Actinomycetes > Kitasatosporales > Streptomycetaceae > Streptomyces > Streptomyces capitiformicae. The sequence continues at coordinate 3,640,313 of NZ_CP022161.1, read as the reverse complement.
CGGGGGCGCCGCGACCCGGGTGCCCGCGCCGCGGCGGGTGCGGATCAGCTCGGCGGCCTCCAGTTCGCGGTAGGCGCGGGCGACGGTGCCCGGCGCCAGGACGAGGTCGGCGGCGAGCTGGCGTACGGTCGGCAGCCGGTCGCCCTCGACCAGCCGGCCGGAGACGATCAGCGCGGCGAGCTGCGCGCGGATCTGCTCGTACGGCGGTACCTGGCTGGTGGTGTCGACGCGTACGGCGGGCTCGGTGGAGTCAGCGGGGTCACTCATCGTCGAAGGCCTCGTCCTCGGCGTCCTCGGCTGCTTCGTCGTCGACCGCCCGGGGTGCCACCACGGTGACCAGGGACCAGACGACGGTGAACAGGTTCAGCAGGGCCAACGGGTAGAACACCCAGAAGGTAAGGGCGCCCAGCGCGCCGGCGCAGCCCGTATCCGTCAGCGAGACGGAGACCATCAGGACGGCGTACAGCTGCTGGCTCGACACCAGCAGGCCCCAGGCCCCGGTGACCGCCCACGCGCGGTCGCGGCGTTGCTGCTCCTCGCCCGGGCCGTGGGCGATGCGGCGCAGGGCCCAGAAACAGGTGGGGGTGGCGATGGCGAGCGCGCCGAACGTCGGGAGGCTGTAGTACAGGCCGGGCCAGGGGCCGAGGGTCTCGCGCATCCCGTTGCAGGTGGTGGCGACGACCTTCCCCGTGACGAATATACGGTCGGGGTCGACGGAGGCCGTGGCGGCCGTGATCACCAGCAGGACGACGAGAGAGACCCCCTGAAGGACGATCAGGGGGCCCATGCGCGGTGGCACATGGTCCCTGACCAGGCGTGGGGCGAGACTCGCGGTGCGTACCGCCTCCTGGGGGCGCAGGGTCAGGGCGTCGGCGAGCAGTACACCGGCCACCGCGCACAGGCCGAAGGCCGTGATGCAGAACACGACGCGCTGCTCGTACTCGACGTCCCCCAGCGTGGACAGTCCCTGTGCGACCACGAGGCCGATGGCCAGACCCGACCAGCGGGCGTAGTGGTCGGCGTGGTCGAGGAGCCGGTACTGGGGTGGGGCGGTGTCGAGCATGAGGAGATCCCCCCGGATCATCTTGTATCAAGCGGTGGGTACAAGATGCCGTGGGCCGGATCTTGTGTCAAACACTCGATACAAGCGCTACGGGCTGGGCTACCGGGTCGAGCCGGCGCGAATCCGGTCATACGTCCGCTCCGCGTCGTCGAGGTAGGCGGTGACCAGTCCAGGGGTCTGCTCGGCCAGGGCGCGCAGGAGGGCGAGAGCTTCGGAGATGTGCTTCAGGGTCCGTTTCTCGGCCGTCCCCGCCAGCCAGTCGGCTCGGGCCCGCGCGTACAACGAGACGGCGAGGCTCAGTCGGTGCGCGGTGGGATCCGCGGACGCCAGCCGACGGCTTCCGGCGACCGCCAGGTCGGTGGCCTGTGCGGCCTCCTCGTGCCGACCGGTCTCGGACAGACGCAGGCCGAGATGAGCCCGCACCCACACCGCATTGTGTTCGTAGAGCGTCGGCGCTGAATCCCGCGCGGCGAGTTGCTCACAGAGGCGCACGGCGTCACGGGTCACAGCGAGGGCCGCGTCGTGGTCGGCGGCGCCGGTGGCGAGATGGTGGCCGTACATGACCAGCTGATCCACCCGAGCGAACTGTGATCCCGCATCCGTCCCCAGGGGCAGTTCGACGGCCCTCGCCAGGAGAGGCAGGCCTAGATCCGGCCGCGCGGTCTGTGCGAGGTGCCGACCGAGCTCGGCCAGCGTCGAACTCCGCATCAGCTCTCGCGACGGGCCCGGCACGTCTTCGGGCAGTTCCGCGGCGATGTCAGCGGCCTTGCGCAGTATGTCCTCGGCCTCAAGACGCCCGTGGTAGTGCCGCTGGGTGCCGAGCGCGTACAGGACCCATACGTACAGGGAACGGCCGGTCGCGTCTGCCGGGGGGGAGTCGCCCCAGACCCCGGCCGCCTCTTCGGCGACCGGCAGTGCCTCGCCGTGGCGGCCCTCCTCGGTCAGGGCGCCTACCAGGGCCAACAGTGTCTGGACCAGTGCCGGCCGGTGCCGCGTGTCCTCGGCCGCCAGATCCCGATGGATGGGCAACGCCTCGGACAGCGGACCAGCCGCCTCGCCGTAACTTCCCCGACGGGCGAGGGTGATACCGAGCAGGGTCAGCTCCTCCGCGTAGCTCATCCGGTGGGCCGCGGGGTTCTGCCGTACCAGGTCCGCTCGGACCGTCAGTGTCTCCCGCAGAGCGGCCGGTAGCCCTTCGGTGCGCCCCAGCACGACGAGTAGCAGGTGACGGATGGACAGGGCTGTGACGATCAGGGGGGCGAAGGTCTTCGGTTCCTTGCGCATGAGTCCCCGGTAGATGTTCACCGACTCCTCGACGGTGTGCAGTGCGTCCTGCGACCTGCGCAGGCCCTCCAGACACACCGCCTTGTTCGTCAGTGCCGTGGCAAGCGTTCTGAGAGCGGTGTCGGCCGGGGGCGTCACCGTTGTGCGGCGGCTGATGTCGATGGCCTCGTCGAACGCCTCCAAGGCCTCGGCAAGGCGCCCGAGAGCCTTCAGCCGCAGGCCGAAGGTGTTCAACGCCGTGCTCAGCGCGTCGAGATGAGCCGGCCCTCTCTCGTCGGCCGGGGCCCGGTAGAGACCAACGGCCTCCCGGGCGGCCTCCAGTGCCTCGGCGTCGCGGCCCACGTGTGCCAACTCGTCGGCGAGGGTGTTCAGAGCCATGGCGAGATCTACCCGGTGTGCGCGGGGATTCCGCGCGGCGATGGGCCGGTACAGCTCCACGGACTCCTCGGCGGCCGCCAGGGCCTGAGGTGCCAGGCCCACGTTCTCCAACTTGCATGCGAGGGTGTTCAGGCTCATGGCCAACGGCTCGGCGTAGGCCGCCTGATCGCGTTGGGCGAGGCTCCGGTAGAGCTTGACGGCCTCCTCCGCCGCGGCCAGGGCCCGGTCGTGGTGTCCTGTCTCGTCCAGGCCGATGGCAAGGGAGTTCAGGCTGAGAGCCAGGTCGGGCCGGAAGGCGTCGGGGCGCTCGTGTGCCAGCTCGCGGCGGATGTCCACGGACTCCTCGACGCACCGCAGTGCCTGGGTGTGCCGACCGGCGCCGCGCAGACACGAGGACAGGGTGCCCAGGCTCATGGCCAGGCCGGCACGGCGGGCGTCCGGGCGGTCCTGTGCCAGAGTGCGGTACAGCTTGACGGCTGCGTCCGCCGCGTCGAGCGCCTGGTGCACGCGGCCGGTCTGCAACAGACGGATCGCCTCGTTGTTCAACGCGTCCGCCAGGTCGGGCCGAAAGGCATCGCCGTGCCGGTCGACGAGATGCCGACGTACCGCGATGACCTCCCGGTTCGCTGCCAGGGCCGCCGGAAGCCGTCCGAGTTCCCCCTCGGCGGTGGAGACGGCGTTGAGGGCGTGCGCCAGTTCGGGCAGGGAGGCTCCGCCGTCCCGTCGGCCGACCCGCCGGTAGAGCCGGACGGCTTGGTGGGCGGGGAACACCGCCGCCTCGCGTCGTCCCAAGTTGCCCAGTGCCACGGAGATGTTCACCAGACACGCGGCGAGCTGTACCTCGTAGGTACGCGGATCCTGGCGGGCGAGCGGTCTGAGCAGCCGCAGCCCTTCACGGGCCACCTCGTAGGCCTCCGCCCAGTCCCCCGCGTCTCCGAGCCGGCGGCACTGCGAGCGCAACCGCGCGGCCAGGTCGGGCAGACGCGCGGGATCCTTCGCGGCCAAGTCCCGGTGCAGCAGCACCAGGCGTCGCGACAGGCGCAGCGCGAGGTCCGCGAGCCGGTGGGTGGGGCGCGGGAGGAGTGCGGCCAGCTGGAGCAGTTCCGCGGGATGCGCGTCGGGGGCGTCGGCCAGCTGGTGCAGGGCTGCCATGAGTGGGTCCGGCCGTTCCACCTGGACGGCGACGTCGACGGTCGTCGCGGCCAGCGTGTCCGCGTGCCGGACGCACAGCCGCGTGAGGCCGGTGTCCAGACGGCCTCGGTGGGAGGGATGGCCGGCGGCGCGTGCGGCGACGGTCAGCAGGCGAGTGGCCTGGGCCCCGTCGGCGCCGTCCACCAGACGCTCGGCCAGCCCGGACACGCTGCTCAGGCATTCCCCGACGAAGAACTCGGCGAGCCGGTCCGGGTGGAGGCTCCCCCAGACCTGCGTCCGGTCGGGCGGCGGATAGAGCCGGGCGATCCAGCGGTTGAGTGAGTCGAGGGTGGCCGGGCTGTGATGCTCCAGACCAGGCACCCGGGCGAGGAGGGCGTGCGCCCGCTGCTGGTTGTGTGCGCCGCAGAGGAAGGCGGCGGCCAGCGCGGACTCGACGGCCTTGGCGTTGTCCCGCACGCCCGACGCTTCGCCGGCGGCCCGCCAGTAGACCCGTTCGTGGGTCAGCAGCCGCTCCTCCGCGGACCCGTTCGGGCGGTCCTCACCTGCGTCGGCCGCCTCGTCGTCATCCTCGTGGGTGGCCTCCGCGGCGGTGTCCAGCAGGTCGGCGAGGGCGGTCATCTGCAGAGTGAGCGCGTTCTCCATGCCCGGGCATGTCAACCGGTGCGCGGGCCGGGCCAGTACGCGTGCCGCCAGGGCCGTCCAGTCGCGGTCCTGCCCCGGCACCTGCGGAAGGGCGTCGGCCAGTGCCTCTACGGCCTCGCGGTAGGCGTCGCCGCGGTCGGCGGCGTGCTGCTCCAGCGGCGGCAGGCAGATGCCCGGCACCGCGTACAGATCCTCGATACGGGTCCGCTCCCGGAACTCCGGCCACCAGCCGTCGGCGGTCCGGGCCAGCAGCAACACCTTGAAGGGCGTCGTGTCGGGACTGCGCACGGCCGCGAGCAGCAGGGCGAGTAGCTGTTCCTGGCGTGCCTCCGCGTAGTCGACGACGACGAGCACGGGACCAGGCGGGCTGCTGAGCGCCGTCAGGTCGGTGACCGCGACGTGCCGGCCGAGCCAGAGGACGTTCCAGCGCTCCTTGGACAACTGGTCGGTGAAGTGGCGGGCGAGCCGGGTCTTGCCCTGCCCGCCCGGCCCGTACACCAGCTCCACGCCGAAGCCCGGCTGGGCACACCAGGCTGCCAGCTTCTCCAGCTCGTCGGCGCGGCTCCGGAACGGGACCACCGCACGATGCGGGTCCAGCAGGGCCGACGGGGACTGGGGCGGTCGGGTCCTGCCGACCAGATCGTCCCAGTCCCGCCACTTCTGTCGCAGGTCCGGACCCGGAGGGTGGACGATCACGTGGTTGCGGTCGCCGGTGACGACGGCGGTGGCGTTGCCGCCGACCGCCACGGCCCCGTCTCCGACCGCCCTCACTGCGCCCGCCACGGCCCTCACCCCGATGACCTGCGCGGTGGCGGGCCGCATGACCTGCGCGGTGGCGGGCCGCATGACCTGCGCGGTGGTGGGCCGCAACAGGTTCCGCCGCCACGCGGCCCACAGCCGGTTCCTCCACGACGCGGACATGCCTGCCGCACCTCCGTCGTCGCCGGTGACGACTTTCGTTCCCCCCGCCATACGGCCATCCTCCCCGGCCCGCATCCGGGCGTGGAGCGAAACAGCGAAGTTGCCGCTCACTCCACGGTGATCGAGTCCAGCTGCGCCCGTAGGTGGACGTGCGAGTCGATCGGTGGGTATGTCACTCGGCCGACCGGTGGGGGTACGGACTCCACGATCGTGCCCGGCGTGCACTCGCCGAAGTAGACCAGCGACATCAGCTCCTCCGACGGCTCGTCGGCCGGTGGCGGGAGCACCCGGTGGCGGCCCGAGTGCCAGCGGTCGCCGGTCCAACGGGCCATCAGATCACCGATGTTGATGGTGAAGGCCTCGGGGTCGTAGGGGGCGTCCTCCCAGCCGCCCTCGTCCGTGTACACCTGGAGTCCGCCCTTGCCGGCCTGGCGGTCGAGGATCGTGACCGTGCCGAAGTCGGTGTGCGGACCGATACGGAACTGGCCGGGGGCCGGGTCGCCGATGACCTCCGTACCCGGATACCAGTTGATGTTGAAGCCGTAGGTGGGATGGCTCATGTGGCGGGAGAAGAAGTCCGGTTCCAGGCCGAGGGCTTCGCCGAGGAGGGAGAGGAGTCGCTTCTCCAACTCGCCCATCAGCGCCAGGTACTCCTCGCAGAGCGGCTGGAGCTCCGGCACCTCGGACGGCCAGACGTTCGGCGCGTACCACTCGGCGTTCACGGCCGGGTCGTCGAACGGCTCGTGCGTCGCGAAGGTCAGCGACTCCTTGAGGTCGGGCGGGGTCTGCGTACCCTCCGAGTAGCCGTTCGCCTCGGCGCCCGGACCGAGCCAGCCGCGTCCGCCGACCTTCACCTCGTACGCCTGCTTGGCCGGGACGGGGAGGGTGAAGAAGGCACGGGCGGCCTCGCGGATACGGGTGCGCAGGGCCGGGTCGACGCCGTGGCCCGTGACCAGGAGGAACCCGGCGGTCTGGAGGGCCTCGTCGACGGTACGGGCGATGGCCCGCCTGGCCTCCGGGTCGCCGGACAGCCAGGGGCGCAGGTCGACGGTGGGGATACGGGGGTTGCTACTCACCAATGTCCTCGTTCCATAGGGCCGGGTGCTGCTCGATGAAGTCGCGCATCAGGGCCACGCACTCCGGGTCGTCAAGGAGCACGATCTCCACGCCGTGCTCCCCGAGCCAGTCGTGGCCGCCGTGGAAGGTCGTCGCCTCGCCGATCACCACCCGGGAGATGCCGAACTGCCGTACCAGGCCGGAGCAGTACCAGCACGGCGAGAGGGTCGTCACCATCGTCGTACCGCGATACGTCCGCTGCCGCCCCGCCGCGCGAAAGGCCGCCGTCTCGGCGTGCGTGGACGGGTCGCCGTCCTGGACCCTGCGGTTGTGCCCCCGCCCGAGCACGGTGCCGTCCGGGCCGTACAACGCGGCCCCGATGGGAATGCCGCCCTCGGCGAGCCCGGCCCGGGCCTCCTCGACGGCGGTGGCGAGCCATGTTCGTGCCTGTGCCTGATCCATGACCTGATTCATGCCCTGGTACATGGCCCTGATCCATGACCCCACTGCGCTGCCGGGGAAGCGGCGGCGCGTCAGGTGCTTCCGATGTCCTTCGCCTCCCGCTTCTCAGCGGCTCCCCGGCGCTTGACGCGCCGCCAGATGCCGGCTGCCCCGGCCACGATCCCCGCCGCCGCGAGTTGCGCCGGTAGCTCTGTGAGCAGGCCGTGTGCGAGGACCGACAGTACGTGATTGAGTTGGTCTTTCATCGGGGGACTCCTTGATTTCGCCGGGATCGTCGTCAGGCGAGCCGGGGACCGACGGATGGCCTGTCGAGACGACGTACTCAGCGTCGCGGCCGACCGCTTCCGCCTCTACTAGTCCAGGAAGTCCCGTGTACAAGTCCGGACAAGTACGGGGCCGTCAGCGCGTTGAGTGGACGAACCAGTGACGAGGAACAGGCCGGTGGGCAGGGCAAAGGCCGCCGGACGCGCCCATGGTCACGATTGAAGGGGCCCTCCGACGAGGCCAACGCTCTCGCCGTGCTGCTGAGGGAGTGGTTGGACGGCGCCGGTCTGCGACTGGACGACCTGATGGGGAAGCTGACACCCGACCACTTCGAGAACGCGACTGTCCCGGCCCGATCCACGGTCTCCGACCGTCTCGCCGGTGTGAACCTGCGCTGGGACTTCGTCGAGGCGGTCGCCGACGTCTGCTTCAGTGATCAGGCGGAGTGCAAGAGGCGTACGGGGGCGGCGCGTCCGCTCTTCGACGCGGCCGAGCGGGCCAAGCGGTCCGGATCGGCGCTACGCGCCGGGCAACAGCCTCGTCCGAAGGCGGCAACACCCTCGCGGGCTGTCGGCAGTCCGGCCGTTGCGGCCGAACTCATCCATGTGCAGCGGCAGTCACTGGCGATGTCGGACCAGCTGTTGCGGGCGTTGCAGCGGACGGCCGAGTTGGAGAAGGCACGTAACGACGCGAACCAGATGGTGCTGATTCTCCTCGCCCTCGTCGACAAACTGCAGCGGGACATCGCCACCCTGACCGCGTCGCAACGGAGCCGTGCGGCCGCCCGCACCGCCGGACGCGACGTCCTGGACGAGGTTCACGAGAAGCTGCGGCACAGCGAGACGCAACGTACCCAGGCGGAGGCTGAGCTGGCTCGTGCCCGCGCCGAGCGGGAGAAGGCGGACCGGCTGGCGGAACAGTCGGCCGAACAGGTGCGCCGACTCACCGAGGAACTCGCGCGGCTGCGTAGCGTCCATGCCGACCCCACCGCCGGACCGGAGGTGCCGGAGGCCGACCTGCCCGCCGTGTCTCCGATGACACCAGGCACCGTGCCGGACGACATCGACATCGCCCTGATGAAAGCCTCGCGGATCCTGGACAACGGCGCCGAGCGCCTGGAGCAGCTCGCGGAGGAACTGGAGGAACTGCGGGAAGAGCCGGACGGGTTGTCCGGCCCGGACAACCCGTTGACCGGCGACGACACTTCCGGGGGCGCGGCGGACAACTCGGGAGTCGGAGCGGGCGGCGGCATGCTCCCGCGCCCGGTCGACGATCCCGCTTCTCCTCCGGACAACACCGTCGCCGGGCAGACGTGGGCGCACGATCCGATCGTCGACCGGATCCGGGCAGTGGTGGACATGGGACTCCCGGTGGACCGGGGCTGGCTGCGACTGCTGGGCCGGGACGCCGAACCCGACCGCTTCGTGATGTCGCTGGGGTCACTGCGGGCTGCGGGAGCGATCGGCCCCGCCGTCGATGTCCTGTTCGAGGCGGGTGCGGGCCGCCCCGCGGATAGCCTCGCCGTCGTCCTGTCCCTCCTTTCGCCGTATGACATGGGCGTGGTCACCACGGGCATCGGAGCGGAGCGTCGGGTCGCTTCCTTCCATCAGACGATCGCTCAGCTGCGCGCAGCCGGCTTCGGGACGGTGGCCGGCATGGCACTGGCAGAGGCGGGCCGGCGGCGCGCCACCTCCACGCTCCCGCTCCTGCTCTCACCGGTACGTCTGGGGAACGCGGACACGGTCCTGGTCCTGAAGGGTGTCTGCGCCCGACGGGAGGATCAGATCGAAGAGGCCGCGCGGCACCTGGCACAGGCCGGTATGCGCCAGGAGGCGGACATCGTACGGGTCGCTGCTGTCGCTGTCGGCTCGGACGGTGGATGGGGACACGAAGCGTGGTTCGGCGACGCACCACGAGCCCGGCACGAGCGCCCTCGGACGGACACCGTGCTCACCACCCGGGTCCGCATCAACATCCCGGGTTCCCGACCCCAGCCGCCCATCGTGGTGCGCAAGCCGAAGCCGAACGGATAAGTGGTTGTCGGCGCTGCGTATCGTGCCGGCCGATGACGATCCGACAGCGGCGAGGACGGGGGCACGGGGCAGGGCGACGGCACCCGACACCGGGATGTCCGGCTTCGGCGGTACGTGACCGCCGCACGGTCCGGTGGGTGTCAGGGCTGGGTGTCAGGGCGGTAGCAGCGTGCCCAGGGGGCCGAGGTCGAGGTTGAGGTCCTCCAGGGTGAGGCCGTAGCGGTCGCACAGTTCGGTCATGCGGTCGTGGAGGACCATCAGGGTCATGCCGAGCCGCTCTTCCTGCTCCTCGGTCAGATCGCCCTGGTCGACCCGGTGCAGGGCCTGCCGCTCCATCAGCTGGCGCAACAACTCCACGATGGTGAGGACCAGCCGGACAAGATCCCGCTCCACCGTGTCGGGATCGGTGCGCAGACGACGCGCGGCGGCCTCGCCGCGGCCGGTGGGCGGCGGGGTGACGTCCTCCGGCCGGGCGGGCAGCAACGAGAACGCCCGGCTCGCGGCATCGGACACCTCGCGGAGCCGGTCGATGTGCGGACCGTCAGACGGGGGCGTCGCCACGGCCGACCTCACCCGGAGACGCCCGCTCGGGCAGGATCGGTGCCCACTGCTCCGCCATCTGCTCGCGGACGGAGACGATCACCGCGCGCAGCGAGATCCGCACCAGGTCGATGTCCGCGATGCTCAGGACGAGATCCCCGGTGAGTACGACACCACCGCTCAGCAGCCGGTCGAGCAGATCGATCAGCGCCACCTGCCGCCCGCTGATCGGGCGGTCGTAGTCGTCGATCGGGCGGTCGTGGTCGTCGTAGTCGTAGTCGTACGGGCTCATCGTCATCGGCTCTCGTCCTCGTCGGCCGCGGCCTTGCGCCGCTTGCGTTCGGGGCTACGGGGCCGACGGCGCTCGGTCGATTCGGGCGCGGACAGCTCCGCTCGGGAGGCCGAGCCCGCGACGCGGCTGCGGAGTTCCTTCACCTCGGCGCGCAGGCGCTCGTTCTGCTCTTCGAGGGAGCGGCGGCCGTCGGGGCGGGACGCGCGGGACGAGAGGGCGGGATCGTGCTCCCACCAGTCGATGCCGATCTCCTTGGCCTTGTCGACGGAAGCCACCAGGAGGCGCAGCTTGATCGTGAGGAGCTCGATGTCGAGCAGGTTGACCTTGATGTCGCCGACGATCACGATGCCCTTGTCGAGCACCCGTTCAAGGATGTCGGCGAGGTTCGCGCTCGATCCCTGACCGCCGTACGGAGTGAAGGCTCGCGACGGCGTCGGAACGGGGGCGTCGGACTGGCTCACGGTTCGTCCTCTCCATCCTCTTCGTCCTCCTCCTCGTAGGGCTCGTCCTCCTCCTCGTTCTCGTCGTCGTACCGGTCCTCCGCCTCTTCCGCGTCCTCGGGCTCTTCCGCGTCCTCGGGCTCTTCCGCGTCCTCGGGCTCCTCCGCGTCCTCCGCCTCTTCCGCGTCCTCGGGCTCCTCCTTGTCGGCCTCGGCCTCCTCGTCGGACGCCTCCGGCTCGCTGACCTCTCCCTCGTGGATCTCCCCGCGCATCATGACGAACGTGCGGTAGAGCTTCAGGTCGAGGTGGGCGCGGCGGCCCTGGGCGCGCACCAGGCTCCCCGCCTTCTCGACCACGCCCCTGGGGAAGTACTCGAGGGCGAGCAGCACCTTGGTGAGGTTCTCGCCGAGCGGGTGGAAGGTGACGACGCCCTTGGTGGTGGCCTTGTCGCCCTCGGACGTCCAGGCGATGCGCTCGTCGGGTACCTGTTCGGTGATGTTCCCGCGCCAGTGCCGGCTCGCCTTGGCGATCTTGACGTGCCACTGGGTGGTGGTGTCGTCCTCCTGCTCGACGCCCTCCACACCCTTGGCGAACCGCTCGAAGTCCTGGAACCGCGTCCACTGGTCGTACGCCTCGCGCACCGGGACACCCACGTCGATGTCCTCGACGATGGTGAGCCCCCGGCCGGTGCCGCCCTCGGGTTCCTTGCCGTGCCTCTTGCTGGTGACGTCCTTCGCCTTCTCGGTGACGTCCCTGGCCTTGCCCGTGACGCCCTTCGTCGCCTTCTCCGTGACGCCCTTCGCCTTGTCCATCAGCGCGTCCTTGGCGTGGGACGCGGTCGACGTCAGTCCCGCCGCGCGGGCCTCGCTCAACTTGCGCGCACTCTCGCCCAGCCCGTGGCCCACACCCTGCAACATCAGCGCCAGCCGGGCCTCGATGTAGTCCTCCAGCTCCTCCTTCAGCCGGACCGTGGCGGGGTTGTGCCGTGTCTCCTCAAGCACCTTGCTGAGGGTGCCGGTACCGGCCGAGCCGCCTCTCGCCGCCTTGCCCTCAGCCATCGTCCTGCCCCTGCCTCCTCGACCGTGTGGAGCTGTCGCTCTTCGAGCGGCTCCCGGCGGCGGTTTTCTTCCTCGGGCTCCTCTGACGGGATTCCTTCTCGTCTTCCCGCTCCGGCTCCCGTTCCTCCTCTCGCTCTGCCTCCCCTTCCTGCTCTGCCTCTTCCTCCCGCTCTGCCTCTCCCTCCCCCTGCGCCCGCTCCCGCAGCTCCGCGGCGCGGTCGTGCAGGGTCCCGGCCAGGCTGTCGACCTTGGCCGTCAGTACGGAGCTCGCCGCCGCCTTGCTCGCGTCTGTCAGCTCGGTGCGCACCTGGTGGGTGACGTTGCTGAGGAACTGTGAGTCGAGCGCTTTGCCGAGCTGTCCGGGCCTGACCTTGGATCCGGCCAGCAGCGCGCCCACGCCGAGGGCGAGCTTGGCCTTCTTCGTCCGCCCCAGCAGATAACCGCCCAGGACGGCCGCGCCGATCGTGGCGTTGTTCATGATCCTGTCTTCTTTCCATGCCCACGTTTCCGCGTCCACGTTTCCGTGCCCACGCGCGTCACGGACCGGGTTACCCGCCCTGCTGGAGCCGGTAGGCGCTGATCTCCTGCAGCCGGTGCAGCAACTCCTCCTCGCGCCGCGCGAAATCCGCCTCGTCGATGCGTCCCTCGGTCCGCGCCGTCTCCAGGTTCACCAGCTCCTCCTGAACGGGGGCGGGGTCGTAGTACTTGTCCTCGGCCGCCTGCCGCACCTTGTCGACCACCCACCCGACGCCCCGCACGGGAGCCAACGGGAACGTCAGAATGGTCCCGACCAGTCCCACAACCGCCTCCTCACGCCGTCCGGTGACGGTCATACGAAGCTGTACGGCGGCAGCGGGCCGCGCAGCCGGAGCTCGACGCCCTCTCCCAGGCGCGCGGCCAGTTCGCCGCCGGCGCGGGTGAACTCCTCGGACCGTTCGTCCTCCACCAGGAAGGAGACGCTCACGAAGTACTGCTGGGACGGCGGGGACACCTTCTCGGCCAGCGCGAACGGCCGCAGCGCGGTGAGGACCTCCTCGGCCAGCGCCGACTGCCGGGTCTGCACCTCGCCGGCCACGAGCTCGCCGAGAGCCAGGCGGTCCTCGTACGAGCCGCCGCCCTCACGGATCGACTCGTTCAGCTCCCGGGCCCGCTCGGAGTCCGCCAGGACGGCACGCAACAGGGTGTCCTCGTCATGTACGCCCTTGATGTTGAACTCCGCGCAGCCCGTGAGCTCGTCGAGGCGCTGGGAGAACGCCTCGGCCCGCTCCTCCAGCAGGGCGCGCACGGTGTCCTCGTCCGGGGCGACGAACCCGAAGCTCAACGGCAGAATGGCGCCGTCGGCCCACAGCTGTTCCTGGACCTCGTGATGCGCCTCCAGATCGCGGCGGGCGACCGAGAGGTCCTCGGGGCTCTCGCTGATGACGGCCCTCAGGCCGCCGTTGCTGACCGTGTGCAGTTCGGCGGGCTCCTCCCCGACGCCCGTGACGTCTTCCAGGTCCAGCGGATGATCCGCCTTGGTGATCGCGTAGACGTACACCGACATCGGCTCACTCACCCCTCACGCCTCACGGTCCGCACGGTCCTTCGAGGAACGGCGGCTCGTGCCGCGCTCGGCGCGCACATGCTGCTTCTCGCGCCCGGACTCGCGGTCCTCGTCCTCCCCGCGTCCCTTCTGGAGCGACTCGGTGACGGCCTGGACCGCGCCCGTGAGCGCCCCCTTGCTCTTGCCCCGGGAGCCCGCCTCGGTGACGTCCCCGACGATGTCCGTCAGCTTGGAGGGGGCCTTGCGTCCCGATTCCAGGTCCAGCCGGTTGCACGCCTCCGCGAAGCGCAGATACGTGTCGACACTGGCCACGACCACACGGGCGTCGACCTTCAGTATCTCGATGCCGACCAGGGAAACCCGTGCGAACGCGTCGATGACCAGGCCCCGGTCGAGGACGAGTTCCAGCACGTCGTAGAGGTTCCCCGAGCCACCACCCGGACGGGCGACGGGGCCGCCCTCGCCCTGCGGCACCACAGTCACGATCTCTTCCCTTCCGGTGTCGGAAGGCCGTACGGCCGTACTCAGCGGCTGCTGCCCCTGTCGACCTGTGCGCGCGTGTACCGGCGTCCGCGCTCGTACGCCAGCAGCTTGCCCGCCGGATCCAGGACGACCTGGTAGCTGGCCATCACGCTGCTCGTCTGCGGGATGCGCTCCAGTTCCTCGACCTCGACGTTGGCCTCCCAGCCCTCTTCGGTCGGTTTCAGCGCGGAAACAGACTCGGGAGCGCGTCCCAGCAGCTCGGTGAGCTGCTCGATCGCGCTCCGCATGGCCTCGGGTGCGGAAACCCGGTCCTCGGCGGCCGCCTTCTGCCTCGACGAGGAACGGTGCTTCTCCGACTCACGACCATTCGTGGCTATCACCTTCTAGCTCTCTGTCCATCTTCGACCTCCCCGACCACACCTGCCACTCCTGGCCGTGGGCGGGCGACGAAGGTATGAGGTGTGGGCGCCACTGCGCCCTGCTTTCAGGGGCGCGGGGAACTGCGCGACCCCGTGATGTGACTCATGCCACAGAGACGATGGGCGTCGAGCGGACAGGGGAAGGCGTGGAACTTTCTTTACGCGCCCGGCTGCGGGCCGGCGATCCGCAGGCGTTCGCCCAGCTCTTCCGTGCGCACGCGAGGGCGGTGTACAGCCATGCCGCACGGCTGACGGCGGACCCGAGCGCGGCGGAGGACGTGGTGTCGCTGACCTTCCTGGAGGCGTGGCGGCTGCGCGAGAAGCTGCTGCCGGACGCCGAGCTGACCGGCATCGACGACGGCGACGGCAGCCTGCGCCCATGGCTGTTCGGCATCGCCACCAACGTGCTTCGCAACACCCGGCGCACCGCCCGGCGGCACAGCGCCGCCCTCGCCCGGCTGCCGGAGCGCCGGGCGGACCGCGAGACCGTGCCGGACTTCGCCGACGAGCTCGTCGGCCGCATGGAGGACTCCGAACGGCTCGCCGCCGCCCGCGTCGCCCTCACCAAACTCCGAAGACGGGAGCGCGAGGTCTTCGCGCTGTGCGTCTGGTCGGGGCTGAGCTACGCGGCCGCCGCCGAAGCCCTGGAGGTACCCGTCAGCACCGTACGGTCGCGCCTCGCCCGCGCCCGGCAGCGGCTGCGCGGCCTCGCGGAGGCGGAACTCGTACGGCAGTCGGCGGCGCGGCGAACAGGAACGAGACCCCTCCCGGGCAGCGGACAGGAACCAGATGGCCGCACCGAAGCGGCCCGGTCGGCACAGGCACAGGAGAGACACCGATGAACCCCGAGGAACGCGCGGAACTGGCCCGGCTGCTGCCGAGCCCGGGTGATCCGGTCCTGCCGAGCGACCGCCTGCTCCAGCTGGAGGACCACCTGATGCGAGAGATCACCGGCGAGGAAGCCCTGCGGACGGACTTCGTGGTGGAGGCCCCGCAGGCCGAGCCGGCCGGGGGCGCCACCGAGGACGTCCCGTCGTACGACGCGGCGGTGGAGATACGGCGGCCGTCGTCCGCGTCCGTCCGTCGCCCGCGGCGCCGTGGCTTCGGCCGGCCCGGAGGCCCGCGGCGTCGGACGGCGCTGATCGCGGTGCCGTTCGGCGCGGCCGCCGCTGTGGCCTCCGTGCTGGTGATGGTGGCCGTGAGCGGCCCGGACCACCCGGCCACCGACGCGGACGCCGTACGCCTGCTGGACCGCATCGCCGACGCCGCGACGGCGACGGCGGCCACCACGCCGCCCGTGCGCGACGACCAGTACATCTACACCGAGGTCCGGGGCACGATGGTCGCCCCGGTGGTGGAGGATTGGATGGAGAACCCGGAGGCCGCCGGGAAGGACTCCAAGGAGGCCGAGAGCAAGGGCACCACGGAGGCCGCCGGGAAGGAGTACCCGTACCGGCGGAGCGACTGGGTCGCCGTCGACGGCAAGCGAAACGGCCTCGCCAGGACCACCTGGCTGGACGGGCAGTACTTCCCCAAGGGGATGAAGGAAGAGGACATCAAGAAGGCCCTCGCGAACCCCACCGAGGACATGACGCTCTCAGCCGACCCGAACGGCTTCAACTACCGCGAGCTGCAGAAGATGCCCACCGACCCCGACAAGCTGTACGAGCTGGTGTGGGCCAAATCGGAGGGGCAGGGGCCGACGCATGAGTGGGCCGCGCTGGAGTACCTGGCCACGATGCTCGACACCGCGCAACTGCTGCCCGAACTCAACAGAGCCATCGTCCGTGCCGCCGCCAAGGTCCCCGGCGTGACCGTCGTCCAGAACGCGAAGGACGCCGTCGGCCGAGAAGGCATCGGCCTGTCCTTCGGCCAGGGCGAGGAGCGCGACGTCTGGGTCTTCGACAAGAAGAGCCTGAAGTACCTCGGCTCGGACAGGCAGGCCCTGCTGGAGGTGGGGGTCGTCGACAAGAAGGGGGAGGAGCCGGGCGACTGACCTCCGGTGCGAGGCGTACGGCGGCCCCTTACGCTTCGCGGCGCCCTTACCCCTCGTCGCCGCCCACCCGCAGCAACAGCTTGCCCGTGCTCTTGCGCGCCCCCATCAACCGGTGGGCCTCCGCCGCCTCCGCCAGCGCGAACTCCGCCGTCACGGGAAGCGATACGACCCCGTCGACGACCGTGGCGAACGCCCGCTCGGCGAGGGCGCGCAGCTCGGCGGGGGCCGTCTTGGCCAGCGCCAGGACGGAGAACCCGGAGACGGTCAGCCCGAGGGGGTAGAGCTCGGGCTGACCGACGGTCCACGGCTCGGCCCCGCTCGCGTTGCCGAAGGAGACGAGGCGGCCGAAGGGGGCGAGGGAGGCGAGGCCGGCGCGGAGGGTGTCGCCGCCGACCGGGTCGAGGACGAGGTCGACGCCACGGCCGCCGGTGGCTTCCCGCACCTCCTGCGTGAACCCGCCGACGAAGACCTCGTCGTACCCGTGGCCGAGCGCGTGCTTCGCCTTGGCCGCGTCCGACACGACCCCGTACACCGCCCCGGCCCCCGCCGCCTTCGCCAACTGCCCCGCCACGGTGCCGATCCCCCCGGCCGCGCCCTGTACGAGGACACGGTCGCCGGGTTGGATCCGGCCGACCGAGTGCACGAGCGCGTACGCCGTCGGCAGCACGGTGGGGAGCGTGGCGCCGGTACGGAGGCCGACGCCCTCGGGCAGCGGGAACACGGTCACCGCGTCGGCCACGACGACCTCCGCGTACGCCCCGGCGTCCGTCAGCGCGGTCACCTCCTGCCCGACCGCCAGTCCCTCCAGCCCCTCGCCGAGCGCGCGCACCCGCCCGGAGACCTCAAGCCCGGGCCGGTAGGGCAGCGCAGCCACCCGGTAGCCGTCGGAGCGGGCCTTGAGATCGGCGAAGTTCACTCCCGCGTACGCCACATCGACACTCACCTGCCCCGGCCCGGGCTCGGGGACCTCGGCCTCGACCACCTTCAGAACCTCGGGACCGCCGTACTCCTGGAACTCGATCGCGCGCATGCAGGACTCCCCGCTCGACTGTTCAATGAAAAGCGAACACTCCGGACTGTATGGTTTTCATCGAACACTAGGCAAGCCCCACCGGAGGAGCCGGTCATGACCCAGCGCGGGACCAGTCGCGGCACGAGCCATCGGGTCGCCCCCGAGCACACCCACCCCGACGACGTCACCGTCGCGACCGCCCTCGCCGCCCTCGCCGACCCCGTACGTATCGCCCTGGTGCGGGAGTTGGCGGGTTCCCCGGTCTGGACCCGCAGTTGCGGCAGCTTCGACGTACCCGTCGGCAAGGCGGCCCTCAGCCACCACTTCTCCGTACTGCGCGCCGCCGGCCTCGTCGAGCAACGCGACGAGGGTCCGAAACGCGTCAACCGCCTCAGGCGCGAGGAATTCGACACCCGCTTCCCGGGCTTGCTCGCCCTCGTCCTGCGCGAGGACTGAACGTCCTGCGTGAGGACTGAACGTCCTGCGTGAGGGCTGAACGTCCTGCGTGAGGGCTGAACGTCCTGCGTGAGGCCCCACGGTCGTACGACCGTGGGGGCACCGCTTTCTGTGAGGGGTCAGCCGGTGTTGCGGAGGCCTGCGGCGACGCCGTTGACCGTGAGGAGGAGGGCTCGGGCGAGGAGTGGGTCGGGGGTGTCGCCGGCGGCCGCGGCGTCGCGCTGGCGCTTGAGGAGGGTGACCTGGAGGTAGGAGATGGGGTCGAGGTAGGCGTCGCGGATGGAGAAGGTCTGCTGGAGGACGGGGTTGGCGTCGAGCAGCTTGTCCTCGCCGGTGATGCGCAGGACCTCGCGGACGGTCAGCTCGTGTTCGGCCTTGATGGTGTCGAAGACGTGCTTGAGCTCGTCGGGGACGAGGGTGTCGACGTAGTGCCCGGCGATCCTGAGGTCGGTCTTGGCGAGTGTCATCTCGACGTTGGAGAGGAAGTTGCGGAAGAAGTGCCACTGTTCGTGCATCTCGTCGAGCACGGTGTCGAGGGCGGCTTCGCGCAGGGCCTTCAGGCCGGAGCCGACGCCGAACCAGCCGGGCACGATCTGCCGTGACTGCGTCCAGCCGAAGACCCATGGGATGGCGCGCAGGCCGTCGAGTCCGGCGCCGGAGTCGGGGCGGCGTGAGGGCCGGGAGCCGAGGTGCAGGTCGGCGAGCTGGTCGACGGGGGTGGAGGCGAAGAAGTAGGCGGGGAGGTCGGGGTCTTCGACGAGGCGGCGGTAGGCGGCCTCGGCGGCGTTGGACACCACGTCCATGGCGGCGTCCCAGCGGGCGAGCGCCTCGACGGACTGGCGGGGAGCGGTGTGCAGGGCGGAGGCCTGCAACGTCGCCGCCACGGTCAGTTCCAGGTTCTCCCTGGCCAGCGAGGGCACGAGGTACTTGTCGGAGATGACCTCGCCCTGCTCGGTGACCTTGATCTCGCCCTCCAGGGTGCCCCAGGGCTGCGCGAGGATCGCATCGTGGGACGGCCCGCCGCCCCGGCCGACGGTGCCGCCGCGGCCGTGGAACAAGCGCAGCCGCACCCCGTAGCGGTGCGCCACGTCACGCAGGCGGCGCTGGGCGCGGTGGATCTCCCACTGACTCGTCGTGATGCCGCCGAACTTGGAGGAGTCGGAGTAGCCGAGCATGACCTCCTGGACGTCGCCGCGCAGGGCGACGAGCCGGCGGTACGACGGGTCGGCGAGCATCTCCTCCAGGATCGTGTCGGCGGCCTTGAGCTCGTCCGTGGTCTCCAGCAGCGGGACGATGCCGATCTTGGCCCAGCCGGCGTGCAGGTCGATGAGGCCTGCCTCGCGTGCCAGAACGGTGGCGGCGAAGACGTCGTCGGCGCCCTGGCACATGGAGATGATGTACGACTCGATGACTTCGGGTCCGAAGACGGCGAGGGCCTTCTTGACGGTCTCGAAGACGCCGAGGGTCTTGGCGCCGGCGGCGTCGAGCGGGGCGGGGGTGGGGGCGAGGGGCCTGCGGGACCTGAGTTCCTTGGCGAGGAGCTTGTGGCGGTACTCACGGGGCATGTCCTCGTAGCGCCAGGATTCCTCGCCGAGGCGGTCGAAGAGCTGGCCGAGGGTGTGGTGGTGGGCGTCGGCGTGTTCGCGGACGTCCATGGTGGCGAGTTGGAGACCGAAGGCGGCGAGGGTGCGGATGGTGCGGTTCATGCGGCCGTCAGCGAAGAGGCCGCCGCGGTGTTCGCGCAGGGAGGTCTGGATGAGGGTGAGGTCGCGGAGGAGCTCGGACGTGCCCAGATAGTCCCGGCCCGGCTCGTGCGGGGTGCCCTTGGCAAGGCGCTGCTTGGTGTTCTCCAGCTTCTGGCGGATGCAGGTGGCCTTGAGGCGGTAGGGCTCCTCGGCGTTGAGGCGCTTGTAGCGGGGGCTGATCTCGGGGAGGGTCTCCAGGTCGGTCTGGAGGGAGGTCAGCAGTTCCTCGGTGGCACCCGTGTAGCGGATCGAGTTCGACAGGAAGCCGCGGAGTTCGTCGATCAGTTCGAGGGCGTCGTTGATGCCGTGTTCGTGCTGGAGGATGAGGACGTCCCAGGTCACCTGGGGGGTGACGTTGGGGTTGCCGTCGCGGTCGCCGCCGATCCAGGTGCCGAAGGTGAGGGGGCGGGTGGCGTCGGGGAGGGTCACGCCGACGCGTTCGAGTTCGGCCGTGAGGTCTTCGAGGACGTCGCCGACGGCGTTGGCGTGCAGTTCGTCGAGGTAGTAGATGGCGTTGCGGGCCTCGTCGGCGGGTTCCGGGCGTACGACGCGGAGTTCGTCCGTCTGCCAGACGAGGTCGATGTTCTCGGCCAGTCGGATGTCGTAGCGGCGGCGGTCGGATTCGATGACGGGGGTTTCGAGGAGCGCGGCGATGCGCCGGAGCTTGTTGAGTACCGACCGGCGTGCGGCTTCGGTGGGGTGGGCGGTGAAGACCGGGCGGACGTTGAGGTTCTTGACGGTCTCGCGCAGGTGTTCGGGGTCGGCGTCCTTGAGGCGGTCGGCCGTACGGGCGAGGAGGCCGCCCTCGGCGGCGCGGCGGGCGCGGAGCTCGCGGCCGCGGTGGACCTGTTCGGTGACGTTGGCCAGGTGGAAGTAGGTGGAGAAGGCCCGTACGAGCTTGGCGGCGGTCTCCAGTTCGGTGCCGCGCAGCAGTTCGGCGGCGGCCTCGCCGTCCTCGCGGGTCAGGCGGCGGACGCGCTCGACCAGCTCCAGGAGTTCGGGGCCCTCTTGGCGTACGAGGGTCTCGCCCAGCAGGTCGCCCAGGCGTCGGATGTCGGCACGTAGCTCGCTGCTGACCGTTGTGCTCTGGTCGTCGGCACTGCTCACAGGTGCGGCTCCTTGCAGTGTTGAAGCTCGTCTGGGAGGGGAACCCGGGTGGGGCACGGGTGGGTGCCCGGCGGTTCGGCCGCTTGGTGGGCTTGGCATCCGGGCAGGATTCAGAGCGGACCGCGCTGTCCGACCGAGTCCAAGGATAGGTGGCCGGTGGCACGCACAGGCCGCTAGGTGTCCACTTGGCGGCACGGAGTGCCAGGTGGGCCGCTCGGTGCGGCCCGGTCGGCTCGGGTGACTCGGCCGGACGGGGGTCGGCTCTCTTGCCGCCGGGCATCGCGCTGACATACTTACGATGCCGTAGGTTACGGAACCGTAGGGAATGCCGTCAGGTACGTCCCGCACCCTGTCGCCGTAGGCACTTCCCCCCTCTCTCCACCCTCGAACCCACAGGGGACGCCCCATGACCCCAAGTTCCGATGTGATCGACGACGTCCCGAAGCCGACGAAGCCGACCGATTCCCCTGGCTCCGAAGCGGCCGGCGCCCCCACCGTCTCGGCGACGCTGGGCGGCGAGCAGAAGCGTTCCGTCGAGCAGCTCGCGCTGCTCCTGTTCATCACCGTCCCGTTCCTGGCGCTGCTCGCGGCGGTACCGCTGGCCTGGGGCTGGGGGGTGAGCTGGCTGGATCTCGGCCTGCTCGTGTTCTTCTACTACCTGGGCTGCCACGGCATCACGATCGGCTTCCACCGGCACTTCACCCATGGTTCGTTCAAGGCGAAGCGTCCGCTGAAGATCGCGCTGGCGATCGCCGGGTCGATGGCCGTCGAGGGCCCGCTGGTCCGCTGGGTGGCCGACCATCGCAAGCATCACAAGTTCTCCGACGCGGAGGGCGACCCGCACTCCCCGTGGCGGTTCGGCGAGACCCTCCCGGCCCTGATGAAGGGCCTGTGGTGGGCGCATATCGGCTGGATGTTCGACGAGGAGCAGACCCCGCAGGACAAGTACGCGCCGGACCTGATCAAGGATCCGACGCTGCGGACGATCTCCCGCCAGTTCATCTTCTGGACGGCGCTCTCGCTCGCGCTGCCTCCCCTGATCGGCGGTCTGGTGACGATGTCCTGGTGGGGCGCGTTCACGGCGTTCTTCTGGGGCTCGCTCGTCCGGGTGGCGCTGCTGCACCACGTCACCTGGTCGATCAACTCGATCTGCCACGCGGTCGGCAAGCGCCCCTTCAAGTCCCGCGACCGCTCGGGCAACGTGTGGTGGCTGGCGGTGCTGTCGTGCGGCGAGTCATGGCACAACCTCCACCACGCCGACCCCACGTCCGCGCGGCACGGCGTCGAACGCGGCCAGCTGGACTCCTCCGCCCGGCTCATCCGCTGGTTCGAGCAGCTCGGTTGGGCGTACGACGTGCGCTGGCCGTCACGCTCACGTATCGATTCCCGGCGGAACACGGATGAGGTCGCCTCCCGGCACCGGAAGGCACCCGCCGAGGCGGCATGATTGACGCCGTGGCGACCGACTCCAGCAGTACCCCGAGCAACGAGAAGCCGCGGCGTACCCGCCGCACCCGGATGACGGGCGCCGAGCGCCGCGCACAACTGCTGGAGATCGGTCGCACCCTCTTCGCCGCGAAGGGCTTCGAGGCCACGTCCGTGGAGGAGATCGCCGCCAAGGCCGGGGTCTCCAAGCCGGTGGTGTACGAGCACTTCGGCGGCAAGGAGGGCCTGTACGCGGTGGTCGTGGACCGCGAGATGCGCCGTCTGCTGGACATGGTGACCAGCTCCCTGACGGCGGGCCACCCCCGCGAACTGTGCGAACAGGCGGCCTTCGCCCTCCTCGACTACATCGAGGAGTACACGGACGGTTTCCGCATCCTGGTCCGCGACTCCCCCATCCCCCAGTCGACGGGTTCCTTCGCCTCCCTCATCTCCGACATCGCCACCCAGGTGGAGGACATCCTGGGCCGCGAGTTCAAGAGCCGGGGCTTCGACCCCAAGCTCGCGCCGCTGTACGCCCAGGCCCTCGTCGGCATGGTCGCCCTCACCGGCCAGTGGTGGCTCGACGTCCGCCGCCCGAAGAAGGCGGAGGTGGCGGCGCACCTGGTGAATTTGGCGTGGCATGGGTTGGACGGCCTGGAGCAGAAGCCGCGCTTGATCGGCCACCGGAAGAGTTAGGGCGCATGGGGTGCGTTGTCGGCTGCGGGTGAGTGGGGGCTTGTCGCGCCCCGCGGCGGAGCCGCATATCGATACGGCCCCGCGCCCCTAAAAGACAAAAGCACGGGGCGCAGCCCCGGCTTTCAGGGGCGCGGGGAACTGCGCGAGCAACCCACCACAACCCGCAGCCCCCAACGCACCCCCACCCCCTACGGCGATACGGCCCTTCAGTCGACCTCGCCCACATCCTTCGCGCTGAGCGCCAGCTCATTGCCCACAGTGAAGTACGGCTTCACTCGGGTCCCGCCCCGCTCGAAGTGCTTGAAAACCTGACCCGGCACAAGATCCGTCTTACGCCGCTCCACCACATCCCCACCGATCCGCCCGACGGGCACGTCCTCCGCCCCTTCAGCCGGCACCACCACCAGATCCCACAGATCGTGCTCGACACTGCGCCGAGTCATGACCTCCCCGTACGGAACGGTGAACCGCAGCCCCCGCTCACCCACCGCCCGCACGGGCACGGTGAAGTCGTACGCCGTGTCGGTCCGGGACACGGCCCGCACCGCGGCGCTGTCCCCGAGGGAGATGTCTCCGTAGAGCGTCGCGCTCACCGTCACCGCCCCGTCGCCCACCTCGACCGTGTCGACCTCGGCGTGCGTGGCCCGCAGCCAGGTCCGCAGCGCGAGGAACCCGTCCACGGTCGGATAAGGGATCCACGCGCCGACGCCCCGCCGGTCGACGACGGGCGGCCGGCCGACCAGCGCGGCCTGTTCGACGAGCTGGACGGTGAGGCGGACCCTCTTGTTCGTGCCGCGCGGCGCGACGTAGCAGTCCCAGCGGCCCTCGGCGAGTGTGTGTTCGGTGGGCCGGAGGGTGGCGTGGGCGTCCGGGGTCGGCTGTACGGGGACGCGGACCTCGCGTTTGGCGGGGTCGCGGCGGAGTCGGGCGATGAAGTCGAGGGGGCCGGCGGGCAGCTGGGCCGGGTCGAGCAGCACGGTGACGCTGCCGTCGGCGGTGGCGCGGGCGTGCGCGGCGGGTGCGGGAGCGCTCTCCGTGGGAACAGCGGCGGCGGACGCGGGCCGGGTGGCGCGGCCGGCGCGGGTGAGCCTGCCGAGGAGGGTCGTGCCGTCCCATCTGCGGCGGCGCCGTGGCTTGGACAACTGCTCGAAGAGGTCCTCGTAGCGGCGGGCGATGACGGAGGGGACGTACGTGTCGGCCTTCTTGATCGCCGCAGCGCCGAGCCGCTCCCGCAGGACGTCGTCGGCGACGATGCGCTTGAGTGCGTCGGCGTAGGCGTCGACGTCACCGTCGAGCGGTACGAGCAGGCCGTCCTCGCCGTCGCTGATGATCTCGCCGGGCCCGTGCGGGCAGTCGGTGGCGACGACCGGGACCCCGCAGTGCATGGCTTCGACGATCGTCATGCCGAAGGACTCCATGTCGGAGGAGACGGCCGCGACGGCGCCCTTGGCCCACTCGGTCTCGATCGGGGAGACGGCGCCCATGAGGAACGCGCGGTCGTGCAGCCCGAGCCGGTCGATCTGCTGCCGCAGGTTGTCCTTCTGCGGTCCGCGGCCGTAGATCCGCAGGGTCCAGCCGGGGTATTCGGTGGCCACCTTGGCGAACGCGTCGATCAGTCGGTCGTACCGCTTGATGGGGATGAGCCGGCCGGCCGCGACGATGACCCTGGAGTCGAGGGAGGACCGTTCGACGGCCGAGGCCTGTACGCCGTTGGGGACGCACACGATGGTCGTGGTGACGTCGGGCAGGGCGGCGCGGTACTGGGCGGCGTCGGCCTCGGAGACGGTGACGTAGGCGTCGAGGCCGGCGATGGCGTTGTTCTGGTTGGTGCGCAGCGGTTCCCGGTACTGGTCGAGGCTGAGGTGCTCCTGGCCGACGCGGAGGTAGCGGCGGCGGCCGTCGCGGGCGAGGTAGCCGTTGAGGTCCGGGCGGGTGGCGATGACGACGTCGGCGTCGGTACGGGCGAGGAAGCCGCCGATGCGTTCGTCCTGGAGGGCGGTGTAGGCCATGTTCCCGGTGGCGCCGGTGTAGGGGAACATCGTGCCGGGCAGCTTGGTGAGCGGGTGGTCGCCCTCGTAGCCGGGGTTGTCCTCGCGCATCTCGATCAGCGAGGTCACGCGGACGCGCGGGTCGAAGGGGAGCGACGGTGCGTCCCGGAAGCGGTGGACGCTGACGACCTCGACGTCGTGCCGGTCGGCGAACGCGGCGGACAGGTTCGCCGTGGAGCGGATGGTGCCGCCGATGCCGTAGGCGTTGTTGATCAGGAATGCGATCTTCACGTGTGTTTCCCCCTGGAGCCCGCCCGGGCGTGGGCGGCATCGCGCCCGCGTCCCCGTCGTTCCGGTCAGGGGTTGTGCGGCGGGCACGGCGATATGCGTGGTCGGTATGTGCGGTCGTTAATTGCGAATGAATGAGGCAGCGGGAATCGACCGGCCGGGAAACACGGAAAGGGATACAAGGAAATCCCGGTCGGCCGACGGAAAGACTAAGTGACGCGCACCACAAGATTGGTGAAGCGCGCCGTGCAACCAAACAGCTACTCACCGAACCAAGATCCCCCCTGGCCACAGCCCCACTCCCCCACTTCCCCGGACGGAACGCCGAGGGCAACAAAAAGTGAACCGAGAATATAGCCCTCACAAAGGAAGGCCAAAGAACAATATCAGCCACTCCTGCACCAGAAGCCACCAAGAGGGATCAAGAAGGCACCAGAAGTCGGAATATCGGACTCCGTTTATTGGCGTAACCGTCAGGGCCGGAGCGGCGTGGTCTCCAGAAGCTCCGCCGCCATCCGACCCGCCGGTCCGGCCGTCTCCTCCGCGATGCGGCGGAACGTCTCCTGGGCCTGGCGCGCGGGCCACTCCGTCGGCAGGTGCTGTACGGGGAGGCGGGGGTCGGTGCGGATGATGCGCAGCCACTCGGCGACCAGGCGCAGCCGGGTGGCGATGGGGTCGGCGGAGGCGAGGTCCGCGGTGGTCCAGCGCTTGTCGAAGGCGACGTAGCGGGCGGCGAGGGCCTCCAGGTCCCAGCTCTCGCGGATCATCAGGCCGATGTCGGTGAACTCGTCGGCCCGCGCGTGGAACACCTTCACATGGGCGTCGAGCCCGAGTTCGGAGACGATCTCCCGGACATCCGCCCGCCCCGGCGCGATCCACAGCCCGCTGTACAGCGCCCCGAACCCGGACCAGGTGAGCCGGGAGCGCAGATCGTGCCGTTGCCGTTGCCAGGACTCGGGGAGCGAGAAGCCGAGGAGGGTCCAGGTGCCGTCCCAGTCCTCGTTGACCGCGCCGACGCTCCAGATGCGCCGGCCGCCGTCGCGCAGGATGTCGGACGCGTGCGCAGTGAGCCCGAAGAACATCTTCCGCCCCTCGCGCTGACGCCGCAGCAGCCCCCGGTTCACCATCCGGGTCAGCGTCGACCGCACCGCCTGCTCCCCCGTGCCGACCCGGCCGAGCACATCGATGATGCTCCCCGAGTAGACCCCCAGGTCGCCCTCTCCCCGGTCCAGCACGTGGTTGCCGAAGAAGGAGAGCACAAGCGACTGCGGCCGCGGCTGCGGCGCGTCAACGGCGTCGACGTCCAGGATCCGGTCCTCCACAGCGGTCAGCGTACGACGGCGCCGCGCCCCCGAAGGGGCACGGCCGAACCACCCGGCCTACGAGGAGGCCACCTCTTCCTTGGTCGCGGCCCCCTCCCGGAGGTTGGCCTCCCCCAACGAGTCCCGATGCGTCTCCCGCACGAACCACACGGTCACCGCGGTGATCGCCGCGCCCCCGCACACCAGCAGCGAAATCGGCGTACTGGAGCCTCCGTTGGCCGCCACCAGGCTCCCGGCGATCATCGGTGAGAATCCGGCACCGATCAGCGTGGCCAGCTGATACCCCAGCGAGGCCCCGGTGTAGCGGACCTTCGTGCCGAACATCTCGGTGAGCAGGGCGCCCAGCGGCCCGTACATCACGGACTGGGCGATGCCGTGGCCCAGGACGACCGCGAGGATGAGCAGCCCGGGCGACTTGGAGTCGACCAGGGCGAGGACGGGGAAGGCGAGCGCGGCGGAGGCGAGGGCTCCGCCGAGGACGACGGGGCGGCGGCCGACACGGTCGGAGAGGGCGGACGCGCACGGCAGGACGACGAGGGCGACGGACGCGGAGACGGTGAGCGCGGTGAGGACCTGCGGCCGGGGGTAACCGATACCGGTGGCGTACGCGATGAGGTAACTGGTCAGCAGGGACTGCGCGGTGAAGGCGCCGATGCCGACGCAGGCGGCGAGCATCAGGGCGCGCGGTCGGCGCAGTACGTCGACGAGCGGCATCCGGGCCTCGGCCCGGTCCCGCTTGACCTTGGCGAACAGAGGGCTCTCGACGACCTTCAGCCGGACGAACAGCCCGACGCCGAGCAGTACGACGCTGAGCAGGAACGGCACGCGCCAGCCCCAGGCCGCGAACTGGTCCCTGGGCATGGCGACGACGAGGGTGACGACGAGCGAGGAGAGCAGGGAGCCGAGCGGTGCTCCCATCTGCGTGAAGCTGGACCACAGTCCGCGCCGCTTCTCTCCGGCGTGCTCGACGACCATGAGCGTGGCGCCGCCCCACTCGCCGCCGATGGCGATGCCCTGGAGCACGCGCAGGGCGATCAGCAGGACGGGCGCCCACACGCCGATGGTGTCGTAGGTGGGCAGCAGCCCGATGAGGAAGCTGGCGCCGCCCATCAGGCCCATGGTCAGCAGCAGCATCGACTTCCGGCCGAGCCGGTCGCCGAAGTGGCCGAAGATCACGCCACCGAGGGGGCGGGCGACGTAGCCGGCGGCGAAGGTTCCGAACGCGGCGATGGTGCCGACGGCGGGGTCGGCACCCGGGAAGAAGAGCTCGCCGAAGACGAGCGCGGCGACCGTGCCGTAGACGAGGAAGTCGTAGAACTCGACGGCCGTGCCGAGCAGTCCGGAGAGCGCGACACGACGCAACTGCCGTGTACGCGCGGCCTGTTCGGCCTGCTCGGCGGGGTTGGGGAGTGCCGACGGGGAGGGGGGCGGGGGCATGCGGGTCTCCCTGGAGCGATGGGGGGACGAGGGAGTGACACCGCGAAAGTAGGCTCACTTCTATCTGCCGTCAATATTCTGCACAACATTGAGGGTCCGGACGGCGGCCCGGCTCAGCCCGGCTCCAGGAACTCCAGCCGGTTCCCCACGGAATCCTCGGAGTAGAAGCGCCGACACCCCGGAAGCCCGTCATCCCAGGTCACGGGCGCCCCGCACCGGGCGAGCCGGGCTGCGTACTCCTCGATACCCCGCACCCGCAGCCCCGGGTGGGCCTTCTTCGCGGGCCTGAAGCGCTCCTCGATCCCGAGGTGCAGAACGACCTCCCCCGCCCGGAACCAGCAACCGCCCCGCGCGGCGAGCACCGGCGGCTTGGGGATCTCGACCATGCCGAGAACACCCACGTAGTACGCCCTCAACCGCTCCTCCGACCCCGGCGGCGCGGCGAGCTGGACGTGGTCGAGTGCGGCGATCACCGGTTCGACCCCGGCCTGCGGGCGACCGCGAAGACACGGCGGAACGGGAACGGGGTGCCGTGGGCGGTGGGTGGGTAGGCCTCGCGCAGGGCCGCCCGGTACTCGGTGACGAACGGGTCGGCGTCCGGGCCGAGTTCGGAGAGGATCGGGCGCAGGCCGGTGCCCTGCACCCAGTCGAGCACCGGGTCCTCGCCCTGGAGGAGATGGATGTACGTCGTCTCCCAGGCGTCCACCTCGCAGCCGAGGTCGGCGAGCGCGGCGAGGTAGGCGGCGGGCGTGTGGACCGCGTCGTCGTGGCGGAGGGTGCCGCCGAGCCGGTCCTTCCACCGGTCGGACCGGGCGAGTTCCCGCATGAGGCGATGGCTGGGCGAGTCGAAGTTGCCGGGGACCTGGAAGGCGAACGTTCCACCGGCGGCCAGCGCGTCCACCCAGGCCGGGAACCGGTCGACATGCCCCGGGACCCACTGGAGGGTGGCGTTGCTGATGATCAGGTCGTACGGCTCCGAGGGCGCCCAGGTGCGGACGTCGGCCGGGGCGAAGTCGATACGGCCGCCACCCGGTGTGGGTCCCTCGTGATCGACGTGGGCCTTGTCGAGCATCTCGGGCGAGTTGTCATACCCGGTGATGCGCGCGGCGGGCCAGCGGTCGGCGAGCAGCCGGGTGACGTTGCCGGGGCCGCAGCCGAGGTCGGCGATCCGGAGGCGCTCCGCGGGCGGGTCGGACACATGGGCGAGCAGGTCGACGAAGGCGCGGGCACGGTGGCCGGCGTGACGCAGGTACTGCTGGGGGTCCCAGGTGGGGCTGACGGACATGACTGACTCCCGCTCCTCGCTTCTCCACTCCTGCTGCACGGATGCCCCTCACTGTCGTACCCCTGTCTCTTGATGTCAAGAGACTTGACATCAAGAGACTTCACATCGACACAACCACTACACTGATCGTCATGGAGGACGAGGTCGATCGGCTGGTCGCAGCGTGGCGCCGGGAGCGCCCCGACCTCGACGTGGAGCCGCTGGAAGTACTCAGCCGGGTGAGCAGGCTGGCCCGGCATCTGGACCGTGCGCGCAGGCTGGCGTTCGCCGAGCATCAGCTGGAGCCGTGGGAGTTCGACGTGCTGACGGCGCTGAGGCGTGCCGGAAACCCGTATCAGCTCTCTCCGGGGCAGTTGCTCACCCAGACGCTGGTGACCTCGGGCACGATGACGAACCGTATCGACCGGCTGGCGAAGAAGGGCCTGGTGGAGCGGCTGCCCGACCCGTCGGACCGGCGGGGCGTGCTCGTCCGGCTGACGGACGAGGGCCGGGACCGGGCGGACCAGGCGCTCGCCGGGCTCCTCGACCAGGAACGGGCGATCCTGAGCGAGCTGTCGAGCGCCCAGCGAGGCGAACTCGCGGGCCTGCTACGCCAGTTGACCGCCCCGTTCGACAACATCCCCGGTTAGGTCGGCGGGCCCTACACCGGCGCGGCGCGCGAGTGCGACGGCGGCGAGGGTGGAGTGCACGCCGAGCTTCCCGAGGACGTTCTGCATATGCGTGCGGACGGTGTGGGGCGACAGGAACAGGCGCTCGGCGACGGCCTTGCGCCCCAGCCCCGCGACCATGCACCGAAGCACCTCCCGCTCACGTGGAGTGAGAGATTCGACCAGCCGCTCGCTCTCCGTGCGGTGCTTGCGGGCGGCGGTCAGCTCCCGCAGTACGCCCGTGAGAAGCGCGGGCGGCAGGTGCGTCTCGTCCCGCAGCACGCCACGGATCACGGTCAGCAGCCGCGACAGCGAACAGTCCTTGGCGACCCATCCCGAGGCCCCGGCCTGGAGCGCGAGGGCGGCCCGGCGCGGATCGTCCCTCTCCGCGAGGACGACGGTCCGTACGCTCGGCTGCCCCGACCGCACGCCCGCGACGAGCGATATGCCATCGACGAGCCCGTCGTCCCCGCCTTCCTGCCCCGGCACGGCGGCGACAGGCGCGGGTACGGGTACGGCGGCCGGGCGCGCGCCGGGGGCGTGGCCCCCGAGGTCGGCGTCGACCAGCAGTACGTCGTACTTGCGGCCCTCGGCCGCCGCGCGTTCCAGGCAGCGCAGCGCGGCGGGGCCGCTGCCGGCCGCGGACACGTCGACGTCGGGCTCGGCGGCGAGGGCCGCGGCGAGCGACTCGGCGAAGATGCGGTGGTCGTCGACGACCAGGACTCGGATGCGAACCACTGAAACCCCCACTGGTCGGGGGACGACCGGCGCGGGTACGCCGCCCGGAGCGCTCCCCGGTTTACACCTGGGACGGGGTTGCCGCAGCCGCACGGCCGCCGCCGTGCTGGATCTGCTACCCCCACTCCGGGCGTCGTACCCGACTGTCTCGCCCCCTGATCAACACCGGCCCCCACCGGTGCTATTCATCAGGGTACGGCCGGGGGCCAGGAGCGGAAGCTCATTTGCAGAACTGGTTGGCCGGCGCGTTTATGGTGTGCCTCATGTTTCGTATTGAGACAGAAGTCGACAGAGAACGAAGGCAATTGCTGCATTCCCGGCTCCGCGCCACAAACACGGCGGCCTCCCCCGTCCTCCGCGCCCTCCGCGGCACCCCCGACGAACGGGAACTTCCCCTCCACGTCTGGGCCTTGGACGAGTCGGGCGAGCTGGCCGGCGGCCTGGTCGGCCACACCTGGGCGACCTGGCTCCACGTGACGTACCTCTGGGTCGACGAACCCCACCGGGGCGCGGGGCTGGGCTCCCGGTTGCTGTCGAAGGCCGAACACCTGGCCACCACCGAACGCCGCTGCCGCACCGCCCGCCTGGAGACCTGGGACTTCCAGGCCCCCGACTTCTACCGACGCCACGGCTACGAGGTGGTCTGCGTGATCCCGGACTATCCGCCCGGGATCACGGAGTACACGCTGACGAAGCGGTTGGGGTGAGGCGGGCGAACCCTTTCAGGAGATCCGCCGCGCCCCCGCCGAAGGTACCGCCACGAACACCCGCGGGGCCGTGAAGGCGGCGGCCGCGAAGGCCTCCTCCACCGCCTTGGTGACCGTGTCCGCGTCCGTGGCGTCGACCAGGACGATCGCCGAGCCACCGAAGCCGCCGCCGGTCATGCGGGCGCCGATCGCGCCGGAGGCGAGGGCCGTGTCGACGACGAGGTCGAGTTCGGGGCAGGAGATGCGGAAGTCGTCGCGGAGGGAGACGTGGCCCTCGTTCAGGACGGGGCCGATCGCCCGCGTCTCGCCCGACTCCAGGAGCGCGACCACCTTCTCCACCCGGTGGTTCTCCGTCACGATGTGGCGGACCAGGCGGCGGACCTCCTCCTCGTCGCCGAGGCGGGTCAGGGCCGCGTCCAGCTCGTCGTACGCGACGTCCCGCAAGGCGTCGACGCCCAGCAGCTCCGCGCCCTTCTCGCAGCCCGCGCGGCGCTTGCCGTACTCGCCCTCGCTGTGGGAGTGCTTGACCTGGGTGTCGACGACGAGGAGCTGCATGCCCTCGGCCGCCAGGTCGAAGGGGATCTGCTTCTGGGAGAGGTCCCGGGTGTCGAGGAACAGCGCGTGGCCCGCCTCGCAGCACGCCGACGCCGTCTGGTCCATGATCCCCGTGGGGGCGCCCACGTAGACGTTCTCCGCGCGCTGGCACAGGCGGGCCAGCTGCCAGCCCTTCAGGTCCAGCGCGAACAGGTCGTTCAGGGCCAGGGCCACGACGACTTCCAGCGCCGCCGACGACGACAGGCCGGCGCCGGTCGGGACCGTGGAGGACATGTGCACGTCGGCGCCCGTCACCGTGTGGCCGGCCTCGACCAGGGCCCAGACGACGCCCGCCGGGTACGCCGTCCACCTCCGGTCCGACTCGGGGGCCAGGGTGTCGAGCGACAGCTCCACGACCCCGCCCTCGACGTCGGACGAGTGCAGGCGCAGTACGCCGTCCTCGCGTCGCGAGACCGCCGCGACCGTGGTGTGCGGGAGGGCGAAGGGCATGACGAAACCGTCGTTGTAGTCGGTGTGCTCACCGATCAGGTTCACCCGGCCCGGCGCCGCCCACACTCCCTCCGGTGCCGCCCCGTACAGCTCCTCGAACCGCTGGGCGACAGCGACCTCTACGGCCTCGCTCATCCCTTTGTCCCTGACCTTTCGTACTTTCCGAACTGGCTGCGCCAGCAAGTTACCTGGCCCAGCCACTGGCCCAGTTGGCCCAGTTACTTGGCCCGCCGCTGCGCGAACTCCCACGCGTCGGCGACGATCCCCGCGAGGTCCGCGCGGGACGGGTTCCAGCCGAGCCGCTCGCGGGCCGCCTGCGCGGACGCGACGAGCACCGCCGGGTCGCCGCCGCGGCGCGGGGCCACGACCTCCGGGATGGGGTGGCCCGTCACCTTGCGGACGGTCTCGATGACCTCGCGGACCGAGAAGCCGTTGCCGTTGCCGAGGTTGCAGATGAGGTGTTCGCCGGGCGTGGCCGCCTCGACCGCCAGCAGGTGGGCCTCCGCGAGGTCCGCGACGTGGATGTAGTCACGGATGCAGGTGCCGTCGGGGGTCGGGTAGTCGTCACCGAAGACCGAGATCGCCTCGCGCCTGCCCTGGGCGACCTGGAGGACCAGCGGGATCAGGTGCGACTCGGGGTCATGGCGCTCGCCGCAGTCGCCGTACGCCCCCGCCACGTTGAAGTAGCGCAGAGAGACCGCTCCGAGGCCGTGGGCCGCCGCCTCACCGGTGATCATGTGGTCGACGGCGAGCTTCGACGCGCCGTAGGGGTTGGTCGGCCGGGTGGGCGCCGACTCCACGATGGGGGTCGTCTCCGGCTCGCCGTACGTCGCCGCCGTGGACGAGAAGACGAGCTTGCGGACGCCCGCCTCGCGCATCGCGGCCAGCAGGGCCATGGTGCCGCCGACGTTGTTGTCCCAGTACTTCTCGGGCTTGACGACCGACTCGCCGACCTGCGAGAACGCGGCGAAGTGGAGCACGGCGTCGAAGGAGGGGTCCAGCCACTTGGCGGCGTCCCTGATGTCGCCCTCGACGAAGGACGCCCCCGCCGGCACGCCCTCGCGGAAGCCCGTCGAAAGGTTGTCGAGGACGACGACCTCGTGGCCCGCCTCCAGCAGATGCCGGGCGACCACGCTGCCGACGTAACCCGCGCCACCTGTGACCAGGTACTTACCGCTCATGAACTCGCTACCTCTCGCAGTCGCTCGGCCGCGCGCTCCGGCGGCACGTCGTTGATGAACACGTTCATGCCGGATTCGGAACCCGCGAGGAACTTCAGCTTGCCGGAGGTTCGGCGGATGGTGAAAAGCTCGAGGTGGAGTGCGAAGTCGTCACGACTCACCCCGTCGAACTCCTCCAGTGTGCCGAACGGGGCCTGGTGCCAGGCCGCGATGTACGGCGTCGGAGGCTCGCCCTCACCGAAGATCCGGTCGAAGCGCCTCAAGAGTTCCAGATAGACCTGGGGGAATTCTGTGCGCGCGTCCTCGTCGAGGGCCAGCAGGTCCGGCACCCGGCGGCGAGGGTAGAGGTGGACTTCGTACGGCCAGTGCGCCGCGAACGGCACGAAGGCGACCCAGTGCTCGGTCTCCAGGACCACCCGTTCGCCCGCCAGTTCGCTCTCCAGTACGGCGTCGAAGAGGTTCTCGCCGCCGGTGGCGTCCTTGTGGGCCGCGAGCGAGCGCAGCATCAGGGCGGTACGGGGAGTGGTGAAGGGGTACGCGTAGATCTGGCCGTGCGGGTGACCGAGCGTCACGCCGATCTCGGCGCCGCGGTTCTCGAAGCAGAAGACCTGCTCCACGGAGGGGAGATGCGACAGCTCGGCCGTACGGTCCGTCCACGCCTCCAGGACCAGGCGCGCCTGCTCCTCGGTGAGGTCGGCGAAGGACGCGTTGTGGTCCGAGGTGAAGCAGACGACCTCGCAACGGCCGGAGTCACCGGCCAGCGACGGGAAACGGTTCTCGAACACGACGACGTCGTACGACGAGTCCGGTATCTCGCTGAGCCGGTCGCCCTCGGAGGGGCAGAGCGGGCACTCGTTCGCCGGCGGGTGGTAGGTACGGCCCTGGCGGTGCGAGGCGATCGCCACCGAGTCGCCGAGCAGCGGGTCCCGGCGTACCTCCGAAGTGGTGACGGTGCGCTCCAGGGGCCGCCTGTCCACCGCGTCGCGCACGTTGTCGTCGCGCAGGTCGTAGTAGATCAGCTCACGACCGTCGGCCAACCGGGTCGAGGTCTTCTTCACTGCGAGCTCCCCATCCGTACCGCTTCAAGCGATCAAGCCAGCTTGTACCAAACAGAACCGAACACATCAAAGCACAAGCTCCCCCGCCCGTCACCACCACAATCAAACAAAGAACACCAAAGTGGAGTGAGCGCCGCATGCAGACCCCCACCTACACGGCCGCCGAGCTACGGCTCCCCACCGACTGGCTGGACTACACGATCCTGGCGATCTACTTCGTCGTGGTCCTCGGCATCGGTTTCGCCGCCCGGCGGTCGGTGAAGACGAGCCTCGACTTCTTCCTCTCCGGACGCTCGCTGCCCGCGTGGGTGACCGGCCTCGCGTTCATCGCGGCCAACCTGGGCGCCACCGAGATCCTCGGGATGGCCGCCAACAGCGCGCAGTACGGCGTCTACACCACCCACTGGTACTGGATCGGCGCCATCCCGGCCATGGTCTTCCTCGGCCTGGTGATGATGCCGTTCTACTACGGCAGCAAGGTCCGCTCCGTCCCCGAGTTCCTGCTGCTGCGCTTCGACCGGGGCGCGCATCTGCTGAGCTCGATCCTGTTCGCCTTCGCCGCGATCCTCATCGCCGGGGTGAACCTGTACGCCCTCGCCATCGTCGTCGAGGCACTGCTGGGCTGGCCGGAGTGGGTGTCGATCGTCGTCGCGGGCTTCTTCGTGCTGGCGTACATCACCCTCGGCGGTCTCTCCTCGGCGATCTACAACGAGGTGCTGCAGTTCTTCGTGATCCTCGCCGCCCTGATCCCGATCGCCGTGCTCGGCCTGAAGAAGGTCGGCGGCTGGGACGGCCTGTCCGACTCGCTGGCCGAGAGCCGCGGCCCCGACTTCGTGACGGCCTGGGGCGGCACCGGCATCGGCAGCGACAACCCGCTCGGCGCGAACTGGCTGACCATCGTCCTCGGCCTCGGCTTCGTGCTCTCCTTCGGCTACTGGACGACGAACTTCGCGGAGGTCCAGCGTGCCCTGTCCGCCAGGAACCTCTCGGCCGCCCAGCGCACGCCCCTCATCGCCGCCTTCCCGAAGATCTTCATCGTCTTTCTGGTGATGATCCCGGGGCTGGTCGCGGCGGTGCTGGTCCCGAAGTTCGGCACCGCCGAGTCGGGCTACCAGTACAACGACGCGATCCCGTATCTGATGGAGGATCTGCTCCCGAACGGCGTCCTCGGCATCGCCGTGACGGGCCTGCTGGCCGCCTTCATGGCGGGCATGGCGGCGAACGTCTCGTCCTTCAACACCGTGTTCACGAACGACATCTGGGCGAAGTACGTGGTGCGGGGCCGCGAGGACGCGTACTACGTCCGCTTCGGCCGCCTGATCACCGCGATCGGAGTCCTGGCCTCCATCGGCACGGCCTTCCTGGCGTCCTCCTTCTCCAACATCATGAGCTACCTCCAGACGCTGTTCTCCTTCTTCAACGTGCCGATGTTCGTCGTCTTCATCGTCGGCATGTTCTGGCGGCGGGCGTCGATGAAGTCCGGCTTCTGGGGCCTGCTGGCGGGCACGACGGCCGCGATGATCAACTACTTCGTCCTCTACAAGCAGGACGTCATCGCCATCCCCTCCGACCAGGGCGCCAACTTCGTCTCCGCGATCGCGGGCTTCGTGGCGGGCGCGGTGGTGATGGTGGCGGTCTCCCTCTTCACCGCGCCGAAGCCGGAGGAGGACCTCCAGGGCCTGGTCTACGGCACCCGCTCACCCGGCATGGAGGAGCCGCCCGCCGCGGGCGACGACGCCTGGTACCGCCGGCCGGCCCTGCTGGGCTGGGGCGCGGTCGTGCTGGCCGCGGCCTGCTACATCCCGTTCTCGTTCTGACCGCATCTCGTTCCGGCCGCTGGAGGGTCCACCATGTCCGAGTACTCCGAGCGCGACGTCCAACGCGAAGTCACCGAACTGGAGGGCAAGTCCGCGACCGCGGCCCGCCTCTTCGACATCCGCCGCATCATCGGCGGCCTCTTCGTCGTCTACGGCATCATCATCACCCTCACCGGCCTCACCGCCTCCGACGCCGAGATCGACAAGGCGGAGGGCGTCAACATCAACCTCTGGACGGGGTTGGGGATGCTGGGGTTGGGGGTTTTCTTCTTGGCGTGGCTGTGGCTGCGGCCGGTGGCTCCGCCGGTGGATGTGGAGCGGCTTGCGGAAGAGGACTCCGAGTAACACGGTGGATGAGGGCCGGAGTTCGCTCTGGCCCCCGTGTGTGGGCCCGAGGCTAGGGTTGGCTGATCATTGTCGCTGAGGAGGGGGATCCGAGAATGAGCGGGACAGTCACGGCGGTCAGCAGCAACGGCCAGTACTCGTTCACCAAGCCGAACCGGGACAGCATCACGCTGCTCGCCGGGCTCGGTGTGGAGGGTGACGTACATGCCGGGGTGACGGTCAAGCACCGCTCGCGGGTCGCGCAGGACCCCACCCGGCCGAACCTGCGCCAGGTCCACCTGATTCATGAAGAGCTCTTCGCCGAGGTCGGTGCGGAGGGGTTCAAGGTGGTGCCCGGTGACCTCGGCGAGAACATCACCACCCGTGGCATTGATCTGCTCGGCCTGCCCGTCGGCACGCTGCTGCGCATCGGGGACGATGCGGTGCTGGAGGTGACCGGCCTGCGCAATCCCTGCCTGCAGATCGACAACTTCCAGGGCGGGCTGCTGAAGCGGGTTGTCGGCCGCGACGAGGCCGGCGACATCGTGCTCAAGGCGGGAATCATGAGCATCGTGAAGGAGGGCGGCGTGGTGCGGCCGGGCGCCCCGATCAGAGCGGAGCTGCCGAGCGGGCCGCACCGGCGCCTGGAGCGGGTCTGACCTTCGGCGAGCCCTGTACGCACCAGCCCGACGGCAATCGCGGGCCGGCCTGTCAGTCGTCTTCGAACAGATCGGCCGCGACGGTGACGTCGTAGGCGCGGTCCACCCAGATCTGGAGCAGGTCGGGATCGGTGCAGCCGCGCACGCGCTGCCGGACGGAGTCCGGTACCTCGATGTGACGCCGGTCCAGGGTGCGCAGGATGCCCGCGATTCGCTCCGCGATTCGCTCTTCCACCCGCCCCTCCTCTCGCAGCTTCACCGCGACCGGGTTCTTGAAGAAGTAGTTCACCGGCATCATCAGCTCCCTCCAGACCTTCTTCGCCTGGTCGTCCACCAAGCCTGACTCGACAAGCTCCGCGAACACCATCGCAGTGTCAGTGTCCACGGTCTTCAGAACCGCTGCGAGTGGTTCCAGTATCGCAGCGGCATTCCGACCAGTACCATGCGTGATCGCCGAAAACACCGCGAGGGTGACGTCCCGCGCCGCCTCCGCCTCGTCCGCGATCACCGGCACGTTGTCCGGCCCGAGGACGAGCGGCCGTACGACCATCGAGGACCAGCTCGGCAGGCCCAACCGGATGGGCTGGGCGGCCCACCGGGCGGTGGCGCGGCTCTGGGACATGACGATCAGCACCGGTTGGCAGCGGTACTTCTCGTGGAGGTACGAGAGGTAGTACGGCCAGCTCCCCCGCTTCCTCTCGTCCTTCTTTCCCTGCGATTCAAGGATCAGCAGGAAGGCGCCCTCATCGGTGTCCACCCGCACCAGGCTGTCCACCCGGCGCTCCACCGGAGCGATCTCCGTCAGGTCCGTGTTGACCACGGAGATCGCTCGAGGTTCCGGAAACGGCACGTGGAACAGCCTCCGGAAGCTGCGGATCATGCCCTCGGTGTCCTTCTGACAGATCTGATGCAGCGCCTCGTGCGGCGAGCTGACCATCGGATCTCCTTTCTGTCGGGATGCCTAACGAGCTACGCGGCCATCAGTTCGCACCACACGTATTTGCCTGGGTGCCCGAACCGTGACGACGGCTGCCAGCCCCACACGGGGGTGTTGGCCCGCACCAGGGCCAGGCCGCGGCCCTCCTCCGCGTCGGCCGGTTCCGACAACCGTCCGGTCGGTCGGGGTGGCTCCGGGTCGGTGTCCCATGCGCCGAGCCACAACGCGCCGCTCCGCCGGCGGACGCGCAGGGCGGCCGGGCCCTTGGTATGCCGTACGGCGTTGGACACCAGCTCAGTCGCGAGCAGTTCGGCGGTGTCCAGGAGGGCGGTCAGGCCGTGCATCGTCAGGATCAGACGGAGGGTGTGACGGCTGGTGGTGACGGCTCGGGGGTCGTTGGGGATGTGGAGGGTGTAGTCCCAGTCTTCGTTCGGGTCGGTGGGGTCGTTTGCGGGCATGGGTGACTCCGTTCAGGAGTGAGGAGTTGGGGAGAGTGAGGAGCGTCGGGCGGTGGCATTGCCTCAGCCGCCATGGCACGGCGGAGTGGTGCGCTTCCGGGGCCCCGGCGTTTCGCAGCGTGTGCGGCGCGTCACTGACGGTATGCCTAAAATTTATGACCCTGCAAGTCGTTCGCGTAACCTGACCCCCGAACGGGCCACCCTGGACGGCAAGTTGAAGCACGGAGCTGGGCATGGCAACGAGGCGAAACCCCACCGCACGGCAGGTGCGTCTGGGCACCGAGTTGCGCAAGATGCGTGACGCCGCAGGTCTGAAGGCCACCCAGGCAGCGGCTCTGCTGGGGGTGAGCTCTGCCCAGATCAGCCAGATCGAGTCCGGTATCGCAGGAGTGAGCGAGGAGCGCCTACGCCGCCTCGCCGCCCACTACGCCTGCACGGACCAGGAGTTTATTGACGCCCTGGTCGCGATGGCGACCGAGCGGACGCAGGGCTGGTGGGAAAAGTACCGGAGGCTGTTGCCCGCGTCGTTCCTGGACCTCGCCGAGTTGGAACACCACGCCACGTATCGGCACAACGTGGAGTGCCTGTACATCCCCGGTCTGCTCCAGACCGAGCAGTACGCCCGCGCGATCTTCTCGTACCGGGTCCCGGAACTTCCCTACGGGGAGCTTGAGTTGCGCGTACGACACCGGATGGACCGGAAGGTCGCCATCGAGGGGCCCGACGCAGTCCCGTACAAGGCAGTGATCCATGAGTCGGCACTGCGCATCAGGGTTGGAGACCGAGCCGCGTCGCGCGCTCAACTCGCCCGCGTCCTGGAACTGTCCGAGGCGGACCACATCACCGTGCGCGTCATCCCCTTCGATCTGGACGGCTTCGCCGGGGCCGCGAGCGCCATGACGTACACAGGCGGGGCGGTACCCAAGCTGGACACGGCATTGCGCGACACCCCGCACGGCACGGCATTCATCGACGCCGAAGCCCAACTCGACACACTTCGAACACTTTTCCGTAGAGTAGAAGCTGTGTCACTGGAACCCGAGCGTTCGCGTGACTTCATCTTCAGGCTGATGAAGGAGCTGTGAGGCAGCCCATGACGCCCCCCGAGCACTGGCAGAAGTCGTCCTTCTCGGGCTTCGGTGACGGCAACGACTGCGTCGAACTGGCCGCCATATCGCCCCACATGGTCGGCCTCCGCGAATCCGACACCCCCGCCACCATCCTCACCACCACCCCGACCCCCGTCACCCACCTCCTCCACGCCATAACCACCGGCAGGTTCCGTGTGCCCCGCGCGTGATCACACCCCGATGGACCACGCCCCCCACTGGCAGAAGTCAACGTTCTCCGACGGCGGCGACGGCAATACGTGCGTCGAACTGGCCGCCATATCCCTCCACCTGGTCGGCCTCCGCGAATCCGACACCCCCGCCACTGTCCTCGCCACCACCCACACCTCCGTCACTCACCTCCTCCACCACATAAAGGCCGCACGCTGAGGC
Organism: Streptomyces capitiformicae; assembly: GCF_002214185.1. Classification (NCBI taxonomy): domain Bacteria; kingdom Bacillati; phylum Actinomycetota; class Actinomycetes; order Kitasatosporales; family Streptomycetaceae; genus Streptomyces; species Streptomyces capitiformicae. The sequence continues at coordinate 3,600,454 of NZ_CP022161.1, read as the reverse complement.
AACCCCCCGGCGGCAAACGGGGGTTCGCCGGATGGTGGGCCCTGAGTGGGCGTTCCTACGGTGGGGCCATGTCTATGACCATCCCCCACACCGCCCGCCGCACAGCCGCAGTCGCCGCCCTCGCCCTCACCCTGCTGGCCGGCCTCTCCCCCACCCACGCCCACGCCGAGCAGCCGGCCGACGCCCTGCAACGTGACGCCGATGCCCTGCGCGACGCCGGTGTCACCGGGGTGTCGGTGCGGCTGGACGGACCCCACGGCACCCGGACCGCCCTCAGCGGCGTAGGTGACCTCGACACCGGGGCGCCCGTGCCCCGCGACGAGTACATCCGTATCGGCAGCACCACCAAGACGTACGTCGCCACCGTTGCCCTTCAACTCGTCGGTGAGGGGCGGTTGTCCCTGGACGACAGCGTCGAGCGGTGGCTGCCGGGGGTGGTCCGGGGGCACGGCAACGACGGGCGGCGGGTCACCGTTCGCCACATCCTCCAGCACACCAGCGGGCTGCCCGACTACATCGCGGATGTGCTGCCGGAGATGAGCGCGGCCGGATATCTCAAGCACCGCTCGACGACGTACAGCTCACGGCAGCGCATCGCGTTCGCCATGACGCATCCGCCGGTCTTCGAGCCGGGGAAGCGCTGGGAGTACTCCAACACCAACTACGTCCTGGCCGGCATGGTGATCGAGGCCGTCACCGGGCGGTCCTGGGACCAGGAGGTGGAGGCACGGATCCTGCGCCCGCTGGGGCTCTCACGTACGTTCAACCCGGGCGACGACCCACGTCTCCCCCGGCCGCACGCCCGTAACTACCAGCAGTTCGAGCAGGCCGGGCCGTTCACCGACACCACCCTCGGCTATCTCCCCTTCGACGGCGACGCCGACGGGGGGATCATCAGTACGGCCGCCGAGACCAACCGCTTCTTCTCCGCCCTCCTCGGCGGCAAGCTCCTCGCCCCGGCCCAGCTCGCCGAGATGCGGCGCACGGTGGCCGTACCCGACGCCCCCGAAAACGTGCCGGGCAGGCGTTACGGGCTGGGCATCTCGTGGACGCCGCTGACCTGCGGCGGCGGCTACTGGGGCCACAGCGGCAGCGGCTTCGGCTATCTGGCCTGGCCCGCGACCACACCCGACGGCCGCACCTCGGTCACCGTCGCCGTCCACAGCCGCCCCGCCGACGAGGACACCGCCGTACGCCACATCCGGGCCACCACGGAGCTGGTCGACCACGCCCTGTGCGACCGGGCCCAGCAGTAACCGTTGGCGAATCCCCCAGGCGCTCGGCAATTGGCAGATCAGTCTCACTGATACGCGCCATGTGCGGCGTATCGGTGAGACGAATCTGCCAATTGGCGCCCTGCGACCCGGGCTTCGCCAACAGTGACGTGACCATCACCGTCGAGGCCGGTCCCCCTTACAGATCCGGCGGCGGCGGAGAGTGCGGTACCGGGCCCGCGCGGTCCAGCAGCCCCGTGCGGGCCGCGAGCGCCGCCGCCTCCAGGCGCGAACCGACGCCCAGCTTCATCAGCACCCGCTGGACGTGCGTGCGGGCAGTCGAAGGCGCGATTCCCATGCCTGCCGCGATCAGACGGGTGTCCTCGCCCTCCGCGACCCGGACCAGGACCTCGACCTCGCGAGGGGTCAGCATCTGGAGCAACCGCTGGCCCTCGTCGTCCGGTTGGGCCGCCGGGTTGAGGAGTTCGCTGAAGGCGCCCTGGAGTAGTTGGGGCGCCACGGCCGCCTCGCCCGCGCGGGCCTTCATGATGGCCCGCTCGACGCCCTCGATGCGTTCGTCATGGCGTACGTAGCCCGAGGCGCCCGCCGCGAAGGCCGCGGCGATGCCGCGGGGGTTCGGGACCGGGCCCAGGACCAGGACCGCCACCTGCGGGCGCTCGCGCTTGATCTTCACCACCGGGTCGAAGATGCCCGGCTCGGCCGGTGTCGCCGTGCCGAGGAGGCACACCTCGGGTGCCCTGGTGATCACCAGCTCCGCCGCCCCCGCGGCCGGTGCCGCCGCTGCCAGCACCCGGTGCCCCCGCAGCTTCAACGCCGAGGCCAGCGCCTCGGCCAGCAATCGGTGGTCGTCGACCACCATGAGCCGCACTCCCATCGAGCCACCCCACCCCCCGGTCCCCCCATTGGTCGCCAACTATGGCCGCCCACTGGTCCGCACGGACAGAAGCCCCCCGGCTCCCCCGCCTGCTCCCCCGCTCTTCATGCCCCCGGAAGCTACACGCTTGTTCGACGTTGCGCTTCCCCTATAGGCGAGAAGTGCCCCGGAATATCAAAATCCCTCCCATTCGAGCGTGATGAGGGATACGTGCACGGCCCCGCCCCTGAGCAGGGACGGGACCGTGAGAAGAGGCGGAAGGAGAGCCGGGGGCGCGTGGAATTACTTCGCCCCGAAGCCGAGCGCCGTGTACTCCTTCTCGCCCTTGGAGTACGGCTTGCTGACGAGATCCTGGCCGAGGAAGAACCGCCCGTTGGTGTAGAGCAGTTCAGCCAGGCTCGGCGACATGGAGCTGATCGCGCGCAGGACCGACTCGGAGGCCGGGGTCTCCAGGAGGACGGTCTGCTTGAGCGTCTTGCCGTCGACGGAGATGACCTGGGCGCCCTTGTCGTACGGGCCGTCCTTGAAGGCGATGATGTTCGGCCCGTCCATGCGGATCGGGAACAGCTCGTAGTCGTTGCCCGCGTCCACGCGGTCGCCGGTCGACTTACCGGTGGCCAGCGAGAAGGAGACGATCTCGTTGGTCTGGCTGTACCTGGTGCCGGAGCCGTCGTGGTTCTCGGTCGGCATGTACACCTTGTCGTTGCCGACATAGATGCCTCGGCAGGCCCAGACGCCGCGGACCGGGCAGTCGTAGTTGTACTTCTTGTCCGGGATCGAGATCTTCGCGCGCAGCTTGCCGTTCTCGTCGAGGGAGAAGATGTCGCTGGTGCCGGTCATCGGGATGTCGTTGCCGGTCACCACACCGAAGACCACCGGCTGAGTGGAGATGATCTTGGCTCGGTCGATGCCGGAGGGCAGCTTGTACGACCACTTCACGCTGCCCGTCTTCGGGTCGAGCAGCTGGATCTCGAAGGTCTCCTCGCCGTAGTCGCCGCACTTGCGGACCGCGACGAGCTGGGCGCCACCGGCGTAGCCCTCGTCCGTGCACTCGCCGACCTTCGGCGACCACAGCACCTTGCCGGTGTTGACGTCGAAGGCGGCGCCACCGGAGTAGCCACCGGCCGCGGCGACCGTCGTACCGGAGATGGTGACCTCGCCGAACGGCACCTTGCTGCCGCTGAGTTCGGCGCTCTGGGCCCACACCTGCTTGCCCGTCTCGACGTTGAACGCGATGACCTGGGTGCACGGCGGACGCTCGTCCTTGGCGCGCTTGGCCTCCTCGGTCACCACGATCGCGATCTTCTCCGTGGTGATCTCACGGGAGGCCGCGCAGGTCTGACCGGGCAGGTCCAGCGTCCACTTGGCCTTGCCGCTGTCCGGCTCGTAGCCGACGATCTTGTTGAGGGCGGACTTGGCGTACGTCGTGTCCGTGAGCCAGGAGCCCTTGACGCTGTCGATGTCCTTCTCGTTCGCGACCTCGTGCGCGGGCACCTGGAAGAGGATCTGCGCGGCGGTGCTGGACGGCACCTTCTCCTGCGCCTCGGTCGGCACCTCGACACCGCCGGAGGACGAGCCGCCACCGGACGACGTGCCGCCGTCACCGTTCTTGGTGTCGTCCTCGCCGCCGGTCGTCCCCTCCGAACTGGCGGTTTCCTTCTTGGTGTTGTCCTCGCCCTTGGAGGTGGCGACGTAGACGCCGCCGCCGACGATGAGCGCGATGGCCGCGACCGCCGCGGTGATGATGATCGCCGTGGAGTTGACCTTCTTCTTGCCGCCGGGAGCGCCCGGGGCGCCCGCGACGTGCGGCTGCATCGGCACGGTCGGCGGCGCGTAGCCGTACGGCTGCTGCTGGCCGGGCTGGCCGTAGGGCTGCTGACCGTACGGGCCGGGCTGCTGCTGCGGTTGGCCGTACGGGCCCGGCTGGCCGGGCTGGCCGGGGTAGCCGTAGCCGGGCTGCGGCGGGGGCGTCTGCGGGTAGCCGTAGCCGGCCGGGGCGGCGGGCGGGCCCTGCGGCGGGGGCGTCGGGGCGCCGAAGCCCCCGGCCGGCGGGGGCGTGGGCGCGCCGAAGCCGCCCTGTGGCGGGGTGTCCTGCGGCGGCTGGGCGGGCGGCTGGTTGGGGGGCGGGCCCGGCGGCTGGTTCGGCGGGGGCGGCGGCTGGGTCATGACGTGGATACCTCGGAGCGGATCTTGGAGGACGGGTGAGGGACGAGTACGGATGTCATGTCACTTGCCGTAGGCCAGCATCAACTTCTCCTTCGACTCGTCACTGCCCGTCAGTAGGGTGGTGGAGAGATAGAAGCGCCCGCCCACGTAGTCGATGGCCTTCGAGTAGAAGTCGCCCTCGATCTTCGCGGCGCTCGCCGGCATCTGCAGGAGCTTCGTCGCCTTGCGGTTCGCGCCGGTGACCGGGATGGACACGATCTGGCCGCCGGAGTCGGACGACGGGGACACATACGCGACGAGCTTCGAACCCTCGACCTTGATCGGCTCCATCGTCACGTTCGCCGGCGCCTTGACGCGCCACTTCTCCTTGCCGGCCGCGAGGTTCAGGGCGACGATCTCGTTCGTGCCGTTCTTCTTCTCAGTCGGCAGGTACAGGGTGTCCGCGGCCACCGTGACGCCCTCGCAGGCGTCCAGGTTGCGCTCCAGCATGAAGTTGCACTCGGGCTCGAACGTCTTGCCCACCTCGATGCGGGAACGGGGCTTGCCGGTCTTCGCGTCGAGCGTGGAGATGTTCCAGGCGTTCCCTTCCTCGTTGGTGAGGTAGAGCACGACCGGGTCCACCGAGAAGGCCCGCTCGACCTTCCAGCCCTTGGGGATCTTCTGCGTCCACTTGGCCTTGCCGGTCTTCGCGTCGAGTTCCTGCACCTCGTCGTGCTGGTTCTCGGTGGTGACCGCGCAGGAGGAGACCACGATCAGCCGCGCGCCGCCCATGGCTCCGGTGGGGTAACAGGACTGGCCGTACTGCTTCTTCTCCCACAGCCTCTTGCCGGTCCTCACATCGAGGGCCACGCCGGACTCGGAGCGGCCCGCGAGCAGGGTGTCGCCGCTGATGGTCAGCGAGAGGCCGTAGGTGCCGTCGAGGAATTTGCCCTCTTCCAGCTCCGTGGACCAGCCCTTCTCACCGGTGTTCAGGTCGATCTGCTGGAGCTGGTTGCAGCGGGTGCTCTTCTCCGAGGTGCCGTCCTGGTAGGCGACGACGATCTTCTCGTCGCTGGTCGTCTCCCCGGTGACCGCGCAGATCTTGTTGCCGAACTCGATGGCGTCCCAAGCGGGGTCGCCGTCACCGACGTTGAACGCGAGGAGCTGCTTGTACACCGCCTTCACCGCGACCTTGTCGGTGACCCAGAGCCCGAGGGCGCTCGCGCCGGAACCGGGGGCGTCGGGCGCGCTCTTGTACCAGAGCACCTTCGCCTCGCCCGCCTTGCGGTCCGCGTTGAGGTCGGAGATGTCGAGGTCCTCGCCGCCGTCACCGCTGCCGTCACCACGGTTGACGGGCGCGGACGGTGACGAGGAGGGCTTGTCGTCCTCGCTCGGGCCGGCGCTCTCCTTGGCGACCGGCTTCTTCTCACCGCCGTCGTCACCAAGGCCTGTCACCGCGAACACCGTGCCGCCGATCACGAGCAGCGCGGCCACCGCGGCGCCGATGACCATCGCGGGCTTCCCCTTGAAGGGGTTCTTGGAGCCGCCGCCCGCCGGCGGCGGAGTGGGCCCGCCCGCGTACTGCGCCTGCGGGTACCCGTAACCGGCCTGCGGCGGCGGGGTGTAGGGGCCGGGCTGGGCGTAAGGACCGGGCTGGGCGTAGGGGCCGGGCTGGGCGTAGGAACCGGGCTGCTGCGGATACCCGTAGCCGGGGGCAGGCGCGGGCGGGCCCTGCGGCGGGGGTGTCTGCGGATAGCCGTACGGCTGTTGGGGAGGTGTCTGCGGAGCTCCGAAACCGCCGCCCTGGGGCGGCTGGTCGGGTGGCTGAGTCATCAGCGCGATTCCCCCTGTTCGCTGCTTTCGAGCCACCCGTGGTCACGCGTGGTATCGCTTTTCAGACGGCCTTTCTATCACTGCGAACCTGCCACACACGGCCCCGGTCGCTCCCCTGTTCCCAAGGGAGAACCGCCCCGTGATGCCCTCGTTACGCTCCTTCACGCCCCCTTCACGGGACGTACGCCCCATGCCCCATACGGCTTTTGAGGGGGTGAAGGTCATGGGGCGCCTGGTAGCCGCCGGCTGAGACAGGGGCGCGGGGCTGTGTCTACTGGCGGCTCCGCCGCGGGGCGCGACCAGCCACACACCACCCGCACCCGGCATCGCACAACAGCCCCAACGGCGAGAAGCCCAACGGCGCTTCCGCTACACGTCATCCGCGAGTTCAAGCCACTGCATCTCCAGCTCTTCCCGCTCCCCCGCCAACGCCCGCAACTCCGCGTCCAGTTCCCCCACCTTGGCAAAGTCCGTCGCGTTCGCGGCGATCTGATCGTGCAGCTTGGTCTCCTTCTCGGAGATCTTGTCCAACTGCCGCTCGATCTTCTGCAGTTCCTTCTTGGCGGCCCGAACATCCGCCGCGCTCTTCTGCGGGACCTCGCCGGCAGCCTTCGCGGCGAGCGGCGAAGCCGAAGCCGCCGCCGCCTCCATCGCGTGCCGCCGCTCGATGTACTCGTCGATCCCTCGCGGCAGCATCCGCAACGCCCCGTCACCCAGCAGCGCGAACACCCTGTCCGTCGTCCGCTCGACGAAGAACCGGTCGTGGGAGATGACGATCATCGACCCGGGCCACCCGTCGAGCAGGTCCTCCAACTGCGTGAGGGTCTCGATGTCGAGGTCGTTGGTCGGCTCGTCGAGGAAAAGAACGTTCGGCTCGTCCATCAGCAGCCGCAGCAGCTGCAACCGCCGCCGCTCACCACCGCTGAGGTCGCCCACCGGCGTCCACTGCTTCTCCTTGTTGAACCCGAAGGTCTCGCAGAGCTGCCCGGCGGTCATCTCGCGCCCCTTGCCGAGGTCGACGCGGTCACGGACCTGCTGTACGGCCTGGAGCACCCGCCAGTCGGGGTCGAGCTCGGCGACCTCCTGGGACAGGTACGCGAGCTTGACGGTCTTGCCGGTGACGACGCGCCCGGCGACCGGCTGCCGCTCCCCGTCGCTGAACGCGGCCTCGGCCATGGCCCGCAACAGCGAGGTCTTTCCCGCCCCGTTGACGCCGACGAGGCCGATCCGGTCCCCCGGCCCGAGCTGCCACGTCAGATGCTTCAGCAGCACCTTCGGCCCGGCCTGGACCGTGACGTTCTCCAGGTCGAACACGGTCTTGCCCAGCCGGGAGGACGCGAACTTCATCAGCTCGCTCTTGTCGCGCGGCGGCGGTACGTCCTTGATCAGCTCGTTCGCGGCCTCGACGCGGAACCGCGGCTTCGACGTACGCGCGGGCGCACCGCGCCGCAGCCAGGCCAGCTCCTTGCGGACGAGGTTCTGCCGCTTGGTCTCCTCGGTGGCGGCGATCCGCTCCCGCTCGGCCCGGGCGAAGACGTAGTCGGAGTAGCCGCCCTCGTACTCGTAGACCGTGCCCTTCTGCACGTCCCACATCCGTGTGCAGACCTGGTCGAGGAACCAGCGGTCGTGGGTGACGCACACGAGCGCGGACCGCCGCTCGCGCAGATGATTCGCGAGCCACGAGATGCCCTCGACATCCAGGTGGTTGGTGGGCTCGTCGAGGACGATCAGGTCCTGCTCCTCGATGAGCAGCTTGGCGAGCGCGATACGCCGCCGCTCGCCACCGGAGAGCGGGCCGATGACGGTGTCGAGCCCCTGCGGGAAGCCGGGCAGGTCGAGGCCGCCGAACAGCCCGGTCAGTACGTCCCGGATCTTGGCGTTGCCCGCCCACTCGTGGTCCGCCATGTCCCGGATGACCTCGTGCCGGACGGTGGCGGCCGGGTCCAGGGAGTCGTGCTGGGTGAGCACGCCGATGTGGAGGCCGCCGGAGTGGGTGACCCGCCCCGAGTCGGCCTCCTCCAGCTTGGCGAGCATGCGGATGAGGGTGGTCTTGCCGTCGCCGTTCCGCCCTACGACGCCGATCCGGTCGCCTTCGGAGACGCCGAGGGAGACTCCGTCGAGCAGGGCGCGGGTGCCGTAGACCTTGCTGACGTTCTCGACATTGACCAGGTTGACGGCCATTACTCTCCTGCCACGGGGACGATCGACCCTCCAGGGTAGTCGGCGGGGCGGGACGGTGTGACGGGGCGCTCGCCCCGGACCCGTGCGGCGGCGCGCAGCCTGCGGCCGCGCCGGGTGAGTCCCCAGGGCTTGAGGACCGAGATCACGGTCATGAAGACGTACGCGGTGAGGGACACGATCGGTCCCATCAGCACGTCACCACGGTCGGGAAGCGCTCCACTCCCGGCGGCGGTGACGACCTCACCCATACCGGGCCGCAACACCAGCGTGGTGGCGGTGAGGGTGGCCAGGGTCAGCCAGAACTTGACGTAGACCCAGCGGTGCCGGGCCAGCCCCCACTGGGTGCCGAGGGACAGCACGAGCCCGCTCACGAACGTCAGTGCCCCGACGGGGATCAGCAGCCAGTCGGCGAAGAGCTTCATGCCCCGGACGGACGCCTCGGTGACGGCCTCCGACCCGGTGGTGACGGCGGTGATCGCCAACGCCAGCAGCCCGAGCGTGAGCCCGGGCCAGCAGGCGGAGGCGGTGACATGGACGACGAGGAAGGCACGGCGAACGGGTCGGCTTGTCTTCATGCGCACCACCGTGCCGGGCGGGCGACGCGTGGTCGTCTGCTCGCGGGAGTATCCACGAGTACTGGGCTCGGCGTATGGCGGCTGCGGGTGAGTGGGGGGCTGGTCACGCCCACGCGGCGGAGCCGCATATCGAGACAGCCCCGTGCCCCTGGAAGATGGGGTTCCCCCCATCACCGTATGTGACCAGGACGACGCCCCCCACATGGTCAGTCCGCGCAAGTCTTCACGAGAGGGGAACCACCCCCAATTCGTGCAGCACTCCCCCGCCCCCACGCCCCCGGTCGCCGCAGACGCGGCACGATCGCCGCGCTGGTCTCCGCCGCGGCGCTGTTCACCGTCGGTGCCGCGACCGCCGCCCCCGCGGCCGCGGCACCGGCACCGGCACCGGCACCGGCACCGGCCAAGGGCAAGGGCAAGGGCAAGGGCAAGGCGGTGGCCACCCGGAACGGGGCCGAGGTGGAGCAGACGTACAAGAAGGCGCTCAACGGCTACGCCACCGAGATGACCGAGGCGGAGGTGAAGCAGCTCGCCGCCGACCCGGCCGTCGCCTCGGTCGCCACCGGCAAGACCGTCCACACTCGTCGTACACCTACCCGTCCAGCGCGGGCGCCGGCGTGACCGCGTACATCATCGGCACGGGCGTCAGGATCAGCCACTCCGACTTCGGCGGACGGGCGTCCTACGGCTACGACGCCGTCGACGACGACGACTCCAGCGCCGACGACGGCAACGGGCACGGCACGCACGTCGCCGGCACCGTCGCGGGCACGACCTACGGTGTCGCCAAGGCCGGGGACATCGTCGCCGTCCGTGTGCTGGACGACGACGGCTCCGGCACGACCGCCGGTGTGGTCGCGGGCATCGACTGGGTGACCGACAACGCCCAGTTCCCGGCCGTCGCCTCGGTCGCTCGGCGGCAGCGCCGACTCCACCCTCGACGCGACCGTCAGCAACTCCATCGCGGTCGGCATCACCTACGCCGTCGCGGCGGGACGCGGACAAAGGCCGTGCGCCCCGGGACACCACCGCCCGAGGCGCACGGGGATCTTGTGGGATCCCTCTCGACGGTCATTCCTGCGTGGTAGGGACCCCGCGCCCACTCCGCTCCACCAGCAGCCACCCCACGAGCGTCATCGCCACCGCCGCCGGCGCGGTCACATGGACGGCGATCAGCAGGGCCGAACGCCCCTCGAACAGTCCGCCGAAACCGACCATGGACAGCCCGAGCACACCGAAGAGGCAGAGGGTCACGCCGAAGGCGGCGGCGGGACCCGCATACGCCCCCGACCTGCCCGAACTCCCCTGAGCGCGCCCGGCGGTGGGCCGCTCGAAGCCCCGGAAGGCCGCTACGAGGGCGGCGGTCACGGCGCCCGCCAGCACAATCCGCAGGGGCAGTTGGGCCCACCAAAAACCCGACGCCGGCGCGGGCAGCGGTACGTCCAGCGCGAGCAGCGCCCCGTAGACGCCGAGCATGGCCGAAAGGTGCCACAGGAACGCGGTCATCGAGATCCCGTTGGCCGCCACGACCGCCCGCCACACCTTCGGCCGCTGCAGCCACCGGGCGACCGGCCCGCGCAGCCACTCCACCGCGCCGACCAGCCACAGCCCGTGGCACAGCAGCGCGAAGGTCGGCGGCGCCATGTTCGAGATCTCCTCGCCCGGCATCCCCACCATCGACAGCGGATACGGCCCGTACGCCACCAGTAGCGCGGCCCCCGCGAGCCCGACCCCCGCGAGGAGGTACGGCCGTGTCAGCCGCCCGTCGGCCCGCAGGAACCCGAGCTGGTGGATCGCGAGCCAGACGAAGGCGAAGTTGAGGAACTCGACGAAGGGCACGTCGAACACGAACCGCAGCAGGTCGACGAGCCCGGCGGCCGCGACGAGCCCTCCGAACGCGCCCCACCCCCAACGCTCATGCAGCCTCAACAGCGGCGGAGTGAAGGCGACCATCGCGAGATAGATCCCGATGAACCACAGCGGCTGCGCGACGAGCCGCAGCGCGACGTCGAGCAGCCCACCGCCTTCACCCGTGAGTTGGAGGAGGACGGCGGCAGCACTCCACACCCCTGTGAACACCATGGTGGGCCGCAGCAGCCGCTGGAGCCGGGCGCGCAGGAAGGCGGGGTAGAGGCCGGCGCCCGTGTCGTCGGCCTTGCGGCTGAGCGAACGGTAGGAGAGGGCGTGCGAGAAGCCGCCGACGAAGAAGAACACCGGCATGATCTGCAGCGCCCAGGTGAGGATCTGCAGCCGCGGCTCCACGGCGAGCAGGTTGCCCACCTCGACGCCGCCATCGCCGCCCGTGGTCACGGCCGCCATCAGCCAGTGGCCGAGGACGACCGTGCCGAGGGAGGCGACCCGCAGCAGGTCGACGTATCGGTCGCGGCTGGACGGGGTGGCGGCGGCGAGCTCGCTCGCACTCACGCTTGCGGTCACGGTCATGCGAGTACGGTCGCGCCGACGCCCGGTCGAACATCAGCGCTGCCGTACTCAACTCACGTCTGAGTACCTAGGCCGTGTCGTCCTGGCCCTGGGAGCTCTGGACCACGGTCGCCCCCGGCGCGGGTGAGTCGGCCACGCGGGCCGTCCTGCATGTGCCGGACGCGAGGAGGCCCTCGGCGATGGTCTGCGCCGACTCGGCGTCCCGGGCGAGGAAGGCCGTGGTCGGCCCCGACCCGGAGACGAGCGCGGCGAGCGCACCGGCAGCCTCGCCCTCGGAGAGAGTGTCGGCCAGCTTCGGGAACAGCGAGAGCGCGGCGGGCTGGAGGCCGTTGGAGCCCGGCAGGAAGGCGGCGAGGGCCTCGACGTCCCCCTTGGCGAGCGCGTCGAACAGCGCCTGGGAGGCGACAGGCTCGGGCACCTCGGCGCCCTCGTGGAGCCGGTCGAACTCGCGGTAGACGGCGGGCGTGGAGAGCCCTCCGTCGGCGACGGCGAAGACCCAGTGGAAGGTGCCGCCCACATCCAGCGGCTGAAGCCGCTCCCCTCGCCCGGTGCCGAGGGCGGCACCCCCCACCAGGCTGAACGGCACATCGCTGCCCAACTCGGCGCAGATGTCGAGGAGTTCCGCACCGGAGGCGTTCGTACCCCACAGCGTGTCGCAGGCGAGGAGCGCCCCGGCCGCGTCCGCGCTGCCGCCCGCCATGCCGCCCGCGACGGGGATGTCCTTGGCGATGTGCAGATGGACGGCGGCCTCGATGCCGTGCCGTTCGGCGAGGGCGAGGGCGGCGCGGGCGGCGAGGTTCGTACGGTCCAGAGGGACCTGGTCGGCGCCGGGTCCCGCGCAGGTGACGGTCAGTTCGTCGGCGGGGGTGGCGGTGACCTCGTCGTACAGCCCGACGGCGAGGAAGACGTTGGCCAGGTCGTGGAAGCCGTCTGGGCGGGCGCCGCCTACCGCGAGCTGGACGTTGACCTTGGCGGGGACGCGGACGGTGACGCTCACGACCGGGTGGACTCCTCGTTGTCGGCGTTGTCGGCGTTGTCGGCGACTGCGTTCTCGGCGTTGTCGGCGACTGCGTTCTCGGCGATGGCGGCGAACTCCTCGACCGTCAGGGACTCGCCGCGCGCCTGCGGGGAGACCCCGGCGGCGACGAGCGCGGCCTCGGCGGCGGCCGCGGATCCGGCCCACCCGGCGAGGGCGGCGCGCAGCGTCTTCCGGCGCTGGGCGAAGGCCGCGTCGACGACGGCGAACACCTCGTCCCTGCTCGCGGTCGTCTTGACCGGCTCGGCGCGGCGGACGAGCGAGACGAGGCCGCTGTCGACGTTCGGTGCGGGCCAGAACACGTTCCGCCCGATCGCCCCGGCCCGCTTGACCTCCGCGTACCAGTTGGCCTTCACCGACGGCACGCCGTACACCTTCGAGCCCGGGCCCGCGGCGAGGCGGTCGGCGACCTCCGACTGGACCATCACGAGGGTGCGTTCGATGGTCGGGAACGTGGCGAGCATGTGCAGCAGCACGGGGACGGCGACGTTGTACGGGAGGTTCGCGACGAGGGCGGTCGGGGCGGGGCCCGGGAGCTCCGTGACGTGCATGGCGTCGGAGTGCACCAGGGCGAAGCGGTCGGCCCGATCCGGCATGCGGGCGGCGATCGTCGCGGGCAGCGCGGCGGCGAGTACGTCGTCGATCTCGACCGCCGTGACGCGGTCGGCGACTTCGAGGAGGGCGAGGGTGAGGGAGCCGAGGCCCGGGCCGACCTCCACGACGACGTCCTCGGGGCGGACCTCCGCCGTCCGCACGATCCTCCGCACCGTGTTCGCGTCGATCACGAAGTTCTGGCCGCGCTGTTTGGTGGGGCGTACGCCGAGCGCCGCCGCGAGTTCGCGGACGTCTGCGGGGCTCAGAAGGGCGTCGGAGGCGGGGCTGGTCACGGCAACAAGGGTACGGGCAGCATGGTCGCGCGGTTCCCCGCGCCCCTGAAGGGGTGCGGGGAACCGCGCGAGCAACCCAGTACAGGGGCCGGGGGCGAAACACGGCCCCGTCAGCTGCGGAGACGGGCCCCGCAGTGGGGCCAAGGACTCGCCCCCCGCTGGACGTACAGCTTCTTCGCCCGAAACGTCTGCTCGGCAGCCGACGCGTCCTGGGGCCGCCCCCGCCCCCCCAGGCTCTGCCAGGTACGGGTGTCGAATTGGTACAGCCCCCCATACGTCCCCGAGGGATCGACCGCGTCGGGCCGCCCACCCGACTCACACTCCGCCAGCCCCGCCCAGTTCAGCCCATCGGCCCCCCGCACGGACGCCGGCATCGCCTTGATCCCCACCTTCACGATCTGGTCCCGCGGCTCGCGCACCACCTCGGCCCGCACCCGCCGCGGCCGCTCCTTGACCCCGTTGACGGCCCGCACCGCATACGTGACCCGCCGCACCCCCGGCCGCCCGGCCCTTTCGACGACCTCCGTGCCCCGGAACAGCGAAGCGTCCTCGGTCCGCCACACCCGGAACGGAATCGGCTCCTCCCGAACCTCCTTGGACCCGGTCACCCGCAACACGGTCACGGTCTGCCCGTCCCGGGGGAAGCTCGACTGCGCGACGGAGGTCGTGTCCTGCCCCCGCAGCGTGATCCCGGCCTGCTCCACGGCCTCCCGGACGGTCGCCGCGTTGGTGCGGATAGTCCGGGTCCGCCCGTCCGCCATGACCGTGACGGCCCGCTCCGTACGGACGTCCAGCTCCAGCCCCTCCCGCCCGATCCGCCGGGAGCGGGAAGTCGACACGTACGCGCCCTCCGCACGCACCCCGAGCTGCCGGAGCGCCCCGTCGACCGTACGGGCGGTCGTCCAGACCTTGCGCCGGTGACCGTCGAGGGTGAGGGCGACGGGCCGACCGTAGTGCACGGCGACCTCGTCACCGCTGGTCAGCGCGGTGCCCGGGGCGGGGGCGACGACGTCATGGGCGCCGAAGGGGACGCCTTGGTCGGAGAGGAGTTCGGTGACGTCGTCGGCGAACGTGTGCAGCGTGCGCGGCTTGCCGTCGACGGTCAGCTCGATCGCCTTGTCCTTCGCCACGAACGCGGAGGTCCCGCCCGCGAGGAACGCAACGACCAGCGCCTGCGGCACCAGCCGCCGCAACGGAGTGGCCCGCTCTGCGGCCCGTCTGCGCCGCACGCCACGCCGGGCACCGGCCCGACCACCGGCCTGCCGGGGAGGACGTCCGGGTGGCGCGGGCGCGGAGGCGGCCTCGTAGGCGGGCCGGTACGTGTCCTCGTACATCCCGTACGGCAACGTCTCGTATGCCTCGTACGCGTCGTAAGGCTCTTGGGTGTCGCATGCCTCGTATGCACTGTGGCTCTCGTAGGCCCCGAAGCTCTCGTAAGCTCCGGAGGTCGTGTAGAACTCGCAGGTCCCGTATGTCCCGTAGGTCTGGCGGGTCGCGTACGGCGGGGGCTGCGACGACGGCTTCACGTTGCTCACGACGACACGCTCCAGAGGGGGTTCCGGGTCCGCGGGCGACGTGAACCTAGCGGACCGCGGTCACCCTCCCAAGCAACGTGGTTACGCAGTGTCGCGAAAGAGGTCGCTGATCAGCTTTTCGCGCCCCCCGAACGGCTGACGTAGCGTGATCCGTCAGTAATCAAACGCCCTCGCCGTGTTCGCCGCGATCGCCGTCGCCAGCGCGTCTTCGCCGATGCCCCGCACCGCGGCCATGGCACGAACCGTGATCGGAATGAGATACGGCGCGTTGGGCCGTCCGCGGTACGGCGCCGGGGTCAGGAAGGGCGCGTCGGTCTCGACGAGGACGAGTTCGAGGGGGGCGACGGCGAGGGCGTCGCGCAGCGGCTGGGCGTTCTTGAAGGTCATGTTCCCGGCGAAGGACATGAAGTAGCCGTGCGCGGCGCACACCGCCGCCATGTCGGCGTCGCCGGAGTAGCAGTGGAAGACGGTCCGCTCGGGCGCGCCCTCCTCCTTCAGGATCCGCAACACGTCGTCGTGGGCGTCGCGGTCGTGGATGACCAGCGCCTTGCCGTGCCGCTTGGCGATCTCGATGTGCGCGCGGAACGACCGCTCCTGGGCGGCCTTGCCCTCCGGCCCGGTCCGGAAGTAGTCGAGCCCCGTCTCCCCGACGCCCTTGACCTGCGGGAGCGCGGCCAGCCGGTCGATCTCGGCGAGGGCCTCGTCCAGCGCGGCGTCCCCACCCGCCGCCCGCGCTCCCTGTCGCGACCAGCCGTCGGGGTCCCCGTGCACGATCCGCGGGGCCTCGTTGGGGTGCAGCGCGACAGTCGCGTGGACGGCGTCGTACGCGGCGGCCGTCTCGGCGGCCCACCGCGAGCCCTTGATGTCGCAGCCGACCTGCACGACCGTCGTCACCCCCACCGAGGCGGCCTTCGCGAGGCCCTCCCCGACCGTGCCGGACTGCATGTCCAGATGGGTGTGCGAGTCGGCGACGGGCACCCGGAGGGGTTCGGGGAGCGGCGGCGCGGCGTTCTTGTCGTTCGAGGGCATGCCCCGATCCTACGAACGGGGCATGCCCTCGGTGGCGGCGGAGGGGGAGGACTCAGCTCGCCTTGCGGTGGAACGGGTGCAGCAGGTCGGACAGGTGCCAGTGGTGGTGCTCCCGGGGCTCCGTCGCGTCCGGTGCGGCGGCGTCCACCGCGCGGGGCTTCGGCAGGTGCCGTCGCCGTTCGACGTCCTGCACCGACGACACCTGGCCCGCCCGCATGATCCGTACGACATGACCGTCGCAGTTCTGGCAGGTGGGCCTGGAGAGCGGGGACGGCACGGCTCGGCCGTCGGCCACGTACGTCACGACGTCATGTCCTTGGGCGTCATTGTGGTGCTCTATCTCGAACGACTGCTCCCAGCCGTGCCCGCAGCGCATGCAGGCGAACGCATACGACTCGTGAACGACGGCGGTGGCGGTGTCCCGCAGTACGGCCCGCTCTGCGATCTCGGTCATGCCAGCCAGCTCCTCTTGTTCCGCTGGACAAGGACGAGCGCGTCCTCTTCATCCAGTGGACGCCTCGGCCGGCCCGAATGGCACCCAACCTGCCTACTGTTGAAGCCGATTTGGGCTGCCCTTGTGGGAAGGCCGTCTGTGCGAGGGCTGTGCTTTGCGCTGCTTTACCGGGGCATGGGGTGGGTGCCGGGTCGCGCCGTAGGGGTTGAGGATTCGTTGCCGGGTGCGGGTTGTGGTGGGTTGCTCGCGCAGTTCCCCGCGCCCCTAAAAACTCGGGGGTGCCCCCTGGCTTTTAAAGGGCGCGGGGAACTGCGCGATCAGCCCCCACCCACCCGCACCCGGCAACGAATCCTCAACCCCTACGGGGCTCCCCGCTTAAAAGCCACCACCGCGTCGAAGACCTCCCTCTTCGGCACCCCCGCCTCCACGGCAACCGCCGCGATCGCCTCCTTGCGCCGCTCCCCGGCGTCCTCCCGCGCCCGCACCCGCCGCACCAGCTCCTCCGCGTCGAATTCCTCGGGCGCCTTCTCCGGCGCACCCTCCACCACCACGGTGATCTCCCCCCGAACACCGGCGGCGGCCCACTCGGCCAACTCCCCGAGAGGGCCCCGCTTGACCTCCTCGTACGTCTTCGTCAGCTCGCGGCAGACGGCCGCACGGCGCTGCTCCCCGAACACCGACGCCATCGCTTCGAGGGTCACGGCGAGCCGGTGCGGAGCCTCGAAGTAGACGAGCGTGCGGCGCTCTTCCGCGATCTCCCGCAGCCGCCCCAGCCGCTCCCCCGCCTTGCGTGGCAGGAACCCCTCGAAGCAGAAGCGGTCGACCGGCAGCCCGGACAGCGCGAGCGCGGTCAGTACGGCGGACGGGCCCGGGACGGCGGTCACCCGGATGTCCTTCTCCACGGCCGCCGCGACCAGCCGGTACCCGGGGTCGGAGACCGACGGCATCCCCGCGTCCGTGACCAACAACACCCGCGCACCCCCCACCAGCTCCTCGACGAGCTCCGGCGTACGCGCCGCCTCATTCCCCTCGAAGTACGACACGACACGCCCACCCGGCTGCACTCCGAGCGCCTGCGTGAGCCGCCGCAGCCGCCGAGTGTCCTCGGCCGCGATGACATCCGCCCCGGCCAGTTCCTCGACAAGCCGAGGCGGCGCGTCCGAGACATCGCCGATGGGGGTACCTGCCAAAACAAGGGTTCCAGTCACCCCCTCATCCTCGCAGGGGGCGAAGCCCCTGCGAGGATGGGCGCCGGGGCCCACATTCCGAACGCACGGCACTCCCACAGCCGCGTTCCCTACGATGGCGCGGTGACCAGTACCGCGCCCTCCACGGACACCCGGCAAAGCCAGGGCACCGACCCTCGGCCGTCGTGGCAGCAGCGGCTGCGCCGTTTCGGCTACGCGGCGTCGCCGAGAAGCGACGTCCGCGCCCGTCTGGTGCCCCCGTACACCCGGCCCGGTCCGGGCGTCTGGGCGACGCTCGGCGTGCGCGAAGGCCTCGCCGTACGCATCACGCGCTGGTCGGCGTGGGGCGGTCCGCTGCTGGTGACGCTGGTCGCCGGGGTGATGCGGTTCTGGAACCTGAGCAGCCCGAAGGCGGTGATATTCGACGAGACGTACTACGCCAAGGACGCGTGGGCGATCGTCCACCGCGGGTACGAGGTCAACTGGGCCAAGAACGCCAACGAGCTGATCCTCCAGAACAACGGGAACGTACCGATCCCGACGGAAGCGGCGTACGTCGTGCATCCGCCCGTCGGCAAGTACATCATCGGCCTGGGCGAGCTGATGTTCGGGTTCAACCCGTTCGGCTGGCGCTTCATGACGGCCGTGCTCGGCACGCTCTCCGTCCTGATCCTCTGCCGGATCGGCCGCCGGATCTTCCGCTCGACGTTCCTGGGCTGCCTGGCGGGCGCGCTGATGGCGGTCGACGGCCTGCACTTCGTGATGAGCCGCACGGCACTGCTGGACCAGGTGCTGATGTTCTTCGTGCTGGCGGCGTTCGGCTGTCTGGTCATCGACCGCGACAAGGCGCGAGAACGCCTGGCGGCGGCCCTGCCCCCGGACGGCGACGGAGTCGTACGCCCACACCCCCTGATCGCCGAGACGACCCGCCTCGGCCTGCGCCCGTACCGCTTGCTGGCCGGGCTCTGTCTGGGCCTGGCCTTCGGCACCAAGTGGAACGCCCTGTACTTCCTGGTGTTCTTCGGCGTCATGACGGTGCTCTGGGACTACTCGGCCCGCAAGGTCGCCGGTGCCCGCCAGCCGCTGATCGCGATGCTCCAGCGTGACCTGGGTTTCGCCTTTCTCTCCACGGTCCCCGTGGTGATCGTCACCTACCTGGCCTCCTGGACCGGCTGGATCCTCTCCCCGGACGACGGCACGGGCGGCTACTACCGCAACTGGGCGGCGACCGAGGGCAAGGGCGGTTGGTTCTCCTGGCTGCCGGACTGGCTGCGCAGCCTGTGGCACTACGAGCACGCCGTCTACGAGTTCCACGTCGGCCTCTCCTCGCCGCACACGTATCAGTCGAACCCGTGGAGCTGGATCGTCGACGGCCGCCCGGTCTCGTACTTCTACGAGTCCCCGTCGCCCGGCAACGACGGCTGCCCCGCCGACACGGTCGACAAGTGCGCCCGCGAGGTCCTCGCCATCGGCACGCCCCTCCTCTGGTGGGCCGCCGCCTTCGCCCTGCTCTACGTCCTGTGGCGCTGGTTCTTCCGCCGCGACTGGCGCGCCGGCGCGATCGCCTGCGGCATCGCCGCCGGCTACCTCCCCTGGTTCATTTACCAGGAACGCACGATCTTCTTCTTCTACGCCGTCGTCTTCCTCCCCTTCCTCTGCCTGGCCGTGGCCATGCTGATCGGCGCCGTCCTCGGCCCTCCCGGCGCCACAGAACGCCGCCGCGTGGCAGGCGCCGCCGGCGCCGGCGTCCTCGTCCTGCTCATCGCCTGGAACTTCATCTACTTCTGGCCCATCCACACCGCCCAGCCCATCCCCATCGACAGCTGGCGCTCCCGCATGTGGCTGGACACCTGGGTCTAACAATCAGGGCACGCACGCCCCGCCCGTCACGGCCGACGCATAAAGTAGGCCCCCAGCAAGCGGTTTCTGAACGCGTTCAAAGCGCGGGGAAGTCGGTTGCAAGGCACCACAAGTGCAGCAAACGGGGAGGAATCGCGTCATGCGTCAGGGGGCCAAGGTCGCCATAGTCGGCGGGGTGTTCGTCGTGATGGTGGGCGGTGCGGGCTACGGGGCGTACAACTTCTTCGGGGCGCTCAACGAGAGCGGTACGGGGACGGAGAAGCGGAGTGGGCCGCCCAGTGGGGACGAGGTCGCGGAGACCACCGAGAAGTTCTTCGCGGCCTGGGAGAAGGGGGATTCGGCCGCCGCGTCGTCGTACACGAACAACGCCCAGGTCGCGGGGAAGCTGTTCACGTCCTACCTCGACACCGCTCGCATCGACGGCGTGAAGATCACGCCGGGGAAGCCGACCGGGGCCGGCGGGCGGACCGTTCCGTTCTCCGTCGAGGCGACCGTGTCGTACGAGGGGAAGAGCGAGAAGCTCGCGTACGACAGTGAACTGACCGTGGTGCGGGGGAAGACGACCGGGCAGGCGCTGGTCGACTGGGAGCCGTCGGTCGTGCACCCCGAGCTGAAGGACGGGGACGAGTTGGTCACCGGGGAGGCGGATGCGCCGCCCATCGTGGCCGTGGACCGTGACGGCAGGGTGCTGACCAAGGAGAAGTACCCCTCCCTCGGGCCGATCCTCGACACCCTGCGTCAGCGTTACGGCGACCAGGCGGGCGGCACGGCCGGCATCGAGCTGGCGATCCGGCACACCGCCACGAACGCCGGTGACACGCCCCTGCTGACCCTCTCCGAGGGCAAGGCCGGCAGGCTGGAGACGACGATCAGCGCGGGTGTGCAGGCGGCGGCCGAGAAGGCGGTCAAGCAGTACGCCGAGTCGTCCGTCGTCGCCGTCAAGCCGAGCACCGGCGAGGTGCTGGCCGTGGCCAACCATCGTGAGGACGCCTTCAACGCGGCTTTCGAGGGCCAGGTCCCGCCCGGCTCCACCATGAAGATCATCACCGCCGCCACGCTCATCGACAACGGCGTGACCTCCATGAACGGTCCCGCGCCCTGCCCCGACACGGCCACCTGGAAGAGCCAGACCTTCAAGAACCTCCCGGGCCTGACGGCCGACGAGTCGTCGAACGCCACACTTGCCAACGCGTTCATGCGGTCCTGCAACACGGCCTTCATCAAGCTCATCGACGAGGAGCCGATGGACGACTCCTCGCTGACCCAGGAGGCCCAGGAACGCTTCGGGCTCGGGAAGGGCGACTGGAAGACCGGGATCGTCTCCACCGACGGCAGCGTGCCGGCGTCCACCGGGCCGAACCGCGCGGCCAACGCGATCGGGCAGGGCGACGTCCAGATGAACCCGCTGAACATGGCGTCGGTGACGGCCACAGCGATCACGGGCACGTTCCGGCAGCCGTACCTCGTCTCGCCGGAGCTCGACGATCGTGAGCTGGCCACCGCGAGGGGCTTGAAGGCGAGCACCGCACAGCAGTTGAAACAGATGATGAGGCTGACCGCGACACAGGGGACTGCGGCGGAGGTCATGCGGCCGTTGAGCGGCGACATCGGAGCGAAGACCGGCTCCGCGGAGGCCGACGGGCGGGAGGTCGCCGACAGTTGGTTCACCGGCTTCCGGGGGGATGTGGCCGCCGCGGCCATGGTTCAGAAGGGCGGACGCGGAGGTGAGGCCGCCGGGCCGATCGTCGTGTCTGTGCTCGGGGCGGGTGGGTGAGTTTCGGGAAGTGCTGTAGGGGTTGGCAACTGTTCGCCGAGGAGTGCGCATGAGGCCGCCTTAACTCGATCGTGTGATGGTCAGCTCGCAGGCTTGCTTGCAGCACCGTGGGGCCAGTTGGGTTGGCGTTGCCGTGCGATCTGGGACTCCGGTACGGCGCCGGCGTGCGGGGCCCCCGGGACCATTCCTTTGCTCACCGCGTACAGGGCGACGCCGGTGGCGCAGTTGCCGCAGTTGCTCGTCCACTCCACCGTGCCCGTCCCGATGCCGACCTGGGCGAACAGGTACGCGGGGAACTGCGCGACAAGCCCCCACCCACCCGCAGTCGCCCGACAACCGCACCCGGCACCCCGCACCCCGCACCCGGCACCCCGCACCCCGCACCCGGCACCCCGCACCCCGCACCCCGCACCCCGCACCCCGCACCCGATATGGCGCACATCTCCCCGCCCGCACTGTGAGACAAGACTGAAGGAAGTCACCCATGTTGGTGCGGAGCCCTAGGGTGGTGGTTCTCGTTGTTGAGAGACGAGAGGCAGCCGGGGGCAGCGGAAGGTCGGGAGCGTGGGTAAGAGAAGGCGTGTCGACGAGCGCAAGGCCGTGAGGTCCGCGGCGGCGCGGCGCCCTGTCGTGCTGGGCGGAATGGCGGCCGTGGCCCTCGGCGGCGGGGCGTTCGCCGTGTACGCGGTGTTCGGCGGCGGCGCCGCCGCCGAGGACGGCTCCGCGTCGGGCGACGCCAAGGCCGTGAAGACCGGCCCCCTGTCCGCCACCGAGGTCCGCACGGCCGCCACCACCTTCCTCACCGCCTGGCAGAAGGGCTCCGTCGCCAAGGCCGCCGCCGCCACGGACGACTCGGCGGCCGCGAAGACCGCGCTCACCGGCTTCACCAAGGACGCCCACATCAAGGACGTCACCCTCACCCCCGGCAAGCGCACGGGCGACAAGTTCGCCTTCTCGGTGAAGGGCACCGTCTCCTACAAGAGCACGAGCAAGCCTCTCGCCTACAAGTCCTCCCTCACCGTCGTACGGGCCGAGAAGGACGGCGAACCGGTCGTCGGCTGGCAGCCCTCCGTCGTCCACCCCGACCTCGGCGAGGGCGACCGGCTGGTCACCGGCGAGGCCGGCACACCCCCGGTGAAGGCCCTCGACCGGGACGGCAACGAGCTGACGACCAAGAAGTACCCCTCCCTCGGCACGGTGTTGGACGGCCTGAGGGAGAAGTACGGCGAGAAGGCGGGTGGCAAGGCGGGCGTAGAGCTCCGGGTCGTCCGCGCCGCATCCGAAACGGATGGGAAGGAAGAGCAGAAGGCCGAAGAGCAGAAGGCCGCCGACAAGACGCTGCTGGAGTTGAGCGAGGGCACGCCGGGCGAGGTGAAGACCACGCTCAGCCCGTCCCTCCAGGCCGCCGCCGAGGAGCAGGTGGCGTCCACCGAGCGGGCCTCGGTCGTCCTGATGCGCCCCTCGACCGGCGAGATCCTCGCCGTGGCGAACTCCAACCACGGCTTCAACGTGGCCTTCCAGGGCTCCCTCGCCCCCGGCTCCACAATGAAGATCGTGTCCTCCGCACTCCTCATCGACAAGGGCCTCGCCTCGGCGAACAAGGTCCACCCCTGCCCCAAGTTCTCGTCGTACGGCGGCTGGAAGTTCCAGAACGACGACAAGTTCCAGATCCCCGGCGGTACGTTCAAGGCGAGCTTCGCCCGCTCCTGCAACACCGCCTTCATCTCCCAGGCGAAGAAGCTCGACGACAACTCCCTGACCCAGGAGGCCCAGCAGGTCTTCGGCCTGGGCCTGAACAACTGGGCGATCGGGGTGTCCAGCTTCGACGGTGCGGTGCCGGTGCAGAGCGACGCCCCGATGGCCGCCTCTCTCATCGGTCAGGGCGGGGTGCGGATGAACCCCCTGAACATGGCCTCGGTCGTCTCCACCGCGAAGACGGGCGTCTTCAAGCAGCCGTATCTCGTCTCCCCGTCGGTCGACAACCGCACCCTCGCCACCGCGTCCCGCCCCATGTCCGAGACCGTCCGCGCCCAGCTCCGCGAACTCCTCCAGTACACCGCCGCGGCCGGTACGGCGGCCGAGGCGATGGCGGGCCTCGGCCCCGACTACGGCGCGAAGACCGGCTCCGCCGAGGTCGACGGCCAGAAGCAGCCCAACGGCTGGTTCACCGCCTGGAAGGGCGACCTCGCCTCCGCCGG
The DNA here is from genome assembly GCF_002214185.1 of Streptomyces capitiformicae. NCBI lineage: Bacteria > Bacillati > Actinomycetota > Actinomycetes > Kitasatosporales > Streptomycetaceae > Streptomyces > Streptomyces capitiformicae. The sequence continues at coordinate 3,577,212 of NZ_CP022161.1, read as the reverse complement.
AGTCGTCCAGGAGGGCGGTCACGGCAGCGAGTCGGCGGGCCCGATCGTGGCGGCCCTGCTCAAGGCGGGCAGCAGCTGACGCCGCTGACGCTCAGCGGCGCGCGAGGGGCGTCTTCTCGTACGACTCCGGCGACGGGTCCAGGCACCAGTCGAGCATCGACGGCCAGGAACCGTAGCCCGAGTCGGGGTTGAGGTGGGCCTCGCCCGTGAGTACGTCGGCGGGCAGGGCGAGCGGTTCGGCGTACGCCGTGGTCGCGCCCTGTGGGCAGTACGGGTCGTTGTCACTGCTGACGAGCCGGGTGTACGAGGCGGCCGCGGCCAGCCGCTCGGGCGCGAGCGGCGGCGGGGCGAACTCGGCGATCTCCTCGTGCTCCCGGGCGAACTCCGGGGACGGCGGGGCGACGAGAAGAACCCGGTCCACGGGGTCGGACAGTACGTCGTCCCGGGCCACCGCGTGCAGCCACAGCAGACAGGCCAGGCTGTGGCAGACGACGGTGACCCGTCTTCCCGCCAACTCCCCCAGCAGCGCGTCCAGTTCCGCCAGCCAGCGCTCCAGGTCCGGGTCGTCCGGCTCCGGCAACTGCGGGTACGCGACCTCGTGGCCCAGGTCGGTGAGGCGATCGGCGAGCCAGTACTGCCAGTGACCGACGGGACGATGATTCTGCCAGCCGTGCAGAATCAAGAAGGCACGGCCGTTTTCTGCCGATCTCGGCGAAGTCTCTGTCATCCCCCGATCGTCAACGAAACCGATCACACGGGTCCAGTGCCGTCTCTGTACCTGGAAGCTTTCTCGCCCCCGCCGCCCCTACCCGTCCCATCCCCAGGGGCTGCTGCCCCTTCGACCCCGCTTCGCCTAAGAGCTCGGGGGTGCGGGTTGTATGGCGGGTGCGGGTTGTCGTTGGTTGCTCGCGCAGTTCCCCGCGCCCCTGAAGGGGCGCGGGGCTGTGACATCTGCGGCTCCGCCGCGTGGGCGCGACAAGCCCCCACCCACCCGCAGTCGCCAACGCACCGACTGGACAGAGCTCTTTCGCGGGGGTTGAAGGGGCGCAGGCGCAGCCCCTGGGGGATGAGACGGGTAGGGGCGGCGGGGGCGGGACAATCTGGTCGCGTGGGCCGTACACACACCGCTAGCGTGCCCGCATGACGAACGCCGCGCAGGACACCGACGGTTCCGGAGCCCACCCCCGTTTCGCCGAGGCACTCGCCACGCTGGGCCTCGCCGAACTGCACGCCGAGATCCGCCGCTTCCCGGAAGCGACCCGCACCGCCGCCGAGGCCGCCGCAGCGCTCGGCTGCGAGCTGAGCGAGATCTGCAAGTCCCTGATCTTCGCCGCGGACGGCGTTCCCGTACTGGTCCTCATGGACGGCGCGTCCAGGGTCGACGTAGAGCTGGTCCGGCAGGAACTGGGCGCTGAGAAGGTCACCCGGGCCAAGGCCGACGTCGTACGGGAGACCACGGGGTACGCCATCGGCGGCGTCCCGCCCTTCGGGCACCGGACCAGGACGCGCGTACTCGCCGACCGTTCCCTGCTCGACCACACCATCGTCTGGGCCGCGGCCGGCACGCCGTACACCGTCTTCCCCATGGACCCCAAGACGCTGATCGCCCACGCCGGCGCCACCCTGGTGGACGTGCGCGAGCAGGGCGGCGTGTGACGCCGCTGGTCACCGTGGCGGTGCTGCTCGCCGCGGTCACCCACGCCAGCTGGAACGCGATAGCCCACAAGATCACGGACAAGCTGGTCGGTTTCACGCTGATATCCGGCGGCGGCGCGCTGATCGGTTTCGCGGCGCTGCCGTTCGTACCGGTCCCGCATCCCGACGCGTGGCCGTACCTGATCGCCTCGGTGGTGATCCATCTCCTCTACTACGTACTGCTGATGACGTCCTTCAAGCTGGGCGACTTCGGCCAGGCGTACCCGCTCGCACGCGGCTCCGCCCCCCTCGTCGTCACCGTCCTCGCCGCCGTCTTCGCACATGAGGTGCCGAACGGCTGGGCGGCGGCCGGCATCCTGCTGAGCTGCGCCGGGCTGACCGGGGTCGCACTGTGGGGCCTGCGCGGAAGCCGGCCGCACTGGGCGGCGATCGGGGCGGCGCTGGCCACGGGCCTGTCGATCGCGGCGTACACGGTGGTGGACGGCCTGGGCGTAAGGGCCTCGGGGTCCTCGTTGGGCTACATCGCCTGGCTGATGGCGGTGCAGGGGGTGGTGCTCCCGGCGTACGCGATCTGGCGCTGGCGCGGGCAGACGGTCCCGCTGCTCCGCCCGTACGCCGGCCTGGGTCTGCTGGGCGCCATGCTGTCCGTGGCCGCGTACGGCGGGGTCCTGTGGGCCCAGACGAAGGCGGAACTGGCGCCGATCGCGGCGCTGCGGGAGTCGTCGATCATCGTCGGGGCGGCGATCGGGGCGGTGTTCTTCAAGGAGCGGTTCGGGACCCCACGCATGGTGGCGGCGGGGCTGCTGGTGGTGGGGATCGGGCTGATGCTGCGGACCGGATAGGGGCCACCCTGGCGCGGCGCTACGGCGACCCAACTGTCATTTCATGACGATCGCGATCGGCGGAGCCGGTTCTCTCCTGGGCCAGTTCGGCTCAGGCCGTGCATCGGCGGGCGTGGAGGAGCACTCTGGAAGCAGCGGTTCCGGAGGTGATCGTCATGATGCACACCGCTGTCGGATGGCATGTAGAGCTGGAATTCCAGGAGGACGATCAGCGCACACGGGCGGCGGCCCTCGTACGGCTCCCCGACGGGAAAGAGGTACGGGCCAACGGCTACGCCAGCCGCCACCACACCGACTCGAATCAGCCCCGGGTCGGCGAGGAAATAGCAGGTGCCCGGGCCTTGAACGAGCTCGCCATGAAGCTCCTCACCAAGGCCCACGACGAAATAGACGAGGCATCGGGCCGCACGTCCCACCCGATAGCCCTCTGAGTCAGGTCCCGGCTGTCACGACCGCCCGCCGCACCAACCCAGCTGCGGGCAGTCGTGCCACTGGAGCAGCAGCCCTCCCACCCGACGCAGCCGCGGCCAGCCACACCGCCGGGGCGGCAGCCCACCCACCCGTCGTAGCTGCGGGCAATCGTGCCGCTGGGGCGGCACGGGTGGGCGCAGCGGCACCCTGCTCGCGCCGGAGACCCCGCCCTGACCGGCACGGGCTCCGGGTGCCCTTCGCTCCGCGGGTGCTCGCGCAGTTCGCCGCGCCCCTCAAAAGCCTCGGGCGGACCCCCGGTCAAGGGCGCAACGCACCTCGTACCGCCCGTACCAGCGCCTGTGCCCTCGGGTCCGCCGTCACCGTTTTGCGGTAGCCGTTCGTCATGTACGCGAACGCGATGCCGGACTCGGGGTCGGCGAAGCCGAGGGGGCCGCCTCGGCCGGGGTGGCCGAAGGAGCCGGGGGCCAGGAGAGGTGACGCGGTGCCGTGGAGCATGTAGCCGAGGCCGAAGCGGGTGTTGATGACGAGGGTGCGGTCGGGGCCCGCCGACTCCTCCGCCCGGGCCGCCTCCATGGTCGCCGGACCGAACAGCCTCACCCCGTCGACCTCCCCGATCAGCGCCGCGTAGAAGCGGGCCAGGCCGTTCGCCGTGGCGATGCCGTTCGTCGCGGGGAGGGCGGACGCGCGGTACGCGGGGTCGTTCTGCTCGGGGAACGGACTGATCGCGGCGAAGGCGCGGCGGGTGAGGGAGTCGGGGTTGTCGTAGGCCTCGGTGACGGAGCGCTTGGCGCGGACGCGCAGCGCCCCGGCGGGCTCGGGCGCCGCCTCCAGACGCCCCGCGCGCCCCACCCTGCCCTCCGCCGCGACGGCCTCCGGCAGCCCCAGCCACAGGTCGAGACCCAGCGGGGCGGCGATCTCCGCCGCGATCCACTCCCCCGTGCCCCGGCCCGTCACGCGCCGCACCAACTCGTCCAGCATCCAGCCGTACGTCAGCGGGTGGTAGCCGTGGTCGGTGCCGGGCTCCCACGCGGGGGCCTGCGCGGCGACGGCCTCGGGGCCCCGGCGCGGGTCGAGCGCCTCGTCGGGAGTGAGAGGGCGGTCGAGGACCGGGAGCCCGGCCCGGTGGTTCAGCACATGCCTCACCAGCACCCGGTCCTTGCCGTGCGCCTTGAACTCCGGCCAGTACCGGCCCACCGGCGCGTCCAGGTCCAGCTCGCCGCGCTCGGCCAGCATCAGCGGGACGGCGGCGGCGACGCCTTTCGTGGCCGAGCGCATGATCTGGGCGGTGCCGTGCCGCCAGGGCTGGTCCCCGTCCGTGCCGTCGACGTCCTGGGTGCCGGCCCAGAGGTCGACGACCTTGCGGCCGTGCCGGTGGACGACGACCGCCGCGCCCCGCTCGCCGAGCGTGTCGAAGTTGCGTACGAACGCCTCCCTGACCGGCTCGAAGCCCTCGGCCACCACGCCGTTCACGTCCACGCCCGCGCTCCCTGTTCGTTCATCCACCGCCGCTTACGGCCATGGGTGCAACGCGCGGCCGAAGGCAGGGATTCCTCAGCCCGGCAGGATCAGCCCAGCAGGATCAGCCCAGCAGGATCGAGACGTCGATGTTGTTCCGGGTCGCGTTCGAGTACGGGCAGACCTGGTGGGCCGCGTCCACCAGCCTGGTCGCGATGGCCTGGTCGACGACCGGGAGGGAGACGCTGAGGGCGACCGCGAGGCCGTAGCCACGCTGCTTGTTGGGGCCGATGCCGACCTTGGCGGCGACGGTGGAGCCGGTGAGGTCGTAGCCCTCACGGCGGCCGACGAGCACGAGCGCGTTGTGGAAGCAGGAGCTGTACCCGGCGGCGAACAGCTGCTCGGGATTGGTGCCGTCACCGTCGCCGCCCAGCTGGGGTGGCATCGCGACCTTGAGGTCGATCTGACCGTCCTGGCTGGTGATGTACCCGTCCCGGCCGCCGTGCGCGGTGGCCTCGGCGACGTACATGATCTTCGTAGGTCGAGTGTCAGCAGCGGCCGTGTCGTCTGCGGCGTCGTCGGTCATGAAGCGGCCTCCCCCATATCAAGTGCGCACGAATACATCGCGCACAAGATACCGGTCGGTAGGAACTCCCCGGTTACCGAGGGGTAGCAACCATAGGTAACCCAAGGTCACCGCTCGACCGCCGGGACGGATCGCGGGTCGAACCCGAAGGGCAGCTCCAGCCGGTGGGCCCGCATCAACTCGTCGTCCCCCAGCAGCGCGCCGGTCGCCCCGTCGGCCGCGATCACCCCCTCGCTCAGGATCAGCGAACGCGGGCACAGCTCCAGGGCGTACGGCAGGTCGTGCGTGACCATGAGGACGGTGACGTCCAACGACCGCAGGATGTCGGCGAGTTCGCGCCGCGAGGCGGGGTCGAGGTTGGAGGACGGCTCGTCGAGGACGAGGATCTCCGGCTCCATGGCGAGCACGGTGGCCACGGCGACGCGACGCCGCTGGCCGAAGGAGAGGTGGTGCGGCGGCCGTTCCTTGAACTCCGCCATGCCGACCTGTTCGAGGGCCTTGTCCACCCGGGCCGCCAGTTCGGCGCCCTTGATCCCCGCCGCGGCCGGTCCGAAGGCGACGTCCTCGCGCACCGTCGGCATGAAGAGCTGGTCGTCGGGGTCCTGGAAGACGATGCCGACCTTGCGCCGGATCTCGGCCATGTGCCGCTTGCCGACCGGCAGTCCGGCGACGGTGACGGTCCCGGCGCCCCCGGTGAGGATGCCGTTGAGGTGCAGCACGAGGGTGGTTTTGCCGGCGCCGTTCGGCCCGAGCAGCGCGACCCGCTCGCCCCGGCCGATGCTGAAGTCGACGCCGAAGAGGGCCTGGTGGCCGTCGGGGTAGGCGAAGGCGAGCCCGGCGACTTCGAGTGACGGGGCCGCAGTATCCGTAGCGGAGCCCACAGGGTCCATGGAGGTGGTCACAGTTTCCATCCCAGCAGACATACGACGAGCGCGGCGAACGGGAGCACGAAGGCGTACGACCACTGCGCCCGGGACGCGGTCACCTCGTCGATGACGGGCATACTGCCCGCGTACCCCCGGCTGATCATGGCCAGATGGACGCGCTCGCCCCGCTCGTAGGAGCGGATGAAGAGCGCCCCGGCGGACTTGGCGAGCACACCCCAGTGCCGTACGCCGCTCGCCTCGAACCCACGCGACTCCCGCGCGATCCGCATCCGCCGCATCTCCTCGGTGATGACGTCCCCGTACCGGATCATGAAGGAGGCGATCTGGACGAGCAGCGGCGGGAGTTTGAGCCGTTGCAGGCCCAGCAGAAGCTCCCGCAGCTCGGTGGTGGCGGCGAGGAGGACGGAGGCGGCGACGCCGAGCGTGCCCTTGGCGAGGACGTTCCAGGCGCCCCACAGCCCGCTGACGCTCAGTGACATCCCCAGAACCTCGACCCGTTCGCCCTGCGCCACGAACGGCATCAGCACGGCGAACGCGACGAACGGGATCTCGATCAGCAGCCGCCGCAGCACAAACCCGGCGGGCACGCGGGCCACGGACGCGACCACGCCGAGCAGCACGGCGTACAGCCCGAACGCCCACATCGCCTCCCGTGGCGTCGACACCACGACCACCACGAAGGCGAAGACGGCCGCGAGTTTGGTGTGCGGCGGCAGGGCGTGCACGGGCGAGTGCGCGTGCCGGTAGAGCTTGTGGGCGTGGCCGGCGCCCATGTCAGACCTTCTCGGGAACGGACGTGGGGGAGCAGTCCTCGCCGGTACGCCGCTTGCGTACGGCCCAGAAGACACCGGTCCCGGCGACGACCGTGACGCCGACACCGATCACGCCCGCGAGACCGCCGGAGAGACGGGCGTTGGTGAGGCCCTCGACGCCGTAGTCGGCGAGCGGGGAGTCCGCGGCGGCGTGGTCCTCGACCTTGGCGTCGATGCCCTTGTCGGCGGCGACCTTCTCCAGACCGTCCGGGTCGGCGGAGGCGTAGAAGCTGACGACGCCGGCGAGGAGGAGGGAGACGCCGAGCCCGGCGAGGACGAACTTGCGGGGCGAGCCGGCGGCGACGGCCACCGGCTCCGGCTGGGCGGCGGGCGCGTCGACGAGCTCGCCGTTCACGCGGAGCTTCAGCGGAGCGGTCAGGCCGCGGGCCCCGTACACCAGATCCGGGCGTACGGCGATGACGGCGCCGACGGTGAGGGCGGTGATCGCGGCCTCGCCCATGCCGATGAGGGTGTGGACGCCGACCATGGCGGTGAGGACCGAGCCGATCGGTACGTCGGTGGTGCCGCCGATCGCGTAGGCCAGGGTGAAGACGGCGGCCGCGGTGGGCACGGAGATCAGGGCGGCGACGAAGGCGGAGGCGGTCACGGAGGGCCGCTTCTTCGGCAGCACCTTCACGAGCCCCCGGAACACGGCGTACGCGACGACGACCGTCACGACCGCCATGATGCTGATGTTCACACCGAGGGCGGTGAGGCCGCCGTCCGCGAAGAGGATGCCCTGCATCAGCAGCACCACGGACACGCACAGGACCCCTGTGTAGGGGCCCACGAGTATCGCGGCCAGCGCCCCGCCGAGCAGATGTCCGCTGGTCCCGGCGGCGACGGGGAAGTTCAGCATCTGCACGGCGAAGATGAACGCGGCGACGAGCCCGGCGAGCGGCGCCGTCCTCTCGTCCAGCTCACGCCGGGCCCCACGCAGGCTGACGGCGACCGCACCGGCGGCGACGACTCCGGCGACCGCCGAGACGGGGGCGTTGATGAATCCGTCGGGGACGTGCATACGAGGGCTCGCCTTCGGTACGCGGATGGCTGGAACCTTACGATGATAGAGCCTTATTGCGACCCTCTTGCAAGAGCGTCTCTCGGCCGATTAGCGAACGGGCCGATTAGCGAAGAGGTTGCCCCAGTGCGCGACACACGAAATGTGCGACATTGGAGAGGCAGTGGACAGTGGATTCACAGCTTCCGTTTCGGTTACTCGACGTGAGGAGTCGACCGATGTCTGTCACCGTGGAGCAGTTCGCCCGGGCTCATGTCGTCACCGACTCCCCCGAGGACCGGGACACCGTGCCGGTCCTCCTCCGCTACGACCCCGACGACGCCCCGTCCGCCGTCCACGTCGATCTCCCCGGCCCGCACGAGTGGACCTTCCCCCGCGACCTCCTCGAACGCGGCCTGCGCGCCCCCTCCAGCGCCGGACCCGTGAGCATCTGGCCCTGCGGTCGCGTCCAGGCCGTCATGGAGTTCCACTCCGCCCAGGGTGTCGAGGTGATGCAGTTCGACACGAAGGCGCTGATGCGGTTCCTGCGGCGGACGTATACGGCGACGGGGGCGCCGGTGGCGCGCTGAGTGCTGCCGTCCTGCCGTCCTGCCGTCCTGAGTGCTGCCGTCCTGCCGTCCTGAGTGCTGCCGTCCTGCCGTCCTGAGTACCGTCCGTGATCGCTGGGCAGGCTGTCACGTATGACTTCCGAGGCCGGGCTGGTGCCCTCGTGTTCCCTCGCCCGGATGTGGGTGGTGCGACACGGGCAGAGCACCGCGAACGTCGCCTACGAGGAGGCCGAGCGCAACGGCTCGACGGTGCCGTTGCCGGGCCGGGGCGGTGATGTGCCGCTGTCGCCACTGGGGCGCAGACAGGCCGAGGCGTTGGGAGGCTGGCTCGCCGGCTTCGGCTCCGGCTCCGGCTCCGGCTCCGGCTCCGGCTCCGGCTCCGGCTCCGCGAACGGCCCCGACCTGGTGATCTGTTCGCCGTACGTACGAGCCCGGCAGACCTGGGAGTCGATGGCCGGGCATCCCGGTGTGGTCCCGCCTCCGCTCCTCGTCGACGAGCGGTTGCGGGACCGGGAGATGGGGATCTTCGAGATGCACCCGCCGGGCGCACTGCGGGCCCGCTCCCCCGAGGAGGCGGCGCGGCGCGCCCGGCTGGGCGACTGGTACTACCGTCCGCCGGGCGGCGAGGCGCTGACCGATGTGGTGCTGCGGGTACGGGACCTCGTCACCGAGCTGGACCGGGCCGTCCCCGGACGGCGCGTACTGCTGGTCGCCCATGACGCGATCGCCGTCGCCGTCCGGCTCGTACTGGCCGGGCTGGGCGCGACGTCCCCCGGCGACCTGCCCCCTGTCCCCAACGCCTCGGTCTCGCGCTGGGACAGCGACGGGGGGCGGCTGCGGCTGGCGCGGTGGGGCGACACGGCGCACCTCGGCTGATCCGTCCACACCCATCTGCATGGCCGACGCCGACCGAGAAGTCCTCAGCCCGACGAAGGGGGACGAATGCGGCCCCATCCAAGAGCTGGGGCCGCATTCACGCCTCCGCCTACCTGAGCGCTGTACCGCCCGAGTTGTGATACGCGATCGTCTTGCGGATCAGGTTTCCGCCGTCGGTCTCGGGCGTCGTCTGCTCCGTCCACCCCGCCCCGAACAGCAGGCCGGCGATGTGGGCGTCCGCCACCTGGTCCATGTGGGCGAAGAACCAGTCCACCTTGTCGTCCTTGAAATGGCCGGGCGTGTTGTTCTGCGCCATATTGCCCACGGGGATCTGCCACAGGACCACCGGCTTGCCCACGGACTCGGCCATCGTCTTCCAGAACTTCAGGTGGGCGGCGGCCTTCTGGTCGTTCCAGAAAGTGTCACGGCTGCCGTGGGCCGGCAGTGCGTACCAGCCCGCGTCGCGGTCGGACACATCGGTGACCAGGAAGTCGGCGTTCCGTGCCCCGAGGTCCGCGTAGTCCTTGACGCACTTCTGGATGTTGTGTTCCCAGTCGAAGCAGGAAAGGTGCAGCCCCACGGCGGCGTTCGGCGCGTACTTGTGCGCCATGTCAACCAGGCAGCGGGCGAGTCCGGCGGCGCTGTTCTCGTGCGATCCGCAATCCGTCGGATTGGCGCCCGAGACCTGCGCGGGAACCTGGTGCAGATTGCCGAGCGACCGGGCGAAGCCCCAGAAGTCGGGCTCAAGGTCGATCATGTCGTGCGACTTGCCGATCTTCTGGAGGAAGAAACGGTAGTCCTTCAGGTACCGGGTGAGCAGGTCGCGTCTGTTGATGGCCTTGACCTCGCCCGGGCCGTCGCCCTCGCCTGCCGCGTCCCCGAGGTCGCGCAGTGAGTACCAGGTCCACAGATACTTCTGCGGACGCGGCTTGCCCTGGTACGTCGCCTTGGCCGCCTGGGCGTCCCCCCAGGTCACCTGATGGCCGGGCGCCGTGGTGCTGCCGCCCCAGCAGCCCCACCAGTTCGACCACTCATCCTTGCAACGCGATGCCGTATAGGCGGCATCCGAGGGCGCGGGCTGGCTGTGTATATAGGCGTATCGCGCGTCGAACGGCGCGGCGTTCGCCGAGGCCTCAGTCATCGAGCCGCCGATGAACACCTTGTTGCTGCCCATGAAACGGGTCATCGAGCTGCCGTTGGTGGCGGTCGGAGACGCCGACGTCGACGCCGGGCTCGGAGCCTGGCTCGCCGGAGTGCTGGCGCTGGGCGTGGGCGTGGTGCCGGAGTTCCCGGGGTTCTTGGTGCCGCCGACGCTACCGGCCGCGACGAGCTTCCACTGCTGGTTGGCGCGGCCCCGGTCGCGGTTCTGGACGATGTCGCCCCCGTTGGCCTTGGTGGCGTTCTGGACACCCACAGCCATGCCACTGAAGCGATTGACCAAACGCACGTAGCCGTCCGACGACTTGGCCAGTTTGAACTGCTGGTTGGTGGCGTTCAGGTCTTTCCACTGCACGATGGCTGAGCCGGCCTTCTTCGACCAGCCGAAATCGTCCAGGACCTTGCCGGAGTTCTGGTTCTGCAGCCGGTAGTACCCGTCACCCGATTTGATGAAGCGCCACCGCTGGTTGGTCCCGCCGGTGCGCGCCCACTGCACCACCGCCGCGCCATCGTTCTTGGCGAAGGCGCGGTCGTCCAGCACCTTGCCGCTGTTGCGGTTGACCAGCACGTACCACTTCTTCAGATCCAGGGGCGTTTCCGCCGATGCCTGGTTGACCACGACAGCGGAGCCGGCCACAACGACCGTGCCGATGGCCGCCCAGAAACCCCGACGCGCGAGCAACCGACGGCCCCGATGCTTCGGGCGACCATCGCGGGCGTGGCCGCCGGCGCGGGACGCCACCGATGACGCGGGTGGGCCAGCGGCATGTCCGTGCTCTCGTTCAAGGGGCATGTCTGTGCTCTCTTTCAGCCGTTGCGTCTTACCGGACCACCCGGCCGGACAACACTGAGTGGTCCGAGAGGCCGAAAAGGTTGCCGCGAAGATCCACAGGTTTTTCTCCGCCGGTAGCGGGGCCATGCTCGCGCCGGCCAGCAGTCTGATCATGCGGCGGCGGGCGAACATGGGGATGCTTTCCGAACGTTCCCGTCATGGTGTGCGCGTGATGCTGTGAGCGATTCCTGTGCGCTTGACAGGTATCCACCACGGGTGCCTTGTCAGACGGTCACGGGTGCCCGGGGCTGCTGTCCGGGGCTCGTCCGGTACGACCGGCGCGTCCGGCAGCGCCGACAGGGCATCGGCCTTGCCGAGCCATTCGTCGAACACACCACGGAAAAGCTGGTGGTGGTCCCGGGTCGACAGTGAACGCCGCACGGTAGCCATGACATCCCCTTCTCAGGTCTTGTCGCTCGCAGTTCAGGTCCTACCGAACCGAAGCTACTGAGGATTGGCCCGCTGCTACTGTCCAATTCCATGCGGGAATCACAGACCAATCCACCGACCAATCTGTCGGGAGATCTCCTGCTCCACCTGGACGACCGACCCGGCGGAGGACCGCTGCACGAGCGGGTGAAGCGGGCGCTGCGCAGGGCGATCAGGGAGGGTCGTATCGAGGTCGGCACCGCCCTGCCCCCCAGCCGCCAACTCGCCGCCGAACTCGGCTGTTCACGCTGGGCGGTGACCGAGGCGTACAGCCAGCTCGTGGCGGAGGGATACCTGGAGGCCCGGACGGGCTCCGCGACCCGCGTGCGCTGGTCGAACACTCCCGAGGCCGACGCCCGACGCCGTGCGACACACTCCGCCCCCGAGGCCCGCTTCGACCTCGCGCCGGGCCTGCCGGACCTGCGGGCGTTTCCCCGCCGCCGCTGGGCGGACGCCGTCCGCGCGCAGGTGACGACGGCGGCGTTCACGGAGTTCGACTACCCGCCGCCCGGCGGTCACGTCCGCCTCAGACGCCTGCTGGTCGAGTACCTGGCCCGCTCCCGGGACGTCTCCGTCACCGCACAGGACATCACGATGTGTACGAGCGTGACGGACGGAGTACGACGCGTCTGCCACGCCCTGCGCGCCCAGGGCATCACGGAGGTCGGATGCGAGGAGCCCGGCTGGACACGCCTGCGCGATGTCATCCGCGCCGCGGGCCTGACCCCGGTCCCCATCCGCACGGACGAAGGCGGCCTGCGCACCGACGACCTGGCCGGACACGTCGGCCTACGGGCCGTACTGACCACCCCGGCGCACCAGTTCCCCCTCGGCACGGTCCTGGTCCCCGAGCGACGCGCCGCCCTGCTGCACTGGGCCCGCCAGGTGGACGGCGTCGTACTGGAAGACGACTACGACGCGGAGTTCCGTTACGACCGCCGCCCGGTCGCGGCGATCCAGGGCATGGACCCGTCCCGGGTCATCCTCTTCAAATCGCTCAGCAAGATCCTCTCCCCCGCCCTCGGCATCGGCTGGATCGTCGCCCCACCTCGCTGGACCAACCACCTCCACGAAACCGACCAGGCGGCGACCCAGCCGTCGACGATCGACCAACTGGCCTTCGCCACGCTGCTGGAATCCGGCGGGTACGACCGCCACCTGCGGGCCTGCCGCCAGCGTTACCGCAACCGCCGCGACACCCTGGTCCAGGCCCTGGCCGCCGAGCTGGGCGATGGCATGATCTCCGGCATCGCAGCCGGCCTCCACCTCATCCTCCGCCTGCCCCCGACGGTGAACCCCGCGGCCGTGGTCACCGCGGCAGCCACCCGCTCGGTACGCGTAGCCGACCTCGCGGCCTATCACGCCACCGACGACCACACCGATCACGGCCTGGTCCTCGGCTACGGCAACTTGGCCGACGGCATGGTGAGTGAGGCGGTACGGCAGCTCTGCGAGGCGATCAAGGAGAGTCGATAGCGGTCACGACGCGGCCAACAGCATCACGATCAGAAACAGCACGGCAGGCGCACCGAGCATCGTGGCCAGGTGGGCGAGCAGAGTCCGGCCCATACGCAGCACCGAGAACAGCACCGGCCCGCCCACGAGCCAGTAACCGTAGAACTGACATCCCAGGGCCTGGGCACCGCACCGGCCGCCGACACGTGGAGGAACCTCGTGACCGACCTCTCCTTCTTCACGTCACCTCTCTCCCAGGAAATCCGGGCCGAGGGCCGGGCCGAGGGCATCGTCAAGACGAAGATCAAGGACATCCTGATGCTCCTCGACGGCCGTGGCGTCCCCGTATCCGACACCGACCGCCACCGCATCACATCCTGCGACGACCTCGACACCCTCGACCGCTGGTTCGCCCGCGCCATCACCGCCACCTCGATCTCCGAGGTACTCGACGCCGACCAGCCCGACACCGAGCGCTGACCACACTCGAAGCCCGAACAACCGGGTCGCGGAAAGTCCCGACCCGGTGATCCGCGACCCGGCCGGTCACGCGCCTAAAAGCTTTTAAATCCCGGGGGAAATCCACCCGACCAAACCCCACCAGCCTCCCCGCAGGCCGCCGTCACTCCATGGAGTGACATATGCCAACTCGGCTGGATTTCCGACGTGTTCGTCGCCCTATGCTCACCCGGCAGGCAACACACAACCGCACACATGCTTCGGCCCCCGGCCGGGACTAGCGATCCCGATCGAGGGCCTGGCCACCTAGGAAGCAGCCCTTCCCTGATGGATGCCCAGCAGCCTAGCGCGCCCCCGTGCGCGCCGCCGCCGAATCCGCGCGGCATCACCCACATGAGGTCCCGGCCCACCTCGCACTACACGGTCGTCGGCAACCACCTCGCCCAGCACGGCCAATTGAGCCTGGTCGCGATCGGTCTCGCCGTTCACATCCAGTCCGTGAAGAGCGGCACCGTCGTCACGATCAAGACGCTCGCCGACCGCTTCCCCGAGGGCGAGACCCGCATCGCCTCCGCGCTGCGCGAACTGGAACACCACGGCTACCTCTCCCGCACACGAGAACGCCTCCCCAACGGCCGCGTGATCACCCAGGCGGTGTCGTACGACGTACCTCGCCACGCCGCCAAAGCCCTCCCCGACCCCCGAACGGCCCCTCGCCCGAGGCGAAGCCCCACCGTCCCCGAAAGCGGGGCCTCAGTCCCCAAACCGCCATCACCCCCGGAACCCCCACCGGCCCCGGTGCGCCCCCGGGCACCCGAACCCAATCAACCCCCCGCACCCCCCAAGCCACCCCGCGCGCCCCTCCCCGAACCCGAGGTCCACGACCTGAAGGCCCACCGGCGGGCCACCACCCTCCTCGCTTCCCTCCACGGCGACGACCCCCGCCTCCTGCTCGCGGAACGCGACGTTCGCCGACTCGCCCCGGCCGTCGCCGCCTGGTTCGAACGCGGCGCCGCCCCCGAATCCGTACGCAACATCCTGACCGCGAACCTCCCCACCGAGCCTCTCCACCACCCGGCCGCCTTCCTCACCCACCGCCTCACAGCCCTCCTGCCGGCCCCGACCCCCCAGAGCCCACCACCATCCGTGGCGTCATCGCCGGCAGCGGCCCGCCCCCACCGCGCCTTCCAGACATCGTGCGAGGGCTGCGACCGCGCATTCCGGACACCCCAACCCGGTGGCCGCTGCCGCGACTGCCGGACCGATCTTCAGGGAGCCGCCTGACATGAGCGCAGACCATCGGTACCGAGCGCGGCCGCCTAGGACGGATACCCTGCCCAGGGCACCCCTGGAGGACATCATGCGCACACGGTCCGGCCACGGAGACGAGCTGATCCCCCGCCCCGAACAGACCCCTGACGCCCTGCGCGCGGCTCTCGCCGTCGTCGCTCCCGATCGCCTGGCGGAAATGCAGGCGGAGAAGGACGAAGCATTCGCCAAGGCTGTGGAGTGGCAGTCCCTGAGCCCTGTGCGGAGCTGGGTTCTGATCTGGGCCAGGGAGATCGAAATCGCCCGCCGCCCCGATCTGTCCGCCCGCTACGGCAACGCGAAGAGCAACCTTGAACACGAGGACCCGGTCATCGCCCGGGATGCCCTACGGGCGCTGAGTGCCGTACTGGACGAAGCCATGAAGGCAGTCCGCGGGTGAGCTGGAAGTGGGAGTACGCCTTCGGCGCGGAGGAAGCCGCGCGCACCGCTCCCGCTGAGTTCCTGGCGCAGGTGAAAAGAAAGGCAGACGAACTGGTCAGAGCAGCCGAAGCCCTCCACATCCATGGCCGAACTCATGAGGGGATCGACCCGGAGGGTGGCGACGTCATCGTCCCCGGCGGCATGTTCACGTACCAGGTCGTCGTGCGCAGCGAACGCGTCTACGTCGTCCAGATCACCTGTCTGGCATTCTGAGTTGGGGGACATGAGCACCGCGTCGAGCGTTCGCCGTACTGCGCATAACGGCAAAGGCACCGTCCTCACCGGCATCTGACCTACTCCTTGACCTCGCCGCCCCCGCCTGATCGGCTACGGCCATGCCGCCCACAGACCCGAACGAGTACGAAAAGGCCGTGCCCCTGATCAGGGCGCATCTGGCGAAGCTGGAGCGGGCGGTCGATCGGACGCGGGCCTTGTACAGCGGGCAGCCGTACGACGTCGTACGTCCGGCTCTCGTCGAGGCGCTGGGGGAGGAGGATGTCCAGAACGCCGACCCCCAGGTCGTCGACGAACTCGCCCGACAGATCTCCGAGGGACGGCAGGAGCCCAAAGCAACCTCACCCGCACCCTCCAGACCGCCCAAGCCCATCGACCCCCCACCCTCTCAAGCCACCAACCCCCGAACCTCCTCCCCCGCAAACCGCACGAACCCCTCAGGATCCGGCTCGTCCCCCGTCGGCTGAAGGATCACCGTGTCCGCGCCGGCCTCGGCCAACCGCTGTACGGCCTTGGCGACAGCCCCGGCATCGCCGGCGACGCCGAGATCCGGGACGGAGTCGAGCCCCTCGGCAACCAACTCGGCGCGCAGCCGGGTCGCGGCGTCCGGGCCGGTGGCTGTGAGGAGGTAGACGACCACCTCGTGCGGGTCGGTGCGGCCGGCCGACTCCCGGCCCTCGTCGATCAGTTGACGTGCCTTGCGCACACCATCCGGCGAAGTCCCCGCGTGCAGGATCGTGCCGTCCGCCGCCTCCCCTGACAGGCGCAACGTACGCGGACCGGTGGCACCGGCGAGTACCGGTACGGCAGCCTCCGGGCGCCAGTCCAAGGCGACGTCGTCGAGCTTGACGTACCGGCCGTCGACCGTGAGCCGCTCGCCGCGCAGCAGGGCACGTAGCGCCGCCAGATGTTCGCGGAGCAGGGTCAGCGGGGACTCGACCCGCGCGCCCACCTGGCCCATCCAGTCCTGCACGCCATGCCCGACGCCGACGATGGCGCGGCCGCCCGGGAACATGCGGTGGAGGGTGGCCACCTCCATCGCGGTGATGGCGACGTTGCGGAGCGGGACCGGCAGGAGGCCTACGCCGATCCGTACCCGTTCGGTCCAGGCGAGGGCGGCGGCCGCCGTCGAGAGGCCGCCTTCTCTGAAGCAGTCCTCCCACAGCCAGAGTTCTTCCAGGCCCGACTCGTCCGCGAGGCGGGCGACCTCGCGCAGGCGCTCGGGGGGCAGTTGGGGGCGGAACACGGCACCGAGTCCAGTCATGGGGACTTCCTATCCGGCGGATGGGCGGGGCATACACGCCCGCCGGGCGGGAAGTCCCTCACTTCACGCAGAAGGCCGGTGAGGGCTCCCGTCCCCACGGGCCCTCACCGGCCGGTCCTACCCGGAAACGGTCGCGTCAGGCACGTACCAGCTCCTTGTCCTCACCCGCTTCGTCCGCCTTCTCGGGCTTGTCGTCCTGCGTGCGCAGGCCCTCGCCCTCGACGTCGACGTTCGGCAGGGCGCGGTCCAGCCACTTCGGCAGCCACCAGGCCTTGTCGCCGAGGAGGGCGAGTACGGCGGGGACGATGGCCATGCGGACCACGAACGCGTCGAAGAAGACGGCGATCGCGAGGCCGAAGCCGATCATCTTCACCATCGACTCGCTGGAGGTGATGAAGCCCGCGAAGACCGCCATCATGATGATCGCCGCGGCCGTCACGACTCGGGCGCCGTGCCTGAAGCCGGTCACGACGGCCTGGGTGGGCTTCTCCCCGTGGACGTACGCCTCGCGCATGCGGGTGACGAGGAAGACCTCGTAGTCCATCGCCAGGCCGAACACGACGCCCACCAGGAAGATCGGCATCACCGACATGATCGGGCCGGTCTCCTCGACGCCGATCAGGCCGGACAGCCATCCCCACTGGAAGACCGCGACGACGGCGCCCAGCGCGGCGAGCACGCTCAGCAGGAAGCCGAGGGCCGCCTTCAGGGGGACCAGGATCGAGCGGAAGACCAGGATGAGGAGGAGGAAGGCGAGGCCGACGACGAGACCCAGGTACGGGATCAACGCGTCGTTCATCTTCTGCGAGAAGTCGATGTTCATCGCCGTGGTGCCGGTGACCAGCACCTCGGCGTCCGTGTCGGCCTTGATGTCGGTGCCGGCGTCACGGATGGAGTGGACCAGGTCCTCGGTCTGCGTCGAGGAGGGCTTGGAGTCCGGGATGACGGTGATGATGAACGTGTCCCCGGCCTTGTTGGGCGTCGCCGGGGTCACCGTCACGACGTCCTTCAGACCCTTGATCTCGTCGCCCACCTTGGTGGCGGCCGCCTGCGGGTCGGCGCTGGCGTCGGCGTCGACCACGACCATCAAGGGGCCGTTGAAGCCGGGGCCGAAGCCCTCCGACAGGAGGTCGTAGGCGCGGCGCTGCGTGGTGGACGTGGGCTGCGAGCCGTCGTCGGGCAGGCCCAGTTCCAGCGAGGTGGCCGGGACGGCGACGGCGCCGAGGCCGACGACGCCGAGGAGCAGTACGGCGACGGGGCGACGGACGACGAAGCTCGCCCAGCGCGTGCCCATGTTGGGCTTGGCCTGCTGCTCCCGCTGCTTCTGGCCCTGCTGCCCCTGGCTCTCCGGGGCCGTCGCCTTCCCGCGTCCGCCGCGCCCGAACCGCTTGCTCTTCGCACCCGTCGGCTGGACCTTCTTGCCCGCGTAGCCGAGCAGGGCCGGGATCATGGTCAGGGCGATCAGGACGGCGATGACGACCGTGCCCGCCGCCGCGACGCCCATCTTGGTCAGCATCGGGACACCGACGACCGAGAGGCCGGCCAGGGCGATCACGACCGTCAGGCCGGCGAAGACCACCGCGGAGCCCGCTGTGCCGGTGGCCCGTCCGACCGCCTCCTCGCGGTCGCGGCCCTCGGCCAGTTCGGCCCGGTAGCGGGAGACGATGAAGAGGGCGTAGTCGATGCCGACCGCGAGGCCGAGCATCGCCGCCAGCGTGGACGTGGTGGAGCCCAGATCCAGGGCGTTGGCGAGGGCGGTGATGGTGGCGACGCCGATGCCCACGCCGATGATCGCCGTCAGCAGCGGCAGTCCGGCCGCGACCAGCGAGCCCAGGGTGATCACGAGGACGACCGCGGCGATGGCGATACCGATGATCTCGCCGACCCCGGCCTCCGCCGCCGCCTGGAGCGCGTCACCGCCGGCGTCGACGGTCAGTCCGTCGTCCCGCGCGTGCTGCACGGCCTCCTCCAGGGCCTCCCGCGACGACTCCTTCAGCTCCATGCCGGGGACGTCGTAACTCACCTGCAGGTAGGCGACCGTGCCGTCCTGGGAGACGGCCCGCGTCTGGTACGGGTCGGTGACGGAGGCGACCTCGGAGCCGGTGCCCAGCTCCTTGACAGTCTCCTCGACCGTCGCCTTGTTGGCGGCGTCGGTCATCTTCTCGCCCTCGGGGGCCTTGAAGACGACCCGGGCGGTGCCGCCGTCGGCGCCCCTGCCGGGGAAGCGCTCGTCCAGCAGGTCGAAGGCCTTCTGCGCCTCGGTGCCGGGGATGGAGAAGGAGGTCGAGCCCGCAGAGGGCGCGGTGGCGGCGCCGACGCCCGCGAGCGTCAGCAGCGCCACCCAGAGGAGGGCGACGAAGTGTCGTCGCCGGAAGGCGAGACGGCCCAGTTTGTAGAGGAATGTGGCCACGGGGCGTACTCCCGTTCAGGTCGTGGACGTGCAGGAGGGCAGGACGGATCAGCCCATGCCGAAGGCGGGGATGGGAAAGAGAGGCAGGGGTGATCAGCCCGACGACGATGGGGGTCCCCCGGCCCGAGCGGAGCCGAGGGCTGGGGGAGGTGGCGTCAGGTGCGGGTACTTGCCAACTGCGGGGAAATTACGGGGTGGTGGACACGCCGAGGGCAGGGAGGACCACGGCGTCCAGGTACGAACGGAGGAAGCTCTGCGTCGGCGGCTGATCGTCGATCATGCCCCGTGCGACGAAGGCGCCGACGAACATGTGCAGCACATACTCGACGGCGGGGTTGTCCTGACGGACCTCACCCCGGTCGACGGCGCGCTGCACCACTCGGCGGATCTCCATCATCTCCGGCTCGATGATCAGCTCACGGAAGGCCTTCAACAGGTCGGGATTGCTGTGGACCGCCATGGCCAGACCCCGCATCAGCGCGTTGTTCTGTTCCATGGCGGAGTCATCGGTACTACTCACCAGGGTGTGCAGATCACCCCGCAGGGATCCGGTGTCGACGTCGGCGATGTTGGTGTGCGGCTTGTTGCTCCGCATCGCCTTCGCCACCAGCTCGGCCTTGCCGCCCCACTGGCGGTAGAGCGTGGCCTTGCTGGACCGGGTGCGTGCGGCCACGGCGTCCATGGTCAGGGCGTCGTAGCCGACCTCCCGGAGCAGGTCGAGGACGGCCGCGTAGAGCTCGGCCTCACGCTCGGGCGTAAGTCGACTGCGGCGCACCGTCGCGGTCTCAGTCATCCCACTCCCCTTACTCCGGCTGCACGTTCGAGACGACAAGGCTACCGGCCGCGCACACCATGGCACGGGCCGAACAACCCCGCTTACGAACGAAACGGTTTCGTACACTTACGAAGATACCCCGAGACCCAGGAAAACGAAACCGTTTCGTACGAGCCCTGGATCACGAGCCCTGGATCACGAGCCCTGGATCACGAGCCCTGGATCACGAGCCCTGGATCACGAGCCCTTGGTCATCCGTTCGCACAAGTTGCCGCGTCCCCCCACCCGGAAAAGCATGGGGAGGTGAGCGACTCCTACGAGCACGAGAGCGGCCTGGACGCCCCCGGCTACCTCCGCTTCCCCCACCTCAGCGGCGACCTCCTCTGCTTCGTCGCCGAGGACGACCTCTGGCTGACCCGGCTCGACGGCTCGGACCGGGCCTGGCGGCTCACCGTCGACCGTACGAAGGTCACCACCCCGCGCTTCTCGCCCGACGGCCGGCACATCGCGTACACGAGCTGGCGCAGCATCGTCCCGGAGATCCATCTGGCCCCGGTGGACGGCGGCCGCCCCGCCCGCCGGCTCACCCACTGGGGCAGCCCCGACACGGCGGTCCGCGGTTGGACCCCGCCCGACGAGCAGGGCCACTCGGACATCCTGGCCGTCGCCTCCCACGGCGAGCCCTTCTCGCACTTCACCTGGGCGTACAAGGTCCGCCCTGACGGCGACCCCGGCCGCAAGCTCCCCTGGGGCCCGGTCTCCGACATCCAGGTCGCCGAGATCGACGGTGAGCGCAGGACCCTGCTCCTCACGGGCACCCCACCCCACGAACCGGCCTCCTGGAAGCGCTACCGGGGTGGCGCCATGGGCCGCCTCTGGCTGCACGGCGAGCGGCTGCTGGACGACCTCGGCGGCCACCTCCACTCCCCCATGTTCGTGGGCGGCCGGATCGCCTTCCTCTCCGACCACGAGGGCGTCGGCAACCTCTACTCCTGCGCGTACGACGGCTCCGACCTGCGCCGCCACACCGACCACGACGCCTTCTACGCCCGGCATGCGGCGAGCGACGGCACGCGGGTGGTGTACCAGTGCGCGGGCGACCTGTGGATCGTGGACGACCCCTCCCCGGCCTCGCTCCCCCGCCGACTCGATGTACGGCTCGGCGGGTCGCGCACCGGCCGACGGCCGTACCAGGTGCCGGCCGCGCAGCACGTCGACGGCATCTCGGTCGACGACACGGGCCGGGCGAGCGCGGTCGTCGTACGCGGCAGCCTGTACTGGCTGACCCACCGCGACGGCCCCGCCCGGACCCTCACCGACACCCCCGGCGTACGCGTCCGGCTGCCCGAGATGCTCGGCTCCGGCGGTCAGGTGGCGTACGTGACGGACGCGGAGGGCGAGGACGCGATCGAGATCGCCCACCTCCCCCGGGCCACCGGCGCCCGCCCACCCCGCCGCCTCGCCTCCGGCCTGCTGGGCCGCGTACTGGAAATGGTCACGGACCCGCAGGGCGAACGCCTCGCCATCGCCTCGAACGACGGCCGCCTGCTCCTCGTCGACGTGCCGCAGGAGCCGAGCGAAGAAGCGGGCGAAGAAGCGGGTGAAGAAGCGCGCGAAGAAGCGGGCGAAGAACCGAGAGAAGAAGCGCGCGAAGAAGCGGGCGAAGAACCCGACGAAACACCGAAGGAAGAAGCGGTCCAGGAAACGGGCCCCGAAGTCACCGAACTCATCACCTCCGTCAACGGCCCCGTCCGCGACCTGGCCTTCTCCCCGGACGGCGCCTGGCTGACCTGGTCGCACCCGGGCATCGGCCGCACGCTCCGCCAGATCAAGATGGCGCGGATAAAGGACCGTTACATCGTCGACGTCACCAACGGCCGCTTCGAGGACGAGAACCCGGTGTTCACCAGCGACGGCCGCTACCTCGCCTTCCTCTCCTGGCGCGGCTTCGACCCGGTCTACGACGTCCACACGGGCGACCTCTCCTTCCCGCTCGGCTGCCGCCCCTACCTCGCCCCGCTCTCCTCGGCCACCCCCTCCCCCTTCGCCCTGAACCCGGACGGCCGCCCGGTGGCCGGGGGCATGGACCCGACGGAGGAGGAGGACACCGGCGGCGCGGTGACGGTCGAGATCGAGGGTCTGGAGAACCGGGTCACCCCCTTCCCGGTCACCGCCTCCAAGTACTCGGCGCTGCATCCGGTCGCGGGCGGCGGTCTGGTCTGGCTGCGCTGGCCGATCTCCGGCGCGCTGGGCGAGACCTTCGCCAACCCGGACGACCTGACAGGCCGCCCGACCCTCGAATACTTCAACATCACCAAGGCGAAGAGGTCCGAACTCGTCGACCACCTCGACTGGTTCGCGGTCAGCGGAGACGGCTCACGCCTCGTGGTCGTCGACGAGGGCGACCTGCGAGCCGTCCCCTCCACCGAGTCCGGGGACGGCGATACGACCGTCTGGATCGACCTGCGCCGCATCTTCCACGAGGTCGACCCGGCGGCGGAGTGGCGCCAGTCGTACGCCGAGGCCGGCCGCCTGATCCGCGCGTACTTCTGGGACCCGGGCATGAGCGGCATCGACTGGGACGGCGTCCTCGACCAGTACCGCCCGCTGGTGGAACGGGTGTCGTCCCCCGACGAGTTCGCGGATCTGCTCCGCGAGGTCCTCGGCGAACTGGGCACCTCCCACGCGTACGTCTCCCCCGCCCGCCGCAACGAGGGCCCGCCCCACTACCAGCGCCGCCAGGGCCTGCTGGGCGCCAACTTCGTCCACAGGGACGAGGGGTGGATGATCCGCCGCGTCCTCCCCGGCGACTCCTCCGACTCCAAGGCCCGCTCACCGCTGGCCGGCACGGGAATCAGGGAGGGCGCGGTACTCACCCATGTCGACGGCCGCCCGGTGGACCCGACGACGGGGCCGTATCCGCTCCTCGCGGGCGCGGGCGGTCTGACGGTGGAGCTGACGTTCGAACCCCCGGCGGGCGAAGGCGGTTCCCGTCGTGTCGCCGTCGTCCCCCTCCTCGACGAACGGCCTCTGCGCTACCAGGACTGGGTGGTCAAACGCCGCGAAGTCGTCCGCGAACTGAGCGGCGGCCACTGCGGCTACCTCCACATCCCCGACATGGGCGGCTCGGGCTGGGCCCAGTTCAACCGCGACCTGCGCATGGAGGTGTCCCGCCCCGCCCTGATCGTCGACGTACGCGGCAACGCGGGCGGACACATCAGCGAACTGGTCGTGGAGAAACTCACCCGCACGATCCTCGGCTGGGACCTCACCCGCAACGCCCAGCCGGTGTCCTACGCCTCCAGGGCCCCCCGAGGCCCCGTGGTCGCCCTGACCGACGAGGCGACGTCGTCGGACGGCGACATGATCACGGCAGCCTTCAAACTCCTCGAGCTCGGCCCGGTGGTGGGCCTGCGCACCTGGGGCGGAGTGGTCGGCATGACCGGCCGCCACCAACTCGGCGACGGCACCGTCATCACGGTCCCCATGAACGCCGCCTGGTTCGACGCCTACGGCTGGTCCGTCGAGAACCAGGGCGTAACCCCCGACCTGGAGATCGACCGCACCCCCCTGGACTGGGCAGAAGGCCGCCACCCCCAACTCCAAGCAGCGGTGACCCTGGCAATGAACCTCCTGGCCACCACGCCGGCGGCCACACCCCCCGACTACACAAACGTCCCCACCCGCACCCGCCCCACCCTCCCACCCCGGACCCCGGCGTAAGGGGCGCGGGGAACTGCGCGACAAGCCACAACGAACCCGCACCCGCCGAACAACGAATCCCCCCGAACCATCAGGCGGCCAAGAGCTCAACAAAAGAGTGGGGCACCCTCACAACCAAGGGCACCCCACTCCACACCAGCCAGCGCAGCGCTACCGCGGCGAAGCCGACCTAGATGTCGTAGTCCTGCTGCAACCGCTCCTCGGCCTCACGCTGCTCCCGCTCACGCTCGGTCTCCGGCTGCCGCCGCTGCCCACCCTGCTGCCCGCCCTGGCGCTCGCGCCGCTCCCGCTCCGCCTGGGAACGCCCACGCGACTCCTCGGGCGACTGCCCGGCCTGCCCGGCCTTCCGCTTCGCCTGCTGCTGCCGAAGCTGCTCGGCCTTGTCCTGGAACTGGTCCTTCATGCCCATGTGGTTTCACTCCCGTATTGGGTGAGGGGATCGGGCCTCCACCAGACAAACACGGGCCAACTACGCACGCATGTCGATCACTCACGCTCAGTCACATCCACAGGCACAGCGACATCGACATCGACATCGACAGCGCCCCTTCGCTCCCGCTCATCCGCAGCCCCACCGGCCCCCACAAGCCCTCTACGCACCCCACTCAACCGCCCCTCGACGCGCCGCACTTCCCGCGGAGCGAACGTCCCGATGATCCCCGGCAGATACCCCCGCACGCCCTGCATCCCCCGCAGCCACCACTGCCCGTACACATGCCCGGCCCGCCGCTCGATCCCGGCGACGATCCGGTCGACGGCCGGCCCCAGTGGATACGTCTTCCCCGCGGGCCCGGGCAACCGCTGCCGCAACACCCGCATCCCGTCGTCCTGATCGGCCCCGCGCACCATGTCCGTGTCGGTCCAGGACAGATACCCGACCCCGACCGCGACCCCCTTGTGCCCGACCTCGGCCCGCAGGCAGTGCGCGTACGCCTCGACACCCGACTTGGACGCGCAGTACGCGGTCATCATCGGCGCCGGAGTGATCGCGGCGAGGGAGGCGATCTGCAACAAGTACCCCCGGCTCTCGATCAGCGCCGGCAGGAACACCCTCCCGGTCACCGCGGACCCGACGAGGTTGACCTCGATCACCCGCCGCCAGGCGTCCGGATCGGAGTCCACGAGCGGACCACCGATCGCCACACCGGCGTTGGCGACGACGATGTCGACCCGCCCGAAGCGCTCCTTGACCTCCTCGGCGACCCGGGCCATGGCCTCGTGGTCGGTGACGTCGGCGTGCCAGTACGCGCTCTCGCCGTACAACCGCTCCGACACCCGCTTGAGTTCGTCCGGCTCCAGCCCGACGAGCGCGACCTTCACCCCCCGCACGGAGAGCTTCCGGGCCAGGAGTTCCCCGACACCCCGCGCGGCCCCGGTGACGACCGCGACCCGCCCCTCCAGCACATTGCCCCTGCTCATGCCCCCGCCTCCTCCAACTCGTCCCGCAACTCGTCCCGCTGCGTCCGTACGTACTCCGCCGCGAGCCCGCGTATCCGCGCGGTGACCACGTCCGGCGCCTCCACCGGCGCCATGTGCCCGACACCCGTCAGCTCGGTCACCCCCACACAGTCCGGCAGCGCGGCGGCCAGCGCCCGCGCGTGCACGGGCGGCGTCATCCGGTCCGCCGTGCCGACGACGACGGCCGTGGGCACCGTCAACTCCCGCACACCGTGGTCGAGATCGAGCGAGTCGAGGACGTGCGACCAGGCGTACCGCACCCGCGTGGGACAGGCGTGCACGATCCGCGCGCACGCCTCGACCATCACCGGAGCCGAACCGGGGCCCATGGTCGCGTACTTGAGGATCCGCCGGGCGACCGGCGTGACCGGCCCGAGCGGCGCCCGCGACCCGAGGATCTTCCGGGTGAGCCAGGTGCGTACCCGACCGGGCCGCCCGGGTACGACGAGCGCCTCGGCGACCAGACGCGAACTGCCCGTGCTGCACAGCAGTACCGCCGCCGCGTGCTCCCGGAAGCCGGCCCGCGCCGAGGCCGCCATCAGCGTCATCCCGCCCATGGAGTGCCCGGCCAGCACCGCCTTCTCGCCCGGCGCGAGCGTCGCCGCGAGCACCGCCTCCAGGTCGTCGGCGAGGGCGTCCGTGGTACAGGCGGCGGAGGCGGGACTGCGTCCGTGGCCGCGCTGGTCGTAGGCGATGACCCGGTGGTCGACGGCGAGGTCCCGTATCTGCGCCGCCCAGTAAGCGGTCGAACAGGTCCAGCCGTGCACCAACACCACAGTGGGTGAACCCTCGGGCCCATGCACCTCGACGTGCAGCCGGGCCCCGTCGGCTGACACGGCCGTCAACTCCCGTACAGGGACGGGCGGGGCGTACGGGCCACGCTTCACGTGCATCAGTCGGGTCACGCTCCGGCCTCCACCTTGTCGGTCGTACGGGACTTGACAGCGGCCGGAGCACTCGGTGGCCGCAGCACACGGTACTCACTCAGATCGACCCGCCGTGTGGCGCCGCGGAACTCCGACGTCGTCCCCGGCCAGATGGTCGTGTTGCGGCCGTGCGCGTCGAGGTACCAGCTGGTGCAGCCGCCGGTGTTCCAGACCGTGCGCTTCATCCGCTCCTGGACCCGGTGGTTCCAGGCGCGTACGGCCTCGGGGCGGGCGTCGAGCGCGACGCGGCCACCGAGGACGTCCAACTGCCGTACGAAGTCGGCCATGTAATTCAGCTGGGACTCGATGATCAGGATCATGCTGGAGTTCCCGAGGCCGGTGTTGGGCCCGATGATCGTCATCCAGTTCGGGAAGCCGGCGGCGGAGGCCCCGCGCAGCGACTTCATGCCGCTGTCCGTCCAGGCCTGCGCGAGCGTCCTGCCCTCGGCGCCCACGACCCGGTCGGCGATGGGCAGGTCGGTGACATGGAAGCCGGTGCCGAAGACGATCGCGTCGACCTCCGCGGTGCTCCCGTCGGCGGCGACGAGCGTGGAGCCGTCGACCCCGGCCAGTCCCGAGGCGACCACGTCGACGTTCGGCCTGGTGAGCGCCGGGTAGTACGTGTTCGACAGCAGGATCCGCTTGCAGCCGATGCGGTAGTCGGGCGTGAGCCTGGCCCGCAGCGCCGGGTCCTCGACGGCCCGGGCCATGTGCCGCTTGGCCAGCCCTTCCAACAGGCCCAGTTCGTTCGGGTGCTTGGTGAAGGCCTGGACCTGCAACTCCCGGATGCCCCACAGCAGTCCGCGCCGGGCCTTCGCGGTGACGGGCAGCCGCCGGTGCAGCCACCGCTCGACGCCGCTGATGTCCCGGTCGACTCGGGGCAGCACCCACGGCGG
This sequence comes from Streptomyces capitiformicae, assembly GCF_002214185.1. NCBI lineage: Bacteria > Bacillati > Actinomycetota > Actinomycetes > Kitasatosporales > Streptomycetaceae > Streptomyces > Streptomyces capitiformicae. The sequence continues at coordinate 3,550,329 of NZ_CP022161.1, read as the reverse complement.
GGTCCGCTGGAAGAGGGTCAGCCGGCCGACCTCGGGCTGGATCGCCGGCACGATCTGGATCGCCGACGCCCCCGTCCCGATCATCGCGACCCGCTTGCCGCGCAGGTCGTAGCCGTGGTCCCAGCGGGCGGAGTGGAACACCTTGCCGGGGAAGGAGTCGAGCCCCGGCAGCTCGGCCGGGATCCTCGGGTCGGAGAGCGGCCCGGTGGCGGAGACGACGAAGTCGGCGCGGAGCCGCCCGCCGCTGGTCTCGATCTCCCAGCACAGCCGCTCCCCGTCCCAGGTCATCCGCTGGACCTCGGAGTTGAGCCGGATGTGCGGCCGGAGCCGGAAGGCGTCCGCCACCTGCTCCAGATACGCCCGGATGTGCGCCTGCCCGGAGAAGGTGCGCGGCCAGTCGGGGTTGGGCGCGAACGAGAACGAGTAGAGATGGGACGGCACGTCACAGGCACACCCCGGGTACTCGTTGTCCCGCCAGGTGCCGCCGACGGAACCGGCCCGCTCCAGGACAACGAAGTCGGTGATGCCTTCGCGCCGCAGCCGTACGGCCGCTCCGAGCCCGCCGAAACCGGACCCGATCACCGCCACCCGTACGTGCTCGCGTTCGGGTACGCCCTCAGGCCCCTGCACATCCTCAGGCTCCTGCTCGCGTCCGGTCATCCCGGCACCTCCACGCCTCGTCGCGTCATTCGGTCGTACCACGGTCACGCCTCATGTCCACGCCAGTAATCACTGGCGCAGTGGGAGCGTAGGGCAGGGCCGTACCGATGGGTAGGGGTCGGGGGAGACTGAAGTTACCGGCGGTACAACATAGGCTTCCGCCGTGGCAGAAGACGGCGAGCGACGCGAGTACCGCATGGAGGAGCTGGCCAGGGAGGCCGGCATCACCGTACGCACCCTGCGCTTCTACCGGGAGCGCAAACTGATCCCGCCGCCCCGCCGCGAGGGCCGTATCGCCTGGTACGACGGCACACACCTGGCCCGCCTCCGTACGATCGCGGCCCTCCTCGAACGCGGCCACACCCTCAGCGGCATCGCCGAGCTGGCCGAGGCCTTCGACCACGGCCGCAACGTGGGCGAGCTGCTGGGCCTCGGCGCCCCCACCGAGGAGACCCCGGTCCGCCTCACCCCCGAGGCACTCGCCGACCACTTCGGCGGCCAGGCGACCTCGGAGAACCTCGCCGCCGCCCTCGACCTCGGCTACGTCGCCACCGACGGCGCCGACATCATCCACATCAGCCGCCGCCTGCTGGACGCCTCGGCCGCCCTGGTCCGCGCGGGCATCCCCCTCGCCGACGTCCTGGCGGCCGGCCGCCACGTACGCGAACACGCCGACGCCCTGGCGGAGTTGTTCACCGATCTGATCCTCGCCCGGGGCGAACGCACGACGGAGGACCTGCGGCGGTTGCGTCCGCTCGCGAAGAGCGTGGCGGAGGCGGAGCTGTCGATGGCCCTGGACCGCCGCCTGGGTCAGTGGTCGTAGACGACGGTCACCGGCGCATGGTCCGACCACCGCTCCGCGTGCGTGGCCGCCCGCTCCACAAACCCTTTGACCGCCTTGCCGGCCAGCCCGGCCGTGGCGACCTGGTAGTCGATGCGCCATCCGCTGTCGTTGTCGAAGGCCCGTCCGCGGTAGGACCACCAGGTGTAGGGCCCCTCGACGTCGGGATGCAGGGCGCGCATGACATCGACGTACGCCCCGTCCGCCGCGTCGAAGACCTGTCCCAGCCACTCCCGCTCCTCCGGCAGGAACCCGGAGTTCTTGACGTTCCCCCGCCAGTTCTTGAGGTCGGCCTCGCGGTGGGCGATGTTCCAGTCGCCGCACACGACGACCTCACGCCCGTCGGCGGCGGCGCGCTCCCGCAGCCCCTTGAGATAGGCGAGGAACTCCCCCATGAACCGGACCTTCTCGTCCTGCCGCTCGGTCCCGACCTCGCCGGAGGGCAGATAGAGGCTGGCCACGGTCACCCCGGGCAGATCGACCTCGACGTACCGTCCACTGCCGTCGAACTCGGCCGATCCGAAACCGACCTGGATCCGGTCGGGTTCGCGGCGGCTGTACAGCGAGACGCCCGCGCGCCCCTTGGCGACGGCCGGAGCGTGCACGACATGCCACCCGTCGGGCTGCCGCACCTCCTCGGGCAGCTGCTGCGGTTCGGCCCGCACCTCCTGCAGGCAGATCACGTCCGCGGGGGTCTCGGCGAGCCACTCCACGAAGCCCTTTTTCGCGGCGGCACGCAGCCCGTTCACATTCACCGTGGTCACTGTCAGCACCAGGGCACGATACCGGCACCTTGGACGCACCTTGGACAGTGTCCAGATTCCGACGAAGATCCCATGGGATCACAGCAGGATCACACCAGCGAATACGCATACGTGTACGATTCACCACATGCTCATCCGCCCCGTGCCGTACGACCACCCCGACGCCGTCAAGCTGGACACCGAGGTCCAGGTCGAGTACCAGGTCCGCTACGGCGACGGCGGCGACGCCACCTTCGTGGACCCCGCGCACTTCGCCCCGCCGGCCGGGCTGTACCTGATCGCGTACGACGAGCACGGCAGGCCGCTCGCCACGGGTGGCTGGCGCTCCCAGGAGGCGGGCGACGAGGGCTATCTGGACGGTGACGCCGAGCTCAAGCGCATGTACGTCATCCCCGAGGCCCGCGGCCTGGGCCTGGCCCGCCGCATCCTCGCCCGACTGGAGTCGGACGCCCGCACGGCCGGCCGTACCCGCATGGTCCTCGAAACCGGCTCCAAGCAACCCGAGGCCGTCGCCCTCTACACCTCCAGCGGCTACGAACCCTGCGCCAAGTTCGGCTACTACCGCTTCCACGAACTGAGCCTGTGCTTCGCGAAGCCGCTCTGACCCCGGGCACTCCTGGGGCACGTAAATCCCCGGGCACCCAAGGATGTTGCCCGCCTACGGTTCCGTCGTGCGAAAAAACCACCGCCTGCGCCGCCTCGTCGTCGGCGACACGACCTGGCACTGGACGGTCCGCCAACGCTCCCGCGTCGCCTACGACCACTGCCATCTGAAGCTGACCCTCTACCCGGAGGGCCCCCGACGCCGCCGTCTGGTCCTGCGCTTCTCCCCGGCCGAGAACCGCGCCGTCTCGAACTGCTACTTCGACGCCGGCGCCCTGGTCCGCCTCCCGGACCACACCTACCTCAACCTCTACAAGCCCAGCACGGTCCGCCGTCTCCTGGACGCCGCCGCCCCGTCCCTGGACCGCGCCCCCTCGGCCCACACGGTCGAGCTGGACGGCTGGCCGTACTTCGACGCGATCACCGAACCGGCGGCAAGCGCCTGACAACACGTCAGAGCCCCCAGTGGTGATCACCACTGGGGGCTCTGAGCTGCGTGGACCTGAGGGGATTTGAACCCCTGGCCCCCTCGATGCGAACGAGGTGCGCTACCGGACTGCGCCACAGGCCCTTGCAACGAGTGAAACTCTAGCATCCCCGTCCGGGTGCTTGGAAATCCGTTCCCGAGCGGTCACGGACCGGCTCCCCGGCTGGTCAGAGGAGGTCACTCGTTGGCCGCCCGGGGGCGGTCGCCGTCCTCGTACTGGTCGAAGAGCGGGGTGCGGCCGCGTTCGCGGGAGCGGCGGGCGGACTTGGCGCGGCGGGCGTCGGAGCGGCCGCCGTCGGGGGCGTCGGCAGCCGGAGGCTCATCGGCAGCGGCTTCCGGCTCGGGCTCCGGATCACGCGCCGGCACGTTCGACGAGGCGTGCGGGTCGGCGGCGCTGGAGCGCGCGGAGCTCCACGCGTCCGGTGCGCCGAGGTCGACGCCGGACGTGGCCCGGGGCGCCACCGGCGCGGTGACGTACGTCGGGAGCGGCACGGGGACCGGGTCCCAGCTGTCGCCCTGAGCGGGCCGCCGCTGGCGCTCGCGCTGCTGGTCGACCCACTCGGCGTGGTCGGTCTGCTCGACGAGGGCGCGCCGGTCGGCCGCGAGCGCGGTCAGGTCGGGCCTGGTCTCCTCGTCGTTCTCTGGGTTCCCTGGGTTCCCTGGGTTCCCTGGCCCGTCCTCCGGCTCGTCGGCGTCCGCCGCGTCGGGCACCGGCCGCCGCCGGGGCTGCCGCTCCCGCAGTCGCTGCGCCGCCGCCTCGGCCTGCCGCCGGTCCATCGTGTACGCGAACCGCTTCCGCTCCTGGCGGCGCAGATGCGCGATGTACGCGCTCAGCAGCACCGCCGGTACGGCCGGCGCCCACAGGAAGGCGAGTCCGCCGACCGCCGCGACGACCGCTCCGAGCGTGAAGGCGACGAAGAGCATCACGGTCGTACGCCGCCGGCGCGCGAGCACCTTCGAGCGCCGGGCCCGCGCCACGGCCTCCGGCGAGGTGTCCCTGCGCGCGGCCCTCGCCTGCTTGACCGAGGGCTTGGCACGGGAGGAGGCGCCGGGCGCCGCCTGCTGCTGCGGTTTCCCCGCCTGCTGCTGCGGTTTTTGTTGCGACTGCTGCGGTGACTCACCCCGCTCCACCGGCAGTTGGGCCTTCGTGTGCTCCCGCTGCGGGGGCATGGCGAAGGCCCGGACGTCCACCGAGTCGGTGACGTCGCCCGGGTCGGCGTGGAACTCCCCCTCTTCGGCGGAGCGCGCCCGCAGGTCCTTGGCGTATCGGCGCTCCATGCCCGCCCGTCCGGAAAGCAGCCGGATGGCGGTGCTGAAGCGTTCCGTCGGACGGGCTTCGTTCAGCTCGTCCTGCCTACGGAGCCACATCGGCACCAAGTAGGCGGCCCAGGCCCCGACGATGACTGCGTAGATGAGGCCGCTGCTGCTCACGCCTCACACGGTAGAGGGGTTTGCGTGAGGCCATCTGCCAATTGAGCCGGTGTGTCGCACGATCTGGCTGATATTTCGAGCTTTTTTTGTGAACGATGCGATCAGCAGACCGCTGCGGGAGGGAAATTAACGCACCGAGAACGCTTCGACTCGGTCATCCCGATCGCCGGTCGATCCATGGTGGACCCATGGGCGATCTCTTTTTTTCGAACACTCATTTCATTTATTGAGGCTGTCCGGGCTTGCCCGCGTCGGAGCCGGCGTTTCGCGTCCGTTGCTGCTGGTCCCGCCGCCAGCGGCCGAGCAGACCCTCCGGGACCTCTTCGGCGGTGAGCGCGAAGACGAGATGGTCCCGCCAGGCGCCGTCGATGTGAAGATATCGTGGACGCAGGCCTTCCTCGCGGAATCCGAGTTTCTCCACGACCCGCCGACTGGGCCGGTTCTCGGGGCGAATACAGACCTCGATGCGGTGCAGCCCCACGGTCCGGAAGCAGTGGTCGACGACGAGTGCCACCGCCGTCGGCATCACGCCCCGACCGGCGACCGATTCGTCGACCCAGTAGCCGACGTGCCCGGAGCACATCGATCCCCAGGTGATCCCGGCGACCGTCAACTGCCCGACGAGCCGCCCCTGGTACTCGATCACGAAGGGCAGCATCCGGCCCGCGTTCGCCTCCGCCCGCAGATGGCGGACCATCTGACGGTACGTCGGCCGGTGTGCGATGGGCCCGCTGGGGGTGGGCGGCGGAATGGTCGCCTCCCAGGGGCGCAGCCAGTCCCGGTTGCGCCGGTTGACCTCGCGCCAGGCCCGTTGGTCGCGCATCCTTATGGGCCGGAGGACGACATCTCCGTCCGCCAGCACGACTGGCCAGGATGGGCTGTTCAGCTCGCACCCCCGTGGCTGGGTCTGGGGTGGTCGCCACCGCGGAGCTGGTCGACGGCGTGGGTCAGCAGCGGTTCCAGTACGGCCAGGCCGTCCCGTACGCCGCCGGTGGAGCCCGGCAGGTTGACGATCAGGGTCCGGCCCGCGACTCCGGCGAGGCCCCGGGAGAGCGCCGCCGTGGGCACCTTGTCCCGGCCGTACGCCCGGATCGCCTCGGGGATGCCGGGCACCTCGTGGTCGAGGACCGCGCGGGTGGCCTCGGGGGTGCGGTCGGTGGGCGAGATGCCCGTACCGCCGGTGGTCACGATCACGTCGTACCCGGTGTCGACGCCCGCCCGCAGCGCGGCCTCCACGGGGTCGCCGTCCGGGACGACCTGAGGGCCGTCGACGGCGAAGCCGAACCCCGCGAGCGCCTCGGCGATCAGGGGGCCGCCCTTGTCCTCGTAGACCCCGGCGGCGGCCCGGTTGGATGCGGTCACGACGAGGGCGCGGTACGACACGACGGGGGCGGGGCCGACGCTTGTCATGACCGGCTCCAGTCGCCCGACTTACCGCCCGTCTTCTCCTCCACACGCACGTCCGTGATGACCGCCCCCTTGTCGACCGCCTTGACCATGTCGATCACGGTGAGCGCGGCGACGGAGACCGCGGTGAGGGCCTCCATCTCGACGCCCGTACGGTCCGTGGTCTTCACCGTGGCCCGGATCTCCACGGCGTCGTCCGCGACCGACAGATCCACTTTGACACCGGCCACTGACAACGGGTGACAGAGCGGGATGAGGTCGGGAGTGCGTTTGGCGCCCATGATGCCGGCGATGCGCGCGGTGGCGAGGGCATCGCCCTTGGGCATGCCCTCGCCACGCAGCAGTTCGACCACCTGCGGCGAGACCAGGACCCGGCCGCTGGCGCGGGCGGTGCGCGCGGTCACGTCCTTCCCGGAGACGTCGACCATGCGGGCTGCCCCCGCCTCGTCGATGTGGGTCAGTCGGTCCTGCGGCGTGGTCATGGTGGTGTGGCGCTCCCGGTCGGGGCCCGTCGCGGTGCGGCGCGCGGCCTGTTCGTGCGCGACACGGTACGCCACCCCCGGCGGTTCGGCAGAGGTGGGCGGCCCGCTCCCCGGACCGGTCAGCCGAGCAGGACGACCTCGACCTCCGTGCCGGGCTCGACCGACTCGACGTCCTCGGGGATCACGATCAGCGCGTCCGCGTGCGCGAGGGCCGCGATCAGGTGCGATCCGGCACCCCCTACGGGGGTGACCTCGCCGTCGGCGTACGTCCCGCGCAGGAACTGTCGGCGCCCCGCGGGTGAGGTCAGCGCCTTGGACACCTGGAGGGTCGCCGTGGTCGTGGGCCGGTGCACGTCCTCCAGGCCCATCAGGGTGCGGATGGCGGGCCGGACGAACAGTTCGAAGGAGACGTACGACGACACCGGGTTGCCCGGGAGGGCGAGCAGCGGGGTGTGGTCGGGGCCGATGGTGCCGAAGCCCTGGGGCTTGCCGGGCTGCATGGCGAGCTTGCGGAACTCGATGCCGGCGCCCTCCTCGTCCTCGTCGCCGACGGACTCCAGGGCCTCCTTGACGACGTCGTACGCCCCCACGCTGACCCCGCCGGTGGTGACCATCAGGTCGGCGCGGACGAGTTGGTCCTCGATGGTGGAGCGCAGGGTCTCGGCGTCGTCGGCGACGGCGCCCACGCGGTAGGCGATCGCGCCCGCGTCCCGGGCGGCGGCCGTGAGGGCGAAGCTGTTGGAGTCGTAGATCTGGCCGGTGCCGAGCGGCTCGCCCGGCGGGATCAGCTCGCTGCCGGTGGAGAGCACCACCACGCGCGGGCGCGGGCGCACGCGTACGGTGGCGCGGCCGATGGCGGCGAGCAGGGCGAGCTGCGGCGGGCCGAGGACGGTGCCGGCCGCGAGGGCGCGCTCGCCGGCCTTCACGTCGCTGCCCTTCGCGCGTACGTGCGCGCGTGCCTCGGCGGGGCGGTGCACGGCGACCTGGCCGGTGGCGTCCTCGGGGCTCGCGCTGCGGGCGCGCATCCCGGAGACGGGTCCCTCGCCGAGGCCGCCGTCGGTCCACTCCACGGGGACGACCGTCTCGGCGCCGGGCGGCAGCGGGGCGCCGGTCATGATGCGGGCGGCCTCTCCGGGGCCCACCTGGGGCTGCTCGGCCGCGCCCGCCGCCACGTCCCCGATCACCGTCAGGACAGCCGGGTACTCCTCGCTCGCGCCCGCGACGTCCGCGACCCGTACCGCGTACCCGTCCATCGAGCTGTTGTCGAACGGCGGCAGCGACAGCGGCACCGTGACGTCCTCGACCAGGACACAGCCCTGGGCGTCGAGGAGTTGCAGCTCGATGGGTTCCAGGGGGCGGACGGTGGCGAGGATGTCCTCCAGGTGCTCGGTCACCGACCAGAACTGGTCCCGGCCGGTGGTGCGGGTCGCGGCGCTGCTCAAAGTGGCTACATCTCCTCGGCTACGTAACTGCGAAGCCAGGTCCGGAAGTCCGGGCCCAGGTCTTCACGTTCGCACGCGAGCCTGACAATGGCACGCAGATAGTCGCCGCGGTCGCCGGTGTCATAGCGTCGGCCCTTGAAGACGACGCCGTGCACGGGTCCGCCGACCTTCTCGTCGGCGGCGAGCTGCTGGAGGGCGTCGGTGAGCTGGATCTCGCCGCCGCGGCCCGGCTCGGTCTTGCGCAGGACCTCGAAGATCTGCGGGGCGAGGACGTAGCGGCCGATGATCGCGTAGTTCGACGGGGCGTCGGCCGGGTCCGGCTTCTCGACCATGCCCGTCACCTTGACGACGTCGCCGTCCTCGGTGGCCTCCACGGCCGCACAGCCGTAGAGGTGGATCTGCTCGGGTGCGACCTCCATGAGCGCGATGACGCTGCCGCCGTGCTGCTCCTGGACCTCGACCATGCGCTTGAGGAGGGGGTCGCGCGGGTCGATCAGGTCGTCGCCGAGGAGGACCGCGAAGGGCTCGTTGCCCACGTGCGGGGCGGCGCACAGGACGGCGTGACCGAGGCCCTTGGGGTCGCCCTGGCGGACGTAGTGGATGGTCGCGAGGTCGCTGGACTCCTGGACCTTGGACAGCCGGCCGGCGTCGCCCTTCTTCTGCAGGGCCGACTCCAGCTCGTAGTTCCGGTCGAAGTGGTCCTCGAGGGGGCGCTTGTTGCGGCCGGTGATCATCAGGACGTCGTCGAGCCCCGCCGATGCGGCCTCTTCGACCACGTACTGGATCGCCGGCTTGTCCACGACCGGCAACATCTCCTTGGGAGTGGCCTTGGTCGCCGGCAGGAAGCGGGTTCCGAGACCCGCGGCGGGGATGACAGCCTTGCTGATCCTGGGGTTCACCTCAGTCATGGCGGCAACCATATCCGGTGCCTTTGAGGGGAATCTGTGGCTCCAATTAATTCGCTCTCATATGAGCCGATTACGAACTGTACTGGAGCAACCTGTGAGCAGGATGAGGCGCGAACCGGAGTCTGCCAAGCGAATGTTGCGGCGAGAGTTCCTCCTGGTGAGGAAAGGGTTGACACAGGATGACGTCCGGAAAACGACGGAGGCCCTTGCCGCCCGGGCCCTGGATCTGCCCGAGCTGGCGCACGCGCGCTCGGTCGCCGCGTACGTCGCCGTGGGGAGCGAACCGGGCACCCTCGCGCTCCTCGACGCGCTCCGCGCACGCGGGGTGCGCGTCCTGCTCCCGGTCCTGCTGCCCGACAACGATCTGGACTGGGGCGTATACGACGGCGAGGGCTCCCTCGCGCGCGTGCAACACGGCGGCGGCCGCATGACCCTGCTGGAGCCCGTGGGCGAGCGCCTCGGCCCCGACGCCGTGACCGGCGCCGACGTCGTGCTGCTGCCGGGCCTCGCCGTCGACGCGCGCGGCATGCGCCTCGGCCGCGGCGGCGGCTCCTACGACCGCGTCCTCGCCCGCCTGGAGCGCGCGGGCGCCGATCCGGCCCTGGTGGTGCTCCTGTACGACTCGGAGGTCGTCGAGCGGGTCCCGGAGGAGGAACACGACCGGCCGGTGCACGCGGTGGTGACCCCTTCGGGGGTGCGCCGCTTCGTCTGACCACGAGAACGGCCTCCACGCGTGCGCGTGGAGGCCGTTTTGTCGCTAGCCGGGGATCACGGTTTGAGCAGCAGCGTGTCGCTGGCGTTGTCGCCGACCGCCTTGTCCGAGAAGTACCAGGTCAGCAGCTCGCCCTTGGCCCACTTGTCGGTCTGGTCGGTGTAGTGGGGGCTGTAGGCGTGTCCGGAGGCGCCGGTGAGGTTGATCCACTTGGACTTGTCGAGGTCCCCGAGGTTCACCACCATGCGCATCGAGGGCACCCAGACGACCCCGTAGCCGCCGGCCGCGTTCCAGCCGGTCGCGTTGGCCGTGGCCTCGCCGCCGCCGAGCTTCCAGGGGCCGCGGTTGAGCATGTACTGCAGGAAACCGGGGCCTTCGGTGCCGAGGGTCTGGTTCTTCAGGAACAGGCGGTGCAGCCGGCCCCAGCTCCAGGTGTCGATGTCCTTGCCGAGCTTGGCGGTCAGCTCCCAACGGGCGTCCCGCATGGCGCGCTTGAACAGCTCGTCACGGGAGTCCACGGCCTTCTGGGTGCGCGTCTTCTCGGTCGACCACCAGGCGTTGTCCTGGTCGTCGATGATCCGGCGGACCACCTCGAACCAGCGGTCACCACCGTCCGGCTGCGCCTGGTCGGCCTCGCGCTGGCCACACTCGCGCACCTTCTGGTCCTCGTCCGCCGGTCCGGTGGTGTCGACCGGCTCGACCGACAGGCACTGGCCCTCGACCCGAAGCTCCTTGGGCAGCTTGTTGCCGAAGGCGAGCTTGAGGATGTTGCGCCAGACCGAGTTGAAGTACGCGGCGGCCGCCGAGTCGGCGTCCTGGGTGTAGTCCCAGCCCTCCAGGAGCTTCTGCGCCTCGCGGACGTGCTTGTCGTCGACGTCGATCTTGAGCAGCAGCGGCACGAGCAGCTTGGCGATCTCGCTGCTGTTGTCCATCTGCATCTGCCGCATGTCCTCGGTGGAGATCTTCCCGCCGCCCTTGATCTTCGACTCGATGAGGCTGGTGATGCGCTGCGCGCGCGTGCCGTAGCCCCAGTCGGTGGTGAGCGTGTACGGGTAGTCCTTGCCGACGACGGCCTGGTTGGCGGTGACGATGTAGCCGCGGGACGGGTTGTACTCGTAGGGCAGCTCGTCCTGCTTGAGGTAGTCGTCCCTCTTGTTGTCCTTGGTGCCTTCGGGCCCCCAGCTGTACTTGGGGTCCCAGCCCGGCGCCGGGACGGAGCCGTCATGGCCCTCCGCGCGCGCGGGGATCTTGCCGGGCAGCGTGTAGCCGATGTTGCCCTTGGTGTCGGCGTAGACCAGGTTCTGCGAGGGGACGTCGAACAGGGCGGCGGCCTTGCGGAAGTCCTTCCAGTTCGCGGCCCTGTTCACCGCGAAGACGGCGTCCATGGTGGTGCCGGCGTCGAGCGCGGTCCAGCGCAGGGCGATGCCGTAGCCGTCGCCGCGGTCGGGGGCGTTCTGGTCGACGCCGGCCTTCTTGCCGACCTGGACGAGCTCGTCGTCGCGGTCGGACAGCAGGGGGCCGTTGTTGGTGGTGCGGACGACGATCTTCTTGGACGTGCCGCCGGCGACCTCGATGGTCTCCTCGCGGGTGTCGAAGGGCTTGACCTTGCCGTCGTACTCGTAGCCGTCGCCGGTGAGCTTCTCCAGGTAGAGGTCGGTGACGTCGACACCGGAGTTGGTCATGCCCCAGGCGATGTCCGCGTTGTGGCCGATCACCACGCCGGGCATGCCCGAGAAGGTGTAGCCGGCCACGTCGTACCGGCACTTCTCGGAGACCGACTTGCAGTGCAGGCCCATCTGGTACCAGACCGACGGCAGCTGGGCCGACAGGTGCGGGTCGTTGGCGAGCAGCGGCTTGCCGGTGATGGTGTGGTCGCCGGAGACGACCCAGGAATTGGAGCCGATGCCGTTGCCGTTCACACCGACGGCCTCGGGCAGGTCCTCAAGGGCGTCGTAGAGGCCCGTCAGCTGGGTCTGGAGCGCCCCGGAGTCCGTGGAGGCACCAGCAGCTGTGCCCGTGCCCGTTCCCGTGCCGCCGGTGCCCTGCGTGGAGCCGTCGGTGCTCTGCGACGACTGGGACTGGGACGAGTGCGAGTCGTCGGACCAGACCTTGTTGATCTCGTCGTACGCACCCTCCTGCACGATCACCTTGTTGCGGGCGTACGGGTACTGCGGGTACAGGTCGGCGATCTGCTGCGGGCCGAGGCGGCTGGTCATCAGGGCACGGTCGATCTCGTCCTGCATATTGCCGCGCAGGTCCCAGGCCATCGCCTTCAGCCAGGCGACCGAGTCGACCGGGGTCCACTCCTCGGGCCTGTAGTCGTTCTCGAAGCCGAGGGCCGCGTACTCCAGGGAGATCTCCTCGCCGCTCTTGCCGGCGAGGTAGGCGTTGACACCCTTGGCGTACGCGTCGAGGTACTTCTTCGTCTCGGCGGACAGGACGCTCTTGTACTCCTCCTCGGCGATCCGGTGCCAGCCGAGGGTGCGCAGGAACTCGTCGATGTCGACCTGGTCCTCGCCGAACATCTCCGAGAGGCGGCCGGCCGTCATGTGGCGGCGCACGTCCATCTCGTAGAACCGGTCCTGCGCCTGGACATAGCCCTGCGCCATGAAGAGGTCCTCGTCGGAGGAGGCGTAGATCTGCGGGATCCCGTGGCTGTCGCGCTTGACGTCCACCGGACCGGCGAGGCCGTCCAGGGTTATCGAGCCCTTGGTCTGCGGGAAGGAGGCACGGACCGTGCTGACGGACCAGAACGCCCCGTATCCGACGCCTCCGATGATGGCCAGGACCAGGACGATCAGGAGAAGACGGGCTTTGCGCCCCTTCTTCCTGCCGGACTTGCCGGACTGCTGGCCGGAGGAGGCGGTGGTGTTGGGGGGCATCGCTGTCCTTGCTGTCCTAACACGAGCGGCAGGTCGGGCTGTGCTTTGTACTGAACGCTGGAGCAACCATAGGCGCAGGGCCCGACACGACTTGACGCGGAGTCGGGAACTGGCGCGGCCGGACGTTCGATCATGCACCGGAAAGCGTCAAGAAATCGTCAAGAGTTAGGTAAGGTAACGAAGTACTTGCCGTGCTCTGTCCGAGAAACGTCGGAGAGTACGGGTACTGCCCTGATCGGCGAGAAAGGTGCGGCCCCCCTGACTGTCCACGACCTCAACCAGCTCCTGCTCGTCTGCTCGCTCGTCCTGCTCATCGCGGTCGCCGCGGTCCGGATCTCGTCGCGCAGCGGGCTCCCCAGCCTGCTCGTCTACCTGGGCATCGGCGTCGCCATGGGCCAGGACGGCATCGGCGACATCCACTTCAACAACGCCGAGCTGACCCAGGTCATCGGCTACGCGGCCCTCGTCGTGATCCTGGCGGAGGGCGGCCTAGGCACGAAGTGGAAGGAAGTCAAGCCGGCACTGTCGGCTGCCGCCTCGCTGGCACTGGTCGGCGTCGCGGTGAGCGTCGGCGTCACGGCGGCGGGCGCGCACTACCTGATCGGGCTGGAGTGGCGTCAGGCACTCATCATCGGCGCGGTGGTGTCCTCCACGGACGCGGCGGCCGTCTTCTCGGTGCTGCGCAGAATCCCCCTCCCCGCGCGCTTGATGGGCACTTTGGAGGCCGAGTCCGGCTTCAACGACGCCCCGGTGGTCATCCTCGTCGTCGCGCTCTCCGCGTCCGGTCCTGTCGAACACTGGTACGTCCTGATCGGCGTCATAGCCCTGGAGCTGGCCATAGGCGCGGCCATCGGCCTCGCCTCGGGCTGGCTCGGCGCGTACGGCCTGCGGCACGTGGCACTGCCCGCCTCCGGCCTCTACCCGATCGCCGTCATGGCCATCGCCGTCACCGCGTACGCGGCCGGCGCGCTCGCCCACGGCAGCGGCTTCCTCGCCGTCTACCTGGCCTCCGTGGTCCTCGGCAACTCCAAGCTGCCGCACTGGCCAGCCACCCGCGGCTTCGCCGAAGGGGTCGGCTGGATCGCCCAGATCGGCATGTTCGTCCTGCTCGGCCTGCTCGTCACCCCGCACGAGATGGGCGACGACATCTGGCCCGCGCTCGTCATCGGCCTGGTGCTCACCATGGTTGCCCGACCGCTGAGCGTCGTCGTCGCGCTGACGCCGTTCCGCATCCCCTGGCGGGAACAGACACTGCTGTCCTGGGCCGGACTGCGCGGCGCGGTGCCCATCATCCTGGCGACGATCCCCATGGTGAGCGAGATCGAGGGCAGCCGCCGGATCTTCAACATCGTCTTCGTCCTGGTCGTGGTCTACACGCTCGTCCAGGGGCCGACCCTGCCCTGGCTGGCCCGCACACTGCGCCTCGGTGGCGCCGGCGACGAGGCCGCCGACCTCGGCATCGAGTCGGCGCCCCTGGAGCGGCTGCGCGGCCATCTGCTGTCCGTCGCCATCCCGGAGAAGTCCCGTATGCACGGCGTCGAGGTCAACGAACTGCGGCTGCCCGCGGGCGCCGCCGTCACCCTCGTCGTCCGCGACGGCAAGTCCTTCGTGCCGCTCCCGACGACGGTGCTGCGGCGCGGCGACGAACTCCTCGTCGTCGCCACGGACCCCGTCCGCGACAGCGCGGAACGCCGCCTCAGGGCCGTCGGCCAGGGCGGCAAGCTGGCCGGGTGGCTGGGGGCGGGGAACAACGGGAACGGGCGAGGTCATCAACGGGGAGGTCGTTGACGCGAAGGTCGTTGACGCGAAGGTCGTTGACGCGAAGGTCGTTGACGGGAAGGTCGTTGACGCGAAGGTCGTTGACGCGAAGGTCGTTGACGGGAAGGTCGTTGATGCGAAGGTCGTTAAGGGAGTGTTTCATAGTGTTCACACCCTCTGGAATCACAGGCATGGCCGCCCATGGTGCTTATTTTCACAGGTCACCCGACTGCTGGCCCTGTACGATGAAGGCGCAACTTGATCGGACCAACTCTGTCTGAAGCAGAGCTGGCGCGACCGTATGGCGGTCGGGACGCCCCTCGCAGCGGGCGCCGGCATCTACCGCAGTAGCGCAAGAGGACAGCTCTCGGCGCCCGATCCCCAGGCACCGGGGACCGCGCTACCAGGCGGCGGAAAGGCACGGCCGTGGCATCCACGGTCACCTCGAACACCTCGAAGACGTCCCGCCCGGGCTACAGGCAACTGCTGCGCACCCGTGGCGCCTGGACGTTCCTCCTCCCCGGCTTCGCGGCCCGCCAGCCGTTCGCGATGCTGACGCTCTCCATCGTGCTGCTGGTGCAGCACACCACCGGCTCGTACGGGGCGGCCGGCGCCGTCGCCGCCGTCACCGGTGTCTCCATGGCGCTGTTCGCCCCCTACAGCGGCCGTCTGGCCGACCGCTATGGTCAGCGCGCCGTCCTGATCCCGGGCGTCTTCGTGCACGGGGTGGCGGGCCTGTCCCTGACGGCGCTGGCGCTCGCGGGCGCCCCCCTGTGGGCGCTGTTCGCCGCCGCCGTGCCGACGGGCGCTTCAGTGCCGCAGGTCGGGCCCATGGTGCGGGCCCGCTGGGGCGTCAAGCTCCAGGACTCGCCCCTGATGACTACCGCCGCGGCCTTCGAGTCCGTCACCGACGAGCTGACCTTCGTACTCGGCCCGCTGCTCGCGACCGCGCTGTGCACCGCCGTGCACCCCGCCGCCGGACTGCTCACGGAGGCCGCGCTCACCCTGATCGGCGGCCTGCTGTTCGCGGCCCGGCGAAGCACCCAGCCCAAGGTCGTCTCGACGGCCCACGCGCGCGTGGAGCACGCCTCCGCCCTGTCCGTCCCCGGGGTGCGCGTCCTGATCGTCACCTTCCTGGGCATCGGCTCCGTCTTCGGCGGCATGCAGGTCTCGCTCGCCGCCTTCTCCCAGTCGATCGGCGAACCCGGCCTGAACGGCGTCCTGTACGGCGTCTTCGCCGCCGGCAACATGCTCTCCGGCCTCGTCTGCGGCGCGATCGCCTGGAAGGTGGCTCCGCAGCGGCGCCTGATCGTCGGATACGCGGCCCTCGCACTGGTGGCCTCCGCCCTGTGGACCGCCGACTCCGCGCTCGTCCTCGCCGCACTCGGCCTCGCGGTCGGCATGTGCATCGCCCCCGCCCTGATCACCGGCTACACCCTGGTCGAAGGTCTGGTCCCGGCGGGCGCCCGCACCGAGGCCTTCACCTGGCTCACCGGCGCGGTCGCACTCGGCCAGGCGGCCGCCGTCACGGCCGCCGGACAGCTGGAGGACCGGCTGTGGGACGGCGCCGGATTCCTGGTCCCGATGGCCGGTACGGCACTGGCGCTGGCGACCCTCGTTGCCCTGCGCTCGCGCCTCGCGACGCGGCCCCGGAGCCGTACGGTCGCACGTGTCATCGGTCACCGAGTGCCGCTGACAGTGGACTGATCCCCGGGGAATAGGTCACTATGGACCGTCGTTAGCACTCATCGAGTGAGAGTGCCAGGAGGAAGACCAGTGCCGACGTACCAGTACCAGTGCACCGAATGCGGTGAGGGCCTCGAAGCGGTGCAGAAGTTCACCGACGACGCCCTGACCGAGTGCCCCAGCTGCAATGGCCGCCTCAAGAAGGTGTTCTCCGCGGTCGGCATCGTCTTCAAGGGCTCCGGCTTCTACCGGAACGACAGCCGCGGCTCGTCGTCCAGCAGCAGCCCGGCGTCGAAGTCGTCTTCGTCCTCGTCGGACTCGAAGACCTCCTCGTCGTCGACCTCGACTTCGTCCTCGTCGTCCGACTCGAAGTCGTCGTCCTCCGGCTCCTCCTCCACCAGCAGCAGCTCCGCCGCGTAGGTCGTCTTTCGTCTTTCGTCCGGGCCCTGTCGTCGTCGCACGCCGGCAGGGTCTTCGGCATTTCCGGGGCCGGGCCGGGGTGGGGGCGTGACCCGGCTAGGGTGCGGGCATGGCGAACACGGAGCACGTGAAGAACGTGAAAAGCGTGGAAGACGTGGCGGAATCGGCACCGGCAGGCGCGGCCGAGATCGGTGTCATCGGCGGTTCGGGGTTCTACTCCTTCCTCGACGACGTGACCGAGATACAGGTGGACACCCCCTACGGATCGCCCAGCGACTCCCTCTTCCTCGGCGAGATCGCCGGCCGCCGGGTCGCCTTCCTGCCCCGCCACGGCCGTGGCCACCACCTGCCACCGCACCGCATCAACTACCGGGCCAACCTGTGGGCCCTGCGCTCCGTCGGGGCGCGCCAGGTCCTCGGCCCCTGCGCGGTGGGCGGTCTGCGACCGGAGTACGGCCCGGGCACGCTGCTCGTGCCGGACCAGTTGGTGGACCGTACGAAATCCCGGGACCAGACGTACTTCGACGGCCTCCCGCGGCACGACGGCACGATCCCCAACGTCGTCCACGTCTCGCTCGCCGACCCTTACTGCCCGGTCGGCCGCAAGGCCGCCCTCGAAGCCGCGCGCGGCCGTGACTGGGAACCGGTGGACGGCGGCACCCTGGTCGTGGTCGAGGGCCCCCGCTTCTCGACCCGCGCCGAGTCCCTGTGGCACCAGGCCCAGGGCTGGTCCGTCGTCGGCATGACCGGCCATCCCGAGGCGATCCTCGCCCGCGAACTCGAGCTCTGCTACACCTCCCTGACCCTCGTCACCGACCTCGACGCCGGCGCGGAGACCGGCGAGGGCGTCTCCCACGAGGAAGTCCTCGAAGTCTTCGCCGCCAACATCGACCGCCTGCGCGGAGTCCTCTTCGACACGGTCGCCGCACTACCGCCCAGCGAGACCCGGGACTGCCTGTGCACGAAGGCCCTGGGCGGCATGAACCCGGGGTTCGCCCTGCCGTGACGGGGTGACGCCTTCAGCCCGTCCGGCGTTTGAGGACGAGCTCGGAGGGCGTTTCACGGGAGGGATGGGTGAGGGCGGCGGGGGCGGAACTCCTCGTTCGAGTGCCGGAGTTTTCCACAACCTGTCGGCGGTCCACAGCCCCCAGCAGGCTCCGCCGCGATGCCTCATCGTGGGACCGCAAGCCGATCCCGCACAGCAGGTGGTGACCCCATGTCCCGTCCCTCGTCCGTCCCCTCGTCCATCCCCTCGTCCATCCCCTCCCCCGCGCCCGTATCCGCCCGCCCTTCACACCCCACACGCACCCCTTCCTGGGCCGCCGGCCCACCCGGCACCGACGCCCCACCCACCTGCGAAGTCCCCCACTTCGCCCCACTCCGCGTACGCGGCGGCGCACACCGACTGCGACGTCTGGCCCGCTGCCGAAGGCGAGCCATGGCGGCAGGCCTGGCAGTGACGGCAGCCGCCCTGCTGGCGACGGGAGCGGGACCGGGGGAAGCCGAACGGGTCCGGGGCCACCCCGTGGCCGACCCCGTACCCAAGCAAAGCGCCAACGTGGCGAAGGTGGCCGCCCCGGTACGGATCGCCGACGGCGCGACGGTACGACTACTGCGCCCCGGCAACCGGGTCGACGTGATCGCGGCCGAGGAGTCCGCGACGGGCACGGGCGTCGGCGCCGCCCGCGTGGTCGCCCGCGGCGCCCGCGTGACCAAGGTGCCGACCGCCGGCGCCACCGAGAGCGGCGCCCTGGTCGTCCTGTCGGTGCCCCGCCCCACGGCGGCACGGCTGGCGGGCGCGGGCGCCACGTCCCGACTGGCGGTGACGCTGTGGTGAGCCCGCTGTCAACGCCCTCGTTGGAGGGACCCAAGTGCACACGTCGGTCAACCCCTGCCGTAGGTTGCGGAGTCGTTTGTTCCACAACGAGCTGTCGCACAACCAGCCGTTCCACAACCAGCGCAGAGAGGCCTCGTGGTGAGCGAGAAGAAGGAGCCGAGCATCTGGGAGGGCTTCAAGGCCTTCCTGATGCGGGGGAACGTCGTCGACCTGGCGGTCGCCGTGGTCATCGGCGCGGCCTTCACCAACATCGTCAACTCGGTCGTGAAGGGGGTCATCAGCCCGTTGGTCGGGGCGTTCGGCACCCAGAACCTCGACCAGTACAGCTTGTGTCTGAAGGACCCGTGCAAGGTGGCGGCGGACGGTACGGTCAACGACGGCGTCGCGATCCTGTGGGGCTCGGTGCTGAACGCGACCCTCACCTTTCTCATCACCGCAGCCGTCGTCTACTTCCTGATGGTCCTTCCCATGGCCAAGTACCTGGCCCGCCAGGAGGCCCGCCGCAAGGCGAAGGAGGACACCCACGAGGTCATCGAGGTGACCGAGCTGGAGGTGCTCAAGGAGATCCGCGACGCCATGGTGGCCCAGCGCGGCTCGGGACACGACCGCGGGTAGTCGGGGCGCTGACCGCCCTCGGCCGTCAGAGGTGGTGGGGCGGCTTCTCGTCGAGGAAGCGCCTGAGGTCGGCCGCGCTGTCGCCGCCGTCGCCGGGCCGCTCGCCCCACCCGTGGTCCGTGTCGTCCGACGACGGTCGGCTCAGCGGGTCGTCGAAGACCAGCGCGGCCTTGGGGTCACGCGGTTCGGAGGCGGGAGCGGTACTCATGCCCCCAGGGTACGGCCCCGCCGATGGTGAGCACCCGGCTCGCTACAAGATGGCGGCGGGCATCGTGTCAGCCGTGACGGTGGCGGCCGGTGTCACGCCTGACCGCCCGCCGGGGCGGAAGAGGGGAGGCGACGGCGGAGACGGCGACCGTGGCTGCGGCTCTTTGCCGCCTCGACACCCTTGCCTGGCGGATGACACGAACGAGACTGATCACCATGACAGTTGATGCTCTGACGGATGTTCTGGGCCTGCGGGTCGGTCACGCCACCCGGGCAGAAGACGGTTGGCTCACCGGTACCACGGTCGTACTGGCTCCGGAGGGCGGCGCGACCGCGGCCGTCGACGTACGCGGGGGCGGGCCCGGCACGAAGGAGACGGACGCGCTGGACCCGCGGAACCTGGTGCAGAAGGTCGAGGCGGTGGTGCTGACCGGGGGCAGCGCGTACGGGCTGGACTCCGCGTCGGGAGTGATGGCCTGGCTGGAGGAGCACGGACGCGGCGTACGGGTCGGCCCCGACCCGGCGCATGTCGTGCCGGTGGTGCCCGCCGCCTGTGTCTTCGACCTGGGCCGCGGTGGCGACTTCCGGGCCAGACCGGACGCGGCCACCGGCCGGGCGGCGGTGGAGGCGGCCGCCGCGACCGGGCCCGGTGCCCCGGTCGCGGAGGGGTGCGTGGGCGCCGGGACGGGGGCGACGGTCGGGCTGCTCAAGGGCGGCATCGGCACCGCGAGCACCGTGCTCGGCTCGGGGATCACGGTGGCCGCACTGGTGGTGGCCAACGCGGCGGGATCGGCGATGGATCCGGGGACGGGGGTGCTGTACGGGGAACTGTTCGAGGGACGTGTGACGTATCCGGCGCCCGATATCCACGAGGTCGCGCTCCGGCGCCTCGCCGAAGCCGCCGCGAAAAGCCCGCCTCCTCCGCTGAACACCACTCTGGCCGTCGTCGCCACCGATGCCGACCTGACCCGAGCCCAGGCCCAGAAGCTCGCCGGCACCGCCCACGACGGCATCGCCCGTGCCGTACGCCCCGTCCACCTGCTCAACGACGGCGACACGGTCTTCACCCTGGCGACGGGCACACACACCCTGCCACCCGGGTCCGGCCCCCTCGCCCTGAACGAACTGCTCGCAGCGGGCGCGGACTTGGTGACCCGGGCGATCGTACGGGCGGTACGGGCGGCGGAGTCGGTGGACGGGCCGGGTGGGATGTGGCCGTCCTATGGGGAGTTGTACGGCGAGTTCCAGGGAGGGGCGTGACACAGCGCGCGTGAGGCGTGCCTTGGGTGGGGAGAGCCGTTTCGGCGGCGTGGGCGGCGGGGGGGTGCCCCTATGTCTTGGTCAAGGGAAAACGGGGGTGGGTGGGTCGGCGAGCCGGGCCAAGAGGACGTCGGCCCGGCGTCTGGCGAGGCAGAGCAGGGCTTGGGTGTGGTGTTTGCCCTGGGCGATCTTCTTGTCGTAGTAGGCCCGTGATGCCGGAGGCCCCATTGCGGAGCCGCGAAAAAGGTAACGGGGAGGGGGAGGGGCCCCACCGGTAGGCGATTGTCCCGGTTCTGTCACGTGATGCTGTGGATCGCGGTCGGTGGGAACCTCACCCGACCGGAGGACGCTCTTCGTCCACGTACTGGAGGGGATCGCGTGGACGCGTGGGAGTTGGAGCAGATCGTGACGAGGCCGAAGAGTGCTGTGCGGCGTGTGGTGGGGGCCTGTGCCGTGCTGGTGGTCGGGGCGTTGACGCTCACCGGGTGTGGTGGGGACGCCAAGGCCGACAACAAGAGCGGTGGCAAGGAGACGTCGGCCAAGGACTCGGCGGCGACGATCACGATCTCGGCCAAGGACGGTTCGACGGGGGCGTCGATCAACGCGACCGGTGTGAAGGTCAGCGACGGCAAGCTGACCGAGGTGACGATGACAGCGACGGAGAGCGGCACGGACGTACCGGGTGAGATCGCGGCGGACGGGCTGTCCTGGAAGCCGAAGGAGCAGTTGGAGCGCGGGACGAAGTACCGGATCTCGGCGACCGCGAAGAACGCCGAGGGAAAGACGTCGGCGGCCAACTCCATCTTCACCACCGTCTCCTCGGCCAACAGCTTCATCGGGACATACACGCCCGACAACGGCACCACGGTCGGGGTGGGGATGCCGGTGTCGTTCACGTTCGACAAGGCGATCACCGACCAGAAGGCCGTGCAGTCCCACATCACCGTGACGTCGAGCAGTGGGCAGGAGGTGGTCGGGCACTGGTTCGGGTCGCAGCGGCTCGACTTCCGGCCTGAGGAGTACTGGAAGGCCGGGTCCAAGGTCACGATGAAGATCGACCTGGACGGTGTCGAGGGCGCGAACGGCGTCTACGGGGTGCAGGACAAGACGGTCACCTTCACCGTCGGGCGTTCTCAGGTCTCCACGGTCGACGTCAACACGCAGACCATGACGGTCGTACGGGACGGCAAGACGATCAAGACGGTGCCGATCTCGGCCGGTAGTGCGGACAACCCGACCTACAACGGGCAGATGGTGATCTCGGAGAAGTTCACGCAGACGCGGATGAACGGATCCACGGTCGGCTTCGGCGGGGAGTACGACATCCCGGACGTGCCGCACGCGATGCGGCTGACGACGTCGGGCACGTTCGTCCACGGCAACTACTGGTACAGCAGGTCCAACCCGCCCTTCGGCCGGCAGGGCACCAGCCACGGCTGCGTCGGGCTCGCGGACGTCCAGGGGGCGAACGGGGACACGGTCGGCAAGTGGTTCTTCGACAACTCGCTGATCGGGGACGTGGTGGTCGTCAAGAACTCCCCCGACGACACGGTCGCCCCGGACAACGGTCTCAACGGCTGGAACATGTCCTGGAGCGCCTGGACGGCGGGCAGCGCAGGCTGAGCCGAAGCGTCGGCGCCATCCGGCCATAGTTCGGGGCCGTCCGGACCCGGTCCGGCACCGTCCGATCGAGGACGGGACCCCATCTGACCAAGTACTTCCGGGAGTTCGTCGGGCCGCGCGGGAACCAGCCGCGCGGCTCCGTCGTTTTATGGACGTACGTTTTCTCGGTTCCCGGACATGATGTCCGACCGAGGGGCTACGGTATGCACCCACAAGGTGACATGCAGCAACGCCGGGAGAAACCTTGAGCGTTCCGTACGAGACGGCAGCGTACGAGCCACCCGAGTCGCCGGAGTCTCCGGAGGAGCACCTCGCGCGACTTCTCGGTCGTGCCCTGAACTCCTTCGAGCTGCCCGACGAGACGATACGGCGGCTGGACTGCGCCCTCGCGCACGACAGCTCGCTGCACTCCGCGCACTACAGTTCGGGGCTGCACCGGGCGACGTACCGGCACACCTGGCTGCTCGCCGACGGATCCGCTGTCACGCTGTGGGAGCTCGTGCACAACACCGTGCCGGGCAGCGAGACCCAGCACGAGGTGTACACGGACGACGAGGAGCTGCGGGCCGCCACCGCGCGCCTGCCACTGCCCCCGGACGCCCCCGACTTCGAGCTGCCCGCCATGGTGGAGCTGACGGCGTTCCCCGAGCCGCGCCACGAGTACATACCCGACGACTCGGCGGACCACGCCCGACGACTGCTGCGGCGCGCGGAGAACCCGGATCCTCCCGGGGACGAGCTCGCCACCCTGCTGCTGCGGACCGCGTTCGCGCACGAGATCACCCAGGCCTTCGGCCGCCCGAAGCGGCCCCGTCGGCGCGGTCGGCCGGGGCTGAGTTTCTCGCTCTACGAGCACGCGTTCCTGCTCACCGACGGGCAGGAGATCTCCCTGTGGGAGGTCGAGCACACGGCCACGCCGGACGGACGCCATATGTGCGAGGTGTACGCGACGGAGGACGCGGCCCGGGACGCGATGGAGCGACGGGCGGGGAGCCTCGGGTAAGGCAGGGCTCAGGCGGGGCGGTCGTCGGTGAACTGGCGGGCCAGGAACGCGAAGGCGTCCTGTTCCGCCGGGGTCAGCTCGACATGTTCGACGTGCGGGCCCTTCCTGCGCTGGTGGGGCAGGGCCCGCAGGCGGTGACCACGGCGCCGGGCCACCTCGGCGAAGCGGACACGGTGCACCTCACGGTCCCGGCGCAGCACACGGACCAGCACGGCGACCCAGATGACCGCCGCGAGGGCGAGGGCGGCCACGCCCACCAACTGGAGGATCGACACGTGCTCAGGCATGCCCACCAGTAGACACCACCGGACGGGACTTTGAGCTCGGACCGTGACGTATCTCGCAGGTACGGCGTACAGCTCACAGGGGTTGTAAAGGCGTCCAAAGGGGCGCGCGGGGTGTCCGAACCGCGCACGAACGCGTGCGGCCGCAGCCCCGGGGAGGGGGCTGCGGCCGGCGTACGGTCACGGATTCCGGTTCCGCGACCGGGATTTGCCACAGTTGTCGATCAGGGCAGACGGCACTCAGGCCGCGACCGGCTCCTTCGTCTTGGTCTTCGCGGCGGCCGGAGCGGACTCGGCCGCGACGCCCGGCTGGGTCTTGCGCATGCCCTTCAGGACGATGACCAGGCTGGCCGTGATCGCCGTACCGACCGCGATGGCCAGCAGGTACAGGAGCGGCTTGCCGATCAGCGGGGTGACCCAGATGCCGCCGTGCGGGGCGCGCAGGGTCGAACCGAAGGCCATGGTCAGCGCGCCGGTGACCGCGCCGCCCGCCATGGAGGCGGGGATGACCCGCAGCGGGTCGGCGGCGGCGAACGGGATCGCGCCCTCGGAGATGAAGGAGGCGCCGAGCACCCAGGCCGCCTTGCCGTTCTCGCGCTCGGCGGTGGTGAATAGCTTCTTGCGGATGGTGGTGGCGAGGGCCATGCCGAGCGGCGGGACCATACCGGCGGCCATCACGGCGGCCATGACCTTCATCGCGGCGGGGCTCGGGTCCTGCGCGGTGATACCGGCGGTGGCGAAGGCGTACGCGACCTTGTTGACCGGGCCGCCCAGGTCGAAGCACATCATCAGGCCGAGCAGGATGCCGAGCAGGACGGCGTTGGAGCCGGAGAGGCCGCCCAGCCAGTCGGTCATGCCCTTCTGGGCCTCGGCGATGGGCTTGCCGATCACCACCAGCATCAGGAAGCCGACGACCATCGACGAGACCAGCGGGATCACCACCACCGGCATGACGCCGCGCAGCACCGGCGGGATCTTGATCCGCTGGATGGCGAGGACCACCGCACCGGCCAGCAGACCGGCGACCAGACCGCCGAGGAAGCCGGCGGCGATGTTGGAGGCGATCATGCCGCCGACGAAGCCGGGAACGAGACCGGGGCGGTCCGCCATGCCGTATGCGATGTAGCCGGCGAGGACGGGGATCAGGAAGCCGAAGGCGACGACGCCGATCTGGAACAGCAGGGCGGCCCAGCTGTCGACCTGGAGCCAGACGAAGTGTTCGGTGACCGGCTTGGCCTCGTTGATCTGGTAGCCGCCGATCGCGAAGCCCAGCGCGATCAGCAGACCGCCCGCCGCGACGAACGGGACCATGTAACTGACGCCGGACATCAGCCACTTGCGGAGCTTGGTGCCGTAGCCCTCGCCGGGCTCGCCGGCCCGCTCGACGGGTGTGCCGCCGGGCTTGGCGGCGGCGGTGACCTCTCCGCGCGCGGCCTTCTCCCGCACCTCGGTGATCAGCTGGGCGGGGCGGTTGATGCCCGCCTTCACGCCGACGTCGACCGTGGGCTTTCCGGCGAACCGGTCCTTCTCCCGTACGGGTACGTCGTGGGCGAAGATCACGCCGTCGGCGGCGGCGATGACCGCCGGGTCGAGCCGGGTGAAGCCGGCCGAGCCCTGCGTCTCGACGACGATCTCGACGTCACCGGCGTCCCGGCCGGCGTTCTCCAGCGACTCGGCGGCCATGTAGGTGTGCGCGATGCCGGTGGGGCAGGAGGTGACGGCGACGATACGGAACGGGCGACCTCCGTCGGCCGTGGGCTCGTCCGTGGGCTCGGCCGTGGGCTCGGCCGTGGGCTCGGCCGTGGGCTCGGCCGTGGTGGTGCTGACCGCGGCGGAGTCGGGGGAGGCCGTTCCGCCCGACGCCGCCGCGGAGTCTGTGGTGCCCGTGTTGTCCGTGGTGTCCGCCGAGGCTTCCGTCTCCTCGTCGCCCCGGATGAGCGCGGCGGCGCGGGCCGCGTCGCCGACCGAGCGCAGCGCGTCCGTGAACTCGGCGGTCATCAGCTGACGGGCGAGGGAGGACAGGATCGTGAGGTGGGCGTCGTCCGCGCCCGCCGGGGCGGCGATCAGGAAGATCAGGTCGGCGGGTCCGTCGGCCGCGCCGAAGTCGATGCCGGCCGCGCTGCGGCCGAAGGCCAGGGTCGGCTCGGTGACGTGCTCGCTGCGGCAGTGCGGGATACCGATGCCGCCGTCGAGGCCGGTCGGCATCTGCGCCTCACGGGCGGCCACGTCGGCGAGGAAGCCGTCCAGGTCGGTGACCCGGCCCTTCGCGACCATGCGCTCGGCGAGGGCACGTGCCGCCGCTTCCTTGGTGTCGGCGGACAGGTCGAGGTCGACCAGGTCCGCGGTGATCATCTCGCTCATCGCGGGCTCCTTCGCACGCGTATCGCCCGGGGAATGTGGTGGGCGGGGTGGGGACGGGGGTGTGGGGGGCGCGGGCCGCGAGGGCCGACAGGGGGCGGCGGGTGGTGGTGGTCGAGGTGGGTAACGCAGAACGAGGGTTCGCTCGCGGAGCACCCACGCCGCCTGGCTCAGAACGAAGGTTCGTTGCCGCTCCCGCGCTCATGTCACCGGCTCCTTCAGCATCCGGTCCACGGGTACCTCCGCCGTGACGGTCACCGCCGCCGGGTCGAGGTCGGCCGGTGTCGGCATGACGCTGCCCGGCAGTTGTACGGCCGCGGCGCCGTGGGCGACGGCGGAGGCGAGGGCTTCCGGGCCGTCGCCGCCCGCGATCAGGAAACCGGCGAGGGAGGAGTCGCCGGCGCCCACGTTGCTGCGTACGGCGTCGACGCGGGCGCTGCCGAACCAGGCGCCCGAGGCGTTCACCAGCAGTTGCCCGTCGGCGCCGAGGCTGGCGAGTACCGCGTCGGCGCCCATCTCGCGGAGCTCCTCCGCGGCCTTGACGGCGTCGCCGACGGTGGCGAGCGGGCGGCCCACGGCCTCGGCGAGTTCCTCGGCGTTGGGCTTGACGACGTCCGGGCGCTCGCGCAGCGCGGCCAGCAGGGCCGGGCCCGAGGTGTCCAGCGCGATCCGGGCGCCCGCAGCGTGGGCGCGGGCGACGAGTTCGGCGTACCAGGACGGGGCGAGACCAGGCGGGAGGCTGCCGCAGCAGGCGATCCAGGAGGCGTCGACGGACTGGGCGCGGACGGTCTCCAGGAGGAGTTCCTCCTCGGCGGCCGACAGTTCCGGGCCCGGTGCGTTGATCTTCGTCAGGACGCCGTCCGACTCGGCGAGGGCGATGTTGGAACGGGTCGCCCCGGCCACCGGCACCCGTGCGACCTCGATGCCCTGGGCGTCGAGCAGGTCCGCGACCAGCGCGCCCGGTGCACCGCCCAGCGGCAGTACGGCCACGGTGCGCTGCCCGGCGGCGGCGACCGCCCGGGAGACGTTGACGCCCTTGCCGCCCGGGTCCATGCGCTCGCCGGTGGCCCGGATGACCTCGCCGCGGTCGAGGGAGGGGACCTCGTAGGTGCGGTCGAGGGAGGGGTTCGGGGTGACGGTGAGGATCATGTGCACTCGTTTCATACACACAGCACTTCCGTGCCGCCGCGCTCGATGGTGAGGGCGTCTTCGGGGCTCAGCCCCTTGTCGGTGATCAGCAGGTCCACGTCGCTGAGGTCGCCGAAGCGGGCGAAGTGTTCCTGGCCGTGCTTGGAGGAGTCGGCGAGCAGTACGACGCGGCGGGCGGCGGCCACCGCCGCCCGCTTCACAGCGGCCTCGGCGAGGTCGGGGGTGGTCAGGCCGTGCTCGGTGGAGAAGCCGTTGGCCGCCACGAAAAGTACATCAGCGCGGATTTCGCCGTAAGCGCGGAGTGCCCAGGCGTCCACGGCGGCGCGCGTACGGTGGCGGACGCGGCCGCCGACCAGGTGGAGCTGGATGCCCGGGTGGTCGGCGAGGCGGGCCGCGATCGGCAGGCTGTGCGTGACCGCGGTGAGCGTGGCCTCCAGCGGGATGGCGGCGGCGAGGCGTGCGACCGTGGTACCGGCGTCGAGGACGACCGTGCCGTCGGTCGGCAGTTCAGCGAGGGCGGCCTGCGCGATACGGTCCTTCTGGTCGGCCGCCGTGCCCTCGCGCTCGGCGAGGTCGGGCTCGAAGTCCAGCCGCCCGGCCGGGATGGCACCGCCGTGCACCCGCTGGACGAGGCCGGCGCGGTCCAGGGCCTTCAGGTCGCGGCGGATCGTCTCGGCCGTGACCTGGAACTCCTCCGCCAGCGACACCACGTCCACCCGGCCGCCGTCACGCGCGAGCCGGAGGATCTCCTGCTGCCGCTCCGGTGCGTACATGTCCGTTCGCCTCCGACTGATCCGGATCCGATGCCCGATTCTGTGGGTTCGCTCGGAGGCTACGCCCGGATTTCCGAAAAGTAAACAGGTTCGGGCATGAGGCAGGCATGAACGGGCAAGTCCAGCTTCAGGGCGGAGAGCCAGAAGCGAAGTAGGCCAGATCTCGTCCTCTATATCCGGCAGCCTCGACCCATGACGACGACAACAAGCAGGGGGCCCTCATGACCACCGACACCCCCGCCCGGCTCCTCCAGCTCCTCTCCCTCCTCCAGACGCCCCGGGAGTGGCCGGGGGGTGAGTTGGCCGATCGGCTCGGGGTTTCACGGCGTACCGTCCGGCGGGACATCGACCGGCTGCGCGAGCTCGGCTATCCGGTGCAGGCGACCAAGGGTGCCGACGGGGGGTATCGGCTGATCGCGGGGAAGGCGATGCCTCCGCTTGTGCTCGATGACGAAGAAGCCGTGGCGATCGCGGTGGGGCTGCGGGCCGGGGCCGGGCATGCCGTGGAGGGGGTGGACGAGGCGTCCGTGCGGGCGCTTGCCAAGCTCGAACAGGTGCTTCCTTCGCGGCTGCGTCACCGGGTTTCCACGCTGCAGGCCGCCACCACCCCGCTGACCAGCGGCGACGGGGCGACCGTGGCACCCGAGACGCTGACCGTGATGGCGTCGGCGGTGGCGGGACAGGAGCGTCTCCGCTTCGCCTACCGCTCCGGCGACGGCACGGACTCGCGCCGCCACTGCGAGCCGTACCGGCTGGTCTCGACCGGCCGCCGCTGGTATCTCGTCGCGTACGACCTCGACCGCGCCGACTGGCGCACCTTCCGCGTCGACCGGGTCGCCGAACCCTTCGCCACGGGCGCCCGGTTCACGCCGCGCGAGCTGCCCGCGGGGAGTGCGGAGGAGTACCTGAAGCAGTCGATGTACCGCCGGCAGGAGTCGTACGAGTTCTACGTCACCTTCGCCGCGCCCGTGGAGTTCATCGCGGCCCGGCTCCCGCGCTGGTTCGGCACTCCGGAGCCCATCGACGAACACAGCTGTCGGCTGCGGGGCTCCTCCGGCGACTCCGTGGAATGGCTGGCGGTGCGGCTCGCCGTCCTCGACTGCGAGTTCACGGTGCATGAGCCGCCGGAACTGGTCGGGTACGTACGGGAGTTGGGTTCCCGTCTGGCGCGGGCGACGGGCGGCACGACTGACGTGCGCTGACAAACACTGACAATGCTGACGACGCTGACGACGCTGACGACCAAAAGGAGCCGGGCTCCGGCGCCAGGGGGGGGAGGCGCCGAAGCCCGGCTCTGGGAGAGTCCCGGCGCTGGGGGGAGAGCGTCGGGACTCGGCTTCGGTTGGCTCAGGAGCCTTGAGTTACGGCATACGACGGCACTGGCTGCGTTGCGGCGCCCTCGACTCCCTCGGACTCCGGGTCCCGGGCCGGTCGGCTCCGGGCCCGGTGAAGTCTTGGGCTCGGAAGTCTTGTGCCCCGGGATCGGGGGGTTGAAGCGGCGTAGTACGGCCAAGGTGTGGCCGACGTACGGCGGTACGCCGGCGCACGCCCCTGACCGGACTCACCGCGTCGGGTCGGAATCGGGTCAGGCGGCCGCGTCGAACCCCGTGTCCCGGGCGAGCTTCTTCAGTTCGAGCAGCGCGTGCTTCTCGATCTGGCGGATCCGCTCGCGGGTGAGCCCGTGCTCCTTGCCGACCTCCGTGAGGGTGCGCTCGCGGCCGTCCTCGATGCCGTACCGCATCTTGATGATGGAGGCCGTGCGCTGGTCGAGCCGCCCGATGAGGCTGTCGAGCTCCTCGCTGCGCAGCAGCGTGAGCACGGACTGCTCGGGCGAGACGGCCGAGGTGTCCTCCAGCAGGTCGCCGAACTGGGTCTCGCCCTCGTCGTCGACGGACATGTTGAGGGAGACCGGGTCGCGGGCCCAGTCGAGTACGTCACTGACGCGCTCCGGGGTGGAGCCGAGCTCGGCGGCGATCTCCTGGGGCTCGGGCTCGCGTCCGTGTTCACGGTTGAACTCGCGCTGCACGCGCCGGATCCGCCCGAGCTCCTCGACCAGATGGACGGGCAGCCGGATGGTCCGCGACTGATCGGCTATCGAACGGGTGATGGCCTGACGGATCCACCATGTGGCGTACGTCGAGAACTTGAAGCCCTTGCGGTAGTCGAACTTCTCCACCGCGCGGACCAGGCCGGCGTTGCCCTCCTGGATGAGGTCGAGCAGGGGCAGACCGCTGCGCGGATACCGCCGGGCCACGGCCACGACGAGCCGCAGGTTCGACCGTATGAAGATGTCCTTGGCCCGCTCGCTGTCGGCGACGAGGGCCTGAAGCTCCTCGCGAGTGGCGTCCGCCCTGGCCTCCTCCTCGCCGTCGAGGATCTGCTGGGCGAACACACCCGCCTCGATGATCTGGGACAGCTCGACTTCCTTGGCGGCGTCGAGCAGCGGCGTACGCGCGATCTCGTCGAGGTACATGCCGACCAGGTCGCGGTCGGCGATCTCGCCGCCAGAGGCGCGAACGCTGCTTGCCGCGTCGCTCCCGCCGGAGGCGGACGAACGACGAGCGGCGACGGCACGGGTTGCCATGCGTGCTCCCTTGCGATGGTGGGCTGGCAGGGTCGTGTCTGGTCTACGTGGGTCTTCTGCGGCCGCGCGGACACTCTTCCGGCACTGTGCCGAGTGCCCGGCTTCCGAAGGAAACAACGACTGGAATCAGGACAGAATTCCCAACCCGTCCCACTATTTTTCTGATCTTGCAGTACCCTGTGCCGCCACACGGGGAGGCAGGATGTCATCAGAGTCCGAAGAGGTGCAGGTCAGGCCGGGAGTCGAGGCCGACCTCACCGCCCTCACCGACATCTACAACCACTACGTACTTGAGACGCCCATCACATTCGATACCGCTGTCTTCACTCCGGAAGAGCGCCGCCCTTGGCTTCTCTCCCACCTTGAAGACGGACGGCACCGCCTGATAGTTGCCAGCACGGAGAATTCTCAGCGGATTCTTGGTTACGCCACGAGCAGCGCGTTTCGCGCGAAGCCGGCGTACGGCACGTCCGTGGAGGTGTCGGTGTACCTGGCCCCGGACGCCGGCGGCCGGGGCGTGGGCACACTCCTCTACGAAGCACTGTTCGAGGCCCTCGCCGGAGAGGACCTCCACCGGGCGTACGCCGGGATAGTCCCGCCGAACGAGGCGTCGTTGCGGCTGCACGAGCGCTTCGGCTTCCGGTACGTCGGTACGTACCGGGAGGTCGGCCGGAAGTTCGGGCGGTACTGGGATGTGGCCTGGTACGAGAAGGAGCTGTGACGTCTGCTCGGACGTCTGCTCGCGTTACCCGGCGGCCTCCATCGCCTCCCTCATCGCCTTCGCGGTGGCGGCGGGGTCGTAGCCCTCGGGAACGCCTTCGACCAGGATGATGTCCCCCTTGATGTGCCGCGCTCGCAGCGGTGCGATCTCCTGGTACGCGGGCGAGTCCCACCAGTCCCGTGCCTCGACGATCCCGGGAAACGCGATCACCACAACCGCTCCCGGCCAGCTGCCCTCCTTCACCTCGTGCGGCGTGACGTGCACGAGGAAGCGACCGCCGTACGGCTCGAAGGTCGCGGGGATCCGCTCGATGTACTCCGCGATCTCCGGGTGCGGGGCGGCGTCCTGCAGATGGGCTATGGCGTAGGCGGGCATGGCGGCGTCCTTCCGGCCGGTCGGGCGATCGGGCGATCGGGCGATCGGGCGGACAGTCACTCCGTACGCCCGCCCGTGAGCCTGCCAGGCGCACAAGCGGGCGTCGATGACATGACAGGTAATGGTCGATCGGCGAAGGTCAGTCCGAGGATCAGTCCCCCGCCTTCTCGGCGAGGAAGGTGCTCAGGCTGTCGAGGAGCATGGTGCTGCCCTGCTCGGCCATGTCGCGTTCCTCGGCGGTGTCACAGGTCTGGCGGAGCACGATCTCGGTCCGGTCGCTGCCCCGATCACCGAGCTCCATGCCCATGACCGCGGGCGCGGGCCTGCCGGGGACGTCCATGCCGATCACCAGCCGGCGGTTCTCGTCGACCTCGACATAAGTGCCGGCCAGCGGGAACTGCCCGCCGTCGGGAACGACCATCGTGGCCTTCCACGCCCCGCCCGGCCGCACGTCCATCTCGACGGACCCGGCGACGGCACCGGCCCACCGCGCGTACTGCTCGGCGGTCGTCCAGGCTCGCCACACCTTCGCCGCGGGGGCGTCCAGGGTCCGGGCGAGTGTGTACGAGAAGCCGCCTGCCTCGGTGGTCTGCCCAGTCTGCTCGGTGGTCTGCTCGGTGGTCTGCTCGGTGGTCTGCTCGGTGCTCATGTTCCGTCTCCTCGTGTCGCTCGGGGTTGGCAGTCGCACCTGTAGACGGCCGAGGCCGCGAAAAGTCATCGGTCTGGTGGCGGCGACGGTCTCGGGAGTCTCGCCAGTGCGGCGTGGATGGTCCCGGTCACGTCGGGGACGTCGTAGCCGAGGTCGCGGAGGCGGGCGGCGGCTTCCGGGATGGTGATGCCCAGGGCCGTGGAGGCGCCGCAGAGGTGGCCCAGGGGGACAGGGTCCTCGCGATCGAGCCAGGGATCCGCACCGTCCAGCCTGCTGCTCAGCAGGATCAGGGCGTCGTGGAGGCCGTCCGGGTCAACTGCCTCGTGGCGGGCCAGGCGGAAGCGGTACGACGTGAGGCGGGCCGC
Organism: Streptomyces capitiformicae; assembly: GCF_002214185.1. Lineage (NCBI taxonomy): Bacteria > Bacillati > Actinomycetota > Actinomycetes > Kitasatosporales > Streptomycetaceae > Streptomyces > Streptomyces capitiformicae. Next base: position 3,518,043 of record NZ_CP022161.1, on the reverse strand, counting down.
CACCTCACTCACGGTCCTGCCCACACGGCGTGCGACAACCAGCAGGTCGACCACGCCGACGTCCGTGTGTCCGGTGGAGCGACCGACCCACAGGGCGAGATCGGGGTCGAGAAGAGCGCTGTCGTCGGCTGTCGGGTGCTCAGGGAAGACGAGGGGGCAGTCCACGCCGAGTTCCCGCAGCCTGTCCATGACGGCCGCCGGGGACAGTTCCTGGTTCCTGACGATCTCCCATATATCGGCGAAGGAGCGGGAAATGGGCGGGGTCCACCCGTGTTCCAGACCTTCGTCCGGGCCGAAGCCGAGCAGGGTCCGGTCCGTCGCTGTGAGCTCGGTGAGGCGCGGTGCCTGTGGACGCAGTCCGTAGGCGGTGAGAGTCGAGATCACCACCTCGGTGGTTGTCCCGCATCTTCGCGCGGCCGACCTGACATCACGGAACGCCACCTCTTCGCCAATGTCCCACCACTGCGGTCTCCCGTCGCACTGCCGGCTGAGCAGACGCAGATCGAGTTCCCCGCGCCGCCCGGGCGGATCGATGACCGTCAGCCCGTACGCGCGCAGCTCACGGCACACGTCCGCCACGGGAAGACCGGTCCGCTCGGCCACGTACAGCACATGCCCGGGCGGGACCTCGGTCCCGTCGTCCAGCCATGCTCCGCCGTCGCCGTCTCCGAGCAGCAGGCGCAGGACGACCGCCGACGGACGGTCCGGCAGCTCCCCGGCCTGCGAGACGTCGAAGCCGTATTTCGCCATGCGTGCGGCGACGGCTCCGATCCCCACGCCGAGCCGCACGTGCGCCCGGAGCAGGTGCTGCCGGGTCACCGCATCGCCGGTAGCCAGCCAGGGTGGGATGCCGTCCAGGTCCGAGCTGAGGAGTATCCGATCGATCGGGTCCGGGTCGCCCTTCGGGTAGTCGCCGGGCTCCGGCCCTCCCATGCCCAGTTCCCTGGCGCGCGTGGCGACCTCTCGCGCGGGTCGCCCGGTCGTCGTCGCAGCAGCCAGGACCTGGCCGGGCGTCACCTGTGCCTTGCCTTCCGTGTCCCAGAGGAGGTAGTCCGACGGTCGTGCCGCCAGTACGCGGCTAACCTCCCGCAGTTCCGGAACCAGTTCCATGAGGGGGCCCGCCTCCCTGTGGGCGAGGAGCCGCCAGAGCAGTACGTGGTTCGGCAGCGCATCGACCTTTCCTTGGCCCTTGCTCCAGGCGATGATCTCCACGTCGTCAGGTACGTATCCGATCTCGGCCGGCCGGAACGTCCGCCCGCCCGGCAGCCTCAGCTCCAGGTCGGCCGCCATGGCGGACTCGACGATGATGTCCGCGATCTTCAGATGCGTCGACGCGACCCTGGAAATCCAGTTCGTGTCGAGCAGTTCGGACCGGGATGCGACCAGCGTCCCGGCCGCTCCACGGAGCAACTCCTCCACGTCCTCCGACACATCGCTGAGGATCTGGAGGCGGTCGACGGACAGCTTGGGCACCCGCTTGCCCGTCAGGTTCACCACCGCGCCGTACATCCCGCTGCGGGGGCGGCTGGGATAGGACCTGAACCGAGCCCCTCTGCCGTCCAGCCCGTCGATGACGCCCGCCTCCTGGATCGGCGTCGTCAGAATCCCGTCGACCAGTACGGCACCACCGGACTCGCACCAGATGACGGCCGGTGCGTCGCCGTTCTCCTGCACAGGCCCCGGCACCAGCACCCCATGGGCGTTGAAGCTCTCCCTGTCGGGGGAAGACGGTTGCCTCCGGGGCCGGAACTCCCCGGCCGGCCAGCGCTCCCACAGAACCCCGTGCTCCGCCGTGGTCTCGAACTCCGCCAGGCCGAGCAACCTGGTCAGTTCCTCGACGCAGGAGGGCGCTTCCTCTCGGAGGAAGAGGCGCACCTTTGTCCCCGGTTCCTTGAGGTCGGTGCACTTCGTGATGCGGAAGAGTTGGTGGGGGCCGTAGATCGCGACCTTGCAGCAGGGGCCGGGGTCACCGTTCTCAAGGAGCTTGCGGGTGGTCACCTCGATCTCGTCGGCGATCATGAAGTAGCTCAGGACGCCGATGCCGAAGCGGCTCACGGGGTACATGCTGATGTTGGCGGCTTCCCAGTCACTCAGTTCATTGCGTACGTCCGTGAGGTCGGTGAAGCGGGTGCCGGCGCGGGCGAAGACGCGCAGCAACTCGGACTCGCCCATCCCGATGCCGTTGTCCCTGCATTCGAGGTAGGGGCGGCCGGTCGTGGTCACCTGCTCGAACGTGATTTTTCCCGTCCAGTCGTCGGGGGCCTCGCCGTGCTGCTGGGCCCGGTAGGCGTTGCGGGCTTTGCGGTAGCGGCAGGCGTCCAGCGCGTTCTGGTAGAGCTCGCGGATCGCCAGGCCCGGTCTGCGGTAGAGGGTGTCCCCGATCAGCAGGTTCTGCACCCGGCGGGGATCGACGTGGAACTTCCCGTAGTTTCCGAGCGCTGGGCTGCCGTCATCCTTTTTCGCGGGCCTCACGCGCTCCGCGGAGGCCCGCTGCGGCAGGGCCCGCAGCGGCTTCAGCGCTTCGCTCGCCCGGGCGACACTGTGGATGTCGTGCAGGAGTTCGTCGACGTGTGCCGCGTGCTCCCGCAGTGATTCGAGCACCGCGACGTGCCGGCAGTCGGCGGCGTCCAGGACCATCGTTCCGTGTTCGTCGTTCCAGGTGGCCCGGCGCAGGGTGGTGTCGCGGAACCCCGTCAGGTCGACGCGCTCCGGGATTCCGAGGTTCTCCACCAGGTCGTCCGGCAATGCGGGGAGGTCCAGGGCGCAGGCCCGGGCCGCTGTCAGGAGGAGCGCCAGCCGTCGCAGGCGGATCTTCTGCGGCTCGTATGGCCCGATTCCCCCCACGTTGACGGAGGTTCCGAGGAGTTTCAGGTTCTCCGGTCGGCACGTCTCCGCGAGCGGCAGCCGCATGGCGTGGAGCAGGCGGTCGGCGTTCTCCCAGTCGAACCCATCCCGTACGTGATCGCCCGAGTGAGGGCCGTGGAGAGGCAGGCGGGCCACCAGGGCGTCGTACGCCTCCCGGCGCTCCCGGCCGGCCCGGGGGTCGTGGTCGAGCCACTGGTGGAACAGCCACCAGCCGATGTCCGACTCGGCACCGGGCCGGCCTGGCAACCCCGCCGTGGCCCGCCGGACGAGGCGGTCGTGCCGGTCGTCGGCGAATTTCAGGAAGGCGGCACGCTCGCCCTGGGCCGCCGAGTCCCTCAGTTCGGTGGGCCGCACATGGACCCGCTCCGCCGCCATGCGGACCCACAACGTCTGGGACAGGAAGGGGGTGAGCGTCAGCAGCATCACCTCGGCGGGGTGGAAGTCCCAGCCCAGTCCTTTCTCCCGCCCCGTCAGACGGCCGATCTCGCGCAGGAACCGGTGGGCGAAGGCCCTGTCCCACCAGGGGTCGTCGGCGAACTCACGCTCGTCGTCGTCGTGCAGCACGGCGAGTTCGGCCACGATGGCCCGCGCCGCCGCGGTCATCGGACCCGGCTCCCGGCCCTCCGGCAGGCTCGCCCAGAGCTTGGACATGTCGACCGCCTCCACCCAGGGGTGGAGAGTGGCCGGTGCCTCGTCCGCAGCGGGTCGTGGCGGCGAGTAGTAGTGGCTGTGGTACTCGGTCACGGTGTGCGCCTGCGTCAGCCGCCCGTGGAACTCACCGCCACCGATGCTGTTGTTCGTCCCGCCCCGCTCTGTCACATCGTCAAGCGTAGGAGCAACTCCCCTACCCCCATAGGGAAAACGGCAGGTCGGTCGTAGCTACCCGAACTGCACCGACCGCTTGGCCAACCCCATCCAGAACCCCTCGATCACCGACTTCTGTGCGTCCAGTTCGCCGGAGGCCTCCGCCGCGCCCATCGTGACGAAGAGGGGGGCGAAGTGTTCTGTGCGGGGGTGGGCGAGGTGGCCGGCCGGGGACTTGTGGAGGAAGTCCAGCAACGCGTCCCAGTCGCGGGCCTGCAGGGCTCGGTGGCCCCAGTCGTCGAACTCCGTCGACCAGGAGGGGATGCCGCCCTGGCGCAGGGCGGCCAGGTTGTGGGTGAAGAAGCCGGAGCCGACGATCAGGACGCCCTCGTCCCTCAGCGGGGCCAGTTTGCGCCCGATTTCCATCAGCTTCCGGGGGTCCAGGGTCGGCATGGAGATCTGGAGGACCGGGATGTCGGCGTCCGGGTACATCTCCACCAGGGGGACGTACGCGCCGTGGTCGAGGCCTCGGTCGGGGATGTCCTGGACGGGGGTGCCGGGGGCCTGGAGGAGTTTGCGGACCGCGGCTGCCAGGGCGGGGGCGCCGGGGGCCGGGTACTGGACGCGGTAGTAGTGCTCCGGGAAGCCCCAGAAGTCGTAGACCAGGGGGACGGGGTCGACCGCGCCGAGGGCCAGCGGGGCCTCTTCCCAGTGGGCGGAGATCATCAGGATCGCCTTGGGGCGGGGCAGGGTCGCGGACCACGCGGCGAGTTCGCCGGGCCAGACGGGGTCGTCGGCGAGAGGTGGAGCCCCGTGGCTCAGATAGAGGGTGGGCATGCGCTCGGCGATGGCGGCGGACATAGGGGTGACTCCCTCTACACACACGACTATGCATGACACATATGCCTCAGCGGACACGGCGGTCACTTCTGGCGCTTGAGAACACTTGAGAACACTTGAGACTTCTTCCAACTCCCCAATGGTTTAAGTCTCAATAATTCTTGTTTCACGTTACATCTCTATAGTTCAAATTTCAAGGAGGGGCCTCGTACAGTGGGGATATGAACACCGCATCCGACACGGCGACCGACACCGCCCCCGCCACCGAAGAACCCCGCTGGCTCACCGCCGAGGAGCAGCGCACCTGGCTCGCATACGTGGACGCCGCGACCCTGCTCGAGGACCATCTCGACCGTCAGTTGCAGCGCGACGCGGGCATGCCTCATCTCTACTACCACCTGCTCGTGGTGCTGTCGGGATCGCCGCAGCGGCGGTTGCGGATGACCGAGCTGGCCATGAGTACGAAGATCACGCGCTCGCGGCTGTCGCATGCCGTGGCGCGGCTGGAGAAGAACGGGTGGGTGCGGCGCGAGGACTGTCCGTCCGACAAGCGGGGGCAGTTCGCGGTGCTGACGCCAGGGGGGCAGGAGATGCTGGAGAAGAGCGCGCCGGGGCATGTGGCCGCGGTGCGGCAGGCGATCTTCGACCGGTTGTCGCCGGAACAGCAGAAGGCCCTCGGTGAGATCATGGGGATCATCGCCGAGGGGCTTCAGCCGACGGAAGTGGGGGCGGATCTGCCTTGGCTCCGGTAGGGCAACCGTGGTAGGGCGCCGCCAGATCAGCCGTGGGGCTACCGGTCAGCCGGTCAGTGCGCCACCACCGGCACCTTCACCTCCGCCTCCGCGCCCTCGCCCGCGCCGGAGGCCTGCGTCAGGTCCGGCTTGCCCGTCGTGACGAACGTGAAGGCGATCGCGGCCGACAGGACCAGGATGCCCACGGCGAACCAGATGGCGTTGGTGTAGCCGCTGACCATGCCCTGGAGTTCGACGAGCTGGGCGGCCGGCTTGGAGGTGGCCGTGGCGATGTGGTCCTCGATGTAGGAGGTCGTCGCGGAGGCGGCGATCGTGTTCAGCAGGGCCGTCCCGATCGCGCCACCCACCTGCTGGGAGGTGTTGACCATCGCGGAGGCCACGCCCGCGTCCCGCGCCTCGACGCCGTGCGTGGACAGGGACATCGCCGGCATGAACGCCGTACCCATGCCGAGGCCGAGCAGCAGCTGGGCGGGCAGGAGCAGGGTGACGTACGAGGAGTCGATCTCCATCTGGGTGAGCAGGAGCATGCCCGCGCCCGCGACCAGGAAGCCCGGCGCCATCAGCAGGCGCGGTGCGACGCGGGTCATGAGGCGGGTGCCGATCTGGGTGGAGCCGATGATCATGCCGGTGATCATGGGGAGGAAGGCGAAGCCGGTCTTGACCGGGGAGTACCCCTTCACGATCTGCAGGTAGTAGGTCAGGAAGAGGAACAGGCCGAACATCGCGATGATCGCGAGGCCGAGGGAGAGGTAGACACCGCCGCGGTTCCGCTCGGTGATCACGCGCAGCGGCAGCAGCGGGGCCTTGACCTTGGACTCGACGAGCACGAAGGCGGCGAGCAGTACGGCGGAGGCGATGAACAGGGTGATCGTCATCGAGTCGCCCCAGCCGTCCGACTCGGCCCGCGTGAAGCCGTAGACCAGGGAGACCAGGCCGAGCGTGGACAGCACCACGCCGGGGATGTCGAGCGGCGAGCGGTTGCGGCCGCCCTCCGGCTCACGGATGACGAAGTAGGCGCCGGCCGCCGCGATCACCGCGAACGGGATGTTGACGTAGAACGTCCAGCGCCAGTCCAGGTACTCGGTCAGGAAGCCGCCGAGGATCAGGCCCACGGCGCCGCCGCCACCGGCGATCGCGCCGTAGATGCCGAACGCCTTCGCCCGCTCCTTGGCGTCCGTGAACATCACGGCGAGCAGCGAGAGCGCGGCGGGCGCGAGCAGCGCGCCGAACGCGCCCTGGAGCGCGCGGGCGCCCAGCATCATCGCCTCACCGGTGGCCGCGCCGCCCAGCGCGGAGGCGCCGGCGAAGCCGATCAGACCGGTGACGAAGGTCCGCTTGCGGCCCCACAGGTCGGCGATACGGCCGCCGAAGAGGAGGAGACCGCCGAAGGCCAGCGCGTACGCCGTGATGACCCACTGGCGGTTGCCGTCCGATATCCCCAGGTCCCGCTGGGCGGACGGGAGGGCGATGTTCACGATGGTCGCGTCGAGCACGACCATCAGCTGAGCGAGCGCGATGAAGACGAGCGCTTTCCAGCGGTTCGAGTGCGAGTCGTCCACGGACTCGGGGACACTGCGGACTGTTTCAGACATGGGGGTACCCACTTCGGGACTTCGTGACGGAAATATCGGTATCAGGTGGTGAAAAGCGTGCTGAGAAACGCGGCAAAGGGTGTCGAGAGGTAACGGCCCGTCGTCATCGACGGCCGCGGGGGTGGGCGGGTCAGGTGAGCGTCGTCAGGCCTGGCGCAGGTCCTCCATGGTCACGGCGGTGCCGGGCAGTACGGAGTGCGCCGGGGCGCGCAGGCCGTCGAGGAAGAGCTGGAGGTGGCGGTGGAGGAAGCGGTCGACGCCCGCGCACGCGATGCCGGCCGGCGGGCGGCTGAGCTGGCTGACGGCGACCATCACGTCGCCGACGCCCACGTCGTCACGGAGCTGCCCGGCCCGCCGGGCCCGCTCCATGAGCTCGCCGACCAGTTCCTCCAGCCGTTCGCGCGACGCCTCCAGGTCCGGGTGGTTCTTGTCGAACGTGCCCTGCACCATCGGGCAGAGCGCGCTGATCCGCTCGTCGGCGGAGGTGTGCACGAATCGCGACAGCGCCTCGAACGCGTCACCCGTCTCTTCGAGCGCGACCTCCGCCGCCAGCGCCGTACGGTCCATGACCGAGCAGACGACCTCCCGGACCAGTGCGTCGCGGTCCGGGAAGTTGCGGTACACCGTGGCGTTGCCGACGCCCGCCCGGCGGGCGATCTCGTCGAGCGGCACCTCGGGGCCGTACTCCACGAACATCTCCCGGGCGGCGGTGACGATCCGCTCCCGGTTGCGCAGAGCGTCGGCCCGCGGGCGGGTCACCTTGCGCTGCACGGGGGTGGCGGTCTCCACGGCGTACTCCTCCAGATCGGTCAGTCGGCCAGTCTCAGCCGGTCGGTCGCCATCCGGTGATCCGGCGGCATCCGGGGATCCGGCGGCCATCCGGGGACTAAGTCCCCGTTTCGCTTCGACATCTGACTAAACGGGGAAACGATCCCCGGTTATTTCCCGCCTCCGAAGAGATTCCCCGTGACCTGGGTCACAAGCCCGCGCACGGACATGAAACCCACGTTCGGACCTTCCAGCGCGCGCCCACACGCCCCTCGACACAGGGTGATCGAAAGGGCGCAGCCTCTTCCCCCGGCGGCTGCCGTGGAGCGAAGGGCTCGTGCATGCAGCAGCCGTTCCGCCGACATGGGATACGGCATGGGATACCCCGGCGTCGGATACGCCCGCGTCGTGCCGTCGCGTTCGCCTCGGTCACCGCCCTCACGCTCGCGGTCAGCACCTCCGCCGGAACCGGGCACCTCACCGCCAAGGCGACCACGGCCGCCGGGGCCACGCCGCTGGCGCCCCGCAGTGCGGCGCTCGACCCCTGCATGATCCGCGGCCGGGTCGGCGTGCAGATGTCGGAGGGGATACCGACCCCGCCCGGCTACTCCCGTTCCACCGGCACGGTCCGCGCCCTCAACCTGATGATCGACTTCTCGGACGTGCCCGGCGAGGGCAGCGCGATGGACCGTTTCGCGGAATTCGCCCCGCAGACCCAGAAGTGGTTCAGGACGAGTTCGTACGGCCGTATCGACTACCGCCCCGAGGCCCCGGTCACCGAGTGGCTGCGGATGCCGAAGCCGTTCCACGCGTACGAGATAGAGCGCGGCGCCCCCTTCGAGCCGGGGTATCGCCGGCTGGTCCAGGATCTGGTGCGGGTCGCCGATCCGGTCGTCGACTTCCGGGAGTACGACCTGGTCAACGTCCTCGTCACGCCGAACGCGGGGCCGTCCGCCCTCGACACGGTCCTTTCGGTGACCTTCGCCGGGAACAAGGAGGCGCCGGTCGCGGACGGGAAGCCGGTCGCGAACGCGTCGTTCGTCTACAGCCGTCAGGACGACGGTTCCGGGTCGTACACCGAGACCGGCTACCGCGTCCTCCCCCACGAGAACGGCCATGTCTTCGGACTGCCCGACCTCTACACCCACGAGGGCGGCGGCGCGGTCGGGCACTGGGACATCATGAGCGAGGACTGGGGCGTCGACAACGATCTGCTCGGCTGGCACAAGTGGAAGCTCGGCTGGCTCGACGCGGCCCAGGTCGGTTGCGCGTCGGCCCCCGGGACCGCCGAGTACACGCTGACCCCGCTGGCCATACCCGGCGGCGGGAAACTCGTCGTCGTCCCGCTCGATGCCCGTTCGGCGTACGCGGTCGAGCTGCGCACCCGAGCGGGCAACGACGTCGCCGTGTGCCGACCCGGCGTCCTCGTCTACAAGGTCGACGCGGACATCGACACCGGCAACGGGCCCATCAAGGTGTACGACTCCCTCCGTGACAGCGGAGGCTGCGCCCGCAGCCCGAACGTCCACGCCGAACTCTCCGACGCCCCCTTCGTCCCCGGCGAGACCTTCACGGACATCCAGGCGGGCATCGAGATCACGGTGACGGGGGCGGACGCCGCGGGCAACCACCGGGTACGGGTGACCAGGCAACAGGAGGGCTCGGCCGGGTAACGGCATGCGAACGCGGTTTACGGTGACCCCATGCTCCCGAACGTCACGAGCGGAGCCGCCGACTCCGCGGTCTCCGCCTCCGCGCCCGATGAGGCCGTCGCCCCCCTCATGCGGGGGATCACCGTGCTGCGGCGGCTCACCGAGGCGGACGGTGCCCTGAGCCTCAGCGGGCTGGAGAAGGCCACCGGGCTCGCGCGGTCCACGGTCGACCGGATCACGGCGACGCTGGCCCGGATGGGATACGTACGGCTGGACGGCCGGGACGCGGTCCTCGCGCCCCGTCTGATGGAGCTCGGCAACGCCTACCTGGCCTCGATCCGGCTCCCCCGCCTGCTCGACGGGTACGCGGACGCCCTCGCCGACGAGTTGGACGAGTCGGTGTCGCTGGCGGTCGGCGACCGGGACGGGATCCGGTTCATCCACCAGGCCACCCGGCGCCGGGCGATGTCCCTCAGCTTCCGTATCGGCGACCTCCTGCCCGCCGAACGCACCGCGCCCGGGCCGCTGTTCGCCACCGAGTGGGACGCCGCCGACTGGGCGCGGTGGCGGGCCCGGCGAGAGGCCGACCCCGAGGCGCGCGGTTTTCCGGCGGTGCCGCCGCGCGGCGGGGCGTACGACGACTTCGAGGCGCGTACGGCCGAGGCGGGCGCCCAGGGGTGGGCGCTGGACGATCAGTTGATCGAGCCGGGGCTGGTCGCGGTGTCCGTACCCGTACGGGAACCACGGACCGGCCGGGTGGCGTGTGTGGCGAGCGTCGTCAGCCACACCAGTCGTCACACCGCCGAGTCGCTGCGCTCGGCGCTGCTGCCGCGGCTGCGGGCGACGGTGGCGGCGATGGAGGCCGAGTTGGAGCGGGACCGGGACCGGGACCGGGATCAGGAGCGGGAGCGGGATCAGGAGCGGGAACCGGAGCGGGAACCGGAGCCGCGGGTCGCCTCCGGCCCATCCGGTTCCTCCGGCCCATCCGGTTCCCCCGGCCCATCCGGTTCCCCCGGCCCATCCGGTTCCGCCGGATCTTCCCGTTCCTCCGGTCTCGCCGCCTGGACCAGCGCCTCCAAGCAGGAACTGGGCCGGGAGTTCATCGAGTCGCTCGCCCGTGGGCTGACCGTCATCACGTCCTTCGGGGAGGGCCGCGCCGAACTGACGCTCACGGATGTCGCCCAGGCCACAGGGCTCGCCCGGGCGACGGCCCGGCGGGCGCTGATCACCCTCGAACACCTCGGGTACGTCATGGCGTACGACCGCGTCTTCCGGCTCACGCCCCGGGTGCTGGGCCTCGGCTTCCCTCCCCTGTCCATGCTTCCGCTGCCCCGCATCGCCGCCCCGCACCTGGCCGAACTCTCCGAGCGCGTCCACGACTCGGCGTCGCTCGCGATCCTCACCGGGGGTGGGGACGAGGTGCAGTACACGGCGCGGGTCGCCACCAGCCGGGTCATGAGCGTCAACATCACGCTGGGGACACGGCTTCCGGCGTATGCGACGTCGTTGGGCCGGGTGATGCTGGCGGATCTCCCCGAACCGCGCCTTCCGAAGTTGCTTCCCCTGACCCCGCACACGATCACGGACCGGGGGGAGCTGCTGGCTCTGCTGGAGCGGGTGCGGTCCGACGGCTATGCCCTCGTCGACGGCGAGTTGGAGGAGGGACTGCGCTCGATCGCCGTTCCGGTCCGGGACGGGGGTGGGCGGGTCGTGGCCGCCGTGAACGTCGCGATGCACAGCAGCCGGCGGTCCGTCGAGAGTTGCGTGGCGGAGGTACTGCCCGAACTGCGGGCGGCGGTGGGGCGCATCGAGGCGGAGCTGCGGGTGGCGGGGAGGTTCAGGCGGGTGGCAGGGGCCTGACCTGCTTTTCCTACGGCGTATCGCCGGGTGGTGCCGGCGTATCGCCGGGTGGTGCGCACACCGTACGCTGGACGCGTCACCCGTACGCAGTGAAGGAAGTGAAGGAGAGGGACCCCCATGCCAGCCGAGAAGCCGCAGGCGTTCCCGTCCGTGTGGACCCGGCCCCGGGCCGGGCGGGAGCAGCCCGCGCTGAGCCGGGAGCAGATCGTGGCCGAGGCGCTGCGGCTGCTCGACGAGGAGGGCATCGACGCGCTGAGCATGCGCAAGCTCGGCGGCCGGCTGGGCGCCGGCGCCACCTCGCTCTACCGCCATGTCGCCAACAAGGACGAGCTGATCGAGCTGGCCGTCGACGAGATCTACGGCGAGATCGAGGTCCCCGCCTCCCCCGACCCGGCGAACTGGCGTGCCGACACGGCCCATTGCGCCCACAGTCTGCGCGCGACGATCCTGCGCCACCCGTGGCTGGCGTCCGTACTCGGCGAGTTGGGCATGTCCTACCTCGGCCCGAACTGGATGCGCGTCTCCGAGGCCATGCTGAACCTGCTGACCACCGCCCGTTTCCCGGCCGACGAGGCCGACCGGGCGCTGTCCACCCTCGTCGCGTACGTCACCGGCATGGCCACCAGCGAGGCCGCCTGGCTCAACGTCCTCGCCCGCAGCGGCCAGGACGAGCAGACCGCGGTCGAGCGCCTGTGGCCCGCCGCCGAGGAGGCCGCCCAGGACTACCCGCTGCTGCGCGAGGGCTACGCCGAACAGCGCGGGACGGACCCCCGGGCGGCCCGGGAGGAGGGGTTCCGGTACGGCCTCGATCGGGTGCTGGACGGATTGGAGACGCGACTGAGGTAAGTGCACCCCCAACTCGCCCTACCGGCTCATCCGTTGACCCCCGTGTACTTGCCGAGGCTCCAGTTCCACAGCAGCCGCGACAGTACGAACGCCGTGAGGCCGATGAACGGTGAGGCCACGGCCAGCACCTCCGGAACGCCCATGTCGCCGCCGTGGCCGGTCAGTACGCCGGCCGGGAAGTAGGCGATGAACGCAAGCGGAACGACGAAGGTGAACGCGGCGGAGACGGCCTTCGGGAGGATGCTGAGGGGATAGCTGCCGAAGGTCCCCATCAGCTCCTCCAGCCACTGGCTCCAGTACGAGGTGGCCGGGAAGTGGAACGCGGCGGCGGCCAGGGCGGTGAAGAGCGCCGCCTCGACCAGCATGCCGCCGATCACCCCCGCCACCACGTACGCGATCCGCCCCGCCGTCCAGTCGAGTGAGCTCCGCTGGAGGGCGGCGACGAACAGCCCGACCGCGACGACCAGGTCGCCGATGGCGTTGACCGGGAAGAAGGTCAGCTGGATCTGCCGGTAGACCGGCATGGGCCGGATCAGACAGGGGTCGACGATCCCCTCCTGGACGAGGATGTTCATGTACTGGACCCGGCCGAGGAAGAGCACGTACAGCCCGTGGGCCAGCATGCGCATGCTGGCGATCAGCAGCACATCGGTGCTGGACCAGCCGCCGAGCCCCGGGAAGCGGGTCAGCAGCACCGAGGCGAAGACGATGATCGAGACCTGCCAGATCGCCCCGACGGCGACCCCCATCAGGAACTCGCCCCGATACTCCAGCCGGGCCTTGAAGTTGAGCCTGGTGATCCGCCAGGCGACCCGCCACGAGTTCAGGAAAGCGGTCATGGTCATCCCCCCTGGGCCACGACACGTCGGCCGGCCCGGTCCCAGAGCCATCGGGTGAGCAGGGCGAGCAGCACGATCCAGACGACCTGGACCGCCATCTGGGCGAAGGCGTCGTCGACGCCGATCCGTCCGACGTAGATGGACAGCGGAACGCCGAGGGTCGCCTGGAACGGCAGGAACGCGCTCAGGGTGATGAACCAGTCCGGGAAGTACCAGAGCGGCGCGTACACACCGGAGAGCAGGTTCTGCGCGAAGACGAGAATGAGGAGGGCCGCCTCGTTGCGCAGCGTCCAGAAGCACAGCAGGTCGACCAGCATCATCACGTAGTAGAGCACCAGTTGACCGAGCAGCATGCTCACCGCGAAGACGGCGGCCACCTCGTACGAGGAGGGCGGGACCACGACTCCGACGGCGAGCGAGAGTACGTATCCGGCGAGCACCCAGCCGAAGCCGTACAGCTGGTCGCCGAGGGCGCGCAGGGCGTAGTAGCGCCGGGGGCTCATCGGCCGCAGGTACCAGTAGACGATCGTGCCGAAGCGGAGATGCTGGATCACCATGTCGCGTCCCGCGCTCCGGTCCAGGCCGCGGATCCGGTTCGCGAGCACGGCGAGTACGGCGTAGGTGACGGCCTGCGTCTCGTTGAGCCCGGCGCTGGAGTCGGTGTGCGCGTACAGCCCTCGCCAGAGGTGGACGACCAGGCACACCTGGACGAGGAGGCGCAGGGCGGTGGCGGTCATACGGGGCGGGGCGAGCAGTTCGCCCCGGGGGGTGATCGAGGCGATGCGCCGGGCGCGCGAGGCGAGCGCGGCGGTCGTTGACATGGTTGACATGGTTGTCATGACTCAGCCGCCGCGGGAGGCGGTCGGGACGGCGGACTCGTCGTCGGACTCGTCGGCGGTCGCCTGGGCCGGTACGGCGCCGAGGTAGGCGGCGCGCATGACGTCCTCGAGGTCGTTCTCCTCCAGCGCCAGGTCGGCGACCTGGAACCGCCCGATGATCGCTTTGAGTGCCTCATGCACGGTGGGGGCGTCCGGGCCGTCCGGACCGAACACCAGCCGGGCTCCCTCTCTCCGCAGTACGGCGATGCCCTCGAACCCGGGGAACTGAGCCGGGTCAGTCTCGTACTCCGCGCCGCCGGGGTCGATGGTGCCGATCGGGTCGGCGAGGGTCACCCGGATCTGCCAGGTGCCGCCGAAGCGCCGTCGGATCTCCTCCAGCGGTCCGTCGAGCACGATCCGACCGTGATTGATGAGGACGACCCGCTCGGCGAGCCGGGCGACCTCGGTCATGTCGTGCGTGGTCAGCAGGACGGTACGGTCCCGTTCCTCGACCTGGTGCCGCAGGAACCGCCGTACCTGCTCCTTGACCACCACGTCCATGCCGATGGTGGGCTCGTCCAGGAAGACGACGGGCGGATCATGCAGGAGCGAGGCGGCGAGATCACAGCGGACCCGCTGCCCGAGCGACAGATGGCGGACGCGGGTGTCCCAGAACTCGGACAGTTCGAGCAGCCCGTCGAACTCCTCGATCCTGGCCCGGTACTGGTCCTCGGGCACCCCGTAGATGTCCCGCAGGATGGCGAACGACTCCCGGGCCGGCAGATCCCACCACAGCTGGGTCCGCTGGCCGAACACGGCCCCGATGTTGTGGGCGTTGCGCTCCCGGTCCCGGTGCGGGACGACTCCGGCGACGAGGGCCTCGCCGGAGGTGGGGGTCAGGATCCCGGTGAGCATCTTGATCGTGGTGGACTTCCCGGCCCCGTTCGGACCGAGCAGTGCGAGCAACTCGCCCTTGCCCACACGGAAGTTGACGTCCTGCACCGCGGCCTTGGCCACGCGCTCCGGACTGACGAGCGACCTGAGCGCCCCGCCGAGCCCCGGCCGGCGCACGGTCGTGTGAAACACCTTGGACAGCCCGCGCGCCTCGATCACCGCAGTCAATGCCATCACGTCCGTTCACTTTTGTTCGAAATTTCGAACACGGTCCGGCACAACGGCGGTAATGCTAGGGCTCACGACACGGTCGGGAGAAGCGGAATTAAACGGCTGGAACTGCCCGAATACCCCCCGGCACCTGCCTCTGCCTCCTCGTACCGGACACTCGGCGAGTCGAGAAAACCCCGCGCCCCATGATTGATTGCGACACATGACCGCTGCCACCCCCGCCATCGAACCCCCCACGGCCGACGAGGTCCTCACCGACGTCCACCAGGGCGTCGGCAGGATCCTGCTCAACCGCCCCCGGGCCCTCAACGCACTGACCACCCCCATGGTCGCCGCCATCGACGAGGCCCTGGCGGCCTGGGAGAGCACGCCACTCACGGCCGTGGTGCTGGCGAGCACGAACCCGAAGGCGTTCTGCGCCGGCGGCGACATGCGCGCGATCCGGGCGAACGCCCTTGCCGGTGACACGGAGGCGAGCGAGAACTTCTTCGCCACCGAGTACCGCCTCAACGCCCGCATCGCCGAGCACCCCGTCCCGATCGTGTCCCTGATCGACGGCATCTGCATGGGCGGTGGCCTCGGCCTCTCCATCCACGGCGACTATCGCGTCGTAACCGAGAACACGATCCTGGCCATGCCCGAAACAGCCATCGGCTTCTTCCCCGACATCGGCGCCAGCCACTTCCTCCCCCGCCTCCCCGGCGCGATCGGCATGTACCTGGGCCTGACGGGCCACCGCCTGGACGCGGCAGACGCCCTGTACACGGGCCTGGCCACCCACTTCGTCCCCGCGAACCGCATCGACGAGGTCACGGAAGCCCTGGCCGACAACGCCGCCACCCCGATCGACACCATCCTGAAGGACCTGGAAGGCCGGGAAGGCCGGGAAGGCCGGGAAGGCCGGGAAGGCCGGGAAGGCCTGGGTGGCATCCCCGCGCCCTCGGTCGCCGGTAGCAAACTCGCAGCAGTACGAGCCGACCTGGACCGAGCCTTCGGCGCCCCCACCCTCGACGGCATCAGGCAGGAACTCCACGCCCTGGCCACCCCCTGGGCGGCAAGGACCCTGGCCACTCTGGACGCCCACTCCCCACAGAGCCTCGAAATCACCCACGCCCTGCTGACAGCGGGCAGAACCCGCACCCTGCGCGAATGCCTCGCCGCCGAACTCCTCCTCACCCGCACGACCATCCGCTCCCCGGACTTCCTGGAGGGCGTACGGGCGGTCCTGGTCGACAAGGACCGCACTCCGGCCTGGCAACGCGCCGACACGCAGTAGCAGGATGCGGGCCGGAGGGCGGGCGATGCCGACGGAGCCCCGACTTGAGGTCACGGAAAGCCGGCGACCCCAAAGAGGCGCCCAGCAGCCGCAGTACCTTCTCATCGGCGGGGGTGAGGTCCTTCAGCCGGGTACGGAGCGCAACGGGAGGCGCCCTTCCTGCGGTGCGGAGCCGTCAGCCCAGGTCGGGCAACGGGCGCCGGGCGACCTCGTGGGCGTCGTCCGATGGAACGCCCAGCATGCGAAGGACCATCTCGGCGAGGTTCACCGCGGCCTCGTCGCCGTCCAGGTCGGGGCGGGCGAAACACAGCTCCGCGAGGGACAGCAGGGTCCCGCCCAGCGCGGACAGGGCCACGACCGGCTCGACGGACGTGAAGCGGCCGGAGGCGATGCCGACCTGTAGATCGCGCAGAGCCCGGCGGGCCAGTCCGTTGTCCGAGTGGAGGTGGCCGAGGCCTCGGCGGCGCAGGACCTGCATGAGCTCCGGGTGAGAGTCGGCCATCCGGGCGCTGAGCCGGAAGCCGGCCGCGACGAGCTCCGCGGGGTCGTCGATCCCGGTCAGCCGCTCGTCGAAGGTCTGGCCGAACTCCTCCAGGGCGTCCGTCACCGCCGCCTCGAACAGCTCCGTCTTGGACTCGAAGTGGTTGTAGAAGGAGCCGAAGCCGACGTCCGCGCGCTCGGCGATCGCCTGGATGCTGGCGCCGGTGTCCCCGGTCTCGGCAAGTATCTGCCGGGCGGCGCGGACGAGTGCCCTGCGGGTCTCGGCGCGGCGCCGCTCGAACCGGTTGCTGGGCGGGGCTGACGTGGGCATGGGCCGAGTGTAGCTGCGGAGTCCACCACTGCCACAGTTCTGATGAAATCCTCATCTCGTGATAGCCAGCCTATTGACGAGGATCCTGTCAATGATGATGATTTCCTCATTATGGTGATGTTGCTCGGAGGGCACCATGTCTGAAACACGCGTGGCCCAAGCGGCCGTCGCGACGCCCCACCAGGATCTCCACAGCGCGCAGGGCGCCCTGCGCGGCGAACATCCCGGTCGCTCCCGGAACCCCGTGATCAAGGTGGCGGACCTGGCCTGGCTGGAGTTCGAGAAGCCCGACCTGGACCGGGCGGAAGTCTTCGCCCGCGACTTCGGCTTCGGTGTCGCCGCCCGCACGGAGAGTGAGCTGTGGCTGCGAGGTACCTTCGCCGGTTCGCCCTGCATGGTGATCCGGCGTGGTCGTACGTCCCGTTTCATCGGCCCGGCGTTCCGGGCGGCCGAGCGGGCCGACCTGGACCGGCTGGCGCGGGCGACCGGGGCGGCCGTACGGGACGCGGACGTGCCCGGCGGCGGCAAGGTGGTCGACCTGCTCGACCCGTCCGGCTTCCCGGTGCGGGTCGTGCACTGCGCCGAACAGCTCCCCGAACTGCCGGAACAGCGGCCGCTGCTCCTCAACTTCGGCACGGATCACCGTCGTATCAACGCCACGCAGCGCCCGCCGCGCGAGCCGTCCCGGATCCAGCGGCTGGGTCATGTGGTGCTGGAGACACGGGTGTTCGCCCGTGCCCTGGACTGGTATCTGGACACGCTCGGGATGATCGTGTCGGACTTCCTGTTCCTGGACGGGCAGCGCGGGCGCGGTCCGACGATGGCGTTCATCCGCTGCGATCTGGGCAGCGTGCCCGCCGACCACCACACGCTCGCGATGCACTTGGGACCGGGGACGGGGTACGTCCACTCCGCCTACCAGGTCACCGACCTCGACTCCATCGCGGCCGGCGGCGAGTACCTGGCCGAGCGTGGCTACAAGCGCAGCTGGGGCATCGGCCGGCACATCCAGGGCAGCCAGCTCTTCGACTACTGGCGCGACCCCGACCACTTCATGCTGGAGCACTTCGCCGACGGCGACCTGTTCTCCTGCGACGTCGAACCCGGCTGGGCGCCGATGTCGGCGAGTGGTCTGGCCCAGTGGGGCCCTCCGGCCACCCGGGACTTCCTGGGCGCGAGCCCGTCGCCCGCCAAGGTCCGCGAGGTGCTGCACGCCCTCCGCGGCGACAACGAACTGGACGTCGAACGTCTGCTGGGCCTGATGAAAGCGATGAACTCATGAGCACCAACGTCCTGCGCACTGCCGACGGCTGGTGGGTCGCCCTCGGCCGGCGTGCCGTCCCCGTCGACACCAAGGCCGTCACCACCGCCGAGCTGATCGCCGACCGTGGCACCGTACGCGAGGCGGCTCTTTCCGGCGAGGCGGGCACGCCCGTTTCCGACCTGGCAGCGCTCTCGCCGGTCACCACGCCCTGCCGGGTGGTGGCCCAGATGGTCAACTACCGCAGCCACGCCCGTGATTCGGGCTTCACCGGCGACATCCCGCCCGCCTTCTTCCGCAAGGCGTCCGGCTCGGTCAGCGGCCCGGGGGAGGCCATCGTCCGCCCCTCCCATGTGAAGTTCCTCGACTACGAGATCGAACTCGGCCTGGTCATGGGGGCGCCGCTGCCCGTCGGCACCGTCGTCGACGAAGGGGACCTGCCGTCCTATGTCGCCGGGCTCGTGATGACCAACGACGTCAGCGCCCGTGAGGTCCAGCTGACCAAGACGCAGTTCTACGAGAGCAAGTCCTATCCGACCTTCACGCCCACCGGCCCCTACCTGGCCCTGCTGGAGCCGGAGGACTTCACCCACCTCCTCGACCTGCGGCTGAAGCTGTCCGTCAACGGCGACCTGCGCCAGGACCGCACCCTCGCCGACATGATCGTCCGCCCGGCGCAGGCCCTGACCCTGCTGGCCCGCTTCCAGACCCTCGACCCCGGCGACCTGCTGCTCACCGGCACCCCCGGCGGCACGGCCCTCAAGGCCCCGCCGAAGCCGGTCGAGAAGATCGGCGCCCTGCTGCCGCCCGCCGTGAAGTGGAAGGCGTTCTTCAAGTCCCAGGCCAGGAACCCCCACTACCTGCGGCACGGCGATGTCGTCACCGCCTCCATCGCCACGCCGGACGGCCGGATCGACCTGGGCGAGCAGCGCACGCCCGTGGCCGACACGCACGGAGAGCAGAAGTGAGCCGCACATGACCGTAGAGCACAACTCGGCAGACGTACCCGTGGTGATCGTCGGCGCCGGACCGGTGGGCGTGACCGCCGCCCTGCTGCTCGCCCGGCGCGGGGTGCGTACCGTCGTCCTCGAACGCCACCGGGACGTCTACCCCCTGCCCCGTGCCGTCGCCACCGACGACGAGGTACGCAGGATCCTCCAGGCCGCCGGAATCGCCGACGAGTTCGCCGCCATCGCCCGTCCCGCGCGCGGACTGCGGCTGCTGGACGCCCGGCACCGAGTGATCGCCGAGTTCCGGCGGTCCCCGCACGGCCACCACGGCTTCCCGCAGACCAGTATGTTCGACCAGCCCGAACTGGAGCGGCTGCTGCGCGAGGCACTCGCCCGTCGCCCGGAGTGCGAGCTGCGGGGCGGGGTCGAGGTGACAGCGGTCGAGCAGCCTGCCGACGGACCGGTCCGCGTCACCTACCGCGATGACGCGGGCGAGCACCTGCTGCTCGCGGAGGCCGTCCTCGGCTGCGACGGCGCGGGCAGCCTCACCCGCGACGCCATCGGCGCGGGGTGGGAGGACCTGCACTTCGAGGAAGACTGGACCGTCATCGACGTGACGACGAAAGCCGCCGTCCGCTGCTGGGAAGGCGTCGACCAGGTCTGCGACCCGCACCACCCGGCGACGTTCATGCGGATCGGCGAGGACCGTTACCGCTGGGAGTTCCGGCTCCGTGCGGGGGAGGGCCTCGACGGCCCCGACGGGCGGGAGCGACTGCGCGAGCTGGTTGCCCCCTGGGTGGACATCTCCCGCCTCTCCCCTGCCGACGACTTCCACGTCATCCGGCAGGCCCAGTACACCTTCCAGGCCCGCATCGCCGACCGCTGGCGCCTCGGCCGCGTCTTCCTCCTCGGCGACGCCGCCCATCTCACCCCGCCGTTCGTCGGACAGGGCCTGTGCTCGGGGCTGCGCGACGCCTACAACCTGACCTGGAAGCTCGCCCGCGTCCTTCAGCAGGGTGCCGACGAACGGCTGCTGGACACCTACGAGCGGGAACGCAGACCGCACGCCCGCCATGTGATCCGCCTCGCGGTCGCCACCGGCTGGGCCATGACCGGCGGCCAGGACCGTGCGGCCGCCCTGCGCCGCACCGCCGTCGCCGCGGCCTGCCGCATCCCCGGAGTGACGGATAGGGCGAGCCGGGACCTCAGCCGCCCGCTGCGCGTCGGTTCGCTCGTACGCCGCAGCCGGCTCGGCGGCACTTTCTGCCCGCAGCCCCGGGTGACGACCGAGGACGGACAACATGTCCGTCTCGACGACGTCCTCGGGGACTCCTTCGCCGTGCTGACCGCGGTGCCGCTGCCGCCCTCACTGCGCGCGCTCACCGACGGACTCGGCGCCCGGGTCGTCGACGTACACGAGACCGGCGACGACGGCACCCTCGCCGCCTGGCTGCGCGCAGGCCGTGCCGACGCCGTCCTGCTGCGCCCCGATCGCGTCGTGATGGACGTCGTTCCGACAGGCGGCGGCCACTTCACCGGCACCGCCGCCTGGGCGCCCCTGCTGTGCACCACCCGCGGGCCCGTCGAACAGCCCGTATCCGCACCCCTGTCGAGGAGTTCCGCGCGATGACCACGCCGTACGCCCATCCCTTCTGGACCCCGGACCCGGAAGCCGCCGCACGCAGCCGGACCGCCGACTTCGGCCGCTGGGCCGCCCGGCACTGGGGCGTCGAAGCCGACCTCTCCGACTACTCCGCCCTGCACCGCTGGTCGGTCACCGACCTGGAAGGCTTCTGGGGCGCGGTGTGGGAGTACTTCGACATCGACGCGGAAACGCCGTACGAGCGGGTCCTGGTCGAAGAGACCATGCCCGGCGCCCGCTGGTTCACCGGCGCCACCCTCAACTACGCCCACCACGCCCTGCGCAATCTCACGGACGACGACCCGGCGATCGTTGCCCTCGACGAGACCGGCTCCGGGTACGAGGTGACCGGAGGCCGCCTGCGCGCCCAGGTCGCCTCGGTCGCCGCGACCCTGCGCGAGCTGGGCGTGGGGCAGGGCGACCGCGTCGTCGGCTACCTGCCCAACACCCCGCACGCGATCGTCGCGTTCCTGGCCGCGGCGAGCCTGGGCGCCGTGTGGTCGGTGTGCGGACAGGACTACGCCCCCAAGGCCGCCGCCGACCGTTTTGCCCAGCTCGAACCCACCGTGCTGATCGCCGCCGACGGCTACCTGTTCAACGGCGCCACGCACGACCGTCGGGAGGCCACTCTCGAACTGGCCCGAGCCTTGCCGACGTTGAAGGCCACCGTGCTGGTCCACCACGTGGGCCTCTCCGGGCTCTCGGCCAACTACCCGTCGCTGGTCCTCCCCTGGGAGGAGACGGCGACGCGCACCGAGGAACTCACGTGCACGCCCGTGCCGTTCGACCACCCCCTCTGGGTCGTCTTCTCCTCCGGCACGACCGGCCTGCCCAAGGGCATCGTCCACGGCCACGGCGGTGTCCTGTTGGAGCACCTCAAGACCCTGGCCCTCCAGTCCGACCTCGGCCCTGGCGACCGTCTCCTCTGGTACACCACCACCCACTGGATGATGTGGAACCTCGTCGTCTCCACCCTGCTGACGGGCGCCACGACCTGCACGTACGACGGCAGCCCGGCCGTGCTCACCGAGCCGGACATCCTCTGGGAGCTGGCGGCCCGCCACCGCGTCACCCTCTTCGGCACCAGCCCTCAGTACCTGCTGGGCATGGCCAAGTTCGGCATCGACCCGTCCGTCCACGACCTGTCGGCGATCCGCGCCGTGGGCTGCACCGGATCCGCCCTGCCGGCCTCCGCCTACCCGTGGGTCCGCGACCACGTCGGCGACGGCGTCCAGCTCGCCTCCATCAGCGGCGGCACGGACGTCGTGTCCGGCTTCGCCGGCGGAGCACCCGTCGTGCCCGTGTGGGCGGGCGAGCTCTCCGCGCCCTACCTGGGTGTCGCACTGGCCGCGTACGACGAGGAGGGCCACCCGGTCACCGACCAGGTGGGCGAACTGGTCGTCACCCGCCCGATGCCGTCCATGCCGCTGTACTTCTGGAACGACACCGACGGCACCCGCTACCACGACGCCTACTTCTCCGGTTATCCCGGTGTGTGGCGGCACGGCGACTGGATCACCCTCACCTCCCACGGCTCGGTGATCGTCCACGGCCGCTCCGACTCCACGCTCAACCGCAACGGCGTACGGCTGGGCAGCGCCGACATCCACGATGTCGTCGAACGCCTTCCCGAGATCACCGAAGCCCTGGTCATCGGCGCGGAGGAGCCGGACGGCGGCTACTGGATGCCCCTGTTCGTGGTCCTCACGGCCGGCGTCGAACTGGACGACGCCCTGCGCGACCGCATCCGCGAGGTCATTCGCACCGGCGCCTCACCCCGCCACGTCCCCGACGAGATCCTCGAGGTGCCGGGCATCCCGCACACCCGCACCGGCAAGAAGCTGGAGGTCCCGGTCAAACGCCTGCTCCAGGGCGCTCCGGTCGAGCAGGTCGTCAACCTGGCCACCGTGGACGACCCCGACCTGGTCGACCACTACGCCCGCCTCGGTGCCGAACGGCGTGCTCAGAGGCTCAACTAGTGCCCCGACAGGCAACGTTCGCCCCGTCGCAACGCCCGGCACGCTCCCCCACTCTCGGCTTCTCCCCCACTCTCGGCTTCTCCCCCACTCTCGGCTTCTCCCCCACTCTCGGCTTCTCCCCCACTCTCGGCTTCTCCCCCACTCTCGGCTTCGCTCGAGCGGGAGGGGCCCCCATGAGCGGGAGGGGCCCCCATGAGCGGGAGGGGCCCCCATGAGCGGGAGGGGCCCCCATCGCCGCACCGGCCGAAAGCCCAAGTACATCCAGTCCATCTACGGGGACTTCCGGCCGGCACACCGAGAGCACGCACCGGACGCCGCTCCTTGACGGGCAAACGTCGCCTGCCGGGGCACTAGCTCCGCCCCCCATGCAGAGAGCCGACCACCACCGTGCACGATCAAGACCGTCCGCCCGGTTCCAGGCCGTCGAAATCGGCCGTCACCGTGAACCATCTGCGCAGAACATCGGGGCTCCTCCGCTGCCGCCTCTTGACTCTCATCCTGGCCGCTGTCGGCGTCCCCCTCCTGCTCGCCCTGACCCTGGGGAGCCGCCTGGCCGCCTCTGTGTCCGGCCCGCTCACCCTCGGCATGCTGACGCTCCTCGTCGGCGCGCTGACCATGGTGGCCGCAGCCCTCTGGTACGACCGCTCCTGCCGCGATTGCCAACACATCCTATGAATCGAGTCACTCAGTCCGGCAATCGAACGCGTTTGTCAGCTTGCTCTCGGGGCTGGTCTGGCAATTTCCGTCGAGACCGTAGACAGACCGCCGACTGATGCCCGTTAATACGTCCGATGTTGCTCCACTGAACACACGCTGTGTTCAAGGCCTGTCACGGCCGCGCGTGCTGTCCTGCGAACTGCCAGGAGACGACCTTGTCAGAGCCGATCACCCGCCGAAGGGGCCGCTCGTCGGCATGGCGGTCACCCACGGCGGGCTTCGCCGGTGCGTCCGGGGCCCTGTGTCGAACGGAAGGCCTGTCGCCCAGCACGCCCTAACGCTTGTGCCGGGCGCCTCACTCAGGGAGTTCAGTTCACCTGGCGGGCCGGCCCGCACATCGCGCCGTTCGAGACCGACCGCGTCGTACGTGCCAGCACGTCGTCACCGCCACCCATGCCATCGATCCACAGGAGTGGGCCGTGTCCTCATCAAGAATGACTCGCCGTACGTTTCTCGGTGCGGCGGGGGCGGCGACCGCCGCGACCGCCCTGCCGATCGTCCCCGGCTTCTCCGGCCTTCTGCCGCAGGCGTCCGCCGCGGACACGCAGACCAACCTGAGCAGGATGGTCGACATGCGGTTCGGCATGTTCAACCACTTCAGCCTGGGCACGTTCACGAACCAGGAGTGGGCGGAACCCAATCAGAGCCCCACCCTCTTCGCTCCACCGAGTGTCAACTGCGGGCAGTGGGCCGCCGCGGCGGCCGCCGCGAAAATGAGTTACGGCATCCTGACCACCAAGCACCACGACGGCTTCGCCCTGTGGCCGAGCGCCTACGGCACCCAGAACGTCGCGAACAGCTCTTACAAGCAGGACGTGGTGAAGGCGTACTGCGACGCCTTCCGCGCGAGGGGGCTGAAGGTCGGGTTCTACTACTCGATCTGGGACCGCACCTTCGGCGTCGAGGCATGGGAGAGCCGGCACAGGGTGACCGGGCTCGAGACAACCGATGCCATCCAGCCCGGCGACATGACCTTCATGCTCGGCCAGATCCGCGAGCTGCTGACCAACTACGGCACCATCGACATGTTCATGACTGATGGTTACGCATGGCAGATGGGGCAGCAGGCAGTCTCCTACCAGAGGATCCGTTCACTGGTGAAGGAGCTTCAGCCCGACTGCGTGATGATCGACATCGGCGGACTGTCGGAGCCCTTCCTCAGCGACGCGATCTTCTTCGAGGAGCCGCTGGGCGTCACGGCGCCCGCGGGCAACACCTACGCCGGAATGCAGGGACAGACCATCAGCAACGGCTGGTTCTGGCACCCCTCCACCCCGACCGAGGGCCTCATGAGCAAGGACGCGATCCTCTCTCACCTGGCCGACCTGGAACCGAGGTACACCTCGTTCATCCTCAACTGCCCGCCCAACCGCAACGGCCTGCTGGACACCAACGTCGTCAACCGGCTGGCCGAGGTCGGCGCGGCATGGAGCCCCAACACCTCCCGGCCGCCGCTGCCCACCCAGCCACTGCGCGCCGAACACCCCGTCACACCGGTCAACGCGTACGCCACCGCCTTCCGCACCGGCGAGGGCCCGCTCAACGCCATCGACGGACTCAGCGACGTCCGCTACGAAACCTGCTGGTCGACCTGGGGCCTGTCGCTGCCGCAGTCGATCACCATCGACCTGGGCGGGGTGTGGAGCAACGTCTCCACCCTGGAATACCTGCCCAAGCAGTGGAACCGCAGCAACTCCGCCGACGGCGACATCACCTCGTACACCATCCTCACCAGCACCGACGGGGTCACCTTCGCCCAGGTCGCCACCGGCACCTGGGCCGGCAACGGCAAGTACAAGCTGGTGGAGTGGCCCAACCGGAACGTGGGCTTCGTACGGATCCAGGTCAACGCGGCCACCGGCGGCTACGCCAACATCGGCGGCGTGCGGATCGGCGGCCGGTCGGTCAAGCCGGCACTGGTGTCCACCACGCTGCCCGGCGACGGCACCGTCTACCGCCTCGTCAACCGCAACAGCAGCAAGGTCGCCGACGTGAGCGGGAACGGAACCGCCAACAGCACCAACATCCTCCAGTGGCCCTGGCTGAACAAGACCAACCAGAAGTGGACCTTCGCCTCCACCGGCGACGGCTACTACGAGATCAAGGGTGTGGGCAGCGGCAAGCTCATGGAGGTCGCCGGCCTCTCCCGCGCCGACGGCGGCAACGTCGCCATCTGGTCGGACTCCAACGTCCCCCAGCAGCACTGGGCCGTCACACCCACCGGCGACGGACACTACTTCCTGATCAACCGCTACAGCGGGCTCTGCCTCGCCGTCGACGAGGGCAGCACCGCCGACGGAGCCAACATCGAGCAGCAGCCGTACGCGTCACTGACACGGCAGCAGTGGCAGATCATCCCCTCCTGATCCTGCCCTCCGGCCCGCTCCTCCTCGGCCTGTTGCGAGGAGCAGCGCTGGTGGTCCCCTGCGGGCGCGAGGCGCATGCGCACCCCGCGCCCGCAGAACACGTGCCTGAATCCATCACTCCTCCGAGCACGGCGGCCGCACGCAGGCATGTACAGCGCCCCAGCCCCCTCGCCCCGCACATCTCCACGAAGAAGACACGCACGTCCCCACGCGAAAGACACGCACGTCCCCACGCGCAAGAACCGCACGTCCCCACCCGGAAAGAAGGGCCACCCATTCACACCTCCCGAAGACTCGCCGCCAGACTCACGGCCACGGCATCCGCCACCTGCCTGGCCGCCGCCGGACTCGCGCTCATCCCGGCGGGAGAAGCCTCGGCGGCGGGCGCGCCGCAGGGCGGCCACGTCTACACCCTGACGGCGGCCCACAGCGGCAAGAACGCCGCCGTGCTGTCGGACTCCCTGGCCAACGGAGCGGCGGTCGTGCAGAAGACCGCCTCCGGCGGCCCCCGCCAGCTGTGGGAGGCCGTCGCCCACGGCGACGGCACCTTCTCGCTGGTCAACATCAACAGCGGCAAGTGCATGGACGTGGCGAGCGGCTCCGTGACAGCGGGGGCCAAGATCATCCAGTGGCCCTGCACCGGCGCCACCAACCAGAACTGGGCTGTCAGCGGTTCGGCGATCGTCTCCGCCCGCAGCGGCCTGTGCCTGGACGTCTCCGGCGGCTCCACCGCGGAGGACACCGCGGTCGTCCAGTGGACCTGCAACGGCCAGACCAATCAGCAGGGGAGCCTGACCGAGCGCCCGCGCTCGGCGACCTGGAGCCCGGCCATGGTCAGCGGCGGCCAGACCTTCAACGAGCAGACCATCCGGATGGTCGTCCACAACAACACCTCCGGCGCGGGGCTGCGCATCCGGCTGTCCAACCTGCGCAGCACGACCGCCCTCTCGGTCGGTGCCGTCCGGATCATCGGCGGCACGATCCTGCCGAACTCCACGCAGACCGCCGCCAAGGCCGCCATCCGCGCCCAGGTCAACAACTGGATCCGCACCAGCGGCGCCTTCGACGCGGTGATCGACTTCGACGCCGCGCTCCGGGACCCGGCCAACCCGGCGCAGCTGCTCCCCGCCTACGACAGCGGCGACCATCTGCACCCCAACAGCGCGGGCATGCAGGCCATCGCCAACACCGTGAACCTCTCGCTGCTCACCTCCTGAGCGGTGCCCGCCTCCCCAACGGCGTAGTTCCGTTCGGCGCCCCCTCTCCGCGTACGGGGCACCGGATGGAACGGCCCGTCAAAGCCGCAGAAGCGGCAGGTCAGAAGCACCCTTGCCTGCCGTCCCGCTCTCCTGCCCCTATACAGAGGACCCTCGCTGGCGCGCATCCGCTACGCTGTCCCTGGTTGGTCGTTGGTGCATCGCGTTGTCCGCTCAGGTGACACTGCGGACGGCGTCGCACCACGTCTGACCAACGGGCTTGTGATCCTCGCCGAAGATCCACTTCCTGGATTTTCTCCAAGGTTTTCCACAAGCCCCCGCCTTCGTAGCTCAGGGGATAGAGCACCGCTCTCCTAAAGCGGGTGTCGCAGGTTCGAATCCTGCCGGGGGCACAATGCATTACGCCGCTGACCTGGGGTTTCTCTCCCAGGGAGGCGCTCTACTCGGCCTCGGACTCCTCGTCCGGGGCCGTTTGCGTGAGCGGACGGGGTGCTGATCTCCCGAGGTGTCCGCGTCATCGCCCGCCTGAGTGAGCCGGACAGGACGAGAAGATCGACACCCTGACACGGCACCCTCCTGGCCGTCGCCTCAGCCCTGACTCCAAGCGTCCCCCTGCGCCGACCGGCATCCGGGGGGTGTTTCCGGGTCCGGTCATGGCCGGGCGCGGACGCCGGGAATCCATTGTCGGGCGCTGCCCGGCACGGAAGTCTCCTCACCTGTGACCAGTGCAGAGGTTGGAGAGGCCATGCGTTCCCCGCTCATACGTTCCTTCTCGCAGCTCGACTCCCTGGATCCGGACCGCCCCGTCGTGACCCTGTTCAGCGGCGGACTCGACAGTTCGTATCTGCTGCTGCGGCTGCGGCGGATGGGCATCCGCGAGGTGCACGCCGTGAGCGTCGACATCGGCGAGGACGAGTCCAGTACCTACAAACGCCAGGTGGCCGAAGCGCTCGGCGCGACGATCCACATCCTCGATCGGCGTGCCGAGTTCGCCGACCGGTACGTGGCTCCCGCGATCGCTGCCCAGGCCGTCTACCTCGGTATCCACCCCGTCAGCTCCACGCTGAGCCGTCCGCTGATCGCCCACAGTGCGGTCGAACTGGCGCGTGTGCTCGGCGCGCAGGCCGTGCTGCACACCGCCAACCGCTCCCAGAACACCCTGCGCCGCCTCAACGGGGCGCTGGCGCTGCTCGGTTACGAGGGCAGGTTCGGCAGCCCGTACGACCTCGATCCCGTCACTCGCGACGACAAGCTCGTCGAACTGCGCGCCGCCGGCATCGATCTGCTCGCCGGGCGGATCGTCAGCGGCGACTCCAACCTGTGGTGCCGCGAGTTCGAGTCGGGCATCCTCGACGATCCCGAACTCCACGAGGTCCCCGAGGAGATGTATACCTGGAGCCGGCCGATCGCCCTCCCCGGCGACACCGACACCCTGACCGTCACCTTCGAACACGGGCTGCCCGTCGCCCTCGACGGAGACCCGCTGCCGCTGACCGGGCTGATCGACCGGCTCAACCGTCGGGTCGGCGCGTACGGACTCGGCCGCTACTCCGGACTGGAGCACCTCGACCACGGCGAGAAGGTCCTTGAAATCCGGGAGATGCCCGCCGCCTGGCTCCTGCTCAGCAGCTACCGGCACATCGAGAGCGCCTGCCTGGACGCCGAACTCATCCGCGAGAAGCGGCATCTGGAGCAGGTCTGGACGCGGGAGGCCCTCGAAGGCCGCTGGTTCGGCGAACTGCGGCTCGCCACCCAGGTGTTCGTGGACGCATGCGCCGCCCGCACCACCGGGTCCGTGACCTGGCGGCTGCGCACCGGCGGCGCCGACACGCGCTCCATCACCGCCGGATCACCGCTCTATCTGCGCGACCGGGAGGCGTGGGAGGAGCGGGCGATCAGCACGGAGTCGGCGCCGTTCGCCCGTGCGGCCGAGGCGGTTCTCGCCACCGTCTGAGTCTCCTTCTCTCCTCCCTTCTCGCCTCTCCTCTTGTCTTCTCTTCTCTCCTCTTCTCTTCTCTCCTCTTCTCTTCTCTCGTCTTCTCTTCTCTCGTCTTCTCTCTACGGAGTAAGCCATGACCACTGCCGCCACCCGTCACCCCGCCGCCGTCGACGCCGTCCACGCTCTCGCCGGACCCGGCGGCCATCTGATGCCCTCCGCCCGGCTCTCCGCGCTCGCCGGTGTCGACGCCGCCGACTGGACACGCTTCGCCGCCCACTGGGACGAGCTCACCCTCGACACGTACATGGCCGACGGAGGCACGTACCGTTTCCGCCGCTACGGCCAGTTCGAGCTCGACCCGGCCGCGGGCGAACTCACCCTGCTCCCGCACGCGCCGTATCGTCAGGAGTCGGACATCAATCCGCTCAACGGCGGCATCGAGCGGATATTCGACCCGCTGACCGAGTCGTTCGCCGGTGACCCGCTGCTGCGTTCCGTCCTCGTCGAACTCGGCCGGATCTTCACCGCCGTCGACGGCACGGCGTCGTGGAACGTGAAACTGCACCCGTACCGCATCAGCGCCTCCGCGGACCAGCAGGGCCAGCCGGCACCCGAGGGCCGGCACCGTGACGGCGTCACCTTCATCACCTCGCTGCTGATCGGCCGCAGCAATGTCACCGGCGGTGAGAGCGGCGTCTACACCGACGAGGGCGAACACCTGCTCACGGTTACCCTGTCCGAGCCCGGTGACCTGCTGCTGGGCGACGACCGCCGCACGCTGCACTCGGTGACCCCGGTGCAGCCGGTGGACCCCGAACTCGCCGCCCACCGCGACGTCCTGGTGATCGCCTACACCGCGCGCTGAGCCGCCGCACCACCCCCACACCGCACCGTCCGCCGCCCTAGGAGTCCCCCATGACCGTCAATGCGGCCCGCCGCGCCTGGCTGACCGATCTGCCCGTCCTGCTGGTCGCGGTGGTGTGGGGCTCCAGTTATTTCGCCGCCAAGGACGTCACCACGACGCGAACCGTCCTGGCCGTGCTCGTCCTGCGGTTCGCCGTGGTGCTGCCGGTCCTGGTCGTCACCGGGTGGCGCAAGCTGCGGGCGCTCGAGGGGGCACAGATACGGGGCGCCGGCGTCCTCGGGCTGATCCTGGCCGGCATCTTCCTCCTGGAGACGTACGGCGTCGTGCACACCTCGGCGACCAACGCCGGGCTCATCATCAGCCTCACCATGATCTTCACGCCGCTCGCGGAGAGCCGGCTCACCGGCACCCGGCCCTCCCGGTCGTTCGTCGCGGCCGCGGGGCTCTCGGTGCTGGGTGTCCTGCTCCTCACCCAGGGCGCCGGGTTCAGCGCACCGTCCCTCGGCGATCTGCTGATGCTGGGCGCGGCTGTGGCCCGTACGGTGCACGTCCTGGCGATGTCGCGCATGCGGTCGGTACAGGGCGCGGACGCGCTGTCGATGACCACGGTCCAACTGGGCAGCGCTGTCGTGGTGTTCGCGCTGCTGTCCACGGCACCCGGCACCGGCAGCACCCCGTGGACGGCCGCGGCGGACTTCGACGCCGGGGACTGGCTCGGACTGCTCTACCTGTCGGCGTTCTGCACCCTGTTCGCGTTCTTCGTGCAGATGTGGGCCGTACGCCGGACGTCGCCCTCCCGGGTCAGCCTGCTGCTCGGCACCGAGCCGGTGTGGGCCGCCGTCGTCGGGATCGCACTCGCGGGGGACCGGCCGGGATGGCTGGGGCTGCTGGGCACCCTCCTCGTGCTCGCGGGCACGGCGTGGGGCCGCAGCGCGGCCGCCCCGCGGCAGACGTCAGTCGTCGAGCCAGCCGAGCCGGACGGCGCAGACCCCGGCCTGGAAGCGGCTGGCCGCGCCTAGCCGTTCGGTCAGCTCGGAGACCAGGCGACGGACCGTACGCTCGGAGACCCCGAGCTTGCGGGCCATCGCCTCGTCGGTGAGTCCGCCCCCGAGCATCCGCACCAGCTCACGGTGGCGGCCGGTCGGGTGCCAGTCACCCTCGGGGCTCTCGGTCGCGGACTCGGTCAGCACGGCGGCACTGGCCCAGCAGTGCTCGAAGATCCCCCGGAACACCCCGACCAGCGTCTCGCTGCGCAGCACGATGGCGGCGATCTCCCCGTCCGCGGTCTGGGACGCCGGCACGATCGCCAGCGAGCGGTCCACCACGATCAGCCGCAGCGGCAGGGTGTGCGCGGTGCGGACCTGGGCGCCCGCGCCGTTCAGCCGCCGCAGATAGGCCGTCATGTGCGGAACAGCGGCCGCCGAGCCCAGATGGATCGTACGCATGCGTATGCCGCGGCCCAGCACGAGCCGGTCGCGTTCGAGCCCCGCCTCGACCATCTCGGCGGGCAGCGCACGTCCGGGGTGCAGCGAGAGCACCTCCTCCTCCGCCCGCTGCGAGGCGTCCTCCAGGGCGGCCGACACATTGGCCACACCGGTCACCACGTCCATCTGCACGGAGGACAGCTCACGGGCGTGCACCGGCTGGAAGTCCGCGACGACCTGGGCGAGCGCGGAGCGTGTCTGCCGGACGGCGGTCAGCAGGGCGTTCGTGTGCTGCTCCTCGTCGAGGAGCAGATTGCGCAGCGCGGTGTCCGGGGCAAGCGCCGTCCAGCCGTTGCGGTTGTCCGAGGACGGCACGAACAGGCCGAGCCGGCCGAGCAGCCGGAGCGCCTCGGCGAGCTCCGTCCCGCTCCAGCCGCGGCTCTCGGTGAGGGTCTCCGGGCACCAGGACGCGTTGTCGAGAGCGAGACGGTAGAGCTCCTGTGCTCGCGCGCGTGCGTCCACCTGGAATCGTCCCCTACTGATTCACGAGCGCTGTCCCCCTGAAGCGCTGCGGCGGGGATCTTAGGCACGGTCCATCCGACGGAAAACCCGCAGTCCGCGATACGGACAGCCGGACGATCCCACGCCATGCCCCGGCCGCCGTCCGCCCCTGGCCATGGCCGGTCCCGGAACCCCCTCCGGCATAGCCGCGGATGGCCGCGCCGGAACATGCTGATCACACAGCGTTCGACGCTGAACACGCATTCAACACCCACCGAACGACGACCTCCAGACAACCTTCCAGGGGGACCTTCATGTCTGCTTCTCACCTAGTCCGTGGCCTGTTCGCGGTTCTCGCCACGACCCTCGTCCTCGGTGGCGCGCAGAGCACCGCGACGACCGGCACCGAGGCCCGGGTCGTCGCCGCGAGCAGCGACTCGCTGATCTGGGGCTGACCCGATGACCAGGCCGAGCGTCGCCGTCGTCGCACCGCTGACCGGTCCGCGCACGGCCTGGGGAGCGGCCCTTCTCGACCAGCTGGAACGGATCAGAGCGGCCCGTCCGGACGCCGCCGAGTGGCACGTGCACGACGAGACGCCGGAGGTCGCCCGTACCGTCGCCGACGCCGGATACGCGGCGGTCGTCGGCCACACCGACGCGGAGGGCGTCCGCCGAGCCCTGCCGGTGTACCAGGCCGCCGGGCTCCCCTGTCTGCTCCCCTTTGTACGGGCCGGGGCGTCCGCACTGAGCTGGGCACCGGACGGGGACGCGCTGGCCCACACGATCGTCGAGGGAGCGATGGCCCTGGGCGTGAACGCGCTCGCCGTCACCCAGGACGAGGAACCCGGCTGGACGGCGCTCGGGCTCGCGGTCACCAAGGAGGCCGGGAGGGCGGGGCTCACGCCGGGCCCCGGTGGCGCACTGGCGGTGCTGGCGCCGCAGGACCGGTTCGCGCGCTTCGCGCGGGGTGCGGGTCCCGTCCTCACGCCGACGGACTGCGGGCTGATCTCCTTCGCTCAACTGCGCCACGCGGCATCGGACCGTGAGGTGTGGGCCGTCCACCCCCAGATGTGCGCGGTACGCCGGGCCAAAGCCGCCGTCACAGCACTCGCGCAGGCACTGTCCGAGGCTCCCGCACTGCGCGGAACAGCACTGACGGACGCCGTACGAGCCCGCTCGGGAGCCCTGCTCACCACCGAGGGAACCCCCCTGGGCGACGGCTGGCTGATCTCCCGACTGCCGTGGGCGTGCCCGGCGAGGAACCCACTATGAACGACGAGACCTGTCGTCCAACCGAAGTGGCTGGGTACGCGAGCAGTGACGTCGTTTCGACAGTGGTGCGGGCGCGCAGTGCGGGCCGGGCTGCGGCCTCGGCGATCGCCAGATCCGCCCGGGGAGCAGGCTCTTGTATATGTCGGCCGTGATGGTGATCGCTGAGCACGACCTCGCAGACAGCCGGGGGCAAGCAACTCCAGCCCCTCGAGGAACTCCCCGTCCAGATCATCGAAATCGGAGCCGAACGCGAGGCTGGCCGAGCCCTGCGCGAGGCCCTGGTTGCGTCGTCGAATCCGGCCGGGGCATTGATCCTGCGGCGGCTCCTGGCATGGCTGACAGCCTCCGAGTGAACATCTCGGCAATCACTGAGAGCGCGGGTCGATGCCCGTCACCCGCTCCACAGGGAAGCGCGGGACCTCCAATGCCGACCACCGCCTCAAGACGGAGTAGCGGCCGTCCTGCAACCTGCAGCAGATCACCAGCCAAAGCAATGGATCCTCGCCGACACGGCTGACCGTCAAGGCGGGACGCGTGAGCGATGCGTGAGCGGACTGCCGTGTACGCGCAATCCAGGACCGGACAGTGCGACATGCCGCGTGGTGCTGATCAGCAGGAACAGCACCACGCGGCGCGGTCCATCACACTCGATCACGGATTCGATCCCGCTCCTAAAGCGGGTGTCGCAGGTTCGAATCCTGCCGGGGGCACAGTGAGAAGGGCCAGCTCAGGAGACGTTTTCTCCCGGGCCGGCCCGCTGCCGTGTTCGGGGTCGTGCCACACGCGTGCCACCACAGCTGCGTGGAGCCCTCCCTGTCAGACTCTCGTGAGGCATGAGGACAATCGAGCCCGCCGACGCTCACCCGAGTCGGCGGTCGAGGTTGTAGGCGGCGCTGATCAGCGCCAGGTGCGTGAAAGCTTGGGGGAAATTGCCGAGTTGCTCGCCCGTTGGGCCGATCTCCTCCGAGTACAACCCCACGTGGTTCGCGTAGGTGAGCATCTTCTCGAAGGCCAGCCGCGCCTCGTCGAGTCGGCCGGCCCGGGCGAGCGCTTCCACCCACCAGAAGGAGCACATCGAGAAGGTCGCCTCATCGCCGACGAGCCCGTCGGGCGACGCGTCCGCGTTGTAGCGGTAGACAAGGCTGTCGGAGACCAACTCCGCGGTGATGGCGTCGAGCGTGGAGATCCAGCGCGGGTCGGTGGGCGCGACGAACTTGCACAGGGGCATGAGCAGCAGGGAGGCGTCGAGCACGTTCGTGTCGAAGTGCTGGACGAACGCCCGGCGGTCGGGGTTCCAGCCGCGCTCCATGATCTGGTTGTAGATGCTGTCCCGGACCGCCGTCCAGCGAGGGAGGTCGGCGGGCAGGCCCCGCTGGCGGGCGATCCGGACCGCGCGCTCTACCGCCACCCAGCTCATCAGCCGGGAGAACGTGAAGTCACGGCGACCGCCGCGGGTCTCCCAGATCCCCTCGTCGGGCTGGTCCCAGTGGTCCATCAGCCACTCGAGATTGCGGGTGAGCTCCATCCAGCCGTCGTGGTAGAGGGGCCGCCCGTACTTGTTGCAGAGGTAGACGGAGTCCATCAGTTCGCCGTAGATGTCGAGCTGCAGCTGCGTCGCCGCACCGTTGCCGATCCGCACCGGCGCCGAGCCCATGTAGCCCTCCAGGTGGGAGAGCTCCACCTCGGGCAGGTCCTCGCGCCCGTCGATGCCGTACATGATCTGCAAGGGACCCGACTCGCCGTAGTCGGCCGCGTGGCGGAAACGCCGCTCCAGCCACTCCATGAACGCGCCGGCCTCCTCGGTGAACCCGAGCCTGAGCAGCGCGTAGAGCGAGAAGGCGGCGTCGCGCATCCACGTGTAGCGGTAGTCCCAGTTGCGTGCGCCGCCGAGCTCCTCCGGCAGGCTGGTGGTGGGGGCGGCCACGATCGCGCCGGTGGGCGCGTACGTGAGCAGCTTGAGCGTGAGCGCCGAACGGTGCACCGTCTCGCGCCAGCGCCCGCTGTAGCGCGAGCCGCGCAGCCAATGCCTCCAGAACGCCACGGTGGCCTCGAACTCGGCGGCGATGTCGGCATCGGAGGACGCCGCCTGCGTCTCGCCGGGCCGCACGCGGTCGAGCACGAAGGTGGCCGTCTCCCCGGCTCGTACGGTGACGCTCGCGCGGACGTCGCCGCCGCCCACGATCTCGAGCGGGCAGCGCGTAGAGAGGCTGAGCTCAAGCTCGGGAGAGCGGAAGAGCGCGCCGTGCGGGGTGAGTTCGACCTCGTGGCGGGCGCGCGCGTAGTCGAAGCGTGGGGCAACATCGACGACGAAGCGCATTCGCCCGCGCACGGCGAGCACCCGGCGGATCATACGGTGGCGGTGCGCCGCCTCGCCGGTACGCGGCGGGGGCATGAAGTCCTGCACCTCTCCCACACCGTCCGGCATCAGGAAGCGCGTGATGAGGATGTTGGTGTCGGGGAGGTAGAGCTGTTTGGAACTCCAGCCGTCGCAGTCGGGCGCGATACGGAACAGGCCCCCGCGGTCGGCGTCGAGGATCGCCCCGAAGACGCTCGGCGAGTCGAAGCGCGGGCAGCAGTACCAGTCGATCATCCCGTCGGTGCCGACGAGAGCGACGGTGTGCATGTCGCCGATCAGGCCGTGCTCGGCGATGGGCAGGTAGCGCGCCCGCGATGCCTGCCGGGCTTCGCCGGACGAGACCCCCTCCACTCGGCCAGCAGGGCCGTCGCGCACCATCGGCGAGCGTCCTCCTCGGCCTCAGCCTCGGTTTACGGCACGAGCACGAGCTTTCCCTTCGCCGCCGAGCGTTCGAGCATCTCGTGCGCTCGACGAGCCTCGGACAGCGGCAGGCACTCGGCCACGGCCGGGTGGATCTTGTGCTCACGGAGCAGTTCGAGCAGCGCGCGGAAGTCCTCCCGGAACCGGTCCGGGTCGCGGGGACCTCCCCCCACGGAAAGCGCCGGGTGACCACCGGCCACGGGAAGCACTTGGCGGTGATGTCCGTGCAGTTTCTGGATCCGGTAGGCGAGCGCCTGCCGACGGGGCGAGAGCAGGCTCCAGAGCCAGACGGTGCCGGTCGACGCGTACCACTCCGCCCACGCCCGCCAGTTCTTGTGCCCGTGCTCGAGCGTGGCGTAGTGGCCGTACACGACAAGGCGTCCGCCAGGCCGCAACGCGCGGAAGGAGCGCAGCGACACCGCGCCGCCGAGCCCGTCGAGCACGACGTCCACGCCTTTCCCGGGGAGCTCGCGCACCCGCGCCAGGAAGTCCTCGTTGCGGTAGTCGATCGCCACCGCGCCGAGCCGTTCGACCGCGGCGCGGTCGCGGGCCGATGCGGTTCCGTAGAGGTGAAGCCCAGCGGCCGCTCCGAGTTCGAGGACCGCGGTGCCCACCCTGCCGGCCGCACCGTGCACGAGCACCGTCTCGCCGCGTTTCACCCTCGCCACGCGGTGCAGTAGCTGGTAGGCGGTCATGTAGGTGAAGACGAGGTTCAGAACCTCCGCCGGGTCGAGGTTCTCGGGCACCTCGACCGCCTCCGCCTCCGGCACGCAAACGCGCTCCGCGTCGGCGCCCCACACCGTCAGCGCACCGATGCGGTCCCCCTCGCGCAGTCTCGAGCAGCCAGGACCGAGCTCCTCGACGACGCCGACGAGCTCGTAGCCGGGCGTGAACGGCGGCTTCGGTACGCCGAGGTACGTGCCAGCGCGAAGCTGGGCATCGGTGAACGACACGCCTGCGGCCAGCACCCTGACGCAGACCTCACCCGGCCCCGGCCGCGGATCGTCGTCCTCCACGACCCTCAGGACCTCGGGGCCACCGAAATGATCAACAACAACCCGTTTCATCTCTTCAGCCTAGGCAGGCCGCACTGTCCTCGCACCTGATCGATCTTGTGGCTCAATACGATGCGACCCGGGCTGAGCCGGGTCCCCGGCAGCACATGGGACAGAGGTCGGCAGAGCGGAACGGATCCAGCACACATGAGGCCGGGAAACCCCACGAACAAACGAGAACCACGGAGGGGTGATTTCCCAGGCCAGACACCACCAGGCCGACGTCTCCGCAGGTCACAGCCCCGCCCAGAGAAAACTCCTAAAGCGGGTGTCGCAGGTTCGAATCCTGCCGGGGGCACCAGCCAAAAGGCCCCGGACCGATCATGGTCCGGGGCCTTTGACATCCACTTCTGACGTCAACGGCAGTGATCACTGCCGTTGAGGGCGCCTCCACACCGAGCTTTCGGCAGGCCCGCCTGAACCGCCGCGAGCAGTACTCGCCGCCCCTGCCCGTGTACATGATTACGCCGCGCACGTCGCCGCCGCGAGTGGCCGCGGCCATGTTCAGGGACGCGACGACCCCTCCGCGTCGAGATCGCCGACCACGTGAAGTGACGGCAGGCGCGGGAGGCGTCCCGGCCGTCAACGGCGCATACGACCGCTCAGCGCGGGGCCGTTTTCCGGCTCGCGATGCCTCGACTTGGCCGTGAGCATCAGCAGGCTCGCTCCGGCCGCGCCGAGGTGGTTCAGGCCGGAGTGCCTCCACCCGTACAGGCCCCAAACCGGTGCCCTGCCGTCTCACGCATCCGTCGGCCGTCGACGGTCAGCGGGCGCAGCACGACGAGAGGCGCCCCGAAGGAGACCACCGGCCGGTCACCGAGCCGGCGTCGGATCCCACCGCACTCGCAGGCGTCTCGGGGCGAGCACGCTCTCGTAGGTCGGGGTCAAGTCGACATCACCCACGATCTCGACGGTGTACTGGGTGGCCAACAGCGCGACGGCGAGGGTGAGTTGGAGAAGGCCGAGCCGATAGCCGGCGCAGATCCGGGCGCCGCCGCTGAACGGGATGTAGGCGCGGCGGGCGCGGCGCGCCGGTAACTCGTCCAGCCAGCGTTCGGGCCGGAAGCGGTCGGGGTCGTCCCACCAGCGTGCGTCGCGCTGGAGAAGGTACGGGCTGAATATCAGTTGGTCGCCGGGGCCGACGCCGTACCCGGCGACCTTGGCGGGGAGGGCTACGTCCCGGGTCATCAGCCAGACCGGTGGGTGCAGCCGCAGGGATTCCTTGACCACGGCGGTGGCGTACGGCAGTTCGCCGTCCATGCCGCGAGCGGCGGCCTCGGCGCGGATGGACCCCAACAGCCCTTTCCGGGTGGCGAGTTCGGCCAGCAGCCAGGTGAGCGCGGCGCCTGGGACCACATGTGTGCCGGTGATGATCATCTGGAGGGCCGCCCTCGCGTCCTGGGCGGAGGCGTCGGCGTCTGTCAGGAGCGCGTCCAGCAAGTCGGGATCACCGTGCCCGCCTTCGCCGCCGCGCCTGCGTTCTTCGACGGCTTCGGTCAGCACGCTCGCGAGGGAGCGTACGGACGCACGGGCGCGGTGGGCGGCCGAGCCGGGAACCCAGGCGGGGACCGGCAGGGTCGCGTTCAGGACGCCGGTGAGCCGTACAGCGGCTGTCGCGAGGCGGGCGGGCAGTGCGTCGGGGACCTCGGCGAGGCAGTAGGCGAGCGCCGCGCGTGAGCACAGTCCGGGAGCCTGGTCGACCGCGTCCACCGGACGCCCGGCGAGGGCGGCCAGGTCGGCGCGGATCCGCTCGCGCATGCGGTGCGCCCCGGCCGAGGCCGCGCGTGCCGTGAGCCCGGCCCGGCCGGCCCGCCGTCCCCGCATCCACAGTGCGGTGATCTCGTCGGGGCTGCTGCGGAAGCCGTCGAGGATGTCGCGTCCGGTGTGGAACGCGCGCCCCGTCTCGGTGAGAACTGTGTGCACCTCGTCCGGGTCGCCGAGGAAGACCGCGTTCCGCCCGAACCGGAACGTGTCACCGCACCGACCGACCGCCTCCGACAGGAATCTGACGGGGTCCTGCTCGTACGCGTAGGCGTCCGATGCCCGCCATGCCGCGCCGGACGTACCGGTAGCCCACGGTATGAGTTGCTCCGGCTGCTCATCAGCCGAGTCGACGACCGCCATCACGCCCCTTCGCGCTCTCCCGGCAGCACTCCAGGGACCGCACGGCGGCGGCCCCTGGAGTTCCTTCACCCGTGGACGGCCGCAGTGCGTGGCCGGAGCACGCTCAGGTCGGGTACGGGTAGAGGTAAGTGCCGCGCATCCTGCCCAGGCGATGGCGTACGTACGACGTGATGCGAGCCATGCTGCCTCCCGGAAATCTTGGTTTGTCGACCGGATCAGTTTGTGCGACCTGAATGATGCGGGCTGGAGATCGCCGGAATTCGGCTGAATCTGATGGCGGGCGTGGCAGACAGGGCTCTCTTGACATGGCTGCTCCGCCCCCATGTACTGGGCCGCGGATCCATAACTCAGCGCGGGAGGAGTGTGTTCATGCAGGCTGTCGATGAAAAGGTCCGCGTCGAGGCGGACCAGAGCGCCGATGAGGTATTCGACCTGGTGATCGGCGAATTGGAACAGGAAATTCCGCCCCTTGCATCCCCGACGAATTCGGGCAGCGGTACCTCTTGTGGTTCGTGCGCGACCATCTACTGCTGTTGATGCGTGCCGGGTGGTACCGCTGACATCGGCACCACCCGGATCGGTCTCGCGTCCCGCAGCAACGAGTCGAGAGGGCGGCCTTGTCGGATGCGCCGGCGGACATCGATCCGCTCTGGGAGATGCGTGCCCCTGCCGACGACGCCGGTCAGGACGTTCCCGCCGAACTTCCGCCGGTGGCAAGGCGATTGATCGCGGCCGTCCGCGAGGGCACCGCGGGCGGGCTGTTCCCACCGGTCGTCACGGCAGGCCCGGAGGGAACGGTCACGGTCGACCGGCTGCTCGGTGGCGCGGCGGACGCGCGAATGCTCGCGCACGCGCTCGAGGACCGGCGGTTCGCGCCGCTGCTCGCGTTGTTGGATCGGTTGGACGACTGCTGTGTTTCCGCCGCACGGAACTATTCGGCCGTCGTCGCCACCGGAGTCCTTGACATTACCAACGCCGAAATTTTCGGACCGGTCGTGTCCGAAGCATTCGTGGCGTGCGCGACCGGGCGGGCACACTATGCCCGCGACCGGGTGGCGGAATGGGCGGCGCGCTGCGAGGCGTTTCTGACACTCTTCCTCGACCGGTTGCTACGGGATATGAATACCTGCTGGCCCGAGGATCCGGCGTATCGGGGACCGGTCGTCGGATTGTGGGTCCACGGCGAGGAAACCCACAACGGCCGCCAACGGGTGGTGCGCCTCGACTGCGCCGGCGGTGGCCGGGTCGCTTACAAGCCGCGTCCGGCGTCCGGCGAGCTTCTGTTCACCGCGTGCGGCGCGGCCGACTCGCCGGCGTCCCTGTTCGAACTGCTCAACAACGCGCCCGCGGCGTCCGGTGAGATCCGGCTGCCGGTGCTCTCGTGCTGGTCCGGCGCCGACCAGGGGTATCTGTGGCAGGAGTGGATCGAGCCGCCCGCACAGTGGGGGCCGATCCGCACGTCCGGGCCGTGGTCGCTGACCGGCACCCGGCTGACCCGGCGGGAGGCGGCGCGCTTCTGGCACCGGACCGGCTCGCTGACCTCCGCGACGTTCGCCTTCGGCATCACCGACATGATCGGCAGTAACGTGGTGACCGGGAGCAGGCCCGGCGAGCGCGAACCGCTGCTGTACCCGATCGATCTGGAGATCTACTTCTGCCGGATTCCCCGGCTCTACGACACAGGTCTGCTGTACGACCCGACCGCCGAGCTCGACCAGCACCACGTCGGTCTGGAGAACACCCCACGGTGGTGCTCCGCCGAGGGCCCGCCGGTGTGCTGGCACGCGGAGCCGACGGGGGCGCTGCGCCTGTACCGCCGCCGCCGTCCCTACGCCAGGGACGAGACGAGGAACGTAGTCGCGGACACCGAGGGGCGGGTCGGGTACGGCCCCTACCTGCCGGCGATGCTGCGCGGCATGTTCGACGCCTGGACCTTGATGTGCCGGCAGCGGTCGGCGATTCGGCAGTTCCTGTCGACCGCCACCGCCGGCCACTACGTCCGGGTGCTGCGCCAGCCCACGTTCCGGTACTTCGACGCTCTGGTGCCACGCTGGCTGTCCGGCGGCGGCGCCGCACCGGTCCCCGCCGAACCGGACGTCCACTTCGACCGGGCGGAACTCGACCAGCTCCGACGCATGGACGTGCCCTACTTCGTCCGTTCGCTGGAGGGTGGGCCGGTACTGCGGGTCGAGCCGCCGCCACTGCCGTTCGGGACGGCCCGGGTCGCGGCCCGGCCGGAACCTGAGGGCGGCTGGCCCCCGCTGCCATCGCTGCTCGAGGGCGCCAACCTCGAACTCGCCGGTCTCGGAGTGGCACTTCGGGACGCGGTGGAGCACGTATTCGACGACGTGACCGAGCACGTCGTCACGGACGAGTCGCTGGGCGTGCGGCTGCACCTGCAGAGTCCCGCCGAGGGCCAGGTCGGCTTCGACTGGCCGGAGGTGGGCAGGCGGGTCACCTACATCTGGAACCGGGAGAAGGTACGGCTGCGCATCGACGCGGTGGACGCGCCGGACGTCCCGGCCGAGCCGGCGCCCGCCGGGGAGATCCGGCGCCGGCTGCTGCGCCTCGACCGGCTCGACGGTGCCCTCCGGATGCCGTGGGCGGAGGGCGGCATGGTCGACGGCGCCGCCGAGCGCCGCCTGCGGACCCTGACCGACGCCGGCATCGCGTGGCTGTCCGAGGTCGTGGCCCAGCACGGGTGGCCGGGGCGCACGATGGTCGGTGCCGCGGCCGCCGCAGCCGCGAGTCGCCTCGTACAGCACGCCAGAGATCACCTGGACTTCCGTCGGCACTGCCTCGAGCTGATGCGGCAGGCGGCGGCAAACGGTGATCTCCCATGGCGCGAAGTCGCGTCCCTGACCGACGAGTTGTGCCTCGCCGACGGGCTTCCCCAGGTGTACGGCACGAAGTTCGAGCCGGTGGCCGGGAAGCTGGTGCCGTACCGGATCGAGGAGCCGGGCGACGTGGACCGCCGGCGTGCCTCGATGGGCATGGAGCCCCTGGCGGAGTACGCGGACCGGATTCGGCAGCGGTTCCCCCTGACGCGGAGGGAGGCATCATGACCACGTTGACCCACGAGGTTCGGCAGGCGCCCGATGACGTCGACTGGGCACTGTTCGGGCAGCGGTACTGGGAAAGGCGGCCCACCCGGCTGTCCGCCCGGCCACCGGTGGGCCTCGACCGGATCCACGCGCTGACCGTTCAGTCGTGCGCCCCGTTCCGCGCCGGCACCCGGTTCTGGGTGATGCCCGATGTCCGGTTCCTGGTCGGCGACGGCCGGCTCCGCGCGCCGGGCACACTGCTGCCGGACACCACCGACCGCACCCTGGAGGACTACCTCGACCGGCTGGACGTCGACGTGTCCCGGCAGGGCTATCTGCTGACGATGCGTCAGCCGTTGCTCCTGGACTTCGCGCTGTGGTCCGCGGTACGTGACGCGATCCGCGGGCTGTGGCGGGCCGTCGGCTGGCCGAACCTCCCGGTGGAAGCCGAGGTGCTGATCGGCGACCGGTTCACCGAGCACGCCGGCGCGACCGAGGCACCGACGCACGCGGCACTTACCTGGGTGCTGCGCGGGCGGATGAGCGTACGACTGTGGGATGAGCGCGGCGGTCCCCCACCGGCCGCGATCGC
Organism: Streptomyces capitiformicae; assembly: GCF_002214185.1. Taxonomy (NCBI): domain Bacteria; kingdom Bacillati; phylum Actinomycetota; class Actinomycetes; order Kitasatosporales; family Streptomycetaceae; genus Streptomyces; species Streptomyces capitiformicae. The sequence goes on along the minus strand of NZ_CP022161.1, from coordinate 3,475,471 downwards.
CGACCCGGACCGGGACCCGGACGGCGTGCACACCTTGAGTGCCGACGCCGGAGAGCTGCTGTACTGGCCGGGCGACCGGCGGCACGTCGACACCTATCGCGAGGGGTGTGTGGCGCTGCGCCTGCTGATTCCGGTCGACCGGAGGCTGCCGTTCACCACCTTGCGGGATCTGCTCGCCGAGCTGGTGCACGGTCGGCAGGGCAACGACGAGACGGTGCCGTACTTCCCGTTCGGTCCCGGATCCCGCGTCGACGAGCAGGGCGGGGTGTTGCACCGTCTGACCGCGCTCGGCGACGAGTTGCGTACGGTCGCGGACGGCGAACAGCTTCGCAGGATGCTGCGGGTCCGCTGGGCGGCGCTGCGTTCCGCGGCCGGTCTCGAACCGATTCCGGTGCCGCGCGAGGGCATCCCGATGACCCGTCGGACCCGGATTCGCCGGTCGGGCGAGATCGTCCGGATGCCCGACGGGCCGGAGCGCGAGGTATGGGCGGTCAACGGGAACGTCTTCACCCTGCCGACAGCCGCGAGCGACCGCGCGTTCGCCGCACTGCGCGACGGCGAGGAGACCGGCGTCGCCGACGTGTGCCGAGCTCTCGGCGATGACGACACGAACGTGCTCGCGCTGCTGGACAAGCTGTACCGGCTGCGCGGCATCGACGTGGTCGAGGTGCCTGCGCGATGACCGAGCTGACCGAGCTGACCGACACGGCCGAGACCGCCGAGACCGCCGAGACCGCCGCGCTGACGGTGACCACCGCGACGTCCTTCGACTGGGACACCTTCGTCGACCGGTTCTGGGACCGGAAACCCGTGCTGTACAGAGGGGTTGGCGGCGCACCGTTCGCGGAGGCCGAGGTGTTCGAGACCGCCGTGCTCGGCAGCAGGCCGCCGCATCCGCTCGCCGTGCCGGGGAACGTGCAGTTCCTCGTGGAGCGGCGGCAGCAGACGCAACCACGCGACTATCTTCCGGAACTGTCGGACCGTTCGTTCGACGGCTACGAGCGGCGCATGGCCGACCGGTTGAACCGGCAGCGTTACGCCCTTGTGGTGCACCGGTTCCACTCGTTCTCCCATCCCTTGTGGGCACGCGCGCAGCGGTTCTACGCCGGTCTGTGGGAGCGGGTCGGTCAGCCGACGCACACCGCGGGCTCCACGTTGTTCCACGGCTCCTACGAGCACAGCCCGGTCGGCGTGCACCAGGATCGCTTCGCCACCTTCATGTTCTGCGTGCGGGGCACCAAGCGGATGCGATTCTGGGCCGAGCGCCCGTGGTCGGATCCGGTGCACACGATCCTCGACTACCAGCCGTACCTGGCGTCCTCGTTCGTCGCCGAGGTCGAGCCGGGAGATCTGCTCTACTGGCCGGCGCGGTACTACCACGTCGGGGAGAGCGCCGGCGACGCACCGGCGACGAGTGTCAACGTGGGCATTCCCCGCCGCGAGCACCGGCCGTACTATGAGGTCAAAGACCTGTTCCGGGGCACCGAACCGGTGGCGTCGGCCCCGTTGTTCACCCCGGATGCCGGTCCGGACGGGCGGCTGGCCGGTGCGTTGCCCACGGCCCTTGCCGACGCGGTGGACGCGTTCGCGGAGTGTCTGAGCGAGGACCGGTTCGCCGATCGGGCCACCTCTCTGGCCCTGCGTGTCAGGACGGCGGGCGGATTCTGGCCGACCCGGCCGCCCGCCGGGCTTCGCCCGCTCGACGACGACACCCCCGTCCGCGGGTGCGCTCCCCTGCTGACCGCGCCCGGCGACGGTGCCCGCAGGTTCGCCGCGAACGGCAACGTCTCGTCCGGCACAGCCGGCGCCGCGGCCCTCGCGGTCCTTGACCGGCTGAACGCCGGCGAAGTGGTACGCGTGAGCGACCTGCCCGTGCCCCAACGCGACGAAGTTCGCCACCTGTTGCAGGAGTTGGAGAGTTTCCGTGCCGTCACCCGCACCCACACCGACTGACCGGGCGCCGGCCCACAGAGAGGCGGCCGCCAGGATCGTCGCCGAGATCGCCGACCGGCTGGCGGAGCCCGACCGGGTGGCCGGGATCGCGGGCGCGCCGGACAACCTGATGCGTTATCCGGGCAACCCGCAGCCGGTGTGGGATCCGCTGCTGCTCTCCGACGGTCACCCCGGAGTCGGGCTGCTGTTCGCGGAGTTGGCCGCGGGAGCGCCGGAGCTGCGCGGTCGGGCGCACGCGCACCTGTCCGCGGCGCTCGGCAGCGGGATCCGGCTGCTGCCGCAGTCGCTGTTCGGCGGCATGGTGGCGCTCGCGTTCGCCGGGCACACCGGGGCCACCGGATTCGGCGGCTACGCCACGATGCTGGCCGGCCTCGACCGGCACATCACCGACCAGATTCGCAAGCGCGCGCGAGCCGACCGGGAGCGGGTGCGCACCGGAGAGCCGATCGGCGCGTGGGACCGCTACGACGTCCTCGGCGGCACCACCGGCATCGGCCGCTACCTGCTGGCCCGGTACAAGTCGGCGGCCGAGCCGGCCGTGCGGCAGGCGGCGGGGCTCGCGCTGACCGATGTGCTGGAGTCACTGGTGGCCGTGGCGACCGCGGACGACATCGCGCGCCACGGTACCCGGCTGCCCGCGTGGTGGATCACCGATGGCCTGGAGCACGGGCTCCCCGAGCATGCCAACTTCGGTCTCGCACACGGTGTCTGCGGGCCGCTCGCGCTCCTCTCGGTCTCCTGGCGGGCAGGGTTTCGGGTGGACCGTCAGGACGAGGCCATCGAGCGGATCATGGCGCTGCTGTCCCGCTGGCGCACGACCGACGAGGACGGCCCGCGCTGGCCGCACCTGGTCACGGCGGCACACATCGAGAGCGGGGAACCGCCGGAACGCGGGCGGGATTCGTGGTGCTACGGCGCCGCCGGTGCGGCGCGTGCCGTGTACCTGGCCGGCGCCGCCCTCAACCGTGCGGACTGGCGCGCCGACGCGGATACCGCCCTCCGTGGTGCGCTGACCGCGGCGAGCGACGAGCTGATCCTCGACTCCGCGCTGTGCCACGGCTGGGCGGGCCTGCTTCAGATCGTGCTGCGCATGGCACACGACAGCGCCGACCCGAGCTACCACGCCGTCGCCGACAGGCTGGCGGTGCGGGTGATGAGCGGGTTCGACCCTGCGGCGCCGTTCGGTTTCCGCTACCGCCATCCTCTGGCGCCACGCGCTCTCGACCGCCCCGGCTTTCTGGAAGGAGCCGCGGGCGTCGCCCTCGCCCTCCACACCTACGCCACGGGGAACGTACCGGCGACGTCATGGGACAGCGCCCTGCTGGTGAGCTGATGTCACGCGACGGCGGTCCCCTCGAGCTCGACCATCGATGTCCGGCATGCCGCCCCGCCGACGCCGCTACCCGGCACGCCCGGGTAACGCGCATGCTGCAGGAGGTCGGGCTGCGCTGCTGGCCACCGCTCCGGGGAGCTCCACCGTGCAGACCTGGACCGGGCACACCGCCTCCTGGAGGATGGCCGCATGACCACGGCGCCCGCCATCGAACTGCGCACCTTCACCACCCTCGACACCGTCCGTGGCGATCTCCTCGACGTGTACGCCGATGTGCGCCGCCCCGCTCCTCCACCTGCCGAACTACGCGGTCACCGCGTTCGGTGAACGCCTGGACCGGCACGGCACCGAGCCGGGGTTCACAGCCGTCCTTGCGTACGCCGACGGACATCCGGTCGGCTACGCGTACGGCAACACCATCGGGCACGGCGGTCGCTACCGGCAGCGCACCAGCCCCAGGCCGGCGGAGAAGTACACCGAACGCCCGGCCGTGGCCCTGAAGGAGATCGGCGTCCGGCCGACCTGGCGGAAGACCGGCACCGCCCGCCGTATCCATGGCGCCCTCCTCGCCACCCGCAACGAGCCGTTCGTCACCCTCATGGTCAACCCGGCTGCCGGGGACGGAAAGGTCCACGCGCTCTACAAGTCGTGGGACTACGAGGACAGCGGACAGAGCCAACCCTCACCGGCCTCACCTGTCCTCACCGTGATGATCCGCGCCAACAGCTGACCGGCCGCGACAGCACGGAGCCTCAAGGGAGTTGCTGGCTGGCTACGGTCATCACGCTCACCTGGCCTTCACTGAGGGCCGCCGACGCCGATGGCTAGCCGGTTCTTCTTCCTCCGCCTCGGGCTCTTCTTCCTCCTCCTCTTCCTCCTCCTCGTCACGCGGCTCCTCTTCCTCTTCCTCCGCCTCTTCGAATTCGTCCTCGGGCTCCTCTTCCTCCTTCTCTTCCTCGGCCTCTTCGAATTCGTCCTCGGGCTCTTCTTCCTCCTCCTCTTCCTCCTCCTCGTCACGCGGCTCCTCTTCCTCTTCCTCCGCCTCTTCGAATTCGTCCTCGGGCTGCTCTTCGCCCTGTTCCTCCTCGTCCGCGGCCTCCTCGTCGCGCACTTCCTCATCGCTGCGCACCACCTCGCCGTCGCGCACCTCGCCCCGCCACCCCTCGACCTCCTCGGGGTGCAGAAGTACCTGGCTCATGGCGTGCCGACGGAAGTGCTTCAGTTCGAGCCGTGCCCTGCGGCCCTGGGCACGCCAGATGTTCCCGGTATGCTCGAACATGCCCTGCGGGTGGTACTGCAGAACCAGCAGGATCCTGGTGAGGTGCGGCCCGGCCTCATGGAAGGTCACCGCCCCGTCGACATGGCCCTTGTCGCCCCTCGACTTCCAGACGATCAGCTCGTCCGGCACCTGCTTGATGACGGTCGCCTTCCACTTGCGGTGAGAGAGGAAGATCTGCGCCTTCCAGTTCGTTTCGGTCTCGGATTCCTGCTCGACGTCCTCCACCTTCTTCATGAAGTTGGGGAAGTCCTCGAACTGCGTCCACTGGTTGTAGGCGTCGGAGACGGGAAGGCCCACGTCGATCTGTTCAACGATGTTGACGACCTTGAGCTTCTTGTTCTTCTTGTCACCGCCGCCCAGGGCGCCGGACAGCGTCTCCTTGACCTTGTCCTTCGCCTGGGAAAAGGCGCCGCCAACGGCGGACTTCAGGAAGTGCTTGCCCCCCGCGAGCGCCAATTTGGATGTGAGACCGCCACCCAGTCCCCCGCCGTGAGCCAGATCCTGGACCTTGTCCGTCATTTTGGCGGCTGCTCGCTCTCCGAGGGCGGCGAGGAGGTTCTGCGTTTCTTCCAGCAAACGGTCGGTAGGCAGTTCTTTGGTCAACGTGCCCAGGCCGCCGGAAGTCTGACCGTCGGTTCGTTCAGCCATACGTCATCACCCTCGGCCTCGCTGTGCGGACCCGCCACTACCGGACGACCCGGAACTCGCGGTCCTGCGACTACTGGCGGTCTTGCGGCTCGTGCTCTTACTGTTGCTCCCGCGGGTCTTCTTCTTGTCCGCAGCGGGAAGGGTGGCCCGCGTCCTCGTACGGCCGCCGCTGGGGGACCGGGTCTGCGCAGAGCGCCCCTTCTCCCGCTGCTTGGGCTTTTCGGCCGGCTCTTCCTTCTCTTCTTCCTCGCCCGGCTCCTCGTCTTCTTCCTCGTCGCGCGGCTCCTCCGCCTCCGGTCCGGCGCGAAGCGACGAGGCTCGTCGTTGCATCCGGTCGCTCAATGAGTCGATGCGACTGCCGACCGCAGCTACGGCGGCCGTCTTGCCCGCCGACAGCAACTCGTCACGCAAAGTCTGCGTGAGCTTGTTGACCTCGGGGGAATTCAGGAGTTTTGCCCCTATCCCGCCGCCACCAGGACGGAGGCGACTGCCCGCCGCTATGCCGGCAAGCGGCAGCGCCCACCGCAGCTTGTGCGAGCGTCCGAGGAAGTAGGCGCTGGCGAGGGCTACTGGTACCTGGCCGTTCTTCATGGTGTCTGTCTCCTCCTGCATCGGATCGATGCACTGCCGGAGACCCCGCACTCGCGTCGGATCGTTTCAGACTCTGGCCACGTGTTGCCTGCGAGGTCTTCCCGAGGCGTCCCGACTCTCGTTCTGCCACCTCCCGACCCCTCCCACAGAATGCACACCTATATCCGATTATTCAGCATTAGTCATGTTTGTCACGCACAGGCCCACAGAGGGCCTCGCGTCGTGTGGATCGCCGGGCCGGCGGACGGGCCCCTCCACGGCAGGTCAGGCCTGCCACCACACCTGGAGAAGAAGAGTGAGAGGCCAGTGACCGAGGCGTGGACGCAGGCAGTACGAAGCCAGCTTGGCCTGGGCCGGCTGCTCCCGCTCGGCGGGCCCCACGACGGGACGTGGATCACCGAGCAAGCGGCCGTCCAGGCCCTTGGGCGCACTGCCGCCGAGGTCCCCGGTGTCCGGCTGGAGTCTCTGCGCATCGGGTCGGCGCCGCTCGAGCCCGTGTACGAGCCGACCGTCCGTCCGCCGGCCGGCGCACTACCGCCTGGCCCGCTCACCATCGAGGCCGCCTTCACCGCATCCCTCGTGCGGCCGCTGCCGTAGACCGCCGACGAATCGAGAGCACACTGCTGGGCGCGGCCACTGAGCGGCTCGGGCTGGTTACGGTGACGGCTGACATGCGCGTAACGGATCTCCGTGAGGTCCCGGAGGCAGGCATGACGTCTCGGACCGCGGCGACGGCCATGAGGCCCACGCCGGAAGCTGCGGCCGCGCGGAGCTCGCCCCCGGTGACCGGAACAGGGTCCATGCGGGGACTCGTCGGGGAGCTGGCGGACGTCGCAGCGGGTGTGCCGGGCGTCGCCCGCCTCACCGCCGTGCTGGGCAGCCGCCCGGTCAGGGTGGAGGACCATGATGATCCACCCGGCCGACACATCGAGGTTCACCTCGCGGTCGGCCCCGGACACCATCCGTTGCAAGTCGCCCGCGCCGTCCGGGAGGCGGTGGCCGAGGCAGCCACCACTGACACCCCGCGCCCGGTCACCGTCGCCGTCCTCATCACGGAAACCGCGGCCAGGCGACGGACCTCGCCGGTCACCGTGATGAGTGCCCCTCAGTGATCAGCCGGCACCCCTTCACCGGCCGTCCCCGGTTCTTCCCTGAGAGTGCGCGGACCGCTCCGCCTGCCCTGCCCTGCCCTGCCCTGCCCTGCCCTGCCCTGCCCTGCCACGGTATGAGACCTGCCTGGCAGGGAACCCGCATATAGACGAAGGGCCTGCGCTGCCGCCGACAGACGAAGCAGACGTCATCCTTGCTCCGAGGCCGCGCGATGTGCATCCGCCACGGCGGAAGCGCATCCCTTGTCTGTGGGCCGGTCTCAGCAACTCTCGAGGCGGCGCCTGACCATCTGCCTCCTTCGGAGAGAGTTTCAGCAACATGACCACAAACACCACGGTCCACCCGCCGCCCTCGGGGACGTCCGGCAGTGACTTCGCCCGGTTGTCGAGAAAGATCGCTGATGCCGGCCTGCTGGGGCGCCGTCCCGGCTATTACGCAGTGCGGATCACAGTGGTGGTCGCGCTCTACGTCGGTGGGTGGGCCGCCGTCGCGCTCATCGGCGACAGTTGGTGGGCGTTGACCGTCGCCGGCTTCCTGGCCGTCGTCTTCGGTCAGGTCGCCCTGCTCGCCCATGACGCGGCCCACCGTCAGGTGTTCCGCCGACGCCGGGCCAGCGAGGTGTCCGGACGGATCGCCGGTGCGGGTATCGGGATGGGCTACGGGTGGTGGCAGGACAAGCACACCCGCCACCACGCCAACCCCAACCATGAGGAACTCGACCCCGACCTCGACCCCAACCTGCTGGTCTGGTCCCAGGACCAGGCCCGGGCCGCCAAAGGTCTCCCCCGCCTGATCGGCCGCTGGCAGGCGTTCCTGTTCTTCCCCCTCCTCACACTGGAGGGCTTCAACCTGCACGTGTCGAGCGTGAAGGCGCTGGCCAATCGCTCACTCAAGCACCGAACGCTCGACGGCACCCTGCTGTTCGCGCACTTCGCGGCATACCTGGCCGTCCTGCTCTGGCTGCTGCCGCCCGGTATGGCGATCGCCTTCCTCGCCGTCCACCAGTGCCTGTTCGGCGTCTACCTCGGCTCCCTCTTCGCGCCCAACCACAAGGGCATGCCGATCCTGACGGGCGAAGACCGCCCGGACTTCCTCCGCCGCCAGGTGCTCACCTCACGCAACGTGCGCGGCGGCAGGTTCACCGACATCGCACTGGGCGGGCTGAACCACCAGATCGAGCATCACCTGTTCCCCAGCATGCCCAGCCCCAACCTGCGCAAGGCCCGGCCCATCGTCAGGCGCTACTGCGAGGAACTGGGCGTGGAGTACGTCGAGACCGGGCTGCTCACCTCCTACCGGCTGGCACTCGCCAGTCTCCACCAGGCCGGAGCACCACTCCGGCACGCCCGCGTCCCTGCCTAGAGACGTGCCGCAGCCATCGGAGGCAGTGATGTGGTCACGGCCAGCACGCACCGGTCCAGGAGCGCGGCGATTCGGCACTTGGTGACGACTTGGAGAACCTGGCGGCGAAGATCTCGCAGGACGCGAGTCCCTGCTGCGCCTCCTGGCGGAACTCGATGTTCCCGCGAAGCGCTGCAAGGTTTGCGGGGCATGGCCAAGCACTGGAAGGCGCCGTCGCGGAGCACCGCGAAGAGCACGTCGGCTCCTCGTCGGACGGGGCCGGGCAGAACGGATTCAGCACACATGAGGCCGGCAACCTCCGTGAACACGTGAGAACTACGGAGGGGCATTTCCCCAGGCCAGGCACCGTAATGTCGACGTTTCCGCAGGTCACAGCCCCGCCCAAGGAAACCTCCTAAAGCGGGTGTCGCAGGTTCGAATCCTGCCGGGGGCACACGACTAAGGGCCAGTTCAGAGGCTTGATCCTCTCGAACTGGCCCTTTTCCATGACCACGCCGTGCCACGCCCGTGCCACAAAGTCCACTAGGAATCCACATCACCCTGCGCTTTGCGGATCATCAAGGCACCCGCCGCGCACAGCGCGCCGCGCGCGGCCCGACGGCTCGGGCCGACGCTCCTGATCTACGCCCCGCTCCAGCCCGGCCGCCGGCCGCACGCCGAATGGCGAAGGGTTGATGCGAGACCCGACGTGGCTGGGGCGGTCCGCTCCACGGCTTCCTGAAGCCGCCGTCCCTGCGTCTTACGAGTAGAAGCCATTCCAGTACTCGTCGCGCGGCTGCGAGAACTCGTCCGGCCGTTCAACCCGAAGCACCTCATAGCGCTCCGTGAACATGATGAGCGCTTCCTGAAGAGAGCACCCCAGATGCTCTCGCAGGGCCCGGATCCCCGGCAGAATGCGGTTGGCAAGGATGTCATCGTCGGCAACGGTCACGACGTCTGGGGTGTTTTCGTCCATGCTGGCAAGATCGCACAAGCTCGGAGTCCGTGCCGCTGAGATTCGGGGCGTCCCCTCGACCTCCGCTGTACCGGAGCCGACCGGCCAGCCGAGCAGGCCTCAGCGATCGCCTCGCCGTATTTCGCATGGAGGAGTTGGACCGTGCCGCAGGCGTGCCAGATGAAGCGGAGACTCACGGGGAACGACGGTGGCTGACAGGGCTCAGTCACCGCGGCCACCGAAACCAGCATTACCCAGGTCAGGCTCCAACTCGCCTCACCGAGCGGGAGCCGGGCAGCCCTGCCCGGCTCCCGCTCCCTGTCGGCTGTCGCGCTCGCCGGGACGGTCAATCCGACAGAGGTTGCTCGGCCCAGATCGTCTTGCCGGCGGAGGTCTGGCGGCTGCCCCAGCGCTCGGCGACCTGGGCGACGAGCAGCAGTCCACGTCCACCCTTTTTCACAGCCGACGCAGCGGCGCGCGGTATGGGCCGCGCGCCCTCGGACCCGAGCGAGCCGAGGGCCTGATCCGCAACTGCCTCAGCGCATCCTGCCGCCTGGTCTCGACCCCAGAATGCGGTGGGGATGTGTGACGACGAACGTCGCTGCCCTCGCCGAGCCGTCGGCACAACCGAAGGTGCTGCCGGACCCCGAGGGGTCCGGCGGTCGGTCCCTCCGGCCGGGTCACTGCCCGTCGGCGGCGACGTCCCAGTGCTCGATGATCTTTCCGTCGACCACGCGGAAGAGGTCCGCGACGACGTAGTCGGAGCCGCACATCGTCCGCGGCTACTTCGGCGGACCCCACGTCCGCTACATCCTCGAATAGAACCCTTTGAGTTTCGGATCAATAGAACCTCATCCCCGCTCGCGCTCTGATCCAAGTGTTATACCCTCACGGGCTGGCTGATGCGTCCGGTTTACGCATCTTGCGCCAGGCCAAAGGTCGGCGGAGGGGGTTTGGCCGGTGGCCTGCCCGGTCTGGGGTCGAGCATGATCAGGGGGCCGTACGCTGGCTGGCAACTCGGGCAGGCTTTGGGCCTGACCGCAATGTGCACGAGTGGCCCCCTGGTCTTGCTCGACGCGGGACCCGGACCGGGGAGGTGGCTTAAAGCCGTGGAGCCGACCGCCCCAGCCACGACGCACCCCTTCCCTGACGGTAAGTGGCTGATTGCTGTGCGCGCGGCACGGACCCCGGCCGGGCTGGAGCGGGGCGGAGACAGGAGCGCAGGCCCGGCCGGGGCCGGGCCGCGCGCGGCGAGCGGATGCGAGCCGTCTTGAACCCGTGAAGAAGGTTGTTACTCAGCAGGGGCTGTGATCCTGTCCGGTCCCGGTAGATGCTTGACACTTCGGTCCCAGCTGATGGTTGACAGTGGCCGTGATCGGCTTTTCTGTGCGCGTCGTTGCGGCGTGTGTGGGGAGGCCGGGATTGGCGCTGGTGGAGTTGTCGGTTGTTGAGCAGAGATACCGGGCTGTGCTTGCGGTGCTGGCGGGTGCGACGGTGACGGAGGTCGCCGCTCAGCTGGGTGTGTCCCGGCAGACGGTCAGCGAGTGGAAGTCACGGTATGAGGCTTCGGGTCTGGCGGGGCTGCCAGGACCGTCTGTCCTACGGCTCCACCTGTGATGCCCCAGCACGTCGCCGCTGCGGCAGGGAGACGAGGGAGAGAGCGGCCGAGCCACACGAACCGCTCGCCAGCCGCCACCGGCTGATGGCGAGGAGCTGCGACATGGCCTCCTGGGAGACGAATTCGCCTGCCTTCTCCACGGGCGCGCACCAGTAGGCGCGTCCGGCCCCACGGGTCTTCAGCCGCACCGAAGGAACACCGAGGAAACTGCCGTCTCCGAGGAACTTCGCCTGTTCGTAAGGGTTGTCGACCCACTCGTTGCGTCTGCCGACGCTGTGCTGCACCAAGACGAAGTACAGGTTTCTGGCCGTGTCGACGAAGACCCCGCCGCCCGGTAGCACCTCGCGGAGGAAGGCGTCGATCTTGTAGGCGTCGTGCGTTCCGGCCGCCGCGTGGATGAGATCGTGCGACATGCGGATGGCGGCGATGATCGTCCCGCATCGCATGAGCGCCAGGCCGGACTCACGCCAGTCGACGCGGGCGCGGTCGCTGTTCTCGGCCGCCGACAGCAGCCACCGTTCGACAGAGAGGTCGCGATCGCCGTCAGGGGTGATCGCGGACTCGGGCGCATCCGGCTCGTGTTCGGATTCGGGTAGCGGTTGGTCTGCGACTTGGAGGTCGGCAGGCCGGTTGCTCGCCAACGGCGTGCGGAGGGTTCTTCGGTACGCCCGCCACAGCCCGGTCGCCTTCTCGCACCGGGCCCGCCCATACCCGCAGTCCGCGCACGTCGTCAGGTGGGTGATGAAGACCCTGTACTCGGTCTCGCCGGGGAGGTGGTCGGGGAGTGCGAACGTCTGCGGTTTGCGAGGCGCAGGCCGGTTCCGGGCGTTCACGCCTTCCTCCGCTTCCGGCGCGGCCGGTGGTGGGCGCGGATGGCGACGTTGCAGTCCGACACCTGCGACCAGTCGCCCGCTGCCCTGGCCCGGGCGCGCTCCTCGACCAGCCCGGCGCACCGCTCGCAGTCGGTCGGCGGCACCGGCTGCTCAGCCGGAAGCCCGAGGACGGGCGGTGGGTCCATCGTGGTCTTCGCATTGGTCATGGGGCGTCCCTCGTTACGGTGCGAAGCGGTGCCGAACCGGAGCCCTGGCGAGGGTGGTTCGGTCGGCACCGCCGTTCAGTGGACGCACCGTAGAACCGGGCGCAGCGGTGTGACAGGGACGCTGTGCACCACTTTGGTACACGAGTGGGACGCTGTGTCCTACCCGTCCAGGTGGAGCCGGTCGGCGAGTTCGATCACGGGAGAGGTGCGCCGACGCTCCCGCCCGCGCAACTCGGCGACGATGCGGCGCGCGGTGCCGTGGTAGCGCATCCACTCGGGGGCGTCCCGCTCAGCCGTCAATAGCGCGCCGGTGGCCTGCTCGTCACGTTCGAGGTCGGCGTACGCCAACGCGCGGTCGACGTGGAAGCGGGCCCGCCACGTCGGCGGGAGTGACTGCACGTCCGGCACCGTACGGGCCGTTGTGATTGCTTCCTGGCTCCTCTCCATCTCCACCAAGAAGTTGACCTTGGCCACGCCCGTGTTGGTGGGGCCGAACGGCGTCGCATAGTCGAGCCGGTCTCTGCCGATACTGGCTGCGGCGCCCGTCGCCATGCGCATCAATTCGTCCACGCGGTCGTACTTCCGCTCGCCCTGCCGCACGGTGGCAGTGGCCGCACGCAGCAGGAGGATGCCCCATAGGGACAGTTCGAGCGGCGGGGAACGGAATCCGGGCTCCATGTGGTCGGCGTAGCGCAAGGCGACCTGTTCGGCGTCCTCCAGCCTCCCCTGCTTGGTGAAGATCCAGGCCAGAGTGGATGCTCCGATGGCTTCCAGGTGGGGGTCGTCCGAGCGGCGGGCCGCGTCGGTCGCGCGTTCCATCGCGGTGAACGCGGCGTCTTCCTTGCCCAGAGCGGTGAGCGTGGTCGCGGCGACCTGGTACGCCTCGGCCAGCACAGCGAAGGCGGTCGCCTGCGAGGGGCCGTTGTAGGCGCGCGAGGCTGCGCGGGCGTCACGGATGAGCTGAGGCAAGAGGGCCCCGATCTCGCCCATGCGGCCCTCGCGGCGGATGCGTTCCGTTGAGTGGAGGGATGCCCGCAGTGCACCCATAGTGGGAGGGTCCTCGGGGTCGGGGTCCTCACCGAGGAGGTCACTGACCGGGGAGACGGCCTGCCGCAGGGCAAGGACCGATGGGTCGACACCATCGGTGTGAGCCTCGAAGGTGGTGAACTGGCCTATGAGGGCTGACGTCTCGACATCGAGCGCGCGGGCCAGCTGGTTGAGCGTGGACAGCCGGGCCGTGAGCCGCCGGTTCTGCTCCAGTTTCCGCACGGTGTCCACAGACACGCCGGCGCGTTCGGCCAGTTGCTCTTGAGTAAGTTCGCGTCTGGTTCGAAGCCGGCCGATCCGGTCGCCGATGCTCGTCTCGTCCTCGTACCGCATGTGCACCCCTGCCAGGTGGATGTCAGTTCCACGGTACGCCCGCGGCCCCCTGGCGACAGTCGCTCTGTCGTGCCACTGACCGGTGCCGTCCCGGGCGGCAACGGCACTCCGACCATGCTCCGGCTTCTGCGGGTGAGTGGGAACTGCGCGACAAGCCCGACGCGACCCGCACGTACTCACTCACCGCAGGAGGACGAACCGGGGCAGGTCCGAAGCCCCGTTTCCAGCGGGGACTCAGGTCAATCCCGTTGTCGGTGGGGGCACTTGGCCATAGGGTCCCTGCATGTCCCTCCGTCTCCGTATGCGTCAAGCCCTGCCCGACGCGATACGTGCCCGCGACAAGGCCGCGGTCAGTGCCCTGCGTTCGGCCCTCGCCGCCCTGGACAACGCCGAGGCCGTGCCCGTGGGCGAGGCCGAGCTGCGCGGTGTGGCTCTGGAGGACTCCCCGGTCGGCGCCGGTACGACGGAGGCGGCGCGGCGCGAGCTGACCGAGGGCGCGGTGGTGGACATCGTGCGGGCCGAGGCGGGCGAACGCCTCGAAGCCGCCGCCCGGTTGACGGCTCCGGCGCACGCGGACCGAGCCGCGCGACTCCACGCGGAGGCCGCCGTACTGCTCCGCTTCCTCGACGGCCACGGCACCCCGTCCCCGTAGGACGACAGCGCGGCCGCCATGACAGATGTCATGGGATGGCCATGAACATGCTCGTCCACGCGAACGATGTAGGGCGCACCGTTCCCTCACGACAATCACCTGACAAGGCCTACGAGTTGGGCGATGACAAGGCCTGCGATCCGGGCCGTCAGGAAGGGAACAAGCCGTGCGCATGAAGCGCCTCGTCGGGACAGCCCTCGGTACGACACTCCTGCTGATCACCGCGGCACCGACGGCGGTGTCCGCCGCCCCCGGAGCCAAGGCCCCGGCTTCCACCCCCTTGGACCGCCCCGCCCTGCGCACCACCCTCGACGCCGTCCACCAGGCCGGCATGTACGGCGTCTACTCGTCCGTCCGTGACGAGGGCGCCCGCTGGACCGGCGCCTCCGGTCTCGCCGACGTCGACACGGGTCGCAAGGTGACTCCGAACATGCGTCAGCGCGTCGGCAGCATCAGCAAGACGTTCACGGCGGTGGCGATACTCCAGCAGGTCGAGCGCGGCCGGATCAGCCTTGACGCCCCGGTGACCGAGTACGTCCCGGACCTGTTCCCCGGCGCCGACCGGGAGCGCGGCGACGCCATCACCGTACGCATGCTCCTCAACCACACCAGCCACATCGCCGACTACGTCCTCCCCGCCTTCCCCTCCCTCAACCAGGACTCCACGTCCAGCCTCGACGAACACCGCTTCCGTTCGATCAGCCCCGAGGAACTCGTACGGCTGGGCCTCGCGGCCCCCGCCACCGGCAGCCCCGGCGCGCAGCCCGGCGCGTACTCGAACACCAACTACGTGATCGCCGGCCTCATCCTGGAGAAGGTCACCGGCCGGAAGGCGTCGACGTACATCACCCGCAACGTCATCGACCGTGCCGGCCTGCGCGACACCACATACCCGCGCACCCCGTACATCAAGGGCCCGCACCCCAGGATGTACGAGTCCTTCTACGGCCTGATCGACCCGCCCCGTGACTACAGCGTCTACGACATGTCCTGGGCCTCCACCGCCGGTGCGATCGTCTCCACGACGAACGACCTGAACCGCTTCTACCGCAAGCTGCTCGCCGGCGACCTGGTCGGCGAGGCCTCCCTGGCCGAGATGCGGCGGACGGTTCCGCTCGCCCTCGGTCCGGGCGCGACCCTCGACTACGGCCTCGGCATCTTCGCCCTCGACCTGCCCGGCTGCGGCCGGTTCTGGGGCCACGACGGGGCGGTGTTCGGCGCGGGCACGTTCAGTTTCACCAGCGCGGACGGCGACCGCCAGCTCAGCATGGGCTGGAACCTCATGAAGTACCAGCGCCTCAACGAGGACGGCACGGCCCTGGAACCGAGCCCCATCGACGCCGCCCTCAACGCCCACATCGTCGAGGCACTGTGCCCGACGGCGGACGACATGGAGCCGTCGGAGCCCTCCAAGTCCCTTACGGCGAAGGGGGACCCCGGGTCGCGGACGGCCGTCGAACGGATCCTCCCCGACGGCCTGCGCGGCGTGGACCTGTCCACCGGAAGCGGGAAGCCCCTGAACTGACGGCGGCGGCGGGTGGGTAGGACGCTCCTGTACCGGTGCCGCGCCACAGGGAGAGTGCCGTTTGTCCACCTTCGTTGTCTTCGACCTGGAGTTCACGACGTGGCCGGGGGCGTATGAGCAGGACTGGTCGGCCCCCGGCCAACTCCGCGAGATCGTGCAGATCGGCGCCCTGCGCCTGACCGGGGACCACACCGTCGTCGAGGAGTACGACACGCTGGTCCGACCGGTGGTGAACCCCCGGCTGTCCCCCGCCTTCACGGAACTGACCGGCATCGACCAGCGGTCGGTGGACCGGTACGGGCTCCCGCCGGCCCACGCCCTGAGCGACTTCCTCGCCTTCTGCCAGGGCCGGTCGGTCCTCTCCTACGGCAACGACATGGTCGTCCTCGGCGAGAACATCGGCTGGGCCCGCGCCCGCGGCGAGGAGATCAAACACAGCCCCCTCACCCCCGGCTTCCACAACATCCGCCCCTGGCTGAACACCGTCGCCCCCACCACGGCCACCATCAACTCGGGCCGCCTCTGGCAGGCCCTGGGCCTGCCCGTCCCCGCCCCCGGCAACGAACACTCGGCCCTCTTCGACTGCCACTCCATCGCCGCCGCCCTGAAACACCTCGCGGGCATGGGGGTGACCTTGCCGGAGGGCATGTCGTAGCGGGTACGCGCGGCTGTGGCTTCCTCTGGCTACGGCCTTCTCTGCTTGGGGACGGTCAGGGTGTCGGCGGCGTGGCGCGGGCCGTGTTTGGCGGAGAACTGGCCGACGAGTTCGCGGAAGCAGACCAGGGCGGTGATCGGGGGAATTCCGACGATCACCATCGCGAGAAGAGAATGCGGCGACTGGCCGATGCACAGCGCCGCCGCCGTGCCGGAGGAGATCAGCATCACCGCCCAGGAGCGGCGGGCCGTGCGGTGTTGTACGGATGCGCGCAGGATGGACAGACCCGCCAGAAGCCACGGCCCGTACACCGTCAGCGGCCACCATTGCGCCAGGTCCGCCGTCACCACCAGCAGAGCGATGGCACGCAGTTGCTCATATGAATAGGAAATCGACCAGGTCAGCATCGTCACCGCACACGCGGCGATCATCACGATCAGAATCGCCACCGGAATGATCCTCGGATTTCCGGCGAGGAGATGAACTCCCGGCCGGGGGCGCCGCCGGTGGAGCGGGCGGCGGGGATGGCCGCAGTCGTCCAGCGGGGGTGGGTCGGGATCCACGCCGGGCGCCGCCGTATGCAGCATCTGGACCAGTTCTTCATCCGGATCCCAGCCGCCCGACGGGATCGTCGGATCGGTGACGCGCCAGAGGTTCTGTGTGTCGAGTGGGTCAGGGCAGTCAGGGTATGGGCTTACCGTGTCATAGTTTTTTCTCGCCTGAATCCTGTCCATCCTCTGTCCTTCGCGCTCCGCTTCGGTCTCTGTGCTTCCTTCCGAGTCGCGATCGTCTAACGAGCGCCGAACGGCGCAAGGAATCGGGCATTTGGGGGAGCGCGCGCGGAGTAGTGGTGATTATTCCAAGTATCGGATTACAGTGCATGGTTGATGAAATTACTGGCCCGGGAGCCGAAGGGTTCCCGGGCCGTCCGCTGTGCGTGTGTGTTTGTTTGTGCTTGTCCGCGCCGGCCTGTGCTCGTCAGCCGAACTGGCCCGGCTGGTAGTCGCCGGCGGGGTTCTGGACCATGACGTTCATACGGTTGAAGGCGTTGATGACGGCGATCAGGGAGACCATGGCGCAGAGCTGGTCCTCGTCGTAGTGCTTGGCGGCGTTCTCCCAGACCTCGTCCGAGACTCCGCCGGCCGCGTCGGCGATACGGGTGCCCTGCTCGGTCAGTTCGAGCGCGGCGCGCTCGGCCTCGGTGAAGACCGTGGCCTCGCGCCAGGCCGCGACCATGTGCAGGCGGGTCGAGGTCTCACCGGCGGCGGCCGCCTCCTTGGTGTGCATGTCGAGGCAGAAACCGCACCCGTTGATCTGGCTGGCACGGATTTTGATCAGTTCCTGCGTCGACAGGGGCAGCGTCGAGTCGGTCACGACCTTGCCCGCCGCGATGAAGTGCTTCAGCAGCTTGCCCGCGGTCGGGTTGGCGAAGAAGTTCAGGCGGGCTTCGGTGGTCATGGCGGTCATGATGTGCTCCTCTGCCGTGGTCGATGGCTACACACCTATGACGGAACGACTCGGCGCGATGTGACAGACCTGGGCGGGACTTGGGTGTGAGCTGGGTCTCACGCCCTGCCCGTCCGGGGAACGGCTCGACGGCCCAAGGGGTCAGTCGCCCAGGCTGCTCTCCTGGCCGCCATCCTGGCGGCGGTCGTTGCGGTTCCTCCGGCGTACCAGTTCACCGGCGCCCAGGGTGGCGGCGGAGACGGCGCGTACCCAGCGGGGGCCGCCCCGGGAGGCCCAGACGACGCAGACGCAGCCGCCGAGGACGAGTACGAGGACGCCGGACAGTATGAGCACGGTCATGCTCATCCCCCTTCTTGGAGCTCTGAGGAGATCGGGTGCCCACTGTGCCATCAGGTTGGCGTCAGGCGTGCAGACTCAGGCCAGGGGCGAGGTGCACGCGGACGCCCACCACGACCTCACCCGAGCCCTCACAGCCGCTTAGGGATCACCCAAAGTGGGGAGTGCTCCCCGTTTAATGGTCCGACGATAGCATCGGGGGGTGTGGGTGCTGGGGAACACTCCCCGGTTGTGGTCGGAGGACGAGGATGACCGTCGGCGCAGAACGGGCGACGCCGCCGCGGCGGCGCGACGCGCAGCGGAACCGGGAGCTGCTGGTGGCGGCGGCCCACGAGGTGTTCACCGAGCAGGGCCTCGACGCGCCGCTGGACGTGATCGCCCGCCGGGCCGGGGTCGGGAACGCGACGCTCTACCGGCACTTCCCCACCCGCGCCGCCCTCATCGACGCCGTCTTCCACGACCAGCTCACCGACACCATGGCCGCCGGGGAACGGCTCCGGAACGCCCCGGACGCCTGGTCCGGGCTGACCGAGTACCTCCGGGCCGTCTTCGGCACGCTGGCCGCCGACCGCGGCACCAACGACCTCATGACCACCCATGTGCAGGGCGTCGGCGCCCTCGATGCCGTGCACGCGCACAACCGCCGGACGCTGGAGCTCCTGCTGGCGCGCGGCCGCGACGAGGGCACCGTCCGCCCCGATGTCACCACCGAGGACGTCCTGTTCGCCCTCGCCGCCCTCGGCCGCGCCGTCCCGGCCCTGACCGCCGCGACCGCCCCCGACGCCTGGCAGCGCCCCCTCGCCCTGCTCCTGGACGGCCTCCGTGCCACCACCTCGCCCGAACCCTCACCCCTCCCCGGCCCCGCCCTCACCGCCACCCAACTGGGCGACGTGCTACGGGAGTTGGGTCCACATCGCGCACCCAAGGGGCGGGGCTGAGGGCCCGTGTCTCAGGCGTCCTCGTCGAGGGCGATCGCGGCGGCCGGGCAGACCGCCGCCGCCTCCCGGACGGCGGGGTGCCGGTCGAGGGCGGGTTCGGGTTCGAGGAGTACGACGATGCCGTCCTCGTCGCTCTGGTCGAAGACCTCGGGGGCGATCAGCACGCACTGACCGGCGCCGCAGCACTTCGCCTCGTCCACGCGGACCTTCATGACGGCTCCCTTCCTTCCTGCCTGCCTGCCTTCCTGCCTGCCTTCCTGCCTTCCTTCCTTCCTTCCTT
Organism: Streptomyces capitiformicae; assembly: GCF_002214185.1. NCBI lineage: Bacteria > Bacillati > Actinomycetota > Actinomycetes > Kitasatosporales > Streptomycetaceae > Streptomyces > Streptomyces capitiformicae. The sequence continues at coordinate 3,456,371 of NZ_CP022161.1, read as the reverse complement.
CCTTCCTTCCTGCTCCTCGGTTGTCACCAGCGCACCGGGACCTCGCGCAGACCGCCGACGAGGAGTCCTTCCACCTTCTTCAACTCCTCGGCGGGTACGGCGAGTTCGAGCGTCGGCAGCTTGCGCAGCAGAACCTCCAGGACGACCTGGAGCTCGGTGCGGGCGAGAGCCTGGCCGAGGCAGGAGTGCGAGCCGGCGCCGAAGGTGAGGTGGGGATTCGGGCTGCGGGTGAGGTCCATCTTGTCGGCGCCGTCGAAAACCCGCTCGTCGCGGTTGGCGGCGGACATGCCGCAGAAGACGGTGGTGCCGCTCGGCAGCGCCTCCCCGTCGAGGTCGATGTCCTCGCTCAGATAGCGCCGGATGCCGAAGCCGCCGAGGTTGGCGTCGAAGCGCAGTACCTCCTCGACCGCCGTACGGATCAACGACGGGTCGGCGAGCAGCTGCTCCCAGCGGCTGCGGTCGGCCAGCAGCAGCGCGGCCATCTTGCCGATCATGTTGGCGGTGGTCTCGTGGCCGGCGACCAGCAACCCCATGCCGGTGGCCAGCAGTTCGGCGTCGGTCAGCCGCTCCTCCTCCGGCAGCGCCGTGCCCTCCACGATCAGCGTGCTCAGCAGGTCCTCGCCCGGCTCGGCCCGCTTGGTCGCGATCAGCTCGGTCATGTACCGGGAGAAGTCGATGAACGCCGCTTTCGTCTCCTCCTTCGAGAAGCGGCTGACGTTGAGGAACGCGTCGGACCAGTGCGAGAAGCGGTCGCGGTCCTCGGCGGGGGCGCCGAGCAGGGCGCAGATGACGTAGACGGGGAGCGGGAAGCCCAGGGCGGCCTTGAGGTCGCCGGGCCGGCCGCGCTCGATCATGTCGTCGAGGAGGGCCTCGGCGGTCTTCGTCATGCCGGGGCGCAGGGCGGCCATGCGCTTGGCGGTGAAGTACCGGCCGACCTGGCGCCGCCAGCGCAGATGGGGCTCGCCGTTCTCCGGTATGGCCAGCTCGTACTCGGGGCTCGCGTCGGCCGCGACGCCGCCCGCTCCGTCGGCGGAGATCCGCGCGGCGTCGTCCCCGGCCCTGGGGCGGGAGAACCGGGGGTCGGACAGCAGGGCGCGGACGTGGTCGTAGCGGCTCACGAACTTCGCCCGGTCGCCGCTCGGGAGCTCGACCGTGGCCACCGGGCACCGCTCGCGCAGCCGCTCCCATTCGGCGGGCGGATCCAGGGGGCCGGGGGTGGGTATCGGCAGGCGGACGACGGACTCGCTCATCTCGGCATCTCCTTGTGGGGAGTGGGCGGAGTGGAGATGGACATGCACGCTACTCACCTGGTGCATCGTGCATCAATAGTGCATCATGCACTCTCCATGCATGGCGCAATTTCGACGTAGGGTGAGGATGTTGGTGATGCTCAGGACGTCAGGAGGAGACCGGCGTGGATGCCCGAGACGCGGGGGAGCGCATCGAGCGGGAGTTGCTGATCCTGACGCGCAACCGTGATACGTCGACGCCCCGCGGCGTCCGCGGCGGCGGCACCCTGGACCGCAGCGCCTATGTGCTGCTCAGCAGGCTGGAGGCCCAGGGGCCCATGTCCATCCCGGAGTTCGTGGAGGCGTTCGGCTTCGCCGCGTCCACGTTCACCCGGCAGACCTCGGCCCTGCTGCGCGACGGCCTGGTGGAGCGCACCCTCGACCCCGAGGGGGGCGTCGCCCGCAAGTTCCGTATCACCGAGAAGGGGTTGGCGCGCCTCGCCGAGCAGCGCGAGGTGTTCGTCGCCGGCGTCACCGATGTCATCGCCGACTGGCCCGCCGAGCGCCGCCGCCGCTTCATCGCCGACCTGCGCCGCTTCAACACCGACATCGAACGCATCAGCGGACGTTCTTGGCCACGACCGGAGGCGGAGCCGGTGGAGGGGCGGTAGCGGGCGGTAGCGGGTGATCGGTGGGGCGGGGGTGCGGGCGCCCGGAGACCGGGCGCCCGCAGACCGGGCCTCAGCTCACGCAGAGGACGCCGCCGAGCAGGCACAGGCCCGACGGTGACGTCGCGTCCGAACCGCTGTCGCCGCCGCTCGTGTCGTCCGAGGAACCGGTGCCCGTGCCCGTACCCGTGTCGCCGCTTGAGCCGGAGTCGGAACCGGTGCTCGTGTCGCTGCCCGTCGAGGTGTCCGTTCCCGATCCCGAGCCGGTCGAGTCGTCGGTGGCGGGCGGCGTGGTCGTCCGGCCCGACGGGATGTCGGTGGTGCCGTCGGCCGAGTCGCCGGTCGAGGACGAGGCGCGCTGAGCCTGCTGCCGGTCCGACGGCGGCGACGAGGGCGTACGCGGGGAAGTCCCCGTGCCCTTGGAGATCTGGTCGGCGGACTGCTCGTACGAGTTGTTGGTCGAGGGCGACTGGGACCTGGGCATGTCCGTGGTGCGCCGGGCGTCGTCCGGCTGGGTGTCCGGCGTACGGCCGCTCTGCGAGCCCTGTTCCTCCACGGCGCCCAGGCCCTCGGCGTCCGGTGCCGTGGCCGCCTGGGTGCGGTCGGTGGACTGGCGGTCCATGCCCATGACGGTCAGACCGCCGCCGACCAGCGCCACGGCGGTCGCGACCACGGCCCGGCGCTGGTTCTTCTTCCAGCGGGCCATCTGCCGGCGCCGCGCCGCCCGGCCCTGCGGCGCGGGCAGGGCACCCTGGATCTCCTCGACCCCTTCGGCGTCGGCCCCGGACGACGCCTCGATGCGCGCGACCTCGGTCGACGGCGTCGACGCGGAGGCCTGCGGAGCCTCGTCCCAGGTGTCGCCCGGCGCCGCGTACTCCCACGTCGCCGCCGGCACCGTCGGAACCATCATCGAGCCGGGCAGGGCGTCGGACAGCATGTCGTCCGCCCGGTGGGCCGGATGGCCCGGGGCAGCGTGGCCGTTGATCGTGGCCGGGGCTATGTCGGGGGCGTAGTCGCCGCAACCGGGGCACACGAGGGCGCCGTTGAGATGTCGGCGACATGAGGAGCAGTAGTCCATCGAGGTCTTCCTGTGTGGGCATGCCGTCGACCCGGCGGGCCGCGGCCCGGTCACGGCACGCTCGCACGTGAGATCGAGCGGATCGAGTAGATCGAACGGATCGAGCGATCAACAACGCTAACGAGCCATTCTCAGAGCTGTGTGCAGTCTGTGTGATGCTCCTGCGTGGATCCTCCGGGGACTTCGGGCGGTTCGGCGGGTGTGTGTTTGACGCGTGCGGGCGGCGCGTTTCGTCGATTTCCGTCTCAACGGGCAACCCAGGCAACCCAAACACCCGTTTCACCGCTCTCACAGGTTGCTCACAGACCGTCCGGCTCCGGGGCGTGGGGAAGACGCGGGGGCGCGTCCGTACCGTCGGCCGGTTCTTTCCGTGGGCTGTCCAGTCCGATGCCACTGACCATGGCACTCGCAGACGAGGAACCGATGACCAGCCAGTTGACCAGCACGTCGACCAGCCAGACCGCCGGCGAGACCGCCGACGCGGCGGACAGCCGCCGTACGCGCCTGAAGCGCCCGGGGCTCATCGCCCTGGCCTCGCTCACCGTCGTCGCCGCCGTGGCCGGGGCCGCTCCCGGCGCGGGGGCCGCCCCGGCGGCGACACCCGGCAAGCCGCAGCTCAAGCTGATAGCCGCGTCCAACTCCGTGACGCTCGACCGCTACAAGGGGGAGGGCGTCTACCTCCAGTTGGGGACGTACCTCTCGGTCGACAACGCGCCCCTGGAGTTCGAGGCGAAGCGGAAGTCGTACAAGGACCCGATCGTCGTCAAGCAGATCCTCCGTGACGGCAAGAAGACGAAGACGAAGACCCTGCCCGCGGGGCTGGTGAAGAACTTCTCCGGGCTGTCCGGATTCCTGGAGATCTCCATCAAGAACGGGGCCGGCGAGGAGGTCCTGAAGCAGGGGGGGACCTTCTGCCCGAACAACGCCTCCGCCCGGATCCGCCCGGACGCCCCGGCGACCTCCCACTACCCGCAGAGCTGCTCCACCAACCCGTGGACGCTGGGCTCGGTGTGGGGCGTGGAGAAGGGCTGGGCGTCCAACACCACCCAGTTCGACTACGACGAGTCGGTGGACCTGCCGGCCGGCGAGTACACGGCCCAGGTCGGGGTGGCAAAGAAGTACCGCGACCTGTTCGGCATCCCCGACGACCGGCCGACCATCAAGGTGACGGTACGGGAGCAGTCGGGGGAGGGCGGCGTGGGCCTGAGCGCCGCCAAGTCCTCCGCCCACCACGGCGGTCACGGCGGTCATGCCGCGCAGTCCGCCCCGGCCGCCAACCACCACTACGGCCCGCGCGGCGCCGACGCCCCCGTCCCGCCCGCCCTGCCCCAGGCCCTCGTGGACCGGGGCACGGCGAACCACCTCGGCGACGGCCCCGGTCACACCGACGGCTCGCGCATCGCGCCCGCGCTGAAGCCGGCAGCCAAGCGGCCCACCGGCAAGGCGGGCGCCCCGGCGGGCGTGCCCAAGCCGGACCTGCGGTCGCTGCCCGCCTGGGGCATCGCCATCACCGACGGCGAGGACGGCGACGCACCTGGCAGGGACTACCTCGCCTTCAGCGCGAACGTCTGGAACGCGGGCCCCGCGCCCCTCGTCGTGGACGGCTTCCGCAAGCCCGGCGCCGACCTGATGGACGCGTACCAGTACTTCTACGACGCCAAGGGCAAGCAGGTCGGCTACGCCCCCACCGGCACCATGGAGTGGGACGCGCGGAACGGCCACGAGCACTGGCACTTCACGGACTTCGCCAGCTACCGCCTGCTGAGCGAGGACCAGACGAAGGAGGTGCGCTCCGGCAAGGAGGCATTCTGCCTGGCCAACACCGACGCCATCGACTACACGGTGAAGAACGCCAACTGGCACCCGGAGAACACCGACCTGTCCAGCGCCTGCGGTTATCAGGACTCCATCTCCGTACGTGAGGTCCTCGACGTCGGCTCCGGCGACACGTACAACCAGTACCGTCCCGGCCAGTCCTTCGACATCACCGACCTGCCGAACGGCACGTACTACATCAAGGTCATCGCCAACCCCGAGAACCGTCTCCAGGAGACCAACCACAAGAACAACATCGCCCTCCGCAAGGTCGTCCTGGGCGGCACGCCCGGCGCCCGCACGGTCCAGGTCCCGCCGCACGACCTGATCGACGCGCCGTGACCCGTAGCCCGTAGCCCGTAACCCGTAACCCGAGCGCGTACGCGGAAAGCGGTCGCCGCCCCTGTGTGAACGGGGGCGGCGACCGCCTGCTGTGCGGTACGGCGGGCGTGACCGTCCGTCAGTCCGTGCCGAACTCCATCGCCGCGCGGTCCAGCAGCTCGTCGTCGTCGGAGCCGGTGACCTCGCCGCGGGAGGCGATGGCCTCGGCGCCGCCCTCCGGCATGGTGCCGATGAGCCCGGTCGCGGCGGCCTGGGCGGCGCCGATCGCGGGGGTGGAGGTGCCGATGAGGCCCATCGCGGCGTACTGCTCCAGCTTGGCGCGCGAGTCGGCGATGTCGAGGTTGCGCATGGTGAGCTGGCCGATCCGGTCGACCGGGCCGAACGCGGCGTCCTCGGTGCGCTCCATGGAGAGCTTGTCCGGGTGGTAGCTGAACGCCGGGCCGGTGGTGTCGAGGATCGAGTAGTCCTCGCCGCGCCGGAGACGGAGGGTCACCTCACCGGTGATCGCCGCGCCGACCCACCGCTGCAGCGACTCCCGGATCATCAGGGCCTGCGGGTCCAGCCAGCGGCCCTCGTACATCAGCCGGCCGAGGCGACGGCCCTCGACGTGGTACTGGGCGAGGGTGTCCTCGTTGTGGATGGCGTTGACGAGACGCTCGTACGCGGCGTGCAGGAGGGCCATGCCGGGCGCCTCGTAGATGCCGCGGCTCTTGGCCTCGATGATGCGGTTCTCGATCTGGTCGGACATGCCGAGGCCGTGGCGGCCGCCGATGGCGTTGGCCTCCATGACCAGGTCGACGGCGGAGTCGAACTCCTTGCCGTTGATGGTGACCGGGCGGCCCTGGTCGAAGCCGATCGTCACGTCCTCGGTGAGGATCTCGACCTCGGGGTCCCAGAACCGTACGCCCATGATGGGCTCGACGGTCTCGATGCCGGTGTCCAGGTGCTCCAGGGTCTTGGCCTCGTGGGTGGCGCCCCAGATGTTGGCGTCGGTGGAGTACGCCTTCTCCGTCGAGTCCCGGTAGGGGAGGTTGTGCGCGACCAGCCACTCGGACATCTCCTTGCGGCCGCCGAGCTCGGTGACGAAGTCCGCGTCCAGCCAGGGCTTGTAGATGCGCAGGTGCGGGTTGGCGAGCAGGCCGTAGCGGTAGAACCGCTCGATGTCGTTGCCCTTGAAGGTGGAGCCGTCGCCCCAGATCTGGACGTTGTCCTCCAGCATCGCCCGCACGAGCAGTGTGCCGGTGACGGCACGGCCGAGGGGCGTCGTGTTGAAGTACGCCCGCCCGCCGGAGCGGATGTGGAACGCGCCGCAGGTGAGCGCGGCGAGGCCCTCCTCGACCAGCGCGGCCCGGCAGTCGACCAGGCGCGCGATCTCCGCACCGTAGGTCTTCGCGCGGCCGGGCACCGAGGCGATGTCGGGCTCGTCGTACTGGCCGATGTCGGCGGTGTAGGTGCACGGGACGGCGCCCTTGTCGCGCATCCACGCGACCGCGACCGAGGTGTCGAGCCCGCCCGAGAAGGCGATGCCGACGCGCTCGCCGGCCGGAAGAGAGGTGAGGACCTTGGACATAGGAAGATTATGCATGCTGATGCATGATCATGCAAAGGTGATATGCGTCCCATCTCACACGAGGGTGTGGGGCGGGGGCGGATCGGTGGCAGTCAGTCGTCGAAGCCGCGACGCGAGGCCTCGATGTGGCCGAGGTACCGCTGGGTCCACGCGCACATCCCGTCGACCGTCGCCCGCAGGGCGCGCCCCGGCTCGGTGAGGGTGTACTCGACCCGGGGCGGGACGGTGGGGTGCACCGTGCGCTCGACCAGGCCGTTGCGCTCCAGCATGCGCAGGTTCTGGGTGAGCATCTTGTGGCTGATGCCCTCGACCTGGTCGCGCAGCTCGCTGAACCGCAAGGTGCGTTCGCCGAGGGTCTCGATGATCAGGAGGGCCCACTTGTTGGCGACCTCCGAGAAGATCTCGCGCGCCAGGGAGTCCGCCCGCCGCAGATCCGCCACTTCCTCGGGCGTGCCCGTGAACTGCTTGGTCACCTTTGGGTTCCTCGGTCACTGAAAAGTGCGTTCTTCCATGTCAGCGGCCACTCTCCTACGGTTTCCCAGTAACCACAAGAGAGCACGGAGGCGGGACGACATGACCATCACCCTGATGAACCCCAGCGGGCTGCCGGAGATCGGCGCGTACCGGCAGGTGTCGGTCGCGACCGGTTCGAAGCTCGTCTTCGTCGCCGGCCAGGTCTCCTGGGACGCCGAGGGCACCACGGTCGGCAAGGACGACCTCGCCGCCCAGGTCGAACGCTGCTACCTCAACATCGCCACCGCCCTCACCGAAGCCGGTGCCTCCTTCACCGACGTGGCCAAACTGACCGCCTACGTCGTCGACTGGACCCCCGACAAGATGCCCCAACTCATGGAAGGAATCGCCGGAGCCGCCGCGAAACTGGGCACCACCCCGGTCCCCCCGATCACCCTGCTGGGCGTCGCGGCACTGGACATCCCCGACCATCTGGTGGAGGTCGAGGCGATTGCAGTCATCGACTGATGAGCGCGATTGGCAGTTCTGTTCCACCGGTACGTGGCGTTCCTGGCGTTTCGCCGAGACGGAACTGCCAATCATCGGGCGCCGGGGGGCGCGGGAGCCTAGGTGATCGGGACTGCCTGGCCCGTTACCCGGGTGTGGGGGGTGTCCGGGGAGACGTCGATCCGTAGGAGGCTGGGGCGGCCCATGTCCTCGCCCTGGTGGATGGTGAGGGTGGTGGGGGCGGTTATCAGGCCCAGGGTGCGGAGGTAGCCGCCGAAGGCGGCCGCCGCGGCGCCGGTGGCCGGGTCCTCCACGACGCCGCCCACGGGGAAGGGGTCCCGGGCGTGGAAGAGGGTGGGGGACTCGCGCCGGAACAGGTGGACGGTGGTCCAGCCGTGGCGGTGCATCACCTCGGTGAGGGCGTCGAAGTCGTAGTCCAGGTCGGCCAGGCGGGTGCGGGAGCCGGCCGGGAGGACCAGGTGGTGGACGCCGCCGAACGCCACGTGGGGCGGGAGCGCCGGGTCGAGGTCTTCGCGGGACCAGCGCAGGGCCTTCAGTGCCGAGTCGAGTTCCTCGGCCGTGGCGGGGCGGGAGTGGGTCGGGACGCTGGTCAGGGTCGCGCGGGCCGTGCCGTCGGCCGCGTCGACCGTCGTGGCCACGGGGATCTCGCCCGCGGGAGTGTCGAGGAGGAGGTCGCCGGGGCCGAGGCGTTCGGCGAGGGCGACGGCCAGGGCCACCGTCGCGTGGCCGCAGAACGCCACCTCCGCGAGCGGACTGAAGTAACGCACCCGGAAGCGCCGCGCGCTCTCGTCGGCGGCCGTCACGAACGCCGTCTCCGAGTACCCCACCTCGGCCGCGATCGCCAGCATCGCCGCGTCGTCCAGCGCGGCGGCGTCGAGCACCACCCCGGCCGGGTTGCCGCCCGCCGGGTCGTGGGTGAAGGACGAGTAGCGCAGCGGGGCGCTCGCGTTGTTGTTGTCGGTCGTCATGGCTTTACGGTGTCATCGGCGTGTCGATCGCGTCCAACGATTGGTTCCGATCAATTCCATCGGCGTATTGCATAGAGCCACGGTGTACAGCCGCCGCGTAGCCTGCCCTGCGTGGATACACGACTGCTGCACACCTTCACCACCCTCGCCCGCACCGGCAGCTTCACCGCCGCCGCTGCCGAGCTGCATCTCGCCCAGTCCACGGTCACCGTCCATATCCGCACGCTGGAGCGGGAGTTGGGCACCCGGCTCTTCGACCGGCTGCCCACGGGCACGCTGCTCACCGAGTCCGGGCGGCGGGCGCTGGACGGGGCGGAGGAGGTTCTCGACGCCGTGGCGCGGCTGAGGGCCGACGGCGGTCCGAGGGACGGCCGCGAGGGCGGCGGTGACGGTGTCGTACGGGGGCGGGTGCGGGTCGGTGCGCCCGAGTCGCTGTGTGCCACCCGGCTGCCCGGGGTCGTAGCGGCGCTGCGTGCCGACCATCCGGAGGTGGACGTCGAGCTGTACGCGGCCGGTACGGCGGACTGCGTCGAGGGGCTGCGGTCCGGGCGGCTGGATCTGGCGCTGGTGCTGGAGGGCGAGGAGGGCCTGCCCTTTTCCGATGTGGTGGCCGAGCCGGTCGCGGGCGAGGCGCTCGTCCTCGTCTGCGCTCCCCGTCATCCGCTCGCGGCGCGCAAGCGGGCGGTGACCTGGGCGGAGTTGGCCGCCGAGAGTTTCTTCCTGCTGGAGGAGGGCTGCTCCTACAGCGACGCGCTGGAGCGCAGGCTGCTCGCCGTGCCCGATGCCCGGCCTCGGCTGACCCGGTTCGGCAGCGTGGACGCGGCGCGGGCCTGTGTCGCCGCCGGGCTGGGGCTGACGTTGCTGCCGCTGACGACCGTGGCGGAGCAGCTGAGGGAGGGGCGGCTGGCGCGGGTGCGAGGGCCGCGCTTCGATGACGTACCCGTACGGCTGGCACGGCACCGGAGGCGGTGGACGGGGCCGGCGGCGGAGGCCTTCGCGCGGGACCTGGTGCGGCAGGGGGCGGCAGGGGGCGATGGCCCTTCGCCGGAGTCGGAGTCGGATTCGGATTCGGAGTCGGCCTGAGCTCGTCAGCAGGACGGGAAGCGCTGGTGGCGCGCCGGTATCCGACGACAAGGAGTACCGAGCCGGCGACGGCCGCGACTCCCACCCATGCGCATCTGCGGCCCCCGGTTCATGGTCGCTCAGCGTACTTCCGGGTACTTCCGGTCTTCGCCGATACTGGCGCGATGCCGCCGCCCGAAGAGTCCCGGACCGCCGTGGTCCCCGTGCCTCCGGCCCCCATAACCGTCGACGCGCCGGTGGCGATAGCGCGTCCGTTGCTCACCCAGTCCTGGCTCGATCTGACGTTTCTGCACTGGGCGGTGGATCCGGCCGATGTGGCCGGGCTGCTCCCGGCGGGAACCGTTCCCGACACGCTGGGCGGGGTCACATACGTCGGGCTGGTCGCGTTTCGGATGCACAAGGTGGGGTGGCTACGGCTGCCGGGGGTGCCGTACCTCGGGTCGTTTCCCGAGACCAATGTCCGGCTCTACTCGGTGGACCGGCATGGGCGCCGTGGTGTCGTCTTCCGGTCGCTCGACGCCTCACGGTTGCTGCCGGTGGTCGTGGGGCGGGCCGGGTTTCGGATGCCGTATGTGTGGTCCCGGATGAGCATCGAGACCGAGGGCCTTGGGGACGTGGAAGGCGCCACCGTCGGTTACACCAGCCGCCGCAGGTGGCCCGGGCCGCGTGGGGCGGGTAGCCGTATCACCGTGCGGGTGGGCGAGCGCATCGACGAGCCGACCGAGCTGGAGCACTTCCTGACCGCGCGCTGGGGGATGCACGGGGCCTTCTTCGGGCGGTCGATGTTCCTGCCCAACGCCCATCCGCGCTGGCCGTTGCACCGGGCCGAACTCATCGAGTGCGAGGAGGATCTGGTGGCCGCGGCGGGGCTTCCCGCGCCGGTCGGGGAGCCGGTGAGCGTCCTGTACTCGCCCGGCGTTCCGGCGCGGTTCGGGCGACCGGCGCGACCGGCGGGCATCCCTACGCCCTGAGCGGCGCCGGCCCGAGGTGCGCCAGGGGCGTCATGATCGGCCTGAACGCCGGCGGGCGGGGAAGGCATGGATCAGCGTGGGGGAGGCGGCGGCGCCTTCCTGACCCCGTGCCGTCGCAGGGCGTCGAGGGTCTCCTCGGGGATCGTGTGGTCGAGGAGGTGCAGTGGGGCCGGGCGGACCCCCGCGGAGTCGGCCGCGTCCCAGTGGGCCAGGGCGCGGGGGAGGTCCACCAGGCCGTGGATCAAGGGGAGTTCGGGGGTTGCGTGGTCCGTCCGGTGGGCGTGGAGGAGTGACTCCAGGCGGCACGAGGCGAGGGTGCCGGGGAAAGCGCCGGGGAGGCGTGTGCGGGTGGCGTGACCGGTGAGGGCGACCGCCGGGAGGCCGGGTGCGAGGTGGGTCTCGGTGGCGTCCAGAGCCAGCAGGCCGCCTCCGACGACGAGGACGTCCCCGGCGCGCTTCATACGGTCGAGGGCGCGCGCGGTGTCGAAACAGTGCGGGAAGGAGTCGTCGACGACGATCGTGCCGGGGCGCAGTCGATCGATGTCCAGCAGGGTCGTCGAGCCGCTGACGGCGGTGACGATGACATCCGCCGACCCGTATACCTCGTCGGGCAGGCTGCCGCCCCGGTCGCCGGTGGACTCGACGACCCGTACGTCCGTCGTGGGGTGCTCGGCCGACAGTTCGGCGGCGAGTCGGTGGAGCCGTGGGGTGCTGCCGGGCAGGTCGCAGAGGAGGAGTCGGGCCGGTGGGTGGGGGCTGCGGGCCAGGAGGAGCCGTAGCGACGACGTGCCGATGGAGCCGCAGCCGACGACGGCGAGGGTGAGTTCGGCAAGGTCGCGGTCGGTCGCGGCGAGCGTGGCGTGGACGGTCTTGACGACGGCGACGGTTGTCGCCGCGTGGCCGGTGGTGATCGCCGGGGTCGCCGTGGTTGCTGTGTCGGGGGTCTCCCGCAGTACGTCGTAGCCGTAGCCCGTCAGGGACGGGATCATGCCGGCCAGCGAGACGCAGCGGGCGCCGAGTGAGGCGGCGTACTCGACGGCGCGTGCGGTTCGGGTGGCCAGTCCGGGGAGTTCGGCCAGTTCGTCGGCGAACAACGGGAGTGCGATGAAGCCCGACCTGCCGATGGGTGTGGTGATGTCCTCCAGAAGTCTTGCCCGGCCGTCCGGGAAGAGGAGGTCGCGGATCTGTTCACGGCCGGGCGCCGCGTCCGGGGGAAGCCCGGCGTACGCGACGAGGTGCTGCGGGGCCGGGAGGTAGCCGATCAGGGCGGCGTCGAGAGGCGCGTCGAGGGACGGAGTGGTCGTCGGCTCGTCGCGCGGGGCGCTCTCCAGTTGGTGGCGCAACTCCTCGGCGAAACGGGTGAGTTCGGCGGCGGTCAGGGCCGTCGCCGAGGCGCGGACGGTGACGCGCGTGCCTCCGCCGCCGTTCGCCGCCGGTCGTACGGCCAGGAACACGTCGGTGCCCAGCGGTGGCGGGGCGAGCGCGGTGTCGGTGTCGGTGTCGTCGGGGTGGAGGGTCAGGGAGGTGTCCGTGGGCGGGCCCAGGGACGACGTGAAGTCGAGGAAGGTGAAGAAGAACTGGGCGGTACGAGGGAGACCCTGGTCCGTACGCAGGTCCAGCGGGCCGGCGGTACGGGCCGCGAGCGTCTCGGCGGCGATGCGGCGGAGGTCCTCGGCGAAGGGGAGGCGCTCTCGGCGCTCTTGGTCCGGGGCCGCCGCCGGGCGCAGCGCCACCGCCTCGGCGAACGGCCCGAAGACGCGGTGGGCGTCCGGTGTCGTCTCGTCCCGTCCGGTGACGGCGAGCCCGAGCACCAGGTCGTGCCGACCAGTGAGCGTGGTGAGGGCGCGGTAGTAGGAGGTGAGGAAGGGGGCGTAGAGGGTGGTGTCGGCGGTACGGGCGAGGTGGCGCAGGGCCTGGGTGCGGTCGGCGTCGAGGGTGAAGCCGGTGGTGTGGAAGCCGGAGGGCGTGCCGGGGGCGCGTAGGACGGGGGGTGTGTACGGGGCCCGGTGGCGGGCTCGGTAGGCCTCGGTCTCGGGGGTGGGCGGAGCCTCGCGGCGTGCGGTGTGGAGGAGGACGTGGTCGCGGAACGTGGAGTGGAGGGGCTCCAGGCCGTCGGGGAGGCCGCGTTCGAAACGGTCGTGGACGGTGAGGAGTTCGCGGGTGAGCAGGGCGGCGCTGTAGCCGTCGCCGATGAGGTGGTGGGCGTGGACGAGGAGGACGTGGTCGTCGGCGGCGAGGGTGAAGAGCCGGAGGCGCAGCAGGGGCCACGCCCAGGGTTCGAAGCGGCGGCGCGCCTCCTCGGCGACGCGCTCCTCCAGGAGGGCCGGGTCCGCGAGGGTCTCCGTCTCCACCGGCAGCCGCAGCGAGGGAGGGAGTTCCTGTTGTACGGGTGGGCGGGCACCGGCCGGGAAGACCGTGCGGAGCATGGGGTGCCGGGCGATCAGGAGGTCCACGGCGCGCTGGAAGCGGTTGTGGTCCAACGGGCCGGTGAGACGGAAACGGGCCAGCCAGGTGGAGCCCCCGGCCGAGGCGGAGGCGGAGGCGAGGGCGTCGGCGAGGAGGAAGCCCCGCTGGGACGGGGTGAGGGGGTAGGGGGTGGGGGTGGTTTCGGTGGCCGGGGAGACTGCGGGTGGTTCGGCGGCGGCCGGGCTCTCTGCGGCTGCGGCGTCGATGGCCGCAGCCAGGGCGCTCAGGGTGCGGTGGGTGTAGACGGCGGTCGGCCGTGGCAGGGCGGCGGGGCGGGCGGTGCGCAGCCGGGCGAAGAGCTCCAGCACGGTCATGGAGTCGCCGCCGAGCGTGAAGAAGTCGTCCTCCAGGAAGACCTCCGGCACCTCCAGCAACGCACACCACTCACGCGCGAGCAGGCGTTCGGTGGGGGTCGAGGGTGGGGTTCGGATGGGCGCCTGCGGGGCGACTTCACCACACCCGCTGGGCGCGAGCCGGTTGCCGTCGAGCCGGTTGCGGTCGATCTTGCCGGTGCCGGTCAGGGGGAGTGCCGCGAGGGCGTGGACGCGGGCGGGCAGCATGTACGGGGGCAGGGTGCGGGACAGGAAGGCGCGCACCTCGCGGGGGTCGGGGGCCTCGGCACCGGCTCGCGGCTCGACGTATGCCACGAGCCGTCCGTCGCGCAGCAGTGCGGCGGCACGGGCCAGGCCCGGATGGGTGAGCAGCGCGGCCTCGATCTCGCCCAGCTCCACCCGGTGGCCGCGGACCTTGACCTGGTCGTCGAGTCGGCCCAGGAACTCCAGCACCCCGTCGGCTCCGCGGCGGACGCGGTCGCCGCTGCGGTACCAGCGCCGGCCGTCCCGTTCGGTGAAGGCCGCCGCGGTGAGGTGGGGGTCGCCGAGGTAGCCGGGGGTGAGTCCGGTTCCGGCGATGAGGAGTTCACCGGGTTCGCCGGGGCCGCAGGGGCGGCCGTGCTCGTCGATCACGGACAGTTCGGTGCCGGCGATGGGGCGGCCGATGGGGAGCCCGCGTACGTCGTCGGCGGGGCGGGTGTCGATGAGGTGGCAGGTGGCGTTGATGGTGGCCTCGGTGGGGCCGTAGAGGTTGGCGACCCGGTGGCCGCCGTCGTACGTACCGCCGGTGGTGTCGAGGAGGTCGAACCAGCGGCGGACGTGGGCGGCGGGGAGGGCCTCGCCGCCCACGTGGACCCAGCGGAGGGCGGAGAGGTCCGGGCTCCTGCGCTGCCGGGCGCGTTCCTCGGCGGCGGTCAGCAGGCGTTCCCAGAGGGTCGGTACCGAGCTCCATACCGTGATCCGGTCCGCCACGACGCGGTCGAGGAGCGCCTCGGGGTCACGCAACAGGTCACGGGAGAGGGTGTGCACCGTGGCGCCGACCAGCAGCGGGGCCAGCAACTGCCGTACGGAGGCGTCGAAACAGACCGACGCGGTCTGCGCCAGCCGATCGCCGGGGCCGTAGCCGAAGGTGGACAGCGCCCAGTCGAGGTAGTTCGTCATCGACCGGTGGGTGATGGGGACGGCCTTGGGCCGGCCCGTCGAACCGGAGGTGAAGATGACGTACGCGATGGCTTCGGGGTCGGGGTCGGGGGACAGGGCTGGGCTCGGGGGCGGTGTGTGGTCGTCGTCCTCGTTGACGGTGACCGGCACAACACCCCCCAGCCCGGCGGCGGCTGCGTGGGTGGCCGTGTCGCAGACCAGTACGCGGACTCCCGTACGGGCCAGCTGGTCCCGGTGCCGGGCGGTGGGGTGGGTGGCGTCCAGCGGTACCCAGCCGGCGCCCGCGCGCAGGATGCCGACCACACCGGTGACCGTTTCCGCGCCGCCGGGTTCGGTGAGCAGTCCGACCAGGTCGCCGGGGCGTACGCCGTGGGCGCGCAGTCGGGCGGCCAGGGCTGCGGAGGCGGTGTCGAGGGCGGCGTAGGTGAGGGTGGTGCGGGGGGTGCCGTCGGTGGTCCGGCCCGTGTCGACGGCGATGGCCTCGGGGGCGGCGCGGAACCGTGCGCGGAGTCGGTCCACGATTCCGCCGGTGCCTTGCGTGTTTTCCGTGTTGTTCGCGAACTCCGCTGTCAGGGCGCGCAGTTCATCGACGTATGTGTCGGCGAGGCCTCGTACCGTCTCGGGGCGGAACAGGTGGGCAGGGTGGTTCCAGGAGAGGCACAGGCTCGCGTCGGCCTCCCAGCACAGGAGGCCGAGGCGGGTGGCGGCGGTGGCGGTGGCCGCAGCCGTCGGGGTCACGGTGACGGGCCAGTCGGGGCCGTGGACCACCGGGAAGCGGGCGAAGCTGAACCCGGCCTCGGCGACCGTGCGGGGCGCCGGGCCGGTGGTGGGCCGCAGCTCGGACAGCAGTCGGGCGAAGTCGGGGCTGCCCAGGGTGGCGTGGGCCTCGGCCTCCCGCCAGATCCGCCGCAGCCGGTCGGCCAGCGCGGTCACCGGTTCGCCGGGGTCGACGGTCACGAATACCGGCAGGGTGTCGGCCAGCGGCCCGACGAGGCGGTCGATGCCCGGCAGCGGCAGCTCACGACGGGCCCGCGCCACGTTCACGGCGACGGCCCGCCGCCCGCTCCACCGGGCCAGACAACGGCCGTACGCCGCCAGCAGCAGGTGGAACAGCGAGACCCCGTGGCGCGCGGCGACCTCGCGCAGCGCGGCCGTCAGGGTCTCGTCGAGGTGGGTCCGGTGGTGGGTGAGCGGTGGGGCGGGGGGCGCGTCGGGATCGCCGTCGTACGGGAGGGCGGGCGTCGTCGTGTCCGCGCCGACGCCCGCTTCGGTGAGGCGGGCGCGCCAGTACTTCTGGTCCTTCTCGTACGCCGGGGACCGCCGTTCGGCGGTGAGGGCGGCTGCGTAGTCGGCGAACCGGGCCTGAAGGGACGGGAGTTCAGGTTCGTCGTCGCCGCTTCGGACGAGTGCCGTGTAGAGCGTCCAGAGTTCCTCACTCAGCACCTTGAGGCTGTAGCCGTCGGCGGCGGCGTGGTGGACGACCAGCAGAAGGTGGGCGAGGTGCGCGTCCTCACGGACGAGGACCGCCCGTACGGGGTCCTCCGTCGTCAGGTCGAACGGGCGGTTGCACAGGGCCTGTTCCAGCTGCCCCAGTTGATCCAGGTGTGGCTCGTCCCGTACCTCGTACCAGCCGGGGGCGGTGTCCACAGGCGCGGCGGGTACCGCGTACTGCTGTGGCCGGGGGCCGCCGTCGCGGGTGATCCGCATGCGCAGCAGGGGGTGGCGGGCGGCGAGACGGGCGAGGGCTCGGCCGAGGAGTTCGGGGTCGAGGGGGCCGTTGACTGTCTGGCGTACGTAGCCGTAGGCGGTGACGCCCTCGTGGAGGGTTTCGGTGGTGTGGAAGGCGAGTTGGAGGGGGGTGAGGGGGACAGGGGCGTGGGGAGGGGTGGCTGCTGATGGCGTTACGGGTGTCTCGGGCGTCGTGGGTGCTTCGGTGGCCAGGTGGGCGGCCAGTTCGCCGACCGTTCGGTACTCGAAGAGGAGCGTGGCGGGCAGGGGGCGCCCGAGTTCCCGTTCCAGGCGGCGGGCGAGGTCGACGGCGGTGAGGGAGTCCAGCCCCAGGGTGAGGAACTGTTCGTCGTCGCCGATGTCCTGGGGTCCGCGGTGCAGTGGTTCGGCCAGCAGGCGGCGTATGACGGTGGTGATGGGGGTGACGGTGGTGACGGTGGTGATGGGGGACGGGGTCGGCCCGGCTTTCTTGAGGGCTGTGTCGAGGAGGGGTGGGGCAGTGGGTGCGGCTTCGGCGACGACGGGGCCGGAGCCCGTCACGCCTGCCTCGCCGGTCACGCCCGTCACCAGCACGTGGCCCGTGTCCAGGCCGATCGCCGCGTGCAGGCCCGCGAGGGCGGCGCGCGCGGTCATGGGCGCGAGATCCCGCACCCCGAGGTGGCCCTGGGCCCCGCTCGCCAGGCCCGTGTCGGACACGGGGCCGAAGGCGATCGACTGCCAGGGGTGGCCCGCCGCTCGTTCGGCGGTGGCGAAGGCGTCGAGGAAGGCGTTGGCGGCGGCGTAGTCACCGAGGGCGCCGGCCAGGCCCGGCAGTACGGCCGAGACGGAGGAGAAGGCGACGCGTACGGCGCCCTCGTGGCCGTACCGGCGCAGTGCCTCGGCGAGCAGCGTGGTGCCGCGTACCTTGGCCGCGAGGACGGCCTGGATCTCGTCGTCCGACTTGCCGCGCAGGCTGCCCGGACGGACCGTACCGGCGGCGTGGAAGACCCCGTCCAGGGGCGGCAGTCCGGCGACGAGTGCGTCGACGTCGGCCGGGTCGCTCACGTCGGCCGCCTGGTAGCGGGCGCGGGCGCCGAGGGCGCGCAGGTCGGCGAGCAGTGCGCGGGGCGGTGTTGTGGTGCGGCCGGTGAGGACGAGGTCCGGGTTGCCCCGCCCCGCCAGGTCGCGGGCGAGCGCGGAACCGAGTCCGCCCGCGCCGCCGGTGATCAGATAGGTGCCGTCCGGGGGCAGCGCCTTCGCGGTCCTCGGCGTGTCCTCGTCCACGGCGACGGGGGTACGGGTCAGGCGGCGGCCCGCTCGCCAGGCGACGGTGCCGTCCGCGCCCGGCGAGCCTGTGGCGTACAACTCCCGTTCCAGTGCGTCCAGTTGGGTGTCGAGGTCGTCGAGGGAGGAGAGATCGATGCCCCGGCCGGACAGGCGGCCCGCGTGTTCCTCGGGGAGGGCGAGCGCGAAGCCGTGCGGGAGCGCGTGGGCGGGACGCGAGGGTTCGGGGGAGTCGCCGATGCCGGTGGTGTACGCGTCCTCGGTGACCAGCAGCAGCCGGGTGGGGGCGGGGCCGAGCAGGGGCAGGACCTCGCGCAGGGAGGAGACGGCGGGGTCGGTTCCCGCGAACCACAGCACGGTGACCGGATACAGCACGGTGACCGGATCCGAGGCCCCGGCCGACCGTACGGCGGCGGGGTCGTCGTACCGGCCCAGCACCGTCACCCCCCGCCCGGTCAGCCGCTCCGCGAGGGCGCGCCCGAGTGCCGTGTCGGCGGCGCCGACCAGCCGTACGGCACGGGGGCCGGGGGCCGCGATCAGCGGGGCGTCGCGCCAGACGAGGGGCTGCGGGGCGGGGACACCAGGGGCGGGGACACCACACCCCCTGGTGCCCTCGCCGAGCACCGGCCAGTGGCGTCGGCGCTGGAAGGGGTATGTCGGCACGGGTACCCGACCCCGTCCCGCGCCCGATGGTGCCGTAGTCGTCGGGGAGAGCGGCGTCCCCCGCGTCCACAACCGACCCACCGTTTCCAGCAGCGCTCCAGCCCCGGCCCCCCGACCGTCCGCCCCTCCGCCCAGAGCCGGCACGAACGCCACCCTCTCCGCCGCGCCCCCGCACCGCGCCGCGGCGACCGCGTGGACCGGGCCGGAGAGGGAGCCGCCGGACCCGAGTTCGACGAACGTGTCGTAGCCCTCGTCGAGGAGCCGGGCGACGGCGGCGCCGAAGCGCACCGGGCGGGTGGCGTGGTCGCGCCAGTACCCAGGAGTCAGCGAGGGCCCCCACTCCCCGGTGACGGTGCTGAGCATGGGTATGGCCGCCGGGTGGACGGTCAGGGCCTTCGCGGCGTTGCGAAGGGGTTCGAGTACGGGCTCCAGCATCGGGGAGTGGAAGGCGTGCGAGACGTGGAGGCGGCGCGCGGCCACACCACGGGCCGTGAGTTCCGCGACCGCGCGGTTCACGGCGTCCGCGTGCCCCGCCAGCACCACCTGGGTGGGCGAGTTGACGGCGGCCACGGACAGCGTGCCGTCGGACGCGGCGAGTACGGCGGCGACGGTGTCCTCGTCGCCCCGTACGGCCGCCATGGCGCCCGGCGCGGCCAACTCGCCCACCAGACGTCCGCGTTCGGCGGCGAAACCGACGGCCTCGGCGAGCGGCAGGGCGCCCGAGACGCACGCGGCGGTGATCTCGCCGACGCTGTGCCCCACGACCGCGTCGGCCCGCACCCCCCACGCGGCCAACTGCCCGGCCAGCGCCACCCCGAACGCGACCAGCAACGGCTGCGCCACCTCCGTCCGGGCCAGGTCGGCGGGGTCGACGTCCTCGTCCAGAGACCAGGCGGCCAGGGTGCGACCGAGCACCGGACCGGTGAGCGAGGAAGCCTCGTCCAGCACCTCACGGAACACCGGGGCCGACTTGTACAGGCTCCGGCCCAGCCCGGGGCGCTGGGCGCCCTGCCCCGGTAGTACGAACACGGTTCGTGGCCGGGTCTGTACGGCCTCGCCCCTTTCCCGGGCGGATTCGAGCCGTTGGGCGAGGTCTCCGTCGGCCACCACGGCCAGGCGGTACGGGGCCTCGTCCCGGGCTGTGTTGACGGTGGCGCAGACATCGGCCTCGTCCCACTCCGGATGGGCCCGTACATACCCGGCCAACTCGTCGGCGGCGACCCGCAACGCGTCACCGCTGCGGGCGGTCAGCCGCAGCAGGTGGGGGCCGGGGGTGGTGAATGCGGGCCCGCGGCCGGGTTGACCCGGCGCCTCCGCCAGCACCGCGTGTGCGTTCGTGCCTCCGAAGCCGAACGCGTTCAGACCGGCGACCAGCGGGCGGCCCCCGGTATCCGTCCACTCCTCGTGCTCGGTGACGAGCCGGAAGCCCGGGGCGACCCGCGCCAGGAAGGGTGCGGGCGGAGTGCTGTGCGGCGAGGACGGCAACTGCCGGTGGGCCAGGGCGAGGACGACCTTGAGCAGGCCGGGCATCCCGGCCGCGTTCAGCAGGTGCCCCAGGTTCGCCTTGACCGAGCCGAGCCGTCGCGGCACTCCGTCGGCGCGCGGCGGGAACGCCTCCCCGAGTGACCGCGCCTCCACGGGGTCGCCGATCGGGGTGCCGGTGCCGTGCGCCTCGACGTACGACACGTCGCCGGGATCCACCCCGCACTCCTCGTACGCCCGCGCGATGACCTCCCGCTGGCCGCGCGGGGTGGGCGCGAGCAGGCTCAGCGAGCGCCCGTCGTTGTTGACCGCCGTCCCGCGTACGAGCGCGAGCACCGGGTCGTCGGCGGCCATGGCGTCGTCGAGGCGGGCGAGTACGAGGGTCGCGCCGCCCTCTCCGGGGACGAACCCGTCGGCGTCGGCGCCGAACGCGCGGCACTTGCCGGTGGGGGACAGCGCACCCGTCGCGTCGAGGAGCCGGTGGCCGGTGGACGTCAGGCCGAGATTGACGCCGCCGACCACCGCGAGGTCGCACTCGCCGGACAGCAGACTCCGCCGGGCCAGATGCAGGGCGACCAGCGCCGACGAGCAGGCCGTGTCGACGGCGAGGGCCGGGCCGTTCAGGTCCAGTACCTGGGAGACACGGGCGGCGATCAGGTTGGGCAGGTTGCCGGTGAGGGCGGCCGGGTGGCGACCGAGGTCCCCGTCGGCGGCCTCGGCGAGAACCTCGCGGTACCCGCTGTCCCCGGTGGCCGCGAACACGCCGATCCGCCGCCCGGACCGCCGGGGCCCCGCGTATCCCGCCCGTTCCAGCGCCTCGTGCGCCAACTCCAGGAAGATCCGTGCCTGCGGGTCGGTCGCCCGTGCCTCCGCGTCGTCCATCCCGAAGAACTCGGCATCGAAGGCCGCCGGTTCGGCGAGGAAGGAACCGAAGCGGGGGGTCGACTCGGCCGACTCCGGCCACCGCCCCTCGGGCACCCCGCCGACGGTGTCACCCCCGGTGGCGAGCAACTCCCAGAAGTCCTCGGGCGTCTCGATCCCGGGGAAGCGGCAGGCGGCCGCGAGCACGGCGAGGGAATCGCCGGGTTCAGCGGCGGCACGCCGTGCACCAGGTGCCTTGTCCGTCTCGGCCTCTCCGATCAGTGCGAGCACATGCGAGGCCAGCGCCGCCACCGTGTCGTGGTCCCGCAGGTCAGACGGTTCCACGGTGACGGAGAAGGAGTCCTCCAGCCCGGCGAGCACGGCCATCGCCTTGAGCGAGGATCCGCCGAGGTCGAAGAACCGCTCCTGAAGGCCGATTTCGGCCTCCGGCCGCTCCAACACCTCCGCCCAGACCCGCCGTACCGCCTCTTGGACGTCCCGGAGTGACCGAGGCGAGACCGAAGCCGAAGCCGAGACCGAAGCCGAGACCGAAGCCGAAGCCGAAGCCGAAGCCGAAGCCGAAGCCGAGACCGAAGCCGAAGCCGAAGCCGAGACCGAAGCCGAAGCCGGGGTCGGCGTCGGCGTCGGGGCGTCGCCCCACCGCGCCTCGACAGTGGCGTACGCCCCGGACTCGAACCGCTCCCGCAGCACACCCCGGCGCAGTTTCCCGCTGGTGGTACGGGCGAACGCCCCCGGCGGCAACGGCAGCACCCGTACGTCGTCGTGCCCGAGTGCCTCCCGCAGTCGCCCGGCGGCCGCCCGCAGCACCGGCGTGGCAGTCGCGGCCGCGGGCCTCGCCCACTGCACGAACGCGACGACCCGCTCACCCCCGCCCGCCGGATCGGTGGACCCCACCACGGCCACGGCCGCCCCCGACGGCAGCCCCGGCGTCGCGGCGACGGCCTCCTCCAGGTCGGACGCGTGGAACGTACGGCCGTTGACGAAGACGACGTCCTTGTGGCGCCCGGTGACACACAGCCGTCCACCCCGCAGGAACCCGAGGTCCCCGGTGCGCAGCCAGCCGTCGCGACCGAAGGCGTCCGCGCTCGCCTCGGGCGCCCGGTGATATCCGCGCCCCACCTGCGGCCCCCGCACCTCGACATGCCCGACCCGCAGCTCGTCCAGGGGCCTGTCCGAACCGTCGGACCCACCGGTGATCCGCACCTCGCACCCCGCCACGGGCACCCCGAGGTCCATCAACTCCACCGCGTGCGGCCCGGCTTCGGTCTCCGCCACCCGGCCCCGCCCGAGCGCCGCCCGATCCAGTACCACCGGCTCCGCGATCTCCCCCAGCGGCGGTACGGTCACCGCGAGCGTGGCCTCGGCCAGCCCGTACACCGGCAGCGGGGCGCGCGGATCCAGCCCGGCGGCGGCCGTGAGAGCCGTGAACTCCCGCCAGACGCGCGGCGCGATCGGCTCGGCGCCGACGAGCATCAGCCGCACGTGGCTCAGGTCGAGCCCGGCGAGGGTGGTGGCCGGCACCCGCCGTACGGCGAGGGCGAGGGCGAAGTTCGCCGCCGAGAGCAGGGTCGCGCGGTGGCGCGCCACGGCCTCGAACCACAGCGCGGGCCGCTTGGCGAAGGACAGCGGCTCGATCCGTATCTGCTTCAGACGCGCGGCCATGGGGACCAGATGCGTGCCGATCAGACCCATGTCGTGGAAGTACGGCATCCAGGTCGCGACGACGTCCCGGTCGGTCATCGCCGTCGCGGTGCGGATCTGGCGAAGGTTGGCGAGGACACCCGCGTGGGTCAGCTCGACCCCCTTGGGGGTCCCGGTGCTGCCGGAGGAGAACTGAAGGAAGGCGACATCGTCGGGCGCGGCCCGGTGCGGCCGTCGCAGTGGGCGGCCCGCCCGCAGCACATCGAGGCGCAACACGCCTGTCCCGTCCGGGACTTGAGTCGTGGTGGACTCGTCCACGACGACGGGCGGCCGTCCCAGCAGCTCCCACACCGGCCCCACCCGGCGCGGCTCGGCCGCGAGCGGCACGGGTACGGCCCCCGCCGCCAGCGCGCCCCAGAACATCGGCTGGAAGTCCTCGCCCCGGTCGGCGACCAGCGGCAGCGGGGTGCCCGGCGTCACCCCGGCCGCGATCAGCCCGCCCGCCACGCGCAGGGCGCTGTCGCGCAGTTCGGCGAAGGTGACCGCGTGCTCCCCGCCATCCCCCCGAACGTGAACGACGGTCTGCCCGGGAGCCTCCTGCGCCGCCCCGACCAGCACATCCAGCAGCGTGGTCGCCGCCGCACCGTTCACACCGTCATTCGATATGTTCACCGGGTGGACCTTACGGCGTGGGCGTGGGCGTGGGCGTGGACGGTGACGCGGGAGGAGAACCCTCCAAGTCCGCCCGCCACGCCTCCATCACCCTCTCCGGCACCTTCGTCAGCAGCCCGTCGTCCTTGGTGAAGGCGAGCCCCGTGTGGTTGTACGCGCCCCCGCCACACCCGTCGGACTGCCACATGAGCTCGACCTCGGTGGACGCGTCGATCACCGGGTCGTCGCTCTGCCACGGCGTGACCCGGAGCCGCACAGGACCACGGGCCGGGTCCACGTCCAGAGGGAGTGTGAGCCGCAGCCGCGTGACCCTGCCCGGCGGCAGCGCCCTCTCCACGCACTCGCCCCGCGCGCACAGCTCGTACGAGGCGCCGGTGAGGTCGCCGTACCCGTCCCGCAGGAATGTCACGCTCACGCCGGAGTCGACACCGACTCCGGCGCAGGGCACGGCCGACGCGGTGCAGGCGGACACCGCGAGGAGCAGCGCGGGTACACCAAGGAGCAGAGGGAGACCAGTTCTCAACGGCTGCTCGTCCAGCTGTGGGCCACGTCGACCACCAGACGGTCGGACAGTTGGATCACCCGGAACGGCAGCCGGGCGCGGACGCCGAGACCGATCTGGGTCTCGCCCTCGAAGCTCCCGGCGAAACGGGTGTCCCGGAAGGTGCGGTATCCGGTGATGTCGACGCCGGGCAGGGGCCGGGCCACGTCCGCCGCGTAGGTCGGCTCACCGGTCTCCGGGTCGTAGCTCGGCGCGGCGATACGGACTTCGAGGATGGCGCCGCCGCCGACCGGGATGTGGTCGCCGGAGCCGGCCTGGTGCAGCCGGTCGACGTACTGGACGTAGAAACCGATCTTGTCGCCACCGCCGGGAACGTCGAGCACCATGCGGTCGAAGCAGTCGTGACGGCCGGTCCTGACATCCGTCAACGGCACGGCCCCACTGCTGACCGCGCCCTTGGTGCCGCTGCCCCACCCCGTCGGGCAGGCCGCCACGGCGGTACGAGCGTCCCCCACCGGTGCGGCACCCGCGCTGCCGGCCGCCGCGCCCGTCGCGGTGCCCGCGAGCACGAGTACGGCCATCGCTGCTCCGATTCGTCGCATGTTGTCCCCCCTGGATTGGTGATACGGGGTGAGACGACGGGGTCCGGCGGAAGGTTGTATGAGTGACGCACCACACAATACGCCGCTTTTCACAACAATGCGGGTGTGCGGAACAACGTGGCAGCCGCTTCGACGACATGACCCTGTAGGACCTCCAACACGTCCGCAACGCCCTCGGGCGGGCCGGCCCGGTAGCTCGCCGACCGGTACGTACGGACGTGGTGTGGACGGATGTCACCGACCTGTGGGCGCCGTGGGTGCGCGACCAGTGAGCGCGCCGTTCGCGGGCGGCGGCGACGTCGGCGGTATGCGGATCACCGGGCGTCGGGACTGAGCGCGGGGGACGGCACCTTCCGCAGCAGCGGTGCCGTCTTGTTTCTGACGTTGTTCCTGGCGGTCCCCGGGCCGAAGCCGGGGCCGCCGGAGGGTCTGGTCACGTACTGGTGGTGCATGCTGTCGTCGATCCGGCAGAGCACCCCCGTGGTCCGCCCCGGCGGAGCACTCGGGTCGAGCTTCGCGGTGAGGGACGCCAGCTTGTCGTAGAGGGTCTTGCAGCGGGCCCCGTTGGCGGAGGGCTCGGAGGTGGTGGCCTCGTAGAGGGCGTCGAGGACGACGACCAGGTTGTGGCCGGAGAGCTGGATGTCCTGCATACCGCCGTCCGCCTTGGTGATGCGGCCGGCGGGCAGGTTCGGGTTCGCGGTGAAGTGGACGGCCTTGGCGGGGCTGGGGCCGATACGGTCGTACGGGTCCCGGGTGCTCTGGGTCCAGCTCGGCTCCCAGACGCCGAAGGCCGTCCGCGCCATGAAGGTCCAGGTGTCCTCGTGGCAGCGCAGGGTGATGTAGGAGACGCCGGCCGCCCGCTGGAGCGTGCCGTTGTGCGGCTCGAGGGCGGCTCGGTTGGCGGCCAGGGCGGCCTGGAGGACGGCGCGGTCCTCTTCGCGCCACTGTCGCTCCTGCTCGCCGCGCTGGGCTTTGAGGTCTCGTTTGAGCTGCTGGTTCTTCACGTACTGCGCGAGGACCGTCTTGACCAACGTCTTGACCATGCTGAACATGTGGTGCCTGCTCGGGTCGGGCGGGACACCTGGTGTCGCGACAACCTGGTGCCGCAACAACCGGTGTCGCAACAACCTGGTGTTGCAGCGGGCCAACGATGCTCGGCAGAGCTTGGTCACGCCATGGGCCCGCGGCGAACAACCCGACAGAACAGCCCGGTTGATCTACGCGCGTCCTCGCGGAATGCGCGTGCCTATGCATGACGGCTGACCAACTATCCCTGGAACCAGTTTTGTTGGCGTCGGCGACCCGCCGTGCGGCCTGACTGCGGGATTCCTGTGTCGGCCTCCCCCGACAGCGAACAGAACGTTAAGGTCTGACCTATGAACGCACGGCTGGCGCTGCTCAGCACGGTTGATCCGGGTGTCGCGGAAAGTGAGGTCTTCCGGCTGGCACTGCAGCACGTGGTCGGGGAGTTGGGCGCCCTCGGGGGAATGATTCATCTGCGCGGGCCCATGCCCGCGCTGCGGCTCGTATCGGTGACGGGCCTTCCGCCCGTCCTCACCCGCTCCTGGGAGATCATCGACCAGGAGGGCCCGTTGCCTCCGGCCCGCGCCCTGCACCAGGGCGGAGCCCGTGTGGAGAACCGGGGCTTATGGATGCCCCTGCACGCCGTCGACATCACGTGGCCCGGCACCGGACTCGCCGCCCTGCCGATGTCGGGCGAAGACCGGGTGATCGGCGCGCTCACCGTCCTGATGGGCGACCAGGGCGAACCCACCCGCGCACAGTGGGACTTCCTGCGGGCCGTCGTCGCCTGGACCGAGGAGCGGATGGCCCAGGCCCCGCCCCCGTCCGGCCCCGCCCAGACGGAGCTGAACGGCGAGGGGCTGCGGCAGGCGTTGAAGGAGGTCCGCGTCGGCTCCTGGGACTGGAACATCCGCACCGGTGACCTGATCTGGGACGAGGCCGCCCTGGAGCTCTACGGCACCAGACCCGCCGAATTCACCGGGAAGATCGACAACTGGATGCGGATCGTCCACCCCGACGACCTCCCGCCGACGCTGGCGGCGGCGGAGCGGGCGATCCGCGACCGCACCGTGTACGAGGCGGAGTACCGGGTGCGGCGCCTGGACGGCACGTACGGCTGGACGCAGGACTGCGGCCGGGCGACCTACGACGAGTACGGCAAGCCTCTCCGGATGATCGGCGTGGGCTGGGAGAGCAGCGAGTCCCGGTCGGCCCGGGACGCGCTCAGCCGGGCCCTGCGTCACATGAGCGACGGCTTCCTCGCGGTGGACGGCGAGTGGCGGATCACCTTCGCCAACCTGGAGGCGGAACGCTTGCTGAACATGACCGAGGAGGAACTCTTCGGACGGGTTCTGTTCGATCTCCCCTGCGCCCAGCGGATGCCCGGCCTGGAGCCCGTGTGCCGGCAGGCCGTCGCCGAGCAGAAGCCCGCCGGTTTCGACATCCACGTACCGGACACCGGCCGTCGCTGCCACCTGCGACTGGTCCCGGGCCCGGACGGCCACACCATCTACTGCACCGACGTCACCGAGAAGCGGCGCCTGGAGGACGAACGCCGGGCGGCGGAGCTCGCGGCGGCCGAACGGGCCTCCCGTATCGCGGAGTTGACCGCCGCGCTCGCCCAGGCGACGACCTCGCGGGACGTGATCGAGGCGGCCGCCCGCCGGGTGCTGCCCCCGTTCGGCGCCGCCGGACTCCTCGTACAGGACTTCGAGGGCGACCGGCTCCGCAACGTCGGCGCAGTCGGCTACACCGACGCGTTCCTCGCCCTCGTCGACAGAAGCCCCAGGATGCCGTGCCATCCGGCCTGGAACGCGATCACCTCCGGTGACCCGGGGTTCTACTCCTCACCGCAGGAGTACCTCGAGCACGCGCCCCACAACGCCGAGCTGCTCGACCTCTGCGGGAAGCAGTCCTGGGCCTTCCTGCCGCTGACCGCGTCCGGATTCACGTTCGGGGTGTGCGTCGTGGCCTTCGACCAGCCGCGCCGGCTCACCGACGACGAACGCACCCTGCTCACCGCGATCAGCGCCCTCCTCGCCCAGTCGCTGGAGCGGGCCCGGCTCTACGACCTCGAACACACCCGGTCCCGCGAACTCCAGCGCAGCCTGCTCCCGCGGGGCCTGCCCGCCCTGCCCGCCTGTGAGGCCGCCGCCCGCTACCTGCCGTCGGGCCAGGGCATGGATGTGGGCGGCGACTGGTACGACGTCATCCCGCTCTCCAGCGGCCAGGTCGCCCTCGTCGTCGGCGACGTCATGGGCCACGGCCTGCCCGAGGCCGCCACCATGGGCCGGCTGCGCACGGCCGTCCACACCCTGGCCGACCTCGAACTCCCGCCCGACGAGATCATGACCCACCTCAACGACCTCGTCGTCGGCATGGCCGAGGAGTCGTACGTCACCTGCCTCTACGCCCTGTACGACTCCACCACCCGGACCTGCTCCATCGCCCGCGCCGGGCACCCGCCGCCGGCCCTCCTGCTGCCCGACGGCACCGTGTGCTTCCCCGATCTGGCCGCCGATCCGCCGCTGGGCGCGGCGGAGCCGCCGTTCGAGACGGTCGAACTGCACCTGCCCGAAGGCAGCCTGCTCGTCTTCTACACCGACGGCCTGGTCGAGTCGGCGAAGCGGGAGATCGACCACGGCATGGCCGACCTGGCCCGGCTGCTGCGGACCGCCCACGAGGACGGCACCGCCGCCGACCTTGAACGCCTGTGCGACAGCCTGACGCAGGCCCTGCTCCCCGCCGACCACCCGGCCGCCGACGACGCCGCGCTCCTCGTCGCCCGCCTGCACGCTCTGACCGACGACCGGATGGCCTCCTGGCCCCTCCTCGACGACCCCAGAGCGGCCGGCCAGGCCCGCCGCCACGTCCGCGAACAGCTCTCCGCCTGGGGCCTGGACGACCTCGCCCCCACCACCGAACTCCTCGCCAGCGAACTCGTCGGCAACGTCGTACGCCACGCCAAGGGCCCCGTCCGCCTACGCCTCCTGCGCGGCTCCGAACTCACCTGCGAGGTCTTCGACGGCAGCCTCACCATGCCCCGCATCCGCCGCGCCACCGACACCGACGAGGGCGGCCGCGGCCTCCAGCTCATCACGGCCCTCTCCCAACGCTGGGGCACGCGCTACACGACGACCGGCAAATGCATCTGGACCGAACAGTCCCTGACCGGCCCGGACCCGGGCCCTTCGCCCGATGCCGAGGCCGACGCCCTGGGCCTGATGTTCCCGACCTTGGGCGGCTCGGACTTCGGCCTCGACTACGACGGGGACTTGGACGCGCTGTCCTTCGGAGACCCGGACCTGGACGCCGAACAGGAGCAATAGGCCGGCCCCCGTACGGTACGGGGGCCGGGAACGGTGTGTGGGGTCGGCTGATCGACCGGGTCAGGTCAGCGCACGTTGCCGATGCGCTCCACGCGCTCGTTGACGCCGTTGCGCAGCTCGCCGAGCGTCGTGCCGGGCGGGGCCACCGTGGGCGCGGAGGTGGGCGGTTGGGTCTCGTCCGCGCAGGTCGCGCCCTTGTCCGGAACCGTCAGATCCAGCAGATAGCCGGTGACGGCGTCGGTGGCGCAGGCACTCCGCCCGAACGCCGTGTGCCCCTCGGCCTCGAAGGTGAGCAGCCGCCCGTTGTCGAGCTTGCGGCTGAGGGCCACCGCGTCGTGGTACGGCGTGTCCGGGTCCCCGGTGGTGCCGATGACGAGGATCGGCGCCGACCCCTTGGCCCGGTAGGAGCCGTCGTACCGGCTGATCCGCTCACCGGGCCACTGCACACACGCGGTGGCGTGCTGGTGGTCGTACGTCGGCGGCCCGTACGCCATCGCCGGACCCAGCAGCGGCGCCGCCTCGGCGAAGGCCGTGACGTTCCGCTTCAGCCGCCGCAGACCGCGCGGGTAGTCCCGGTCGACGCACTCCACGACGACATTCGGCCCGAGGAAGTCGAAGCTGGCGGGCGACGGCGGTCGCAGCAGGAAGGAGGTGTTGTCCCGCAGCTGGGCCTTCCGCAGCGCCGCGCCGAGGGACGGCCAGATGACCTTGCCCTCGTTGATGTTGAACATCAGCCGGTAGACGAGGGTGTAACCATTGGCGAGGCCGCCGTTGGCGGTGGGTACGGGCTGGGCGTCCAGGTCGCTCTTCAGCTTCTCGAACGCCGCCCGCGGATCCCCGTCACCGAAGCCGCAGGTGGCCTGGTCGGCCGCACACCAGTCGAGGAAGCGGCTCATCGCGCCGTCGAGGGCCAGGTACTGGGGCAGGTCGTAGGCGTAGGGCCGGTTGGCGTAGTGGACGGGGTCGTAGGCGCCGTCGAGCGCGAGCGCGCGTACGCGCTTGGGGAACAGAGCGGCGTACACCGTCCCGATGTAGGTCCCGAACGACCGCCCGTAGTAGGTGAGTTGCTGCTCCCCGAGTGCTTGGCGCAGCAGGTCGATGTCGCGAGCGACGTACTCGGTACCGACGTACGGCAGCAGCGCACCCGAGTTGTCGACACAGGCCTGATCGAACTCGGCGGCCTCGCGCAGCGCCGGTCCGAAGGCATCGGCCCCGGGTACTCCCTTGGCCTCGGTGACGGCCCGGGTGTAGCGCGCGTCGTCGAAACACGTGAGTGCCGAACTCCGGCCGACCCCGCGCACGTCGTACCCGAACACGTCGAACGACTCACGAAGCGCGGCCGGCAGATCCGCGTAGTTGTTCCGGACGAAGTCCACCCCGGAGTTCCCGGGCCCGCCCGGCTGCATGAAGAGCGTCCCCTTGCGCTTCGCCGGGTCGGCGGCGGGCTTGCGCACCACGGCGAGGGTGAGGGTGCGGCCGTGGGGTTCGCGGTAGTCGAGCGGTACGTCGGCGGTCGCGCACTCGAATCCGCCTTGGCAGTCGGCCCAGTTGAGGACCGGTACGGGCGGCGTGGAGGTCTTCGGGGCGGTCGGGGCGGCCTGGGTGGCCGTGGCGGTCCCCGTTCCGGCGACGAGAAGGGCGGTGAGGGCGGCCCCGATAACTCTGAGCCGCGAGAGACGTCTTGACGGGCGATGTGTGGATGTCACTGGTGTCACTGGTGTCTTCCCCCCTGGGCTGGAATGTCCCCAAGTACCCATTGGTCAAGGTGGGTTAGGAGAGTGTCTAACCCAAAAGAGGGAAAAAAGGCGAGAACGGTGCCCCGCGACCGCCGTACTTCCACGAGAACTTTCCGCTACCCAACCGTAGTTACCGCCTCCGCCGTTCCATTCGTAATCTTGCCAACGTCCCAGGCCGGTCCTGAGCGACGGAACGCCTGGCAGACACCCCCCCCCACAACTGCGAAGGATCCGCGCAAGTGTCATCGAAGAACAGCCGCCTGCGGCTTGCCCTCCTCTCGCTCACCGTGGCCGCGGCCGCCCTGACCATGGCAGGCCCCGCCGCGGCGGCCACACACCAGCCCACGTCGACCGTGTCCACGGTCGATGAGACCCCCGCCGTACCCACCGCCTTCGTCGACCTCCCCACGACCCCTCTCGCAATGGACGGCAAGCCCCAAGAGGTCACGCTCACCTACCGCAACGACGCGTCGGTGCCGCGCACGGTGGCTCCCCAACTCCTGGTCGAGTCCCCGGACTCGGGCCCCTTCCTGAGGCCGTCCGACATCAAGCTCGAACGCCGCACGGCGTTCGGATGCTGGGAACCGGTCGACCTCGGCACCCAGACCGGCACCCTCTTCACCGACCTGACGACGGCCCACCGCGAGCTGGCCGTCGGCGAGACCCTGACGGAGACGTACCGCCTGACGGTCACCAAGGCCGGGGTGCAGGGGACGGTGCATCCGCGGGTGGCGCTGTTCGACTGACGCCAAGCCCGATCGGCTTGGCAGAGGGCGCCCTCCAAGCGAGGGCGCCCTCTCGCGGGTGGCCGAACTGCCAAGGCCACGCGCGTCGGCACGTCGGCGCGTCGCCCGAACGTCCCGCCTCGGCTTATCAGTCGAGCGCTCACCTTCTGCGTGACGTACGGGCCCTCCGGAGTGTGGTAGACGACCATGCCGTCACCGTCACCGTCACCGTCGTCGTCGAGGGCGATGTCCGGCCGATCGCCCGATCCCAGAGCGGTCCTCACGGTCACCGCCACCGCCACGGTCACCGCCACCTCCACCGCCACCTCCACCGCCACGGTCACCGCCGACAGCGGAAGCGACGTCGGGCAGGCCTGCGGAACCAACGACCTGACCTTCACCATCAGCGAGAAGCCGCAGGCGGGCGGCTACCTCCTCGTCACCGCCAAGGCCCTGCCCGGCATCACCTGCTACCTGGAGGGCGTCTTCCCCTCCGCGTCCTTCGGCTCCTCCGCCGACACCGAGCTGTCCCCCGCCGAGCACAGCGTCAGCGAGACCCTCAAGCTCTCCGGCAACACCGTCGCCTACGCCGGCATCAACCCCAAGACCACCGACAACGACAGCGGCAGGCAGTTCGAGAAGATCCACCTCTCCGTCCTGGGCGACGAGATCAACTTCGTCACCCTCGACCTCCCCCGCACCGTCACGGTCGACCGCCCCATCGCCACCAACTGGCACGCCGACCCGGCCGACGCCGTCCCCTTCTCCAACTGACGCCAGCCCCCCACCCCTGACGGGGTATGGGGTGCACTCAGTGCCTGCGGCACCGGCTCACGTCGACGCCATGAGGGAACACGAACTCGCCCACCAAAGGCTTGCGGCTGTCGGTCCAGGCCTCGCTAGGGAAGCCCCGGCGGATAGAACTGCGCGTACCAGCGCCGCAGCGCCTTGATCCCCTTCTCGTGCGTGAGGAGTACGGGCCGCGCCCGGTGGATCTTGTGGTCCCAGATCCTGACCTCCTCGCGCACCTCGCCCAGCGCCTCTCTCCGGAAGAGGAGCTTGAACAGCGGTGTCAGGAACGGGGCCCGGGCGGGCTTGCGGAGGTAGTACAGCATCCGCAGCTCACTCGTCCGGTCGTCGACGGGTGTGGAGAGGGCGACGGCGGTCACCGAGAGGACGGGGCCGTGGGTGCGTACGACCATCACCCCCGGCCCGTACATGAACGCGTCGAAGGTGTTGTCGACGTCCCAGCCGAACACCCGCCGCCGGATCCGGCCCCGCACCTCCGCGAACGGGCCGTCCACCCGCCAGTCCTGGACGGGTGGTTCGGCCTGGCCGTGGATGAAGTGGAAGTGCGACTCGTCGACGATGTTCTCGCGCATCTCCTGGATGTGGATGCGCGCGGTGCAGGTGTCGTCGACCGGCGCGGCGAACTCCCTGGACACCGCTTCCGGTATCTCCGGCACTTCCCACGCCGGTTCGGCCGCCGCCGACTCCCCCTGCGACGTCTGATCCGCCGCCGACTCCCCCGGCGGCCCGGCGTACACGAACACGAGCCCGCTGTGCTCCCGGACCGGGAAGCCGCCGATCGACACCTTTGGCGTCCGGACCGCGAACGGCGCCTCCACGCACCGTCCGTCCGTCCCGAACCGCCACCCGTGGAAGGGGCACTCCACCGTCCCGTCCACCACCTTCCCGCCGACGCCGAGATGGGCGCCGTAGTGGGGACAGTGCGCGTCCCGTACGGCCGCCTGCCCGTCGCTCGCCCGGAACGCGATGAGCGCCCGCCCGAAGTAGTGCAGGTTGACGACCTTGCCCGGCCGTAACTCGGCGCTGCGGAGTACCGCGTACCACCCGTACGGGACGGTCGGCATCGGATAGTCGTCGGCTCGGGGATCACGGGGAAGGTCCGCCAGGGCACTCGCGAAATTGTCATGCTTCCGACACCTCAGCATGGCCCGATGCTAACCGGGGTGGCCTACTCCCATACGATCAACTACCCTTGAAATCAAGGAAGTTACCGGACGGTTTACGTCCTCCCGTAGGTCGCCACCATCACACTCTGAGCCACCTTGTTCATGTCCTGCCCCTTCGCATCCGTGGCGTTGACGCTGTAGACGAGGGTGCGGGAGCCGTCGCGGGTGGAGGCGA
Source organism: Streptomyces capitiformicae (assembly GCF_002214185.1). Taxonomy (NCBI): domain Bacteria; kingdom Bacillati; phylum Actinomycetota; class Actinomycetes; order Kitasatosporales; family Streptomycetaceae; genus Streptomyces; species Streptomyces capitiformicae. The sequence continues at coordinate 3,423,308 of NZ_CP022161.1, read as the reverse complement.
TGACCGTGGTGTAGCCCCAGCGGCCGCCCGTCTTGCCCCAGACCTCACGGCCGCCGAGCTTCTTCATCGAGAGGCCGACGGAGTACGCGGCCGGGGCGCCGGTCTTGAAGTCCGTCACCTGCGGCAGCGTGAACATCTCCTCCAGCGGCGGCCCACGCCGCACGATCCGCCCCTGGAACAGGGCGTTCGTGAACCGCTCCAGATCCGCCGTGGTCGAGATGATGGCACCGGCCGCCCAGCCGTCCGTCGTCCCCCACACGGTGACGTCCCGCAGCCCGGTCGTCCCGTCGTCCCGTCGTCCAGTCGTCCCGTTTCATCCGCTGGCAGCCGTGGTTGTGCGGTCCGACGATGCGCGGGTTCGTCCCCGGGTAGTACGTGCCGCGCAGCCCCAGCGGCTTCAACACCCGCCGGGAGACCTGGTTCTCGTACGAGTCACCTGTCACGCGCTCGACCAGCAGACCGGCGATCGTGTACCCGATGTTGAGGTAGTGCTGCTGCTCGCCCGGCGCGAACTCGGGCTCTGAGCGGGCGGCGCGGCCCAGATCGAGTCTGCCCTCGGCGGCCAGCTGCAGCGCGACGGCCGCCGTGAACCCCTTGGTCACGGAACCGGCCCGGAAGCGGGTGTTCGGATCGGCCGACCGGTTCGTCACCAGGTCGTGTACGCCCGAACTGCCCCGTCAGGTTCCCTCACTACCGCCGACCCGCACGAGCGCGGCGGTGGCGTCGGCGGTGGGGAGGCCGGCTATGGCGGATTCGAGGGCGGGGTTGGTGACCTGGGGTGTGGGTGGGGGCGAGGGTGGTGGCGGGCAGCGTGCGGGTCGGGTCGTGCTCCTCATGGTCAACTCCGTGGATGCGAGCCGTTGTCGGTGATGAGCCCCATCCTTCTGACCAGCGGCTTTCAGCGGATCCCCAGCACGGCCGGTCTCCCGGCCCGGATTCCCCCCACTCCCTCGCCCACGCGGGGGAGGAACCCGCCCCCGGGCCTCCCCCACCCGGGGGATCCCGTCCGGCGCCGGTAATTGGCAGTTCCGTCTCACCGGCACACCGTTTCATACCGGACAAATCGCTCTATATGAGACATGCAGCTGAGACAAATCTGCCAATTACCGACCTTCACCAGCACCGGCCCCAGTACCGGTGTCGTCGCCGGCGGCGATCAAGCCCGTCTCGTATGCGCAGATCACCGCCTGGATACGGTCGCGGAGGCCCAGCTTGGCGAGGACGTTACCGACGTGGGTCTTCCCCGTGTGGTCGCTGACGACTGCGCCGCCGCCACACCAGCGGTACGAACGACCGGATCATCGGCAACTCCGACAGCTCCAACCAGTTCTGGTCCGGTACGAACGGGTCGCGCTGCTCGTCGTACTCCGGCGCGCTGGGCTGGTCCTTCGCCTCGGACGGGAGGCTGGTGGTGACGTTCGGCGGCTGAGTCCACGGAGGAAGTGAGCATGAACTGACGGGGTGCCGGGCGCTTCTCATGAACCCATGAACCCATGAGCCCGGCACCCCTTCGGTGTGACCCCATCGGTGTGGGGTCAGCTCTCGCAGCCGTCCCGCAGGTCGTTGACGTCACCTGTGCAGACGTCACTGCCCGCGTCGCCGTAACTGCGGTCGTTGCCGGGCGTGAAGTCGCCGGCGTCGATGCGGTCGTTGCCGTCTCTGCCGAACATGGTGTCGTCGCCGGCGCCACCGGTGATGTTGTCCCGCGCGGGGCCGCCGAAAATGGTGTCGTGCCCGGCGTTGCCGTTCAGGAAGGTCTGCGCGGTGACGTCCACGCCCATCGTGAGGATGTCGTCGCCCGTGCCGCCGTTGATCTCGGAGGGCAGGCTGCCCCGCACGAGGACCGTGTCGCCGAGGTCTTTGGCGTTGACGAGGAGGGTGCGGCCGTCGTACGGGCAGACGACCGTGTCGCGGTCGGTCCGGGTGCAGCCGCCGCCCGCGGTGACGGTGTCGCCGTTGTCGTCAATTCTGACGGAGTTGCCGGACCGGGTGATGAAGAGCTCGTTCCGCTTCCCGTCCACGGCGGTGACCCTGATGTAGTTCGAGTCGATGGTCACCCCGGTGGCGGCGTGTGCCTGTCCGGCCGACAGCGCCATCGCCGCGCCCAACACCGTGGCCGTCACCGCGGCCTGTAACCCCTTGCGCGTTGCGTCCTTCAACGCTCCTCCTGTCCCGTCATGGATACGAGCCGGTCTTGCCGTGCTCCATCCTGGGCACCGATCGGCGCGGGGACATGGGGGAGGATCCCCCAACTACCGGAACCGGCACGGGTGGTTTGGGTGATGCGTCCCGCCCCTTGGAGCATGCACGTCCGCGCCTCGGCGGCGCGGGACAGCCGGGCGGTGATCTCGGCGAACCAGCGTGCCCCCCGACGATGCCTCGGAACAGTTCGGGGCGCCGGGTGCTCTTTTCGGCGCGCCGCCCGCCTTCTTACGCCATCAGCCTTGCGCCTGACTGATGTTGACCATCCACGGGGTGCCGAACCGGTCCGTGCACATGCCGAAGACGTCGCCCCACATCTGCTTCTCCAGGGGGACCGACACCGAGCCGCCTTCCGACAGCTTCTCCCAGTAGCCGCGCAGCTCGGTGTCGTCGTCGCCGCTCAGGCTCACGGTGATGTTGTTCCCGGCGTTGTGCGGCATGCCGGGTGGGGTGTCCGACGCCATCAGCGTGAAGCCGTTCGGCGTCTCCAGCATGGCGTGCATGATCTTGTCGGCGTTGGGTGCGTCCGGCTGGCCGTACTCCCCGAAGGTGTTCAGCGCCGGCGTGCCGCCGAAGACCTCCTGGTAGAACTCCATCGCCTGCCGGGCGTCACCGTCGAAGCTGATGTACGGATTGAGTCGTGAGGCCATCGAGACCCTCCCTGAAAGGGGCGGACAGTCACTTCTGCGGAGACTAGCCGGGGCCACTGACAACGGCATGCCGAGCTCGTACGGGTGATCCAAGGGCGCGTTGTTCGGCCGTGGTGCTGTTGGTGGCCGGGTGTCGGCAGCGGCCGGCGGACGCCGAGCCCGCGTTCGCGCCGCCGACCGCCTGCGATGACCTACCGGAGGAGGCGGGCCGGCGGCGGTGCCGTGCTGGCGCGGTGTACCAGGCGGGTGGGGACGAGGGTCGTGCCGTGTTCCGGCAGGTCCTGGCGCATCTTGGTCAGGACGCCCGCCACACACAGCCTCCCCACCTCCGCGAAGTCCTGATGGATGGTGGTGAGGGGCGGAAGGAACGAAGAAGCCTCGGGAATGTCGTCGAAGCCGATGACGCTGACGTCGCCCGGGACCTCGCGTCCGCGTTCGTGGAGGGCGCGGAGCAGGCCCAGGGCCATCTGGTCGTTGGCGGCGAAGACCGCCGTGCAGTCCGGCCGGTCGGCCAGCCGCAGCCCGGCCCGGTAGCCGGACTCCGCCGACCAGTCGCCGCGTACCAGGGGCGGCGGGGTCCTGCCCGCCTCGGTGAGCGTCTCGCGCCACGCGTTGGCCCGGCGCTGCGCGGCGAAGGAGTCCTCGGGGCCGGCCAGATGCCACACCGTCCCGTGCCCGAGGTCCAGGAGGTGGCGTACGGCGTCGCGCGCGCCGCCCGCCTGGTCGGTGTCGACCACGGTGTAGTGGTCACCGGCGTCCGAGTCGGCGACCACGACCGGGACGCCGGGCGGCAGGGAGACCGTCGCCGCGTCCAGCAGATGGGTCTCCAGGATGACGATGACGGCGTCGACGGCGAGTTCGCCCAGGCGGGAGAAGGCGCCGTTCACCTCGTCCTGGGTGGGGACCGCGACGGGCAGGAGCGTGACCGCGTACCCCTGCCGGGCGGCGGATGTGGCGATCGCGTCGAGGGTGCGGATGTTGCCCATGGTGGACAGGGAGAAGGTGATCACGCCCAGCGTGCGGAACTCGCCCCGGCGGAGCGCCCGCGCCGCGCTGTTGGGCCGGTAGCCCAGCTCCCGCATCGCGGCCCGCACCTGCCGCCGGGTCTCCTCGGTCACCCCCGGGAATCCGTTGGAGACCCGGGAGACCGTCTGGGCGGACACACCGGCCAGCCGGGCGACGTCACCCATGGACGGGCCCTGGCGGGGGCGGGCGGCGCGTTGCTTCGTCGTGGGCGCGGTGCTCGTCCTGGCGCCCTCGTCCGTCCCGCTGTCGCCGTCAGCCGCTCTGTCGGCGTCGTCCCCCTTGTTCATCGCGTTCCCCAGTTTCCCCGGTTTCCCCAGACTCCCCGGATTCCCCGGAAGTGACCGGGAAGGACTGCTTGACCGCCGAGATTCGGACAGTGTAGACATCGCGCGAGTGAATGTTTACGTAAACATTCTCTCGTACAAGACCATCGAGAGCGAACGAACCGCACCGAACCGCACCCTCGCGGGCCCCGATCTCTCGTGTCGCGCCGGGACGCGCGGCACGTGGAAGAGTTGGAGTACTCGAATGGCACACCGCACCCGCACGAGACGGCTCCTCGGGGCCATCGGCGTCACCGCCCTCGCGACCGGGACCGTCATGGCCACCACCTCCCTGCCGGTCGCGTACGCCGAGACGGCCGCGGCGGGCGCCTCGGTCACCGTCCGGCCCGACCCCTCCTACAAGGGGGAGAGCTTCGAGGGCTGGGGCACCAGCCTGGTGTGGTTCGCCAACGCCACCGGCGACTACCCGCCCGAGATACGGGAGAAGCTCGCCGACCTCCTCTTCGGCGAGGACGGCCTCAACCTGAACATCGCCCGCTACAACATCGGCGGCGGCAACGCCCCGGACGTCAAGGACTACCTCCGTGCGGGCGGCGCGGTCGAGGGCTGGTGGAAGGCGCCGGCGGGCACCACCCGCGAGGACGTCGACTGGTGGAGCGCCGACGACAAGAAGGACTGGAACAAGAACGCGGACGCCACCCAGCGCTGGTGGGTGGACCGCATCAAGAACGACATCAACCACTGGGAGACGTTCAGCAACTCCCCGCCGTGGTTCATGACGGTCAGCGGTTACGTCTCCGGCGGCTTCGACTCCTCGAAGGACCAGCTCAAGGAGGAGTCCGTCGACGACTTCGCCAAGTATCTGGTGGGCGCCACCGAGCGGCTGGAGAAGGCGCACGGCATCAAGGTCGACACGCTCGACCCGTTCAACGAGCCGAACACCGACTACTGGGGTACGAAGCTGGGGGCCGACGGTCAGCCGACGGGGGGCCGCCAGGAGGGCGCCCACATCGGTCCCGAGCTCCAGCAGAAGGTGATCAAGGAGCTCGGCCCGGTCCTGGAGAAGTCCCGTACGCACGCGGAGATCTCCGCGATGGACGAGACCAACCCCGGCATCTTCGCCACCAACTGGAACTCGTACCCCCAGGAAGTGCGCGACCTCGTCGGCCAGATGAACGTCCACACGTACGGCACCGGCCAGCGCACCACCGTGCGCGACCTGGCCAAGGCCGCCGACAAGCCGCTGTGGATGAGCGAGGTCGAGGGCGACTGGGGCGACGGGCAGAGCTTCACCGACATGCGGCCCGGCCTGGGCCTCGCCCAGCGCATGGTCGACGACCTGCGGGAACTGGAGCCCAAGGCCTGGGTGTTCTGGCAGCCGGTCGAGGACTACGACAACATGAAGCCCGGCGGCGAGTCCGCGAAGGGCGGAAACTGGGGCTCCATCCAGCTGTCGTTCGGCTGCGACTCCGCGGACACCCTCGAAACGTGCCCGATCTACACGAACACCAAGTTCGACACCGCCCGTAACTTCACCCACTACATCAAGCCCGGCGACCGGCTGATCAAGACCAACGACACCTCCAGCACCGCCGCGGTCGCCAAGAGGGGCGACAAGGCCACCGTCGTCCACGTCAACAGCACCACCGCCGCCCGCGACGTCACCCTCGACCTGTCCAGGTTCGGCAAGGTCTCGTCCCGCGCGACCGTCACCGCGGTCGTGACCGACGCCGACGGCAAGCTGGTCAAGCAGCAGCCGGTCCGGGTCACCGGCAAGCAGGCCACCGTCACGGTCCCCGCCCAGTCCGTGACGAGCTTCCTCGTCAAGGGCGTCTCCGGTGTCGCGAAGAACCAGGCCGAGCTCCAGGACGGCCACAGCTACCGGCTGACCGGCGTCCAGAGCGGCAAGGACCTCAGCATCGGCGCCAACGGCAAGAGCCTCGTCATCAAGTCCGCCGCCAACGGCGGTACGCAGTGGCAGCTGGACCGCGTCGGCCATGGCGCCGCCGGCAACCGCACGCGGTACGTCCTCACCGACCCCGCGAGCGACAAGCGCCTCGCCATCCGCGACGGCGCCCTGGTCGCCGAGCCCGCCGACGGCCGCTGCGACACCGCCGCCCAGTGGATCATGTCCACCACCGGTGACAGCACCTGGACCCTCGTCAACGCCGCCACCGGCCAACTCCCCGACGTCTCCGGCCAGTCCACCAGCGAGGGCGCCGGCGTCGGCATCTGGTGGCCCAACTCCGGCTCCAACCAGCGCTGGAAGCTCACGGACGTGACCACCACCGCGACTTCGTCGACCTCGTAACGCAGGCTTTCCGGCCTACAGAGAGCCCCAGGTCGCTGACCTGGGGCTCTCTCATGCAGCGGGCACCGCGAACCGACCCCTGCTCTCGTCGGCTCAGCCACTGCGGGCCGGTCGCCGACGGCGGAGAACAGCGACACCCCGGGCGGTGACGACGGCCGTGGAGGCGAGGGCCGCCGTGGCTGTGCAGATGAACAGGGCCGGCCAGGCGTGGGCGGTTTGGGTCAGGGTTCCGACGCGGTTCATCAACAGGCCCAGCAGAGTGGCCAGCTGGGTCAGCAGGAGGATCGGGAGGGTGTGGGGGAGGAGGCGCAGGGTCACGCGCCACCATGGGCGGCGTGCCGTGCGTCCGGCCCAGCGGCGGGCGCGTAGGACGCCGGTGGTGCCCAGGGCCGCCGCCAGCAGGGTGAGGGCCGCCAGGTACCAGTCGGCCGTCATCGAGAAGGGGGCGGCCACCTCGGGGTGCCTGCCTTGGGCCAGGTCGACCAGGCCCTGGGTGATCTGCGGGGCGTCGTCGCCGGAGATCAGGCCCGTGTTGGTGACGACCGCGATGCCGGTGCCGCTGTCGGGCAGCAGGGTCGCCATGGCGTTGTGGGTGAGGAGTTGGCCCGTGTGCTCGATCCGGGCGTGCTCGCCGGCTTCCCGGTCCATCGACCAGCCCATGGCGTAGTCGGTGTCCTTCGTCGTCTTCGGTGGGGTGTGCGTCAGCTCGATGGTGTCCGCGGTGGCGATACGGCGGCCGTCCGCGGAGACGCCGTCGTTGTTCTGGACGATCAGCCACCGGGCCAGGTCCTCCGCGGTGGTGACCACGCCGTGGCCGCCCGCCGCGAACCAGCGCGGGTGCGGGCGGGAGAACGTCGTCCCGTAGGCGCGGACATGGCCGCGGGCCTCGTCGGGCATCTCCGTCGTCGAGTCGACGGACTCCGTGTCCGTCATGCCCAGCGGCTCGAAGAGTTCGGTGGAGAGGTGGTCGGCGAAGGGACGACCGCCCACCACCTCGACCAGGCGGGCCGCGACGAAGTAGTTGGGGTTGTGGTAGCGGTACCGGGTGCCCGGCCTGGTGTCCAGGCGCGCGCCGCGCATCGCGGCCACCGCCTCCCTGAGGGTGTGCGGTTGGGCGCGGGTCAGGTCCGGGTACGTCGCGTCGGCCATGCCGGAGGTCTGCGTCAGCAGCTGCCGGACGGTGATGTCCCCGGACCGCCGGTCAGCCATCGTGAACTCCGGCAGGTACTGGTGCACCGGGCGGTCCAGGTCGACCTTGCCCGCCTCGACCAGCCGCATCACGGCGAGCGCGGTCATGGCCTTGGAGAGGGACGCCACCGGTACGCGTGTCCGAGCCGTCATGGTCTTCCCGGAGGCGGTACGGCCGTAGCCCGCCGTGTGGACGACCCGGTCACCTCTCGTTACGGCCACCACCGCGCCCGGCAGCCGGGTCTGCTCCACGTAGTCGCGTACGAATCGGTCGATGGAGGCCGCGTTGAGGGTGGCGGCGGGGCGGGCGGCGGACGGCGGGGCGGAGGAGGCCGGTACGGCGGTCGTCGCCGCGATGCCCAACGCGGCCAGCACAGCCATGAGTCCACGGCGCGGACCCAGTCCCCGGCGTCCGCGCCGGCCCCCGTTCAACAGCTTCATGGTCATGGCGCCCAGTGCACCGGCCCGGCCCCGGTCCGCGCACTGGCGTACGGGGGAGTTCGAAGGTAGTGCCCGCACTACCGACCGAAGATCCACGGCTGGTTACTGTCGAGGAATGCGACATCGGACCGCCTGGCAGGCGCTCGGCCAGAACCCGCTGAAGGTGCTCGGCTCCAGCTGGCCCTGGCGGTCGCTGGCCTATCTGCTGTCCGGGGTGGTGTCGGGTTCCGTCATCACGGTCGTCCTCGTGCTCATGCTGGCGGCGGGGCTGGTCGGGCTGGTCGTGCTGGTGGGGGCCGTGGTGCTGGTCGGGGTCGTGCTGTCGGGGGTCGCCGTGACCCGGTTCGAGCGGTGGCGGCTGCGGCTGGTGGATCTGGACCCGGTACCGGATCCGCACCGGGCCCCGGAGCGGCCGGGGCTCGTCGGATGGGTACGGACGCGGTTGCTGGAGCCCGCGACCTGGCGGGAGCTGGGGTTCACCGCGGTGTCGGCGACCGCGCTGTGGTGGATGGACCTCCTCGTCCTCTGCTTCGCCCTGGGGCTCCCGATATCCGTGATGACGTCGCCGATCGACGATCCCGGCGCCTGGCCGCTGGTGATCGTCGGGCTCTGTCTGCTCGCCGCCGCGCCGTACACCATCACCGCGTGGGCCGGTGCCCGGGCCGCCGTCACCCGGCTCATGCTGGCGCCGCGCGACAGCGAACTGGGCCGCGAACTGACCGACGTACGAGCCTCCCGGGCCCGTCTGGTCGACGCCTTCGACGCGGAGCGGCGCCGGATCGAACGGGATCTGCACGACGGGGCGCAGCAACGGCTGGTCTCGCTCAACGTGCTGCTCGGGCTGGCCCGCCTCGACGCGGAGCCGGACTCGCCGCTGGCCGGTCAGCTCGCCCAGGCCCAGGAACAAGTCACGCTCGCCGTGGAGGAGTTGCGTGAGCTCAGCCGTGGCGTCCACCCCAAGGCCCTGACCGACCAGGGGCTGGAGGCGGCGGTCGGGAACCTCGCGGCCCGCTCCGCCCTGCCCGTCACGGTCGACATCCGCCTGCCGCACCGTATGCCCGTCTCCGTGGAGACCACGGCGTACTTCGTGATCGCCGAGGCCCTGACCAACGCCGTCAAGCACAGCCGCGCGGTCCGGGTCGAGGTGCACGCCCGGCTGCACACCGACGTCCTCACCCTGACGGTCGTCGACGACGGTGTCGGCGGCGCCGAGCACCGCGCGGGCAACGGCAGTGGGCTGATCGGCCTCGCCGACCGCGTCGCCGCCGCGGACGGCAGACTGCGGCTGTCCAGCCCGCCGGGCGGGCCCACTTCCCTGCACGTGGAGCTGCCGTGTCGCTGAACGTCGTACTCGCCGAGGACTCCCCACTCATGCGGGACGGCCTCGTCGGCGTGCTCACCCGCTTCGGGCACAAGGTGCTCGCCGCCGTCGGAGACGCGGACGCGCTGATCGGCGCCGTCCGGGAGCACGATCCCGACATCGTCGTCACCGACGTCCGTATGCCGCCGGACAACACCGACGACGGTCTGCGCGCCGCCATCGCCCTGCGCGCCGAGCGTCCCGCCCTGCCGGTCCTCGTCCTCAGCCAGTACATCGAGCAGTCCTACGCCGCCCATCTACTTGACCTCGGCAGCGACACCGGCGTCGGCTACCTCCTCAAGGACCGGGTCAGCGCCGTCGGCGAGTTCGTCGACGCGGTCGTCCAGGTCGCCGGGGGCGCGACGGTCGTGGACCCCGAGGTGGTCCGCCAACTCCTCAACCGCCGCCGTGACCCCCTCGCCCGCCTCACCCCGCGAGAACGCGAGGTCCTCGCCCTCATGGCCGAGGGCCGCGCCAACGCCGAGATCGCCCGCGAGCTGTACGTCACCGAGGCGGCCGTCAACAAGCACGTCAGCGGCATCCTCCAGAAACTCGAACTCCACCTCGACGGCCAGGGCCACCGCCGAGTCCTCGCAGTCCTCGCGTACCTGCGCGCCTGAACGACGGGACCCGCGCCGCCCGGTGTGCCCATGACCTTCCCGCACGCCACCCTCGCCGGCAGTCCCAGCCGCGCCGAGCTGGAGTCCCCCGACGCCCTCGCCCGCTCCCGCGCCGGCCACGCCCGCGGCAAGACGGTCATCGTCCCCTGACCGCCTCAGCCGGCCCGTCACACGTCCCGGGGTACGGGGCTCCCGAACAGTTCCGACGCGGCCTGGAGCGGAGTGGGGGCCGGCACGGGCGCGGCGTCGGGGTGGTCGTGGCAGGTGAAGCCGAGGCGGGTCATGGCCCGGGTGACTTCGCCGCTGGTGAAGTCGCGGCGGTCCTGCCGGGTGATGACTTCGCCCACCTGCTTGGCGGGGTAGCGACGGCGGCCGATGGTCACGGACTCACCCGTGATGGGCTCGGGCGTGATGCCCTTCATCAAGTCCAGTACGCCGTTCTTGGTCAGGTCGAACGGGTAGCGGGCGATGACACAGCGCATGATGCCTCACAGGGGGAAGGAGAGCGGGCTGACCGGGGAGAGGGGGATCAGGGGATGGCGCGGCGCTTACTTGGCGAGCCGACGCCGGCTGCCGGAGCGGCTGCGACGGCCTCGGGACGAAGAGGACGTTGATGACGACGAGGACGACGAGGACGACGAGGACGCCGAGGACCCGGCGCGGCGGGGCCGCTCCACCACCGGCACGGTGATCACGACGGGGACCCCGGAAGGGGCCTGCGCCCCGGTGATGCGGCTCAGCTCCGCTTCACCCGAACGGACGGGGGTGATCCGCGGGGTGACGCCGGCCGAGGCCATCAACCGGGCCATGTCGCGGCGCTGGTCGGGGGTCACCAGGGTCACGACGCTGCCGGACTCGCCGGCGCGGGCCGTACGACCGCCGCGGTGCAGGTAGTCCTTGGGGTCGCTGGGCGGATCGACGTTGACGACGAGATCGAGGTTGTCGACGTGGATCCCGCGCGCCGCGACGTTCGTCGCCACCAGAACCGTCACCTGCCCGTCCTTGAACTGGGCGAGGGTCCGCGTGCGCTGCGGCTGGGACTTGCCCCCGTGCAGGGCCGCGGCGTGGACGCCGCTCTTCAGCAGGTGTTTGGTCAGCCGGTCCACCCGGTGCTTGGTGTCCAGAAACATGATCACCCGGCCGTCCCGGGCCGCGATCTCGGTCGCCGTCCGCTGCTTGTCCGTGTCGTGGACGTGGAGGACGTGGTGCTCCATCGTGGTGACCGCTCCCGCGGACGGATCGACGGAGTGGACGACCGGGTCGGTCAGGTAGCGGCGGACCAGCAGGTCGACGTTGCGGTCCAGGGTGGCGGAGAAGAGCATCCGCTGGCCGTCGGGGCGCACCTGGTCGAGGAGTGCGGTGACCTGGGGCATGAAGCCCATGTCGGTCATCTGGTCGGCCTCGTCGAGGACGGTGATGGCGACGTCGCCCAGACGGCAGTCGTCCCGCTCTATGAGGTCCTTGAGGCGCCCCGGAGTCGCGACGACGACTTCCGCCCCCGTCCGCAGCGCCCCGGCCTGTCTGCCGATCGACATCCCGCCGACCACGGTGGCCAGCCGCAGTCTCACGGAACGGGCGTACGGCGTCAGCGCGTCGGTGACCTGCTGGGCGAGTTCTCGGGTGGGCACGAGCACGAGGGCCAGCGGCTGCCGCGGCTCGGCGCGCTTACCCGCCGTACGGGCCAGCACCGCCAGACCGAAGGCAAGGGTCTTGCCCGAACCGGTGCGGCCACGGCCGAGTACGTCACGTCCGGCCAGCGAGTTCGGCAGGGTCGCAGCCTGGATCGGGAACGGTACGGTCACGCCCTCCTGGACGAGCGCGGCCGTCATCGGTGCCGGCAGGCCGAGCTCGGCGAACGAGTCGACGGCGGCCAACGCGGGTGTCGTCGTCACCGGAAGCGCGAACTCGCCCTGCGGGGAGGCCTGTTGGCGTCCTTGACCGCCTTGACGCGCTTGACCGCCTTGGCCGCCCTTGGAACGGCGCGGAGCACCGGAGCGCTTGGTGCCGGAGCGTTTGGCGGCGGAGCCCATGGCGGCGGAGCTTGCCGAACGGTCGTATGCGCGGGTCGTACGGGTACGGCTCATGCGGGATCCTCGAATTTCCTCGTTGCGGCACGTGGCAAGGAAGTCGCGCGGTGATCGAGACGATCGAGACGATCGAGACGATCGAGACGATCGAGCGGCGCGGAGAATCGCATGAACGAGCCGAAGGCTGTGGGGCGCACCCTCGTGGGGCGCCCGGAAACACAGCGAGCTGGGGCCCGCACCCCAAGAGTGCGGGCCCCAGCTGCGAAGTGGACTGACGTGTGGACTGACGTGGGCGTCAGCGCCGGTGTCAATGCCAGTGTCAACGCTGGTGTCAGGCGGGAACGATGTTCTCGGCCGTCGGGCCCTTCTGGCCCTGCGCGATGTCGAACGACACCTTCTGGCCTTCCTGCAGCTCGCGGAAGCCCTGGGTGGCGATGTTCGAGTAGTGGGCGAAGACGTCGGGGCCGCCGCCGTCCTGCTCGATGAAGCCGAAGCCCTTTTCCGAGTTGAACCACTTCACGGTGCCGGTAGCCATTTGTTTCTCCTTCGGGACGGTGTTCGGGGTCCGCACTGCGCGGATCCCGGTCGCCGTGATGATCACTCCGTCGGAAAAACCGTCCGGCAACCACAACTGCAACTGGCGTCGACACTACCACGGCAGGATTGCGCAAGCTGTGAAAAATTACCCGCCGTGAATCGTTACCGACGGCCTGTCGGCCGAGGTTGACCGCTGCCACCGACCGAGGAATATTCCGCGCGCGGCACGGTGATTTCTCCCTTCGCGACGACAGATATTGCCCGCCCTTACGGCCGACCCACGTGTCCGACGACCTGCCGCCACAGCCCGGCGCGGCCTGCGTCTGCGCTCGTCGCCCCACCACGCCTGGTCTCGCCGCACCAGAAATCCTCCCGGCGCGACTAGAGTTCCCCTGCAGGGGAACCCGCTTCCCTGCGGCGGGCCGTGTCCCCCGGGCAGCCCGCGGGAAGGCGCACATGCCATTGCCATCGGAGAGCAGGCCGCACACCGCAGACGGGCCGACCGTCACCGACCGGCTCGACGACGACCACTACCCGGCGTACACCATGGGCAGGGCCGCCGAGCTGATCGGTGCCACGCCCGGTTTTCTCCGTGCCCTCGGCGACACACGGCTGATCACTCCGACCCGGTCGGAAGGCGGTCACCGCCGCTACTCACGTCACCAACTGCGCATCGCGGCCCGCGCCCGCGAACTCGTCGACCAGGGGACGCCCATCGAGGCCGCCTGCCGCATCGTCGGCCTGGAGGACCAGCTGGAGGCGGCGCAGCGCGCCAACGACGAGATGCGCCGCGCGGCGGACGCGGCCGAGCAGCACACCGAGGCCACCGAGGACGGCGATAGAAAATCTCTGGCCGCCGAACCAGATATCCACCGGGATCCGGAAAAGTTTTCTTGCCGCCCACGCAGACGACAACTTACCCGGACTGTTTAATCGCGCGCGAGCAATGGTATTCCTGCTAGGCTCGACTCCAGTTGCAGGTGTGATTTCCATTCGCATTTCCGGTTTCCCGGGCAGTGGTCATCATCACGGCGATGAGAAGGCTCGCGAAGTGCGAGCATCCAAGACTGTCCAGGAGTTATTGACATGGCCACCGGTACTGTGAAGTGGTTCAACGCGGAAAAGGGCTTCGGCTTCATCGCGCAGGACGGCGGCGGCGCCGACGTCTTCGCCCACTACTCGAACATCGCCACGCAGGGCTTCCGCGAGCTGCAGGAAGGCCAGAAGGTGACCTTCGACGTCACCCAGGGCCAGAAGGGCCCGCAGGCGGAGAACATCGTTCCCTCCTGACTCGCCGCGCCTCGCGCGCACCCCGCAGGACACAAGAGGCCCGCACTTCGGTGCGGGCCTCTTCGTTTCGCTACCGCGTCTCGCTACTGCACGTCGACGTAGTCGGCCGACGACGCGACGGCCGGGGTCGTGGACGTGCCGGCGAAGCTCCAGCGCCAGTAGCCGTCCGCGGAGGCGGTGGCCGTGGTCTTCAGGTAGCCCGTGCTGGAGGTGTTCACCGTCTTGAGGGTGGTGTAGGTGCTGGTGCCCGCCTTGCGGAACTGGAGCCTGACCGGCTGGGCGGTGTAGCCCGCGTAGACGTCGGTGTCCCAGTTCGCCCGGCTGAGCTTGCCGGTGACCGTGAGCGTCTTGCCCTTGGCTATCGGTTCCGGGGCGGCGTTGACGGTCAGCTGGGAGAGCCGCTGGATGCGGGTGGTCGTGTAGGCGTCCCGCACGGTCCAGCTGTTGTCGTTGGCAGAGACGTAGACGCCGACCTTCCAGGTCCCGGCGTCGGCGTTGGTGAGCCACCAGTCCGGTTCGAAGGTGAAGGTCTTCGAACAGGTGGAGGTGGTCGAGGTGGAGGCCACGCAGTCCGCCGGCGTGGTGTTCTGGTCCACCGTGATGTAGGCGTCGGGGTTGTCGGGATCGGTGCCGCGCCACAGGTGGAAGTCGGCGTCCCAGATCCCCGAGGGATCGGTCGCGGTCACCGAGACCGTGACCGTCTTGTCGGCGAGGCCGACCACGATGTTCTTCCCGCCGTTGACGGAGACCTTGTCGATCTGGATGTCGCCGACGATCTCGTCCGCGTACGCGGTGGGACCGAGGAGTCCGCCCAGCGCGGTGGTGGCGGCCGTGGCGGCGGCGAGGACGGCGAAGGTGGCGCGTCGGCGCATGAGTCGTGAGTCTCCCCGAGCAGAGTGATCCGAATTGCGCGGTGTTTCGCGTGCGTCAGGCGAAACGTTTGCGCGCTTCCTCCAGCGCACGAGGAATCACAGCTGTCACATCAGTCACAGCTGTCACAGCCGGGTCGGGTACCGGGCCTCACCCCGTCCCCGGCCGGGCGGAGGATCGCTCCATGGCGTGGTCCAGATGGGCGATGACAGCCGGCACGTCATC
Source organism: Streptomyces capitiformicae (assembly GCF_002214185.1). Taxonomy (NCBI): domain Bacteria; kingdom Bacillati; phylum Actinomycetota; class Actinomycetes; order Kitasatosporales; family Streptomycetaceae; genus Streptomyces; species Streptomyces capitiformicae. Next base: position 3,408,277 of record NZ_CP022161.1, on the reverse strand, counting down.
ACTCTCGGTGCTCCGGATCAGCTGCATGGCCGGCCGGACGACTCCGCCCGGGCGCGCGATCAACCGGGCGAGCACGGCGGCCCGGATGTCGAGCCGCTCGATGGTGGCCTCGCGCTCCTCTTCGTTCTGGCCGGCCAGCAGGACGGCGTTGTACCAGGCCTCCTCGCGGGACTGACGGACACTGAAGTCGAGGATCCGCTCGTCGGTGCGGGCTCCGACCTGATCCAGCAGCGACATGAGGGGCGACAGGGCACCGAGCGAGTCCTGCACCACCAGCACCACCCGCGCGAGGATGTCGTTGATCAGCAGAAAGTCGCGTCGTAACCCGTGGATGGCCTCGCCCGGGCTGGTCCGCGCGGCGGCGACGGCCAGGTCGAGGTTGATGTGCGCGTTCACACCGAGCAGCAGGTGCTGGACGATGACGGTGTCGGCGTCGTCGAGCAGCCCGAACGTCTCGCGCCAGCAACGCGGCCCGCTCCGGTCACGACGCCAGGCGTCGTACGCGTCGAAGTAGCGGTTGCCGAAGAGTGTGTCGAAACGGTCCATTCGGGCGCCGTCGTCGAACAGCCCACCGTGAATGGCCGCGCGGACCTCAACGGTCACCTGTCGGTACAGCGCCGCGAAGTACCCGACCCGGTCACCGGCGCGACGGGCCTCCCGCACGATCCCGGCCAGCCCGTCCCACGACATCGTCGATGCCCTCTGCCGCCACGCCCAACTCCCCTCTCCCCCCTGCCCGTCAAGGAGGCCCATGGCGTCAGAGGCCGAACTCCTGCGTGGGTACGCCGAGTACTGAGCACGCCTCGCGCAGGATCTGCTCCTCGGCCGGTGCGATGTAACCGTCCGCGCCCGCGACGACGAAGCCGGTCTGTACGACCGCCCTGGCCTCCGTCGGCTTCTTCGCGGCCTTGGCGATCTCCTGCAGGGCCTCGGTCTTGCCCTGCTGGAAGTTGAACGACAGCTGGTCGACGTGCTTGTTGAAGCGCTGCCGCAGCTGGTCGGCCGGGAAGTTCTGCAGGACGTCGTTGTTCAGGATCAGGGACTCCACGTGCTGCCGCTCGGCCGGGTCGACATGCCCGTCGGCGGCGGCCACCAGCGCGCACATGGCCATGCTGGCGTCCCGGTAGGCGCCGCTCTTCAGCTCCGTCTTGAGGGAGGTGAGCTGGGACTTGAGCGCGCTCACGAGCTGGGCCTTCGTGCCCCCGGAGTGCCCACCGGAGTGCCCGCCGCTCGACCGCCCGTGTCCACCGGCGCCGCGTGCGCCCTGCATCCCCTGCGCCTGCTGCTGCAGCCCCTTGGCCTGGTCCTTGATTCGATCCCACATCGCCATGCGTGCCACCTCGGCTTGAGCCCATGTCGTTCCGGTCGTCCTCCTGGCAACTCCTTCCCGCCCTCCGGAGTTCCATGACCGACTTGACGGGCGCTGCTGCCGTCTATCGTTTTCATGTGACCGGCTCTGTGCGGCCTCCGCTGCTGTTTCTCGATGTCGACGGACCGCTGATCCCGTTCGGCGGCGCGCCGGAGTCGTATCCGATCTGGGCGACGGGCCCGGAGCCGGCCGAAGCCGACGCGAATCCGCTGCTGGCCAGGATCGATCCCAGGCACGGGCCCCGGCTGGCGGCGCTGCCCTGCGACGTGGTCTGGGCGACCACATGGATGGACGACGCGAACGCGTGCGTGTCGCCCCGCCTCGGTCTGCCGCAGCTGCCCGTGGTGATCTGGCCCGAGCCCTCCGACCGCGACGACCAGGGCGACCGGGACGACCAGGGTGACCAGGGTGACCGGGACGACCGGGACGACCGGGACGACCAGGGTGACCGGGACGACCGGGACGACCAGGGTGACCAGGGTGAGCGGGCCGACCAGGGTGAGCAGGCCGACCAGGGTGAGCAGGCCGAGCAGGGTGAGCAGGGCGGCCAGGGCGACCAGGATGACCGGGACGACCAGGGTGACCGGGACGACCGGGACGACCAGGGTGACCGGGACGACCAGGGTGACCAGGGTGACCAGGGTGACCGGGACGACCGGGACGACCGGGACGACCAGGGTGACCGGGACGACCAGGGTGACCGGGACGACCGGGACGACCAGGGTGACCAGGGTGAGCGGGCCGACCAGGGTGAGCAGGCCGACCAGGGTGAGCAGGGCGGCCAGGGCGACCAGGATGACCAGGACGACCAGGGTGACCGGGACGACCGGGACGATCAGGGTGACCGGGACGACCGGGACGACCAGGGTGACCGGGACGACCGGGACGACCAGGGTGACCGGGACGACCAGGGCGACCAGGATGAGCAGGACGAACGCGACGGGCTGCATTGGAAGACCCGCACCCTCGTCGCCTGGGCCGCGGGGCGACCGTTCGCCTGGGTCGACGACGAGGTCACCGACACGGACCGGGCCTGGGTCGCCGCCCACCACCGGGCCCCCGCCCTGCTCCATCGCGCCGACCCTCGCCTCGGCCTCACCGACGGCGACTACGCGGCCCTCGACACATGGCTCAGCCGTACCGGATCAGTACCGGCCGTTCCGTGATGTGCTCCGTGTCGCGGTCGTCGACCTCACGGGCGGTGCCGTCGAGGTACTCGACGGTGCGGGCGCCGGCGCCGACGGGGGTGTCGGCCGTGCCCGTGTGGGTCCAGCGGATGCGGGCCGTGCGGAGGGTGCCCTGTTCGTCGGGGATGAGGAATTCGCACTGCCAGACGTTCTCGGGCAGGGCGATCTGGAGGCCGTGGCCGCAGGAACGGACGTCCGCGTGGGCCAGCCACTGCTGGAGGCGCGCGACGAACAGACCCGCTTTGGTGGGTGGTTGGCCCTCGGCCTGGAGGACCAGGGGGATCTTGCCGTTGCCCCATGCGTAGAAGTACATGCGGGCCAGGTTCCGGTTCCGGGCGTACAGGCCCGTCAGATAGAAGCGGACCGCGTGGTTCGCCGCCGTTTCCTCCTCCAGGGGATCGTTCAGCGTCACGGTCTGCGTGGTGCCGGTGCTCCACAGCGGCAGGTGGTACCCCGCCCGCTGGAAGGTTCGATCCACATCGTGCACCGCCTCCAGCATGGTCTCCGGCGGGTCGGTGACCTGACGCTGGTACAGCTTGATCCCCGCCGCGTCGCAGTACTGGTAGCCCCCCGACTCGGCGAAGCGCAGCAGGTATTCGTGTGCCTCTGCTTTCCACAGTTCGGTGATGGAGGGGCAGACCACGGTCGCGTCCGCGTCGGCCTCCCGGATGATGCGGCTCGCCCTCCGGGTCATCTCGACGAGGGTCCTGACGCTGCCGTTGTAGTGGTGCTCGTGGTTCGCCATGACCCACAGTTCGTACGCGTCGATACGGGCACCCGCTTGCCGTACGAGAGCGCGCACGAACGCGTCCCAGTCGTCGAGGTCGTCCGGCGGCGCCGCCCGGGAACCGTCCGGATACGCGGCCTTCCGGGCGTCCGGTGCGGCCCACGCGGGCGTACCGCCGAAGACGAACAACGTGGGCAGGCCCTCCCGTTCGGCACCGTCGAGGAGCCGGTCGAGCGTGGACCAGTCGTACTCCCCGCGTACGGGTTCCAGCTGGGCCCAGCGGGTCTGGCTGTCCCACAGCCGCAGCGCGCCGGTCCGGAAGGAGGGCATGGCCCCGCTGGAGCTGTTCATCGTCACGCCGAACAGTTCCGGATCGACGGGCTTCGGCGTCTGGGCCCAACTCGTCGCCCCGACCGGCACCGGCACGGCTGCCGTCGCCGCCTCGTACGGGGCGCTCGCGACGGCGGTACAGAGCACGACCAGTGCCATGACGGCGGCGAGGACGAACCTCGTGCCCAGGGGCTGCCGCCGAACGGGAGCCCGAGCCGGGGCCGGCCCCCGCGTCGGCTCCGACGCCGGCGCCGGTTCCTGTCCGGTCGCGGCCCGCCAGCATCGCAGCAGCTGGTTCAGTTCGTCCGCGTCGGCTCCGCACTCCTTGGCGATACGGACGACGAGGTCGTAGTCCGCCGGCACGCCCTTGCCGTTGCAGTACCGGTGAAGGGTGGAACTGCTGATGAAGACCTGCCGCCCCAGCTCCTGGTAGCTGAGGCCGCTGCGCCTCTTCAGCTCCGCCAGAACGGCGGCCAACTCCTTGGCTCCCCGCGTCCCGTCCAAGGCCTCTACCCCCATGACACCTTGCTCCGACTCCCGCACCAGCATTCCATGCCCGTCCCAAACCGTCTGCATCACACCAGGTCAACGGGGCGGCCCACGTCCCACGCCGACTTGAGACGCGAGATCACTGGCCCTCGGCCGAACCGGAACAGCACAGTTGATCTCGCCGAACGCACAAGCAAGAGAACGAGCAACAGAACGGGGACGAACGACATGTCACGAGTCCGACGCGTACTCACGGCCACGGCCATGGCCACCGCGCTCACCGCCACCGTCGCCGGCGGCACGGCGGCAGCCGCCGAGATCGGCACCATGGGGCAGGGCGACAAGTGCACGTACAAAGAGCAGAGCATGCCGCTCAAGGTCAGCCACAAGGGGGCGGGCGACAAGAAGTACAACAACGGCGTGACTGAGAAGTACGGCCGTGTCCTGATCCTTTCGACCGGCAAGTGGCCGGACTATTCTGCGGCCCGTCTCAGCGGCAAGGTGCGCAAGGCTGACCGCGTGTGGGTCGACATCAGCTACGACAAGGGCAAGAACTGGCAGGGATGTGGCGGTGTCAGCACCGACAAGAAGGACAAGAAGTTCTACTCCAAGTGGTACCGCCACTCCGGCGATGGCGTTAAGGGTCGCGTGATGCGTGCCTGTGCGCGTACGACCATGGGCGCCACCGACAACGGCAAGCGCGTCACCTGGTGCGCCACCGTCGGCGATGTGAAGTCGAAGGCCGGCGCCCGCTGGTGGTCGGACAACTAGGCCCCACACGGGACCAGGCGGCTGAGCCCACCCATTGAGCGGTGTGCACCCTGAGGTCCCAGGTGGCAGGGCTGGTGTGCGGCGCGGAAGCTGTACTCATCCTGGTCAACAGCGAGTGTCTGCCGCGTAGACCATCCGGCATGCGATCCCGGAGAAGACCGCGAGGGCCGGAGGCTCCCATGCCCCGATTCCCCGGCCATCCGGCGGACCTGCGGGCTCGCGAGATGACCGGGAACATGAGCCCGAGCATGGCCTCCGGGAGCACCACCAGCCCCAGAGCACGCGTACGTGCAGGTGACGGCGCTGCCGACTCTTCCCCGGCCGGACAGAGCGTGCCCGATGATCTTGATGCCAGGCTCCTGCTCTCAACCAGGGCGAGTCCGGCCGACGCTCCGCACACCACCCTCGTGCTCGCCGTGGCCGAGCGTGAGGGTGATGTCTTCCCCAAGCCATCACCGTGTTGGTGAGCTGGCTGAATTATGTTCCCTGGAACTTTCCAGGTGGGCAGCGGCGAAGTTCTCGTATGACATAGGCCATGCCCCATGGGGCGTGGGGAGGCACTGCGCGGGCGCGAGGGGCGCTCAGGCCGCGGGCCTCCTGTTTCCAGGTTCCCGCAAGGTCGCCGGAAGCCGGCTCCGCAACTCTTGGCGGGCCGACCGGTGAACGGGACGGATCAGCACGACAGCGAACACCACACCCAGGAGGAACTCATGACTTGGCTGAAGAGGGCGGGCGCCACGGCGCTGACCGGCGGGGTCGCGCTCGCCTGCGCGACGACGTTCGGGGTGGCTCCGGCGACTGCGGCCGTTCCGGACAAGTGCAACGCCAACTACCAGAGCAAGACGTTCGACACTCCCGGCTCCAACGTCACCTTCAAGATCAAGCTGTGCGTGTCACTGAACAGCAGCACCGGCAAGTACCACGCGTACGCGATGGGGAGCTGGAGCGGCGGGGGCAACTACGTCGTCGGCGAGATGGACAAGTTCCTGCTGGGCCTCAGGCTGGAGCGCAGCGACGCCCTCATGAGGTACGAGAGCTGCGAGTTCAGGAGCGGCATCAACTGGATCGAGGCGGATTCCTTCAAGCCCAGCGACATACCCACCATCATCTCGGGCGAATGCGACCTGAATACGGACTCGACGAACAGCGGCGGAGGCACGTGGACCGCCGACGGAAAGATCATCTACAACATCAACAACGACGGTGACGGCGACAAGACCTGGGAGCTGGGCGGGTCGCCCGGCTACATCGACTGACGCCGACCGCGTGTGTGCAGGGCCCGCCCGTCGGCGGGCCCTGCCGCGTTCCGGACACGCCCCGCGCGCCCGGACGCGCCGCGCGCAGCGTCAGGCGGACTTGCGGATGCGCGCCGCCTTGCGCGCATCCGCCATCTGGCGGGCTTCGGCGCTGCGGCAGGTGGCGCCGCCGGAGCGTCCTGAGGGCTGGCCCCGGCGGGTGCCCCGGCCGCGGAAGGGCGCGTCACCGCGCTGCTTCGGGCGGTCGGCGACCGGTGCGGCCATGACCACCGAGAGCTCACTGATGACGACCGACCGGGGCAGGACCGTCAGGGTCCTGCCCCGGTTCCGTCCGTCCACGGAGAACACCCGGGCTTTGCTCGCCGTTCGTCGGATGGACGAAGCCGCTTGCTTCGATCAAGGTCTCTGAACGAGGAGGCCGACATGACCGAACTGCTGTCGGGGATGCGGGTCGACTACGCCGACGCCGACGCCGACGCCGACGCCGACGCCGACGCCGACGCCGACGGCCTGGTCCTGATCCGGCCGGACGGTACTCCCGTGGACACCTGGCGGGAGAACTACCCGTACGACCAGCGCATGGAGCGCGGGGAGTACGACCTCCACAAGCGGCTCCAGCAGATCGAGCTGCTGAAGCTGCAGAGCTGGATCAAGGAGACCGGGCGTCGGCTCGTCATCGTGTTCGAGGGCCGGGACGCCGACGGCAAGGGCGGCACGATCAAACGGTTCACCGAGCATCTCAACCCGCGCGGCGCCCGCGTGGTGGCGCTGGAGAAGCCGAACGAGCGCGAGCGCGGGCAGTGGTACTTCCAGCGGTACGTGGAGCATCTGCCGACCGCCGGTGAGATCGTCCTGTTCGACCGGTCCTGGTACAACCGTGCCGGCGTCGAGCGGGTGATGGGGTGACGAAACACACGACGGGTGAGGACCCATCCGGCGGAGTTGTCGTGTTTCATACCGAGTGTCGCCGTCGGTGGATCCGCCGCCGTTCACCGCGCTCGGGCATGGAGGGGATATGCGCTGCTGCTTCTTCTCCGCTCCCCTCGCGGCCCGGTCCGCGCTGTCCGCCCTCCCCGCTCCCTGTGAAGTCCTGCGATCCGGCGCCCTCCTCGCCCCCGCGCTGCTGAAGGCCGCCGCCGAGGCCCTGCACGGCGGCCGCACGGCACGAAGGGGCCGCCCCGCTCACCCTGACGCCGTGGCGGCCGTCCATCTGGAACTGGTCACGCTGACCGAGGACCGCGCCGTCGTCACCTGGTACACCGGCGTGCCCGGCACCCACGACGGCCTGGGCCACCTGCTCCCCGCGGTCACGGAGGGCGAGGTCGTCTACGGCACCCATCCCGCCCGCCTGGACCGCAGAGCGGGGGAGGACCGGCCCACCGCGCACCACTACGTCGAGCTCACTGATCTGGAGCCGGGGCAGACGTACTACTACCAGGCCCGCTCCCGGGGCACGCCCGCGATACCCACCCCGCTGCACCACGTCCGGGGCAACGCCGTCGGTACGAACTCCTACGGGCTCGGCACGGACGAGGGCCCCTTCTCCTTCACCACTCCGCAGCCCCCGCCGGGGCAGCACCTCATGTCCATCGCCCTCTGCAACGACCTGCACCTCGGCGAGACCGCCGCCGGACTGCTGGCCGGCGTTCCGCTGCCGCTGCTGCGCGGAGTGGCACAGCGGCCGGGACGTACGCCGTACCCGGAGATCATGGGCCGGGCCCTGGTGGCCGAGGCCCGCCGGCGCGGCGCCGACGTCCTGCTGGCCGCCGGGGACATCTCGGCCGGCGGCGCGCCACGCGACCTGGCGGAGGCCAAGCGCATCCTGGACGGCTTCGGCACCCACGGGCGGGACTACTTCGTCGTACGCGGCAACCACGACAGACCCGGACATGGGCATGGACATGGGCACGGACATGAGCACGGACATGGTCGCGGTCGCCGTGGTGGCGCTCGCCGAGGCGGTCACGGCGACGCCCTCCCCGACGCCCTCCCCGACACGTTCCTCGACAGCTTTCCCGGGCGCGACGGGGCCTCGTACTTCGCCCATGATCTCGGCGGGCTGCGGATCATCGGGCTGGACACATACGAGAGGGCCGGCAACGGGGCCGACGCGGGCGGGCTCGGTGCCGAGCAACTGTCCTGGTTCCGGGGGCGGTTGAGGGAACAGCGGGATCAGCCGACCCTGGTGTTCGGCCACCATCCGCTGACCGTACGGGGCTCCGTGTTCCCCGTCACCGGCGGACAGCGCCTCGACCGCCGCCAGGCCCGTGCCGTCCTGGACGCCTACGCCGACGCCCCGGGCGTCTTCCTCCACCACGCCGGCCACACCCACCGCAACAAACGCACCGTGCTGCCCCAGGCCCCGCACGTCACCTTGCAGGAGGTCACCGCCGCCAAGGACTACCCCGGCGGTTTCTCCCTCCTGCGCATCCACTCCGGCGGCTTCGCCCTCAACCACTACAAGCCCCGTACCCCCGCCGCCCAGGAATGGACCGAACAGGCCCGCCGGGTGGCCGGAGGCCTCTGGCCGCACCACGCCTTCGGCCGCTCGGTCACCGACCGCAACAGCGTCACCGCCCACGACCTGTCGGGGGTCACGCCCCCGAGCCGGTAACCGCGCAGGTCAGCCGCGCAGGTCAGCACGGCAGTGCTCCGGCGGGGTGGCCGTGCTCCCGGCCGCACACGGTGAGCGCGAGGACCCCGGCACCCTCGACCCGGGTGTGCGCCCCCAGTGCTCCAGGGTCGACCGACATCCGGGCCGCGATGTCGTTGGCGTGGCAGGTTTCGGGAATCCCGAGCCGCTCCTTCACCTGGCGGTACCGGGCGAAGAACGCCTCGGGGTCCGAGAGGTCCACACCGTCGAAGGCGTCGTCGGGCAGCGCCCGCTGGTGGGGCAGGAGATAGCCGGATTCGGCAGGATGCGCGGGCCCTTCTCCGTGGCTGTCCTCAGCGCGGCCGCCCTCAGCGGCGTCGAACGCGTCGTAATGGCGCACGACGTCCCCGCCTTCGGCGATGCACCAGGCCGTCCAGCCGTCCCCGCAGCTCATGCCGTACCACTGCGCGGCTCCGAACCGGCGGCTGAGGTCGGCGCAGCGCCGGCGTACGACGGACGCCAGGACCTTCTCCGCCTCCGCGTCGTCCGCGCTCTCGACGCGGTGGGTGTTCTCGGACGAGTCGCCGAAGACCAGCGTCCAGCCGTCCAGCACGGGGCTGACGAAGACGCGTGCGCACTTGTAGTGCACGCGGCGCCGGTGCCAGGCGTGACGGTCGTGGTTCCAGGCCGCGGCGCCCGTCCTGAGGGTGACCGGCTCGGGGCCGCCCAGATCGAACGCGTCCAGCACCGCCGCCTGGTCGGTGCTCGGGACCGCGTACCAGGAGCCGCACAGGTGCATGCCCTCCGGGGTCTCGGCCGGCCGCTTGATCCTCGTCAGCCGACGCCAAGCCGCCCGGTCCTTGTCGTCGAGCGCGGCCGGTCCGTCGATCGCCGCCAGCGCCTCCAGGGCTCCGGACCGGATCCGCGGGCCGGTCGCGGGCTGTCGTCGCAGCCGCCGCAGCTCGGGGACGGCTCCGGTGCCGATCGCGTCGAACACCGCGACCGCTCGCTTCCTCACCTCTGGTTCCGGGTCTCCCAGCAGCGGGAGCAACCTGTCGACGAAACGCATCGAGGCCTCGCCCTCGCCCCGGAGGACGGAGAGCGCGTTGTCGCGGACCCGCGGGTGCGGATGGGTCAGCAGCGGCACGTAGACCCCGGGATGGGGCACGTCCAGCCGGGCCAGCGCCCACAGGACCCTCCTCGCCACCTCGGGCGAGTCCGCCGACGCCGATGCCGACGCCTCGGCCAGCGGGAGGAGGGCGGGCTCCCCGATCCGGCACAGTACGTCCGCCGGGACGTTCCAACCGACGGGCGACTCCTCGTCGCAGAGCACGTCCAACACCGGCGCGACCACGGCCGCCCCGAGCCCCACGAGCGAGTCCCGCGCCGCTTTCGTCTCGTCCCACGACCCGGAGAGTTCCTCGATCAGCTGACCCTTGTCCATGCCGGGCACCTTAGGACCCGCCTCTGACACTGGAGGGCGAGGAAATGGGTCGCGTCCCGTGCGGCGAGCCGCTAGCTTCCGCCTGAGCGCAGCGCGTACGGCAGACGACACACTCGACCGCGACCGGGGGCCAGGCATGGAGATCAACGGCGTACGGACGGACCGTTTGGGCTTGTTGCTCGACCAGTTCGACATGGCCAGGGAGATGGCCCAGGTACGGCTGACGGGGCTCGGCGACGAGGAGTTCCTGTGGGAGCCGGCGCCCGACTGCTGGTCGATCCGGCGCAGAACCGAGGCGACGACGCCCAGGGCGTTCGGGCCGGGCGAGTGGGTGCTCGACCTGGGCGCCCCGGACATCCCCGCCAGCGAGTACGCCGAGGTCGCCCGGCAGGCCGCCGGCGGCATGACCGTCGACAAGATCGCCGAGGACTGGAGCGTGAGCGTCGAGCGGGTCGAGCAGATCCTCGCCCACACCGGTGAGCCGGAGCCCGACCGGACACCGATCACGACCATCGCGTGGCGGCTGGGGCACCTGCACTACGAGTTCGCGGGCGAGTGGGAGTGGACCTTCGGACCTCGGCGGCAGGACCCGAAGCTCATGGTCGACTTCACCCCCTCCGCCGCCCTGGCGGTCGAACGGTTCTGGGAGACGGTCGACCGCTGGCGCGACAGCGTCGCCACGGTCACGCAGGAGCAGCTCGACACGGTCGGTTTCTCGCAGTACCCGTACGGCTCCGCCCCCGACGACCCGTTCATCTCCGTGCTGTGGGGGACCAACCTCGAGTTCATCCACCACATGGCCGAGATCGCACTGCTCCGCGACCTGTGGACGGCCCGCTCCACCACCGGCGGGTAGGTAGGGGGTGTGGTGAAAGTCCCGCACAGCACCCACGGCGCCCGGCACGCTCCCCCACTCTCGGCTTCTCCCCCACTCTCGGCTTCGCTCGAGCGGGGGGGGGACCCCCATGGAGGACCTTCGTCCGGCACGCCGAGGGCACGCACCGGCTGTGACACCAGCCGCTGCCGCGGCGGGCGCGGGCACCGCACAGGACTTTCACCACACCCCCCGCCGCCGCAGGAAATGGGCCCCGGGCGGGGCAGGTGCTCCGGGATGACAATGGCCTGAGGGGCCGCGGCTCGCTCGTCGTGGATCTTCGGTCGGTCGAGGGAGGCAGTGCCCGATGCCTGAGCTGCCGGACGTCGAGGCATTCCGGAAAGTGCTGGAGTCCTGTGCGAAGGGCAGGGTGATCCGGCGCGTCGAGGTGCGGGACGCGGGCGTGCTGCACGGGGTGAGCGCGCGGCGGCTGCGCGAGGCGCTGGAAGGGCGGCGGTTCGGCGAGCCGGAGCGGCACGGGAAGTGGCTGCTCGCGCGCATCGGCGACGGGCCCACGCTCGTGCTGCACTTCGGTATGACCGGGGAGCTGGTCTGCGGCAGCCCCGACGAGGCGCCCGAGGCCCACGACCGTGTTCTGTTCACCGTCGGTGACGACCGGCAGCTGCGCTACCGCGACCAGCGCAAGCTGCAAGGGCTGTGGCTGGCCGACGACGCCGGCCTGGAGCGGCTGCTGGACGGGCAGGGCCCCGACGCGCTGGCCGTGGACCGCGACGAGTTCGAGGCCGCGCTCTCCGCCCGTCGCGGCCGCGTCAAGACCGTCCTCACCGACCAGTCCGTCCTGGCCGGGCTCGGCAACCTGCTCGCCGACGAGATCCTGTGGCGCGCCCGGCTGCGCCCCACCGGCAGGGCGAGCGATCTCACCGAGGCCGAGCGCCGCCGCCTGTACACCCACATGCGCCGCACCCTTCGCTCCGCAGTCACCGCCGGTTGCGTCCCGCCGCGCGACTCCTGGCTCACCGGCCACCGCGACGACCCCAGCCCGACCTGCCCCCGCTGCGGCAACACACTGCGCCGCTCCCGCATGGCGAGCCGCAGCACGGTCTGGTGCCCGCACTGCCAGCCGGACGACTCCTGACCGGGGGCCGGCTTTCGTACCCCGGTCGCCCTCGCTGCCCCCGGCTGGACCGTTCAAGCCCGGCTGGACCGTTCAAGCCCGGCTGGACCGTTCAAGCCCGGCTGGACCGTTCAAGCCCGGCCGCAGGGCTCCGCCGCGCGGCGGGCGACCGCGTCGAAGACCACCGCGTCGCTTGGTGCCAAGCCGGGCCGGGGCATCGGTGTCATCCCATTGCGCAACGCGGGTCGAAAGGTCATCATCGGGAAGCCATTGACAGGAATCCTGATACTTCAATGTTGAAGTGTTGGAGTGATAGGTGGGTCGGACCATGCCGTTCAGTTCCCGAATCCAGGCCAGAGGTGTCCAGCTGCTGCTCAGCGGCATGATGACCCGCGTACACGAGGAGCTGCGCTTCACCGACATCCCGAAGCGCACGGAATCCCTGCGGGTGGAGACCGGTGCGGGACCGGTGGAATGCACCGTCTACCGCCCCCCGGCCGACACCGGTACGCCCGCCCCGGTGTACGTCAACTTCCACGGCGGCGGCTTCATCGTCGGCCGCCCCGAGCAGGACGACCACATCTGCCGCTACATCGCCGCCACAGCCGGCTGCGTCGTGATCAACGTGGACTACGCCGTCGCCCCGCAGCGGCCGTACCCGACAGCCGTCACCCAGGCGTACGACGTCACCGAGTGGATCGCCGAGAACGGCGAGCCCCATGGCTGGGACGGCTCGCGGCTCGCCGTGGGCGGGCACAGCGCCGGAGCCAACCTCACCGCCACGGTCTGTCGCACCGCCCGGGAGCGCGGCACCTTCACACCCCGGCTCCAGATCATCGACTCCGCACCGCTCGACCAGCTCGCCGACCCGTCCACCAAGCAGTCCTCCATCGCCAAGCCGCTGCTCAACCCCCACCTCATGCGGATCTTCACCGCCGCGTACGTCCCGGACGCGGCCGACCGGGCCCACCCCCTCGTCTCGCCCGCACTGGCCGACGACCTCGCCGGTCTCCCGCCCGCCCTGGTCATCACCGCCGAGCACGACCGTCTGCGCGACGAGGGCGACGCCTACGCCAAGGCCCTGGACGCCGCGGGCGTCCCGGTCACCCACCGCGTCTTCGAGGGTGTCGACCACTACTTCACCCACACCGGCCCGGTGCCCGCCGGCAAGGAGGCCATCGAGCTGATGGCCGACACCCTGCGCACCGCACTCGCCGCCTGACGATCTGAAAGACGGGCTGAGGGCTGGGTTCCGCTCTGGGGAAGATTCTTCCGCACGCCCGTCTGTAACCAGAGGTAGAGGGCCGCCTACGACCGGGGTGGGAGCCCGTCGTGCGGCGGCCGGGGGTACGCGCCCGGGAAGGGCGACTGGGCGTACGGGCCCGGGAAGGACCCCAGGGCGTACGGGCCCGGGAAGGGCGGCTGTTCCGGGAGCGGCGGCGGCGCGGGGACGGTGCGGGTCGGTGTGCGGCGACGGGCCAGCCACAGGACGGCCGCCGCGTACAGGGCGATGCCGGCCAGGTCGACGGCCACGTACTGCCAGGGCGCGTCCGCGGCGGTGGCGTCGTTCTTGAGGCCGTCGACGACGGCGGCCGAGGTGCCGAAGGCCAGGAGGTTGTTCACGGCGTGCAGTCCGATGGCCGCCTCCAGCCCACCCGTGCGCACGGTCAGCCAGCCCGCGACCACTCCGTACACGGCCAGGTCGGCGAAGCCCCACGGGGTCCCCCAGCCGTGGCCGGCGGCGAACAGTGCGGCCTGGGGTACGAGCGCCCACCAGGGCGAGCGCAGGAAGGCGCCGACCGCCTGCGTGAGCCAGCCGCGGAAGAGGTACTCTTCGGCCGCCGACTGCAGCGGTACCAGGACGACCAGCATGGCGAGCGCCGGGCCGAAGACCTCCCAGCCCGCCCACCGCGCCGGCGGGGCACCCTCCATGGGCAGCAGGAACATGACCCCGGTGGACACGGCGAGGATCGGCACGGCCGCCACCACGCACAGCCCGAGCCAGGACCACCGCAGCCCGCCGGTCACGGATGAGACCGTGCCGGCCGGGCGGCGGCCGATCCAGCGCACCGCGAGCAGGACGACGGGTATCGCGACGGCGATCATCAGCAGGTCGAGGGCCGTACCCGAGACAGGGCCGAACTCGATGGTCCCGTCGGGGGCTTCGGGGTAGTCCCTTGCGGTTCCCCAGGCGTAGGAGAGGACGTCGACCACTCCGAACGCGAGCACGTACGCCACGACCACGAACAGGGTGCCCAGCAGGGGCCGCCACCATCGGTGACGTGCCGAGACACGGGCCATACGGTGGTAGGCGAGCGGTTCGGGGAGGGGCGGAGGCGTCGGGGCGGCGGGTGGATACGTCGGGGCGGCGAGCGGATGCGTCATGGTGGCAAGCCTCCCCGCGGGCCCGTGCCCCCGACATCGGCCGCGGGCACGAACGGCGTCTCCATCGGAAGGTAGAGAGCGCGCCCTGTGGGGCCGAGATCGCCTTACCCTCGTGCCGACATGGAGACGATACGCAACTGGCTGCTCCCCGCCCTGTTCGCGGCGGGACAGATCGCCTGGCTGTGGCCGGGAGCCGGCCTGGTCGGCGAGGAGGTGCCCGGGGCGGCGGCAGTCGTCGCGGTCCTGGGCGCGGTGGTCGTCGAGACGGCCGCGCTGGGCCGTCGGCGGCGGACGCCGGGCCGGGCCCTGGCCTGGTCCCTCGGCGCTCTCCTGCTGGGTCAACTGGCCTGGGAGGACGGCTACTTCGGGTTGGGGACGCTGGTCGCGCTGTACTCGGTCGCGGTCCGCCGGCCCGTGCGCGTGACCGTACGCGCGGTCGCCGCGGCCGTGGGCGTCGAGTGGCTGCTGTCCCTCGTCCAGGTCGGGATGCGGCCCGAACTCGCCGCGCAGTGGGCGCTCGGCGCGCTCGTGTACGTCGTCTGCGCGGGACTCGGCGAGGCCCGACGGCAGTGGCTCAAGGGGCGGTCGCTCGCGGCCCGTCGGCTGGCCGGCGCGGAGGAGACCCGACGGCGGGCGGGCGACACCGAACGGCAGCGCCTGGCCCGTGAACTGCACGACGTGAGCGCCCACCATCTGACGTCCGTCGTCGTCACGGCCGACGCCGCGCTCAGACTCGGTGACAGCAGGCCCGAGTTGGCGGCCGAGGCGCTGTCGTTCAGCGAGCGCGCCGGTACCGACACCCTGACGTCGCTGCGGCGGCTCGTCGGTCTGCTGCGCGACGCCGACCGTCCGGATCCCCGTCCGATGACCGCGCGCATCGAGGAACTGATCGCCGGATTCGGCCGGTTGGGGCGTCCGATCGAAGCCGAGCTGCCCGAGGACCTGGCCGGTCCGGCGGCCGAGGCGGTCCACGGGATCGTCCGCGAGGCCCTGACGAACGTGCTGCGCTACGCCCCGGGCTCCGCCGCGCGCGTGAGCGTCCGGCGCGGGGACGGCGTCCTGGAACTGACCGTCGACAACGCCGCCCCGCGCGGCTCGGCACCAGGCGGCGCCGGCGGCCTCGGCTCGGGGCGCGGTGTCGCGGGGATGAAGGAGCGGGCGGCGGCCGTCGGCGGGGAACTGACGGCCGGCCCTGCCCCCGGCGGCGGCTGGCGGGTCCGGGCCACGCTGCCCGACATCACGGGGCCGTGGGGTCCTGCCGAGGGCGCGGCCCGGAGCGACGTCCTGCGGGAGCAGCGGCTGGCCGACCCCGCGCTGGTGTTCGCCGCGACGGTCCTTCCGCTGGTGTTCGCCCTGGTCACTGTGGAGGAGTGGACGGGCGCGAGCGTGCGTGCCGCGGTGCCCGCGCTGCTGGTCGTGGCCGTGCTGCTGACCGTTCACGCGGTGCCGCTGCTGTGGCGGCGGCGTGCCCCGTGGGCTGCGCTCCTCGGTGTGCTGGCCACGTCGTGGCTGTGGCCGGCGGCGGTCGCCGGGGCCGCGCTGCCGTCGCGGGTGTCGGAGTTCTTCGCCGGCGGGGCACTCGCGGAACTGCTCGCGGTGTACGCGGTGGCGGTCTACGGCCAGGGAGCCGCCCGCACGTGGCCCGCGTGGGGCGCGGCGGCGGTCTCGCTCGCCGGAACCCTGGTCGCGACGGCGGCCGCAGACGGTGAGCTGCAGGGCGAGGCCTCGATCTGGTTCGCCGCCGTGGTGATGTCCGTGCTGCTGGCCGTGGCACTCGCCGCCGTGTTCGCCGCCCTGTGGGCTGCCGGGCTTGCCGTACGGCACCGACGGCTGCGCACCCTTGCTCGGGACGACTACGCGCTGGCCGGCACGCTGTGGCACGCGGAACGGGCCGCGGACGCCGAACGCCACCGCCTGGCCGCGAAGTTGCACGACACCGTCCTGCACCGAACGGAGGCACTGATCGAAGAGGCCCGGCAGGGGCGGCTGGAGGAGGTCGCCGCCGGGGCCCGCTCGGCACTCGCCGCCATGCGCGAACTCCTGCACAGCCTGGGCGACTCGGAGGACCCCGACACGGCGCGGGCGATCAAGGCCCGGCGCGGATCACCCTGAAGCGGCGCCGGGTCCTTCACACGGCCCTCCCCGGCTCCGACGGCCTCCTGCCGACCTCGCTGATAGCTTGCTGATCCTGCCCATACACACCGGGGGACCCAGAATGAACCAGCCGCCACCGCCGCCCGCGCAGCCCCACCAGAACCCCTACAACGCGCCGTACAACGGCCCGTACAACAACGCGTACGGTCAGCCCCCGGCGCACCAGGCGCCGCCGTTCCAGCCGCAGCCCTTCGCACCGCCGCGGCCGAACGCCGGCGGTCATCCGGTCGGCGCGGTGTTCCTGGGGCTCCTCGTCTCGTTCCTCGTCGCGCTGCTCTACTCGGGCCTCAACGTGGCCACTTACAAGGATCAGACGTTCACCACGTCCACCACCCTCTACTTGGGCCACGCACTGCTCAACGGAGCGGCAGTCGGCTCTCTGGTCGGCCTGGTGGGGGGCCGCAGCAATGGAGCGCGGATCGGCGGGGCCGTCATCGCCGCGCTCGGCGCCTTCTTCGGCTACACCAACTCCCTGCCGCTCATCTTCGCCTACGAGGAAACCCCCACCGCCGCCTGGGACTTGCTGACGTACGAGCCGTTCTTCCCGGCCAAGGCCTGGTGGAACGACGAGGCGAGCGGCGGAGTCGACTGGTCCTCCCCTCTCGGCCTCGTACTCGCCGCCGCCACCGCATTCGCTCTCGCCTACGCCATCGGCTCCAGGCGCCGCCGCGCATAGCGTGGACTCCGCCGTCGAGGAGTTGCAGCAGGTCCGTAGCGCTCACAGTCGAGGCGGCCCTGCGCGCGCACGCACACGGCTGGGACCGATCGGCAACCCAACTCGTCGCGTACGGCACGACGTTCAAGGGGCTCAAAGGGCTTGAATACACCGGCATCCAAGTGCCCTTCGCATTGGTCTACCAGGGAAAGCCCACCGGGCCCACCGTCCCTGGAAGAGGATCCGATGCAGCGACGCCTCGTCATCTCAGCCCTCACCGCCGCCCTGTGCGGCACCACGCTCGCCGGCACCGCCACAACCGCCTCCGCCGCACCCGCGGCCGTCGACTGCCGCAAGGTGAAGTGCGTCGCGCTCACCTTCGACGACGGCCCGGTCGCCGACACGCAGCGGTTGCTGCGCTTCCTGAACGACGGGAAGGCCAGATCGACCTTCTACGTCGTCGGCAAGAACGCCCAGAACAACCCGTCGATCGTCCGCGCCGCGGCGAACGCCGGCCACCAGATAGGCAACCACAGCTGGGACCACGCCAACCTGACCAAGCTCAGCGCCGCGCAGATCACGTCGCAGTTCTCCCGCGCGGACGCGGCCATCAAGAAGGCGACCGGCAAGAAGCCGACCACCGTCCGCGCTCCGTACGGCGCCCACAACGCGACCGTCCGCAGGATTGCCGCGCGACCGCTGGTGCACTGGAGCGTCGACACCCTCGACTGGAAGCACCGCGACACCGCCCGGCTCGTCAAGACCGTGAATGAGACGACCCGGCCCGGCGACATCGTCCTCATGCACGACATCCACAAGACGACGGTCAACGCGATACCTGGCATCATCAAGGGCCTCAAAGCCCGCGGCTTCCACTTCGTGACCGTCGACGAACTCTTCGCCCCCACCAAGCTCCCCACCGGCAAGGTCACCTACCACAACCGCGCGGCCTACCGCCCCTGACCAGCTCCGGGTGCGTAGCCGCCCACGAACGCCGACCAGGCCGCGGCGGAGACGAGCAGAGGGCGCCCGTCCGGGACTTTGCTGTCCCGGACGGGGACTATGCCCGGGTGGCCGTCGGCGACTTCGAGGCAGTTCGTGCCGCCGCCGTCGCGGTAGGACGACTTGCGCCACACGGCGGTGGTGAGGTCGGGTGTCACGGGGCTGCCTTCACGCTGCGGACGAAGGCCGACCAGGATGCGGCGGAGAGGAGCAAGGGGTGAGCGTCCGGGCGCTTGCTGTCCCGGACGGGGACGGTGCCTATGTAGCCGTCGGCGACTTCGAGGCAGTTGTTGGCTCCCCCGTCGCTGTAGGACGACTTGCGCCACACGGCGGTGGTGAGGTCGGGTGTCACGGGGCTGCCTTCACGCTGCGGACGAAGGCCGACCAGGATGCGGCGGAGACGAGCAGGGCGCGCCCGTCCGGGACTTTGCTGTCCCGGACGGGGACTATGCCGGGCTGGCCGTCGGCGACCTCGACGCAGTCGTTGTCGCCACCTTCGCTGTAGGACGACTTGCGCCACACGGCAGTGCTGAGGTCAAGGGTGCGCGTCATGATCTGTGCTCCTTCAGTGCGTCCTTGATGAGCGCGAGCGAATCCGGCGGGGACAGCGCAAGATCGCGGAGCCGATCGTAGGACAATCGCTGCCGCAGGACCTCGTCCGAATCCTCGATCAGCCGACTGCAACCGTTGCCTTCCTTGTAGGCAACGGCACTTCCGTCCCTCTGCCAGAGCAGGGTCAGCGACCCGTTCATATGGTGGTGCGCCCCCGCAGAGAACGGGAGTACTTGGAGCGTCAAGTTGGGCCACCTCGCAGCTGTCTCAAGGTGAAGCAGTTGGTCGTGCCAGGTCTTGCCACCGGCAGCGGGCCGCCGTAGCGCGAACTCGTCCATGATGATCCGAAGGTCGGGCTCGGGCTTCTGCCGCAGGAGGTACTGCCGCCCAAGCCGGGCAGCCACCTGTTCCTCGACCGCTTCGTCAACGTCAGCTGTTGTCTGGGCCCCAGACAACACCCCTCGGGCGAAGTCCTCGATCTGCATGAGCCCAGGAATGCCGAGCGTGAACTTCCACATGATCCGAGCCGTCGCTTCCAGCTCCATGAACCGCTTGTACTGATCCTTGAACGCGTCCAGCCGAGCCACCTTCCAGTGGCTAACCAGCAGATCACCGGCCCCGTAGTACACGTCCAGGTCCTTCATCACCGTCAGATTGGAGACCCTCTCGCCCTTCTCCAGACGGCTCAGATAGCTCTAGTCGTACCCGGTCTCGTCGGCCAACTGCCCCAGTGATTTGCCCGCCTTCTCCCGAAGGAGCCGAAGCGTCCTTCCCAGTACGGCGCGCCCCGACTCGGCGTCCATGTCAACCCGTTCGCTCATGTCACCCCTCACCGTTGCCTGGCGCTCCAGGCAACGCCAGACCCCTTCCGCAGCGTACGTCGCAGCAGTGACCATCGAGACACGAACGGTAATCACCGCTCGTCAAAGCGACCCTGAATTAACCCTGAGAAGAATCAGGAGGCACCGCCATGCGCGCATTCGTCACGTGGCTCTGCGACGTACTGCTCCCCGGACGTGGTCGACGCCGGGGCCGCGCCCCGCCCAACGCACCGGCGACTCCCAGCCGTTGGACCCCGGTCCGCCACCCCCACTGCCCCGCAAGCCCGTCGACGATCTCTGGCCCTTCGAGCCCTACGACAACTTCGTACGGCCCTACGTCCTCACCGCGGAGGAGCTCCACGTGGCGTACGGCATGGAAGGAGTCCCCGCATGATGACCGGCCTGCGGCTGCTGCCCTGGACCACCCCGGACGGCAAGCCCTGCTACCTCGACCCCGACACCGCGTACCCCGGCCCCCTCTCCCAGCTCGCCGACAGCGTGGAGGTCATGCAACTCGGGTCGGCGGAGGACGTGTTGGTCGGCGGCAGAGCCGTACTCGCGGACTCGGCGGCCGGCGAGCGGGCGTTGCGGTTCGCGCTCACGCGGGCGGCGGAGTCGCTGGAGGACGTGCTGCGGATCGCGGTCAGCAGAGGGCGGCGGATCGAGGCAGCCGGTGAGGACGGCGACAAGGAACCCTGACAGTCGCAGGTGCTCGACGATTGGCAGATTTGTCTCGGCTGTCCCGGCCCTCACGTCGCAAACGCGGCGTGTCGCCGAGACGGAACTGCCAATAGCACCCCGCCCAACCCCTGGCTGGAGCTCATTGCAGCAGGTGGTCGATGTGGCGCTGGAGGATGGTCAGTGCCGTCTCCGGGGAGTGGTGGCCCGCGAGGACGTGGACCGTGAGGCCGTCGGCCACGGCGAGGAGGGTGTGCGCCTCGCGGATGGGGTCGAGGTGCTGTGGGACTTCCCCGGAGCTCTGGCCATAGCGGATGAGCCACGCGATGAGGTCGTGGAGCTTGGCATAGCTGTCGTGAAGAACGGCGGCCAGTCTCTCGCTGGCCGGGGCGTGGGTGATGAAGGCCAGCCAGACGTGTGCCTGCGTCTTCGATTCCTCGTCCAGCAAGGCGAGTTCGGCCAGGGTGTGGGACAGCAGAGTGGAGGCGGCCTGAGGGGTGGAGGCCGTGGCGATGCGCTCGTTGGCGCGTTCGCTGACGCGTTGGGAGACGTGCTCCAGCGCGAAGAGCAGCATGTCCTCCTTGGTGCGGAAGCACCGCTGGACGGCACCCATGGACACGTCCGCCTGAGCGGCGACGTCGCGGAGGCTGACGGCCTCCATGCCGGAACGCGCGATCAGAGTGCAGACCGCCTCGGCGATCCGGCGGCGTCGGTCCTCGTAGTCGACCTGTCTGGGCACGCCTCGCTCCTCCTGTTTTCCGATGCACTTGCATCATATCCGGCTACGCTGCACGATGTGATGCGATCGCATCGGAACGATGTGTGTACAACTGAAGGGACCTCCAATCGTGGCGAAACAGTTCAAGAAATCGGACAACAGCTCAGGCCAGGGGCTGCTCTGGTTGTTCGGTGCCATCCTCGTCGTCCAGGGCTTCGGCTCCGCCATCACGGAGGCCGGGTGGGACACAAGCTTCGGTGTCGCCGGCCTTCTGCGGGCAGCCCACGTGCCTGAGTGGGGGACCCTTCTGGTCGGCTTTGCAGGTGCCGCCTTACTGGGGATCGCGGCGCGCCGTCACCATGCGAAGAGGCAGGGGCACCGACGTCCTTGAGCAGTGGTTTGTCGGAGCTGCCGGCCGCCGGCCCACGAGCTGAGCGGGGTCCGCCGGGGAACTCCCGGACACCGCCCGGGAGTTCGACCCATGACGAGCACGGCTGACCGGGCCGGGCGGACTCGGCGGGGGAGCAGGCGTGGGGCACATACTCGTCATCGGGGGCGGGACAGCCGGTACGGCGACGGCGCTCGCGCTGCACAAGGCCGGGTTCGACGTCACCGTGTACGAGGCGCATCCCGACGCGGCCGAGGACATCGGGGCGTTCCTCACGCTGGCGAGCAACGGGATGCGTGCTCTCGCGCAGATCGACGCCTCCGCCGCGGTCACCGCCCTCGGCTTCCCGCTGACCGGCATGCGGGTGCTCGACGGCTCCGGGGCCGAGGTGGCGAGCAGGCCGCTCGGGGAGGCCGAGGACCCGGTCCTGCGGTATCGGTGCATGCGTCGCGGCGAGCTCAACGCCGCACTGCAGGCGGAGGTGTCACGCAGAGGCATCACCATCAGGCACGGCGTCCGCCTCGCCTCCGTACAGGGCGGCCCCGAGTCCGTCACCGCGCACTTCGCCGACGGCAGTACGGCGACCGGTGATCTGCTGGTCGGTGCCGACGGGCTGCACTCCACCGTCCGCCGGTCGATCGCCCCCGACGCGCGGCCCTGCTACGCAGGGGAGTACGTCTTCTACGGCTACACCACCGACGCGTCCCTGCCCGAAGACACCGAGCGCATCACGTTCAGCCGCAGCAGCTCGGCCGCCTTCGGCCATGCGGTGTCTCCCGCGGGCGAGGCGTACTGGTTCGCCCGCGTCGCGGGTGAGCCGCTGTCGCCCGAGGAGATCGCGGCCGGCACGCCGACCCGGTGGCGCGACCTGCTCGTCCCGTTGCTGCGTGAGGACGCCACCCCTGCCGCCGGCATCGTCGCGGCGACGGCCGGCGACATCCTGGTCACCAACGCCACCGAGATGCCACCGGCTATGCCGTGGCGCTCCGGACGGTCCCTGCTCATCGGCGACGCGGCGCACGCGGCCTCGCCGGCCACCGGGCAAGGGGCCTCCATGGCGCTGGAGGACGCCGTCGTCCTCGCGAAGGCCCTCCGGGACGCCCCGGACACCGAGACCGCGCTCTCCCTCTACGAGACCCTCCGCCGCCCCCGTGTGGAACACAACATCACCGTCAGCGGCCAGATCTCCCGAGGCGCCGCTGCCCCCACCCGCCCGACGTCGCCCCCGCCGCGGCCCGGCGACGAGGCCGCCCTGATCCGGCTCCTGGAGTGGGACGCCGACATCAGCACCACCGACATCAGCACCACCGACATCAGCACCCCACCGGCGGGGTCATGACGCCGTACGGTCTCCTGCTGCCGTTGTTGTGCGGTCAGGCGGGTCTGGCGGGTGCGGGGGCCGGCGCCGCCGTGATCCTCACTTCACGGCCCGTCTGAAGCAGAACCCGAACATGCACGAAGCTCCTGGCGGGCCGGGATCTCTTCTTGAGACCCCGTTGCCGCCAGGAGCTCCGCCGTTCCCTGCAGCCCGGGTCGGAACCTGGGTCAGATGGAGACGCAGACGCCGACCTGGTGGTGGCCGACGGCGCCCAGGACCTGGTCCTTCACCGCGTCGACCTGGGCCAGGACATCCGCGTCGGTGATCGTCGCCGGGCCGGCGACGACGCTGACGTGCGGGTTCAGGCCGCCGGAGATGTTGTCGAGCGCGGCGTCGGAGATCTCGGCGGTCTCGATCTGGGGAGCGGAGTTCATGAGGAGACTTCCCTTCGTATGGTGATCCACAAGGGGGGTGGCCCCGCTGGGGACAGAGGGCGGGTGCAGAGGATCAAAGCACGGAGCTCGCCGGGGCATCCACTCAACCAACGCTCCCACCAGGGCCGTTGAACGCACGGGCGACTGTTCCGTGTCGGCGTGCGCACGGCTTGAGGACGGCTTCTCCATATATCCGCGCGGCGCCGGGAGGTCACGGGCTTTGCCGTCACGATGCCGAAGCGGGCACTCGGTGCCAACAGGACGCTATCGGGCGGACCGTTGTGCAGATCCGCCGCACCCTGTGCCGCGGTTGCGCAATCGATGTGCAGGTTCGCGGAAGCCGGAGTGGGTTCCGCCGGATACGCTGACCGGATGAACGAGAATCCTCCGCCCTGTCCGAAATGCTCCTGTGAGTACACCTACGAGATGAACGCCCTGGTGGTGTGCCCGGAGTGCAGTCACGAGTGGGTGCCCGCCGAGAGCAGCGAGACGGGGGTCCCCCCGGCCGAAGGCTGGGGGAAGGTCGTCAAGGACTCCGTGGGCAACGTGCTGCGGGACGGCGACAGCGTGGTCGTCGTCAAGGCGCTCAAGGTCAAGGGCAGCCCCTCGGGGATCAAGGCCGGCACCAAGGTGCGCGGCATCCGGCTGGTCGACGGTGTTGACGGCCATGACATCGACTGCAAGATCGACGGCTTCGGGGCGATGCAGCTGAAGTCCGGCGTGGTCAAGAAGGCCTGATCCCGCCCCCCGGCCCGCTCCGCCCCCCGGCCCGCTCCGCCCCCCGGCCCGCTCCGCCCCCCGACCCGCTCCGCCCCTCGACCCGCTCCGCCAGCCGGCTCGCCCGGTCGACCCGTCCGTGACGGAAGACACCGCCGCAGTGGGCTGCTGCTGAATTGCAAATTTTCGCAATTGGTTAGATGCTGTGCTGGATATGTTGGTTATGTTGGGCCGGGTCGGGGCCCGGATCGCGGCGCTGCTGCCCGTCCGCGCCGACCTCACAGAGATACGCCGCGACCCGCGCCGGGACCTGCTGGCCGGGCTGGCCGTGGCGATCGTGGCGCTGCCGCTCGCCCTCGGCTTCGGAGTCTCCTCCGGCCTCGGCGCGGAGGCGGGCCTGGCGACCGCCGTGGTCGCCGGTGCGCTCGCCGCGCTCTTCGGGGGATCGAATCTGCAGGTGTCGGGGCCGACCGGCGCCATGACGGTGGTGCTCGTCCCCATCGTGGGCGAGTACGGGCCGACGGGTGTCCTCACGGTCGGTCTGATGGCCGGGGTGATGCTGGTGGCGCTGGCCGCGCTGAAGGCCGGCCGTTACATGCAGTACGTTCCCGCCCCCGTGGTCGAGGGCTTCACCCTTGGCATCGCCTGCGTGATCGGCCTGCAGCAGATCCCGAACGCCCTCGGTGTGCCCAAGCCGGACGGCGACCGGGTGCTGGTGGTGACCTGGCGGGCGATCGAGGAGTTCACGAAGTCCCCGAACTGGACCGCTCTCGGCTTCGCCGTCGCCGTCGCGGCGGTCATGCTGGTCGGGGCGCGGTGGCGGCCGGCCGTTCCGTTCTCCATCCTGGCCGTGATCGCCGCGACGGTGGTCGCGCGGGCCGCCGGGCTGGACGCCGCCGAACCGATCGGCGATCTGCCGTCCGGTCTGCCCGCGCCTTCGTTGTCCTTCCTGGACGTCGGCTCCCTGGGGACGCTCATGGCCCCGGCCGTGGCGGTCGCCGCCCTGGCCGCCCTGGAGTCCCTGTTGTCCGCCTCGGTCGCCGACGGCATGACGGTCGGCCAGAAACACGACCCCGACCGGGAGCTGTTCGGCCAGGGCCTGGCCAACATCGCCGCCCCGCTCTTCGGTGGCGTCCCCGCGACCGGCGCGATCGCCCGGACCGCGGTCAACGTCCGTACGGGCGCCGGTTCCCGGCTCGCCGCCCTGACCCATGCCGCGCTCCTCGCCGTGATCGTCTTCGCGGCGGCCCCCCTGGTCTCGTGGATCCCCCTTGCCGCACTCGCCGGAGTCCTGCTCGCCACCGCGATCCGCATGGTCGAGGTCGGCTCGCTGCGGGCCATGGCGAAGGCCACCCGGTCCGACGCGCTGATCCTCGTCCTGACCGCGGTCGCGACCCTGGCCCTGGACCTCGTCTACGCCGTCATCATCGGCCTCGCCGTCGCGGGCGCCCTGGCCCTGCGTGCCGTGGCCAAACAGGCCCGCTTCGACCAGGTCCCCCTCGACCGCGGCGACCACAGTGCCGAGGAGCACGCGCTGCTCGCCGAGCACATCGTGGCCTACCGCATCGACGGGCCGCTGTTCTTCGCTGCCGCGCACCGCTTCCTGCTGGAGCTGACCGACATCGCCGACGTACGGGTCGTGATCCTGCGTATGTCCCGGGTGTCGACGATGGACGCCACCGGCGCCCTCGTCCTCAAGGACGCCGTGGAGAAGCTGCGGCGTCGTGGCATCGTCGTCCTCGCCTCCGGGATCCGTCCCGGCCAGCGCCAGGTCCTCGACTCGGTCGGCGCGCTGGACCTGCTGCGGTACGAGGACCCCGAGGGTGGACAGGGCCGGGAGTACGCCACCACCCCCGAGGCGATCCGCGCCGCCCGTCGTCACCTGGAGAAGGCCGGAGTCCTGCCCGCCCTTCCCGCACAGAAGCCCCGTACCTCCAGCGAGGGAGCCCTGCGATGAGCACGTCCCCCGTCCCCCTCCGTATGGTCGAGGTCTCCGGCGCGGAGGCCCTGTGGCTGCTGGAGGGCAACACCCTGGGACGGCTGGTGTACATGCAGCGCGACCTGACCGTCGTACGGCCCGCCCGGCATGTGTGGGAGTACGGGCGGCTGATCGTGCGCACGCCGGTCCCGGCGCCGGCGGTGCCCGAGACGGCGACGTACCACGCGGACGAGATCCGTGCCGTGCACGGCACCGGCTGGACGGTCACCGTCTCCGGACCGGCCGAGGTGATCACCGACCCGGACGAGGCCGCGCACTACCGGCGCACCCTCTCCGGCTGGGCCCACGGCCCGCACGACACCCTGCTGTGCCTGCACCCCAAGACGGTCACCGGGTTCCGCCTCGCCCGCGCGGAGGTGTGATGTCCACGCAGCTGGAAGCCCTGCCCTATCGGCACGTGGTCACGTTGCCGACCGAACCGTCCTCCGTACGCATGGCCCGCGAGACGGCCGAGCAGGCCCTGGTCGAGTGGGGGATGGGGCTGCGCCATCCCGCGGTGGACCCGGCCCTGCTGATCCTGAGCGAGCTGGTCACCAACAGCGTCCGGCACGCCGCCGTACTCTCCCCGCAGGTGACCGTGATCTACGCGGCCGGCCGGGACTGCCTGGCCTTCGCCGTCCACGACCGCCACCCCTACCAGCCTCCGCTGCACGACGCGGCGACCGGCACCGGGGCGGGCGGACCGGCCGGGTCGGGCGGTCTGTCCACCGTCATGGAGCTGGTCCTCGGCCTGGGCGGCACCGCGGTCGTCCGCGCGGACGCCGACGGACGCGGCAAGAGCATCTGGATCACCCTGCCCCTTTGAACCCGCCTGACCCTTCAAACCGAGTTGCCCCTTTGAGTCCACCTGCCCCTGTCACCCAAGGGGCGGCACACACAGGGAAGTTCACGACCATGACCGCCGCAGGCGAGGATGGGCCGCATGTTGTCGACGAGTGGATGGATGCGATGCGCCGGGGCCCGGCCGGTAGGGCCGCGCTGTTGGTGCAGGTGTTGGGTCGGGGAGGCGACGGCACGATGAGTACGAGTACGCCGCTGTACCAACTGAAGGCCGAGTTCTTCAAGACGCTCGGCCACCCGGCACGCATCCGGGTCCTGGAGCTGCTGAGCGAGCGCGAGCACGCGGTCGCCGAGATGCTGCCCGAGGTGGGCATCGAACCCGCGCACCTCTCCCAGCAACTCGCCGTGCTCCGGCGCGCGAACCTGGTGGTGACGCGCAAGGAGGGCTCGACCGTCTACTACTCCCTCACCAGCCCGCACGTCGCCGAGCTGCTGCGGGTGGCACGGACGATCCTGTCCGGTGTACTGGCCGGCCAGGCCGAACTCCTCGCCGACCTGCGGGCCGCGCAGGGAGAGGCACAGGGGGAGCCGAGGCCGCCGTCGTAGCGAGGGTGTGACGCCGCCGGGGTCTCACCCCTGTGCCATGAGTCTCGCTTCGAGGTCGCGCAGGTCCTTGGCGAGGTTGGCGCGGACCTGTCGCCCCAGCAGCGGTGCCGCCAGCCGGTAGAAGCCTCCTCCGCCGCCCCGCACCCGGATGCGGGCGAGCGTGCCGCGCGGGTGGGGCTCGAAGGCGTAGGTGACGTGCATGGGCATCGGGCCCGCCACGGAGATCATGTCCAGCAGCCGGGGCGGGTCGTACGCGGCGACCCGCAGCACGTAGTCGATGCGCCGGCCCAGGAAGTACGCCGTACGCGTGACCTCGCCGGTTACACGGCGCTGGACCGGGCGGTCGTACGAGGACTCGGCGCGGTCCGGCGCCGGAACCGGGTGCCGTACGTGCGCGTGCCGGCGGCCTTGTCCGGGCTGCTCCTTCTCGTGTGGTTCCCGCTGATCGGCGGCAGGGTGGAGCGGCGCTACGAGTCCGCCACCGGCCTGCCGGCGGACGTGTTCCTCGCCCTCTGGCTGCTGATCACCGCCGTCCTCTTCGGCGGCTCGGCGCTGCTGCCGGCGCTGCGGCTGCCGGGACTGCGCAGGGCGGCGAAGCGCCGTCCGCCGGACGTCCACTGACCGGCCCGCTCCCAGCCCCGCGCGTACCGGAGCAGCGCGCGGGTGCCGAGCCGCGCCCAGGTGAAGGGGGCACTGACGGTGGCGTGGGCATCGGTGATGTGGACGCGTACGCGTTCGTCGACGTCCACCGGGGCGGTCTCGGCGATCAGCAGGCCGCCGGGGCGCAGGAGCCCGGCCACCCGGTCCAGCAGGGCGCGCGGGTCGCCGCCGATGCCGATGTTGCCGTCCATGAGCAGGACGGTGTCCCAGCGGCCCTCGCCGGGCAGCGGCTCGAAGACCGAGCGGTGCAGCGCCCGGCCCCCGAGCCGCAGGGTGTGCTCGACGGCGGCCTCGCTGACGTCGATGCCGAGGACGGCCCGGCCCCGGCCGGCGAGTTCGGCCACCAACCGTCCGGGCCCGCACCCCACGTCCAGTACGGTCCCCTCGCACCGCTCCAGCACGTCCCGGTCGACCGCGTCGGCCCGGGCGCACCAGCGTTCCACTTCCAACGGCAGCAGCCACCCGTCCGCGCGACGCAGGAACAGCGGGCCGCGGCCGGCGCGCAGGGCTGAGGCGTAGGGGTCGGCGGCGGCCCAGGCCGCGGACGGCTCGGCGACACGTGGTGCGCTCATGAGCGCTTCGTCGCCGCGCACCGGGCCAGCCGCCGCGCGAAACGGCCGTGCGGGGCCAGCGTGGCCACGGCGTCGGCGTCGGCGGCGGTGTCGACATCCCGCAGGCGGGGCAGATCGCGCACCCGCAGCCCGGCGGCGACGAGCCGTTCCCGCTGTACGGCCCCCGTCGACGGCGTCGACATGGGCACGCCCCGCAGCAGGGCGGGGTCGGGCTCGGCCAGTCCGAGGGCCCAGAAGCCGCCGTCCTCCGCCGGCCCGAAGTACGCGTCGCAGTCGGCGAAGTCGACGTCGAGCAGTGCGGGTGTCACCTGCGGCGTGTCCATGCCGATCAGCAGGGCGGGCCCGGCGCACCGGGCGAAGGCCTCCGCGAGCCGTTCGTCGAGACCGCCGGGGCCCTGCGCCACGACGTCGAAGCCGGGCGGCAGCCAGGAGCCGGGCTCCCCGTCGAGCACCAGCACCCGCGTGCGAGCCGACGCGGCCGCCACCGCCCACAGGGTGTCCTGGAGCGCGGCCTCGGCGAGCTCCGCGGCCTCCCACGGGGTGAACGGCGGGGTGAGCCGGGTCTTCACCCGCCCCGGCAGGGGCTCCTTGGCGATGACGAGGAGTGTGGTCACCGTACGCCCCTTCCGACTTCCGGAGCCTCGCCGGACGTTTCGGCGAGAACGCGGCTCATGTCCCGTACGGCCTGCCAGGTGCCGCGCCAGGTGCCCGTCACCTTCGAGGCCCCGGTGCGCGGCAGATACGGCACGTCGTGCTCGGCGATCCGCCAGCCGGCGTCGGCCGCGCGGACGACCATCTGCAGGGGATAGCCGCTGCGCCGGTCGGAGAGGCCGAGGGCGAGCAGCGGCTCGCGGCGGGCAGCGCGCAGCGGACCGAGGTCGTGCAGGCGCAGCCCGGTGCGGCGGCGCAGCATCCGCGCGAGCGCGATGTTGCCGGCGCGGGCGTGCGCGGGCCACGCGCCCCGGCCCCGCGGGCGGCGCCTGCCGAGCACCAGGTCGGCCCGCCCGTCCCGTACCTCCCGTACGAAGGGGACGAGAAGCGACGGGTCGAGGGAGGCGTCGCAGTCGCAGAAGCACACCACGTCGGCCGTTGCGGCGGTCAGCCCGGCGTGGCAGGCGGCGCCGAAACCCCGGCGCGGCTCGTGCACGACCGTCGCGCCCAACGCGCGGGCGACCCGGTCCGAGCCGTCAGTGGAACCGTTGTCGACGACGAGGGCGCGCCAGCCCGGCGGAATCCGTTCGAGCACCCAGGGAAGGGCCTCGGCCTCGTTCAGGCAGGGCAGCACTACGTCGACGTCGACGTCCGAAGGTGTCGTGGTCACCCTTTCACCCTACGAACGCGAAAGGTGCATACCGGACTTCCGCTCCTTACGAAACGCGGACGTCGGAGCCCGAGGCGCTCCCCGGACACACCACCGGCGGCGGCCCGGTGTCACGCTGGGGGCATGCAGCAGCAGCCGTACGAGCCCATCGGGGCGCAAACCGCCGACGGGTCCCCCGTGGCGGCGGACGGGTCCCCCCGGATCCCCCGGATCCTGGTCGTCGACGACGATCCGACCGTCGCCGAGGTCGTCGCCGGGTATCTGGACCGCGCCGGTTACGTCGTCGACCGCGCCGACGACGGCCCGACCGCCCTCACCCGTGCCGCCGCGCACTGGCCGGACCTGGTCGTGCTCGACCTGATGCTGCCCGGCATGGACGGTCTGGAGGTGTGCCGGCGGATGCGCGGTCGCGGCCCCGTGCCGGTCATCATGCTCACCGCCCGCGGCGACGAGGACGACCGCATCCTGGGCTTGGAGGTCGGCGCCGACGACTACGTCACCAAGCCCTTCAGCCCCCGGGAACTCGTCCTGCGCGTGGAGTCGGTGCTGCGCCGCAGCCGACCCGCCGCCACCGCGCAGCACCGGCTGGGGGCGGCCGGCCTGACCATCGACCCGGCGGCCCGCCGCGCCACCAAGAACGGCACCGAACTCGCCCTCACCATCCGCGAGTTCGACCTGCTCTCCTTCTTTCTGCGCCACCCGGGGCGGGCGTTCAGCCGCGAGGACCTGATGCGCGAGGTGTGGGGGTGGGACTTCGGCGATCTGTCGACCGTCACGGTCCACGTCCGCCGCCTGCGCGGCAAGGTCGAGCACGACCCGGCCCGGCCCCGCCTGATCCAGACCGTGTGGGGCGTGGGCTACCGCTTCGACGCCACCGGGCAGGACGGCGGGGAGGAGAACCGACCGTGAACGACACCCTCCTCATCGCCCTGTACGCCTTCGCCGGTGCCGCCGCCAGCGGACTGGCCGGAGCGGGCGTACTGCGCCTGATCCGGCGCCGCTCGCTCACCGCCTCGCTCACCGTGGTCGCGGCGGTCGGGGTCGTCGCGATGCTCGCGGGCACGCTCGCCGTCGCCTGGGCGATGTTCCTGTCGCCGCACGACCTGACGGTCGTCACGACCGTCGTCGCCATGGCGGCCGTCGTCTCCCTGGCCACCGCGCTGGTGCTGGGCCGCTGGGTCGTCGCCCGCAGCCGCGCACTCGCCGTGGCCGCACGCTCCTTCGGCGACGGCGGGGACTTCGCCGCCCCCGACGGCCCGGCCACCGCCGAACTGGAGTACCTGAGCCGCGAGTTGGCCGCCACGAGCGCCAGGCTCGCCGAATCCCGGGAGCGGGAACGCGCGCTGGAGACGTCCCGGCGCGAACTCGTCGCATGGATCTCGCACGACCTGCGCACCCCGCTGGCCGGTCTGCGCGCCATGTCGGAGGCCCTGGAAGACGGCGTCGCCGCGGACCCCGCCCGCTATCTGAAGCAGATCCGCACCGAGGTCGAACGCCTCAACGACATGGTCGGCGACCTCTTCGAACTCTCCCGCATCCACGCCGGCACCCTGCCGTTGACGCCCAGCCGGATCTCCCTGTACGACCTGGTCGGCGACGCGCTGGCGGGAGCCGACCCGCTCGCCCGGGAACACGGGGTGCGGCTGGTGGGAGGCCGTATCGAGCCGGTACCGGTGGAGGTGGACGGCAAGGAGATGAGCCGGGTGCTGGGCAACCTGCTGGTCAACGCCATCCGCCGGACCCCGGCCGACGGCACGGTCGCGATCGGCGCCGAGCGTACCGCCGAGGGCGTGGTCCTGTCGGTGACGGACAGCTGCGGTGGCATCCTGCCCGAGGACCTGCCGCGCGTCTTCGACACCGGCTGGCGCGGCACCCACGCCCGGACGCCCCCGGCCGGCGCGGGCCTGGGCCCCGCCATCGTCCGCGGCATCGTGGAGGCCCACCAGGGCCGGGCCACCGTACGCAACATCCCCGGCGGCTGCCGCTTCGAGGTGGTGCTGCCCGCCGCCGCTTCCTGAACACGGGCAGCACCACCGGTCACAGGGCCTGCGCGCCGCGCATTCCGGCGCGCGCGAATTCCGCCATCCCTTCCTCGAACCCGACCTCCGGCTTCCACCCCGTTTCCGCCCGCAGCCGCGACGAGTCCGCCGTGATGTGCCGTACGTCCCCGAGCCGGTACTCGCCGGTGACGACCGGCTGGGGCCCGCCGTACGCGGCGGCCAGCGCCCGTGCCATCTCGCCGACGGTGTGCGGGTCACCGCTGCCGGTGTTGTACGCCGTGAGCAGACCCGGGGCGGCTTCCGCCTCCAGCGCCACCGCGCCCGCCGCCGCCACGTCACGGACGTGCACGAAGTCCCGCCGCTGCCGCCCGTCCTCGAACACGCGCGGTGCCTCGCCCCGGGCGAGCGCCGAGCGGAAGAAGGAGGCGACACCGGCGTACGGGGTGTCGCGCGGCATCCCCGGCCCGTACACGTTGTGGTAGCGCAGCGAGACCGCCGAACCTCCCGTCGACCGGGCCCAGGCGGCGGCCAGGTGCTCCTGGGTGAGCTTGGTCGTCGCGTACACGTTCCGGGGATCGGCCGGGGCGTCCTCGCCGACCAGGCCGGGGACGAGGTCGTCCCCGCACGCCGGGCACGCGGGCTCGAACCGGCCCGCGTCGAGGTCGGCGACGGCACGCGGGCCGGGCCGTACGACCCCGTGCCGTACACACGTGTACCGCCCCTCCCCGTAGACGACCATCGACCCGGCGAGCACGAGACGCCGTATGCCCGCCTCCGCCATGGCGGCGAGCAGCACGGCCGTACCGAGGTCGTTGCGCGAGACGTACTCCGCCGCGTCGGCGACCCCGTCACCGAGCCCGACCATCGCGGCCTGGTGACACACGGCGTCCACCCCGGCGAGGGCGCGGCGGACGGCCGCCGGGTCGCGCACGTCGGCGGCGGGATCCTCCCGCACGTCGAACACGAGCGCCTCGTGTCCGCGCGCCGCCAGCACTTCGACCACATGGGACCCGATGAACCCGGCACCGCCGGTGACCAGTACACGCATACGGCCACGCTAGGCCCGCACCGACGCCGCACCACGGGACCGGGCCCGTACGTCATGACTCCGTAAGGCGTGCGGGGGTGCGTCGGACCGGGACAAGGCGGAAGCCGCGCGAGACGCTGCCCCCATGACACCCTCACCCTCCCCCTCCACCGGCACCCCGTACCGCTTCGACGACCTGACCGCCCTCTACATCAACTGCACCCTCAAACCGTCCCCGCAGCTCAGCCACACCCAGGGCCTCATCGACAAGAGCGCGGCGATCATGATGTCGTGCGGGGTCACCGCATCCGAGATCCGCGCCGTCGACCACGACATCGCGCCCGGCGTCTACCCGGACATGACCGAGCACGGCTTCGTGACGGACGAGTGGCCCGCGCTGTACGAGCAGGTGATGGCCGCGGACATCCTGGTCATCGCCGGGCCGATCTGGCTCGGCGACAACAGCTCCGTCACCAAGAAGGTCATCGAGCGCCTCTACGCCTGCTCCTCGCTGCTCAACTCCCAGGGCCAGTACGCCTACTACGGCCGCGTGGGCGGCTGCCTCATCACCGGCAACGAGGACGGAGTCAAGCACTGCGCGATGAACGTCCTTTACAGCCTCCAGCACCTCGGCTACACGATCCCGCCCCAGGCGGACGCCGGCTGGATCGGCGCGGCCGGCCCCGGGCCGTCGTACCTCGACCCGGGCTCGGGCGGCCCGGAGAACGACTTCACCAACCGCAACACCAGCTTCATGACCTGGAACCTGATGCATCTCGCCGCCCTGCTGAAGCGCGCCGGAGGCGTCCCGGCTCACGGCAACCAGCGCTCGCAGTGGGACGCCGGCTGCCGCCCGGGCGCGGACAACCCCGAACACCGCTGACGTAAGGGTTTCGTCATCCGCCACGCACCCCCGGACGGCCGCTCCCGTGCGTTGAATGGGAGGCGGATTGAGTCTGACCTCCAGGAGGGGCGGTATGGGACGGTCGAAGCGGAACGCACTGGTCAGGCCGTGGGTGATCGGCGTGCTGGTGGTCGCGGTCGCCGGGGCGGGCTTCGGGCTGTACTGGTTCCAGCCGTGGAAGCTGTGGCAGGACGAGACGGTCCAGGAGGCGCTGCCCGCGTCGTCACCGTCACCGTCACAGCCACCGTCGTCCGAGATGTCCTCCACGCCGGCCCCCGCCGGCCCGACGACGCTGGCGAGCGGCGAACTGATCAGCCACGAGCACGCGACGTCCGGCACCGTGAAACTCGTACGGCTGGCCGACGGCAGCCATGTGGTCCGCCTGGAGGGGCTCGACACCAGCAACGGTCCCGACCTGCGCGTCTGGCTGACCGACGCACCGGTGAAGGAGGGACGCGCCGGCTGGCACGTCTTCGACGACGGCGCATACGTCAGCCTCGGCAAGCTCAAGGGCAACAAAGGCAGCCAGAACTACACCCTGCCCGAAGACGTGGACCCGGCCCGCTACAGCAGCGTCACCATCTGGTGCGACCGCTTCGACGTCTCCTTCGGCGCCGCGCGACTCAGCAACACATAGCCGTACGAGACCTCACGGTCTAGTCCGCGGTGAAGGGGGCGTACCCGGTCGGAACTTCGCTGACCTGTAGGTCTGAGAAGAGCAGGGTGAGTCGCTGCGCGTTGGTCTCGATGCAGACCTCGTGGAAGTCGATCCCGACGGCTTGCGCCCAACGGCGGGTCGCTTCCGACTCGGGGAGAAGCTTCGCGCCCGGGTACAAGGCGTGCCACCTCGCACCCCAGACGTATCCGTCGAGGTCGACATCGGTCTCATGGTCGATGAGGCGGTCGTCCAGGGAGACGCGCCAGGTCTCGGGCGGCACCGTCGACTCGCACCGGGCCTCGACGCAGTACCGGAAGAGATACCGCAGGTAGGCGGGCTCGACGTCGGTACGGGGATCCGCAGTCGCGTAGACGACGACCTCATAGTCGCGCAGGTAGCTGGTGTATCCGTGGTGCACGACGGCGTGATCGAAGGTCTCGTCCAGCATCTGTTCAAGTACCGCGGTGTCCATCCCGCCGTTCCACCCCTGATCTTGCGCAGTGCTCCCCCGTTTACGGGGGAGTTGAAGCGCATCCCCACACTGACACCTTCGACGCCCTGTCGGCGGCCTCGTCGTCCATACCGTCGACCGCCGTCGACCGCCGTCAGGGCGCCTCAACGAGGTGTCAGCTCACGCTGAAGAAGTAGTCGTAGGGCGCCAGTCGGATGCCGGAGCCGGTCGTCGCGTAGACCGTGACGTAGTGGAAACCGTCCGCCGGCGGGGTCCAGTCGATGCTCGCCCTGCCGTCGGCGCCCGCGGCGACCGTGACCTCCGGGTCACCGTCGAAGGAGTACGTGTAGCTCATGACGTCCTTCACCTTCGGCGTGAACGTGAAGGTGCCCGGGACGCCCGCACCGCCGCCCGAACCGTTCTCGGGGTAGACGTCCGAGGCGACGGTCGGGGTGGTGTCGTAGCTGATGTGCCACGATGCCGCGTCGCTGACCCAGCCGTTCGCGCTCTTGCTGGTCACCCGGAGGGACTCGTTGTAGATGCCGTCCAGCGTGAGCTCCACCTTCGCCGTGCCGTCCGCCGCCGCCGCGACGTCGACGGTCTTGTCGTTCTGACCGCCGACGGTCTCCACGGAGTAACTGACGACCGGACTCTTCGACTGAAGTCCCGCCTCGGGCCGGAGCGTGAACTCGGTCGGCTCGCCGAACTCGGGCGACGGGACGGCCGGGGTGACGGTGGGCGCCGTGGAGCTGACGCGGAACGTGTAGCTGGTGATCGCCGATCCGTTGTAGGCCCGGTCCAGGCTCCGCACCCACAGGGTCATCGGGCCGGAGCCCCTCGGCGGGACCAGGTTGAGCGTGGCCGAACCGCCGAGCGCGTCGGCGCGCTTGAAGTAGCGCGTGTCCGAGTACGGGTCGACGGGCTGCGGAATGCCGTGGTCGCCGATGGGCGTGCCGATGACCGGGAGATCCTGCTGCCAGGAGAACTCGAAGCCCTCGACGTCGTCGACGCCGTTCGCGTTCAGTGTGAAGGTGACGGGCTCGCCGCCCTGGTTCCACTCCTCCGGCGGGTAGTTCGGTGAGGTGATGGTGGGCGCGTTCGCGGGGCGGGTGTTGTCGATCGTGACATAGCAAGGGGCCGACCAGTCCGAGACGGCGTCCCCGACCACCGTCTGCGCCTGCCACGCGTAGGTCTGCCCGTCGGCGAGCGCACTGGCGGGCAGGGTGACGGGGGCCTCGAAGCCGGGGGTGACGCGGTCGCGGGTGACCGTCGTGATCCGCGTCGGGTCGGTGACCGGCCAGGCCTGATACCGCACGCCGACCAGGGAGTTGCCGGTGGTGTCCGTGGTCCCGGGGATGCCCTCGACGACGAGGCCTTCGCCGGCCCAGCGGTACGAGGGCCGGTCCGCGTCGGTCGAGCAGTGCCGGTAGCCGTTGAACAACTGGGTGGGCGTGGTGGGCGTCCCGTCGGCCGCGTTCGCGGACGGCGCGGAGGCGAGTGCCAGGCCGAGGGTTCCCAGAGAAGCGAGGACAGCACGCGATCGCGCGCCGAAGGACATGGTCAAGTGGTCCCTCCCGTTTGGATGCGCCCGCACGCTGCTCTGATGCGCACTGATGTACGGGCGGCGAAGGGATCGTATGGGGGTGCCGCGGATCGACGCATGAGAATTACCGGCACGCGTCCGGCACGACCTCTCCGGCGTTGAACGGCTATGGTTCACGGTTGGTGAGTCGTTCATACGGCTTTCGTCCACATCGACTAGATTCGATCCAAGAGTCCTTTTGGCGCGCTCTGCGCACCTCATCCACACGGCCGGAAGGCACCGGCGGACACGAGGATCGAGAGTCACGTGAACATTCCCACTCCGTCGCGCCGGGCCCAGACTCCCTTGGCTCTGACGGCTGCTGTGCTGCTGGCCGTGAGCGCGTGCGGCGGTGCCGACGCGGGCACGACCGGCGGTGGTGACGGCGAGCAGTTGTCCGGCTCGGTCAAGGTGGACGGCTCCAGCACCGTGGCACCGCTGACCACGGCCG
Organism: Streptomyces capitiformicae; assembly: GCF_002214185.1. NCBI lineage: Bacteria > Bacillati > Actinomycetota > Actinomycetes > Kitasatosporales > Streptomycetaceae > Streptomyces > Streptomyces capitiformicae. The sequence goes on along the minus strand of NZ_CP022161.1, from coordinate 3,371,329 downwards.
CGGCCGAGCTCTTCGCCGAGGAGCAGCCCAAGGTCCGTGTCACGGTGGGTACTTCGGGCACCGGTGGCGGCTTCGAGAAGTTCTGCAACGGCGAGACGGACATCTCCGACGCCTCCCGCCCGATCAAGGACGAGGAGAAGGCCGCCTGCGACAAGAACGGCGTCACCTACGACGAGTTCCAGGTAGCCAACGACGCGCTCACCGTGGTGGTGAACAAGGACGCCGAGTGGGTGGACTGTCTGACGGTGCAGCAGTTGAAGAAGATCTGGGAACCCGGGTCCAAGGTGAACAACTGGAACGAGATCGACGCGAAGTTCCCCGACGAGCCGTTGAAACTGTTCGGCGCGGGCACCGACTCCGGCACCTTCGACTACTTCACCGACGTGATCAACGGTGAGGAGGGCGCTTCCCGCACCGACTACTCGCCGTCCGAGGACGACAACGTCACCGTGCAGGGCGTCGCGGGCTCCAGGGGCGGTCTGGGCTACTTCGGCTTCTCGTACTACGAGGAGAACACCGACAAGCTGAAGGCCCTGAAGATCGACAATGGTGAGGGCTGTGTGGCACCGGGCGCCGAGGCCGCGCAGACCGGCGAGTACGCGCCGCTGTCCAGGCCGCTGTTCATCTACCCGTCGGCCAAGGCGCTGGAGCGGGAAGAGGTGCTGGCGTTCGTCGAGTACTACGTCGAGAACAACAAGGCCATCGCCGAGGACGCCAAGTTCATTCCGCTCAACAGCGAGCAGGAGACCGAGCTCGAGCAAGCCCTCGACAAGCTGAAGGAATCGGCGAAGTGACCTCGCCAACCCTCAAGGCCCCCGCGGGGAACGGGCCCCGGTCCCTGCGGCGGGCCAGGCCGCGTTATGGCGAACGGGCCGTCCAAGGGCTGCTGTTGGTGGCCGCCCTGGTGTCCGTCGCCACGACGGTCGGCATCGTGGTCTCGCTGATCCCGCCCGCCGTCGAGTTCTTCGAGAGGGTGAGCCTCGCCGACTTCCTCGGCGGCACCGAGTGGACGGCGCTGTTCAGCTCGCCCCGGTACGGCGTGCTGCCGCTGCTGAGCGCCACGATGCTGATCACGGTCATCGCGCTGGCCGTGGCCGTCCCGGTGGGCCTGGGTGCGGCGATCTACCTGAGCGAGTACGCCGACCGGCGCGTCCGGAAAGCCCTCAAGCCCACGCTCGAGGTGCTGGCCGGGGTGCCGACGGTCGTCTACGGCTTCTTCGCGCTCAGCTTCGTCACCCCGCGGCTGCGCGAGTGGTGGCCGGGCGGGACGGGCCCCGACTTCCAGAACGCGCTGGCGGCGGGCCTGGTCATGGGCGTGATGATCATCCCGACGATCGCCTCGCTGTCCGAGGACGCCATGTCCGCCGTACCGGACGCGCTGCGGGACGGCGCCTACGCGCTGGGCTCGGGCAGGCGCGTCGTGTCCGTGCGCGTCGTCGTCCCGGCCGCCCTGTCCGGGATCGTCGCCGCCTGCGTGCTGGGCATCTCACGCGCCATCGGCGAGACGATGATCGTCGCGATCGCTTCCGGCAACCAGGCCGTGCTCAGCTGGAATCCGCTGGACGCGATGCAGACCATGACCGGTTTCATCGCCCAGGCCGGCTCGGGCGACGTCCCGGTGCAGTCCTTCGAGTACAAGACGATCTTCGCCGTCGGCGCTCTGCTGTTCGTCATCACCTTCGTGATGAACATGATCAGCATCCGCCTGGTGCGCAAGTACCGGGAGGTGTACGAGTGACCTACGTCCGCGTCACCGAACCGCCCTCGCCGGCCGCGCCCCGCAAGCTCGCCGGCCCGCGCTTCCGGCCCGACGAGAGCGCGTTCCGCGTGCTGCTCCTGTGCTGCCTGGCCGTGGGGATCATCTTCCTCGGCGTACTGCTCACCTACGTACTCGTCGAGGCATGGCCGCGGCTGGACTCCCGGCTGTGGAACAACTTCCCCTCCATCCGCCGCCCCGAGCGCGCCGGCGCCCAGTCCGCCATCTTCGGCACGATCTGGGTGATCGCGTTCACCGCGCTGTTCTGTCTGCCCACCGGCATCATGGCGGCGATCCACCTGGAGGAATACGCCGATCCGAACCGCTGGTACAACCGGTTGATCGAGCTGAACATCCAGAACCTGGCCGCCGTGCCCTCGATCATCTACGGCATCCTGGGACTCGGGCTGCTGGCCCGCCAACTCGCCCTCGGCACCACGGTGTTGACGGCCTCGCTGACCCTGTCGCTGCTCGTCCTGCCCGTGGTCATCATCGCCTCCAGAGAGGCCATCAGGGCCGTACCGCAGTCCATCCGACAGGCATCGCTGGCGCTCGGCGCGACGCGGTGGCAGACGATCTGGCGGCAGGTCCTCCCGGCCGCCGTCCCCGGTATCGCCACCGGCTCGATCCTCGCCCTGTCCCGGGCGATCGGCGAGGCCGCGCCGCTGCTGCTGCTCGGCGCGGTGACGTACGTGGCGTTCAACCCGGAGGGGCTGGAGAGCGCGTACACCGTGCTGCCCATCCAGATCTTCGGCTGGATCAGCCAGTCCCGCGAGGAGTTCCACCACCTCGCCGCGGCCGGGATCGTGATCCTCCTGGCCATCCTCCTGATCATGAACGCGGCCGCGATCTGGCTGCGCAACCGCTTCAGCAAGCGCTGGTGACCGCCATGACCGACAGCCCCACTGACAGCCCCATTGGTAAGCCCGCTGACAACCCCGCTGGTAAACCCGCTGACAACCCCGCTGGTAAGCCCGCTCCGGAGGGGCGCGCGCTGTCCCTGGCGATCGGTGACCGCCGCCGCGGACGCCCCGAACCCTCCCTCGACGACCCGGTGTTCCACATCTCCGACCTGGACGTCTGGTACGGCGACCACCAGGCCGTACGTGACGTCACGATGACCATGGGGCGCCGCCAGATCACCGCGATGATCGGCCCGTCCGGCTGCGGCAAGTCCACCGTGATCCGCTGCCTGAACAGGATGAACGACCTGATCCCCGGAGCCCGCGTCACCGGCAAGGTCTCCTACCACGGCGAGAACCTGTACGACGCCGAGGTCGACCCCATCGAGGTGCGCCGCCGCATCGGCATGGTCTTCCAGAAGCCCAACCCGTTCCCCAAGTCGGTCTACGACAACATCGCCTACGGGCCGCGCGTGAACGGTATGAAGGGCAATCTCGACGACCTGGTCGAGGAGGCACTGACCAGCGCCGCCCTGTGGGACGAGGTGAAGGACAAGCTCAAGTCGAGCGCGCTCGCCCTGTCCGGCGGGCAGCAGCAGCGGCTGTGCATCGCCCGCGCCATCGCGGTGCGGCCCGAGGTGATCCTCATGGACGAGCCCTGCTCCGCGCTCGACCCCATCGCCACCGCCCGTATCGAGGACCTGATGGCGGAACTGGCGGCCGACTTCACCATCGTCATCGTCACCCACAACATGCAGCAGGCCGCCCGCATCTCCGACTACACCGCCTTCTTCACCGCGGACGTCGACACCGAGGGTGTACGGCACGGGCGGCTCGTCGAGTACGACACCACGGAGAAGATCTTCGAGAACCCCGCGGACCGGCGGACGGAGGACTACATCACCGGCCGCTTCGGCTGACGTTCTGCCGAACGGCGTCCGCCTCCTTTGCGCACCACACGCAGGAGTACTACGGCTGACACCCGAGCCACATCAGCCACCGGAGACGGCTGGTGACAGCGGTCCCGGAGGCGCTGACGAGTGGCAATCCCCCCGACCTGCTGCTGGCCGAACCGGACCCTGAGATCGCCCGGAGGGCCTTGGCCCGCTTCACGGCGGCAGGCGTACGGACCCTGGTCTGCCACGACGGCGCCGAAGCCCTGCTCTAGTCGGCGCCCCACTGCCGGTGGTGGGGGCCGTACAGGTCACCGTGCTGATCGCCACACTCCATCCGGTACCGGCCATCGTCGGCGCCGGACCCGACGGCGCGGCAGAGGCGACGGCGGCCCAGGAGGCCGGAGCCGTCCCGCACGGCAACCACGGCGCCCGGCACACACCGGCTGTGACACCAACCGCTTCCGCGGCGGGCGCGGGCACCGCACAGGACTTCCACAACACCCCCGCGGCCGTCCCCGAGGCCGACGCCGCGCAGACACTCGTGGCCGGTGACATCGAGCTCGACATCCCCGGATTCCACGTCTTCGTACGTGGCCGGTCGCTTCTGTTGCCGGTCCGCGAGTTCCCGCAGCTGCGCTACCTCATGGAGCGCCCCGACAAGGTCGTCAGCCGCCGCGAACTGACCAAGGCCGGCATGGGCTACCGGCTGGAGTGCGGACGGGAGGACAGCGACAGCGTTCCCGCCCGAAGGAAGGTGAACGCTGGGTGAACAAGTGGCGGGGTGAATCTTCGGGCGTCCAGGGAACGTCTGATCGATGCTTAGCCTGAATAGATGAGCATCACTATGTATGACGCGGCGTCGGAGGCGGAGGAGGGTGAGGCGGCAGGTTGTGCTCCCTCGCTGGCCTGCCTCCTGATCGACCGCGACGAGGCCGAGCGGCTGGCCACCATGCTGAAGGCCATAGCCGACCCCACCCGGCTGCAGCTGTTCCGGCTCATCGAGCGCGCTCCCCAGGGCGAGGCGTGCGTCTGCGACCTCACCGCATGCCTCGGGCTGCGCCAGCCGACCGTCAGCCACCACCTGAAGGTCATGACCGACGCCGGTCTGCTGGACCGCGAGCGCCGCGGCACGTGGGTCTGGTACTCCATCCACCACGACGGCGTGCGCCGCGTACGGCAGATACTGGACCCAGCCGGCGAGCCGGAGCCCACGGAAAACGCGGCCGCCTGACCGCCACCGAGTCCTTCACCCCGCTGAGCCGCCCAAAATCGCGGACCTACTACGGAGACCCGATGGAGCGACGTCAGCTGGAGTACTTTCTCGCCGTGGTCGAGCACGGCGGATTCACGGCCGCGGCCATCGCGCTCCATGTCGCGCAGCCCTCGCTGTCGCATGCGATCCGGTCCCTGGAACGCGAATTCGGCGGAAGGCTCTTTCACCGCCTCCCGCACGGCGTCGCCCTCACCGCGGCCGGTGAGGCGCTGGTCCGGCCGGCCCAGCAGGTGCTGCGCGACCTGTCCACGGCCGGCTCATCGGTCCGGGAGGTCCTCGGGCTCAGCGGCGGCCGGCTCGACATCGTTTCGCAGACGACCCTGTCGGTCGATCCGCTCGCCGGCATGCTGGGGCGCTTCCATCACGCGCATCCGAAGGTCTCCGTGCGCGTCATGGACCCGGAGCGGGGACCTGCCGTGGCGCACATGGTCGCGGCCGGGACGTGCGAACTCGGTCTGGTGGACGCCTCGGTGAGCACGGCGGACCTCCGCGGGATCGACCTGCCGGCGCAGGAGATGCACGTCGTGCTGCCCGCGGACCACCCGCATCCGGCAGGCGACACCATCACCTCGCGCGAACTGGCGGCGCTGGACCTGATCGTGACACCGCCGGGCACCGAGACCCGGGCGGCGGTGGACGACCTGTGCACCGCGCTGGGCGTCGCACCGCGGATCGCGGTGGAGACCGCGCACCGCGCGATGATCGTGCCGCTGGTCCTCTCCGGCGTCGGTGCCTCCCTGCTGCCCGCTTCCATGGCCCGGGACGCCGCGCTGCGCGGGGCCCGGATGCTGTCCCACCGGCCGCGGCTGCTGCGCCACGGCCGACTGGTGTGGCGGTCGGGTCCGCTGTCCCCCGCGGCCCAGGCGTTCGTGGACCTGGCCCGGGACTGATCGTCCAGCAGGTATAGAAGTTTTCTATTGCCTTCATTCAAAACTGGTTCGCGGGAATTCAAGGTGACTTGTTGACCGGCCTCGGTGACAACTGAGACTTTTCCGGGGCAGCGAATCGGAGAAATGAATGAATGAATTCGACGGCGGACGGCACATACTTCCGCGCCCCGACACCAGCCGCCCGCTGACGACCACGATGGACGTCCACGACCAGGCGACCCCCTTCACTCCCATCGGCCCGGTCCCGCCGCCCGCGGACGCACCGAACGTGGTGATCGTGCTGGTCGACGACCTCGGATTCGGCACCTCCAGTGCCTTCGGCGGACCGTGCGAGATGCCGGCCGCGCAGCGGCTCGCCGACAACGGGCTGCGCTACACCCGCTTTCACGTGACCGCCCTGTGCTCGCCTACCCGGCAGGCCCTGCTGACCGGGCGCAACCATCACTCGGTGGGCATGGGCGGCACCACCGAGATGACCACCGCGGCCCCCGGGTACAACGGGTTCCGGCCGCGCAGCGCGGCGACCATGGCCCAGATCCTGCAAGGCAACGGCTACAGCACGGCCGCCTTCGGCAAATGGCACCAGACCCCGCCGCGGGAGATCAGCGCGGTCGGGCCGTTCGACCGCTGGCCCACCGGTGAGGGGTTCGACACCTTCTACGGGTTCATGGGCGCCGAGATGAACCACTGGTACCCGCTGCTGTACCAGGGCACCACTCCGGTCGAGCCGGATCGCCGGCCCGAGGACGGCTACCACCTGTCCGAGGACCTCGTCGACCACGCCATCGACTGGGTGCGCACCCAGCGCACGCTGACCCCCGACCGGCCGTTCTTCACCTACCTCGCGCTGGGTGCCGCGCACGCGCCGCTGCACGTCGGCCGGGAATGGCAGGAGAAGTACCGCGGACGGTTCGATCACGGCTGGGACCGGCAGCGTGAACTGACCCTCGAGCGGCAGAAGGAACTCGGAGTCGTCCCCCCGGAGACGGAACTCGCGGCATGGGCCGAGGGCGTTCCCCACTGGGACGAACTCACCGACAACCAGCACCGGCTGGCGGCCAGGTTCATGGAGACGTTCGCCGGGTTCACCGAACACGCCGACGTGCAGGTCGGCAGGTTCGTCGACGCGCTGGAGGAACTCGGCGAACTGGACAACACCCTCTTCCTCTACATCCTGGGCGACAACGGCGCCTCGGGCGAAGGCGGCATCGAAGGGACGATCGTCGAGCACCGGCTGGGCCACGGCGTGGTGGACGACCCGGACGAGATGATCGACCACATCGACGAGATCGGCGGCCCGCTCAGCTACCCGATCGCCCCGGCGGGCTGGGCGCTGGCGCTGAACACCCCCTACCAGTGGACGAAGCAGGTGGCCTCGCACTTCGGCGGCACCCGGGACGGCATGATCCTGCACTGGCCGCGGGGGATCCCCGAGCGCGGCGGCCTGCGCCACCAGTTCTCGCATGTGATCGACGTGCTGCCGACGATCCTGGACTGTGTGGGAGTCCCGGCACCGTTCAGCGTGGACGGGGTTCCGCAGCAGCCCGTCGAGGGCACGAGCATGCGGCGGACGCTCGCCGATCCCCACGCTCCCGAGCATCGCCGTACCCAGTACTTCGAGATGTGCGGCAACCGGGGCATCTACCACGAGGGCTGGATGGCGGTCACCCGGCACGGCATCCCCTGGGAGATGGTGCCGGACAAGCACCGGAGGTTCGCCGACGACGTCTGGGAGCTCTACGACCTGCGCGAGGACTGGAGCCAGGCGCGCGACCTCGCCGCCGAACACCCCGAGAAACTGCGCCGGCTGCAGGACCTGTTCCTGATCGAGGCGGCGAAGTACCAGGTCTTCCCCCTGGACGACCGGGTCACCGAGCGGGAGAACCCGGCCATGGCCGGCCGTATCGATCTGCTCGGTGACCGGACGTCCGTCACCTATCGCGCGGGAATGCGGCGGTTCACCGAGGAGACCACACCCAACGTCAAGAACCGCTCGCACAGCATCACGGCGGACGTCGAGTTGCCGGAGACTGCGGCCGAGGGCGTGATCATCGCGCAGGGCGGCCGATTCGGCGGCTGGACGCTGTACTTCACCGAGGGCAGGCCGGCCTATGCCTACAACTACTTCGGCATGAGCCTGTACACCGTGCGCGGCGGCGAACCCCTGCCACCGGGACGGCACGAGATCCGGCTCGAGTTCGACTACGACGGCGGAGGACTCGGCAAGGGCGGGACCGCCACCCTCCTGGTGGACGGAGAGAAGCACGCGACCGGACGCATCGAGCGGACCATCGCGTACTACTTCTCCTTCGACGAGACACTCGACGTCGGAGTGGACCTGAGTACACCGGTGACCGACGACTACGCCGTCCTCGACAACGAGTTCACCGGGACCATTCGCACGGTGCGCGTCGATGTGGACGCCCGGAGCGCCGAATCGTCCGAGTGCGACGGCGGACTGCACCGGCGCGTCATGGGGGCGCAGTGAGCTGCTGCACGCCGTCCGGCGACCGGGCGGCGGACCGGACACCGGAACTCCGGCAGACCGCCGTTCTCCCGGCGGCCACCGAGGGCATGGTGGCCGTCCCCGCCGGAGAGTTCCTCATGGGCAGCGAGGACCCGCTCTCCTACCCGGCAGACGGGGAGGGCCCGGTGCGCACGGTGTACGTCGACGCCTTCTGGATCGACGCCTGCGCGGTGTCCAACGCACAGTTCGCACGCTTCACCGCTGACACCGGGTACCGCACCTCCGCCGAGCGGATCGGCTGGTCGTTCGTGTTCGCCGGGTTGCTCCCGGACGACTTCCCGCCCACCCGGGGGGTGGCGGCCGCGCCTTGGTGGCGACAGGTCGAGGGCGCCGACTGGCGTCGTCCCGACGGGCCGCACTCCACCTGGGAGGACCGGGCGGATCATCCGGTCGTCCATGTCGACTGGGACGACGCCCGCGCCTACTGCGCCTGGGCGGGCAAACGCCTGCCCGCCGAGGCGGAATGGGAACGCGCCGCCCGCGGCGGGCTGCACGCGAAGGTGTTCCCCTGGGGCGACGAGTTCGAGCCGGGCGGCCGTCCCCGGATGAACGTGTGGCAGGGCGACTTCCCGAACCGGCACCCGACGGCCGACGCCTGGTACGGCACCTGTCCGGTCGACGCCTACGAGCCAGGCGGCTTCGGCCTGTACAACGCCACCGGCAACGTCTGGGAATGGTGCGAGGACGCCTTCGGTGGCGGGCAGCGCGTCGCCAAGGGCGGCTCCTACCTCTGTCACGCCTCCTACTGCCGCCGCTACCGGGTCGCCGCGCGGCAGGGCCTTTTCCCGGACTCGGCAACCGGCAATGTGGGGTTCCGGTGCGCCCTGGACATGACGTGACCTCTATAAGGAGCAGGACCATGGCGAAGAGAGCAGGACAGTGGCGTTCCGGCGCGGCGGGGATGGCCGTACTCGGTCTCACCCTGACCGCCTGTGGTGGGGCGAAGGTCGGCGACGACTCCGCCGTGGCGGCCGGCGACTCGGGCAAGTGCGGCACCTTCAACCTCGCGGTCAACCCGTGGGTGGGCTACGAGGCGAACGCGGCGGTCGTGGCCTACGTCGCGGAGAAGGAACTCGGCTGCGAGGTCGTCAAGAAAGACCTGAAGGCCGAGATCGGCTGGCAGGGGTTCGAGACGGGCGAGGTCGACGCCATCCTGGAGAACTGGGGCCACGACGACCTGAAGAAGAAATACATCACCGAGCAGAAGACCGCCGTCAACCTCGGCCCGACCGGCAACAAGGGAATCATCGGCTGGTACATCCCCCCGTGGATCGCGAAGAAGTATCCGGACATCACCGACTGGAAGAACCTCAACAAGTACGCCTCGAACTTCAAGACCTCCGAGTCGGGCAGCAAGGGCCAGCTCCTCGACGGCGACCCGTCGTACCAGACCAACGACGAGTCCCTGGTGAAGAACCTGAAGCTGGACTTCAAGGTGGTGTACGCGGGCAGCGAGACCGCGCTGATCCAGGCATTCCGGGACGCCGAGAAGAACAAGAAGTGGGTGATCGGTTACTTCTACGAGCCGCAGTGGTTCTTCTCGGAGGTGCCGCTGGTCCACATCGACCTGCCCAAGCACACGGCAGGCTGCGACGCGGACCCGGCGAAGGTCGCCTGCGACTATCCCGTGTTCGACCTCGACAAGATCGTCAGCACCCGGTTCGCACAGTCCGGCAGCCCGGCCTACGACCTGGTGAAGAACTTCAAGTGGACCAACACCGACCAGAACACCATCGCCAAGGACATCGCGCTCGCCAAGATGACACCGGAGGCGGCGGCGAAGAAGTGGGTCGAGGCGAACCCCGACAAGGTCGAGGCGTGGCTCGGCTGACCTGCCAGGGGACCCGCCAGGGGGTGCTGTGCGGGACTTTCGCCACACCCCCGGCCGGCCTCACGCGCCCGCTCCCCGGGACACGTACAGCCGGGGAGGAGGCCAGCAGCCAGGCCAGGCCTGTCTGGTGCGCGGTGGCACCGTGTCGGTCCGCCACCTCGGCCAGCCGCTCGGCAAAGCGGATGCCGCCTCCCCACCGCTACCGGTGGTCGGTGAAGCCGAATCACTCGGTGAGCTGTCGCTCGTGCATGCGCTGCCCGTCACCGGAGCAACGACAACCGCACCAACAGGGACCATCCGCCGCAAGCGCATGTCCTCTTCCCCCCCGTGAGAGCGCCTCGGTCGCCGATCACTTCCCAACCCGGTGCGTCAACCGAGTAGTTGGAATCAGGGCTGCGCGGCCCTAGCCCTGCCCGCTGGTCCGTTCGGCTCGCTGCGGTCGCCGTCCGGAGGGGTTCCGCCCAGAGTGGGTGGGGTGGCCCGACCGGAAGAGGTGTGGGTAGCCGGGAGTGAGGAGTGAACAGCGTATGAGTCCCAAAAAGGTGGCGCCGGCGGTGGCAGAAGGCTTCCCCACTGCCGCGGTCGCGTTCGAGATCGCCTCGGAATGGGAGCCTGGCCAGCTCATCGACAACGAGGAGGTCGGTCTGCGCCTGAACCGGATGATGACGGACGGGCTGCCCGCCGCGCCGGTCACGCCGCCGCCCGCGCCGACGGCGGCCGGCCCTGCCGCTCACATGGCCCCGGCCGGGCTCGGCGAAGCCGGGTGGAACGTGGTCGCCGGGACGGCGCCGATGCCCGCGCCCATGGTGACGGAGCATGATCTCCGCTCCCTGGTGGCGAGGCTCGTGCGGGCCTCCCAGCGGGTACGCAAGGACCACCGGCAGTTGAGCACCGCCGAGCGGGACCGGTTCAACGAGGTGCTGCGTAAGCTCGATGGCAAGCCGGCGTACAAACAACTCGTGGCCGACCACGAGGACATGAGCCACCGGCACCACACGATGCACGGGATGGGGCCCGTCGCCACCCTGCGTTTCCTGCCCTGGCATCGCGCCTACTGCCTGAAGTTCGAGGATCTGCTCCGCTCGGTCGACCCGGCGGTCACGGTTCCCTACTGGGACTACGCCAACGACCACGCCCGCCCCGACTGGGTGTGGAAGCCCAGCGGCGTCACCCGGCCGACTCCCGCGACCAGCGGTCTGCCGACCCAGGCGACCATCGACGGGCTCCTGGCCCGGCCCACGTACACCGCCTTCACGTTCGGAAGAGCGATGGCCGGAGTACAGCCGAACGGCTTGGAAATCGTCGCCCACAACAATGTGCACAACTGGTGCCGTGGGACGCTCAGCCAGCCCATGACCTCGTCGCGCGACCCGATCTTCTTCCTGCTGCACGCCAACGTGGACCGTATCTGGGACCAGTGGCAGCTGACCCACAGCGGCGGCCCCGACGTCACCGGCGCCGACGCCGGCCTCGACCCCTGGTGGACCCCGGCCGCCGGCGGCCTCACCACCGACACCGTCAAGGACATCACCGTCCTGGGCTACTCCTATCAGTAGGTCCCGGAGAGTTCGTCGGGTGGGATGTCGTCCCGCACATCGCCGGTTCGCACCGCCTCGGCCAGCAGGTCCGTGATCGTGCCGTGCACTCCCTGTCAGGCGGCCATCATCAGCAGCATGGCGGACATGGTTCCGCCCATGCCGATATGAGCGGCGAGGGCCGCCTCGGGAGCGGCGCCGATCCGGCGGCGCCGGCCGCTGTGTCGACCACGCTCCGCCGGGCGGGTCCTGTCCCACGCGGAGAGCGACAATGACGCCAGGTACACGACGACCGTGTCCGGCATGGTCAGCAGCCAGCGGGCCCAGCTGTCCCGCCGACCGCTCTCGCGGCCGTCGGCGTGGCTGTTCGGTTTCGTACCGCTCCTCTTCTCACCGCGCACGCGCGTCCACACGGACGCGGCGATCGACAACAGGAAGTAGAGGGCGAGCGCGGCGATCACCCAGCGCCAGATCGCGGACGACGAGGTGTCGGCCCCGGCGGTGGCGGCATGGGCGGTCATGCCCGGCATGGACTCCATGCCGGCGGAGTGCTCCATGCCGGCGGAGTGCTCCATTCCTGCGGCGTGCTGCGCGCCTCCCGTGTGGTCCATGCCCGGCATTCCGGCCATGGCGTGACCGTGGCCCAGGGCGAGCACGGTCCCGGAGGACGTGCTCGTCATCGCCAGTGTCATGATCACCATGCCGAAGCTGCCGACGATGAGGTGTACCCAGTGGCGGCCGTACGCCCAGCCGCACTCGCGCGTGTGCTTGACGGCCAGCGCGACACCACCGAGCCCCATGACGGCGAACGCCGCCGACCACCACAGGCCGTACTCCGCGTACCAGGCCACTGTCATGGGCAGGGCCATCACGGCCATGGACAGACCCATCAGCAGGTCACCGCCCGCCGCGAACCGGGCCTCGCCTCTGGTGGTCATCACCCGGACCGCGCTCACGGCGGCAACGAGGGTCGCCACCGCCGCGATGGACCAGCTCAGAGCAAGAGTTCCCATATCCACTCTTCCCGTTGTCCCGCTCGGGCGGGCTGACACGGGGACGGTCGTCGGCCGCTGTGCGCCCGGCTGCGTCACCTCGAAGTCATCAGCTTCCAGGACCCCTAGTACGTCTCGGGGCGCCAGAGTTCTCAGAGGGTCCATGGATCGCGGCCACTGGCCGGTGACGCGCCTGGCCCGCCGCACGGCGTCATGGGTGTCCGACGCCGGCTCGGACCGCTTCAGGGGTTCTCCTCACTCCCCCTTGATGGATACCCCTAGGGGGTATACGTTCCTGGTGTGGGCCGGCCACGGAACGGGTCACACTGGACGGGATTGGGGATGAAGGTCATGGATGACAGCGCTCACCACACCGGAACGACGCACGACCACGCCACTCACGCGGGCCACCACGCTTCCGCCGACCAGGCGGCGCACCAGGGCGGGCACGCCGGAGCGTCCTGGGGTACGGCTGCGAAGGCGACGCTGCACTGCCTGACCGGGTGCGCCATCGGCGAGATCCTCGGCATGGTGATCGGCACCGCCCTGCTGTGGGGCAATGTGCCCACCATGGTCCTGGCGATCGGGCTCGCGTTCCTCTTCGGCTACTCGTTCACCCTGTTCGCGGTCCTCCGGGCGGGCCTGAACCTGAGGGCCGCGATCAAGGTGGCGCTGGCCGCCGACACGGTCTCGATCGCGGTGATGGAGTTCGTGGACAACGCGATCATCGCCCTCACGCCGGGCGCGATGGACGCCCATCTGGCGGACGGGCTGTTCTGGTCCGCGCTGCTCGGCGGATTCGGCGTCGCCTTCCTGATCACGACCCCGGTCAACAAGTGGATGATCGGCCGCGGCAAGGGCCACGCGGTCGTCCACGCCCACCACTGAGCTGGCCCAGGTCACCGCCATGGCCTCGTGTCGGCAACTCGGTCGGAGGCGGGCCGGAGGTGGATCGGAGCAGGCTCCGCGACACGGTCTGCCCGGGATGGACACCGCCGAGACGGTAGCCATGTCGTCGGGGTGAGTTCTTCGCGATCGGTCCCGTCGTTCAGCGGGTTCGACGTCCGCAGGTTTCGCGGAGATGGCTGTTCACGCCCTTGGGTACGACATTCTGGTCGCGGCGGACGATGCTCAGTGTGCTGCTCCAGCCGGAGCACGCGGTCGAATGGCCCTTCGCCGTGTATTCGACGACGAGCACACTGTTGTCGAACGCTTCGGCGAACTCGTCGCACTCGTTCCACTTGCCGCACTCCTCCACCACGGCGAAGTCCAGGCCCACGGACGCACGCTCGGACACCAGCTCCAGGGTGTTCTTCTGGGCGACGGCCAGGCCCTTCGCATGGGCGTGCGCCACCAGTAGCTTCATGAACGCCGTGGCCTGACCGGCTGTGAGGTAGTCCGGGAAGCGGGTGAACGTGTCGTAGTTGTCGGGCTCGACGGCCTTGTAACCCTTGGTCGCGCACTCGCCGATCCAGACATTCACCTTCGAAGCGATGCGCTGCCGCTTTGCCTCCGTGCGGATGTCCAGGACCGCCTCGCCCCAGTCCTTGTCGTAGACCACATCCCCGTTGGCGTCGCGCAGCAGCAGGTCGGAGTCCCAGTCTCCCTCCGCGTTCTCCTGTGCCTGGAAGGCGTTGAAATTGCAGATGTTGTACGCGCCTGGCGCGGCCGCGTCCTCGTGGCTGCGACTGACTACCCGGACGCCGTCCGGCAGGGCGTACGCGCCGCCGATCTGGTAGTCCCACGGCACGTGCTTCGGCGGTGGAGTCACTGTCGCGGCGGAGACGGACGAGGGTGCGGTGGCAGGCGCGGTGGGCGCGGTGGTCGACTGGGAACTGTCGTTCCGGTGCGCCCCGGTTCCCGTCGACGTCTGCACTGTCTTCACCACCGTGATGCTCAGCCCGGTGACGACCAGGGCCGCGGCGAGGGCGATGAGGACGCGCCGTCCTCGACGTCCGTGACCGGCCAGGGTTCTGTCCGCGCGCTCCTCACCCCCGGTGGGGACAGGGCGTGTCCCGGAAGCCTGGCGACTGGGGCGGGCTGAGTCGGCCGCTCCCGGCGCGACGGGGGTGGTGGCATCGGGCAGCGTCAGAAGCATCCGGTGCAGTTCGGCAAGTGCGGGCCGGCCGGCCGGATCCTTGGCCAGACAGAGTTCGGCGATGCTCCGGAGCGGTTCGGTGACCCCGTCCAGGGCCGGAGCCTCGAACATCACCTGATAGCCCGTCAGGTACGGACTGCTTCCGTCGAACGGACGGGTACCGGTGGCCGCGTACACCAGCAGGGAACCGAGAGAGAACACGTCCGACGCAGCGGTCACTTCCCGCGGCGAGCTGAACTGCTCCGGCGACATGAAGGGCGGGGTGCCGATCAACCGCCCCGTCACGGTGAGGGCTTCGTTGTCGACGGCGTGCGAGACGCCGAAGTCGATGACGCGGGGCCCGTCCTCGGCCATCAGGACATTGCTCGGCTTCAGATCACGGTGCACCACACCCGCCTGGTGGATGTCCCGCAGCGCCTCGACGAGGCCGAGCGCGAGCGTGCGCAACTCACCTCCGCTCAGCGGGCCGTCCTCGGCCACGACATCCGACAGGGTGCGGCCCGGCACATACAGCGTCGCCATCCACGGCTGCTCGGCGTCCGGATCGGCGTCCACCACCGGGGCCGTGAACGCACCGCTGACCCGGCGGGCCGCCGCTACCTCCTGTCTGAAGCGCGTCCGGAACTCCTCGTCCTGCGCGTACGGCGGGTGCACGACCTTGACCGCGACCTGCCGTCCCGAGGCCGAACGGCCCAGATAGACGACGCCCATGCCGCCACTGCCGAGCCGGTCGATCAGCGCGTATCCGCCTATGGACTCCACATCACCGGGCCTCAGCGGCATCACCCGTCACCTTTTCCACGCGCCGTGCCTTCGAAAGGCTGTTCAGGGGGATCAGATTAGTCCGAGGATTTCGCCGTGAGACAGCCTTCACGAGTCGCGCTGATCCCCGCGACTGCGCTCGGCGCGCGCCGAGCGACCGCAAACGCCCCCTAGTTGTCGGACATCGCCGTCCAGCCGTACCCGAAGTAGTCCGCGGGGCTGTTGCCGTCGACGGCCTCGAAGGAGTGGTGCAGGGGGGCGCTGCCGTACCGCAACCGACGCGGGTTCTTCTCGTCCGTCAGCAGACGCTGCTCCTGGTCCATGAGCTCTTTCAAGCAGATCCGGTGGGTGGTCCGGGTGAGCCGGTACATCGAGAGGACGTCGCCGTCGAAGGTGGCCCTGCCGATGAAGTCGTTGCAGCCGGCCTTGCCGGTGACCGTGCCGTTCCGGTGGAAGACGTAGTACACCTCGTTGCCGCCGACGACCGGCAGGATGGTGTCGGACACGACCAGATGGTCCAGCCGCCATCGGGAGCCGAAGAGCCCCTCGGGCCGCATCAGTTTCACCGCGACGTAGTCGCCCCGCTGGTTCTTCAGGTCCATCGTCAGGCTGTCGACGCGCCGGTTGATGGTGAGCGGCCCGCTGAAGAGCTTCCGCAGCTTCCCCTCGAAGGCTCGATACGACGCCGGGCACCGCCCGGTCGGGGCTGTCCCCTCGGTTCTCTCGCCCACGGTGAGCGCTGTCTCGGTGACCGTGGTCGCCGCCTTGAACGGGGTGCATCCGTAACTGCCCTCGGTCGTGTTGTCGTAGCCGAACTCGACCCAGGCGGCGGCACGGGGCGGCGCGGTCGTCGCCCGCCCGCCGACGGTGACCCACTGCACGTACCAGCGCGCCCCCACCAGCAGCCCCCCGTTCCCGCCGGGGCCCTTCGCGGTGGGCGGGGCCGTGGCCCGTCTCGTGTCCGTCGACGTGCACCCGGTGATGAGGAGCAGGGCGGCGAGCAGGGATCCGACGACGGTTCCGGCACGGAGCCCACGCCTGACGTCTATATGCATGAAGTGTCAGACGGACGAGGCCCGCGTGGGGTTGCGGAGTCCCTCCTCGACCCCGTGATGCCGACGACGGCATCGCCGGCACCACGGGGCATCAGCGCAGCGCGCTCTTCTGCTGCCACTCGGTCCACGAGAGGTTCCACGCGCCGAATCCGTTCCCGGGTGCGACCACGCCCTTGGTGTCCTTGCCGGTGATCTCGAACGGGTTGCCCGGCCGCACCTGCCCGTAGAACCAGGCCGCGTCCGCGTCGCTCATGCCTATGCATCCGGAACTCCGGTTGGCGTTGCCGAACCAGCGGGCGTTCCACGGGGCGGCGTGCGCGTACATGCCCGACCAGGTCAGCCGCATCGAGTAGTCGACCATCTTGTTGTACGCGTCGGCCAGGCCCACCGTCTCGGAGTTCATGTTGATCGTGCCCTCCTTGGCCATGAGCACGGCGGTTCCGCGCCAGGAGCGCTTGTCACCGCCGGGCGTGCCGCCGGAGACCGGTATGCGCCGGACCGTCTCACCGTCGCGGACGAGCGTGAGTTGGTGCCTGTCGAGGTCCACCTCGACGATCTGCCGGGCACCGATGGTGAAGGTGGTCGTGTAGTCGCGTACGAACCAGCCGCCGGCCGCGCCCGAGTCGGTGCCGTTCAACTCGGCGTTCAGAGTGACCTTGGTCCCGGGCTTCCAGTACGACTTGGGCCGCCAGTCCACCCGGTCCCTGCCCGACCAGTCGCGTATCCAGCCCCAGGAACCCTCGGTGTGGTTCGAGGTGGTGATCCTGAGCTGCTTCTCGACCTCGGCCCGGTTCTTGACGGGATGGTCGAAGACCAGGGAGATCGGCTGGGCGACGCCGACGGTGGTGCCGGTGCCGGTGCCGGTGCCCGGTCGCCAGTCGACCTTGTTGACCTTGTCCGCCGGAGCCGTGGTGAAGGCCGCTTCGGTGGTTTTCGCGGTTCCGCCATCGGTCCGGGTCGTGGCCGTCACCGCGTATGCCGCGCCGGGTACCGCCTTGCGGACGGAGACCCATGACCGGCCGTCAGCGGCGACCTTGCCGGCGAGCTTGTGGCCCTCGGTGTCGGTGACGGTCACCGAGGTGAGGGTGCCGCCTGAGGCCGTGACGCGTACGGGTTCGCCCGCCGGGGTCCGTTCTCCCGTGGGCGTGACAGTGACCGTGACGGCGCGGTCGTCGGCGCTGGGCGTCACCTTAGTCTCCGCCTTGCTTGCCGGGCAGGGGAGGCCGAATCGCCGCCGGGGCGATTCGGCGTCTCGGGAGCTACGGCGGTGAGTTCGGCCTCGAGCCGTTCGTGGTGCCAGCGGTTGAGGGTGCTGTGGTCGGGGGTTGCCGTGGAAGGCAAAAAGCGTGCCGGTCACTCTCATGGGTGATGTTGATCGAAGGCGTGCGCGAGAGGGGAGCGGGGTGGCTAGTTTCGTGGCATGTCGCGTTTCCGGATGTATCCGACGCCCGCGCAGGCCGAGCAGATGCTCACGCACTGCGCGCACGCCCGGTACGTCTGGAACCTTGCCGTCGAGCAGCACTCGCACTGGCGCCAGGGGCGCAAGAGCGCGCCCGGTTTCGCGGAGCAGTGCCGTCAGCTCACCGAGGCCCGGCGGGAGAACGAATGGCTGGGCTCGGGGAACGCGGATGTGCAGCAGCAGGCGCTGAAGGACTTCGCCAAGGCCAGGAACGCCCGCTTCACGTCCGGGTTTGGTGAGCCAACCTGGCGCAAGAAGTACAAGCATGAAGGCTTCCGGGTCATCGGCACCGACCGCGTACCGGAGTACAGCGCGGACGGGTCGCCGAAGCTGAACGCGAAGACCGGCAAGCAGGTCATGGGCCGGTCGGTAGTCGTGCACAGGCTCAACCGGCGGTGGGCTCAGGTCAAGGTGCCCGGCTGCGGCTGGGTCCGGTTCCGCCTCAGCGCCAAGGGCAAAGGTGGGACGCTGCCCGACGCGAAGACGTTCAGGGTCACCTTTCGCAACGGGCAGTGGCACATTGCGTTCGCCGTCATCCCTGAGCCGACCCCGGCGCCCGGCACGGGGGAGGTGATCGGCATCGACCGGGGTGTCACGATCACCGCCGCCCTGTCGGACGGCCGGACGCCGAACTGCCCGCATCTCACCACCAAAGAGCGGGCGAAGATCCGCAAGCACGAGCGGCGCGCAGCACGAGCCGAGAAGGGCAGCCCGGAGAAGGCGGCCGAGTACGCGAAGGTCGCCAAGCTCAAGGCGCGGGAGGCGAACCGGCGTAAGGACTGGTGCGAGAAGACCAGCACCATGCTCGCCCGCTCCTACGACCTTGTCCGGTTCGAGAAGCTGAACATCAAGAACATGTCCCGCTCCGCGAAGGGAACCGTGGAGCAGCCCGGCAAGAACGTGGCGCAGAAGTCCGGCCTGAACCGGTCGATCCTCGCCCAGGGCTGGGGCCTGCTCCGGCAGCGCACCGAGCACAAAGCCCCCGGCCGGGTCGAGGATGTTCCCGCCCCCTACACCTCCCTGCGGTGCAGCGCCTGCGGATGGATCGAGAAGAAGTCACGCAAGAGCCAAGCTGACTTCGAGTGCGTGTCCTGCGGCTTCACCTGCAACGCGGACACCAACGCAGCAACCAACGTCGCGGCAGGACAGGGCGGGATCCCCCGCCCCCGGCGAACAGCCGGTGCCGGAGGGGCGACAGCGGCCACCAGCCGTTCGAGCGCCCGTGAACCTCAACCCAACTGGGTTGGAATCCCCCTCTTTTAAGAGGGGGAGGATGTCAACGTCATCACACCCGAACTGCGTCGCGCCGCGCGGGCCAACCCCCACGGCAGCTTCGAGCGGGTCGTCAAGGACGGCGTCCCCTACCTGACCATCGCCATGCCCATGGTCTTCAAGGCAAGCCCGGACAGCGTGCTGCCCAGCGGACTCGTCCTCTACGCCGTCATGCGGATGACCGACGAGCAGGTCAACGTCGACGCCCTCCTCATGGCCGCCCGGGACGGCGCCCTGCCCGGCCTCGCCGTCGCGCTGATACCCGGCCTGATCGCCGCGCGCAGTGTGCTGCGCCCGGTGCGGGAACTGCGCCAGGCGGCTCGGAGCATGGGCAGCGGCAGACTCGACACCCGGATTCCGGTGCGCGGCAGCGACGAACTGGCGGACCTGGCACGCACCTTCAACGAGTCGGCGGGCGAACTCGAGCGCTCCGTACGGGAACTGCGCGAGGCCGAGGAGCGCGCCCGCCGTTTCGCCTCCGACGTCTCGCACGAACTGCGTACCCCCCTCGCCGGAATGCTCGCCGTCACCGAGGTCCTCGACGAGGACGCGGACAGTCTGGACGCCGACACCGCCCGGGCGGTACGGCTGGTCAGCGCCGAGACCGGAAAGCTCGCCGTCCTCGTCGAGGACCTGATGGAGATCTCCCGCTTCGACGCACGCGCGGCCGAACTGAACGCCGACGAGGTCGACGTGGCCGAGGCCATCCGCAAGACCCTCGCCAACCGGCACTGGACCGACGACCGGGTCCGCACCGAACTCCCCGACGGCATCCGTGCCCGGCTCGACCCGCGCCGCTTCGACATCGTGATCGCCAACCTCGTGGGCAACGCCCTGCGGCACGGCAGCGTGCCCGTCACGGTACGCCTGCGCACCGAGACACGAGAACGCGTCACAAGGGGGCAGCTGTTCGACTGCTGGGCCGTTCGGTGTGCAGCGCGCCGTCGGCGATCAGCGGTAGCGGCCCGTCGTCGGCGGTGTGCGCGGCGGCCGGTCGCAGGGCGTCCGGGGTGAGCCCGGCGAACAGTCCGCCTCGGGTGCCGTTGAGCAACCAGCCGGTGTGGACGGCGAGTTGCTGGGCCCGTTCGGAACGTCCGCCTCGCCGGCTGTGAGCGGGGCCTGGGCGGGCCGGCGCATCCGGGCGACGAGCCCCTCGGCCACTCGGGGTGCCCGCACCGTCTCACCGCGGGCCGCCGCGTGGATCGCGTCGACCAACGGGACGGACCAGTGGTCGACGGCCGAGGGCTCGGGGGAGCCGAGGGTCCCCCCGTCCTTCGGCCGGGGGGACCCGCATCTCGCTTCGCTCGGCGAGTGCGTGGGCCAGGGACGGCCACGCACGGCCACGAGCAGCCCGGCGCGACGCCACCACGAGCGGTGGCCGCGGCCGTTGTGGCCGCGGCCCCGCTCGGGCGTTGGGGTCAGGACGGGTCGCCGTACTGGAGGCCGCGTCCGTTGGTGCCGACGTAGACGCGGCCGTAGGTGTCGGGGTCACCGGTGATGACGCCGACGCCGCCGATGGCGCCCCACTGATGGGCGTCGTCGTTGACGCGGATCCAGGTGGCGCCCTTGTCGGTGGAGCGGAAGACGCCGGTGACGTCCTTGACGGTACCGATCAGGTACAGGGCCTGGTAGGAGGCGCCGGGTGCGGCCTTGCCGAAGCCGAGGGCGGAGGCGGACTGCACCGTCTTGAGCGTGGTGAAGGTGCGGCCGCCGTCGGTGGAGTGCAGCAGCCCCTTGCCGCTGCCGGCGATCCACAGGTCCCCTGCGATGCCGGGGACGGCCTTGAGCCGGCCGTCGGGCAGGTTGGTGGCGCGGGCGCTGAAGGTCGCGCCGCCGTCGGTGCTGGCGTAGAGCGTGCCACCGGACAGTGAGTAGAAGGTGTTGGCCGAGGAGCGGTCGGCGACGACCACGGCGCCGGTGCCCAGACCGCCGACCCTCGACCAGCTGGCCCCCTTGTCGGTCGAGCGGTACGGGGCCTGGCCGGCCTCGGTCCAGACGATGGTGGAGCCGTCCGCCGCGAGCGCGACATGGCCGTCCTGGGCACTGGCCACCGGCTCTGCCTTGAAGCCGGTCCAGGTGCTGCCGCCGTCGGTGGAGTAGGCGCCGTCCTGCGCGCCGCCCCGGCCGACGCGGACCATCATCGAGGGCTTGGACTGGGCGAAGTCGATGTCGGTGCTGTTGGTCATCATCGGGTTCTTCAGCCGCCCGGTGGGCACCTTGGTCAGGTCGTCGTGCCGGAAGCCGCCCTGGTCGCCCATGGAGGTGATGACGGTGGCGCCGCCGGGCGGGGCGATCGCGTCCAGCAGCGCGGTCTCCTCCAGCCCCCGGGCGCCCATGCTCCAGTGGCTGGTGCCGCCGCTGTCGGTGGCGTTGGCGTCCTTGCTGCGCAAGATGCCGTTGCCGGTGCCGTACAGCACGTGCCCGGAGTTGAAGGGATCGATGGCCAGGGCGGTCATCCAGTGCCCGGTGTGGGTACCGACGTAAGGAGCGGCGTAGGCGCTCCGCACCGTTTTCTCGGCCAGGGCCTTCCAGGTCGCGCCGCCGTCGGTGGTCCGGTAGATCTCGTCCTCCGGCCACCAGCGGCCGAGGGTGGTGACCATCACCGTGGACGGCTTCTGCGGGTCGACGGCCAGACCGGAGAACCCGTAGTCGCCCTGGGAGGGGGAGATGTTCTTCCACGTCCCGCCGGCCGGCGTGTGCTTCCACACCGAGCCCGCCGTCACGCCGTTGGGTCCGAGGTTGTTGGTGTACGACACGTACAGCGAGCCGTCACCGGAGAGCACGCCGTGCTGCGGCATCTGACCGGTGGGCTGCCCGGAGACGGCCTGCCAGGTGCCGCCGCCGTCGGTGGAGCGGTAGAGGGAGGTGGACCTGTCGTTGACGCCGACGTAGATCGTCTTGCTGCCGGCCGGGCCGTACGTCACGAAGGAGATGCCCGCGCCGCTGCTCGCCCCGTCCTTGACGGGGAACGAGGAGACCTGGCTCCAGGTCGCGCCGTGGTCGGTGCTGCGCCACAGGCCGTTCTTGCGGGTGCCCAGCAGCAGGGTGCTGTTGTCGGCGGGGTTGATCGCGAGTCGTTCGCCCGCCCCGCGGCCGTCCTCGTTGCCGCCCAGCTTGAACGGCAGATCGGTGCGCTGGAAGGTGCGGCCCCGGTCCTTGGAGCGCAGGATCGCGCCGTTGCCCCCCCACTCGTTGGTGTAGGTGCCCGCCCCGAGGTAGAGCCGGTTGGGGTCGACGGAGTCGGTGGCCATCGAGTCGATGCCCAGCAGGTTCCAGTCCTTCTCACCGATCCAGTCGGTCAGCGGGATCCACTGCTCGGCCGCGGTGTCCCAGCGGTAGGCGCCGCCCATGTCGGTGCGCGCGTACAGCAGACCCTTCTCCCGCTGGTTGAACACCAGCCCGGTGACGTAACCGCCGCCCACCACCTGGGCGTTCTTCCACATATACGGTCCGGCCTTGGCGGTGGTCTGCGTGCCGCCGGCCCCGGCCGTCTGGGTCTCGCCCGCTTTCACCAGCTTCCACTGCTGGTTGGCGCTGCCCTTGCCGGGATACTGGATGACCGCCGCGCCCTGGGCCGTGGAGCCTCGGGAAACGTCCAGAACCTGGCCGCTCCTGCGGGAGGTGAAGGTGACGGCGTCGGAACCGCTGACATCGCTGATCCGCCACTCCTGGGAGGTGGAGGAGCTGTCGGTCTGCTGCTCGGCGGCGGCCCCCCGGGCGGTCGAATTGCCCGCTATGCCCAGTACTTTGCCGCTGTTGCGGTTCACCAGCTCGTAGTAGCCGTTCCCCTTGGACTTCAGCCTCCACTGCTGGTTGGCGGTGTTCTGGTCGGTCCATTGCTGAATACGGGTGCCGTCGGCGGTGGAGAAGCCGTTGACGTCCAGCACCTTGCCGCTGCGCACGGAGACCAGCCGGTAGTAGGCGTCGCCGTCGACCGTCGCGGCCTGCGAGTCCTCCTGCGCGAAGAGCAGATACGGCACGACGATGGCGGGCACGCCGAGCACCAGACCGGTGGCGGTCCAGCGGCGGCGGTGACGCCCGCGGCGTCCGCCGTTCGTGGGGTTGTTCATGGGGAGGAGTTCTCCTTGCATACCGTTCACCAGAGGAAGACGGATCCGGTCACCGGAACTGACCGGATCCGCTTGCCAGTTGTCGCAGGCTCCTCACAGGGTTGCCGCGGTCCAGGAATTTTTTTCAGATCTCTCACCGGGCCTCGCCGAACGCACAACGGGCCGGTCTGCGGGAAGCCACGCTTCCCGCAGACCGACCCGCTCAGTGACCAGCTGAGTGACCAGCTCAGCGAACCAGCTCAGCGAACCAGCTCAGCGAACCAGCTCAGCGAACCATTTCAGCGAACCATCGCCTCACCTGCCGTAGTACGCGTTGTGGACCGAGATCGTGGACGAGTTGCCCTTCTTGTCGGTGATCTTGGCGCGGAGGGAGATGCCCTTGCCCTTCGCCGGGTTCTTGACGGTGATCTTTCCGTTCCTGACGTCGGTCTTCTTCCAGGTCCTGCCGTCGTCGTACGACACGTACACCGACAGCGACTTGAGGTTCCGGCCCCTCGCCGCACCCTCGACGGTGACCGGGTAGGTGACCGTCCGGCCGGCCGTGACCCGGCTGTCCAGACCCGTCTTCGCCTTGAAGCGGACCGAGGAGACGGGCAGCTCGGTCGGCAGGTCGGAGGAGGGCTTCTTCGAGCGGAACGTCCAGCTCGCGTCGACCCGGGTGGAGGCGGCGTGGACCTTGGCACTCCGCGTGGCCGTGGTGGTGAGCCGGTACGCGGCCTCGCCGGCCGGGACCTTGAACGCCTTACCGCCGTCCAGCGGCGCGGCGTGCGAGCCGACCTTCGTGCCGTTGCGGTACAGCGTCGTCCGCACCGAGGTGAGGTCCGAGACCGCCTCCTGCCCCATGCCGTCGGCGAAGAGCGGGAGCCGGCCGGAGATCCCGTCGGGGCCGTGGAAGACGCCGGACTCCTCCGGGACCACCCGCGGCGCGAACACCGCGGTGTTGAACGTCTTCCGGTAGGTCCTGCCCCCGGTGAGCTTCTGGTAGGAGGAGCCGGAGGTGGAGGCGGCATCGACGATCGGGGCACCGTCCTGGTCCAGCTTCCCGGAGTACTGCTGGGCTTCGAAGTGCCACTCGGCACCCTCGCCCGTAGACAGGTAGAGCGTCCGGGTGGTGGGCAGCTTCTGCTTCACCGGGGTGTGCAGGCCGTAGCCGAAGGGCACGGCGGGGATCAGTTGGAGCACACCCGTCTTGCCGGAGGCCGACGCACCCAACCCCGCCTTCACCGTGGCGAACTCGCTCGCCTTGTAGTGGTGGACGCGGTTGCCCACGACCTTCTTCACCTCGCCGCCGCCGACGATGTCGTACTCGGCGCCGTTGCCCTTGGTCCACTGCCCGGACCACGTCTGCGCCAGGCCGGAGTCCATCGCCGGGCCGACGTGTGCGAGCCGTATGTCGGAGAAGGAGGGCATCTCGACGGCGTTCCACACGTCCACGGGCACGTGCTCGTACGACACCAGGGCATGCAGCGGCTTGGCCCGGTCGTCCGGGACGGTGATGTCGGCCGACCTGGTCTTGTTCAGGTCGAGCGTGACGGTGGTGTTCTTGTCGACCTTCAGCACGGGCCGGGTCAGCCAGTCGGCGCCGCCCTCGGCCGAGTTCGGGTCCTTCATGCTCAGCGAGTCCAGGATGTACGGGCCCTTGGGGACCCGGAAGGTGACGGTGTCGTCGCCGGAGATGTTCGTGTAGCCGCCGCTGCCCCGCTCGGCCCGGTAGAGGGTGGTGAGGTGGACCGGGTTCTGACCGGGGCGGTTGACGAACTTCACGGTGAGGTCGTACGCCTCGGTCTCCCGCTCGACGCCCAGCGCGGTACGGACGCTCTGGCCGCCCCCGGTGGCGGTCACGTACGCCGAGTACGCGCCGTCGAGCGTGCCGCCCAGCTTGGTGTTCACGGTGACGTCGACGGACGCCTTGCCGCCGGCCGGGACGGTGACCTTGTCCGCGCCGAGGGTGAAGAAGCCCGCCGGGGCCGCCTTGCCCTCGGGGTCGCGGGCCTCGTCCGACAGGGCCAGCGTGACGTCCTTGGTGCCGAGGTTGCGGTACGTCAGCTTCCTGGTGACCGGGGTGTCGTCGGTGTGCGGCCACAGCTGGACCGGGAAGCTCACCGAGGACGTCTCGGCGACCACGCTCTGGCCGAGCGCCTTGTCGACCCGGATGCGGCCCGAACCCTGCTGATACGGCGAGTACTTGCCGCCCTTGGCCGAGCCCACGAGGACCGACTTCAGCTCGCTGAAGGTCCAGTCCGGGTGCTGCTGCTTGAGGAGGGCGGCGGCGCCCGCGACATGCGGGGTCGCCATCGACGTACCGTTGATCGACACGTATCCGGCCGGGTTCTCGCCGACCTCCTTGGCGATCGCGCTGCCCTTGGCCGAGGCCGCGGTGATGCCCACGCCGGGCGCGGTCACGTCCGGCTTGATCGCGCCGTCGATGGTCGGGCCGAGGCTGGAGAAGTCCGCCGGCTTGTCGTTGCCGTCGACCGCGCCGACGGTGAGCGCGTTGGCCGCGCTGCCCGGAGAGCCGACGGTCTTGGCGCCGTTCTCGCCCTCGTTGCCCGCGGCGATGGCGAAGAGGACGCCCTTCTCCTCGGACAGCTTGTTGACCGTGGCCTCCATCGGGTCGACGCCCGGGGTGTCGCCGCCGCCCAGGCTGAGGTTGATGATGTCGGCGCCCTGCGCGGCGGCCCACTCCATGCCCGCGATGATGCCGGAGTCGTCGCCTTCACCGGCGTCGTTGAGGACCTTGCCGTTGAGGATCTTCGCGCCCGGGGCGACGCCCTTGAACTTGCCTCCCGACTTGGCGCCGGTGCCCGCGATGGTGGACGCGACGTGCGTGCCGTGGCCCTGCCGGTCGCCGGTGGTGGCGGCCGAGGAGAAGTTCTTGGCGGCGATCACCTGGTCCTTGACGTCCGGGTGGGTCGTGTCGACGCCCGTGTCCAGGACGGCGACCTTGACGCCCTTGCCGTCGTAGCCCTTCGCCCAGGCCGTGGGCGCGCCGATCTGCGGGACGGACTTGTCGAGGCTGGCCTTGCGGACGCCGTCGAGCCAGACGTGGGAGATGCCCGAGGCGACCGAGTCGCCGTTGGTGAGGGCGTCCCACAGCTCGGGCGCGTCCTTCGTGGGCGTCTGGACGGATTCCAGGTTCAGGGTCCTGAAGGTCCGGCGGAGGAATCCCGCGTCTCGGACGTCGGTCCTCGCGGTGCGGGCCGCGCCCTTGTAGCCGACGATGACCTTCAGACCGCCCCGCTGGTTCCTGCGGTTGGCCGCCTTGTTGAGCTCGGTGATGTCGAACAGCCGCTGGTCGAGCCTGCCGCTCGCGATCATCCGGGCGGCGTCCGTCGGTATGACGAGGGTGTGGCCGTCGACCTTCCGCATCTGCACGGGGACCCGCTCGCGGCCCTTGGCCCGCTCCATGCCGACGACACGGCCCTTGGCGTTGACGATGACACGGTCGCCGGTGACGAGGGTGATGCGGTGGGTGCCGGCGGATTCCGTGTCCTTCGCGGCGGCCGCCACGGGACCGGCGGCCGGTACGGGCGTGGCCTGTGCCGAGCCGGTCAGTCCCGTGGTGAGGACCGCCGCCACCGTCGCCGCGGCCGTGGCCACGCATGCTGTCTTCACTTTTCTGCGCAAGGTTCCCCCAGGGCTGGAGTGCCGGGTGGCAATGACTCCGAGTGACGGTAGGAACGCGGATACACAGCTGTTCGTCAGCTGTGCGGCGACGACGTATCGATGTCGATGACGCATCGATGGTCAGTTGTTACAAGCGCAGGTCAGACTGCAGGGCGTGCGACGGTCGCTCGACAACGGGACGGCCCCGCCGGACGAACAGCGAGGGCGGTCAAGGCACCGGGCGGAAGGAGAAGGTGATGCGGATGCGGCTTCGCCGACTCGTGCCGTGCGCCGTGCTCGCCGCATCCCTGACCGTCTGCCTGACCGGGTGCGGCGGGGTGGACGGCGGCGTGCGGGTCGAGGGCAAGGCGGCGACGACGATCCCCTGGACGGGGCCGGTGTACATGACGGACTGGTACGGCCGGGCCTGGCAGCGCCCCACGGAAGTCGAAGCGACCATGCGCGTCTCCCTGGACAAGCTGACATGGCGGGACTGGGGCTCGTCCCGGGCGCGGGCCACCGGAACCTCCACGGACGTGACCTGCCTGTCCGGCTGCCCCGACGGCAACCCGCGGAGCTACCGGGTCAACGTCGTCCTGAGCGATCCGGTCAGGCGCGGGGACGTGGCGTTCTACAGCCGTATGACCCTTACCCCCGTACATCCCCCCGCGCCGTTCTGGGTGAAAGGCAGTGACGATATGGACCTGGGCGTACCGGATGCCTGAGAACGGCACAGGAGAGGACCGTCGGAGAGGGAACGCGATGCACGCTGCTCAGGATGTGCTGCTGGTCGAGGACGACGAGCTGATCCGGGAGGCCACGCGGCTCACGCTGGAGGAACGCGGCTACGGGGTGCGTACCGCGGCCGACGGCCTGACCGGGCTCGCGCTCTTCCGGGAACGCCATCCGGACGTGGCCGTCCTCGACATCATGCTGCCGGGCCTCAACGGAGTGAGCCTGGCCGGCCGCATCCGCGAGGAGTCGGGGGTGCCCGTGCTGCTGATCTCGGCCCGCAACGACCCGGTGGACGTGGTGATGGGACTGGAGGCGGGCGCCGACGACTACGTCACCAAGCCCTTCGACGGTCCGGTCCTCGTGGCCCGCATCCGCTCCCTGCTGCGCCGGGCGGCACCCGCCGAGCAGCCGGCCGAGAGCCCGCGCCTGCGCTTCGGGGACCTGGAGTTCTGCCCGGTGTCCCTGACCGCGCACCGGGGCGGAAAGCCGCTCGCGCTGACCACGACCGAGCTGAAACTGCTGAGCGAGTTCGCGGCCTCGCCGGGGAACGTGCTCTCCCGGGACCTGCTCCTGGAGCGGGTCTGGGACTACGCGTGGTCCGGTGACACCCGCGTGGTGGACGTCCATGTGCAGCGCCTGCGCTCCAAGATCGGCCGGGAGCGGATCGAGACGGTGCGCGGCTTCGGCTACAAGTTGCGCCCGTGAGACGGCCCGCCGTGAAGAACCTGAGGCCGCCCGCCTTGAGCGTGGGGGCGAAGGTCGCCCTGGCCGTCGCCGCCGCGGCCCTGTGTGTGGCCGGGACGATCGGGGTGCTGGTGCACCGGACCACCGCCGTGCACCAACTGGCCACCGCCCGCTCCGGCCTGGACCAGGAGCTGGTGAGCGCCGCCCACGACCACGCCGACGGACGCAGGTCGGACGCCAGGCTCGACCCCCCTGACCTGCCCGGCCCGGTGGCACGGGCCGTGCGCAACGACGTCCGCGTGACCTACCTGGAGGACGGGGAAAGGTATCCGGTGCTGTGGGCGGCGACCCGGGTCTCGGACCGGAGGGTGCTCGCGATCCGCCGTTCGTACGCCCGCGAGGAGCAGTCCCTGGCCAGGCTCGACCGGACGCTGCTCGGCACGGGCGCGGCCGTCACCGTCCTGGTGTCCCTGGCCGGACTGTTGCTGGGGGTGCGGATGGGACGGCAGGCCACGGCCGCCGCGCGTACGGCGGAACGCATCGCCGACGGCGACCTCGACGCCCGGGTACGCCCCCACGGCCGGGACGAGATCGCCCGGCTCGCCGCCTCCGTCAACACCATGGCGGACGCGCTCGGTGCCCGCCTGGAGGCCGAGCGCCGGGTGACCGCCGACATCGCGCACGAACTGCGCACGCCGGTCGCGGGCATGTCGACGGCGGTCGGTCTGCTGCCGCCCGGCCGGGCGTCCGAACTGGTGGCGGGCAGCGTGCGGAAGCTGCGCGGGCTGGTGGAGGACGTGCTGGAAGTGGCCCGGCTGGACTCCCAGGTGGCGGTGGACACCGAGGAGCGTGAGGTGAGCGCGATGGCCCGGCGTGCGGTCGCCGGGCTCGACGACGTGCGGGTGAACGTCGTGCGGGTGAACGTCGTGACCGACGCGGTCGTGGCCACCGACCCGCGCCGCGTCGAACGCATCCTGGCCAACCTGGCCGCCAACGCCCTGCGGCACGGCGCCCCGCCCGTGGAGATGGAGATCGACGGCCCTGTGGTCCGGGTCCGCGACCACGGCCCCGGCTTCCCGCCCGATCTGCTCGCCGTGCTGCGCACCTCCGGCCCTCAGCGCTTCCGCACGGGCTCCCGCACCGGCGGCACCGGCCTCGGCCTGACCATCGCGACCGGCCAGGCACGCCTGCTCGGCGCCCGCCTGACCTTCCGTAACCGTCCGGAGGGCGGTGCGGAGACGGAGCTGCGGCTGCCGGCGGAGTGATCCGCCGGAGGCGGGTCCTGGGTGGTGTCACACGCTCGTGTACGGCCGACCGACCCCCGCCGATCGGCGGGGTGGTAAGGGCCGACCGGCGGGTCAACTCCCGCAGTCCGTCGGATGGTTGACCGTCACTGCGCTTCGGCACCGTTGTCCCGGTGACTGAGATCGAAACCGCCAAGAAGGCGCCCGCGCCCCCGCGTTCCTTATCCGCTCCCGAGTCCGGCACGGCGACGGAACGCCCTTCGTCCATGGCACGGCTGGTCGGGGTGGACCTCGCCCGTGCACTGGCCGTGTTCGGGATGTTCGCCGTGCACGTCGGCCCCTTTCCGACACCCGGGGGCGGCGTCGGCGACTGGTTCCTCGGCCTGGCGAGCGGCCGGGCGTCGGCGCTGTTCGCCACCCTCGCCGGGTTCTCGTTGATGCTGATCGCCGGCCGCCGCGAGCCGAAGACCGGGCTGGCCGGCCGGCAGGCGAGGGCCCGGATCGTGATCCGGGCCGCGATCCTGCTGGTGCTGGGCACCGCGTTGGCGATGACCAACTTCGGCGGCGCCGGGATCCTCAACTTCTACGCGCTGTACTTCCTGCTGGCCCTGCCCCTGCTGCGGCTGCGGGCCAGGACGCTCGCGACCATCGCGGTCGCGCTGGCGGTCGTCACACCGCAGCTGGCATACGGCCTCCGAGCGCTGCTCACCGAGTCGCTCGTGAAGACCATCGACTCCTACGACCCGCTCGCGCGACTCTCCGGCGTGGGCGTGCTCGACCTCCTGCTCACCGGCCTCTACCCGGCGATCACCTGGATGACCTTCGTGGTCACCGGCATGGCGTTGGGCCGGCTGGATCTGACCTCCGGCGCGGTGCGGCGGCGGCTTGCCGTGGTCGGTCCCGCGCTGATCGCGTTCGGATACGGCGTCTCGTGGCTGGTGCTCCGGGTGACCGGCGGCGACCAGAAGATCATGGCCGGGATGCCTGACATGAAGGACTTCGACGCCATGAAGGACCCCGGCATGGCAGCGGGAGCCTTCGACATGCCGGTCGGCAGTGGGCTGTGGGGCCCCGACGCATGGGGGCTGCTGGCAGCCGAGCCGCACACCGGTTCCACGTTCGACCTCATCGGCAGCATCGGGATCGCCATCACCGTGCTCCTGTGCCTGACGGTGGCGCTGGACCGACTGCCGTGGCTGCGCCGGCTGGCGACTCCGATCATCGCCGTCGGCACCATGTCCCTGACCCTCTACGTGGGCCACATCCTGGTCATCCTCGCCCTGCCCGGCGAATCTGCCACCCCGCCGCAGTCCGCCTCCGCCACGCTGCTGCTCTGCTTCGTCCTCGGGGCCACCCTGTTCGCGGCGATCTGGTCCCGCTTCTTCCGCCGTGGCCCGCTGGAGTACCTGCTCAACGGCGCCACCAAACTGGCGAATCGCGTCCGATGAGCCTCGGGCGGACAACGGTCGTGCTGGTCAGGCCCGGCGGGTGGGCGCCGCCGCGCAGGGGGACACCGGGGCGCGGGCGGCTTCCGTGCGCCAGGCGTCGGCGAGTTCTGCGGGGAAGCGCCGGCCACTGCGGGTGATGTCCGCCAAAGCCCCGGCTGTCGGCCGCGCACGATCACTTCATACCGCGCGGTGACACGCGGCCGACCGCCCACCCGGGCACCACGCTGGGGATCCTGCCCGGCGCCCCCGATGCCCTGCGGAACGCCTCCGCCCGCTGCCCCAAGAGCACACCGGACTCCTGCCCGGGTGCGCCGATTCCTCTGACTCGTACATTGAGAGGTGGGGATCCCAGGCTTCGGGATGGCGGGCAGTAGCCATGCAGATGTCGAGAGTCGCATCGCGGATCGATTACGCGGCGCTGTTCGCCGCCACACCGAGTCCGTACCTCGTCCTCGGCCCGGATCTGGTGATCGTCGATGTCAATGACGCGTATCTGCGGGCGACCCGGCGTACCCGGGAGGACCTGGTCGGGACGTACATCTTCGACGCCTTCCCGGACAATCCGGCGGACCCCGACGCGGACGGGGTGAGCAACCTCAACGCCTCCCTGCACCGGGTCCTGACCACCCGGGAACGCGACACGATGGCGCTGCAGAAGTACGACATCCCCATAGTGGACCGGCCGGGCGCGTTCGAGGAGCGCTGGTGGTCCCCGATCAACACCCCGGTGATCGCCCCCGACGGGACCGTCGCCTGGATCATCCACCGGGTCGAGGACGTGACGGAGTTCGTCCGCTCCCGCCGGTCCCGCCGGGAGGAGGCGCACGACGAGGCACCGGCCTCCGGGAGCAAGGTCGAACTGGAGGCCCTCGAGGCGGAGCTGTACTCCCGGGCCCAGGAGTTGCAGCGCCTCAACGAGGAACTGCGCCGGGCCCACGCCCGTGAGCGCCAGGTCGCCGTCACCCTGCAGGAAGCGATGCTCACCTCCCCGGATCTGGTCCGGCACCCCGACATCGCGGTGCGCTATCTGCCTGCCGTGGGTTCGCTCAACGTGTGCGGTGACTGGTACGACGTGATCGATCTGCCCGGCGGCTCGTTCGCGGTGTCGGTCGGCGACGTCGTCGGCCACGGCCTGGGGGCGGCCGCCGTCATGGGCATGCTCCGCAGCGCACTGAGTGCCGCGACCCGTACCGTCGAGGAACCCGCCCAGGCCCTGGAGGTGCTGTGCCGGTACGCCCTCTGTGTGGAGGGGGCGCTCACCACCACCGCCGTCAATGCGGTGATCCATCCCGGCGACCACCTGATCGCCTACAGCAGCGCCGGCCACCCGCCCCCGGTCCTGCTGCACACCGACGGCACCTGTGACCTCCTCGACCAGGCCACCGACCCGCCCCTCGGCGCGCACGCCGAACACGGCCCCCGGACCGAGGCGCAGCTGCCGTACGCGCCCGGCGACACCCTCATCCTCTACAGCGACGGGCTCATCGAGCGCCGGGGCGAGGACATCGACGCGGGCCTGCACCGCCTGTGCGACGCCGTTTCCCACTCCGCCCACCTCAGCCCCGACCACCTCACGGACGCGACGCTGGCCCGCTTCGGAGTCAGCGGCGGCGCGCGTGACGACATCGCGCTGATCGCCGTCCGCCTGTAGGAGTGCTGCTGTTCGACGGTGTCAGCGGGTGTCGCCTCTGCGCAGGACCTTGTCCACGCCGACCGCGACGACGACGAGGGTCCCGGTCGCGACATCCTGATAGAGGCTGTCGATGCCCGCCTGGGTGAGGCCGGAGCGGAGCACGTTGACGATGAGCGCTCCGATCAGCGTTCCGACGACGCTTCCCCGCCCGCCGAAGAGGCTGGTCCCGCCGATGACGACGGCGGTGATGCTCTCGAGGTTCGCGGTCTGGTACGCGTTGGGGTCGGCGTTGGGGATACGGCCGAGGGCCTGCCAGGCGGCGATGCCGTAGAGGAGTCCTGCGACGACGTAGACCGACAGGATGGTGCGCCGGACGTTGATGCCGGTCAGGCGCGCGGACTCGGGCGCGTTGCCGACGGCGTAGATGTGCCGGCCCCAGCCCGTCTTGCCGAGCACGTACCAGAAGTACGCGTACAGACCCAGGAGCAGGAACGTCCCCCAGGTGACGAGTACGCCGCCGAGGTGGACGCCGTGTCCCCAGAAGTCGAGCAGATCACTGGTCACCGGATAGCTGCGGGAATCGGAGTAGAGCCTGCTCGTGGCGTAGACGACGCTCAGTGCACCGAGGGTGACGATGAAGGGGGGCAGGCCCAGCCGGGCCACGAGCAGGCCGTTGACGAGCCCGAGGAGGGTCGCCACGACCAGGCCGAGCAGCAGTGCCGCCGCGGGGTTGCCCCCCTCGAAGACGAGCTTGGCCATGACGATCGTGCCGAGGACCGTGATGGCCCCGTTCGCCAGGTCGATGCCCGCGGTGAGGATGATCAGGGACTGCCCCAGCGCCAGGGTGCCGATCACGATCGTCTGCTGCAGTACCAGGGACAGGTTCCCCGGCGTCATGAACGTGTCCGTCGTGAGCGAGAAGACGAGGACGGCGACCGCCAGGGCGGTGAGCGGGCCGACCGTCGGCGTGCGCAGGGCGTATCGCAGTGCCTCCCGCAGCGCGGCGCCCGGCTCCGGCCCGGCGGTGGGGCTCGTGGTCCCGGGAGATCTCATGCCTGTGCTGGTTCCTTCCACCGGTCGGCGTACGAAAGTCATCCCCAGCAGCGCTGGAGCCCCCAGTCCGTGTCGTGTGACGCCAGTCCCCGCACCGGCTTGTCGGTGATGAGTTCCGTGCCCGTGTCGGTGAAGCCGGACGGTTCTTTCCCGCTCTCGACGAACTCGGTGACCGCGTCCACACCCTGCTCGGCCATCCTGACCGGGAACTGCATGACGGTGGCCGCGTACTTGCCGGCTCTGACGGCCCGCACGCCGTCGCAGCCGCCGTCGATGGTGCCGATGGTCACCTGCCGGGTGAGGCCGCGTGCGGCGATGGCCGCGGAGGCGCCGTCGGCCACCGGTTCGTTGATGGTGTAGACCGAGTTCACGTCGGTCGTGCGCTGCAGCAGGTTCTCCGTCGCGGTCTGCGCCAGGTTGCGGTCGCCGTTGGTGTTCGCCCGCCCGCGGATCGCCGGTGAGTCGTCCTTGATCCCGAAGCCGTCGAGGAACCCGTCGTGGCGCTGCTGGCTGACCGAGGAGCCCTCCGTACCGTCCAGCATGATCAGCTCGGGGGGCCGGTCGGCGAGTGCGGTCCTGACGTAGGCGCCCTGGAGGCGTCCGGCCTTGACGTTGTCCGTCGCGTACGTGGCGTCCACGGCGTCCTCGGGGTCCGTGGCGCTGTCCAGCGCGATCACCAGGATGCCCTGTCGCCGGGCTTCCGCGATGGCGCCGAGGACCCCCGTCGTGTTCGACGGTGTGATCAGGATTCCCTGTACGTCGCGGGCGATGAGGCTCTCCATCGCGGCTACCTGGCCCTCGTTGTCGCCGTCGAACCTGCCGGCCAGGGCGATGAGCTCGGCGCCGTTCTTCTCGGCCGCGTCCGCGGCGGCCTTGCGCATGGTCACGAAGAACGGATTGGTCTCGGTCTTGGTCACCAGCCCGATCGTGACCTTCCGCGTCCCGCCGTCTTCCGCGGAGTCCTGACCCCCACCACAGGCGGAGGCGAGCAGCAGCGTGCCCACCACGAGGAGCACGGCCCCCTGCCGGGGGCGCCGTGGTCGGCTGTGCCTGCGGACGGTGTGGTGGTGCGCCATCGGTGACACCCTCCTCCGGCCGGGTCCAGCGTCTGGAAGCCTCTGAGGCTCACATACGTGTCCTGTTTGTCAACAAATATCGCATCACATCCTCTCCCATGAACTCCTCTTCGCCGGCCATGACCGATCTTCTTTTCCGGTCGGTGCCGGATCCGGCTGAGAGTTGCGCCCGTCCTGAGAGGGGCGAAAGATGGTGGCATCACCGTGATCGGGCGGAGAGGGTGAGATGCGCGCGACTGGGCCGCCCCTGCTGTCATTGCGCGGGATCTCCAAGCGATTCGGCGCAGTCCAAGCCCTCGAGGATGTCGATCTTGAGCTCCGCAGCGGCGAGGTCGTGGCCCTACTGGGCGACAACGGTGCCGGCAAGTCCACCCTCATCAAGGTCATCGCGGGTGTCGCCCCGGCCGACAAGGGCGTCATCAAGTGGGAGGGCGAGGTCGTCCACATCAGGAACCCGCAGATCGCTCAGCGCCTGGGCATCGCGACCGTGTACCAGAACCTGGCGCTGTGCGACGCCCTCGATGTCGCCGAGAACCTCTTCCTGGGGCGGGAGCGGCGGTCCCCCGGTATCCGGGGCCGCCTGCTGCGGTTGATGGACAACGGCGGCATGCGCGGGGAGGCGCGACGCCAGCTCGACGCACTGGGCATCCGAGTTCCCGACGTGCGTGCGCCGGTCGCAGCCCTGTCCGCGGGCCAGCGGCAGACCGTGGCGATCTCCCGTGCGCTGCTCGGCAAGCCGAAGGCCGTCCTCCTGGACGAGCCCACCGCGGCGCTGGGCGTCACTCAGGCCGGTCATGTCCTCGATATCGTCGACGAGCTGCGCGACCAGGGCATCGGGGTGATTCTCATCAGCCACAACCTGGGAGACGTCAAGGCCGTGGCGGACGAGGCGGCGGTGCTGCGGCTGGGCCGCAACAACGGCTTCTTCCATGTGCCGACCACAGCGCAGGACATGATCTTCTCCTCCATCGTCGGCGCCACAAGCAGCAAATGACCCGCGCGATCGGGCGGACCAGCTGCTGATGAGCGGCGCAGGCGCGGCTCGCGCGCGGGGACCGGCCGCCAGGTGCGGCCGGCTCTCGCGCCGTGCCGGCCGCGGGAAACGTCGCCTGTGAGAGCACGACGGGCGCGTGCGGTCTGGTGGTTTCGCGCGAGATCCGCTGACGGAAGCGATCCGCGCCGGCCCGGTCGTCCTGAACGGATGGGCTGCGTTCTCGAAGGCCCGCCGTCGACCGAGGCGTTCACAGCGCGACATGCGGGGCCGCGCCCGCATCGGCGCGGCCCCGCGTTGTCAGTGGTCCCGTTCCGGAGCGGGCCCGCTGCTCACAGAGGAGCGGGCCCGCTGCTCACAGTTCTCCTGTGTACTCGAAGATGTAGAGCCCGTGGTCGCGGTCCGAGGCGGCGACGTACTCCTTGCCCCCCGACTCGAAGACCTGGGCGCCCCAGAAGTTGTTGCCGCCCTCGTCGATGTACCGGCCCACCTCGACGATCTCGTTGTCGACGATCTTCGCGACGCGCAGACCGGCCGCGTAGTAAGAGAAGTAGAGCAGGTCGGCCCGCTTCTCCGAGACGGCCACCTCATGGATGGAGAGGTCGCCGGAGCCCGACGCGTGGGCGGGGTCGTGCGCCTCGGGAACGGCGTAGGTGTCCAGCTCGGTGAGCTTGCCGTTCTCGTTGCGGTAGAGGTGCGCGTAGCCCCAGCCGTCGAAGTACGACGAGAAGGCCAGCCGGTCGCCCTTGGTGCCGAGCGCCACCGGCAGTTGCTCGGGGCCCGTTCCGGCGAGGCAGGCCGCGTCGTCGTAGGACTGCCCGAAGAGGGCGAAGCCCTGGCCGCGCGGTGCGACGCCGAAGGCCGGGATGTCGCCCTCGACGCTCATGCCGAGCGCCTGGTCGCAGGCGTCCGTGCCGGTGCGGTTGAAGACGAGTACGGCGTCGTAGCCGCCCGCCGCGATGACGCTCGCGACCTTCTCGCTGAACGTGCACACGCCCCGTTCGACGACGGCGACGTCCACGGCGTTCGGGTCACCGGCGGGCACCGCCGGGTCGCCGGGGCAGGCCCGGCCCGCGAAGACCGAGTCGCCGGTGATGCTCTGGCCCTCCTCCAGGCGCGTGGTGTTGCTGCCCTGGCTCGCCGTCAGCTCGGTGCCGTCGGTGAGGTTGCGGGCGGTGAGCGCGTACGGCCCGAAGTCCTCGTCGGCACCGATGACGTACTTGTTGTCGAGGGTGAACTCGGCCTGGTGGGCGTTGCCTTCGGGCGCGACCTCCAGTCCGCTCTCCAGCGCCTCCGGGTCGAGCGCGGCGAAGTCCGTGTCGCCGAGGTAGGTCGCCTTGGCCGGGTCGGTCACGTCGAGGGTGACGTAGCCGCCGTCCCAGTAGGAGGCGAGCATGATCTGCCGGCCGCCGATCTCCTTGACGACCATGTCGTGCAGGAAGATCTCGGTGAGGTTGGCCGGGGCGTCCTGGACGATCTGCGGGAACGCCTCGTCGAGGTCGTACTCCGCGATGACCTTCGCCTTCTTGGGGTTGGTGATGTCGACGATGTCGACGTCCGGGCCCTCTTCGTTGTCGACGATGACCGCGTACGCCTTGTCTCCGGCGTCCCAGGCGTAGACGCTGTGGATGTCGTTGGCGTCCTTCTTGCCCTGGCCCATGACCGTCTTGTCGCCCACGCCCTCCGCGAGCGGGGTGGGGTGCGCCGGGTCGCTGACGTCGTAGATGTTCATGCCGCCGAAGCCGGCGGCGTCCTTGCACTTCTCGTTGTTGCTGACCAGCACGTCGCCGTTGAAGTACGGGGTGTCGATGTGCAGGGTCTGGATGCCCTCGCCCGGTGCGCTGCCCTCCTTCGCCTGGATGAAGGCGACCTCCTTCGGCGCGGCGGGCTTGCGGATGTCCACCACGTGCACGCCGTTGTACTTGCAGGTCGCGCCGCCCCAGGCGGCGAGATAGGCGTACCCGTTGAAGACGCCGACGTCGGCGATCTTCTCCGGTTCGACGTTCTTCAGGCCCAGTTTGCCGACGAGGCGGACGTTCTCACTGCCGGCGGGGAGATGGCCCTCGTCACCACCGTGCTGGTGGCTGTGGTGATCGTGTGTGGCCTCGGCGTTGTCGATACCGCCGTCGTCGGCGGAGACACCGTCATGTGCTCGGGCGACGCCGGCGAAGGAACCGGCGACGAGGCCCGCCGCCGCGAGACAACTCGCGGCACGTACGCGGAACTTCGCTCTGCCCATGGCTCTTCCCATGGCTCTCCTTGGTCTGAGAGTGAAGGGGCGCGGGGGGCAGCCAGGGCAACTTAGTCTGTGTCAGTCCTGTGAGGGAAGGGATGTGGCGCCGCGTTAACGTGATCGTATTCACCGCGTCCAACCGTCACCGCGGCGAACGCGCCAAGGGCGCGAGAAGTGGCGCAATCCACCGGTTGTCGGGCCGGAGCGAGAGGCGCAGCCTGTGCATTGGGAGCGCTCCCACGCCGAGAGTGCCCACACCCCCACAGCGCTACCCGGAAGCAACCCCCACACCCGGAAGAAGGATTCATGAATTGGCATGATCATGACATGCGAATGGGTTTACGTCCGACGCTCCTTCTGAGCGTCCTGACCGCCGTGCTTCTCTGCTTGATCCCCTGGAGCGGCACCGCCGTCGCCCACGGCTCGGTCGTCGACCCGGCATCCCGCAACTACGGCTGCTGGCAGCGCTGGGGCAACGACCACCTGAACCCGGCCATGGCCCAGCAGGACCCCATGTGCTGGCAGGCATGGCGGGCCGACGCCAACGCCATGTGGAACTGGAACGGCCTCTACCGCAACGGCTCCGCCGGCAACTTCCAGGCCGTTGTCCCCGACGGGCAACTGTGCAGCGGCGGTCGCAGCGAGGGCGGCCGCTACAACTCCCTGGACGCCGCAGGTCCGTGGAAGACGACGGACATCTCCAGCAACTTCACCGTGAAGCTGTACGACCAGGCCAGCCATGGCGCGGACTACTTCCTGGTCTACGTCACGCGGCAGGGTTACGACCCCACCACCCAGCCGCTGAAGTGGAGTGACCTCCAGCTGGTCGCCCGCACCGGCAGGTATGCGCCCAGCCAGAACTACTCGATCCCCGTGAGCACTTCGGGGTTCAGCGGACGCCACGTCGTCTACACGATCTGGCAGGCCTCGCACCTGGACCAGACCTACTTCCTGTGCAGTGACGTGAACTTCCGCTGACGCACGCGACCGGACGCCCGTCGGACCCCCTGGGTCCGACGGGTGATGGGGCACGGACCCGCCGGTGTCGGGCGGTGGCGTGAGATGGCCGCCGCTTGTCGGGTGGGTGTCTCACCGGAACTGGGGAACACGATGGTCCGCCTCGCGCTGTGACAGCCACAGCGCGACCGCCTCCGAGATCGGCTGCCCGGTCTCCAGTTCGACGAAGCCGAACTGGCCGCTCTGGTTGCACTCGAGGAACCACCAGATACCGTCCTCCTCCGCGAAGTCGAAGGCGGCATACGCCAGTCCGGCAAGGGCGACGTACTCGTACACCGACTTGCCGACACGTTCGGGAACCGGGACCGCCTCCCAGGCGTGCCCGGTGTCGCCGTACCGCCCGTCGACCTGGCCGGGTTCGGCCACCTTCCGAGCGGCGAACAGCCGGGTGCCGACACAGGTCAGACGAATGTCGGCATGCTTGGGCACGTACCGCTGCAGCAGCGCCGGCCCGGCCGCGACGCCGGAGAAGTCCGTGTCGGGGCCGATCAGGGTGGTGGGCAGAGCCAGTGCGGGGTCACCGGGCGGCGGCCCCGAGGCGGACTTCACCACCACGTTCTCGTGCTCCGCGGCGAACTGCCGTGCCAGGCGTGGCGAGGTGGTGATGAGAGTCGGCGGTACGGCGAAGCCGCTGAGATGAGCGACCCTCAGCTGCCATGGCTTCAGCCGGGCCTGATCGGCGTTGCGCGGGTGGTTCATCCATCGGGGGGAGCCGGAGTAGAGCAGTCCGAACAGTGCCTGACGGGTCTCGGCGGTCAGCCATGGTGAGGGGTGTGGCGCGTGCGCGGCCGGCTCGCCGGGCCTGCGCACCCATACGGAACGCAGGCCGCCGATGCTGAGCACATGTCCGTTCACCGACAGGTGACCCTTGAAGTCGCCATGGGAGTAACCCGCGGACAACACGGCCTTGCCCGGCAGGTCGGCAGGGTCCAGCCGCATCACGGGTACCCCCGTCTTGTGCAGCTTGGCCACCACCATGTCGGCGGTGACGTCCTCCTCGGACGTGAGGATCAGTACGGTCATCCGCTTACGGATCGTCAGTCGTCGAAGTGCGTCTGGGAACCGGCGGTGGACGTCGTCGTACCGGCCGCCAGGAGGAGGTCCGGATCGCTGACGGCCAGCCGTCCGTCGGGAAGCACGTTCAGTTGAAGCGACTCGTCGAATCGATAGGGCGTCACCACGGTCGGAAGCGCCCTGGGGCGGGCGTAGTTGAGGGTGAACGGTCGCACTCGAAACCTCCAAGTTCGCACGCTGCCCGTGCGCAGCGCCTCACGCGTTCCGTGCGCAAGGAATTCATCACTTCTGGCGCGTTCGGGGAAGGTCGGCACATCGACGCCATTCACACTGACTCATTCACATATTCGACATCAGAAGCATCAGAAATGCTCAAATTCCCCATGATCTGTAGATCGAAATGAACGCTGCAAACGTCACAGGTGCATGCGTACGGTGGGCGAACGAGAGCGCCACGCCCCGAACGGCGCGGGGGCAGAGCGGCGGGCGCGGGGGCTACTGGCCCTTCCCGCTGCTTGTCTGGCCGTTGCCTGCCGGGTTGTCCGTGTCGGCGGGGTTGTCGGCGGGGTTGTCGGCGGGGTTGTCGGCGGGGTTGTCGCCGGGGTTGTCGGCGGGGTTGTTGCCGGAGTTGTTGCCGGGCGTGCCGTTGCGGGCGGCGCCGGTGCTCCCCGCCGTGTCGTTGCCGGTGTCTGCGGCGCCCTCGCCGGGGTTGCCCGTGGCACCTCGACCGCTCGGTGTGGCTGTCGCCCCTGCCAGTTGCTCGGCGCAGTACGCGGCGACCTTGTTCTTCCCGCCGGCGGCCGTGACGAGCTGCTGCCAGGCCCTCGCGTCGAGCGCCTTGCCGCGGTCCTCGACCTGCTCGTAGGCGCGGCAGTGGGCCTGGGTGTCCTGGGCGCGGGCCGGGCCATCCGTCGGCGCGGGGCCGCGGGAGGACGCCGACGGGGCTCCATCTCCGGGTCGGCCCGAGGTGGTCGCCGAGGGGTGCGTGGTTTCCCTGGTGTCGGCCCCGTCCGCGGACGAGCCGGCCGAGCCGATGCCCGCGACCGCGACACCACCCAGCGTGAGGCTGGCGAAGACCACGCCGAGCGTCATCTTCACCGGGCGCCCGGCACGCCGCTCGGCGGGCACCCGCCAGTCGTCCCGGCGCCTGGTACGCGCGCGGTGTGCGTGCGCGCCGCGGGCGGCCCGGAAGGCGGCCATGGCCCGCTGTTCGGCCTCGGGGTCGAGATCGCCTCCGCGTATGGCGGCAGCCAGCGCCGTTTCCAGTGCGGCGGCGTCACGCACGTACCGCGGGCCGGACGCGGCGCCGCCTGGGTGCGCACGCCGACGGTCTGGAACTCCGCCGCCGCTCAGCCGTTCACCCATGTCCGCTTCCGTTCCTGTCCGACCGGTTGGATTCATCCGGTGTACGGGGCCTGACGTTTGCCTGGCCGACATGTCACCGTCGTTGTTCATTTCGACTCCCCCAGCGTCCGGGAAGCCTCATCCGTCACACCGTCCTCCGTCTCGGTATCGACGCCCAGCTGTCGGGCGAGGCGTTTCAGGCCTCGGTGGGCGGCGGTGCGCACCGCTCCCGGGCGCTTGCCGAGGACGCGTGCGGCGGAGGGGCCGTCGAGGCCGACGACGACGCGCATGAGGACGGCCTCGGCCTGGTCCCGCGGCAGCCCGCGGACCAGTTCCAGGGCCCGTTCGGTGGAGAGGGACTCCAGGGCCTGCTCATGCGTGTTGTGCGGGCTGGGCAGGTCCAGTACCTCCTGTTCGCTCCCTCCCGCGCGGGGCCGTACGCGCTGGCGGCGCAGATGGTCCAGCGCCCGGTGTCGGGCGATGGTCGCCGTCCAACCGCGGAACCCGGCGCCGTCGCCCTTGAACCGTCCGAGGTCGCGGGCTATCTCCAGCCAGGCGTCGGACGCCACGTCCTCCGCCTCGTCGCCGACGAGCCCGCGCAGATAGCCGAGCAGGCCCGGCTGCACGATCCGGTAGGCGACCGCGAACGCGGCCTCGTCACCGTCCTGGGCCCGCGCGACTGCCGCGCCCAGTTCTTCGTCGTGCACCCGTACGCGTCGGGATTGCCGTACCTGGCCCAAAATTGCCCTCGTTCACACCGGTTCATAGCGAGTTCATGCCGTCCGCCGTGCTCCGGTCGCGTCGACGGCCCATGGTGATCAGCGTCAGTCGTCACAGAAGTGTCACAACGCATCAGAAACCTTCATGCTGTCACCGGTGCCTCTACGCACAGTCACCGAAGGTGCGAGGGTTCGCGCGGCGACGCCAAGAGACCGGCCACGTCCGGACGTTGAGCCGACACGTGGACCGGACCGGGCAACGTGACGGCTCATCAATGCCCGGCGGATCCGGTGCTCGGACACCAGCGCGCGACCCACCGTATGTGCCTGCCTCAGGTGACGTTTCGCGCTGGTCGTGCGCTGTGTGAGTACGAGTCCGCACTCGACGGGCCGACGAAGACCGTCCGGCCCGAGTCGGGTGACGCAACTCACCATTCCCAGACCTCTCTCCGTGCCGCGCCTGCCTCCGCTCCGGGAGCGGAACGGAGAGGGACGGGGGTGGCCGGGGCTCCGCCCACGCACGGGGATCCGGCCGCCCCCCACATCCTTCGCACCGACGGCGGTGACCTCAGAAGGGCTCTGACGGACCTCACCGGGGCCGCTGATCCCGGGGCTCGGGTGCGCCCGCCGTCGCATCGCGGCACAGCAGCCGCAGTGACCCCTGTCCGGACAAGCAGCGGCGGGCCTCGTCGAGGGGATTCCACAGCCGTCCGTCGACGGTGCGGATCCCGTGGTCGCCGCCCGCTGACCACCACTCGCCGCCCGCCTGTCGGACGATCACCTCACCCGCGTACGCCCCGAAACCGCGCAGCAC
The DNA here is from genome assembly GCF_002214185.1 of Streptomyces capitiformicae. Lineage (NCBI taxonomy): Bacteria > Bacillati > Actinomycetota > Actinomycetes > Kitasatosporales > Streptomycetaceae > Streptomyces > Streptomyces capitiformicae. The sequence continues at coordinate 3,328,400 of NZ_CP022161.1, read as the reverse complement.
GCTCTCCATGGCGGGGTAGGGCGTTGCCTCCCGCCGCAGCGCGTCGATCATCCGATCGACGTGCCAGAGGCTCGTCGCCCAGTGGTCGAGGCGCAACCGCGCCCCCTCCCGGATCGTCGACACCGTGTCCGCCGCCCACCGCACCGGCTTGGCCGCGGCGTTCGACTGGTGTGGGGTCTCGCTTGCTGCTCTGTCGTCACACACGGACAAGCGAGGTCGGCAGCCGACCCGTCACCCGGTACCCACGGGAATCCGGCAACTGCCGCAGATCCGCTCCCAGCTCGCCGTACGACGGTCGGGGGCCGGAACGGTCGGGGGCCGGAACGGGACGTTCGATGCCGGCTGCTCAGCCTTTCCCCTCGACGGTCACCGGCCGGTCGTTCCGGAGCTCGGTGAAGAGCCGCTTCGCCTTCGCCGCGTCCCACCGCACGGCGCTGCCCTTCGCCGTACTGACTCCACGGCCGTCCACGGGGACGTTGAGCTGCCGGCCACCTCCCAACAAGACGCTCCTCATCGCCTGGAACAAGGACACGAGGGTGCGCGGGTCCGTGTCCTTGTCCACCACGAGGGTGTCCAGCGCCGCGCCCAGCAGGGGATACGCCCGGAACGGATTGAGCGCGGTGCCCGGTGTCGCCGCCTTGTCGGCGAGCGCTGCGAGGAACTTCTGCTGGTTCCTGCTGCGCCCCAGGTCGCCCTGGGCCTCCTGGTGCCGCTGGCGGACGAACGCCAGCGCCTGGGCGCCGTCCAGGGTGTGGCAGCCCTTCCTCAGGTCGAGACCCGACTTCTTGTCCTTGATGTTCCGGTCCACGCACATGTTCACGCCGCCGACGGCGTTCACCACACCGACGAAGCCTCCGAAGCCGATCTCCGCGTAGTGGTCGATACGGATGCCCGTGTTGAGCTCGACGGTCCGCACGAGCAGCCGGGCGCCGCCCAGGGAGTAAGCCGCGTTCAGCTTGTTCTTCGCCGGACGGTGCCGCTTGCCGGTGTCGGGGTCGAGGTACGACGGGATGGTCAGCCACGAGTCGCGGGGCAGGCTCACCATCGTGGTGCCGTGGGCACCGGTGTGCAGGAGCATCATCGAGTCGGTACGGCCGCCGCCGCCACCGCCGGCGTGCAGATCCTTCTTGGCCTGCTCGGACAGGCCCTCACGGCTGTCGGAGCCGACGACAAGGTACGTGGTCCCCTTCCCTCGCGGCGGACGGTCCCCGGCCTCGCCGAGGTCGACCGCCCGGTCGAGCTTGAGGTCGGCCCAGGCGTATGTGCCGCCCGAGGCGAGGAGCAGCGCGCAGAGCAGCAGCACCAGCAGACGCGCGACCCGGCGGTGACGGCTGGGGCGCACCCAGGGCGCTCTGGTCCTGGACGGGTGGCCGCCGCCCGCGTTCCTCGGAGCGGCGCCGTAGGTGTCCGACGGCGGCTGTGGGGGCGCCTGGAACGGAAAGGTCTCCCGTTCCCACCCGTCCCCCGTGATGACCTGGCCCGTGATCACGCGAGGCGCCCGCGCCTCTCCGTTTCCGTTCTGCCGATGCCACTCGTTCATGGGCGGAACCACTCCTGATCACCTCGACGACAGCTGTCTTGGGGCGGACGGCTGTCTGAGCTGCTGGTCGGCAGCCGTCCCGGAGCGCTGCATGCGGTGCCACTTCAGCCGGGTGCCGCCCAGGAGGGCGAACACGGACTGGATGACGACCAGATACATCAGCTGCCGGTAGACGAAGAGCTGGAACGGCATCGACCACAGAGTCCGCAGCTTCTCCCTGTCGAGCCTCAACGCGTAACCGGCGCAGAACAGTTGGATGGCGAGGAAGGCGACCCAGACCCCCATCGACCGCACAGGATCGGTGAAGAGCACCCCGTACAGCGCGAACAGGTCGACGACCGGGGCGATCAGGGGCAGGATTACCTGAAAGATCGTCAGATACGTCAGTCCGCGGCGCGCGAAGCGTCCGGCGGTGCCCACTTCGAGGACGGCTCCGCGGTGCTTCCACATCGCCTGGAGCGTGCCGTAGCACCAGCGGTAGCGCTGCCGCCACAACTGCCGCAGCGAGGTGGGCACTTCGGTCCAGGCGATGGCCGACTCCTCGTAGACCACCCGCCAGCCGGCCCGCCACAGGGCCATCGTGAGGTCGGTGTCCTCGGCGAGGGTGTCCTCGCTGACCCCACCGACGCCCAGCAGCGCGTCCCGGCGGAAGGCGCCGATGGCTCCCGGCACCGTCGGCATGCACTCCAGCACCTCGAACATCCGCCGGTCGAGGTTGAAGCCGAAGACGTACTCCAGGTGCTGCCATCTGCCGAGCAGCCCGCGCCGGTTGCCCACCTTGGTGTTGCCACTGACCGCGCCGACGGCCGGGTGGGCGAGCGGCTGGATGAGCCGGTACAGGGCATCGTCCTCGAAGACGGTGTCGGCGTCGACCATCACGACGATGTCGTACGAGGCGTGTGCCAGACCGGTGTTGAGCGCGGCCGCCTTGCCCGAGTTGGGCTGCCGGATCACCCGCACCCGGGGGTCGTCGATCCAGGTCGCGAGGTCCGCCGTCTGATCCGTCGAGCCGTCGTCGATCACGATGACCTCGAGGTAGGGATGCGTGGACGCGAGGAGCGAACGGACGGTGGACTCGATGCCGGCCTCTTCGTTGTACGCCGGTACGAGCACCGTCACAGGTGCGTTGACCTCCCGCAGCCAGGGCGCGCCGGGGCGGAGGCGGGTCAGGCGCCGGACATGGGCGCGGGCGAACACGGTCAGCATCAGAAGCCGCACCACGCCCAACAGGCCCAGCGCCAGCAGCACCCAGGTCATGGCGTGCGTGAACGCCTGACCGGCGGTCGTGGTCCAGATCAACGCCTTGCCCTGCCACCGTTCGGCTGCGGACACCCGCGTGTTCGCCGCGGGCATGCCGAGCGCGTCCGTGACGGTGGTGAACCGGTCGGCGTGCCGGTTGCCGAGCAGGTCCTTCGTCTCCTCGTACGCCAGGTCCGTCTGGCTGAACTGGCGGACCGTCCCGTACGCGGGATCACGATCGGGCCGGTCCGCGGCGACCAGCACATAGCCGTCCGCGGCAGCCCGTCGCGCCGCCGTCCACTCGGCGCCGCACAGCGTGTCCACCTGGGTCGTCAGCGGCATCCGCAGCAGGCTGGTGTGGATGCCCGCCGCGCCGGCGAGGGTCTTCTGGGTGAGTGTCAGCTCCATCGCCGTGCGCGCACGCGACGACGAACCGAGGTCGGCCCCGGTGTACGTGCTCGAGCCGATCTCGTGGCCCTCGGCGAGGATCCGCCGCACCAGCTCCGGATGGCGTGCCGCCTGCGCACCGAACAGGAAGAAGGTCGCGTGCGCATGATGCTTGCGCAGCAGGTCGAGCAGGCGCGGGGTCCATACGGGGTCGGGGCCGCCGTCGTAGGTGAGCGCGACAGTGCGTGCGGGCACGGCCGAGGACTTGACGTCGTTCCCGCTGATACGGCGCAGGACCGGACCGCTCTCGTCCACGGCCTCGGGCACCGGCCTGGTGCAGTCACCGAGAAGCGCCTGGACACCGAGGTCGCCCTGCGGGGACGGCCCAGGCCGGGGACGCTGTCCCCGGCCTGGGCCGTTCGCGGCCGGGGACGATGCCGGCCCGCCCTGTTGGGCGCGGCTGCGATGTCGCTGTTCCGACAGGCGGCGGGCCTCGGTGAGCGTCCAGCGGTTGCGCGGGTCCCCCTCACCGTTCAAGGACCGCAGCCGCCATGTCTGTCTGCCCGGCGTTCCGGGAGGTAGCTTGGTGGAGAAGGCCCCTGAAGGAGGGCGATTCGATGCCGTGGTTCCTATGGCTGCTCGCCGCCGCGGCACTGGGTGTCGCGGAGTTCTTCACCCTGACACTGGTCTTCGGTTTGCTGGCGGGCGCCGCGTTGGTCGCCGCCGTGGTCGCCGGTGTGGGCATCGGCCTATTCGGCCAGCTGGTGGCCCTCGCGGCAACCGCGGCAGCGGGCCTCTTCATCGTCCGTCCCATCGCGCTGCGGCATATGGCACAGCAACCCCTCACACGCGAGGGCAGTGATGCGCTGATCGGCAAGCGGGCCGAGGTCGTGCAGGAGGTCACCGCGACCCGCGGCCTGATCAAACTGTCCGGCGAGGAGTGGTCCGCCCGCGCCTTCGACGAAAGCCTGGTGATTCCGGTGGGAGCGCTGGTCGACGTCATGGAGATCGAAGGCGCCACGGCCATCGTCTACCCCCGCGAGCTCCTTCCGTGAACGGCTGAACACACAGCAACGGAGGCACTGTGGATCCCGTCGTCATCCTCACTCTTGTGGCGGCCATCGTTGTCGTCTTCCTCGTGGCCTCCACAGTGCGGATCGTCCCGCAGGCGCGCCGCTACAACATCGAGCGGTTCGGCCGGTACCGCCGGACCCTGCAGCCCGGCCTCAATCTGGTTGTGCCGGTGGCGGACCGCATCAACACCAGACTCGACGTGCGCGAGCAGGTCTACTCGTCCGACCCCAGGCCGGTGATCACCGAGGACAACCTCGTGGTGAACATCGACACCGTGCTCTACTACCAGATCACGGACCCGCGGGCGGCGGCCTACGAGGTCGCTGACTACCTGCAGGCGATCGATCAGCTCACCGTGACCACGCTGCGCAACGTCATCGGCAGCATGGACCTGGAGGAGACGCTCACCTCGCGCGAGGAGATCAACTCCCGGCTCCGTGCCGTCCTCGACGATGCCACCGGCAAGTGGGGCATCCGGGTCAACCGCGTCGAGATCAAGGCCATCGATCCACCGCACACCATCAAGGAAGCGATGGAGAAACAGATGCGGGCCGAGCGTGACAAGCGTGCGGCCATCCTGCACGCCGAAGGGGAGCGGCAAGCCAAGATCCTTACCGCGGAAGGCACGAAGCAGAAGGACATCCTGGAGGCCCAGGGCGCGCAACAAGCCATGATCCTGCGGGCGGACGGCGAGGCCAAGGCGGTGGAGCTCGTCTTCCAGGCCGTACATCGCAACAATGCCGACCCGAAGGTCCTGGCCTACAAGTACCTCGAGACGCTCCCGCACCTGGCAGGCAGCGACAACAACACGTTCTGGGTGATCCCTGGGGAGCTGACCGAGGCGGTTCGGACCGTCACCCGAGCGTTCGGTGACGAGGCGACGGCAGGCCCTCCCCAACCTGTGCAACGTGAGGAAGCGGCAGCCACCGCCGACCATGACGACATGTCGGCCGAAACCCGGATTCCGCAACTCGCTGCGGGCTCGACGGTTTCCCTCGACGCCGCTGCGGCTGCTGACGAGGCCGGGAAGCAGGCCGCCGCCGCGGTGAGCGACGCCAAGGCGGAGGCCGAGGCCGCGAAGTCGCCCCAGGTGCCGCGCCGGGGGCGGACGTCCGGGGATTGAGCACGCGCCGCCACGAGGCCACGCCGGGTCAGTGCGTGGCCCAGGGCTCCGAGGAGGCAGAGCCAGGCCCTGTTGACGCCTTCTCAGCGGGGCACCGGCATGGACCATCCGGTCAAGACTGCCGGGATCCGGCAATGCGGTGAGGGTCGACGCAGGCAGGGTGGGGGGCGAGGGGAGCACGCGACAGAGGTCTCGATGCCGGGCACCGGCAGGTGTCCGGCATCCGGCCGCCGAGCCGTGCCGAGGCCGTCGCGTGACGGGGTTGATCGGGGGTTGGGCATGCGGACGTTCTTCGAGGCCGCCACAGGCTTTCCGACCTTCCTGTTCACCGTCCCCCTACTGGCGGCCGCGGGCTTCTGGCTGCTGGTCGCGGTGGGTGCCGCCGACTCACGCACGCTCGACGGGGACGCCGACCTCGGCGCGCTGGGGCTGGGCGGCGGTCCCGGTCGCGGTCGCGTTCTCGCTGTGGACGGGCTTCGCCTGGGCCGGCAGCCTCGGCGCCGCCGTCCTGCCGGAGCCGCTCGCTTCCTCGGGGCCGGCGCGTGCGCTGACCGGGCTCGCCGTCCACGAACCACAGGAACTGAGCACACCACAGGACGGCGAGGACACGCCCTCCCCGTCCGGCGTGCCGGCTCGCCGCCGTCCGTTGTCTCTGCGCGCGGTGCGCCGCGTCCGCGTCTACGCGGTGAGGCCGGGGATGTTCCCGGGATGCCTCCGAGGCAGGTCGCTGTTGGGGTTCTGGTCGGTGGCCGCTTCAGCGGTCGGGGGGCCGTGTCCTGAGCCGTGGCTGTCGTCCGAGGAGTTCGGCCAGGCCCTGCCGGGTCGTGGCGAGGACCACCCGGTCCTGCGGGCGCAGGACGTACCCGGGGTGTGGCTCCCACACGAGGCCGGCGGGGCGTTCGGTGTCGTCGTGGGCCGGGGTGGTGGCGAGGTCGGGGCGGCGGTCGTCGGGGGCGGCGGTGTCCAGGGCGAGGACGCGCCAGGCGCCGGGCCGGAAGGTCTCGGCGACCGTGCGTCCCTCCAGCTGTGGGTGCCCGGCGACGTTCAGGGCCGCGAAAAGCAGGACACGCCGTTCGACGGGGATGGCGCCCAGGATCTGGCGGCCCATCATGGCGCCGGCGAAGGCGGGCGCGGCGAGGGTGGAGACGCTGCGGCTGCGGGTGAGGGCATGGGGGTGTGCGGCGCGCAGGGTGCGGTGGACGGCGGTGGCGAAGTCGTCGTCGTAGAGGCGGAGTGCTGTGCGCAGGTCGGGTTTGACGGAGCGTGCGTACAGGGCGGCTTCGAGGTTGGTGGTGTCGTTGCTGGTGAGGGCGAGCAGGGCGTGGGCGCGGTCGATCCTGGCGGCTTCCAGGACGCCTTCCTGGGTGACGTCGCCGATGACGGTGGGTACGCGCAGGCGGCGGGCGAGGGGGATGCCGCGTGCCTCGGGGTCCTCCTCGACGCACACCACGGGGATGCCGAGTTCGTGCAGTCGGGACAGGACGCGGGTGCCGATCTTGCCGAGGCCGAGCAGGACGACGTGGCCGGACAGGGAGCGGGGCGGGCGGCGCAGCGCGGAGGCGGTGCGGAAGGTGCCGAACGCCTCCAGGGCGGCGGCGAGCAGCACGGGCAGGAACAGCAGCCCGGCCAAGCCGGCGAGGAGTTGGAGCAGCTGACGGCTCGTGGCTTCGTCGAGGGCGGGGTCGTTGATGGCGAAGAGGTCGAGCAGGGTGAGGTAGGCGGCGTGCAGTGGGTGACCGCCGATGGTCAGCCAGGTGGCGACGGCCAGACCCAGCACACAGGTCACCAGTCCGGCCAGTGACCAGCGCAGCCGGGCCGAGAACAGGGTGGCGAGCGGCAGCCCTCGTCCGGCCAGACGGCCCGGTGGGGGAGCGGTGCCGGTGTGTGTGACGGTCTCCAGGACGACTGTGCCGCGTCCGGTGGCGGCGGCCACCGTCTCGTCGTCGGGCAGCAGGGTCGGCCCTTCCCGGCCGCTGGCGTCCGAACCCTCCGCACCGGCCGGGTCGTCGGTGGTCGACGACAGCAGGGCGAGCGTGCACAGGCCGGGGTCGGCCACCTCGCCCGCGGCCGGGGGTGTGCGTTCCACCGCGCGCAGCAGCAGCCCGTCAGCCTGGACGACCTTGCTGGTGCCCGCGACGGCGGTGGCCGCGAGGGCGGGAGCGGCGGTGTCCGCGTCCGACAGGACGGTGGTGGAGGTGTCCAGGGCCGCCGGGTCCAGCCCGGGGACGGCCAGGGCGGCGGCCTGGTCGAGGAGTTCCTCCAGGCGTTGGCCGAGCTTGCGGTTGTAGAGCCGGATGACCAGGCGCAGCCGGGGGTTGAGTCGACGGGCGGCGAGCGCGGCGCGGATGTTGGTCTCGTCGTCCTCATGGACCAGAGCCAGCGCGGCGGCCTCGCGCACCCCGGCTTCGGCCAGCACGCTCTCGTCCAGGTCGGGGGCTTCGAGGACGCGCGGCGCGTCCGGGCCGGTGTCCGTACGCCCGATCACGGACTGCACCTGGCCCAGCAGGGCCGAGGCACGCGCCCGTGCGACGGTGCCAGTCCGGGGCGCCGACGGTACGACGAGGGTGACCCGCTCCCGGTACACCGTGGTGAGCTCGCCGGCCAGCCGCTCGGCGAGCGCGTCGTCACCGCACACGATCATGTGCCCCGACCGGGGAACACGCCGCGCGGGTTGCGGGAACACCGTCATACGGCCCCTCCCCGCCCGCCAGGACGAGGACGTACGGATGCACATCCCCGACGGCCCGAGGCTCCCGGGGCGGCGGAGGCGAGGGCCGGGCCGCGCTCGGCCGCGCCGGCGGCGACGGTCATCCGGCTCTTCGGGCCGTTCACGTTTCTCCTCCGGCGAGTCGTTCCATCAGCCGGGCGGCTGTCACCACGCCCGCCAACCACCGCTGGTCGCCGTCGCGTTCGACGACGGCGACCAGCGGGCTGTGCGTCCGTGCGATGAGGTCCGCGATCCGTGTGAGGCTCGCGTCCTCCTCGACCGTCGGGAGGCTGGAGCTGCCGGGAGGCAGCCAGTCCGCCACGGTGAGACCGGCCGTCCTCGTCGGCGCCTCGTCGTGGCCCCGCCCCTCGGACACGAGTCGTCCGAGGAGGTGGGCGCAGGGCACGAGGGCGTACGGCGCGGCGTCGGCGTCCACGACCAGGAGCGCCGGTAACCGGTGCCGGGCCAGCAGCCGGACCGCGTGTGCGGCGTCCTCGTCGGTGGTGACGTACGGGTAGGGCTCGGCGAGGTCACGCGCCAACACGGTCGGCCTCCTTGGCGGCGGGCGGCGTGCCGGCACCGGAGGACGTGTCCGTGAGGTCGTCGACGTGGAAGAGGCGGGCGATCGGCACGTCGGTGGAGCTGTGCGCGACGATCGAGAAGGCGATGCACACGGCGATGAGGGTGAACGCCTCCTCGCCCTGCGGGATCCCGGCCTGGAGCACGAGCAGCCCGTACACCACCGACGCGAAGCCCTTCGGGCCGAACCAGGCCGCGACCAGCTTCTCCTGTCGGGTGAACCGGGTGCCGAGCAGCGACAGCAGCAGCGACGCCGGGCGGATCAGCACGATGGCCAGGATCACCGCCACGTATCCGCCGAAGGACAGGTCACCGAACAGCTGGGGCGTCAGCAGTGCGCCGAACACCAGCAGCGCCGCGAACTTCGCCAGTTCCGCCAGCGCCTCGCCCAGCGGCTCGAACGCCTCCTTCGCCTCCAGCGAGCGCGCGGTGAGCACGGCGCCCGCGGAGAACGCGGCGAGGTAGGGGTTGGCGTGGGTGAGGTGGCAGACCGCGTACAGGATCACGCCGATCGCCAGCGGCAGCAGCGGCTGCAGTTTCGGCTCGGCGCCCAGCAGCCGGAAGCGTACGAGTTCGATGACGACGTAGGGCAGGACGATCCCGAAGACCAGCCCGAGGACCAGCTCCAGGGCGATCTTCCCCAGGGACGCCTCGGCGTGCCCGGAAGTCGGTCCGGCCGCCGCGATCAGGATCAGCACGACCGGCAGGGCGAGCCCGTCGTTGATGCCGCTCTCCACGTTCAGCAACTGCCGGAGCTTCGACGGGACTTCCTTGCGGCCGACGATCGCGGAGGCGAACACCGGGTCGGTCGGCGCGAGCACGGCGCCGACCAGGAAGGACGTCGTCCAGTCCAGGCCCACGAGGTAGTGCGTGATCAGCGCCGTGCCGACGAACGCCAGCGGCATGCCGAGCCCCAGCGCGCGGGCCGGGTTGCGCCAGTTCGCGCGCAGCTTGGCGAAGGACACGTGCATGCCGTCGGTGAACAGCACCGCGAACAGCGCCAGGTCCGCCGTCACCGACACGATCTCGCTGTCCGGCGTGATGTGGATCCAGCCCAGGAAGCCGTCACTGACGAGCGCGCCGCCGACCAGGAAGAGCAGCGACGTCGACAGCACCGTGCGGGCGGCGAGACCCGACAGCAGCACCGCGATCAGCAGTGCCACCCCGAAGACCACGACGAGCACCATGACCACGACCCCCGATCGACGAAGAGAGCTCTCCCAAGACCGCCGACCAGACTTCCCGGCACACCGCGGGCACCGTACACGTTCTTTGCGCGGCGTTGACAGGCTCTTGGCGCGCAGCCACGGAACCCCGTACGTTGCCGGATTCCGGCATCGTGCACTGCCCGAAATGTGATCTCAGCGGGTTTCGCCGTCCCCATCGGGCAGAGGACGGGAGAGGGCCCGGGGTGGGCCGATCTGCCGCAGGGCGGACCGCATCTGGCCGTCGGGGTGGGTGATGATCAGCCGTGTGCCGTGTTTTCCGGCGAGGAGGCCGCGCCGTCATGGCCGCCGACCGGACTTCCCGGCACACCTACGGGCAGCGTAGGCGCCGTGTCCGCCGGGTGCCTGTCCGGCGGCCCATTCGGACCCGCCGCTCTTTGCCGGGGACAGGCAGCGGTTCCGGCATGGGCGGAGTACGCTCCTGCGACCATGCGTCAAGAAGACGTCAACGGCGCATTCGATTCGGGGGACTTGCATGGCGGTACAGGACGTGTCCGAGAGGCACGAGGGATACGAGGCGTACCTGGAGGGGTACGCCCGTGTCCTCGCCGACGCCTCGGCGACCGGCCGTCGGCTCTCCCGGGAGGAACTGGCTTCGCGCCGCGCCCTGGGCGAACAGGCCGCCGAGGCCGGGATCGGGCTGCGCGCCCTGGTCGGAGCCCACATGGCAGCCACCCAGGCGCACTGGCCCACCGGGAGCGGCGTGTCCGTGGACGACGTGCTGTCCGCCGCCACACAGGCTCTCGACGCGTTCGCCGAGGGCTACGAACGGGCCCAGCGGCACGCCGTGCGCCAGGAGGAGGCCGCCCGCCGGGAGTTCATCGACGACCTGCTGTACGGCCGCAGCGACCTGGGCCGACTCGCCCAGCGCGCGGAACGCTACGGGCTGCGGCTGTCGTACGAGCACGCGGTCGCCGTGGCCCGTGGCCCGGCCGTCTACGACGAGGGCGACCCGGTACTTCGGGAGGTGGAGCGCGCCCTGATAGGCCGGTTCGGCGACCGCAGCATCCTCCTCACCACCAAGGACGGCCGACTCGTGTGCGTCGCCCCCGGCGACCAGCACGACGTCCTCGCGCACTTCGCCAAGCAGGCGTTCGCCGCGACCGGCGGCGGCCAGGTCGCGATCGGCCGCCCGCAGGCCGGCCCGGCGGGTGTCGTCCAGTCGTACGAGGAGGCCCTGAACGCCCTCGACCTGGCGGATCGCCTGGAACTCGACGATCCCGTGCTGCGCGCCGCCGACCTCCTCGTCTACCCCGTCCTCACCCGTGACCGACAGGCCATGGCCGACCTGGTGGAGAGCGCCCTCGGCCCACTGCGCCAGGCCCGCGGCGGCGCCCAGCCACTCCTCGACACCCTCACCGCCTACTTCGACTCCGGCTGCGTCTCCGCGGAGGCGGCCCGGCGGCTGTCGCTGAGCGTGCGCGCCTTCACCTACCGCCTCGAACGCATCAACAAACTCACCGGCGCCGACCCGTCCGACCCGGTGCACCGCTACACCCTCCAGACCGCGGTGATCGGCGCCCGGCTGCTCGACTGGCCGACGAAACCCCTCTGACCGCCCTCCCGCAGGGCTCCCAGACGTATGGCCGATGATTGTGGGTGGGATGGTCGTACTCGGCCTGCACGGCGTGTACCGGATCCGCCGGGACAGTCCCCGGAGCAGGTCGTGAGCGTCGCTCCTCGTTCGCTTGTGGCGCGCCCTGGCATCGATACCTGACACCGGGCTCCGGGCGGCGGCCGGAGAGCCTTTCGGCTGGACGGGTCTGTGGGAGCTGCAGCCGGGTAGGGTGACGTCCGCGCGGGGTTTGACGGGCTCCGAACGAAGTCCATACCAATCCTTGACGGACTGGACGTACGCAGAAGGGGAGCCGTGGCGGGACGTTCCGCGCATCCGCGCAGGTCGCTGTTGACCGCGCACCCGGCCCGTACGGTCGTGTTGGCCTTCGCCGCCGTGATCGCCCTCGGGACCGGGCTGCTCGCGCTGCCGGTCGCAGCCGAGGACGGTACGGCCACCGGGCTGGTGACCGCGCTGTTCACGTCCACCTCGGCCGTGTGTGTGACGGGTCTGGCGGTGGTGGACACCGGCACCTACTGGAGCGGCTTCGGTGAGGGTGTGATCCTCGCGCTGATCCAGGTCGGCGGCTTCGGCATCATGACGATGGCATCCCTGCTCGCTCTGCTGGTCTCCGGGAAGCTGCGGCTGCGGCTCCAGCTCACCGCGCAGGCGGAGACCAAGAGCCTGGACATCGGTGACGTGCGCCGGGTGCTGCTCGGTGTCGCCGGCACGACGCTGATCGTGGAGCTCGCGGTCGGCGCGGTTCTCTCCCTGCGCTTCCGCTTCGGTTACGGCAACTCCATCGGCGAGGCCGTGTACCTGGGCTACTTCCACGCCGTGTCGGCCTTCAACAACGCCGGGTTCGGCCTGCACGCCGACAGCCTTACCCGCTACGCCCAGGACCCGTGGGTCACCCTGCCCGTCGCCGTGGCCGTGATCCTCGGCGGGCTCGGCTTCCCCGTCCTCCTGGAACTGCTCCGCCACCGCAACCGTCACCGCACCACAGGCCGCCGCAACTGGACCCTCCACACCAAGCTGACGCTGGCCACCACCGGCGCCCTGCTCGTTGTCGGCACCCTGCTGACCTGTCTGCTGGAGTGGACCAACCAGGCCACCCTCGGGGCGCACGACTGGCCCGAGAAGCTCCTGAACGGGTTCTTCCACTCCACGATGACCCGCACCGCCGGCTTCAATTCGCTCGACATCGGGGCGATGCACGCCTCCACGCTCCTGATGACCTGCATGCTCATGTTCGTCGGCGGCGGCAGCGCGGGCACCGCGGGCGGCATCAAAGTCACCACGTTCGCGGTGCTGGCCGTCGCGATCATCGCCGAGGTGCGCGGCGAACCCAATTCCACGGTCCTGGGCCGCAGGCTCGCCCCGCACAGCCTGCGGCAGGCGCTGACGGTGGTGCTGCTCGGCGTCGGCCTGGTCATGACCGCAACGCTGGCTCTGCTCAGCATGACCTCGCTGCCGCTGGACGGGGTTCTCTTCGAGGCCGTCTCCGCCTTCGCCACCGTCGGGCTGTCCACCGGCATCACCGCCGACTTCCCTGACGCCGGGCAGCTGATCCTCGTCCTGCTGATGTTCATCGGCCGCCTCGGCCCGGTCACCCTGGTCTCGGCGCTGGCCCTGCGCGAACGCGTCCGCCGCTACGAACTGCCCGAGGAGCGACCCGTCATTGGTTAACTACCTGCACTCCCTGCGCCGACGCCGCCGCAAGCGCCTGGCCCACCAGCACACCCAGCACGCCGGGGACCAGCGGGTCGCGGTCATCGGCCTCGGTCGGTTCGGCAATTCGCTCGCCAACGAGCTGATGCACCGCGGCTGGGACGTCCTGGGCCTCGACACCGACGCCCGTCTCGTGCAGAAGTACAGCGACGGACTGACCCACACGGCGGTCGCCGACTGCACCGACCCCGAGGTGCTGCGCCAGCTCGGCGTGCACGAGTTCACCAGCGCCGTCGTCGCCATCGGCTCCGACGTCGAGGCGTCCATCCTGGTCAGCTCCAACCTCCTGGAGGCCGAGGTGCCCAACATCTGGGCCAAGGCCGTCAGCCGCCAACACGGTCAGATCCTCGAACGCCTCGGCGTCCACCACGTCGTCCTGCCGGAGCACGAGATGGGCGAACGTGTCGCCCACCTGGTCACCGGGCGGATGCTGGACTTCATCGAGTTCGACGACGACTACGCGCTGGTGAAGACCGTCGCCCCGGACATCATCACCAGCGTTCCGCTCGGCCGGAGCCAGGTCCGCAGCCGGTACGGCATCACGGTCGTCGGCATCAAGCGCCCCGGCGAGGACTTCACCTACGCCACCGCCGAGACGGTCGTTCAGAAGGGCGACGTCATCGTGGTCACCGGCAAGACCCACGCGGTGGAGACGTTCGCCGAGCTGAGCTGAGCCGCGCCGCGCCGGGTCGAGCCGCGCCGGGTCGAGCCGCGCCGGGTCGAGCCGCGCCGCGCCGTACGGAGTGCGTCAAAGGCGTGAGGCCGCCGTAAGGAAGGCGTCAGGGACGGCCGAAGCCGCCGGAAAAGGAGGTTCCCTTCTCTGCGCTCGGGTGGTCGTGCGGGTCGTGCGGGTCGTGCGGGTCGTGAGCGGAGCGCGTGCGCGGACGGGCATGGTGTCGGGCTTTCACAGCAGGCCGAGGTCACGGGCGCGCAGCGCGGCCTGGGTGCGGTCGCGCAGGGCGAGGCGGCTGAGGATGCGGGAGACGTGGTTCTTGACGGTGCCCTCGCTGAGATACAGCTGCGTGGCGATCTCCCGGTTGGTCCGGCCCCGCGCCACGAGCCGCAGAATGTCGATCTCGCGCGGGCTGAGGGCGACGGCCGTCGCCGATGCGGGAGCGGGCGGCGGCAGGGCGGCGGCGAGGCGGGCGGCCACCGAGGAGTCGAGCTGGGTGACTCCCGAGTGCGCCAGGCGGATCGCGTGCGCGAGTTCCTCGGCCGGCAGGTCCTTGAGCAGATAGCCGCTGGCACCCGCCCGCAGCGCCTGAACCACGTACTCCTCGTCGTCGAATGTCGTCAGCATCACCACCCGGCACTCCGGCGCCCGGCCACGCAGCACGGCGACGGCCTCGACGCCGTCCAGCTCCGGCATCCGCACGTCCATCAGCACGACGTCGGGCCGTAGCTCCACAGCCTTCTCCACAGCTTCCCGCCCGCCCGCCGCCGTGCCGACGACCGTGATGCCCGGCCGGATCGAGAGCAGCGCCGCGATGCCGTCCCGGATGAGCTGCTGATCGTCCACGACCAGCACCCGTACCGCCGTCGGCTCCTCGCTCACCTCTCGCCTCCTCCCCGCGGCACGACCACCGTGAGTCGGGTGCCCTCACCCGGTCCGCTGTCGATGTCCACGGTTCCTGCCACGAGGTGCACCCGTTCCCGCATGCCGGTCAGGCCGAATCCGGCCGTGGCCTCGGCCGGTGTGAAGCCGCAACCGTCGTCGGCCACAGCCAGCCGCGCGGCGTGTTCGGTCAACCGGACCGCCACCGAGACCCGCGAGGCTCGCGCGTGGCGCAGCGCGTTGGTCAGCCCCTCCTGCGCGGCCCGGTACAACGCGGTCAGCTCCGCCGCGCCGTAGCCGTCCTCGGCGCCGAGCACCTCGACGGTGACGCGCGGCCCCGCGCCGCCGTCGCGTACCCATCCCGCGAGCGCGGCCGACAGCGACGGGCGAACCGCCTCACCGCGCAGCGTGCGTACTGACTGCCGGACGTCGCCCAGCGCGAGTTTCACCGACTGCCTGGCCTCGGTCATCGCCCGTCCTGCCGCGTCCGGGTCCAGCTCACGGAACTCCGAGGCGAGCTCCAACTGCACGGAAATCGCGGTGAGATGGTGGCCGAGGCTGTCGTGGATGTCCCGCGCCAGCCGGTTGCGCTCGGTCGCGGCGGACAGCTCCGCCACCCGCGCGGCGTACTCCTGCAGTTCGCGTCGCGCCCGCTGTTCGCCGACGGCGACGGCGGCCATCGAGATCGCCAGCACCAGGCCGATGCCGAGCATCAACAGGTCGGACACGTACTCCATGTCGCGGTACCAGCCGGGGGCCGTCAGGAGATAACCGGTGAGCGGCCCGGCCAGGCACAGCGCTCCCAGCGCGAGCGCCGCCGTACGGCCGAACGCGAAGTAAGCGGTGAACGGCAGTAGAACGAACAGGACTTGGGACAGTTCCGAGGCATCCAGGGCGACCACGGCACCCGTCAGGGCGCACCGCGCGAGCAGCAGCGGCACCCGGGCCGCGCTGCGGCGGCGTTCTGCCACTCCCAGAGCTAACAGCGCCGCGAGCCCGGCGACGAAGCCGGCCGTGCGCCAGGACAACAGCCCGGAACTGTCGCCCAGATCGGCGGCCAGGTAGTAGAGACCGCCGAGGAGCACCGCGCCGTACAACAGCGGCGACACCCACGGCACAGGCACATACGCCGCCATGCATACCCCCGCCCGCCCGACGCTGTAGCCCAGGCTAGGCCGGGTCCGCACGCGGGGCGACACCGTCGGGAGAAAACCGGTCGGGTGGCCGGCCAGGTACGGCCGAGCGGCACATGCCGAACGGCACGCCGCTGCCGCCCGGGCGCCCGTGACCTCCGGCGGCCGGTGTCGCCGCTCGGCACCTCCCTTCGCAGGCCGGCCGCTCTCTACCGTTTCGGCCCTGACCTGCTCCTCGACGAACCGGAGTGGCCCTCATGTCCTCGTCGTTCGGCTCCGTGCCCGTCTCTGCCCGGCTCATCCGCCTCGGCGCCCTCTCCGGGGCGCTGTCCGGCCTGCTCATCGCACTGCCCGCACTGGTCGAGGCGTTCACCGGGGAAACCGCCGCGACCAGTCTCCTCCTCGCCCTCTCGCCCGCGTTCGCCCTGCCGTTCCTCACCGCGCTCCACCAAGGGCAGAGCCCCGCCACCGGCCGCTTCGGAGAAACCGCCTACCTCGTGAACATCATCGGCCTCGGTCTGTTCGGCGGAGCGGCGTTCGCTTCCAACCTGGTGCTGTTCTACATCGACGACGACGTCATCGAAGCGGAGCTGACGGGCCCCACCATTCCCGCGCTCATCGGCTCGGCGATCGTCTTCGCCGTGGGCTGCGCCCTGTTCGGGGCGGCGATGATCCGCGCCGGCCGGTTCCCGAGGATTCCGTCATGGGGGTATGCCGTCGCACTGCCACTGTTCGCGTTCCTGATCGCGCTGCCCGACTCCGTGTTCACGAGCATGCTGCACATCGTCGTCGGCGCCACCCTGACATGGCTCTCAACCGCGCTGCGGCGGTCGGCAGGTACGACCGACCGCACCGGTGTCCCGGACCGGACGCCCGCCTGAGGCGATGCCCGCACCGTGTGCGGCGTACGGTTCCTGGGCGCGACGACCCCACCTACTGGTGCGGACAACAGAAACCCCCCAGGTCCCTGACCCGGGGGGTTTCACATGGAGCGGGTGACGAGAATCGAACTCGCGCTCCCAGCTCGCCAAGCGACGGCGCCTGGACGGGCCGTACGGCTCTGACCTGTGCGGATTCCTTCTTTCGGAGCGCACCCGTGCTGACCGTGGCTGACCGCCCTTACGGGCACGTGGGTGAAGTGCCGGCGTCTGACGACATCCCCGGGCGCTCTGGCGAAACCCGGGCCGGGCGCGCGCCAACTGCTCCTCCGCCGCGACGCGTACGACGAGAGACCTCGATCGCTTCTGGTGTCCATGTGAGAGGACCGCCGCGGCGCAGCCATGCTGCTGCTCCGTGACCGCTTTCGCTCTCCGGACCCCAGTGGGACAGCCGTTCGACCTTCCGTGTGATAATCCGGCCCTCATATGTGAGGGGAAAACGATCCATGCCGGCTCACAGACGTCATATCCTCCCTTGCGTGACATTGGCCGGGGCGCTGGCCATCGCGGGCACTGTGGCCCTGTCCCCCGTTGCCGTGGCCGCTGCCGGGGTGACGACCTCGCTGCCGGCCCGCACCACGTCCGTGCCGGCGGCCGACGAGGTGTCCGGCTCCGGGCAGGCCGTCGTCTGGAGCCAGAAGCCCGCCACCGACACACGTGACCACGGCTGGCTCTCCCTGTCCGGAGGCGCCCCGCAGGACCTGGGGCCGCTGGCCGACACAGGCGAAGGCGTCACCGTCGACGCCGTGTCCGTCCAGGACTCCGTCGTGGCCGTCGCCACCTCCACGAACGGCGGCCTCGCCGACCACGTCACCCTGCGCCGCCTCGACACGGGCAGCCAGCGGACACTGGCCGTCGCCTACGACAGCTCGGGCGCGGCGGGCGACGAGCGGTACCGCGGCCAGGCGGGAGACGGAATCCTCCTCCAGCAGGCGTACTACGACGACGACTCCCAGTACCGCGTCCGCCTGGTGCTGCGCACGTCCGCCGCCGACCGCACCCTGCTGTCGAACGACGCACGGTACGAGGTGCTGGCGTCGGACGCGGACGGCGCGCTGGTGCTGCGGCGGACCGCCCCGTCCTGGGGCCACCGGATCGTCTACGTCGACTTCGCCACCGGCGCGACGGTCACCGTGGCCGAACCCGACACCGATGAACTGCCGCAGGGGCTGGAGTTCACCCCCACCCGTTTCGGGGTCATCGACGGCGCGAAACTGACCGAGTGGCAGCGGGCGGCACCCTCGGACGGCCCGGCGACCGTCACCCTGCCCACCGACCGGGCCCGGTGGATCAGCGACGACACCCTGGCCTGGTACGAGGGGAGCGCGAACGGCAACGAGCTGTACGCGATGTCCCGCGACGGCTCCACCCCCGCCGCCGACCTGAACGGCACGTTCGGTGACATCTCGGTGGGTGACGACGGCCGGATGCGCGCGTCGCTGTACCGGCCGGACGTCGACGCCGCCGTCCAGACCCTCACCGACGGCCGGGTGTCCACCGTGGACGGGGACGCGAGCACGATCCCCGCCGGCCCGGCACGACTCGACGCTCTGGCCCTGTCCGGCGGCACCCTCTACACCGCGGACGACTCCTCACGGCGTACCGGCGTGCTGCTCTCCTCCCGTATGACGATCGGCACAGCCGGCGCCTCGGCGACCACACCGTCGCGTGTCCTGGCCTACTCCACCGGCACCGTCCACCGGACGCTGGCCACAGCCGGGAACCGGGTGCTGGTCGAGCAGGGCGACGCCTACCAGGTGTACGCGAACGGCACGCTGACCGGCGTCCCCCTCCAGGGGACGGATACGTCGCTCGACCAGGTCGTGGACTTCGACGGCGACCGGTTCCTGCTGCGGGACAAGACCACCCTCAACAACGGCACCCTGCTGCTCTACACCGTCGCCACCGGCACCGTCGAGCGCGTGCCCGACGGCGTTGCCCTGTACGGCGGCGCCCTCTACTCGTCGGTGAAGACCGGCATCTCCAGTTGGGCGATCCGACGCACCGACCTGGCCACCGCCGCCGTCTCCACCGTGACGACGGTGGACTGTCTGCCGGGCCAACTCCAGGTGCGCGGCCCGTGGATCCTGCTGACCACCTGCGGGACCGCCTCCACCCAGGGCCTGCTGCTGAAGACGGGGACCACCGCCCGTACGACGGTGGACGCCTCCGTCCGTCGTCCGGTCCTCGGCACGAACGTGCTCTACACCTACACGAAGCCCGACGGCACGGGTGTCGCCCTGAACGCCGAGGTCCTGGGTGTGACGGGCGCCGCCCCGCGGCAGCTGTTCGTCCTGCCGAAGGGGGTCGGCAGCACCTCCGTCGAACGGTGGGCGGTGGACCGCGAGGCGCCCTGGGCGGCGTGGATGGACGGCGACGGTGTCACGCACATCGTGTGGGCCGGTGCCCCGTCCCGCACCGCCGCCTCCGCTCCGACCGGGTTCAGCCCCAACGGCGACGGCAAGTCCGACAGCTGGGCGCCGAAATGGACGTACAACCGGCCGGTGACCTGGACGCTCGTCCTCAAGTCCGGCACCGACTCGGTGCGCACCCTGACCGGAACGGCCTCGGGCGGCGGTGTCGCTCCGGCGTGGAACGGCAAGACGGACTCGGGCACGGCGGCAGCCGAGGGTTCCTACACCTGGACTCTTTCCGCGAAGGACGCGGTGACCGGCGTTCCGGCGGCGGACGTCAGCGGGACGGTCGCCCTGCGCAGGACCGCTCCGGTGGCCTCCGTCACCGCCCCCACCCTGGCCAGCAACTCCTCGACCAGCGCCGTGATCCCGGTCAGTTGGACGGCGAAGACGGCAGGCGTGACGTCGTACGACGTGGGCTGGAAGGTCGCCACCCGCAGTAGCACGGGCGTGTGGACGCTGGGGCCGCTGCAGACCTGGCGCACCGGTACCACCTCGAAGTCGGCGGTCTTCGGTTCCTCCGGCAGCCCGGTGACGCCGAAGCCGGGCCTGACCTACCGCTTCTACGTGCGCGCACACGACGACGCGGGCCAGACCGGGGCCTGGAGCGCCGCCGCGGCCAGCGGCATCCCCGTCGACGACCGGTCCTCGGCACTGACCTACAAGGGCACCTGGGCGTCGAAGTCGGTGACCTCGGCCTGGTCGAAGACCGAGCGGGTGTCCGCCGCGCCGGGCTCCACCGTGTCCTTCTCGGCGGACGGCACCAAGCTGCGCATCGTCGCGACAGCCGCGCCCAACGGTGGCCGCTTCGCGGTCGTCGTGGACGGGACCACGGTGGGCACCGTGAACACCTATGCCTCGGCCACCAGTTACCGCAAGGTGGTGTTCACCTACACACTCGGCACGAAGATCACGTCTCACAAGGCGCAGCTGAAGGTGCTGTCCGGAAGCACGGCGGGCCGCGCCACAGTGCGTCTGGACGCGGTCATGGTCACCCGCTGACCAGCCACGTCGGCAGGGCCCCGAAACGCACCGTGCGTTCCGGGGCTCCGCGCTTTCCCTGCCGGACCGTCGACGCTGTGTGTCCCCCTACGAGCCCGTCGGCCTGGTCCCGATGTCACGCACGGCTCACCGAGGACGACCGCGTCGCTTCACCGACTCCGGCCAGAGCCAAGTGAATGCCAAGCGTCTGGACGGCCGACAGCACCTGCGGTGTCGCGCCGGCCCGCCGCAGACAGGCCCGGGTCACTGACCTGGGCCCTCTTCATGGAGCGGGTGACGATACCTGGCCCCTGAGGTGGTCGTGCGGGTTGGATTGCACCGCTGTTCACCGTGGTCCCCACCACGGCGTCCCGCCACTGCCGCCAGGACTCCCACGAGTCCAGCCGCCCCAGGTGCGGCTGCTGGTCCTCCAGCACCCGGTCCGCCTCGAACTGTGGCTCCGGCCTGTGCAGACGCTTTCCCCGCCGGGTGGTCGGCGGTCGGAGGTTTCAGCATCTCCTAGGGCGTGTTGCGAAAGTCCCGCCTGCCGCCCGACGCCTGGCACGCTCCCCCACTCTCGGCTTCTCCCCCACTCTCGGCTTGAACCGGAAGGCCCTCACCTGTTCAAGATCCCTCAGCCGAGACCTGGCTCACCCGTCCACAACCTCCCGGGACAGAACAGCTAACCCATGCGGCCAAGTGCCTCTCGTACTCGCCGTGCGTCGCGTAGGCGCTGTTCGTACGTTGCGCCCGCCGCCAGTAGGGCCAGGCCCGCCAGGGCAGGAGGGACCCAGCGCGGTAGGGCGTCGACCACCTGGGCGATGTACGGGGCGAGTTCGTGCAGAGCGACCAGGGTGAGGGTGGTGCCGCCGAGGAGGAGGGGGGACTGGAGGCGGTGGTGGGCGCCCACGAGGGTGACGGTGAGGGCGGTCAGGCCGAGGAGGAGGGGGCGGAGCCAGTGTTCGTCGCCCCAGGCCGCGACCAGGCTCGGGCCCAGGGTGGCGGCGAGACCCGGGGCGTACGCCGTCCATGACGAGACCGTTGTGTCCCGGCGGCGCCTGAGAAAGCCGACGACCAGCGCCGGGACCGTGATCGGCAGGGTGTACGCCTCCGGGTCCTCGACGTTCCAGGCCACCAGGCGCACCCAACTGGCCAGCACGAAGAGTGCGGCGGCCGCGTAGCCGATGTCGCGGCGGTCCGGTCGTACGGCTGTGCCCGCGGTGATGACGCCGCAGAGTGCGAGGGTCACGGACAGCAGCGGCGGGTCGGTGGCCGCGAGACCGATGGCCAGGAGGCCGGCGGCGGCGCCGGTCGCCTCGATCGGGATCGTCATCGGCGAGACACCGAGGCGTGCCCCCAGCAGGGCCGCCGTGGTCGGCACGGTGAGGACCAGTAGAGCCGTGTGCTGCGGCTCCCAGCCGACGGACGCGCCGATCGCGCAGGTCAGGGCGGTGGCGTACACCAGGGACGCGGGTGCGGTGACGGGGCCGAAGGCCGTGCGCCAGGCCGCGAGGGCGAACAGGACGGTCGCGGCGGTCAGTACCGCGAGGGTCGCCGGTTCGGAGGGCAGAGCGAGGAAGGCGAGGTTCAGGGAGGTGACGAGGGCCAGAAGGGCGGCGGTGAGGGGCAGCGGCGCCCGGAGCGGCTCGGTCGCCGCCGGCCGCGGGGATCCCGCGAACACCAGTGCTGCCACGACCACGGCTCCCTGTGTCACCATCCCCACCGCATACGGGAGTTCGAGCACTGCCGGGAGCACGTGGGCCGTCGCCCAGGCCAGCGTCAGGGCGCCGATCAGCGCCGGGGTCCGCCAGGACACGGTGCGCCCGGTCAGGGCCAGCACCCCGGCTACGACGGCCAGGACCAGGGGTGCGGTAGCCGTGTTCGGCGGCCACGGCAGGTCGGCGGTCACCGCCGTACGGGCATCCGCGGGCGCGCCGGACCAGATCCGCCCGACCCAGCCGACAGGGCCCAGCAGCGTGACGGCGAGGGCGGGCACGCTGGTGAGCAGGGCGAGCCCCTGGACGGCGGCGGAGGCGTGGACGAGGCCTCGGCGCACGGGGTCGGGCACCCGGGTCCGTACGACCGCCAACAGCGCGACCCCGCAGAGCAGATAACCGGGGACCGTCCATTCGTCGGGCAGTACCGACCGCGCCATTCCGCCGAGCGCCGCCACGGTGAGCAGGCCGCCGGTCAGCGCGGGGCCAAGGGCCACGGCCGGCTTCGGAGCGAGCCACGCGGCCGCCAGGGCGATCGCCGCGGCGAGGGCGAGGAGCGCCGCCGCACGGGCGGCGGCGCTCGGGCCCGCGGCGGCCCAGGAGAGCCACCCGGCCGCCAGAACACCCCAGGCACCCCAGCCGAACGCACCGACCATGGCGACGATCCGTACCGGGGTGATACGTGCCCGGAGTGCGACAGCGGTGTCGGCCGCGGCGGTCACCAGCAGCACGGCCGTGACCGTGTGCGCACCCGCGTTCGCCGCCAACGACCAGAGGAAAAGGGGGAGTTGGGCCGCAACGAGGGAGAGGGGGAGAGGCAGGCTGAGCGGGGTGTACATGACCGCCGGGCGCCCCTCCGCGGGCACCAGCTTGGCGATGCCCAGTCCGTAAGCCGCCCACACCCCCGCGAGTACCGCCGCCGCGGCCGCCGCGTATCCCGTGCCGTCCGTGTCCGTGAGCGCGGCCTCGTGCAGGGCGTACGCGTCCAGGACCGTCAGTGCCAGGCCGAGGCCCGCCACTGCCTCGGCGGTCGAGCGCAGCCCGTGGCGGAGCAGCGCCAAGGGCGTGCCGAGCGCCGCCAGCGTCACCGCGCCGAGGACCATCGCCCGACCGGCGATCCCCATTTGTCCCCAGCTGACCAGCGTGAACGCGATCGCCGCGACGGTCAGCAGGACGCCGCCGAGGACCAGCAGCACGTTCTGGACACTGGGCGCCGATGCCTCGGGGCGGCGTGCGGGCGGCCCGGCGGCCGCGGGGGGCCGCACGGGGGTCTGCCCGTACAGGGCGTTGATCAGCCAGGCACGCCGGGCCAGCAGGAACGTGCGGCGGGCGTCGAGTTGCCGCAGTTCGGAGTCGAGGACCCGCAACTCCTCGGCCGGGGACGGAAAATGCGTCATGTCCCGGAGTGTGGTCCGCGTCACGTCGTACAGCATGAGTGCGGATACTCAGGACGTACTCAGATCCCGCACAGATCGGCTCTGAGCAGGCAGAATTCAACCATGGACTGGTGCCACTACCGTTTCCGCAGCCTCTGGACCCTGCCCGCGCCACCCACCGCCGTGTACGACGTCCTCCAGCGGGCCGAGGACTATCCACACTGGTGGCCCCAGGTGCGCGAGGTGATCCGGATCGACGACACCAGCGGCACCATCCGGATCAGGTCCGTGCTGCCGTACGACCTCGCCTTCACCGCGCGGGAAGTGCGCAACGACCCGGCGGCCGGGATCCTGGAGATCGAGATGACCGGCGACCTGGACGGCTGGGCCCGCTGGACGCTCACCGCCGACGGCACCGGCACCCTCGCGCGCTACGACCAGGAGGTCGTCGTCAGCAAGCCCCTGATGCGCCGGCTCGCCGTGCCGGGGCGGCCCGTGTTCCGCGCCAACCACGCGCTGATGATGCGGGCGGGGCGTCGGGGACTCCTCGCCTACCTCGCGGGCCCCGGGCAAGCGGTTTGAACCAGAGCCGTCGGGACCTGTATTGTTCAGTGCGTTCCCGGGCGATTAGCTCAGTGGGAGAGCGCTTCGTTCACACCGAAGAGGTCACTGGTTCGAACCCAGTATCGCCCACCGGGTAAGGCCGGTCCGCAAGAGCGGACCGGCTTTTTTCATGCCGCGGCCGGCAGCTCCGGGCGCAGTGGCCATGCCGGGTCCACCGCCTCCTCCGAGCCGCTGCGCGCGAACCACGCCTGCAGACCGCGCGCCTGCGCCGCGTGCCACACCGCCTGCAGCGTGTGCAGTTCGGCGGGGGAGAGACGGGCGAGCCGGGCCGAGAAACGGCGCCCCACCGCGCGTACGACGTCCATCGCGGCCTGCGCGTCGGCCGCCGCGTCGTGCGCCCCGTCCAGGACCACCTCGTAGTGCACGCACAGGTCGGTGAGCGTGCGGCGGCCTTTGCGGTAGCGGTCCAGATGCTTGTCCAGGACCCGCGGATCGAGGACCTGCAAAGGCGTCGTCTCGAACCAGTGGTCCAGGGACGAGGCGCGGTGGCGGCGCAACTCGCGGTCCAGCAGCGTCAGATCGAACGGCGCGTTCATCACGACCAGGGGACGGCCCCGTGCCGTCTGCTCGGCCAGCGCCCTGGCTATCTCCTCCATCACCGGCGCGGGCCAGCGGCCCTCGCGCTGCAGATGCGCATCCGTCAGCCCATGCACCGCCGTCGCCGCCTCCGGCACCGGCACGCCCGGGTTCACCAGCCACCGGGTCACCCGGGGGCGGGTGCCCGGCGCGTCCTGGACGACGACGGCCGCCGACACGATCCGGTCGGTCTCGACATCCACGCCCGTCGTCTCCGTGTCGAACGCCGCCAGGGGCCCCTCGTACCAACACGTCATGTGTCCACAACTCCTCGTTCACCCACGGCAGCTGACGCCCCGTCTTCTGCCCGTTTGGTGATACCCGGGCTGTTTGCGCCGTACGCCGGGAGGAGACAACAGAAGTGCGGGTCTGCGCAGTTCAGGGGCTCGACACGAGGAAATACCTGATTCGGAAGGCTGTTGGTCATGGCCATAGCGCAGCCCGAGCGGGGCGGGCTGCTGCCCGAGCACGCGACCTCGCATCGCGGCTCCCTCGCCACCACCGCCTGCATGGAGACACTGCAGGTGGGCTACTTGCACGCCGTCGCGGCCGCGGCCGGCTGCTCCCTCTCCCAGCCCTTTCCGGACAACGGCATCGACTGGCACGTCAGCCACGGCTCACCCGGCCACACGGTCGACGACGAGGTCACCATCAAGGTGCAGCTCAAGGCCACCTACCAGGTCACGCCGAACCCTCCGGGCCGCTTCTTCTCCTTCACGCTCGACAACGACCACCTGGCGAAGCTCGCCCGTACACCCGTCTCGGTGCACAAGATCCTGGTCGTGATGATCGTCCCGAGGTCGCGGGAACAGTGGCTGCGGGCCGGCCACGACCGGCTCGACCTGCGGCACTGCTGCTACTGGGTCAACCTCGCCGGACACCCGATCACCGGTCGGCGTCGCACCAACGTGCGCATACCGACCACACGCATATTCGATGACCGAGCGCTCTGCGAGATCATGACGCGGGTCGGAACGGGAGGAAGGCCGTGACCCACCGCCCAACCGAGGACGGCGACTTCGTACGCCGTCCCATCGACCAACCCGTACGCCCGGGACGGCCCCACCCCGTCGAGCCCGCCTGGACCCAGCCGCCCGACCCCGCCCAGGTCGATCCCGCGGTCCTCGGCGCCCTACTGCACCGTCATGGCTGGCAGCGGCGCGGCGGAGCCGCCGGACGCTACGGACGGTGGACCCCACCGGGGCCGGGCGGCAGGGGCATGAGCCTGCTCGTGCCGGAGAACCGGGCCTTCCCCGACAGCGACGACCTGCTCGGCGAGGCCCTCATGGCCCTCTCCCGCAGCGGATCACCGGCCGCCCGTGACGTACTGGTCGGCCTCGCCGTGCCCAGCGACGAGATCCACTGGTGGCGGGACGTACCGACCGGACCCGCGGGCACCGCCTCCTGGGCCGTCGAGGACCAGCTGCGCTCGGCCGCCCGCCAGATGCTCCTCGCGGCGGCCCTGGCCACACGCGCGCGTGCCGGCTACTACGGCGCCCGGCACCGCCGCCCCGCCGCCGCCCAGCTCGACGGCGTCCTCGTCGGAGCCGCCCCCGGCGGCCGCCGCCTCACCGCCTTCGTCCCCGTCGACACCGGCCGCCCCCTCACCGTACGCCTCCACCAGGCCCTGTACGCCGCCCGCGAGGCCATCGACTACCAGCGCGCCACCGGCGGCATGGACGCCTTCGACGGTGCCGTCGAAGCCGGGGTCAGCCATGAGCTCACCGAGGCCCTCGTCGCCCTCGTCCGTGGCACCGAGGGCGCCCGCATCGCCATCGAGTGGGCGCCCGCCGCCCCGGTCGCCGGGGGTGGCGTGACACCGGCCGAGCCCGTCGAGTTCTCGCCCGGCGACCTGCCCGCCCTGCGCGAGGCCGGGGCCCGCTATCTGAGCGAGGAACCCTCGATGCCGGTACGGATCACCGGGGACGTCGTACGGATGCGCCGGTCGGGACCGCGCGGCGAGGGGACCGTACGGCTGCGGGTCATCGCCGGGGCTGAGGTACCCCATGTCCGCATGACCCTGGACGAGGAGTCCTACCGGATCGCGGGCCAGGCCCATCTCGTCGGACTGCCGGTCCGGGTCTACGGGCGGCTGGAGAGCCGGGGCGGCTTCCGGCGTCTCGCGGACGCCGGCGGGATCGCGCCCGTGCAGGTCGACGACGCCGAGCGGGACCGGCTGATGAAGTCCCTCCAGGAGAACCTCGACTTCTTCGAGGAGGCCTGCGGAGGGGACTGAGGTATCTGTTTCGCGAGCAGGACCCCGGGCTCGGTACGATCCTTCCCAATGGCCCAGGCCGTAGCAGATGACCAGGCCGCCCCTTCAGGTAGGAGAAACCGGTGTCCGACGTCCGTGTGATCATCCAACGCGATTCCGAGCGGGAAGAGCGCGTGGTGACGACGGGCACTACGGCCGCCGACCTCTTCTCCGGCGAGCGCACCGTC
Organism: Streptomyces capitiformicae; assembly: GCF_002214185.1. NCBI lineage: Bacteria > Bacillati > Actinomycetota > Actinomycetes > Kitasatosporales > Streptomycetaceae > Streptomyces > Streptomyces capitiformicae. The sequence goes on along the minus strand of NZ_CP022161.1, from coordinate 3,301,485 downwards.
GTCGCGGCCCGCGTGGCCGGTGAGCTCAAGGACCTCGCGTACGAGGTGAAGGACGGCGAGACCGTCGAGGGCGTGGAGATCTCCTCCGAGGACGGCCTCAACATCCTGCGCCACTCCACCGCGCACGTCATGGCCCAGGCCGTGCAGGAGCTGTTCCCGGAGGCCAAGCTGGGCATCGGGCCGCCGGTCAAGGACGGGTTCTACTACGACTTCGACGTGGCCGAGCCGTTCACCCCCGAGGACCTCAAGCGCATCGAGAAGAAGATGCAGGAGATCCAGAAGCGGGGCCAGCGCTTCGCGCGCCGGGTCACCAACGACGAGGATGCGCGCGTCGAGCTGGCCGACGAGCCGTACAAGCTGGAGCTGATCGGCCTCAAGGGCAACGCGGCGAACGCGGCCGAGGGCGCGGACGCCGAGGTCGGCGCCGGCGAGCTCACCATCTACGACAACCTCGACGCCAAGACCGGCGAGCTGTGCTGGAAGGACCTCTGCCGCGGCCCCCACCTGCCCACCACCCGGAACATCCCGGCGTTCAAGCTGATGCGCTCGGCCGCCGCCTACTGGCGCGGCAGCGAGAAGAACCCCCAGCTCCAGCGCATCTACGGCACCGCCTGGCCGTCAAAGGACGAGCTGAAGGCTTACCTCGACTTCCTCGTCGAGGCCGAGAAGCGTGACCACCGCAAGCTCGGCGCCGAGCTCGACCTGTTCTCCATCCCGGAGGAGCTGGGTTCCGGCCTTGCCGTCTTCCACCCCAAGGGCGGCATCATCCGCCGGGAAATGGAGAACTACTCGCGCAAGAAGCACGAGGACGCGGACTACGAGTTCGTGAACACTCCGCACATCTCGAAGGAGCAGCTCTTCGAGACCTCGGGCCACCTGCCGAACTACGCGGACGCCATGTTCCCGCCCCTGGAGTTCGACGGGCAGAACTACCGCCTCAAGGCGATGAACTGCCCCATGCACAACCTGATCTTCAAGGCGCGCGGCCGCTCCTACCGCGAACTGCCTCTCAGGCTCTTCGAGTTCGGCACGGTCTACCGCTACGAGAAGTCCGGCGTGGTGCACGGCATGACCCGCGCCCGCGGCTTCACCCAGGACGACTCGCACATCTACTGCACCAAGGAGCAGATGGCGGGCGAGCTGGACTCCCTGCTCACCTTCGTCCTGGAGCTGCTGCGCGACTACGGCCTGAGCGACTTCGAGCTGGAGCTGTCCACCCGCGACGACTCCCCGAAGTTCATCGGTACGGACGAGGAGTGGGAGGAGGCCACCGAGGCGCTCCGCCAGGCCGCCCAGAAGCAGGGCCTACCGCTTGTGCCCGACCCGGGCGGCGCCGCGTACTACGGCCCGAAGATCTCCGTCCAGGCCAAGGACGCGATCGGCCGCTCCTGGCAGATGTCCACCATCCAGGTCGACTTCCAGCAGCCCAAGCGGTTCCAGCTGGAGTACACCGCGGCGGACGGCTCCAAGCAGCAGCCGGTCATGATCCACCGCGCCCTGTTCGGCTCGATCGAGCGGTTCTTCGCGGTGCTCCTGGAGCACTACGCGGGCGCGTTCCCGGCGTGGCTCGCCCCCGTGCAGGCCCTCGGCATCCCGATCGGCGACGCGCATGTGCCGTACCTGGCGGAGTTCGCCAAGAAGGCCAAGGCCGCCGGCCTGCGGGTCGACGTCGACTCCTCCTCCGACCGCATGCAGAAGAAGATCCGCAACGCCCAGAAGGCCAAGGTGCCCTTCATGGTCATCGCGGGCGACGAGGACATGGCGGCCGGCGCCGTCTCCTTCCGGTACCGTGACGGCTCGCAGGAGAACGGCATCCCGATCGACGAGGCCATCGCGAAGATCGTGAAGGTCGTCGAGGACCGCGTCCAGATCTGAGGCGTATCCGCGCGTCCGCGTGAGAGGAGGCCCCCGGGGAGTTCAGTTCCCCGGGGGCCTTCGCTCTTCCTCGCGGGCGAACACCTGGAGCAGCCAGGACGAGAACGACCCCGACACCGCCCCGAGCAGTGCCGGCCCGCACGCCATCACCCCGACCGCGGTCAACCGGCCGAGGCGTGTCACCGGTGCGACGTCGCCGTATCCGACCGTCGCCAGCGTGGCGCAGGTCCACCAGACGGCGTCCCCGAAGGTCCGGATCGTCGCGTCCGGCGCCGCGTGTTCCTGCTGGTAGACCGCGAGGGCGCCGGTGAAGCCGAGCAGGGTGGCCGAAAGGCCCGCGTAGACGGCCACGCGCGCGTGCAGCGCGAGCCGGGGCCGGGCGTGGTGCCGCTGCTGTATGGCGTCGTGGATCTGCACGATGCGCAGGGGGCGCAGGGGGCGCAGCACGAGGACGAGGGTGTCCAGCCAGTGGGCGCGGACGAAGGGCGTGGGCCGAGGCCGCTGAGCCGCCGGCGCACCACGTAGGTCCAGCGCGAAGACCGCCCAGGTCAGCAGCGGCACCGCGAGACAGAGGTCCCGCCGGCCCCAGGGCAGGCCGGGGCCAGCACCTGTACCGCGGGAGAGGTGAGGAAGAGGCCCGATGCCCCGGCGAGGACGCGTCCCGTGCGCTGCTCCCAGTGGAGTGTGCGGCTGTCGTGGTCCATCGCCTCAGCTTGGCCCCGCGCCTCCCGGCCCGGCACCCGGCGACACGCCGCGAGCAGGCGAAGCCATATGCTGCACCACATGACGAGTGAGCCGGAGCAGCAGATCGGAGTGGGAACGCAGGACGCGTTCCAGCGCCTGTGGACGCCCCACCGGATGGCGTACATCCAGGGCGAGAACAAGCCGACCGGTCCTGGGGCCGACGACGGCTGCCCGTTCTGCTCGATCCCGGCGAAATCGGATGAGGACGGCCTGATCATCAGGCGTGGGGAGCACGTCTACGCGGTGCTCAACCTCTACCCGTACAACGGCGGGCACCTCATGGTCGTGCCCTACCGCCACGTCGCCGACTACACCGACCTCACCGGCCCCGAGACCACCGAGCTGGCCGAGCTCACCAAGCAGTCCATGACGGCCCTGCGCACCGCCTCCGGCGCGCACGGCTTCAACATCGGTATGAACCAGGGCACCGTCGCCGGCGCCGGCATCGCCGCCCATCTCCACCAGCACGTCGTTCCCCGCTGGGGCGGCGACACCAACTTCATGCCGGTCGTCGGCCACACGAGGATCCTGCCTCAACTGCTGGCCGACACAAGGAAGATGCTGGCCGACGCGTGGCCGACGGCCTGAATATCAGCCCCTCCGGCGTTTGAGGAGCGGGGTCTGGGGCGGAGCCCCAGGGATGGGACGGGTAGGGGCGGCGGGGCGGCAAACTTGTGTCGCCCGCCGCCGCACGCACTACGCCTCGTACAGGTCCGCCTTGCGGGGCATCGGATCCTGCACCGCCGTGCTGAGGAACCCCGCCCGCGACCCGAACTTCTCCGTGTCCACCCCGTTGTCCTCGAGCACCTTGATGGCCGCGGCGTGCACCACCCGCAGCACGGGCGTGGCCGCCCGCAACGCGTCGTCCGCCATGAACCGGTGCCGCCACGGCTGGTCGGCCCAGGCGTGGCGCAGGCCGAACGGTTCCGGCAGGGCCATGGAGCCGCCGAGCCAGTTGAGCAGCGGCGGGTACCAGGTCAGCGGGGCGCGTGCGGCGAGCCGCACGACCTCGTCGGTCTCGACCAGGGGGAGCTTCACCTTCCGGGTCTCCCAGAACCTCAGCGACTTCTGGACCTCCTTCTCCTTGGCCGCCGGCTTGGTCGTGAACAGACCGTGCACCGGCCCCAGCGCGTGGCCGGTGACTTCGATGCGCAGCGTCTGGTGCAGGACGGTGACCGTGACCAGCATGGTGATCACCAACTGGCCGTCCCAGAGCGTCCATTGGACACCCAGGTAGTGCCGGTTCCCGCTGCCGAAGTGCTGCTTGTTGCAGATCTCCTGTATGGCGTGGGTCTTGTACTGGTACGCGTCCACGTCGGTGCTCTCGGGCCGGGCCACGGCGTCGGCGCCCTCACCGATGGGGCTGACGATCCAGTGCTTGATGGAAGGGGCCGTGAAACCACCGGTGTTGAGAGGCGTGCGCTCCAGCATGCGCAGCTGGTCGTGGATGGCGCGTATGACGTCCCAGCTGCGGAAGGGGTGGATCTCCTTGCCGGGGTCGGCCGGCACCAGCTCCTCGGCGAGCTGCCAGCTGCCCCAGCGGGTGCCCATGCCGAGGATGCCCTTGGGGCCGGCGTAGAAGACGAGGTTCGACCGCTGTTCGGCGCTGAGCCGGGCGAGCTCCTTGCGCAGCTGCTCCGCCTTGGTCTCGCCAGGGCTGCCGGGCACGGCCTCGGGTACCTTGGCGCCGATGCCACCGCCGGCCAGCAGGCTGGACCAGCGCTCCCGCAGGTCCTTGGCGGTGCGCTCGCAGATCTGCTTGGCCCAGAACCAGCCGACGACGGGCAGCGCGATGCACGCGCGCGCGTACCAGGCCCAGAAGCCGGTGAACGGCATCTTGAGCAGGAAGATCACGGCGAGGGCGCCGACGGCGACCAGCAGTGTGGTGGCGAGGGCGCCGGCCCGTTTGTCCTCGCGCTTGGCGACCGTACTGCGGATCTGGAAGACCAGCAGCCAGAGCAGGAGCCCGGGCAGGAAGAGCAGCCCGCACAGCACCATGATCGCCGAGAGCCAGTTGTCGCGCTCCCTGCGGATGTTGATCGCCGCCATGGCGTGCTCGACGACGACCTGGGGGTCCATGCCGAAGGACTGGATGAGGGGCTTGCGGCCCGCGCCGACCATGCGGTCCCGCACGGCCAGGGAGAACGCCTCCCCGAGGTTCGGCTTGAAGATCGTCGCCCACTTGCGGCCCGGCTTGACCGTGGACTTGTGCCAGTCGTTGTTGGCCTTGAGGATCTCCTCGACCTCGTTGTCCCGGTAGGCCGCGGACGCCAGGGCGTACGTCGCCGCCGTCTGTCCCGCGGTGCCTGTCAGCGGCACCTGTGCCCCGGGAGTGAAATCGAATCCGTCCGCCACTGCCGCCCCCATCGCCGCACACTCGCTCCTGCGGCTTTTCCCGACTTCCGTGCTCCGCACACCTGTTGATCAGGTCATGACCCGATCTGGACCTGATCAAGCCACACTTGTCGATCAGGTGATCAGCGTATCCGCAGCCACGGACATTGCGCGGCGCCAGGAACGGACATTCACGGAACCCACCGTCCGTGAGCCACGAACCCACCGTGCGTGAGTCACGAACCCACCGTGCGTGAGTCACGAACCCACCGTGCGTGAGTCACGAACCCACCGTGCGTGAGCCACGAGTCCACCGTCGGTAAGCCGCGAGTCCATCGTCCATGAGCCGCGACCCCATCGTCCATGAGCCGCGAGTCCACCGTCCATGAGCCGCCAACCCACCGCCCGTGAGCCACCCCGACACGTCGGGGTGGCTCACACAGGCTCCGAACGGTCAGTTCTCCTTTGCCTGTTCGCGGACCCGTTCGGCAACCTGGGCCGGCATCGGCTCGTGCCGTGTGTAGCGGCGACCGAAGCGGGCGGTGCCGTGGGAGAGGGAGCGCAGATCGACGGCGTACCGGTCGATCTCGATCTCCGGGACCTCGGCCCGTACGAGGGTGCGTCCGCCTCCCGCCTGCTCGGTGCCGACGACCCGGCCGCGCCGCCCGGACAGATCGCTCATGACGGAGCCGACGTACTCGTCGCCGACCAGGACCGACACTTCGTCCACCGGTTCCAGGAGATGAATCCTCGCCTCGACCGCCGCCTCGCGCAGCGCCAGGGCGCCCGCCGTCTGGAACGCGGCGTCCGAGGAGTCCACCGAGTGCGCCTTGCCATCCTTGAGGGTGATCCGGACGTCGATCAGCGGGTAGCCGGCGGCGACACCCTTGGCCGCCTGGGAGCGCACACCCTTCTCGACGGACGGGATGAACTGCCTCGGCACGGCCCCGCCGACGACCTTGTCCACGAACTCGATGCCCGAGCCGCCGGGCAGCGGTTCCACCTCGATCTCGCAGATCGCGTACTGCCCGTGTCCGCCGGACTGCTTCACATGCCGGCCGCGCCCGGCCGACCGGTCGGCGAACGTCTCCCGTAGGGAGACCTTGTGTGGTACGACGTCGACCTGGACGCCGTACCGGCTGCGCAGCCGTTCGAGCGCGACGTCGGCGTGCGCCTCGCCCAGGCACCAGAGCACCACCTGGTGGGTGTCCTGGTTCTGTTCCAGCCGCATGGTCGGGTCCTCGGCGACCAGCCGGGCGAGGCCCTGGGAGAGCTTGTCCTCGTCCGCCTTGCTGTGCGCCTGGATGGCGAGCGGCAGCAGCGGATCGGGCATCTCCCACGGCTCCATGAGCAGCGGGTCGTCCTTGGCCGAAAGGGTGTCCCCGGTCTCGGCGCGGTTCAGCTTGGCCACGCACGCCAGGTCGCCCGCGATGCAGTGGCTGAGCACCCGCTGCTGCTTCCCGAACGGCGCGGACAGGGCGCCGATCCGCTCGTCGACGTCGTGATCCTCGTGCCCCCGGTCGGCGAGCCCGTGCCCGGAGACGTGCACCGTCTCGTCGGGGCGCAGGGTGCCGGAGAACACCCGCACGAGCGAGATACGGCCCACGTAGGGGTCGCTGGCCGTCTTCACGACCTCGGCGACCAGCGGCCCGTCCGGGTCACAGGCCGCCTTGATCTCGCGGGGCTTGCCGTCCGGTGTGGTCACCGTGGGCGCCTCACGTTCCAGGGGGGTGGGGAAGCCGCCGATGACGAGTTCGAGCAGCTCGACCGTGCCGATGCCCTGCCGGGCGCCGTCGGCCGCGGGGGCGGCGGCCAGCACGGGGTGGAAGACCCCGCGCGCGACGGCCCGCTCCAGGTCGCCGATGAGGGTCTCGACGTCGATCTCCTCGCCGCCGAGGTAGCGGTCCATGAGGGTCTCGTCCTCGCTCTCGGCGATGATCCCCTCGATGAGCCGGTTGCGGGCCTCCTCGATCTCCGGCAGCTGGTCCTCGCCGGGCTCGGACTCCTTGCGCTCGCCGGACGAGTAGTCGAACAGCTTCTGCGACAGCAGCCCGATCAGACCCGTCACGGGCGCGTGCCCGTCCGGTCCCTGCGGGCCGCGCAGCGGAAGGTAGAGCGGGAGTACGGCGTCGGGGTCGTCCCCGCCGAACGTCTCCGCGCAGACCCGGGTCATCTCCTCGAAGTCGGCCCGCGCGGACTCCAGATGCGTGATGACGATCGCCCTGGGCATGCCGACCGCCGCGCACTCCTCCCACACCATGCGGGTCGAGCCGTCGACGCCGTCGGACGCCGAGACGACGAAAAGGGCCGCGTCCGCCGCTCGCAGACCGGCCCTGAGTTCCCCGACGAAGTCGGCGTATCCGGGAGTGTCCAGAAGATTGATCTTGTATCCGCCCCATTCGACGGGTACGAGGGAGAGCTGCACCGAGCGTTGCTGCCGGTGTTCGATCTCGTCGTAGTCGGAGACGGTGCCGCCGTCCTCCACACGGCCCGCCCTGTTCACCGCTCCCGCGGTCAGCGCGAGAGCCTCCACCAGAGTCGTCTTGCCCGAACCGGAGTGGCCGACCAGCACCACATTCCGTACGGACGCGGGGTGGTCGGCCGCCGTAGCCCTGCCGGCGGCCCCGGGGTGTGCGTTCGCCTTGTCGCCCATGATCCTGCCTCCCGTGCACGGTGAGGTCACTGTGGGCGCGGACATGCGGATCCGCGTGCGGTGGCGGCTCCGATGACGCCCGCGGTCCTTCGAGCTTTCCACTCCCGTCACGGTGCGTCCATACGAAGGACGTGATCCCTCCTCCCGGGCCGGGTAGAGCCAGGTGACGCTCCGCGGTGACCCCAGCGTGACACCGGTGCCTTCCGGACATGACGTGGGTGGGCTGGTGCCCGACGGTCGCACAAGCGCGCGCGTGGCTACGATGGGCCCGCCGGTGGTCAGCAGGGGCCGCGCGGCGACACCGACCCTCGGGAAGGCCATGCTGAACAAGTACGCGCGTGCATTCTTCACGCGTGTCCTCACACCGTTCGCCGCGTTTCTGATCCGCAGGGGCGTCAGCCCCGACACGGTCACGCTCCTCGGCACCGCCGGAGTGATCGCGGGTGCGCTGGTCTTCTACCCCCGGGGCGAGTTCTTCTGGGGCACGGTCGTCATCACGCTGTTCGTGTTCTCGGACCTCGTCGACGGCAACATGGCCCGGCAGATGGGCCGCTCCAGCCGCTGGGGCGCCTTCCTCGACTCCACGCTCGACCGCGTCGCCGACGGCGCGATCTTCGGCGGCTTCGCCCTCTGGTACGCGGGCAAGGGCGACGACATCGCCCTGTGCGCCGTCTCGATCTTCTGTCTGGCGAGCGGCCAGGTGGTGTCCTACACCAAGGCCCGCGGCGAGTCGATCGGACTGCCGGTGGCGGTCAACGGCCTGGTGGAGCGCGCCGAGCGGCTGGTCATCTCGCTGGTCGCGGCCGGCCTCTCGGGCCTGCACGCGTTCGGCGTGCCCGGCATCGACGTCCTGCTGCCCATCGCCCTGTGGATCGTCGCCGTCGGCAGCCTCGTCACGCTGATCCAGCGGGTCGTCACCGTGCGCCGCGAGTCCGCGGAGGCGGAGGCGGAGGCAGAGGCGGGGGCGGGGGCGGAGGCCGCCGCAATGGCCGCCCAGGAGCCGACGGACGCCCCGCGGAACAGCGAGGCCACCTCGTGAGCCGTCTCCAGGAGCGCCTGACCGACGGGCTCTACGCCCTCGGCTGGAGCACCGTCAAGAAGCTCCCGGAGCCCGTCGCCGTACGCCTCGGCCACACGATCGCCGACACCGCCTGGAAGCGGCGCGGCACCCTCGTACGCCGCCTGGAGGCCAACTACGCGCGCGTGGTGCCCGGCGCGAGCCCGGAGCGCCTGCGTGAGCTGTCCCGCGCGGGCATGCGCTCCTACCTGCGGTACTGGATGGAGTCCTTCCGCCTGCCCGCCTGGAGCGAGGAGCGGGTAAGGACCGGCTTCGCCCCCGAGGACGTGCACCACCTCACCGACGGCCTGGCCTCCAGCCGCGGCGTCGTACTGGCGCTGCCGCACCTCGCCAACTGGGACCTCGCCGGCGCCTGGGTCACCACCGAGCTGAAGACCCCGTTCACGACGGTCGCCGAACGCCTCAAGCCCGAGACGCTCTACGACCGTTTCGTCGCCTACCGCGAGGGCCTCGGCATGGAGGTCCTGCCGCACAGCGGCGGCACGGCGTTCGGCACGCTCGCCCGCAGGCTGCGCGACGGCGGCCTGGTCTGCCTGGTCGCCGACCGCGACCTGTCCGCCTCCGGTGTCGAGGTCGACTTCTTCGGCGAGAAGACCCGTATGCCGGCCGGCCCCGCCCTCCTCGCCCAGCAGACCGGCGCCCTGCTGCTGACGGCGACGCTCTGGTACGACGAATCGCCCGTCATGCGGGGACGCTTGCATCCCCCGATCGAGGTACCCGAGGCAGGTACCCGCGAGGAAAAGACGTCTGTCATGACACAGGCGCTGGCAGACGCCTTCGCCACCGGCATCGCCGAACACCCGGAGGACTGGCACATGCTCCAGCGCTTGTGGCTCGCGGACCTCGACCCCGCAAAGGGTCCCGGGACGGGGTCCCGGCAGGATCCCGCGTCCGAGCAGGATGACGGCACGGGTTCGGCGACGGACTCTGCGGGGCGCGCGTGAAGATCGGGATCGTCTGCCCGTACTCCTGGGACGTGCCCGGGGGAGTCCAGTTCCACATCCGCGACCTGGCCGACCACCTCATCCGCCTCGGCCACGAGGTGTCCGTCCTCGCCCCCGCCGACGACGACACACCGCTGCCGCCGTACGTCGTCTCCGCGGGCCGCGCGGTCCCCGTGCCGTACAACGGCTCGGTGGCCCGGCTGAACTTCGGCTTCCTCTCGGCCGCGCGGGTACGGCGCTGGCTGCACGAGGGCACGTTCGACGTGATCCACATCCATGAGCCGGCCTCTCCGTCGCTCGGCCTGCTGGCGTGCTGGGCGGCGCAGGGCCCGATCGTCGCCACGTTCCACACCTCCAACCCGCGCTCCCGGGCGATGATCGCTGCGTATCCGATCCTCCAGCCCGCGCTGGAGAAGATCAGCGCGCGCATCGCCGTGAGCGAGTACGCCCGCCGCACCCTCGTCGAACACCTGGGCGGTGACGCGGTCGTCATCCCGAACGGCGTCGACGTGGACTTCTTCGCCCGGGCCAAACCCAACCCCGACTGGCAGGGCGACACGCTCGGCTTCATCGGCCGTATCGACGAGCCCCGCAAGGGCCTGCCGGTGCTGATGAAGGCGCTGCCGAAGATCCTCGCCGAACGCCCTCAGACCCGTCTGCTGGTCGCCGGGCGCGGCGACGAGGAGGAGGCCGTCGAGACACTGCCCAAGGAAATGCGCTCCCGTGTGCAGTTCCTCGGCATGGTCAGCGACGAGGACAAGGCACGCTTCCTGCGCAGCGTCGATGTCTACGTCGCCCCCAACACCGGTGGCGAGAGCTTCGGCATCATCCTCGTCGAGGCCATGTCGGCGGGCGCCCCGGTCCTCGCCTCCGACCTCGACGCATTCACCCAGGTCCTCGACCAGGGCGCCGCCGGGGAACTCTTCGCCAACGAGGACGCCGACGCCCTCGCCGCAGCCGCCCTACGCCTCCTCGGCGACCCCGCCCGCCGCACCGAACTCCGCGAACGCGGCAGCGCCCACGTCCGCCGCTTCGACTGGTCGACGGTCGGCGCCGACATCCTCGGCGTCTACGAAACGGTCACCGAGGGCGCCGCCTCGGTGGCCGCGGACGAGCGCGTCGGGTTGCGGGCACGGCTGGGCCTGGCTCGGGACTGACCGGCGTGGGGCCGGAGGGCGGGTGGGGCACGGGTAGCCTTGCGGCCCGTGACTTCGACACTCATCTGGATCGCGGTTGTCCTCTTCGCGATCGGCCTCTACCTGAGCTGGACCGCCGGACGCCTCGACCGACTGCACGCGCGCATCGACGCCGCCCGTGCCGCGCTCGACGCGCAGCTGCTGCGCCGCGCCTCGGTCGCCCAGGAACTGGCCACTGCTGGGGTGCTCGACCCCGCCGCCTCGATCGTGCTCTACGAGGCGGCGCACGCGGCCCGGCAGGCCGAGGAGGAGCAGCGTGAGGTCGCCGAGAGCGAGCTGAGCCAGGCGCTGCGGGCCGTGTTCGGCGAGGCGCAGCAGGTGGAGGTGGTGCGGGAAGCGCCGGGTGGCGAGGACGCGGCGAACGAGCTGGCCCAGGCCGTGCGCCGCGTTCCCATGGCACGCCGCTTCCACAACGACGCCGTACGCGCCGCCCGTGCCCTCCGCCGCCACCGCAAGGTCCGCTGGTTCCGCCTCGCCGGCCACGCCCCCTTCCCGCTGGCCTTCGAAATGGACGACGAGCCCCCAACAGCACTGGCGGACCGAGCGGGTTCTTGACGGGCGCGGTGGATTGGCCCGCAGGGCCATCAAGGGGCGAGGGGAACTGCGCGACCAGCCACAACGGACCCGCACTCGCCCACACACCCCCACCCCTACGGCGAGCAGGCGTGAGCGGCCGACAGGGCAGCAGCCCCTCGCGGGGCGAAAACGATCCACCGCCTCCCCATTGGCCCTTGCCGTGGCCTGCTCCCCTCCCGTTTCCTCGGTGTTTGCAGAAACCCTCTTCCCCGAGCGAGGTCAAACCCGTGTCCAGCACGCTCTCCAACTCCACCGCCCAGACCCCCGAGACCGGCACCGCCCGCGTGAAGCGCGGCATGGCCGAGCAGCTCAAGGGTGGTGTGATCATGGACGTCGTCACCCCGGAGCAGGCGAAGATCGCCGAGGACGCCGGCGCGGTCGCGGTCATGGCCCTGGAGCGGGTCCCGGCCGACATCCGCAAGGACGGCGGCGTGGCCCGTATGTCCGACCCGGACATGATCGAGGGCATCATCAACGCCGTCTCCATCCCGGTGATGGCCAAGTCCCGCATCGGCCACTTCGTCGAGGCCCAGGTCCTGCAGTCCCTCGGCGTCGACTACATCGACGAGTCCGAGGTCCTCACCCCGGCCGACGAGGTCAACCACTCCGACAAGTGGGCCTTCACCACCCCCTTCGTCTGCGGCGCCACCAACCTCGGCGAGGCCCTGCGCCGCATAGCCGAGGGCGCCGCCATGATCCGCTCCAAGGGCGAGGCCGGCACCGGCAACGTCGTCGAGGCCGTCCGCCACCTCCGCCAGATCAAGAACGAGATCGCCCGCTTGCGCGGCTTCGACAACAACGAGCTGTACGCCGCCGCCAAGGAGCTGCGCGCCCCGTACGAGCTCGTCAAGGAGGTCTCGGAGCTGGGCAAGCTGCCGGTCGTCCTCTTCTCCGCCGGCGGTGTCGCCACCCCGGCCGACGCCGCGCTGATGCGCCAGCTCGGCGCCGAGGGCGTCTTCGTCGGCTCCGGCATCTTCAAGTCCGGCGACCCGGCCAAGCGCGCCGCCGCCATCGTGAAGGCCACCACCTTCTACGACGACCCGAAGATCATCGCGGACGCCTCCCGCAACCTGGGCGAAGCCATGGTCGGCATCAACTGCGACACCCTCCCCGAGGCCGAGCGCTACGCGAACCGGGGCTGGTAACCACCCATGAGCGACACCCCCGTCATAGGCGTCCTGGCCCTCCAGGGCGACGTACGGGAGCACCTCATCGCCCTGGCCGCGGCGGACGCCGTGGCCAGGCCGGTGCGGCGCCCCGAGGAACTCGCCGAGGTGGACGCCCTCGTCATCCCCGGCGGCGAGTCCACCACCATCTCCAAGCTCGCCGTGCTCTTCGGCGTCATGGACCCACTACGCGCGCGCGTGCGTGACGGCATGCCCGTATACGGCACCTGCGCGGGCATGATCATGCTCGCCGACAAGATCCTCGACCCGCGCTCGGGCCAGGAGACCATCGGCGGCATCGACATGATCGTGCGCCGCAACGCCTTCGGACGGCAGAACGAGTCCTTCGAGGCGGCGGTCGACATCAAGGGCATAGACGGCGATCCTGTGGAGGGCGTGTTCATCCGCGCCCCCTGGGTGGAGTCCGTGGGCGCCGAGACCGAGGTGCTCGCCGAGCACGACGGTCACATCGTCGCCGTACGCCAGGGCAACGCCCTCGCCACGTCGTTCCACCCGGAACTGACCGGCGACCACCGGCTGCACGCGCTGTTCGTCGACATGGTGCGCGCGAGCCGGGCGACGGAGTCCTTGTAGGATCTCTGGCGTTCGTTGCAGAGATGGGTTACGCGAAGGAGACAGGCAGATGTCCGGCCACTCTAAATGGGCCACGACGAAGCACAAGAAGGCCGTGATCGACGCCAAGCGCGGCAAGCTCTTCGCGAAGCTGATCAAGAACATCGAGGTCGCGGCGCGGATGGGCGGCGTCGACCTCGAGGGCAATCCGACGCTGTACGACGCCGTGCAGAAGGCGAAGAAGCAGTCGGTGCCGAACAAGAACATCGACTCCGCGATCAAGCGCGGTGGCGGTCTCGAGGCCGGTGGCGCCGACTACGAGACGATCATGTACGAGGGCTACGGGCCGAACGGTGTCGCGGTGCTCATCGAGTGCCTCACCGACAACCGCAACCGCGCCGCCTCCGACGTCCGCGTCGCCATGACCCGCAACGGCGGCTCGATGGCCGACCCGGGCTCCGTCTCGTACCTCTTCAACCGCAAGGGCGTCGTGATCGTCCCCAAGGGCGAGCTGACCGAGGACGACGTCCTGGAGGTCGTGCTCGACGCGGGCGCCGAGGAGGTCAACGACCTGGGTGAGTCCTTCGAGGTGCTCAGCGAGGCCACCGACCTGGTCGCGGTCCGCAGCTCCCTCCAGGAGGCCGGCATCGACTACGACTCCGCCGAGGCCAACTTCGTCCCGACCATGCAGGTCGAGCTGGACGAGGAGGGCGCCAAGAAGATCTTCAAGCTGATCGACGCCCTCGAGGACAGCGACGACGTCCAGAACGTCTTCGCCAACTTCGACGTCAGCGACGACGTGATGGCCAAGGTCGACGCGTAGCGCTCCGCGGGCACAGTGGTTTCGGCGGGCCGGTGGGACACGCGTCCCACCGGCCCGCCGCTGTTGTCAGTGGCTGCGGATAGCCTGGCGGCAGTCAGTGATCACCGTCCACGGACCGCAACCATCAATTGAGGAACCCCGACGGTGCTCAGCCAGGTCGGCGAGAGCGGCGGCGGTTTGGCCGCAAAAAGGGGAGAGGCGCGTGCGCGTACTGGGGGTGGACCCGGGGCTGACGCGGTGCGGTGTCGGTGTGGTCGAGGGGGTCGCGGGCCGACCGCTCACCATGCTCGGCGTCGGAGTCGTCCGTACGCCCACGGACGCCGAGTTGGGCCACCGCCTCGTCGCCGTCGAGCAGGGCATCGAGCAGTGGCTCGACGCATACCGCCCCGAATACGTCGCTGTGGAGCGGGTGTTCAGCCAGCACAACGTCCGGACGGTCATGGGCACCGCCCAGGCCAGCGCCGTCGCCATGCTGTGCGCCGCCCGCCGCGGCATCCCGGTCGCCCTGCACACCCCCAGCGAGGTCAAGGCCGCCGTCACCGGCAGCGGTCGCGCCGACAAGGCCCAGGTCGGCGCCATGGTCACCCGGCTGCTGCGGCTCGACGCACCCCCGAAGCCGGCAGACGCGGCCGACGCCCTCGCGCTCGCCATCTGCCACATCTGGCGCGCCCCCGCCCAGAACCGCCTCCAACAGGCCGTCGCCCTGCACACAGCCAAAGCAACGAAAGGCCGTACGGCATGATCGCCTTCGTCAGCGGCACGGTCGCCGCACTCGCTCCCGACGCCGCCGTCGTCGAGGTGGGCGGGGTCGGCATGGCCGTCCAGTGCACGCCGAACACGCTGTCCACCCTCCGGATCGGCCAGCCCGCCAAACTCGCCACCTCCCTCGTCGTACGGGAGGACTCGCTCACCCTGTACGGCTTCGTGGACGACGACGAACGCCAGGTCTTCGAACTGCTTCAGACCGCCAGCGGCGTGGGCCCCCGGCTGGCCCAGGCGATGCTTGCCGTACACACACCGGACGCGCTGCGCCGCGCGGTCGCCACCGGAGACGAGAAAGCCCTGATCGCCGTCCCCGGCATCGGCAAGAAGGGCGCCCAGAAGCTGCTCCTGGAACTGAAGGACCGGCTGGGCGAACCCATTGGCGCGCCCGCCGTGGGTACGGCGATCACCAGCGGCTGGCGCGACCAGCTCCACGCTGCCCTGATCGGCCTCGGCTACGCGACCCGAGAGGCCGACGAGGCCGTGTCCGCCGTAGCCCCGCAGGCCGAGGCCGCCGAAGGCACGCCCCAGGTGGGTCAGTTGCTGAAGGCCGCCCTCCAGACCCTCAACAGAGCCCGCTGACCCACCTGTTGAAGCACGCCGTACGAACCCACCCACACCGACCGAGACCCGCGAGGCACAGCAGTGCTGTGTCCATCCGGGGGACAACCCCCGGACCCCCGGCCGAGTCAGGCGAACCCGGCACCCCGCCCACAAGGAGAGTTTCAGTGAACTGGGACGACACGACCGACGACACCGCCCCCGAGCGGCTGGTGGGTTCTGTCGCCGACCGTGAGGACCAGGCCGTCGAGGCGGCCCTGCGCCCCAAGGACCTGGACGAGTTCATCGGTCAGGAGAAGGTCCGCGAGCAACTCGACCTGGTTCTGCGGGCGGCACGCGCGCGTGGGGCGACAGCCGACCACGTCCTGCTCTCGGGCGCCCCGGGCCTCGGCAAGACAACCCTGTCGATGATCATCGCGGCCGAGATGGACGCCCCGATCCGCATCACCTCCGGCCCGGCCATCCAGCACGCCGGGGACCTGGCCGCGATCCTCTCCTCCCTCCAGGAGGGAGAGGTCCTCTTCCTCGACGAGATCCACCGCATGTCCCGGCCCGCCGAGGAGATGCTCTACATGGCCATGGAGGATTTCCGGGTCGACGTCATCGTCGGCAAGGGCCCGGGCGCCACCGCCATCCCGCTCGAACTGCCGCCGTTCACGCTGGTCGGCGCCACCACCCGGGCGGGTCTGCTGCCGCCCCCGCTGCGCGACCGCTTCGGCTTCACCGCGCACATGGAGTTCTACGAGCCCGCCGAACTGGAGCGCGTCATCCACCGCTCGGCGAACCTGCTCGACGTCGAGATCAACCCGGACGGCGCCGCCGAGATCGCCGGTCGCTCCCGGGGCACCCCCCGCATCGCCAACCGCCTCCTGCGCCGCGTACGGGACTACGCGCAGGTCAAGGCCGACGGGATCATCACGCGCGACATCGCCTCGGCCGCCCTCGCCGTCTACGAGGTCGACGCCCGCGGGCTCGACCGCCTCGACCGCGGTGTCCTCGAAGCCCTGCTCAAGCTCTTCGGCGGCGGCCCGGTCGGTCTCTCCACACTCGCCGTCGCCGTGGGGGAGGAGCGCGAGACCGTCGAAGAGGTCGCCGAGCCCTTCCTCGTCCGCGAGGGACTGCTCGCCCGCACCCCCCGTGGCCGTGTGGCGACCCCCGCCGCCTGGGCGCACCTCGGCCTCACCCCGCCACGCGGCACGACCGGCGGAAACGGACAACAGGACCTGTTCGGGGCGTGACCCTCTCGTGACGGTGCGGGACTCGCCTGGTGAGGAACCACGGTGACATGCTGTGCGTTGTTCCATCATGGTGGACTCGCTTAGACTCCGCCGATGCCGCCCTTGTCGGCGGCGTATAAAACCCCACCACCCATCAGGCCGCTCGCCATCGCGGTCGTGTGAAGGAAGTTCCGACCCGTGAGTCTCGCAGCCCTCCTCCCGTTCATCGTGCTCATCGGGGCGATGATCCTCATGACCCGATCGGCCAAGAAGAAGCAGCAGCAGGCCGCCGACATGCGGAACCAGATGCAACCCGGTTCCGGCGTCCGCACGATCGGGGGCATGTACGCCACGGTCAAGGAGGTCAACGACGACACGGTCCTTCTCGACGCCGGACCGGGCGTCGAGCTGCTGTTCGCGAAGAACGCCATCGGTGCCGTCCTGACCGACGACGAGTACAACCGCATCGTCCACGGCATCGAGCACGACCTGAAGTCCGACGTCGTCCCGGACGACGCCTCCTCCCTCACCGAGACCGACGAGCCCTCCGACGACGCTTCCGCCGCTTCCGACGACAAGCCCCTCGACCTCGGCAAGAAGGACGCGGCGGACGACGCGACCGACGAGCCGGCCAAGGTGAAGGCCGACGAAGCAGAGCCGAAGAAGACCGACGGCGAGTCCGACGCGAAGTAGTCACGTCCCCGGATGCGCGGCGAGAACCGTCCGCGCCCCGGGCACGTGCCGTTTTCGCCCGGATTCCCGACCACGTCATGGCCGCCTGCGCGCTGACCCCGCGCGCGGCGGCCCGAGAGGGAGTACGAGAAGGTGGCAGCACCGAAGAAGGGCCGGAGCGCGGGCGCCCAGAGCAAGCCTGGGCGCGCGCTGGCCCTCATCCTGATCGCCATCGTGGCGCTCACCGGGGGAATGTTTGCCTCCGGACACACCACTCCGCGTCTCGGCATCGACCTCGCCGGTGGTACGAGCATCACGCTCGAGGCGAGGAGCGGCCAGGAGTCGGCGATCAACAAGGCCAACATGGACACCGCGGTCGAGATCATGAACCGCCGTGTCAACGGTCTTGGTGTCTCCGAAGCCGAGGTTCAGACCCAGGGCCGGGAAAACATCATCGTCAACATTCCCAAGGGCACGAACTCCGAGGAGGCCCGGGACCAGGTCGGCACCACCGCGAAGCTGTACTTCCGTCCGGTCCTGCAGAGCCAGGCCGGATCCGGTGCGACGGCCACTCCGAGTGCCACCCCGAGCGGCAGCGCCTCGCCGAGCCCGACGAGCTCCGCCTCGGCCTCCGACTCCGGCGACAAGGACAAGGCGACCTCGTCCGGCTCCCCCAGCCCCTCGACCTCCGCCACCTCCCAGGGCCGTGCGGTGACCGACGCGCTCAAGGCCGACCCCACGCCTTCCACGAGCGGCTCCGAGTCGCCCAAGGTCACCGACAGCGCCTCACCGTCGGCGAGCGCCAGTGCGGACGCCGACACTCAGGCGCTCCAGCAGAAGTTCGTCGCCCTCGACTGCGCCGACGAGAAGCAGCGCGCCGCCGCCGGCAAGGGCAAGAGCACCGAGCCGGTCGTCGCCTGTGGTCAGGAGAGCGACAAGAGGTGGACCAAGTTCGTGCTCGGCCCGGTTGGGGTCGACGGCACCGACGTGACGAAGGCCCAGGCCATCCTCGACCAGCGGACGGCCCAGTGGAAGGTCGTCATGGACTTCAACTCCGGCGGTGGCGACAAGTTCGCGAAGATCACCGGTCAGCTGGCGGGCCAGTCGTCCCCGATGAACGAGTTCGCGATCGTCCTCGACGACGCGGTCGTCTCGCACCCGTACGTCACCAGCGCGGTGACCGGCGGCAAGGCCGAGATCTCCGGCAGCTTCACCCAGGAAGAGGCCGAGAACCTCTCCAACATGCTGTCGTACGGCGCGCTCCCGCTGACCTTCAGGGAGGCGAGCGTCACCACCGTCAGCCCCGCGCTCGGCGATGAGCAGCTGGAGGCCGGTCTGATCGCCGGTGCGATCGGTCTGGCCCTGGTCGTGATCTACCTGCTCGCCTACTACCGCGGTCTGTCGCTCATCGCCATCGCCTCGCTGCTGGTCTCCGCGGCCCTGACCTACCTGATCATGTCGCTGCTCGGCCCGGCTATCGGCTTCGCCCTGAACCTGCCGGCCGTCTGCGGTGCGATCGTCGCGATCGGCATCACGGCGGACTCGTTCATCGTGTACTTCGAACGCGTGCGGGACGAGATCCGTGAGGGCCGCACCCTGCGCCCCGCGGTCGAGCGTGCCTGGCCGCGTGCCCGGCGCACCATCCTGGTCTCCGACTTCGTGTCGTTCCTCGCCGCCGCTGTGCTGTTCATCGTCACCGTGGGCAAGGTGCAGGGCTTCGCGTTCACGCTGGGCCTCACCACCCTGCTTGACGTGGTGGTCGTCTTCCTCTTCACGAAGCCACTGCTGACGCTCCTCGCCCGCACGAAGTTCTTCGGAAGCGGCCACAGCTGGTCCGGCCTCGACCCGAAGCGTCTGGGTGCCCGGCCCCCGCTGCGCCGCACCCGCCGTCCCGCCGCCCCTGCCGACCCGAAGGAGGCCTGAGATGTCGAAGCTCGGCGACCTCGGAGCCCGACTCCACCGCGGCGAGGTCGGTTACGACTTCGTCGGCAACCGCAAGATCTGGTACGGCGTCTCCATCCTGATCACCATCATCGCCATCGTCGGCCTCGCGGTCCGCGGCCTGAACATGGGCATCGAATTCCAGGGCGGTGCCGTCTTCACGACGCCGAAGACGAGCGTCTCGGTCTCCCAGGCGGAGGAGTACGCCAGGGAGGCATCCGGCCACCAGGCGGTCGTCCAGAAGCTCGGCAACGACACCTTGCGCATCCAGATCTCCGGCGTCGACACCGGCAAGTCCGACGAGATCAAGCAGTCGCTCGCCGAAGAGCTCAAGATGGACCCGGAGCGGATCAACGCCGACCTGGTCGGCCCCAGCTGGGGTGATCAGATCGCCAATAAGGCCTGGCAGGGCCTTGGGATCTTCATGGTCCTCGTGGTGATCTATCTGGCGATCGCCTTCGAGTGGCGCATGGCGGTCGCCGCGTTCGTCGCCCTCGTCCACGACATCACCATCACGGTCGGTATCTACGCCCTCGTCGGTTTCGAGGTGACGCCGGGTACCGTGATCGGTCTGCTCACGATCCTCGGTTACTCGCTCTACGACACGGTCGTCGTCTTCGACAGCCTCAAGGAGCAGACGAAGGACATCACCAAGCAGAACCGCTGGACGTACAGCGACATCGCCAACCGCTCGATCAACAGCACCCTGGTGCGTTCCATCAACACCACGGTGGTCGCGCTGCTCCCGGTCGCCGGTCTGCTGTTCATCGGTGGCGGTGTCCTCGGCGCGGGCATGCTCAACGACATCTCGCTGTCGCTGTTCGTCGGCCTCGCGGCCGGTGCGTACTCCTCGATCTTCATCGCCACGCCGCTCGTCGCCGACCTCAAGGAGCGCGAGCCGCAGCTGAAGGCACTCAAGAAGCGCGTACTGGCCAAGCGTGCCCAGACCGAGCACGTAGAGCTGGCCGCCGACGGGCCTTTGGACGACGAGGCCGAGGACGCCACCCCCGCGGTGGTCGGCCCGCGTGCCCAGTCCGGGGCACGCAGCCGTGGCCGGGGTGGTAAGCGGCGATGACGGAGCTCGCGGAAATCACGACGCTGCTGCTCAGCCGCATCCGTGACGTCGCGGACTACCCGGAACCGGGCGTGATGTTCAAGGACATCACCCCGTTGCTGGCCGACCCGGTGGCGTTCACCGCGCTGACGGACGCGCTGGCGGAGGTGACCGTCCGGCACGGCGCCACGAAGATCGTCGGCCTGGAGGCCCGCGGGTTCATCCTGGGCGCCCCGGTCGCCGTCCGGGCCGGCGTCGGCTTCATCCCCGTACGCAAGGCGGGCAAGCTCCCCGGAGCCACGCTCAGCCAGGCGTACGACCTGGAGTACGGCTCCGCCGAGATCGAGGTGCACGCCGAGGACCTGGTCGCGGGCGACCGCGTCATGGTCATCGACGACGTCCTCGCGACTGGCGGCACGGCCGAGGCGTCGCTGCAGCTCATCCGGCGGGCGGGAGCCGAGGTCGCCGGTGTGGCGGTCCTCATGGAGCTGGGCTTCCTCGCGGGCCGGGCGCGACTGGAGCCCGCGTTGGCCGGCGCTCCGCTGGAGTCGCTGATCCTGGTCTGAGCTGATCCTGGTCTGAACAGTCTTCAGGGCACGTATCGGTGCCTCTGCGGTGCACATTCCGTGGAGGCACCGTTCTTTTTTCGTTGACATGCGCGGAACACTCGGCTTGGATGATCAAGCGCCGTTTCGACCAACTGACCACTGGTCCGGGCGCGGGGGAGATCCGCGAACTCGACGTACACCTCCATGAGGTGTCCTTTCGCGATGCCCCAAGGACTGTGGTGAACGATTCCAAGGGGGAATTCGACATGCGTCTGAGAGCGCTTCCGGTTGTCACGGCCATCGCCGCCGCAACCTTCCTCGGTGTGGCCGCGAGCCCCGCACAGGCGGGCACGGGTCTGCTCCTCGGGGTGCACCCCACCGGCTCCGACGACTGGGGCAACTTCAACCAGGACCCGGTGGACCACCCTGGCAACAACCAGGACGTGCCCGGGGACGCCATCCGGGCCTGTGACGTCACGGGGGACACGTGGGCAGTCACGGCCTGGCTGGACGTCAACCGCAACGGAACCTGGGACCGCACCGTCACGACCAGCGGTCACGTCTCGGACTACTGCAGCCCCTGGAAGACCGGTAACCTCGCGGAGAACACCAAGGTGACCCTCAAGGTCTGCCACACGAAGGCCGGTCACCGGCCGAAGAACTGCGAGGAGGGCGACAGCGTCGCCTGACCAGGGCGGTTCCTGAAGTGACACCCCTGGAGGCGGGCCCGGAGGAATCCGGCGCCCGCCTCTGGCGTTTCATGGGTAGACGGCCTTCACATTGGCCTGAAGGCGATCCCGGGGCGATGGATCGCTACCATGGGGTCTCCGGAGCCTGACCGGGGGACCCGGATCGCGCACGAGGAGCCCTCTTGGCAGACGAGGCCCAGCACCTGACCGCCGCCAAGCCCGAATCCGCCTCGGGCCCCGCGGCCAAGCCCGCGCAAGCCGCGCCGAAGGCGATGAACCCCGCGTCCGCCGCCGCGACCGCGAACTCCGCGAAGGGCTCGGTGGAGCACGCCCAGTCCGCGCCCGCTGACAGGGCCGCCGAGCAGCCTCGCCCCAAGCCCGCCCCTCCCGAGCGCCCCGCCCCCGCTGCTCCGGCGCCGACGCCTCCGGCACGCCCCGCGGCCACGGGCCAGCCCGCCCGCTCCGGCTCCTCCAACCGCGTCCGCGCCCGCCTCGCCCGGCTCGGCGTGCAGCGCTCCAACCCGTACAACCCGGTCCTGGAGCCGCTGCTGCGGATCGTGCGCAGCAACGACGCGAAGATCGAGACGTCGACGCTCCGCCAGATCGAGAAGGCCTACCAGGTCGCCGAGCGCTGGCACCGGGGCCAGAAGCGCAAGAGCGGCGACCCCTACATCACCCACCCCCTCGCGGTGACCACCATCCTCGCCGAGCTGGGCATGGATCCGGCCACCTTGATGGCGGGCCTGCTGCACGACACGGTCGAGGACACCGAGTACGGCCTCGACCAGCTCCGCCGTGACTTCGGTGACTCCGTCGCCCTCCTCGTCGACGGCGTCACCAAGCTGGACAAGGTCAAGTTCGGCGAGGCCGCCCAGGCCGAGACCGTACGCAAGATGGTCGTCGCCATGGCCAAGGACCCCCGTGTCCTGGTCATCAAGCTCGCCGACCGCCTGCACAACATGCGCACCATGCGCTACCTCAAGCGTGAGAAGCAGGAGAAGAAGGCGCGCGAGACCCTGGAGATCTACGCGCCCCTCGCCCATCGCCTGGGCATGAACACGATCAAGTGGGAGTTGGAGGACCTCGCCTTCGCGATTCTCTACCCCAAGATGTACGACGAGATCGTCCGGCTGGTGGCCGAGAGGGCACCGAAGCGTGACGAGTATCTGGCCATAGTGACCGACGAGGTCCAGCAGGACCTGCGCGCCGCCCGCATCAAGGCGACCGTCACCGGCCGCCCGAAGCACTACTACAGCGTCTACCAGAAGATGATCGTCCGCGGCCGTGACTTCGCGGAGATCTACGACCTGGTCGGCATCCGCGTCCTGGTGGACACCGTCCGTGACTGCTACGCGGCCCTGGGCACCGTCCACGCCCGCTGGAACCCGGTTCCGGGGCGGTTCAAGGACTACATCGCGATGCCCAAGTTCAACATGTACCAGTCGCTGCACACGACGGTCATCGGACCCAACGGCAAGCCGGTCGAACTCCAGATCCGTACGTTCGACATGCACCGCCGCGCCGAGTACGGCATCGCCGCGCACTGGAAGTACAAGCAGGAGGCCGTCGCCGGCGCCTCCAAGGTCCGCACCGACGCTCCCCGGAGCACCGGCAAGGACGACCACCTCAACGACATGGCCTGGCTGCGGCAGCTGCTGGACTGGCAGAAGGAGACCGAGGACCCCGGCGAGTTCCTGGAGTCCCTGCGCTTCGACCTGTCCCGCAACGAGGTCTTCGTCTTCACGCCCAAGGGCGATGTGATAGCGCTGCCGGCCAGCGCGACCCCCGTCGACTTCGCGTACGCGGTCCACACCGAGGTCGGCCACCGCACCATAGGCGCGAGGGTCAATGGCCGCCTGGTGCCCCTCGAATCCACCCTGGACAACGGCGACCTGGTGGAGGTCTTCACCTCCAAGGCCGCCGGCGCGGGCCCCTCCCGCGACTGGCTCGGCTTCGTGAAGTCCCCCCGGGCCCGCAACAAGATCCGTGCCTGGTTCTCCAAGGAGCGGCGAGACGAGGCCATCGAGCAGGGCAAGGACGCCATCGTCCGTGCGATGCGCAAGCAGAACCTGCCGATCCAGCGCATCCTCACCGGCGACTCCCTGGTCACCCTCGCCCACGAGATGCGCTACCCGGACATCTCCGCGCTGTACGCGGCCATAGGCGAAGGCCATGTCTCCGCGCAGAGCGTGGTGCAGAAACTCGTCCAGGCCCTCGGCGGCGAGGAGGCCGCCACCGAGGAGATCGACGAGTCCGTACCGCCCACCCGCAGCCGGAGCCGCAAGCGGCGCGGCAGCAACGACCCCGGTGTCGTGGTCAAGGGCGTCGAGGATGTGTGGGTCAAGCTGGCCCGCTGTTGTACGCCCGTCCCCGGCGACCCGATCATCGGCTTCGTCACCCGCGGCAGTGGCGTATCGGTTCACCGCAACGACTGCGTCAACGTCGAGTCGCTGTCCCGCGAGCCCGAGCGCATCCTCGACGTCGAGTGGGCCCCCACCCAGTCCTCGGTCTTCCTCGTCGCCATACAGGTCGAGGCCCTGGACCGCTCCCGCCTGCTCTCGGACGTCACCCGCGTCCTGTCCGACCAGCACGTCAACATCCTGTCGGCCGCCGTCCAGACCTCCCGCGACCGCGTCGCGACCTCCCGCTTCACCTTCGAGATGGGCGACCCGAAACACCTGGGCCACGTCCTGAAGGCCGTACGGGGCGTGGAGGGCGTGTACGACGTGTACCGCGTGACGTCGGCGCGCAGGCCGTAGCAGGGGCCGACGGAGAACCGGCAGAAGGCCGGCTGAACGAGTGAGGGGCTCCCGTACGAACCGTACGGGAGCCCCTCACTCGTGAGCAGGTGGCAGCGTCAGCCGCCGAACTCCTGCAGACCCTTCAGCGCCTGGTCGAGCAGGGCCTGGCGGCCGTCGAGCTCCTTCTGGAGCTTGTCGGCCTTGGCGTTGTTGCCCTGGGCGCGGGCCTGCTCGATCTGGCCCTTGAGCTTGTCCACGGCGGCCTGGAGCTGGCCCGTGAGGCCGGCCGCGCGGGCGCGGGCCTCCGGGTTGGTGCGGCGCCACTCCGCTTCCTCGGCCTCCTGGATCGCGCGCTCGACCGCGTGCATCCGGCCCTCGACCTTCGGGCGGGCGTCGCGCGGCACGTGGCCGATGGCCTCCCAGCGCTCGTTGACCGAGCGGAAGGCCGCGCGGGCCGCCTTGAGGTCCGTGACCGGAAGGATCTTCTCCGCCTCCTCGGCCAGCTCCTCCTTGAGTTTGAGGTTCTCCGTCTGCTCCGCGTCGCGCTCGGCGAACACCGAGCTACGGGCGGCGAAGAACACGTCCTGGGCGCCGCGGAAACGGTTCCACAGGTCGTCCTCGTGCTCCCGCTGGGCGCGGCCCGCGGCCTTCCAGTCGGCCATCAGCTCGCGGTAGCGCGCCGCCGTGGGACCCCAGTCCGTGGAGCCCGACAGCGCCTCGGCCTCCGCGACCAGCTTCTCCTTGGTCTTGCGGGCCTCCTCACGCTGCGCGTCGAGCTGCGCGAAGTGGGCCTTGCGACGCTTGGAGAACGCCGAGCGGGCGTGCGAGAAGCGGTGCCACAACTCGTCGTCGGACTTCCGGTCGAGCCGCGGCAGACCCTTCCAGGTGTCCACCAGGGCACGCAGCCGCTCACCGGCGGCCCGCCACTGGTCGGACTGGGCCAGCTCCTCCGCCTCGGCGACCAGCGCCTCCTTGGCGTGCCGGGCCTCGTCGGACTGCTTCGCCCGCTGCTGCTTGCGCTCCTCACGGCGCGCCTCGACGGTCTCGACGAGCTTGTCCAGCCGCACCTTGAGCGCTTCCAGGTCACCGACCGCATGATGCGCGTCGACCTGCTCCCGAATGTGGTCGATCGCGGCCTGGGCGTCCTTCGCCGACAGGTCGGTGGTCTTCACACGCTTCTCGAGGAGGCCGATCTCGACAACCAGGCCCTCGTACTTGCGCTCGAAGTAGGCCAACGCCTCCTCGGGGGAGCCGGCCTGCCAGGAACCGACGACCTGCTCGCCGTCGGCCGTACGCACGTACACGGTCCCCGTCTCGTCGACGCGGCCCCACGGGTCGCTGCTCACAGCGCCTCCTCCACATGATGCCTGCGGGGGGCCTCAGCTCCCCCGGGCATCGTCCACAGTTTCGTCACGGCCAACATAGGCGAC
Organism: Streptomyces capitiformicae; assembly: GCF_002214185.1. Taxonomy (NCBI): domain Bacteria; kingdom Bacillati; phylum Actinomycetota; class Actinomycetes; order Kitasatosporales; family Streptomycetaceae; genus Streptomyces; species Streptomyces capitiformicae. The sequence goes on along the minus strand of NZ_CP022161.1, from coordinate 3,275,908 downwards.
CGGCGGGTTGCCTGTCCGCATCCCGCGCGACCGAAATTTCGCTGTTCGCGGTCAGGACTTCTTGACAGTCGCCTTGTTGATCACCACGGTCGCGTTGGGCGTCCCATCACCCATGCCCGTGTTCTCACCCGCGTCGGCGATCTTCTTCAGGACCTTCATGCCGTCCTCGGAGACCGTGCCGAACGGGGTGTAGTTGGCCGGCAACTGGCTGTCCTGGAAGACCAGGAAGAACTGGCTGCCGCCGCTGTTCTTGCCCTGGCCGGTCTGCGCGTTGAACTGGTTCGCCATCGCGACCGTGCCCGCCGGGTACACATTGCCCTTCAGGCGCGAGTCCTTCAGGTTCTCATCCGGGATGGTGTAGCCCGGACCGCCCGTGCCGGTGCCCTGCGGGTCACCGCACTGGAGCACGTAGATGCCCTGCGTGGTGAGCCGGTGGCACTTGGTGTGGTCCAAGTACCCCTTGTTCACAAGGAAGTTGAACGAGTTCACGGTGTGCGGGGCCTTTGCCGCGTCCATCGTTATACCGATGTCACCGCAGGTCGTCCGCAGATCCATCATGTACTTCGCGGTCTTGTCGATGGTGATCGCGGGCTCCTTCTTGAAGGTGAGCTTCTTGACCTTGCCCGCGGCCGCCTTCTCGCACGGGTCCGGCGCCTTGCTCGGCGAGGCGCTCGGCGTCACCTCCGCGCTCGCGTTGTCCTTCTTGTCGTCGCCCTTGAGGATGTCCGTCGTGTACAGCGCGACGCTGCCCACCAGGATCACGCCGAGAACCGAGGCGATCACGGCGTTGCGGACATGTGCCTTGCGCCTGGCCTGGGTGCGCCGCTGCTGCTGCCGCAAGAACTTCTCCCGGGCGAGCTGACGCCGCCGCTGCTCCTGGCTGACCACCGGTTCTCTCCTCATACGTCTCATACGTCGACGGGTGCGTCGCACGTCTCGTGAGTCGACTGCTTGTGTGTGACCCGTACCGTATATGGGTTCGCTGAGGAAACGGCAGCGCCGGTAGGCTCTGATCCACAGCAACCCACCCTCGTACGACGAATCGAAGGACGATCGTGCTCATTGCCGGGTTCCCCGCCGGGGCCTGGGGGACCAACTGTTATCTGGTCGCCCCCGCCGCCGGTGAGGAGTGCGTGATCATCGACCCGGGCCATCAGGCCACCCAGGGAGTCGAGGAGACGCTCAGGAAGCATCGGCTCAAGCCCGTCGCCGTCGTCCTCACCCACGGCCACCTCGACCACGTGGCCTCGGTCGTCCCCGTGTGCGGCGCGCACGACGTACCGGCGTGGATCCACCCCGAGGACCGGTACATGATGAGCGACCCCGAGAAGGCGCTCGGCCGTTCCATCGGCATGCCGCTGCTCGGCGAGCTGACCATCGGGGAGCCCGGTGACGTCAAGGAGCTCACCGACGGTGCCAAGCTGGAGCTGGCCGGTCTGGAGCTGTCCGTGGCGCACGCGCCCGGCCATACCAAGGGGTCGGTGACCTTCCGGATGCCCGAGACGACCGAGATCCCCTCGGTCTTCTTCTCCGGGGATCTGCTCTTCGCCGGCTCCATCGGACGCACCGACCTGCCCGGCGGTGACATGGCCGAGATGCTCGACTCGCTGGCCCGCGTGTGCCTGCCGCTCGACGACTCGACCGTGGTGCTGTCCGGCCACGGCCCCCAGACGACCATCGGCCAGGAGCGCGCCACCAACCCGTACCTGCGGGAAGTGGCGGCGGGCCGCCAAGAACACGGCGCCCCCGGGGCTCCCCGACGAGGAATGTGACGAGAGACCTTCCGTGAGCACCTTTCAGGCCCCCAAGGGCACGTACGACCTGCTGCCGCCCAGCTCGGCGAGGTTCCTCGCGGTGCGTGAGGCGATCGCCGCGCCGCTCAGGAACTCCGGCTACGGCTATATCGAGACGCCCGGCTTCGAGAACGTGGAGCTCTTCGCGCGCGGTGTGGGCGAGTCGACCGACATCGTGACCAAGGAGATGTACGCCTTCGAGACCAAGGGCGGCGACAGGCTGGCCCTGCGCCCCGAGGGCACCGCCTCCGTGCTGCGCGCCACCCTGGAGGCGAACCTGCACAGGCAGGGCAACCTCCCCGTCAAGCTCTGGTACTCGGGCTCGTACTACCGGTACGAGCAGCCGCAGGCGGGCCGCTACCGCCACTTCTCCCAGGTCGGCGCCGAGGCCATCGGTGCCGAGGACCCGGCCCTGGACGCCGAGTTGATCATCCTGGCCGACCAGGCGTACCGCTCGCTGGGGCTGCGGAACTTCCGGATCCTCCTCAACAGCCTGGGCGACAAGGAGTGCCGCCCCGTCTACCGGGCCGCCCTGCAGGACTTCCTGCGCGGCCTGGACCTGGACGAGGACACCCTCCGCCGCGCCGAGATCAACCCCCTGCGCGTCCTGGACGACAAGCGGGAGTCGGTCCAGAAGCAACTGTCGGGAGCCCCCCTTCTGCGTGACTACCTCTGCGACGCCTGCAAGGCGTACCACGAGGAGGTACGCGAGCTGATCACGGCGGCGGGCGTCTCCTTCGAGGACGACCCGAAGCTGGTCCGTGGCCTGGACTACTACACCCGTACGACCTTCGAGTTCGTGCACGACGGTCTCGGTTCCCAGTCCGCGGTGGGCGGCGGCGGTCGCTACGACGGCCTCTCCGAGATGATCGGCGGCCCGGCGTTGCCGTCGGTCGGATGGGCGTTGGGCGTCGACCGTACGGTCCTGGCCCTGGAAGCGGAGGGCGTCGAGCTCGAACTCCCCGCCTCCACCAGTGTCTTCGCCGTCCCGCTCGGCGAAGAGGCCCGCCGAGTCCTCTTCGCCAAGGTCACGGAGCTGCGCAAGGTGGGCATCGCGGCCGACTTCTCGTACGGTGGGAAGGGCCTCAAGGGCGCGATGAAGAACGCCAACCGGAGCGGCGCGCGCTACGCGATCGTCGCCGGGGAGCGGGACCTCGCCGAGGGTGTCGTCCAGCTCAAGGACATGGAGTCCGGCGAGCAGGTGGCCATCGGCGTGAACGAGATCGTGGCCGAGCTGGAGGCCCGACTGGGCTGAGTCAAGCCGTTGCCGCCCCTACCGCCCTTTACGGGTGGTAGGGGCGACTTTTATGCCCAGCGAACGGTGCCCGCGCGAGGGTGTACGGCACAATGACCGTGCCCCAGAGTCCCCTTCGAAGCTGGAAACGACGTGATGAGCAAGACGACAGTCAAGGACGTCTCCTCCACGGAGCGGGCACACACCGAGGCCCCTCGCACGGTGGGCGGCAGTCGCGCCTTCGCGATCCTGCTGCTGATCACCGGCGCGGCAGGACTGCTCGCCTCCTGGGTCATCACGCTCGACAAGTTCAAGCTGCTCGAAGACCCGAACTTCACACCGGGTTGCAGCCTCAACCCGGTGGTCTCCTGCGGCAACATCATGAAGAGCGACCAGGCCTCCGTCTTCGGGTTCCCCAACCCGATGCTCGGCCTCGTCGCCTACGGCATCGTCATCGGCGTCGGCATGAGCCTGCTGGCCCGGGCGACCTTCCCCCGCTGGTACTGGCTGACCTTCAACGCAGGCACCCTCTTCGGCGTCGGCTTCGTGACCTGGCTGCAGTACCAGTCGCTGTACACCATCAACTCGCTCTGCCTGTGGTGCTGCCTCGCCTGGGTCGCCACGATCCTGATGTTCTGGTACGTGACGTCGTTCAACATCCGCAACGGCCTCCTGCCCGCGCCCGCCTGGGTGAAGGGATTCTTCGGCGAGTTCACCTGGGTCCTGCCCGTCATGCACATCGGCATCATCGGCATGCTGATCCTGACCCGCTGGTGGGACTTCTGGACCAGCTGACGGCCCGCCCTCCGACCCGGCAGGCGGTCCCGACCGGACTGTCAGTGGCGTGACATAGGGTTTTCAGCGTGGAGCCCGATCTGTTCACCGCCGCAGCAGAAGAACGCCAGGGGAAGGACCCGGCCGCCAGCCCTCTGGCCGTGCGGATGCGCCCGCGCACCCTCGACGAGGTCGTGGGCCAGCAGCACCTGCTCAAGCCCGGTTCGCCACTGCGCAGACTGGTCGGTGAATCGGGGGGCGGCCCGGCCGGCCCCTCCTCCGTCATCCTGTGGGGACCGCCCGGCACCGGCAAGACCACCCTCGCGTACGTCGTCTCCAAGGCCACCAACAAGCGCTTCGTGGAGCTTTCCGCGATCACCGCCGGCGTCAAGGAGGTCCGCGCGGTCATCGACGGTGCCCGCCGAGCCACCGGCGGCTTCGGCAAGGAGACCGTCCTCTTCCTGGACGAGATCCACCGCTTCAGCAAGGCCCAGCAGGACTCGCTGCTCCCGGCCGTCGAGAACCGCTGGGTCACCCTGATCGCGGCGACGACGGAGAACCCGTACTTCTCGGTGATCTCCCCCCTGCTGTCCCGCTCTCTGCTCCTCACCCTCGAACCGCTCACCGATGACGACCTGCGCGGCCTCCTCAAGCGCGCGCTGACCGACGAGCGCGGCCTCAAGGGCGCCGTCACCCTCCCCGAGGACACCGAGGCCCACCTCCTGCGCATCGCCGGCGGCGACGCCCGCCGCGCCCTGACCGCCCTGGAGGCCGCCGCCGGAGCCGCCCTCGACAAGGGTGAGCGGGAGATCGGCCTGACGACCCTCGAAGAAACCGTCGACCGGGCCGCCGTGAAGTACGACCGCGACGGCGACCAGCACTACGACGTGGCCAGCGCCCTCATCAAGTCCATCCGCGGCTCCGACGTCGACGCCGCGCTGCACTATCTGGCCCGCATGATCGAGGCCGGCGAGGACCCCCGCTTCATCGCCCGCCGACTGATGATCTCCGCCAGCGAGGACATCGGCCTCGCCGATCCGAACGCGCTGCCGATAGCCGTCGCCGCCGCCCAGGCCGTCGCCATGATCGGCTTCCCCGAGGCCGCCCTCACCCTCAGCCACGCCACCATCGCCCTGGCCCTCGCCCCCAAGTCGAACGCCGCGACGACGGCCATCGGCGCCGCCATGGAGGACGTACGGAAAGGCCTGGCCGGGCCCGTGCCGCCGCATCTGCGGGACGGCCACTACAAGGGCGCGGCCAAACTCGGGCACGCCCAGGGATACGTCTACCCGCACGACCTGCCGGAGGGCATCGCCACCCAGCAGTACGCCCCGGACGCCCTGAAGGACCGCGCGTACTACACCCCCACCAGGCACGGCGCCGAGGCGCGCTACGCGGACGCTGTCGAGTGGACCCGGAAGCACCTCGGGCGCAAGCAGTCCTGAACCCCCTGTAGACTTCTTCACAGCGCTGCGTCCCGTGTCCGGCTCCGGTCGGCGCCTCAGGCGGGACATCCAGCCGGATCTTTTGATCCAGGAGCGTCGCGCACCGTCGTAGGTGTCGCGGGCAGCCCACTACCACCCGGATCCCGGGAGCGGTCGGTGGGCCGTTCGTGTGCTGCATGTATGTGCCCAGACCAGGGGAGCGGCTACCCGACACGTCCCTCGTGGACCTGACGGGATTCCCCGGCTGCGGATGCGACCTCCCGTAACCCTGAGGCAGCCGAATCAAGGAAAAGAAGGAAAAAGTGGCGAACCAGTCCCGCCCCAAGGTCAAGAAGTCGCGTGCCCTCGGCATCGCGCTGACCCCGAAGGCCGTCAAGTACTTCGAGGCCCGCCCCTACCCGCCGGGTGAGCACGGCCGTGGCCGCAAGCAGAACTCGGACTACAAGGTCCGTCTGCTCGAGAAGCAGCGTCTGCGTGCGCAGTACGACGTGTCCGAGCGTCAGCTCGTCCGCGCCTACGAGCGTGCCTCCAAGGTTCAGGGCAAGACCGGTGAGGCCCTGATCATCGAGCTCGAGCGTCGTCTCGACGCCCTGGTCCTGCGTTCGGGCATCGCCCGCACCATCTACCAGGCCCGTCAGATGGTCGTTCACGGCCACATCGAGGTCAACGGCCACAAGGTCGACAGGCCGTCCTTCCGCGTCAAGCCGGACGACGTCGTCATGGTCCGTGAGCGCAGCCGTCAGAAGCCGCTGTTCGAGATCGCCCGCGAGGGTGGCTTCGCGGCCGACGGTGAGACCCCGCGCTACCTCCAGGTGAACCTCAAGGCCCTGGCGTTCCGCCTCGACCGCGAGCCGAACCGCAAGGAAGTCCCGGTCATCTGCGACGAGCAGCTCGTCGTCGAGTACTACGCCCGTTGATCCTTTTTCGACGGACGTAGTACGCACGCAGCAAGCGTCAGCCCGTCGTCTCCCCGCCTTCCGAGGCGGGCGGGACGGCGGGCTCTCGCCTTGCTGCGGTACGCCTTAATGCGGTACGGAGTGGCAGTCGTGGCGCGATAGGCTCGGGACACGACTTTCGACGTTCAGGAATGTTCCAGGGAGCGGGTGGCACACAGTGTCCGGTGGAGAGGTGGCCGGGATCCTGGTGGCCGTCTTCTGGGCGATCCTGGTCTCCTTCCTCGCCGTCGCGCTGGCGAGGCTGGCCCAGACGCTCAAGGCGACCACCAAACTCGTCGCGGACGTGACCGACCAGGCCGTCCCCCTCCTCGCCGACGCGTCCAGTGCCGTCCGCTCCGCGCAGACGCAGATCGACCGGGTCGACGCCATCGCGTCCGACGTCCAGGAGGTCACGTCGAACGCCTCGGCGCTCTCCACGACCGTCGCGTCCACCTTCGGCGGCCCCCTCGTCAAGGTCGCCGCCTTCGGCTACGGCGTACGCCGGGCCATGGGCGGCCGCCGCGAGGGCGAGCCGGCCAAGGAGCAGCGGCGTACCGTGATCGTGGGCCGAACGGTTCCGGGCGCGCGCCGGAGCAGGCGAAACACCCGTGGAAAGAAGGACTGACCGAGCGATGTTCCGCCGTACGTTCTGGTTCACCACAGGTGTTGCCGCCGGAGTGTGGGCCACCACCAAGGTCAACCGCAAGCTCAAGCAGCTCACCCCCGAGCACCTCGCCACCCAGGCTGCGAACAAGGCGATCGAGGCGGGCAGCAGGCTCAAGGACCGGGCGGTCGGGTTCGCGCTCGACGTCCGCGACAACATGGCCCAGCGGGAGGCCGAACTGGGCGAGGCACTCGGCATCGAGGCCAACCCCGACCAGCTGCCGGAGCTTCCGGCCCCCCGGCGCGTCATCGCCATCGAGAACAGCAACACCCCGAAGTACAGCAGGAATCCGAGGTACGTCGAGAGCTCGTCGTACCCGTACAACCGGAATGAGGACCACTGATGGAGTCGGCTGAAATCCGCCGCCGCTGGTTGAGCTTCTTCGAGGAGCGCGGTCACACCGTCGTCCCTTCGGCGTCGCTCATCGCGGACGACCCGACTCTGCTCCTGGTCAACGCGGGCATGGTCCCGTTCAAGCCGTACTTCCTGGGCGAGGTCAAGCCCTCCTTCACCCGCGCCACCAGCGTCCAGAAGTGCGTCCGCACGCCGGACATCGAAGAGGTCGGCAAGACCACCCGGCACGGCACGTTCTTCCAGATGTGCGGCAACTTCTCCTTCGGCGACTACTTCAAGGAAGGCGCCATCAAGCACGCCTGGGAGCTGCTCACCAGCCCCCAGGACAAGGGTGGTTACGGCCTGGAGCCGGAGAAGCTCTGGATCACCGTCTACAAGGACGACGACGAGGCCGAGCGCATCTGGCACGAGCAGATCGGCGTGCCCAAGGAGCGCATCCAGCGCCTCGGCATGAAGGACAACTACTGGTCCATGGGCGTCCCCGGACCGTGCGGCCCGTGCTCCGAGATCAACTACGACCGCGGCCCCGAGTTCGGCGTCGAGGGCGGTCCGGCCGTCAACGACGAGCGGTACGTGGAGATCTGGAACCTGGTCTTCATGCAGTACGAGCGCGGCGAGGGCACCTCGAAGGAGGACTTCGAGATCCTCGGCGAGCTGCCCAGCAAGAACATCGACACGGGCCTCGGCCTGGAGCGCCTCGCCATGATTCTGCAGGGCGTGCAGAACATGTACGAGATCGACACCTCCATGGCCGTCATCAACAAGGCCACCGAGCTGACTGGTGTCCGGTACGGCGATGCCAAGGTCTCCGACGTCTCCCTGCGCGTGGTCACCGACCACATCCGCACCGCCGTGATGCTCATCGGCGACGGCGTCACCCCCGGCAACGAGGGCCGTGGCTATGTCCTGCGCCGCATCATGCGCCGCGCCATCCGCAACATGCGGCTCCTCGGCGCCACCGGCCCGGTCGTCAAGGACCTCATCGACGTCGTCATCGGCATGATGGGCCAGCAGTACCCGGAGCTGATCACCGACCGCGAGCGCATCGAGAAGGTCGCCCTCGCCGAGGAGAACGCCTTCCTCAAGACGCTGAAGGCCGGCACGAACATCCTCGACACGGCCATCACCGATACCAAGGCCGCCGGTGGCAAGCAGCTGCCCGGCGACAAGGCGTTCCTGCTCCACGACACCTGGGGCTTCCCGATCGACCTCACCCTGGAGATGGCCGCCGAGCAGGGCCTCTCCGTGGACGAGGACGGCTTCCGCCGTCTGATGAAGGAGCAGCGGGACAAGGCCAAGGCCGACGCCCGCGCCAAGAAGACCGGCCACGCCGACCTCGGCGCCTACCGTGAGATCGCCGACACCGCCGGCGAGACCGAGTTCATCGGCTACTCGGACACCGAGGGCGAGTCGACGGTCGTCGGTATCCTCGTCGACGGTCTCTCCTCGCCCGCCGCCACCGAGGGCGACGAGGTCGAGATCGTCCTCGACCGCACACCGTTCTACGCCGAGGGCGGCGGCCAGATCGGCGACACCGGCCGGATCAAGGTCGACTCCGGTGCCGTCATCGAGATCCGCGACTGCCAGAAGCCGGTCCCGGGCGTGTACGTCCACAAGGGCACCGTCCAGGTCGGCGAGGTCACCGTCGGCGCCAAGGCCCACGCCTCGATCGACGGCCGTCGCCGCACCGCCATCGCCCGCGCCCACTCGGCCACGCACCTGACCCACCAGGCCCTGCGTGACGCCCTCGGCCCGACGGCCGCCCAGGCTGGTTCCGAGAACCAGCCCGGCCGTTTCCGCTTCGACTTCGGTTCCCCGTCCGCCGTTCCGACGGCAGTGATGACCGACGTCGAGCAGAAGATCAACGAGGTACTCGCCCGCGAACTCGATGTCCGCGCCGACATCATGGGCATCGACGAGGCCAGGAAGCAGGGCGCCATCGCCGAGTTCGGCGAGAAGTACGGCGAGCGCGTCCGCGTTGTCACCATCGGCGACTTCTCCAAGGAGCTGTGTGGCGGTACGCATGTCCACAACACCGCCCAGCTGGGTCTGGTGAAGCTCCTCGGTGAGTCCTCGATCGGCTCGGGTGTGCGCCGTATCGAGGCCCTGGTCGGTGTCGACGCCTACAACTTCCTCGCCCGTGAGCACACGGTCGTCGCCCAGCTCCAGGAGTTGATCAAGGGCCGCCCGGAGGAGCTCCCGGAGAAGGTCTCCGCCATGCTCGGCAAGCTGAAGGACGCCGAGAAGGAGATCGAGAAGTTCCGCGCGGAGAAGGTTCTGCAGGCAGCCGCCGGTCTCGCCGAGTCCGCCAAGGACGTCCGCGGCGTTGCTCTCGTGACCGGTCAGGTCCCGGACGGCACGACCGCCGACGACCTGCGCAAGCTGGTCCTCGACGTGCGCGGACGCATCCAGGGCGGCCGGGCCGCCGTGGTCGCCCTGTTCACCACGGCGAACGGCAAGCCGCTGACGGTCATCGCCACCAACGAGGCCGCCCGCGAGCGCGGTCTGAAGGCCGGCGACCTGGTCCGTACGGCCGCCAAGACCCTCGGCGGTGGCGGTGGCGGCAAGCCCGACGTCGCCCAGGGCGGTGGCCAGAACCCGGCCGCCATCGGCGAAGCCGTGGACGCGGTCGAGCGCCTGGTCGCCGAGACGGCCAAGTGAGCACGACCCCTCACACGAGCGAAGACGACGGCCCGGTCATGCGCCGCGGCCGTCGGCTCGCGATCGACGTCGGGGACGCCCGTATCGGGGTCGCCTCGTGCGACCCCGACGGGATCCTCGCCACCCCGGTCGAGACGGTCCCCGGACGCGATGTTCCGGCAGCTCAACGCCGGTTGAAGCAACTTGTCGAGGAGTACGAACCGATCGAGGTCGTGGTCGGACTCCCTCGCTCGCTCAAAGGGGGCGAGGGCCCGGCCGCGGTCAAGGTCCGTGGTTTCGCCCAGGAGCTGGCCCGCCTGATCGTGCCTGTTCCGGTGAGACTCATCGACGAGAGGATGACCACAGTGACGGCCGGCCAAGGCCTCCGCGCCTCAGGGGTGAAATCGAAAAAGGGCAGGTCGGTCATTGACCAGGCAGCAGCCGTGATCATCCTGCAACAGGCGCTGGAATCCGAACGGGTGTCAGGTAAAGCTCCCGGCGAAGGCGTCGAAGTAGCCAACTGATCGCGATACGGTAACGTTCCGCGCGATGTGGGGGCCTTCGAACAGCCTCCGCACCAAAAGAGGCGGGGACGATAGCCGAGCCACAAGCCCCGCGTGACCGCCGCCTCGCGGCTCTAGGGGATCGATGACTGAGTATGGCCGGGGCCCAGGCTCCGAACCGTGGCATCCGGACGACCCGTTGTATGGGGACGGCGGATGGGGCGGACAGCAGGCCCAGGCGGGCCAGCAGTCCCCCTACGGCGGCCAGCCGCAGCAGTACCCGGAGCAGCAGCACCAGCAGTCGTACGACCAGGGCAACGGTGGCTGGGGCACCGGTCATCAGGATGTCTACGCGCATCAGCAGTACCAGCAGGAATACGGCGACCCCGGGCAGCAGCAGTACCCAGGCCACCACCAGCAGCACCAGCAGTACGCCGGTCATGACCAGCAGCAGTACGGCCATGGCAACGGCGGCTGGGGCGACGGGACGCACCAGCACACCGCCCAGGGTCCCTACGGCGTTGATCCGGCCGACCCCTACGGGCAGCAGCAGGCCATGGCGTACGGCGGTGGGCAGCCCGACTTCTACGGCACGCCCGACGCGTATCCGCCACCGGAGCCGCCCTCGCGCCGTCGCGCCGAGCCCGAGCCGGATCCGGAGCCGACCCCCGAGCCTCAGCCCGCCGCCGAGCGGACCGACTGGGATCCCGGTCCGGATCAGGGCGAGATCGCGTTCTTCGCGGGCGGCGCCGATGACGACGATGACGACGAGGCGGGGGAACGCGGCGGCCGCGGCGACCGGAAGGGACGGGGCGGTAAGTCGGGCAAGCCGCCCAAGGACGGCAGGAAGCGCCGTAACGGTGCGGCCTGCCTGGTGGTCGTGCTCGTTTTCGGTGGCGGTATCGGTGGTGCCGGATATTTCGGCTACCAGTTTTATCAGAGCCGTTTCGGTGAGGCCCCTGATTATGTGGGGGATGGTACGAACGAGACCGTTACGGTCACCATTTCAAAGGGTGACTTCGGTTCTGTGATCGGTCAGAAGCTGAAAGCGGCAGGGGTCGTCAAGAGCGTTGATGCCTTTACGGCTGCGCAGGCGAAACAGCCTGAAAAGCTGGTTCAAGCGGGCGTCTATCTACTCAAGAAGGAGATGTCCGCTGAAAGCGCTCTCGCCCTGATGCTCGATCCGAAGAGCCAGAACAACTTCACTGTCGTGGAGGGCGAGCGGAACAATGCGGTCTACGCCAAGATCGACAAGGAGCTCGGGCTCAAGGCGGGCACGACCAAGGGCGTTGCCAAAAAGGAATGGCCGACCCTGGGCCTTCCCGACTGGGCGAACGACAACGAGGACATCAAGGATCCATTGGAAGGATTCCTCTACCCCTCCACCTATCCGGTCGCCAAGGGGATGAAGCCCAAGGACGTCCTGAAGGAAATGGTCGCCCTCGCCAAGGCGAATTACGAGGAATTCGACCTGGAGAGCAAGGCGGAGGATCTGAAGCTGGAGAATCCGCTTCAGGTGCTCACCGTGGCGAGTCTGGTCCAGGCAGAGGGAAACAACAAGAAGGACTTCAAGAAGATGGCGCGGGTCGTCTACAACCGGCTTGAGCCCAACAATCGGGAAACAGCCGGCCTGCTCGACTTCGACTCCACGGTGAATTACCTGCGTGGTGAGTCCAAGTTGGCGACCGGTTCGGTCGACTCGCTGCGGCAGATCGACGATCCGTACAACACTTACAAGGTTTACGGTCTGCCGCCCGGACCGATCGACAACCCGGGTGCGGTCGCGATCGAGGCCGCTCTCAACCCGGCCAAGGGCGACTGGTACTACTTCGTGTCGATCAGCGAGGACGAGACCCTCTTCGCCGTGACCAACGAGGAGCACAACCGGAACCGCGAGAAGTACCAGGAAGCGCAGAACGGATCATGAGCCGCACCGTGAGCAAGAACCGGGCCGCCGTACTCGGTTCCCCGATCGCCCACTCACTCTCTCCTGTCCTCCACAGGGCCGCATATGAGGAGTTGGGGCTCGTCGACTGGTCGTACGACCGGTTCGAGATCGACGAGGAGGCGTTGCCGGGGTTCGTCGAGAAACTCGGGCCGGAGTGGGCGGGGTTGTCGCTGACGATGCCGCTCAAGCGGGCCGTCATTCCGCTGCTGGACGAGATCAGTGAGACGGCGGCCTCGGTCGAGGCGGTCAACACGCTGGTGTTCACTGAGGACGGGCGGCGGGTCGGCGACAACACCGACATCCCCGGGATGGTCGCCGCGCTGTGGGAGCGGGGCGTTGAGCAGGTGGATTCCGCCGCGATCCTCGGCGCCGGTGCCACCGCGTCGTCCGCGCTGGCCGCGCTCGCCCGGATCTGCACCGGTGAGGTCGTGGCGTACGTGCGGAGTGAGAGCCGGGCGGCCGAGATGCGGCAGTGGGGCGAGCGGCTGAGTGTCGAGGTGCGTACGGAGGACTGGGCGGAGGCGGAGCGAGGGCTGAGGGCTCCCCTCGTCATCGCGACGACGCCGTCCGGGGCCACGGACGCGCTGTCCTCCGCCGTACCGGAGCGGCCGGCGACCCTGTTCGATGTGCTGTACGAGCCGTGGCCGACGGAGCTGGCGGCGCGCTGGTCGGCGTATGGCGGGGCGGTGGTGAGCGGGCTCGATCTGCTGGTGCACCAGGCGGTGTTGCAGGTCGAGCAGATGACCGGGTGCAAGCCGGCGCCTGTGGGGGCGATGCGGCGGGCGGGAGAGCGGGCGTTGGCCGGGCGAGGCTAGTTGCTCGGGCGCCGGGCGGTTGCTGCTGGGCGGGGGTGGGTTTCGCTCACCGGCGCTTGCCGGCCGGAGCACCTCGCGGCGCTGTTCGATGTAGCGATCTCGTGAAGACGCTGTACCGCGCGGTAACCGGGGTCGATCATCACGGGACGGCTCGGCGGCGTAGGCGGGTCGTCGAACGGAGTCCCCATGTCACGTCACTCCCGGCGAAGGTTTCTCACCTATCTGGTGGCGGCGCCGACCCTCGCGGTCGCGACCAAGATCGGTCTGGACGCCTATGCCCCCGGTAGCGCCGACGCGGCGATACCCACGCCGCCCGCCCCGGCGGATCTGGTCGACCTCGGTGATCTGCTGATCCTGGCGGGGGCGCCCACCGCGAACATGCTGGTGCTGAACGTCGACGAGGAAGGCATCGTCCACTTCCGGCTGCCTCGGGAGGAGGTCGGCCAGGGGCTGACCACGGCGGTGGCGATGCTCGTCGCGGAGGAGTTGGACACACCGCTCGACCGCGTTCGGGTTCAACTGGACGACGCCCGGCCAGAGTTGCTGTTCAACCAGCTCACCGGCAGCTCGAACTCCGTCCGCTCCCTGTACGACCCGGTGCGTCACACCGCCGCAGCGGCGCGGGCACGGATGGTCGGGGCCGCGGCGAAGCAATGGCGGCTTGCCGCCGACGACTTGACGGTGCGCCAAGGCATCGTGGTGGCGCCCGACGGCCGTACCGCCTCCTACGGTTCGCTGTCGGCGGCCGCCGCCTCCCTCGACCTGGGATCACTGGTCGTCACGCCCAAGAAGGCGGCGCAGCACACCCTCGTCGGCACTCCCACCTCGCGCATCGACGCCCGTGCCCTGGTCACCGGCAAGCAGGCCTACACCCTCGACCTGGACGTGCCCGGTGCCAAGCCGTGCATGGTGCGGCGGCCTCCGACGATCAACGGCACCGTGAAGGCGGTGAACAACGAGGCCGTCGTGAGAGCCATGCCGGGTGTGCTGGACGTGGTCACCCTCGACACGGGTGTCGCCGTGGTCGCCGAAACGTTCGGGCAGGCGCTGGACGGCAAGGAAGCGCTCGACGTCACCTGGGGCCCCGGGACCGTCGACGCACTGTCGGACGACGGTATCAAGGCGAGGCTGAAGGCGGCGACGCCGTCGCTCGACGTGCTCGGGCTGCTGGTCAAGAAGGTGGAGGGCGAGTTCGACTTCGCGTTCGCGAGCCATGCGCCGCTGGAGACCAACTCCGCTGTGGCAGATGTGAGGAGCGACGGCGCCGAGGTCTGGTCGGGGCTCAAGTCGCCGATCATCGCTCAGGCCGCCATCGCCAAGGCCGTCGGCGTGCCGGTGTCCAAGGTGAAGGTGCACGTCGTGCAGTCGGGCGGGTCCTTCGGACGCCGGCTGTTCTACGACGCGGCGCTGGAGGCCGCCGTCGTGTCCAAGAAGAGCGGGCGGCCCATCCGGCTGATGTGGTCCCGCATCGACGACATGCGGCACGGGCGAATGCGGCCCGCCACGCACCACCGGGTCCGCGCCACCTACGCGGCCGGGCAGGTGCTCACCTTCCAGCACCGGGTGGCCGCCGTGGAGACCGACTTCCGGCACGGGCTCGGCGACGCGATCACCGCGGCGGCCGCCAGTCTGCCCAGCGGTATCGGCAACGCGACCTTCGCGCAGACGCTGTTCCTGACCACGGTGAAGTCCCCGTACAACTTCGGTCTCACCACACAGACGCTCACCGAGGTGCCGCTCACGATGCACACCGGGTCGTGGCGCTCGGTGTACTCGGCCAACACACGGGGGGCCGAGGAGATCATCGTCGACGAACTGGCGGCGAAGCTCGGCAAGGACCCCGTCACCTTCCGGCGGGAGTTCCTCAAGACGGCTCGGCAGCGGGCCGTTCTCGCCAAGGTCGCGGAGGAGGGCGACTGGGGGAGGGAGCTGCCCGCGGGCTGGGCCCAGGGCGTCGGTTTCCACGACGAGTACAAGTCGTGCACGGCCTGCCTGGTCGAGATCGACGCCACCGATCCGAAGAAGCCGCGGGTGACGAAGGCGGTCATCGCGGCCGACGTGGGCCGGGTGATCAACCCGCGCGGTCTCGAGGCCCAGTTGCTCGGCGGGCTCACGGACGCCATCTCCACCACCCTGCACGCCGGGCTGCACATCGACGAGGGGCTCCCGCTGGAGGGCAGCTACTCGCAGTTCCACTACGCCCGTCAGAAGGACTCCCCGAAGGACGTGAAGATCTACGTCATCGAGGGCGCCGACGAACCCGGCGGCGCGGGCGAACTCGGTGTCCCCGCGGCCGTCGGCGCCGTCGCCAACGCCTACGCGCGGGCCACCGGCACCAGACCGCGCAGCTTCCCGATCAACTTCGACGTGGACTTCACGCCGTTCCCGCGCTGATTCACACCAGGCTCCAGGAGCACAGCCATGCCCTCCCACACCTTCACCGTCAACGGGGAGACCGTCACCGTCGAAGCCCCCGACGACCTGCCCCTGCTGTGGGTGCTGCGCGACCTGCTCGGCATCCGCGGCCCCAAGTACGGCTGCGGCATCGACGTCTGCAAGGCCTGCACCAGCCACCTCGACGGCGAGGCGGTCCGGCCGTGTGTGGTGCCGGTGTCCGAGGCCGCGGGCCGCGAGGTCACCACCATCGAAGGGCTCGCGGACGGCGATGAACTGCACCCCGTCCAGGAGGCCTGGCTGGAGCAGGACGTCGCCCAGTGCGGCTACTGCCAGCCCGGCCAGATCATGGCCGCCGTCGCCCTGCTCAAGCGCACCGACAACCCCACCGACGCCGACATCGACGAGATCGCGAACGTCTGCCGCTGCGGGACGTACTTCCGCATACGCCAGGCGATCAAGAGCGCGGCGGCGAAGACGGGGTGACACACACGGGCCCGCGTTCTGTTCCGCCCCGTCCGTCTGATGGACCTGCGACCGGCCGACGGGCCCGGACGTGGGAGGATCAGAGGTGGCGGGCCGGGGCCGCGCACCCGGCAGCCGTCGCCGTACGCGAGGACGCGCGTACACCAAGGCAGGACGCAGTACCAGGGCGCGAGCACTGAGGAGCACCGTTGAGCAGGTTGCGCTGGCTGACCGCGGGGGAGTCCCACGGTCCCGCACTTGTCGCGACGCTGGAGGGCCTTCCCGCCGGCGTGCCGATCACCACGGAGATGGTGGCGGACCACCTGGCCCGGCGCCGGCTCGGCTATGGCCGCGGTGCGCGGATGAAGTTCGAGCGTGACGAGGTCACCTTCATCGGCGGTGTCCGGCACGGCCTGACCATGGGCTCCCCGGTCGCGATCATGGTCGGCAACACCGAGTGGCCGAAGTGGGAACAGGTCATGGCCGCCGACCCGGTCGACCCGGAGATCCTGGCCGGGCTGGCACGTAATGCCCCGCTGACCCGCCCCCGGCCCGGCCACGCCGACCTGGCCGGGATGCAGAAGTACGGCTTCGACGAGGCCCGGCCCGTCCTGGAGCGCGCCTCCGCCCGCGAGACCGCGGCCCGTGTCGCCCTCGGTGCTGTCGCCCGGTCGTACCTGAAGGAGACGACCGGGATCGAGATCGTCTCGCACGTCGTCGAACTGGCGGCCGCGAAGGCCCCGCAGGGTGTGTACCCGACGCCCGCCGATGTGGAGAAGCTGGACGCGGACCCGGTGCGCTGTCTGGACGCGGACGCCTCGAAGGCGATGGTCGCGGAGATCGACCAGGCCCACAAGGACGGTGACACGCTCGGCGGAGTCGTCGAGATCCTGGCGTACGGCGTCCCGGTGGGCCTCGGCTCGCATGTGCACTGGGACCGCAAGCTGGACGCCCGCCTCGCCGGGGCGCTGATGGGCATCCAGGCGATCAAGGGCGTCGAGATCGGCGACGGCTTCGAGCTGGCGCGGGTGCCCGGTTCCCAGGCGCACGACGAGATCGTGAAGACGGACGAGGGCATCCGGCGTACCTCGGGTCGCTCCGGCGGCACCGAGGGCGGGCTGTCCACGGGCGAACTGCTGCGCGTGCGGGCGGCGATGAAGCCGATCGCGACCGTGCCGCGCGCGCTGCAGACCGTCGACGTGACCACGGGCGAGGCCGCGCAGGCACACCATCAGCGCTCCGACGTCTCCGCGGTGCCGGCGGCAGGCATCGTCGCCGAGGCCATGGTCGCGCTGGTGCTCGCGGACGCCGTGGCGGAGAAGTTCGGCGGCGACAGCGTCACCGAGACCCGCCGCAACGTCCGGTCCTACCTCGACAACCTCGCGATCCGGTGAGCCCCGTGCCTGTGGTCGTTCTGGTCGGCCCCATGGGTGTCGGCAAGTCCACCGTGGGGCGGATGCTCGCCGAGCGGCTCGGGGTCGGCTACCGGGACACCGATGACGACATCGTGGCGGAGCAGGGCCGGGCCATCGCCGAGATCTTCGTCGACGAGGGCGAGGCCGCCTTCCGCGCGATCGAGAAGCGGGCCGTGCGCACCGCGCTGACCGGCCACGACGGCGTCCTCGCCCTCGGCGGCGGCGCGATCCTCGACGCGGACACGCGCGGCCTGCTCGCCGGGCAGCGTGTCGCCTACCTCTCGATGGACGTCGAGGAAGCGGTCAAGCGCACCGGCCTGAACGCCGCCCGCCCGCTGCTGGCCGTCAACCCCCGCAAGCAGTGGCGGGAGCTGATGGAGGCCAGGCGACACCTGTACGAGGAGGTCGCCACGGCCGTCGTGCCCACGGACGGCCGTACGCCTGAAGAAGTCACCCAAGCGGCCTTGGATGCACTGGAGTTGAAGGAAGCATGAGCGAGACAGTGACTCGTATCCAGGTCGGCGGTTCGGCGGGCACCGAGCCGTACGAGGTCCTGGTGGGGCGTCAACTCCTCGGCGAGCTGGGCGGATTGGTCGGCAGCAGGGCCAAGCGGGTGGCGGTGATCCATCCCGAGGCGCTGGACGGCACCGGAGAGGCGCTCCGCGCCGATCTGGCCGAGCAGGGCTACGAGGCCGTCGCCATCCAGGTGCCGAACGCGGAGGAGGCGAAGACCGCGGAGGTCGCCGCGTACTGCTGGAAGGCGTTGGGGCAGTCCGGGTTCACCCGCAGCGATGTCATCGTCGGCGTGGGTGGCGGTGCCACCACGGACCTGGCGGGGTTCGTGGCGGCGACGTGGCTGCGCGGCGTGCGCTGGATCGCGATCCCCACCACCGTGCTGGCGATGGTGGACGCGGCGGTGGGTGGCAAGACCGGCATCAACACCGCCGAGGGCAAGAACCTGGTGGGTTCCTTCCATCCGCCGGCGGGTGTGCTGTGTGACCTGGCGGCGCTGGAGTCGCTGCCGGTCAACGACTACGTCTCCGGCCTGGCGGAGATCATCAAGGCCGGTTTCATCGCCGATCCGGTGATCCTGGACCTGATCGAGGCCGACCCGCAGGCCGCCCGCACCCCCGCCGGGCCGCACACCGCGGAACTGATCGAGCGGTCTATCCGGGTCAAGGCCGAGGTGGTCTCGGGGGACCTGAAGGAGTCCGGGCGCCGGGAGATCCTCAACTACGGCCACACCCTGGCCCACGCGATCGAGAAGAACGAGCGCTATAAGTGGCGTCACGGCGCGGCGGTGTCGGTGGGTATGCACTTCGCGGCCGAACTGGGCCGTCTGGCGGGCCGGTTGGACGACGCGACGGCCGACCGGCACCGTACGGTGCTGGAGTCGGTGGGGCTGCCGTTGTACTACCGCTACGACCAGTGGCCCAAGCTGCTGGAGACGATGAAGGTCGACAAGAAGTCCCGCGGTGATCTGCTGCGCTTCATCGTCCTCGACGGTCTGGCAAAGCCCACTGTCCTGGAGGGCCCCGACCCGGCCGTACTCCTCGCGGCTTACGGCGAAGTGGGCCAGTAACACCCACTCGGGCACGGCTTGCCTGATTCGCCTTGTGTTCATGGCCACTTGGGCACTTCGGGCTGCCCCCGGCCGTTCACCAAACGGCGGCCGGGGACGGTACCGTTCGGTAAGGGCGGGGTCGAAAGGCCCTGCCTGCCAGTGTCGATGTGACTGTACGAGACGGAGTGGCACCGGATGCAGCACGCAGTGGGAGCTCCGCTGCCGCCGCCCCATCGGCCGGGGCAGGACCCGGCGACCCCGTGGTCGCCGACCGCGAACCACCAGGGACACCCGGCCTCCGTCCCTCCGGGCGCGCACCCGGGCCCCGCGCCGGCGAACCCGCCCGTGCCCGTGGCTCCGCCGACTCCGCCCGCGCCTCCCGGCTCGGTGCCCCCGCCCACCTCGGGTTTCGTCGGCGCCCCCGGGCATCCGCACCCTTCGACCCCGCAGCACGCCGGCATGCCGAGGGACACGACCGGGCACATCCAGCTGCCGCCGGGCGGCCCGGTCACCATGCCGAGCCCGCCGCCCGCTGTGGGCGCGCCGGACGTCACGACCACCACGCTCGCGGTCCTGCTCATCGGGCCCGCCGGGGCGGGCAAGACGAGCGTCGCCAAGTACTGGGCGGACCACCGCCGGGTGCCCACCGCGCACATCAGCCTGGACGACGTACGTGAGTGGGTGCGTTCCGGTTTCGCGGACCCCCAGTCCGGATGGAACGACAACTCCGAGGCGCAGTATCGTCTCGCCCGCCGCACTTGCGGCTTCGCGGCACGGAACTTCCTCGCCAACGGCATCTCCTGCATCCTCGACGACGCCGTCTTCCCCGACCGCCCCGTTGTCGGCCTCGGCGGCTGGAAACGCCACGTCGGCCCCGGGCTGCTGCCCGTGGTCCTCCTCCCGGGCCTCGAGATCGTTCTCGAACGAAACGCCGAGCGCACAGGCAACCGCCGCCTCACCGACGAAGAGGTCGCCCGCATCCACGGCCGAATGGCAGGCTGGTACGGCTCCGGCCTCCCCATCATCGACAACTCCCAGCTGGATGTCCCGGCCACGGCACGGGTCCTGGACGAGGTCCTGGCAAGGTCGATAGCAAGCCCGCCGAAGTGGTGAACGCGGGGGAGCGGGCGGCCGACACAAGCGGGCCCTACCCCTAAATGCGGCGCACTGCGTCAACCCAATAGGGGGCGCGGGGCTGTATCGATATGCGGCTCCGCCGCGTGGGCGCGACAAGCCCCCATCGGCGCGCACACGGCACACAACCCATGCCCGCACCCCCGTACCCCGCACGGCGACCCCCCACTCGGCCCCACTGAACCGGCGCCCAACCTGCGGAGCTCATACGCTCGGCTCATGTCAGAGGTCTACGCCGCCCGCCGAGAGCGGCTGAGGGAGCGCTGCCATGCGAGCGGCAGCGCGACGGCGCTCGTGACGCGCCCGGCCAATGTGCGGTACCTCGCGGGCACCGCACCCCACGACGCCGTTCTGCTGCTCGGCCGGGGCGAGGACGTACTCGTCTGCGGTGCCCAGCCGAGTGGCGAGGCCGCCCAGGGCCGCCCCGACGAGGCGGTACGCGTACAGGTGCTGCCGGGCCCCGGCGGTGACCCGGCGGTCGCCGCCGCCGACCTCGTCACGGCTCACGGAGCCGAAACCCTCGCCGTCGAGGAACACCACCTCACCGTGGCCCGGCACCGCGCGATCCGCTCGATCGCGCCCCGACTGCGCCTGGCCGACCTCGGCGGCGCGGTCGAGCAACTGCGCGTGGTCAAGGACGAGGAGGAGATCTCCTGTCTGCGGATCGGCGCCGAGATCGCCGACCAGGCCCTGGGCGAGCTGCTCGAATCGATCCTCGTCGGCCGCACCGAACGCCACCTCGCCCTGGAACTGGAGCGCCGCCTCGTCGACCACGGCGCCGACGGCCCGGCCTTCCCCACCTCCGTCGCCACCGGCCCGAACTCCGGCCGTCCCGGTCACCTCCCCACCGACCGGCGGGTCGAGGAGGGCGACTTCCTCTCCGTGTGCCTGGGCGCGACCTACCGCGGCTACCGCTGCGAGATCGGCCGTACCTTCGTCATCGGGACCTCGCCCGCCGACTGGCAGATCGAGCTGTACGACCTCGTCTTCGCAGCCCAGCGCACCGGACGGGAGGCCCTGGCACCCGGCGTCGTGTACCGCGCCGTCTACCGCGCGGCCCGCCAGGTGCTGGACTCCGCGGGGTACGGTGAGGGCCTTCCGCCGCTGATGGGGCACGGTGTCGGACTCGAAATCGACGAGGACCCGCAGTTGGCCCCCGCGGCCATGGGTAAACTGGACGCTTGCGTGCCGGTCACCGTCGAACCGGGGGTCCACCTCCCGGGCCGGGGCGGCGTCCGGATCGATGACACGCTCGTCGTACGCCCCGAGGCGGACGGCGGACCCGAGCTACTCACCATCACGACCAAGGAGCTGCTCGCGCTCTAGCCTTCGAGCTGTGCGCGTGCGCCGGGGTCGTCCACGTCAGTCCAGGAGATTCCGCAACCGTGGCTTCCACGAACGACCTCAAGAACGGCATGGTGCTCAAGCTCGATGGCGGCCAGCTGTGGTCCGTCGTCGAGTTCCAGCACGTCAAGCCCGGCAAGGGCCCGGCCTTCGTGCGCACCAAGCTCAAGAACGTGCTCTCCGGGAAGGTCGTCGACAAGACCTTCAACGCCGGTGTCAAGGTCGAGACGGCCACTGTCGACAAGCGCGACATGCAGTTCTCCTACATGGACGGCGAGTACTTCGTCTTCATGGACATGGAGACCTACGACCAGCTCATGGTCGACCGCAAGGCCGTCGGCGACGCCGCCAACTTCCTGATCGAGGGCTTCACCGCCACCGTCGCGCAGCACGAGGGCGAGGTGCTCTTCGTCGAGCTGCCGGCCGCCGTCGAGCTCGTCGTCCAGGAGACCGAGCCGGGCGTCCAGGGCGACCGCTCCACCGGTGGCACCAAGCCCGCCACCCTGGAGACCGGCCACCAGATCCAGGTCCCGCTCTTCATCACCACCGGCGAGAAGATCAAGGTCGACACCCGCACGAGCGACTACCTCGGCCGGGTGAACAGCTAACCGTGGCTGCCCGTAACACGGCCCGCAAGCGCGCCTTCCAGATCCTCTTCGAGGGCGACCAGCGCGGGGTCGACGTCCTGACCGTGCTCGCGGACTGGATCCGGCACTCCCGGAGCGACACGCGACAGCCACCGGTCAGCGAGTACACGATGCAGCTGGTCGAGGGCTACGCGGTGCACGCGGTGCGGATCGACGAGTTGATCGCGCAGTACTCGGTGGGCTGGACCCTGGACCGGATGCCGGTGGTCGACCGGAACATCCTGCGGCTCGGTGCGTACGAGCTGATCTGGGTGGATGAGACGCCCGATGCGGTTGTGCTGGACGAGATGGTGCAGCTGGCGAAGGAGTTCTCCACGGATGACTCGCCGTCGTTCGTGAATGGGCTTCTGGGGCGGCTCAAGGACTTGAAGCCTTCGCTGCGTCGGGAAGCGCAGTAGGGGCGCCCGACACGGCCCCGCGCCCCTTAAGGCGAACCCGCGCCCCTTAAGGCGAAAACGTCGGTGGGCCCGCAGCTGCAACGCTGCGGGCCCACCGACGTTCCGTACAAAAACCGCCGGGGTGTCCGAACCGTCAGGTTCCGGCCACCCCGGCGGCACGTTTCTGCTGGGCCCCGTCCGAGGCGTCAGGCCTCCTCGTGGCTGACCGCGCGGCGGGCGTCCGCGTCGAGGACACCCCAGCTGATCAGCTGCTCGGTGAGAACCGAAGGGGACTGGTCGTAGATGACGGCGAGTGTGCGCAGGTCGTCCTGGCGAATCGAGAGCACCTTGCCGTTGTAGTCACCACGCTGGGACTGGATCGTCGCCGCGTAACGCTGCAACGGACCCGCCTTCTCGGCCGGCACATGGGCCAGGCGCTCAAGGTCGAGCACGAGCTTCGGCGGCGGCTCGGCGGCGCCACCAGGGGTCGTACCGGGAAGCAGCTCCTGCACCGGAACCCCGTAGAAGTCCGCCAGCTCCGCGAGGCGCTGCACGGTGACGGCGCGGTCGCCGCGCTCGTACGAACCGACCACGACCGCCTTCCAGCGTCCCTGGGACTTCTCCTCGACACCGTGGAGGGAAAGGCCCTGCTGGGTGCGGATGGCCCGGAGCTTGGCCCCGAGCTGTTTGGCGTATTCGCTGGACATATAGCTCCCCGGACGAAGGCTGGTGACTCACTGTGAGGTTACGCAGCGTGACTCTGCCCCGTCAAGCCGAATGGTCCGGACCGACTCTTCCGTGGTAACCGTTGTCGGTTGCGCCGGACGGGTGATCAGGGGTGTTGCGGGGGCCTGCTAACGTTGATGGCGCAAATCCGACGTCCTTTAAGGTCCGTCCCGTGAGGCGGAGAAGGAGGTCCGTTTCGTATGGACACGCAGGAAAATCCGCAACCGGATCAGCCGTCGTCCGATGCGAGGCCCGTTCTCGAAGGCCCCGACATCGCGCGCGTACTGACCCGCATCGCCCACGAGATCGTCGAACGCGCCAAGGGCGCCGACGACGTGGTGCTCCTCGGCATTCCGACCCGAGGCGTCTTCCTCGCCCAGCGGCTCGCCGCCAAGCTGGCGGAGATCACCGACCGCAAGATCCCGGTCGGCTCGCTCGACATCACCATGTACCGCGACGACCTGCGCATGCACCCGCCGCGTGCGCTGGCCCGCACGGAGATCCCCGGTGACGGCATCGACGGCCGCCTCGTCGTCCTCGTCGACGACGTGCTCTTCTCCGGCCGTACGATCCGCGCCGCGCTCGACGCGCTGAACGACATCGGCCGCCCGCGCGCCGTACAGCTCGCGGTCCTCGTCGACCGCGGCCACCGCGAACTGCCCATCCGCGCCGACTACGTCGGCAAGAACCTCCCCACGTCGCTGCGGGAGACGGTCAAGGTCCAGCTCGCCGAGGAGGACGGTCGGGACACCGTGCTGCTCGGTGCGAAGCGGACCGCCCGGGGCGCGAAGCACTAGCGATCGCCCGGCGTACGGCGCTGCCGTGTGCCCCAGGATCGCCCCAGCGCGCCCGCCTGCCCGGCTGAGCCCGCCGGTCGGGTCCTCGCCTCCCACTCTGAATCGCCTTACGGAGCCTGAAAGATGCAGCGCCATCTCATCTCGGCCGCCGACCTCACCCGTGACGACGCCGTCCTGATCCTCGACACCGCAGAGGAGATGGCCCGGGTCGCCGACCGGCCGATCAAGAAACTGCCTACCCTGCGCGGCCGTACCGTCGTCAACCTCTTCTTCGAGGACTCCACCCGCACCCGGATCTCCTTCGAGGCCGCCGAGAAGCGCCTGTCCGCGGACGTCATCAACTTCTCCGCCAAAGGCTCGTCGGTGTCGAAGGGCGAGTCCCTCAAGGACACCGCCCAGACCCTCGAAGCCATGGGTGTCGACGCCGTCGTCATCCGGCACGGCGCCTCCGGAGCCCCGTACCGGCTGGCGACCTCCGGCTGGATCGACGCCGCCGTGATCAACGCCGGTGACGGCACCCACCAGCACCCCACCCAGGCCCTGCTCGACGCCTTCACCATGCGCCGCCGCCTTGTCGGCCGGGACGCCGGGCTCGGCCAGGACCTGTCCGGCAGGCGCATCACGATCGTCGGCGACGTCCTGCACAGCCGCGTCGCCCGCTCCAACGTCGACCTGCTGCACACCCTCGGCGCCGAGGTCACCCTCGTCGCCCCGCCCACCCTGGTCCCCGTCGGCGTCGAGACCTGGCCCTGCGAGGTCTCGTACGACCTCGACAGCACGCTCGCCAAGTCCGACGCGGTGATGATGCTGCGGGTACAGCGCGAGCGGATGAACGCCGCGTTCTTCCCGACCGAGCGCGAGTACTCGCGGCGCTACGGCCTCGACGGCGACCGCATGGCGCGGATGCCCGAGCACGCCATCGTGATGCACCCCGGTCCGATGGTCCGCGGTATGGAGATCACCGCCGAGGTCGCCGACTCCGACCGCTGCACCGTCGTCGAGCAGGTCGCGAACGGCGTCTCCATCCGTATGGCCGTGCTGTACCTGCTCCTGGGCGGCAACGAACCCGCCGTCGCCCACCCGTCGCCCACCACCACCCTTGCATCGAGGCGCTTCGCGCCCACCTCTGAATTCCGCGCCACCGAGGAGAAGTAAGACGATGAGCAAGACCCTGATCCGTGGTGCGAAGGTGCTCGGCGGCGAGCCGCAGGACGTGCTGATCGACGGTGCGGTGATCGAGGCGGTGGGCAGCGGGCTCTCCGACGAGGGCGCCGAGGTGGTCGAGGCCGGCGGCAAGGTGCTCCTGCCCGGCCTCGTCGACCTGCACACCCATCTGCGCGAGCCCGGCCGTGAGGACTCCGAGACCGTACTCACGGGTACGCGCGCGGCGGCCTCCGGTGGCTACACGGCCGTCTTCGCCATGGCCAACACCTTCCCCGTCGCCGACACCGCCGGTGTGGTCGAGCAGGTCTACCGGCTCGGCCAGGAGCACGGCTACTGCGACGTCCAGCCCATCGGCGCCGTCACCGTCGGCCTGGAGGGCAAGAAGCTCGCCGAGCTGGGCGCGATGCACGAGTCGGCCGCCGGGGTCACCGTCTTCTCCGACGACGGCAAGTGCGTCGACGACGCCGTGATCATGCGCCGGGCCCTGGAGTACGTGAAGGCCTTCGGCGGTGTCGTCGCCCAGCATGCGCAGGAGCCGCGGCTGACCGAGGGCGCCCAGATGAACGAGGGCGTCGTCTCCGCCGAGCTGGGCCTCGGCGGCTGGCCCGCGGTGGCCGAGGAGTCGATCATCGCCCGGGACGTCCTGCTCGCCGAGCACGTGGGGTCCCGCGTGCACATCTGCCACCTCTCGACCGCGGGCTCGGTGGAGATCGTCCGCTGGGCCAAGTCGCGCGGCATCGACGTCACCGCCGAGGTCACGCCGCACCACCTGCTCCTCACCGACGAGCTCGTGCGGACGTACAACCCGGTCTACAAGGTCAACCCGCCGCTGCGCACCGAGCGCGATGTGCTGGCCCTGCGCGAGGCGCTCGCCGACGGCACGATCGACATCGTCGCCACCGACCACGCCCCGCACCCGCACGAGGACAAGGACTGCGAGTGGGCCGCGGCCGCCATGGGCATGGTGGGACTGGAGACCGCGTTGTCCGTGGTCCAGGAGACGATGGTCGACACCGGGCTGCTCGACTGGGCGGGTGTCGCGGACCGGATGTCCTTCAAGCCGGCCAGGATCGGGCAGGCGAAGGGCCACGGCCGCCCCGTCTCGGCAGGTGAGCCCGCCAACCTCACGCTCGTCGACACGGCATACCGTGGGTCGGTGGATCCCGCGGGCTTCGCCTCGCGCAGCCGCAACACCCCCTACGAGGGCCGCGAGCTGCCGGGCCGTGTCACGCACACGTGGCTGCGGGGCAGGGCCACGCTCGTCGACGGGAAGCTCACGTGACACCTGTAATGCTGCTGGCCGCCGAGAAGGAATCGGCCGAGGTCACCGACTGGGCCGCGCGTATCGGCTGGCTCGTCGGACTCGCGCTCTTCGTGGCGCTCGTCTACTGGCTGATGCGCGAGGGCTGGAAATGGCGCGGCACGCTCCAGAGCGACCTGCCCGCCCTCCCCGACGCGCCGGATGAGCCCGGTCCCGTGAGACTGAGCATGAGCGGCCGCTACCACGGCTCCACCACCGCCGGGCAGTGGCTCGACCGCATCGTGGCGCATGGCCTGGGCACTCGCAGCCGGGTCGAGCTCACGCTGACGGACGCGGGCCTGGACGTCGTACGCCCGGGAGCGACGGACTTCTTCGTCCCGGCCCCGGCCCTGCGCGAGGCCCGGCTCGACAAGGGCATCGCCGGCAAGGTCCTCACCGAGGGCGGGCTGCTGGTCGTCACCTGGGAGCACGGCGACAGGCTGCTCGACTCAGGCTTCCGCTCCGACCGCGCGGCCGAGCACAACGAGTGGGTCGAGGCACTGAACAACATGATCAACAAGACGGAAACGGAAGGCGCACGATGACGACCTCCACCCGGGGAGCCACCAAGGCTCCCGCCGTACTCGTCCTGGAGGACGGCCGGGTCTTCCGCGGCCGCGCCTACGGGGCCGTGGGGGTGACCTTCGGCGAGGCCGTGTTCTCCACCGGGATGACCGGCTACCAGGAGACCCTCACCGACCCGTCGTACCACCGCCAGGTCGTCGTGATGACCGCCCCGCACGTCGGCAACACCGGCGTCAACGACGAGGACCCCGAGTCGAAGCGGATCTGGGTCGCGGGCTATGTCGTACGCGACCCCGCGCGCGTGCCCTCCAACTGGCGCTCCCGGCGCTCGCTGGACGAGGAACTGGCCGAGCAGGGCGTCGTCGGCATCAGCGGCATCGACACCCGGGCGCTCACCCGCCACCTGCGCGAGCGCGGCGCCATGCGCGTCGGCATCTTCTCCGGTAACGCGCTGCCCGACGAGGGCACCATGCTCACCGAGGTGCGCCAGGCCCCGGAGATGAAGGGCGCCGACCTCTCCGCCGAGGTCGCCACCCAGGAGCCATACGTCGTCCCCGCGATCGGCGAGAAGAAGTTCACCGTCGCTGCCGTCGACCTCGGCATCAAGGGCATGACCCCGCACCGCATGGCCGAGCGCGGCATCGAGGTGCACGTGCTGCCCGCCACGGCGACGGTCGAGGACGTGTACGCGGTCCGGCCCGACGGAGTCTTCTTCTCCAACGGTCCCGGTGACCCGGCCACCGCCGACCACCCGGTCTCCGTCATGCAGGCGGTCCTGGAGCGCGGCACCCCGCTCTTCGGTATCTGCTTCGGCAACCAGATCCTCGGGCGCGCGCTCGGCTTCGGCACGTACAAGCTGAAGTACGGCCACCGCGGCATCAACCAGCCGGTGCAGGACCGTACGACCGGCAAGGTCGAGGTCACCGCGCACAACCACGGCTTCGCCGTCGACGCCCCGCTCGACAAGGTCTCGGAGACCCCCTACGGCCGCGTCGAGGTCTCCCACGTCTGCCTCAACGACAACGTGGTGGAGGGGCTCCGGCTCCTCGACCGGCCGGCCTTCAGCGTCCAGTACCACCCCGAAGCGGCAGCGGGCCCGCACGACGCCGCCTACCTGTTCGACCGCTTCACGTCTTTGATGAACACAGTCCTGATGGAGGGCCAGCGTGCCTAAGCGCACCGATATCCAGTCCGTCCTGGTCATCGGCTCCGGCCCGATCGTCATCGGCCAGGCCGCCGAGTTCGACTACTCCGGCACCCAGGCGTGCCGTGTCCTGCGCGCCGAGGGCCTGCGGGTCATCCTGGTCAACTCCAACCCGGCGACGATCATGACCGACCCGGAGATCGCCGACGCCACGTACGTCGAGCCGATCACCCCCGAGTTCGTCGAGAAGATCATCGCCAAGGAGCGGCCGGACGCCCTGCTGCCGACCCTCGGCGGGCAGACGGCGCTCAACACGGCCATCTCGCTGCACGAGGCGGGAACCCTGGAGAAGTACGGCGTCGAGCTGATCGGCGCCAACGTCGAGGCCATCAACAAGGGCGAGGACCGCGACCTCTTCAAGGAGGTCGTCGAGGCCGTCCGTGCGAAGATCGGGCACGGCGAGTCCGCCCGCTCGGTCATCTGCCACTCCATGGACGACGTCCTCCAGGGCGTCGAGACCCTCGGCGGTTACCCGGTCGTCGTCCGCCCGTCCTTCACCATGGGCGGCGCCGGCTCCGGCTTCGCGCACGACGAGGAGGAACTGCGCCGCATCGCCGGCCAGGGACTCACGCTCTCCCCTACCACCGAGGTGCTCCTGGAGGAGTCCATCCTCGGCTGGAAGGAGTACGAGCTGGAGTTGATGCGCGACAAGCACGACAACGTCGTGGTCGTCTGCTCCATCGAGAACTTCGACCCCATGGGTGTGCACACGGGTGACTCGATCACGGTCGCGCCCGCGATGACGCTCACGGACCGCGAGTACCAGATCCTCCGTGACATCGGCATCGCCGTCATCCGCGAGGTCGGCGTGGACACCGGCGGCTGCAACATCCAGTTCGCTGTGAACCCCGTTGACGGCCGTGTCATCGTCATCGAGATGAACCCGCGTGTATCGCGGTCGTCCGCGCTCGCCTCCAAGGCGACCGGCTTCCCGATCGCCAAGATCGCCGCCAAGCTGGCCGTCGGCTACACGCTGGACGAGATCCCGAACGACATCACCGAGCAGACCCCGGCCTCCTTCGAGCCGACGCTCGACTATGTGGTCGTCAAGGCCCCGCGTTTCGCCTTCGAGAAGTTCCCGTCCGCCGACTCCTCGCTCACCACGACCATGAAGTCGGTGGGCGAGGCCATGGCGATCGGCCGCAACTTCACCGAGGCCCTCCAGAAGGCGCTGCGGTCGCTGGAGAAGAAGGGCAGCCAGTTCACGTTCGTCGGCGAGCCCGGTGAAAAGGGTCACCTTCTGGCGGAGGCGGTGCGGCCCACCGACGGCCGCATCAACACCGTCATGCAGGCCATCCGCGCGGGCGCTACGCCCGAGGAGGTCTTCGAGGCCACGAAGATCGACCCGTGGTTCGTCGACCAGCTCTTCCTCATCAAGGAGATCGCGGACGAGCTGGCCGCCGCCGACAAGCTGGATCCCGACCTGCTCGCCGAGGCCAAGCGGCACGGCTTCTCCGACCAGCAGATCGGTGAGATCCGCGGTCTGCGCGAGGACGTCGTGCGCGAGGTCCGACACGCGCTGGGCGTGCGCCCGGTGTACAAGACGGTCGACACCTGCGCCGCCGAGTTCGCCGCGAAGACGCCGTACTTCTACTCGTCCTACGACGAGGAGACGGAGGTCGCGCCGCGCGAGAAGCCGGCCGTGATCATCCTCGGCTCCGGCCCTAACCGCATCGGCCAGGGCATCGAGTTCGACTACTCGTGCGTCCACGCCTCCTTCGCGCTCAGCGACGCGGGCTACGAGACCGTGATGGTCAACTGCAACCCGGAGACCGTCTCCACGGACTACGACACCTCCGACCGCCTGTACTTCGAGCCGCTGACGCTGGAAGACGTGCTGGAGATCGTCCACGCCGAGTCGCTGGCCGGCCCGATCGCAGGCGTCGTCGTCCAGCTCGGCGGCCAGACCCCGCTGGGCCTGTCGCAGGCGCTCAAGGACAACGGCGTACCGGTCGTCGGCACCTCCCCGGAGGCCATCCACGCCGCCGAGGACCGCGGCGCCTTCGGCCGGGTGCTCGCCGAGGCCGGTCTCCCGGCGCCCAAGCACGGTACGGCGACCACCTTCGCCGGCGCCAAGGCCATCGCCGACGAGATCGGCTACCCGGTACTCGTCCGCCCGTCGTACGTCCTCGGCGGACGCGGCATGGAGATCGTCTACGACGAGGCCCGGCTGGAGGCGTACATCGCCGAATCGACCGAGATCAGCCCCTCCCGGCCCGTCCTCGTCGACCGCTTCCTCGACGACGCGATCGAGATCGACGTCGACGCGCTCTACGACGGCGAGGAGCTGTACCTCGGCGGCGTCATGGAGCACATCGAGGAGGCCGGCATCCACTCCGGCGACTCGGCGTGCGCCCTGCCCCCGATCACCCTCGGCGGCTTCGACATCAAGCGCCTGCGGGCCTCGACGGAGGCCATCGCCAAGGGCGTGGGCGTGCGCGGCCTGATCAACATCCAGTTCGCGATGGCCGGTGACATCCTCTACGTCCTCGAAGCCAACCCGCGTGCCTCGCGCACCGTCCCCTTCACCTCGAAGGCGACCGCGGTGCCGCTGGCCAAGGCCGCCGCCCGGATCTCGCTCGGCGCGACCATCGCCGAACTGCGCGCGGAGGGCCTGCTTCCGGCGAACGGCGACGGCGGCGAACTGCCGCTCGACGCGCCGATCTCCGTCAAGGAAGCCGTCATGCCGTGGTCGCGCTTCCGCGACATCCACGGGCGCGGCGTCGACACGGTCCTTGGCCCGGAGATGCGCTCCACCGGCGAGGTCATGGGCATCGACTCGGTCTTCGGCACGGCGTACGCCAAGTCGCAGGCCGGCGCGTACGGGCCGCTGCCCACCAAGGGCCGCGCGTTCATCTCGGTCGCCAACCGCGACAAGCGCTCGATGATCTTCCCGGCGCGTGAGCTCGTCGCCCACGGCTTCGAACTGCTCGCCACATCCGGCACGGCCGAGGTGCTCAAGCGCAACGGCATCAACGCCACCGTCGTCCGCAAGCAGTCGGAGGGCACCGGCCCGAACGGCGAGAAGACCATCGTCCAGCTCATCCACGACGGCGAGGTCGACCTGATCGTCAACACCCCGTACGGCACTGGCGGCCGCCTCGACGGTTACGACATCCGTACGGCCGCCGTGGCGCGGTCCGTGCCGTGCCTGACGACGGTTCAGGCGCTCGCCGCCGCCGTCCAGGGCATCGACGCGCTCAACCACGGTGACGTGGGCGTCCGTTCGCTCCAGGAACACGCGGAACACCTGACCGCGGCCCGCGACTAGCAGCCCTGAGGGGGACACCGGAAACGGTGTCCCCCTCTTCGTGAGGCTCATGAGGCTTCAAGAGGACACTGACTATGTACAAGCTTTTCTTCCGTCTGGTTTTCAAACGGATGGACCCTGAAGAGGCCCACTACCTGGCCTTCCGCTGGATCCGACTCGCTGCCCGCATTCCCGTACTGCGCACCTTCGTCGCGGCCGCGCTGGCGCCCCGCTACGAGGAACTGCGCACCGAGGCCTTCGGGCTGCGCATGCACGGCCCGTTCGGGCTGGCCGCCGGCTTCGACAAGAACGCCGTCGCGATCGACGGGATGTCGATGCTCGGCTTCGACCACGTCGAGATCGGCACGGTGACGGGCGAGGCACAGCCCGGCAATCCCAAGAAGCGGCTGTTCCGTCTGGTCGCCGACCGGGCGCTGATCAACCGCATGGGCTTCAACAACGAGGGCTCGCTGGCCGTCGCCGCGCGTCTGGCCTCGCGGACGCCCGTCTTCAAGACGGTGGTGGGCGTCAACATCGGCAAGACCAAGGTCGTCCCGGAGGATGAAGCCGCCGGGGACTACGTGAAGTCGACCGAGCGTCTCGCCCCGTACGCCGACTACCTGGTCGTGAACGTCTCCTCGCCCAACACGCCCGGTCTGCGCAACCTCCAGGCCACCGAGGCGCTGCGTCCGCTGCTGACCGCCGTGCGCGAGGCCGCCGACCGCACGGTGCGCACGCGCCGCGTCCCGCTGCTGGTCAAGATCGCGCCGGACCTCGCCGACGAGGACATCGACGCCGTCGCCGACCTCGCCGTGGAACTGGGCCTGGACGGGATCATCGCCACGAACACCACCATCGCGCGCGAGGGCCTCGGTCTGACATCCGAACCGTTCCTCGTGAAGGAGACGGGTGGTCTCTCCGGCGCCCCCGTCAAGGCCCGCTCCCTCGCGGTCCTGCGCCGCCTCTACGCGCGCGTGGGCGACCGGATCACCCTGGTGGGCGTCGGCGGCATCGAGAACGCCGACGACGCCTGGCAGCGCATCCTCGCCGGTGCCACCCTGGTCCAGGGCTACAGCGCCTTCGTCTACGAGGGTCCCTTCTGGGCGTGCGCCATCCACAAGGGCCTCGCCGCACGCCTTCGGACCAGCCCGTACGCCACTCTCGCCGACGCGGTCGGCGCCGACGTAAGGAAGAAGACGGCATGACTGAGCCCTTCGGTGCGCGACTGCGCCATGCCATGGACGAGCGTGGCCCGCTGTGCGTCGGTATCGACCCGCACTCCTCCCTGCTCGCCGGCTGGGGCCTGAACGACGATGTCGCCGGCCTGGAGCGCTTCAGCCGAACGGTCGTCGAGGCGCTGGCGGACCGGGTCGCCGTCTTCAAGCCGCAGAGCGCGTTCTTCGAGCGGTTCGGGTCGCGCGGCATCGCCGTCCTGGAGAAGTCGGTCCAGGAGGCGCGGGCGGCCGGCGCGCTGGTCGTCATGGACGCCAAGCGCGGCGACATCGGCTCCACCATGGCGGCGTACGCCGAGACCTTCCTGCGCAAGGACGCGCCCCTGTTCTCGGACGCGCTGACCGTCTCGCCCTACCTGGGTTACGGCTCCCTGAAGCCCGCGGTGGACCTCGCGCGCGAGAGCGGGGCCGGGCTGTTCGTGCTGGCGCTGACCTCCAACCCGGAGGGCGGTGAGGTACAGCACGCGGTCCGTGACGACGGGCGGACCGTCGGGGCGACGATGCTGGCGCACCTGGCGGCCGAGAACGCGGGGGAGGAGCCCATGGGTTCCTTCGGTGCCGTCGTCGGTGCCACGCTGGGCGACCTGTCGTCGTACGACCTGGACATCAACGGACCTCTCCTCGCGCCCGGAATCGGCGCCCAGGGAGCCACACCGTCCGACCTTCCGGGGGTCTTCGGGGCAGCCGTGCGCAATGTGGTCCCGAACGTCAGCCGGGGTGTTCTTCGTCACGGTCCCGACGTCGTTGCGCTGCGTGACGCGTCGGATCGTTTCGCGGACGAGATCCGGGCCGCGGTGGCCACCGCCTGAGACCTCCGATGAGTGCCTCTCGGACGACTTGAGTCTGAATACATTCTCAAATCCGGGGCATTATGCCGGTTATGTCCGGCTCCAGGGAGGCTGACCAGGACTTTTCCGCTGTTCTCGCTGACTCCGGCGGAGTTGGCCGCTAGTCTCCGAGCAGTGGGGCACCCCCCCACACCCTCAAGGTAGTGGGGGAGAACGGGCAAGCGTGTTGCTCGTAGCTCCCCAGGTGTGGGGCGACTAGGTTCCTCACCGGTCCGTATCCGACAGTTCGACATCCGAGGTGACGTAGGCGTGGCTCTTCCGCCCCTTACCCCTGAACAGCGCGCAGCCGCGCTCGAAAAGGCCGCCGCGGCTCGCCGGGAGCGGGCCGAGGTCAAGAATCGACTCAAGCACTCCGGCGCCTCCCTGCACGAGGTCATCAAGCAGGGCCAGGAGAACGACGTCATCGGCAAGATGAAGGTCTCCGCCCTGCTCGAGTCCCTGCCGGGCGTGGGCAAGGTCCGCGCCAAGCAGATCATGGAGCGACTCGGCATCTCCGAGAGCCGCCGTGTACGCGGCCTCGGTTCCAACCAGATCGCTTCCCTGGAGCGTGAGTTCGGCAGCACCGGTTCCTGATCCCGGGTACTGACGGGAAGGAGTCCCGGGCACTCCGGGATTGCTGGAATAATCGCTGCATGGCTGCAACATTCCGGGGGACGTCCCCCGAGCCCCCGGACGTACGTCCGCGGCTGACCGTGCTCTCCGGCCCCTCCGGGGTCGGCAAGAGCACGGTCGTCGCCCATATGCGCAAGGCACACCCCGAGGTCTGGCTCTCGGTGTCGGCGACGACCCGCAAGCCGCGCCCCGGTGAGCAGCACGGAGTCCACTACTTCTTCGTCACCGACGACGAGATGGACAAGCTGATCGCCAACGGCGAGCTGCTGGAGTGGGCCGAGTTCGCCGGCAACCGCTACGGCACTCCGCGGGCCGCCGTGATCGAGCGCCTGGAGCGGGGCGAGCCGGTTTTGCTGGAGATCGACCTCCAGGGCGCACGGCAGGTCCGCGAGACCATGCCCGACGCCCAGCTGGTGTTCCTGGCGCCTCCCTCCTGGGAGGAGCTGGTGCGCAGACTCATCGGGCGGGGCACCGAGGCGCCCGAGGTGATCGAACGCCGCCTGGACGCGGCGAAGGTCGAGCTGGCGGCTGAGCCGGAGTTCGACGTGACCTTGGTCAACACCTCCGTCGAGGATGTGGCGCGCGAGCTGCTAGCCTTGATGGATGTTGTGTGATCGCGGGTTCTCCGGGATCTCCGGGATCTCCAGGAACTCCGGGACCCTGACGGGTTCAGTGATCACGACCGATCTTTTCCCATCCATCGGAAGGTAGAGCGTGTCCTCTTCCATCTCCGCGCCCGAGGGCATCATCAACCCGCCGATCGACGAGCTCCTCGAGGCCACCGACTCGAAGTACAGCCTCGTGATCTACGCGGCCAAGCGTGCCCGCCAGATCAACGCGTACTACTCGCAGCTCGGCGAGGGCCTCCTCGAGTACGTCGGTCCCCTCGTCGACACGCACGTCCACGAGAAGCCGCTCTCGATCGCCCTGCGTGAGATCAACGCGGGTCTGCTGACGTCCGAGGCCGTCGAGGGCCCCGCGTAAGTCGTATTTGTAGACCGCAGTAGGTTTTTCCACAGGCCCGGCAGTGCGACTGTCGGGCCTGTGGTGTGGGATGGACGCGTACGCCGATGAGCCGCGATGTGCGGACATCAGGGCGGACATCAGGTTCGGGTTCGAGTGCGGGGAGGCCCGGTGGGCAAGCCGAAGGTCGTTCTGGGGGTCAGCGGTGGGATCGCCGCTTACAAGGCGTGCGAGCTGCTGCGCCGGCTGACCGAGTCCGGACATGACGTGCGGGTCGTACCGACCGAGTCCGCGCTGCATTTCGTCGGCGCCGCCACCTGGTCCGCGCTCTCGGGCCACCCGGTCTCGACCGAGGTGTGGGACGGCGTCCACGAGGTGCCGCACGTCCGCATCGGTCAGGAGGCCGACCTGGTCGTCGTGGCCCCGGCGACCGCCGACATGCTGGCCAAGGCGGCCCACGGCCTGGCCGACGACCTCCTCACGAACACCCTGCTCACCGCCCGCTGCCCGGTCGTCTTCGCCCCCGCCATGCACACCGAGATGTGGGAGCACCCGGCCACCCAGGAGAACGTGGCGACGCTGCGCCGCCGTGGCGCCCTCGTCATCGACCCCGCCGTGGGCCGGCTGACCGGCGTCGACACCGGCAAGGGGCGCCTGCCCGACCCCGTGGAGATCTTCGAGATCTGTCGCCGGGTGCTGGCCAGGGGCGTCACGCAACCGGACCTCGTCGGCCGTCACGTCGTCGTGAGCGCCGGCGGCACCCGCGAGCCCCTCGACCCGGTCCGCTTCCTCGGCAACCGCTCCTCGGGCAAGCAGGGATACGCCCTGGCGCGTACGGCCGCCGCGCGGGGCGCCCGGGTCACGCTGATCGAGGCGAACACCGGGCTGCCGGACCCGGCCGGTGTGGACATCGTCCGAGTCGGCACGGCGGTGCAGTTGCGCGAGGCGGTGCTCAAGGCCGCCCCGGACGCCGACGTCGTGGTGATGGCGGCCGCGGTGGCCGACTTCCGCCCGGAGAACTACGCCACCGGAAAGATCAAGAAGAGGGACGGCCAAGAACCCGAGCCGATCGTCCTGGTGCGAAATCCGGACATCCTCGCGGAGATATCGACCGACCGTTCCCACCCCGGCCAGGTGATCGTCGGCTTCGCCGCCGAGACCGACGACGTCCTCGCCAACGGCCGCGCCAAACTGCGACGCAAGGGCTGCGATCTTCTCGTGGTGAACGAGGTGGGGGAGCGCAAAACCTTCGGCTCCGAGGAGAACGAGGCCGTGGTGCTGGGAGCCGACGGGAGCGAGACCCTCGTACCGTACGGACCCAAGGAGGCGCTGGCCGAAACGGTGTGGGACCTGGTCGCGAGCCGACTCGGCTGACTGATCCAATCGCGCCACCGTTCCCTGGAACCGCGCACATTGAGGCGTGGCGACCCTGGCGAACACGGACGGCCATTGGGCAGAATGCACGTGCCGCAGGTCACAGTGCTCCCGAGAGGCGAGACAGGTGGGCCGGTGGCCGAGCCCGACCGATAAACTGTTCTCGGACGACGCCGGGCGCAGCCCCCGGTCCCGTCCGCCAATGATCAGCCAGCAGCCGCTGCAACCACAGGGAGCGTTGTGTCCCGTCGCCTGTTCACCTCGGAGTCCGTGACCGAGGGTCACCCCGACAAGATCGCTGATCAGATCAGCGATGCCATTCTCGATGCGCTGCTGCGCGAGGACCCCACGTCCCGTGTCGCGGTGGAGACGCTCATCACGACCGGCCTGGTGCATGTGGCCGGCGAGGTCACGACCAAGGCGTACGCGCCGATCGCCCAGCTGGTCCGGGACACGATCCTGGCGATCGGCTACGACTCCTCGAAGAAGGGCTTCGACGGCGCTTCCTGCGGTGTGTCGGTGTCGATCGGCGCGCAGTCCCCGGACATCGCGCAGGGCGTCGACACGGCGTACGAGACCCGGGTCGAGGGCGACGAGGACGAGCTGGACCGGCAGGGCGCCGGTGACCAGGGTCTGATGTTCGGTTACGCGACGGACGAGACGCCGACGCTGATGCCGCTGCCGATCTTCCTGGCGCACCGTCTGTCGAGCCGTCTGTCCGAGGTCCGCAAGAACGGCACCATCCCCTACCTGCGCCCCGACGGCAAGACCCAGGTCACCATCGAGTACGACGGTGACAAGGCGGTCCGCCTGGACACGGTGGTGGTCTCCTCGCAGCACGCCAGCGACATCGACCTGGAGTCCCTCCTCGCCCCGGACATCCGCGAGTTCGTGGTGGAGCCGGAGCTGAAGGCGCTGCTGGACGACGGCATCAAGCTGGACACCGAGGGCTACCGGCTGCTGGTCAACCCGACCGGGCGCTTCGAGATCGGCGGCCCGATGGGCGACGCCGGTCTGACCGGCCGCAAGATCATCATCGACACCTACGGCGGCATGGCCCGCCACGGCGGCGGCGCCTTCTCCGGCAAGGACCCGTCCAAGGTGGACCGTTCCGCCGCGTACGCGATGCGGTGGGTGGCGAAGAACGTGGTCGCGGCGGGTCTGGCCTCCCGCTGCGAGGTCCAGGTCGCCTACGCCATCGGCAAGGCCGAGCCCGTCGGCCTGTTCGTCGAGACCTTCGGTACCGCCAAGGTCGACGCCGAGCGCATCGAGAAGGCGATCGAAGAGGTCTTCGACCTCCGCCCGGCCGCGATCATCCGCGACCTCGACCTCCTCCGCCCCATCTACGGCCAGACCGCCGCGTACGGCCACTTCGGCCGCGAACTCCCCGACTTCACCTGGGAGCGCACGGACCGCGTGGACGCCCTGCGCGAGGCTGCGGGGCTGTAGAGCCAGCGGTTTCCGGTTCTTTTCACGAGGCCCGGTGTCCCTTTCGGGACGCCGGGCCTCGGCGCGTTTGGCGCGGGTCCGCATGCGCCGGTGGGGAACTCGGGCGGCGTCGGTTGTCAGTGGGGTTTGGTAAGAATGCAGGCGTGAGCAGCGAGGATGGGAAGAGGGGCGGCGGCGCGGAGGGCGCGGTGCCGGAGCAGCTCGCGCTCATTCGGGATGCCGTACGGAAGAACAAGGCGCCGAAGGCGAAGCCGCGGACCTGGCGGGGGGCCGCGCTGGCGAAGGAGTTGCCGGTCGCGCGGGTCGTGGTCGACAAGGGGGTGCTGCATCTTGACCGGTACTTCGACTATGCCGTGCCGGAGGAGTTGGATGCCGTCGCTCAGCCGGGGGTTCGGGTGCGGGTGCGGTTCGGGGCCGGGGGGCGGAATGTCAGGGAAGGGCGGCGGGAAGGGGGCTCGCTGATCGACGGGTTTCTCGTCGAGCGGGTCGCCGAGTCCGACTATGCGGGGCCGTTGGCCGCGCTCGCGCAGGTCGTGTCGCCGGAGCCGGTGCTGGGGCCTGAGCTGCTGGGGCTGGCGCGGGCGGTGGCGGATCGGTATGCCGGGAGTCTCGCGGATGTGCTGCAGTTGGCCGTTCCACCTCGGCATGGCAAGGCTGAGGCCGTGGAGATGGGTGGGCCGCCGGCTCCTCCGGTTCCGCCCGACCCCGGGTCCTGGCGGCGGTACGGGCGGGGGGAGGAGTTTCTGCGGGCGCTGGCCGACGGGGGGTCCCCTCGGGCCGTGTGGACCGCGTTGCCCGGGCCGGACTGGGCCGAGGAGATCGGGCGGGCCGTGCAGGCGACACTCGCGTCGGGGCGTGGGGCGCTGGTCGTCGTACCGGCCGGGCGGCCCGCCGCGCGGGTGGACGATGCGCTCAGGAGATTGCTGGGGGAGGGGCAGCACGCGCTGCTGACCGCCGAGGCGGGGCAGGAGCGGCGGTATCGGGAGTGGCTGGCCGTGCGGCGAGGGGCCGTGCGGGCTGTCGTCGGGACGCGGGCGGCCATGTTCGCGCCTGTGCGGAATCTCGGGCTCGTTGTCGTCTGGGACGACGGCGATGCCAGCCACAGCGATGACAACGCTCCCTTTCCGCATGTGCGGGAGGTGCTGGAGCTGCGGGCCTCACGGGACAAGTGCGGGTTTCTGCTGGGGAGTTGGAGCTGTACGGTCGAGGCCGCTCAGCTCGTCGAGAGCGGGTGGGCCGCGCCGCTCGTCGCCGGGCGGGAGCAGGTGCGGGCCGCCGCGCCGGTGGTGCGGACCGTGGGGGACGGGGAGCTGGCGCGCGACGAGGCGGCTCGGGCCGCGCGGTTGCCGAGCCTTGCCTGGCAGGTCGCCAGGGACGGGTTGCGCAGCGGGCCCGTACTCGTACAGGTGCCTCGCCGGGGGTACGTCCCGCGCATGGCCTGTGCGCGGTGCCGGGAGCCCGCGCGATGTCGGCACTGTGCGGGGCCGTTGGAGGCGCAGGAGAGCGCCGGTGCCCTGACCTGCGGATGGTGCGGGCGTGCGGAGGCGGGCTGGCACTGCCCCGAGTGCGGGGGCCACCGGCTGCGGGCGCAGGTCGTGGGGGCGCGACGGACCGCCGAGGAGCTGGGGCGGGCCTTTCCCGCAGTGCCCGTGCGGACCTCCGGGCGGGAGCAGGTGTTGGACACCGTGCCGGGGACGCCGGCGCTCGTGGTGAGCACGCCGGGAGCCGAACCGGTCGCCGAGGGCGGGTACGCGGCTGCCCTGCTGCTCGACGGGTGGGCCATGCTCGGGCGGCCCGATCTGCGGGCCGGGGAGGAAGCGCTGCGGCGTTGGATCGGTGCCGCCGCGCTGGTACGAGACCAGGGAGCCGGCGGCACGGTCGTCGTGGTCGCCGAGCCCACGCTGCGACCCGTGCAGGCGCTTGTGCGGTGGGACCCGGTGGGACACGCGGTGCGGGAGCTCGCCGAGCGGGCCGAGCTGGGGTTTCCACCCGTGTCACGCATGGCTGCCGTGTCCGGGACGGCTCAAGCCGTGGTCGATTTTCTGGGTGCGGTCGAACTGCCCTCGGAAGCCGAGGTGTTGGGGCCTGTACCGGTGCCCGTCATGGAGGCGGGGAGGGCACGGCGGGTGGGGGCA
Organism: Streptomyces capitiformicae; assembly: GCF_002214185.1. Lineage (NCBI taxonomy): Bacteria > Bacillati > Actinomycetota > Actinomycetes > Kitasatosporales > Streptomycetaceae > Streptomyces > Streptomyces capitiformicae. Next base: position 3,235,884 of record NZ_CP022161.1, on the reverse strand, counting down.
CCGCCGCCGGGCGAGGTGTGGGAGCGGGCGCTGATCCGGGTGCCGCCCGGGAGGGGCGCGGCGCTGGCCGCCGCGTTGAAGAGTGCGCAGGCGGCGCGGATGGCACGCGGGGGGAGTGAGGGGGTGCGGATTCGGGTTGATCCCCTCGACATTGGGTGAGGGGCACTGGGCGAGTGGGCCGCGGGATATGAGACTGCCTCCCGGTCGGGGACCGGGAGGCAGTCAGGGAGGGATCAGCCGTTGCGCGGGCCGGGGAAGGCCGTGGGCCTTGCCTCGTCGCGGAGGGTGGGGCTACCGGCTGTCGGCTGGGTCGGCATTTGCGTGGGCATCGGGGCCGGCACGCTGCGGGCCGCTGGCACCGTGGGCAGGCCCGAGCCGACATTGACCGTGCGGGTGCCCTGGGGTTCTCCCGTGCGCTCGGCCTCCGCGGCGGCCTGGGCGGCGGCGCGGCGGGCGCCGTAACGGCGGTGTACCGCTTGTTTGGTCACCCCGAGGGCCGAGCCCACCGCGTCCCACGAGAAGCCGAGTGAGCGGTCGAAGTCCACGGCGGCCGTGACCAGGGTCTCGACACTGTCCCTCAACTCCTGGGCGAGGCGGACGGTCGGGGCGGGGGCGCGTCCGTAGACGACGAAGCCCGTGGAGGGGCCGGAGCGGCGCGGGCGGTAGACGTTGCCCAACTGGGCGGTGAGGGTGCGCAGTGCGTCCACCTGCCGGCGGACCCGCTCGATGTCCCGCACCAGCAAGTGCAGGCTGGCCCGAGCCTGGGCGTCGTGGGTTGCGTGGTCGGCCATGAACAAGCCTCTCGAACCGGCGTTGAAAAAGGATGTGCCGCTGATTGCGGCCGGTATTGGTCAACTCTTTCTTGACCAACGCGGATTCGCTCCGCTGGTAACGGGGTGGGGGCGTGGGGGCATATGTGCGGGGCGCGTGGGGGAAGGTGCGCGCCCGCTGCCGCTGGGCTTTTGCAGGGTCTCCCACCCACGCACCGCCCGTTACTCCCAGGTGGAGAAGTACGGGTCTGCCGTGAGGGCCTGTCGCCATTGGCGGCTGCGGGCTGCGGGCTGCGGGGTCATAGACTGGTGTGCTGTCCCGCGTCGTGTGCGTGGGGGTGTGCGAACTTCCGTGCGAGAGGCCGATAGTCACCCATGAAGCTTGTCTTCGCTGGTACCCCAGAGGTCGCCGTTCCCGCTCTGGACGCTCTGCTCGCGTCGGGGCGGCATGAGGTGGCCGCTGTCGTCACGCGCCCGGACGCGCCGGCGGGGCGGGGGCGGCGGCTCGTCGCGAGTCCTGTGGCGCAGCGGGCGGAGGAGGCGGGCATCGAGGTGCTGAAGCCCAACAGGCCGCGGGACGAGGAGTTTCTGGCGCGGTTGAGGGAGATCGGGCCCGACTGCTGTCCGGTGGTGGCCTACGGGGCGTTGTTGCCGCGGGTCGCGCTCGATGTGCCCGTCCATGGGTGGGTCAATCTGCACTTCTCGTTGCTGCCGGCCTGGCGGGGTGCCGCGCCCGTGCAGCACTCGATCATGGCGGGGGACGAGATCACGGGGGCGTCGACGTTCCTGATCGAGGAGGGGCTCGACTCCGGGCCGGTGTACGGGACCGTCACCGAGGAGATTCGGCCGACCGACACGAGCGGGGATCTGTTGACCCGGCTGGCCTTCGCCGGGGCCGGCCTGCTCGCCGCCACCATGGACGGGATCGAGGACGGGACGCTGAAGGCGGTGCCGCAGCCCACCGAGGGGATCACCCTGGCGCCGAAGATCACGGTCGAGGACGCGCAGATCGACTGGGCGACGCCCGCCCTGCGGGTCGACCGGGTCGTGCGGGGATGCACGCCCGCACCGGGCGCGTGGACGACGTTCCGGGGGGAGCGGCTGAAGCTCATCCAGGTCGTGCCGGTACCCGAGCGGACCGACCTCGCACCGGGCGCCCTGGACGTCGGCAAGAACAACGTGTACGTCGGGACCGGCTCGTACGCCGTGGAGCTGCACTGGGTGCAGGCGCAGGGAAAGAAGCCGATGCGTGCCGCCGACTGGGCTCGTGGGGTGCGGATCACGTCCGGCGAGTCCGTCGGAAGCTAGCCGGCCACAGGGGCTGGGGTCCGCTTCTCGGATCAGGTCCGGGCGCGGTCCCGGGCGGCCCGAACCGGCGGCGTACGCTGGTCATGGCATCGCATCCCCCTATCCGGAGCACCTTTTTCGTGAGTGAGCAGTCCCGCCGTCCGCGTAAGCCGGGCACGTCGTATCGCCGTCCCCAGAAGGACCCCGTCCGTATGCTCGCCTTCGAGGCGTTGCGGGCCGTGGACGAACGGGACGCGTACGCGAACCTTGTCCTGCCGCCGCTGCTGCGCCGGGCGCGGGAGAAGGCGGGGCCCGACAAGTTCGACGGGCGGGACGCGGCGCTGGCGACCGAGCTGGTGTACGGGACGCTGCGGTGGCAGGGGACCTACGACGCCGTGATCGCCGAGTGCGTGGACCGGCCGTTGCGCGAGGTCGATCCGCCGGTGCTCGATGTGCTGAGCCTCGGGGTGCACCAGCTGCTGGGGACGCGTATCCCGACGCACGCGGCCGTGTCCGCCTCTGTCGATCTCGCCCGGGTCGTGCTCGGCGACGGGCGGGCCAAGTTTGTGAACGCCGTGCTGCGGAAGGTCGCGCAGGACGATCTGGACGGCTGGCTGCGGCGGGTCGCGCCCCCCTACGACGACGATCCGGAGGAGCATCTCGCCGTCGTGCACTCGCATCCCCGATGGGTCGTCTCGGCGCTCTGGGATTCGCTCGGCGGCGGGCGGGCCGGGATCGAGGACCTGCTCGAAGCCGACAACGAGCGGCCCGAGGTGACGCTGGTAGCCCGGCCCGGGCGGGCCACCACCGAGGAACTCCTCCGGGAGGAGTCCGCGGTGCCGGGGCGCTGGTCGCCGTACGCCGTGCGGCTCGCCGAGGGCGGGGAGCCGGGTGCCGTGGACGCCGTACGGGAAAACCGTGCGGGTGTGCAGGACGAGGGCAGTCAGCTCGTGGCGCTCGCCCTCGCGAACGCGCCGCTCGACGGGCCCGACAAGGCGTGGCTGGACGGTTGCGCCGGGCCCGGCGGCAAGGCCGCGCTGCTCGCCGCGCTCGCCGCCGAGCGGGGGGCCGTACTGCTCGCCTCCGAGAAGCAGCCGCACCGGGCGGGGCTGGTCGCCAAGGCGCTCGCCGGAAACCCCGGGCCGTATCAGGTGATCGCGGCCGACGGGACGCGTCCGCCGTGGCGGCCGGGTTCCTTCGACCGGGTGCTGATGGATGTGCCCTGCACCGGGCTGGGGGCGCTGCGGCGGCGACCGGAGGCCCGTTGGCGGCGGCGGCCCGAGGACCTGGAGGGCTTCGCTCCGCTGCAACGGGCGCTGCTGCGGACCGCGTTGGAGTCCGTGCGGGTCGGGGGAGTCGTCGGGTACGCGACCTGTTCCCCGCATCTCGCCGAGACCCGCGCGGTCGTCCAGGACGTGCTCAAGCAGTACGGCGACGCGGTCGACGTCGTCGACGCCAGGCCGTTGCTCGCTGGCGTGACCGAGTTGGGCGAGGGGCCCGATGTTCAGTTGTGGCCGCATCTGCATGGGACGGACGCGATGTATCTGGCGCTGATCCGCCGTACTGCTTGAGCCTCGCTCCGGGCTGGTCCGGACAGCGTCTACTCCTGTTCCGTGGTCTCCTCGGAGGTCTTGTGCGTCGATGCCTTCTCGGGGGCCTCGTTCTCCAGCGGATAGTCCTCGGCGAGTTCACGTACGTCGACGTCCGGTGAGGCGCTGACCGCCCGGCGCCACTCGTCCAGGAGGGCGGTGTCGCCGATGTCGTCCAGGAGCATGCCCAGGCCGTTCATCGAGAAGACGTCCTCCACCTCGTCCTCGTCGCTCAGGGTCTCCCTGACCAACGGGGCGAGTTCGTCGTGGAAGTCGGTCGTCCGGCTGAGGGTGCGCAGGATCTCGCGGCCCCAGATGTTGCCCTTGCTGACGCCCAGGCAGCAGTCGTAGAGCTCCGGGAGGAGGGCGAGGACCAGGCGTGGGTGGTCCGTGCCGACGTCGCGCAGGAGGTTCAGCACGCTCAGGACGTTCCTGTTCCTGCGGAACTCCTTCCGGAGCACCGGCGCCAGATCCGCCGCCAGGGCCCGGTCCTTGATGGCCGTACGTCTCTCCTGCGCCTCCTGGAGTGCCTCTTCGGCGAGGGATACCTCGTGGCTCGCCACCCGGTAGTGGGCCCACAGCCGGTCCGGATCGCCCTTCTCCAGGAGCTCTTCAAATGTGTCCACGATGTCGTCCAGCCAGCTCACCAGGCCTCCCCCTGTCGACGTCTCAGACCGTTGAGCCGACGTGATGGTTGTCCTCCTCGCGCGCCAACCGGTGCGGCCACCACACGTTCGGGCCCACGTCCAGGAACAGGGCCGTGACCAGGACGGACCGTACGACGAAGGTGTCAAGGAGGACGCCCAGGGCGACCGCGAAGCCGATCTCGGCGAAGGCGACCATGGGAAGGGTGCCGAGGGCGGCGAAGGTGCCGGCGAGGACGAGTCCCGCCGAAGTGATCACCGCACCCGTCGCCGCGAGGCCCGTCACCACGCCCTTGCGGGTGCCCTGATGGGCGGCCTCCTCGCGGATGCGGGTGGTCAGGAAGATGTTGTAGTCGATGCCCAGCGCCACCAGGAACACGAAGACGAAGAGCGGGAAGTCCGTCGACTCGCCCGCGTAGTCGAAGAGGTACCGGAAGGCGAGCGCGCTGATGCCCAGCGCGGCGGTGAACGACAGGATCACCGTCCCGATCAGCAGCAGAGGGGCGATCAGGGCGCGGAGCAGGACACAGAGGATCAGCAGGACCACGACCAGCACCAGCGGGATGATCAGTACGTTGTCGTGGGTCGTCGCCTCGTCCATGTCCAGCAGGGCCGCCGTACCGCCGCCGACCTGCGCGTCGGCCTCCGGCACCGCGTGGACGGCGTCCCGGACCCGCTCGACGGTGTCCTTCGCGGCCTCGCTGTCGGCGGGGTCGGACATGGTGGCCTCGAAGAGGACCTGGCCTTCGTGGGCGGGCTTGGTGCCCGGTGGCAGGCCCAGGGAGTCCGGTACGACCCCGGGGGTGTCGGCGACCACCTGGCCCACCTCGCGGGCCTGTGCCTGGTTGCTGATGATCACGAGGGGGTCGCCGCTGCCCGCCGGGAAGTAGCGCTCGGAGACCTCCTGGCCCACGATCGAGTCCGGTTTGCCGGTGAAGGCGTCCGCGTTGCTGATGCCCTCGGCGCGCAGTTGGATCAGGCCCAGCGAGCACAGGACCAGCGCGGCCGCCGTCGCGACCCAGACCATGCGCGGGCGATGGGTGATACGTCGGCCCATACGGGCCCACAGGCCGAGCTCGGTCGGGTCGGCCGTGCCGAAGTGCGGGATCACCGGCCAGAAGACCCAGCGGCCGAAGATCACCAGCAGGGCGGGGAAGAGCGTCATCATCGCGAGCAGGGCGACCGCGACGCCGATCGCCGCGACCGGGCCCAGGCCGCGCGTCGAGTTCATCTCGGCGACCAGCAGCACCAGCATGCTCAGGACGACGGTGGCACCCGAGGCCAGCACCGCCGGGCCCGCCCGGTGCAGGGCGAGGGCCATCGCCTCGTGGCGGTCCTCGTGGCGGCGCAACTCCTCGCGGTAGCGGGCGACCAGCAGGAGGGCGTAGTCGGTGCCCGCGCCGAAGACGAGGACGGTGAGGATGCCCGCGCTCTGGCCGTTGACGGTCAGTCCGGCGTGCTCGGCGAGCAGGTAGATCAGGGCCTGGGCCGTGAACAGGGCGGCGATCACCGAGAGCAGGGGGACCAGCAGGAGGGACGGACTGCGATAGGTGAGCAGGAGCATGACGATGACGACAGCCATCGCCGACATCAGCAGCGTGGAGTCGATGCCCTCGAAGGCCTCGGAGAAGTCGGCGCTCGTACCGCCCGGACCCGTGATGTGCACGGCGAGCCCGCCGCCCCCCTCAGCGCTGCTTCTCCCACCCTCCTCCCCGATGTCCTCCCGGATCGAGTCGACCGCGGGCGCGATCCGCTCCCAGCCCTTCTCGTCCATCGTGATCGGCACGTAGATCTGCGCGGCCCTGGGGCCGGTCTCGCGGTCGTAGACCGGTCCTCGGGTCCGGTCGCCGATGATCCCGTGATCGCGCAGCTGTTTGAGCTCGCGTACGTCCTCCTCGATCCGCGACCGGTCCCCGGCGGTGAGGCCGCTCTCGCGGGCGTAGACGACGACCGCGGGGATCTGCTGGGGCCGGAAGTCCTCGGAGAGCTCCAGGACCTGGGTGGACTCGGCCGAGCCGGGCAGCCAGGACGTCGCCTCGTTGTCCTGGGCGTCGGTGAGCTTCGACGCGAACGGTGCCACGATGAACAGCACCACCAGCCACAGCACCAGCACGACCCACTTGGCGCGCCGCCCGCAGACCAGATGCCCGATGCCCCGGCCGCCCGTCCCGAGCTCCGTCATGGCCGCCCCAGCAGCCGTGGGTATGGCCACCCCCGCGGCCGTAGGTACGGACCGGTGCCCGCGAACACCCGCTGCCATGGGAGGCTTGGTGTATGGCCGCGCAGATCAACCCAAGCATCCTGTCCGCCGACTTCGCCCGTCTCGCCGACGAGGCGAAGGCGGTCGAAGGGGCCGACTGGCTCCATGTAGACGTGATGGACAACCATTTCGTCCCGAACCTCACGCTCGGTGTGCCGGTCGTGGAGTCCCTGGCCCGTGCGACCGAAACGCCGCTGGACTGCCATCTGATGATCGAGGCCCCCGATCGGTGGGCGCCCCAGTACGTGGAGGCGGGTGCCGGTTCCGTCACCTTCCATGTCGAGGCGGCCGCCGCACCGGTGCGGCTCGCCCGCGAGATCCGGGCCAAGGGAGCCAGGGCCTCCATGGCGCTCAGGCCGGCGACGCCGATCGAGCCGTTCGAGGACCTGCTGCCCGAGCTCGACATGGTGCTGATCATGACGGTCGAGCCGGGCTTCGGAGGCCAGGCCTTCCTCGACATCATGCTGCCCAAGATCCGCCGGACCCGCGAGTTGATCAGCAAGCACGGCCTCGACCTGTGGCTCCAGGTCGACGGAGGTGTCTCCACCTCCACCATCGAGCGCTGCGCCGAGGCGGGCGCCGACGTCTTCGTCGCCGGTTCCGCGGTGTACGGGGCCGACGACCCGGCCGAGGCGGTCCGCGCACTGCGTGCCCAGGCGGATGCCACGACGGCCACCGCCGCCTGGGCCTGCGGACACTGAGAACAGCGAGAAAAAGAGGCACGACCGTGCGACTGCTGAGCCCAAGGGGCAGGTCATGCGACCAGCGAGCCAAGGGAACGTGAACGGCGCTCTTTCGGGCTGATCGAAAATGCCGGATCTGCAAGGATGAACGGCGTATCCATGTGTGAAGAGCAGTGAGGAGATGGCCGTGTCGGGTATGTCGGCGGGCCGGTCAGCCATGCGGATGGGACCCGCTGAGCTGGTTCAGGCGGCAGCCATGGCGCGCCGCTTCTACCTCGAGGGCAAGTCCAAGATCCAGATCGCCGAGGAGTTCGGCGTGAGCCGCTTCAAGGTGGCCCGTGTCCTGGAGACCGCCCTCGAACGGGATCTCGTACGCATCGAGATCCGCGTCCCCGCCGAGCTGGACGCCGAGCGCTCCGACGCCCTGCGCGCCCGCTACGGCCTCAGGCACGCCGTGGTCGTCGAATCCCCGGCCGAGGCCGAGGAGTCACCCGACCCCGAGAACCTCGGCGAGGTCGCCGCGGACCTGCTCGGCGAACTCGTCAACGAGGGTGATGTCCTGGGCCTCGCCTGGGGACGCTCCACCATCCACATGGCGGCCGCCCTGGACCGGCTGCCGCCCTGCACGGTGGTGCAGCTGACGGGCGTGTACGACGCCGGGACCGCCGAGCGCGGCTCGGTGGAGGCGGTACGGCGGGCCGCGCAGGTGTCGGGGGGCGACGCTCACCCCATCTACGCGCCGATGCTGCTGCCGGACGCGGCCACCGCGGCCGCGCTGCGCAACCAGACCGGGATCGCCCGAGCCTTCGAGTACTTCGACAAGGTCACGGTCGCCTGCGTCTCCATCGGCTCCTGGGAGCCCGGCATCTCCACGGTGCACGACATGCTCAGCGACGAGGAGCGGGGCCACTACGCCTCTCTCGGTGTCGCCGCCGAGATGTCCGCACACCTCTTCGACGCCGACGGCCGCAGGATCGGGCGCGACCTCGGTGAGCGGTGCATCACGGTCAAGGCCGACCAGCTTCGCAGGATCCCTGAGGTCGTCGCGATCGCCGGCGGACAGCGCAAGGGCACCGCCATCGACGCGGTACTGCGCTCGGGCCTGGTCACCAGCCTCGTCACCGACACCTCGGCGGCGGACTACCTGCTGACGGCCGGTCAGGCCCCGCGCCCCGCGCTCAACCGGGCCGATCCGGACGGGCCCTGACGGAAGGTGCGCAGCACGGCACCGACGATCACCACGACCTGTTCAGCGCGGTCCTGACACGAAGGCGGTTTTGAGATGAGCGACGGCACGCTCGCCGAGGTACTGGGCGAGGGCGGCTGGGTCCACATCGAGCTGGATCTGAGCGGAGTTGTGGCCAAGCCCGGTTTCATGGACCGCTGCGCCCGTGCCCTGACCCTGCCCGACTACTTCGGCCGCAACTGGGACGCCCTCGCCGACTGCCTCACCGACCTGTCCTGGGCGCCGCCCGTGCGGGGACGGCTGGTCGTGATCACCGGCTGGCAGGAGTTCGCGCGGTCGGTGCCGCACGACTGGGGCATGGCACAGGACGTGTTCGCGGAGGCCGTCGACCATTGGCGCGGCACCGAGACGGAGTTCCAGGTGGTGCTCGCACTCGGAGGATCCTCCTAGGCCACCGACCGGCCCTCTGGATGATCCGTCGGGGCCGCTCGTACCCGCCGACATGGGACAATGAAGTACGTGCTCTTCCCCCTGGCGGTCCTGTCAGGGGGTCACCTCTGAACGACTGGGATGTGCGGCACGTGCGTTTCCTCAATGACATCCAGCCCGCGTACGACCTGACGTACGACGACGTCTTCATGGTCCCGAGCCGTAGCGCGGTCGGATCGCGGCAGGGCGTCGACCTGGCCTCCCCGGACGGCACGGGCACCACCATCCCGCTCGTCGTCGCCAACATGACCGCCATCGCCGGCCGCCGTATGGCGGAGACGGTCGCCCGGCGCGGTGGCCTCGTGGTCATCCCGCAGGACATCCCGATCGAGGTCGTCACCGAGGTCATCTCCTGGGTGAAGAGCCGCCACCTCGTCCTCGACACCCCGATCGTGCTGAACCCGCACCAGACGGTCGCCGACGCGTTGTCCCTGCTGCCGAAGCGGGCGCACAACGCGGGCGTCGTCGTCGACGAGGAGCTCCGGCCGGTCGGTGTCGTCACGGACCGGGACCTCACGGGTGTCGACCGCTTCACCCAGCTCGAAGTGGTCATGTCCAAGGACCTGTTGCTCCTCGACGCGGACATCGACCCCCGCGAGGCCTTCAACCGCCTCGACCACGCGAACCGTCGCTACGCGCCCGCGGTCGACAAGGACGGCCGCCTCGCCGGCATCCTCACCCGCAAGGGCGCCCTGCGCGCCACGCTCTACACCCCGGCCGTCGACGCGAACGGCAAGCTGCGCATCGCCGCCGCCGTCGGCATCAACGGCGACTTCGCGGGCAAGGCCGAGCAACTGCTCGACGCGGGCGTCGACACGCTCGTCATCGACACCGCGCACGGTCACCAGGAGTCGATGATCAACGCGATCAAGCTGGTGCGCGACCTCGGTCCCCAGGTGCCGATCGCCGCGGGCAACATCGTCGCCGCGGAGGGTGTGCGCGACCTCGTCGAGGCGGGCGCCGACATCGTCAAGGTCGGGGTCGGACCCGGTGCCATGTGCACGACCCGGATGATGACCGGGGTCGGGCGGCCGCAGTTCTCGGCGGTGCTGGAGTGTGCGGCCGAGGCGAAGAAGTACGGCAAGCATGTGTGGGCCGATGGTGGCGTGCGGCACCCGCGTGATGTCGCCATGGCGCTGGCCGCGGGTGCGTCGAACGTCATGATCGGGTCGTGGTTCGCCGGGACGTACGAGTCGCCGGGGGACCTTCAGCAGGACGCCAGTGGGCGGCTGTACAAGGAATCGTTCGGGATGGCGTCGGCGCGGGCGGTTCGTAACCGCACGAGCGAGGAGTCCGCGTACGACCGGGCGCGCAAGGCGCTGTTCGAGGAGGGCATCTCCACGTCGCGGATGTTCCTGGATCCGGCTCGGCCGGGGGTCGAGGATCTGATCGACTCGGTGATCGCGGGGGTTCGGTCGTCCTGCACGTATGCGGGCGCCGGGTCTCTCGAGGAGTTCGCGGAGCGGGCCGTGGTGGGGATTCAGAGTGCGGCGGGGTATGCGGAGGGTAAGCCTCTGCACGCCAGCTGGAGTTAGGGGCGCCTGGATGGCCCTCGGGCTCGTGTTCTACTTCGGTTGCGGCTATCGCCGTTCCCGTCTCGCAGACCCCCTTCCCCACTCCGTCGCGACTCCAGAGAAGTGATCCACCCGCAGTGCTGAACGAGCTCGACGAACGCATCGTGCACGCCCTCGCCGAGGACGCCCGCCGCTCTTTCTCCGACATCGGCCAACTCGTCGGCCTGTCCGCGCCGGCGGTGAAGCGCCGCGTGGACCGGCTGCGGGCGTCCGGGGCCATCAGGGGATTCACCGTTCGTGTGGACCCCGTCGCGCTCGGGTGGGAGACCGAGGGGTTCGTCGAGATCTACTGCCGGCGGAACACGTCGCCGGAGACCATTCAGCGGGGGCTGGAGCGGTATCAGGAGGTTGTCGCCGCGTCGACCGTCACCGGGGAGGCCGACGCGGTGGTGCAGGTTTTCGCCTCCGACATGCGGCACTTCGAGCGGGTGCTCGAGCGGATCGCCGGGGAGCCGTTCGTCGAGCGGACGAAGTCGGTTCTTGTGCTGTCGCCTTTGCTGCGGCGGTTTTCTTCTGGATCGCCCGCGTGAGAGCTCGGGGTCGGACGCCTCGGTCGGACGCTTCATCCCACACCTAATACGTAGCGGCGGTTGAAGAGTTGCTCCTACCATCGGGTCTATGACCTGGCGACATTGATCCACCAGTCGTGCCTCCCGAGGGCCGCCTGGGACGTCGTGCATCCGACGTCCTCATCGCCCCTTCGGGAAGGCCTCATGACACTCTCACCTGCGCGTTTGTCCGGCGCCGAGAACACCGGGACCAGCGGTGTCCGGCGGCTGACGGTCACGCTGTACGGTTACGCGTTCCTCGACGACTTCGTGCTGCTCTACCCGGTGTACGCGCTGCTGTTCAGCGACGCCGGTCTGTCGATCTGGGAGATCTCCTCCCTGTTCGCCCTGTGGTCGATCACGGGGATTCTGCTGGAGGTTCCCTCCGGTGCCTGGGCCGACGCCGTGTCCCGGCGGATGTTGCTCTGGCTGGGGCCATTGCTCACCGGCGTCGGCTTCGCGCTCTGGGTGATCGTGCCGTCGTACTGGGCCTTCGCTCTCGGCTTCGTGCTCTGGGGAGTGCGTGGAGCGCTCGGTTCCGGTGCGTTGGAGGCACTGGTGTACGACGAGCTGGACCGGCTCGGCGCGGCCGATCGGTACGCGCGTGTCATCGGTCGGGCCCAGGCGGCCGGGATGGTCGCCGTGATGGCGGCGATGGGACTGGCCGGCCCGGTGCTCGACCTCGGCGGCTATCCGGCCGTGGGCGCGGCGAGCGTGCTGGTCTCTGTGCTGACCTCGGTGGTCGCCACCAGGTTCCCCGAGCACAGGGAAGCGGTGTCGCCCGGCGGCGACCCGGTCTCCACCCTCGCCACCCTGCGGACCGGGCTCTCCGAAGCCCGCCGGGATCGTTCCGTACGCGGGGCCCTGCTGCTCGTTCCGGCCGTCGGGGCGGTCTGGGGTGCCCTCGACGAGTACACGCCTCTGCTGGTCCGGGACACCTCAGTGGCCGTGCAGACGGTTCCGTATCTGCTTCTGCTGATCTGGGTCGGCCCCACGATCGGGAGCCTCCTGACCGGCGTGGGTGAGCGGCTCGGCACGACCGGGCTCGCGGGGGTGCTCACGGGCTCGGCGGTCGCGTTGTCGGTGGGCGCGTTGATGGGCACACCGGCGGGCATCGGTCTCGTGGCCGTCGCCTTCGGCGGTTTCCAACTGGTCAACGTCCTGGCCGACGCCCGGCTGCAGAGCCGTATCGAGGGCGCCCGCCGGGCCACCCTCACCTCGGTGGCGAGCATGGGCACCGAGCTCGCCACGGTCGCGGTGTTCGCCGCGTACGCCACGATCGGCCGGTCCCACGCGCACAGCACCGCCTTCGCCGTGCTCGCGGTGCCCTATCTGGTGACGGCGCTGGTGTTGCGGGCCGTCTCCGGAAGACGGGCCTGACCCGTGCCCTCGGCCGGGGGCTCCCGTTCCCGACCGAGGGCACGCAACGAATCGCCGTCGGCCCCGTCGTGGACGCAACGAACCGCTCACCGGCGCGCAACGGCTCCTTCTTGTCCGCCCCGCCGTGCCGCCCGTACCGTCTACGTGGCCCCAGAATCCCCCTCCGCCCCCGGTGAGGAACACGCATGCGCATCGCCCTGCTCCAGAGCTCCGGCCGCCCCGGCTCGGTCGCCGAGAACCTCAAGGTGCTCGACGAGGCCGCGGGCCGTGCCGCGGCCGCGGGGGCCGGGCTGTTGGTCGCGCCGGAGATGTTCCTGACCGGGTACGCGATCGGCGACGACATCGGGCGGCTCGCCGAGCCCGCCGACGGGGACTCGGCCGACGCGATCGCCGAGACCGCCGGACGGCACGGGCTCGCCATCGCGTACGGCTACCCCGAGCGCGCCGGCGAGGCGGTCTTCAACTCGGTGCAGCTCATCTCGGCCGACGGCACCCGTCTCGCCGGTTACCGCAAGACCCACCTCTTCGGCTGCTTCGAGCGCGACCACTTCACCCCGGGCGAGCAGCCCGTCGTCCAGGCCGAACTGGGCGGCCTCCGCGTCGGGATCATGATCTGCTACGACGTCGAGTTCCCGGAGAACGTCCGCGCCCACGCCCTCGCCGGCACCGACCTGCTGATCGTGCCCACGGCCCAGATGCACCCGTTCCAGTTCGTCGCCGAGTCGATGATCCCGGTGCGCGCCTTCGAGAACCAGCTGTACGTCGCCTACGTCAACCGGGTCGGCCAGGAAGGGGAGTTCGACTTCGTCGGGCTCTCCACGCTCGCCGGTCCCGACGGGGTCGCGCGTACCCGCGCCGGACGGGGCGAGGACCTCGTCCTCGCCGACGTCGACCCCGCCTTCCTCGCGGCCTCGCGCGCGACGAACCCCTATCTGCAGGACCGTCGCCCCGGCCTCTACGGGGCCCTCGTCTGATCCTCCCCCTCCAGCCCCACCTCATTAGCTTTCGTGCAAGGAGTCCGTACCCCATGACGTCCACCGTGCCCAACGCCATCGAGCACGCAGACGAGCAGCAGCCGCCGATCACCATGTTCGGCCCGGACTTCCCGTACGCGTACGACGATTTCCTCGCCCACCCGGCGGGCCTCGGCCAGATACCGGCGACCGAGCACGGCACCGAGGTCGCGGTCGTCGGCGGCGGACTCTCCGGCATCGTGGCGGCGTACGAACTGATGAAGATGGGGCTCAAGCCGGTCGTGTACGAGGCCGGCCGGATCGGCGGGCGGCTGCGGACAGTGGGCTTCGAGGGCCCCGACACCGAGGGCCTCACCGCCGAGATGGGCGCGATGCGCTTCCCGCCGTCCTCCACGGCGCTCCAGCACTACATCGACCTGGTGGGCTTGGAGACCCGGCCCTTCCCCAACCCCCTGTCGGAGGCGACGCCCTCGACCGTCGTCGACCTCAAGGGCGAGTCGCACTACGCCGAGACGATCGCGGATCTGCCGCAGGTCTACCGTGACGTCGCCGCCGCCTGGAACGCCTGCCTCGAAGAGGGCGCCGACTTCTCCGACATGAACCGGGCCATGCGCGAGCGTGACGTCCCGCGCATCCGCGAGATCTGGTCGAGGCTCGTCGAGAAACTCGACAACCAGACCTTCTACGGCTTCCTCTGCGACTCCGAGGCCTTCAGGTCCTTCCGCCACCGCGAGATCTTCGGTCAGGTCGGCTTCGGCACGGGCGGCTGGGACACCGACTTCCCGAACTCCATCCTGGAGATCCTGCGGGTCGTCTACACCGAGGCCGACGACCACCACCGCGGCATCGTCGGCGGCAGCCAGCAGCTCCCGCTCCGGCTCTGGGAGCGCGAGCCGGAGAAGATCGTCCACTGGGCGCACGGGACCTCGCTCGCGAAGCTGCACGAGAACGGCGAGCCCCGCCCGGCGGTGACCCGGCTGCACCGCACCGCGGGCAACCGGATCACCGTGACCGACGCGAACGGCGACATCCGTACGTACGCGGCGGCCGTCTTCACCGCCCAGTCCTGGATGCTGCTGTCGAAGATCGCCTGCGACGACTCGCTCTTCCCGATCGACCACTGGACCGCCATCGAGCGCACTCACTACATGGAGTCCAGCAAGCTCTTCGTGCCCGTCGACCGGCCCTTCTGGCTCGACAAGGACGAGCGGACCGGCCGGGACGTCATGTCGATGACGCTCACCGACCGTATGACGCGCGGGACTTATCTCCTCGACGACGGACCGGACAGGCCCGCCGTCATCTGCCTCTCCTACACCTGGTGCGACGACAGTCTGAAGTGGCTGCCGCTGTCCTCGAACGAGCGGATGGAGGTCATGCTGAAGTCACTCGGCGAGATCTACCCCAAGGTCGACATCCGGGGGCACATCATCGGCAACCCGGTGACCGTGTCCTGGGAGAACGAGCCCTACTTCATGGGCGCGTTCAAGGCCAACCTTCCCGGCCACTACCGCTACCAGCGGCGCCTGTTCACCCACTTCATGCAGGACCGGCTGCCCGAGGACAAGCGGGGCATCTTCCTCGCCGGCGACGACATCTCCTGGACGGCCGGCTGGGCCGAGGGCGCCGTCCAGACCGCCCTCAACGCGGTCTGGGGCGTCATGCACCACTTCGGCGGAGCGACCGACGCGACCAACCCCGGCCCCGGCGACGTCTACGACGCGATCGCGCCCATCGAACTCCCGGAGGACTGAACGGCGGCTGAGCTCCGCGGTCAGACCCCGGCCGCGCGTGCCGACTCGTACACCTCCGCGGCCACGTCCTTGAGTTCCTCGGCGTCGCGCAGGTCGCCCTGGAGGTCGAGGAAGATCTCGTCGAGGCCGATCTCGGCGTGCGCCGCCAGGTCCTCGGCGAGTTGGTCGGCGTTGCCCTGGAACGGCTGGCGGTCGGTGCCCTCGTAGGCCTTGGTCTGGTACGCCACGTTGATGCGCAGCACCGAGCGGAGCGGTCGGATACGGCGGCGCTCGGCGGCCAGGTCGCGCAACTGGCGCCACTGGGTGGCCAGTTCCTCGACACCCAGGCCGACCGGCAGCCAGCCGTCGGCGTGGTCGACGAGTCTGCGCTGCGCTCGTCTGGTGCCGGCGGGGAGCAGTATGGGTATCGGCCGGGCGGGCTTGGGGCCGACCACGGCGGAGGCGATCTTCGTGAGCCTGCCGTCGTACGACACCGGATCGGGGCCCCAGACGGCCCGGCAGACCTCGATCAGCTCCTCCAGCACCTGGCCGCGCTCCTCGAAGGGGCGGACGGCCGCCGCCGCGTACTCGTCGTACGACCAGCCGGTACCGAGGCCCGCGACCACCCGGCCGCCGCTCGCCGCGTCCAGCGAGGCGAGGGACTTGGCGAGCTGGAAGGGCACGTGCAGCGGGGCGATGAGGCTCGTGCCCAGCCGTGCCCGCCGGGTGGCCGCCGCGGCCAGGGTGAGGGTGACCAGCGGCTCGGCCACATGCCGGTACTGGTCCGGCCAGGGCAGGCCCTCCAGGCCGTACAGGCCCTGCGAGGGCCGTTCGGGAAACAGGGCCCGTTCGAAGACCCACAGACTGTCGTAGCCGATGGATTCGGCCGTCCGCGCCACGTCGGGCACGTCCTTTCCGATGTCGTACTGCCGCATCTGGGGAAGGGCGAGCCCGAGTCGTAACGCCATGCCGTGCTCCTCTACGAAGGATCTTCTCAAGCTGAACGTATAACCTTCACAAGGGAGTTCTACGCGCGGCACACGCGTCTGGGCGGTACCGCCTCAGCTCGGCAGTGGCGTCAGCAGCATCCGTCCCGCCAGACCCACGGCCGCGTCCAGCCGGTCGCCGAACTCCTCGGCGAGTTCGGGGAGTCCACGCAGCGCCCACAGTGCCCGGGCGGCCGACCAGCTCGCCTCACGGGCCCGTTCAAGGCTCCATGAGCCGAGCAGATGGGTGAGCGGATCGGCGATCTGGAGCAGATCGGGGCCCGGCATCAACTCCTCGCGGATGCGCTCCTCCAGCGAGACGAGGACATCGCCCACATGATCGAACTCGTCCTCCAGATCGACGGGTTCGCAGCCGAGCGTACGACAGGTGTCCACGACGGCCAGCGCGAGATCGTGCCCGATATGCGCATTGATGCCCGCCAGGGCGAACTGCAGCGGCCGTACCCCCGGATGGCGCCGGAACTGCAGCAGCGGGCGCCAGCACGCGGGCGGGCACCCGCCCTCCGCGACCCTCAGATACCGCTCGGCGAAGCGCACGTCGAGCACGATCGCGGCCTCGGCGTCCGGGAACAGGCCCGCGTCCAGACGTCGGTCGATGGCCTCCGTGACGGTGAGGTAGACGCGGTTGAAGACCGCGAGCCCGTCCCGCTCGGGCAGGGCGGCGTCAAGGGCGCGCATACGGGAGACGACTGTGTCCACTGAGTCCACGGAATTGGTGAAATGTTCCAACTGCGCCATAGGGGGCAGGGTCCCAGCCCTAGGCTGACACCGGTGCCGCCGTGCCCGGCGCGTCCCCGGAACGGGGTAACGGGGGCGCGACGGGGAGTACCGGGAAGTGTCGTGAGGCAGGGGAAGCCTCAGTCCGGGAGCAGGGGGGAGCACCACGTGTCAGGCTTACGTGCCCAGCGTCTGGCCGCACGCCGAGCCGAGCGCAGGCGGACGGCGAGGCGCCGCGCCATGGTCGTGGCCGCGGCGGTCGTGACCGTCGTCGGCACCGTCACCGGAGTGGTGACCGCGATGAACGGCGACACAGGCTCCGACGAGGCCCGCCCCCTGACGAGCCGCTCACCGAGCCTCCCATCCGAGCCGGCCGACCCGACCCCGGCGACCCCGTCCCCGTCGCGGAGCTCGCTCACGCCCTCGAAGTCGCCCGAACCCTCGAGGAAGGCCGGCGTGCAGCCCTCGGCGGAGCGGACCGAACAGCGGACGGAGCCCCTGACCGAACCCGGTGAGCTCTACCGTCACCCCGACTCCCAGGTCCTCGACTGGGTCCGTGACAACCCCGGTGACCCGCGCAGCGCCGTCATCGAGTCCGGCATCGCCGACCACCCGGCCGCCATCTGGTTCACGGACCCCGACCCGGCCACCGTCACGTCCCAGGTCGCGGCGGTCGCCTCCGGTGGGGCCGCGCAGGGCCGGGTGCCGGTCCTCGTGGCGTACGCGATCCCCGACCGCGACTGCGGCGGGGCCTCGCAGGGCGGGGCGTCGAGCCTGGACGCGTACGACGCCTGGATCGATGCCTTCGCCGCCGGGCTCGGCTCGGACGAGGTCATCGTGATCCTGGAGCCGGACGCGATCGCCCAGTCGGACTGTCTCTCCGCCGGCGCGCGGGCCGACCGCTTCGCGTCCCTCGCCCGCGCCGGTCGCGTCCTGAAGGCGGCCAACCCCGGCGCCCGGGTCTACTACGACGCCGGGCACTCCGGATGGAACGCGCCGGACAAGCAGGCCGCACTGCTCCGCCAGGCGGGCGCCGCCTCGCCCGACGCCTCCGACGGCGTCTTCAGCAACGTGTCGAACTTCAACCGCACGGACGCCGAGGTCGCCTACACCCGCCATGTGCTGGCCGCCCTCGGCGGCCCCGCGAGCCTCGGCGCCGTCATCGACACCAGCCGCAACGGCAACGGAGCCCCCACCGACGGCGCATGGTGCGACCCCTCCGGCCGCAGCCTCGGACAGCCGCCGACCCTCGGCACCGGCGAGGCCCGCATCGACGCCTATCTGTGGGTGAAACTGCCGGGCGAGTCCGACGGCTGCCGGGGGAGGGCGGGGGCGTTCTCACCGGAGTACGCGTACGAGCTGGCGCGGGGCTGAGGAGGCATGCCGGTCAGGGCCTCGGGTCGGGAACCGCCGCCTCCGGTCGGCCGACCTCGGGGCGCTCCCGCTCAGCGGTGCGCAGCACGCCCGCGAAGACGGCGAGCCCGCACGCCAGCACGGTCACCAGGCCGAACGACACCACCAGGCTCGTCATCTGGGCCAGCCCGCCGATCGCGCTCGGCGCGATCAGGCCCGAGGTGTACGTGATGGTCGCGACGCCCGCGATGGCCAGGCTGGGGTTCGGCCCGCTGCGACCGGCGGCGGCGAAGCAGAGCGGTACGACCACGGCGATGCCCAGGCCCATCAGCGCGAAGCCGCCCATCGCCATCACCGGGTGGTTCGCGACGACGATCAGCAGACCGCCGAGCGCGGCGAGGACACCGCCCGCCCGTACGGTTCGGACCGCACCGAAACGGTTGACCACCGCGTCGCCCACGAGCCGGGCCAGTGCCATGGTCAGCATGAAACCGGTGGTGCACGCGGCCGCGAGCCCCGCCGAGGTCTCCAACTGGTCCCGCAGATAGACCGCCGACCAGTCCAGGGCGGCCCCCTCCGCGAACACCGCGCAGAACCCGATCGCGCCGATCAGCAGCGCCGACCTCGGCGGCAGCGCGAACCGGGGCGGCGGCTCCTCGTCCTCGGTGGGCCTCAGGTCCAGCACCCACTGGCAGGCGACCAGACCCAGGACGGTGAGCGCGGCCGCCGCCAGCGCGTGGTGCAGCCGGGCGTCCGAGCCCAGATGGGCGGCGAGCGTGCCGGCCGCCGAGCCGATCAGGGCGCCCACGCTCCACATGCCGTGCAGCCCCGACATGATCGACTTCCCGAGGCGGGTCTCGACCTCGACGCCGAGCGCGTTCATGGCGACGTCCGCCATGCCCGAGGTCGCGCCGTACACGAAGAGGGCGAGGCACAGCGTCCACAGGTTCGGCGCGAGGGAGGGCAGGACAAGGGCGAGCGTCCACAGGGAGATCAGCCCGCGCAGCGCCGTACGGGCCCCGAACCGGTGGCTGATCCGGCCCGCGAGCGGCATCGCCACGGACGCGCCGATCGCCGGGAAGGCGAGCGCGAGCCCCAACTGGCCCGCGCCGACTCCCGCATGGTCCTGGATCCACGGCACACGGGTCGCGAACGAGCCGGTGACGGCGCCGTGCACGGCGAACACGGCGGCCACGGCGTACCGGGCGCGCCTCACGTGGCGTTGCTCGTGGACCACCGCACTCATGCTCGGCTCTCCCTCGATGTCGTGGTGCCCCTGGGCACTCGCGCCGACGTAAACTATCAGGAACCCTGCCTGATAGATAGACGCCAGGGGAGGGCGCGGGCCGACGGCCGTACGCCCCCGCCGATCTGGGAGGATCCCGGCATGCCCGCATCACCCAGCACTGCCCGGGCCATCAACGACCGGCTCGCCCTGCGGCTGCTGCAGGAGGAAGGGCCGTTGACGGCAGGGCAGTTGAAGCAGCTCACCGGTCTGTCCCGGCCCACGGTCGCGGACCTCGTGGAGCGCCTGACCGCCGCCGGGCTGATCGCGGTCGTGGGGGAGTCCGGGGAGCAGCGGCGCGGCCCCAACGCCAGGTTGTACGGCATCGTCGCCGACCGCGCCCACCTGGCCGCCCTCGATGTGCGCACCGAGGGCGTCACGGTCGTCGTCGCCGACCTGCTCGGCACGGAGCTGGCGCGGGCGTCCGTCCCGATCGCGGACGACGCCGGTACGGGACCCGCGGTGGAGCAGGCGGTCACGCTGGTGGAGCGCGCCGCGAAGGAGGTCGGCGCCGACCGGCTGCACACGGTGGCGATCGGCGCCCCCGGCCTGATCGACCCGGCCACCGGCGAACTCCGTAACTCCATCGGCCTGCCCGAATGGCACCGCCGGCTGGCCTCGGCCCTCGGCGAACGCCTCCAGGCTCGCGTCCTGGTCGAGAACGAGACCAACCTCGCCGCTCTCGCCGAACAGCGCGACGGCGCCGCTCACGACCGCGACACCTTCGTCCTCCTCTGGCTCGGCCTCGGCATCGGCGCCGCCGTCGTCCTCGACGGCACCCTCCGCCGCGGCGCCTCCGGCGGCACCGGCGAGATCGGCTTCCTCCCGGTCCCGGGCACCACCACCCTCCCCTCCGCGACCGGCTGCGAGGGCGGCTTCCACTCCCTCGCGGGCGCGGCAGCGGTCGCCGCGCTGGCGACGGCTCACGGGGTCGAGGCCGAGGCCATGGGACACGAGTCGCATGCGGCGACATTGGTGCGGGCGGCTGTGACGGGTTTGGTGAGGGGCGACGTGGCCGGGGCTGCGGCGGACGGTCGGAGCGGATCGGGCGCCTCGGCGGAGCGTGACACCCGCTTCCTGGACGTCCTCGCCGATCGGCTCGCCATGGGCGCCGCCTCGGTCGTGGCTGTCCTCGACCCCGGGTGCGTAGTCCTCGGTGGTGAGCTCGGGCAGGCCGGTGGGGACGTACTCGCCGCCCGCGTGGAGGCACGGCTGACGGTCCTGTCGCCGCTGCCGACGGAGGTCCGGCCGAGCGCACTCGGGGGGAGCGCCGTGCTGCGTGGCGCGCTCCTCATGGCCCGGGAGGCGGCTCAGGACGAGTTGTTCGCACCGCCCACGCGGTAGCGCGTGCGGGTGGGCGTCGTCCCAACGGCACACAAGCCGTGCCTGCCATCACCTTCGCGGCGACCCAGCGGCCCCGAACCGCGCCGCCAAGTGCTCCCCGAACGTCGCCTTCCCCACGGCCCGCTCCGGCGTGAGATGGCCTCCGGCCCGGAACCCCCGGTAGGCCTTGCCGAACAGCGGCACGTTCACCAGCGGTCGGCGTCGGCCCGTGGCCCTCAGGTAGGCGCGGGCCAGCTCAGGGAAGGTGAGGACCTCGGGGCCGCCCATGTCGTCGACGCGGCCGGCGGGGGCGCCCACGGCCAGGTCGGCCAGACGGTCGGCGACCTCGGCGACGGCGACGGGCTGGTCGCTCACGCCGGCCGGTACAAGCATGACCGGTGGCTTGGACAGGATCTGGAAGAGCATCACGAGGAGGTCGTGGAACTGGGTCGCGCGCAGGACGGTCCAGCCCAGCCCCGACTCCTCGACCAGCCGCTCGACGGCCAGCTTGGTCCGGTAGTAACCGAACGGCACCCGGTCCACGCCGACGATCGAGATGTAGACGAGGTGCCCCACCCCGGCCCGCCGCGCCGCCGCGATCAGGTTCGCCGCCGCCTGCTCGTCGCCTCCGCGCGGCGAGGTCGCGCAGTGCACGATCGTGTCCACCCCCGCCACGGCCGCGTCCAGCCCGCTCCCGCCCGCGACGAGATCGACGGCGTACGGCTGCGCGTGCCGACTGAGCACCCGTACCTCGTGCCCGTCCGCCCGCAGCCGCTCGGTGAGAGGCCGCCCGAGGACACCGGTTCCTCCGGTCACCAGGATCGTTGTCATGTCTCCAGCGTCGCAGAGACCCGCCGCCGGCACTCGGCGACCGACGCGGGACCCGGCGACGGGGCAAGGGCCGTCGTCACCGCCGCCGGGCCGTTCAGGGCGGGTACCGTGACGGCAGACTTTAAAAGGACTAGACCAAGCCGGTCAATGGGTCGGGGCCGGTTCGAATGAGGCCGGTGGGGCGGAAGTTGACTCAGGGTCAGCCCCCATCGAGCCCCGGCTGCGCCTGCCGCGGAAGTCCAGCGACACCGCCTGTGAGCCACCCCACAGCCTTCACCCGCATGGGCGTCGATCAGGCGTGGCACACTGGCCATGTACCAGAAGCAGCGCACTCCGGGGTCGGTGAAAGTCCGAACCGGCGGTTACAGTCCGCGACCCGGTCGCTTCCAGCGGCCGGTTGACCAGGTGAAATTCCTGGACCGACGGTTAAAGTCCGGATGGGAGGCAGTGCGCGGCGGGCGGGCATTCATGCGCGCCGCCGTCTGTTTTCGGTCCACCTCGTCAGGGGTGGGTCCGCAGCACACGGCGACGCTCTCTGTGCCGTCGTCCGCTCATGTCTGTCGTCTTCGACAGCCCCGGAGTCCGTGCCCAACGAGGCAGGAGGACCCGGGAAGTGTTCACCGGAATCATCGAAGAGCTTGGTGAGGTCACCGCCGTCGAGAACCTCGGCGACTCCTCCCGCTTCTGTCTGCGTGGCCCGGTCGTCACGCAGGGCGCGCGCCACGGCGACTCCATCGCCGTCAACGGCGTCTGTCTCACGGTCGTCGAGCACGAGGACGACTGGTTCACCGCCGACGTCATGGCCGAGACCCTCGAGCGCTCCAGCCTCGGCGCCCTGACCGTCGGCTCCTGCGTCAACCTCGAACGCCCCATGGCCGTCGGTGAGCGCCTCGGCGGCCACATCGTGCAGGGCCACGTCGACGGCACGGGCCGGGTCATCGAGCGCAAGCCGTCCGAGAACTGGGAGATCGTCAAGGTCTCGCTCCCCGCGGACCTGACCCGGTACGTCGTCGAGAAGGGCTCCATCACCGTCGACGGCATCAGCCTCACCGTCGTCGACGCCGGCCCCGACTACTTCACCGTCAGCCTCATCCCCACCACCCTCTACCTGACCACGCTCGGCCGCAAGCAGCCCGGCGACCCGGTCAACCTCGAGGTCGACGTCATCGCCAAGTACGTCGAGCGGCTGCTGGGCACCCAGGGTGCGGCCGGCGCTCCGGGGGCGGCGAAGTGAACTCGCTGAACTCCGTCGCTTTCACGGCGTTCGGCCAGCAGATCCTCTGGTCGGACATGATCGGAAACATCCTCGGCCTGATCGCCCTCGCCCTCGGCGCCCTACGGTCCCTGTGGAACTGGCCGGTGCAGTTCCTCTCCGGACTCATCCTCTTCGGCGCCTTCGTCGGGCACCTGACCGGCAGCGCGGGCAAGCAGGTCATCGTCATGGCCGTCGCCGCGTACGGCTGGTGGCAGTGGAACCGCACCAAGGGGCAGACGGCGGACGGCGCCATCGCCCCGCGCTTCGCCACCTGGCGCGAACGCGGCTACCTCATCGCCGGTGCCGTACTCGGCACCCTCGCCGTCGGCGGCCTCTTCACCGCGTACCCCACCCTGTCCTGGGACCCCTGGCCGGACGCGTACATCTTCACCGGCACCATCGTCGCCATGTACGCCCAGGCGCGCGGCATGGTCGAGTTCTGGTTCGCCTGGCTGCTGGTCGACCTCGTGGGCGTCCCGCTCAACTTCGCCAACGGCTACGCCTTCTCCGGTTTCGTCTACATCATCTACGGCGCGCTCGTCCTGTGGGGCATGCGCGACTGGTGGCTGCGCTCGCGCAAGCCCGCCCTGGAAGGAGCCCCGGCATGACCACGGCGTCGATCCTTTACAGCACCGACTGCGCCGAAGACACGGCGAACTTCGGGCTCGACCCCATCGAGCAGGCCATCGCCGACATCGCGGCCGGCCGCCCGGTCGTGGTCGTCGACGACGAGGACCGCGAGAACGAGGGCGACCTCGTCGTCGCCGCCGAGAAGGCCACCCCCGAGATCGTCGCCTTCATGATGAGCGAGTGCCGGGGCATGATCTGCGCCCCCATGGAGGGCGACGAGCTGGACCGGCTCGAACTGCCCCAGATGGTGCAGCAGAACACCGAGTCGATGCGCACCGCGTTCACCGTCACCGTCGACGCCGCGCCCCAGCACGGCGTCACCACCGGCATCTCCGCCTCCGACCGCGCCACCACCCTCCAACTGCTGGCGAGCGGCACGGCTCAGGCGGACGACTTCGTCCGCCCCGGCCACATCTTCCCGCTGCGCGCCCGACCCGGCGGCGTCCTCGCGCGCAACGGCCACACCGAGGCCGCCGTCGACCTCGCCCGCCTCGCGGGCCTGCGCCCGGCCGGCGCGATCGTCGAGATCGCCGGCGAGGACGGCCGCATGCTGCGCCTGCCCGAGCTGATCCCCTTCGCCCGCAAGCACGGCCTGACGATCATCTCCATCGAGGACCTGATCGCCTACCGCCGCTCCTCCGAGCCCACCGTCAAGCGCGAGGCGAAGACCCAACTGCCCACCACCTTCGGTGACTTCACGGCCTATGGCTACCGCTCCACCGTCGACGGCGTCGAGCACGTCGCCCTCGTCCACGGCGAGCTCGGCGACGGCGAGGACGTCCTCGTCCGCGTCCACTCCGAATGCCTCACCGGCGACATCTTCCACTCCCTGCGCTGCGACTGCGGCCCCCAGCTGGAGACCTCCCTGGAACGCATCGCCGCCGAGGGCCGGGGCGTCGTCGTCTATCTGCGCGGCCACGAGGGCCGCGGCATCGGACTGCTGTCCAAGCTGCGCGCGTACGAACTCCAGGAGCTCGGCCGCGACACCCTCGACGCCAACCTGGAGCTGGGCCTGCCCGCCGACGCCCGGGACTACGGCGCCGGCGCGCAGATCCTCAAGGACCTCGGCGTCCGCAGCCTCCGGCTCATGACGAACAACCCCGAGAAGACCGACGCCCTCGTCCAGCACGGCCTTAACGTCAACGACCGCGAGCCGATGCCCGTCCGCGCGGGCGAGCACAACCTCCGCTATCTGCGCACCAAGCGGGACCGGATGGGACACGACCTGCCCTGGCTGGACGCGACCACGGCGTCCACCTGCGGTAATCAGTAGCAACGACAGCAAGACCAGCTCGTACGAGATTCAGGAACCAAGGAGCAACGTGAGCGGCAAGGGCGCACCCGAACTGTCCGTCAGCAACGTCGGCGACCTGCGCGTCGCGGTCATCGCGGCCCAGTGGCACGAGAAGGTGATGGACGGCCTCGTCGAGGGCGCCCTGCGTGCCCTGCGCGACCTCGGTATCGACGAGCCCACCCTGCTCCGGGTCCCCGGCAGCTGGGAGCTCCCCGTTGTCGCCAAGGTCCTCGCGGGCCGCGGCTACGACGCGATCGTCGCCCTCGGCGTCGTCATCCGCGGCGGCACCCCCCACTTCGAGTACGTGTGCCAGGGCGTCACGCAGGGCCTCACCCAGGTCTCCGTCGACACCGGAGTCCCGATCGGCTTCGGCGTGCTGACCTGCGACACCGAGGAGCAGGCCCTGGACCGCGCGGGCATCGAGGGCTCCAACGAGGACAAGGGGCACGAGGCGGTGACGGCAGCCGTGGCGACGGCGGCCACCCTGCGCTCAGTATCTGAACCCTGGCGCTGACGAACCCAGTATTTGGTCTAGCCTGAGCACACCATGTCCAAGAAGACGTTCGAGGAGCTCTTCACCGAGCTCCAGCAGAAGGCCGCCCACGGCGACCCCGCCACTTCCCGTACCGCGGAGCTGGTCGAGAAGGGCGTCCATGCCATCGGCAAGAAGGTCGTCGAAGAGGCCGCCGAGGTCTGGATGGCCGCCGAGTACGAGGGCAAGGAAGCGGCCGCCGAGGAGATCTCGCAGCTGCTGTACCACGTCCAGGTGATGATGGTCGCCCGCGGCATCTCCCTGGACGACGTGTACGCCCACCTCTGAGCCGTACCCCCGCACCCACAACCCGCACATACGAACGAAGGAAGCCGCCTCATGCTGCGCATCGCCGTCCCCAACAAGGGTTCCCTGTCCGGCCCTGCGGGGGAGATGCTGCATGAGGCCGGCTACCAGCAGCGCCGGGAGTCCAAGGAGCTGCGGATCGTCGACCCCGAGAACGAGGTGGAGTTCTTCTACCTCCGCCCCCGCGACATCGCGATCTACGTCTCCTCCGGCCGCCTGGACATCGGCATCACCGGCCGCGACCTCCTTATCGACTCCGGCGCCAACGCCGAGGAGATCCTGCCGCTCGGCTTTGCTCGCTCCACCTTCCGCTACGCCACCAAGCCCGGCACGGCGAACGGCGTCGAGGACCTGAACGGCATGACGGTCGCCACCTCCTACGAGGGCATCGTCGCCAAGCACCTCGCCGACAACGGCATCGACGCCTCCGTCGTCCACCTCGACGGCGCCGTCGAGACCGCCATCGAGCTGGGCGTCGCGGAAGTCATCGCCGATGTCGTCGAGACCGGTACCTCGCTGCGCAACGCGGGCCTGGAGGTCATCGGCGAGCCCATCATGAAGTCCGAGGCCGTCGTGATCCGCCGGGTCGACGCGGACACCACCTCGGAGAACGAGCCCAAGGTGCAGCAGTTCCTGCGCCGCCTCCAGGGCGTCCTCGTGGCCCGCACGTACGTGATGATGGACTACGACTGCCGCGTCGAGCAGCTGGAGAAGGCCGTCGCGCTCACCCCGGGCCTGGAGTCCCCGACCGTCTCGCCGCTGCACAACGAGGGCTGGGTCGCCGTGCGCGCCATGGTCCCGGCCAAGGAGGCCCAGCGGATCATGGACGACCTGTATGACATCGGCGCCCGTGCCATCCTGACCACGGCCATCCACGCCTGCCGCCTCTGAGCACCGGGGAGTCGTACGCCATGTCGGACGAGCTGCCTGCCCTGCCCGTCACTTTTCGGCCGGGCCGTACCCGGGCCGTGCTGCTGACCGCCGCCGGCGCGATCTTCGTGGTCATCACGGCGGTCGCGCTGCTGCTGCCGACGCTCGGCCCGGGGGAGCGGCTCAGCTTCGTGTTCACCGCGGCCATGCTCGCCGGCGTGCTGGGCCTGCTGTCCCGGCCCAAGGTGGTCGCCGACGAGTCCGGGGTCACCGTCGTCAACATCGCCGGCAAGCGGCACTTGGACTGGGCGGAGATCGTCCAGGTGAACCTGCGTGCCGGTGACCCGTGGGTCTTCCTCGACCTCACCGACGGAACCAGCCTGCCGGCGCTCGGCATCCAGCCGGGCATCGCCAAGCAGCGCGCGATCGAGGACGCCCATACCCTCCGTATGCTGGTCGAGTCCCGTTCGGTGGCCGAGCCGGAGCAGCGTCAGGGCTGACTCCGTACGGCGTCGGGGGGTGTCCCCGAGCAAGATCAGGGCCGACTCGGGGCTGTCTCAGGGCCGTCGCCCCTGCCGCATCGGCCCATGTCTTGATTAATCTGTTGGCGGAGGTGCTTTCGTCGCGCCTCCGCCGCTGTTGTGCCACGCGGTACTTCAGAGGCCCCCTGCTATTCGAGGAGTGACTCCTTCCAGCGATGGACGGATCGTCCTGTAGTACCTGCGCCGCCCCCTCCCGAGATACCGAGGCGGCGGCATGACCATCCCCCTTCTGCTCCTCGCCGCGGCGTTCCTCCTGATTCTCGCCAACGGCTTCTTCGTGGCGGCCGAGTTCGGCCTGGTGACGGTCGAGCGGCCGGAGGCCGAGAAGGCCGCGGCCGAGGGCGACCGACGGGCCCACAAGGTGGTGGGCGCGCTCAAGGAGCTGTCCTTCCAGCTCTCCGGCACCCAGCTCGGCATCACCATCACCTCCCTCGTCGTCGGCATGCTCGCCGAACCGGCGCTCGCGGAGATACTCCACGGCCCCTTCACCGCCCTCGGCATACCCGAAGGCGCTGTGTCCGGTGTCTCCGTGGTCGTCGGCATGCTGCTGGCCTCCGCCGTACAGATGGTGATCGGCGAACTGGTGCCCAAGAACTGGGCGGTGTCGAAGCCGATGCAGGTCGCCCGCTTCGTCGCGGGCCCCCAGCACGTCTTCTCCCGCCTGTTCCGCCCGGTGATCGCCGGCCTCAACGCGGTCGCCAACCGCCTGGTCCGCGCCTTCGGCGTCGAGCCCACCGACGAGCTGGCCTCCGCCCGCACCCCCGGCGAACTGGTCTCCCTGGCCCGCCACTCGGCCCAGGCCGGCGCCCTGGAACAGGACACGGCCGACCTCTTCGTCCGCACCCTCTCCCTGGGAGAGCTGACCGCGGAGAACGTGATGACGCCCCGAGTGAAGGTCAGCGCCCTGCAGTCGTCGGCCACCGCCGAGGATGTGGTCAACCTGACCCGCGCCACGGGCCTGTCCCGCTTCCCCGTCTACCGGGAGCGCATCGACGAGATCGTCGGCATGGTCCACCTCAAGGACGCCCTCGCGATCCCCTCCCAGGACCGGCTGCACACCCCGCTCGGCCATATCGCCAAGGCCCCGCTGCTGGTGCCGGAGACGCTGCCCGTGCAGCCGCTCCTGGCCCGGCTGCGCAGCGAACAGCCCATCGCGGTCGTCGTCGACGAATACGGCGGTACGGCGGGCGTCGTCACCCTGGAGGACATCGTCGAGGAACTGGTCGGCGAGGTGCGCGACGAGCACGACGGGCACGACCTGCCCGAGCTCGCCGCCGCCCCGCCCGAGGACGGCTGCCCCGCCTGGGACGTCGACGGCAGCTGCCGCGTCGATGTGCTCCAGCGCATAGGCCTCGACGTCCCGGAGGGCCCGTACGAGACGGTCGCGGGCCTTGTCGCCGACCTGCTCGGCCGTATCCCCGCCCCCGGCGACCGGGCCGAGCTGCCCGGCTGGCGGCTGGCGGTGCGGCAGGTCGGGCACTATCGGGCAGAGCGCGTACGACTCGTACGGACGGCTCCCGCCACGGATTCCCTCGCCGTGGTGGAGGCGGCCCGATGAGCGTGCTCCAACTCCTGTTCGCCCTGCTCCTCGTGCTCGCCAACGGCTTCTTCGTCGGCGCCGAGTTCGCCCTGGTCTCCGTCCGCCGCAGCCAGATCGAACCCTTGGGGACGGCCCGGGCCAGACAGGTCCTCTACGGTCTGGAGAATCTGCCCCAGATGATGGCGGCGGCCCAGTTCGGCATCACCGTCTGCTCGCTGACGCTCGGCGCGGTGGCCGAGCCGACGGTGGCGAAGCTGCTGGAGCCGGTGTTCGAGGCCATCCATCTGCCGCATGGCATGATCCACCCCCTGGGCTATGTGATCGCGCTGGCCGTGGTCGTGTTCCTCCACCTCGTCATCGGCGAGATGCTGCCGAAGAACCTGGCGATGGCCGCGCCGGAGAAGACGGCGCTCTGGCTGAGCCCCGCACTGGTGGCTTTCGCGAGGCTCTGCAAGCCGGTCACGATCGGCCTCGGCGCCTGCGCCCGCGTCGTGCTGAAGCTCTTCCGTGTCGAGCCCAAGGACGAGGTGGAGGCCGTCTTCACCAGTGTCCAACTGGGCCGGCTGGTCGAGGACTCCGGACAGGCCGGGCTCCTCGACCCCGAGGAACAGGAACGCTTGGAGGACGCCCTCGAACTGGGCTCGCGCCCGGTGACGGACGTCCTGCTGAAGCGCGACTCCCTGGTGACGGTGGGGCCCTCGGTGACCCCGGCCCAGGTGGTGGCGCTGACGGCCCGCACGGGTTACTCCCGCTTCCCGGTGGTGGCGGAGACCGGCGCCTTCATGGGCCGCTACCTCCACGTCAAGGACGTCCTCGACCTGGAGGACTCCGACCGTGCGGTCCCCCAACAGATATGGCGCCCCATGACCACCCTCAGGGCGGAGCTTCCTCTCGACGACGCCCTCACGGTCATGCGCCGCGCCGCCACCCACCTCGCCCAGGTCGCCGACGCCTCCGGCAAGGTGCTGGGTCTGGTCGCCCTGGAGGACGTCCTGGAACTCCTGGTCGGCGAGGTCCGAGACCCGGCCCACCGCGAGACTCCACCGGTCCGCCTGACGGAGCCGCGGGGCAGCGAAACCCCGAAGGAGGCGCTGGCCGGCTGACCGACCCCGGGGGCGGCCGGGGCCTTTCCTCGCCCCCGCGTCCCATCCCCCAGGGGCTGCGCCCCTTCGACCCGCTGGGGCAACCCCCGGCTTTTAAGGGGCGCCGGGGAACTGCGCGAGCAACCACACACAACCCGCAGCCGCCCACGATCCCGCAACGCCCGAGCTCTCAGGCGTGCGGGGTCGAAGGGGCAGCCGCCCCTGGGGATGGGACGGGTAGGGGCGGCGGGGGCGAAGACCCCCCTGGAGGAGCCGCCCGCGCTCAGATCGCCGAAGGGTCCTGCGGCCCTCGCCCCGACAGGACCTCCCCGTACGCCTGCATCAGATCCGGCAGTCGAAGAGTCGACAAATCGTCACGCGTCGGAATGCTCGGATACCCTGACAGCCGCAGATCCCGATACGCGCAGCTCTTCTCGTACAGCGTCCGCAGGAACCGCCCGTTGCCGAGTTCGTCGATCCATCCCTGGTCGACGACATGCCCGGAGATGGAGCGCAGCTCGTCGAGGGCCTCCTCGTCCCACACGTCCCCGTTCTCGGCGGCGAGCACCTCCCCGATGGAGGTGAGCTCCAGAGGCCGATAGGAAGGGAAGTCGACGCGCGTCGTGAAGCGGGACGACAGGCCGGGATTCGCGGCCAGCAGCCGGTCCATGCCCTCCGGATACCCGGCGAGGATCACGACAAGGTGGTCCCGGTTGTCCTCGGCACGCTTCAGCAACACCTGCAGCGCTTCGTCGCCGTACGCGTCGCCCTTCCCGTACCCGGAGTTGGACAGCGAGTACGCCTCGTCCACGAACAGCACGCCACCGATCGCCGAGTCGATCAACTCGTTGGCCTTCACGGCGGTCTGGCCGAGATACTCGCCCACCAGGTCCGCCCGCTGGGCCTCGACGAGATGATCGCCGCCCAGCAACCCGAGCGCGTAGAACACCCGGCCCAGTATTCGGGCCACCGTCGTCTTCCCCGTCCCGGACGGGCCGGAGAAGACGAAGTGCCGCTTGGGCGGCTGGACGGGTAACCCCTGCCCCGCCCGCAACCGCGCCATGTTCAGCTGCGCGGACAACGCCTTGACCTGCCGTTTCACCGGCTCGAGCCCGACCATCCGCTCCAGCTCCGCGAGCGCCTCCTCCAGCAGCTCGGGATCGGTCGGCCCGGGCGGCAGCGGATCCACCGGCGCCACGGACTTCTCCCGGACGAATGTGTCGCCGGCCTCGGGCGGCAGCCCGCCCGGCGGTGGCAGTCCGGGATCGGAGAGCTTCAGGTCCCGCCCCTCGGGGTCGAAGAGCGGATCCAGCCCGTCGGCCCCGTCGAGCATGTCCTGCCCGGACCCGCCGAGCGCGATCGCCGCGAAGTCGGCCGGGTCGTCGTACCCGTCCCCCTCGGCGATGGCCGCGAGCCGCGCGGAGGTGTCCATGAAGGCGGGGTCGACCCGGTGCACGGCACGGTAGAGCGGCAGCGCGGCGGCGCTGCGTCCCGTGCCCTCGTGGGCGCGGGCCAGCCAGTACCGCAGCTCCTTGCGCTGTGGCTGCTCGCTGCGACAGCGCATCAGCGCGGCGGACAACAGCGGCTCGGCCTGGCCGTACGTCTCCAGGCGGACCCGGGCCATTCCCCCGAACAGGCCGGCCTCTATGCCCAGCAGCGGGTCGTCGAGCAGCGGATCGGTGTGCCGGACGAGCTGCTCCCAGTCCTTGACGAGGTACGCGCGGCAGGCGTGCAGGAAGCGGACGTGGTGGTCGGTGTCGACCGGCGGTAGCCCCGCGAGCGCGCGGTCCAGCTCGGGGACATGGCGGCCGTCCAGCCAGTGCGAGGCGTGCGCGAGGAGCAGGTCGCGCGGGCTTTCGAGCACCGGCTGGACCCACCAGCCCAGCCAGTACCAGGAGTTGAGGGGGCGCCCATGGCGGCCGCGCTGCTCCCCGAAGCGCTCCCGGTGCCGGAACATCCGGAGCAGCGCGGTCGTCGTGTCCACCCGCAGCGCGTGCAGCCCGAGCCAGCCGTCGGCCATCCCTGGATCCATCCGCACCGCGGCGCGGAACTCCTCCTCTGCCTGCGGATACGCGCCCATGGTGTAGGCGTCCACGCCTCGCAGCCAGGCGAGGTCGGCCGGGGCCTCGGGGCCCCGCGAGCCGAAGTCCATCACGTCCCCCACAAACCGTGCCCCCGTTGGAAACCGAACGGGCCGGTGCCCGACGGCAGCCTTCGTCGAACCGCTGTGCCGCGGACGGGAGTTGCGCCGGTGCGTTTTCCGCAACCGTCCGAATGTCGCACCGAGGGCATCGTACCCGCGGGTCGGTCGCCCATCGAAGGGTGCCGCAGTGCTCGAATTACGAGGTGGGAGCAGACGGGGCGCATAGCGCACGGTGACCGAGGGTGAAGGAATCGTGCACCGGGTCGGGCCGAAAAGGCGCCAGAAGGCAGAACGAAGCCCCCGATCACGGGGGAACAACCGGGGGCTTCGCGTATCTGGGCGGCTCGGAATGGCCGCACATTGAGAACGTAAGTCCTGTAAGGCCCCGAGGTCAAGCCGAGTTGAAGCACTCGGGAAACTTGCCGGACAAGATCCTTCACAAGTTCAGCACATTGCGGATGGGTCGTCACCCTGAGTGAGGTGCAGCCCGGATTCGGGTGTCGTCACCGGCCCCGTGAGCACCTCGTACCCCGTGAGTCCCGGCCGAATCAGCACATCGGCGAACGGTCGTGAGGGGTCCTCGGTGAAGTGCCGCTGTTCCGCCCGGACCCAACCGGCCCAGAACTCGCTCTGCTCCGCCCCGTCCCGTGAGCGCCCGCGCGCCCAGGCCTCCTCGTCCGGCAACTCCATCCACACCAGCCGTGCCAGATGCGGACGCAACGCGCGGCGGCCCGCGCCGACCCCCTCGACGATGATCACGGGCGCGGGCGGCAGGGCGCGCACGGGACCGAAGGCGCGCTCGCGCCAGTCGTACGGGGCATAGCGCGCGGTCTCGCCGTGCCGCAGCGGCTCGATCACCTGGCTCAGCAGCCGTCCGGTCCACGCGAACAGTTCCTCGTGCGTGGCGATGTCGTCGAGGTGCAGCACGGGGGCGCCCTCGAGCGCGTCGGCCAGCCGCTCGGCGAAGGTGCTCTTCCCGGAGCCCGCGTGCCCGTCGACCCCGACCAGCCGGACCGGCCCGCAGGAGGGCGGCAGCAGCCGCAACCGGTCGGCGAGGGCACTGACGGCGGGATCTTCGGGGGTGGGTGAGGCGTGCACAGACGAATTGAACACCGGGGTGCGCCG
The DNA here is from genome assembly GCF_002214185.1 of Streptomyces capitiformicae. NCBI lineage: Bacteria > Bacillati > Actinomycetota > Actinomycetes > Kitasatosporales > Streptomycetaceae > Streptomyces > Streptomyces capitiformicae. The sequence continues at coordinate 3,202,932 of NZ_CP022161.1, read as the reverse complement.
TATCGGGGCATGCCAGTGGTGTGGACCAATATTGGCGGGCGTGGCGAGGCCCGAGGTGCTGGCAGAAGTCCGCTTCCGGCGTCCATAGTTGGCGAACAGCCGTGCGTTTGAACTGTTCCTTCCGGACCACTGGGGGTCACCCGCACATGTCGAGACTTTCCGAGCCGTCCCGCAGGACCGTCCTCGCCGCAGCCGTCGCCACCGTCACCGCCACGGCGGCCGCAGGAGCCGTGAGCCAGGCCGCCGCCGACACCCCGAGCGGCCCGGTCGAAGCCGCCGCCGGTCCCGCGAAAGCACCGGAACGCCTCGTGGATCACCGCGCCTGGACCTCGTACACCGACTGGCGCGCCGGCGGCGCGAAGGGCACCCGGGCGACGGCGGGGGAGCGGCCGGGGCTGGTGATCGCTACGCCGGTCGGCACCACCGACTACACCGACCCGCACACCGGCCGGACGGCCACCTGGGAGTACGCGACCTGGACCTCTCCGGTCCACCGGCTCTCGGTCCCCGCCACCGAGGTCATCGCGTCCTGGAACGCGCACACCCCCGACGGCACCTGGGTCCAGATCGAGCTGAAGGGTACATACTCCGACGGCACGGACACGCCCTGGTACGTGCTGGGCCTGTGGGCGGCCGGCGACCAGGACATCCGGCGGACGTCCGTCGACGGCCAGAAGGACGGCAAGAGCAGCGTCTGGACCGACACCCTCGCGATCGACGACCCGGCCACGGGCCTGCGCCTCGTCTCGTACCGGCTGCGCCTGACCCTCCACCGCACACCGCGTACCGGCGTCACTCCCAAGGTGTGGCGACTCGGCGCCATGGGCTCCGACATCCCCGACCGTTTCACCGTCCCGGCCTCCACCCCCGGGCTCGCGCGGGAGCTGAGCGTCCCGCGCTATTCGCAGGAGACCCACAAGGGCCAGTACCCGGAGTACGACAACGGCGGTGAGGCCTGGTGCAGCCCCACCTCCTCGCAGATGATCATCGAGTACTGGGGGCGCCGGGCCACCGCCGAGGACCTGGCCTGGGTCAACCCGGACTACGCCGACCCGCAGGTGTGCCACGCCGCCCGGTTCACCTACGACTACCAGTACGAGGGCTGCGGCAACTGGCCCTTCAACGCCGCGTACGCCGCCACGTACCGGGACCTCCAGGGCGTGGTGACCCGGCTGGGCTCGCTCACCGACCTGGAGACGCTGATCGCGGCGGGCATCCCGGTGATCACCTCCCAGTCGTTCCTCGCCGAGGAGCTGACGGGGGCGGGCTACGGTACGGCCGGCCATCTGATGACGGTGATCGGCTTCACCGCCGACGGCGACGTCATCGCCAACGACCCGAACTCGCCGTCGAACGAGGCGGTGCGCCGGGTCTACCGGCGGCGCGAGTGGGAGAACATCTGGCTGCGGACCAAGCGGTACAACGCCTCCGGCAAGGTCGTCTCCGGCACCGGCGGCGTCTGCTACCTGTATTTCCCGGCCCGCCCCACGCCCCGCCAGCGCACCGCCCTCGCGGCGGTGGGAGTGCGTGTGTGACCAACCTCTCGGCCGCGACTGCCCAGGCCGGTGGCAAGGTGGACGGAATGGTGGGGGGATTCCGCCGCACACCGACCACACCAGCGAGCTGACATGACCGCGACCTCCGCCACCGCCGCCCGCGTCCGTGCCCGAACCGGCGGCCCCAAGGACGACGGCCCGAAGATCGTCGAACACGTCACGGGCTGGACCCTTGTCGCGGTCCTCGCGATGCTCGTGACCCAGTTGGGTCTGCTGTGACCTGATTCCGCCCGCCGATTCCGTCGATCAGAGTCGAACAGGCTGGTGGCGAGGTCTGCCATACTGCGGATGTCCCGCCGGGCAGTTGGAGACCAGGACCGAAATTGAATAGTAGTCAACAGCGTGAGGTCGAGCCACCGCGGGCACGCGGCACCGACCGCTCCCTAGCGCGCCGCGCCGAACTCATCTCCATCGGGCGGAAGCTGTTCGCCGACACCTCGTACGACACATTGTCGATGGACGACATCGCGCGGCAGGCACACGTGGCCAAGGGGCTGATCTACTACTACTTCAAGTCCAAGCGCGGCTACTACCTCGCGATCGTCGAGGACTCGGTGGCCGACCTGATCACGGCTGCCTCGAGCGGCCTCCAACTGCCGTCCGTGGAGCGGGTGCACCGCACCATGGACTGCTATCTCCGCTACGCCGAGGACAATCAGGCCGCGTACCGCACGATCGTCAGCGGCGGCGTCGGCTTCGACACCCAGGTGCACGCCATCCGGGACGGCGTCCGCGAGGCGATCGTCGCCACCATCGCCGAAGGTGCGTACGGCAGCAGCGACATCACGCCGGTGGTCCGCATGGGCCTCTTCGGCTGGGTGTGTGCGGTGGAGGGCGCCACCCTCGACTGGATCGACCGCCCCGACCTGTCCCGCGACACCCTGCGCGAACTGCTGGTCAAGATGCTGGGCGGCGCACTGCGCGCCATCGAGGAGATCGAACCGGCCTACGTCGCCCCGGGGCCCGCCCGCCGCGACGGCTGAGCCGGGGGCGGAGGCCGGCCTCGGCCTCCGCCCCAAGTTCCCTGCGCGGGACGTCAGTCGATCGCCTTGATCAGCTCGCCGTTCGCGGTGTCGCCGCTCAGCTCCCAGAAGAAGGTGCCGCCGAGCCCCTGCGCGTTCTTGTAGGCCATCTTTCCCTCGATGGTCTGCGGGGTGTCGTAACTCCACCAGTCGGCACCGCACTTGGCGTACGCGGTCCCGCCGACCACCCCGTTGGCCGGGCATATGGTCTTGAGCACCTTGTAGTCCTCGTAGCCCGCCTCGTACGTGCCTGCCGCCGGGCCGGTCGCCGTGCCACCCGGCGCCGACTGTGTGACGCCGGTCCAGCCGCGTCCGTAGAAGCCGATGCCGAGCAGCAGCTTCGAGGACGGGATGCCGAGGCTCTTCAGCTTCTTGATGGTCGCGGCGGTGTTGAACGCCTTGTTCGCGATGCCGGGGTACGGGAACAGTGGCGAGTGCGGGGCGGTGGTCGCGTCCCAGGCGCCGAAGTAGTCGTACGTCATCGGGTTGTACCAGTCGACGTACTGGGCGGCGCCCGCGTAGTCCGCCGCGTCGATCTTGCCGCCGTTCGTTGCGTCGGCGGTGATCGCCGCGGTGACCAGTTCGTTCTGGCCGAATCGGGAGCGCAGCGCGGCCATCAGGTCCTCGAAGGCCTCACTCCCGCTGGTGTCACAGGTGAGGCCGCAGGCGTTGGGATACTCCCAGTCGATGTCGATGCCGTCGAAGACGTCGGCCCACTTCGAGTTCTCGACGAGGTCGTAGCAGGAGTTCGCGAAGGCCTCCGGGTCCTTCGCCGCCTCGCCGAATCCGCCGGACCAGGTCCAGCCGCCGAACGACCAGACGATCTTGAGGTTCGGGTGCAGCTTCTTGAGCTTGCGCAGCTGGTTGAAGTTGCCGTGCAGGGGCTGATCGGCGGTGTCGGCGACGCCGTCCACGGACTCCTCGGCGGTGAAGGGCTTGTCGGTGTCCGCCCAGGCGTCGCCGATCGTGCACTTGCCGTCGACGACGTTGCCGAAGGCGTAGTTGATGTGCGTGAGCTTCTTCGCCGAGCCGGACGTCTCGATGTTCTTGACGTAGTACTGGCGGCCGTAGATGCCCCAGTCGATGAAGTAGCCGACAACCTTCGAGCCGCTCGCGCCGGCCGCCTGGGTCGCGGGGCGCGGCTTCGCGGGCGTGGCGGTCGCGGTGCCCGCTCCGGCGAGAAGCCCGGCGCCGAGGGCGGCGCAACAGGTGGCGGAGACAAGCGTTCTGACGGGGACGCTGGAGCTGTGCGGTCTGAGCATCGGGACTCCGGGAGAGGGGAGCATGGCGGGGAAGGTGCTGCCAGGACCTGCTGTGCTGATTGGCATGAACGCGGTGACGCCGCGTTGGGGAGACCGTAGAGGACTAGACCACTTCGGTCAATGGTCCGGACCAATTTCGGCCAGGCGTGGCCTGTTGGTGAATGTGTCCTAATGAACGGTCGTTAACTGGTGACTGGCTGCTCCGGATCGGGCATACTCCAAGCGCCACCGCCGCTGATCAGCGGCTTCCGTGATCCGGAGGAGGACCATCGGCTGTGGCACGTGAGACCCGGCGGCACCACTTCATCCCCGGTGCGTGTCCGTCGCTGTGCCCGACAGGGAGGAGAGCGTCGCCATGTCAGACCGCGCGCCGCAGCCAGTGGACCGTCAACTGCCCACGGAAGAGGCCCGGGATCTGATCTCGCTCGTCCGTGAGATCGCGCAGCGGGAGATCGCCCCGTCCGCGGCCGAGGAGGAGGACGCCGGACGTTTCCCGCGCGAACTTTTCGGCCTGCTCTCGGAGTCGGGACTGCTCGGCCTGCCGTACGACTCGGAATACGGTGGTGGCGACCAGCCGTACGAGGTCTACCTCCAGGCGCTGGAGGAGCTCGCCATGGCCCGGCTCACCGTCGGCCTCGGCGTGAGCGTCCACACCCTCGCCTGCCATGCGCTCGCCAACTACGGCACCAAGGAGCAGCAGGTCGAACATCTGCCCGCGATGCTCGGCGGCGGCCTGCTCGGCGCGTACTGCCTCTCCGAGCCGTCCTCCGGATCGGACGCCGCGTCCCTGCGGACGAAGGCGGTGCGGGACGGCGACGACTGGGTGATCACCGGCACCAAGGCCTGGATCACGCATGGCGGGATCGCCGACTTCTACACGGTCATGGCGCGTACGGGCGCAGAGGGCTCCCGGGGTATCACGGCCTTCCTGGTGCCCGGGGACGCAGAGGGGCTGAGCGCCGCGGCGCCCGAGAAGAAAATGGGCATGAAGGGTTCGCCCACCGCGCAACTCCACTTCGACGGGGTACGGGTCTCCGACCGGCGGCGCATCGGCGAGGAAGGCCAGGGCTTCGCGATCGCCCTGTCCGCGCTCGACTCCGGGCGGCTCGGCATCGCGGCCTGCGCGATCGGTGTGGCCCAGGCGGCGCTGGACGAGGCGGTCGCGTACGCCGCGGGACGGCAGCAGTTCGGGCGGCCGATCTCGGACTTCCAGGGGCTGCGCTTCATGCTCGCGGACATGGCGACCCAGATGGAGGCGGGCCGGGCGCTCTACCTCTCCGCCGCCCGGCTCCGCGACGCGGGCAGGCCGTTCTCCAAGCAGGCCGCCATGGCGAAGCTGCTGTGCACCGACGCCGCGATGAAGGTCACCACGGACGCGGTCCAGATCCTCGGCGGGTACGGCTACACGGCGGACTTCCCCGCCGAGCGGTACATGCGCGAGGCCAAGGTGCTCCAGATCGTCGAGGGCACCAATCAGATCCAGCGGATGGTCATCGCTCGTCACCTCGCGGGCCCCGAGTCTCGCTGAAGGAGCAGCCGGGAGAACCGCCGAAGGTGATGTTGGTGGCCAATGGGCCCATGGCGGGGCCGAATTGACCGAGGCCGGCCGGGAACGCCGCGAGCCGGACCCACTCCGGGTCGTGCCGCCCCGGCAGGGTGCGGCCCCGGTCGGCCCAGGTCCGCATCAGGGCCCGGTAGATCGGCGGGTCCTGCGGCTGGGCCGGCCGGGGCGGAAGCGATTCTGCCGACGCCGGAACGAAGATGTGACGCCGACGCCCGGTCACCGAGTAAGAAGGGGTCATACCGGGCAAACGCCTGCGAGGGCCGACCGGTCACCGCTCCGCAGAATCGTGCCTGCGTTCGCGACAGGCCCGAACGGGACCGGGTGAGCCCTGTCCCGGCGGACGCAGGCCGATCCTGCACCATGGCAGCCTGCCCGACGCCATGGTGCGGTGTGACCTGCGAGGTGGTGACCTGCGGGGTGCGGATTCTCCGGTCGGCCACGTCGGCGAGGCGTCGCGGACGTCGTGGACCTCGTGGGCCGAACCGGTGGTCAGGACAGAACAGGCCCTGGAATCAGGCCGCCTGACGGCGCATCATCGGCACGCGCATCGGGCGCGAGCCCGGGCCGCCGACGTGCGAGAAGGGCTGGGTCCGCCAGTTGAGTCCCTGAGGGAGCGTCAACAGAAGGGCGGTGTCCTGCTCCTGCGGCTCGATGGACTCGTCCGCGGGCCGGGCGTCACTAGCCGAACGGCCCGTACCGGCGCAGACCGTGAGCCCGAACGGGTTCCACGGCGACACGACCAGCGCGTGCTCCGGCAGGGTGTCCTCGTCGGACAGCAGGGCGATGGGCTGGGCGCAGTCCGGGCAGATCACCCGGAACATTTCGAAGGTGTCGTACGCGTCGAACTCGTCGTCGGGTTCGACGCCCTCCGGCTCGGGCTCGATGACCGCCTGGAGACGCTTGGGTGCGGTACGACCAGGGCGCTTAAGACTCTGCATGGGATTCTCCCCCTCGGGCTGGGCCGTGAAGGCACTGCGGCCTCGACCACAGCAAGCACTTCCCGTCCCGTCTCGGCGGTAATCACGAGATCATCACGAAGCCTGTTCGGGTGATGTGGTCTTCGTCACATGCCGCTCGCAGATGCCCAGCGGGGCGAGGCTGTCACCCGGACGGTTCACGACGAACTCTCAGCAACATCACGAACCGGGCATGACCTGCGTCGCTCAGGTATCGGAGGAGATCAACCGCCCTGTAGGTTCTTGCGCCATGGAGGAGCTGGACCGACAGATCGTGCAGCTGCTCGTCGCGGACGGGCGGATGAGCTACACCGACCTGGGCAAGGCCACGGGCCTGTCCACGTCGGCCGTGCATCAGCGCGTGCGCCGACTCGAGCAGCGTGGCGTCATCCGGGGCTATGCCGCGGTCGTCGACCCGGAGGCCGTCGGGCTGCCGCTGACCGCGTTCATCTCGGTGAAACCCTTCGATCCCAGCGCCCCCGACGACATCGCCGACCGCCTCGCCGGCGTCCCCGAGATCGAGGCCTGCCACAGCGTCGCCGGCGACGAGAACTACATCCTCAAGGTCCGCGTGGCGACCCCCCACGAGCTGGAGGAGCTCCTGGCCCGCCTGCGCACCCTCGCAGGCGTCTCGACACGCACGACGGTCGTCCTGTCGACACCGTACGAGGCCCGGCCGCCGAGGATCTGACGACTACCGCGCTACTGGCGCACTGTTCGCGGCCTCGTCAGCCGTAGCCCGCTGCTCGCGACCGTCGGCCACCGCTCTGAAAGCGTGGCCCTGGTGCGGCGCGGCAGCCGGCACGCGCGAAACTGTCCTCATGAGTGAACGCACCCCGTCGACCACCGTTCTGCTGCGCGGCGGAGAAGTCCACAGCCCCGCCGACCCGTTCGCCACCGCGATGGTCGCGGAACACGGCCAGGTCGCCTGGGTCGGCTCCGAGGGCGCTGCCGACGCCTTCGCGGACGGCGTCGACGAGGTGATCGACCTTGAAGGCGCGCTGGTCACCCCGGCGTTCACGGACGCCCATGTGCATACCACGTCCACCGGCCTCGCACTCACCGGCCTCGACCTCTCCGCCGCCCCCTCCCTGGAGGCCGCCCTCGTTCTCGTACGGGAATTCGCGGCCGCCCGCCCGGCCGACCGCGTCCTCCTCGGCCATGGCTGGGACGCCGCCCGCTGGCCCGGCGGCCGCCCCCCGACCCGCGCCGAACTCGACGAGGCCACCGGCGGACGCCCGCTCTACCTGAGCCGCATCGACGTCCACTCGGCGGTCGCCACCACCGCCCTGCTCGACCTCGTCCCGGGCGCCGACGGCTTCGCGGACGGCCCGCTGACCCGGGACGCCCATCACGCCGTACGTGCCACCGCCCTCGGCGCCATCACCGAGGCCCAGCGCACCGAGGCCCAGCGCGCCGCCCTCGCCCACGCCGCCTCGCTCGGTATCGGCTCGGTGCACGAGTGCGCGGGCCCGGAGATCTCCTCCGAGGACGACTTCACCGGGCTGCTGCGGCTCGCCGCCGAGGAAGCCGGCCCCCGTGTCGTCGGCTACTGGGCCGAACGTGATGTGGAGAAGGCACGCTCCCTCGGGGCCGTCGGCGCCGCGGGCGACCTTTTCGTCGACGGCGCCCTCGGCTCGCACACGGCATGTCTGCACGAGCCGTACGCCGACGCCGAGCACACCGGCACCGCGTACCTGGACGCGGCGGCCGTCGCCGCCCATGTGGTGGCCTGCACCGAGGTGGGGCTCCAGGCGGGCTTCCATGCCATCGGGGACGCCGCGGTGACCTCGGTGGTCGAGGGTGTGCGCGCGGCCGCCGAGAAGATCGGCCTGGCCCGGGTGCGGGCCGCCCGGCACCGTGTCGAGCACGCCGAGATGCTCATTCCCGACACCGTCGCAGCCCTCGCCGAGCTAGGCCTCACCGCCTCCGTCCAGCCCGCCTTCGACGCGCTGTGGGGCGGAGAGGAGGGCATGTACGCCACGCGGCTGGGTGCCGATCGGGCCCGCACCCTCAACCCGTTCGCGGCCCTGCTGCGGGCCGGCGTGCCCCTGGCCTTCGGCTCCGACAGCCCCGTCACGCCCCTCGACCCGTGGGGCACCGTCCGCGCGGCGGCCTTCCATCGCACGCCGGAGCACCGGGTGTCCGTGCGCGCGGCGTTCACGGCGCACACGCGGGGCGGCTGGCGGGCGATCGGACGCGACGACGCGGGTGTCCTGGTCCCCGGGGCCCCCGCGGACTACGCGGTGTGGCGCACCGGCGACCTCGTCGTCCAGGCCCCCGACGACCGGGTCGCCCGTTGGTCCACGGACCCCCGTTCCGGCACCCCCGGCCTGCCCGATCTGAGCCCCGGCACCGACCTCCCCGTCTGCCTGCGCACCGTGGTCGGCGGACGCACGGTTTTCGTACGGCCGGGGGAGTGATCTCCGGGGCCGGCGCGGAGCCGATCATGGCCCGCCGCTTTCCCGCGCTACCTGGGAATCCTCCGCGCCGACCAGGCAACCGGGGGGAAACTCCGCAGGCCGAACGGCAGTTGACAGTCGACGGGAGGGGGCGGGTAGGTTCTGCCCGGTCCACCACCGGACGTCCGACCGGGGAGCGCACCACCACTGGGAGCCAGGCCCAGCGTCAGCGCCACGACGAGGGAACGTTCCGGCCCGGTCGGGTAGGTGTGACCCGGGTGGGGCCCGGACGCTCAGTAGACAACGGCTCTCGGTCGGCCCGCAGCCAGCGGGCCCCAGGTCGGCCCGAAGGGTGCCGGGCCCCCTCCGTAGCGTGTACGACATCCGTCTCCCGCACGCCCCTTGTCGAATCGAGACTCCTCTGGACATTGAGCCGACACTTCCTCGCAGGCCGTGGCCACTATGGTGGACGCCTGCGTACGGACTTGAAGGGGCAGTAGTGAACGACGGCGACGGGACCCTCGCGGCAGAAGGCCAGGAGAGGCGGTTCGGCCCGCTCGGCACGGCCTTGGTGATCATCCCGACCTACAACGAGGCCGAGAACATCAAGAAGATCGTCGGCCGGGTGCGGAAGGCTGTCCCCGAGGCGCACGTCCTGGTGGCTGATGACAACAGCCCCGACGGCACCGGCAAGCTCGCCGACGAGCTGGCCGCCGAGGACGACCACGTCCAGGTGCTGCACCGCAAGGGCAAGGAAGGGCTCGGCGCCGCCTACCTCGCGGGCTTCCGCTGGGGCATGGAGCACGGCTACGGCGTCCTGATCGAGATGGACGCCGACGGTTCCCACCAGCCCGAGGAACTGCCCCGGCTGCTGACCGCCCTCAAAGGCGCCGACCTCGTTCTCGGCTCCCGCTGGGTGCCGGGCGGACGCGTGGTGAACTGGCCCAAGTCCCGTGAGTTCATCTCCCGCGGCGGCAGCCTCTACTCCCGCGTCCTGCTCGACGTTCCCGTCCGCGACGTCACGGGTGGCTACCGGGCCTTCCGGCGCGAGACCCTCGAAGGCCTCGGCCTCGACGAGGTCGCCTCCCAGGGGTACTGCTTCCAGGTCGATCTCGCCCGCCGCGCCATCAAGGCCGGCTATCACGTCGTCGAGGTGCCCATCACCTTCGTCGAGCGGGAGCTGGGCGACTCCAAGATGAGCCGGGACATCCTCGTCGAGGCGCTGTGGCGGGTGACCGCGTGGGGTGTGGGGGAGCGGGTCGGCAAGGTCCTCGGGCGGGACAAGCAGGACTGACCTCCACTTCACGCCTCATGCACACCTGATCATGCCCTTATCCCGTACTGAGCCGGGGCCAGGCACACTGGGAGCATGACGACTGGCGCTCCGACCCCGACGTACCCCGTCCGGCCCCGGCGCTCACGGCTGCGTACGTTCCTGCCGCTGGGTGTCGCCGCGTGGCTGGTGCTGGAGATCTGGCTGCTCACCGTGGTGGCGAGCGCCGCCAGTGGTCTCGCGGTCTTCCTGCTGCTGCTCGCCGGTTTCCTCATCGGCTCCGCTGTGGTCAAACGGGCCGGGCGGCGGGCCTTCCGGGCGCTCACCGAGACGCTGCAACAGCAGCAGGGCGGTGTGGCGGCGATGCCTGCCGGGGGCAAGAGCGAGGGTAACGGCTTCCTGATGCTGGGTGGGCTGCTGCTGATGCTGCCGGGCCTGATCTCCGACGTGGTGGGGCTTGTCCTTCTGGTTCCGCCGGTTCAGAAGGGGCTGGGGCGGTATGCCGAGCGGACCTTCGAGCGGAAGATTCGGGAGGCTGGTGCGGGGTCCTTCGGGGATGCCTTTCAGCAGGCGCGCATCCATCGACCTGACGGCAAGGTCGTTCAGGGTGAGGTGATTCGGGACGACGCCGGAACCAGGGGTGCTTCGGAGGATCCTCGGCCGCCGCTGAGTCGTTGAGGGGTTTTCTCGCCCCCGCCGCCCCTACCCGTCCCCATCCCCAGGGGCGCTGCCCCTTCGACCCCGTTCCGCCTGAGAGCTCGGGTGGGCCTGAGAGCTCGGGTGGGTGGGGCTGGTCGCGCTCACGCGGCGGAGCCGCAAATCGACACAGCCCCGCGCCGCTTCAGGGGCGCGGGGAACTGCGCGAGCAGCCACATACAACCCGGAGCGGACAAGCGCACCGCTGCCCAAAGACCGCGGGCGCCGTACACCAGGTGTACGGCGCCCGCGGTCTTGGTCGCGCTGTGCGGCCCGCCCAACCCCCGGAGGGGCTACGCGGACTTGCGGCTGTCTCGCGGATGGACCGCGATGTTCATCGCGCCGGAGCGGAGAACCGCCAGACGCTCCTCGAGGACCTCTTCGAGTTCCTCACGGGTGCGCCGCTCCATCAGCATGTCCCAATGCGTACGCGCGGGCTTGGCCTTCTTCTCCTCAGGGCCGTCGCCATCCACGAGGAGTGCCTGGGCCCCGCAGACCTTGCACTCCCACTCCGGCGGGATCTCCGCCTCGACCGAGAAGGGCATCTCGAAGCGGTGCCCCTTCTCGCATGCGTACTCCACGGCCTGGCGCGGAGCCAAGTCGATGCCGCGGTCCGTCTCGTAGCTGGTCACCACGAGGCGCGTGCCGCGAAGAGCTCGCTCACTCATGAATCGTGCCTCCCGGGCTTGTCGCCCACAGGACAGGTGTCGCTGTCGTCGTCATCCGGTCAACGTCCGGTCGGCGGTAAAGATTCCCGTTCCGTGTCCCGTTCCGGGTCATGCGTCGCCGTCGTAGCCGCCCTTGTTGTACCCACCGGCGCCCGGTTTGTCACATCTGACAGCAGATGTCACCCAGCGTTTCGGCATCTTTGACGCGCAGTAACGGTACGCCTGGCAGGCCAAACGCGTACACTACAGCCCTTTCGCTCCGGGTGCTAAATCCTGTCGGGTACGGGATTGCCCGCGTCGCTGATCGCCCGGCGCACCGGAACCCTCGCGAGCAGGGCGAATCCCAGCACGAAGAAGGCGACCAGGGAGATGATCGCGTCCCGATAACTTCCCGTCAGCTGGTAGGTCAGACCGAACAGCAGCGGGCCCAGCCAGCTCATGCCGCGGTCGCTCATCTCGTACGCCGAGAAGTACTCGGCCTCCTTGCCGCGCGGGACGAGGTGGGAGAAGAGGGAGCGGGACAGGGCCTGGCTGCCGCCGAGGACCAGGCCGATGCCCGAGGCGAGGACGAAGAACCAGAGCGGGGCCCCGGCCGGGAGGAAGTAGCCGACGCCGAGGATCAGGGTCCAGGCGATCAGGGAACCGAGGATGGTGCGCTTCGCGCCGTACCGGCGGGACAGTCGGCCCATGCCCAGGGCGCCGCCCACCGCCAGTATCTGCACCAGCAGTACGGCCACGATGAGCGTCGACTGCTCCAGGTCCAGCTCCTCGGAGCCGTACACCGAGGCCTGGGAGATCACCGTCTGGATGCCGTCGTTGTAGACGAGGTAGGCGAGGAGGAAGCCGAGGGTCAGGGGGTGGCGGCGCATGTCGCGGACGGTCGCCGCGAGCTGACGCAGGCCGGGGGCCGTCGCCTCCTCGGTCGCGTCCGCCGGGCTCCGGCGGTCGCGGAGGCGTCGTAGCGGAATGAGGGTGAAGGCGCCCCACCACAGTCCGGCGGAGGCGAGGCAGATGCGGACCGCCATGCCTTCGGAGACGCCGAAGGTGTCGTGGGCGGTGAACAGGACCAGGTTCGCGACGAGGACCAGGGCGCCCGCCGCGTAGCCGAAGGCCCAGCCCCGGGAGGAGACCGCGTCGCGTTCCTCGGGGGGTGCGATCTGCGGGAGGTAGGAGTTGTAGAGCATCATCGCGATGGACTGGGACGCGTTCGCGACGATCAGGAGGAGGCCGCCGAGCAGGTAGCGGTCGCCGTTCAGGAAGAACATGCCGGCGGTCGCGGCGGCCCCCAGATAGGCGGCGGCGCCGAGGAGGGGCTTCTTGCGGCCGGTGCGGTCGGCGGCCGCGCCCACCAGAGGCATGATCACGACGGCGAGGATCACCGACAGGGAGACCGAGTACGCGAAGAACGAGCCGGCGCGGACCGGGATCCCCAGGGGATGGACGTAACCGTCCGTGTCGGCGGCGGACTTGGCGACCTCGGTCAGATAGGGGCCGAGGAACACGGTCAGGACGCTGGTCGAGTAGACCGAGCAGGCCCAGTCGTAGAAGTACCAGCCACGCTGTTCGTGTCGCCTGCCCGCGGCCTCGTCGGCGTCGTCCGTCCGCACGGTGTCGGTGCCCACCCGTGCCCCTCGCTTCCCCGTGAACGGCCGCGCGAGGGTGTCAGACCCAGGTCCCCCGGTCCTCAAGCACCTTGCGCAGCGTGTCGATGTGATCGGTCATGATGCCATCGACTCCCAAGTCCAGGAGGCGGTGCATACGTTGCGGTTCGTTCACGGTCCACACATGGATGTGCAGCCCGCGTGCGTGGGCGGCGCGCACGAACCGGTGGTCCACCACCGGCACCCCCGACTGCGACTCGGGCACCTGTGCGGCGACCGCCGAGCGGCGCAGCGCGGAGGGGATGCCCCAGGAGCGCAGCCGCAGGCCCAGGACGCCGCCGGTGCCGTACGAGGTGGCCAGGCGCGGGCCGGCGAGGCGCTGGGCGCGGGCGACCCGGGGCTCGGAGAAGGAGCCGACGCAGACGCGGTCCCAGGAGTCGGTGCGGGCGATCAGATTGAGGAGCGGGTGCAGTGCCGGCTCGGCCTTGATGTCGACGTTCCAGCGGACCTCGGGGAAGGTTTCGAGGAGTTCCTCGAAGAGGGGGACCGGTTCGACGCCCGCCACGCGCGCCTGCTGTACGTCCTTCCACGGCAGGTCCGCTATCCGGCCCGCCCCGTCGGTGACCCGGTCCAGGGTCGCGTCGTGGAAGGCGACGAGCTTGCCGTCGCGCGTGGCGTGCACGTCGGTCTCGATGTACCGGTAGCCCATCTCGGCCGCGCGCCGGAACTGGGACACGGTGTTCTCCAGGCCGTCCGCCGCCCCGCCCCGGTGGGCGAAGGCGATCGGGCCCGGGTGGTCTAGGTACGGGTGGCGTATGAGGGCGGTCACCGGGGCAGTATGACCCGCTTCGATGGACCGGTGGCAACGACCGTGCTGCCCGATGCCGAGGGGACGGCGAACACACGCAGGAAGAGCTGAGCCAGCGGGCCGATGGCGAGGGCGTAGAGGAGGGTGCCCACGCCGACCGTGCCGCCGAGGAGGAATCCCGTTGCGACGACCGTCAGTTCGATGGCCGTGCGCACCAGGCGGATCGACAGCCCGGTGACCCGGTTCAGGCCTGTCATCAGTCCGTCGCGCGGGCCGGGGCCGAAGCGGGCCGCGATGTAGAGGCCCGTCGCCGCGCCGTTCAGGACGATGCCGATCACCATCAGGGAGACGCGGGCCGCCATCGTCCGTGCGTCGGGCGTCACGGCCAGTGTCGCGTCCATGGCGGCGCCGATCACCAGGACGTTGGAGATCGTGCCGAGGCCGGGGCGCTGGCGCAGGGGGATCCAGAGGAGCAGGATCGTGGCGCCGACGATGGTCAGGACGACGCCCATCGACAGACCCGTCCGCTCGGCGAGGCCCTGGTGGAGCACGTTCCACGGTTCCAGGCCGAGGCCGGACCTGACGAGAAGCGCCGAACTCACGCCGTAGAGCGTGAGGCCGACATAGAGCTGCGACAACCGCCGCGCGAGATGCCCGTGTGCGGACAAGAGATTACCCCCCTGTGGTGACAGTGGCCTGACTCATGTCACCCTGTGGCTTGAGGGGTGGCTCCATCCATGGCCAATCCGGGGAAGGTGGACTGGAAATCGTGTCTCAGTGGACTTCGGCGGTGGGGGCCGCGCAGCTCGCCCGCATGCTCAACTCCCAGCAGGACCGCCCCAATGGGCCCGGCAGCAAGCGTCCGCCCGCCTATCGCGCCCTCGCCGACGGTGTACGGCTGCTGGTCCTGGAGGGTCGTGTGCCCGTGGCCGCCCGACTGCCCGCCGAGCGCGAACTGGCCCTGTCCCTGTCCGTCAGCCGTACGACCGTCGCGGCGGCGTACGAGGCCCTGCGCACGGAGGGGTTCCTGGAGTCCCGCCGGGGAGCGGGCAGCTGGACCGCCGTGCCGGCGGGCAAGCCGCTTCCCTCGCGGGGGCTGGAACCGCTGCCGCCCGAGGCGCTCGGCTCGATGATCGACCTGGGCTGCGCGGCCCTGCCCGCGCCCGAACCCTGGCTGACCCGGGCCGTGCAGGGCGCGTTGGAGGAACTGCCGCCGTACGCCCACACACACGGCGACTACCCGGCCGGGCTGCCCGCGCTCCGCTCGATGCTCGCCGAGCGCTACACCGCGCGCGGGATCCCGACCATGCCCGAGCAGATCATGGTGACCACCGGGGCCATGGGTGCCATGGACGCCATCTGTCACCTCTTCGCGGGACGTGGTGAGCGGATCGCCGTGGAGTCGCCGTCGTACGCCAACATCCTTCAGCTGATGCGGGAGGCCGGGGCCCGACTGGTGCCGGTCGCCATGGCGGAGGGGCTCGCCGGGTGGGACATGGACCGCTGGCGGCAGGTCCTGCGGGACGCGGCGCCGCGGCTCGCCTACGTCGTCGCCGACTTCCACAACCCGACCGGCGCGCTCGCCGACGAGGACCGGCGACGGGGGCTCGTCGACGCGGCCCGGGCCGCCGGGACCGTGCTCGTCACCGACGAGACCATGAGCGAGCTGCATCTGGACCCGGAGGTGGAGATGCCCCGGCCGGTCTGTGCGTTCGATCCGGCGGGGTCCACGGTCATCACGGTCGGGTCGGCCAGCAAGGCGTTCTGGGCGGGGATGCGGATCGGATGGGTGCGGGCCGCGCCCGAGGTGATCCGGAGTCTGGTCGCGGCGCGGGCGTACGCCGATCTGGGGACGCCGGTGCTGGAGCAGTTGGCCGTGAACTGGCTGATGAGTACGGGGGGTTGGGAGCAGGCCGTCGGGATTCGGCGGGAGCAGGCGCGGGAGAACCGGGACGCGTTGGTCGCCGCCGTGCGTCGGGAGCTGCCGGACTGGGAGTTCTCCGAGCCTCGGGGTGGGCTGACGTTGTGGGCCCGGACCGGGGGGCTGTCGGGGTCGCGGCTCGCGGAAATGGGCGAGCGGGTCGGTATCCGGGTGCCGTCGGGGCCTCGGTTCGGGGTGGACGGGGCGTTCGAGGGGTATGTGCGGCTGCCGTTCACTGTGGGGGGTGCGGTCGCGGACGAGGCGGCACTGCGGTTGGCGGCGGCGGCGCGGCTGGTGCGGAACGGGGGAGCGGGCGGGAACGAGACGCCGAGGACGTTCGTGGCGTGACGTGCCGCTTGCCGTGTTCGGCACCGGGGTGGGGTGTGCCTCGTAAGAGGCGCGGGGAACTGCGCGATCAGCCATGTACTGGCCGCAGTCGCGCTATGACGTGAACCCCCGAGCTGTCAGGCGCCCGGCTGTTCCGCTACCGCTGTCTTCGCCATGGTCGAGTCCGCCGGAGTCGTGTGCGGTGGGAAGAGGGACAGGACCGCTTGGCGGTGGGCTTCGTCGGTGTCGTCGTCGTAGGGGTCCGGCGTGGCCGGTACCTGGACGCGGAGGACGGGACCGGTGCCCAGGCGGGCATAGCCGCGTCCGGGTGGGGCGTCAGGGGTGGGGGTCGTGGGAGGCGGGGCGCCCAGGAACGCGGTGAGTTGGTCTGGAGTGGCGGGGCCGAGGACCACTCGGGCCCGGGTGTGCTGGCGTACCGCGTCCGTGAGGGTGTCCAGGTGGTCGAACTGTTCGGCCACGGCGACCGTGACGTTGGCGGCGCGGCCGTGGCGGAGGGGGACCTGGAGGAGGGACTGCGGGTCGGGGCGGCCGTCGGCGGCGGCGAGGTCGGCCAGCGCGCTCGGGCGGTCCAGCAGGAGCCAGAGCGGGCGTTTGATGTCGTCCGGTGGTGGGTCGCCGGCCTGGCGGGCCCGGTTCGTGGCGATGAGGCGGCGCTCGGTCTCCTGAGACGCCCACTCCAGGCCCGCCAGGGCCCCGGAGAGGCCGCACTCCACGGCCAGGACCCCGTCCCGGCCGCTCAGACAGGCGTAGTCACCGCTGCCCCCGCCGTCGACGATGACGACGTCGCCGTCCCGCAGAGCCTGGAGGGCGATGGAGCGCAACAGGGTCGTCGTACCGCTGCCCGGCTGGCCCACGGCCAGCAGATGGGGCTCGGTGGAGCGGACGCCGGTGCGCCAGACGACCGGCGGTACGTCGCGTGTCCCCTCTTCGAAGGAGAGAGGGAGGGTGCGCTGTACGTGGGCCGCGTCGGTGAAGCCGATGACCGTCTCGCCCGGTGCCGTCACGAAGTGCTGGGCGGCGATGTCGGTGGCGAGCGGGGCGAGGACGGTGACGGTGAGTTCGTTGTCCTCCTCGTCCCAGGTGAAGCGGTACTCCCGGCCGCGACCCGCCTTGGTGTGCAGCAGGTGTTCGATGCGGGCGCGGGCCTCGGGCTCGCCGTCGGTGAAGTACGCCGGGTAGCGGATCAGCAGGTGTGAGACGCGGCCGGTGCCGTCGAAGGCGTAGGTGGGGAAGGCCTTGTCCCAGGCGCCGCCGTGTGAGAAGAGCGGGTCGGGGTCCTCGGCGGCCGAGAAGTACGGCACCAAGGCCTCGTAGAGGGAGCGAAGACGCTGGGTCTGGGATTCGTCCGGGCCGGCCTCCTGGGCGCCGCGCTCACGGCCCGACCAGGCTGCCGCCGCCATCAGCGCGATGACGGCGAGCAGTGGTCCGTACGGCACCAGGGTCACGACCAGGAGCATCGAGGCCGCCAGGAACAGCAGTGACCCGCGCCGGTCCTTCGGGGTCTCGGCCCACCTGCGCCGCCCGGCCGCGGCCAGCCGGCGCAGTCCACGGGCGATCGTGATCAGCGGATGGAGGACGTCGGTGGCGCCGTCGGCCGCCGTCCGGGCCAGCTCCCGGCTCCTGGTGAGGTGCGTGCTGCCGCTGCTCAGAATGCGGGGGAGAGTGACCCGGGCCACGGCTGTCTCCTGGAGGTGCGTACGGATGGGTACGGGGTCAGAACTTGATCCCGCCGAGGAGGCTCGCGAGGCTCTCGCCGCCCGCCGTGATGCTCGGGGCGATGCCCGTACTGGCGAGGTAGAAGCCGAACAGCGTGACGACGATGCAGTGCGAGGCCTTGAGGCCGTCCTTGCGGAAGAACAGGAAGACGATGACGCCGAGCAGGACGACGCCGGAGATATTGAGGATCATGCGGGCTCTCCTGGTTGGTGGGGACAGTCACCATGAGTTCTTCCAGGGTCACCGCATGTATCCATATGATTAAAGGTGCAATTGGGTGAAATTCGGCTTGTTTCACCTGAGTGGCTGAGTCCTTGTTGCGCCGTACGGGCTGGGCTGTTGCGTCCGGCCCGGCTCGATGTGATCTTTGCCTCGGCCGTCACCGCTCAAGTGCGCGAGGAGCCAGTACTCTGGCGATTGCTTCTGGAGCGTACGGCGCGTAGTGAGAGGTGGTCCCGGCGATGAGCGAAGCCCCCGACTCCGAGGTCGTGGAGCTGGCGACCAAGATCTTCGATCTGGCCCGGCGGGGCGAGACCGAGGCGCTCGTGGCATATGTGGACGCGGGTGTTCCGGCCAACCTCACCAACGACCGCGGCGACTCGCTCGTGATGCTCGCCGCCTACCACGGTCACGCCGACGCCGTCCAGGAACTCCTGGCGCGTGGCGGCGAGGCCGACCGCGTCAACGACCGAGGCCAGACTCCCCTCGCCGGGGCGGTTTTCAAGGGCGAGGAAGGGGTCATCCGGGTTCTCCTGGCGGGCGGGGCCGACCCGCTCGCGGGCACGCCGAACGCGGTCGACACCGCCCGGATGTTCGGCAAGACCGAACTGCTCGAACTGTTCGGCGCACACTGATCCACATGTTCTGACCAGGAAAAACAACAGATACGGGGGAGGCGGTACAGGGCCGCCGGAAATTTCGGTCGCGGCAGGAAGAACCGCCGGGTCATCATGACGTCGTGATTCACGGACGCGATGGCTGGGCAGGTGTTGCCGCACCACGTGGACCGTGATGCGGTCCGCATGGGCCACTGACGAGAGGCAGAGGAAAATGGTCTACAGCAAGCAGGAAACGGCGGGCGCCCCGACGTGTTGTCACGCGGCCAGGTAAAGCAAGATCCCGGTTGCGTCGACGCTTGATGTGAGGCTGTTTCCCATGTTCGAACCGGTCATAGCGCCCAGCGGTACGCTGCTCGGCCTGCTGCAGCGAGGCCGCGGCGACGGCACGCTGCACGCGCTCACCGCCCCGCGGGCCGAGGCGCTCGCGGCGCTGAACCACTGTGTGCTGAGCGACCCCCGCCACGACTGGCAGGTGGAGAACCGCTCCCTGTACTACGCCCGGCTCTACCTCGACCTGAGTGGCGAGCTCGACGAGATTGAGCGGCACCTCTTCGACGCCGAGGACGTGCTCGACACCTGCGAGTCACGCACCGGACTCGCCCTCGCGGTCCTCGGGCACCTCGCCTCATACGGCAGGCGGGACGCGCTCGAACTATTGCGCAGGTACGCCGCCGTGGGCACCAGCTGGGCCTGGGCTCTGGACGAGCTGGCCCTCAGGGACGACGACGAAGGGCTACGGGCCCTCGCCGAACCCGTCCTGGCCCGCTTCACCACCGATCCCGAGGGCGAGGCCGAACTCGCCGCCGTCGTCCGGGACGCCTTCGAGCCCCGGCCCTGGCGGCTGTGGGCCGAGGACCCCCGCGAAGCGATCGCCACACGCGTGCGTGCTGCGCAGGAGGCCGGGTCCTTCGACCGCTGGCAGCGGCAGATGCGACCGAGCGGGCCCCGGCCGGGGTGGAGCGTCAGCGCCGTGTTCGAGTGGGCCCAACAGGGCATCGAACGGGGAGCCGTGCTCCATGTGCCGGCCGCCCGGTGTCTCGCGGCCGTCGCGGCACCCGAGGACCGGCCGGAGATCCTGGAGGCCGCCCGGTCCGGCGACGACGGCGCCCGCTGTACCGCCCTGCGCTACCTCGCCGACGGCAACGATCCCGAAGCCCTCGACCTGATCGAGGGCGCGGTGACCGATGGCACGACAATGGTCGTGGACGCCGCCGTGGACGCGTTCGAACGGATGCGCAGTATGGCCGCCGTCGACCGAGCCCGCGGCTGGGTGCACCGGCCGGACGCGCTGGGCGCGGCCGCCGGGCGCATGCTCGCCTGTCGGGGCGGCACCAAGGACAGCGATCTGGTGCTGGGCGCATTGCGGGAGGCCGTACGGGGCGAAGGCCCCGACGCGCCGACCCTGTGGACCCTCGTCGACGGCACCGGACGGCTCGGCATCGTCTGTGCCGCCCCCGTGCTGCGCCACATCTACCGCGAGACCGCCTCCTCCCACCTACGTGGCCGCGCCGCCCGTGCGCTCGCCGCGACCGACCCCTCCTTCCCGGCCGGCTTCGCCGTCGAGTGCCTCTGGGACTGCGAGGAGACCACCCGCGAGATCGCCGCCCGGCACGCCGAGACAGGTGACGCCCGCGTCGTCGACCAGCTCCGCCGCCTGGCCGCGGACCCCGCCGAGGAGGCCGAGGTCCAGACAGCCGTACGCAGCCGTATCGGACCTGACATGCCCGCAATGTGAACACCAGGCGACTCGGAGGTCAGGAGGGCATGGACGCGGGCTGACCCGGACAGGTGTGCAGCGCAACGCTCATGGGACGTTCCCCGCCCGGAAAGATCCACGTTGACGCGGCCACGTCCAGCACGACGACAACACCCGTATGCGTGTCGTCATAGTGACCGAGTCCTTTCCCCCCGATGTGAACGGCGTGGCCCACTGCGCCCTGCAGACCGCGCGGCACCTTGTCGCACGCGGTCACGCCCCGCTCGTCGTGGCCCCGACCACCGCCTCCGGCGTCGGAGCCGCAGCCGATCTTCAGGCGCCGTGCCCCGTCGTCCGCGTGCCCTCCCTTCCGCTCCCGGGCTACCCCCAGGTCCGCGTCGCCCTGCCCAGCCGCAGAGTCGCCGCGGCGATCGTCGAACACCGGGCCGACATCGTCCACCTGGCCAGCCCCTTCGTCCTCGGTGTGCGCGGCATGGCGGCCGCCGCGCGCCTCGGCATCCCCGCCGTCGCCATCTACCAGACCGACCTCGCCGGCTACGCCCGCACCTACGTGCACGCCGGTGAGGCGGCGGCCTGGCGGCGCATCCGCTCCGTGCACGCCGCCGCCGACCGCACCCTCGCCCCCTCCACCGTGGCCCTGCGCGACCTGGAGGCCCACGGCGTGCCCCGGGTCAGCCTGTGGCCACGCGGCGTCGACACCGTCCGCTTCCGCCCCGACCTGCGCGACGAGGCACTGCGCCGCGAGCTGGCCCCGGATGGCGAGCTGATCGTCGGCTACGTCGGCCGCCTCGCCCCGGAGAAGCAGGTCGAACTGCTGGCCGGGGTGTGCGGTCTGGACGGTGTGCGCGTCGTCGTCGTGGGCGACGGGCCCAGCGAACCCGGGTTGCGCGAGACCCTGCCGGGCGCCGTCTTCCTGGGCCGCCGCACCGGCGACGATCTCGCCCGCATCTTCGCCTCGCTGGACGTCTTCGCCCACACCGGCCCGTTCGAGACCTTCTGCCAGACCGTCCAGGAGGCCATGGCGAGCGGCGTGCCCGTCGTCGCCCCCGCCGCCGGCGGCCCGCTGGACCTTGTGGCCCACGGCCGTACCGGGCTTCTGGTGCCGCCGCGCGACGCTGCCGCCGTACGGGACGCCGTGTGTTCGCTGGCCGCCGATCCGGCGCTGCGGGCCGCGTACGGGGCCGCCGGCCGGGCCATGGTCGAGGGCCGCACCTGGGCGGCCGTCGGCGATCAGCTCATCGGGCACTACGCCGATGTGCTGGCCGCGCGGACGGTGGTGGCGGCATGAGTCGGCGGACCGACGGCCTGCGGATCGTGCGCCTCGCCAACTTCGTGGCGCCCGCCTCGGGCGGGCTGCGCACCGCGCTGCGCGAGCTGGGCAAGGGGTTCAAGGCGGCCGGGCACGAGCCGGTGCTGGTCGTCCCCGGTGAGCGCCACACCGACCGCGAGACCGAGCAGGGGCGGATCATCACCCTGCCCGGCCCGCTGCTGCCCGGCACCGGCGGCTACCGGGTCCTCGTGGACAAGCGGCGGGTGGCCAGGCTCCTGGAGTCGCTGGAGCCCGACCGCCTGGAGGTCTCCGACCGCACCACGCTGCGCTGGACCGGGGCCTGGGCGCGCCGGGCCAGGGTGCCAGCCGTGATGGTCTCGCACGAGACCGCCGACGGTGTGCTGCGCACCTGGGGGCTGTCCGAGGCGATGGCCCGGCGGACCGCCGACGCCCTCAACGTCCGTACGGCCCACACCTATTCACGGGTGGTGTGCACCACGGAGTTCGCGGAACGGGAGTTCGTGCGGATCGGCGCCCGGAACGTCGTACGGGCCCCGCTGGGCGTCGACCTGGAGGGGCGGGACCCCGCGTTGCGGGATCCGGCGCTGCGGGAGCGGCACGCGCGCGTGGACGAGGTTCTGCTGGTGATGTGCTCCCGGCTGTCGGTGGAGAAGCGGCCCGGTACGGCGATCGACGCGCTGGAGGCGCTGCTGCGGCGCGGACAGCGGGCCGTGCTGGTGGTGGCCGGGGACGGGCCGCTGCGGGGCCGGCTCGAACAGCGGGCCAAGGGGCTGCCGGTGACCTTCCTGGGGCATGTGGCCGACCGCGACATGCTCGGCGGCCTGCAGGCCTCCGCCGATGTGTGCCTGGCGCCCGGCCCCGCCGAGACGTTCGGGCTCGCCGCGCTGGAGGCGATGGCCTGCGGCACGCCGGTGGTGGCGAGCTCCTCGTCCGCGCTGCCCGAGGTCGTCGGCTCGGCCGGGGCGACGGCCGCGGACACCGGCGAGTCCTTCGCAGACGCCGTCGAACTCCTGCTGGACCGCCCGGAGCGGGAGCGCAGGGAAGCGGCACGCGCGCGTGCCGAGTGCTTCGGCTGGCAGACCGCGGTGGACGCGTTCCTCACCGCGCACGACGCGAGCGTCGGGCGCCCGGCCCGCTCGATATGGGAGGGCGTCGGATGAGACCCCTCCGTTTCGTGGCCCTCGGCGACTCCCTCACCGAAGGCGTCGGCGACCCGGTCGGAGGAGGCTGGCGGGGCTGGGCCGCCCTGCTCGCCGAGGGGCTCGGCCCCGCCGTGGACTTCACCAACCTCGCCCTCAGCGGGTCCCAGACCCGCGACGTGCTGGAACGGCAGCTGCCCGCCGCGCTCGAACTCCGCCCGGACATCGCCTCCGTCGTCATCGGCGTCAACGACACCCTGCGCTGCACCTTCGACATCCACGCCGTCGCCGCCCGCCTGGACGGGGTGTACCGGACCTTCCGGGAGCGGGAGACCCTGCTGCTCACGGCCTGTCTGCCCGACCCCGGGGCCATGCTCGGCCTGCCCGGAGCGCTCGCCAGGCCGCTCGCCCGGCGGCAGCGGGCCGTCAACACCGTGGTCCACGCGCTGTCCGAGCGCTACGGGGCGGTCCATCTGCACGCCTCGGAGGGCGCCTGGCTGACGGACCGCGCGATGTGGAGCGCCGACCGGCTGCACCCCGGCGAGCGGGGGCATCGGCAGCTCGCCGTCCGCTTCCACGCCCTGCTCGCGCAGACGGGGATCGCGACGGGGCCCGGCCCTTCCCCCGAGCCCGAGTTCCCCGTGCCCACCCGCGGTGCCAGCCTGTGGTGGCTGGCCACGGCGGGTACGGGCTGGGTCGCCCGGCGGTGCACCGACCTGCTTCCGCAGCTCCTCACGCTGGCCGCCGCCGAGGTACGCCACAAGGCCCGCGGCACCAGCGCCCGGCTGGACCTGTCCGCCTCCCATGCGGTGGCGTCGGCGCTGGCGGCGCTGTCGGTGTCCGGGCCGGAACACCGGCCGGAGGTGGCGTGAGGCGGGCCCCGGAACGAAGCTCGGCGGCGGTCCCCGGAACGATGCTCAGCGGCGGTCCCCGGAACGATGCTCAGCGGCGGTGCCGGAACGATGCTCAGCGGCGGTGCCGGAACGATGCTCAGCGGCGGTGCCGGAACGATGCTCAGCGGCGGTGCCGTACGGCGACGAACCGCACCGGTGTGCCCGGGGTGGCCTGGGCCGCGCCGGGCAGGTCCGCCGGGTGGACGACCGCGATCACCGGGTAGCCGCCGGTGGTCGGGTGGTCGGCGAGGAAGACGACCGGGCGGCCGTCCGGCGGCACCTGGACGGCGCCCAGCACCATTCCCTCACTGGGGAGTTCACCCGCCCGGGAACGCTCCAGGGCGGGTCCCTCCGTACGCAGGCCGATGCGGTTGCTCGCGGACGAGACGGCGTAGGGGCGCGTGGTGAGGATGCCCAGGGCCGCGTCCGTGAACCAGTCCTCGCGGGGGCCCAGCGTGACGCGCAGGACGAGTTCCGAGGGCGGCGCCGGATGCGGAACGACGTCCACGCGCGCGTGCGCCCCGCTGGGCCGTCCCAGGGGGAGCACGGTGCCGTCCGTCAGTGGTGGGGGACCGAGGCCCGACAGCAGGTCGGTCGAGCGGCTGCCCAGCACCGGCTCGACGGCCACACCGCCGGAGACGGCGAGATAGCTCCTTACGCCGGAGCGCGCGGCCCCGATGTCGAGCAGGGCGCCGCCGGGGACCCGTACGGGGGCTCCCCAGGGCGCCGGGCGGCCGTCCACGGTGACGGGGCAGGGGGCGCCCGCGACGGCCATGGTGACCGTCGAGCGGGGGCGTACGGAACAGCCGTTGAGGGTGGTCTCCAGGACGGCCGCCTCCGTGGGGTTGCCCACCAGGCGGTTCACCAGGGTGGCCGCGGGCGCGTCGAGGGCGCCCGAACGCGGCACTCCGAGGTGGGCATGGCCGGGCCGCCCCTGGTCCTGGACGGTGGTGAGCGCGCCGGCGCGGACGACGGCGAGGGCGCGGTCGGTCACGCCGCCGCCACCGGTGTGAAGCGGACGCGGGTGCCCGGCGCCAACAGGGCGGCCGGCACGCGCGCGTGGTCCCACAGGACCGTGTCCGTCGTACCGATCAGCTGCCAGCCGCCCGGGGAGGAGCGCGGGTAGACACCGGTGTACGGGCCGGCCAGGGCGACGGAACCCGCCGGGACGGCCGTGCGCGGCGTGGCCCGGCGCGGCACCTCGCGGGGCAGCCCGGTGAGATAGCCGAAGCCCGGTGCGAAACCGCAGAAGGCGACCCGGAACTCGGCCGCCGCGTGGATCCGGGCCACTTCGGCCTCGTCGACACCCCAGTGGGCGGCGACGTCCGGCAGATCGGGACCGTCGTACCGTACGGGGATCTCCACGACGTCCTCCGCGCGCCGGGGGACGGGCGGTATCTCCCAGGAGGCGAGGCGCTCGGCGAGGCGGGACGGGGCGTCGAGGCCGTCCAGAAGGACCGTACGGGCCGCGGGGACCATCTCGGCCACCGAGAGCTCACCCGTCGCGCGGCGGCGCAGGAGCTCGGCGTGCAGGGCCTCGGCCTCCTCGCCCGTGGCCACCTCGATCAGCAGCGCGCGGTCCCCGACCGGCAGCGCCCTCATGCGAACGCCTCCACGGGTACGCCCGAGGCCGCCAGCTCGGCCCGCACCCGACGGGCCAGCTCCACCGCGCCCGGTGTGTCGCCGTGCAGGCACAGGGAGCGCGCGCGGACGGGGATGCGCTCCCCGGAGTGGGAGACGACCGTGCCGGTGCGGGCCAGGTCGACGGACCGCTCGACCACCGCGTCGGCGTCGGTGATCACGGCACCGCCCTGACCGCGCGGAACCAGGGTGCCCTGGTCCGTGTACGCGCGGTCCGCGAACGCCTCCGTGACGGCAGGCAGCCCGGCCCGCTCGGCCACCTTGAGAAAGCGAGAGCCGGGCAGGCCGAGAACGGGCAGCGTGGCGTCGGCGAGGACCACTCCGTCGACCACCGCCGCCGCCTGCTCCTCGTCGTGCACGACACGGTTGTAGAGCGCACCGTGCGGCTTCACGTACGACACGCGCGTGCCCGCCGCGCGCGCGAAGACCTCCAGGGCGCCGATCTGGTACGCCACCTCGGCCGTCAGTTCGTCGGGAGGCACGTCCATCGCGCGCCGCCCGAACCCCGCCAGATCGCGGTACGACACCTGGGCACCGACCCGTACGCCGCGCTCGGCCGCCAACTCGCACACCTTCCGCATGGTGGCCGCGTCCCCGGCGTGGAAGCCGCAGGCCACGTTGGCGCTGGTGACGACGGACAGCAGTTGCTCGTCGTCGGTCAGCTGCCAGCGGCCGAAGCCCTCGCCGAGGTCGGCGTTGAGATCGATGGAGATCATGGTTCCCATTCTGCTGGTCATCCCCGGCGGGCTTTCCGCCGGTCAGGCCACGCGGTACTGCTCGTCACGGGCGTCGGTCACGAACATCTGGCCCGGTGCGTGGGTGATCGCGAACGGCGGGCGCGAGGCCATCACCGCGGCCTGTGGGGTGACCCCGCAGGCCCAGAACACCGGGATGTCGTCCGGCTCGGCCTCCACCGGGTCGCCGAAGTCCGGGCGGGACATGTCCGCGATGCCGAGGCCCGCCGCCTCGCCGCAGTGCACCGGGCCGCCGTGCACGGCGGGGAGCAGGCTGCTCTCCCGGATCGCGGCGGCCAGATGCGCGGGCGGCACCGGGCGCATCGACACCACCATGGGGCCGCGCAACCGCCCTGCGGGGCGGCACTGGCGGCCGGTGACGTACATGGGGACATTGCGGCCCTGCTCGATGTGGCGCATCGGGACACCCGCCTCGCTGAGCGCCCACTCGAAGGTGAAGCTGCAGCCGATCAGGAACGACACCAGGTCGTCCCGCCAGACATCGACCACGTCGGTGGGCTCGGCCACCAACTCGCCGTGCTCCCAGACGCGGTAGCGCGGCAGATCGGTGCGCAGGTCCGCGCCCTCCGCCAGCGGAGTCGTCCACGAACCGGCGTCCGTGACGTCGAGCACCGGGCACGGCTTCGGGTTGCGCTGGCAGAACAGCAGCATGTCGTAGGCCCAGTCGGCCGGTACCGAGATCAGGTTCGCCTGGGTGCGGCCGGCTGCGACCCCGGCGGTGGGACCCGACACCCCCGAGCGGAACCGGGCGCGAGCCTTGTCGGGGGTCCACGCGTGCGCGTGCGGGTCGACGAGGGTCAAGGGACGGTCATGGACGAGGGCAGAGGGACGGTCCTGGGTGGTGGTCACGTGGTTCACACGAGCTCCTTTCCGCGCGTCTCCGGAAGACCGAGCAGCGCCACCGCCGCGAGGCCGTAACCGATCGCGCCGAAGACCAGCGCGCCGCCCACGCCCCAGCTGTCCGCGAGGAAACCGACCGTCGTCGGGAAGACGGCGCCCACCGCGCGCCCGGTGTTGTATGTGAAGCCCTGCCCGGTGCCGCGTACGGCCGACGGATACAGCTCGCTCAGGAACGAGCCGAAGCCACTGAAGATCGCCGACATACAGAACCCGAGCGGGAAACCGAGCACCAGGAGAAGGGTGTTGGCGCCGCTGGGGATGTTCGCGTACGCCAGGATGCAGATCGCCGAGAGCATCGCGAAGAGCCAGATGTTGCGCCTGCGGCCCAGCCGGTCGGTGAGATAACCGCCGGTGAGGTAGCCGATGAAGGCACCGGAGATCAGGAACGTGAGGTAGCCGCCGGTGCCGACGACGGACAGGTCGCGCTCGGTCTTCAGGTACGTCGGCACCCAGGTCGCCAGCGTGTAGTAGCCGCCCTGGACGCCGGTGGAGAGCAGCACGGCGAACACGGTCGTGCGCAGCAGACCGGGAGCGGTGGCCGTGGCGGGCCGGAAGATCGCGGCGAAAGAGCCCTTCTCGGTGCTCTTCTCGCGGGCGGCGGCCGCCTCCGGGGCGTCCTTGACCTGACGGCGCACCCAGACGACGAGCAGCGCGGGCAGGGCGCCGGTCCAGAACATGATGCGCCAGGCGAGGTCCTCGTCGGCGAGGGAGAACACGACGGTGTAGACGATCGCGGCCAGCGCCCAGCCGACGGCCCAGGAACTCTGGATCGCGCCGAGCGTGCGCCCCCGGTGTTTGGCGCTCGCGTACTCGGCGACCAGGATCGCGCCGACCGCCCACTCACCGCCGAAGCCCAGACCCTGAAGGGCCCGGAACACCAGCAGCGTCTCGTAGTTGGGCGCGAAGCCGCAGGCCACCGTGAAGACCGCGTACGTGGCCACGGTGATCATCAGCGCCTTCACCCGCCCGATCCGGTCCGCGAGCACCCCCGCGGCGGCGCCACCGATCGCCGAGACGACCAGCGTGACCGTGGTGAACAGGCCCGTCTGGCCGCTGTCCAGGCCGAAGTAGGCCGCCAGCGCGACCATGCTCAACGGCAGCGTGAAGTAGTCGTACGAGTCGAGGGCATAGCCGCCGAACGCGCCGCCGAACGCGCGGCGGCCCTGCGGCCCGAGTGCGCGCAGCCAGCCGAACGCGCCGCCGTCCGGGGCCTGTTCGCCCGACTTGGGCAGGGCTGTGGTCGTCGTGGCGGGGGAGGGAGGGGTCGTGCTCATGGGCACCTCGCAGTGAGGGACGGAGGGTGCTTGAGGACTGAGCCGTGCCGTGCTGTCCAGCAAGGTAGAGGATTGTTGAACGATCCCTCAATACCCATGTTGTTTCGTTCTTGTGTCTGCGGTTGAATTCCGGGCATGGCCGCCGAATTGACGGATCTTGCCGACGATCGAGCCCTCCTCGGGCGCACCAGCACCGCCGAGCGGGTTTCGGACATCCTCCGGAGCCGGATCGCCGAGGGCTTCTTCCCGCCCGGCACACGGCTGTCCGAGGACAGCATCGGTGGCGCCCTCGGTGTCTCCCGCAACACCCTCCGCGAGGCGTTCCGCCTGCTCACCCACGAACGCCTGCTCGTGCACGAGCTCAACCGCGGGGTCTTCGTACGCGTGCTCACCGTCGAGGACGTCGAGGACATCTACCGCACCCGCCGCCTCGTCGAGTGCGCCGTCGTGCGTGGGCTCGGATCGCCGCCGTACGGTCTCGACGGGCTCGCCGAAGCCGTCCAGGAGGGGCAGCGGGCGGCGCACGAGAATGACTGGAAAGGCGTCTCCACCGCCAACATCCACTTCCACCGCGAACTCGTCGCCCTGGCCGGCAGCGCCCGTACCGACGAACTGATGCGCAGCGTCTTCGCCGAACTCCGGCTGGCGTTCCATGTGGTGGACAATCCGCGCAAACTGTACGAGCCGTATCTGGCGCGAAATCTACTGATCCTCCAGAGGCTGCAGAAGGGTGAGCGCGACGAGGCCGAGGAGATGCTGGCGGCCTATCTCGACGACTCGCTGAAGGGGTTGGTGGAGGTGTACGGGCGCCGGGTCGCCGACGTCCCCTGAGACGGAGGCCCTGGCCTCGCGCGGTCCCCGCCTGGCGCGGCGGCACGATTTGGGTCGTTGTCAGACCCAGCACCTAATCTGTGCACCGTGACTTCACCCGAATCGACGGACAGTGTTCCGCCCCAGTTCAGCGCGGGGCCGCGCCCCGCGTTGGGCCCGGCCGCCGACGAGGGACTGGCGCGGCGGCTGCGCGCGCTCGCCTGCACCGCGCCGCTGCACGACCTGGACGCCCGCAAGGCGAACCTCGCGGGTGAGTACTCGGTGTACGGGATGGCCGAGGTCGCCCTCGCCGCCATCGACCTGGTCACACTGAACATGGACTTCGACACGGGCGCCGACCACGACCAGATCGTCGCCCGGCTCATCCCGCGCATCGCCGCCCAGGCCCCGCGGCGGCCCCTCGAGGAGCACGAGCGGGTGGCCCGCTGGGTCCTGGAGAACCTGATCAACGTCGGCAGCGTCGACCGCGGCTTCCGGGCCGTGTACGGGACGTTCGCGCCGGACGGCACCTATGTGCGCCGCGACTACGACTTCAAGCTGATCGAAGAGGTCCCCGGATACGGGGGCGGCGTCTACCTCCGTACGACCGACGAGGCCGTCAACGTCCTCGTGGGCGCCCTCGACACCGATGTCACCAGCGCCCAGATCGCCGCCGAGGTCAAGCTGGAGGTGCTGATCAGCCGGGGTCGGCTCGCCGACGCCCAGCTCGCCGCCGAGCAGGCGCGATACCGGACCGTGCAGTACTCGGAGACGCTGCGCAAGGCGCTGGACGCCACCCGGCGCAATGTCCGCGCGGTGGACTGGCTCCAGGCCGTGCCCGACATGATCGCCGAGGCACTCGACCATGTCGCCGACCGGTATCGCCACGAGAACGCGATCCTCACGAATATTCGTAGGGCCCGGGACGAGTCCGAGGACCCGGAGCAGAAGCGGCGCGCCGCCGAGCTGGTGGACATCGTCAAGGACTGCATCCGGCGCCACACGCAGTTGCAGTCGCGGCTGCTGGAGGCGGGGCCGCTGTTCCGCGCCGAGCAGGATCGGCAGGCCTTCGCCACGCCGATGACGACGTCGGGGATAGATCTCTACGGGCATCTGATCGCGCCGCTGCTGCCGTTGCCGGTGGAGCAGGCTCGGCGGGTGACCGACGCGTTCTTCTCTCGCGGGACCGGGTTGCGTACGCCGGGGTCCGTGCGGGTCGGGGACCTTGTCGAGTTGCTGTTCACGCCGCCGGTGGAGCGGGAGCATCTCGGGGCGGAGATGCCGGAGCCGGATCTGATCGCCACGCCGGATGACAGCCGGTTCAGTGAGGAGCAGCTCGCTGTGGCCAAGGAGCTGCTGGATCTGCCTGCGGATGCGCCTCGGCGGTTGTCGGGGTTGTTGGCGGAGGCGCGGCGGTCCGATCCCGAACTGCCTTATCTGGTTGCCCTCTTGGCTGTGCATGCGGCCAGTCCGCCGGTTGGTACGGCTTATCGGCAGGGGGAGGAGAAGTTGCTCTTCGCTGTGGATGACGGGACGGAGCTGGACGATCCGGAGTTCGGTGGGGCCGATTTGATCGTGGGGACGGCTCTCCTGGATGCGGTGGGGATGGCGGCGGACCGTACGGAGGCGGCATGAGAGCACCGTTGAGCTGCGGGATCGTTGTTGGCTGCGAGCCGTCAGTGGCTGGTCGCGCCCACGCGGCGGAGCCGCAGATGTCACAGCCCCGCGCCCCTGGCCTTGCTGCCCGTACCCCCTGTTTTCACATCAAGGAGTTTCTGCCGTGAGCGAGCACGTCGAGTGGAGTGAGCCGGAAGCCGCAGTTGCTCCCGTGGCTGCTGCCCTCACTCCCGCCGACGCCGCCGATGCCGCTCGGCTCGTCGCCTTTGGGCTTCAGCCCAAGCTTCAGCCTGCCCGTGACCAGGAATACGGCGAATTGCTGCGCCGCTACCGCGAGGACCCCGCTTTCGCCCGGCTCGCCGATGCCGTGGCCACCGGGCTCGGGCTGGTCGTGCTGGAGGTGTCGCCACGGGCGGGCATGGCTGTGACCGCCGCCGAGGACTCCGTGTTCGCCGTGCGGATGGGGGACTACGCACGGCGGACCTCGGCGGACTCGGTGGACCGGTTTCTGCATGGGCTCGCTCATCTCGCGGTTGCCGCCATGGCTTTTCCGCGGCCCGAGGACCTCGCGGACGACGGGTACATAGGGCGGGTGTCGGTCAACGGGGTCGACGCCTTCGTACGGCAGGCCTGCCGGCGGCTGGAGGAACGGGCCGAGGAACAGGGGGAGAACACCGACCCGGCCAGCGACGCACCGGGGCTGGAGGCGGCCTGGCGGATCTGGGCGCGACGCAGTTCCACCGGCGCCACCAAGGACGCGCGTCGGCTCGCGGGGTCGACCACCGGCATCGTCGGCAAGGCGGTGGGCTTCCTCACCGACTCGGGGTTCCTGCAGCGCACGGGCGACGACAACGGGGGCACGTACCGGACGACCGCCCGTTATCAGCTCCAGGTGCGGGACATGGCGGGCAGTGCGGCCATGGCCGAGCTGCTGGAACTGGGCATCGTCCCGGTGACCGACGGCACGGCGACCCTGCTGCCCGCCGAGGACACCGAAGATCTGGAGCTGGTGGCCGACGCCGGGTTGCCGTTCCACTCGTCCCCCTCATCCCCCTCCGCCTGACATCCGGCTTCACGAACCACCGTCACGACCGCGAAAGTCCGCCGCCATGTACGAGCTGTCCCGGGTCCGCCTCTACTCCATCGGGCCGGCCGGTGCGCGTTACGCCGACACCGTGCTGGACCTGAGGGGTGTGGGCGAGCCCGTGCCCGACCCCGCGCCACAGCAGGCGGAGTTCTTCGAGGAGGAGCCCACCGGGCCGCCGCGCCGGCCCGCACCCGCCGGTGTGCTCTTCCTGGAGAACGGCGGCGGCAAGTCGGTCCTGCTCAAGCTGATCTTCTCGGTGATGCTGCCGGGCCACCGGAACACGCTGGGCGGTGCCAGCTCCGGTGTGCTGCGGAAGTTCCTGCTCGCGGACGACTGCGGGCATGTCGCGCTGGAGTGGCAGCACACGCTGACCGGTGAGTGTGTCGTGGTCGGCAAGGTGAGTGAGTGGCGGGGACGACAGGTCTCCAACGACCCGAGGAAGTTCGCCGAGGCCTGGTACTCCTTCCGGCCCGGGCCGGGGCTGAGCCTGGACAACCTTCCCGTCGCCGAGTCCACCGCCGTACGGCCGCCCGTGGAGGGCGCGTCCGGCGCGCAGGGGCGGCGGCGGACCATGAAGGGCTTCCGGGACGCCCTCACCGAGGCCGGGAAGGCGTATCCGCACCTCGAAGCGCACTGGGAGGAGATCCACGACCGCTGGAACGAACACCTGACGGAGCTCGGTCTCGACCCCGAACTCTTCCGGTACCAGCGGGAGATGAACGCCGACGAGGGTGAGGCCGCCGGTCTGTTCGCGGTGAAGAAGGACTCCGACTTCACCGACCTGCTGCTGCGGGCCGTCACCGACACGCGGGACACGGACGGGCTCGCCGACCTGGTCGGCGGCTTCGGCAACAAGCTGGGGCGGCGGGCGGAACTGATCGCCGAGCGGGACTTCACGGCCGGGTCGGTGGATCTGCTCGGGCGGATCGTCGAGGCTGCCGAAGCCCGGTCGCGGGCGCGGGACATCCACGCGGGCGCCGAGCGGCGGACCCGCACCCTGGCCCGGCGGCTGTCCGCGCGCGCCGCGCAGGAACGGGTGCGGGGCACCGACCTCGCCCAGCGGGTCACCGCCGCCGCGTACGCGGTCACGCACACCGAGGCCGCCCGCGACCGCAGCGCACTGATCGCGGCCGAACTCGCCTATCGGCACGCCTCGTTGGCGCTGGCCGCCGCCGAGAAGTCCGCCGCCGCGCAGAAACGGGAGCTGGCCGACGCCCGCACACTGCACTCCGCCTGGCAGGCAGCGGAGGCCGTGCTCAGACACCGGGCCGCCGCCGACCGGGTCGCGCGTGTCGCCGCCGCGATCCAGGAGGCCGAGAGGGACGCCGCCCCGGCGCTCGCCGCCCGCGCCAAGGCCGCCGTCGACCTCGTACGCGCCCTGCACGCCGCGGCCGAGAGCGCCGAGAACCTCGCCAACGAAGGGGAGGAGCGGTCCGCCGCCCTGCAGGAAGTCGGCGAGACCGCGTACCGGGACTCGACGGCCGCCGCCACCGAGGCACAGCGCGCCCGCAGCGAGATCGGGCACCTGAAACAGCGGCTCGGCGAGGTCGAACAGGAGACCGCCGAGGCGGTCCGCGCGGGCTGGCTCGACGACAGCGCGCCGGATGCCGACCCGGCCCGGGCCGCCCTCGCCGCCAGCGACGCCGAGAAGACGGCCGTCGCCGCCTGGGACACCGCACGCGATGCCTCACGACGCGCTTCCGAGCACGCCCGGGAGGCGGCCTCCGCCGAGTCCCGCGCCGAGCTGACGGCCGCCCGCGCGGCGGACGCGGCGATCGCCGCCGAGCGCGCGTACGACGGGGAGCGCCGCACCGCCGAGGCCCTGGCGGGGGAGGAGCGGCTGGTCGAGCTGCTGGGCCTCGGCGGCAAGGGCGCGCGCAGGGCGATCCCGCAACCGCGGCGTGACGGCACCACCGCGGACGGCGACACCCAGGACAGCGGCGAAGGCCCCCTCACAGCCGAGGAGTTGGACCGCTTCGCCGATGAGCTGCGCGAACTGCTCGACGAGAACGTGTCGTCCGCCGAGCGCCTTCTCTTCGAGCTGCGCACCGCCGCGGCCGACGACTCCCGCATCCTCGGCGCCCTCGGTGACGGCGGACTGCTGCCGCCGGGCCCTGACGTCCTGGCGACCGTCGAGTTCCTCGGCGAGCACGGCATCCCGGCCCTCCCCGGCTGGCGCTACCTCGCCCAGGCCGTGGACCCCACCGACCACGCGCGCGTGCTCGCCGCCCGGCCGGAGCTGGTCGACGGCGTCATCATCACCGACCCGGACTCGCACGCCAGGGCCCGCGAGGCGCTGAGCGACGCCGCACTGCTCCCGCGCTCCGCCGTGGCCGTCGGTACGGCCGCGGCCCTGCTGGCGCCGACGCCGCCCGTGGACTCCGGAGACGGTGACGTCTTCCTCGTACCGCCGAACCCGGCCATGCACGACGAGCACGCCGCCGACGAGGAGCGGCAGGCGCTGCGTGCGCGGGCGACCGAACGGGACGAGGAGATCCGGCAGCTCGCGGCACGGCTCGGCAAAGACCGGGAGCTCGCCGCCCGGCTCGCCTCCTGGCGCACGGGATGCCCGGCCGGGCGCCTCACCGAGTTGGCCACGGCCGCGCGGGAGACCCGTGCGTTCGCCGAGGAGTCCGAGGCCGAACTGGCGGAGGCGCGGACCGTACGCGCCGAGGCCGAGGAAGTGGCGGCCGAGGCGTCCCAGGTCCGCGACGAACGGCAGGAGGCCGCCCAGAAGGCCCGGCGCGCCGCCGACGCCCTCGCCGGACTCGCCTTCCGGCTGCGTGAACGCGCCGGCTGGCAGGCCAAGCTCCGCGAACTCGCCGATGAGGCCACCGAGTCCGAGGCCCGCGCGCAGGCCTGCCTGGAGCGCGCCCGCGCCGCCGACGAGGATCGCCGCGCCACCCAGCGCGCCGCCGACGACGCCCGCCGCACGGCGCGTGCGCTGCGCGCCGAGCGCGCGGAGATCGCGGGCGCCCCCGACGACGTACCGGAGACCGACTCCGACACGCCCAAGCAGCCCCTCGCCGCCCTCCGCGAGGCCTACCGCGCCGCCTCCCAGGTGTACGAGAAGGTTGGCGTCGGCGCCGATCTGCGCGCCGAGCAGGCTCGGGCCGAGAGCGACGAGAGCGCCGCGATCGCCGAACTCGACCGGCTGACCAACAAGGTCCGCAACCGCGCCGAACAGTTGTTGCAGTCGCCCGACGGCTCCGACGGGCCGTCCCGGCAGGCGGCCGCGGCCCGTGCCGAGGAACTCGTCCAGGTCCTCGAAACCCGGATGTCCACCGCGAGCGAGCAGCTCGGACGGTTGCGCGGCGAGGCCGAGCGGCACGCCCCCGAGGACGGCGAGGCGCACACCGAGCTGCCTGACGAACTGCTCCCGCGCGATGCCGACCACGCGCAGGCCCTGCTGCGCACCGCCACCGCTGAACTCGCCTCGCGCACCGAGGCGTTGGCCCAGGCCCGCGAGGCCCACGCCGAGCTGCTGGAGTCCCACCGCGCCGCCGAGGACGCGGCCGGCGGCTTCGACGAGACCGCCGCCCTGCTCCGGGACCTCCTGCGCGACCACACCATGGACGACGACCAGGAGGAGCCCGAGCCCTACCCCGGCGGTCTCGAAGAGGCCCGCAAAGCCGCCGCCGAGGCCCGCCGCTCCCTGCGCGGCTGCGCCGCCGACCTCTCCGCTGCCGAGGGTGCCGTACGCGAGGCCAGTGACATCCTCGTACGACACGCCAACTCCACGCGCTATGAGCAGGTCCGCACGCCCGCCCGCCAACAGATCCGCGAGCTGCCCGCGTCCGCGTTGCCCGAGCACGCGCAGAAGTGGGCGGATGCCTTCGCACCCCGACTCCGGGTCCTCACGGACGAGTTGGCGCAGCTGGAGCGCAACCGGGACTCGATCGTGGACCGGCTGCGAGGGCTCGTGGAGTCGGCCCTCGCGACCCTGCGGTCCGCCCAGCGGCTCTCCCGCCTCCCCGAAGGACTCGGCGAGTGGTCCGGCCAGGAGTTCCTGCGCATCCGCTTCGAGGAGCCCGACCAGGCCACGCTCACCGAGCGGCTCGGAGAGGTCGTCGACGAGGCGACCCGCGCGGCCGTGAAGAAGAACTCCGACATGCGCCGCGACGGCATGTCCCTGCTGCTGCGAGGCGTCAGCGCTGCCCTCCAGCCCAAGGGCGTCGCCGTAGAGATCCTCAAACCGGACGCCGTGCTGCGCGCCGAGCGCGTGCCCGTGGGGCAGATGGGCGATGTGTTCTCGGGTGGGCAGCTGCTCACCGCCGCGATCGCGTTGTACTGCACGATGGCCGCGCTGCGCAGCAACGACCGAGGCCGGGACAAGCACCGCCACGCGGGAACGCTGTTTTTGGACAACCCGATCGGCCGCGCCAACGCGACGTACCTGCTGGAGCTGCAGCGCGCGGTGTCGGACGCCCTCGGTGTCCAACTCCTCTACACCACAGGCCTCTTCGATACGACGGCCCTGGCGGAGTTCCCGTTGGTCATCCGCCTACGCAACGACGCCGACCTCCGCGCAGGCCTGAAGTACATCAGCGTGGAGGAACACCTCCGCCCGGGCCTGCCCCAGCCGCCCCAGGCGGGGGAGGCGGTACACAGCGAGATCACGGCGACAAGGATGTTCAAGAGGCCGACAACATCCAGTGCCTCGTAAACGGGGCTGCGGCCCTTGCTCTAAGGGGCGCGGGGCTGTGACATTTGCGGCTTCGCCGCGGGGCGCGACCAGCCACAACCAGCCCGCAGCCGCCCCACAACCCGACCAGGCACCCCCTTAGGCGCCGGCCCTCAAGAGATCCGCGCACTTCTCGCCGATCATCATCGTCGTGATGCAAGGGTTGACGGTGACGAGATCCGGCATCACCGACCCGTCAGCCACTCGCAGCCCCTCGACCCCCTTCACCCGCAGCCGCGCGTCCAGCGGGGCTGCGGGGTCGTCGTCGGCGCCCATCTTCACCGTGCAGGCCGGGTGATAGACGGTGTTGTGCGTCTTGTGGATGTAGTCGAGCAACTCCTCGTCCGACCGGACGCCCGGCCCGGGCGCCAGCTCGGCCCCCGCCCACTTGGCGAGGGCCGGCTGCGCGGCGATCTGCCGGGCGAGCCGGAGCCCGTACGTCATCACCCGCACATCGTGCTCGTGGCTGAAGTACTGAGGGTCCACCTTCGGCTTGTCCCGATAGTCCCTGGTACGCAACCGCACGGTCCCCCGGGACTTGGCCCGCGTCACGTTCGGCGTCAGACAGAACGCGTTCTCGGACGTGGGGTAACCATGCCTGGCGGTGTTCATGTCGAACGGCACGGACCCGTAGTGGAACATCAGATCCGGCCGGTCCAGGCCCGGTTCGGTGTCGTAGAAGATGCCCGCCTCCCACCACTGGCTGGACGTGGTGGTCATCGGCTGCTTGGCCTCCCACATGATGACGCCCTCGGGGTGGTCCTGGAGGTTCTCGCCGACGCCCGCCGAGTCCACGACCACGTCCACGCCCACCTCCCGCAGCTGCTCGGCGGGCCCGATGCCCGACAGCATCAGGAGCTTCGGCGTGTCGATGGCGCCGCAGGAGACGATGACCTCCCGCCGGGCGCGTACCGTCCGGGTGTGGATCAGGTCCGGGTCCAGATACTCGGCGCCGACGCAGCGCCGCCCGTCCAGCACCAGCTTTTTCGCCCGTACCCCGGTCCGCACCTCCAGGTTCGGTCGTTTGCCCATGATCGGGTGCAGATACGCCACCGACGAGGACTGCCGGATGTTGTTCTCGTCGGAGTTGATCTGGAACCAGTTGGCGCCCCGGATCACGGTCTTTCCGGTGTTGAACGGCGTCGTAGGTATCCCCGCCTGCGCGCACGCCTCGAGCAGCGCGTTCCCGCACGGGTCCTCGCCCTTGAGTGTGCGCAGCTTCACCGGGCCGGTGCGGCCGTGGTGGTCGCCGGGCGCGTCGTTGTTCTCCAGGCGTTGGTAGAGCGGGAAGAGGTCGGCCGCCGACCAGCCCGTACAGCCCGCCGCTGCCCAGTCGTCGAGGTCCTCCGCCGGAGCCCAGAAGGCGATACAGGAGTTGTGGGAGGAACAGCCGCCGAGGACCTTCGCCCTCGCGTGCCGCATGAAGCTGTTGCCGCTGGCCTGCGCCTCGACCGGGTAGTCCCAGTCGTAGCCGGACTCCAGCAGGCCCATCCAGCGTTCCAGCTTCAGGACGTCGTCGTCGCCGACGTCACTGGGTCCCGCCTCCAGTACGCACACCGTGACCGACGGATCCTCGGAGAGCCGGGCCGCGACCACGTTTCCCGCGGTGCCGCCGCCGACCACGACGTAATCGAATTCTCCTGAGCTCACGGGGAGTTGACCTCCTTGCGTTGCAGTGCTGCGTCGGATCCCGGCGAGCCGGCGCTCAGTCGGCCGCCGAGGAGGCGACGGGCGGGGCGGGCGGTACGGGCGGCGCGGCGTCGGTCTCGGTGGTCGCCAGCCGGTGCTCGGCGAGCACACCTGTCTTGTGGCGCTGGACGAACCAGTAGTAGGCGAAGCCGCCGCCCGCGATGATCGCGACGAAGAGGACCGCGCCCCAGCGCAGGTACCAGTGGAACGGGGCTGTCGCGTTGTAGACCGACGCCCGCGGCCAGATCAGGTTGAGCGTCATGGCCCCGCCCCACACGACGGCCCCGATGTTGACGAGCAGCCCCCACCGGCCCAGCGAGAACTTGCCGTCCTTGGCCGGCTGCCACTTCCCGCGCACCCGTGCGATCAGCATCGGCACGGTGACGCCCAGGTAGGCCAGATAGATCATGATGATGCCGATGCTGGTCACCACGGTGAAGATCTGCGGCTGACGGATGTTCACGACCAGAATCGCCAGGGCCAGCACACCGATGATCACAGCCGGCAGCACCGGAGTCTGGAAGCGCGGACTGACCTTGGCCAGCAGCGAGGACGCGGGCAGGTTGTTGTCGCGGGCCATCGCGAAGGCGAGGCGGATCGCCGCCGTGTGCACGGCCAGCGCGCACACCGTGACGGCGATCAGCACGCACCACAGCATCGCCTTGCCGGCCGTCGGGCCGAGCACGTCGAGGACGATGTACTGCAGACCGTCCGTGGACAACTGCTCGCCCTTCAGGCTGGACACACTCATCAGAGCCAGCAGCAGGATCAGACCACCGAGGACGAAGGAGGCCACGACCGCGCGGATGATGGCGCGCGGCGCGTTGCGGGACGGGTCCAGCGACTCCTCACCGAGCGAGGCGGCCGTGTCGAAGCCGTACATGACGTACGCCGACGCCAGCGACGCCACCAGGAACGCGCCCAGGTAGCCGAAGGGCTGCCCCGCGCCGGTGCCGTTGGTCTCCAGGACGACCTGGGGGCCACGTGTGATGTGGACGGCGAACAACACGATGAGGACCACGGTGGCGACGAGCTCGATGAAGACGCCCGCGGTGTTGATCGTCGCCATCAACTTCACGCCGAAGGCGTTCACCAGCGTGGTGAAGAGGATGAGCACCGCGGCCAGGATCACCGCGTTCGTCGCGACGTCGTACGTGCCCGTGCCGTCCCCGACGAGCTGGAACACGTCGGAGATCTGCGGAAGCGTCAACTGGTAGGCGAGCGCGACCGCCGCGATGGAGACGATGGAGGCGATCAGCATCATCCAGCCGGCGAGCCAGCCCAGGTGCGGATTGCCTATCTTCTTCGACCAGTTGTAGACGGAGCCCGCGACGGGATAGCGCGCCGCCAGCTCCGCGAAACACAGCGCGACCATGAACTGGCCCACGAACACCATCGGCCACGACCACCAGTAGGCGGGGCCGCCGCTGCCGTAACCGAAGTAGAAGAGCTGGAAGGTGCCGGTCAGGATCGAGATGTAGCTGATGCCGGCGGCGAACGTGTGGAAGTTGCCGAGGGTGCGCTTCAGCTCGGGCTTGTAGCCGAACTCGGCGAGCTCGGCGTCGTCGGTGGAGTTCTTCGGTCCGGTCGGTTGCTCGGTTTTCGTCATGAGCGGACTCCTGGTGGCCTTGTGGGGAGGGGAGGGAGTGGCTCTCGGGAGTTAAGGGAGCGGCTCTCGGTAGTCAGGCGAACCAGCCCTGCGGTGAGGGGTCCGTGTTGCGCCAGATGTGCTTCGCCTCGCGGTATTCGGCGAGCCCCGAGGGCCCGAGCTCGCGGCCGAAGCCGGACTGCTTGAAACCGCCCCACTCGGCCTGCGGCACATACGGGTGGTAGTCGTTGATCCACACCGTGCCGATCCGCAGCCGTGCCGCGACCCGCTGGGCCTTGGCCTCGTCCGTCGTCCATACGGCGCCGGCGAGACCGTAGACGGTGTCATTGGCCAGCCGGACGACCTCGTCCTCGGTGCTGAACCGCTCCACGGTCAGCACCGGCCCGAACGACTCGTCCTGTACCACGGACATCGTGCTCGTGCACTCGTCCAGGACGGTCGGCAGATAGTAGAAGCCCTTGTCGTACGCGTCGCCGCGCGGCCGCTCGCCCCCACAGCGCAGTACCGCGCCCTCCGCGAGCCCCTTGGCGACGTACTCCTCGACCTTCGAACGGTGCGCCGCCGAGATCAGCGGCCCGGTCCGGGCCCGCTCGTCGAACGGGCCGCCGAGCCGGATCTCCTTGGCCCGGCGTACGACCTCGTCGACGAACCGGTCGTGCAGCGAGTCCTCCACGAGCAGGCGGGCGCCCGCCGAGCACACCTGGCCCGAGTGCAGGAACACCGCGGTCAGCGCCATGTCGACGGCCGTGTCGAAATCGGCGTCGGCGAAGACGATGTTCGGATTCTTGCCGCCGAGTTCCAGCGCGACTTTCTTCACCGTCCCGGCGGCCGCGGCCATCAGCCTGCGGCCGGTCTGCAGACCGCCGGTGAAGGAGAGCAGGTCCACATCCGGATGGTCGGCGAGCGGGGCACCTGCCTCGGGGCCGGCGCCGAGCACCAGGTTGGCCACGCCCGGCGGTAACCCGGCCTCCTGAAGGAGGCGCATCAGGTGGATCGCCGTATGCGGGGTCAGCTCGCTCGGCTTCAGGACGAAGGTGTTGCCGGCCGCGAGCGCCGGAGCCACCTTCCAGGCGGTCTGGAGGAGCGGGTAGTTCCACGGGGTGATGAGTGCGCACACCCCTACCGGCTCGTACACGACTCGGCTGTCGACATTCGCCTGGCCGGTGTCGACGACCCGGCCTGCTTCCGCCGCGGCCGCACGCCCGAAGTAGCGGAAACAGTTCGCGATGTCGTCCATGTCGTACTCGCTCTCCACCAGCCGCTTGCCGGTGTCGAGGGACTCGGCGCGGGCGAGCGCGTCCTTGTCGCGTACGAGGAGGTCGGCGACGCGCAGGAGCAGGTCACCGCGGTCGGCGGCGGGGGTGGTGGGCCACGGGCCCTCGTCGAAGGCGCGCCGCGCGGCCGCGATCGCCTTCACGGTGTCTTTGCCGCCGGCCTCGTCGACGACCGCGACCAGGCTGCCGTCGGCGGGGCAGCGGATCTCACGACTCCGCTCGTCCAGCGCGGATCGCCACGCTCCGCCGATGAAGAGTTCGGGCATGTTCTCGTTCCTCCTGGTCAGCGCCGTGCGGTGGGCGCCCTCGCGGCTGGGCGCCTAACCGGAGGACCGCGTTGTATGCCAAATGTGACGGTCAACACGCCTGGTCAGAAGGATGGCGGAGGGGCGGCTCGGCACGCCAGAGGCCTCACGTGGCGCGGCCACGACCACGCGGCCCACGGCACGGGAAAGACACGGTGCGGGAGCATGTGGCCGGCACGAGGTCGAGGAAAGCGTCCGCCTCACGGTCTGCGGCTCGGGCTGCGCCTCACCTCGGCATCTGCTGCCGAGGTGAGCGCGCGGGTCCGGCCCCGATTCGCGCTAGGGATGCGACAGTTGCCCCGCCCCACCCCGTCGGCGTATCCGCTCCTGTGTGCGCTCGGCCGTGCGCGCCTCGCGGCGGGCCCGGCGTCGTTCGCGCCGCAGCGAGCGAGCC
This sequence comes from Streptomyces capitiformicae, assembly GCF_002214185.1. Classification (NCBI taxonomy): domain Bacteria; kingdom Bacillati; phylum Actinomycetota; class Actinomycetes; order Kitasatosporales; family Streptomycetaceae; genus Streptomyces; species Streptomyces capitiformicae. The sequence goes on along the minus strand of NZ_CP022161.1, from coordinate 3,161,221 downwards.
GTGCTGCTGGGGGCCGACACCACGCCGTTGCGCTGGTTCCACACCTGCCGGGTCACCCAGACGTCCAGCACGCCCCAGGTCGCGAGGACGGTGCTGGCCACGCTGCTCAGGACCATGGGGAACGCCAGCCATGAACCGGCCAGGGTGCACAGGAAGGCCACCATCGCCTGAATCAGTGTCACCGCGATGATGAGGACCGCGCGCACCGCCGCAGTCCGCACCGGATCGGGCAGCCGCCGCTTGCGTGCCGGCTCCTCGATCCACAACGGCTGGTATTGCACCCGCTCTTCCTCGCCGGAGGAGAGCTGCCGCTCCGTCACCGCGACACCCTCGCCCGCCAGGACGTCGCGATCCGGTGCCTGAACGCCCCGCGGCGCCGCCTCGGGCGTCACCACATCATCCTCGGGCGCTACGCGCCGCTCCGCCGTGCCCATCAACACTTCACTCCCCACCGCCGGTTGACCATCGGCACCGGGATCACGCGACCCGGCCCCCCTCAGGTGCCCGACTTCCTCCGAATTACGCCACCGGGAGCGGCCTGCGGGGCCTGTAGCCCATTCCGCCCCCGATTCCCGTACAGAAAGACGATCGACGTACGCCGAAGATTCCCACCGAACGAAAAAAACCGGCCAACCAGCCAACCTCACCGAGGAGATGCGATGCAGCCACGTGGCCGACAGCGGGAGGCAATCTCCCGTAATGAGAGGACAACTCCCCATGCCTGACTCGCAGTCGGCGCGATGTGCGTTCGGACGGCTCTTCGAGATACCCGTGTGTCGGTAGTAGGCTCTCGCCGTTTGTTGACGCACATGTGTACCCCCGGGCCGGCGGGGGGCGAGCTGGGGGAGGCCATGCGCTTTCGCGGGAAATCGATCCGCCGGAAGATCGTGGCGCTGTTGCTCGTGCCTCTGATGGCCCTGACCGGTATCTGGACATTCGCCACGGTGCTGACGGGCCGTGAGGCCAGCGAGCTCTTCCGGGTGGCGGACATCGTCGAGGAGATCGGCTTCCCCACCGAGGACACCATTCGCGTGCTCCAGCAGGAACGCCGCCAGACCCTCGTCTACCTGGCCGATCCACGGGCCTCGGACGCGCTCACGGCCCTCGAACGCAGCCGGGCCGCCACCGACAAGGCCGTCGCCGAGTTCCGCGACCACGCGGCGGACTCCGAGGTGCGCGACGAGATGGGCGAGAGCACCTCGCTGCGGCTCACGGCGATCCTGGACGCCCTCGACGGCCTGCCCGCCCTGCGCACGACGGTCGAGCAGGGCACTGTCAACGTGCCCCAGGCGCTCTCTCACTACAACAGCCTGGTCGACCCCTGCTTCGCCCTGCTGGCCAACCTCCCCGCCGTCGACAACGTGGAGATGGACAAGCAGGGCCAGGCCCTGATCAACGTCGGCCGCGCCCGCGAACTCCTGTCCCGCGAGGATGCCCTGATCAGCGCCGTACTCGTCGCCGGCCGGATCACCCGCGAAGAGATCCGGGACTTCTCCGACCTCGTGGCCCAGCGCACCCTGATGTACGACATCAGCCTGCCGCTGCTACCCGCCTCCGAGCGCGACCGCTTCTACCTCTACTGGAAGAACGCGAACACCGCACCCCTGCGCTCCGTCGAGCAGGCTGTCAGCGGCTCCACCCCCGGCAAGCCCAACGGCGTCACCGCGAAGAGCTGGGACAGCGCGGTGGAACCCGTGCTCTCCGACCTCCGCGACCTCAGCCTCGAGGCAGGCGACCGCTATCAGGACCGGGTCGGGCCCCTGGCCACCAACATCATCCTCAAGGCCGTCATCGCAGGCGTCCTCGGCCTCTTCGCCCTCCTGCTGTCGCTCTTCATGTCCGTGCGCATCGGCCGCGTCCTCATCCGTGACCTGCGCCGCCTCCGCCAGGAGGCCCACGAGACCGCCGGAGTGCGGCTGCCCAGTGTGATGCGCCGCCTCGCCGCGGGCGAACAGGTCGACGTGGAGACCGAAGTGCCGCGGCTGGAGTACGACAAGAACGAGATGGGCGAGGTCAGCCAAGCCCTCAACACCTTGCAAAGAGCCGCCGTCGAGGCCGCCGTCAAGCAGTCCGAACTCCGCAGCGGCATCTCCGAGGTCTTCGTCAACCTCGCCCGCCGCAGCCAGGTCCTCCTCCACAAGCAGCTCACCCTCCTCGACGCCATGGAGCGCCGGACCGACGACACGGACGAACTCGCCGACCTGTTCCGTCTGGACCACCTGACCACCCGAATGCGCCGCCACGCCGAGGGTCTGGTCATCCTCTCCGGCGCCGCACCCTCCCGGCAGTGGCGCAAGCCCATCCAGCTCATGGACGTGGTCCGCGCCGCCGTCGCCGAGGTCGAGGACTACGAGCGCATCGAGGTCCGCCGACTGCCCCGTGTCGCCGTCACCGGCCCCGCGGTCGCCGACCTCACCCACCTCGTGGCCGAACTCCTGGAGAACGCCACGGTGTTCTCGCCCCCGCACACCGCCGTGCAGGTCCACGGCGAGCGCGTCGCCAACGGTTTCACGCTGGAGATCCACGACCGCGGTCTCGGTATGGCGGCCGAGGCGCTCCTCGACGCGAACCTGAAGCTCGCCGAGACCCCCGACTTCGAGCTCTCCGACACCGACCGGCTCGGTCTCTTCGTGGTCAGCCGGCTCGCCCAGCGGCAGAAAGTCCGCGTGTCCCTCCAGCCGTCGCCCTACGGCGGCACCACGGCCGTGGTCTTCATCCCCGACGCCCTGCTCACCGACGACGTCCCCGACACCAACGGCATCGGCTTCCGCCTCGACCGCGCCCACCCCACCCGGGAGGCCGAACTCGAGGAGGAGCGCAAGGCGGCGCTCTCCCAGGTGCCGGTCCGGCTTCCGGGGCTGTCCCCCGCCATCCTGGACGGCCCGGTGGAGCTGGAGGCACCGGTCGACCTGGACCCCCTCGACGGCTTCCCGGGCGCCCTGGACAACGAGGACAGCGAGCGGGGCGGACTGTTCCGCTCACGCCGCCCCCTGACCGGCGTCGGCGACGAGCAACAGCAGTCGGCGCGCGACGGCGACGAACGACAGGCACCTCTCACCGACCCCGACCCGACGCTCGGCCCCGTACCGCTGCCGCAGCGCAGGACGCCGCATCTCGTCAGCTCGCACGGCCGCCCGGTGACGAGCCCGAGGCCGCGGCGCCCGGACGACGAGCCCGCGCAGAGCAGGGAAACGGCGCCGGCGGACACACGGCCGCTCACCGCCCTGCGCGGCGACCGCGCCGAACTGTCGGCCCGTCCCGGCGCCGACCGCACCGGACCTGCTTCCCTCCCGGGCGCGCACCGCTCCGAGGCCCTGCCGCCCGGTGGTAGCGAGCCCCCCGTCCTACCCCAACGCCGCCGTACGACGGCGTCGAGCGGCACGGCCCCGACGCCTCCGCACATCGCCGCGAATGAGCCCACCCCGCGCGCGGACGCGACGGCCGACCGGGCAGAATCAGCTCCGAGCCCGCTGCCCCGTCGAGTCCGACAGGCCAGTCTGGCCCCGCAGTTGAAGGACGGCCCCGACCGGCGTGTCGAGCGCGACAGGGCCCGCTCGGCGACGCGACCGGACCCGGCCGAGCGCAATGCCGACGAGGTACGCAGCCGTATGGCCTCGCTCCAACGCGGTTGGCAGCGCGGCCGCGAGGAGAACGCCGAGGGCGACGATGCCCAGGACGTCTCAGCACCACGAGGAACGAAGGGGGACGGTCGATGACCGCACCGAAGGCCGAAGGGCCCACCGCGACCGGCATGTCCGGTGAGCTGAACTGGCTCCTGGACGACCTGGTGGAGCGCGTCGCCAGCATCCGCAAGGCGCTCGTGCTCTCCGGCGACGGACTGCCCATGGGCGTCTCCAAGGACCTCACCAGAGAGGACAGCGAGCACCTCGCCGCTGTCTCCTCCGGATTCCACAGCCTGGCCAAGGGCGTCGGCCGCCACTTCGACGCGGGCAACGTCCGGCAGACCGTCGTCGAACTCGACGAGGCCTTCCTCTTCGTCACGGCCGCCGGCGACGGCAGCTGCCTCGCCGTCCTCGCGGACGCCGACGCCGACATCGGTCAGGTCGCGTACGAGATGACGCTCCTCGTCAAGCGGGTCGGCGTACATCTGGGCTCCGCGCCGCGCACCGATGTGTCCCAGGGCGGGTAGTGGGATGGCATGAGCCGAGACGGTCAGGGAAGAAGCCACTGGTTCGACGACGAGGCCGGACCGGTGGTCCGTCCGTACGCGATGACGCGTGGCCGGACCAGCCACGCGGTCCAGCACCGCCTCGATCTGATCGCCGTGGTCGTCACGGAACCGCATGTCGACGACCCGGAGGAGGACCACGCGCTGGCCCCGGAGCACGTCCGTATCGTCGAGCTCTGCCGTGACACCCCGCAGTCGGTCGCCGAACTCGGCGCCGAGCTGGACCTGCCCGTCGGCGTGGTGCGTGTCCTCGTGGGAGACCTCGTGGACGAGGAACTGGTCCACGTGACACGTCCCGTACCGCCTGCCGAGCTGGTGGACGAGAGTATTCTGCGCGACGTGATCAACGGCCTCCGGGCGCTCTGAGCAGCGCGGAAGCGGAGTGGATACGTGACAGGCTGGCAGTTCTGGGTCGATCGTGGCGGCACCTTCACCGACGTCGTCGCACGACGCCCGGACGGCCGCCTGCTCACGCACAAGCTCCTCTCCGACAACCCCGCGCGGTACGCAGACGCGGCTGTCGCCGGCGTCCGTGAACTCCTCGACGGCTCCGATGCCCCCATCGAGGCCGTCCGTATGGGCACCACCGTCGCCACCAACGCCCTCCTGGAGCGCACGGGAGAGCGCACCCTCCTCGTCATCACCCGCGGCTTCCGTGACGCCCTGCGCATCGCCTACCAGAACCGACCCCGCATCTTCGCCCGCGCGATCGAACTTCCCGAGCTGCTGTACGAGCGTGTCGTCGAGGTCGACGAGCGCATCGCCGCCGACGGCACGGTGCTGCGCGCCCCCGATCTGGACGCTCTCGCGGGGCCGCTCCGTCAGGCGTACGACGACGGGATCCGCGCCGTGGCCGTCGTCTGCATGCACAGCCACCTCCACCCCGCCCATGAACAGGCGGTCGGCGAGCTGGCCGCCCGGAACGGCTTCCCCCAGATCTCGCTCTCCAGCGAGGTCAGCCCCTTGATGAAGCTCGTCCCACGGGGTGACACGGCCGTCGTCGACGCCTACCTGTCGCCCGTGCTGCGCCGCTACGTGCGGCACGTCGCCGACGAACTCCGAGGCGTACGGCTGATGTTCATGCAGTCCAACGGCGGGCTCGCCGAAGCCGGCCAGTTCCGCGGCAAGGACGCCATCCTCTCCGGGCCGGCGGGCGGCATCGTGGGCATGGCCCGCATGTCGCAGCTCGCCGGCTTCGACCGCGTCATCGGCTTCGACATGGGCGGCACCTCCACTGACGTCTCGCACTTCGCGGGCGAGTACGAGCGGGTCTTCACCACACAGATCGCGGGCGTACGACTGCGGGCACCCATGCTGGACATCCACACCGTCGCCGCGGGCGGTGGCTCTGTCCTGCACTTCGACGGCTCCCGCTACCGCGTAGGGCCGGACTCGGCGGGCGCGTCCCCGGGCCCGGCCTGCTACCGGGGCGGCGGCCCGCTCACGGTCACCGACGCCAACATCATGCTCGGCCGCATCCAGTCCGCGCACTTTCCCAGCGTGTTCGGTCCCGACGGCGACCAACCGCTCGACGACGCCCTGGTCCGGGCCCGCTTCGCAGACCTCTCGCGCCAGATCCGGGACGACACGGGCGACAACCGCGCGCCCGAGCAAGTCGCCGAGGGCTACCTGCAGATCGCCGTCGCCAACATCGCCAACGCGGTCAAGCGGATCTCCGTCCAGAAGGGTCACGACGTCACCCGCTACGCACTCACCACCTTCGGTGGTGCGGGCGGCCAGCACGCGTGCATGGTCGCCGACTCGCTCGGCATCCGCACGGTACTCGTCCCGCCCATGGCCGGGGTGCTCTCCGCCCTCGGCATCGGTCTCGCCGACACCACCGCCATGCGCGAGCAATCCGTGGAGGCCCCACTGGAGCCCGCCGCGATGCCCGGCATCCTGAGCACCGCCGACGACCTGGAGGGCGCCACCCGCGCCGAACTCCTCGCCGAGGACGTCCCCGAGGACCGGATCCGGGTCACTCGCCGCGCCCAACTCCGCTACGACGGCACGGACACCGCCCTCGGTGTCGAACTCGCCGAGCCCGCCACCATGCGGCGCGCCTTCGAAGAACGTCATCGCGCCACGTACTCCTTCACCCTCGACCGACCGATCGTCGTCGAAGCCCTCTCCGTGGAAGCCACCGGCCTCACCGCACCCCCCGATCTCTCCGCCCTCGCACCTTACGAAGGCCTCACCACCACCCCGGAGACGGTCAGCCTCCACACGGGCGGCGCCTGGCTCGACGTGCCACTGCACCGCCGCGAGGAACTGCCCCCCGGCGAAACCGTCACCGGCCCCGCGATCATCACCGAGCCCGGCGCGACGACCGTCGTCGACGACGGCTGGCGGGCCGCGACGACCCACGACGGGCATCTGGTCATGGAACGCGCGGCCGTCACGGAGAGTTCCGATCTCGGCACGGAAAGTGATCCGGTTCTGTTGGAGGTCTTCAACAACCTCTTCATGTCGATCGCCGAACAGATGGGCGCCCGACTGGAATCGACCGCTCAGTCGGTCAACATCAAGGAACGCCTCGACTTCTCCTGCGCCCTCTTCGACCCCGACGGCAACCTCGTCGCCAACGCCCCCCACATCCCCGTGCACCTGGGCTCCATGGGCACCAGCGTCAAGGAGGTCATCCGCCGACGCGGCACCTCCATGCACCCGGGCGACACCTACGCGGTCAACGACCCGTACCACGGCGGCACCCACCTGCCCGACGTCACGGTGATCACCCCGGTCTTCGACCCTGAGGGCGACCGCATCCTGTTCTACGTCGCCTCACGCGGCCACCACGCCGAGATCGGCGGCATCCAGCCGGGCTCCATGCCGGCGAACAGCCGCACCATCGACGAGGAGGGCATCCTCTTCGACAACTGGCTCCTCGCCGAGAACGGCCGCTTCCGCGAGCGGGAGACCCTCCGCCTGCTCACCGAGGCCCCGTACCCCTCCCGCAATCCGCAGACCAACCTCGCCGACCTGCGCGCCCAGATCGCGGCCAACCGGAAGGGCGTCGACGAAGTCGCCCGCATGATCGACGACTTCGGGCTCGACGTCGTCCAGGCGTACATGAGGCACGTCCAGGACAACGCCGAGGAATCGGTCCGCCGTGTCATCGACGCCCTGGACGATGGCGAGTACGCCTACGAGACCGACTCCGGCGCCGTCATCCGCGTACAGGTGCGTGTGGACCGCGAGAACCGCTCCGCGACCATCGACTTCACCGGCACCTCCGCGCAGCTCAGCGGAAACTTCAACGCCCCCTTCGCCGTGGTCAACGCGGCCGTCCTCTATGTCTTCCGCACTCTCGTCGCCGACGACATCCCGCTCAACGACGGCTGCCTGCGCCCCCTGAACATCGTCGTCCCGCCCGGCTCGATGCTCGCCCCCGAACCCCCGGCCGCCGTCGTCGCGGGCAACGTCGAGACCTCACAGGCCATCACCGGCGCCCTCTACGCCGCCCTGCGCGTCCAGGCAGAGGGGTCCGGCACCATGAACAACGTCACCTTCGGCAACGAACGCCACCAGTACTACGAGACCGTCGCCTCCGGCTCCGGCGCGGGCGACGGCTTCCCGGGCGCGCCCGTCGTACAGACCCATATGACCAACTCCCGGCTGACCGACCCCGAGGTCCTGGAGTGGCGTCTGCCCGTCCTGCTCGACGAGTTCGCCGTCCGGCGGGGCAGCGGCGGCGCGGGACGGTGGCGCGGAGGCGACGGGGCCGTTCGCCGCATCCGGTTTCACGAGCCGATGACCGTCTCCACCCTTTCGCAGCACCGAAGGATCCCGCCCTACGGGATGGCCGGCGGCGCCCCCGGAGCCCTCGGCGCCAACCGGGTGGAGCGCGCGGACGGCAGCGTCGTGGAACTCGGCGGAAGTGATTCGGCAGATGTCGGCCCCGGCGACGTACTAGTCATCGAAACCCCGGGCGGCGGGGGCTACGGTCCACCGTCGCGCGACAACCATCCAGCAGGAGAAGAGACCGATGATCCTCGGGCGCACTGAGCGCGGCAAACCTCCGGTCGAGCCCGTCACGCTCAAGATCCTCGTGGCCGGCGGATTCGGCGTGGGCAAGACGACATGCGTCGGCGCGGTCAGCGAGATCAAGCCGCTGCGTACCGAGGAGGTGCTCACCGAAGCGGGCCGACCGTTCGACGACACCAGCGGTGTGGAGAGCAAGTCGACCACCACCGTCGCCATGGACTTCGGGCGCATCACCCTCCGCGAGGACCTCGTCCTGTACCTGTTCGGGACCCCCGGCCAGGACCGTTTCTGGTTCCTGTGGGACGAGCTGGCCACCGGCGCCCTGGGCGCCGTGGTGCTCGCCGACACACGCCGCCTGGAGGACTGCTTCGCCGCCGTCGACTACTTCGAACGGCGCTCCATACCCTTCGTGATCGGCGTCAACTGCTTCGACGACGCCTCGCGCTACCCGGCCGAAACCGTCCGCCGGGCCCTCGACCTCGATCCCGACGTGCCGGTCGTGCTGTGCGACGCCCGTCAGCGGGAATCCGTCAAGGAGGTCCTGGTCGCCGTCGTCCGGCACGCGATGGCGTACGCGGCGGAGCACCGCCAGGCCGTAACCACCTGAAGCACGACCCGTACCCCCGCCGACAGGGGTACGGGCCGTGGCTTCATGGCACGCGCGCGTGGAGCCCGCTTCACGGAAGCGACCCGTACGCGCGCGTGGACCCCGTTCTCAGCGCGCGTCGTCCTCGTGCCAGCCGAAGCTCTTCTCCACCGCCTTGCGCCAGTTGTGGTACTCGCGGTCGCGGACGGAGGCCTCCATGGCCGGCGTCCACTCGACGTCCTTCTTCCAGTGCGACTTCAGCTCGTCGAGGTCGTTCCACACCCCGGTCGCGAGCCCGGCGGCGTACGCGGCGCCCAGACAGGTCGTCTCGGAGACCTTCGGCCGGATCACCGGCACGTCGAGGACGTCCGCCTGGTGCTGCATCAGCAGGTTGTTCTTGGTCATGCCGCCGTCGACCTTGAGGGTCGTGATGTGCACCCCCGAGTCCTGGAACATGGCGTCCACCACTTCCCGCGTCTGCCAGCTCGTCGCCTCCAGCACCGCGCGCGCGAGATGTGCCTTGGTGACGTACCGCGTCAACCCGGTGATGACGCCGCGCGCGTCGGAGCGCCAGTAGGGCGCGAACAGGCCGGAGAACGCGGGCACGATGTACGCCCCGCCGTTGTCGTCGACGCGTGCCGCCAGGGGCTCGATCTCGTCGGCGGTACGGATGATGCCGAGTTGGTCGCGGAACCACTGCACCAGGGCGCCGGTGATCGCGATCGACCCCTCCAGGCAGTACACGGGCGCCTCGCCACCGATCTTGTACCCCATGGTGGTGAGCAGCCCGCTCTTCGACGGCACGGGCCGGTTGCCGGTGTTGAGCAGCAGGAAGCTGCCGGTGCCGTACGTGTTCTTCGCGGTGCCCACGTCGTAGCAGGCCTGTCCGAACACCGCCGCCTGCTGGTCGCCCAGCGCCGACGCGACGGGGACACCCGCGAGCTGGCCCACGGCTGTGCCGTACACCTCGGCGGAGGACCTGATCTCCGGAAGGACCGCCTCCGGGACGTTCATCGCCGAGAGGATCGACGGGTCCCACTGCAGGGTCTCCAGGTTCATCAGCATGGTGCGCCCGGCGTTGGTGACATCGGTGACGTGCCGGCCGCCGTCGACGCCGCCGGTCAGGTTCCAGATCAGCCAGGAGTCGATCGTGCCGAAGGCGATCTCACCGCGCTCGGCGCGGGCCCTGAGCCCCGGCACGTTGTCGAGCAGCCAGGCGGCCTTCGGACCGGAGAAATAGCTCGCCAGGGGCAGACCGGTCTGCTCACGGAAACGATCCTGCCCGTCCGAGCCGCCGAGTTCGTTGCAGAGCGCGGAGGTACGGGTGTCCTGCCAGACGATCGCGTTGTGCACGGGTTTGCCCGTGGCGCGGTCCCACAGCACCGTCGTCTCACGCTGGTTGGTGATACCGAGCGCGCTGACCTGGTCCGCGCGCAGGCCCGCCTTGGCGATCGCCCCGGCGACCACCGCCTGCACCTTCGACCAGATCTCGGTGGCGTCGTGCTCCACCCAGCCCGGCTTGGGGAAGATCTGGCGGTGTTCACGCTGGTCGACGGCGACGATCGCGCCGTTCCGGTCGAAGATGATGCAACGGCTCGAAGTGGTGCCCTGGTCGATGGCGGCGACGTACTTCTGGGCGTTGTCCGGCATGACATCCCCTCACGTCTTACTCGGTTGCATCAGAAGGCTGCGTTGTAGATGAGGCCCGCGAGAACTCCGCCGACCAGCGGGCCGACGACCGGGATCCAGGCGTAACCCCAGTCGGAGGTGCCCTTGTTCGGGATCGGCAGGAACGTGTGCACGATGCGCGGGCCGAGGTCACGCGCCGGGTTGATCGCGTAGCCGGTCGGCCCACCGAGGGAGAGACCGATACCGACCACCAGGAACGACACCAGCAGGATCGAGATGCCGGAGCCGTATATTCCGGCCTCCTCGCCGGGGATCTGCCCGATGCCGATGCCCGTGTTCCTTCCGAAGGCGAGGATCGGCAGTACCAGGGCGATCGTCGCGATGATCTCGGTGATCAGGTTGGCGACCGGGTTCCGGATCTCCGGAATCGTGGAGAAGATCCCGAGAGTCGGCGTCGGCTCCTCCGCCGTACCCTCCGTGGTGCCCTCCTCGCGGATGTTCGCCTGGAACTGTGCGAGATAGACCAGGTAGGCGAGGACCGCGCCGAGCATCGCGCCCACCATCTGGCCCAGCAGATAGACCCAGACCTTGTCCCACGTCTCCGTGTCGACCGCGATGCCGATGGTCACCGCCGGGTTGAGGTGCCCGCCCGACAGGGGAGCGGCGGTGTAGGCACCCGCCAGCACCGCGAAGCCCCAGCCGAACGCGATGACGATCCAGCCCGATGCCCTCGACTTCGAGAACCTGAGAGTGACAGCGGCGCACACACCGGCGCCGAAGAGAATCAGGATCGCGGTACCGATGACCTCACCGACGAATATGTCTCCGTTGCTCATGGCGGCTCCTAGGCCCCGGCCCGGAGCGATCGACCCCGGACCTACCGTGCAGGGTGCGTTCCCATGGCTACTTCAGCCGAAGGCAGGGAGGGTCCCGCGCCCCGCCCGGCGTCCGTGACGAGCGTGCCGTCGCAGCCGAATCGCCCGTGGGGGATGGCTCGTTGCGCAGGCGGGGAGCCCGAGCGGCGTAATACACAAAGACGCCCGAATGCGGCGATGCCGACCGACACCGGAAGTGTTCACCGGCACTCAGGGGGCGTCAAGAACGCGGACAGCAACGGTTGGGGGCGGCTACGGGGGCGCACACGCCCGCGCGCTGGCAGCCCCGGGTCTGTGAAGGGAACGCGCAGGGCCGAATGTTCGCATCAGGGAGAGAGAACCTTCCACGTTGTCCTGCCTCACAGGCCTGCCGTGCGACGCAGCCGCTGGCCGTCCGCGTTCTGCCGTCTACAAAGCCGCTGGCGCTCCCGCCCGGGTCCCAGAGCCTCGGAGCCCCGCCGGATCTCGTGCTTCGGCGACGCGGGCCGAACTGGGCGCGCACAGGACCCCGTCGTCGGCGAGAGTGGCACGGCATATTGGGCGAGGAACAGGAAGTCGTCCCCGCCGATGTGCCCCACTCAGGTCTCATCGGACGCCGTGGTCCGCAACGCCCAGCGAGTCCCACCAGCCACCGCAGGGGCACATCGCCGACCCCGGCCGCGCAGATACGGAACCTCTCGCTCCGGGGTGCGGCGACCGCCTCCAGCGGCGCGGCACGACGTCGACGCTCACCTCCCCCGGAAGCCGGCGCGTCTCCCGTACGGCGTCCCGCAGCGCGGCCGGCCCGCCCAGGCTGGCCGGGGACGCGGCGAAGACCTTCACACGCACGGCAGCAACGTCTCCACGCGGGCCGCGGCACGGGCGCCAAACCGGCTGGCCTGCCGTCGAGTTCGGGATCCCGGCGGGGCGCGCGTGATCTCCAACGCCGTGCCCAGCGTGTCCGACCAGGAGCGATCGCCGACGACGTGACCACGGCTGACCCGCCGCGTCACCGGACCGCGATCACCGCCGAACCGTGCCCGAACAGCCCCTGGTTCGCACTGATCCCCACGCGCGCCCCCGCGACCTGCCGGTCACCCGCCTCACCCCGCAACTGCCGAGCCAGTTCGCACACCTGGGCGATCGCCTGCGCGGGTACCGCCTCCCCGAAAGAGGCCAGCCCTCCGCTCACATTCACGGGTATTCGTCCGCCCAGTGCGGTCACACCGTCCCGGAGCAGCTTCGCGGCCTCGCCCTCGCCGCACAGCCCCAGGTCCTCGTACCACTGCAATTCCAGGGCCGTGGACAGGTCATAGACCTCGGCGAGCGACAGGTCGTCGGGTCCGATGCCCGCCTCCTCATAGGCGGCCCGCGCGATCGATTCCCGGAACGTCTCCGCCGCGGGCTCCACCGCCACCGCGGAGTCCGTCGCGATGTCCGGCAGATCCAGCACGGTGTTGGGATAGCGGGGCGTCACCGTGGATACCGCCCGTATCCGCACGGGCTCGGTCACACCGCGGCGCCGCGCGAACTCCATGCTGGACAGCACGAGCGCCGCGCCACCGTCCGAGGTCGCACAGATGTCCAGCAGCCGCAGTGGATCCGCGACGACGGCGGAGGCCGCGACCTCCTCGGCGGTGACCCGCTTGCGGTACCGCGCGTACGGGTTGAGGGCCCCCAGCGTGGAGTTCTTCACTTTGACCTGGGCGAAATCCTCCGGCGTGTCGCCGTGCACCGCCATCCGCCGCCGCGCGTAAAGCCCGAAGTACGTCGGATTGGTCGCCCCGAGGACTCGGAACCGAAGCCAGTCCGGATCGTCCGGCCGATCCCCGCCCGCGGGCCGGAAGAACCCCTTCGGCGCCGAGTCCGCGCCCACCACGAGCACGACGTCAGCGAGACCGCCGAGGATCTGGGCCCGCGCGGTGCCCACCGCCTGCGCCCCGGACGCGCAGGCCGCGTACACACTCGTGACCCGCGCCCCCTGCCAGCCCAGCGCCTTCGCGATGGTCGCCCCCGCCACATACCCGGGATAGCCGCCACGCACCGTGTCCGCGCCGACGATCGAGCCGACCTCCCGCCAGTCCATCCCCGCGTCGTCGAGCGCCGCACGCGCGGCCACCGTCCCGTACTCGACGAAGCTCCTTCCCCACTTGCCCCACGGGTGCATGCCCGCGCCGAGCACCGCCACCTCACCCGTCATGCCGTCACCCCCGTAGGCCGCCAGTGCCACGTCGTCCAGGTCGTCTCCGCGTCCTCGTGCAGCACACCGGGGACGACCTCAACCTCCATGCCCACCGTCAGACCGGCGACGGTGACTCCGGGAACGGCCTGTCCCAGCACCACGAGGCGCTCTGCGGCCAGTTCCACAGCGATCAACGCGTACGGCTCCCACGGAAGTTCCGGATCGGACACGTACGGTGACGGAGGCCGGTATCGGCCATCGGTGTACGACCAGACGCGGCCCCGCCGCGACAGCGCCACTTCTCGCAAGCCACCGCCCGGACAGGCCGGATTGCGGCAGCAGACGTCTTCGCGCGGGAAGAACACCGAGGTACATGCCGAACAACGTGTGCCCAGCAGACGGAAGTCGTCGCCCTCCCCGGTGAACCAACCGGCGACCACAGGTGTGCGACTACGCGACAAATCCCCTCCCCGGAGCAAAGTCTGATGACTCGTCAGAAGTTTGTCACGGGCAACTTGAATTGGGCAGGCCCCCGGAGAACCAACAGGCCCCTGTCGGCGTCGGAGTATCGGGAGGGACGGCCGGGGCCCACGGGGGTGGTTCCGGCCGTCCCCCCTGAATCGAACGCCGGACGCGTTGGCGCATTGAGTCACCCCGGCAAGACGATCAGCAGATGATCGGATACAGTCCGCCGCGTGTCCGCGAATCAACACCCAACCGCCAATTCCGCACCGGACTCGCATTGTTCGAGCTGCGGAGCGCCCTACGGAGAGGGCGTTTCCGGCTGGCCCCGCACCTGCGAGGCCTGCCACACCGTGGCCTACCGCAATCCGCTTCCTGTCGCGGTGGCCCTCCAACCCGTGTACGACACCAAGGGCACGGCCCTCGTTGTGATCACACGGACCATCGCTCCCGCGCGCGGGGGCACCGCCCTTCCGGGCGGGTTCATCGACCACCGGGAGGACTGGCGGCACGCCGTCGTCCGTGAGCTCAAGGAGGAGACGGGCATCTGCGCTGCCGACCGCGACGTCCGCCTCGCCGACGCCATGAGCTCACCCGACGGCCACCTGCTGCTGTTCGGGCTGCTCCCCGAGCGCCCGGCCGCCAATCTGCCGCCGCCCGCCGCGACGGACGAGACGGAGGGCTGGCACCTGCTGCGCCGTCCGACCGAACTCGCCTTCCCGCTGCACACCCTGGCCGTACAGGCGTTCTTCGACGGCCGATACGTCTGAGCCGAACCGGGCTCACTCCCGGTCGAGCCCGCGGATCCGTGCCGGATACGCGGGCTCGACCGGACCCTCCTCCCCGTCCCGCTCCACGACCACACGCCGGCCCTTCCAGCGTGTCGTGTATCGCTCGGCCTCCGGCTCGTCCCAGCCGTCGCCCGCGTCCGGCACGACGAGCCCGCCCCCTGTCAGTCCGCGCGCGGGTGCCCACACCTCCAACTCCAGGCCGCCGTCGGCGCCGCGGACCGGCAACACGGCACCCGCGCGCGCGAGAACGGGGATCCGCGACAACGGGGCATCGATCAGCACCTGCCCGGGCCCCTGGTACGCCCTCTCGGTCACCGTGTCGTACCAACGCCCCCGCGGCAGCTGCACCGCACGCCGATCAGCACCCGGGTCCAGCACAGGCGCCACCAGAAGACAGTCACCCAACAGGAACGCGTCCTCGCAGTCACGAAGAGCCCTGTCCTCGGGCGTGCCCCACCAGATCGGTCGGACGTACGGCGCTCCGGTGCGACGCGCCAGATGGGCCAGCGTCATGAAGTACGGCAGCAGCCGCCGCCGTTCGACGAGCGCCACGCGCGCGTGCTCGACGACCTCGCCCCCGAACTCCCACGGCTCCCGGCGCCCCGCCCGCAGACTCGCGTGCGTACGGAACAGCGGCAGATACGCGCCGAGCTGGAACCACCGCAGATACAGCTCCGGCGACGGACTCCCGTCGAACCCGCCCACATCGGGACCCGAGTACGGCACCCCGCACAACCCGAGCCCCAACACCAGCGACAACGATGCCCTCAGCCCCGGCCAGCCCGTCGCCACGTCCCCGGACCACGTGCCTCCGTAGCGCTGCATCCCGGCCCACCCGGAGCGGGAGAAGACGAAAGGCCGTCCCTGGGGCGCCAATTCCCGCAGTCCCTCGTACGCGGCACGCGCCATGCACAGCGCGTACACGTTGTGCGCCTCGCGATGGTCACCACCACGGCCCTCCAGGTCGTGCCGGGCCGACCGGGGCAGCGTGTTCTCCCCGAACGCCGTGAACGACGTCGGTTCGTTCATGTCGTGCCAGAACCCGGCGAACCCCTGCGCGAGCCGCTCCTCGTAGAGACCGCCCCACCACGCGCGCGTACGCGCACGCGTGAAGTCCGGAAAGACCGACTCCCCGGGCCACACCACGCCCTCCACGACCCGCCCAGAGGCGTCCCGCACGAACGCGTCGTCGGCCGAACCGCTGTCGTACACCGCGTTGCCCGGCTGTGCCCTGACCGCCGCGTCGACGATCGACACCAGCCGGATCCCGTCGCGGCGCAGCTCGTCGGCGAGGTCCGGCAGCTTCGGGAAATGCTCCGGATCGACCGTGAACACCTGGTGTGAGTCGTAGTGGTCGATGTCCAGGTGAACCGCGTCGAGCGGAAGCCCATGCTCCCGGTAGCCCGCGACGACCCGCCGCACCTCCTGCTCGCTCCCGAAGCCCCACCGCGCGTGATGGTGCCCCAGAGCCCAAGCGGGCGGCAGCGCCGGCGGCCCCGTGAGCGCGGCCCAGGCGTGCAGCACGCGCGCGGGAGTGCCCACGATCACCCAGCAGCGCAGCGGACCGCCGTCCATCCGCAGCTCGGACGTGCCGGCCCGGTCGTGCCCCGACCCAGCGCCCTCCTCACCCTCCCGCAGCGTCACCGTGCCGTCCCACGTGGTGTCGTGGAACACCAGATGCGTCGCCGCGTCGGCCACCACCATCTGCACCGGCATCGTGACGTACAGCGGATCATCGCCGGGCGCGAACGCATGACCGGGGTCCGTGTTCCACAGCCGATACGTTCCGTCACGCAGCCGCGGCCCGGCCGCCCGCCCACCGAGACCGAAGAACCGCGCGTCCGCGCCCACCTCGGAGCGCTGCGTCCATCGCGCCTCACCCCCGCCGACCGGCTCCCACCACCGCGGCGGCAGATCACGCCGCAGAGTCACTCCACCGGGCGTACGCACCTCGACGGCGCCGTGCCGCGACACCACGACCGTCACCCGCTCGGCCACGACCCGCCAGCCGCCGTCTTTGTCCGGCTCCAGAACGGCCCGCGGATCCGGCTCCGGGCACCGGCCCGCCAGCGCGTACGACGGCTCCGGCGCGGCCCCGTCCCAGCCCCAGAAAACAGCCCCGTTCACATCGACGGTGACCCGCAACTCGGACCGGCCGAACCGGACCGTCCCACCGCCGGGCCCAGGCTCCACGTCCCGCACCGGTCCAGGCACCCGCGCGCGCTCGGCACCCCGCCCCGGCAACCCGGCGGCGTCGGCACGCCTCCTCCGCCACGCGGCCCGTACGGTGCGCAGCCCTTGAGCAGCCCCCGCCGAACCGATCGCCTTCACCGAACGCACCAGGTCACGACCGTCCATGCTGCTCACCCTGCCATTGACCGGCCTCTTCGTGTGAGTCGTTCAACTTCCGTTCACCCGTGGTGCCACCACACCTTCATGTCGTGGACCATCTGGGCCGCACCCTGGTGCGGAAGTCGATCACATGGCATCGTCCGTATCAGCCGCGTCACGCGCACACCCCAGCCCGTGCGCGACCGACGCACACCACGCGCACAGTCCGGGAGCCGCCCCATGACCTCAGCGAACCCCTCACCGCTCTGGCAGCCCGACCCGGAACGCATCGCCCGGGCGCAGATCACCACATTCCAGTCCTGGGCGGCCGAGCACCACGGAGCTCCTGCCGAGGGTGGATACCCGGCCCTTCATCGCTGGTCCGTCGACGAACTCGAGACGTTCTGGAAGGCCGTCACGGAGTGGTTCGACGTACGGTTTTCCACCCCCTACGCGCGCGTGCTCGGCGACCGTTCCATGCCGGGCGCCAAGTGGTTCCCCGGAGCCACCCTCAACTACGCCGAACACGCCCTCCGCGCGGCCGACACCCGTGCCGACGAACCCGCGCTGCTGCACGTCGACGAGACACACGAACCACGCCCGGTGACCTGGGCCGAGCTCCGCCGCCAAGTCGGCTCCCTCGCCGCCGAACTGCGCACCCTGGGCGTACGCCCAGGAGACCGCGTGAGCGGTTACCTCCCGAACATCCCCGAGGCCGTCGTCGCCCTCCTCGCCACAGCGGCCGTCGGCGGAGTCTGGACGTCCTGCGCACCCGACTTCGGCGCCCGCAGCGTCCTCGACCGCTTCCAACAGGTCGAACCGGTCCTCCTGTTCACCGTCGACGGCTACCGCTACGGCGGCAAGGAACAGGACCGCCGCGACATCGTCGCCGAACTCCGCCGCGAACTTCCCACCCTGCGCGCCGTCGTACACATCCCGCTGCTCGGCACCGAGGCCCCCGAGGGCGCCCTGGAATGGGCCGCCCTGACCTCCGCCGACGTGGACCCGACCTTCGAACAGGTCCCGTTCGAACGCCCCCTGTGGGTGCTCTACTCCTCCGGTACGACCGGCCTCCCCAAGGCCATCGTCCAGTCCCAGGGCGGCATCCTGGTCGAGCACCTCAAACAACTCGGCCTGCATTGCGACCTCGGCCCCGAGGACCGCTTCTTCTGGTACACCTCCACCGGCTGGATGATGTGGAACTTCCTCGTCTCCGGCCTCCTCACCGGCACCACGGTCGTCCTGTACGACGGCAGCCCCGGATACCCGGACACCGGCGCCCAGTGGCGCGTCGCCGAACGCACCGGCGCCACCCTCTACGGCACTTCCGCCGCGTACGTCATGGCCTGCCGCAAGGCCGGCATCCACCCCGGCCGCGACTACGACCTCTCCCGCGTCCAGTGCGTCGGCACCACAGGCTCCCCACTCCCGCCCGACGGCTTCCGCTGGCTCCACGACGAGGTTCGCGACGACCTCTGGATCGCCTCCGTCAGCGGCGGAACCGACGTCTGCTCCTGCTTTGCCGGAGCCGTACCCACACTCCCGGTCCACATCGGCGAACTCCAGGCTCCCAGCCTCGGCACCGACCTCCAGTCCTGGGACCCCAGCGGCAAGCCCCTCATCGACGAGGTCGGCGAACTCGTGGTCACCAACCCCATGCCGTCCATGCCGATCCGCTTCTGGAACGACCCCGACGGCAGCCGCTACCACGACAGCTACTTCGACACCTACCCCGGCGTCTGGCGCCACGGCGACTGGATCACCCTCACCTCCCGCGGCTCCGTCGTCATCCACGGCCGCTCCGACTCCACACTCAACCGCCAAGGCGTCCGCATGGGTTCGGCAGACATCTACGAAGCCGTCGAACGACTCCCGGAAATCAAGGAATCCCTCGTCATCGGCATCGAACAGCCCGATGGCGGCTACTGGATGCCCCTCTTCGTGCACCTCGCCCCCGGCGCCGTCCTCGACGAGGCCCTCCTGAACCGCATCAAGCAGACCATCCGCGAACAACTCTCCCCACGCCACGTCCCCGACGAGGTCATCGAAGTCCCGGGAGTTCCGCACACCCTCACCGGCAAACGCATCGAGGTCCCCGTCAAGCGCCTCCTCCAAGGCACCCCCGTGGAGAAGGCGGTCAACCCCGGCTCCATCGACAACCTCGACCTCCTGCGCTTCTATGAGGAACTGGCCCGCAAACGAGCCTGATCCCCCGGCAGGCAGGCGTTGTCAGTGCCGCCCGTTACTGTGAGTGAGCATTGATCAACTGTGCGCACAGGGGGAAACATGGCACACATCAGCCACCAGAGCATGCGACGGGTCCTGCGCCGCGAAATCGCGGGCACCATCGGCCTGTTGGCCGACGAACACGACTTCACCGCGATGCGGCGCTACCGAAGTTTCACCTTCGACGACCACACCACCTATCTCCAACAAGTGGAAGCCCTGCTCAGGACACTCGCCGCGCAGGGCAACCACACCACGGTCGCCCTCTTCGATCCTGAGGAGTACGCGGAGTTCTGCACCGACACCGGCCTCGACCCCGACGCCCCGTCCAGCCGCACCCGCTTCACCGCCGAGCTGGCGACCACCGGCGCCATCGTCCTGTACGAAGGCCAGCCTCTCACCGAACTCGTCCCCGAACTGATCGACGAAGCCGTCCGCCAAGCCACCTGGGAGTACGCCACCACGCTCCTCGCCCAGATCGGCAACTGCGCTTCCTGCGGCGAGGACATCGGACGCGCGGCCTTCACCCGCGCCATGGAACTGCTCACCCGCATCCTCGACACCGCCGATCCTGGCGAACGCCACCTCGTGTGCAGCGTCTCGGCCAAACCCCAAGCGCTCGTCGCGGTCCTCCGCGCGGACCAGAATCCCGACGGAGCACCTCAACTCGACGAGTCCGAAGCCCTGGAGTTCGCCACAGTCCTGGCCGTGGGATTGGCAACCCGAAGTCCCGGCGGACTCGTCATGCGCACCAGCGCCCCGGACACGACCGACCGCGTCTACGGCTGGCGTCTGCGCGGCGATGACCTCGCACCCCTCACCGCAGGAGAGGTCTTCGACGCGTACTGCACCGACGTGGAATCCGGAGACCTCGTCTCCCCGGAATCCGGCGTCGACTACTGCACCCCACCCGACCTCGGAGACGACTACGGCCAAGGAGGCGCCGCCACGGACGGACACACGCACTGAACAGGCGAGGGGCGCCCCACCCACAGGTGGAGCGCCCCTCGACAACAACCGATCGCGGCGACGCTACTCGCCCGACAGCACCGCCTGCGCCGCGCTGCGTGCCTCCTCGGCACTGTCCGCCGCACGCGCGGCAGCCGCGGCACGCTCACACTGCGCCAGCGTGTACTTCGCCAGCGTTGCCCGCACATACGGAATCGACGCCGCACCCATGGACAGGGAGGTGACACCCAGACCGGTCAGCACACACGCCAGCAGCGGATCAGAAGCCGCCTCACCACACACACCACAGCTCTTGCCCTCGGCCTTCGCCGCCTCGGCGGACAGCGCGACCAGGTCGAGCAGCGCGGGCTGCCACGGGTCCTGCAACCGAGACACCGCGCCCACCTGACGGTCGGCCGCGAACGTGTACTGCGCGAGGTCGTTGGTCCCCAGCGACAGGAACTCGACCTCCTGCAGAATCGAGCGCGCCCGCAGAGCGGCCGACGGGATCTCCACCATGGCCCCGAACTTGGCCTGCAGCCCCGCCTCACGACATGCGTCGGCAAACGCCTTCGCATCCATGCGATCCGCGACCATCGGCGCCATGACCTCGAGGTAGACCGGCAGGCCGTCCGCGGCCTTCGCGAGCGCCGTCAGCTGCGTCCGCAGCACCTCAGGATGGTCGAGCAGCGTCCGCAGCCCTCGCACGCCCAGCGCGGGGTTCGGCTCATCGGCCGGAGTCAGGAAGTCCAGAGGCTTGTCGGCGCCGGCGTCGAGCACCCGCACGACCACACGCCCCTCGGGGAAGGCCTCCAGCACCTGACGGTAAGCCTCGACCTGCTTCTCCTCGGACGGCGCCTGCTGGCTGTCGTCCAGGAAGAGGAACTCGGTACGGAACAAACCGACGCCCTCGGCCCCGGCCTCCACAGCCGCCGGCACGTCCGAAGGACCGCCCACATTGGCCAGCAGTGGCACCTTGTGCCCGTCGGAGGTCGCCCCCGGCCCGCTGGAAGCGGCCAGGGCCGCCTTCCGCTCCGCCGCGGCAGCCTCCAACTCGGCCTTCTTCTCCGCACTGGGGTTCACGAAGATCTCACCGGTGCTGCCATCCACGGCGATCATCGTGCCCTCGGCGAGCTCCCCGGCCCCCGGCAGCGCCACGACAGCCGGCACCCCGAGCGCCCGCGCCAGGATCGCGCTGTGACTGGTCGGTCCACCTTCCTCGGTGACGAAACCGAGGACGAGGGTGGGGTCGAGCAGCGCCGTGTCCGCCGGCGCCAGATCACGAGCGATGAGTACGTAGGGCTCGTCGCTGTCCGGTACTCCTGGCATCGGAACGCCGAGCAGCCGGGCGACGATACGATTCCGCACGTCGTCGAGGTCGGCCACGCGACCCGCGAGGTACTCACCAGCCCCCGCCAGCAGAGCGCGGTAAGCCGCGAACGCGTCGTAGACCGCACGCTCCGCCGTGCTCCCCACGGCGATACGGCGCTCCACATCCGCCATCAGTTCGGGGTCCTGGGCCATCAAGGCCTGGGCCTCCAGTACGGCCTGGGCCTCGCCCCCCGCCAGATTGCCGCGCGCTATCAGATCGGCCGCCACAGCGTCCACGGCCTTGCGGGCACGTCCCTGCTCGCGCTCCGCTTCCTCAGCCGGTATCTGCTTGGCAGGCGGCTCCAATACCGCCGTTCCCATGTGCCGAACCTCGCCGATCGCCACACCGTGGCTCACACCGACGCCTCGCAGCGTTGTCTCCATCTCACCCGTCTCCGATAGTGCGGCGGGTCCCACCGCCGCGGTGGTTGTGGAACTGGCCGTCCGATACGGCCCTGACGTCACTGCCAGCCGAAGAGCGTGTCGCCGGCCTTCACATCGCCGTCCTGGCGGAGATCGGAAAGAGCGTCGGCCGTGGCTTCGAGAGCTACGACGGGGCAGATCGGCGACTTGCCGGCGGCCTCGACAGCGGCGGGGTCCCAGCGCACCACAGCCTGGCCGCGCGTGACGGTGTCTCCCTTGTTGACCAGCAGCTCGAATCCGTCACCGTTCAGCTGCACGGTGTCGATACCGAGGTGCGTCAGTACACCGTGTCCCTCACCGTCGACCACGACGAAAGCGTGCGGGTGCAGTGAAACGATGACTCCGTCCACAGGGGCAACGGCCTCGGATGCCTCGCGCGCGGGATCGATCGCCGTGCCTGGGCCGACCATCGCTCCCGAGAAGACGGGATCCGGTACGGCGGCCAGTCCGATGGCACGTCCTGCAAGCGGCGACGTCACGGTGGTCATGGGAAGCCTCCCTGGGGTGGAGATTCATATGGGCCGTCACTGCCTGTCCCAGGCGGCGCACTGTGGAGCAGCGTATGTCATATGAACTGCCGGTTCCGCGTGAGACGTACGGGTTGGAGGGCTGCCGAGCGAGGCGGAATCGATTTGCACGCGCTCCAGAGCCCGCTGTAGAGTCGTAGCCCTGCTCGGGGCCGAGCGGCGCAGCTGAGCGTCCTGCCCCAGCAGCACCCAACTTGTCAGATCCTAATCTCGGAGGCCCTTCCGCATGTCTGCGGGAGAGTGGTCAGAGAGTCGGAAAAACACTGATAGAGTCGGAAACGCAAGACCGAAGGGAAGCGCCCGGAGGAAAGCCCGAGAGTAGCTTGGGTGAGTACAAAGGAAGCGTCCCGGAGCCGGTCCACTTCCCCCAACCTCACCCCGGGAAGCTGCCCACAATCAGCCGAGATCACTCAACGTAACGAAGCACTAGTAGGGTCTGTCGTTCGGATCATGCCGGCTTCGGGCGAGGGCGCTTGATGACCGCCGGTGCGTGCCAAACCCCGCGGCCCGGGCCGGATCCGAAGGACAGGCCCTGGTTCCGGGGGCCGGGCGCGATTGTCAGTGGGCGCCTGTAGGTTCTGTGCTCTGACGGCGGCCGCGCCTCGCGTGGCCGCCCATGGCCGTGACTTCTGCGCGGCCGTGAAGTGAGCGCACACCGGAGGAAGTTGACGTGACCGACATCGCCATGCTGCCCGAGTCCTGGCGCGGGGTCCTGGGGGACGAGCTGCAGCAGCCCTACTTCAAGGAACTCACCGAGTTCGTCGAGGGGGAGCGTGCCAAGGGTCCCGTCTACCCTCCGCGCGAGCAGGTCTTCGCCGCCCTCGACGCCACGCCGTACGAGAACGTCAAGGTGCTGATCCTCGGCCAGGACCCCTACCACGGCGAGGGCCAGGGCCACGGCCTGTGCTTCTCCGTGCGGCCGGGCGTCAAGACCCCGCCCTCGCTGCGGAACATCTACAAGGAGATGCAGGCGGAGCTGGGCACCCCGATCCCGGACAACGGCTATCTCATGCCGTGGGCCGAGCAGGGCGTGCTGCTCCTCAACGCGGTCCTCACGGTCCGTTCCGGCGAGGCCAACTCCCACAAGGGCAAGGGCTGGGAGAAGTTCACCGACGCCGTGATCCGCGCGGTGGCCGACCGCCCCGACCCGGCTGTCTTCGTGCTGTGGGGCAACTATGCGCAGAAGAAGGTCCCGCTGATCGACGAGGAGCGCCACATCGTTGTGAAGGGCGCGCACCCCTCGCCGCTGTCCGCCAAGAAGTTCTTCGGCTCCCGCCCGTTCACGCAGATCAACGAGGCCGTCGCCCAGCAGGGCCACGAGCCGATCGACTGGACGATCCCGAACCTCGGCTGATCTTGCCGCCCGTCCGCTCTTCTCCTTCCACCCGCCGTACGGCCGCCGGGGCGCCCCCGCGGCCGTACGGAGCCGCCTGACGGGGATTGTCAGTGCCTGCCGTTAGCGTCGGGACGGACAGGTGGGACAGGGGCGACGAGTGTGGAGGGACGCGCGGTGGTGGAGCGACAGGAGCAGACGGCGCCGGACGCCATGATGACCCGTATCGGGCAGGTGGTCATGCTGCACCACGGCGGTGACCGCGAGGAGGCCCGGGACCGCTTCCTGAAGCTGTGGGCGGAGATCGGTGAGGACGGAGACCCGCTCCACCGCTGCACGCTGGCGCACTACATGGCGGACACCCAGGACGACCCGAACGACGAACTGGCCTGGGACCTCAGGGCGTTGTCGGCGGCCGACGAGCTGACCGACGGGCGGGTGGCGGAGCATCACGAGGGGCTCGCGGTGCGTGGCTTCTACCCCTCGCTGCATCTGAACCTCGCCGCCGACTTCGCCAAGCTCGGCCGCCACGACGCCGCCCGCAGCCATCTGCGCCTGGCCAAAGGCACGATCGGGGCGCTGGGCGACGACGGTTACGGCGACGGCATCCGGTCCGCCCTCGCACGCCTGGAGGCACAGCTCGACGCGGAGGGTTCCGTCGGAGGGGAGGCGCCGGGGCCGCCGAGACAGCGGCCCTAGCGGTCGCCGGGCGGGGCGTGGTGGGGTGTCGGGCAGGGGGGTGGCCGGGGGCCTCAATGGCCGTAGACGTCCTTGCAGATGACCGCCTGCGGGGTGTCCTTGCCCCAGCCGCCGTACTTGTGGCCGAGGGCGCAGACGTGTTCGTTCTTCGGCGGGTCCGTCGGGACGTCCCCGGGGACGCGGGGAACGCGGGGGACGTAAGGGACCTCGACGCGGGGCTGGGACTTCGATGGCCGGTGCTGCTTCGGAGAGTCGGGCCGTTCGGCCCGCGGCGGGGGAGGGGTGGGCGGCGCGGGCGCGGCGGTGGGCCTTGACGTGGCCGGCTCGGGTGCCACGGACGCGCTCGGCGTCGGCTGCCGGGACGGGCCGATCAGCTCCAGTGCCTCCCGCGCCGGCGCCTGCACGATCTGGGTCTCGGTGGTGCCTTCCGGGCGGGGCTCGGACGGCTGGGACGGGACGGGCGGTAAGGCGGGCGGGTTTTGCGTGGTCACGCAGCCGGTGAGGGCCGAGACGGCCACGGTGACCAGGAGCGTTGCGGTGGTGGTCGGTCGATGCACGCGCGCAACTCTGCTGTGTCCGGGCCGCTTTGGGCAGGGGGAGGGCGGAGGATGCCCCACATGGGTGACGTCCGGCTCCGGCTGGGACGGCGTGCGGTAATGGGCGGTTCCGTCCCCACCACCGGCCGTCCGTCTCTCGTACCCGACGCCCGTCTCTCTCCGTACCCGACGCCCCGTCTCAGTACCCGACGGCCCCGTCGATCCGCTCCCTCAGCAGGTCGGCGTGCCCGTTGTGCCGTGCGTACTCCTCGATCATGTGGGTGAAGATCCAGCGCAGGCTGGGGGACTGACCGGAGCGCCTGTGCACGCCCTTGCCGACCTCGTCCAGGGCGAAGCGGGCCGCGTTGCGCCGGGCGACCGCGATCTCGGCCTGCCAGGTGCTGTGCGCCTCCTCCCAGGTGTCCTGCTCGGTGAGGTGGAACTCCCCGTCCCGGTCCTCGTCGCTGAAGTAGATCGGCCCCTGGTCGTCGGCCATCAGCACCTTGCGGAACCAGATGCGCTCCACCTCCGCCATGTGCCGTACAAGACCCATCAGGGACAGCTCCGAGGGCCGCACCGAGGCGGTCCTCAAGCGGTCGTCGTCCAGGCCCGCGCACTTGAGTGCGAGGGTCTCGCGGTGGTAGTCGAGCCAGCCTTCGAGCATGGCCCGTTCGCCGGCGGTGACGGAGGGTTCCGTGCGCTGCGTGGTCATGCCTGCATCTTCGCCCACCAGGTGCTCGCGCAACCACACATATGCTGGGGCCTCGGCACACCGTGGACGGGAGACCCCTGTGAAGGTCGGCTGCATCGGACTCGGCGACATCGCGCGCAAGGCCTATCTGCCCGTGCTCGGCACCCAGCCGGGGGTCGAACTGCATGTGCAGACGCGGACGCCCGCGACGCTCACCCGGGTCGCCGACAGCCTCCATCTCCCGCCGGGCAGGCGGCACGCCGACCTCGACGCGCTGCTCGCCCAGGACCTCGACGCGGCCTTCGTGCACGCACCGACCGGGGCCCACCCCGAGATCGTCGCCCGGCTCCTTGATGCGGGCGTGCCGACGTACGTCGACAAGCCGCTCGCGTACGAACTCGCCGACTCCGCACGGCTGGTACGGCTCGCGGAGGAGCGGAACGTCGGCCTCGCGGTCGGTTTCAACCGCAGGTACGCGCCCGGGTACACACAGTGCGCCGACCATCCGCGTGAGCTGATCCTGATGCAGAAGAACCGCATCGGCCTGCCCGAGTGGCCGCGCACGATGATCCTGGACGACTTCATCCATGTCGTCGACACGCTGCGGTTCCTGGTGCCGGGGCCGGTCGAGGACATGACCGTGCGCGCCCGCACCGAGAACGGGCTGCTGCACCATGTCGTGCTGCAGTTGTCCGGGGACGGGTTCACCGCGCTCGGCGTCATGAACCGGCTCAGCGGCTCGGCGGAGGAGATCCTGGAGGTCTCCGGGCAGGACACCAAACGGCAGGTGGTGAACCTCGCCGAGGTCATCGACCACAAGGGGCAGCCGTCCATGAGGCGGCGTGGCGACTGGGTGCCGGTGGCCCGGCAGCGCGGCATCGAGCAGGCGGTGCTCGCCTTCCTCGACGCGGTGCGCGCGGGCAAGGTGCTCAGCGCACGGGACGCGCTGGCGACTCACGAGATGTGCGAGCGGGTGGTGCGGGCGGTGGAGGACCGCTCCGGCCCCGGCCGAGCCTGACCCGTGCCGCCCGTACGCCGTCGAAGACGCCCCACGCCACCAGCATCAGCAGCGCCGCGTACACCGGCCAGTCGCCGAACCGTACGTACGGCGTCGTACCGTCGGCCAGCGGCACCTCGTACACGGCCGTCGTGCTGTCGCTCGTCGCGAGCCAGGAGCCGACGCGGTCACCGCTCGGGCCGTACACCGCGGAAACCCCGGTGAGCGTCGCGTGCACCATCGGGCGGCCGGTCTCGGCGGCCCGCAGCGCGGCCAGCGAGGCGTGCTGCTCCGGCGCCCAGCTCTGCTGGAACGTCGAGGTCGCCGACTGGGCGAGCAGCAACTCCGCGCCGTCCTCGGCGAGATGGCGGCTCATGTCGGGGAACGCGCTCTCGAAGCAGATCATGGGGCCGACGAGCAGTCCGCCGCCGGTGTCCATGACCACCTGCCCGCTGCCGCGCCTGCGGTCCTCGTCGGCCGCCTCACCGACCGAGGTGGCCCAGCCGAGCAGGGAGCGCGCCGGTATGTACTCGCCGAAGGGGACCAGCCGCATCTTGTCGTAGCGGGCGCCGGTCGGGCCGTCGGGGCCGACGAGCACCGAGCTCTTGTAGATGCCGGGTCGGTCGGAGCGGCGGGCGTCGACATTGACGAGGATGTTCGTGTCCGTCGCGCGGGACAGCGCGGCGATGCGGTCGGCGAGGTCGGGCCGGTCGGCGAGGTCGTAGCCGACGCTGCTCTCGCCCCACACGATCAGGTCCAGGTCCTGACCGGTGAGTTGGCGGGTGAGGGCCTCCTCGCGGGCGATCCGGTTGTCGGGGCCATTGGTCACGCCCGGTTGCACGACGGCGATCCGTGCCCGGCCGTCCTCGTCGGGGCGCGGTGACCACATCCATGCGGCCGAGGCCGCGACCACCGCCGTGACCAGACCGGCGACCGCGGGAGCCCGGGCGGGCCGTACTGCGACGAGGACGACGACCGCGACGTTCACGGCCACCACCAGGAAGCTGATCAGCCAGACGCCGCCCAGCGAGGCCAGCCGCAGCGCCGGCTCCACCTGCCACTGGCTGGAACCCAGCAGACCCCAGGGCCCGCCGAGGCCCTGCCAGGAGCGGACGAGTTCGATCACCAGCCAGCCCGACGGCAGGACCAGCAGCGCGGCGGCCACCCGCCTGGCAGTGGGTTCCCCGGCCAGGAAACGGCGTACCAGCCAGGCCCAGGGCGCCCAGAGCGCGCCGAGGAGGGCGGCTATGACGAACGTGAACACATGCAGGTTCGGCAGCAGCCAGTGATGCATGGCCAGCATGAACCCGAAGCCGCCCAGCCAGCCGTCGTACGCCGCCCGCCGGCCGGTCGGCGCCGTGCGGATCAGCAGCATCCAGGGCACCAGGGCCACGTACGTGAACCACCACAGGGACAGCTGCGGGAAGGCGAACACGGGCAGCGCACCGGCCACGGTGGCGACGGGACCACGCCGCCATGGGGAGGCGAGCCATGCGGGCGTCTTCATACAGCGCCTCCCTCCCCGGCGGTGGGTGTCTCCAGTGTGCGCGCCCGGGACGATCTCCGACAGGGGGCGCGGGAGGGGCGGGGGTGGTGCCCGGGTCGGGGCACCGGGGGTGATCGGGCGGCTTCGGTCGCTCAGACAGGGGACGGGCGCTGGTCCGTGGTGAGGCCTTCCGGGGCGCGGCGCCACTTCTCCTGGACCACGACCTCGCGGAGCCGCCAGCCGTCGTACGTACGGACCAGGGCGAAGGCGTAGCGGCCGCCGCAGATGAAGTCGGGGGCAGTGGAGCCGCCGTCGTGTCCGGCGAAGCGCATCGGATTGATGTAGTCCGCCCGGACGTGGGCGGTGTCGCCGGTGTCCTGCTCCAGGGAGCCGAACCGCACCCTCCGGTTGACGATCAGATGCTGCCGCATCGGGAAGAGTTCCATGCTCCGGGCCAGCCATCCGGCGACCTGTACGGCGTCGCCCTCGATGCCGCCCGCCGAGCGGTAGTCCGCGCGGCCGTCCGGTGCGAACAGGTCCCGGTACGCCGCCCAGTCGCCGTCGTCGACCGCCACCGCGTAGTCGGTGATCAGGCCGTCGACCGCGAGCCGGTCCATCACTGTGGCGAGCTCCACACGCTGCGTCATCGGCTCAGTCTTGGGGCAGGAGGCGCGCCACGCCAAGGGGCGTGCAGCGGCGACATGCGACGGAGCCGATATTCGGTGGCTCCGGAGCACGGAACTGATCGAATCTGGTCTCTGTGAGTGACAGCGAACGTGACGAAGTACGTGCAGAAGTAGAGCGAGCAGAAGACGTAGAGCGAGCAGAAGACGTAGAGCGAACAGAAGACGTAGAGCGAACAGAAGACGTAGAGCGAACAGAAGATGTAGAACGAGCAGAAGACGTAGAACGAGCGACAGAGCCCAGGTTCCGTGTCCGTGCCCGCCACACGGCGGACACCGTGACCGTCTACCAGGCCTACCGCCCGGAGATCGGCGGCCCGGCCGCGCGCGACGGCCGATTCCCGGCCGTGTGGAAGCGGGACCGGATGACATGGATCAAGCCGTCGTTCCTGTGGATGATGTACCGCTGCGGCTGGGGCCTGAAGGAGGGGCAGGAGACCGTCCTGGCCGTCGAGATCAGCCGCGAGGGCTTCGAGTGGGCCCTGCGGAACTCCTGCCTCTCGCACTACGTCAGAGGGCTGCACGAGAACGCGGCCGCCTGGAAACGGGAGTTGCGGCGCTCGCCCGCGCGGGTGCAGTGGGACCCCGAGCGCGATCTGCGGCTGAACCCGCTTCCGTACCGCTCGTTGCAGCTCGGCCTGGCGGGCGAGGCGGCGGCCCGGTACGCGGACGAGTGGATCGTCGGCATCGAGGACGTGACGCCGCTCGCCAGGCAGATCCACGGCCTCGTCCGGGCGGGCGAGCCGGCCGCGGCGGCCGGGCTGCTGCCCGAGGAGCGTCCCTACCCCGTCGCGGACGAGGTGCTGGCCCACCTGCGCCCCTAGGGCCTGTCGTCACATTCCCGCCTGCCCCGCGACGCCATGCACGCTCTCCCACTCTCGGCTCCGCTCGAGCGGGAGGGGCCCCCACCGCCGCACTGGGCACACACGGAAGTACCTCCAGGAATGTGACGACAGGCCCTAGCCGTGGTTCCCGCGGAGGAGCGTGCAGACCGCGTTCTCCTCGATCGTGCGGAGTCTTGCCAGGAGGGCCGGGTCGGTCGTCCTGTTGAACTGGGTGGTGAGCGAGAAGGTGAGCGACTTGCGTCCGTCGGGTGTCGCGGCGATCAGCTGGGTGTAGCCGGGGGTGTTCCCGGTGTGCCCCAGGACGACCCCGCAGCGGGTGGCGTAGCGGAAGATGCCGAGGCCTGCCTTGTTGCGGCCGGGGCCGGCCGGTTCGGACGCCCCCTCGATCCAGCGGCGCTGCTCGTGCAGAACCGCCCTGGACGTCAGATCTCCGGCGGCGTAGGCACGGATGAACCGCGTCATGTCGCGCGGGGTGGACACGATCCCACCCGAAGCCCACAGACCGGAGGCGCTGAGGACTTCGCTGACGTCCTCCGGCGGCCCCGGTGGCTGGACGTCGTAGCCGTGCATGAACGGCTCCGGCAACTCGTAGCCGAGCGGGAGGCTGGTGTCGCGCAGGCCGAGCGGCCGGCTGACGATGTCGCGGAGCAGCTCTTCGTACGGCCGGTGGGTCGCCGCCTCCGCCATCAGGGCTACGGCGATGTTGTCGGAGTTGGAGTACTGGTACCGGGAGCCCGGGCGGAACAGCAGCCGTTCGTCGGCCACGAAGTCCAGCAGCTTGCGGGGGTCGAAGGTGCGGCGTGGATCCGCGAGGAGCAGCTCCAGGAACTCCGGGTCCGCGCTGTAGTCGGGCAGTCCGCTCGTGTGGTTCAGCAGCTGCCGGAGGGTCACCTTCCGCCATGCGTGCGGCAGCCGGGGCAGTCGGCGGCCGATCGTGTCGTCGAGGCCGAGGACACCACGCTGTACCAGATGAAGTGCTACGGCACCGCTGAACGCCTTGGCCGTACTGGCGATCCGCATGTGGTCGGTGGGCTGGATCGTACGGCCGGTCTCCAGGTCGGCGACGCCTGCGCGGAGGACGCGTGACTTGTCTCCGCTTTGCAGCACGACGATGACGCCGGGTGGCCCGCCGCTGGTGGTGACCAGCTCGTCGAGCTGCCGTTGGAGGGCGCGTTCGTCTTCGTGGACGGCAGCGGCGCCCGCTGCCGGAGCGGCGATCAGGCCGCCGAGGCAGGAGGCGCCGAGGAGCCCGATGAGCGCCAGACGGAGACGGGGACGGGTGCGGGGAGGGGTGCGGAGCGCGTGCGGCATGGGGGTCCTGGGGAGCGGTTCGGCGGGGCAGGGGCACACCCAGCATGGGCAGGGACGGCGTCCGGGCGCTCGCGCTCTTGGGCTGTCCGGTGGAACGCTCCGCGTGTCCGGTCCGCGTGTCCGGTCCGCGTGTCCGGTCCGCGTGTCCGGTCCGCGTATCCGGTCCTCGTATCGGGGCGAGACCGCCGAGGTCAGTCCGGCGGCCGGACGGTGATGACGACGTTGCCGATCTTCTGGCCGGTCTCGACGTACCGGTGGGCGTCGACGATCTCGTCCAACGGGTACCGCCGGTCGATGACGGGCCTGAACTCGCCCGCCTCGATCAGATCGCGGAGGTACCGCACCATCTCCTGGTCCTGCTTCGGGAAGGGGAACTTGACCTTCCGGCCGCGGAAGAGGGGCGTGACGAGCGGGAGGAGCAGGTTCTGCCATCCGGGGCCCAGGTCGGAGGAGAGATAGACCCCGCCGGGCTTCAACAGCCGCTTGCAGCGGCCGAAGGTGCTCTTGCCGACCGCGTCGAACACCGCGTCGTAGCGCTGCTCGTCCTCGGTGAAGTCCTGAGCCGTGTGGTCGACGACTCTGTCCGCCCCCAGGCTCTTCACCAGCTCCAGGTGCGGGGTGCCGCACACGGCGGTCACGGTGGCCCCGTGGTGCTTGAGGAGCTGCACCGCCGCTGAGCCGATGGCGCCGGTCGCGCCGTGCACGAGGACGTCCTGGCCGGCGCGGATGTCCGCCTTCCTGATGAACGCCAGGGCGTAGTGCGAGCCCTCGGTGCCGGGTGCGGCCTCCTCGAAGGTCACGTTCGTGGGCATGGTCGCGATGGCACCGTCGGCCGGGACCGACAGGTACTCGGCATGGGCTCCGAAGCCGAACGCGTCCTCGTTGTACCCGAAGACCCGGTCGCCGACGGTGAAGGACGTGACACCGCCGCCGACCGCGTCCACCACTCCCGCGTACTCGGTCCCGAGGACGGTACGGCGCGGCCGGGCCAGCCCGGTGGCCGGACGCACGAAGAAGGGCCTGGCCGCACGGTAGGCGCAGTCCGTGCGGTTGACCGTCGTCGCCATCACCCGGACGAGAACGTCACGATCGCCGACCGAGGGCTTGTCCACCTCGGCGATCCGGATCACGTCCGGCGGTCCGTACCGGTAGTGCACCGCGGCCTTCATGGGGCGGACACTAGCGGCGATGCGCGGTGTCCGACATGGTGTGCGACCCGGGTTTTCCGGTCCGGCCAGGGCTGTCAGCGTTTCGCGTCAGCGTTTCGAGAACTGGACCTTGGTCGGCTGCACGGTATTGGGACGCACGGTGATCCCGTCGACCGTCAGTCGCTCTCCGTGGATGTCGGTGATCCTGATCGTGCTGCCGCAGCCGTTGCCGTCCTCGGCGAGGAAGTAGTTGTATTCGGTACGGGGCAGTTGGCGCCAACCGCCGCCGGCGCGGACCTCCAGGCGTGCCACCGGATTGCGGTGGCCGATCACCTGGATGCCGCACCAGTAGCGGCTGGAGCCGGTCTTGTACCGGACCGAGATGGTGTCGGAGGTGTCCGGGCTCAGCAGACTCCACGTGATCGGGATCTGGCCGCGTGACGGGGCAGCGAGCTTGGCGAAGGCCTGGGCGCTGAGATCGAGTTGGCCGGGTGCGCAGGGCAGGGGGCACTCGTTGGTGATGCGGACCGTGACCGAGGCGCCGCTCGCCGCCCGGACGCGTACGTACGCCCCGCACGCCTTGGACGTCTCGTAGTCGGTGTGGTTCATCGCCGCGGTCATGACGTCGCTGGTCGGGCCGTACAAGCAGGCGCCGTCGCCGTTCCCGGCGTCGTAGAAGGTGGCGACCCCCTCGTACGTGGTGTTGGGTCGGATCCGCCCCACCAACGGTGCCGCGGCGGACCCGGACTGCGGGGTGCTCTGGGCGGCCGGCGGGGTGGGCTTGGGGGTCGGGGTCGCTTTCGGGGGTTTCTTGCCCTTCGTCGGGGTCGGGGTCGTGGACGGCGTCTGCTCCGGTGCCGTCTGCGGGGCGCTCGCTCGGGCACCGGCGGCGGGTGTGCCCGGGGTGTCACGCGCACTTCTGGAGTCCCCGGCGGCCCTGGCCTCCCCGGCATCGGTCTCGCGGCCGGGGCTCAGGGCCATGACGAGCGACACGACGAGCCCGATGGCCGCCACGGCTATGACGGAGACGAGCGCGGCGCGCCACTTCGGGCGGGACGGATGACTGGTGGGGCGGCGACGCGAAGGGCGGGAAGGGTGGCGCGGAGGGCGGCCGGAGGAGCGGTGGGAACGGAATGCCACGGATGAGTCCTTGCGCAGGTTGGGCGAACACGTGGTTCGGGTGAGACTCCAGGGAAAGGAGCTTCCCATCACCAGTGGCCGCCGGCTCCGGAAAGGTTGCCGGGCTTTTTTCACCGGCTTTCAGAGTGTGATCATAGGATGATCGATCATCGGGCTCGGTGGGCCACGAGGGCCGCGACGGCCGTTCGTATCAGGGAGGTTGGGATGTCACGTCCGGTCACGGTGGTCACGGGTGGCAGCCGGGGGATCGGTGCCGCGACCTGTCTGCGGCTCGCGGCGGACGGGCATGACGTGGCGGTGGGGTACGTGCACGACGGTGCGGCCGCCGAGTGGATCGCGACGGGGGTACGGGCGAACGGCGCACGGTGTGTCACCGTCAAGGCGGACACGTCGGTGGAGGCCGACGTGGACCGGCTCTTCGAGACGGCGGCGGAACGGCTCGGACCGGTGACGGGGCTCGTCAACAACGCCGGGGTGACGGGCGGGTTCGGCAGGCTGGCCGACGCCGACACGGCCGTTCTGCGCCGGGTGGTCGAGGTCAACCTCCTGGGTGTGCTGCTGTGTTCGCGCCGGGCGGCCAAGGCGATGGCGGCCTGGGGCAGCGGGGTGATCGTGAACGTGTCCTCGGCGGCGGCCACGCTGGGCAGCCCCGGCGAGTACGTCCACTATGCGGCGACCAAGGCCGCGGTCGACGCGCTGACCACCGGGCTCGCCAAGGAGCTCGGCCCGGACGGCATCCGTGTCAACGCGGTCGCTCCCGGCGTCATCGACACCGAGATCCACGCGAGGATGGGCGATCCGGAGCGTCCCGAGCGGTTGGCCGCATCCATCCCCCTGCGCCGCCCGGGCCGCGCCGACGAGATCGCCTCCGCCATCGCCTGGCTCATGTCCCCGGAAGCCTCGTACACGACGGGCGCCGTGCTGAGGGTGGCCGGAGGGCGGTGAGCGCCGGGTGAGCTTCAGCCCTGCTGCTTGTCGAGCAGCCGCTGGAACGAGGTCGGCGCGGGCCGATGCGGCAGGAACTCCTTGATGCCCAGGGCGCAGACGAGAGGGTCGGCTCTGCTCGTGTCGCACTCGACGTCGTAGATCCCGTGGGCGTGTGCCTGCGCCAACTGCAGCGCGGCCCGCCCCGACGGCCGGTCGCCCCGCTCCCGCTCGCGTCGGTTCGAGTTCGGCCCGGGGGTAGTGCGCTCACTCAGGACGTGGTCCACGACGACGTTGTTGCCCGCGGCGGCCATGCCGGCGACCGCGCGGTGGTAGGCGCGCCAGGTGTTGTGCAGCACGGTCGGGAGCCGCTCGGGCGGTGTCTCCCGGCGCGTACCCATCGCAAGGAACGCGTCGACAGGCATAGGGAAGTGTCGACAGGCATAGGGAAGTAGGGCTCTTCGAGGACCGCAGCAGCTCGTCGGCGATGCTCGATTTCCCCGAACCGGACGTGCCGTTCAGGAAGATGACCATGCCCCGGAGCCGTGGCTCCACTCGGCGGCACCCTTCCCCGGGCCGCTCACGCCGCCTCGATGACCTCTCCGCGCATCGCCGCGGCCCACTCCACCACCAACAGCTCGTACTCCGCGCGTTCCTGGGACGACAGTGACCCGCCCGCACGCCGCCACAGCGCTCGGATCTGGTCGTTTAAGTCGGCGGCAGACCGCACGGAACCACAGCTCATGGATTCGGGGGACATGCCGACCAGCGTAGGCGCAAGCACTGACAGCGCGCTACCGCCCGGCTACGGATGCCGTATGTGGTTGGTCACTGAAGGGTGTTGGGGTGTTCGCCGCTCGTCCGCGGCACTCCGAATCGGGATGGCGGGCGGCCTGTCGTCCTCGTCGGGTCAGCCGCCCGACTCGCCCGCGTGCGGGCTCAGGACGCCCGTCGAGACGAGGACGACGATCACGATGCCGAGGGCGATGCGGTACCAGACGAAGGGCATGAAGCTCTTCGTGGAAATAAATTTCATAAACCACGCAATTACCGCATACCCGACAAAAAAGGCGATGATCGTGGCGAAGATCGTCGGACCCCAGGAGACATGGCCGCCCTCCATCGCGTCCTTGAGCTCGTAGCCGCCGGAGGCGATCACGGCGGGGATGGCGAGGAGGAAGGAGTAGCGTGCCGCGGCCTCGCGCTTGTAGCCCATGAGGAGGCCGCCGCTGATGGTGGCACCGGAGCGGGAGACACCGGGGATGAGGGCCATGGCCTGGCAGAGGCCGTAGATGAGGCCGTCCTTGATGCTGAGCTGCTCCAGCGTCTTGCGTTCCTTGATGGCGCGGTGCTTGCCGCCGGTCTCGTCGCGGGCGGCGAGACGGTCCGCGACGCCGAGGACGATGCCCATGACGATCAGGGTGGTGGCGGTGATGCGCAGGTCGCGGAACGGGCCCTCGATCTGGTCCTTCAGCGTCACGCCGAGCACACCGATCGGGATGGAGCCGACGATGACCAGCCAGCCCATCTGCGCGTCGTGGTCGCCGCGCAGTTCCTTGTTGAACAGGGAGCGGGACCACGCCGAGATGATGTTGGCGATGTCCTTGCGGAAGTAGATCAGCACCGCGGCCTCGGTGCCGATCTGCGTGATCGCGGTGAAGGCCGCTCCCGGGTCCTCCCAGCCGGAGAAGGCCGCCGTCAGGCGCAGATGCGCGCTGGACGAGATGGGGAGGAATTCGGTCAGCCCCTGGACGAGTCCGAGGATGAGGGATTCAAACCAAGACATGAAGTTACGTGGTCCAAGCGCTGATCGTTGAGGGTCGGCGGATGACGTGCCCGCGCCGCGGAGGAGCCGTCGAACGGCCGTGCGGGTGCGGGTGATCAGAGGTGCTGGAGGCAGCCTAGCGTCCCTGGGGGACAGGGCTGTCACGGGGGTTTCGCAGGGCCGGGTGGGGGACGGGCGGGGAGGGGTGGGGGAGGGAGTGGCCGGGGTGTTCCGAGGGTGGAACGGCCGAATCCGTGGTGTTGACCGGTCACTATGTCCGCACATACGTTGCTGGCGAGGGAAAGCGCTTGCCGTTGCGAGGGTCGCCGTTCCGCCGGAGCCCCTGGCCACCAGGCGTTGGCCAATGTCCGACGTCCCGTTCGATGGAGTGCTGATCACGTCCATGCCCACAGCCAGCAACGACCCGAGCCCGACTCCGGACCACCCGTCGAACCGCCCCCCGACCCCGCTGACCGGCCGCCGCGTCCGCGCCGCGATCGTCGGCATCGGCGCCATCGGCGGCGGCTCCCATCTGCCGGCGCTCGCGCAGCTCGCCGAGGAGGGCGAGACCGAGATCGTCGCGGCGGTGGACATCGACGCCGACGCGGTGAAGCGGTTCTGCGCGGAGCACGGCATCCCGCACGGCTACACCGATCTGGACCGCATGCTGGCCGAGCAGCGCCCCGACCTGGTCAGCATCTGCACCCCGCCCACCCTGCACCGCGACCAGACGATCGCCGCCCTGCGGGCCGGCGCCTGGGTGTGGTGCGAGAAGCCGCCGGTGCCGACGCTCGCCGACTTCGACGCCGTCGAGGCGGAGGAGGGCACGGAGACCGGCGGGCCGTACGCCTCGATCGTCTTCCAGCACCGCTTCGGTTCCGGTTCGCGGCATGTACGGCGGCTGATCGCCGAGCAGACCTTGGGGCGTCCGCTCGTGGCCCACTGCCAGACCACCTGGTACCGGGACACCGCCTACTACGCCGTGCCCTGGCGCGGTCGCTGGCAGACCGAGGGCGGCGGGCCCGCCATGGGCCACGGCATCCACCAGATGGACCTTCTGCTCGATCTGCTGGGCCCGTGGAGCGAGGTGCGGGCCATGGCGGGGCGCCTGGTCCACGACGTGGAGACCGAGGACGTCTCGACCGCGCTCGTGCGCTTCGAGAACGGCGCGCTGGCCACCGTCGTCAACAGCGTCCTCAGCCCCGACGAGGTCAGCCGCATCCGCATCGACTGCGAGCGCGCCACCGTCGAACTGACCCATCTGTACGGCCACAGCAACGCCGACTGGTCCGTCACTCCCGCCCGGGGCACCCCGGACGCGGACGCGGCGGCCTGGCGGGACTTCGGCGCGGACGTGCCGAGCTCGCACCTGGCGCAGCTGCGCGAACTGGTGGCGAGCATGCGCGCGGGCGAGCGTCCGCGCAGCAGCGGCGCCGACGGGCGTACGAGCCTGGAGCTGATCGCCGCCCTGTACAAGTCGGCGTTCACCGACACGACCGTAAGGCGTGGGGAGATCGGGCCCGGGGACCCGTACTACACGGCCATGCACGGCGGCGCCCCCGGCTGGGCGCCCGTCCCCGCCCAGGCTTCCGCCGGCACGAGTGAGGAGATCCCCGCATGACCTTCCACGACGGGCTGCGTGTGGTCCACGCGCACGGCGACCGGATCACGGTCACCGAACCCACCACCGGCGTCGAGCTGTTCAGCTACGTGTACCGGCCGGAGGCGGCCTGGGAGGCCCCGAAGCCGTATCTGCACCCGGTGCGGACCCTCGCCGGCGACGTCGTCACGGACTACCGGCCCAACGACCACCGCTGGCACAAGGGCCTGCAGATGACCGCCTCGCATCTGTCGGGGCAGAACCTGTGGGGCGGCAACTCGTATGTGCACGGTGAGGGTTACCTGGCGATCCCGGAGCGCGTCGGCTCGATGGCGCACGTCAACTTTGACGAGGTGGTCTCGGACGGCGAACGGGTCGTGATCGCCGAGCGGCTGACCTGGCACCCGTACACCGGCGAGCTGTGGGCCGACGAGGAGCGCCGCATCGAGGTCCACGACGTCGACACGGCGGCGGGTTCCTGGGCGCTGACCTGGACGAGCTCGATCACCAACCGACGTGACGAGCCGCTGCTGTTCGGCAGTCCGACCACCGCCGGGCGCGAGATGGCGGGCTACACGGGCCTGTTCTGGCGCGGCCCGCGTGCCTTCCGGGACGGGCGGGTCATCGGGCCCGACTCCGAGGGCCCGGAGCTGATGGGCGAGCAGGCGCCCTGGCTGGCGTACTCGGGCGAGCACGACGGCACCGACGGCCACGCCACGCTCGTCTTCGCGCACGCGCCCGAGAACGACCACACCGGGGCCGAGGGCACCCACCCCGCCCACTGGTTCGTCCGCAACGAGCCGTTCGCGGCGGTCGCACCCTCCTGGGCGTTCTACGAGGAGCTCGAGCTGGCTCCCGGCGACACGCTCACCCGCCGCTACCGGGTCGTCGTGGCGGATGGTGCCTGGGAGCGGGAGGAGATCGCCAAGTACCTGGAGGCGCACCCATGGTGAACGCGTACGAGGGGCTGCCGGGCGGGGTCGCCCTCTCTCACCTGTCGGTCTACGACTGGCCCGCCGCGGACGGGGTGTGCGGCGGAACTCCCCATATGCATCTGACCTGTTCGGAGGCGTACGTCGTCACCGGCGGACGCGGCGCCGTGCAGACGCTGACGACCTCCGGGTACGAGGTCACGCCGCTGGCGCCCGGCACGGTGGCCTGGTTCACGCCCGGTACCATCCACCGGCTGGTCAACGAGGACGACCTGCGCATCACCGTCCTCATGCAGAACAACGGGCTCCCGGAGGCGGGCGACGCGGTCCTCACCCTGCCACCGGAGTACCTGACCGACCCGGAGACCTACGCCGCCGCCACCCGCATCCCGGTGGACGCCCCGGAGGAGGAGCAGGAGCGCGTCGCCCGCGTCCGGCGGGACCTCGCCCTGCAGGGCTACCGGGCACTGCGCGACGCGGACGGCCCCGAGCCCCTCGCCGCCTTCCACCGCGCCGCCGCCGCGCTCGTACGGCCCCGGCTCGTGGAGTGGCGGGAACGGTGGGAGCGGGGTGCGCGGGTGGCCGCCGCCGCCACCGGGGAGCAGCTGGACCGGTTGGAGCGGGGGGATCTGTCCCACCTGGCCGACGCCGTCGTACGTGCCGAACAGCCTTCGGCGTACGGGAAGTTCGGGATGTGCGGGCGGCTCGACGTCTACAAGGGGAACTGAGTCCGGGGTGGGATGGGCGCCTTGGAACTCGGGAGGAACTGTGGTGTGGCGGCTGCGGGCTGTATATGGCTGGTCGCGCAGTTCCCCGCGCCCCTTCAGGGCGCGGGTGTGACTCCTTGGTCGGGGGATCGGCCCCGCAAGTGGTGGCGCTTGCGCCAGGCGATGGCCCCGCCGATCAGGGCCGGTATCGCGATGGCCGCCATGGCGATGAGGAAGGCCGGTGAGGTCGGAGAAGACGCGCGGGCGCCGGCGACGACGTACGCCGCGGTGTTCGGAATGGAGCCGAGGGCGGTGGCGAGGAGGAACGGCAGACAGCCCATGCGGGAGACGGACGCGCAGTAGTTCGCCGCCCAGAACGGCACCCCGGGGAACAGCCGGGCCGCCAGCATCGACCGGAAGCCGTGGCGGCTGAGCTGACCGTCCGCCGACTTCAGCCAGCGGTGGCGGAGCAGGGGGCGAAGGGCGTCCTGCCCGAGCATCCGGCCCAGGCCGAAGGCGATGCCGGCCCCGAGGACCGTGCCCGCGAGCGCGGAGGCCAGGCCCAGCTGGGAGCCGAAGAGGGCGCCCGCCGCGAGGTTGAGGATCGGCCGGGGCACGAACGCGACCGTGCACAGCCCGTACGCCACCGCGAACACCACGGCCGCCGCGGCGCCGTTCAGCTGGGGTGGCCAGCCGTTCGCCAGCAGCCGCTGAGGCTCGAACAGCAGCACGGTCGCCACCGCGCCCACGAGCAACGCCACGAGCAGCGAGAACCGTGCCCACGGCGACAGCAGCACTCTGCCCCAGCGGGCGGCGCGGCCCGGCGGGACGGCTGGAGCAGCGACGACTGTGGCGACGGCGAGCTCCGTGGCGGCGGCCCGGGGAAGGGCCGTGGCGGTGCCCCCAGAGCGGGTGGTGGCATCGAGCATTCGACGACGGTAACCGACCGATGTGTGCGTACGCCGTACGGAACGTCTCACCGGCGTCACAGCATGCGGAACTCCTGCCTCGCCGCGCGCGACGCCGACGGGCTCCGGCGGGCACCGCACACCCCGCCGCCTGCGTCTTCCGGAACACGGACGCCGCCGCATCACCGTTCACCCCGTACGCCGTCCTGTGAAGGATCTCTCCTTCGGCCCGCGCGGCGCCGCCGAACCTCGAAGGGCGTTCAGTACCCCTTCCACACCTCTGAACTCGCCCGTGCCGAAAACCATTCGACGTGCGCCGACGCGTCGACGATGATCGACCTCATGTTCCGGCACTCCTTCGTTCTCGCAGCATCCGCGGTAGTCGCGGATGCCCCGAAGGCTGCCCTTCTGATCGTCGTGGCCGCCGCAGACGGCGCCCGAAGCTGACCCTTCCCGGAGATTCCGGCGGACCCCGCAGGGGGAGGGTCGGCAAGACCTTGGGGTCCCCGTCCCGGCCGCGCCCGTAGTCGCGCCGGGGCCATCACTCAGTACCGCCGAAGAGGCGCCGAAGAGGCTTCGAGGTATCGCCATGTCCAAGACGGCTTACGTCCGCACGAAACCGCATCTCAACATCGGCACGATGGGCCATGTCGACCACGGCAAGACCACCCTGACCGCCGCCATCACCAAGGTCCTCGCCGAGCGCGGGGCCGGCACGTTCGTGCCGTTCGACCGGATCGACCGCGCCCCGGAGGAGGCGGCGCGCGGCATCACCATCAACATCGCGCACGTCGAGTACGAGACCGACACCCGGCACTACGCGCACGTCGACATGCCCGGTCACGCCGACTACGTCAAGAACATGGTCACCGGGGCCGCGCAGCTCGACGGGGCGATCCTCGTCGTCTCCGCGCTCGACGGGATCATGCCGCAGACCGCCGAGCACGTACTGCTGGCCCGGCAGGTGGGGGTGAACCACATCGTCGTCGCTCTGAACAAGGCCGACGCCGTCGACGACGGCGAGGACACCGTGCTCATCGACCTCGTCGAGCTGGAGGTCCGCGAGCTGCTCACCTCGCACGGCTACGGGGGTGACTCCGTACCCGTCGTACGGGTCTCCGGGCTCAAGGCGCTCGCAGGGGACCCGCGGTGGACGGCGTCGATCGACGCGTTGCTGGACGCGGTGGACACGTACGTTCCGATGCCGGAGCGGTATCTGGACGCGCCGTTCCTGTTGTCGGTCGAGAACGTGCTGACCATCACCGGGCGGGGGACCGTCGTCACCGGTGCCGTCGAGCGGGGCACGATCCGGGTGGGGGACCGTGTCGAAGTGCTCGGGTCGGAGGCCGAGACCGTGGTCACCGGGCTGGAGACCTTCGGCAAGCCGATGTCGGAGGCGCAGGCGGGGGACAACGTGGCGCTGCTCCTGCGCGGGGTGCCGCGGGACGCCGTCCGGCGGGGGCATGTCGTGGCCGCCCCCGGGAGCGTGGTGCCCAGTCGGCACTTCACGGCGCAGGTGTATGTGCTGTCGGCGCGTGAGGGCGGGCGTACGACTCCGGTGTCCACCGGGTATCGGCCGCAGTTCTACATCCGTACGGCGGATGTGGTCGGGGACGTCGACCTCGGGGAGGTCGGTGTCGCGCGGCCGGGCGACCGGGTCACGATGAACGTGGAGCTGGGGCGTGAGGTTCCGTTGGAGCCGGGTCTCGGTTTCGCCATTCGTGAGGGCGGTCGGACCGTGGGGGCCGGGACCGTGACGGCCGTTCAATAGGTGGGTTGCGGTGGGTGGGGGACTGCGGGCCGGTTTGTGGCTGGTCGCTCCCCCACTCTCGGCTTCGCTCGAGCGGGAGGGACCCCCATCGCGGCGGAGCCGCACATCGAACGCAGCCCCCGCGCCCCTTTCAGGGGCGCCGCAGTGGCCCTCTGGCAAGGAGTGCGCCCGGCACAATGGGGTCGTGAACGACTCCATACCCGTCACCCGGGTCACCGACCACGGAACCGCCAAGCTCATGCCCGATGTCGATCGGGAGCGGGCCTGGCTGTTGACCATGGACGGCGCGCCGCAGTCGTATGTCGATCTGGATGAGCCGGCGCATCTGGAGTTCGAGTACGCGCGGCGGCTCGGGCATGTGCTGGACACGGTGGCGGCGCCGGGGCGGGCGTTGGACGTGCTGCATCTCGGTGGGGGCGCGCTCACACTGCCCCGGTACGTGGCGGCCACCCGCCCCGAGTCGCGGCAGGACGTCGTGGAGGCCGACCGGGAGCTGCTGAAGCTGGTCGTCGAGCATCTGCCCCTGCCCGATGACGCGCGGATCGCACTGCACGGCGCCGATGCCAGGGAATGGCTCGAAGCCGCCCCCGCGGACTCCGCCGATGTGCTCGTCGCGGACGTCTTCGGCGGTTCGCGGGTGCCGGCGCATCTGACGACCCTGGCGTACGCGCGGGCCGCCGAGCGGGTGCTGCGAGCGGACGGGGTCTATCTCGCGAACCTCGCCGACGCCGCGCCGTTCGCGTTCCTGCGGTCCCAACTGGCCACGTTCGGGGCGGTGTTCGAGGAGCTGGTGCTGATCGCCGAGCCGGGGGTGCTGCGCGGCCGGCGGTTCGGCAACGCCGTGCTGCTGGCCGCCCATCGGCCCTTCGCCGTCGCCGCCCTCGCCCGGCGCACCGCCGCCGACGTCTTCCCGGCGCGGCTCGAGCACGGTCCGGCGTTGCGTGACTTCATCGGGGGTGCGGTGCCTGTGCGTGAGGAGGACGCGGTGTCGTCACCCGAGCCGCCCGACGGGGCCTTCGGCATCGGCTGAGCCGGGCTCGGCGCTCGGTTTGCTGAGGGTGACCGGAGTGCTGTGTCTGGTCAGGGTCCGTACGTCCCGTACGCACAGCACCGCCGCCGTGGCCGCGGTGCACAGCGCGGCACAGCCCCACAGGGCCGCCGAACGCCCTACGGCGCTCTCCGCCGGGCCCGCCAGCGCGGTGGCGAGGGGCACCATCGCCACCGAGCCGAACCAGTCGTACGCCGACACGCGGGAGAGCTTCTCCTCGGGGATCTCCTGGTGCAGCGCGGTCATCCAGGAGACGCCGAACACCTCGATCGACACACCGCTGACGAACATCGTCACGCACAGCACGGTGATCGGCGTCGGCACGGCGAGCGCCGCGGAGGGGAGGGCGAACGGGAAGACGCAGAGGACGCCGACGAGGAGGAGACGTCGTGGTTTCCAGCGGGTCATGAGCAGGGCCCCGACGGCGTTTCCGGCCCCGTACAGCGCCAGCGCCAGCCCCCACGGACCCGCGCCGCCGAGGCTGTCGCGGGCGACCTGGGGACCATAGACCGCGTCGGCGGCCACGATGACCGCGTTGACGAGGGAGAACTGGACGACGATCGCCCACAGCCAGGTCCGGCCGATGAACTCCCGCCAGCCGTCCCGGAGATCGGCGAGCATGCCGTGGCCCGGCTCACGGTCCGGCACATGGCTCACGTCGAGGAAGGCACGCAGACCACCGGCGACAGCGAACGCGACCGAGTCCACCGCGAGTACCCAGCCCGGCCCGATCAGCGCGACCAGCACGCCGCCGAGGGCCGCCCCGCCCATCACCGCGCCCTGCGAGGCGAAGCGGAACAGCGCGAAGGCCCGCCCCGCCTGCTCCGCGGTGACCGAGGACAGCAGCATGCCCTCGGAGGCCGGGCCGAAGAACGCCTGCCCGGTGCCACCGAGCGCGGACAGCAGCATCATCTGCCACAGCTGCGCCTCCCCGGCGAGGACGAGCACCGCGAAGGCCGCCTGGGAGAGGCAGTTGAGGGTGTTCGCCGCGACCATGACGTGGTGCCGTGGCAGTCGGTCCGCGACCGCGCCGCCGATGAGCAGGAACAGCACCAGTGGCAACGTCCGCGCCGCCGCGACCAGACCGACGTCCCCGCCGTCGCCGCCCGCCTCCAGAACCGCGAACGCGGCCGCGATCAGGGCGCCGTGGCTGCCCAGGTTGGTGACGACCGCGGCCGCCGTCAGCAGGGTGTAGTTGCGGCCCGCCCAGTCGGGGCGGCGGCGGAAGGAGACGGGAGTGGTCACGGGCCGACTATCGCCGCCCGGGCAGCTCCAGCCAAATCGTTTCGTCGGGGCATACGGCCAGATCGGGCCAGGACGAGACGACCTCAAGAAGCACGAGGAGCACAGGGAACGCAGAGAGCGCGGGGGTCGACCGCCGTCACCCCCGCACCCCCCGTCTCAGCTGTCTCAGCCGCCCGTCGGGTCGCCGTAGAGCCGTACCGTGCTCAGGATCTTCTTCACCGTTGCGTCCGGGACCTCCTCCTTCACGCCCTTGGCGCCGTGGAATGTCCAGGAGACGAAGTCACCCGCCGAGTTCTTGAAAGCGAACGTCGTCGCCTTGCCGTCGCGGTCGCACTTGCCCTTGCTCTTCT
The DNA here is from genome assembly GCF_002214185.1 of Streptomyces capitiformicae. Classification (NCBI taxonomy): domain Bacteria; kingdom Bacillati; phylum Actinomycetota; class Actinomycetes; order Kitasatosporales; family Streptomycetaceae; genus Streptomyces; species Streptomyces capitiformicae. Next base: position 3,116,596 of record NZ_CP022161.1, on the reverse strand, counting down.
TGGTCACGCCGCTGGAGTACGTCGTCGCGACACTGCCCTCGACGCCCGACGTCGTCGTGTACGCCTCGGGCTTGCCGACGGTCATCAGCTTCTTGGAGGCGGCCTTCTGGTCGGTGTAGCCGCCGAAGACCCACCACGCCGAGTCGTTGCGGGCGATGTCGCCGGTGTTCTTGGCGCCCTGCTGGCCCTTGGTGCCCACGGCGGCGAGGGCGGTGGTGTCCTCCCTGCCGTCCTTGTCGTCGTCGGACGTGCACCACTCCGCCTTCAGGCGCGCGGGCGCCGACATGCCGATGAGGACCGAGCCGTCGCCCTTCTCGCTGTCCTCGAAGCCGATGAACGTGTCCGGCGAGTCGACCTCCCACTCGGCTGGAACGTCGAACGCCGTGCCCCACTTGGGATTGACGACGACCTTCCAGCCCTCGATGGTCGGTTTCGCCCCGGCGTCCTCGCCGCGCGGGTTCTCCGAAGCGGACGGCGACGGGCTCGGTGACGAGGAGACCGACGGCGCCGGCTTGTTCTTCGCCTCGGTCTTCTCGTCTCCGTCACCGCCGAGGACGAGGAACCCAGTTACCCCGGCCGCCACGACGACGGCCGTGGCCGCGATGATCGCGATGAGCTTGGTCCGGTTGCCGCCGCCTCCGCCCGGCGGTTCCGGAGCGCCCACGGGAGCCGGGGTACCCCACTGGGGCTGCTGCCCGTACGCGGACTGCTGACCCGTCGACTGGTAACCGGGCTGCTGGTAGGGGTTGGGCTGCTGATACCCCGGCTGTTGGTATCCCGGCTGTCCTGGCTGTCCCGGCTGCCCGGGCTGTCCCTGCTGGCCGTACCCCGGTGGTTGCTGGTACGGATTCGGCTGCTGCGGATGGTGCTCGCCCCCGGGCGGCTGCTGCTGTCCTGGCCACATGGCTCGTAACCATAAAGGCGCCGGGGGGCGGGGTGCCACGGGAGTCCGCCAAGCGGCTTTGCAGTGGGGACGAACGGCTCCAAAACGCCCCGGGGTGACGACTTTTGACGTCGGACACCCCTGGCCAGTCTGGCTACTCGTGGGTAACCTCGGGTCATGAGCGCAGACCAGATGTCGATCGGCGAGATGCTCGCCGCCACGGTGCCGATGACCAGGACACTGAAGTTGGAGTACCTGGAGACCTCGGCGGAGAAGGCCGTGGTGGCGCTGCCGGATCAGAGCGAGTTCCACAACCATGTCGGCGGGCCGCACGCCGGGGCGATGTTCACGCTGGGGGAGTCGGCGAGCGGGGCGATCGTGCTCGCCGCGTTCGGTGATCAGTTCTCCCGCGCCGTACCGCTCGCGGTCAGCGCGGAGATCGCGTACAAGAAGCTCGCGATGGGTCAGGTCACGGCCACCGCGACACTGGGCCGCCCCGCAGCCGAGGTCGTCGCCGAACTCGACGCCGGTCAGCGCCCCGAGTTCCCCGTCTCCGTCGCCATCCGGCGCGCCGACGGCGCCGTGACCGGCGAGATGACCGTCGTCTGGACCCTGCGCCCCAACGCCTGACTCCGGTCGCGGTCCCTGACCCTCGCCGCCCCCACTCGGCTTGTGCCGATCGAGGCGGCGAGGGTTTCTTGCGTCCACTTCCGTCCACTTCATTGACACGAGTCACCGTCGGCCCTAGTTTCCCGCCCGGCACACGCACACGCGGTCCACACAGACGCCTGCACGAAGGAGTGACGGCTTCATGTCAGACACCGTGTCCCGGCGGAGTTCCGCAACCGCCCGCTTACGGCGGCTCGGCGCGGCGGCCGCCGCCATCGCCGCGGCCCTCACCGCAGCCCTCCTGACCCCCGCGCCCGCACAGGCCGCCGGATCCGCACAAGCCGCCGGACCCGGGCAGCCGACCCTCGTCCGCACCGACGCGGGCTGGGTGCGCGGCGAAACCACCACCGAGGGGCGGCAGTTCCTCGGTATCCCCTACGCCCAGCCGCCCGTCGGAGACCTCCGCTGGACCGACCCCCGGCCGACGCGGCCCTGGCACGGGGTGCGCGAAGCGCGGGAGTTCGGGAACCGATGTGTGCAGACGGCGAGTTGGGATCCCGGCTATGAGCAGCCGAGCCACACCGAGGACTGCCTCGACCTCAATGTGTACGTGCCGGAAGGCCGTGGTGGCCGGGTCGCCCGCCCGGTCATGGTCTGGCTGCACGGCGGCGGGCTCACCGCGGGCGCCGGCGAGGACATCGTGCCGGACACCTTCGCACGGCGGACCGGCGCCGTCGTCGTAACCGTCAACTACCGCCTGGGCGCGATGGGTTTCCTCGCCACGACCGACCTCGATGCCGAGTCGCGCGACGGGGTCTCCGGCAACTTCGGCATGCTCGACCAACAGGCCGCGCTGCGCTGGGTGCGCGCCAACATCGGTCGTTTCGGCGGCGATAAGGGCCGGGTCACCATCGCGGGCGAGTCCGCGGGCGGCCACTCGGTCTGCAACCAGATGGCCTCACCGACGTCGAAGGGCCTGTTCCACGCCGGGATCGTGCAGAGCGGGGCGTACGGCGACTGCGCGGCCCGTACGCGGGAGACGGCGGTGGCGCAGGGCAGGGCCTTCATGGCGAAGCTGGACTGCGCGGACACGGCCTGCCTGCGCGCCAAGCCCGCCGCCGAGATCCTCGCCGCCCAGGCCGGTCTGAACTGGGGACCCGTGATCGGCGGCGACTTCCTGCCCGAGCAGCCCGCCGCGCTGTACGCGAAGGGGGCGGCGGCCCGCGTGCCCGTCCTCAACGGCGCCAACCAGGACGAGGGGCGGCTGTTTTCCTTCGCCCGGTTCGACGCGGCCGGCACCCCGCTCACGGCCGAGCAGTACCCGGGCGTCATGCGTACCGACTTCGGCGACCGCGTGCTGGACCGCTACCCGCTGTCGGCCTCCCCCTCACCCAGCATCGCGTACGGCACGGCTCAGGGCGACCAGCTCTTCGCCTGCTCCGCGCTGCGGCTGACCGGGCTCCTCGCGGATCGCGGACCGGTGTACGCGTACGAGTTCGCCGACCGCACCTCGCCGCCCTTCGCCTCGCTGCGCAACCTGGGCACGGACTTCGACTTCGGCGCGACCCATGTCAACGAGGTGCAGTACCTCTTCAAGCACTTCGGGCTGGAGACACCGCTGAACGCCGAGCAGCGGGCGCTGTCCCGGCAGATGATCGACTACTGGGGTTCCTTCATCCGCAACGGCGTCCCACGGGCCGCCGGCCAGCCCGCCGCACCGGCCGACGGCGGGAAGGTGCTCACCCTCCGGACCGCCGCACAGGGCGGTAACGGACTGAGCGCGACTGTGCACAGTGAGCACCGATGCGACCTGTGGGACAACCTGTAGAACTCCGCCGACGTCCGACTGAGCGGGTAGGCTGCCCCGGCGTGCGCTCGGTGAGCGCGCGCCGGGGGCCCGGGATCCGCGACATGGGAGGAATCGGCTTTGCACGTCCAGGAGTGGCTCGAAACAGTGCCCCCTCTCAGCATCTATCTGCTGGTGGGCGTGGTCATCGGCCTGGAGAGCCTGGGCATCCCGCTGCCGGGCGAGATCATCCTGGTCTCCTCCGCGCTGCTCGCCTCCCAGCACGGCGACATCGACCCGTTCGTCCTCGGGGCCTGCGCGACGGCCGGCGCGATCATCGGTGACTCCATCGGTTACGCCATCGGCCGCAAGGGCGGGCGTCCGCTCCTCGCCAAGCTCGGGCGCAGGTTCCCCAAACACTTCAGCGAGAGCAATATCGCGGTCGCCGAGCGGTCCTTCGACCGCTGGGGCATGTGGGCCGTCTTCTTCGGCCGCTTCATCGCCCTGCTGCGCATCTTCGCCGGCCCGCTCGCGGGCGTCCTCCAGATGCCCTACTGGCGCTTCCTCACCGCCAACGTCCTCGGCGGCATCCTCTGGGCCGGCGGCACCACCGCCGTCATCTACTACGTCGGTGTGGTCGCCGAGGCCTGGCTCAAACGGTTCTCCTGGCTGGGCCTGGTCCTGGCGGTGCTGATCGGTGTCACGTCGATGCTGGTGATCAAGCGGAAGGCCAAGAAGGCGGCGGAGAAGGTGGAGAGCACCAAAGACGAACTGGTCCCCGCCGCCGAGTAGAGCGCCCCTTCAGACGCCGTACCCCTCCTGCGCCTCCCGGTGCCCCTTCGCCAGTTCCGTGTAGACCGCCCCGTTCAGCGAGATCCCCTCACGCTCCTCATCGGTGAGAGGCCGCTTCACCTTCGCCGGCACCCCCGCGACCAGTGAACCGGGCGGCACCCGCATCCCCTGGGGCACCAGCGCCTGAGCGGCCACCAGGGACCCCGCACCGATCACCGCGCCGTTCAGCACGGTCACGCCCATGCCGATCAGACAGTCGTCCTCCACCGTCGCCCCGTGCACCACCGCGTTGTGCCCGATCGAGACGCGCTCGCCGATGGAGATGGGGAACCCGGGATCGACATGCAGCGTGCAGTTGTCCTGGATGTTGGCGTCGGCGCCGATGACGATCGGCTCGTACTCCGCGCGCAACACCGCCCCGTACCAGACGCTCGACCCGGCGTGCAGCGTCACGTCTCCGATCACCGCCGACGTGGGGGAGACGAACGCGGCCTCCTCCACGTCCGGCCTCTTGCCGCCGAATGCCGTGATCAGCGCCCGCTGCCGAGTCATTGCCGCCTCCTCGTCGTGGATCAGTCCCACGCGAACCGTAAGCCATGGGCGGGACCCTGTGTGGGGTGAAGATCACAGCCGTACGACACCGCGCGCGTGCCGCCCGGTGAGTACGGTGAGCGGGTGCCGAAGAGTGAGAACACGTTCTCGTCCTGGCGGCGTCGCCTCGTACAGCGCGCCGTCCATGCGGGCTGGGCGTGGTTGCAGCGCACGGGGTCGGTGACGGCCGAGCGGCCCGGACGCTTCCGCTTCGGCGCGATGGGAACAGGTACCAGGCTGGCCTTTCCGCTCGGCACGGTCTTCGGCGAGCCGTGGATCCATCTGGGCGCCCACTGCATCATCGGCGAACAGGTCACCCTGACCGCCGGGCTCATGCCCGACCTCGACCTCGGCGCGGAACCGATCCTGCGCATCGGTGACGGTGTCGTCCTCGGGCGCGGCAGCCATGTCATCGCCGATACGACCGTCACGATCGGCAGCGACTGCTACTTCGGGCCGTATGTGTATGTGACGTCCACGAACCACTCGTACGACGATCCCGACGAACCCATCGGCAAGCAGTGGCCGCGGATGGATCCGGTGTCGATCGGGCCCGGGTGCTGGATCGGCACGGGGGCGGTGATTCTGCCGGGGGCGCGGATCGGGCGGAATGTGGTGGTGGCCGCCGGGGCCGTGGTGCGTGGCGTGGTGCCGGATCGCTGTGTGGTGGCCGGGGCGCCGGCGAAGGTCGTACGGCGGTGGGATCCGGTGGAGGGGTGGCAGCCGCCTCTTCGGACGCCTGCGCCGGTGCCGATCCCTGACGGGGTGACGCCGGAGCAGTTGTTGGCGTTGGCCGAGTGGGAGGCGGAGGGGATGGGGGAGACCGCCTGAGAGAGCGGTGGGGATTTGCACCGACAACAGCCCCGCGCCCCTGAGGGCGCGGGGTGTGGTCCGGCCGGGAGACGCGGTCACCGTGCTCGCGGCGTCGCTGTCTCGCGGGCCGGTCTGCCTTACGCCTCGCAGAATCTCTTGGTGTCGCTGGTGTCAGCGGTGCAGGTGTCGGTCTGGTCACCCCCGTCGAGGCTGTCGTTGCCCCGGATGTTGTCCACGCCGTTGAGGGTGTCGTTCCCGGGTCCGCCGATGAGGGTGTCGCTGCCGACGAGGCCGCTGTTCGACGGCACCAGGTCCCCGGTGAGATTGTCGTTGCCCGCCCCGCCGACCAGTCGGTCGCTGCCCCCGAAGCCAAGCATGCTGTCGTTCGACGCGCTCCCGGTGATCGTGTCGTTGAACTCGCTGCCGTAGACGATTTCCACGTCGGTGCGGACGTCGTCGCCCTCGCCGCCGATGCCGTCGTCGGCGGTGTTGTCGATGTCGACGACCACGCCCGCGCCGCTTTCGAAGTAGCTGGCGATATCGTTGGTGCCGCCCCCGCCACTCAGCCTGTCGGGGCCGGCGCCGCCGATGAGGAGATCGAAGGTGGGGCCGCCGTTCAGGGTGTCCCTGTCCGCCCCGCCGTTGAGGATGTTGCTACCCGGGCTGGGGCCGCCGTTGATGGTGTCGTTGCCCGTTTGCCCCCGCAGGTCGCCCCGGACATTGCCGATCTTTGTGATGGTGTCGCCGAGGTCCCCGGCGTTGACCACGACTGTGGCGTCATTGGGGCTGATTCCGCAGGCCACCGAGCCGTTGGTCTGAAGAGCGCAGCCGGTGCCCGCTGTCAGGACGGCGCGGGTGTCCTGGATGATGATGCTGTTCCCCGACACGTTGATGGTGATGTTGTTCGCGACGCCCGCCCCGGCGTTCACGATCACATTACTCCCGCTCAGGAACACGCCTGTGGCCGCGTTCGCCGGCCCCGCGGTCAGGGTCACCGCTGAACCCACCGTCGCGACGACCACCATGACCCTGAGTAACGCTTTTCTGCCCATCGGCCCTCTCTCGGTGCTGTTGACTCTCACGACGGCTCTGTTGCTCCGTCGGCCTTCTGCTCACCGAGTCTGGTTCGGACACAGGATGCGTAGCATCCGGCAAACGCTCTATACGGATCGCCGAGGTGGGTGTGCCCGGTTCAGTTGTCGTCCGGCGCGGGCGGCAGCCGTCCAGCCAAGGCCGCTCGCCGGGACACCCCGAGCTTGGCGAAGACCCGACTCAGGTGGACGTTGACGGTCCTGGGGCTGATGTAGAGGGCCCTGCCGATCTCGCGGTTGGTCAGCCCCCGGGCGGCCAGCTCGGCCACTTGGCGTTCGCGTGGCGTGAGTTCGGTGTCGGTGGGGGTGCCGCCGTCCGCCGGTTCCCGCCGACTGCCGCTGCGGCGCGGCTGCCGGGCGTTCATCCGGCGCTGCTCACGCAGCGCGGTCTCCTTGTGCCGCTGCGCCCCGCACGCCTGGAGGAGCGCGGTCGATTCGGCGAACTGCTCACGGGCCGCGTCCGGCCTGGAGTCGGCCGCCAGTGCGACGGCGGCGACGGCATGGGCACGTGCGGCCATGAGCCGGTCCCCCGCGGCGAGCAGCAGTTCAGCCGAGCGCAGCGCCTCGGCGGCGGCCCGCGCCGGATCCCCGGGCAGCAGCGCATGGGCGCGGGCCAGATGCGCCACCCCGGTCCGGCGCGGCAGACCGGCGGCGTGCGCGAACGCGCGGTCCGCCCACGCGGTGGCCTTGTCGAGGTGACCCAGGGCGGCCTCGGCGGCGGCCAGAGCCTCGTGCCAGGCGGTGCGTTCGAGCGGGTCCACGGCCCGTAGCTCAGGGTCACCGCCCGCGGCGGTCATCATCAGGTCGACGCAGGTCGCCGGGTCGTCGGCGAACAGGTGGGCGATGCCGAGGAGTCCGGTGGCCAGCCGAACGTCCGGGGACCCCCCTCCCTCCGCACAGGCCAGAGCCTCCTTGGCCAGCCGTAACGCGTTCTCGGTGTCCCCGGCCGAGATGGCCAGCCAGCACTGGTTGCGCAGGGCGGGGCCGTGGAGTGCCTCACTGCCGGTGAGGAGCACCGCGTCCAACTCGTCGTCGAGGTGGCCGGCGGCCCGCTCCAGATCTCCCCGCAGGATGTGCACGATCCCCAGGTTGCCGTGGAGGAAGTTCACGAGGTGGCTCTGTCCGGCGGCGCGGGCTATGTCCAGCCCCCTGAGCATGTGGCGGACACCGTCGTCCAGCCGTTCCTGGCACACCTCGGCCCAGCCGAGCCAGACAAGTGTCTCGACGAGCCGGGCGAGTTCGCCGTCCGGCAGTGTGTCGGCGAGTGCGGCGGCCTCGTCCAGCAGGGCCACGGTCTCCTCGTCCACCAGGCCACGCGTATGCCTGGCCACCACAGCTATGGCGAGGGTGCAGGCCAGGGCCGCACGGTCGGCCAGCCGCCGGGCGGTGGTCAGTGCCTCGGCCGGCCAGTCGCGGTCGAGCACCGGGTCGAGCCGTCTGGCCACCCCGGTCGCCAGGCCGATCTTGAGCGCCAGTCCTGCGGGGCTCTCCTCGTCCGGCAGGGCGGCGAGCCCGGCCAGCAGTTGGGCACGTGCCTCGGCATGACGGCCCAGGCGATGTTCGACCATGGCGCAGAAGGCGATGATCCGGGCCTGCTGCTCGGTCAGTTCGGCGGGCAGCAGCCGGCGCAGTTCGTGCAGTGCGCCGCGGCTGTCCCGGAACTGGCCGATGAGCCCGTACGCCTGGGCCTGCAGGCCGAGCAGGTCCAGGCGGGCCGGCAGCCAGTCCGGGCCGTCCGGCACGAGGCGCAGGGCGGCCCGCAGCCAGTGGACCGCGGTGGCCGGGGACTGATGGAGGGTGGCCGCGGCGGCTTCCCGGAGCACCTCGACCCCTCTCGCGTCCCCCCGTTCGGCCGACCGCTCCACGTGGTGCGCCAGTTCGGCAGCGGGCGCGCCGGTTTCGTGCAGCGCGGCGGCGGCCCGTGTGTGGGCGGCGACTCGCCAGCCGGCGCCGGCCGTGTCGTAGGCGACCCGCCGGACCAGCGGGTGGCGGAACTCGAAACGTCCTCCGGTGGCGGCCGGCCGGACGACGTCGTGCCGGACCAGTTCGTCGAGCAGACCCACTACGGCGTCGACGTCCAGGCCGGCGGTACGCGCGACCAGGCCGACGCCGACCTGGTCACCGGCCACCGCGCAGGCCTGGGCGACCAGCAGAGTCCGTGGCGCGAGCGCGTCCAGTTCCGCGACCAGCGCCGCCCGTACCGGCTCCGGGACATGGCCCCGGGCGTCCACCGGCCGCGGGCCGGGGTCCTGCTCGTCCCCGCCGGCGGACGGCGCCGCCAACGCCTGGAGATAGAGGGGGTTTCCGCCGCTGGCCTCGTACAGCCGTCTCCGGCGGGTCGGGTCCGCGTCGGCCGGCAGCAGCTCATCCACGTCGGCCGGGGTCAACGGACCCAGCTCCATCCGTTCGACCATGCCGCTGTGCACGGCGCGTGCCAACGCATGGCGTAATCGGGCCGAGGTCTGCCGACGCCGGTGCGCCACGGCGAGCAGCAGCCGCCCGCGCGGCGGATGCCGCAGCAGGTACTCCACCAGCTCCGTCGAGGCGATGTCGGCCCAGTGCAGATCATCCAGGACCAGCAGCAGTCCGCTCTGCCTGGAGAGCACCTCCAGCAGTGTGCGCACCGCGCGGTGCAGTCGGTACCGCTCGGCTGTCACGGCCTGCACCGGCGCCTCGTCCGGCGGTGCGGGCAGCACCGGGAAGACCGACCGCAGCAGCCGCAGGTCGGACACGTCCAGTTCGGCGAGCCCGGTCGGGCCGTTCCCGCCGGTCAGTCCGGGATGGTCCTCCAGCGCCGCACCAAACACGCCGAACGGGACCTGCTGCTCGAACTCGGCGGCCCGCCCGGACAGCACCAGCCATCCGGAACGCGCCGCAAGGTCCGCCCACTCGGTCAGCAGTCGGGTCTTGCCGATGCCCGGGTCGCCCACGATCTCCACGACACCGGGTGCCTCCGGGCCGGCCGCACTGATCAGGTCGTGCAGTACGGCGAGCTCCGTGCGTCGGCCCACGAGGGGCCCCGGCCCTCCTGCCCGTCCCCTCGGGACCCGCTCGACCTCGTCGGATGCGCACTGCCCCGTCGGTGTCCCCGCCGCCGGACCCGTTCCCCCGGACAAGAGCTTCCTCCCGGCTCACGGCCTTCCGGCCCCCACCCCTGGTCGATGGAGCCGGGAGTCCGTGTAGAACATCTGTCGGATGCTACACAGGTTCCCCACAGTCACCGGACTCGGGCCGGGGAGGGAATCCCGCGGGGTGCAAGGGCGGTGAACCTCGGGGAGTGGAGCTGGGACGGCGGCGGCTGTGACGGGGCCGTGTCGGGTGGCCGGAGGTGCGGTCGGTGGGCGGCGACGAGACCTTCGGTGCGAACCGGTGGCCGGGGCGAGGAGTGCGGGCGTCGATCAGCCTCGCAGTACAGTGCGGTGAACGCGTGAAGCACCACGCCGTAGTGCTCTGTGTTGAACTCTGTCATCCGGAATATGGACGGAATGTGTCGGACCTCGATCTGCTGACCCAGTCCCTGGCGCGGAACGTCAAGCACTGGCGGGCGGTGCGTGGCTTCACCTTGGATGTGCTCGCCGCTCGTGCGGGAGTCAGCCGTGGCATGCTCATCCAGATCGAGCAGGCCCGCACCAACCCCAGCCTGGGTACGGTCGTCAAGATCGGGGACGCGCTCGGGGTCAGTATCACCACGCTGCTGGACTACGAGCAGGGGCCGAAGGTCCGGGTCGTTCCGGCCGAGCAGGTGGTGCGGTTGTGGCACACCGAGGCCGGCAGTTACAGCCGGTTGCTCGCTGGGACGGAGGCGCCCGGTCCGCTGGAGATGTGGAACTGGCGGCTGATGCCCGGCGAGGGCAGCCGCTCGGAGCCGCACCCCGTCGGCACGGTCGAGATCGCCCATGTCACCGAGGGCGAGCTGACGCTGACCGTCCAGGGCACTGAGTACCGCGTCCCGGCCGGCGCGAGCGTCACCTTCGAGGCCAACGCCCCTCACGAGTACGCCAATCGGGGCGACGTCCCGGCGGAGCTGATGCTCACGGTGTCCGTGCCGCCGGTGTCCTGACGCTCCGACTCGCCCGCCCGTACGCCCTGTTACCGTGCGCCCATGCGCGCACCCATCGGAGACTTCGACCACGCCACCCCCGCCCCCGACTGCCTCGACGAACTCGTCGGCCCGGTCGCCGATGCCGTGCGCCACTGGCGGGGCAGCGTGCCCGCCGACCAGATCCTGTACGTCGAGACGGACCCGGAGTGGGCCGACACCTCGGTGTTCGTCCAGCACTACGGGCAAGGGCTGCTCGAACAGTCCGCGAACTGTGTGGTCGTCGCGGGCAGGCGGGGCGGTGAGTCGAGCCTGGCCGCGTGTGTCGTGCTGTCCACCACCCGCGTCGACGTGAACGGCGTCGTGCGCCGCCAACTGGGCGCCCGGAAGGCCTCGTTCGCCCCGATGGACACCGCCACGGGGGAGACCGGGATGGAGTACGGCGGCATCACACCCGTCGGGCTGCCTCAGGCGTGGCCGGTCCTGGTGGACGCCGCGGTGGTCGACCTGCCGTACGTCCTGGTCGGCAGCGGACGGCGGCGGGGCAAGCTGCTGGTGCCGGGCAAGGCGTTCGCGGAGCTGCCGAACGCGGTGGTGCTGGAAGGGCTGGGGGTCGCCTGATCCACTTGGTCGAGGCGGGTCGATCGGCTCCCGCCGAAACGTCGGCGCCGGGCCCCGGGTGTGTGATCCGGAACCCGGCGCCGTACGGCACGGGCCCGACTCAGGCGGCCGCGGTGCCCGCCTGGGCGGTGAGCTGCGAGAGGACCTGGGTGAGGCCAGTGACGACCTCGGCGTCGTCGGCCGGGTGGGTCTCGGCGAAGCGGACCACGGAGCCCGGGATGGAGAGCTTGGCCTCCTCCAGGACCGTACCGCCGGCGATGCCCACGGCCTTGCGGGTCTCGTCCTGCGCCCACACGCCGCCGAACTGGCCGAACGCGGTGCCGACCACGGCGACCGGCTTGCCGGTGAACGCGCCGACGCCGTACGGACGGGACAGCCAGTCGATGGCGTTCTTCAGCACGGCGGGGATGGTGCCGTTGTACTCGGGGGAGAAGAGCAGGAAGCCGTCGGCCTGACCCGCGGCTTCACGCAGCTGCGCCGCGGTGGCCGGGAGGGCGGCCTCGGTGTCGATGTCCTCGTTGTAGAACGGGACGTCGGCCAGGCCCTCGAACAGCTCGATGTCGACGCCCTCGGGGGCGTGCTTCACGGCGGCCTCGGCGAGCTGGCGGTTGTGGGAACCGGCGCGAAGGCTGCCGACGAGCGCGAGGATGCGTACGGACATGAGCTGACTCCTAGCAGGGTGCCAAAGGGTGGTAGCAAGCGAAACGAGGTCTAAACGGACCGAGGTCCGTTGAAATTTGTAGCACCTATTCGGACCGGGGTCCACTTCTGGTGACGAGGCGTTACTCTCCTTTCATGAACGAGCCGCTGCCACCCTTCCCCGAGCCCCGGGACCCGTACCCGCTCGACGGACTCATCGACCTCACGCTCACCCCCGCCGACCAGCCCCGACTGCGGGCGGACGCGGCACGCAACCGCACCCGACTGCTGGAGGTGGCCGCCCGGCTCGCGGCGGAATGCGGAGCGGCCAACCTGACCATGGAGGCCGTGGCGAACGCCGCCCAGGTGGGCAAGGGAACCGTCTTCCGGCGGTTCGGCGATCGGTTCGGGCTCATGGTGGCGCTCCTCGACCACCATGAGCGGGAGCTCCAGGCCGCGTTCCTGACCGGCCCGCCGCCCCTCGGTCCCGACGCCCCGCCCGTGGAGCGACTCCGTGCCTTCGGCGCCGCCGTGATACGGCACGAACATGCTCACCGTGACCTGTACCTGGCCGCGCGTGCCGAGGTCTCCCGCCTCCACACCAACCCGGCGAGCCTGCTCCGGCTCAGCCATCTCTGCATGCTGCTGCGCCGCGCCGACGCCACGGGCGACATCGAACTCATAGCGCAGACCCTGCTGGGCTACCTGGACATCAACCTCGTCGACCACCTGATCGGCCGCCGGGGCATGTCGCTCGAACGGCTGGAGCGGGGATGGGGGGACCTGGTGGGGCGGCTCGTCGGCACGGCGTGAATACGGAGACAGCCAAAGCGACCGCTTGGTAACTTGGACTCGGGTGCCAGTGGGGGCACATCGCGCTCGGCATGAGGGGGAGTGGGCACATGGCCGACGAGAACGGCCGGGATGAGAACGGCCGACCCGAGGCCGCGGGAACAGGGTTCTTCGCCTCCGTGGACGACGTCTCCGCCCGGCTCGCCGAAGCGGGATACCTGGCCTCGACGGCCGTCGCGACGACCGTGTTCCTGGCCGACCGGCTCGGCAAGCCCCTGCTGGTGGAGGGCCCCGCGGGCGTCGGCAAGACCGAGCTGGCCAAGGCCGTCGCCCGGGTCGGCGCGGCCCGGCTCGTCCGGCTCCAGTGCTACGAGGGCATCGACGAGTCCCGCGCGTTGTACGAGTGGAACCACGCCAAGCAGCTGCTGCGCATCACCGCCGGGCGCGACGAGGCCTGGGACGAGACGCGTACCGACATCTTCAGCGACGAGTTCCTGCTCCCCCGGCCCCTGTTGACCGCCATCCGCGGCGACGAGCCCACCGTGCTCCTCATCGACGAGACGGACAAGGCGGACGTGGAGGTCGAGGGCCTGCTCCTTGAGGTGCTGAGCGACTTCCAGGTCACCGTCCCCGAGTTGGGCACGATCACCGCCACCCGGCGTCCGTTCACCGTGCTCACGTCCAACGCCACCCGCGAACTCTCCGAGGCTCTGCGCCGCCGCTGTCTCTTCCTCCATCTCGACTTCCCCGACGCCGAGTTGGAGCAGCGGATCGTGCGGCTGAAGGTCCCGGGCCTGGACGCCACGCTCGCCGACTCCCTGGTCCGGGTGGTCGGCGCGCTGCGTGAGATGGAGCTGCGCAAGGCGCCCTCGGTCGCCGAGACCATCGACTGGGCCCGCACCCTGTTGGCCCTCGGCGCCGACACCCTGGACGAGACCGTCGTACGGGACAGCCTCGGCGTGATCCTCAAGCACCAGGACGACATCGCGAAGGCCGCGCGGAAGCTGACGTTGGTATGAGCGCCCCGGCCGCCGCCGCGAGTTCTCCCCTGGCCGAGCGGCTCACCGGGTTCGTACGGGCGTTGCGTGGCCACGGGATACGGATCGGTCCCGGGGAGACCGTGGACGCGGCGGCCGTCCTGGAGGTGCTGGGCCTCACCGACCGGGAGCGGATCCGCGAGGGGCTGGCGGCGGCGCTGCTGCGCGCCGACCGTCAGCGAGCCGTGTTCGACGCGGCCTTCGAGCTGTACTTCCCGCTCGGCGTGGGCGAGTTGACGGGCACGTCGGGCGCGCCGGCCGCGGACCGGGACGAGTTGCGCGACCGGCTCGCCGAGGCGCTGGCCGCCGGCGACACGGCCGCCCTCAACCGACTCGCCGGTGAGGCAGTGGATCTGCTCGGCCGGTACAGGACGTCGCCCGGCTCGGACGGCTGGTCCGCCCACCAGACGCTGGACCGGCTCCGCCCGCAGACGCTGCTGGCCCGGATCCTGGCGGACCAGCGGGCAGGCGGGAGGGGCGGAGGAGGCGGGGCGGGGTCCGGCTTCGGCTCGGGTTCGGGCGTCGGCTCGGGCGTCGGGTCGGGTGTGGGTTCGGGTGTGGGCTCCTTCGGATCCGGCTTCGGATCGGGCTTCGGTGGTGGAATCGGTTCGGGCGGCTTCACCGAACGGCTGGACGCCGACGAAATCCGGCGCCGTATCGAGGACTTCCGGAACCGGGTCCGGACCGAGGCGCGGCGGCGGGTCGCCGAACGCCGTGGCGCGGAGTTCATCGCCGAACGGGGTATCGCGCCGAGCGCCGACCAGGTCGACTTCCTCATCGCGAACCGCGAGCAACTCGTCGAACTCCGCCGTACCGTCCAGCCGTTGGCTCGCAAACTCGCGACCCGGCTGGCCGCCCGGCGGCGCAGGGCCGCGCGGGGCCAGATCGACATCCGGCGTACATTGCGCCGCTCGCTGTCCACCGGAGGGGTGCCGCTGCGCCCGGCGTACCGGCGGCACCGGCCGGCCCGTCCGGAGATCGTGCTCCTCTGCGATGTGTCCGGGTCGGTCGCCGGTTTCGCCAACTTCACGATGCTCCTGGTGCAGGCGATGCGGGACCAGTTCAGCAAGGTGCGGGTCTACGCCTTCGTCAACCGCGTCGACGAGGTCACCCATCTCGTCACCACCGGCGAGGCCGACCCCGCCGAGCTCGGCCGCCGGATCGCCGCCGAGGCCACGATCAGCGGCTGGCACGGCAGCAGCGACTACGGGGCCGCGCTCGGTGAGTTCGCCGAGCGCCACCTCGACGCGGTGGGCCCGCGTACGTCGGTGATCGTCCTCGGTGACGCCCGTACCAACGGGTTCGATCCCAACGTGGCCGCCCTGCGACGTGTCGCGGCCCGCGCCCGCCGCGTCGACTGGCTGAACCCTGAGTCCCCCTCGCAGTGGGGCACGGGCGACTCCGCCGCCCCCGCATACGCCGAGGTCGTCGCCATGCACACCTGCCGCAACGCCCGGCGTCTCGGTGAACTGGTGACGCGATTGCTGCCGGTGTGAGTGGCTGAGCGCGTTCGGCCTGGCAGGCCTGACCGCGCCGATTCGGGTGACCCGGGGAGGGAGGACTAAACCTGGAGACACCGCCCGACCCGAGGAGGTGCGTCCCATGCCCCGCACCGTCGTCGTGGGCCTCGACGGCTCCCCCGAGAGCATGGCCGCCACCGAGTGGGCGGCCACGGAGGCGCGGCTGCGCGCACTGCCCTTGCGGCTGGTCAACGTCTGGGAACTGTTCCCCGAGCCGATGGGCGCGCCGATCCTGGACACCGAGACACGGCAGAAATGGACCGAGCCCGGTCCGACGGGGACCGGCCCCGGCCGGATCCTGCGCGAGAGGTCCGACGGCATCCGGCTGCGGCACCCCGGCGTGGAGGTCACCACCGAGCAGCTGACGGGCCGGGCGACCGAGGAACTGGTCAACGCGGCCGAGGACGCCGACGCCGAACTCGTCGTGCTCGGCTCCCGAGGCGTGAGCGGGATCGCCGGGTTCCTCCTTGGCTCCGTCGGACTGCATGTCGTCGCGCACACCGAGCGGCCGGTCGTCCTCGTCCGGGCCGGTGAGTGGGCCGCGGACGAACACGCGCCGGACCCCTCCGGCGCCCCGTCGGCCGCGGCACCGTTCCGGCCCGTCGTCCTCGGCCTGGACACGACGCACCCCAACGACCCACTGATCAGGTTCGCCTTCGAGGCCGCCGCCCTGCGGGAGACGGCCCTGCGGGTCGTCCACGACTGGAGTCCACCACGCCACTTCGCGCACGGCCTGCGTGAAGAACCCGAACCGGACGCCGGCCTGGGCCGCGAAGACGCCACGGCACTGGCCGAAGTGCTGAGCCCCTGGAGGCGCGAGTTCCCCGCCGTCGAGGTCGTCGCGGAGTCCCGCCTGGGCAAGGCGGCCGACCACCTGGTCGACGCCTCCCACGCATCCTCCCTGGTCGTCGTCGGCCGGCGTATCCGCCACTCTCCACTCGGCACCCACATCGGCCCCGTCACCCACGCCGTACTCCACCACGCGACCGCGCCGGTCGCGGTCGTCGCACACGACTGAGCCCTCCCTCGGCCGGGTTACCCCGCGGACGCCGCGATCAGGATGTCGTGCAGGTCTCGCAGGGCGGTTTCCCTTTCGTCCTGGGAAAGTTCGGCGAGTACGATCCGCTGCACGAGGCGGTGGACGCGCAGGGAGTTACTCGATGGATCGGCCTCGGCCAGGCACAGCCGGGTCAGCTCCGTGACGAGAGCGTCGAGTCCGGGTGCCTCGTCGAGCGAGGTGTCGTAGGGGCGGAGCGCGGCGAGGGTGGCGTCACCCCGTATCGCGGTCAGCGGCACCGACAGGGGAGCGGAGCAGCAGCACAGCTGCAGCAGGCGGTGCGCGGCCGGGGATCTCTTTCGCAAGGCGCCTTCCGCGAGCCGTGCGGGCCCCTCTGGTGAACCCGCTGGGGAGCCGCCGGGGCCCGCGCCGTTGCCGCCGTGCCCCAGCTGCGCCAAGTACTCCTCGACCGGGTCCGCCGCTCCCGTCTCGGCGAGCCAGGCTCCGGCCTGCTCCAGCGCGAGCGGGGGTACGTCCCCGAGCGCCGTCGCCAGGCTGTCCGCCAGAACCGGCCCCAGCGACGGCACCCAGCCCAGCAGTAGTTCCACACTTTCCCTTGGGAGCAAGTGTTCGAGTATCAGTTGGTGGCCCGGCTTCTCCCACTGTGTGTCACGCACGGTGAGCAGTATGCGGCCCGGGCCCGAGGGCAGGAACTCCGTGAGTGCGTCCGGGGTCGTGGCGTCGTCGTACACCAGCAGCCAACGGCCATACGACTTACCCGCCTCCAGCGCGGAGAGCGCGCGCCGGGCCGCCGCGTCGATGCCACCCGCCGTGGGGAGTTCGAGATGGCGGGCGAGGCGGGCCAGCGCCGTGGCGGCGAGGCTTCGTGTGGTGGCCGGGACCCACCACACGAGGTCGTAGTCCGCGCGGAACCGGTGGACGTACTCGACTGCCAGTTGCCGGCGGCCCATGCCCAGCCCAGCCGCACGCACCGTTACCTGCCGGTGGGCCGCCAACGCGTCGTGCAACTCGTCGAGTTGGCGGTCCCGGCCGACGAAGCGGGGATTACGGGGCGGGGCCTGCCAGACGGCCGGGCGGCTGTTCGGGAAGCCGGGCCCCGGGCCGGTCCGATGTTCCCGGCTGCGGCTTCCCACCGCCTCCAGGATCGCCGCCCGCGCCGACTCGGCGTCCAGGGCGGTCAGGTCCAGGGGAGTGTGGCGCGAGTACGGCTCCGGGAGGACAACCCGGTCGTCGATCCGCAGCAGCACCGGCGCCTGCCCGGTGTCGCCGGTCGGCCAGTCGGCCCGTGCCCGGGACGACTTCAGATACGCCGCCGACACCAGCATGACCGTACGAACCGCGGCTCCGCCCTGCCGGTCCGTGCCGAAGGACGACGGAACGACCTGGAAACCGGCGCGCGTCAGCACCCAGCGCACCCAGTCTGCCCACATCCGGTCGCGCGGCACAGAGGACAGGATCAGTGGTGTTACCTCCGGTGTCAGGGGCCGCACGAACGACCCGAGGTGGTACTGCCGCAGAGTCTCGTCGAGCGCGGGCAACCGTGTGACCCGGCCTCCGGTGATCGCCGAGGTCAGCCGCTCGTACGAGGCCAGCAGGCTGTCCGGATCACCCGGCGCGTCCTTGAAGGTGGCCAGTACCTCCTCGTGTTCGTAGCCCGTGCGGTGCGGGATGCGGTTCTCCGCCCAGTAGCGGCGCAGCGAGTCCGGGGACAGTCCGTGCGGCACGTCAGCGAACCGCGATCTGGCGAGTTCCCGCCCGGCGGTGAAGGCGTCCGCCTGCTGTTCGTTGACCCGCATCGGCAGCGGGAGGATGCGCACGCCGTGGGCCGGGGCGCTGCGGGCGACATGGAGGGCGGTGAGCGCCGCGCCGTCGATGCTCTGGTCGTTCAGGGTGAAGCAGCTGACCAGGATGTCGGGCAGTTCGCGTATACAAATGTCGACCGCGCTGCCCATGCCCGAGCGGCTGTCGATCAGCACGTAGTCGTACTCGCTCCGCCAGCGTTCCCTGAGGGCGCCCAGGAACCGCGCGTCGAGCTCCTCCCATCGGAACGAGGCGAGGGTGGCGTGGTAGTCACGGTCCTGCCGCCCGGCGGAGAGGCAGTTGAGCCGCCCCGACCCCGGGAACGTCCACTCCACGGACATGGCGTGCTCGACGCCGGCATGCCGCAGATAGAACTCCTCGTCCGGGTGTCCCCGGCGGCGCAGTGCGTCGGTGAAGTCCGTGAAGTGGTCGATCAGGCCCGTGGATCCCAGGGCGTCCCGGGGGAGGAAGGGTCTGTAGTACCGCGGCAGCCCACCCGGCGTCTCCAGGTCCCAGTCCGAAGCGAGCACACGGTGTCCGTTGGCGGCGAGGATCCAGGCGACGTTGGCCAGGGCCATGGTGCGGCCCACGCCGCCCTTGTAGGAGTAGAAGGTGATGATGCGCCCCTCGCGGTGACTGGTCATCGGCGGCCTACCGCAGAGAGTCCGGGTCGACGAGGCGAGGAGGCGGGAAAGAGGTGGCCTCCGGGGGGTAGGTGCGCGCGTTGGCCCAATACTCCGTGGTGGCATGGCGCACCACCAGAGGCAAGATCTCCTGTAGCGCCTCCAGCGTTCCGACTCCGCTGACCGATGTACGGGAGGCGGATCGGCCGAGCCTGAGGAGGCGTGGCATGACGGCCTCCAACTCGGCCGGTCCCGGCCCTCCGTCGGTGTGGCTCCCGGGGTCCTGCCGGTTCCACGGCACCACCACGGTCACTGCGGAAGGCGCCACCTGGTCCATCTTCGCCAGCAACTCACGATGTCTCGGATTGCGCAGTACCCAAGGGTCGACGAACAGAATTCCCGGTGCCCTTGGTGGCCCCGGCTCGAGCATGCGGGCGCTGTCGTCGAGCACCTCGAGGTTCACCCTGTAGTCCATGGTGCGCACGAGGTCGGCCGCGTAGTCGCCGAGCGGCAGGGCCGACTCCGGGTGGTACGGGTTCCAGTCGTGCGGACGGTCCCCGTAGTAGTCCGGCCGGCGGCCCGGCGGCAGTTCCGAACGGGTGCAGGCGAGCACCGATATGTCGAACTCCGGCGGATGCTCCTTGGAGCCGAACGCGGCGGGCTGCGACTCGTAGTCCTTGGAGATCTGGCCCTCGTCCAGATCGGTCTCCCTGGCCACCCGCACGATCTGTTTGGCCAGCCGGTACACGGCCCGCTCGTACTCGTCCTGGAGGTAGCGCAGTTTGGTCAGCCCGTAGAAGCCCTCGTCCGCGTAGTCCTGCCCGAAAGTGGCGTGGTTGAACTGCAGATCCCTCGCCACCTGCGGCATTTGAGCCGGTTCCACGGGAATCCACAGTGCCGGGATGATCGCGTTCTCCCGCGGGGCGCCGCCGCGCGCCCGCTGGTTGACCTGGCGCTGGGAGAAGGCCCACCACTCGCGGCCGCACTGCTCACTGACGAAGTACCGCGGCGAGTACAGCGGCACGAACACCTTGCAGCGCGCCAGATTGGCCGACAATTCGTCGGTCCACCCCATGCCCTGGCTCATGAAGCCCGCCCGTGCTCCCCACGGAAGGTCGGTCAGCTGCATGATGTGATCGCACAGACCCTCGTACAGCTTCCGCACCCAGGCGTTGGGGTCGGCGCCCCGCGCGTCGCGATTCGGCGTGTGGGCGTAGCTCAGGAAGAAGTACGGACTCGAAGGATTCGACCGTGTGTCATGCATCCGCTTCCGCTCCTTCCTTCACAACGACCGTAGAAAGACACCGAGTTCGAGCATGTCAATACGGTAGTGGTCCTGCGGGTGCACCACGATGGTCAGTGATCCGCACACGCCCCGCGCCCTCGAATGGGCCACGAACGACAACAGGACGAGCTTCAGCAGGCTCGAGTGGTCCATGTTGTTGATGCGGGCGAGGTCGGAGCCGGTGATCGGCATGGCGACCTTCTCGCGGTGACCGTGGCGCCGGACGGCGTCCCAGAGCTGGGCGAGGCTGCTCCAGAGCTGTTCCGTGCCGCAGCTGACGATCAGGTCGTTGTTCATGCGCCCGTAGGCCGTGCAGAAGATGTTCCGGCCGGAGCCCTTGACCACGGCTACCGTGCCCACCGGGTACCGCTCCAGTTTCCCGATCCGTTTCGAGGTACGGGACTCCGTGCGCACCGGGGTCATGTCCGCGAGGGCTTCGGCGAGGTGGGCGTCGAGGGCGGCGACGTCACCGTCGTACAGCCGGTGCAGGAGTTGCCCCTGGACGCTGCGGCGCGAGACGAGGGACTCGTCGGCGGTGTCGGTGTCGAACGTGTCGGTGAAGCCGACGACGAGATGGCACGCGTGGTCGAACAGGTCGCCGACCTCGACCGTGACCGTGACGTCGGGATGGGTGAAGTCGCGGCTGATGCGGTCCCGGGGGAGCGAGATCAGCGTCGCGATCAGCACGGCCAGGCATGCGATGCCGAGGAACGTGGGCCAGCGGGGCAGGTCGGCGTCCGGCCACAACGTGAAGAAGAGCTGGGCCCCACCGGCCAGCAGACCGAACTGCACCGCGCAGTTCCGCCCGAGCTGGGCGAGACCGTGCCTCGTGCCGACCAGCGTGCGCACACGCCGAACGGGACCGGCCACCGAAGCTAGTCCCTCTCGTCCGGTTGTCCGTCGGGATCCCGACGACCGACGTCGGGGAACATCCCGTCGAAGAGAATCCGGCTCTTGCGCAGGTCGCGCGCCCGTTCCGCGCTGGCCTCAGCCACGACCTGCTCGAAGGTGTTGATGCGGTCGATCTGCGCCACTACCTGTTCCAGGGCGCTGATGCGGTCGACCTGCTGTCGCAAGAGGGACAGCATCTCGTCCTGGACGTCCCCGGCGGACGGCCTGGGGACGATGGCCTCGTCGGCCTCCGCCGTCTCGGCGTCAGGGGCGATCCGCGCCAGCCCCTCCTCCAGCTTGGGCCAGTACATCTCGAAGAGGTCGTCGATGAGTTTCTCCTGCTGCGGTACCTCGCACAGACCGTTGATGGTCTTGATCAGATGCAGCACTTCCTTCGGCGCGTCCGCGGACGTGGCCTGGAACTGGATCAGCGGTGTGCCCACCAGGTCCGTCACCGTCGTGCCGAGCAGCAGGAACGGGGCGAGCCGCGGGCCGTCCAGCTCTCGGGAAAGCGCGCCCGCCTCGAAGTTGATCCACGGCGTGCGGCGGTTGTCGGGAGTGACGCAGACGATGCCGAACTGTGAACCGGCGAGCCGCGCCGCGATCGCGTCGTATCCCCGGTTGCCCTTGGTGATGTCCTCGGACGACACCCAGGGTTCGATGAGCGGGTTGAACAGGGGCAGTGCGTTGCGCAGCAGGATCGCGCACTGCATGGACGGCTTGCCGGACCAGCTCACGAAAACCTTGAGTTTCGACACCGCGTTCCCCCACAGCCGCCAACGTGCCTGTTCCCGCCCACGATCGTAGCCACTCCCCGGCCCGGCGGCTGGTGATCGGGAAGGTCCGGATCTCAGCCCAGGCGCGGTATTTCGATCGCCGGGCAGCGGTTCATGACCATGTCCGGACCGGCGGCGCGGGTGCGGTCGTACGCCTCCTCGTCGATCACGCCCAGCTGGAACCAGACGGCCTTGGCTCCGATGCGCACTGCCTCGTCGGCGACGGGGCCCGCGAGGTCGCTGTTGACGAAGACGTCGACGACGTCCACGGGGAAGGGGATGTCGGAGAGGGAGGCGTAGCCGGGCTCGCCGTGGACGGTTTCCGCCTTGGGGTGCACCGGGACGACGCGTTTGCCGTAGCGCTGGAGGACCTCGGCGACGCCGTAGGCCGCGCGGCTCCGACTGGTGGACAGGCCGACGACGGCCCAGGTGTCGCCGAGTTCCGTCAGGATCTTGCGGATCGTCGCGGGGTCGCCGTACATGCCGTCTCCTCTGTCGGTGCTCTCACGCTGCCTGTGGCAACAGCGCGGGGTGGCCGGCGATTCCCGGTGCCCGCTCGCGGCACTCGGTGCGGGGATCGGCCGTGATGGCGGCCGGTTGCCCGACATGTCGTCCTCCGTGCTGCGTTCCGTCGCCCCCGCGCCTACGCTCACTGCGTGCTGCGTATCACCGATGCCCGGACCGGCGAGCCCGTCGAGGTTCGCAGGGTGCTCACCCGCGTTCACGCCCATGTGCCGCGGGGTGACACCTCCGCGCTACGGGTACTGCTGGTCGCCGACGTCCTGGCGCGCGCCCTGGAGTTGGGCGGCGTCCCCGTTCTCCTCGTCAGCGACCCGTGTGCCGAACTGCGGGAGCGCGCCGACCGCCTCGGCATCCGGCCGACCGAGGCGCCTGCGACGGATGGAGGGCGCCAGGTGCTGCACGTGGGCGCCTCCGGAGAACTCATGGGCGGCGTCGAGGCCGTGGTCGAGGTCGCGCGGGTGACCGGGACGGACGAGTGTGACGCCTTGGACGGTGCCCTGCGGCTCGCCCTCCTCGCCCATCCCCGCCGGACCCCGGTGCATCTCGACGCCACCGCCCTCGCCGAGGCGGAGGCGTTGCTCGACCACTGGCGCAAGGCGGTGGCCGACTGGGCGACACGGCCGTCGAAGCCGATTCCAGAGCACGTACGACAGGCCCTGCGCGCCGCCTGGGAGGACGACCTCGACGTACCCGGCCTGCTCGACGTCCTGCGGGACGTGGAGGGGGCGGACGACATGCCGGGCGGCGCGCGGTTCGAGGCGTACGCCTATGCGGACCGGCTGCTCGGTCTTGAGCTCACCCGCGAGATCGGAGCATCGGCATGAGTGGGCGATCCGGCGGAGCCGGCCCGCTGCGCAGACTCGTCGTGCTGCGGCACGCCAAGTCCGCCTGGCCGGTGGGCGTGCCCGACCACGAGCGGCCCCTGGCGCCGCGCGGCCGCCGCGACGCCCCCGCCGCCGGCCGGGCCCTCGCCGAGGCGGACTGTCTGCCCGACCTCGCCCTGTGTTCCACGGCCGTACGGGCGCGGCAGACCTGGGAGCTGGCCTCCGCACAGTGGGGCACGCCGCCACCCGTACGGCACGATCCACGGGTGTACGCGGCGGATGTGCCGGAGTTGCTCGACGTGGTGCGCGAGGCGCCCGACCAGGTACGCACCCTGCTGCTCGTCGGGCACAACCCCGGCCTGGAGGAGCTGGTACTGGACCTCGCCGGGGACGCCCTCGACGACGCGCTCGACGACGTACGGACGAAGTTCCCCACCTCGGCGATCGCGATCCTCGCCTGGCACGGCGACTCCTGGGCCTCGCTCGCCCCGGGCACGGCGCTGCTGACGGACATGATCGTGGCCCGGGGGAAGAAGGGGAAGAAGGGGAAGAAGGAGACCTGACCGGACACCGGACCGCCCCGGACGACGCCCGGCGCGGAGGCGCCCCGGACTGCGCATAGGGTGGCCGGATGCAGGACGAGTACCGCACCGTCGCCCGCGCCGGCGTGCACGAGACCGAGGTCAACCGATCCCGGTTCCTGTGCGCGCTCGCCCCGGCCGCCACCGAGCAGGAGGCCCAGGACTTCATCGCCGCCGTCCGCAAGGAGCACGCCGACGCCACGCACAACTGCTACGCGTACGTCATCGGCGCCGACGCCGCCGTCCAGAAGGTGAGCGACGACGGCGAGCCCGGCGGCACCGCGGGCGTCCCCATGCTGCAGATGCTGATGCGCCGGGACATGCGGTACGTCGTCGCCGTCGTCACCCGCTACTACGGCGGCGTCAAGCTGGGCGCGGGCGGCCTCATCAGGGCGTACGGCGGTGCCGTGGGCGAGGCGCTGGACGCGCTCGGCAGCATCACGCGCCGCCGCTTCCGGCTGGCCACGGTGACCGTCGACCACCAGCGCGCCGGCAAGGTGCAGAACGACCTGCGCGCCACCGGCCGCGAGGTCCGCGACGTCCGCTACGGCGAGGCCGTCACCATCGAGATCGGGCTCCTCGACGCCGACGTGGACGCCTTCCGCGCCTGGCTCGCCGACGCCACCGTGGGCACGGCGGGGTTCGAACTCGGAGGAGAGGCGTACGGGGACGCGTGACCGGGGACAGCGCCGAGCTCGCGGGCAGTGACGAGTTCGCGCGCGGCAGTGGCGATTTCGCGGGGCACGCGCGCGTGGAGGGCCGTCCCGTGCGGTGCGCTCGGGCCGGTTCGGCGGTAGCCGCCCGTGATGTCCGACCCGCCTGTTAGTTTCGGGGATCATGAGGCTTCTGCACACTTCCGACTGGCATCTCGGCCGGGCGTTCCACCGGGTGAACATGCTCGGTGCCCAGGCCGAGTTCATCGGTCACCTCGTCACGACCGTGCGCGAGCGCGAGGTGGACGCGGTGGTCGTGTCGGGGGACGTGTACGACCGCGCGGTGCCCCCACTGGCGGCGGTCGCGCTCTACGACGACGCCCTGCACCGCCTGGCCGAGCTGGGCGTGCCCACAGTGATGATCTCCGGGAACCACGACTCGGCGCGCCGCCTCGGCGTCGGCGCGGGCCTCATCGGACGGGCCGGGATCCATCTGCGGACCGCGCCCTCGGCGGCCGGCACCCCCGTGATGCTCACCGACGCCCACGGAGACATCGCCTTCTACGGGCTGCCCTACCTCGAACCCGCCCTGGTGAAGGACGAGTTCGGGGTGGACAAGGGAGGGCACGAGGCGGTGCTCGCCGCCGCGATGGACCGGGTCCGCGCCGACCTCGCCACCCGTGCGGACGGCACCCGTTCCGTCGTCCTGGCCCATGCCTTCGTCACCGGCGGTGCCCCCAGCGACAGCGAGCGGGACATCTCCGTCGGCGGCGTCTCGGCCGTCCCCGCCGGTGTCTTCGACGGTGTCGACTATGTGGCACTGGGCCATCTGCACGGCAGCCAGACCATCACCGAGCGCGTGCGCTACTCGGGCTCCCCTCTGCCGTACTCCTTCTCGGAGGCCGACCACCGCAAGAGCATGTGGCTGGTCGACCTCGGCGCCGACGGCTCGATCGAGGCCGAGCGCGTCGACTGCCCCGTCCCGCGCCGACTCGCCCGCATCCGGGGGCGGTTGGCGGACCTGCTCGCCGACCCCGGGTCGGCGCGCCATGAGGACGCCTGGGTCGAGGCGACACTCACCGACCCGGTGCGCCCCGCGGAGCCCATGGCCCGGCTGTGCGAGCGCTTCCCGCACACGCTCAGCCTCGTCTTCGACCCGGAACGTATCCCCGGCGACCCGGACGTCTCCTACGCCAGGCGCCTGGCCGGCCGCGACGACCAGCAGATCGCCGAGGACTTCGTGGCCCATGTGCGCGGCACCGGACCCGACGAGCACGAACAGAGGGTGCTCCGGGACGCCTTCGACGCCGTACGCGCCGACGAGACCGTCCGGGAGACCGCGCGATGAGACTGCACCGGCTCGACATCACCGCCTTCGGGCCCTTCGGCGGTGCCCAGTCCGTCGACTTCGACGACCTCTCGGCCGCCGGACTCTTCCTGCTGCACGGTCCGACCGGCGCCGGCAAGACCTCGGTCCTGGACGCCGTCTGCTTCGCGCTGTACGGCTCGGTGCCGGGCGCCCGCCAGGGCGGCCAGGGCATGACCTTGCGCAGCGACCACGCGGCGGCCGAGACACGCACCGAGGTCCGCCTCGAACTCACCGTCGCCGGACGCCGGTTGGAGATCACCCGGCAGCCGCCCTGGGAGCGCCCCAAGAAGCGCGGCGCGGGCACCACGGTCGACAAGGCACAGACCTGGCTGCGCGAGTACGACACGGCCACGGGAGCGTGGAAGGACCTCAGCCGCTCCCACCAGGAGATCGGCGAGGAGATCACCCAGGTCCTGGGGATGAGCCGGGAGCAGTTCTGCCAGGTGGTGCTCCTGCCGCAGGGCGATTTCGCCCGCTTCCTGCGCGCCGACGCCGAGGCGCGTGGCCGACTGCTGGGCCGTCTCTTCGACACGCACCGCTTCGCCGCGGTCGAGAAGCGCCTCGTCGAGCGGCGCCGGGAGACCGAGGCGCGGGTGCGGGAGGGCGACACCGAACTGCTCGCCGACGCCCACCGCATGCAGCAGGCGGCCGGGGACGCCGCGGAACTGCCCGACCTGGCGCCGGGCGATCCAGGGCTGGCCGAAGCCGTTCTGGGCTGGGCCGCCGTCGCCCGCAGCACCGCCCGCGAGCGGTTGACGATCGCCCATTGCGCCCGTGCGGCCGCCGAGTCGGCGCAGGCAGCCGCCGAGCGCGTACTGGACGACGTACGCGAAGTGGCGCGGCTCCAGCGGCGGTTCGCCGAGGCGCGGGAGCGGGCCGCCGCGCTGGAGGAGGGCTCCGACGCCCACGAGGAGGACCGGGCACGTATGGAGCGCGCCCGCAAGGCGGCGGCCGTGGCTCCGGCGCTGGAGCTGCGGGACGAGGCCGAGACCGAGCACCGGCGCGCGAGCACGGCCGAGACCCGCGCGCGTGCCGAACTGCCGCGAACCCACGCCGACGCCGATGCCGCCGGGCTCGCGACCGCCGCCCGCAGGGCCGCGGAGGAGCTGGGCGGCCTGGACTCGGCGCGGCGCGCGGAGCGTCGGCTCACCGAACTCGTCGCCGAGCGGGCCGAGTTGGACGCCGAGGAGCGGGCCGACGAGGACGTCCTGAGGGACGCCGAGGACTGGCTCGCCGGGTGGGAGACGACACGCGCCGCGCTGCAGACCCGTATCGAGGCGGCCCAGGAGGCCGCCACCCACGCCGAGCAGCTCGCCGTACAGCGCGAGCCCGCCGAGAAGCGGCTCGCTGCAGCGCGCCAGCGCGACCAGCTCGGCCGCGACACCGACGACGCCCAGGCGCGTGTGCTCCGCCTGACCGAGCGCGCGTTGGCGGCGCGCACCCACTGGCTCGACCTCAAGGAACAGCGCCTGCGGGGCATCGCCGCCGAACTCGCCGCCGAGCTCGTCGCCGGCGAACCCTGCGCGGTCTGCGGCGGCACGGAACACCCCGAACCGGCCCGGAAGATCGCCGGGCACGTCGACCGCGAGACGGAGGAACGGGCGCTCGCCGCGTTCCAGCGCGCCGACGAGGAGCGCGGCGAGGCCGAGCGGCGACTCGGGCTCGTACAGCGGGCGTTGGCGGCAGCGAGCGCCGAAGCCGGAGACACCACGACCGAGCAACTCACCTCTCTGGTCGAGGAGTTGGAGCGGCGGTACGCGCAGGCGCGGAAGAGTGCCTCCGGGCTGCACCCCGCGCAGGAAGCCCTGCTGCACGCCGAGCGGGAGCGTGACCGGCGGACCGCCGCGCGACAGGAGGCGGCGGTCAGGGCGGCGACCCGCGACACCCGGCGTGACGCGCTGGAGCGCGAACGGGCAATGCTGGAAGGGGAGTTGGCGCAGGCGCGGGGCGATGCCGAAAGCGTGGCCGCCCGTGCCGCGCAGCTGGAGCGGCAGGCCGCGCTGCTCACCGACGCGGCCGATGCCGTACGTGCCGCCGCCGACACCGCGCAGCGCCTCAAGGAGGCCGACGCCCGGCTCGCCGACGCGGCCTTCCGCGCCGGGTTCGACACCCCGCGGGCGGCGGCGGCCGCGCTCCTCGACGACGCCGCCCACCGGGACCTCCAACGGCGGCTCGACGCCCGGCAGACGGAGGAGGCGGCGGTGCGCGCCGTGCTCGCCGAGGCCGACACGGCGGCCGCCGCCCAGCAGCCTCCCGCCGACCTCACGACCGCCGAGCGGGACGCCGAGGCCACCGCTCGGCGGTTCCGGCACGCCGTGTCCGCGTGGGACGCGGCTGAGCGGTGCTGCAGCGAACTCGACCGGCTGTCCGCGCGGGCGACCGCATCCGTACGACGACTCGCGCCGCTGCGCGAGGAGTACGACCGCGTCGCCCGCATGGCAGGACTCGCGGCCGGCACCTCCGCCGACAACGAGCGCAGGATGCGCCTGGAGGCCTACGTCCTCGCCGCCCGCCTGGAACAGGTCGCCGCCGCCGCGACCGTACGGCTCCAGCGCATGTCCTCCGGCCGCTACACCCTCGTCCACTCCGACGACCGGGCCGGACGCGGCCGTAGCGGGCTCGGGCTGCACGTCGTCGACGCCTGGACCGGCCGGGAGCGGGACACGGCCACGCTCTCCGGCGGCGAGACGTTCTTCGCGTCCCTCGCGCTCGCCCTGGGCCTCGCCGACGTCGTCACCGACGAGGCGGGCGGTGTCCGTCTCGACACCCTCTTCATCGACGAGGGGTTCGGCAGCCTCGACGACCAGACCCTCGACGAGGTCCTCGACGTCCTCGACGCGCTCCGCGAGCGCGACCGCAGCGTCGGCATAGTCAGCCATGTCGCGGACCTGCGGCGGCGTATCCACGCGCAGTTGGAGGTCGTGAAGGACAGAACGGGGTCGGTGCTGCGGCAGCGTGGTCAGTGACCCAGCGGACGCCGGGGGAGCGGTGAGGAGTACACGACGCTGGTGGTGACGGACCCCAGCGCGCCGATCTTGCCCGAGACCTCCTCCAGATGGCGCATCGAACGTGCGGCGACCTTGATCACGAAGCAGTCGTCGCCCGTGACATGGTGCGCCTCCAGGATCTCCGGGGTGACGGCCACCAGGTCGTGGAACGGCTTGTAGTTGCCGTGGGGATAGCGCAGGCGGACGAACGCGAGGATCGACAGGCCCAGGCGCTCGGGGTCGACGACCGCCGTGTACCCCTGGATGACGCCGGCCTCCTCCAGCCGCCGCACCCGCTCGGTGACGGCGCTCGCGGACATCGACACGGCACGCGCGAGCTCGGCGAAGCTGGCCCGGCCCTCGCGCTGGAGGACCTCCAGGAGGCGCCAGTCGGTCGCGTCGGGCAGGTACGGGGAATTCGCGGTCATGTCCGATGGATAGCAGGGGAATCGCCGGTCGTTCAAGGTCGGGACCGTGGAATGCCCCTTCAGGAAGTTTGGTCACCGACCGTAGATTTCTGGTCAGGGAAACAAGGAGTTCCGCGAGGGAAGGCCAGCTCATGAGCGTCACCACCACGCCCGCCGTCAACCCCGTCCTGCGCGTCGCCCCCGCCGCGCCGGCCGAGGCCGCCGCGTACTTCCGGGCCGGCCTCGTCTTCCACACCGACGTGTCCGATGTGGCCGCCGCCCTCGCCGCCGACGGTGCCCCCGGTTTCGTCGTCCTCGACTCCCGCTCCACGGAGTCCTGGGACCAGGGCCACATCCCGGGCGCGATCCACCTGCCCACCGCCCTCATCCCCGAGCGGGCCGAGCAACTGCTCGACAAGTCGGTTCCGGTCGTCACCTACTGCTGGGGCCCCGCCTGCAACGGGGCGACCCGTGCCGCCCTCGCCCTCGCCGAACTCGGCTTCCAGGTCAAGGAGATGCTCGGCGGCTTCGAGTACTGGGCCCGGGAGGGCTTCGCGTACGAGACCTGGCAGGGCGGCGAGAAGCGCGACTCCGACCCGCTGACGGCGCCGGTCCACGCCGATGACTGCGGTTGCTGACAGCCTGTCAAGAAGTGCTCGGGGGCGCCGAGTTCGTGTGTCAGGCTGCCGTGTAGCTTCTGGGCATGGCTCGATACGCGGAGACGGCGGTACCAGGTGCGGTGCGGTGGGTGGAGTCGAGCGGCGGTCCGCTCATAGCGGTACCGGAGGCGGTACTGCCGTTCTGGGCGGGCGCCGACGGCGACGAGACGTCCTCCGACCACGACCGCGCCTGTGACATCGACGGCTACGTCGGCCTCCTGCCGGTCGGCGACACCCGCGCCCTGGTCCTGGGCGACGAACCCGCCGCCACCGCGTACCTGCCGGAGCACGGCACCTTCGTACGCCGGCACGCGGCCGACGCCGAGGCCGGAAGCCTCGCCGACGTACCGGCCGCGCTGGAGGCCGCCGTGTGGGGGCCCGAGATGGAGTGGCGGGTGCCTGGGCCGGTCGTTCTGTTCGACGCCGCCCGGCCCGGCAGCGCCTCCCGGCAGGCGGACCATATCCGGGTGGACCTGACCCCCGGCCACTACCGGGTTCGCGCCGCGTATGTCTCGACGGGACCGGAGACGTGGCTCGGCCTCGTCCGGGTGAGACCACTCACGAGCTGAACAGTGACGGCGGCCTGGCCCAGCCGCAGGCGTGGCGTGGGCCAGGCCGGCAGCGTCACAGCTGCGACAGCTCGTCCACCAGGTCGTCCAGCCCCAGCGAGCCCTGCGACAGGGCCGCCATGTGCCAGGCCTTGGTGTCGAAGGCGTCGCCGCGACGCTGCCTGGCCTTCTCGCGGCCGAGGAGCCAGGCACGCTCGCCCAGCTTGTAGCCGATGGCCTGCCCGGGGATGGTCAGGTAGCGCGTCAGCTCGCTCGCGACGAAGTCCGACGGGCGGCTGCTGTGGGCGTCGAAGAACTCCTCGGCCAGCTCCGGCGTCCAGCGCTCGCCCGGGTGGAAGGGCGAGTCCGCCGGGATCTCCAGCTCCAGATGCATGCCGATGTCCACGATGACGCGGGCCGCGCGCATCATCTGCGCGTCGAGATAGCCGAGGCGCTCCTCCGCGTCCTTGAGGAAGCCCAGCTCGTCCATGAGCCGTTCCGCGTACAGGGCCCAGCCCTCCGCGTTGGCGCTGACGCCACCGATCGTGGCCTGGTAGCGGGACAGGTCGTCCTTGACGTACACCCACTGCGCGAGCTGGAGGTGATGGCCGGGAACGCCCTCGTGATACCAGGTCGAGACCAGGTCGTACACCGGGAAGCGGGTCTGGCCCATCGTCGGCAGCCAGGTGCGGCCCGGGCGGGAGAAGTCCTCCGTCGGGGCCGAGTAGTAGGGGGCAGCGGCGCCGCCGGGCGGGGCGATGCACGACTCGACCTTCTTCACCGGCTCGGCGAGGTCGAAGTGCGTGCCGTCGAGCGCCTCGATCGCCTCGTCCATCAGGGACTGCAGCCAGTCGCGGACCTCGTCGACGCCCTCGATGTGCCGACCGTGCTCGTCCAGGTGCGCCAGCGCCACCCACGGCGTCTCGGCGCCGGGCAGGATCTTCTCCGCCTCCTGCTTCATCTCGCCGAGCAGCCGATGGAACTCGGCCCAGCCGTACGCGTACGCCTCGTCGAGGTCCAGGTCCGCACCGGTGAAGTAGCGGGCCAGTCGGGCATAGCGCTCCCGGCCGACCGTGTTCGGCTCGCCCTCGATCGCCGGGGCGTACACCTCACGCATCCAGTCGCGCAGCTCCGCGACCGCCCGCGTCGCGGCCCGGGCCGCCTCGTCGAGCTCGGCGCGCAGGGACTCGGGGCCCGCCGACGCGAAGTCCTCGAACCAGCCGCGCCCCGACCCGTCCGTGTCCGCCCACTCGGTGAGCTGTTCGATGAACGTGGCGGTCGGACGCGGACCCGCGTAGAGCTTGCGGTCCAGACCGAGCGCGAGCGACTCACGGTAACCGGCGTACGCCGCCGGCACCGCGCGCAGCCGCTCCGCGATCGCCCTCCAGTCCTCCTCCGTCTCGGCCGGGGTGATGGTGAAGACCTCACGCACGTCGTGCGGCGGAGTGGCCAGGTTGCCGACTGTGCGCAGGCCCTCGTCGGCCTCGTGAACCGCCAGCTGCGCCGTCAGCCGCTCACGCAGCAGCCGCGCGCAACGCCGCTCGATGTCACTGTCCGCCCCCGGCCGCCGCTCCGCTTCGTCGAGCCGGGCGAGCGTCGACCGAATCAGCGCCGCGACGGCCTCCAGGCCCGCCGGCGACAGGTCCGGCAGCTTGCTCGAACTCTCCTTCACACCGAGATACGTGCCGGTCAGCGGGTCGAGGGCGATGAGGTCGTCGACAAACGCGTCGGCGACCTGCCGGGGCAGAAGACTCTTGGTGTCAGCCATGCGGACAATCTTGATACGCCGACACCCTCAACGTCAGCTGCTTAACGGGCGCATGAGCCTTACGCGGACGGATTCAGCTGAGGGCGTGATGGGGAGGCCCTGAAGGGGCGCGGGGAACTGCGCGACAAGCCCTCACGCACCCGCAGCCATGATCCGATCCGCACGCCTATGGCGCCTCGACCCGGCGCTCTCCAAGCCGCTTCGCCGCCGACCTCTCCAACTGCGCCGTGATGACGAGCGTGCCCTCCTCGATCTGATAATCAAGCGGCAACCCCAGCCCCCGCATCGCCGCCACCATCCCGGTGTTGGACGACTGCGTCACCGCGTACACGTGCTCGCAGCCGGTCTCGACCGCCATGGCCACCAGCCTGCGCAGCAACTCGCTGCCGACGCCGCGCCGCTGCCAGTCGTCCTCGATGAGCAGGGCGATCTCCGTCTCGTCGCCGTCCCAGAGGAGATGACCGAGGCCGACAAGACGCCCGGAAGCCGTCTGCGCGGCGAGGGTCCGGCCGAAACGAGGGCTGAGCAGGTGCTTGAGGTACCGGTCGGCGTCGCCCACGGGGCCGTGGTACCGCATGCTCAGCGTGCGCGGCGAGCACCGCTCGTGCATCGCCGTCGCCGCCGAGAGGTCGTTCTCGTCGGCCCGGCGCACCGTGATGTCGTTACCCTCGGGCAGCGTCAGGACGTCCTGGCTGCGCGGGATCCGGGGACCCAGACGCGCGTCCAGCTCCACCAGGGCCCGCGCCCGCGCGAACTCCGTCGGCGTGAACGGCAGATACGGCCGCTCCACCGTGATCACCCCGCCCTCCGGCGCCCGCAGCCGCATCACCGTGTCCTCCAGCGCCCCTTCGACCGGGGCGCTCTCCGCAGCCCGATCGGACGCGGACGGGCGCCCGCCCGGCTCCGGCGAGGTCGAGAACACGGGGGAGGGCAGGGAACGGATGGTGCAGCGGCCGAGCAACTGCCGTAGCGCCAGCGGGAGTTCCGCCGCGTCCAGTGCCGTACGCGTGGCCAGGCCGAGTACCCGGGTCGGCGCGTCCACCAGGTCATGGGCGTCGCCGCGCTCGATCCAGGTCCCGGTACCGCCCGCGTCCGCCACCGCCCGGGTGATCTCGGATGCCGCCAGAGCCTCGGGCGCGCGCAACAGGAACTCGTCCACCGTGCCCTCCGCCAGCGGATGTGTCTGCAAGCTCAGAATGTCGACCCTGAGGCCCGCCAACGCCGTGCACAGCGCGGCCAGCGAACCCGGTTCGTCCTTCACCGTCGTCCGCATCCGCCACAGCGCGGTCGCCCCGGCGATCACCTCGCCGTCCGCCCCGGCCCGCTGCTCCTCGGGGAGCGGCGGCCGGGCGTCGGTATCGCTCGTCGGCGGCGCGTGACCGTGGCGGCGTGCCCACCAGATGTGGAAGCCGGCGGTTGCCAGCAGCACGGCCGCCGACATCACCAGCAGAGCCGGACCGTCGGGTCCGTGACCGATCAGGTTCGCCACCGCGTCGGCCACCGCCACCGCCGTGAACAGCGCGGCGAGTTCGACCACGTCCCGCCGCCAGTGGTGTACCGGGCGACCGTTCCTCGCCCGCGTCACATCAGACATGTCTGGAGTCATGCGGCCACTGTGAAGGAAGCGTGTTGCGTGATCACGAACGCCCTGTGACTGATCGGTAAAAGCATCGTTCCACACCTTTTATTGCGGTTTATGCGACTGGTTGGTTGCCCGCCGCCAGCGCCGTACGCAACCGCCTGGCCTCGGTCACCAGCCGCGACATGCCCCGTCGGTCCGCCGCCAGATCGAGGTGGGGCAGCTCCCCGTGTACCCCGGACCGCTCCACGCACTCGGAGGCGACGGCCAGGAGGTCTCCGAGCCCACGGATCGGTGTCTTCACCTTCCGCTCGCCGTCGAGTTCGGCGAGCAGCCGCGGCAGCATCGCCCGCAGCACCGCCCAGGCCGTGCCGTACGCCCCGGTCGCCGCCGCCGTACGTATCGCCTCGGCGACCCGCAACGGCTTCACGCTCCCGAAGTCGGCAAGCGCCCCCAGGTCGGCGCCCAGTCCCTCCGCGTCCAGCTGCCCACGGGCCGCCAGCACCAGCAGGGCGTCCACGGCGGCGAGCCGATCCTCCGGACGCTGCGCGCCGAGCCCGTATGCCACGCAGAGCCGTACGGCCTCACCCGTTTCCCCCTCCGCCTCGGCGAGCGACGGAAGGCACGAGAACTCCGCCCCGGTGTCCTCGATGACTGCCTGCGACAGGTCGCGCAGGAGGCGTCCCGCCACGAGCTCAGGCCGCCCCGGCACCATGGCCAGCCAGTGCCTCCACTCCTCATCGCCCCAGTGACGGCAGTACCAGTGGTCCTCGTACGGCGTCAGCGGGCGCCCCAGCCGCTGGAACGCCGCGGGGAACAACTCGCTCCGCAGCTCCGGGAGTTCACCGAACCCGACCAGAATCCTGGGCTCGTCCGTGCGGGTACACCGGTGGGGCAGGGACGGTACGTCGGTCATCAGCCACTCGGCCAGCCGGTGGCCCTCCGCCGTGCCCAGCTCCCGCGCGGCCACCGCGGCGGCCGCGAGCGCGGCCCCGTCGTCACGACGCACCCGCAGCAGCGCCTGCGCGAAGTCCGCCGCACCCGGCTGGACATTCAGCCGCCGGTACTCGTCGAGCCGTGCCACCAGCTCCGCCGCCTCCAGCGACCCCGTGCTCCAGGTGGGCGTGGCCAGCAGGAACGGCAGCGGCTCGGTCCGGATCCGGTACGCGACCTCCCGCATACGGGCGTCGAACGCCCAGGCCAGACCGCTGTGCACACAACCGGCCGACTGTCCGGCCTTGTTGCGGGCCGGACGCAGGGTGGAGGTCTCCACCCGCTCCAGCAGCGCCGCGACGACGATCTCCAGGCCGTAGGGCGACTCGCGGAAGTACCGGTTGGTGTGACGCGCGTCGAGATCCGCCCACCATCGGCGCGCCGCCACCGGACCGAGCGCCTCCACCAGCGCCTCCCTGTCCCGGTGTGCGTGCCGGACGAGCCCGTCCAGCGCCCGCTCGAACGCGCCGACCTCTTCGTCCGAGGCCAGCACGGCACCGACCTCCTCGGCAAGCTCGGCCACCGTCGTCGGCGCGGGGGCGAGCCGCGTCGGCAGCGGGACGGGTGGGAGCAGCTCCTCGTACACCTCGTCGACGTGCTCGGGCGCGGCGACGCCGAAGAGTGCCTGTGCGCGTGCCCGCAGACCAGGGCTCAACCGGATTGCGGCATCGGCGAGTTCAGCCCGCGTCGCATTCCCGTCGGCCACGTCGCCGAGATGACGCTCGACCAGCTTCAGCGCGCGCTCCCGTACCTCCGTGTCCTCGTGTCCGAAGGCCTGGGCCACCACGGGCAGCAGTTCGGCGGCGCCGGACGGATCCCGCTTGAGGACCTTGCCCAGCAGCACGAGCTGCGACCGGACGAGCTTCCGTTCGGTGCGGAAGAACACCGCACCGGACATCTCGGCGAGCCGGTGTGTCCCCAACTCCCCGTCCAGCGCGAAGCCCGCCAGGACGGACTGGGCGTGCGACGCCACGGTGGGCAGCGCGTCGGAGCACAGGGCCAGCCAGTCCGTCACCCGCTCACGCCGCTCGTCGGGGGTGAGGTCGAGCGCGGTCAACAGGCCCAGGAACACCTTGTTGTCCGCCGTGGAGCCGCCGCGCAGCAGCCGGGCCACGCAGGCGTCCACCATGGCCTTGCGATCGAGGAGGCCTTCCTCGGTGAGCTGGGTGAGAGCGTCCGTCCAGTTGTTCCGCTCCTCCCCGTACCGCCAGTCGCTGCGCGCCCCGATCTCCTCGATCTCGAACAACGCGGCGACGAGCTCCCTGAGCTGCGGCTCCGCGCGCAGGTTCCCGATGATCGTGCCCGGGCGCCACCCCGCCCGGCCAATGTGCTGCATCCAGCCCCACACATAGGCCTCGGTCGTGGGCACCGCGCAGCCTGCGAGCCTGACGAGGCCGGCCATCAGCTCGTACGGCACGTCCGAGCTGAGCGGGCGCTCCGCGAGGCGGTGGACCACGTCGGCGAGCCAGTCGGGGGCGCGGTCGCCGAGCACATCGATCAGCACCGATGACGGTGCCTGCCGCCAGCGCATGTCGGAGCCGGTCAGCCAGGTCGCCACGGCGGCGGCTCCGGTCTGGCAGGCCGCGCCGGCCGCGTGCAGCGCCGGGTAGGCCCGCTGGGCCTGAGGGCTCCACGGGTCCGGCCGCAGCGTCTTGCGCAGCTCCTTCAACTCGGGCATGCACGCGCGCCGCTCGGCGTCGGTCATGCCGTCCACCAGGATGACGACGTCACCCGTGCTCCCCGCGCGTACCGCCTTGATCAGCGACTCCGAAGTCATCGCGCACCCCCGTCCACCTGTGTCCCGCCCAGTTCCCCCGCCCGCGCGCCCCGGCGTGCCATCCGTACCGCCAGGGCGTGTTTGCACGGGCCCCGTCCGCCCCGGTACTTCGCCCACCACAGGCAGGAGCAGCTCAGCGTGCCCGCCCGGTCCCGCACCCGGTGCACATGGCCGTCCTCGGCGGTCACCGTGCCCTGGTCGCCGTCCAGGGTCACGGCCCCCGCAGTCACCAGGGCGCGGGCCGAGCGCAGGCGCGGATTGTGGCGCTCGACGCGGTCGGCGTCGTAGGGGAGTTCGCGGTGGAAATAGGCGGCCTCCGCCGTGTCGTAGCCCACGCGCCCCGAGGTCCCCAGTCGAGTCAGCGCCGCACGTACCCGCTCGGCCGGCAGGCCCGACGCGGTGGCCAGGTCACCGACGTCGACGCGCGGCTCCCAGGCGAGCAGTACGGCGATCAGCTCCGCGTCCTCGGCGGCCTCGTCGGTGGCCAAGGCGTCCAGCACACCGCCCTCCCCGGAGAAGCCCCGCCCGGCCTCCGGCGACAGTGTCAGGGTGAGCCGCATGCCGGGCAGGACCACCTCCCAGGCGCCGGCCAGGGCTGACTCCCCACCGGTCGGCGGACCGTACACGCGCAGGGCCGTCGCGTGTCTCAGGACTCGCTGAAGAGCGACCAGCCGCTCCGGACCCGGCAGACACACCGCGCCCGGTACCGGCCGGGTCGTCGGCCGCAGACCGCGTCCGGCGGGCACGACCCACTGGGCGCCCCGCGAAGCCCCACGCCCGCCCCCGCGGGGCAGCGACCGCAGGAAACGCACGGCCTCGGCCGCGGGGAGCTCGGCCCGCAGGTCGAAACCGGCGGCGATCACCTGCGCCTCGGCGAAACCGCGCAGCCAGCGGTCCGGCAGCGGAACCTTCTTCTCCACCACCGGACCGTCCAGCGTGGTCACCGCCAACTCCTCCGGGCCGACCCGCAGATGCAGCGGATCGTCGGAGCCGATCCGGGACAGTGCCTCCCGCAGCGGGTTGTTGACGTCCACATTGGTCGTGCCGTGCCCCACCTCGCCGCCGTCGAGGCCCGGCTCCAGCACGTCCAGGCGGGCGTAGACCCCGCCGCAGCCGGAGAACGACTCGAAGCGCAGCCGGTCCCCGTTGCCCGTCACCACGGGGTCGAGCGAGGCCCGCAGCTGCCGCTGGTAGTACCGCGCCGCCGCCACGTCGGCCACCGCCAGCAGCCCCGCCGCCGCCACCTGAGGTGACGTCAGGAAGCCCGTGAAGAACCGGGGATGGTCCTCCCTGCCCTTCGGAGTCGTACCCCGAGAGGTCTCCAGTCCCAGCCGGTGTCCGCCCGCCACGGACTCCAGCACGGAGGGTCGCGTGTAGGCCACAGCCTGCAAAGATCGCGTCATGGGAAAACCGTAGAAGCGACCACTGACAATCGGCTCTGACCTGCGAAAACGCTGTCGACGGCGACGGCGACGGCGACGGCGACGGCGACGGCGACGGCGACAGTGACAGTGACAGTGACTGCGGGCGGCTACACCGCGCCCGTCACTGCCCGACGAGCCCCGGCTGGAGCACCTTCGTGTACAGCACGGTGCCGTCCTGCTCGCGCAGTCGTACCGTCAACTCCCCGCTGTCGCCGTCGATGTCGACCTCGCCGAAGAACTGGTAGCCGCCCGCGGGTGACACGTTCGCGGTGGTCGGCGCCTTCACGAACACGCGCTCGGGGCCGAAGGTGTTGTCAAGGGCGTTCGCCGGGAACGCGCCGGCGTTTAGCGGGCCGGAGACGAACTCCCAGAAGGGCTCGAAGTCGGTGAAGGCGGCCCGGGACGGCTGGTAGTGCTGGGCGGAGGTGTAGTGCACGTCGGCCGTCAGCCACACCGTGCCGGTGATCTTCCGGTGCTTGACGAACCGCAGCAGTTCGGCGATCTGGAGCTCACGCCCGAGCGGCGTGCCCGGGTCGCCCTGCGCCACGGCCTCGATGTTCGGCTTGCCGTCACCGTTGTCCGGTACGAGCAGTCCGAGCGGCATGTCGGCGGCGATGACCTTCCACACCGCCCGCGACCGGGACAGCTCCCGCTTGAGCCACTCCAACTGCTCGGCGCCGAGGATGCCCTGGGGGTCGGTGGTCTGTGTGCCGGGCGAGTTGGCGTTGCGGTAGGTCCGCATGTCCAGCACGAACACGTCGAGCAGCGGGCCGTGGCGCAACACCCGGTGCACACGGCCTTCCCGGGCGCCCGGCCGCAGCGTGGAGATGGGGAAGTACTCGCTGAACGCCCGCCGTGCCCGCGCCGCCAGCACGTCGACACTCTTCTCGGTGTACCGGGCGTCGGTGAGGGTCTCACCCGGGTACCAGTTGTTGGTGACCTCGTGGTCGTCCCACTGCACGATCGACGGGACCTGGGCGTTGAACCGTTTGAGGTTCTCGTCCAGCAGGTTGTAGCGGAAGTTGCCCCGGAACTCGGCGAGCGTCTCCGCGACCTTCGCCTTCTCCTCGGTGGTGACGTTTCGCCAGGTGCCGCCGTCGGGGAGCGCCGCGGTCGCCGAGATCGGCCCGTCGGCGTACACGGTGTCACCGCTGAACAGGAAGAAGTCCGGGTCCAGCTTGCCCATCGCATCGAAGATGCGGTAGCCGCCGAAGTCGGGGTTGATGCCCCAGCCCTGTCCTGCCAGATCGCCCGACCAGACGAACCGCACCCCGTCGCGCCGCTTCACCGGAGTCGTACGGAACGTGCCGGTGACGGGTTCACCGGTGCGCCGCGGGTCGTCGGGGTCGGCGAGCAGCACCCGGTAGTGGATCTGCTCGCCCGCCGGCAGGCCCCGCAGCCGCGTCGTACCCGTGAAGTCCGTGTCGGCGCCGAGCAGCGGGCCGTGGAATCTGCGCGCCTTGCGGAACGACTCCGTGGCGGAGGTCTCGACGATCATCCGCGCCCGGCGGTCCGCACGCACCCATACCAGCCCGGAGTGCGCGCTCACGTCGCCGGTCTGCACACCCCAGCCGGCCTTCGGCCGACCCGACAGGGCGAAGGCCGGTGCCGAACCGAGCGCGGCGGAGGCGGGCAGCGCCAGCGCCGCCGACGCGGCGAGCGAGCCGCGCAGCACGCTGCGGCGGCCGGGCAGGAAACCCGAGGGACGGTGTGACATGAATGCGCCTCCAGCGACGGATTCGGCCAATGTGCACTGTCACAACTACTGGTGCGCCGCAGCGCACACGGAAACCACAAGTGAACAACTGACCGCACCGCCAAGGGACCCGATGACGAACGCAGGGTGCTGCGCCGGGTGACGGGCTGGGGCAGGGCGCGGGCGGCGACCAGGCCCAGGGCGACGACCAGCGCGTGTCGCCCCTGTCGGAGGGCAGCGCCCGCAGCCGTCAGCGACTGCCGTCGAGGATCACCCGGGCGACGAGAGCGGGGTCGTCGTTCATCGGGCAGTGGCCGCAGCCGGGCAGCCGGATCAGGCGGGCGCCGGGGATGACGTGCTTGGCGCGTACGCCCTGACGGGGGAGGAGCAGTCGGTCCCTGGTGCCCCAGGCCACGGTGACCGGGAGCCCGGGGATGTCGTCCGTGAACTGGACGGTGGCCCCGGCCCGGAGGGTCTCGTCGAACCCGGTGGCCCGCGCCAGCGCGAGCGTCTCGGCGACCACCGCCTCGGGCGAACGGCGGCCCGGGCGGGCGTAGATGGTGCTCGTCAGGGCCGTACGGCCGACCGCCGAACGGGACAACTGCTCGACCAGCGGCAGCGGCAGCCGCCGGGAGATGCGCCGCATGCCGAGCAGGATGCCGAAGGCGTAGCGCCGCTCCGTCTCGTTCCAGAACCCGGCCGGGGAGAGGGCGGTGACGGACCGTACGAGCTTCTCGCGGCCCAGCTCCAGGGCGAGCAGACCGCCGAGGGAGTTGCCCGCCACATGAGGGCGTTCGATTTCCAGCGCCTCGCAGAACGCGGCGAACACGGCGGTCGTCGTCGTCAGGTCGTACGGGAGGCCGGCGGGCAACCCCGGGGAGGCGCCGAAACCGGGCAGGTCCACGGTGATGATCTCGCGCTCGGCCGCCAGGATGTGGGTGACCGGGTCCCAGGCCTGCCGGTGGTGGCCGATGCCATGGAGCAGGAGCAGCGGTTCGCCGGCGCCCTCGCGCGCGTAGGAGACCGTCACGGGCC
The DNA here is from genome assembly GCF_002214185.1 of Streptomyces capitiformicae. Classification (NCBI taxonomy): domain Bacteria; kingdom Bacillati; phylum Actinomycetota; class Actinomycetes; order Kitasatosporales; family Streptomycetaceae; genus Streptomyces; species Streptomyces capitiformicae. Next base: position 3,076,168 of record NZ_CP022161.1, on the reverse strand, counting down.
GCGGGCCGAGCGGGGAGGGAACGTTGAAGCAGACCATGGCGGACATGGTGCGACTCCTCGTCTGTGAGGGTGGGGCGCGCTGACGTACGGCATTCGTAGACAGCTTGTCAGCAACTGCTACCGGCGGGTAGTCCCCGACGGTAACAAGCCCACTGGACACCGCCGTACGCCTCGGGATGGGATGGAACGGTGACCACAGAAACCGTGATCGACGTCTTCGAAGAGCACCGCCCCGTCCTCATGGGAGTCGCCTACCGCATGCTCGGGCGGGTCGCCGACGCCGAGGACGTGGTCCAGGAGGCATGGCTGCGCTGGTCCGCCGCCGACCGGACCGACGTGCGCGAACCCCGCGGCTATCTGGTCCGCGTCACCACCCGGCTCGCCATCGACAGGCTGCGCCAGGTGCAGTCCCGTAAGGAGGCCTACCCCGGTCCGTGGCTGCCCGAGCCGTACGTCACCGACTACATGAACGTCGTCCCGGACACCGCCGAACGGGCCGTGCTCGCCGACACCGTCTCGCTCGCCGTCCTCGTCGTCCTGGAGTCCCTCTCGCCCCTGGAGCGCGCGGTGTTCGTGCTGCGGGAGGCCTTCGGATACCCGTACGCCGAGATCGCCGCCATGCTCGACCGTGCCGAGCCCGCCGTCCGCCAGCTCGCCGGACGGGCCCGCAAGCACGTGGACGAGCGGCGGCCGCGCTACGACGTCGACCCGGCCGAACGCCGTGAGCTGACCGAGCGGTTCCTCGCGGCGGCGGCCGGCGGCGACCTCGACGGCCTCATGTCGCTGCTGGCCCCCGACGTCCGCCTGGTGGGCGACAGCGGCGGCCTGGCCAAGGCCCCCGCGCGGGTCATCGAATCCGCCGACAAGGTGGGACGGTTCGTGCACGGCGCGTCCCGCCAGGGCATCGCGGACGCCACGTTCCGCTACATGGAGATCAACGGCGGCATCGCCCTGGTCGTCCTGTCCGGCGGCAAGGTCGACAGCGTGTTCCAGCTTGAGGTCGCCGACGGCCGCATCCAGTGCATCTACATCGTGCGCAATCCCGAGAAGCTGCTCTCCCTGACGGTGGACGAGTAGACCGGCGGGGCGCGCCGGGGGTTGGCGGATTGGTCTTGACCAAGGGTGGGGGCCGCCCTATGGTCGCAAGAAAGTGCAACAACCTTTAATAAACAAGGGCGCTAAAAACGCCACCGGGCCACGGCGAAGCAGCGGAGGACAGGGTGGGGACCCAGCAGCTTGAATCGGTGCCGGAACCTAAGTACTGGCACCTGAAGACCGTGCTCAGTGAGGCATTGGACTCCGAGTTCTCGGTGGGCGAGATCCTGCCCAACGAACGTGACCTCGCGGCCCGCTTCGGCGTCGCCCGGGCCACACTCCGCCAGGCCCTGGAACAGCTCGAACTCGAGGGCAGGCTGCAGCGCCGGCGCGGCGTCGGCACCACCGTCGCCCCGCCGCGCGTGGGCGTCGCCGTCGGCGGCGAACAGCACGCCTGGCCGGGCGCCATCGGCGACGCCTGGCAGGCCGTGGACTGCACGGAGGCGGCACCGCCCGCCGCCGTGGCCGACATCCTCGAGACCCTGCACGGCGAGCAGGTGCACGTCGTTCGCCGTTCCCGTATGTCCCACGGCCAGCCCGTCGCCGCCGAGCTGCTCTACATCCCGGCGGACTCGGTGCCCGCCCTCTCCGCCATAGACGCGCCCTCCGGTGCCGCACGCGCGCGTGCGGTGCTGCGCGAGCTGCAGCGCCTGGAACTGGAGGGCCAGGACCGCTCGGTGGAGCTGGGCTCCGCCCGCGCGGACGACGCCAAGGAACTCGACCGGCTGCCCGGCGCGCCCGTCCTGGTCGTCACGACCCGCTTCTTCGCCGAGGGACGCACCGCCGCCGTCTCCATGGCCACCTACCGCGCCGACACCTGCCGCCTGACCTTCGGCGACTCGGGCGGCGTCGAGATCCACCACGGCCCGGAGCGCCGCGCGTCCTGACGCCGTCGGCCCCCGCCGCAAGCCGCAAGCCGCAAGCCGCAAGCCGCAAGCCGCAAGCCGCAAGCCGCATCCGCCGCGCCTCGGTCCTCCGGGGCGCGGCGTTGTGCGTGAGCGTTGCGCGTGAGCAGGGGGAAGTCGGTGGTCCGACGTCGGATCAGCGCCGCGCCGTCACCGTGCTCTCCACCGCGAACAGCTGTTCCTCGACATGGTCCAGGGCCAGCCGTAGCGCGCCGATGGCGACGGCCGTCTCACCCAGCTGGGACAGGGCCACCCGGGGCGGGCGCAGACAGTAGCGGGCCAGCTCGTGCCGCAACGGATCGAGGACGTCGTCGATGCCGGTCGCCCAGCCGCCGACGACCACCAGTTCGGGGTCGAGGGCCAGGACGAGCGCCGCGACGTCGTGGACGAGCCGCCGTATGAAGCGGTCGACGGCAGCGCGGGCCCGCTCGTCGCCCTCGCGCGCGTGCTTGAAGACCTCGGCGACCGCCTGCTCGTCGAGCGGATGCAGCGGCTCGCCCGTGGTCGACAACAACGCCTCCGGAGTGGCCTCCCGGCCCAGCAGATGCAGTGCCCCGATCTCCCCGGCCGCACCGCCGTAGCCCCGGTGCAGCCGACCGCCGATCAGCGAACCCGCGCCCGGGCTCAGCCCCGCCAGCACGAAGACCACGTCGTCGGAGTCGACCGCCGCGCCCTTCCAGTGCTCGGCGACCGCCGCCGCGTTGGCGTCGTTCTCCACCAGAACCGGGCACTTGAAGGAACGGCTCAGCAGCTCGCCCAGATTCAGCCCCGTCCACTCCGGCAGGGCCGTGCACAGGCGTACGGTGCCGTCGGCCTCCACGATGCCGGGACTGCCCACGCCGACCGCGCGCAGCGAACCACGGGAGACCCCCGACCTGCGGAGCAGCTCCGCCACCGTCGAGCGCAGGCGCTCCAGCCGCTCGTCCGCCGTCGCCGTCTCGGAGACGTCCTTGGAGAGCGAGCCCAGCATGCGCCCGTCGAGGTCCGAGAGCAGCGCGGTCACCCGGTGGGAGCCCAGGTCCACCCCCAGCAGATGACCCGCCTCCGCCCGGAACCGGTACCGCCGCGCCGGCCGCCCCTGCCGTCGCGCGGCACCTTCCTCGGCGGCCTGCTCGACCACGAGCCCGGCCTCGACCAGGCCCTCGACGACACCTTCGACCGTGGGCCGGGACAGCCCGGTGACCCGTGTGATCTCGGTGAGCGTCGCCCGGTCCGTGGCCCGCAGCGCGTGCAGCACCACCGCCGAGTTGATTCTTCGGAGCAGAGAGGGATCCCCGCCGGTCAGTCGCCCCAACGTCCGTCCTCCCAGCTCGCGCGCATATTGGCCCGGATCGTACTCGTCGGGGCGAGCCGCGGCGAGTGCCCGGTGCACCCGACCTGCGACGGTTTCGCCCCGCCGCCCGTCACCCCCGACCGGCGAGGCCCCACACCATGCCCGTGCCCGCCCGCCTCAGCCGGGCGCCACGAACCCCGACTCGTACGCCGCGATCACGGCCTGCGTACGATCCCGCGCCCCGAGCTTCGCCAGTACGGCGCTGACGTGCGACTTCACCGTCTCGGTGCCGACGATCAGCCGGGCGGCGATCTCCGCGTTCGACAGCCCCCGGGCCATCAGCCGCAGCACCTCCGCCTCCCGCTCGGTCAGCGCGGCCCGTTCCATCTCCCGCTCGCTCAGCGCGGCCCGTTCCATGGCCGCCCGCGCCACCCGGTTGCCGCCCTCGTCGCCGTACTAGGCCGCCAACTGCCGTACCGACGCCGGGACCTGCAGAACGGCACGCGGACCGGCGCGTACGAGGGGTTCGTCGTCGACGAGCGGAAGGACGATCGGCGGCCGCGCGCCGGCGGCGGGGCGTGGAGCGTACGGCGCCGGGACGCGTGACGCTCCGCCAATTGTCAGTGGTGCCCGCTTTACTGGATCCCATGAGCATCGCGCAGCACCTCGCCGTCATCGACCGGCTGTGCTCCGAGGACTTCCCCGCGGAGTCCGGCCGGTCGGACGTCGGCACGGCCGGACCCGGCTATCACCTCGCCGAGTTACAGACGAGCGGCGACTTCTGGGAGGACGACGGCACGGGGCGGGAGGAGACCGAGGACCAGTACGAGGCGGACCGGGACGCCCTGTCGCAGAGGCTGGCCGATCGTTGGGGAGCGCCGGACGTCTTCAGCCTGTGGAGCGTCCTCGAACGGTCCATGGAAGGCGAGGACATACCCGAGCCCTGGGGGGTGCTCAGCTGTCACGTCCCGAACGTGCACCTCTGGCAGGTCGACGGCCGCTGGGTCGCCCTCGGTGTCTCGCAGTGGGACAAGGAGCTGCCGTTCCAACTGGTCGCCCTGATAACGGAGACAGACCCGCCGTGACGGGCTGACCTCCCGCGGCCCCTCGGCGGTCACCCTCTCGCGGCGACCCCTCGGCGCTCAGCCCTCCGCCGCCCCCCGCAACTGCCCGAACTCCTCGGCCATCGTCGCCGCCGTCCAATGCGCGTTGAGCCCACTGGGATTGGGCAGCACCCACACCCGTGAGTCCCCGATCGTCCGCTCCTGCGGCCCGATCGCGGCCTTGCGGTCGCCGAAGGCGGCCCGGTACGCGGTCACTCCCACCACCGCCAGCCAGCGCGGCCGCAACCGCTCGACCTTGGCGGTGAGCAGCCGCCCGCCCTCCACGTACTCCGCCGCCGTCAGCTCATCTGCGCGTGCCGTCGCCCGGGCGACCACGTTCGTGATGCCGAGCCCGTACGACGGCAACTCGTGCTGCTCGGACGGCTTCAGCAGGCGGGGCGTGAAGCCGGACAGATGGAGGACGGGCCAGAAGCGGTTGCCCGGGCGGGCGAAGTGGTGACCGGTGGCCGCCGTCATCAGCCCCGGGTTGATGCCGCAGAAAAGGACCCGGAGGCCGTCCGCGACGACATCCGGCACCAGCCGGTTGCGGGCGGCCTCCAGTTCGGCCTGGGTGAAGCGCGTCAGAGGATCGCTCCCGGCGTGTAACCGGCGGCCTCCGGGCGCTGCTTCACGATCTCCTCGATCCGGCCGAGGACGACGCCGACCTGGTCGGCCGCGGCGCCCGTGAACGAGAGCTTGTCGGCCATGAGAGCGTCGAGCTGAGCACGGTCCAGCGGGATGCGGTCGTCGGCGGCGAGCTTGTCGAGCAGTTCGTTGCGCTCGGCACCCTGCTCGCGCATCGCCAGCGCCGATGCCACCGCGTTCTCCTTGATCGCTTCGTGCGCGACCTCACGGCCGACGCCCGCGCGCACGGCGCCCATCAGCACCTTGGTCGTGGCGAGGAACGGCAGATAGCGGTCCAGCTCACGCGCGACGACGGCGGGGAAGGCACCGAACTCGTCGAGGACGGTCAGGAAGGTCTCCAGCAGACCGTCGAGCGCGAAGAACGCGTCGGGGAGCGCCACCCGGCGCACCACCGAGCAGGACACGTCGCCCTCGTTCCACTGGTCGCCGGCCAGCTCGCCGGTCATCGACGCGTAGCCGCGCAGAATGACCATCAGGCCGTTGACGCGCTCGCACGACCGCGTGTTCATCTTGTGCGGCATCGCGGAGGAACCGACCTGGCCGGGCTTGAAGCCCTCGGTGACCAGCTCGTGCCCGGCCATCAGCCGGATCGTCTTGGCCAGCGACGAAGGAGCCGCCGCCAGCTGCACCAGCGCGGTCACGACCTCGTAGTCCAGCGAGCGCGGGTAGACCTGGCCGACGGAGGTGAACGCCTGCGAGAAGCCCAGGTGCCCGGCGATCCGCTGCTCCAGCTCGGCCAGCTTCGGCGCGTCCCCGCCCAGCAGGTCGAGCATGTCCTGCGCCGTGCCCACCGGGCCCTTGATGCCGCGCAGCGGGTACCGGCCGAGCAGTTCCTCGACCCGGCCGTACGCCACCAGCAGCTCGTCGGCGCCGGTCGCGAAACGCTTGCCGAGGGTGGTGGCCTGCGCGGCCACGTTGTGCGAGCGGCCGGCCATGACCAGCTCGCCGTACTCACCGGCGAGCTTGCCCAGGCGGGCCAGCACGGCCACCGTGCGGTCGCGCATCAGCTCCAGCGAGAGCCGGATCTGCAGCTGCTCGACGTTCTCGGTGAGGTCGCGGGACGTCATGCCCTTGTGCACGTGCTCGTGCCCGGCGAGGTCGTTGAACTCCTCGATCCGCGCCTTCACGTCGTGCCGCGTGACCTTCTCGCGCTCGGCGATGGAGGCCAGGTCGACGGTGTCGAGGACCCGCTCGTAGTCGGCGAGTGCTTCGTCCGGAACCTCGATGCCGAGGTCCTTCTGAGCCCGCAGCACGGCCAGCCAGAGCTGCCGCTCCAGCCTCACCTTCTGCTCGGGCGACCAGAGCGTGGCGAGCTCGGCGGAGGCGTAGCGTCCGGCGAGGACGTTGGGGATGCGGGGCTTGGCTGGCGCAGAAGTCACGTAGACGGATTCTACTGGCGATTCGTGCAGGTGAGCGCAGCGGGCCTCTTCGGAGGAACCTACGAAGCCCGCTCCGGGGCGTCGGCGATCTCCGCCAGGATGTCCGCGTGGCACAGCTCCGGCGCGCACCAGCAGGCCAGCGTCTTGCCGCGCAGCTCCGGTACCAGGGCCAGCAGGTCGGGGTCGGCCAGCAGGTACTCCCGGTACTTGGCCATGACCTCGGCCCGCGTCCCGTCACGCTTCTTCTTGGCGGTGTCGTACTGGAACGGGTTGTAGAGCGGGTGCTGCGGCAGGTCCCAGTGGCCCATCGTCCAGCGGCGGCCGACGTACACCACGTCGTCGGGGGCGTTCTCCAGCCGGGGCCCGAAGTCCCGGATCCGGCCCTTCAGATTGATCACGGTGGTGGACACGCGCGCCTCCCGGTACGACGGGCCTCCCGGTACGGCGGGCCTCCCGCTACGACGGCTCCTTACGCTACTGGCCCCTCGTACGGCAGCAACTCGGGCCGCTTGGCCGGCAGACCGTCGCCCGACGAGCGGCCGGTGAGACGGCGGCCGATCCACGGCAGCAGGTACTGCCTGGCGAACCGCGCGTGGGCCACCTGACGTGCGGTCCATCCGGGCGGCGGCGTCGCGGGCATCGGTGTACGCCACTCGGCGTCCTCCGCCTCGTATCCGAGGGTCTGCCACACCGCCTCGGCGACCCGGCGGTGCCCCTCGGCGGTGAGGTGCAGCCGGTCCACGTCCCACATGCGGGGGTCTCCCAGGGAGGGCGCGCCGTACAGGTCGACGACGAGGGCGCCGTGCCGGACGGCCAGCTCGTCGACGCAGGCGAACAGCTCCTCCATGCGCGGCCGGAAACGCTCCAGGACCGGGCCCCGGCGGCCGGGGCTGCGCATCAGGACGAGCTGCTTGCAGGCGGGGGCGAGGCGTTCCACGGACTCTTCCAGCAGGCCGCGTACCCGGCCCATGTCGCACTTGGGGCGCAGGGCGTCGTTGAGGCCGCCGACCAGTGTGATCACGTCCGCTTCCATCGCGGCCGCCACATCCACCTGCTCGGCGACGATCTGACCGATCAGCTTTCCGCGCACCGCGAGGTTGGCGTACCGGAAGCCGGGCGTCCGCGCGGCCATCCGGCCCGCGAGGAGATCCGCCCAGCCCCGGTACGAACCGTCGGGCAACCGATCGGACATGCCTTCGGTGAAGGAGTCGCCGACCGTGACAAGGCTGGAGTGCACGGGAGGGGTGGCGTTCGTCTGCATGGCGACAGAGATGCTATCCCGTGCACATACCCGGCGGTCGGTCGGCTCCTTCCACCGCTCCCAGGCCGTGTCGTCACATCACCGCCGACACGGCCTAGACGGCGGGCTGTCCGAACAGCTCCCGCAGCACGTCCTCCATGGTCACGATCCCGGCGAGCCGCCCGTCCGCGCCCTGCACGGCCGCCAGATGCGTACGACTGCGCCGCATCGCGGTGAGCACGTCGTCCAGGGGTGTGGTCTCCCGGACCCGGGCGATGGACCGCATGTCCCGGACGGGGAACGGCACATCACGAGGGGCCGCGTCCAGCGCGTCCTTCACATGCAGATAGCCCACGATCCGGCGCCCCTCGTCCACCACGGGGAAGCGCGAGAACCCGGACTCGGCCGACAGCCGCTCCAGCTCCTCCGGAGTGACGCCCACGCGTGCGTACACGACGCGTTCCAGCGGCAGCACGACATCGCGCACGGGCCTGCGGCCCAGTTCCAGCGCGTCGTGCAGCCGCTCCTGGGCGCGGTCGTCGATGAGCCCGGCCTCGCTGGAGTCCCGGACGAGGTGGGCCAGTTCGGTGTCCGAGAAGGTCGCCGTGACCTCGTCCCTGGTCTCGATCCGCAGGAGCTTCAGCAGGGCGTTCGCGAAGGCGTTGATCGTGAAGATCACCGGCCGCAGTGCCCGCGACAGGGTCACCAGCGGCGGGCCGAGCAGCAGGGCGCTGCGCACCGGCTCCGCGAGCGCGATGTTCTTGGGCACCATCTCGCCGAGCAGCATGTGCAGATAGGTGGCGAGCGTCAGCGCGATCACGAAGGACACCGCGTGCCCCGCGCCCTCCGGCACGCCGGCGGCGTGGAACACCGGCTCCAGGAGATGCTCGATCGCGGGCTCCGCGACCACACCGAGGACCAGGGTGCACAGCGTGATGCCGAGCTGCGCGGCCGCCATCAGCGCCGACACATGTTCCAGGCCCCACAGCACGCTGCGGGCCCGCCGGTCGCCCTGGTCGGCGTACGGTTCGATCTGGCTGCGGCGCACCGAGATCAGCGCGAACTCGGCGCCCACGAAGAAGGCGTTGACGACCAGGGTCGCGAAACCGATCAGCAGCTGGACGGCGGTCATCGCTGCCCCTCCTCGTCAGCGGAAAACGCCGGCGCGTGCAGCAGCACCCGTGCGGCCCGGTGGCCCGAGGCGTCCACCACGTCCAGCCGCCACCCGGCGACCTCGACGGTGTCGCCGACGGCCGGTATCCGGCCCAGCTCGGTGGCGACGAGACCCGCGAGCGTCTCGTACGGCCCCTCCGGTACCCGCAGTCCCACGCGCGCGAGCTGGTCGGTGCGGGCCGAGCCGTCGGCCGAGTACAGCGCGCGGCCGTCGTCGTCCGTGCCGGCGTGGGCCAGGTCGGGCGTCTCGTGCGGGTCGTGCTCGTCCCGCACCTCGCCGACGACCTCCTCGACGATGTCCTCCAGCGTCACGACGCCGGCGGTCCCGCCGTACTCGTCGATGACGACGGCCATCGTGCGCTTGCCGGAGAGCCGGTCCAGGACCCGGTCGACGGTCAGTGACTCGGGGACGAGCAGCGGCTCGCGCAGCAGCTCCGCCACGGAGGTGTGCAGCCGGCGTTCGGCGGGTACGGCGAGGACGTCCTTGATGTGCGCGGTGCCGATCACCGAGTCGAGGCTGCCGCGGTAGACGGGGAAGCGGGACAGACCGGTGGCCCGGGTCGCGTTCGCCACGTCCTCGCAGGTCGCCTGGGCCTCCAGGGCGATGACCTGGACCCGCGGCGTCATCACGTTCTCCGCGGTCAGATCGGCCAGGTTCAGGGTGCGCACGAACAGCTCGGCGGTGTCCGCCTCCAGCGCGCCCTCCTTCGCCGAGTGCCGGGCGAGGGCCGCCAGCTCCTGGGGGCCGCGCGCGGAGGCCAACTCCTCGGCGGGCTCGACACCGAAGAGGCGTACCAGACGGTTGGCGGTGTTGTTGAGGTGGGCGATGAAGGGCCGGAACGCCGCGCTGAACCAGCGCTGTGGGGTCGCGACCTGCTTCGCCACGGGCAGCGGCGCGGAGATGGCCCAGTTCTTCGGCACCAGCTCACCGACGACCATCAGGACGACGGTCGACAGGCCCGTACCGATCACCAGTGCGATCGAGCCGGCCGCGGAACGCGGCACGCCGACCGCTTCCAGCGGGCCCGCGATCAGCTTGGCGATGGACGGCTCGGCCAGCATGCCGACGACCAGGTTGGTGACGGTGATGCCGAGCTGGGCGCCGGAGAGCTGGAACGTCAGATTCCGTACGGCCTTGAGGGCGCCGGCGGCACCCCGCTCGCCGCGCTCCACGGCCCGCTCCAGTCGGCCGCGATCCACCGTGGTCAGCGAGAACTCGGCGGCGACGAAGGCGCCACAGACCACCGACAGCAGCAGCGCCACGAGCAGGAGGAGCACTTCGGTCATCGGGTCACCTCCGTCCCATGGTCCGGCAGGGGCGGGAGGGACGCGCGATGTCGGTTACCGGCACCGGTACGTGTGCCGGGTCGGGTACTGGGAGGCTCGCCCATGGGCGGACGCTCACAACCTTTCCGCAGAGGTCGACTGGTCCACCCATGGTAAAGGATCGGCAAAGTGGAACGTTCCTCAGTCGGCGAGCGGCTTCACCCACCGCCGCCACTTCTCCTCGGGCGCGTACCCGGCCGCGCGCCACGCATGATGGGCGGTCTCGTTCCGTACGAGCACCATCGCGTCGCCGCGCCGCCCCCCGAGCCGTACGAACCGCTCCTCGGCGGCGGTCAGCAGCGCCGAGCCGATGCCCCGGCGCCGTCGTTGCGGGTGCACGGCGAGCCGGTACAGATGGCACCGCCAGCCGTCGAAGCCGGCGATCACCGTGCCCACCAGCTCGCCGTCCACCTCGGCGAGGATCAGCGACTCGGGGTCCCGGGCCACCAGGCGCTCCACGCCGTCGCGGTCGTCACTGATGCTCGTGCCCTCGGCGGACAGCTTCCAGAAGGCGAGCACGGCGTCGAGGTCGTCGGGCGTCGCGGCCCGTATGCGCAGGTCGGTCATGGCGTGATCCGATCACGCGGACCGGACGGCGACCTGGAATTCCAGGATCCGGACGTCATCGGCCGCTCAGGGCCTCCACCACCCGAGCGAACACCGCCATGTTGGGCTCCAGGACCGTCAGATACGAGAAGCCGTACCGCTCCCGCTGTGCCAGCACCTGGTTGACGATCTCGGCGGAGCGGTCGTCGGTGATCTCGACGACCTGGATCAGCAGGTTGACCTCGGCCGGTTCCTTGCGGCCGGAAGCGCACTCCTGATAGCGGGCGACCCGTTCGTCGAGCTCCTCCGCGGTGAGCGCTTCGAGCCGACTGTCCCCCACCGGGCGGGCGCCCGTGAACGCCGCGATGTCCGCGTGCTCGGCGGTGATCCGCGGCATCCGGCCGCCGTGGGCGCCGATCAGCAGTGGCACCCGGAGACGTTGTGCGGGCCCCGGCATGGGGATCCCCCGCTCGAGCCCAGCCGAGAGTGGGGGAGTTCGTCGGAGCCGAGGAGACGGTCCAACTCCTCGACCGTGCGCACGAGATGATCGACGCGCTCACCGGCCGTCCCCCTCACGGCAGCCCGGCCTTGTCGTGCTCGGCCCGGACGTACCCGGTGCCCAGCCCGAGCTCCAGGCGGCCGTCGGTCAGCGCGTCCGTGGTGGCGATCTCGCGCGCCAGCAACGTGGCGTTCCAGAAGCCCGTGTTGAGCACGAACGTGCCGAGCCGGGGCCGTTCGGTCGCCTCCGCCGCGGCGACCAGGGCCGGGAGGGGGGCCGACATGCCCAGATGGTCGGGGACGAGGATCACGTCGTAACCGAGCTGTTCGGCGCGGCGGCACCTCGCTCGCCACTCCTCGGCGGACGTGGGGTTGAGCAGGCTGACTCCGAAGCGGAACGGGCGCGGCATGAACTCTCCTCACCTGAAAGGGACTTGAGCACCGAGACACCGGCGAGTACTTCACTCGTGCGCGATGGCCGCCAGCACGTTCATGCGGGACGCACGCAACGCGGGCAGCAGCGCCGCCACGACGCCCACGACCGCCGAGCCCACCACGACCGCGATGACGGTGCCCCACGGGATGGCCAGCGCCTTCATGCCCTGCAACGCCAGCACCTGCTGGACGCACACGCCCCAGACCATCCCCAGCGCGAGCCCGAGGACCGCGCCGAACACGGCGATCACCACCGACTCCAGCCGGATCATCCGCCGCAACTGCCGCCGGGCGAGCCCGATCGCGCGCAGCAACCCGATCTCGCGGGTGCGCTCGACCACCGACAGGGCGAGGGTGTTGACCACACCGAGCACCGCGATGACGATCGCGAGGCCGAGCAACGCGTAGACCAGGTACAGCAGGACGGCGATCTGGCCGCGGATCAGCTCCTTGTAGTCGGCCTGGTCGCGGACCTGCACCTGCGGATACTCGTCCAGCGTCCGCTCCAGGTCCGCGCGCAGGTCGTCGGCACCGACCCCGGAGCCGGCGTTGACGTACAGCGCCGAGTCCTGGCCCTCGGGCACGTACTTCTCGATGGTCTCCATCCCGAAGTACAGCCCGCCCTGCGTCCCGAAGCCGTCGGCGGTGTCCTGGTCGGTGAGCGCGCCCACCTTCAGCTCGGTGTTCTTCCCGGCCGGGAACCGCACGGGGATCGTGCTGCCGACCGTCACGTCGTGCTCCCGCGCGAACTCCACGTCCATCGCGATGGCGCCGTCGGCCAGCGCGGCGGCGCTGTCGCCCTCGGCGTAGGTGACGTTCGCGACCTCGTCGAGCCGGGAGTCGTAGGCCGCGGCGGTCGTCTCGATCCGTTCGCCGTCCGGCAGCCGAACCTCGACCGGGGTGAACCGCTGCCGTACGACGAGACCGGCGTCGCCGGCCGTGTCGCCGACCCTGTCGGTGACCTCCTGCGGGAACGGCATGAAGTTCTGGTTCTGGACGACGAAGTCGGCGCCCAGCGTCTTGTCGATCTGGTCGTCGAACGACTTGGTCATCGACGCGCTCGCCACGGACATCCCGGCGACCAGCGCGATCCCCACCATCAGCGCGGCCGCGGTGGCCCCGGTACGGCGCGGATTGCGCAGGGCGTTGCGCTGGCTCATTCGGCCGATCGAGCCGAACAGCGCCGGGAACGCGCCGCCGAGGACCCGGATCACCGGCCGGACGAGGAGCGGTCCCGCGATGACGGTCGCGATGAGCGTGAGGACCATGCCGAGGCCGAGCAGCGAGGCCGCCGAACCCGTGTCCGTCGCCACCGCGCACCCCACGAGCGCGGCGGCGCCGGCCGCACCGACGATCCCGCCGATCACCGCGCGCACGTGCAGCGGTCGGCCCACCCCGGCGATCTCGGCGTCCGAGAGCGCCGCCATCGGCGACACCGTCGCCGCCCGCCGCGCCGGGAGATACGCCGCCACGAAGGTGACGCCGAGGCCGACGACGTACGCCGCGATCGGGGTCCCCACACCGATCACCATCTCGGCGGAGCTCAGGTTCATCCCGAGGACGCCCATGAGCTCGATCAGCCCGAAGGCCATCCCGATGCCCACGGCGAGGCCGAGCGTCGACCCGACCAGGCCGAGCAGCGTCGCCTCGGTGAGCACGGACCGGCGTACCTGCCGCCGGTCGGCGCCGAGGGCGCGCAACAGGCCCAGTTCGCGGGTGCGTTGGGCGATGAGCATCGAGAAGGTGTTGACGATGAGGAAGATCCCCACGAGGGTCGCGATGCCGGCGAAGCCCAGCATCACGTACTTGATGACGTCGAGGAATCCGCCGAGCGAGGCCGCCGCCGACTCGGCCTGCTCGTCGGCGGTCCGGTACTCGTACGCGCGCGGCCCGAGCTCGGCGGCGATCCGCTGCTTGAGCTGCTCGTCGCTCACGCCGGGTGCCGCGGTCACCGAGATGCTCGTGGCGGCCTCGGGGTCGCCCAGCAACTCGGTCTGTGCGGTCGGGGTGTCCAGGAAGACCAGTGCGGCACCGGGGTTGGTGGTGGTGAAGGTGGCGATGCCGACGACCTTCACCTCGAAGGAGCCGGGCTGGGCGAGCACGGTGAGCGTGTCGCCGATCTCCACGTCCTTGTTCTTCGCCGTATCAGCGTCGAGCAGCGCCTGGCCGGGGCCCTCCGGCGCGTGTCCGCTGGTCAGCTCGACCGGGCTGCGGTCGGTGACGTACCAGTTGGTGGCGATGGTGGGGGCGCCCGTCGTCGGCCCCACGGACTCGTTCTCGCTGTCGACGATCGTGATGTTCTCCAGCGCCGCGTCGACATGGGTGTCCTCGACGCCGTCGACGCCGGCGATACGTTCCGCGAGCGCGGCCGGCACGGTCTCGACCGCTCCCGTCGGCAGCTGCCCCTCCAACTCGTCGTCCTTCGGGCCCACGGTCACATCGGCGGAGGTGGAGGCGAAGAGCCGGTCGAAGGTGCGGCTGACGGTGTCCGAGAAGATCAGGCTGCCCGCCACGAACGCCACGGACAGGATGACGGCCAGCGCCGAGAGCACCAGCCGTCCCTTGTGCGCCAGGAAACTCCGAAGGGTCGCCTTGAGCACCGTCTCAGTCCTTGTCGAGGTGTACGGGATCGCCGCCGGACGTGCCGGAGGAGGTGAACAGACGCATGCGCTCCAGCACGGCCTCGGCCGTGGGGCGCTCCATCCGGTCCACGATCCGCCCGTCCGCGAGGAAGAGCACCAGGTCGGAGTGGGCGGCGGCGCCCGGGTCATGGGTGACCATGACGACCGTCTGGCCCAGCTGGTCGACCGCCTCGCGCAGGAAGCCCAGCACTTCGAGTCCGGCCCGGGAGTCGAGGTTGCCGGTCGGCTCGTCCGCGAAGATCAGCTCGGGCCGGGAGGCGAGCGCGCGGGCGCAGGCGACGCGCTGCTGCTGACCGCCGGAGAGCTGGGACGGCCGGTGCTTCAGCCGGTCCCGCAGCCCGAGTGTGTCGATCACCTGGTCCAGCCACTTCTCGTCGGGCTTCTTGCCCGCGATGTCCATCGGCAGGGTGATGTTCTCGGCCGCGTTCAGCGTGGGGATCAGATTGAAGGACTGGAACATGAAGCCGATCCGGTCCCGGCGCAGTCGCGTCAGGTCGCGCTCCCTGAGCCGGGTGATCTCGGTTTCCCCGAGCCACACCTGCCCGGCCGACACGGTGTCCAGCCCGGCCAGGCAGTGCATGAGCGTGGACTTTCCCGAACCCGAGGGCCCCATGACCGCGGTGAAGCGGCCGCGCGCGATGTCCACGTCGACCGCGTCGAGGGCGAGAACCGTCGTCTCGCCCGAGCCGTACGCCTTCGTGAGGCCCCGGGCGCGGGCGGCGACGCCGTCGGCTTCCGCGCGGCCGAGGGCGTGCTCAGCGGCAGCAGTGGACAAAACGGCCTCCTGGTTCGAACTGGTTCGAATTCCGGGCGTTCTCGGACGATCCTAATGTGATCCAGTCCACACCGTGAATCCCCCCGAAGGTCGAGGCCCCCTCCGCCCCAGGAAGGGTTTCCGTCATCGGTGTAAGGGGCATCCAGTTGCGCCCCTGCGGGCGGCGTGGCATCAAGGCGCCCTTGCCTCCGCTAGCACTCCGGCGCTAGCGTCATGTCATGGCCAAGACCCAGTTGAACGTCCGGGTGGACGAGGACACGGCCCGAGCCGCCCGGGAGCGAGCCCTGGAGCGCGGGATGAGTGTGAACCGGTACATAGAAGAGCTGGTCAGACAGGACACCGGGGAAGTGGGCCACACCTTCGTGGAGTCCGCCGCCGATTTCATGAAGCAGTACGAGGCGGTCTTCGTCGAGGAGTTCGGTGCCGAGCTCGAGGGCCGGCGCGAGGGACGTCACTGATCCCTTGAGCCAGCTCAGAATCGACCTCGCCTGGCTCCTGATGGTCGCCGAACGGAAGACGCCCGGAGACCCCCAGGTCACCGACTGGGGCGCCCTCGTCGCGGCCGTCGCCCGGCACGAGGCCGAGATATTCGACGTTCCCGTCTACGACACCCCGCACGCCCGAGCCGCCTCGCTCCTCCAACTCCTCATACACGTCCCGGCGCTGGAGCGCTCCAACGCGCTGTTCGCCTCCGCCGTCGCCTACGGCTATCTCGTCGCCAGCGGCGTCAAGGTCGTCACCTCCGCCGAGCAGGTGCGCGAACTGGCCAAACTGGTCAAGAGCGGCGAGGCCACGGTGCACGACATCACCCAGGAGCTGCGCCAATGGAGCCTGTGAACCGCAGCGGTCCCTGACAGGAACTACCCGCGCAAATCCCCGAGTTCGGGTCGCCGTGCCCGGCCCGTCACGTAGTACGAGCTGGGCAGCCGCGGCCCTTTCGTGGGCGTCACCAGCTCCTTGACCGTCTCGATGTCGAACCCGGCGGCACGGATCTCGCCCACCGGATCGCGGGCCACATGGCAGCCGCCGAACAACAGCGGCCACACCGTACGGTCCAGGGCCCGCTGGGCCGTGCGCATCGCGCGCCCGCCGCCCCTGCCGTGCTCGAAGAACCGCAGCTCACCGCCCGGACGCAGGACGCGCCGTACCTCGCTGAGTGAGCGACGTACGTCCCGCACGCTGCACAGCACCAGCGACAGCACGGCCGCGTCGAACGCCTCGCTCTTGACCGGCAGCGCCTCCGCCGCGCCCGGCACCACATCCACGGGCACCTCCGCGCGGAGAGCGGACTCCAGGGCCAACTGCCGCAGGGAGCGCTCCGGTTCGATCGCCACGACCTCCGAGACCGTGCGCGGGAAGTGGGAGAAGTTCATGCCGTTGCCCGCGCCGATCTCGATGACCCGCCCCGACAGCCCGGCGAGGAGTTCGTCGCGCAGCGGGCCGACTTTCGGCTCCGCCGACACGCTCAGTCTGGCGTAGAACCGGGCGAACAGCGGGTGGTGCACGGCGTCCTTGGTGGCGCGGACCATGACAGACCTCCCGAGGAGGACGGCAGTTACGGCGATTGTTTCCCCGGGAAACACCGGCTCACCCGTCGCGCGTCCTGAGGAGACCACGCGACGGGCGGGGGCGTACGACGTACTGCCGGGGGCGTCAGGCGATGAAGGCCCGCACCTGCCTGTAGATGCCCTCGTCGTTGTTCATGTCGTTGTGCGAGACACAGCCGACCTCGACGTTCGTGGCACCGCTCAGGATCGCGGTGGTGTCCGGGGTGAGCGCGTCGTCGCAGTTCGACCAGTAGCTGGCGTACGACACGCTGCCCGGGGTCTCGTCACCGGAGTTGAGCGAGGTCAGGAACGAACTTCCGGTGTACATCTCGTTGCAGGACGTGTACAGCCAACGGCACCAGCCGGCGACGGTCGTCCCGTGGTTCACACCGGCCGTGGACACGAAGTCGTCCACGTACGCCGTTCCGCCGAGGTTCTTGAGGTAGTGGCGGGAGCTGAGCGCGCCCATCGAGTGGACGACCACGTCGACCTTGGAGGCGCCGGTCGAGGCGAGCACGCTCTGGATCTTGGTCTGGAGCTGCCGTGCCGTCGTGACGTTGGACTGGCTCCAGTCGTAGGACCAGGCGTGCAGCTCGGAGGCCGTGTAGCCGTCCGCCTTGAAGTGCGCGACCCATTCGTCCCAGCTGCTGGACGAACTGCTCAAACCGTGTACGAAGACAACGGGGTTGTGGGTGGCGGCCTGAGCGGAGGTCGCGGAGAAGGAGAGTGACAGAAGGAGCGTGGTGGTCACGGTCGCGAGGGCCGTGGCGATGCGGCGCATGCGGCGATGCATGAAGCCTCCTGAAACGGGTGGGGTGGTCTGGAGTGTCAGGTGGGGTCTACGCGCGCCGCATCGGCGAAATCGCCGGTCTTTACTGGTTGATTAACTCGCAAGTAACGTGATGGGCGTGGTGACTCCGGTGAACCCCCCACAACTTCCGCATCGCTCGCCACTGCCCCCCATGAACGTGTGGCCGAGCCCGGATGCCGAGCCGGCCGTACGGGCCGAGCTCGCCGAAGGCGTGCGCGTACGCCTGCTGCACGCCGCGCACGGCGACCCGCGAGCCGCCGCGGAACTGGCCGCCGCCCTGACCGAACGTCAGGCCGCGGGCCTCGACCCACTCCCCGCCGAACCGCTCGCGCTCACCCCCACCCTCCTGCGCGTCCACCGGCGGGACGTACGGGCCCTGCCCGACGACACCCGCTTCCTGCTGCTCCTCGCCGCCGCCGACCAGTACCCGATCCCCACGCACGCCTATGCGCGGGCCGTCACGGCGGCACGGCTCGACACCCGCCCCCTCGACCTGGCCGAAGCGGCGGGCCTCGCCCACGCCACCGCCCAGGGCATCGTCTTCCGGGACGCCTGGACACGGATCGCCGTGTACGAGTCCGCGTCCGTGGACGACCGACGCGAGGCCCACCGGCTGCTCGCCGGTGTCCTGAGCGGCGAGGGCGAAAGACCCAGACGCTCCTGGCACCGGGCCGCCGCCGCCCTCGGGCCCAGCCGCCGCCTCGCCGCCGAACTCCGGTTGGCGGCACGGGTGGCACGTGCCATCGGCGAACCCGCCCTGGCCTCCGCCCTCGCCGAACGCGCCGCCACGCTCACCCCCGAGCCCGCCGAACGCATGCCCCTGCTCGCCCAGGCGGCGGCCGAGGCCTGGCAGTCGGGCGACGGCGACCGGGCCCGCCGCCTCGTCGCGGCCACCGACGACGACGCCCTCGGCGGTCTCCTCGCCCTGCGCGCGGGCAACGCCTCCGAGGCCTTCGACGCGCTGCTCACCGCCACCGTCCGGCACGGCCACGACCAGGCCTCGGACACCGCCGCCCACTTGTTGGCACGAGCCACCGAGGCCGCCATCTACACCGGGGACCTACGCCGCTGCCGTGAGGCCGCCGCCGTCGCCGACCGGCTGGGGATCCTGCCGCCGAGCACGCTGGGCGCGCTGGCCGCCGCGTTCGAGGGGCGGTACGACGACGCCCGCGACGTCCTCGAAGCCGCCGCCGGACGCTGCGGCCCCGGCGGCGACCCCACCCTGCTCATCCACTCCGGGATCGCCGCCCTGCTCCTCGGCGACCACACCCGCGCCGCCACCGCCACCGCCCGCGCCGCCACCTCCGCCCGGGCCAGGGGCGAGTCGGTGACCGTGCCGCAGGCCATGGAGTTCCGCGCCTACGCCGAGTTCTGGACCGGGCGCCCCAAGGCCGCCGAGGCCGCCGCCGTGGACGCCCTGCGCCAGGCCTACGCCACCGGACAGGACAACGGGGCCTGCCATCTCCAGGCCGCCCTCGCGATGTTCGCGGCCGTCACCGGCGACGAGAAGGTCTGCCGGGAGCGCGCCGAGTCCGCCCGGGCGTACGCCCTGGAGCGCGGACTCGGACTGCCCGCCGCCCTCGCCATGTTCGCCCTCGCCTTCCTCGATCTGAGCACCGGCCGTTACGCCGCCTCCGCGGCCCGCCTCCGCGCGCTCGCCGGATTCGGCCCGGGCCACGGGCACCGGGCCATCCGGCACATCGCCACCCCGCTCTACGTCGAGGCCGCCGTCCGCACGGGCGACACCCGTGTGGCCCGCGCCGCGCACGCCGACTACGACCGCTGGGCCCGCACCGTCCGCAGCGCCGACGACCTCGCCCTCAGCGCCCGTGGCCGCGCGCTGCTGGCCACCGGGGAGGAGGGCGTCGAGCACTACCGCACGGCCCTCGACCTCCACGCCGGTGGCACCCGCGACTTCGAACGCGCCCGCACGGAACTGCTGTTCGGTAGCGCCCTGCGCAGGCTCCGAAACCGCAACGAGGCCCGCGACCGCCTCCACAGTGCCCTGGAAGCCTTCGAACACTTCGGTTCCCCGCACTGCGCGGCCCAGTCTCGCGCCGAACTCCGAGCCCTGGGCGAGCGCGCCGCCGAGACCCGAGACACCGAGGACCTCACCACCCGCCTCACGGCCCAGCAGCTGATGGTGGCGCGGATGGCGGCGGAGGGCGCGACGAACCGTGAGATCGCGGCCCGGCTGCTGCTGAGCCCGCGAACGATCGACCATCATCTCCGGGGCGTGTTCGCCCGGTTGGGGATCAGGTCGAGGATCGAACTGGTGCGGCTGCTGGGGGAGGGCAGCGACTGAGCGTGGGTATGCCGGGCGCCCGGAGCTGCGGCTGGGCGGGGGCGGGCTGCGCAACTCGGCGCCGCGAGTTGCCGCTGCGCCCACCCTCCCCCCACTCTAGGCTTCGCTCGAGCGGGAGGTACCCCCATCGCCTCAGCGGCACGATTGTCCGCAGCCAGGAACGGGGGTCGCGCCCCGTAAGGGGCGCGGGGAACTGCGCGACCAGCCACGACGAAGCCGCAGTCGGCCAATCGCCACACCCCTACGGCGAGTCTCTAAGGCGCGGCTTCCGCGGTGGTGAAGGAAACGGCATCCCACACGCCCCCCAGGCCAGACGCCAGCCAGTTACCGGCCTCCGCGCGGAACGTGGTCGGCGCCAACGTCCCCGCCCCCTCCGGCACCGCCCCCAGCAGTGGAGACCCCGCCACCACCGGAAGGTCCGCCAGGTTGCAACGGGACGCCAGGTCGGGCCGCTGCGGCCAGCTGCCGATCACCACTCCCGCCAACTCCACCTCCCGAACGGCCAGTTCGCGCGCCGTCAGCTCGGTCGTGTTGAGCGTGCCCAATCCCGCCGAGGCGACCAGCAACACCGGCGCCCCCAGCAGCCGGGCCGCGTCCGCCAGCGTTCCGCCCGCCTCGTCGAAGCGTACGAGCAACCCACCCGCGCCCTCGACCAGCACGAGGTCGTGCTCGGCGGCCAGTTTCCCGGCGGCCTCGGCCACGTCCTCAGGGTGCAGGGGAGGCAGCCCGGAGCGTCGGGCGGCGGTGGCGGGGGCCAACGGCTCGGGATAGCGGGCGAGTTCGCGTGCGGTCACGGCGCCCGCGAGCCGGGCCACCTCGTCCGCGTCGCCGCGCTCGTCCGGCCGTACACCCGTCTGAGCCGGCTTCAGGACGGCCACGGACCGACCCGCGGCCACCGCCACCGCCGCGACGGCCGCCGTGGTGACCGTCTTGCCGACCTCCGTACCCGTCCCCGTGATCACCAGGACCGTCATGTCACCCCTCCCGCGCCGCCGCGCACACCGCACGGGCGATCCGTGCCACGTCCTCGTCGCCCGTGACGTACGGCGGCATCGTGTAGACGAGATCGCGGAACGGCCGCAGCCACACACCCTCGCGTACGGCGGCAGCCGTGGCCGTCGTCATGTCCACCCCGTGGTCGAGCTGGACGACGCCGATGGCGCCCAGTACGCGTACGTCCTTCACACCGGGTACGTCGAGCGCCGGCGCCAGCCCCTCCCTCAGTCCGGCCTCGATCCGCTTGACCTCCGCCGCCCAGTCCTGCCCCAGCAGCAGTTCGATCGAGGCGCAGGCGACGGCCGCCGCCAGCGGGTTGCCCATGAAGGTCGGCCCGTGGGCCAGCACGGGCACCTCGCCGCGCGAGATCCCGTCGGCCACCCGTGCCGTGCACAGCGTCGCCGCCATGGTCAGGTAGCCGCCGGTCAGAGCCTTGCCCACGCACATCACATCGGGCGTCACCGCCGCGTGGTCCGCCGCGAACAGCGCGCCCGTGCGCCCGAAACCGGTCGCGATCTCGTCGAACACCAGCAGTACATCGTGCGCGTCGCACGCCTCGCGCAGCACCCGCAGATACGCGGGGGAGTGGAACCGCATCCCACCCGCGCCCTGCACCACCGGCTCCACGATCACCGCGGCCAGTTCGTCGGCGTGCCGTCCGATCGCCGAGCGCAGCGACTCCGCGTACGACTCCTCGTACTCCGTCGGCGGCGCGTCCACGAACACCTGCCGGGGCAGCACGCCCTGCCACAGCTCGTGCATCCCGCCCTCGGGGTCGCACACGGACATCGGCTGCCAGGTGTCGCCGTGGTAACCACCGCGCCAGGTCAGCAGGCGCTGTTTGCGGGGGCGGCCCAGCGAGCGCCAGTACTGCAGGCACATCTTGACCGCGACCTCGACCGAGACCGAGCCCGAGTCCGCCAGGAAGACATGCTCCAGGCCCTCGGGAGACATGTCGACAAGACGCTTCGCCAGCCGTACGGCGGGCTCGTGCGTGAGCCCGCCGAACATGACATGACTCATCCGGCCCAGCTGCTCGCGCGCCGCCTCGTTGAGCACCGGGTGGTTGTAGCCGTGGATCGCCGACCACCAGGACGACATGCCGTCCACCAGCTCGCCCGAGCCGTCGGCGAGCTTCAGTCGTACCCCGCTCGCCGCCTCCACGACGAGCGGCTCGACCCGGCCGGGCATAGGCCCGTACGGATGCCAGACATGCCGCCGGTCGAGATCCAGCAGCTCGGGCACGCTCAGCTCAGGCATGGGGCGCAGGTCAGGCATTGGGCGCGAGATCGGTTCCGGCGCCCCGGCGGCGTACGGCGACGAGGTCGGTGCGCGGCTCGCCGACCGGCGCGGCAGTGGCCGTACCGCACACATCGTCGGAGCCGCAGGCACTCTCCGAGCCGCAGGCACTCTCGGATCCGCATCCGCCCGAGACGCGGTGCTCCGGCAGCGTCACCTCGCCCATGCCCTCCACCTCGAACCCGGCGTCGGCGATCATCTCCAGGTCGGCCTTGCCGGCCTGGCCCTCGGTGGTGAGGTAGTCGCCGAGGAAGATGGAGTTGGCCAGGTGCAGGGCGAGCGGCTGCATCGTGCGCAGATGGACCTCACGGCCGCCCGCGATGCGCACCTCGATGTCGGGGCAGACGAACCGGACCATCGCCAGGATCCGCAGACACCGTTGCGGGGTGAGGTTCCACTCCTTGCCCAGCGGAGTGCCCTCGACCGGGATGAGGAAGTTGACCGGCACCGAGTCCGGGTCCAGTTCGCGCAGTGAGAAGACCACGTCGACCAGGTCCTCGTCGCTCTCGCCCATGCCCGCGATCAGACCCGAGCACGCCGACAGACCCGCCGCGTGCGCCTTCTGCACCGTGTCCACCCGATCGGCGTACGTGTGCGTCGTCGTGATCTCGCCGTACGTGGACTCGGAGGTGTTGAGGTTGTGGTTGTAGGCGTCCGCGCCCGCCTCGCGCAGGCGTTCGGCCTGGCCGTCGGAGAGGAGACCGAGGCAGGCGCACACCTCGACACCCTCGTTCTGCTCCTTGATCGCCTTGATGGTGCCGGCGACCCGGTCGACGTCCCGGTCGGTCGGGCCGCGCCCGGACGCCACCAGGCAGACCCGCTTGGCGCCACCGGCGAGCCCGGCCGCGGCGGCCTTGGAGGCCTCGTCTGGCTTGAGCCAGGTGTACTTGAGGATGCCGGTGGTGGAGCCGAGCCGCTGGGAACAGTAGGAGCAGTCCTCGGGGCAGAGCCCGGACTTGAGGTTGACCAGGTAGTTCAGCTTCACCCGGCGTCCGAACCAGTGCCGACGCACCTTGCCGGCCGCGGCCACCACATCCAACAGGTCGTCGTCGGAGGTGCCCAGGACGGCGAGCGCCTCGGCACGGCTCGGCGGCTCGCGCCGGAGCCCTTTGTCCACCAGCGTGTTCAGCAGGTCCATGAGAGCCGATCCTGTCCTACGGGAGTGCTCCGGGCCAAGGAGAGTTCGGACAACAGAGTCGGTTCGACGTGTGGGTATTGCCACATCGTGGGCGGCCGGTCGTCCCGTTAGTGTCTGTGCACTGCCTACAAAAGCCCTGAGCGACCTGGATCCTGTCGTCCAGGGAGTGCGGGCTGCCCACATGCCCCCGGAGGAATCATGGCGTTCGGCTGGATCGACGAGCAGGCCGCCGCGCGCCGCCGCGCCGGGCTCGTACGGACCCTGCGCCCCCGCCCCGCCGACTCGCCGCTCCTCGACCTCGCGAGCAACGACTACCTGGGCCTGGCCCGGCACCCCGAGATCATCGAGGGCGCCGCCGAGGCCGCGCGCAGGTGGGGCGGCGGCGCCACCGGCTCCCGGCTCGTCACCGGCACCACCGAACTCCACGGCGAACTGGAGCGGGAGCTGGCCGACTTCTGCGGCTTCGAGGCGGCCCTGGTCTTCTCCTCCGGCTACGCCGCCAACCTCGCTGCCGTCACCGCGCTCGCACCGCACGGCTCCCTCGTCGTCTCCGACGCCGGAAACCACGCCTCCCTCATCGACGGCTGCCGACTGGCCCGCGGCACCACCCAGGTCGTGGCACACGCCGACCCGGACGCCGTCCGCAAGGCGCTGAGCACGGCGAAAAGCCCGGCCATCACCGTCTCCGACACGGTGTTCTCCGTGGACGGCGACGCCGCCCCGCTGGCCGAACTGGCGGCCGCCTGCCGTGAGTACGGCGCCGGACTGGTCGTGGACGACGCCCACGGGCTCGGTGTCCTGGGCGACGGCGGCCGGGGAGCGCCGCACGCGGCGGGACTCGCGGGCGCCCCCGATGTCGTCGTGACGGTGACGCTGTCGAAGTCGCTGGGCAGCCAGGGCGGTGCCGTCCTCGGCCCGGCGCACGTCATCGACCACCTGGTCAACGCGGCCCGTACGTTCATCTTCGACACGGGCCTCGCCCCGGCCGCCACCGGCGCCGCCCTCGCCGCGCTCCGGCTGCTGCGCCGCGAGCCGGAGCGTGCCGCGCGGGCCCGCGAGGTGGCCAGGGCCCTGCACACACGGCTGACGGCGTCGGGCCATGAAGCGGTGCGGCCCGACGCCGCCGTGGTGTCCGTGCGTGCGCCGTCTCCGGATCAGGCGGTGCGGTGGGCGGCGGATTGCCGGTCGGCGGGTCTCGCCGTCGGCTGTTTCCGCCCACCGTCCGTACCCGACGGCGTTTCGAGGCTGCGGCTGACCGCCCGCGCGGATCTCACCGAGGGCCAGATCGACCGAGCCGTGGGGATCATCGGCGATACGCGACCGTGAGTCGGCGTCCCGGCCGTGCGTCGCCGTAAGCGGAAGTGCGAGTGCCTCCGGCGGCGCTCACCGAAGCGTGGTGATGAATCCCTCCCATGCCTCGGGGGCGAACAGCAGAGCCGGCCCCGCCGTGTTCTTCGAGTCGCGTACGGCCACAAGACCGGCCCAGCGGCCGGACCCGGGACGGGCCGTCTCCACACAGTTGTTCATTCCGGTGCTGCGGCTGCTGCGCCGCCAGCACACACCGCGCAGTGCGGTACTGGTAGGTACGTTCCGAGGCGGTGCGGACATGGTGCCTCCTTACGCGCCGGTCGACTGGCAGTGGGCCAGCCCGGCGATGTAATCCAACGAGTCCTCGGGCGAAAGGGCGTGGATCTGAAGGGCGTTGAAGGCCTCGACATAAGCCCTGAGGTCTTCTTTCCGCTCCAGGTAGAGGCTACTCGTCAAGTGGTCGAGAACAACCACGTCCAGATCGGAAGTGCTCCTAAATGAGAAAATGACGAAAGGTCCGGTGATGCCGATGTGTGCCCCGGCAGTGAACGGCAGCACCTGCAGTCGCACCTGAGGAAGGGCCGCCGCCTCGACCAGACGCCCCAGCTGGCGGGCCATGATCTCGGGACCGCCGACCTCCCGCCGCAAAACCCCCTCGTCGAGCACGGCGCTGAGCTCCATCGGCGGATTTCCGCGCAGTACGTCCTGCCGCGCGAGCCGCACTTCCACGAGCGTGTCGAGTTTGTCGTCTTCCAGCCCCTCCACCGCGGCCCGCGTCACCGCCCGGGCGTACTCCGGGATCTGCAAGAGCCCTGGTACGACCGAGGTCTCCAGCGTCCGTATCCCGCTGGCCTGCGACTCCAGGCTGATGAAGTCCCGGTACGTCGGCGGCAGCACCCCGCGATACGCGTGCCACCAGTTGTGCCGCCCCCCGCCGTCCTCGGAGCCCGCCAAGGCCAGCAGCAGCCCCCGCAATTCGGTGTCGCCGACCTCGTACGCGTCCAGTAGCTTCCGTACGTCAGCGGGCTTCACCCCACTGGCGCCCGTCTCGATCCGGCTCACCTTGGACTGGTGCCAGCCCACCAGCCGGGCCGCCTCGATACTCGTGAGCCCGGATCCGGTGCGCAGGACGCGCAACTCGGCACCGAGCTTGCGGCGGCGCACCGCCGGACCGTATTGCATGGGATTCTCCTTCCGCCAGGCGCGGGGTGGTCAGGCCGGCGCGCGGAGGTCGGGTGATGACAGAGGATGGACCGAGAGTCCACCTGAATACGGTCGGTCGTCGGAGAGTTCACTGCTTCGAGCGACAGATATATGCATATCTTGGTCGATCGCCACCCGTGACGGCCCAGGTAGTGGCAGTCTGGCGCGAAGCACCAGTCCGGGACCGTACTCGAACCATCCGCTCCCTGTCGGACATCGGTCCCGTGGGAAAGGGACGACCGTGCCATGGCAGATCATCAGGAAGCATCCGTCACTCTGCCGAGCGATCCCGCTTCGGTGTCCGCGGCCCGCAACTACGTCGCCTCCGTGCTCGCCGAATGGGGCCTGCCGAGCGGCACGGGCATCGCGGACACCGTGCGCCTGATCGTGTCCGAACTCGCCACCAACGCCGTCCAGCACACGCTCGGTCAGTCACCCACGTTCACCGTGGACATCGCCCTGGACCGGGACGAGCAACTGCGCATCGGTGTCACCGACAGTCATCCACGCTTTCCGAAACGGCTGCCCGCCGGGGTCCAGCAGGACAACGGCCGGGGCATGGTCATCATTCGCTGGCTGACCGCCGAGTGCGGCGGCAGACTGAGCGTCAGACCCACGCGTGAGGGCGGTAAGACGGTGGCGATCGAACTGCCATGGACGGTCCCCGTGCAACCGATCAGGGCAGGGGGTCCGCAGGAGCCCTGACGGGCGACTCTCCACGAGCCCGTGCGGGTGACGGTGACGGTGTTGACGAGCCGCCGTCGCGACCGGACCGCCCCACCAGCTTCGGGAGCAGACCCCACAGGAACAGGCACACGAGGAGTGTGCCGGCGCAGGCGGCGACACCGGCCGCCCTGCCGAGGGTCACATCCACGACCAGCAGTACCGATCCGGCGAAGGCGGGCATCAGGACGGCCAGGCCCACGCCGGCCAGCCGGGACGAGACCCGCACGATGGCGGGCTTGGCGCTCTGCTGGAACAGCGAGCGGTGCAGCGCCGCCGGAGCGGTGAACAGCGCGGCCGCGAGAACCGCCAGCAGAAGCGTGGTGACGTATGTGGCGCGCTGGACCGAGTCGAGGTCCGGGAAGCGCGGGGTGAAAGCCAGCGTCAGCAGGAACGCGAAGAGGATCTGTACCCCGGTCTGGGTGACCCGCAACTCCTGCAGCAGTTCGGCGAAGTTGCGGTCGGCGCGTTCGAGGTGCGTCTCGTTACGTGCTTCGAAGCGCTCGTCGCGTGCGGGGTGGGGGCGTTCGTCGGCCATGGGCGTACGGGTATCCGGCACGGCCCGCGTTACGCCCGCCGGGGCGGCGGAGCTTGCCCGCCGCCCCCACGGTTGGGCCTAGCGGACCCGGCCGTACCAGACGCTCTTGGTCCAGATCTTCTGGAGCCGTACGACGTCACCGGTCTTCGGCGAGTGCCAGATCTTTCCCTTCCCCGCGTAGATGCCGACGTGGTAGACGTTCGACCCCGAGTGGAAGAACACGAGGTCTCCGAGCTTGCGGTTGCTCGCGGAGATGTGCTTCGTCTTGTTGTACTGCTGCTGGGCGGTACGGGGCAGCTTCTTGCCCACCTTCTTGAACGCGTAGAGCGTCAGCCCGGAGCAGTCGAACCTGCGAGGGCCCTTGGCGCCGTACTTGTAAGGGGAGCCCTTCTTGGAAGCCGCGACCTTGAGTGCCTTCGACGCCACTGTGGCGGCCTCGGCGTCGGATGCGACGCCCGGGACCACGATGCTGCCGCCGACGGCGGCGATGGTGAGGGCCGAGGCCGTACCGGCCCGGGTCAACAGCGACGGGACACGATTGAGCGCAGTCATGCGCAACCCTTCGTCAGCCGCCTGTGAAGGATGACCTGTCGGATTCGGGCTGGCGAAGTTGCCCGGCCGCTGACGCGGCTTCACCCCAAGGGCTGCTCGGCCCGGTCATGGCTTGACCGTTCCGGCGACCCGTCGTGCTTGGGTCCTCCACTCCTGCCGATGCAATCCTGTCGACCGGTCATCCGGGCGGCGGCAGGACTCGGCGTCCACCCGGATCGCCCCGCCGCTGTGGCGGGGGCTTGTCGTCAGGAAGGGATCTTGACGCACGGAAGTCCGAAAATCCCAACGGAATCGGGGATTTGTGGCCTTACTCACCACCTGCATATTCGGGTGGACGGGGCGATTTCGGCGAAGATGTCCACCCCGCAAGGAGGCTCGCACCAGCATCGGAATGCCATATTCCGTCCCGTAAGCAGGCATGTTGCTCAACTCCACGGGGCCTGAAGCGGGATGAGCGAGTACGTCGTTGCGCCGATACCACTCGGTCCGCCCCAAGTCCGGGCCTGACACCCTTCAGTACGGCGCACGACCCGGCCTCCGTTCAGACGGCCACCGGGTCGCACGCGCCGTGCGTGCCGGTCAACTCTCCGTTCCGGGCGGCAGGGTGACGCGGGCGGCGCGGCGCTCGCCGTCGAGGACCCGTAGCGCCCGCGCGAGGGTGGGGGCATGCACCTCGTTCTCCCCCCGCCTGTGCATCAGTTCGAGCGCGTCGCGCAGTGCGGTCGCCTTGCCGACGAGGGCCTGCGCGGCCCGCAGTCCGCGGTACGTGTCGCCGGGACGGGCCGGATTGATCCGGCCCAGCAGGTCCACCACGTCCAGATAACGGTCGATCAGCTCCGCCTCGGCACGCGTGAGAGCGGGCAACGGCGGCAACTCGGGTGGAAGCATCGGCGGCTCACCTCGCGCCGGGGAGCGTGCGCGAGGTCTTGCGGCTCGGGATGAGCCGGTCGGCCAGGCCGTACTCCACCGCGGCCTCCGCGTCGAGGATCTTGTCCCGCTCGATGTCCCCGCTGATCCGCTCGTGGCTCTGCCCGGTGTGCCGTACGAGCATCTCCTCCAGCTTCCGGCGGTTGCGCATCAACTCCTCGGCCTGGATGGCCAGATCGCTCGCCTGTCCCTCGACCGGTTCGGTCAGCGCCGGCTGCTGGATCACCACCCGGGCGCCCGGCAGCACGAACCGCTTGCCCGGTGTGCCCGCCGCCAGCAGTACCGCGGCTGACGACCCCGCCTGCCCCAGGCAGATGGTCTCTACATCGCAGGTGACGAACTGGATCGTGTCGTAAAGCGCCGTCATCGCGCTGAACGAGCCGCCGGGGGAGTTGATGTACAGCGAGATGTCCCGGTCCGGGGACTGGTACTCGAGGTGCATGAACTGCGCCATCACATCGTTCGCCGAGGTGTCGTCGATCTGCGTCCCGAGGAACACGATCCGTTCTTCCAACAGCTTCGAGTACGGATCCATCGTCCGGTGACCCGTACTGGTGCGCTCGGTGAACTCGGGCAGCACATAGCGGGTCGACGGTCGGTTCATGGGCATGGGCCACGCCTCCTCTGATCGGCAACCGTAAAAAATGTACAGGACGTACGTACCTTTGGAGTGGGCGATGTGGGATCTTTCGCTCTGAGGGGTCGGTGTCGCCGGTTTAAGCTGGACTCCATGGCCTACGAGATTCCGGTGACGCAAGCCAGGGCTGAGCTCGCCGAACTGATCAACCGCGTGGTCTACGGCGGCGAGCGCGTTGTCGTGACGCGGCACGGAAAGCCCCTCGTCGCTTTGGTCTCGGCCGCCGACCTGGAGCAGCTCGAAGCGCTCCAGGAGCCCGCCGAGGAGCCGGTCATCAGCGCGGTCTCCGGCGTCCGCGAGGTCGCGTCGGCCCCGCGCGAACAGCAGCGGTTCGGGATCACGGCGGAGCATCGGGGGAGCGGGGCGTCGTAGCCGTAGCCGTAGCCGTAGTCGTAGGGGTCGTGTGTAGCGGTCGTAGGGGTGTCCCGGTCGGTTGCCGAACGCTACGCGCGGCTGATCGCCTCGCGCCGCGCGTCCAGGGCGGTGTCGAGCAGACCCGTCTCGTGGGCTCCTGGGACCGCCGGGCGACGTACCGATCCAGGTGGTCGAGCTGGGGCTCAGGGCGCCGCTGAGCATGGCGGATCCGGACGCCCGTGCAGGAGCGGATCGTAAGTCGGTTAACGTCGCTGAAACGCCACCCAATTAGCCTGCGCGCACGCCACCAGCGATTTTGCAGGGTGGCGCGGCAACCGGACCCCGCACGGTCCGGAGCGAGGATGTGAGGTGGACGCCGTGCAACTGACCCCGCACGAGCAGGAGAGGCTGCTGATCCATGTGGCGGCGGACGTGGCCGAGAAGCGCCGGGCTCGAGGGGTGAAGCTGAACCACCCCGAAGCCGTCGCCCTGATCACGGCGCACATCCTCGAAGGCGCGCGGGACGGCCGTACGGTGGCCGAACTCATGGCGTCCGGGCGCAAACTGCTCACCCGCGACGACGTCATGGAGGGCATCCCCGAGATGATCCACGACGTCCAGGTCGAGGCGACCTTCCCGGACGGCACCAAGCTCGTCACCGTCCACGACCCGATCGTCTGAGAGGGACCCCGATGATTCCCGGAGAGATCCTCTTCGCTTCAGGCCCGATCGTCTACAACGAGGGCCGTGAGGTCACCCGGCTGACCGTCCTCAACGCCGCCGACCGGCCCGTCCAGGTCGGCTCCCACTACCACTTCGCCGAGGCAAACCCCGGCCTGGAGTTCGACCGTGAGGCCGCGCGCGGCAAGCGGCTGAACGTCGCCGCCGGCACCGCCGTGCGCTTCGAGCCCGGGATCCCCGTCGACGTAGAACTCGTATCCCTCACCGGCGCCCGTGTCGTGCCCGGGCTGCGAGGGGAGACCGGAGGTGCCCTCGATGCCTGAGATCTCGCGTGCCGCGTACGCCGACCTGTTCGGTCCCACCACCGGTGACCGTATCCGGCTCGCCGACACCGATCTGCTCGTCGAGATCGAGGAGGATCGTTCCGGCGGACCCGGGCTCGCCGGTGACGAGGCCGTCTTCGGCGGCGGCAAGGTCATCCGTGAATCCATGGGCCAGGCGCGTGCTACGCGCGCAGAAGGCACCCCGGACACGGTCATCACCGGCGCGGTGATCATCGACCACTGGGGCATCGTCAAGGCCGACATCGGCATCCGTGACGGCCGGATCACCGGCATCGGCAAGGCGGGCAACCCCGACACCATGGACGGGGTCCACCCCGAGCTGGTCATCGGCCCCGAGACGGAGATCATCGCGGGCAACGGGCGGATCGTCACCGCCGGAGCCATCGACGCGCACGTCCACTTCATCTGTCCGCAGATCGCCGACGAGGCGCTGTCGGCGGGCATCACGACGCTGGTCGGCGGCGGTACGGGTCCGGCCGAGGGCTCGAAGGCCACGACCGTTACACCCGGGCCCTGGCATCTGGCCCGCATGCTGGAGGCGATGGAGCAGTACCCGCTCAACATCGGGTTCCTGGGGAAGGGCAACACTGTCTCCCACGAGGCGATGCTGTCCCAGATCCGGGGTGGGGCGCTGGGCCTGAAGCTGCACGAGGACTGGGGTTCGACGCCGGCCGTCATCGACGCGTCCCTGACGGTCGCCGACCAGACCGGTATCCAGGTCGCCATCCACACCGACACGCTCAACGAGGCCGGGTTCGTCGGTGACACGCTCGCCGCGATCGCCGGACGAGGCATCCACGCGTACCACACCGAGGGTGCGGGCGGCGGGCACGCGCCCGACATCATGACCGTGGTCTCCGAGCCGCACGTCCTGCCCAGCTCCACCAACCCGACCCGGCCCTACACCGTCAACACCGCCGAGGAACACCTCGACATGTTGATGGTCTGCCACCACCTGAACGCGGCGGTGCCGGAGGACCTGGCCTTCGCCGAGTCCCGCATCCGGCCGTCCACCATCGGCGCCGAGGACATCCTCCACGACCTCGGAGCCATCTCGATCATCTCCTCCGACTCCCAGGCCATGGGCAGGGTCGGCGAGGTCATCCTGCGGACCTGGCAGACCGCGCATGTGATGAAGCGGAGGCGGGGCGCCCTGCCGGGTGACGGCCGCGCGGACAACCGTCGCGTACGTCGATATGTCGCCAAGTACACGATCAACCCCGCGCTCGCGCAGGGGCTCGCCCGGGAGATCGGCTCCGTCGAGAGCGGCAAGCTCGCCGACCTCGTGGTGTGGGAGCCCGCGTTCTTCGGGGTCAAGCCGCAGCTTGTGATCAAGGGCGGGCAGATCGCGTACGCGCAGATGGGCGACGCCAACGCCTCGATCCCGACGCCGCAGCCGATCCTTCCGCGGCCGATGTACGGTGCGATCGGGCGGGCTCCGGCGTCGAATTCGTTCAACTTCGTGGCGCCGCTGGCCATCGAGGACGGGCTGCCGGAGCGGCTGTCGCTGGGGAAGCGGTTCGTGGCGATCGAGTCGACGCGTGGGGTCACCAAGGCCGACATGCGCGAGAACGACGCGCGTCCCGAGGTACGGGTCGACCCCGACAGCTTCGCCGTGCACATCGACGGGGAGCTGGTGGAGGCCACGCCTGCCGCCGAACTGCCCATGGCGCAGCGGTACTTCCTCTTCTGATGTCCAGGGCAACTCTTCTCGTCCTGGCCGACGGCCGCTTTCCTGCCGGAGGGCATGCGCACTCCGGTGGGGCCGAGGCTGCCGTCAAGAGTGGGCTGATCAGCGGGGCGGACGGGTTGGAGGCGTTCTGCCGGGGGCGGCTGCACACCGCGGGGTTGGTGTCGGCGGCCCTGGCCGCCGCCGCCGCGCTCGGTGTTGATCCGGTCGCTTTGGACAGCGCCGCCGATGCCCGTACGCCGTCCCTCGCCCTGCGGGTCGCCTCGCGGAAGCTGGGGCGGCAGTTGATGCGGGCGGCTCGGGCGACGTGGCCCTCCGGGGAACTGGATGTGGTGGCACGGGAGTTTCCCAAGGGCGCGCATCAGCCGGTGGTGTTGGGAGTGGCGGCGCGGGCGGCGGGGCTGGGGCCGGATGACGCGGCGTACTGCTCGGCGTACGAGAGTGTCAGTGGGCCGGCGAGTGCGGTGGTGCGGTTGCTGAGTCTGGATCCGTTCGAGGCGACCGGGGTGTTGGCGCGGTTGGCGCCGGAGGCTGATCGGGTGGTGGGTGTTGCGGTTGAGGCGGCTCGGGGGGCGGTCGGCGATGGGGTGGATGCCTTGCCTGCGGCTTCCGCTCCGCTGTTGGAGATCGGGGCGGAGGCGCATGCCGCGTGGCCGGTTCGGTTGTTCGCCTCGTGAGGTTTTCGCCCCCGCCGCCCCTACCCGTCCCTCCCCCAGGGGCTGCGCCCCTTCAACCCCCGCCTACCAGTTCGGGTGGGGGTGTTGGTTGGCGGGTGCGGGTGCAGGTGCGTCGGGGCTTGTCGCACAGTTCCCCGCGCCCCTGAAAAGCAGGGGCTGCGCCCCGCTTTTCATCGGCCCGCAGTGTCGTGCTTTTAGGGGCGCGGGGAACTGCGCGAACGACCCCCACTCACCCGCACCCGCCCCCCCCGCAAAGACCCACCCGCCCCTTGGACCACCCACTCACGAACAACAGGAGCCGCTGTCATGCATCTCGGTCACGATCACTCCCACGACGGGCCCTCCGCCGTCAGCGCTGACGCGCGTCGGCCCGACGGCTCCCGGCGAGCCCTGCGGATCGGGCTCGGCGGGCCGGTCGGGTCCGGTAAGACAGCGACCGTCGCCGCACTCTGCAGGGCCCTGCGGGATGAGCTCTCGCTCGCCGTCGTCACCAATGACATCTACACCCGCGAGGACGCCGAGTTCCTGCTCCGCGAGGCCGTGTTGCCGCCCGAGCGGATCACCGCTGTCGAGACAGGCGCCTGCCCGCACACCGCCATCCGGGACGACATCTCCGCGAATCTCGAAGCCGTGGAGGATCTGGAGGACGAGGTGGGTCCCCTCGACCTCATCCTCGTCGAGTCCGGCGGTGACAACCTCACCGCCACCTTCTCCAAGGGCCTCGTCGACGCGCAGATCTTCGTCATCGATGTGGCCGGCGGGGACGACATTCCGCGGAAGGGCGGTCCCGGCGTCACCACCGCCGACCTGCTCGTCGTGAACAAGACGGACCTCGCGCCGTATGTCGGGTCCGACCTCACCCGGATGGCCGCGGACGCGAAGGCACAGCGGGCGGAGCTGCCGGTGGCGTTCCAGTCGCTCAGGAGCGAGACGGGGGTCGCGGAGGTCGCGGGCTGGGTGAGGGAGAAGCTCGCGGCGTGGACGGCATGACGACGGCCGGAGTCAGGGCCACCGCACGGATCGCGGCCCGCCTCGACGGTCGGGGCACCACGGTCCTGCCCGTGCTGGAGAGCGACGGCCCGCTCGCGCTGCGCCGTACCCGGGGACGTGGCGACGAAGCGCGCGTCATGCTCGTCGGCGCCATGAGCGGGCCGCTCGGCGGTGACCGTTTCGCCGTGGAGGCGGGGGTCGGCGCGTGCGCCCGGCTGCACCTCGGGTCGGCCGCCGCGACGATCGCGCTGCCGGGGCAGAGCAAGGGCGAGGCACGCTACGACGTACGGATCGACGTCGCCGCCGGAGGCGAACTGCGGTGGCTCCCCGAGCAGTTGATCTCGGCGCAGGGCAGCGATCTGTGTGTGTCGACGCGCGTGGACCTTG
This sequence comes from Streptomyces capitiformicae, assembly GCF_002214185.1. NCBI lineage: Bacteria > Bacillati > Actinomycetota > Actinomycetes > Kitasatosporales > Streptomycetaceae > Streptomyces > Streptomyces capitiformicae. The sequence goes on along the minus strand of NZ_CP022161.1, from coordinate 3,042,026 downwards.
CCGCCGGTGCGCGACTCGTCTTCCGCGAGGAGCAGGTGCTCGGGCGGGCCGGTGAGGAGCCGGGGCGGCTGAGCAGCCGGCTCACCGTGCGGCTGGACGGGCGTACGCTGCTCGACCAGGAGGTGGCCTGCGGGCCGGGGGCGCCCGGTGGCTGGGACGGTCCCGCCGTGCTCGGCGGGCATCGCGCGCTGGGGCAACTCGTCGTCGTACGACCGGAGTTCGGGGAGCGGACGCCCGAGTCGAGGGTGCTGGGGGAGTCCGCCGCGCTCACTCCGCTCGTCGGGCCCGCCGTCCTCGTGACCGCCCTCGCGCCCGACGCGCTGCGGCTGCGGCGCGTACTCGACGAGGCCCTTGCCGCACTCGACGGTTGAACCGCGCTCCGCTCAACGGGACATTCCATACCGGTTATCGGAATAGTAAAGAACGCTCCTCCCCCCTGTTCTCAGGTGCCTCACAGGCACGAGGATCCCCGTGACCATTCGACACTTCGCATCGATCTACGGGGAGTTCCCTCTTGAGAGGTATGAGACCGAGGAGGCGAGCGGCGGCCTTCGGGTCCGCCGGAGCGCTCGTCACGGCGACTCTGATAGCCGGCGCCGTCACGGCGCCGGTGGCCAACGCCGCCGAGACGGCCCGCACGGTCCAGGACCGCGAGGCCAAGGGTGTGGCCGTCGCCGCGGCCAAGGCGGCGAAGAAGGGCATCAAGTGGCAGGACTGCCCTGAGAGCTGGGGCCTGGAGAAGCCCATCATGTGCGGCTGGGTCAGCGTGCCGCTCGACTACGCCAAGCCGAACGGCAAGCAGATCAAGATCGCCGTGGACCGTATCGGCAACACCGGCAGGAAGAAGGAGCGCCAGGGCGCCCTCGTCTACAACCCGGGCGGACCGGGCGGCTCGGGTCTGCGCTTCCCGCGCCGGGTCACCACGAAGAACCCGCTGTGGGCGAACGTCGCCAAGGCGTACGACTTCGTGGGCTTCGACCCCCGTGGTGTCGGCAAGTCGGCGCCCATCTCCTGTGTCGACCCGCAGCAGTTCGTGAAGGCGCCCAAGATGGACCCGGTCCCGGACTCCGAGGCCGACAAGCTCAAGCAGCGGGGGCTCGCCGCCGACTACGCGGCCGGCTGCAAGAAGCGCAGCGGCGCGATGCTGCCGTACATGACGACACCGAACACCGCGCGTGACCTGGACGTCATCCGGGCCGCCCTCGGTGAGAAGAAGCTCAACTTCCTCGGCGTCTCCTACGGCACCTACATCGCCGCCGTCTACGGCACCCTCTTCCCGACCCATGTGCGGCGCATGGTCGCCGACAGCGTGGTGAACCCCTCGCGGGAGAAGATCTGGTACCAGGCCAACCTGGACCAGGACGTCGCCTTCGAGATGCGCTGGAAGGACTGGACGAAGTGGGTCGCGAAGCACGACGCGACGTACCACCTCGGCGACACCCAGGCCAAGGTGCAGGCGAACTGGCTGAAGCTGCGCGCCACCGCGAAGAAGAACCCCATCGGCGGGCTCGTCGGCCCGGCCGAGCTGATCTCCTTCTTCCAGAGCGCCCCGTACTACGACTCCGCGTGGGCGCCCACCGCGCAGGTGTGGAGCAAGTACGCCGCCGGTGACACCCAGGCGCTGGTCGACGCCGCCGCCCCGGACCTCACCGACACCGCCGGCAACGCGGCCTCGGAGAACGGCAACGCCGTCTACACCGCGGTCGAGTGCACCGACGCCAAGTGGCCCACCAGCTGGAAGAAGTGGGACCGCGACAACACCCGGCTGCACAAGAACTACCCGTTCATGACGTGGGCCAACGCCTGGATGAACCTGCCGTGCGCCACCTGGCAGTCCAAGCAGTACACGCCCGTGGAGGTGAAGACCAAGAAGGGCCTGCCGCCCGTCCTGATCGTCCAGTCCACGCGTGACGCGGCCACCCCGTACGGGGGCGCCGTCGAACTGCACAAGCGGTTCAAGGGTTCCCGTCTGATCACCGAGACGAAGGCCGGCTCGCACGGCGTGACGAGCCTGACCAACCCGTGCGTCAACCAGCGCGTGGACACCTACCTGCTCACCGGCAAGGTGGGCAAGGCCGATGTGAAGTGCGCCCCGCACGCCACGCCGACGCCGTAGCAAGACCGGAAGGGTGAGGGGCGGCCGGGTCACTCCGGCCGCCCCTCTCGTATGCCCTTCAGGACTTCAGCCAGGTGTCCTCCGCCGCGTAGTCGAAGAGGTCCCCGTAGGCCTGGAACATCTTGGGATACGCCTCCCGCCAGTCCCGGCCGCCCGCCAATCGCCGTTCGATCCACGCGACGGTGTCCGGCAGCGTCTCCACATACCGGACCACCGGGCGGTAGCCCAACTCCCGTTCGGCAGCGGACATGTCACACACCACCGGTACGGGGACGGACCACGGGGTGTCGCCGACGGAGGGCGCCGGAGGGGGGCCGTCCACCAGAACGGTCTCGGTCTCGACGCCCATCACCGCGTCGATCGCCGCCGCGATCTCCGCGGCGGTCGGCGCGTCGGGGTCGACCGCGTTCAGCGCCCGCGTTCCCGGCCGCACGGCGGCCAGCCGGATCAGCTCGGCGATGTTGTGGACGCTCGCCGGATGGAAGCGGCTCTCACCGCCGTACGCGATGACCCGGCGGCGCCGTGCGTCCAGGTTGCGCTTGACGAAGTACAGCTCGCGGGGTGTACGGCAGTGGGGCCCGTGGATGGCGCCCGCGCGCAGCAGCGTCGTGGGCAACCGGTCGCCGACGGCGAGGAGTTCGCGCTCCAGGCCCGCCTTGCGGGTGCTGTACGAGGCCTCGCCGGGCTGGATCGTGCGCTGGCTCTCGCCGAGTGGCACGGGGTATACGGGGAAGCCGTCCGGCTCCGCCTGGGTGTCGAAGTTACGGCCCTTGTCGTCCTCGTACACCGACACGCTGGAGATGACCACGGCGGAGCCGATCCGGTCGGCGAACGACGTCAACTGCCGGGCGTGCTCGGGTCCGTACGCGACCATGTCGACCAGTACGTCACAGCCGTCGCCGATCACGGCGGCCAGCTCCGTGTCGTCGCCGCGGTCGGCTCCGACGGCCCGTACCCCGGCGGGCCAGCCCTCGTCACGTCCGCCGCCCCGCGAGACGGCGGTCACCTCCCAGCCGTCCCGCGCCAGCGCGCCCACGGCCACGCGTCCGATCTGTCCCGTCGCTCCGATCACCACAGCACGTCGTGTCATGCCCCGACCGTACGATGCCGGCCCCCGGCCCGCTGGGATGCTCTGCTGCGAGCAGAACCGGTCAACTCAGCGGCATACGCGGGAACTTCCGCTCCTTGCCCGCCTTCTCGTCCTTCGCCGCCGCGGCCTCCTCCGCCTTCACGACGGCCGCGTACTGGTCGACGTACTCCTGCTCCGAGAGCGAGAGGATCGCGTACATGATCTCGTCGGTGATGGCCCGCAGGATGGCCTTCTCGTTCTCCATGCCCTCATAGCGGGAGAAGTCCAGCGGCTTGCCGAAGCGGATGACGACGGGGTGGATGTTCGGGATGACCTTGCCCGGCGGCTGTGCCTCGAAGGTGCCGATCATCGCGCAGGGGATGACGGGCACCCGGGCCTTGAGCGCCATGACCGCCACACCGACCTTGCCCTTGTAGAGGCGGCCGTCGTGCGAGCGCGTGCCCTCCGGGTAGATGCCGAGCAGCTCGTCCTTGCTCAGCACACCGAGCCCCTCGCGGATCGCGGCCTGGCCCGCCTCCTTGCCGGAGCGGTCGACCGGGATCTGCCCCGCGCTGCGGAAGAAGAACGCCGTCAGCCTGCCCTTGAGGCCCGGCCCGGTGAAGTACTCGGCCTTCGCCAGGAAGGTGATGCGCCGCTTCAGGATCGCGGGCATCAGGAAGTGGTCGGAAAAGGACAGGTGGTTACCGGCGACGATGGCCGCGCCCGACGCCGGTACGTGCTCGAGGCCCTCGATCCGAGGCCGGAAGACCAGTCTCAGCAGCGGGCCAAGCAGCACGTACTTGAGCAGGTAATAGAACACCGCGCACTCCTCTTTACCCCCAGGAGCGATCAGTTTAGGCGCGGCTGTCGCCGGGCGTAACCGCCGGGAGGTCACTCTCTGTCGTTACTGGCCGCTATCAGGGCGCCGCGGCCGCGCCGGCGCCGCCCATCTCGTCGGCCAGACAGGCGAGATACAGGGCCATGGACGCGCGGTGGTCCCGCAGGGGACGCCCGGTGACCTGCTCTATCTTCTGCATGCGGTAGACGACGGTGTTGCGATGGACATGCAGGGCCGCGGCCGCGCGTACGAGGTTGAAGCCGCTCTCGCACCAGGCTGTGACCGTGTCGCGGAGCACCGGCCAGTCCGGCTGGGCCCGCAGGTCCGCGGTGGTCCGTTCGAGCAGACGGTTGCGGGCGGGCTGGCCGACCGCCGCGAGGACCTGGTGCACGCGCAGCTCGGAGATCAGGCGGACCGGCGAGGCGCCCGCCCGGCGCGCGGTCAGATGGAGAGCGTCCCGGGCGTCCTGGTAGGAATCGTGCAGCCCGGCGACGGTGTCGGCCGGTTCACCGACACCCGCCCGCGCCGAGAGGGCACCCTGGGCCGCGATGGCGTCGATGACCCGTCCGCAGTCGACGACCAGTGACTCCGCCGGCCGGTCGGGGTGGACCCGGTGCAGGACGACGAGCCGGCCGGGCGCCGCCGCCGCGACGATGTCCTGGAGGTCGGCGAACACCTCACGGACCGTGCGGAGCAGCTCGGAACGGGCCAGCGCCATGTCCCGCGCGGGTGCCCCGTACCGGCGGTTGCCCGGGCCTGTCACGGTCACCTCGAACGCCACCGCCACCCGGGGCAGCCGCAGGTCGAAGCCCAGCTCGGCGGCCCGGAAGACCAGGAAGTCGCCCTCGACGACCTGGGGGTCGTACGCGGCGATGTCGGCGAGGAGTTTCTCGGTGGCCCGTTCGGCGAGCAGCCGGGAGCGCAGCATGACGGACTCCCGCAGCAGGATCTCCGTCTGACGTTTCACCAGCAGGCCGAAGCGCCGCACCTGGGCGGGCGTACCGGTGATCCCGACCGTGCCCACCGCCTGCCCGTCCGTGACCAGCGGCAAGGTGACACCCGGCCGTACGCCCCGCAGCCGATGGGCCTCGGACGCGCTGTGCGCGGCGGGTTCCTGAGTGCGGATCACCTCCACGGACGCCTCGTGGAAGGTGCCCACGCGGCTGCTGTCGCCGCTGCCGATGACCATGCCCTCCGCATCGGTGATCAGCACGTTGAAGCCGATGACCGCGGAGGTGTCCCCGGCGATCTCCTGCGCGAGTGAAGGGCTCAGCACGGACGTTCCTCCCGTCGGAGAGGCGGGCCGGAGATGGACGCACCGTACAGCAGATCGAGCGATTTCGGCCGCAAGTTCGTACGAAGTGAACGGTGACGTACGGCGGGCCGGTTCGTAGCGTATGGGCCCATCACATCCCCGCCTGGGGCGTCCATCACATCCCCGCCGGGGGCACAGCGCGGTGAACGGCGGGTTCCGCCACACCGATACGGAAGGCCCGAGCCGATGATCCGTGTGCGTCCACTTGTCGCGGTACTGTCCGCGATCCTCCTGCTGTCGACCGTCGCCGCCTGCGGTGGCGACGGCGACGACGAGCCCAAGAACGTCTCCGCGAAGACCGCCGCCCTGGGCACCCTCACCCCCGGCGTGATCAAGGTGGCCGTACAGCCGTACGCGCCGTACACCAGCGTCCAGGGCGACAAGATCGTCGGCCTGGACGGCGACATCCTCCACCACGTGGCCGAAAAGCTCGGGTTGGAGGTCGAACCCCAGGTGACGGACTTCGCGGGCATGCTCGCCGGAGTGCAGTCCCGCCGCGTGGACATCACCATCGGTGGTGTCGCCTGGACGGCGGACCGGCAGAAGGAAGGCCTGTTCACCGATCCGCCCTACTACTCGCCGCCGGCGATGGCCGTCCGCGGCGGGAAGACGTACAAGACGGTCGACGATCTGGAAGGGCTCGACCTGGGGACCGTCGAGGGGTACGTCTGGGTCAAGTCCATCCAGGCCGTGCCCGACGCGAAACTGCACGCCTACCCCGACGCCAACGGTGTCTTCGACGACCTCGGCGCGGGCCGCCTCGACGTCGGCTTCCTCGACCCGCTGATCATCATCGCGGCACAGAAGGAGCGCCCCGACCTGAGCATCGAAACGCAGTACCTGACCCCGCCGACCGCCGCCCAGGTCAAGGCCGAGCCCGCCTACCAGTACTTCCAGCCGTACCAGACCGGCTTCTACCTCCCGAAGAAGGCCACGAAGCTGGAGCAGGCGATCTCCGAGCAGATCGACGCCATGTACGCCGACGGCGAGATGGAGAAGCTCGTCGAGAAGTACGGCGGCGATCCCGAGCAGTTCCTGAAGCCCGCCGCCGATGTCGCCACCGCACGCCGGGGCGTGGACCGGCCCGAAGACTGGACGCCGCCGTCCATCGCGCAGTGAGGGGGATGACGTGTCCGGTCTCTTTCAAGTCCCCTGGTCCGACTATCAGTCCGATCTGCTCGGCGCCCTCGGCCGCACCCTCTCCTACACGGTGGTCAGCTTCGTCGGCGCCGTCCTGCTCGGTCTCGCGGTGGCGCTGCTGCGGCTGAGCAAGGCCTGGCCCGCGCGTGCCGTCGCCGCCGTCTACACCGAGGTCTTCAAGAACGTTCCGCTGCTCGCCATCATCTTCCTGACGTACTTCGGCCTGGCCTCCGCCGGGATCCGGCTCGACGTCTTCACGGCCGGCTGCGTCAGCCTCGTTGTCTTCTACGCCGCGTACCTGTCCGAGATCTTTCGCTCGGCCATCAGCGGAGTCCACACCGGACAGACCGAGGCGGGGCAGGCCCTTGGACTGGGCAGGGCGGGCATCTTCAGCCGGATCGTCCTGCCGCAGGCGGTACGGCAGGCGCTGCCCGGCACCAACACCATGCTGGTCGACCTGCTCAAGTCCACCTCGCTGCTCGTCACCGTCTCGGCCGCCGAGCTGATGTCCGAGGGGCGGCTCATCACCTCGGCCACTTTCCGGGCACTGGAGGTGTACCTGGTCATCTCGGCCGTCTACTTCGCCCTCTGTTACCCGCTCTCCCAGCTCCTGTTGCTGCTGGAGCGGAAGGTGCGGGCGGGCGTGCCCCTGTCCCCGTGGCGGCGGCGCCGGCTGCGGGCGGCCCGGTCCCTGCTCGCCGGCGACCTCGACCACGGCCTCGGTGCGGGCACCGACACCGACCGGAAGGAGGCGACGGTATGACCGAGCCCGTCACCACGACCAAGGCCACCGCGTCGGCGCCCTCCGACGCGGTGGTGCGGATCAGCGGACTGAGTAAGTCCTTCGACGGCCGCCGCGTCCTCGACGACGTCCATCTGGAGGTCGACCGGGGCCGCATCGTCAGCGTCATCGGGCAGAGCGGCGGCGGCAAGACGACCCTGATGCGCTGCGTCAACCTCCTGGAACAGCCGGACCGGGGCACGGTCGAGGTCGACGGGGAGGTGGTGCACCAGGACGGTCGTACGGTCTGCCGCGACCTGGCCCGGCTGCGGCGCACCGTCGGCATGGTCTTCCAGCGGTTCCATCTCTTCCCGCACCTCACGGCTGTCGAGAACGTCGTCCTCGCGCAGCGCACGGCGGGTTTCCCCGAACAGGAGGCGCTGGAACGGGCCGTCGTACTCCTTCGCCGGGTCAGGGTCGCCCACCGCGCCCTTGCCCTGCCCGAACAGCTCTCCGGCGGCGAACAACAGCGCGTCGCCATCGCACGTGCCCTCGCCCTCCGGCCCGAGGTCCTCCTCTTCGACGAGCCCACGTCCTCCCTGGACCCCGAGGCGACCCGCGAGGTGCTCGGCGTGATGCGGGAACTCGCCGCGGACGGCATGACCATGCTCCTCGTCACCCACGAACTGCCCTTCGCCCGCGAGGTCTCCGACCACGTCGTCTTCGTGGACGGCGGCCGGATCGTGGAGGAGGGCAGGCCCGAGGACGTCCTCGACGCTCCGGCGCGGGCCCGCACCCGGGAGTTCCTCGCCTCGTACCGGACCGCGTCGTGAGCAGCGTGCCCGGTTCCGCGGGTGACGCCCCGGTCGTGGTCATCGGCGGTGGCGTCGTGGGGCTGTGCACGGCGTACTACCTGGCCGCCGCCGGGATGCCCGTGGAGGTCGTCGAGCGGCGAGGGCTGGGCTCCGGGGTGTCCCGGGGCAACGCGGGCTGGGTCTGCCTCAGCCATTCGACTCCCGTGCCCGCGCCGGGAGTTCTGCGCTACGCGCTGCGCTCGCTGGGGCGGCCGGACTCGCCCTTGTATCTACGGCCCCTGCCGGACCCTTCGTTCGTACGGTGGCTGTGGCGGTTCTGGCGCAGCAGTACACCGGCGGCGTTCCGGCGGGGGTACGCGGCCGTCGCCGAGCTGAACCATGGCACCTTCGAACTCTTCGACGGGCTGCGCGAGGCGGGGGTCGCCACGACGCTCACCCGGCCCGGCATGGTGCACGCCTTCCTCTCGCCGGCCGAGGCCCGCCACCATCTCGCGATCCAGCGGGAGATGGCCGACGGGCGCTACCCGCTTCCCGACGACGTCACCATCGGCGCCGACGCGCATCTGCTGGATGCCGCGCTGTCGCCCCGCGTGCGGGCGGCGTACCTCGTTGAGGGGGAGGGCGTGGTCGATCCCGAGGCGTTCGCCCGGGAGCTCGGGGAGGCGCTCGCGGCCGTGGGGGTGAAGGTTCAGGAGAACGCCGAGGTCACGGGGTTCCGGGTCGCGGCGGGCCGCGTCACCGGGGTGCGTACCGGGCAGGGCGAGATTCCCTGTTCGGCCGTCGTCGTCGCGGCCGGGATGCGTTCGCCCGGGCTGTTGCGGGAGCTGGGCGCGGTGTTGCCGCTTCAGGCGGGCAAGGGGTACAGCTTCTCCGTGGATCTGGATCCCGCGCCCCGGCACACGCTGTACTTCGGGGAGCGTCGGGCGGTGGCGTCGCCGATCGGTGGTACCACGCGGATCGGGGGGACGATGGAGTTGAGCGGCAACAACAACCGTCTCGACTGGCGTCGTGTCGTGGCCGTTGCTCTTGCCAGTCGGCACTATCTGGGGCGGTGGTTCGAGGATCCGGACGATCTGGTGGGGCTGATTCGTGATCCTTGGGTCGGGGGGCGGCCGTTCCTTCCCGATGGGCTTCCGGTGGTCGATCGTGTGCCGGGGTGTGGGAACGGGTTCGTGGCCACCGGGCACGGGATGCTCGGTGTCACGTTGGGGCCGGTGACCGGATATCGGCTTGCGGAGTATGTGCGTACGGGGCGGCGGCCGGGGGTGCTGGTGCCGTTTCGGTTCGATCGGTTGCGTGCGTGAGGGGGTGCCTGATGGATTTCGCCCCCGCCGCCCCTGCCCGTCCCTCCCCCACTCTCGGCTTCGCTCGAGCGGGAGGTGCCCCCATCCAGGGGCTGCTGCCCCTTCGACCCCACTTCTGAGGGCTGCCGCCCCCAGGCCCCCGCCGGGATCAGGGGGCCTGGGGTGAGTTTGTCCGTGCGGATCGTCGTTGGTTGCTCGCGCCCACGCGGCGGAGCCGCAGATTGACACAGCCCCGCGCCCCTTACGGGGCGCCCTCCCTCAGGACCTCCTCCAACGTGCCCAGCGCCGCACCGAGTTCCTCGGCCGTGATGGTCAGGGGTGGGGCCAGGCGGATCGTCGAGCCATGGGTGTCCTTGACCAGAATCCCCCGATCCATGAGACGGCGGCTGATCTCGCGGCCCGTGCCGATCGTCGGGTCGATGTCGACGCCCGCCCACAGGCCGCGCGCCCGGAAGTCGAGCACGCCCTTGCCGACCAGGGAAGCCAGGCCTTCCCTCAGGAGTACGCCCAGCTCGGCCGCCCGGTGCTGGAATTCGCCGGTGTGCAGGAGGTCGACGACCGCCGAGCCCACCGCTGCCGCCAGGGGGTTGCCGCCGAAGGTCGAGCCGTGTTCGCCGGGGCGCAGGACGGACAGGACCTCCCGGCGGGCGACGACCGCCGATACGGGGACGATGCCGCCGCCGAGGGCCTTGCCGAGCAGGACGGCGTCGGGGACGACGTCCTCGTGGTCGACGGCCAGCGTGCGGCCCGTGCGGCCGAGACCCGACTGGATCTCGTCGGCGATGAACAGGCAGCCGGCGCGGCGGGTCGCGTCACGGACTCCGCGCAGATAGCCCTCGTCCGGGATGACCACCCCGGCCTCGCCCTGGATCGGCTCGATCAGCACCGCGGCCGTCGTCTCGTCGATCGCCGCCTCGAGCGCCGGGAGGTCGTCGTACGGGACGACCCGGAAGCCGGGGGTGAAGGGGCCGAAACCGGTGCGGGCGAGCGGGTCGGTGGAGAAGCTGACGATGGTCGTCGTACGGCCGTGGAAGTTGTCGGCGGCGACGACGATCGTGGCCTGGTCGGCGGGGACGCCCTTCACCTCGTACGCCCATTTGCGGGCCACCTTGATCGCGCTCTCCACGGCCTCGGCGCCGGTGTTCATCGGCAGCACCATGTCGAGGCCCGTCAGCGCGGCCAGGGACTCGGCGAACTCGGCGAGCCGGTCGTTGTGGAAGGCACGCGAGGTGAGGGTGAGGGTGTCGAGCTGGCGGTGCGCGGCCTCGATCAGCGCCGGGTGGCGGTGGCCGAAGTTGAGGGCGGAGTAGCCGGCCAGCATGTCCAGGTAACGGCGGCCCTCGACGTCCTCGACCCAGCTGCCCTCGGCGCGGGCGACGACCACGGGCAGGGGGTGGTAGTTGTGCGCGAGGACGGGCTCCTCGGCGCGGATGAGGTCGGCCGACGAACGCGTACGGACGGGTGCGGTCATGAGCGGATCTCCTGAGTGACGCACTTGATGCCGCCGCCGGCCTTCTGGAACTCCGAGAGGTCGACGGGGACGGGGACGTAGCCCTGCCGGGCGAGCTGGTCGGCGAGGTCCTTGGCGCGGGGGGAGATGAAGACATGGCGGCCGTCGGAGACCGAGTTCAGGCCGAAGGCCATGGCGTCGTCGCGGGTGGCGATCACCGCGTCCGGATAGAGGCGGGCGAGGACCGCGCGGCTGCCTGGGGAGAACGCCTCAGGGTAGTATGCGATGTTGCCCGCGTGACCGTCGCTCTCGTCGTCCAGGACGAAGAGCGCCGTGTCCAGGTGGTAGAAGCGCGGGTCCACCAGCTGAAGGCTGATCACCGGGACGCCGAAGAACTCCTGCGCCTGGTGATGGGCCTCACGGGTGGTGCGGAAGCCGGTCCCGGCGAGGAGATGGCGGCCGGTAGGAATCAGATCGCCCTCCCCCTCGCACACCGACTCGGACCGGTGCACTTCGTAGCCGGCGTTCTTGAACCAGGCGTCGTACGCGAGGGACTCCGCGCGCCGCTCGGGCGCGTGGAAGAGCGAGCCGAGGACACGGCCGCCGAGGACGAGCGCGCAGTTGGCCGCGAACACCATGTCGGGCAGCGCGGCCACCGGCTCCACGGTCTCCACGGTATGGCCGTGGTCCCGGTAGGCGCGGATCAGTTCCTGCCACTGGTCCTGGGCGAGGTCGACATCCACGGGGGTGTCCGGGTGCATCCAGGGATTGATCGAGTACTGAACGGCGAAGTGTCTGGGTTCGCAGACGAGAAAGCGCCGAAGGCGCGGCACACGGCTGTCGGGCACAGAGGGTCTCTCCGCTTCCTGCGTGTTGGCTGGGATGACACCACGGTAGGAATCGGGGCAGGCGCACGACAAGGAGTGAACGTTGCGTGTTCGCGCAGTAATGCTGCGTGTTCGGCGATCTCAGCGCACGTTCGCTGCGTCCTGTGTCGCGCCCGCCTCCGGCGCCTCCGGTAGCAGGTGCGACAGCACCATGTAACTGATCGTCTTCCGGATGAACGGCTCCGCGCGGATCCGCTCCAGCACCTCCTCGAAGTGCTCCACGTCGACGGCCCGCACATGCAGCAGCGCGTCGGCACCACCGGTCACCGTCATCGCCGCGGTGATCTCCGGATGGTTGCGTACGACCTCCGCGAGCCGCCGGGGCGGCGCCGCGCCCTCGCAGTACACCTCCACGTACGCCTCCGTGCGCCAGCCGAGCGCCGCCGGCTGTACCGTCGCCGTGAACCCGGTGATCACCCCCGTCTCACGCAGCCGGTCCACCCGCCGCTTGACCGCGGTGGCCGAAAGACCGACGGTCGAGCCGATCTCGGCGAAGCTGGTCCTGGCGTTCGCCATGAGCGCCGTGATGATCTTGCGATCGAGCTCGTCGAACGCCGCCGACTTGCTGTTCATGGGGGCACTGTATCCAGCGGCACCCCTCCGTGGACCCCATGTGGAGCGTGCCCGTGTGCAGGCGTACGAATTGCTCCTACACTCCACGTTCATGCTGCGCGCGCTCGCCGTCGATGACGAAAAACCCTCCCTCGAGGAGCTGCTGTACCTGCTGAACGCGGATCCGCGGATCGGCAGCGCCGAGGGCGCGAGCGACGCCACCGAGGCACTGCGCCGCATCAACCGCGCCCTGGAGTCCGGCCCCGACGGGCCCGACGCGATCGACGTCGTCTTCCTCGACATCCACATGGCCGGACTCGACGGCCTCGACCTCGCCCGCCTCCTCACGGGCTTCGCCCGGCCCCCGCTCGTCGTCTTCGTCACCGCGCACGAGGGCTTCGCCGTCCAGGCCTTCGACCTCAAGGCCGTCGACTACGTCCTCAAACCCGTCCGCCGGGAACGCCTCGCCGAGGCGATACGCCGGGCCGCCCAGCTCCGCGACGCGGCCCCGCCGATACCGGTCCACGAACCCGACCCCGACCAGATACCCGTCGAGCTCGGCGGAGTGACCCGCTTCGTCACCGTCGACGACATCACCCATGTCGAGGCCCAGGGCGACTACGCCCGCCTGCACACCTCGCAGGGCAGCCACCTCGTCCGCATCCCGCTCTCCACCCTCGAGGAACGCTGGCGCGCCCGCGGCTTCGTCCGCATCCACCGCCGTCACCTGGTCGCCCTGCGTCACGTCGGTGAGCTCCGCCTCGACGCGGGCACGGTCAGCGTTCTCGTAGGCTCGGTGGAACTCCAGGTCAGCCGTCGACACGCCCGCGAACTGCGCGACCTGCTGATGCGCCGGACCACGGGCTGAGGAGATGGCATGCCCCACGACCCCACCGAACGCCGCGTCGTCGTCACCGGCCCGCCCCGCCGCGCCCGCCGCGGCCCCAGCCACCACCGCCCGCGCACCGAGATCGACGAACAGACCACCCTCGGCCACACCTACGTCCGCTCCCTCATGCGCAGCCAGCTCCGCGCCGCCCTCGCCGTGTTCGCGGTCCTGGTCCTGCTGGTCGCCCCGCTGCCCCTGGTCTTCGCCGCGATGCCGGACGGCGCCGGCCTGGAGTGGGCCGTCCTCGGCTTCGGTATCTATCCGCCGCTGGTCCTCCTCGCCCGCTGGCACGTACGCCGCGCCGAACGCAACGAGCAGGACCTCGTACGGCTCGTCGAGGACCGCTGAGGCGACGGGACCCTGACCTCATGAACGCCGTGAACTCATGAACGAGAACTACGCCGTCCCCGCCGTCGCCCTCGTCGTCGTGGCCACCGTCTTCGTCGGCGCCTTCGGCCTGCGCATATCCCGGACCACCTCCGACTTCTACGTCGCCTCCCGCACCGTCGGCCCCCGCCTCAACGCGGCCGCGATCAGCGGCGAGTACCTGTCCGCCGCCTCGTTCCTGGGCATCGCGGGCCTCGTCCTGGTCCAGGGCCCCGACATGCTCTGGTACCCGGTCGGCTACACGGCCGGCTACCTGGTGCTGTTGCTGTTCGTCGCGGCCCCGCTGCGCCGCTCCGGCGCGTACACCCTGCCGGACTTCGCCGAGGCCCGGCTCGCCTCCAAGACGGTACGACGCCTCGCCGGGGCCTTCGTGGTCGGCGTCGGCTGGCTCTACCTCCTGCCCCAACTCCAGGGCGCCGGGCTGACGTTGAACGTGCTCACCGACGCCCCCGAGTGGGCCGGCGGGGTGATCGTCGCCGTCGTCGTCTCCGCCACGGTCGCCGCCGGCGGCATGCGCAGCATCACCTTCGTCCAGGCTTTCCAGTACTGGCTCAAGCTCACCGCCCTCCTGGTCCCCGCGCTCTTCCTCGTCCTCGCCTGGCAGGGCGACGGCGCCCCGCGCCACGCCTTCGACGAGCCCGCCCGGTTCCGCGAACAGCGTGTCGTCCACGTCGACGAGAGCCTCGACCTCAAACTCGCGAGCCCACTGACCGTCACCGCCTCCGGCACGGTCGACGGCCGCCGCTACGAGGACAGCCGCGTCGACCTGCCCACGGGCACCCACCGCATCGAGCAGGGCACCCGACTGACCTTCACCAAGGGCGACGCCGTCCCCGTCGCCGACCGCGGCAGCAACGGCGGCATGTCCACCTCCCTCGCCGCCGGCCGCGAGGAACGCCCGCTGTACGCCACGTACGGGCTGATCCTCGCCACCTTCCTCGGCACCATGGGCCTGCCCCACGTCGTCGTCCGCTTCTACACCAGCCCGCACGGCGTCGCCGCCCGCCGCACCACGGTCGTCGTCCTCGGCCTGATCGGCGCCTTCTACCTCCTCCCACCGGTCTACGGCGCCCTCAGCAGGCTCTACGCCCCCGACCTCACCCTCACCGGCGACGCCGACGCGGCCGTACTCCTCCTCCCGGACCGCATGATCGGCGGGCTCGGCGGCGACCTCCTTGGCGCACTGGTGGCGGGCGGCGCCTTCGCGGCGTTCCTGTCCACCGCGTCCGGGCTCACGATGGCCGTCGCCGGCGTCCTCACCCAGGACGTACTGCCCTCACGGGGCGTACGGCACTTCCGGCTCGGCACGGTCCTCGCCATGGCCGTACCGCTCGCCGCGAGCGTCCTGGTGGGCGGCCTTCCGGTCGCCGACGCGGTCGGACTCGCCTTCGCCGTGTCCGCCTCCTCCTTCTGCCCCCTCCTCGTCCTCGGCATCTGGTGGCGCCGCCTGACCCCGCCGGGCGCCGCCGCCGGCATGCTGGTCGGCGGCGGCTCGGCGCTCCTCGCGGTCGCCGCGACCATGGCCGGCTTCCCCGACACCGGCGCCCTCCACGCCCTCCTGGCCTGGCCCGCCCTCTGGTCCGTCCCCCTCGGCTTCCTGACGATGACCCTGGTCTCCCTGTCCACCCCGAGCAAGGTCCCGGCAGGCACAGCAGCGATCCTGGCGCGCTTCCACCTGCCGGAGGAACTGGTGGGCGGCCAGTCACGGGCGGCGTCGAAGGAGATCGAACTATGGCGGCGGTGAGCGATGAGCGGTGAGGTCAGCGGCTTCCTCGCGGGGCTCTTCGTAGCCGTGCTCCCGCTGCTCGCGGCAGGATTCTGGCTCGGTCGCCGCACCGCGAGGCCCCGCAGCAGCCTCGGCGGGCTCGGCACGCCCGTCGAGCACGCCACCTTCCAGACCCTGCACACCGCGACGCTCGCCGCACCCCCGCTGCGCGCCGGCCTCACCGAGGAGACGGCCCGCAGGTCCGCCAAGCGGCTGCGCACCCTGCTCGGCACGGACGCGCTGTGCCTCACCGACCACGAGTCGGTCCTCGTCTGGGAGGGCGTGGGGGCGCACCACCGCGCCGAGATCATGGAACGGCTGGCGGGCCCCCTGGAGAGCGGCCGCGGCGAGGCCTTCCGCCTGACCTGCGACATCATCGACTGCCCGGTGCGCTGGGCCGTCGTCGCCCCCCTCACCGTCGACGACCGCGTCCACGGCGCACTCGTCGCCTGCGCGCCCCTGGAGTCCGCCGTCCTCGTACGAGCCGCCGGCGAAGTCGCCCGGTGGGTCTCCGTACAGCTCGAACTCGCCGATCTCGACCAGTCCCGCACCCGTCTGATAGAGGCCGAGATCAAGGCCCTGCGCGCCCAGATCTCCCCGCACTTCATCTTCAACTCACTCGCGGTGATCGCCTCGTTCGTCCGCACCGACCCCGAGCGCGCCCGTGAACTCCTCCTGGAATTCGCCGACTTCACCCGCTACTCGTTCCGCAGGCACGGCGACTTCACCACCCTCGCCGACGAACTCCACGCCATCGACCACTACTTGGCACTCGTACGGGCCCGCTTCGGCGACCGTCTCTCCGTCACCCTCCAGATCGCCCCCGAGGTCCTGCCGGTCACCCTGCCCTTCCTCTGCCTCCAGCCCCTGGTCGAGAACGCCGTCAAACACGGCCTCGAAGGCCGGACCGTGACCGCAGCGGGCAAGAGCCACATCAGCATCACCGCCCAGGACGCGGGCGCCGAGGCGCTCGTCGTCATCGAGGACGACGGCGTCGGCATGGACCCCGCGCTGCTCCGCCGCATCCTGGCCGGCGACGTCAGCCCTTCGGGCGGCATCGGCCTCAGCAACGTCGACGAACGGCTCCGCCAGGTCTACGGCGACGACCACGGCCTCGTCATCGAGACCGCGGTCGGCGCGGGCATGAAGATCACCGCCCGGCTGCCGAAATACCAGCCGGGCGTACACCCGGACGGAGGAATGCCCGGTGTCTGAAGGCCCGGCGTTCGAAGGCCCCGGGCGCGGGCCTCAGGTGCGCGACGCCACCATCCCGAGCGTCAGCAGGCCGAGGACGACCCATCCGAACCACAGCCAGCCGTTGCTGCCGAGCGCCACCGTGTAGGCCGTCACCACGACCAGCCCACCTACGGTGAGCACCCCCATGGCCTTCGTCGAACCGGGCATCGCGACACCCCTTCTCAGGCTTCTTCTCCCTCCATGGTGCCCCCGCTGGCGGAAATGACAGTACAGACGACGTAATGGGCGCCCTTTTTCCAGCCGTCCTCGCTGATCCAGGAGTCGGAGCGGGTGGCGGCGTCCTCGTAGCCGTACTCCTCCGGGGGCACGTTCCTCGCGCAGGCGGCCAGTGCCTTGGTGGTCGCCTGTTCGTAGGTCGTGTCGGCGGGCATCTCGTGGAAGCCGAGGACTTTCTGCCGATGGCGGTCCTGGCACGGGACGAGCCGGGCCTTGGTCTCGGAGATCGGTTCGAGGCAGTCCTGCTTCTGCATGGTGGCCGTATCGACGAACACGGTGCTGCCCACCTGACGGTGGCGCCCGATCGGCCCGTACACCGGCCTGCGCTCGCCCAGCAGCAGACAGGCGACACGGTGCCCCGCTGCGTCGAAGCCGTCGTCGGTCGGGAGCACCGGGTAGGAGCGGATGTCCACGAGATTCCCGCGGTCCTCCTCGGTGAGCTGTTCGCACTGGGCGGCCCCGCCCGCCTCGGCGTCCTCGGCGGAGGACGCCTCGTAGAAGGCCATCACCTGTCCGTCCATCGCGGACCCCGTGCACTCCGGCACCAATCGGAGACGCGGCGTGCCCTCGAACCGGGCGTCGGTCCAGCTGACGTCCACGCAGTCGCCGTCCTTCAGGGGCTCGGCCAGCCCTACGGCCTCCCCGTACGGCAGCGCCTGACCTCCGCTGCCGCCGACGCCGCCACCCGGCAGGTTCCCCATCGCGTACCAGCCACCGCCCACCAGCAGGGTCAGGCCCAGCGCGGTCGCGACGCCGGCGAGCAGGGCCTTGCTGCGGTGAAAACGGTGCCGCCCGGTGGTACCGGCCGTGCCGGTCGTACCGGTGGTTCGTGGGGGAGCGCAGAAGCCCTGGCCGGGGGAGGGGGCCCAGGCGGAGGGGGCCTCCGGCGGATACCACGGCGTCTCGTGGCGCACCCCGGAGCCGATGACCTCGGGCTCCACCGTGTGCGTCCTCTCGCCGGCCCACTGCGGCTGGGAGCCGAGGTCGGGCTCGGTGCGGGGGTGGACCTGGGGCGTCACGATGGCGGAGAGCGCGGCCTCGGTCTCGGCGGCGGTGATCCGGCGCACGGGGTCCTTGGCGAGCATGGCGGCCAGCAGCGACTCCAGGGCTCCCGCGCGCAGCGTCGGCCGCGGTTCCTCCAGGACGACCGCGGTCAGGGCCGCGATCTCCGAGTCCCGGTCGAAGGGCCCGTACCCCTCGACGGCGTAGTACAGCGTGCAGCCCAGCGAGAACAGGTCGGCCGCGGCGGTCGGCGGCCCGCCCTGCGCCCGCTCGGGTGCCAGATATCCGGCGGTGCCGACCAGGACGTGGGTACGGGTGTACCGGGTCTCCTGGGTGTCGGGCTGGACGGAGATGCCGTAGTCGGTGAGCAGGACCCGGGCGTACGGCGACCCGGTGCGGTCGGGCGCGAGCAGGATGTTGGCGGGTTTGACGTCCCGGTGCATGACGCCTCGCTCGTGCCCGGCGGTCAGCGCGTCCAGCACGGCGAGCCCGATGCGGGCGCACTCGGCCGGCGCGAGGGGCCCGCGCTGGGTGACGAGCGCCTTGAGGTCGAGGGCGCCCGGCACGTATTCCATGACGATCCAGGGCAGTTCCTCGTGCTCCAGGACGTCGTGCACGGTGACCACGTTCGGGTGGCCGCGCAGTCCGGCGGCGTGCCGGGCCTCCGCGCGGGCCCGTGCGACCCGGGCCGTGCGGTCCCGCTCCTCCTCGCCGGGACTGCCGAACACGATCTCCTTGAGCGCGACCTCGCAGTCCAACTGCTGGTCGTGCGCGAGCCAGACATGGCCCATGCCGCCGCTGCCCAGCTGGTTCAGCAGGTGGTAGCGGTCGGCGATGACCCGGCCGACTCCCGAATGGGGTGCTCCTGACTGCATCGGTCACTCCCAGGGTTCAGAGCCGCACGGGCTGGGCCGGGTCCTCGACGGGGTCTGCCGGATCGCCTCCGGGATCTCCGGGGTCTCCTCCTGGGTCTCCGGGATCGCCTCCGGGATCTCCCGGGGTCTCGGACGGGGGATCGCTGGACGGTTCGGGATCCGGCGGCGGGGCGACGCTGGTGGGACTGACCTCCGGCGTACTGGGTTCGGGGGGCGGCGGGGGAGGCGGCGCACTCGACTTGGAGGGCGTCTGGGTCGGGGTGGGGGTCGGTTTCGGCGTCGGAGTCGGTGTGGGAGTGGGCGTCGGGCTCGGTGTGGGCTTTTCGGGGCTCGACCTGGTCGCCGACGGTGTGTCGCTGGGCTCCGGCGAGGACTCGGTCCGCGAGGGCGTGTCGCTGGGCTCCGGCGACCCGGTCTCCTCGGGGGTGCCGCCGCCGCCCGGCGACGAGGAGTCCCTCCCCGAGGGACCGGTCGGACCAGGACCCGTACCTGTGCCCGTACCCGTGGGCTCGGGCCCGCTCGGCGTATGCGTGGACCCGCCCTTGTCCTGGTTCCTGTCCTCGGGCCAGTCCACGTTCAGCGCCACGGCCGCACCGAACTCCAACTCGGTGCCCGGTCCTGGCTCCGACCCGGTCACCGGCGCGTCACCCGGCGGCATCTCGTCCCCTGCGACCGTCACCGCGAGGCCCTTGGCGGCCATGGCCTCACTGGCCTGGCTGAACGTCATCCCCTGCACACGCGGCACCGCCTGCCGCTCACGCGTGTCGAACGTCTCGTCGGACTCGCCCGTCGAGCCGACCTCCCGGCTGATGCCCGTGTCGGAGTCCTCGACATCGACGAGCTTGATCTCCTTCAGCTGCTCGGGCGCCGGCTTGACGACGACCAGGGCGGACTCGTCGTAGCCGTCCCACTTCTTGTTGTCGTCGTCGAATTCGACCTTGATGCGCTGGGGGTCCTCGTCGAACGCCCGCAACGGGTTTCCGCAGCTGCACTTCACGGCGGGCAGACCCTGTTCGTCCACCAATACGGCGATGCCCGCCTCCAGCAGCGCGTCGAACGGGACACCCTTGCCCTTCTTGTAGTCGTGATTCTTCACGAGGGTGTCGTGACGCAGAAGAACGGGCGTGAGATCGTCGAGATAATTCCCGATGCCGTCGATTTTCACGCCCGCGATGTCGGCCCATACCTGAGCCTTTTTCTTGTTCTTGGGGTCGTTGAGGAAATCCTCGAGTTTGTCGACGTCGCAGACGTTCGGCTTCCGCGTGCCACCGTAGAGCCCTGGTGTGTTGCCCTGCTGCAGACCGCTGTGCGGCTCCTGGGAGGCGATGCCGGGCTCGTCCCGGCCCAGCCGCTCGCCCTCGTCGAAGAAGGGAGCCAGGGACGGTACGCCCGCGGCCACCGCCTTCACCGCGAAGAACGTCGGAACCGAGTCACCGCATCCGCTGAGGATCACCACCCCCACTACCAGGACGGCGATCCTCCGGGCAGCCGATTTCCCAGCCTTTCGCAAACATGTTCGCAAGCATGCATGAATTGTCATGACCGCTCCCCCTGGCGGTTTTCCCCCGTCGCCCCGCAGAGCGGAAGCAGGGCTCACGCATCATGCTACTGAACGGCAAAGCCTCTCAGTCAAGGAAAAAACAAAAGTGCGGTCGTGTGGCCAAACAAAAGAAATGAGGCCCGAAAAAGAATTGTGGCTCAGTGACTGCGTGCGTTGAGTGAGGCCAGATAGGCGTTGTACGCCTCGAGTTCCTTGTCGCCGTCCCGGTCGGCAGCCCGGTCCTTGCGCCGGGCCTGCCGCTGCTCGGAGCGGTACCACTGGAAAAGCAGCGCGAGCAGCACCAGCACCGAGGGAATCTCGCTGAACGCCCAGGCGATGCCACCGGCCGCGTTCTGGTCGGCGAGCGCGTCGATGCCGAGGGAGGCGGGCGGGTCCTCGTACGTCTTCACCATCGGCGCGGACGCCATCATCAACGCGATACCGAAGAACGCGTGGAACGGCATGCCCGCGAACAGTTCCAGCATCCGCATCAGATGGCCCGGCCGGTGTGGCCCCGGGTCCACGCCCATGATCGGCCAGAAGAAGAACAGTCCGACCGCGAGGAAGTGCAGCATCATCGCGACGTGCCCCGGCTTCGACCCCATCAGGAAGTCGAACAGCGGCGTGAAGTACAGCGCGTACAGGCTCGCGATGAACATCGGGATCGTGAACGCCGGGTGCGTGACGATCCGCATGTACCAGCTGTGCAGCAGCATCAGCAACAGCTCACGCGGCCCCTTACGCCCCTTCCCCGCCACCGGCAACGCCCGCAGCGCCAACGTGATCGGCGCCCCCAGCAACAACATGATCGGCGCCAACATGCTGATCACCATGTGCTGCACCATGTGCACGCTGAACATGACCATGCCGTAGTCGTTCAACCCGGTGCAGGTCACGAGCAGAACGAGCAGCACGCCGACGACGAAGGAGACGGTACGTCCGACGGGCCACTTGTCCCCCCGCCGAACGAGCCGCACGACCCCCCACCCGTACAGGGCCAACCCCAGCAGACAGCCGACAAGGAAGAACGGATCCGCCGACCAGGCAAGTCCTCGCCCCAAGGTGAAGGGCAAGAGATCCATGCCATGCCCGCTGTGATCCATGACGCCGGCTCCTGATTCGTGGGGGGTTGACGCATTGCGTCCCCAGACTAGAACCGCTGCCACTGATCATTACGACCGGGGGCAGGGCAACATGGTCCCGCACGAACTACACGGGGGAGAACAGATGACATACCGGCGCGCAGCCATACCGGTCCTGGTCGGCGCCCTCTCGATGACCGTACTTCTGTGGTGGGCGGGCGCCGGCGCGGAGGCGCTGCGACTGCCCGGCGCCACCAGAGTGCTCGGCATCGACGGCACCGTCGAACTCGGCCGCTGGCTGATCCCTTGGTCGTACGCCCCTCCGACCTCCGTGAACGGCGAGCTGTACGCGACGGCGCTGCAGATCCGGCATGTCGCGGTCCTCGCCTTCTTCATGGCGGGGGCGCTGCTGCTGGTCCGCAGGCCGCCGCCGGTGCGCGGCCGCGTGCCGGCGGCGCTTCTCGCGGTGTGGGCCTGAGGTCTGGTCGCCGGAACGCTGGCGGTGACCGTCTCCGCGCCATGGCTGATCGCCGCGCAGGGACACGGGAGTTACCGCTTCCTGCCGAACCTGGCGAGTTCCTGCCGAACCTGGCGAGCGCGATCTCCGCCGGGCAACAGATCGTGGTCGTGGTGGCCCTGCTCGCGGCGACGGTGACCGTGCTCGTGGCGCGGCTCACCACCCAGGCGACCGAACCGCGGGACCCGGCGCACGTGGACATCCCAGTGCGCGCCGTCCGGCTGGCCGCCTCCCTCGGGACCGCGGTGATCGCACTGTCGCTGGTGGCCCTCTCGTACCGGCGGGTCGCCGCCGCCATCCAGACGGCCCCTCTGGGCACGGCCTGTTCGCCGAACCGGGCGACCTCCTGGGCCAGTGGCTGCTGCTCGGCGCCTGGGCGGGCCCGACGGGCGCCCCGTCCGGGGAGTGGCTCCTGTACCGCGTCGCCGATGTACTGCTGCTCGCCGTGGTGTGGTGGGCCCTGCGGCGGCTGCTCGGGCTGCTCACCCGGGTCACGGTCCCGGCGATGGCGGTAGGCGCTGTGTGCGCGACCGTTCTCGGACTGCTGGCGAGTCAGCTGGTGCGGATGGCCCTGGACGGCTGGAACCTGCCCCTGGGCCTGCTGCGTCTGTCCACGGGCCTGGGCGCCGGAGTCCCGGCCGCCCTGACCTGGGGCTTGGTGGCGGGAGCTGCTGCCGCTGTGATCCTGCGGGTGGCCGCGGGCCGAGGGGAGACCACCGACGCCACAGCCTCAGTCAAGGACGCCGCCCGGTCCTGAGCGGGTCTGGCGAAGTCGACTGCGGTTCGGCAGCGCCCCAAAGGGGTGCGGAGAACTGCGCGACCAGCCACGACGGCGCCGCAGTCGCCAGACGGCATAACCCGACACTTCCAGCGGAGCGCTTGGCACCGGGAGCGGCGCCCTCCACCCCGACTCAGAGGACACACTCCGCCTCGGCGTACCGCTCCTCCGGAACGGTCTTCAGCGTCTCCACGGCCTCGGCCAACGGCACCATCACGATGTCGGTGCCCCGAAGAGCCGTCATCTTCCCGAACTCCCCACGGTGGACGGCCTCGACGGCATGCCACCCGAAGCGAGTCGCCAGTACCCGGTCGTACGCGGTCGGCGTACCGCCTCGCTGCACATGCCCGAGGATCACCGGCCGCGCCTCCTTCCCGAGGCGTGCCTCCAGCTCCACCGACAGCTGCCGCGCGATCCCTGCGAACCGCTCGTGCCCGTAGATGTCCTTGCCGCCCTCGTCGAACTCCATGGACCCGGGCTGAGGCTTGGCCCCCTCCGCCGCCACCACGATCGCGAACCGCTTGCCCGCCTCGAAGCGATCGCCGACCCGCGCCGCCAGCTCCTCGATGTCGAAGGGACGTTCCGGTACGACGATGGCGTGCGCGCCGGCCGCCATGCCGGAGTGGAGCGCGATCCAGCCGGTGTGGCGGCCCATGACCTCCACGACGAGGACCCGCTGGTGGGACTCGGCGGTGGTCTTCAGCCGGTCCAGCGCCTCGGTCGCCACCCCCACGGCCGTGTCGAAGCCGAAGGTGACGTCCGTGACCGCGATGTCGTTGTCGATGGTCTTCGGCACACCCACGACGGGCAGGCCGTTGTCCGACATCAGCCGGGCCGCCTTGAGCGTGCCCTCACCGCCGATGGGGATGATCGCGTCGAGACCGAGCTCCTCGACATGGCCCTTCGCCCGCTCCACACCGTCCCGCAGATGCGAGGGCTGGACCCGGGAGGAACCGAGGATCGTGCCGCCGCGGGCCAGGATGCCGGCCACGGCGTCGAGGTCGAGCTTGAGGTAGTCGCACTCCAGGAGACCTTTCCAGCCGTCCCGGAAGCCGATGACCTCGTCGCCGTGGTCGACGACGGCACGGTGCACGACGGACCGGATGACGGCGTTCAGCCCGGGACAGTCGCCGCCGGACGTGAGGACACCAATGCGCATAGCCCGAATACCTTCTCAACGTGGGCCGGGTCCGGACCGCGCTGTCCGGCAGGAATCCCCGCCACCCTACCGGCGACAGGGGGCGTCGCCGTAGCGGGCGTCCGCCTGCTGGACGCCCCCGCACAGGTGAGCGGAGCCCTGGTCAGACGGGCTGTCACACGTGAGCGGAGGCGCCTTCAGACGGGCTGTCGCATGGGCTTTCGGACAGGCTCCGGTTCGGCTGCTGAGGAACCGTTTCTCAGACCTCTCAGACCTCTCAGACCTCTCAGACCTCTCAGACGCTCGGCCCCACTCACGCGGGCTGCGTGGCCGCCTCGATGCGCTCGTTGCGCAGCGCCTCGAACCAGCGGTCGTCGGTCGGCGGCAGCGCGTTCACATCGAGCGCCAGCTTCAGCAGCAGGTCGGCGATCTGCGGGTTCCGCGCGAGCACGGGACCGTGCATGTACGTGCCGAACACGGTGTCGTTGTACGCCCCCTCCGTGCCGTCGCCCGTGCCGTTGCCCTTGCCGAGCCGCACCTGCGCGAACGCGCGGGCGGTGGGGCCGAGGTGGGTGATGCCCTGGTGGTTCTCGAAGCCGGTCAGCTGGGGCAGCCCGAGGCGCGGGTCGATGTCCGCGAGGACGTCACCGACGCACCGCTCGCCCTCACCACGCGTCGTGACCACGTCGAGCAGACCGAGGCCGGGTTCGCGCTGCCCGAGGTCGTTGACGAACTCGTGGCCGAGGATCTGGTAGCCGGCGCACACCGCGAAGACGATCGCGCCGTTCTCCACGGCCCGGTACAGATGCGCGTCGCGGCGCAGCCGCTCGGCCGCGAGCCGCTGCGGCCGGTCCTCGCCGCCGCCGATCAGATAGATGTCGCCGGAGGTCGGGATCGGCTGGTCGCTGCGTACGTCCAGACGGGCGACGTCGAGGCCGCGCTGGCGTGCCCGACGCTCCACGACCAGGACGTTGCCCTGGTCGCCGTAGGTGCTGAGCAGGTCCGGGTAGACCCAGACGACCCGCAGGCTGTTGTCACTCATGAGTTCCCCTCGAGTCCTCGTGGTCAGTTGCCGACGCGGCGGCGCAGGTCCTGGAACGCGGTGTAGTTGGCGATGACCTCGATCCGGCCCGGCGGGCACATCTGCACCGCCTGGTCGAGGCTGTCGCAGACCTGGAAGTGCTGGTTCGCGACCTCCAGACGTACCGCGAGGTCCAGCTTCCGGTCGCCGAGGACGAAGATCGGGTGACCGGTCAGCCGGGTGTAGTCGACGTCCCACAGCCAGGAGGTGTCGGTGCCGTCGGCGCCGCGCGCGTTCACCGACAGGATCACCGGCGACGGCGGCGGGTCGATCAGCGAGAACGTCTCCAGCCAGCCCGCCGGGTTCTTGGCGAGCAGCAGTCTGAGGTCGCGCTGCATGAACTGCACCACGTCGTAGCGCCCGGCCACGGCCTGCACCTGATACATGCGTTCCAGGGCGACCTGCGGCGGCACGCCGAAGACGGCGGCGACGGCGGCCGACGAGGCGGCGTTCGCCTTGTTGGCGCGGCCCGGCAGCTGGAGGTGGATCGGCCAGGCCGAACCGTGCGGGTCGAGGACGTGGTCGCCGGAGAGCGCCCAGCTCGGCGTGGGGCGGCGGAAACCGCACTCACCGCAGAACCAGTCGTCGCCCGGCCGCTGCATCACACCGCCGCAGGACGGGCATGACCAGGCGTCGTCCTTCCACATCTGGCCGACGGCGACCCAGATCACGTTCGGGGAGGACGACGCGGCCCACACCACCAGCGGGTCGTCGCAGTTGGCCACGATGACGGCCTTGGTGCCGGCCAGACCCTCACGCCAGGCCTCCGCCATCATGCGGGTCTCGGCGGCCCGGTCGAGCTGGTCACGGGAGAGGTTGAGCAGCGCGATGCACTTGGGGTCCGTGTCCCGGGCCACACCGGCGAGGTACTTCTCGTCGACCTCGATGACACCGAACTTGGCGTCCGAGTTCCCGGCGAGCGCCGAGGTGATGCCCGCGGGCATGTTCGCGCCGAGCGCGTTCGAGACGACCGGGCCGGCGGCGCGGAGCGCTTCCGCGATCAGCCGGGTGGTCGTGGTCTTGCCGTTGGTGGCGGAGACCAGGACGACGTCGAGGCTCTGTGCGAGCCGGGCGAGGAGGTCGGGGTCGAGTTTGAGCGCCACCCGGCCGCCGATCACCGATCCGCTACCGCGTCCCGCGGCACGGGATGCCGCCGCGACCGCCTTGCCCGCCGTCACGGCCAGCTTGGCCCGCGGCGTCAGCGGGTCCGAGTTGCCTGCCATCAGTTCTCGATCCTCCTTGCGTACAGCGCCGCGCCCAGTCCCGGCAACGTGTGGACCAAAGCCTATCGAGATCCACTCACGTGCCCGAATCCCGCCGAGGCGTTGAAACCGGCTCGGCCGGTGATGTCGGGTGTGAACGTACTCTTGCGGCCATGCGACATGGCTCGATTCCCGGCGCCCGAGGGCGTGTTCTTCCCATGACACTGCTCGGCGATCCCGTATTGCACGCCCCGTGTGAAGAGGTGACGGAGTTCGGGAGTGAGCTGGAGCGGCTTGTGGAGGACATGTTCGCGACGATGTACGACGCGCGGGGTGTGGGGTTGGCCGCGAATCAGGTGGGCCGGAGTTTGAAGGTTTTCGTCTACGACTGCCCCGACGACGACGAGGTGCGGCATGTCGGCCATGTGGTGAACCCCCGGCTGGTCTCGGTGGAGGGGATCGTGCTGCGGGGGCCCGAGGGGTGTCTGTCGCTGCCCGGACTGGAGGCGGGGACGGAGCGGTACGACGAGGCCGTGGTCGAGGGGTTCACGGTGGACGGGGATCGGGTGCGGGTGCGGGGGAGTGGGTTCTTCGCGCGGTGCCTTCAGCACGAGTGCGATCATCTTGAGGGCAGGGTTTATGTGGACCGGCTTTCGGGGTGGCGGCGTTCTCGGGTGATGAGGAAGATCGCCAAGGCGCCGTGGGGGCGGTGAGCCCGTTGGCGGCTGCGGGTGCGTTGTGGCTGGTCGCTCCCCCACTCTCGGCTTCGCTCGAGCGGGAGGGACCCCCATCGTGGCGGAGCCGCAATCGACACAGCCCCGCGCCCCTGTAGGGGCGCGATCCCCGGCCCCGGCCCCGGCCCCGGCCCCGGCCAAGAAGGAGAACTCTCAGAAACCCGGACCGCCAACCTTGTCGCCCGCCGCCGCCAGGCGGCCCCACAGCAGGTCTGCCAGGCTGCGGACCAACTCCGCCCTCGTGCAGGGGCGTTCGCCGAGCCACCAGTCGCCTGCCGCGTGCATCATGCCTACGATGCCGTGGCCCCAGACGCGGGCGAGTCGGTGGCTGTCGGGGCCGAGGTCGAGGCGGTCCTCGATGACCTTGCCGAGTTCCTCGCCCATGCGGCGAAGGAGGGGGGCGGAGTGCTTGCCGACGTCGAAGCCCTGGTCGACGCCGGGCTGGCTGCCGTCGGCCGGGTGCATCAGGAAGCGGTACACCTGGGGGCGGGCCTCGATGGCCGCCAGGTAGGTGTCGAGGGTGGCCTCGACGCGTTCGCGGCGCTCCGCGGGGGCGTCCAGGGCGGCCCGCAGGGAGTCCAGGAGGGCGTCGGTGTGGCGCTTGGCAAGGGCGGCGTAAAGTCCGCCCTTGTCGCCGAAGTGGCGGTAGAGGATCGGCTTGGTGATGCCCGCCTCGGCGGCGATGGCGTTCATCGACGCCCCCGGGCCGTCGCGGAGCACCACTCGGTCCGCGGCTTCCAGCAGCTCGCGCCGACGGCGGTCGGCGGACCGTGCCTGATCGGTCCGCTGCGTGGTGTCCATGATGTCTCCCCCAGTGCTGATTTCGGTGACGCCTGCGCAAAGTAACACTGATTGGCACGCCCCGATCGAACGGGCTACCGAGCCCCCCGGGAGTTGACTTTTCCTACCGACCGGTAACAGACTCGCAGTTACCGCAGGTAACATCTTAGTGCAGTACCCGGAAATGCTGGAGGGGTCATGGCTGAGTTCACCATGGAGCTGAATGAGGAGCAGAGGGAGGTCCGCGACTGGCTCCACGGGTTCGCCGCCGATGTGATCCGCCCCGCCGCCGCCGAGTGGGACGAGCGCGAGGAGACGCCCTGGCCGGTCATCCAGGAGGCCGCAAAGGTCGGCATCTACTCCCTCGACTTCTACGCCCAGCAGTACTTCGACCCCACCGGCCTCGGCATCCCCATGGCCATGGAGGAGCTGTTCTGGGGCGACGCGGGCATCGCCCTCTCCATCGTCGGCACCGGCCTCGCCGCCGTGGGCGTCCTCGCCAACGGCACCGAGGAGCAGATCGGCACCTGGATCCCCCAGATGTACGGCGACGCCAACGATGTCAAGGTCGCCGCGTTCTGCTCCTCCGAGCCCGACGCCGGGTCCGACGTGGCCTCCATGCGCACCCGTGCGGTGTACGACGAGGCCAAGGACGAGTGGGTGCTCAACGGCACGAAGACGTGGGCGACCAACGGTGGCATAGCCAACGTGCACGTGGTGGTGGCCGTGGTCGACCCCGAGCTCGGCTCCAAGGGCCACGCCTCCTTCATCGTTCCGCCCAACACGCCCGGTCTGTCCCAAGGTCAGAAGTTCAAGAAGCACGGGATTCGCGCCTCGCACACCGCCGAGGTCGTACTCGAGGACGTACGGGTTCCGGGTTCCTGCCTTCTCGGCGGCAAGGAGAAGCTCGACGAGCGGCTGGCGCGGGCCCGGGAGCGGGTTGCCTCCGGCGGTGAGCGGGTGAAGAACGCGGCGATGGCCACGTTCGAGGCGTCCCGCCCGGCCGTGGGGGCCATGGCGGTGGGCACCGCCCGCGCCGCGTACGAGGTGGCTCTGGATTACGCCAAGACACGTGAGCAGTTCGGGCGACCGATCATCGACAACCAGGGTGTCGCCTTCCAGCTCGCGGACATGCGGACGTCCGTGGACGCGGCGCGGTTGCTGGTGTGGCGGGCCTCGTGGATGGCGATCAACGGGAAGCCGTTCACCGGGGCCGAGGGGTCGCAGTCGAAGCTGTTCGCGAGCGAGACGGCGAAGAAGGTCACGGCTCAGGCCATTCAGATACTGGGTGGCAACGGGTACACGCGTGAGTACCCGGTGGAGCGGATGCATCGGGATGCCGCGATCTACACGATCTTCGAGGGTACGAGTGAGGTTCAGCGGCTGGTGATCGCGCGGACTCTGTCCGGGATGCCGATTCGGTGACGCCGACTGCGGGCCTCACCGGTGTTTCAGAGGTGTGAGTTGTTCGATGTCGTATCTCGTGCGCAGGGCTTCGATCGCCCTCTGATCCGGTGGGCCGCCCGCCTCCAGGATCTCCAGCAACTCCTCGAAGTACCGCTCGTGGTCCGGTGGCGGTGACGACTGGAAGAACATCTTCGCCGGTACGTCGGTGGGGTTGGCGAAGGCGTGGGGGCAGCCGGGGGGTACGACGATGACCGTGCCGGGGGTGGCCCGGACGATGCGGTTGCCGGTGGTGGACTCCCAGCGCTGCCAGTGGTCCGGTGTCCGTACCCGTGGCTCGAAGGCGAGCACGTCGAGCTCGCCTTCGAGGACGTAGAAGAGTTCCTCACTACGGGTGTGCACGTGGGCGCCGACGTCGAAGCCCGGGGGGACGACCACCTCGAAGCTGGAGGCGGCGCGGGAGTGGGTGCCGGTGACCTTGAAGGTGACGGCATGGGCGGGGGTGGTGACGGTACGGCCGTGGCCCGGGGGGACCAGGAGTCCTTCGGGCGGGGTGAGCGCGGTCACCAGGAGACGGGGAGGGCTTCTGGGCCGCGGATCAGCGCGCCCCGGCGCCAGGGAACCTCCTCCGGCGGGACGGCCAGCTTCAGGCCCGGTACCCGGTCCAGGAGCGTGTTCACGATCAGTTCCGTCTCCAGCTTGGCCAGGTTGGCGCCCGCGCAGAAGTGGGCGCCGTAGCCGAAGGCAAGGTGTGGGTTCGGGTCGCGGTCGAAGTCGATGCGCTCGGGGTCGGGGAAGACGTCCGGGTCGCGGTTGGCGGCCAGGTAGGAGACGTAGACCGGGTCGCCCGCGCGGATCCGGACGCCGTGGAACACCACGTCCTCCAGGGCGATGCGGGAGAGGCCGACGGCGTTGCGGTGCGGGATGT
Source organism: Streptomyces capitiformicae (assembly GCF_002214185.1). Classification (NCBI taxonomy): domain Bacteria; kingdom Bacillati; phylum Actinomycetota; class Actinomycetes; order Kitasatosporales; family Streptomycetaceae; genus Streptomyces; species Streptomyces capitiformicae. Next base: position 3,012,244 of record NZ_CP022161.1, on the reverse strand, counting down.
ACCGCAGGAGCTCGTCCAGTGCCTGCGGGCGCAGTCCGGGTTCGTCGCGCATACGGGCGAGCAGGTCGGGGCGGGTCAGGAGGATGAAGAACATCTGGCCGGTGTTGTTGGTGACTGCCTCGCCGCCGATCTGGAGGGGTCCGGCCAGGGCCATCGCCTCCTCCGCGCTGATGTCGCCCCGGCCCACGGCCGCCCCGAGCAGGGAGATGACGTCCTCGCCGTCGGAGTCCCGGTGCTCGGCGATGGCCTTCGCGAAGTACGCCTCCATGTCCCGCTTGGCCCGCTCGCTGGCCTCGATGCCGTACGTGGAGGACAGGATCCGCTGCGTCCAGTCGTGCATGTCCTCGCGGTCCGCCTCCGGGACGCCCATCAGCTCGCAGATCACGGTGATCGGGAAGGGCTCCAGCACCCGCTCGATCAGGTCGGCGGGCGGGCCGTCGCGCAGCATCGCGTCCACCGTCGCGTCGAGGGCGCGCTGGGCGTTGTCGCGGAGGCGTTCGACGCCACGCGTGGTGAAGGCGGACGCCACGGAGCGGCGCAGCCGGGCGTGGTCGGGCTTGTCATGGAAGTTCATCGCGCCCGGCTGCGGGATGAAGTGTGGTGCCAACCGGGTGACTTGGCGGCCCACGACCTTCTTACGGCTGAACCGGGGGTCGTTCGTGACCAGCCGTACGTCGTCGTAGCGGGTCAGCAGCCAGGCCCAGCCCTCGCCGTTGGGCAGCTGGATCCGGGTGATCGGACCCTCCCGCATCAGCTGGGCCAGGACGGGGTCGAAGTCGACCCCGGTCAGATTGAGGGCGGGCCAGTGCCGTACCGGAGGGGCCGCCATGGTCTCTTCGCCGGTGGTGATGTCACTCGTCGTCATGTCATGCCGTCTCTTGTGGGTTGCGTTGCCAGCGGCCCAGGGCCATCTCGGCGGTGATACCGGGTCCGAACCCGGCGAGCAGGCCGCGTGCCCGGTCGTGGGCACCGCCCTCGTCGAACAGCCGGCGCAGCGCGTCCAGGACGACGGCGCTGGCGATGTTGCCGTACTCGGTGAGCGTGGCCCGGCTGAAGCGGAACGCGTGCGGGTCGACCCGGAGGAACTTGCTCAAGTCGTCGAGGATGCGGGGGCCGCCCGCGTGGATGATGTAGAAGTCCAGGTCGGAGGCGTCCCAGCCATGGGCGGCCGCCAGTCGGTGGAGGGCCGGTGCGAGTGGTTCCATCGTGCCCGGCACTCGCTTGTCCAGGAGGAAGTGGAACCCGGTGGCCCGGACGTCGTACATGATCCACTCCTCGGTCTTGGGGATCAGATACGAGCCGTTGCGCTCCAGGGTCATGCCCTCGCCGCCCCGGCCGCGTACGACGGCGGCCGCGATGCCGTCGCCGAACAGGCCGTTGGAGAGCAGCGAGCCGACGCCCAGGTCGGTCGGCTGGTAGCACAGCGAGCAGAACTCGCAGGCCACGATCAGGGCGTTGCCCTCGGGGTAGGCCGAGCAGAAGTCGTGCGCCCGGTTGATCGCGGCACCGCCCGCCGCACAGCCCAGCTGGGCTATGGGTATCTGCTTGGTGTCATGGCTGAAGCCCATGTTGTTGATCAGCCACGCGGTCATCGACGGCATCATGAAGCCCGTGCACGACACGTAGATGATCACGTCTATGTCGGTGCTGAGCAGCTCTGCCTCGTCCAGCGCCTGCTGCACGACCGCGGGGACCCGGGCCTTCGCCTCGGCCTCGTAGACCTTGTTGCGCTGCTCGAAGCCCGGGTGCTTGAGCGTCTCCTCGATGGGTTGCACGATGTGCCGGGTTCGGACACCGGTGTTCTCGATCAGCCGTAGCGCCAGCGGGAGTTGGGGATGGTCCGGGTGACGCTCGCGCGCCAGCTCCAGCGTCTCCTCCATCGTGATCACGTACTCCGGCACGGACACCGCGGGTCTGCACAAAGTGGCCATGGAGCGCGCCTGCTTTCGCCATCCGGAAGGCCTTCGCCCCCCGGGTACGGGGTGGTTCGGTGGTTCCACCACGATCACCCGGCGCTCCGGGGATATCGCGCCGAATTACTCCAGACCGGCGAAGCGAAATGAACCCCCGCGCACTACTCCGAACCGGGCATCGAAGGTGATGGGCGGCTCCGCGGCGTGGGCGCGATCAACCACGAACAACCAGCGGACGTCAGCAAACCGCAGCTCTCAGCTCAGCAGGTGTCACCGAACCGAGGCTCTTACGGCGCTCCGCTGCTGTGCGCGATGCACGCCACGTCGATCCGGTCGGCCAACTTCGCCAGCTCGATCGTCAGCGCCGCCACCGTGTCCTCGTCCAGTCCCTCCGCCCCCGCCTCCACCAGGTGCAGCCACCGCCCGCCCACGGTGCGCAGCAGCTTGCTCACATCGGCGGCGGCCACCTGCAAGGTCCCGCGGTCGTCGACGATCAGAGGCAGAGTCACTTCGCGGTTCACAACGGGGATGTTAGCCGTGGAACGCTCACACCCCGTGCCATACGGTGGTGATGTTGCAGAACTCGCGGATTCCGTGTCCGGACAGCTCACGCCCGTATCCGGACCGCTTGGCTCCGCCGAAGGGAAACGCCGGGTGGGAGGCGGTCATCCCGTTGACATACACCCCGCCCGCGTCAAGGTCCCGTACAAAACGGTCGACCTCGGCCGCGTCCCGCGTCCACACGTTGGAACTCAGCCCGAAAGACGTGTCGTTGGCGATCGCGATCGCCTCGTCCAGGTCGGCGACCCGGTACAGCGTGGCGACCGGACCGAAGGTCTCCTCGCGGTGGACGCGCATCTCGGGGGTGATGTCGGCGAGGACGGTCGGCGGGTAGTACCAGCCGGGCCCGTCGGGGCGCTCGGCGCCGCACAGGACCGTGGCGCCGCTCTCGACGGCCTCGTCGACCAGTCCCGCCAGGGCCTCACGGCCCTGCTCGCTGGAGAGGGGGCCGACGTCGGTGTCCTCGTCCAGCGGGTCGCCGACCTTGAGCGCGTTCATGCCGGCCACGAACCGCTCGGTGAAGGCGTCGTACACGTCGGCGTGCACGATGAACCGCTTGGCGGCGATGCAGGACTGCCCGGCGTTCTGCGTCCGGGCCGTCACGGCGACCTCGGCCGCACGGTCGACGTCGGCGGACGGCATCACGACGTACGGATCGCTGCCGCCCAGCTCCAGGACCGTCTTCTTGACCTCGTCCCCGGCGACCGAGGCGACGGAACGGCCCGCGGGCTCGCTGCCGGTGAGCGTGGCGGCGCGGACACGCGGGTCGCGCAGGATGCCCTCGACGGCGCCGGAGCCGATGAGCAGCGTCTGGAAGCAGCCTTCGGGGAAGCCCGCGCGGCGGAAGAGGTCCTCCAGGTAGAGCGCGGTCTGCGGGACGTTGGAGGCGTGCTTGAGCAGGCCCACGTTGCCCGCCATCAGCGCGGGCGCGGCGAAGCGGATCACCTGCCAGAGGGGGAAGTTCCACGGCATCACGGCGAGCACCGGGCCGAGCGGCCGGTAGCGGACCAGGACGCGGGCGGCGCCCGAGTCCTTCACGTCCGCGTCGGAGGGCTCCACGTCCGTGAGCAGCACCTCGGCGTGGTCGGCGTACCAGCGCATCGCCTTCGCGCACTTGGCGGCCTCGGCGCGGGCCTGCTTGATCGGCTTGCCCATCTCCGTGGTCATCGTCCGGGCGACGCTCTCCGCGTCCTCGTCGAGGAGGTCGGCGGCCTTGCGCAGGAGACGGGCGCGTTCCGCGAAGGACGTGGTCCGGTAGGTGCGGAACGTGGCGTCGGCGGTCGCGAGGCGGCGTTCGATCTCCTCCTCGCCCAGGGCGTCGTACGTCTTGAGCGTCTCGCCGTTCGCCGGGTTCACCGTCGCGATGGGCATGGCTGACCTCCTGCGTGGGCTGTCCTTCGACCTTCCCGCGCGACAGCACACGCCGCAACGCGGGCAGGGGGTTCTGATGGACCTCCGCGACGCCACGGAGATCCATCAGGAGCCCTAGACCGAGTGCTCAAGGAGGCGGTCGAGAAACTCCGCCTGCGCCTTGACGATCACCGCCCGGGCCCGCTCCACGGGCAACCACTCCACACGGTCCAGCTCGGGGAACTCCTGGACCTGCCCCGACCTCGGCGGCCACTCCATGCGGAAGGTGCCGGGAACGACGGTCGCCGGGTCGAGGTCCGCCTCGATCGCCCAGGCCGTGACGATCTTGCCGTTCGTCTGGCGCACCTCGCCCAGGGGTACGGCCTCGCCGTCGGGCGGTGCCAGCCCCAGCTCCTCCTGGAACTCCCGGCGCGCCGCCTCCCAGGAGGGTTCGTCGGGCTCGTACTCGCCCTTCGGCACCGTCCAGGCGCCCGCGTCCTTGCGGGCGAAGTACGGGCCGCCCATGTGGCCGAGCAGCACCTCGAGGCCGTCGGCGGTGCGACGGTGGAGCAGCAGGCCCGCGCTGCGCTTCGGGGCGGTCGTCACCGGGTGACCTCCGGGTGGGCGGCGAGCAGGGTCTCGACCGTATCGGCTTCGGCCGGGGACTTGTCCTCGCGGTAGCGGACCACGCGGGCGAAGCGGAGGGTGACGCCGGCCGCGTAGCGGGTGGAGCGCTGGAGGCCGTCGTAGGCGATCTCGACGACGAGTTCGGGGCGTACGGTCACGCCCCAGCCGTGGTCCTCGACGGCCAGCTCCCCGAGGCGTTCGGTCTGCCAGGTCAGCATCGCGTCCGTCATGCCCTTGAACGTCTTGCCCAGCATCGCGAAGGAGCCGTCGGCGCTGCGGGCGCCCAGGTGGAGGTTGGAGAGCTTGCCCGTGCGCCGTCCGTGGCCCCACTCGGCGGCCAGGACCACCAGGTCGAGGGTGTGGACCGGCTTGACCTTCAGCCAGGAGGCACCGCGCCGGCCCGCGCTGTAGGGGGCGTCGAGGGCTTTGAGTACGACCCCCTCGTGGCCGCGGGTGAGTGTGTCGGAGAGGAACCTCTCCGCCTCCGGGAGGTCGTCGGGGCCGTTCACGACGGTACGGCGGACGCGCATCGGCTCGGGGACGAGGCGGGCCAGTTCGGTGTGGCGGTCGGCGAAGGGCAGGTCCAGGAGGTCCTGGCCGTCGACGGAGAGCGCGTCGAAGAAGACCGGGGAGACGGGGACCTGCCCGGCTGCCGTCGCCACGTCCACGCGCGAGCCGACCCGTCCCGAGATCTCCTGGAAGGAACGCGGCCGTCCGTCCTCGTCGAACGCGATCACCTCGCCGTCGAGGATGAATCGCTCACCCGCCAACTCGCGGGCCGCCGCGGTCAGTTCGGGGAGGCGGTCGGTGATGTCGTCGAGGGTGCGGGTGTAGAGGCGTACGTCGTCTCCGTCGCGGTGGAGCTGGACGCGGATGCCGTCCAGCTTCTCCTCCACCGCGCAGGTGCCCAGTTTCGCCACAGCCTCCGTGACCGAGGAGGCGCTGTGCGCGAGCATCGGGAGGACGGAGCGGCCGAGCGTGAGCCGGAATCGTTCCAGGGCCGGTGGGCCGTCAGTGAGGATGGCCTGCGCCACGGTTTGCAGTGAGCCGGCGAGCATCACCGCACGGCGTACGTCGGCGGGGGGTGCGCCGGTGGCCGCGGCCAGGCCCTCCACGGCCAGTGCGTCGAGTGCGCCCTGGCGGACCTCGCCGGTGAGGAGGCCGAGGAGGTAGCGCTGTTCGTCCTCGGTGGCCGCGGCGAGCAACTCGGCGACCAGGCGCTTGCGTTCGGTCTGTGAGCCGGGGCCGGTGGCGGCGCCGATCGCTGTCAGGCGGGTGTCGATGTCTTGGACGGTGAGGGTGGGTTCTCGGGCGGGCGGGATCTGCTGGGCGAGGACCTTCCAGCCGATGCCGAGCCGACCCTGTGGCAGGCGTCCCGCGAGATACGGGATGACGATCGGCACGTCCGCCGGCTCGGCGCCCCGGAAGAGTTCGGCGAGCAGAGCGGTTTTCCGGGAGCGGGCCAAGGTGGCGGCGATCTCCTGGGACACGTGGGCCAGCCGGGCGAACAGCATGCAGCCATGGTGCAACGGGGGGAGGGTTTTCGCCCCCGCCGTTCCTACCCGTCCCATCCCCAGGGGCGGCTGCCCCTTCAGCCCCGCTTCCTGAGGGCTGCCGCCCCCAGACCCCCGCCCGGTTGGTGGGTCGTCTGCGGGTGATTGTGGGGGTGAATCGCCCTTCGGGCTCGTCCTCAAACTCCCCCACTCTCGGCTTCGCTCGAGCGGGGGGACCCCCACGACGGGCTGAGATTGTCCAGGTCGGTCATCAGTAGCTCCCCGTTGATCGTTGCTCCCGCCCGGTAGCCGGCGGCTGCCGCGTTGATGACCTGTTCGGAGAAGCCCATCGCGTTGCCGGCGGTCCAGACGCCCGGGGCTGTGGTCTGGCCTGTCGCGTCGACTACGGGATAGGCGCCGAAGGGGGTCTCCTGGAGTTCGGCGCCCAGTTGTCGCAGGAGGGTGGTCTGGGGGATCGGGCGGGGGGCGACGAACAGGATCGAGCGGTCGTGGGTCGTGCCGTTCGTGAGGCGGAGGCCGGTCAGGCGGTCTGCCTCGATCAGGAGTTCGGAGACCTCTCCTGGTACTACGGAGACACCGGCGGCGGCGAGCCTGCGGAGGTCCTCGTCCGGCAGGGCGTCCTCGGGGACGGTGTGCAGGAACAGGGTCACGTCCTTGGACCACTGGGAGACCATCAGCGCCTGGTGCACGCTCCGGGGGGTGGTGGCGAGGACGCCGAAGGGCTGGTCCTGGACCTCCCAGCCGTGGCAGTACGGACAGTGGAGCACGTCTCGTCCGAAGCGGTCGGCGAGGCCGGGGACCGGCGGGAGTTCGTCCTTCAGACCGGTGGCGATCACCAGGCGGCGCGCCTGGATGCTGCGGCCTGTCGCCAGGGTTGCGGTGAAGGTCTGTCCGTCGTGGTTTCGAGTGACGTTCGTCGCCCGGTCCCGCACCAGCTCGACGCCGTAGCGGGCGATCTCCTCGCGGCCCATGGCCAGGAACTCCGCCGGGGGGAATCCGTCCCGCGACAGGTAGCCCTGCATGTGGGCGGCGGGGGCGTTGCGAGGTTCGCCCGCGTCGATGACGAGGGTGCGCCGTCGGGCGCGGCCGAGGACGAGGGCGGCGGAGAGCCCGGCCGCTCCGCCACCGATGACGATCACTTCGTACTGCTCGGACAGTTCGGTCCGTTCGGTCCGTTCGGTCCGTTCGGTCCGTTCGGTCCGTTCGGTCCGTTCGGTCTGTTCGGTCATGGTGACCACCTCCACGAAGACGGTCACTCAGGGGGTGCGGTATTGACAAACATCTTTGCTGATTCTGCAATTCAGGTCATGACCACTGATGACGTTCTCGCAGAAGTCGGTCCGCGGCTGCGGCGGATCCGGAAGGACCGGGAGGTGACGCTCGCGGGTTTGTCCGAGGCGACCGGGATCTCCGTGAGCACCCTCTCGCGGCTGGAGTCGGGGCTGCGCAAGCCCAGCCTGGAGCTGTTGCTACCCATCGCGCGGGCCCATCAGGTGCCGCTGGACGAGCTGATCGGGGAACCGCCGGTCGGCGATCCGCGGGTGCGGTCGAAGCCGATCGTGCGGCACGGGCGGACGTACTGGCCGCTCACCCGGCAGCCGGGCGGCCTCCAGGCCTTCAAGGTCCACATCCCGCAGAGCGAGCAGGAGCCGGAGCCGCGCACCCATGAGGGGTACGAGTGGCTGTATGTGCTGGCCGGGAGGCTGCGGATGGTGCTCGGCGCGCACGATGTGGTGCTGACCGCGGGGGAGGCCGCCGAGTTCGACACCCGGGTTCCGCACTGGTTCGGGTCGACGGGGGAGGGGCCCGTGGAGTTCCTGAGTCTGTTCGGGCCGCAGGGGGAGCGGATGCACGTACGGGCGAAGCCCACACGGTCGTCGTCGCGGTCGTGAAGCGGACCGCTGTTCCTTGACGGGTATGTGTTCCTTGAGGGCAAGCGACTGCTTAGTATGCACGTGTCAGTCGATCCCGGTCAGACGAAGCAGTCCCGTGGAGGCACCGCATGCAGGCATGGCAAGTGCACGAGAACGGCGAGCCCGGTGAGGTGATGCGGCTCCAGGACGTGGAGCGGCCCACGCCAGGTGACGGCCAGGTCCTGCTGAAGGTGCGCGCCGCGAACATCAACTTCCCGGATGTGCTGATGTGCCGGGGCCACTACCAGGTCAGGCCACCGCTGCCCTTCACGCCCGGCGTGGAGATCTGCGGAGAGACCGAGGACGGGCGCCGGGTCCTCGCCAACCCGGCGCTGCCGTACGGCGGGTTCGCCGAGTACGCGGTCGCCGATGCCGCCGCCGTCCTGCCCGCGCCCGAGTCGCTGGACGACGCCGAGGCCGCCGCGCTGCACATCGGCTACCAGACGGGCTGGTTCGGTCTGCACCGGCGAGCCAGGCTCGAAGCCGGGGAGACGCTGCTCGTCCACGCCGCCGCGGGTGGCGTGGGCAGTGCGGCCGTACAACTCGGCAAGGCGGCCGGGGCGACCGTCATCGGGGTCGTCGGCGGCGCCGACAAGGCCGCCGTGGCCCGGGAGCTGGGCTGTGACGTGGTGGTCGACCGGCGGAGCGAGGACGTCGTCTCCGCCGTGAAGGAGGCCACCGGAGGCCGGGGCGCGGATGTGATCTACGACCCCGTGGGCGGCGAGGCCTACACGCAGTCGACCAAGGTCGTCGCCTTCGAAGGGCGCATCGTGGTCGTCGGCTTCGCCAGTGGGACGATCCCGAGCCCCGGCCTCAACCACGCCCTCGTCAAGAACTACTCGATCCTCGGCCTGCACTGGGGCCTGTACAACACCAAGAACCCGAAGCTGGTCCAGCACTGCCACGAGCAGCTCACCGAGCTGGCCGCCCGGGGTGTCGTCAAGCCGCTGGTGAGCGAGCGGGTGCCCCTCGACGGGGCCGCGGCCGCCGTACAGCGGGTCGGGGACGGGGTCACCACCGGCCGGGTCGCCGTAGTGCCTGCACTGGAGAACGGAGCCTCCGCATGACCGACGCCCCCGAGCTCCGGCGCCGTACGGCCGAGTTGCTGGCCGCGCACCCGCCGGCCACCACCGACCGCCTGGACTTCCTGCGCGCCCGCTTCGACGCGGGACTCGCATGGGTGCACTACCCGGAGGGCCTCGGCGGACTGGGCGCGCCCCGCTCCCTCCAGGCCGTCGTGGACGCGGAGCTGGAGGCCGCCAACGCCCCCGACAACGACCCGCGGCGTATCGGTATCGGCCTCGGCATGGCAGCGCCCACGATCCTCGCCTACGGCACGGAGGAGCAGAAGCGGCAGTACCTGCGGCCGCTGTGGACCGGTGAGGAGGTCTGGTGCCAGCTCTTCAGCGAGCCGGGTGCCGGGTCCGACCTCGCGGCCCTCGGGACGAGGGCCGTACGGGAGGGCGAGGGCGACTGGGTCGTCAACGGGCAGAAGGTGTGGACGTCCAGCGCCCACCTCGCCCGCTGGGCCATCCTCATCGCCCGCACCGACCCGGACGTCCCCAAGCACCGGGGCATCACGTACTTCATCTGCGACATGACCGACCCGGGCGTCGACGTCCGGCCGCTCCGGCAGGTCACCGGTGAGGCCGAGTTCAACGAGGTGTTCCTCACCGACGTACGGATCCCGGACGCGCGTCGCCTCGGTGAGGTCGGCGACGGCTGGAAGGTCGCGCAGACCACGCTGAACAACGAACGCGTCGCCATCGGCGGTATGCGGCTGCCCCGCGAGGGCGGCATGATCGGGCCGGTCTCCAAGACCTGGCGCGAACGCCCCGAACTGCGCACCCACGACTTCCACCAGCGGCTCCTGAAACTCTGGGTCGAGGCCGAGACCGCCCGCCTCACCGCGGAGCGGCTGCGCCAGCAGCTCGTCGCCGGACAGCCCGGCCCCGAGGGCGCCGGCATGAAGCTCGCCTTCGCCCGCCTCAACCAGGAGATCAGCGGCCTGGAGGTCGAACTCCGCGGCGAGGAAGGCCTGTTGTACGACGACTGGACCATGCGGCGCCCGGAGCTGGTCGACTTCGTCGGCCGCGACGCCGGCTACCGCTACCTCCGCTCCAAGGGCAACAGCATCGAGGGCGGGACCACCGAGGTCCTGCTGAACATCGTCGCCGAGCGCGTCCTGGGCCTGCCCGCCGAGCCGCGCACCGACAAGGACGTCGCCTGGAAGGACCTCGCCCGATGAGCACGACGAGCGCACAGCCCGACCTGCTGTACTCGGAGGAGGAAGAGGCTCTCCGCGCCGCCGTCCGCGATCTGCTCACGGACCACTGCGACGCACCCGGCGTCATCGCCCGCACCGAGTCCGACGCGCCCCACGACCGCGAGGCATGGAAGGCGCTCGCCGACGGCATGGGGCTCGCCGGGCTGCTGATCCCCGAGGCGCACGGCGGTCAGGGTGCCACCCACCGCGAAGTCGCCGTGGTCCTGGAGGAGTTGGGGCGTGCGGTCGCCCCGGTGCCGTATCTGACGAGCGCCGTCGTCGCCACTGAGGCCCTGCTCTCCTTCCCTCAGTCTCGGCTTCGCTCGACCGGGGGGACCCCCATGGCCGCCGACCTGCTCGCCGAGCTGGCGACCGGCCGCAGGATCGGCGCCCTCGCCGTCGCGCTCAACATCGCTCCGGGCGCGGCCTACAAGGTCGTACGGCATGAGGACGGCGCCCTGCACGGAGAGCTGACCGGCATCGCGGACGCGGCCGTCGCCGATGTGCTGCTCGTGCCCGCCGACGACGGCGGTCTGTACGCGGTCGACGCCTCCGCCGCGACCCTCACCCCCCAGGTGTCCCTGGACCTGACCCGACCGCTCGCGACCGTCACCCTCGACCGGGCGCCCGGCCGGCTCCTGGGCGACGCCGAACCCGCCGTACGACGTGCCCTGCGCGCCGGGGCCGGGCTGCTCGCCTCCGAACAACTGGGCGTCGCCGAATGGGCGTTGACCGAGACCGTGCGCTACCTCAAGGAGCGCAAGCAGTTCAACCGGCCCGTCGGCGGCTTCCAGGCGCTCAAGCACCGGCTCGCCCAGCTGTGGCTGGAGGTCGTCAACCTGCGGGCGGCGGCCCGGAACGCCGCCGACGCGCTGGCGAAGGACGACGACACCGCCGTGGCGGTCGCCGTCGCCCAGGCCTACGCGGCGCCCGTCGCCATCCACGCCGCCGAGGAGGCGCTGCAACTCCACGGCGGGATCGGCATGACGTGGGAGCACCCGGTCCACCTCTACCTCAAGCGGGCGAAGGCCGACTCGATCGCGTACGGCACGGCGGGCGCCCACCGGGCGGCGCTGGCCGAACTGGTCGACCTCCAGGCCCCCTGACGTACACCCGGCGAAGAGCAGGCAAAGCCCGCCCCACCTGGGCGGGCTTTTTCGTGTGCCCCACGCGGACGGGATGAACAGGGGGCGGCAGTCCGGCCAACTCACGCCATGTACAGGCTCTTTGCACGGCTCAGGACCCCATACTCGCTGGGGTCCCGTACGCCACTCAAAGGGAGGCGGACCATGGCCCTCACCACCCGTCGCAGAGCCCTCAGCACCCTCGGCGCCGCCCTCGCGGGCGCGGTCGCCCTGCCCACCACCAGCGCGTGGGCGGGCGAGCGCAAGCACGGCCCGCGTCCGCTGTGGCGTGCCCACGCGCACAACGACTACGAGCACCCGCGGCCCCTGCTCGACGCGCTCGACCACCGCTTCGGCAGCGTCGAGGCCGACATCTTCCTCGTCGGCGACCAGCTCCTCGTCGCCCACGACCCCGTCGACCTCGACCCCACCCGCACCCTCGAATCCCTCTACCTCGACCCGCTCGCCGCCCGCGTGCGCGCCAACCACGGCTCCGTGTACCGGGGGCAGCGGGGGTCGCTGCAACTGCTCATCGACATCAAGACCGAGGGATCGTCCACGTACCTCGAACTCGACCGCCATCTGCGGCGCTACAAGCACCTGTTCACGACGTACGCGCACGGCAGGGTGTACCCGGGCCCGGTGACCGCCGTGATCTCGGGCGACCGGGCCGCCCGCGTGCCGATGGAGGCGCAGACGGTACGGCGCGCCTTCTACGACGGCCGGCTCGCCGACCTCGGCGGCGCGGCGCCCGCCTCCTTCATCCCGCTGATCAGCGACAACTGGACGCTCAACTTCACCTGGCGGGGCGAGGGGACGTTCCCCGAGGCCGAGCGCGCCAAGCTGCGCACCATGGTCTCCACGGCGCATGGGCGTGGCCAGAAGGTCCGGTTCTGGGCGACGCCGGACGTGCCCGGTGCCGCCCGGGACGCGCTGTGGGGTGAGCTGGTCGACGCGGACGTGGACCACCTCAACACCGACGATCTCGCGGGGCTCGAAGCGTTCCTGGACGGCCGGCGGTAGACACCACACGTTCGGCGGATACGTCATCCGCACGGACGAACCCTTCGCTACGCCACACTTACGGCCGAATGCCGTGAAGTGGGCGTGGCGGAGGAGGTTGACGATGGCCATTTCCATCTCTGTGGTGGTCCTGCTCGCGATCCTGACGGTGATCTTCATGCGCAACGGATCGCTGAAGTTCTCGCACGCCGCCGTGTGTGTCCTGCTGGGCTTCTACATGGCAGGCACAAGCCTGGCCCCGACCATCCACAACGGCCTCACGGCTACGGCGGACATCGTCAGCAGCCTGAAACCGTGAGTCTGCGACGCTTCAAGCCACCCGAGCTCTTCCGCGCAGGGGGTCGAAGAGGTCAGCGCCAGGGGGTGGTGAAGACGCCGATGCCGTTGGGGACGGGGCGTTCCGTGCCGGCGCTGGGGTTGTTTCGTACCGTGACCTCGGTGGTCCCGGGGGTGCGGGCAGCCAGGGTCGTCGAGCCGCCGCCGTCCAGGCTGAAGGCGTCGACGGAGCCCAAGTCCCGCATGGTGGCGGCTACTTCGGCGATCGTGAGCCCCGTGCGGTAGGCAGGCGATCCGTCCAGGGCCAGGAGAAGGAGACGGCGGCCGCCGTCGGCGATGCCCGCGGCCGTGCGTACCGCCGAGGTCGTGTCGTTCAGGCCGGGGAGCGGCCGGCCGGAGCGTAGGACCGGGTAGCCGCCGACGGCGAAGGCGTACGGCGTGCGGGTCGACGAGGCCACCAGGCGGTGACGCACCTTGACCGTGTCGCCCGGCGACAGCTTGCGCAGCCACTGGGCGCCCGCCTCGCGGCCGACCAGGACGGTCGTGCCGGAGTCGATCGCACCGCTGCCGGGGCTGTCCGCAGAGGAGACGACCCGGCCGTCGGCGATCCGCACCTCGTGCGTGTCCGTGCTGCACGGCGCCGCCCGGTCGGTGTCCGTGCCGCAGACCGCCCGCATCCGGGAGACGCTGCCCCAGTCCGAGGTGAACGCCCCGACGGAACCGACCGGCAGCGCGTACTGGTTGAGGCCGCCGAGCGGTAGATCGCCCTCGGCGGTGGTGACGGAACCGTCGAGGGCGAGGCTGTCGAGCCGGGCCCGGCCGTCGGCGGTGACGCCGAGCACGTCCTTGGTGCTCGTGCCGGGCGGCAGCGCCGGGCCGAAGCGCTGCCCGTTCGGTACGGCGGCCTTGAGTGCGCGCCCGCGGGCGATCGCCGGGCCGACCGACGCGCCCGTGGCGGCGACACCGGGATGCTGGGTCTCGGTGATGTTGAAGAAGTCACCGTTGACGCCGGCCACGGCACCGGCCGACGTGGCCAGTTGGGACACGGTCGCCCGCGCCGCCACCTTGCCCGGGTACAGGAGCCCCACGCTCACCTGGCGGCTGCGCATATCGACCCTCAGGACGTGGGCGTGCGCCACGCCCTTGGCCGCGTCGATGTCGAACCGGGTGTACTCGACGCCCGGCGCGAGCTCGACGGCCTTCGACGCGGCGCCGGCCGGTGCCGCCCCCGCGAGGGCCGCCCCGGCCAGCACACTCCATAGCGCGAGAACCGTCAGTACCGTTCTGACGTTTCTGATGTTTCTGACGGTTCTGACCGTTCTGAATCGTGCGCCACGACGTGTCACGGTGCCCCCTGAAGTCTCGTCAACTCTCCCAGGAATCAAGGGAAGTGGACCAGACGAGGACCGGCCGCGCGGTGGCTATGCGTCGACGACGCGAGAACGGATGAGGAAACGCACTCCTTCGGGTGCTTCCAGGGAGAAACCGCTGCCCCGGCCCGGTACGACGTCCACGATCAGCCGGGTGTGGCGCCACACCTCGTACTGGCTGCGGGACATCCAGAACCCGACGGCCTCGTCGACGCCGTCGACCTGGAGCTCGGCGAGCAGGACGTCCGAGTCGCCGGTACGGAACTCGCCGTCCGGGTAGCACATGGGGGCGCTGCCGTCGCAGCAGCCGCCCGACTGGTGGAACATCAACGGGCCGTGGGCCGCGCGCAGCCGCCGGAGAAGGTCGGCGGCCGCGGCGGTCAGCTCAACACGCGGGACCACATCCATGGCCGTAGTCAACGCCCGGCCAGGTTGCGAGGACGTTGCGTGGGCCTGGCGTCAGCCGTGGGAGCCGCCGCCCGGGCGGTTGTTGCGGCGGCGCAGCAGGAGCAGGCCACCCGCGAGGGCCGTGATGCCGCCGGCGGCGCTCCAGGCCACGAGTTCGGTGGAGCCGGTCGCGGCCAGGTCGTCACCGCGTCCGCCCTGCGCGCTCGCGGAGGCGCACGGGGAGGCCGACGAGCCGCTCGTCTTCGTGCCGGTGCCGGACCCCGAGTCGGCGCCCGAGTCCGAACCCGAGCCTGCCGCCTTGGACGCGGACGGGGACGCCTCCGCCTCTGCCCTAATCGCCTTGTCCCGCGTGAACGCCAGCGTGCCGAAGCCCAGTTGGTCGAAGCCGCCGCTGTTGGGCCGTAGTCGCCGCCACCGCCCTCGGGGGCCGCCTTGGCGGCGATGCGGGTGACGTATGAGGCGTCGAGGCCCCGGCGCTTGGTGCAGTGGTTGGCGATCATGGCCCAGATCGGCCGCGTCATGTTGGGGTCGACGCCCGCTGCCTGGGACGCGGTCTCGCGGCCGGACCAGCCGTTGATCGCGCCCTTCGCACGGGTGTTCTCGGTGTAGGCAACCTGGCCGCCCATGGCCCGCTTGGCCACGTACTGGGCGCCCTTGAGGAAGCGGTTGTCGTCGTAGCCGTACAGGTCGATGCGCTGGTTCCAGGCCATCTCGCAGAAGGTGCCCATCAGGCCGACGCCGAGGAGGGCGTGGCCCTGGTCCCGGCCGGCCTCCAGCCACTCGGCGAGGCCGTCGTCGTGGACGACGGGGATGGCCTGCTTGACGGCGCCGAGGCCCTCGCCGTTCTTGAAGTAGTCGACGGCGCGGGCGACCTGGGCCTTGTCGTCGCAGAAGATACCGGTGGCGAGGACGCAGGCCATGTTGGCGAGGTCCCAGTTGGGCCAGTAGTTGGTGATGACCGCGCCGTTGTGGTTCACCAGGAAGTCGTCGCTGACCGTGCCGAAGACGTCGCTCAGCATCTCCTGGAAGCGGTCGAGCGCGAAGTCGGGGGTGATCGCGGACGAGCTCGGCGGCGTTGGCGATCTGGTAGCCGTACCGTCCGGAGGCCAGGAAACGGTCGGCGTTGCCTGCGATGGAAGTGAGCTGCTCCGACCAGGCGTTGAGGATGGCGACGGCGGTGTCGGCGTACTCGGCCTCGCCGGTGACGTGGTGGCGCAGGCCGATCTGGTAGGCGGCGTGCACGTCGTTGTAGAAGGTCACGTAGTTGTTCTCCATGACCATCTTCGTGTTGCCGCGCGCGTAGTTGCCGTACGACGAGGTGATGTCCGTGCCGGACACGTCCTCCAGGAAGTTGTTGTACAGGTGCGCGTGGGCCACGTTGTCGGTGGAGGGGTTGCGCTGCTCGGCCTCGCGGAACCAGTGGACACGGTGACGTGGGTGGTGTCCTTGCGGCTGTCGATCTGGCCGTCCGCCATGTGCCGCAGGTCGTTGTGGCCGATCCAGACGTGGTGGGCGCCGTCCATCTGGATGGCGTCGAAGTCGTGGTCCTTGTCGTTCCAGGTGCCCTGGTAGGAGTCACGGATCGTCAGGTTGCGGATGATGGCGTTGTGGACGCCGGAGCCGAGGAAGAAGCCGCCGCTGTTCCGTTCTGGCCGAGCGCGTTGACCGACGCGAAGCCGTCGGCGACATCGTCGGCCCACGCCGCCCCGGCTGCCCCGGCTGCCCCGGCCGTCGCGGCCTTCGGCAGGGCGCCTTCGCCGAACGCGCCGAAGACCGTCCCGTAGGCCATGGTCCCCGCGGCGGCCAGGGCGAGGGGGCGCCGATGGCCAGCGCTGTGTTCCTTCTCCGGTGGCGGGCCTTGCTGCGGTTGTCGCTGACGCGTCGCTTCCGTTCCTTCTGGAGGGGGTGGTCAGCGGAGGAGTCGCCGCCGGATGTGAAGAGGTTGCCGCCTTTCCGCACGGGCCGTGCCAGGGGCGCATTCGGCTCCGTCCGTTGACACGTGTGTGCTGGTCAGCCCGTCGCTGTCACAGCAGTACATCGATTTTGTTGTTCACTTGACTACCGGGCGTCACACGCGATTGGCTCCGCCCAGCGAAAGTCAGCCAGTCGCCGCACGTCATCGCGGTGAACGCGGCATTTCGCCTTCCCCGAAACGTCCCGCCCCGGTCGCACAGCGAGGTGCCGCACCCCCATGACTCCACCCCCCGCGCTTCACGGTCTCTCCAGATCTTTCCGTGCCGCGGCGCTCGCGGCGGCCGTCAGTCTGACGGTCGCGGGCTGCTCCGTCCTCGGCGGAACGGACTTCGATGCGGAAACGGAGTCGGCGGGCGAGGCGGGCGGTAACGGCATGAAGGTCGCCCTGATCACCCACAGCGCCGAGGGGGACGCCTTCTGGGATCTGGTGCGCCGAGGCGCGGACGTCGCGGCCGCCAAGGACGGCATCGACCTCACCTACCACAGCGACCCCGACGCGGCGGGCCAGGCACAGCTGGTGCGGGACGCGATCGCCGACAAGGTCGACGGCATCGCGGTGACCCTGGCCAAGCCGCAGGCCATGCGGAGCGCGGTCGCCGAGGCGCGCAGAGCCGGTATACCCGTCGTGGCCCTCAACTCCGGTATCGACGCCTGGGCCGCACAGGGCTTGCTGGCGTTTTTCGGCCAGGACGAGAGCGTCGCCGGCCAGGCGCTCGGCAACCAACTGGACGCCCTGAAAGCCAAGCACGCGCTGTGCGTCGTCCACGAACGCGGCAACGTGGCCATAGAGGCCCGCTGCGCCGGAGTGCGGAAGGCTTTCGCCGGACAGACCGAGAACCTCTACGTCGACGGCACAGACATGGACGCGGTGACGCGCTCGATCACCGCCAAACTGCGCCAGGACCCCACGATCGACGAGGTGGTGACGCTCGGCGCGCAGTTCGCGCTGGCCGCCGTGGACTCGGTCGACGACGCGGGCAGCAAGGCCGAGGTCGCCACCTTCGACCTGAGCAAGGACCTGGCCAAGGCGGTGCGGAGCGGCGATGTGCAGTTCGCGGTGGACCAGCAGCCGTACCTCCAGGGCTATCTGGCGGTCGACTCGCTCTGGCTCTACAAGACCAACGGCAACATCAGCGGCGGCGGGGTCGAGCCCGTGCTCACCGGCCCCGCGTTCGTCAACAGGAAGAACATCGCCGGAATCGCGAAGTTCGCGGAGAACGGCACGCGTTGACGAATGCGTGAGGGCCTTGTGTACCCGCGGCGAAGGGCGCGTGTGCACCCAGGCAAACGGAACCTTCCGTTCGGGCACGATCATGCAGCGGGACGCAACCATCCGGAACGGTCGGGTAACGGCGACACCAAGCTTTCGACCTCTGCTGACGCATGCGTTCTCTTGTACGGATAGCATCCTGCGCATCCCCTGTGACGTACCGCTGACTCCTTCCGCTCCCCGCCAACCGCCCAAGGACGACGATGCCCTCACGGACCGGCGCCCGGCGCCGTCTCGGCTCCATACGTCTCTCGCTGATCCTTCTGGCTCTGATCCCCGGCGTCACGCTCACCGCCAGCTGGGCCATGACGACGACGCAGATGTTCTCGGAGGGGCTACGGCTGCGGGCGCAGACCGGACTGAGCAAGTCCACCGGCGCCATGGGAACCGACGCGACCCTCGCCCTGCAGCGCGAGCGCGCCCTGTCCGCCGCCTACATGGCGGCCCCCGGCAGCTCCATGGAGCCCCTGGAGCGGCAGCGCAGGGAGACCGACAAGGCGGTCGCGAAGCTGACCGAAGGCGCGGACGCCATCGAGGAGGCCCCCGACCGCGTCGGTGGGCGGCTGTACTCGGTGATGGCCGGCTCCGGCAGCCTGGAGTACTACCGGGACCAGGTGGACAGCCTCACCGACATCACCCCCGAGCAGGCCCTGGCCCATTACACCGAGATCATCGACGGCCAGATCCACGCCTTCCAGGCGCTCTCCCAGGTCGACGACGGCGACCTCACCTCGCAGGCCGGTCCGCTCGTCACCCTCGAACGGGCCGCCGAGCTGGTCTCCCAGGGGGACGCGATCCTCACCCTCAACTGGCCCTCGGGGCAGCTCGACAAGTCGACCCGGGACCGCTTCGCCCAGGTGGTCAACGCCCGCCGCTGGCTCGTCGACAACCAGCTCTTGCCCTCGCTGGAGGGCGAGGTGAAGACCGAGGTCGAGCGGATCATCCAGGGCAAGGACTGGCAGGCCCTGCAGAGCGTGGAGAATGAAATCCTCTCCACCCCCACCACGGGCCCCGTTTACTCCCGGAAGACCGAGCTGCCGGAGTCCCAGGCGCTGTGGAACGACGCGATGGCGAAGCTGTCCGCCCAGTACGAGCGATTGATCCGGGCACAGACCCAGGGGCTGCTGGACCGCAGCGGTGAGGAGGCGCGCGGGCTGCTGATCAAGGCCGGCTCGCTGAGCGCCGCCGGGCTCGCCGCGCTGCTGCTGTGCGTCGTGATGTCCTGGCGCATCACCCGCTCCCTGTCCCGCCGCCTCACCGGCCTGAGGACCGCGACCCTCAGCCTCGCCGAGGAACGGCTGCCCGACGTCGTGGCCCGCCTCGACCGGGGCGAGAAAGTCGACGTCGACGCCGCCGCGGCCCCGCTGGACTACGGCACCGACGAACTCGGCCAGGTCGCCAAGGCGTTCAACGCCGCCCAGCGCACCGCCGTGCACACCGCGGTGGAGCTCGCCGACACCCGGCGCGGATTCCAGCGGGTCATCCTCGGCATCGCCCGGCAGAGCCAGAACCTGGTCAACCTCCAGCTCACCAAGCTCGACAAACTGGAGCGCCAGCACCAGGACCCGGAGATCCTCAAGGGCCTGTACGAGCTGGACTCCACCGCGAGCCAGCTGCGCCGCTACGAGGAGAACCTCGTCATCATCAGCGGCGAGCGGCCCGGCCGTACCTGGTCCGAACCGGTCGCGCTGATCGACATCCTGCGCAGCGCCGTCGGCGAGGTCGCCGAGTACCAGCGGGTGGAGGTGCACACCGAGGACGACGTGTGGATCGCCCCGCCCGCCGTCGCCGACGTGATCCACCTCCTCGCCGAGCTCATCGACAACGCCACCGCCTACTCGCCCGCCCCGAGCCCGGTGGGCGTCCGCGCGGCGATCGTGGCCAAGGGCCTCGCCATCGAGATCGAGGACCGAGGGCTCGGCATGTCCGAGGAGGACTACGCCGCGTTCAACGCCCAACTGGCGGTGTCCCCGCAGTTCGACGTGGTCGCGCTCGCCGACGACCTCCGGCTCGGCATGTTCGTGATCGCCCGGCTCGCCACCCGGCACGGCATCGCCGTCACCCTGCGTGCCTCGCCGTACGGCGGCACCACCGCGATCGTGCTGATCCCGCACGAGATCGTGGTGCGCGAGGCCCCCGTCCCCGACGAGGACGGCACCGACACGGCCGAACCGCCCGCACGGACCTCGCTCGTGGCCGCCCGGGTCGCCGCCGTAGCCGCGCCCGAGCCCGTACGGCAGGACCGGAACCGTACGCCGGAGCCGGAGCCGGAGCCCGTCACGGACGGGCGGACCGCGGAAGCCGTCGCGGACGGGACCGGGCCACGGGCAGCCGCCGCCAGGAAGAAGCCTCTGTCGGGGAAGAAGGGCGGCCTGAAGCCGTTGCCCCGCCGGATCCCGCAGACCAGCCTGGCCGCCGAGTTGAAGGAGGAGGCGCCCACCTGCCCGGACGGCGACCGCGACGACGACTTCACCGCCGAGCGCGCAGCCTCCTCGCTCGCCGGATTCCAGCGCGGAACCCTCCAGGCACGTGACGAGGACGCGGAACCCGAGTACGCAGGGGCAGAACCCGCACCGTCCGAAGACCCAGGAGACCGGCTCCCCGCCTCCGGCACCTGACGTCCCATCGACTCCCCCTCCGCACACCGCTCATTGAAGGACACACAGATGACACGCCGTATCCCCGCCACGCACAGCCAGCTCGACCAGCTGCTCACCGGACTGGTGGACCGCGTCGCCGAGGTCGACCACGCCGTCGTGCTCTCCGAGGACGGACTGGTCGTCAGCAAGTCCACCGCGTTCCTCCGCGACGACGCCGAACGCCTGGCGGCCACCGCGTCCGGCCTGATGAGCCTCAGCAAGGGCGTCAGCATGGACTTCCGCGGTGGCCCCGTCCGGCAGTTGCTCATCGAGATGGGCAACGCCTTCCTGATCCTCACCAACGCCGGACCCGGCGCGAACCTCGCGGTGCTGACCCGGCAGGGCGCGGACGTCGGCGTGGTGGCGTACCAGATGAACATGCTGGTCAAGAAGATCGGCGAGCACCTCAGCGCGGCACCACGCGCCGATGCCGTCGCGGCCGACAGCGGCGAGTGAGGTGAACGGAGGCGACGCGGCGGGCCGGCTGGTTCGCCCGTTCACCCTGACGGGCGGCCGGACCCGGCCCGCCCGTGGCGACTTCACCCTGATCACCATGGTGACGGCGGTGGACCCGCAGCCGGCCGGGGGCACCCGGCCACAGCCGGAGCACACGCGGATCCTCAAGCTGAGTGCGAAGCCGATCGTGGTCGCGGAGCTGGCCAGCAAGCTCGACCTCCCGGTGAGTGTGGTCGCCATCATGCTCTGCGACCTGCTGGAGGCGGGCCGGATCAGTGTCCGCCAGCCCCGCATGATCTCCCGCACCCCCGACCTGGACCTGCTGAAGAAAGTGAGGGACGGCCTTGGCCGGCTCTGACCCCACCCCCCAGGGGACCTCGGCACCCGACGCGGTGAAGATCCTCATCGCCGGCGGATTCGGCGTCGGCAAGACGACCATGGTCGGGTCGGTCAGCGAGATCGTCCCGCTGCGCACCGAGGAACCCCTCACCATCGCGAGCCTCGGCGTCGACGACCTCGACGGCATCCCGGAGAAACAGGCCACCACGGTGGCCCTCGACTTCGGCCGGATCAGCATCGGCCAGGACCTCGTGCTGTATCTGTTCGGCACGCCCGGGCAGCAGCGGTTCTGGTTCATGTGGAACGATCTCGCGATCGGCGCTCTCGGGGCGGTGGTCCTGGTCGACGTGCGCAGACCCGAGTCCAGCTTCGCCGCCATCGACTTCTTCGAGCGCCGCGGTATCCCGTTCGTCATCGGCGTCAACGGCTTCTACGGCGAGCACCCGTACGAACCGGACGAGATCCGCGAGGCCCTGGCCCTGCCCGAGGACATGCCGGTACTGCTCTTCGACGCCCGGGAGCGCACCTCGTGCCGTGACGTACTGATCGCCCTGCTCGACCAGTTGATCGCCGCGTCCGCCCACTGAAGCGCTACGGGCGGACCTCCTCCCGTACGAGACCGGCCACATGGTCGGTGATCGTGTCGAGGATGTCCGTCCAGGTCGCGTCGTCACCCAGGACCAGGTAGTTGAGGGTGAGACCGTCCGTCATGGCGGCCAGATAGCGGGCCAGGACCGGGACGGGGACGGTCAGTTCGAAGTCCATGGACCGGCGCAGATGCTCGATCAGCTCGGCGTAGGTGTCGCAGTACATCTCGTACTGGCGTCGCGCCAGATGTTCGAAGCCGGGCTCACGCAGGGCGTACTGGGTCAGCTCGTAGGTGAGCATGTGCTCGCCCGGGTGGGCGGACACATGGTCCCAGTACGCCTGGAAACCGGCCCGTACGGTCTCCCTGAGTGTCTCCCGGGGCCGGATCGCCTCCCGCACCAGTGCCACGTAGTGCCCGGTGATGGTGGTGATGACGGACTCGATCAACTCCTGCTTGGAGTCGAAGCAGTAGTGGAAGACGCTCAGCGACACGCCCGCCTCGGCCGCGATGGACCGGGTCGTCGTCCTGGGGACGCCGTCCCGGGTCATCGCGCGGATGGCCGCCTCGGTCAACTGTCTGCGCCGCTCGGCCGACGGCAAGCGTGCCATGGTGGATTCCTTCCCCCGTTGTTCGGGTCAGCCGCTGAACACGCCGACCTCGTACAGGGAGTACCCCCAGTTCGTACCGCGGTCCACCCCCTGCATCCGAACATATCTCGCCGCGACACCGGAGAACGTGGCCGTGTCCAGGCCGCCGTCACCGGCGGTCGTCGACCACACGGTCCGCCAGGCCGAGCCGTCGGTGGAGACGTCGACCCGGTACGACCTGCCGTAGGCACGCTCCCAGTCGAGGGTGACCTTCGTGATCGTGTGCGAGGAGCCGAGGTCCAGCCTCAGCCACTGGTCGTCGCTCCAGTCGCTCGCCCAGCGGCTGTCGCCGTCGCCGTCCGCGGCCCGGCCGGGCCGGTAGCTGGTGAAGGGGTTCGACTCGGACGAACTGGCCGTCGCCGTCACGCCCTTGGCGAGGTTCACTCCGGCCTGGTGGTCCTCGGAGGAGCCCCAGGTGTCGAGGTAGGACTCGGCGCCCTTGAACAGGTCGTCCACGACACCCTGGCCGCCGACGAGCCGGATGTCCTCGATCCAGTCCGGGACCATGCCGACATGGGCGGCACCGTCGGTGTTGTAGTCCCAGGTGCGCTGCCCGGTGGTCTGCCTGTCGAGGGTGGAGCCGCCGTCGGCGCTCTTGAAGGGGTACGTCACCGGGTTCGACGTGTCCGCGCCCCGCGGGGCGGGGTGGTCGCCGATGCCGTTGAAGTCCGTGCCGAATCCGTAGCCCACGTCGTACTTCGCGCGCAGCGCGTCGGTGCGCTGGGCCTCCTTGCTGAACTCCTGCGAGCCGTGCATGTACTGGGCCACGAAACCGCCGAGGGAGTAGACCCGCTCGGTCCAGTTCAGGTCCATCCAGCTGTGCGAGGACAGAACGCCCGGGTACGACTCGGCCTCGAAGATGTCGAGGACGCGGCCGGTGGCCTTGACGCTCATGTGGTCGATCTCGAGCATCATCTTGCGCTTCATCATGCCGCGTACGGCGTACTCGCCGAGATCGGTGAGCCCGCGCACGTTGCACTGCGCGTCCTTGTCGTACTCCGGGACCTCGGTGCCCTCCGGCAGATCCTTCTCGGCCTTCGTGGACGCCGCACCGATCGGGTTGTCCTTCTGCGGGCCGGTGCACTTCTCCGTCCGCCAGAAGGTGCCCGTCGACAGGAACTGGCCGACGTTGATCGCCGTGCCGAGACCGTGCTCGTCGAAACGGACGCCGCACAGCGCGTTGTCGAACTTGTGGCACAGGAACATGCTGCGCACACCCAGGTCGTACAGCTCGTCGAGGCCCTTGTCGATGTCCTGCTTGCTGCACTGAGGGATGTCGAGGATCTGCTTGCAGCCGAACGGCTCGGAGGTCTCCACGCCCAGGATCACGGCGAGCTTGCCCTGCGCGATGACCTTGCGCGCCTGCTGGCTGTCGGTGACGATCCGGAACCAGCCTTTGCCGGTGCCGCCGTACATCGCGTCGATGTAGTCCTGCAGGTCGTACGTCAGCTTCGCCTGCAGACGGATCGACGTCATCTCGTCGCAACCGCGGTCCTTGAACGGGTAGACGGAGCAGATCATCCCGTTGGTGACCAGGTCGTTGACCAGGACGCGCTGACCGCCGCGCCAGGCGCGCTCGATCCAGGCGTAGTAGTTCGCCTGGTGGGTCATCGAGTTGTACGCCGGCCAGTCCTTGAACGTGGGCCAGCCGACCGGGTCGTGCTTGCCGTCGCCGCCGTGGGTGATGTAGTCGAAGAGCGCGAGCGTCCCGTCCGGGTAGTGCTCGGGGCAGTCCTTCAGCGCGTCGGCGACGCCCGAGGTGGAGAACACCTTGCCGCAGATCAGCCGGCCGCCGAAGGCCTCGTTGGAGAACAGGTGGTTGTGCGCGTCGACGAACCCGCGCACCTCGCCGGCTGAGTTCGTCCCCTTGAACGGCTCGCCCGTGACATTGATCTGGGAGTCGGGGGCCGGTCGGGAGGTGGGGAGCCACCAGTCGCCGGTGGCGGCCGAACTGGACGAGGGGCTCAGCAGCATGCCCATCGCGGTGAGGAACAACGCCAGCACCATGAGGGGCCGGCGTCTGTGCTGGGCATGTCGAGTCCTGGTCATCACTCACGTCCTCGGTCGAAGGATGGCGCGGTCGATCGGCCAGACCGTTCCGGGACGCGTTGAACACCCACGACGCCATAGCCCGATTTGTCATGGCTGGCACAAGCGATGTGACGAGAATCTCTCCGCAGGTGAAGCGAGTCAATAGTCCGGGACGGTTGACCTGATGGCGATCGGGGCTCAACGGCGAGGTGACGATTCGTCAAATGATCGGAAACCTGAGGGAATTGTCCGGGAGCTGCCGACGGGTCGTGTGTTGCCCGGTCGCGTGAGTCGAGTGAGTCGAGTGAGTCGAGTGAGTCCTGTGGTCCTGTGGGTCCTGTGAGTCTTGTGAGTCTTGTGAGTCGTGTTGGTGACGCCGACGGCGGGAGCGCCCCGTATTGCCCGGGCTCGACAGGCCTGCCCCCACAGGGCGGCGGGCTGCAGGGCAGCGAGGCCGTCACCCAGGTCGCCGGGCCGGGGATGGCGGGGCTGCTCACCCAGGCGTTCGGCGCGGTCACCGCACTCGTGGCCGACGCGGTGACGTTCCTGATTTCCGCGCTTTGCCTGAAGCGGATCAGAGTGGTCGAGCCTGACCGCGCTCTGCACGAGGAACGCGCCTCCCTCCGACGGCAGATCGCCGAAGGGCCCCGCTTCGTGAGCCGGGACCGCTACCTGCGGCCGATGGTCACCCGGGGCGCTGTGATCAACATGGCGCTGATGGGCTACCAGGCGGTCCAGGTTGTGTTCCTTGTCCGCACCGTCGGGCTAAACCCGGCCACGGTCGGGCTGCTGCTGGCCAGCGGCAGCACCGGCGGCATCCTGGGCGCCCTGGTGGCCACCAGGGTCAGCCGACGGTTCGGTACCGCGCGCGGGCTGCTCGTCCTGCAGGCCGTCACCTCGCCGTTCGCGCTGCTGATGCCAATGACCAAGACGGGGCCGGGGCTGCTGCCGTTCGCGATGGGCGCCCTTCTCGTCGGGATCGGTATCTCCGTGGCCAACATCGTGGTCGGCAGCTTCCGGCAGAACTACTGCCCACCGCACATGCTCGGCCGGGTCGTGGCGACGGCCATGGTGATCAACCACAGCACCATCCCGCTCGGATCCCTGCTCGGCGGCGTGCTCGGTGACGCTGTCGGTTACCGGTCTGCCATGTGGACCATGACGGGTTTCGTCGCGCCCAGTTGGCTCATCCTTGCCATGAGCCCCATGCGTCGCGAGCGTGACCTGCCGCTGACCTATGAGCAGGAGCAGGTGCAGTCCAAGGACCCAAAGGGAGTACAAGGGGCTGCCTGATCACATCTTTCCCGTGCCAGGATGGGGGTGCCCCGGTACAGGGTGCCGGCCCGGCGGGCTCAGGCGCCTCCTTCAGAGTCGGTGTCGAAGTCGGCGAGTTCGAACTCGCTGTACAGATCGCCGTCGTCCTGACCCGCGTCACTGAGATTGATCTGGCCGGTGAGGTGGGCCAATGGGGCCGCTGGCGTGGCAACCTCCATGCGCGTGCCGTTGTCGTCCAGCACGAAGGTCCCCGGGCGCCAGTCACCTGGATATGTCTCGGCGGGGCTGCGGGGCTCGAAGTGCAGGGTGCAGCCGGCGACCAGCGGCAGGCTGGGTGACAGCGTCATGCTGAGTGCATCTTGGCCGTGATCCGGTCGATGTCGGCGTCGTAGCTTCCCAGCTCCCTGAGAATCGTCACCGACTGCCGCCAGTAGTCGCGGGCCGCTTCCTCGTCGCCCATGGCGAGGTGGACGTCGCCGAGGTGGTCCAGGTTCTCGAAGAGGTTGAACCTGTGGCCGTTCTCCTCGTTCAGCGCGAGGCTGGAGTGGTAGCACACGACCGCCTCTTCGTAGTCGCCCAGGTGCTGGTACGCGAAGCCCAGGCTGTCCCAGGTGTTGGCCTCGCCGCGGCGGTCCCCGAGTTTCTGCTGGACGGCAAGGGCCGCCCGGCAATGGGCCGCCGCCGACTCGTACTCACTCAGCTGGGCGTAGTCCCAGCCGACCGCGTTGAGCGCCCTGGCCTGGCCGGCGAGGTGGCCGACCGCCTGGAACAGCTCCAGGGCGAGAAGATCATGGTGGAGGGCCTCCCGTTGATCACCGAACCGGTCGCAGATCCAGCCGAGTACGAGATGGGTCTGGGCCTCGCCCTTGTGGTCCTCCAGGGCGTGGTAGAGCTCCAGAGCACGCGCGAGGTGATCGTCCGCCTCGTCGTGGCGGCCGATCTCGTTGTAGGCGCAGCCGAGTTCACGATGGGCACGTGCCTGCTCCGAGGGATCGTCCAGGGCGGTCGCGGCCTCGAGGGCGGCCGTCTGGGTCGCGATCACGTCGTGCCATTTGCCCTTCCGGCCGTGATACGTGCTCAGAGCCCAGGCCAGTTGGCATGTGTGGCGGTGCAGCCCGGCTCGGCGGGTCTGCTCGACCGTGGCCGCGAGCACCGCATGCTCGGTCTCGAACCACTGCAGTGCCTCACGGTCGTCTGCGTGCTGCACGGGCGCCGCACCAGGGACCGCCGCCGTCAGGGTGATCGGATCACGGTGTGGCCAGAGCAGTCGGTCGCAGGCGTGAGCCGTGTGCAGGGAATGGTCGACGCCGCGCAGGAGGGCCTGCGGCGTTTCGGGGTCTTCGGCGGACAGCTCGACGGCGTACTCGCGCAGCAGATCGTGGAGTGTGTAGCGGCCCGGAGCGTGTTCCGACACCAGGTGGGCACGGGCGAGTTCCACGAGCAGCGACCGTGTCTCGCGCGGACCGAGGCCCGCCACGGCGGCAGCGGCGGGGGTGGCGATATCCGGTCCCGGGTGCGTTCCTAGCAGCCGGAAGAGCCGGCGTGGGCCGGTGTCGAGTGCCGCGTATGACCAGGAGAACACGGCGCGCAGGTCAGCCGACCGGTCGCCGCCGTCGAAGGCGTCGAGGCTCTCCCAGGCGGCGTCCAGCTCGGAGGCGAGAGCCTGGAGCGGGAACGAGGGGTTGGCCGCGGCGCGTGCGGCCAGGATACTGATCGCCAGCGGCAGGCCGGCGCAGCGTTCCAGGATCCGGGTGGCGTCCCGGGGTTCGGCGCCGACGCGCTCGGATCCGAGGTGGCGGCTGAACAACCGCCGGGCCTCGTCGGGCACGAGGGCGTCCAGCGCGAGCGGCCGGGCGCCGTGCGCACATGTCAGCCCCGTGAGCTGCCGGCGACTGGTCACGACGACCGTGCAGGACGAGCCGCCAGGCAGGAGGGGCAGTACCTGGTCGGTGTCGTGGGCGTTGTCGAGCAGGATCAGCATCCTGCGGCCGGCGGTCAGGGTGCGGTAGAGACCGGCCTGCGCGTCGGCGCCGGCCGGGATCGCGCCGGGGGCTGTGCCGAGCGCTTCCAGAAAGGCGCGGAGCACCTCGTCGGGGGGCGTGGGGCGACCGGTGGCGTCGAACCCCCGGAGGTTGGTGTAGAGGTGCCCGTCGGGAAACCTGTCCACGTTGTCGTGGGCCCACCGCAGGGCCAGGCAGGTCTTGCCGACGCCTCCCGTGCCGGTGATCGCCGCGATGCCGACGGTGGTTTCCGCCTCGCCGTCGCGATCCACCAACCGGTCCAGCAAGCCGATTTCACGGGTTCGGCCGACGAAGGCTGGTGGCGGAGCCGGCAGTTGCTGCGCCACAGGCACGGGCGGCGGTACGGGCCCGGGCGACGGGTCGGGGAGGGACTGCGGCGCGGTCGTGTCCTGTGCGTGCGCGGACGCGGGGGCGGTCGGCGACACGGCGAGGGACGGGGAGGACCGCAGGATCTCCTGGTGGAGGTCCTGCAGGGACGGGTGCGGACTGGTCCCGAGCTCCTCGGCCAGCCTGTCGTGGATGTCCTGGTAGACGGCAAGTGCGCTGGACGGGCGGCCACTTCGGTACAGGGCGAGCATGTACTGGCCGGCGAGGCGCTCGTCCAGCGGGTGCTCGGCCGTCAGCGCGAGGAGACCGGCGATCAGTTCGGCGTGGCGCCCCCGGCTCAGCTGGATGTCGTTGCGGTCGAGCTGGGCGGTGACCCGCTCCTGGGCCAGGACGTCGCGCAGATCGCTGAGCCACGGGGTGTCGAGGGTGCCGAAGGCCGGTCCCCGCCACAGTCCGAGCGCGTCGTCGAACAGGGCGGCAGCGGCGGCCTCGTCGGTGGCGGCGCGCGCCCGCGCGATCAGGTCACGGAAACGGTGCAGATCCACGGCCCCCGGATCCACGGTCAGGAGGTAGCCGCCCGCCTGTCGGTCGAGGCGCACGTCCTCGGCGTCGCCGAGGACACGGCGTAATCGGGAGAGGTAGCTGTACAGGCTGCCACGGGGCTCGCGCGGAGGGCTGTGTCCCCAGACCCGGTAGGTGAGTTCGTCGACCGGGACGTGGTGGTTGGCCTCGACGACCAGAACCGCGAGGACGCACCGCTGGCGCGCGGGACCGAGGTCGACCGGTCTGCCGGCAATGCGTGCCTCGACGGAGCCGAGCACGCCCAACTCAGTGTCCATCCGTTTCTCCTCCCCCGGCCCCACATGCTATCCAGCGCACGGCATGACCAGCGGGCCAAGGATTCGCCAAGGTTCGCACAGGATCGGCCATTCAGGATCGAGCCGCTCCCCGACGAACGCGGGGGATTTCCGAGAACTGGAGGAGCGGGACAGTGAACCGATTCACGAGTGCGGCCCTGACAGGTGTGCTGCTGGCGGGCGGCGTCATGGCCGTCGCGCAGCCCACCCAGGCGGCGCCGGCGCCGGGCGGCGTGGTGGCCGCCGACGCACCGGCCGTCGCGAAGGCCGCCGGCAAGACCAGCAAGTACTACTTCCTCTTCAACAAGAATTGGTCCGACCCCACCAAGTCGCGGCTGTACTACATGAAGAGCCAGCCGGGCAAGGACCGGAAGATCGACGACTGGCGGGCCGGATCCGGCAACGGCAGCACGAACGAGTGCGCCAAGAACGCGGGATGGCTGCCCACCGGGACGTACAACGTCGGCAAGCAGACGACGAGGAAGAACGGCGGGGAGAAGGGCATCAACGGCTACGCCATCCCCGTCTCCAACAAGTGGTGCAAGCCGAAGCCCGGCCAGCGCAAGGTCGTGCGCGACGCGCTGTTCATCCACAGCGAGATGCTCCCCGACGGCAAGCAGGGCAGGAAGACGAACGGCGACAGCCCGTACCGCTGGGACGGAGCCGGGGACTACTACTCCCTGGGCTGCATCAAGCTCTCGCCCAAGGACATCAGGGAGCTGTTCCGCACCGCGAACAAGCACGGCTGGCCGAAGCAGCTCAAGGTCGTCAACTGAGCACCGCCCAAGTCCGGACAGGGCGCGTGCGCCCTGTCCGGCTCCTTGCGCCCCACTCGGCAACCCCGACACCCGGAAGGAACCACAGCGCATGAAGCCCACCAGGCTCCTGGCCTCCGTCGCCCTCGCATCGTCGCTCACGGCCGGCGCGGCCCTGCCCGCCGTCGCTCAGCCCGCCGCACCGCGCACGACCGCAGCGGCCGCCGCCGCGGAGACCACCGCCACACCGTCGGCCCAGGCGTCGGCGAAGAAGATCGCCAAGAACAACGGCATCAAACTGCTCAACCACCACGTCAGCGGGGTGAAGGACGCCCGTTCGACGGCGAAGGCCAACATCAGGGACGCCGCGCGCGGCAAGAAGGCGTACACCAGCAGGTACGCCCACCCGCGGGGTGTCAAGGTCGCGCTGAACGCGAAGATGCTCCACGCCATGCAGCAGCTGAACGCGAAGAAGCGGTTCACCTTCCGCGTCACGGCGATCGCCGGCAGCAAGCACTCGCCGAACTCGGCCCACTACAAGGGGCGGGCGTTCGACGTCGACATCGTCAACGGCTCGTACGTCTCCACCCGTGGGCCCGGCCTGACCAAGGCGAAGCGTCTGATGAAGGCGTGTACGTCGTACGGCGCCAAGCTCGTACTGGGGCCGGGCCACAGCGGGCACAGCACCCACGTCCACTGCCAGTGGTGACGCGGGTACGCGCCCACGCCTGAGGAGCTCGCCGACCGCCGCCGGAGCCACCGGCGGCGGTTCGGTGTCGTGCGGCCGCCCGCGACCCGCAAGCTCGACAGGCGTCAGCGCAGCGCCGCGTGACCCGGGCGGATCACCTCGTCGATCAGACGCTGCCGCTTCGGCAGCGGCAGGAACGCCGCCTCGGCCGCCGCG
Organism: Streptomyces capitiformicae; assembly: GCF_002214185.1. NCBI lineage: Bacteria > Bacillati > Actinomycetota > Actinomycetes > Kitasatosporales > Streptomycetaceae > Streptomyces > Streptomyces capitiformicae. The sequence goes on along the minus strand of NZ_CP022161.1, from coordinate 2,981,815 downwards.
ACCGTGAACTCCTCGAAGACCTCAGGGCCGACGGCTGAGCATGAATCCTGGCAACAGGACTCACTCCGGCTCAGTCTCCAGGAACGGTCGAAGGATGCGACGGGCTCCCGGCGACCTCGATGGACGAGGCGGCCGCGTCCGAGGAGGTGCTGGGGGCCTTGGCGTACACCTCGATCTCACTCATGGTGATGTAGCCGCCCGGGCGTGCGGTCATGACCACGCGCACGGCGGTCGCCGCTCCCGTTGTCAGTGGGACGTCGATCACGGGTGTGCCCTCGGTGCCGACCGTGATGGATTCGCTCGCGTCGGTCCACGTGCCGTCGTCGGGCGTCCGGATCTGGACCTTGAGGCTCTCGGGGAAGGACACGTTGGTCCCGTCCCGGTGGAAGTGGGCGACGAGCCGGGTGAGGTCGCGGGCCTTCGGCAGGGTGAAGGTGATCGTGTCGGAGGGGTTCTTGGTGCCCGACTTCCAGTTGGACCAGGCCTTCTCGGCGGTGTTGCCGTTGCGCAGGCCCTCCGCGGAGTAGCCGCTCTCGGTGAACGTGGCGCCCACGGAGACGTTCTCGTCGGGCGCGATGTTGGCCGCCACCGGTTCCGTGACCTGCACACGTACCGTCGCGTCGACCGTGCTGCCGTCGACGACCCGGGCGGTGCCGCGCAGGGTTACGACGCCGGTCTTGTCGAATGCTCCGTCTGGTGCCGCTTCCCAAGTCACGGGAAGGTCGGTCCGGCCGCCGTGCCTGCCGACGGCCACGACCGTCGTCGGCAGTTCCGGCTCGCCGCCCACGTACGTCTTGGCGCGGCCCGGGAGGGTCGAGGCGATCGTGTCGACGGTGACGACGGCCTTCGCGCGGATCTTCCGGCCGAGGGCGTCGGTCGCCTCACCCGTGACCCGTACCGTCCCGGGATCGCGCCACTTGCGGTCCGAGGGGAGGTCCCACACCACGGGGAGCGAACCCCGGGCGCCGTCACGGAACACCGGCGTCACCGTCTCCGGCAGCTTCGGCCGCAGACCGGGGACGGTGAAGGCCTTGGCCGGCTCCGTGCGCAGCACGGTCTCGTCGGTCACGGCCCAGCGCTGGTTCGCCGCCGAGGTCGGGGTGTACGCCGACACCTTGGCGCCGTCCGCCGAGGACTGCCCGGTGACGTCGATCAGGCGGCCGGTGGCGGCGTTCACGAACGTCCAACTGCCGTCGCCCGTCGTCGACATGATCCACTGGGCGGCTTCGGGGACCTCGCCGCCTTCCGGGCTCGGGTCTTCCAGCACGGCTTGGTTGTCGCGTACGGCGAGTCGCTTGCCGGTTGTCGCGCTGGTGACGGCGTAGCGCTCGCGGTTGTCGGTGCCCGGGGTCAGCTTCTCGACGGACCACAACTGCTGGGCACTCGCGGCGTCGGTCGTGCGGATGACGACACCGGTGCCGTCCTCCGACGGGGCCAGTGACTTGCCGCTCTGTGCGCCCTGGAGCCGGTAGACGTGCCCGGGCCGGACCAGGGCGGCGTCCTTCGCCACGCCGCTGACGCCCTCGACCAGGAAGGTCGTGACCGACTTCGCGGGGACGTCGAGGGTGGCCCGCCGGTCAGTCACCCGGACCGGGGTGCCCTCGACAAGGGCGCCGTCGGCGCTGGTCACGACGGGGATGACGGTCGCCCGCGGGGAGACCTTGGCGAAGCGCGAGAGGTCGAGGGTGACGGAGCGCGCGGACGTGCCGCTGTTGACGTGTACGACGGTCGCCGCACGGCCTGACTTCTTCACGGCGGCGACGCTGGACGCGTCGTCGACCTTCACGAAGTGGTCGCCGGGGCGGATGTGGTGGGTGAAGTTCCGGATGGTGTGGAACTTGGAGTTGGCCCGGATCGGACAGGTCTCCAGGGTGTCCTCCGCCGTGCAGTTGAACGGGACGTGGATGCTGCCCCAGTTCTTGCCGGCCGCGGCCTGCGGGATGGAGTCCTCGATCGGCTGCCAGAACACCCAGGCCGAGGGCTCCAGTTCACGCATGTCGTCGACCATGCGGGTGGCGATGCCGAGCCCCGGTTCCATGCTCGTGAAGTCGGTGCCCGTGCCCCAGGTGCCCTCGACCTCGCTCATCCAGAGCTTTTTGTCCGCGCCCTTGGCGATGTCACGGGCGCTGGTGCGCATGCCGGTGCCGTACGTGTGCACGTTGAGCTGGGGGAGTGCGGCTCGCGCGGAGGCGTCGTAGGCGTTCCAGTTCTGGGTGAAGATCGTGGGGTTGGTCTCGTCCATCGCCGAGATCTCGGCGTCGGTCCGGGCCCCTTCGAGCGCCTTGGCGAGCGCGAGGACCACCTTCTGCTGGAGCGCCGGTCCCGCGTGCGCGCCCTCCTGGCGTCCGCCCGTGGGCTGGCCGTCCGCGCCGATCTGAGTACCCCAGTAGTTGGTGTTGGGCTCGTTGAGGGGGGCGATGGTGTCGAAGTCGATGCCGTGCCTCTTCTCCAACTCCTCGGTCACGCGCACCAGATACGTGGCGAACTCGTCGACGCGGTCCGCGCGGATCTGGTCCGTGTTCGCGTCGAAGCCGCCGGAGACATAGCCGCTGACGGTCTGGAACCAGGGCGGCGAGTTGCTGAACGCCTCCCACTTGGTGATCTTGTCCTTGATCTGGTCCACCCACCAGCGCTGGCCCGCGTCGGCGTCCCAGTCCCAGTGGTCGGGGTTGTCGGGGTTCCACCACTCCATGTGCTGCCGGGTGGTTCCCTCGGGGGCCTTCCAGAAGCCGTCCATGGTCGCGCCCGTCTTCATGTAGTCCTTGCGGACGTCCGGGGCGTTGCCGCCGCCGATGTTGTAGCGGGCGATGTTGAGGGCGAGGCCGTCCTCGTCGAACAGCATGTCCACGAGCTGTCTTCGGATGGGTTCCGGGTAGCGGCCCGTGGCGTTGGCGAACCAGACGAGGCTTGTCCCCCATCCCTCGAACTCCTGCTGCCGGTACGACGGGTCGATCCGTACGGTGACCGCGCTCTGCGCCGCCGCGGCCGACACGTCCGCGGTCGCCGAGGCCGATACGTCCGCGGCCGCCGGCGGCGCGGCCATCAGGCCCGCGCCGAGGACCAGGGGAACCATGGGTGCCAAGGCTCGGACGATGCGATGTCGTGGCGTCACGACACTCCCTTCCACAACACGGAGGCGGGCACGACTTCATTGACATGCCCAAAACACGTGCTTAGCATTCAGGAAACTGAAAGCGCTTTCTAGTCCCTGTCGCTTCCCTGTTGCTTCCCGTTCTCGCACGGCCCAGGAAGATCCGCCCCCTCCCCGGGAGGAACCACATGAGGTCGTCGTTACGCGCGATTCCCGCTGTCACGCTTGCCCTGTTGCTCGCCGCGACGGTCGCGCCCGCGACCGTGATTCATTCGCAGTGCTCCGGCCTTCGGAACAGGGGTGAAGTGAATCTCGCGGTGTTGTTCCGGCGGAGCCGGGGCAGTGCGCGGCGCCGGTGACATCTCGCTCACATGTTCCTGGCGGCAGTAGGTGTTCGAGGCGGTATCGGCCTGCGGAGCGCCGGTAAGACCAGGAGCAATCCCGGCACGGCGCGAAGAAACAGGAAGCCACGGATTCCCCACCGGAAACCGCGCCGCCTAGCGGCACAGCAGCCGGCGGACAAGGCCAGAATCCTCGCCCTTCAGGGCGAGGGGCATGTCAATCCGGAGCGCTGACGACGCCTCCGAGCCCGGCCGGCTCGTCCAGCGAAACAACGTCTTCACCGGGTCCGGTACATGCGAGACCAACGGCACCGTGATCGAGCCTCGCACCTACTGCACCTACACGCTGGACCCGCGAACAACGTCCCCGCCCTCGTACGGGCCGGGGCGGGCGTCGGCAAGATCGGCGCTTGATCACTCCCCCACGCACACAGGAGGACCCCCACATGAGTTCACTGCGCGAGAAGGCGCTCATAGCCGCGCTGGCCGCCGCGCTTCTGGCTGGACCCGGTGTCGCGCAAGCCGTTCCGCAGGCCGCATCGCAGGCCGCGCCGGTGCCCCAGCAGCGGGCCGCGGCGGCCACCATCACCTGGACCCTCGTACGGGCGAGCAACCCCACCCAGGACCAGCAGACGGCGTACAACCTCATCACGGCGGCCATGAACGCCGCCGTCGCCCGGTACAACAACCTCAGCGACCTGGGCAAGAACATCACCGTCCACTACAACCCGGGCGTGCCCACCGCCGACGGCAACATCAACGGGACCATCCGCTTCGGCAACCGCGGCTACATGACCGAGCGGACCGCGCTGCACGAGATCGCCCACACCATCGGCGTGGGCACGAGCGCGGGCTGGTCGCGGTTGGGCGGCAGCGGCACATGGACGGGCGCGCAGGCCACGGCACTCGTCCGGCAGTACGACGGGTCGAGCGCCAAGATCTCCACCGGTGGTGGCCACTTCTGGCCGTACGGTCTCAACTACGAGAACGAGTTCTCGAACACGGCGGCCGACCGGCACGTCCGCATCGTCGCCGCGATGGTGCGTGACGGGCTCTAACTCCGGCTGACGTAGCGACAGTTGGTTTCTTGTGACAAGGAGTCGGCGCGCAGCCTGGCCGAGCAGCCGCTGGACTTCACCTGTTTCTGGCGAGGATGCCCCGGCGTTGAGCCCGGGAGGTTTGCCCTCCCGGGCCCTTCGACGTCATACGTGGGGGCTCAGACCTCGCCCGCCGCGAAGGCGGCCGCCGCGTCGGCGTCGGCGGTGTAGCCGAGGTGGGCGCCCACGTCGCCGCCGCCGTCCCGTGGGTGCTCTCGTACGCGGCGACGAGGCGGGCGCGCAGCGCGTCGGGGTCGGCCGCGGCGGCGAGTTCGCGCCGGTGCAGGACGCCGACCGCGCCGGCGCCCATGACGGCGATGCGCGCGGTGGGCCAGGCCAGATTGATGTCGGCGCCCAGGTGCTTGGAGCCCATCACCGCGTATCCGCCGCCGTACGCCTTGCGCACCACCACCGTGACCTTGGGGACGGTCGCCTCGGCGTACGCGTACAGCAGTTTGGCGCCCCGCCGGATGATCCCGGCCTGCTCCTGACGGGCACCGGAGAGATGGCCGGGGACGTCGGCGAAGGTCAGCAGCGGGATACCGAACGCGTCGCAGAACCGTACGAAGCGCGCCGCCTTCTCGGAGGCGTCGATGTCGAGGAAGCCGGCGGCGTGCAGCGGCTGGTTGGCGACGACACCGACCGAAGCGCCCTCGACGAGGGCCAGGGCACAGATGATGTTCGGCGCGAACAGCTCCTGTATCTCGAGGAGTTCACCGTCATCCACGACCTCACGCAGGATGTCCCGCATGTCGTACGCCTGCCCGAGCCGGTCCGGCACGACCGCGTCGAGGCGCAGACCGTCGGGCGCGGCCCCCGGCGCGTACCGAGGCGGCTGCTCCAGATTGTCGGCGGGCAGGTACGACAGCAGGTCCCGTACGGTGTCGAGGGCGTCCACCTCGTCGGCGGCGAGGTAGTGCGCGTTGCCGTTGACGGTGTTGCTGGTACGGGCGCCGCCCAGTTCCTCGGCGCTGGTGCGCTCGCCGGTGACCGTCTCGATGACGTCGGGCCCGGTGACGAACATGTGCGAGGCGCAGTCCACCATCACGGTGAAGTCGGTGATGGCGGGCGAGTACGCGGCCCCGCCGGCGCACGGTCCGAGGACGACCGAGATCTGCGGGATCACCCCGCAGGCCCGTACGTTGCGCCGGACCAGCTCGGCGTAGCGGGCGAGCGAGGTGACCCCCTCCTGGATACGGGCGCCACCGCCGTCGTTGAGCCCGATGACCGGACAGCCGGTCTTCAGGGCGAGGTCCATCAGGGCGAGCGTCTTCTCGCCGAAGGCCTCGCCCATGGTGCCGCCGAAAATCGTGGAGTCCTGGGCGAACACACAGACGGGGCGGCCGTCGACCGTGCCGTGCCCGGTGACCACGCCGTCGCCGCACGGGCGGTGGGCGCCGTCGCCGGTGGGCCGGGCCCGCACGAACAGGCCGGTCTCGGTGAACGACCCCGCGTCCAGCAGCAGGTCGATCCGCTCTCGGCGCCGTACTCACCACGCCGTCGCGGCCCACCGAGAGCGACCGCCCGCGCCCGACGGCTCTCGAGGTAGGCGAAGCGATCGATGGCGCGGCCGCCGGCCGGGTCGGCGGTCGGGGCAGCGGTTGAGGCAGGCACGGGTGTCACCGCCCGCTCCGCCGACTGCCTGGCCCGGGATGTCGTCACCTCTGGCGTCACAGCCACCTCCGAAGGGGCTTTCGAATATGGCAGCGGGGAAGGAGCGGGCGGGGCGATCGCCGTTCTGTTTGCGGGAGATGAGTCCTGTGGGGCCGGTGTTTGTCCGTGGGTGACAAGAGAGCCGTAGGGCCGTACGACACCGGCACCACCCATCCCGAACGCCGACCAGCCGGGCCGGGCCCAGTTCACCGAGCGCTGACGCGTGGGAAGGGTGTGGGCATGGACATGAATATCGACGCACTGCGCGGGGACACCCCGGGCACCGCCAACCGCGTGCACCTCAACAACGCCGGAGCCGCCCTGCTCTCCCGCCGGACCCTGGACACCGTCACCGCCCATCTGGAACTGGAGGCGGCCATCGGCGGCTACGAGGCGGCGCGGCAGGAACAGGAGAGGATCGACGCCACCTACGCGAGCCTCGCCCGACTGGTGGGCGGGCGGCCCGAGGAGGTCGCGCTGTTCGACAACTCGACCCACGCCTGGAACGCCGCGTTCTATGCGATGACGTTCAAGCCGGGCGACCGCATCCTCACCGGCCGGGACGAGTACGGAAGCAGCGTGCTCGCCTATTTCCAGGTCGCCCAACGCACCGGCGCGGAGATCGTCGTCGTCCCGGACGACGAGTCCGGACAGCTCGACACCGCCGCCCTGGCCGACCTGATCGACGAGCGCACCAGGCTCGTCGGCGTCACCCACGTCCCCACCAGCGGCGGTCTGGTCAACCCGGCCGCCGAGATCGGCCGGATCACCCGCGCCGCCGGGGTGCCGTTCCTGCTGGACGCCACGCAGTCCGTGGGCCAGTTCCCCGTCGACGTCGCCGCCATCGGCTGCGACCTGCTCACCGGCACCGGCCGCAAGTTCCTGCGCGGCCCACGCGGAACGGGCTTCCTGTGGGTGCGGCACGAGGCGCTGGAGTACCTGGACCCGTACGTCTGCGAGATCGAGTCGGCCGTCTGGGACGGCGAGCGCGGCTTCACCTGGCGCCCCGGCGCCCGGCGCTTCGAGACCTGGGAGAAGAGCTACGCCGACGTCCTCGGCCTGGACACGGCCGTACGCCAGGCCCTCGACCTGGGCCTGGACCGGATCGGCGAGCGAGCCGTCGCCCTCGGCGCGTATCTCCGCGACCGGCTCGACGACCTGCCCGGCGTCACCACCCACGATCTCGGCGCCCACCGGTGCGCCATCGTCACCGCCAAGGTCGACGGCCTGCCCGCGCCCGAGGTCGCCGCCGCGCTCGCCCGCCACGGCATCAACGTCACGACCACGGTCCCCGAACACACCCAGTTCGACACGGAGAACCGAGGCGTCCACCCTCTGGTACGGCTCTCCCCGCACTACTACAACACGGAGACCGAACTCGACCGGACCGTCGAGGTGATGGCCGGCATCGCGCGCTCCGCCCGCTGAAGCACGTACTCCGCCCGCTGAGACACGCACGCGGAAGCGGCTCGTCCGCGCGGACGAGCCGCTTCCGCGTATGCTCCGCGCGCTCCCCGCAGACGCCGGTTCACGCCCTGACGGCGGCGTCGCGCAGCCTTCCACACTGAGGGCGTGGCGAACGCAGAGATCATCGTGGTGGGTGCGGGGGTTTCCGGAATCGGCGCTGCCATCAGGCTGCGCCAGGAGGGCCACCAGGACATCCTGGTACTGGAGAGAGCACCGGAGGTGGGCGGCACCTGGCGGGAGAACACCTACCCGGGATGCGCGTGCGACGTCCCGTCCTCGCTGTACAGCTACTCCTTCGCCCCGAACCCGTCAGTGGAGCCGGATCTTCGCCGAACAGCGGGAGATCCACGACTACTTGCGGACGACGGTACGGCGGCACGGCATCGGCCCGTCACTGCGCCACGGCGTCGATGTACGGGAGGCCCGCTGGGACGACCGGGAACGGCGCTGGCACCTGGAGACGAACGACGGCCCGTACAGCGCCCCCGTACTCGTCCTGGCGACCGGCCCCTGGCGACGCCCACGATGGCCCGAGGTCCCGGGACTGACCGAGTTCGACGGCCCGGTGGTGCACACCGCCCGCTGGGACCCCTCGGTCCGGCTGACCGGACGACGGATCGCGGTCATCGGCAGCGGGGCCTCCGCCGTGCAGGTGGTCCCCGCGATCCAGGAGCGGGCCGCCGACGTGCACGTCTTCCAACGCACCGCCCACTGGCTGCTGCCCAAGCCGGATCACGGCATCCCCGGCTGGCTGCGCGCGCCGGGCGCCCAACGTGTCCTGCGGGCCGCCCAGTACCGCGTCCAGGAGGGCCTCGGCTACGCCTTCCGCCACCCCCGGCTCGTCCGACCGGTGGAGGCCGCCGCACGGGCCCATCTGCGCCGGGCGGTCCGGGATCCGGGGCTGCGCCGGGCACTCACCCCGGACTACCGGCTGGGCTGCAAACGGCTGCTGACATCGAGCACGTACTACCCGGCGCTGTCCCGCCCTCACGTCCGGCTCCACCCGACCGCCCTGGCCGAGGTGGACGGAAACCGGGTCATCGGCGCCGACGGCAGTGAGGCCGAGGCCGATGTGATCGTCCTGGCCACGGGCTTCCACGTCGGCGAGCTGCCGCTGGCCCGGAACGTGCACGGCACGCACGGCCGTACGCTCCGGGACACCTGGGACGGCGACGGCCCCCAGGCCTACCTCGGCACCAGCGTCAGCGGCTTCCCGAACCTCTTCCTGCTGCTGGGCCCGAACGTACTGACCGGCTCCACCTCCACCGTCACCGTCGTCGAGGGCCAACTGGCCCACCTCACGGCGGCACTGGCCCATCTGCGTACCGCGGGCAAGGCCTCCCTGGACCTGCGACCCGCTGTACAGGCCCGCTTCAACGCCGCCGTCCAGGAGGCGCTGAGCACCACTGTCTACAACTCTGGTGGCTGCAGCAGCTATTACTTCAGCCCGAGCGGACGCAACACCTTCTGCTGGCCCTGGTCCACCGGCCAACTCCTCCACCACCTGAACCACTTCGACCCGGACGCCTACACCTGGACGGCACCCGGCCCGACACCGGCCTGCCCCGTGAACGAGGAGGAGATCACCGCATGAAGCTCCGGCGCGGCCGAACGCGCCCCTACGACCGCGAGCTCGACGACCGACTCCTTCCCGCCGTCGGCGACGAGCAGGAACGTGTGCCGGTCGGCTGGTACTTCGCCCGCTTCAGCAGCCATCTGTCGTGCGGCGAGGTGGTCCCGGTGACGTACATGAGCCGGCAGTACGCGCTGTTCCGGACCGACGACGGGCGGCTCGGCATGATCGACAGCCAGTGCTGCCACATGGGGGCGGACCTCAGCCGCTGCGGGAAGGTCAGCGGGGAACACCTCGTCTGCGGCTTCCATGCCTGGGAGTTCGACACGGAAGGCATCTGCCGGAAGATCCCCGGAGCGGACCGCATCCCGCCGCGGGCCACCCAGCGGAGTGTCCCCGTCACCGAGCGGGCGGGGATCATCTGGTTCTGGCACGGCCTGGGACCGGCGGAGCCGCTGACCGGCCTGGACTTCGCCGAGGACCGCCGCCGCCATATGCACCTGGCGGGCCGGGTACTGATCTGCTACACGGACCTGCTCCCCATCAGCGAACACGTCACCGACGTCGCGCACTGGCCCTACACACACAGCCCCGGCCGCCGGATGACCTCCGTCATCCTGCGCGACGAAGGCCGGCACTTCTCGTTCCGTATCCAGCCCGCCGACCCGGACGGCACCCGCATCCACCACTTCCGCCCGTACGCCCTGGCCTCGTTGGTGAACCCGACCACGGCCCTGGTCACCCCACAGCGGGGTCCGGAACCCGCCGACACACCACCCTCGATGGCCTTCGTCGCGGCCGTGAGCCCCGTACGCCCCGGAGTCACGATCGCCACCTGGGGCCTGATCGTCCGCAAACTCGGCCCCGACTGGCTGCTGTGGCCGGTCAACCGGCTCTGGGCGGCCTTCGTCTGGCGCCTGGTACGCCGCAACCACGACGCGGACGTCGCCATCCTGCGCTGGATGCGCCCCGTGGCCAAGGACCTCTGGTCCGCAGACGACGGCCCCACCGTCCGCGCCTACCGCCGCTTCTACCGCCGCAACCTCGCCCCACCGGAGCCCACCACGTCCCGGTGACGTGCGACGCACGCCTCACGTCCCTGCCGCGAGGAACTCCCGCGCGCCACGAAGCGGAGTACGCAACCGCCGTCGAGTGGCACGGCTGTCCAGCCGGACATCGAGGGCCCCACGCAGGCCGCCGTCGACTCGTCGTCCGGCGGGCAGCAGTGACGTGTCGAGCCCGTCGCGGCGGGCGACGAGGACACCGAGTTGGTGACGGCTCAGGGCCTCCGGGCCCGCGATGTGCCACACACCGCCCTCGACGGACTCGCACACGGCCGGCTCCAGCAGCGCCGCAGCCAGGTCGGACACGTGCACCGGGCAGCGCACGACGTCGGTGAACAGCACTCCGGCGAGGACACCGGCCACCAGGTCGTGCACATGCTGTTCGTGCACGGACCGGGTTCCGGCGTCCCCGATGATCAGCGACGTACGTACCACGACCGCGTGCGGCGCCAGCAGCCGGACGCCGGTCTCCGCCGCGGCCTTCGCGGCACCGTAGGGAGTGACGGGGTCGGGGAGGCACGTCTCGTCGTAGTGGACCCGGTCGCCCGAGAACACGGCGTCGCTGGACACATGGACCAGGCGGCAGCCGTGCTCCACCGCGGCCATCGCCACGCGCAGTGAGCCCTCGGCGGTGACCGCCCAGTCGGCCCCGCCGCTCGACGCGTTGACGACGACCGAGGGGGCCACATCGGCCACCACCCTGGTCACCTGCGCGGCGTCCCGGACATCGAGGGCGCGCCAGGCGACGTCCGGGGCCGTACCGGGGCGGGAGGCGTAGGTCGCCGCCGTCTCGTATCCCGCCGCCGCGGCCCGGCGCGCCAACTCGGTTCCCAGGAACCCGCTGCCGCCGACGATCAAGAGCTTCATGGCGCTCCACGGTAGGACACCCGCGGGGCGGACGCCGAAGGGTTCAGGGCGTCGAAGCCTGCCCTGAGCCCAACGCCCCGCCGGCGGAGCCCGTCGCTCAGGAGCTCTTGCCGCGCCCGGTCATCGCGTCGCGCATGCGGTCGACGAGGCCGAGGCCGGGGGCGAGCAACTTGTTGGCCGGAGGCTTGGACGGCGCGGCCGGGTGCGGGCGGGTGGGAGCCGTCTTCTTGGCCATCCGCACCTTCTCACCGAGTTCTTCGAGCATCTCGACCGAACAGGACTGGGACAGGCGCGGGAAGAGATTGCTCTCCTCGTCCCGCACATGCTGCCTGATCTGGGTCATGAGCTGGGCGATCAGCCGGTCGAAATCGGGATCGTTGGCCTCGCACCGCTCCAGATCCTTCATGGTCCGCTCGGCCTCGGCATGATCCTCCAGCTCCCGGTCGGCGAGCGCGTCACCGTCCCTCACATGCTTACGGACCGCCGGGTAGAGGTACGCCTCCTCCGCTACGGAGTGCCGTACCAGTTCGATGGTGACCAGGTCCGCGTATTCCTTGCGCTGCGCATTCCCGGACGGCAGTTGCTCGATCTTTCCGAAGAGCTCTTCCACTTCGCGGTGGTCGGTCTTCAATTCCTCGACCACGTCTCCGCCGTGTCCCATTTCTCGTTCCTTTCGACGCGTCCCGGCCGTCGGTGTCGGGCGGGCTCTCGCGGAGGTCAGTGAAACTCCTCCACGTCCGCATCCGGCGCATTGATCCCTTGGTGGTCGGGTCGACCGGACCATGTGGCCGAGGACACCTCCCTTCCGTGGCCCGCGCCATTTCCGGGCCGGCGGCATCCGGCTACGTTTTCCGTGTGCTCCCCAGTACCCACGGACGGCCGGCCCAGTGCACAAAGAACTCTCCCCCCTCATAGCGGCGACCACCCAGTGGCTGACGCGCGCCTACCCGGCGGGCGGCGGCGCCCTGGACGCCGCGCTCTGCGCAGCACAGGCCCACCAGGCGGTGACCGTGGCGGCCTGGCTGCGCTACCCGACGCCGATGGACGCGGCGCTCGTGGGCGTCGCCGGACCCGGCGGCTCCGCCCGGCTCGACTGGATCACCGGCTCCGACGAGACCCCCGTAGCGGACGAATACGCCTGGCGGACCTGGGTGGACGAGGTCGTCGCCAGCTGGGCGGCCGGACTGCTCACCGATCCCGACCTGGCCCGGGACGCCGTGACCGCGGTGACCTCCCCGTCCGCCCGCCGCCACACCGGCGCTTCACCGGCCGCCTTCCGCCGCCTCCTCACCCCGGACGAGAACGACCGCCGGGCGGCCGCCCTGCTCCGCCACCCCGACCTGCTGGCCCCCGTCGCGGAACTCCACCACGCCGGCCTCCTCGACGCGCTGACGCCCGGGCAGCCGCTGACGGCCTGAGAACACGGGGAACGACAAGAACGGCGCCGGCCCTGCTACCAGCGCAGCGACAGCCCCGCCAGGAACTCGTCGAGCAGACCCGAGACGATCCGGTGGTCGTTGACCGAGGGATGCCAGTCGCAGCCCAGGAAATCGAGTCCGGGAGCGTCGTAGTACCAGTGGCGGACCCGGTCGTCGCCCCGCAGGTTTCGTTCCTCGACGATCCGCCGGGTGGCCTCGGCGAACGCGGTGGTGTTCCACAGGCGGGTGGCGGCGACCACGAGGAATGTCCGGGGGCCGTATCGCGTGCGCAGCTTGTCGAGGAAACCGTGGTAGGCACTCTTGTACGCGGCGACCAGCGCGCCCTCGGTCGTCCAGCGCTCGCCGGGATTGAGCGGGGTCGAGAAGTCGTTGATGCCCAGGCCGATGACGACGACCCGCGGCTGCCAGGAATCCGGTTTTTGCCAGACGTCGCCGTCGACATGCAGCAGGGCGCGGTCGTAGTACGTACGAAAGTCGACGCCCGTGTTTGTGCCGTTGTAATTGCGGACCATGCCGAGACCGGAGAATGCGTTGATCTGGAAGTCGGCGTCGAGTTTTCGCGCGGTGAGGGCGCCGAATGTGAGATCGGCGTTGCTGTTCCGGTTGACCCCGCCATTGCTCGAACAGTCCCGCGTGCCGGAGACATTGCCGTACCCGGCCGTGAACGAATCACCGATGAACTCGATCTGCCTGCTCCGCGCCCGGGGCCTGGCGAGGATCACGCCACCCGGGGCCGCGACGAATCCGCCGAACCGCCCGGCCGTCCAGGGGCTCTCGGTGCGTTTGACCACCCGTACGCGGTGCTCGGTGTCGGGCAGCCCGTCCAGCCAGGAGACGGTCCGGCCCGGGGTCACCAGAGTCGCGGCGGTCGTCCCGTCGATCTGGACGTCGTAGTCGTTGTCGGCGTCGTCGAGGACGATGCCGACCCCGGTCCCGCGGAACCGCCCCTCGAAGCAGACGCCGGGCCAGCTGTACTGGACCGTCCCATCGGCGGCCCGTCCGACCCGGCCCACCGTATGGAACCGGGCCCGCGCGTCGTCGGCGGCCGCCCAGGTGGGAGAGGAGACGGCGGTGACGACGCCGGCGGCGGCGCCCGCGACGAAGGCCCTCCGGGAGACACGGCCGGACGTACGGGGTAAGGGGCGAGGCGTCTGCATGGTGGGCCATCCCTTCGACAGCGGGGCGTGGGAGCGCTCCCGTCACGATTCGCTGTCGAAGGTGACCGCCCCACACGCCTCCGTCAACCCCTCGCGACGACATCCGCGACTCCTTCCTCAGGACGCGGGCGGAAGCCGGGTGCCGTCACCTTGAAATGCGGGATCCGGCACCGCACGGGACGTCCTCCCGTGCGGTGCCGGAGCCGAAGACGATCCGCCGGCCCCAGGACTCGTGGACCAGCGAAGCGGTTACGCGGCCGCTGTTCGGGCCCGGGGTACGGCACCTGCCGCGAACGCCCCGACGAGGGCGGGGACGGCGAAGGCGTAGAAGGCCCATTCGATGTCGGCGCCCGAGCTGAGGACGAACGCGCCCAGGGACGGGCCGACGATGGCGCCGAACCGGCCGATGGACAGGGCCCAGGCGAGACCGTTGCCGCGGACGGCGTCCGGGTAGCGGGTCACGATGAACGCGTTGCCGAGGATCTGCGAACCGATGAACCCGAAGCCGCTGATGAACATGAGCACGAACATCACGGCCGTCGGCGGCCGGGTGCTCATCGCGATCAGGCTGAGTGTGCCGACCAGGAACGCGACGACCACGACCCGCTTGGCGCCCAGCGCGTCCGCGATCCGCCCGCCGACGATCGCCCCGACGCCGACGCCCAGCCACATCGCCGCGGTCTGCAGCAGCGCCGAGCCGAGGGAGAAACCGGCGGCCTGCATGATGCTGGGCAGCCAGGTGCTGATGCCGAAGACCAGCAGGAGTCCGCAGAAGGACATGGCCCAGAACAGGACGGTCGACACGGTGAGGCCACCCGTCAGCAGCGAGCCGAGGCCCAGCCAGCGGCCGGGGTCCGCGGCCGGCTCGGCCTCGGACGGGGCGAGACCGAGCCGCTCCTCCACCTCGCGTGCCTCGGCCACCCGACCCGTACGGCTCAGGTGGAACGGGCTCTCCGGCAGCCTGAGCACGAGCGGGATGGCCACGAACACCGGGATCACACCGATCACGTACAGCCAGCGGTACGAGACGTCCGGGAGCAGGGCGGTGCCGAGCAGCGGGGAGAGCAGGGCGCCTGCCGCGTAGCCGCTCATGATGAGGGCGACGTTGCGGCTGCGGTGGCCCGGGTCGCTGAGATCGGCCACGTACGCGTTGATCGTCGGCAGGACGACACCCAGGCCCAGGCCGACGACCAGGCGTCCGGCGCCGAAGGACGGGACACCGCCCGCGACCGTGCAGATCGCCATGCCGAGTGTGAACAGGGTGGTCCCGGCGAGCAGCAGCCGACGGGGGCCGGTGCGGTGGACGAGAGCTCCGGCGATGGCCGCGCCGATCAGCATCCCGATGCCGACGAGCGAGCCGATCGTGCCCGCCTCGGCCTTGTCGATGCCGAGCGAGGGGTCACCCAGGATGGAGGGGACGGTGACGCCGTACACGGCGAGGTCGTAGCCCTCCAGGGAGGAGACGATCCAGGCGGCGACCAGGATGAAGGTGTTCGCGGGCACTCTGGTGACTCGCGGGCGGATGACAGAGGGAGCGGTCATGGCCGGATCCTTTCTCCGACGGTGGCAGGAGCCTGCACGGGCTCGACTGCGGTGGCAAGGGTTTCGAGGAGCGCCGGGACGCCGGAGGGCGTGTCCGCGGTGCCGAGGATGTAGAAGTCGGGCCGCCACAGAACGGCGGCACGGCCGGTCTCGTCGAACCAGCGCCCGTAGACGCCGCCGACGTCGGTGAACCCCTCGGTGGTGAGGCGACGGTCGGTGAGGTGGTGGACGGCGACGCCGAGCCGAGTGGCTTTTGCCATGGCCGAGGCGTCGAGCGAGGCGCCCTCGCGGCCGTCGACGAGGAGGACGAAGCCACGGCCGAGTACGGTGTCGAAGAGCCCCTCGGTGCCGTGCGACTCGACCCGGCCGTGCGGCATGAGCTGCCCGGCCTGCGCGGACGCGTCGTGCAGACCGGGGCCGAGGCCGGGGAACCGCATTTTCTCGGGGCGCCCGTTCGCCTCGCGCTGCGCGATCAGCCGGGCGTCCCGCTCGGCGGCGGCCACCGGGTCGCGCATGGTCTGCACCCGGCCCAGCTCGATGCCCTTGGCGATGATGGCCCGGACATGCGGCTCGCGTTCGCTCTGGTACGTGTCGAGCAGCGCGTCGTCGGCGCCGCGCAGCACGGCGTCGAGTTTGAACGCGATGTTCTGGGCGTCCCGGATACCCGAGCACATGCCCTGCCCGAGGAACGGCGGCATCTGGTGGGCCGCGTCCCCGGCCAGCAGGATCCGGCCACTGCGCCAGCGCTCCGCGACCAGCGAGCGGAACGTGTACGTGGCGACGCGGATCAGCTCGGCCTGCGCACGGTCGACGTAGGCGGCGACCCTGGCCCACACCCGGTCGGGCTCCCGCTCGACGGAGAAGGAGTCCGCCGAGTCGAGCATGAAGCTGAACCGGTGGTGCTTCGGGCCCAGCGAGATGATCGATATCGGCTGCTTCGGGTCGCAGACCTGCCGGGCCTTGGGGATGTCGGCGCCGCCGCCCTCCGTCAGCCGGAAGTCGCAGACCATCCACGGCTCGGAGAAGCCGTGGTCCTCCTGACCGACGCCCAGCCACGAGCGGGTGAAGCTGTTGCCGCCGTCGCAGGCCACGACGTACCGGGCGGAGACGGCGTCGTCGTCGTCCTCGACCTGGATGTCCACACCCAGATCCGTGTGGTGGAGTCCGGTGACCCGGCAGTCCATCCGGATCCGGACGTTCTCGAGACCTCGGACCAGGCCGTCGAGGGCGTCCTCCAGGTACGGCTGGTACATCATGTACCACTCCGCCCAGCCCTGGCCGCCGACGGCGGCGAAGTCGTGCTCGATGAGCAGCTCGCCCGCGCCGCCCAGCCATTCGTAGTTCCGCTGGACGTGCAGCGTGGGCAGCAGGGCCTCGGAGATGCCGAGGCGGTCGAACGTGCGCATCGTCTCGTCGTCGAAGATGGCGGCGCGCGGCAGGTTGTAGAGGGTGGGGTAGCGCTCCAGCACGATCACGTCATGGCCTGCCTGACCGAGCAGTGCCGCCGTGACCATGCCCACGGGTCCGTACCCGATGACGGCGACGTCGTACATGTGCGTGCCCTTCCGGTCCGGTGCCTCAGGCACCGGCGTACGCGGGTGCGGGGGCCGGGGAGAGGCCGAGCAGCTTCTCGGCGTTGAGGTGGCCGATCTTCTGGCGGTCGGCGTCGCTGATCGGCGCCTTCCGCAGGAAGTCGGTGGCCGTCTCGATGTCCTCGAAGGGGTAGTCGGTGCCGAAGAGGATGTGGTCGGCGCCCATCGAGAGCAGCGCGGTCAGCAGCGGCGGGGCGGAGCAGACGCCGCTGGTGGTGATGTAGAGGTTGTCGCGGATGTACTCCGAGGGGCGGCCCCGCTTCAGCTCGATGCCGTGGTGGGCGTGGAAGTCCCAGCGGGAGTCCATGCGCCACAGCACGAACGGCAGTCCCTCTCCCATGTGGCCGAGCAGCAGTTTGGCGTTCGGGAAGTCGTCGAAGACGCCGCCGAAGATCAGCCGCAGCACATGGGTGGCCGTGTCGATGCCCCAGCTCCACATCGGCCCGACGAGCTCGGGGTGGCCCGAGAGGACGTGCGCGGTGTCGACGCCGTTGGCCGGGTGCAGATAGAGCGGTACGTCGAGGTGCTCGGCACGCTCCCAGACGACACGCAGCTCGGGGTCGTCGAGGTACCGGCCGTGGGTGTGCGCGTTGACCAGGGCGCCACGCAGTCCGAGCTGGGTGACCGCGCGTTCCAGCTCGTCGGCGGCGGCCTTCGGGTCCTGCAGGGGCAGGGCGGCGAAGCCGGAGAAGCGGTCGGGGTGCTCGGCGATGACGCCGGTCAGGAAGTCGTTGACGGTGATCGCCTGGCGTACGGCGGCGGCCGGGTCCTTCTCCGCCTGGAGGCCGGGGGAGTTGAGCGACAGCACCTGCATGTCCAGGCCTGCCGCGTCCATGTCGTCGAGACGTTCCTCGGTGAGGTCGAGGAGCCGGCGGGAGGCCTCGGCCCAGGCCTGGGGCTGGGCGACGGAAGCGGTGGACGCGCCGTGGCCCACCAGGTCGGGGGTCACGAAGTGCTCTTCGAGGCCGATCAGCTTCATAACGGGGGTCTCCTCGGGGATCGCCTGTGCGGCGAGGGGAGGTGCGGGCGGGGAGCGGTGCGGGTCGGGGAGTGACCGGGGCACTCGGGAGCGCTGCGGGTGCGCTGACAGAAGGCGGCTTGCGGCTCAAGGGTGGCTGCGAGCGGGGCCGTCGACGCGGCGGGGAAGCAGCCGGCCGGGGTGGCGGTGAGCGCCACCGATTCGCAGTTCACCAGAACGTAACGCGTTCCGCAATAGTGAATGTAAGATCCGTTTGAAGACGCCGGTCGGTCTGTCGCGTCGATAGGCTGATCGCGTTCCACCACCGGCAGGGGAGAGGGCGGTGCCGTGACCACGACAGACCCCAAGGAGAACGGGGAACGGCAGGGCATCCAGTCCGTCGAGACCGCGATGCGGGTCCTGCTGGCCCTGGAGAGCGGCGGCGGCGCGCTGAGTCTCTCGGCCATCGCGCAGGCCAGCGGTATGCAGCCCAGCAAGGTGCACCGTTACCTCGTCAGCCTCGGCCGTATCGGCCTGACCTCGCAGGATCCCGCGTCCGGCCTCTACGACTTCGGGGCCACCATGCGCCGCATGGGCGCCGAGGCGCTGCGCCGCACCAACGAGGTCGCGGTGGCCGGCGGCCACGCCATGCAACTCCGCGACCGCACGGGCCACTCCGTGAACCTCGCGGTCTGGGGTGACCGCGGCCCGATCGTGGTCAGCTGGGCGTACGGCACCCGCCCGCTGCCCCTGACCGTGCGCGTCGGCGCCACCCTCCCCCTGCTCACCTCATCCGTCGGCCAGGTCTTCCTGGCCCATCTGCCCGAGAGCCTCACCGAGGAGGTGCTCGGCGGTGAGCTGCGCGGCAAGGAGGCCGAGTGGACGGGCGAGCGGCTCGCGGCCGTACGGGCCCAGGTCCGCGAACAGGGCCATGTCGTGACGCACAGCGGTGTCATCCCGGGCATCATCTCCGTCGCCGCGCCCGTCTTCGCGGCCGGTGACCCGCTGCCGCTCGCCGTCTCCGTCGTCCTGCCCGAGAGCCTCGGCACCCCGGAACACCTCGCCGAGGTCACCCGTGAACTGCACAGCACGGTGACGGCGGCCTCGCACGAGCTGGGGCGTCTGGCCTAGGTGTATTGCCCTGAGAGGTTGGGGACGCGGCTGGCGGGTGGTTGGCCTTTCAGAGCGGTGTGTCCGCGGTGGTGATTACCGGCTTCTACCCGGCGCTCACGTGGATGTCGTTCGTGATCGCGGGCATGGCCCTGGGCCGCCTCGACCTGTCCTCCGGCACTGTCCAGAAGCGCCTGGCCGCGCTCGGCGCCTCCCTCACCGCGGCCGCCTACGGCATGTCCCTGCTGCTCGCCGGCAAGGGCGCGTTGCGGAGCACGGCGGAAGGCGGGTCGTCGTCCGGCGGCTCCGGTTCGATGCCCCCAGCCAGCGGTTCGATGCCCCCCGCCAGCGGGTCGGTACCCCTCGACGGCGGGTCGTTCCCCGATATGCCGGCGTCGTCGCTCCTGACGGCCGGGCCGCACAGCGGCACCACGTTCGACATCATCGGCAGCGTCGGAGTCGCGATCCTCGTGATCGTGGGCGCGACGGTGCTCATTGACCGCCTGCCGCGACTGCGCCGCCTGGCGAAACCGGTCATCGCCGTGGGCACCATGTCCCTGACCGCCTACGTCGGCCACTTCGTCGCACAGTCCGTGTTTTCCACGCCCGCCGGAACAGGCACCCAGCAGTCCTGGCTGCCCCTGATCATGTACGTCCTCGGGGCGATCGTGTTCGCCACGATCTGGTCCCGCTTCTTCCGCCGCGGCCCCCTGGAGTACCTCCTCAATGCCGCCACCAAGCCGGTCAAGCACATCCGATGACACCCGGCCGGGGTGGGACGCCTCCACGCCCCACCCCGGCACAGCCGTCCAGCACTGGTCGAAGCCATGCTCACAGCCCTGCAGAGCGATGAATCGAGCCGTGGGTGGCGCGCAACGGCAGACATGGGGCACCGGAGCGCGCGGCAATGATGTCCGCGGCGATGGACACCGCCGTCTCCTCGGGTGAGACAGCGCCGACGTCAGACCGATGGGCGAGTGGAGCCGCGCCAACTGGTCGCTCGACGAGTACACCCGGCTGCGTGACGAGGAGCCGTGGGCCGGGCTGACCGCATCTGCCGGGGGCGGCTCCGTCTCTCTGGCCGACCCCGCGCTCGCCCCGCTCTGGAAGGTACTGGACGAGGACGGCCGCACCCTCCTCCTGCACCCGGGAACCTCCCCGGACCCTCGGCTGACGCCGTTCTACCTCTCCAACCTCCTCGGCAACCCGGCAGAAACCGCACTGGCCGCGGCGACGGCCTCGGTCCTCGCCGACCGCGGGCAGACCATCACGCTGGCCCAGCGTCCGGACTTCGCCTGGTCGATCGCCCGGCAGGTCGCGGACGACCGGGCGGACATGACCGAGGTCGGCGAGGACCTGCGGGCGGTGCAGAACGTGGTCGAAGAGGAGTTCGGCGCGGACTTCCCGCTCAGCGGGCTGCTCGCCGAGGGAGTCGGCATCCACCATCGCGGCCTGCCGGACGACATCCGCGTCCTGACGGAATACCTGATGGAGATCTGGCCCACCTGGTGTCCACGACGACCACCGCCCAGGGTGTCAACTTCCCCGTGGCGAACGTCGTCCTGGCCTCACACCAGTTCCCGTACGGGACGGACATCCCCGCCTCGGACTTCTGGAACCTGGCAGGGAGGGCGGGCCGTGTCGAGCAGGGCGAGGTGGGCCTGATCGCACTGGCCGCGACCGACGAGGAACGGGCCCGGAAACTCCGGGGCTTCGTGGGCCGCCAGGTTGCTGAGCTGAACTCCACGCTCATCGACATGGTGGACAGGGCCATGACCTCGTACGGCCATCTCGACCTGCACACGCTGGCAGCCCTCCCCGAGTGGTCCGCCTTCGTGCAGTACCTGGCTCACACGTACCGGCAGATCGGGGACCACGAGGAGT
Organism: Streptomyces capitiformicae; assembly: GCF_002214185.1. Lineage (NCBI taxonomy): Bacteria > Bacillati > Actinomycetota > Actinomycetes > Kitasatosporales > Streptomycetaceae > Streptomyces > Streptomyces capitiformicae. Next base: position 2,960,980 of record NZ_CP022161.1, on the reverse strand, counting down.
TCGCCGAGGAGATCGAGCAGGTCCTGCGCGGCACCCTCGGTTTCCAGAGCCTGCGCCGCGTGAACGACGGCTGGGCGGCCGAACTGACCCGCAGTGTGCGGGAGTACGCGGAACGTCTCTCAGGCAAGGCGCTGGGTCTCATGGACAGCACGGGCTTCTCGGGAGAGCGTGGCGGGCATGCTGAAACGGCTGAGCGATGCGCAGATCGACCGCGAAATCTGGTATACGCCGCTGTTCGAGGGCGATCGCAGGCCGCTGGCCCAGTTGGTCGGGGTGATGCTCAAAGTGCCCCAACTCAGGGAGAGCCTCTACGAGATCACGGACGAGCACTGTCAACGGCCACTCAGTTCGGCTCTGATCCACTTCTGGTAGATCAGACGGGTCTCGCGGCCCGGCCTGACGCAGATCATCCCGGCCATCAGGACCCGGCCCGAACCCTTGCCCGTCACCTTGACCAGCGGCGTCCTGCCCCGCCGCGACCAGGTCCGGCCCTTGCCGGGCTTCAGGTCCTGCCCGGCCTCGTCCTCGAAGGCTATCCACGCGCCCAGGAGCTGGGCCGTCCTCTTACCCGCGACCACTGCTCCTCCCGCCACCTGGCCACGGCCTGCTCGTCGCGCTCGACGGCCCGGTGCGCGGGGAGCTGCGGTGACCAGCCCAGCCGGTGCAGCAGATACGAAACCCCGCGCGGGGTGTACCGGTGCCCGAACAGCCGGTGGATCAGCTCGGCCACACGCGCGAGGGTCCACCTCTGGTCCTCCACCCAGCCGTGCGCCGCAGGGCCGGCCTCCAGCTCGGCCTGCAGGCGATTTGCCTTGGCGTCGCTGAGCTGACACGGAAAGCCGCCGGGCCCCTTGGAGGCCAGGGCCGGCCTGCCGCCGTCCCGCCAGACGGCGTGCCAGGCGTACGCCGACTTCCGCGACACCCGTAACCTGCGGGCCACCTCCGGCGGCCGCACCCCCTGCTCGAACATCTCCGCGGCCTCGAAACGCAGCGCCTCACGCTTCGCCCGCCCCGCAGCGGTCAGACCGCCGCCATCCGCATACCTCATGACGATGACGTAACACCGCCAACGTCCGCTGTCACCCCACCCTTTCAACCTCAGCGGCAACTACGGCCCCTTCACAAGTGTGCGGAGCATCTCCCGCGTCGCTCTATCCGTCGAGAAGAGCACGGTGCCCCGCATGCCTCGAGTGAGCAGCACTTTGTAGGTATTGCGTATGAGATATGCGAACTCCTGCTCTGAAGCGCCAGCGACGACGGTGTCCTTGGTCGCCTGCCTGTCCGCGACCCATGCACCGTCGCGCCACACCAGGTCGGGGCCAAGGATCACGCCGTTCCAGTCGTATTCAAATCCTTGGGCGGTGTAAATGCAGCCGACTTGGGAGAATCCGGCGGGGTCAGTGGCCCACAGGTTTTTTGACGGGTAGCCGCCCACGGAACGGTCGCTCTGGACGTTCCACGGGCGCGCCCAGCCCCATTCGGGAAGGCTGACGTCGTCGACGAGTCCCACGACGTTGTCGGAGTCCCTGACGGGCCTGCTCCAGGGCCAGCAGAAGCCCGCGGTCATTCGGGCCTGCCCGCCAGCCTCGTGGTGTGAGCGGAGAACCGCTTCGAACTCCTGCGGGGTGTCCGCCAACTGAACCGAGAAGTGGTCGTCGCCTTGCCAAGGCAGTGGCCCACCAGGCGAGAGGCTTAGCAGACGCAGCACCCACTCCTCGTATGCCCGGCTGCCGCCGCAGCGGAACTGGCCTCCGAGGTGAACATGACGGACAGGCAGGTTCATGGCCCGGGCAGCCTTGTCGATCGCGCCGACGGCACCCATTTCCCCAGGGCGTACGACCTGGTGCTCATCCAGAAGGAAGACGGGCACTCGGGCGGCGTCAAGTAGTTCCTCGACCTGTCGGCGATGCCTGCCCCTGTACTTGGGCGGGATGTAGGGGTCGCGGATACGGTGCGCCTCATCGCACAGAAGTACGTCGAAGCCGTTCTTCTCTACCCGGGAGAACTCGTAGAAGTAGCGGAAGAGCTTCTTGACCCGAGGGTCATTCGGCGCCGTTGCCTGTTGCAGCGTGGTGGTAAACGCCTTGGACCCGGTGGCATGCAAAGCGGAAAGATCGTTTCTGTAGAGCTCACCGAGCAGTTCGAGAGCGATGACGCTCTTTCCTGAGCCAGGCCCTCCCGTGACGACGACGACCTCCTTGAAGTCGGCATCCCTGGCCTTCTTCACCGCGCGCATGACCAGGGCGTAGGCAACTCTTTGCTCATTGAGCAGGTTGAACTGGCTGCGGTCCGCGATCCCCTCTGCGGCAACGTCCATGAGCTTTTTGCTGGGAGCAACGCGTTCCGGACGCAGAGCATCAGCCGCCTGCACACCAGCTGCGGGAGCGAGTCGCTCAGCGAGGAACTTCTGGAACTTCTCCCTGCTGGAGCCCGTGAAGAGCTGCCCATGCGCGTCGGGAGCGAAGGCGAAGAGCTGGTCGACGCCTTGGTCCGTGGCATTGTGCAGGTATGCCGCGCCGCTGATGCGGTGTTCGCAGCCGTGAAGGGACTTGGTGAAGTCGGCGATGTGGTCGCAGTAACGGCGAACTTGGGCAACGGGGTGAAGACGGGCCACGTTGCCCATCCCGTCGACGAGTACGAGGTCTTCGGCATCGGGAACAGGGCGAGCCTTGGTCCACTGCTTGAGTTCGATGGCCACATAGGACGGCTCACCAGTCACAGGATGGATTCCACAGAGGAGGACGTCCACACGGTAACTGGACAATGGGACCGGGTACTCGATGAGCATCTCAACGTTCCCGAGTCCCACGTCCACGAGCACGTCAGCGAGGGCGGGCAGGCTGTTCCGCCAGGAGCGTTGCTCGCTCTCGCCCGCCTCGTATCCGTGGACGACACGGAATCGCCGGGACAGGTTCTCCCCCAGCGTGACTGCGTCGCATTCTTTGACAAGGTCATGAACGGCCATGCGTAGCAGAGTCACTGGAGATCCCCGGGCAGCACGAGACACCTGAGCAGGCCAGGGCATGCCGCACAGCGGCGCGAAAACCCGGTTGCCTACACGAACGAGATTCACCCTAACGGGTGACATCGACATGCCGGGGCGAACAACCTGGGGTCCTCACAACGCCAGTTGTTGCACGACGAAGCTCAGATGCTGGATATGACCGACCTGGATCCATTTCTCGGCGTTGCCGCATTGCGTGCTCCGTCGCCATACGCGCACGCGTACAGCCAGCGTTCCGCCTCACTCGCGCCGAGGCCGTCGGTGCCTCGGAAGTCATCGGACTCCACGATCCAGCGGGCCATGGCACGAGCCCGGTAATCACGGTACGGACCTCTCGTGGGCGCCTTGCCGAGGCCGAGCCCGCTCAGGAAGGACAGACCTGCGGCATAGCGTTGCTGCTTCGGAGTTCGTTCCGGCCCCGTCACCAACCGCAGGCTGCTTGTGGTGGCCAGCCGCCACAAGGCCTCCGCGGAAGCGTCGAGGCGTTCGACATGGATCGCGTCAATCCACCCGGTCATGCCGTCCATGACGTCGATGAGACCGGCCACGCGCGGTGTCAACCAGTGGCGCAGTGCCGCTTCGTCGGGCTCCGGGTCGGGGACCATGAGTCGCCCTCGCGGGCGTTCAGGCCCGGTGCGCGGGAGGATTGTCCATAGGGGCGCGATCCGTTTTCGCAGGCCGGGATCCACATGGGCGTAGGCAGTCACGGCCGCACGGGTCGTCGGCAGTACCGGTACGTAGATCGGCTCGACCATCGCGGCTCCCCCGTCGATCCGCTGCTTTCGCCCGAATCACCTCTCATCGCAGGGTGCGAGGAAGCAGTTGAAACGGAAAGAGCGCAGTTCAGGCCAGAGCCGGGTATCCCGCCATGATTCACACCAAGTACGAAGCCAGCAGCATCAGTTGCGGGCGGCGCTAGAGCGGTTCCCCCCGCAGAGCGCTCGGTGGTACTCGACGTACTGCTCGTCGACGGCGTGTTCGGGATGGCGCCTGAGCGTGCCAATGGACTGGCCGTCCCTGCTCCTCCGCACGTTCCAGTGCTCGTCTATGAAGATGGTCAGGGTGTCGAACTGGACGTGATGGTTGGGGCACAGACACAGCATGTTGGACAGTGTGTCCGGCCCGTCGTGCGGGCTTCCGAGTCCTCTGATGTGTGCTGCCTCGCTGTAGTGGCCGAATCGTGTCTCCAGCCGAAGCCCGCACACTTGGCACCCATGCTGGTGCAGCAGTTTGACCCTGTTCACAAGACGCTGATCCCGGTCAGGGCGTGAAGAGGTGACCTGGCGACGCCCACTGGGCCGGGCGGACTCACTGCCGCCATCGCGCTCGCCGTCACCTTCCTCCGCCCCGCTTGCGTGCGCGTAGCCACCAAGACCCACCCGCTCCAGGAGTTCTTCCTGATCAATATTCTCGAAGTAGGTGGTGCACAGCAGACCAATCGCCTCGGCTCGGGCGAGCGGCTGCCGGAGCAGCCTTGCGGCTTCTGGGCGGAGTCCTGCTTGGGCTCCTGACTCGACGGAAGCCGCCAGCGACACCGGGTCCGGTCGCCGCCGCTCCGTACCTACGACATCCCACAGCCCATGGCCACTCAGGTGACGAAACGGGTACTCGAGTGACACGGACACACCCGGAGTGCCGAACTCGTGCAGGATGGGCTCGAGTTGGCTTCGACAGACGTCAGCCGACGCCAGGCGGCCTTGCCCCGACGCCAAGCGGCCAATGGCCCAGAGCAGTGTGAGGGACCCATGACGGGTACGGCGCTCGTCCGGTACGTCGGCGTCGAGCTTTCCAAGTGCGTGCAGGAGTTCTCCGCGACCCATCGTCTTGGCAGGAGTGGAGGGCTCTCTCCCAGCGGATGACCGTTTCGCCGCAACGGCTGCCTGTCCATCCAGAAGACGCAGGTGCCGACGGCGTTCTGCAGCCCTGACGAGGGTGAGGCTGCGCAGTGGAGGTGTCATTGCCAGGGCAGTCAGTATGGGCTGTGCCGGCACGTGGAACTCGACGATGTCGCCCAGGGCCATGATGTACTCCCAGGTGCTCTGCGTCTCCTCGTCAACGCCCCAGACCGCTGCTGCCAAGTCGCGGTTGCGAAGGAGCCCCAGAATGCGGGCGCGGGCTATGAACGTGTTCTGTGCGTAGAAGAGGACCTCGTCGCCGACCTTGCGGTCCCGCAGTGCGACGGCCTTGGCGTTCCCGGTGTGCTGCGTGGGCGTCGAGCCCCACAGGCGCGCCACTCCGTCGGGGAAGATCCGCTTGAGGGTGTCCGCATCCTCTCCGAGAACGCGCTCGTAGTCCACGAGCCGGATTCCTCTTCGCACCGAGTGGTCGAAGTGTTGCGGCCCGCGCATCCTGGCGCTGCCGCGGGGCTGCAGCACCCACTGGACCGAGTCGCTTTCGACGCGCCCGGCCAGGTCTTTCCCTCCTTCCCTGCCTCCTGCTGCACTGGCATCGAAGATCGACTCATCACCATGACCGTTCCCCATGGTGATCAGATTTTCATATCAACGATGGGATGCGGTAAGGCCTTTCCCCGTGAAGCCTTCTGGACGACCGCCATCGCCCCCTGTCAGGAGGCAGACTTCCTTGGAAAGGCCCCCGACAGGAAGCTGTCGAGAATCCGCCCTCGCAGCACGCGCAGCATCCTGTTCTCCGCGAGTGCCGTGTATGCCCGTTCGTGTAGGCGGTCGGCGAGCTGTGCGAACTGCTCGCGCACCTCGTACGGGGGCCATCTGACCTCGGTCGCTGCGAATGCGCGCCGACTGATCTCACGGCCGGCGGACCCTTGTGCGGTCGCTGCCAGTTCGGCACTGCGCAGGCGGATGTCATGGAGCAGCCAGAGGGCGTCGGTCACGGACGTGGGGCTCAGCACGAGCACTCCCCGGCCGGGAATGACCGGCGCTTTGTTCATGACCGCCCTCACCCCGTCTTCTCTGGAGGCGACCAGCAGGGAATGCGGCTCGCACATCAGGGCACCCTTCGGGGCGGCGGCGAAATGGTGCTCCGTCTCATGGAGGTGCGGCCACTCGCTCTGCAGGATGTCGGCAGGTGCCGCAAAATCGATGTCCTGCTGCGTGGGCAACTCAACGTCGTCCGACCGCGGACGTGACGAGGTGCCGGCATGCAGCTCCGCGAGCGCGCCGATGGTTCTGTCCGCCCATGCTCCGCTGCGCCCGGCCAGCATCGCGAAGTGCCCATCGACCAGTTCTGTGGCGCATGCGGCGATGCGCGCATTGGTCGATTCCTTCGCCTCCAGAAGGCGCATCGCGCCCAGCAGTGCAGGCCTCGACTCCACAGGGGGAACGGGCACGGGAAGTGTGCGTAGCGCCGCCAGACTCAACGTGCGATGCAGCGTGGAACCGGTGGCCTGCTGCGCGCACCATTCGCGCACCTCCGGCGAACCGAGCCACAATCTCAGCCACGCCGCCTCACCGGGCTCGTCCGCGCGGATGATCCCGACAGTCCGAGAGGTGTTCCAGTGGCGGAACTCCTCGGTGACAACCGCCGCCTGACCCACACGGCCCACCAGAACCACGACGACGTCGCCGGCCTCCAGCTGACTCCGTGGGTTCTCTTCGTGAACGCGGGGATCGATGCGCCTTGGCTCATTGCTGCGCAACTGTCCGTCCTGGACATCCGCGGCACGGATCATTCCCACACCACCCTCGGTGTGTTGACCGGGGCGAGTGATGCCGTAACCGATCAACTGCACCGACCGCAGTTCCCCCAAGGGCACCACATCCCATTGCGGTGGGAGCAGCCGCAACCGCTCGTCCAGCCCGCTCACCATCACAACTTCCCCAGCAGTTCGCGCAGTTCCTCTTCCAGACTGTGCGACTTCGCGAAGAGCTCGTACAACTCGTCGGTCAGATCGGCGATTCGCTCTTCTCCACTCACATCCTCTGTCTCGACAGCGGGTGCGCCAACATGATGTGAAGGCAACACGTCGTGCTTGCGCTCGGCGATCTCGTCCAAGGACACCGACCTGCACCAGCCGGGCACATCTTCGTAGCGCGCCGCTCCCTCTGCTCCCCGCCAGGCCGCGAAGGCCGTGACAATGCGCTCTCGTGCCTGCTTCGGCACGGCGCGGCGGCCACGCCCGACGGTTACCGCGGTCTCACGGGCATCAATCAGCAAGAACTGACCTGACCGGTCACTGCTGCCCCAGTTCTCGTGAGGTGTCTTGCTCCAGGTGAACAACCACAGGCTCACGGGATTGCGCACATGGGGGACCAGTCCGGCGGGCAGCTCCACCACGCAGCTCAGGACGTCGTGTTCCAGCATGCGTGCGCGGATGTCCCGTTCCCCGGCTTTCGCTCCGGAGGCGGCACCCGTGGGCAGCAGGAGCGCACCGCGTCCGGCTCGGGTACGGGACAGCTTGCTCACCACGTGCTGAGCCCAGGCGAAGTTGGCGTTGCCGGCCGGTGGCGGGCCGTAGCGCCAGCGCGGATCGTAGTGTCGGCTCTCACGATCGTCCCACCCCGACTGGTTGAAGGGCGGGTTGGCCACGACCACGTCGAAGGTCTGGTCCGGAAACCGGTCATCGGTCAGGGTCGAAGAGGGACCTGCCAGATGCGCCTCAGCGCCGTGCACGGAGAGGTTCATCGCGGCGGTCTGCACGGCGGTCCTGTTCACGTCCTGTCCGTACAGCCCCAGGCGGGAGTTGCCGTCGGCGGACTCGACGTACTCATGGGCCCGCAGGAGGAAACCACCCGATCCGCACACCGGGTCGTAGACGGTCTCACCGGCCCGGGGCTCCATCAGGTCGATCAGCAGATGGGCGATGTCAGGCGGCGTGTAGTAGCTGCCGCCCTTGCCCGTCGTCTGGGTATGGCGCAGACATTCTTCGAAAAGCGCTGCGGGTTCCCGTGTCGCAGTCGCCCACTCGACAAGAGGGACGAGCTGGTGTGCGCGCACGTCGGCGAGGTGCGGCAGGTTCTCCAGCCGAACGTGGCGCGATTCCCAGACATCCAGACCGCTCCGAATGATGGGCGACAGCTCGTAGGGGTCTCGCCACCAGGCTCCCGTCGCGAGAGTGCCCCACGCATCGCGAGCGCGAGTCCGGTGGCTCCAGTCATCGGACTCGTCGGCGTCCGCCTCGTGACGCAAGAGCGTCAAGGCCATGGCCAGCAGGAGGGCGTCCTGGGGTGCCATCGCCTCGCGCAGACCATCCAGCGCACGTCCCAACGACGGACCTCTCGACGCCTTCTCCACCCTCGACTCCTGCCGTTCTCATCCTGTTCCGCCGTGAGCACCTGTCCCGCCGGTCCGCCCATCATGCCCGGTGGACCTCACTCGGACCGTATGTAGCTCAAGACGACGAACGCCAGCATGGCCACGGCGATGAACACCCCTCCACCCGTCGCCAACGCCTGATCAACGCCGCCCATCCGAGCCAGTCGCCAGAAGGCGGCGCCCAGCCCGCAGATCACCGCCAGCGCGAGAGCGAGCGCTGCCGTCATGATCTTCAGCTCGTTCAACTGCCCTCCCCTTGCCCAATCCCTATGGAAAACAGCACAAAGTGGGCACAGGACAGTTCCCGTCCAGTGCACCACACCACTGTAGCCTACTTCAGCAGTCGGTTTGGTTCTACAGCAGTCCGTTCGGAAGACCGCCCAGAGTTAAAAACCCAACTCTCAGCTCGTGAATTCCCGCACCATGAATTCCTGTAGCAACGACAGGGACGGCAACAAGGCGCGAACCGCTGGCGCCGACCCGCCTCGCCAGGCAGGGGCAACGGCTCACGGCCTCCGTCCATGTACCTGCACCCCACCGCCCGGCCCCGCTACGATCTGAGCGGGGCATATTGCTGTCTGAGCAGCAGCAATCGACACAGAGCGACACGAAGCGGGGACAGGCGCATGCGGGACGGCCGGTGGACAACGGTCACCGACTCCGAGTTCCAGCATGAGCACCGGGGTCTGGAGGCCATCCGCGAGAAGCTCCCGGACAACGATCCGTGGCGGGCCTGGTCGAACTTCACCTTCACCGCCCACACCGGCCACGTCCGGGAAGTGGACCTGCTGGTGATCGCCCCGGGCGGCGTCCACCTGATCGAGCTGAAGGACTGGCACGGCTCCGTCGAGTCCCGCAACGGCACCTGGCTGCAGACCCAGCCCAGCGGCCGGCAGCTCCCTCACGGCAACCCGCTGCACCTGGCCAACAAGAAGGCCAAGGAACTGGCCACACTGCTGAAGCAGCACGGCGAGAAGGTGTGGGTCTCGGAAGCCGTCTGCTTCACCGACTCCTCACTGCGCAACCGGCTGCCCACCCACGACCGCAACGGCGTCTTCACCGTCCACCAACTGGCCGAGATGCTGAAGGAGCCGCCGAAGGACGAGTACCGCCGGATCGACGCCGCGCGCTCGCGCCGGATCAAGGCCGCCCTGGAGCGCATCGGCATCGCTCGCAGTGACGCTGAGTACAAGGTCGGCCCGTACCTGCTCAGCCGGAAGGCGTTCGACTCGGGCCCGACCTGGGCCGACTATCTGGCCCAGCACAGCGAGCTGCCGGAGGCCGCCCGCGTCCGTGTCTATCTGCGCGAGCGCGGCTCCGACGCCGAGCTGCGGGCATCCGTGGAGCGTGCCGCGCGCCGCGAGGCCGCTGTGCTGCGCGCCTTCCGGCACCCCGGCGTCGTCCAGCTCAAGCAGTACGACCCCTCCGGTCACTCCGCAGGCCCCGCGCTGATCTTCGATTTCGATCCGCGGACCCTGCGCCTGGACGAGTACCTGATCCAGTACGGCGAGAAACTGGACATCCTCAGCCGGATGGCGCTGGTGCGCCAGCTGGCCGAGACGGTGCGCTCGGCGCACGGCCGACGGATCTTCCACCGCACCCTGGCGGCCCGCGCGGTCCACGTCATCCCGCGCGGCCGTAGCCGCCGGAGCGACTCCGAGAGCGAGACCGGCGCCTGGTCCAGCCCGCACCTGCAGATCTCGGACTGGCAGGTCGCCGTCCAGCGCAGCTCCGAGCACGGAGGGGCCGGCAATGGCGAGCGGTTCGCCCCCACGACCTTCTCGCGTGCGGGCGCACATCTCGCCGAGGGCGCGGACCCGTATCTGGCCCCGGAGCTGACCGCGCTCAGGCCCGACCCGGTCGCCCTGGACGTGTACGGACTCGGCGTACTCACCTATCTCCTGGCCACCGGCAGGTCACCGGCCGCCAGCCAGGCCGAACTGGTCGCTCGCTACGAGGCGGGCGAGGGCCTGCGCCCCAGCTCCGTAGTGGACGGTCTCTCCCCTTACATCGACGAGCTGGTGCAGGCGGCCACGGCCTACGACGTCTCCGCCCGGCTGTCGTCGGTGGACGACTTCCTGGAGATGCTGGAGGTCGTCGAAGCGGACCTGACCGAGCCTGCGCCGGCCGAGACCCCGCGCCCGGCCGAACCCGAGAAGGACCCTCTGGACGCGGTCGCGGGCGACGTGCTGGCGGGCCGCTGGGAGGTCAGACGCCGCCTCGGTACGGGTTCGACGAGCCGCGCGTTCCTGGTGCGGGACCTGACCGCCGGCTCGGATGTGCGCTTCTCGAAGTCTCTAGCCGTGCTGAAGGTCGCCACGTCCGACAGCCGCGGCGAGGTGCTGCGTCGCGAGGCCGAGATGCTGGGCCGGCTCCGCCCCGACTCCCGCGTGATCCGCCTGGTCGAGCCGGAACCGCAGCGGATCGGCCCGCGCACGGTCCTGGTCATGGAGTACGTCGGCGACGAGCGCGACGAGAGCGGCGAGCCGTCCGCGACGGGTGCGAAGCGCCGACGCCGGGAGGAGACGGTCGCCCGGCAGCTGCGCGAGTTCGGCCGCCTGTCCGTGGACCAGCTCGAGGCGTACGGCGACTACCTGTTCGGCGCGGTGGACTTCCTCGAGGGCGAGGGCGTGTGGCACCGCGACATCAAGCCCGACAACATCGCGATCCGTATCCGCCCGAACCGCACCCGCGAGCTGGTGCTGATCGACTTCTCGCTCGCGGGCTACCCGGTGAACGAGACCGCGGCGGGCACGGACGGCTACCTGGACCCGTTCATCGGCACGCTCACCGACCGCTCGGTCTACGACGCCCACGCCGAGCGATACGCCCTGGCCGTCACCCTGCACGAGATGGCGTCCCGAGAGCTCCCGGTGTGGGGCGACGGCAAGGTCTCGCCGCGTCAGACCGACCCGGAGAAGGAGCCGTACCCGAGGATCGCCGCCGACGCCTTCGACCCGGCGGTACGGGACGGCCTGGTCGCGTTCTTCCAGAGGGCACTGCACCGGGACGCCTCCGAGCGCTTCCCGGACCTCAAGCCGATGCGGGACGCCTGGAAGAAGATCTTCCTCGCCATGGACGAGGCGAAGCCCTCGTCCCGCCGCCCGTCACGGCACGCAGCGCCACCCACGCAGGGCGAGGCGGCGCAGCCCGCACCGGATGCCGCCATTCCGGAGGCCGAGGAGGAGAGCGCCGAGCAGCAGCGCGAGCGGCTGGCGGAGCGCGTCGACCGGGACACGCTGATCTCGTCGTCCGGCCTGAGCCCAGCCGCGGAGTCGTTCGTGTACGGCCTGGGCGTCAACACTGTCGGCGAGCTGCTCGACTACAGCCAGCGCCAGCTCGTCAACGCCCCCGGTCTCGGCGCCAAGACCCGCAAGGAGGTCTTGAACCGCATCAAACAGTGGCGACTCAGGCTCGCGGAGAAGCCCGCCGCACCGCTCACTCCCGAGGGCCGCAAGGCCGCGAAGGAGGAACTGTCGGCCGCCGAGGCCGCGGCGGCCGACGCGGTGGCGGCGAGCGGCGGCGCCGGTGCGCAGTCGCTCCCGGAGCGCGCACTGCGCAGCGTCAGCCTCGACACGCTCGCCACGGTGTTCGTACCGCCACTGCGCAAGGACGGCTCGAACCACAACGAGTGCGAGATGGTACGGCTGCTGCTGCGCCTGCCCAACGAACAGGGCGTACTGCCGTCAGAGGTCGGGGTCTGGCCGACGCAGACGGACGTCGCGCACGCGCTCGGGCTGTCGCGGGGCCGCATCCCGCAGATGCTGAAGAACCAGCGGACCCGCTGGAAGAAGCACCCGGCGGTACGGGCGCTGCGCGCCGAGGTCCTGGACCTGCTGCACGGCCTTGGCCGGGTCGCCTCAGCGGCGGAGATCGCGGACGCGCTGACCGTACGGCGCGGCACCCAGCTCCAGGAGCGCGAGCAGCGCCGGGCGCTGGCGCTGGCCGCCGTACGGGCCGTGGTGGAGGTCGAGCAACTCGTGCCGGACGAGGCCGAGTTCCAGCACGCCCCGAACCGCGACGCGGCCGACGAGAGCATGGGCGCGGGGCTGCTGGCGCTGGAGGTGGGCGCGGATGACGCGCCGGACACGCCGTCCGCGCCGGGGCTGCTCCACTACGCCCATCGGCTCGGCCGTATCGCCGACGGCATGTCGGAGCTCGACACCCTGCCGACGGCGGCGACCGTGGTGGCCGAACTGGGGGCCGTACCCCCGCCCAGTGCTGCGGTGCAGTGGGACGACCGGCGCATGGTGGAGATCGCGGTGGCCGCCTCCCGCCATGCCGCCGCGACGCCCCGCCTGGAGATCTATCCACGCAAGCTGCCGCTGGTACGGGCGCTGCGCCTCACCCAGGCCGGCCTGGTGCCGCTCATCCCGGGGATGGCGGAGGCCGAGCAGCCGGGCCTGACCGGGGAGGATGTCCACGAGCGGGTACGGGCCCGCTTCCCGGAGTTGCTGAACGAGCGCGGTGGCCATGCTCTGCCTACAGGCGGCCCGCTGACGAAGGCCCTGCGGGACGCCGGCTTCGACCTGGTGCTGTCAACGCGCAAGAGCACGGGGACGCTGCGCTACCTGCCGAGCAACCCGGACGGCACGTCGATCTATCTGTCGTCGGACGCCCGACGGCAGCCGACGGGCACCGTCTCCGCGCACCGCTACTCCGACGACCCGGAACTCGCGGCGGCGGGCACGGCCGAGGACCGGTTGAAGGCGTCGGCGCGGCGGGACGGGTTCCGCGTACTGACGGTGCCGACGGAGTGGGCACGGGATGCGATCGACGAACTCGGGCGCGACGACTTCGGCGGCGGGGCCGTCGTGGTGTCGGTGGCCGAGCTGTTCGTGCGGGCGCTGCACGAGTTGGTCGACCCTCGGCCCAAGCCGACGTGGGAGACGATCCTGCGTGCGGATGTGGCGAAGGCCGGGACGCCGGGGGCGATGAAGTTCGCCGAGTACGCGGGGACGGCGTGGGGACTGGTGGAGCCTCGGATCGGGGAGCTGCTGGTGCCGGGGGGCACGGGCTCTGGGAACAGTGGCGGCGTGGGCGGGTTGGCTGCTCCGTTGCTGCTGACGGATGCCGGGGTCTTCGCCCGGTACGACGCGATGGGTGTGCTGGAGCGGCTGGCGGAGCGGTCGCGGGGTGGTGGCCGCGCGCTGTGGCTGCTGTGCCCGCAGAGCGACCCGGCCCGGCCGCCGCGGCTGGGGACGGTGGCGGTGCCGTATCAGTCGGGGCTCGGTGAGTGGATCGTGCTCAATGAGTTCTGGGTACAGAACGCGCACCGCGCGAAGCCGGAGAGGGCCGGGGCCGGTGCCGGCGGCCTACGGGGATGACGCGCTGAGCGCGTGTGCCGCATACGGAGCCGCTCGCGTGTGGGTGGGGATGACGACAGGAGACGTGACCAAGTGATCGACCGCAAGTCCAAGGCACTGCTGACGGACCTGATCAAGCAGGTGAAGGCGGTCGAGGTCGACCTCGGCCAGCAGGTACGGGACGGCGAGACCGTCCTTAAGCCGCTGCGCACGGAGTACGGCAAGCTGCAGAAGGCCGATCCCAAGGGGAGCCCCAAGTGGGATGCCTGGCTGGAGGAACGGCTGGCCGAGCTGCCGGAGGAGCGTGCCGAGCGGGTGCGGGCGGCGGAGGCGGTCGCGGGGAGACTGCGGGCCGAGTACGACCAGGCATTCAAGCTCGGTCGTACGGGGGCGACTTGGAGCGCGTGGCTGGACGAGCGGGTCACGCAGGTCGCGGTGGCGTGGGTGCTGGGCACGGTGTTCGTACGGTTCTGCGAGGACAACCGGCTGATCCCGGAGCCGTACCTCACGGGCCCGGACGCCGAGCGGCGGGATCTGGCGGAGGCCCGGTACCGGCAGTACGTCGAGGACGAGCAGGACCCGACGTACCGAGGCTGGCTGGAGCGGGCGTTCGCTGAGCTGGGCTCCGGGCAGGCCGGCAAGTTGCTGTTCGACAAGCGGCGCAACCCGCTGTATCAGATCCCCGTCTCGCACGACGGGGCGCGTGCGCTGGTGGAGTTCTGGCGGGAGCGGCGGGAGGACGGGGAGCTGGTCCATGACTTCACCGACCCGCTGAGCGAGGACGGCACGGAGGGGTGGGACACGCGGTTCTTGGGTGACCTGTACCAGGATCTGTCGGCCGACGTTCGCGAAAAGTACGCACTGCTCCAGACACCGGACTTTGTTGAGGATTTCATCCTCGAGCGAACAATGAACCCAGTGGTGCGGGAATTGGGGAGTCGGTTCGGTGAACTGAAAATGATCGATCCGACCTGCGGATCCGGGCATTTCGTGATTGGCGCCTTCCGCAGGATCGTCCGGCTGTGGGCACATCGCCGCCCCGACAAGAACCTCCACGAGCAGGTACGTGCGGCGCTGAACGCAGTGCACGGAGTAGACATTAATCCGTTCGCAGTGGCCATCGCACGCTTCCGACTACTCCTTGCCGCCATGGCAGCAGCTGGCGTAAGAACTCTGGCGCAAGCGGGGCAATATGACTGGCCGATCCACCTTGCGGTGGGTGACTCCCTCATCAAGGCCCGACAGCTTGAGTTGACGCTGATCGGCGAAGAGTCTGGAGACCCGCTGGCGGAGTTCGCTTATGCGACGGAGGACGTGCACGAGCACAAAGGGATTCTGGAACAGGGACGGTACGACGTGGTAGTGGGAAACCCGCCGTATATCACCGTCAAGGATCCGAAGCTGAACAAGCTTTACCGCAAGTTGTATGCGTCATGCGCAGGCAAATACGCCCTATCCGTTCCTTTCGCCGAACGTTTCTTCCAGTTGGCGAAGGTTGGTGAACCCGACGGCCGCGGATATGGCATGGTCGGCCAGATTACAGCGAACTCCTTCATGAAGCGCGAGTTCGGGAAGAAGCTGATCGAGGAATATTTTGCCCATAAGGTTGAACTTACAGAGGTGATCGACTCGTCCGGATCCCACATCCCAGAGCATAAGACTCCTACAGTGATTTTGGTTGGCCGAAGGCGTCCTGGCAGCAATCGAGCAACAACAATCAAGACCGTGCGAAGCATCCAAGGCGAGACCTCTACTCCACCGGACGGCCAGCCGGGGCCGGTTTGGAAGTCGATCATCAAGCAGATCGACAACACCAAATCAGCAGATCAATGGGTTGCAGTGGATTACTTGGACCGAGCACGCTATTTCGGCCGCCACCCGTGGGTCCTAGCAGACGGAGCTCTAGAAGTTCTGGAGCAAATCGATCTAGCGAAGGAGGCCGAGCTGAAGCGAGACGTATTGAGGGTGGGATATTATGGAATTCTGGGATCCGATGAGGCATTTACTGCGACACAGGAGGTTTTCCATCGCCAAGGCGTAAAGAACTCCAGCATCCGTAGGCTTCTAAACGGCGACGAGGTGCGTGACTTTGCCTTCAGCGAAGGAAACTTTGCCTTCTACCCATACGATGAGGCACGTAACCTACGGCACATCAGTGAAACACCCGGGGACGAACGGCGCCTTTGGCCGTACCGAACCGATCTAGGAAATCGCGCAACCTTCGGCGGCGGCACTTACTTCAAAGATGGACGCCCCTGGTGGGAGTGGCATCAGCTCCCGAAAGACCCTGATGCCCACAAGTGGATGATCGTCTTTGCCGAAGTGGCCACGCATAACCACTTCACGCCGGAGCGGGAAGGAAAAATCTCTAACCAAACAGCACCAGTCGTAAAACTCAACAAAGAAGCCACCGAATACGACTTTCTTAAGCTTCTCGGGGTATTGAACAGCTCAACAGCATGCTTCTGGCTCAAACAAGTGTGTTTCTGCAAGGGAAATGCTACTGCATCAAGCGGCATCGCAGATCAACCTTGGTCTTGGAATTACCAATTCAACGGAACCAACCTCCTCGACCTGCCACTTCCAGCACAGTATCCAATTTCACTTGCCACGTCTCTCGAAAAGACTTCCCAAGAAGCAATTGAGGCGGGCCAGGCCCATTTGGCCAGTCATCCCACGATTGATTCCCTGCGTGGGGCGCACGATAAGTGGAAATATGCACGAGCCCGCATGATCGCACTTCAGGAAGAGCTGGATTGGCAGGTCTACTCCCTCTACAACCTGCACCCCGAAGACCTTCGCGCTCCCGAGGCCGATGTTCCCGAACTAGCCCTCGGTGAGCGGGCCTTCGAGATCGTGCTGGCTCGGCGTGTCAAGAAGGGTGAGGCGTCCGACGAGTGGTTCAAACGGCACGAGTCCACCCCCATCACCACGCTCCCCGACCACTGGTCCGACGCGTACAAGGCCACTGTCCAGAAGCGCATCGACGTCATCGAGTCGTCCCGCGCCATCGGCATGGTCGAGCGCCCCGAGTACAAACGTCGCTGGGCGACCGAAGGCTGGGACTCGCTCCAGGCAAAGGCCCTGCGCTCCTGGCTCCTCGACCACATCGAGGATCGCGATCTCTGGTTCCAAGACGGCCAGCCGACCATCCTCACCCGTGCTCAGCTCACCTCCGTACTCTCCCTCGACGAGGACTTCGTCTCCGTCGCCGAGTTGTACGCCCCCCGCAAGGAGCTGGCGACCGTCGTCGCGGATCTCCTCGCCAACGAGCACGTCCCCTTCCTCGCAGCCCTGCGCTACAAGCCCACCGGCCTGAGGAAGCGCGCCGACTGGGAGCACGTCTGGGACCTCCAGCGCCAGGAAGACGCCGCCCCAGACGAGCCCGCCAAGCGGAGGATCCGGGACTCGATCCCCGTACCGCCGAAGTACGCGTCGGCCGACTTCCTCAAACCGTCCTACTGGCGTGCCCGCGGAAAGCTGGACGTACCGAAGGAGCGGTTCATCTCCTACGCCACGGGCTCGATCTCCGGCACTCCGGACCTGTTCGGCTGGGCGGGCTGGGACCACCGTGAGCAGGCCCAGGCCCTTAGTACGTACTTCACGAACCACGACGAGCTGTCCGACGAGCAGATGACTCCGCTGCTCGCCGGCCTCCTCGAACTCCAGCCCTGGCTCACCCAGTGGCACGACGAGTTCGACCCGCTGTACGGCGGCTCCCCCGCGGCCTTCTTCGCGGGCTACCGAGCAACCAAACAGGGCGAACACGGCCTGACCGACGACGACTTGCGTGCCTGGCGTCCCGGGAAGCCAACCAAGGGCTGATCACCCGACGTGCCCTGTCCTCACCCGCCCACGGTCGGGACGGGACAGGGCACACCCAAGCCACGAAGGCCTCCGTCAGCTCTTCGACTCGTTGCCCGCGTCGTCGGGAGTGATGGGATGATCGCTACCGCTGGCGGGTGCGGCTGTGGCGCGTACACGTACACAACGGTGAGGCCTGGCATGTCCTCGCGTGGTTCGAGTCGGGTCCGGTAGACGACCGTGTCGCCGATACCCTGCACCAGGCCGCGCCGGATGCCGAGCTTGGGTTTGACCTCCAGCTCCTGCCACAGCTCTTCGAGAGCCTGCTGGGCGACCAGACCGAGCACTTGGAGGCGCGCTTTGCCGCCGAGGCCGTGATCACGGCGATGACTCGGCCCACTCCTGGTTGCCTTTCTTGATCTCGGCGATCAGGCCGAGCCCCTCCAGCAATGCATCGTCGAACTCAGGGTCACTGGACGCACGGATGCTGCCGGCATACGTCTTGATGACGTCGGCAATCTGGTGGAGGTCGGTGGCGGTGGAAGCGTCCAAAGCGCGCGCAAGGTCGGCCTCGAAGCTCTCGGCGTCCCCTGGGAAGCCACGCCCGTCCCGCAGGGCGGCGCGAATGTCGGCCACGGTCCTGAGCGGAGGCGATGATGCGTGCGGTCTCTCGGTGTGCTGCGCACTCATGAGTCCTCCTCGGGCCAGGTATGCGCTTACGACCATAGTCGCGCTCCCGGATCGATCACGAGCTGGACGGCCATACTCATGAGTCCTCGCCCTGGCGTACGGCCAGCGGCTCGGTCGCCTGGACACGCAGCGCCGGACCTTCGTCCAGGCCCAGCACCACGGCGGGGTTACCTGCGTCGCGCTGTTCACCCCGCACGCTGACGACCACACGCCACTCCCCCCGCACCCTCACCCGCTGTCCGGGCCGCACCATGACCGCCGCGACCTCTCTCGCAACGGGCTCGGCCACGATGTCCGGTGCCTTCAGCTCAGCCCACACGGTCTTCCCGAGCCCACCCACGCGCTCATCAACTCCCCAGCGGTGAGCCAACGCCTCCACGAGCAACAGCCCGCGCCCGCCAGGCTCGTCATCACCAGGCGCCTGCACTTCAGGCCTGCCTGAGCCCGCGTCGCTGACCTCAAGCCTCAGAAGCCCGTCCTCCAGGGATCGCGCGATCCGTACGCCCACCTGTCGGTCACTCGGCACACGTACACGCAGCGCATTGGTCACCAACTCCGAGAGCAGCAACTCTGCGTTGTCCAGGACATCTTGGTCAGCACCCCAGTCACTGAGCACGGCGTGCAGCATGGCACGAGCCCGAGGGACGCTGGCGCGACTCCGAGGGAGTCGACAGGTGATCTCGTAGGTGGATGCGCTGGCCTGCTTGGTCATGGCGACCCCCGAGGGTTCGGCGACAGTGGCGAAGTCTCCCCGCACTGCAGCCCCGGTTGGCGCTGCGTGCCTGCTCCATCAGACTGACCGTCCAGAAACTCAACTCGCAACGTTGACAGACAGATTCGAATCTTTTCTCATCCTTTCGAGTGAGACCAAGAAGCAAGAGGACACGTCTCTGCTACAAGAGAGCTCATGAGCATGCGCGGTACGACCGACCGACCTTCCACCGTTCTAGGGCGACAGTTGGGCGACGAGTTGCGCAGGTACCGAGAGGCTGCGGGCCTGTCCACGATCGGGGCCGCGGAGGCACTCGACTGCACCAAGGGCAAGATCAGCCGCATGGAGAACGGCCGCGTCCTGGTACGCACTCCAGATGTAGTCGCCCTACTGCACGCATACGGGATTACTGACCCCGAAACTCACGAGCGCCTCACCGTCCTCACGCGAGCGGCCAACCGCCGGCGCCGCCAAGGCTGGTGGCATCAGTACGGGTCCGTGCTCGGTGAGACTTATCGCGACCAGATCGAGATGGAGGCCATCTGCGACAGCATTCGGACGTACCAAGTCCAGCTGATTCCCGGGCTCTTGCAGACCGCGGAGTATGGACGCGCGGTAACGGTCGCTTCGCGCGCCTGGCAGACACCTGAGGAGATCGACCAGTTCGTTCAGGTGCGGCTCGCCCGACAGGAACGGCTCACTGGCGAAGACCCTTTGGAGCTCTGGGCCGTACTCGCCGAGGGTGTTCTGCACCAGCAGGTCGGAGGGCCAAGCGTGATGCGCGACCAGCTCGACCACTTGGCACGTATGGCCGAGCAGCCCAACATCACCGTTCAGGTGCTGCCGTTCTCTCGCGGAGCGCACTCAGGTATGTTCGGGCCGTACCTGCTGCTGAGCTTTCCGCAGATGGCATCGCTCGACCTCGTTCTGACAGAGACGCCGACCGGCAACATGTGGATGGAGCAGGAGCCTGAAGTCGCTCGCTACCGCGCACTCTTCGACGACGCACGGACGGGGGCACTGCCGCCAGCGGAATCACTCTCGCTGATCCAACGTGTAGCCAAGGAGTATCAGTCATGAGCCATGAGCCTGGTATATCGCTGAGCGTAGAAGCGGTGTGGCGGACGAGCAGCTACAGCGGCGGACAGGGCGACTGCGTTGAAGTCGCCAACAACATCCCCACCCTCGTCCCCGTCCGCGACAGCAAGCGCCCCACCGGCCCAGTGATCGCCTTCACTCCCCACGCCTGGACCGCGTTCCTCGACCACCTGCGTTGAGCGGCGCTCATGCGGTGAGGCGTGGGCCCCAGCCGGGGCGTACGCACCTCACCCCATGCCGCGATCCCGCTCCCTGAACCGCCACAGACGCGTGCCCCTCACGCCCCGGGCGGGCGCCATTGCCCCGATGTGAAAGCGCTCAACAGCTGTCGGCTGGCAACCGTGAACGGGTGGTCGGGGCCCAGGCCGCGTTCCCGCCTGGCCACGACATCCGTCATCAGCTCGATCCCCGCGTCCACGTGGCCAAGCGCGGCCTGAGTCCGGGAGAGGAGCTGCTGAGCCGAGAGCGCGATCGGGTAGTCGGGGCCGAAGCGCCGCCTGTAAGCCTCGGTGACCAGTTGTATCTCCTGGTCGGCCTCGTCGAAGAGGCCCAGCAGGTACAGCGCCCAGGCGCGGTTGTGGCGGGCGCCCAAGGTCACCGTGTGGTCCGGGCCAAGGAACCGGACGCATTCCGAGGGCAGGTGAAGCAACGTGCCGTCTTCCTCAGTGACGACCTCGGAGGCGGACAGCAGTACCAGAAGGCTTGAGCGGGAACGCAGAGTCAAAGGGTGCGTGGGGCCCAGCGTCGTGCGTCGGCCGACGATCGTGGACCGGAGAAGGGAGAGGGCATCGTCCCGTCTGCCGAGATTTCCGAGCACGAGTTGAAGGCCATGGCCGCTGTCCAGGGTGTCGGGATCGTTGGCCCCGAACAGACGCTCCTGAGCAGCGCGGACGCGCTCGAGCAGCAGCTCGGCCTCGGTATACCTACCCAGACGAAAGAGCGCCCGGCCGGCCCTGGAGCGGGTGGCCAGCACGAGTCGGTGCTCCGCGCCGAGCCGCCGCTCGCTGAGGTCCGCTGCGGCTCGGGCGGTCTCCCAGGCGGAGAGGTAGTCTCCAGTGCGGTGCAGGGCGACGGACAAGCGGTTCGCCACGGCCAGTGCGTCAGCCAACGTCGGCGGGTCGTCGATGCGGCGCAGTAAGGCGAGCGCGTGGGGAACGAGCAGCCGGAGCAGCGGATCGTAAGGGCCCGCGTCGGGGAGACCGGGCACGGCTGCGTCGAGCAGTCGGACGGCTGTGGTGTTGAGAAGCGGCACCTTTTCCACCGGAGTCGCCGCCGCGACGCTGTCGAGCAATACCCCATGGCTCTGCGCGCAACGCACACCGATGTCGACCAACTCGGTCAACGATTGGTCGAGCAGTGCTCTCAGGGCGGTCTCGCAACGCGCGCGGGGAAGAACATCGCTGATATCGGCATGGTTCAGCAGAGACAGCGGTAGCGGTTCGGGAGCGAGGCGAGCCAACAGCCTCAGTAGCGTGGCCGCTTCGGGCAACCCTCGCGCCTCGAACGCGTCGAGGGTCAGTTGCCACGTCAGGCCGACCAAGTGCCGTGGATCCTCCCCGGACAAGGCATCGGCTCCTTGATCGATGAGTTCGACGCGTTCCCCCTCGTCGAGATGGCGCCCGTAGGTCTCCATCGTCCAGGGATCGAGCACCTGTTGGGAAAGGAAACCGCCTGCCAGCGTGAGAGCGAGCGGCAACCGGCCGAGCCGTTCCGCGATCTCCGCCGCCTCCTCCTGTGTGCCGCTGTGCGGGGCGAGGTCACGCAGCACCTGCGCGGCGTCCTCGCGCGGCAGTACGCCGATGTGCTGCAGCTCTGCCCCCGGCCACCAGCGGGCGGCCGACCGGCGTGTGGTCACCACGACCGTGCCGCGTGGACTGGTGCGCAGCCAGCTGCCGTCACGAAGGATCTCGGGTTGGTCGGCGTTGTCGAGTACCAGAAGCCAGGGCTCGGCGGAGCGGTCGAGATACTGCCAGACGAGGTCGGCGGCGGGACGGAGTCCGTTGCGGGCGGCCAGCAGTTCGCCGTCACCGGCACCTCGGTCGGCGGCGACGGCGAGCATGCCGGCGCGCAGGCTCGCGCGGTCGGAAGCACTGACCCACAGGCCCACCCTGCCGCACTCGTCAACGGCCAGCTGGAAGAACGTGTAGGCAACCGCGGTCTTGCCGCAACCGCCCATGCCGTACAGCACGTAGGCCTCACCGCCCCGGCCCTCCCGCACACCTGCTCGTAGACGTTCCAGCACTTCGAAGCGATCACGCAGAACGGCCGGAGGCCGGCCGACCGCCGGACGGCGAACCGAGTCGGGGCCGCTGGGCGTGGCCGCTTCATCGCCGTAGTGGTGGTGTTCGCTGATGTGCTGGTCACCCGACGCTTGGTAGACACGGCCACGGTCCTCGGCATGGCCGTCCATCGCGCCTGTCATCGCTCCGCGATGTGCTGGTCTCGCCCCGCCTGATAGATCCGGGCCTGGCCGGACGCGCTTGCGTGCTGGGTGACCACAGGGCCGGTCGAGCCCCTCGGATCAAGTTCGTCGAGGAGTCCGCGTAGTTCCACAGCGGCGCCGGGCTGGGCGGCGAGCAGGCGCCGAAGCCGCCCCTGCCACTCCAGGTGCAGTTCGCTGAGCGTCTCCTGGTCGTCGGCCTCTCCGGCCGCCAGAGCGTCTTCGCGGGTGGCTTCCAATTCAGCGGCGACAGCCTCGGCACGGTGCGGCTGCATTCGGCGCCACAGTTGCGTGATCCCGTCTCGGGTCCGATGCCAGGCGTCAGTTGTCATCAATGTGACCAGTGCGACTCCCGCGCTCTGCGCGAGTAAGGCCGTCTCCGGGTCCACAGTTCCCCCTGAATAAAATTTTCCGGATTTTCTGACTATATGCCGAATAGCCAGAATCTATCACTCTTTGATACCTTGTCGTTTCGTGACCACTTATCGTCGCACTCTCGAGCCTGATGGGACAACAAGAGGCCGCACGCGCCCTCTTCAGTAAGTCCATTTTTGACGTGGTCAAGCCGATACGTTGAGCGCTACAGTAATGACACTCTGGCCCAATCGAGGGGGCGATGGCCATGACCAGGCCGTGGGAAGCCGATCTGACCACGACATTCAAGCGGCGCCTGGGGAAATCACCGCAGGAGTTGGGAAACACGACCGATAATCCCGACTGCCCCGACATCTGGGAACTCGATAACGGGGACATCGCCGTCATCGGCCGGGACCTTACGGAGTCCCTGGGCAGGAAACTGCCGACAGGGGTCTCCATCGGAGCGGACGAACGACTCGTGGTCGTCCCAAGGAACATGTTGATTTCAGCGAAACCGGACATCCCGAATGTTTGACTCCTTTCCGAGTGGCGTTTCCGAACGCATGGATCGCCCCACGTACCACGCGGACTTCCGCCGGGTCTACGAGAGCGGAATTCGCCAATTGAGCAAGCTCGAACGAGGACAGAACTTCAAAGAACGCGGATTCGCCAGCTGGGAAGCCTTCGCCGTCGGAGAATGGGACCGTGCAGTGTCCCTCATCCAGGAGAAACGCGATGGCTACGCACAGCAGTTCCGCGAGGCGGCACGGCTGAACATTCTGGGGCGCCGTCTTCGCGTGGTGGAGTTCCCGGTGACCCCGTACGTGCAATGGGAGCTGTTCGTCCTGCGTCTGCGCGTGGAGCTGGGCGACAACATCAAGGTGCTCGATGCCCGCAAGATCTCGGACATCGAGAAGGACCACCCTGTTCCGGAGGTGGTGATCCTCGGAGACGTCGTCATGTACGAGGTGTGCTACGACGATGACGGGAACGCGGCGGGAGCCAATCGCTTCGCCGATCGAGCACTGATCCGGGAAACGCTGTCCGGATTCGATGCGCTGTACGAGCGCGCGGAAGACTTCCACGACTTCTTCGGCAGGGAGATCGCTCCCCTTGCCCCACCCGTAGTCGCCTACTGAGCCGAGCCGACCGCACGCGGCCAGGTCCACACCCCCAGCGCGACTGTCCAGCCAGCGCCCTCATCAGGCGCCCCTTCGCGTCCAGCCGACCGCAGCATGCCCGATGTATCCAGTTCATTGCTCCACGCAATGGTTCCGTTACTCTGATTCTCCATACTATGGTTCACTTGAGTATGTTCAGCACGAGCAAACTCGAAGGTGACCCATGCCAGGCTTCGTAGGCCGCACATCCGAGCTGGCCACCCTGAACCGCCACCTCGCCTGGGTGCGCGACGGCCGGGGCGACCAGCGCGGCCGGGCCCTGCTGCTCCGCGGCCGGCGTCGGGTCGGGAAGTCCCGGCTCGTCGACCTCTTCTGTGAGCGCGCCCAGGTGCCCTACGTCGTCCACCAGGCCACCCGAGGCGAGGATGCCCAACGGGAACGGGCCCGCTTCCTCGCCGAGGTCCAGCACTCCTCGCTCCCCGACACCGCCCTCCTCGCCGGCGTCACCACCGTCGCCGAATGGGACACCGCCCTGCGCCAGCTCGCCGCAGTACTCCCGGACGACGCCCCCAGCATCGTCGTACTCGACGAGCTGCCCTGGATGCTCGAAGGCGACCCGGTTCTCGAAGGCACTCTGCAGACCGTCTGGGACCGGGTGCTGAGCCGGAAGCCCGTGCTGCTCATCCTCATCGGCAGCGACCTCGCCATGATGGAACAGCTCTCCGCCTACGGCCGCCCCTTCCATCAGCGAGGGGTCGAGATGGTCCTCGCACCCCTCTCCCCCGCCGAGGTCATGGCCATGACCGGGCTCCCGGCCGCCGACGCCTTCGACGCCCATCTGATCACCGGCGGTCTGCCCCTCATCTGCCAGGAGTGGCGGGAAGGCGAGAGCCGCACCGACTTCCTCACCCGCGCCCTCGACGACCCCACCTCCCCCCTCCTCGTCTCCGCCGAGCGGGCACTGGCCGCCGAATTCCCCACCGCCCTCCAGGCCAGGCACGTGCTCTCCGTGATCGGCAGCGGTGAGCGGACCTTCGGAACCATCGCCGCGAAAGCCGGGGCAGCCGACCGACCGCTCCCGCCCGGCTCGCTCAACCCGGCCCTGCGCACCCTCGCGGACAAGCGGCTCATCGCCGTCGACACCCCGCTCTCCACCCACCCCGGAGACCGCGACCGCCGCTACCGCGTCGCCGACCCCTACCTCCGTTTCTGGCTGGCCTTCCTGGAACAGGGGATCCCGGAGATCGAGCGCGGGCGCAGCCGGATCGTGGTCGAGGCGATCGAACGCGGTTGGACCTCGTGGCGCGGGCGGGCGATCGAACCCGTCGTGCGGGAGTCGTTGGCCAGGCTGCTCCCCGACGAAACGTGGCCGCACGTCCGGGAAGTGGGCGGCTGGTGGCCCCGTACCAACAACCCCGAGGTCGACCTCGTGGGGGCGGACCGGTCGCCGGCGCGCGAGATCGGGTTCGTCGGCTCGATCAAGTGGCACGAGCGCGGCTCCTTCGACCGCCGCGCGCTGGCCTCGCTGGCCAGGGACGCCCTCGCCGTACCCGGTGCCGACGAGGACACCCCGCTGGTCGCGGTGTCCCGCTCCGGGTTCACGGTGGACGGGCTGGCGGCGACGTACGGGCCCGAGCGGCTGATGGAGGCGTGGGCTTCCGCTGCGTGAGCTCCCTCCCCCATGTCAGACACGCCCGATACGATCGAAGGCCGTCCCCACGTGTGAACAGTGGCGGACGGTTGCTTCCGGGGCAGCGAGCGGTGCGGGCACCGCTCGCCGTTCCGGTCGACGGGGGACGCGCCGCGCTGCCCGGTGGACGTAGACGTAGTACACGGCAAAACAGGAGACGCGAGACAGAGATGGCCCCGACCGCCGCCACGGCCCCCCTCCTCCGCGATGTCATCGACATCAAGACGTCCATCTCCACGTCCGACTTCGTCCTGAAGCTGGCCGAGGCCGTCACCAAGGAGGGCGCTGAACGGGCGCTGCGGGACTACGTCGTCACCGAGCGCCTTCTCGAAAACTTCGACGAGGCGCTGAGTCTGATCAAGACCGCGCTGGACGGGCAAACGTCGAAGGCCGCGTACCTGCACGGTTCATTCGGTTCCGGTAAGTCGCACTTCATGGCCGTGCTGCACGCCTTGCTCAGGGGTGATCAGGCCGCGCGTGCCCGGACCGACTTCGATCCGGTGCTGGCCAAGCACGAGTGGCTGAGCACCGACGGGAAGCGGTTCCTTCTCGTGCCGTACCACATGCTCGGGGCCAAGTCCCTGGAGCAGCGGGTGCTCGGTGGGTACGTCAGCCATGTCAAGGCGCTGCATCCCGAGGCGTCCACTCCGCAGGTCTACCGGACCGACTCCCTCTTCGCGGACATCCGCGCGCTGAGGGATCGTATGGGCGACGACAAGTTCATCGAAGGGCTCGCCGGAGCCGCGGCTGACGGAGACAGCGCCGATGCCGACGACGAGTGGGGGGACTCCTTCGCCTGGACCCCGGCGCTCCTCGAGACCGCCCTCGCCGCCGAGGAACTGGACGGCGCCGAGGCCAACCTGAACCTGGTCAACCCGACCACCCCGGCCGAGCTACGCGCCAAGCTGGTGCACGACGCGAGCACCAGCTGGTTCCCCGGCTTCGCGCAGAACGCCGCCGAGGACGAGCACGGCTTCATCTCGCTCGACGCCGGCCTCGCTGTCATCGCCGAGCATGCGAAGTCCTTGAATTACGACGGACTCATTCTGTTCATGGACGAGCTGATCCTCTGGCTCGCCAACCGCATCCACGATCAGAAGTTCGTGTCCCGCGAAGCCGACAAGATCACCAACTTCGTGGAGGGCGCTGACTCTCGCCGCGCCATCCCCATCGTGTCGTTCATCGCGCGGCAGCGCGATCTTCGGGAGCTGGTCGGCCAGGAGGTCTCCGGGGCGGCCGAGACTGCCATCCAGGACAGCCTCAATCTGGCCTCCGGTCGCTTCGACAAGATCACGCTGGAGGACCGCAACCTCCCGCAGATCGCCCACGCCCGCCTCCTGAAGCCCAAGGACGCGGAGGCCGCCGCCAAGCTCGACGCGGCGTTCGCGAAGATCAAGCGGGTCGGGCCGCAGGTATGGGACGTGCTGCTGGGCTCCGACGAGGGGACGACCGGCGCCGACGAGGCGTCGTTCCGGCTGACCTATCCCTTCTCGCCTTCGTTCATGGACACCCTGGTCCACATCTCCTCGGCGCTGCAGCGCTCCCGTACCGGTCTGAAGTTGATGGGCCAGCTGCTCGCCGACCACCGCGACGACGCGACGCTGGAGCAGCTCATTCCGCTCGGCGACCTGTATCCGGTCATCGCCGACGGCGGCGACCGGCCGTTCGTCGACAGCCTGAAGGTGGAGTTCCAGGCCGCGGACAAGCTGTACCGCACCAAGCTGCGGCCTTATCTCCTGGCGATGTACGACGTCTCGGAGGAGGACATCGAGCGCTATCGCCATCGGCGCGAGACGATCACCGAGCAGGGACTCCTCCAGCGGTGCAAGGCGTTCGTGGGCGACGACCGGCTGATGTGCACGCTCCTGCTGTCCGCGCTGGCGCCCAGCGTGCCCGCGCTGCGCGACCTGACGATCCGGCGGCTCGCAGCCCTCAACCACGGCTCGGTCATCTCCCCCATTCCGGGCGCGGAGGTCGGCGCGATCCAGTCCAAGGTCGACGAGTGGGCATCGCGCTTCGCGGAGATCAAGCCCACCGGCACCAAGGTCAACCCTGGCGTACGGCTCGAGTTGGCCGGCGTGGACGTGGATTCCGTCATCGCCAACGCCAACGTCAACAACAACCGCTCCAACCGCCGTGCCCTCGCCAAGCGACTCCTCGCCGAGGAACTGGGCATCGACCTCCAGGAGCGGCTTACCGCCGACGAGTTGAAATTCGTGTGGCGTGGTTCGAACCGCACGGTGGAGGTCATCTTCGGCAACATCGCCGACCACGACGACCTGCAGGACCACGACTTCGCCCCCAGCCAGGACGGGCTGTGGCGGATGATCATCGACCTGCCGTACGACGAGGGCGAGTACGGACCGCGGGAGGACGCCAACCGCATGGCCGAGCTCCGCCGGCTTCCCGGCCATCGGCCACGGACGGTGGGGTGGATCCCCACGCATCTGTCCGCAGGCCGCTTCCAGGACTTCCAACGACTCGTCGTCATCCACTACGCCCTCGCCGACCAGCGGCGCTTCGACACCAGCTACGCGCAACACCTGAACGCCGACAACCGGGCTCGCGCCAAAGCACTGTTGGAAGACCAGCGCGAAACCCTCACCAAGACGGTGAAGGCGGCCTTCAAGCAGGCCTACGGCCTTGCGGCCAAGAAGCCCGGCGACGTCAACCCGGACTTCAACGACCATCTGGAACCGCTGCCCGACGTACCGGATCTGCGCGTCTCCATCGGACAGTCGCTGCATGACGCGGTCCGGCACGTGGCGGGCAAGCTGCTGGCCCACCAGTTCCCCGCGCACCCGGACTTCGACCCGGACGGCACGGGTAGCGTTGTCAAACTCGCCGACGCGCGGGCAGTGTTCGGGTACATCCGCGCTGCAGCGGAGGCCGGTGAACGGCAGGCCGAGATCCCGGCCAAGGAGCGTCCCCTCATGCGGCGCATCGCCGCGCCGCTGGGGCTCGGCCAGCAGAAGGAGGCCTACTTCCGGCTGTCCACTCGCTGGCCGGAGCACTTCGCCCTCCAGGCGCGCGGCGAGGCCGGGCCGGGTGACCTCAGCGTCGTACAACTCTCCGAGTGGATCGACCGTCCCGCGCCGATGGGGCTGGAGCCGTTCCTCGCCAACCTGGTCATCGCGTCGTACGCGGAGATGGACGACCGGGTCTGGGTACGGGCAGGTGCCCTGCTCGACCCCTCGCCCGAGCTCTCGGCGATCAAGCCGCAGGACGCTCTGCGTTCCCAGCCGCTGCCGGAGGAAGGCGTCTGGGAGGAGGCGGGGCGCCGCTATTGGGAGATCTTCGGCGAGGAGCCCCCCAGGCTGCGCCGGGGCCGGATGGTCGGGCAGTTCGCCCGGCGGATCATGGAGCGGGCCCGCACGTACCAGCCGCACGCGGCCGATCTGGTGGCGCAGTTGGAAAAGCACGCGACGCTGCTCGGCCTGGACGGCACCGACGAGTCCGGCCGACTGGCGATCGCCCGCCGGGCCCGGGACCTGCTGGATGAACTGCGCGGGCTGGATCAGGGTGCGGCCGGCGGTTCCGCGGCGGCCAAGCAGGTCATCTCCGCCTTCGCCGGCTTCGATCTCGGCGACGTGCCGACGAGCCGCTACGGTGCGTCGATCAAGCAGGCCGAGGCCGTCGCGGCGGCCCTGGCCACCGCGGCCTGGGACATGCTCAAGCTCGCGCCCAACTACGGGCCGCAGGGTGAGGCGGTGCTGGAGGAGTTGCGCGGCGCGGCGCGTGTCGATCAGCGCACCAAGGACCTCAAGGACGCTCTGCGGGAGGCACGGCGCGCCATCGTCGCCGTCATCGAGCGCAGTCAGGCGCAGACCGCTGACCCGCGTAGGGCATACACCGCGCCGACGCCGGCCGAACCACTCACCAAGCCCGACGCAATCAGTCTGAGCACCGACACCAGCCAACCGCCCGTGCCTTCAACCCACCCTGACACCGGCGGCGGACGACGTGCGGGACGCCGCTCGGGCGGGGGCCGGACCACGGCCTCCCGTGCGCTGGCCGAGTTGAGGGCCGAACTGGCCGAACTGGCGGCTGCCGAGCCGGACGTAGAGATCGAGATCAGCTGGCGGGTCGTGGAATGAGCGGAAGGCAGCGGGCGAAGAAGGTGTGGAAACAGTGAGCACGACAGCCGTGACCACCACCAGCGCGGTCCGGCTCAACGCCGCGACCATCACCCAGTACCTGGCATCGCAGCCCGGTCTCGGGCCGGGCAAGCGTCGGGTCGTACTGCTGCGGGCCGCGCCCTCCTGGGACGGGCCGCACGAGCTGCCCTGGGGTGAGCGGCGGCGGGCCACGGTGGCAGCGGCGCCTTCCCCTCTCGGCGTGTACGAGTTGCTCCTTGCGCACCAGAAGCCGTCGTCCACCGGGCCCGATGTGCTGGTAGTGCTCACCGACCGTGAGGAGGCAGAACTCGGGCCCGATCTGCTGGCCAAGGTGCACCGGCAGCGGGTCAACGCCGTCGACACCTGGGACGTCGTTCGCGAGGCGTTCGGTGCGAGCGCCTCCGACCACCGGTTGTTCGAGGAGAACTGGGCTGCCGAGGCGCTGCTGGACGCCGCTCCGCCGCACGGCGGATGGCCGAAGCTGGCGGGCGGCGTCCTGTCGCGGCGCGAGGCGCTGACCTCGCTCGCCCTGCGCAGGCTGGGAATCGGCCGCTACGACCCGGACGCCGAAACCTCCCGCTCCGTGGCGGGAGTCGGTGACGAACTGGACATCCACACCCTGCTGCGATGGTCCCTGGTGCCTGGCGGCCCGGAACGGCTCATGGCGCTGCGAGCCCCAGAGCGAGACGGGCTCGTGCAGTTCCTCGGCGAGGAGGAGCAGGCCTGGCACGCTGGGCAGGCCCTCCTCGCCCTCGTGACGGCGGAACACGGTTCGGACGCGGTCGCGTTCGGACTGGTCTGCGCGGCGCTGTGGGGGCACGCCGACGCCGCCGCGGACGCGGAGGACTACCGGGCCCGTGGGCGAGCCGAGCGCTGGTTCGGAGAGGATCCGCCAGCCCAGGGTGAGCACCTGGATACGCTCGCCGCGGCCTTCGGACGGTCCTGCGAGGAGTTCGTCTCCGCCCTGCTGCTCACGGGACGGTCGGACAGTGATGAAGCAGCGGCAGAGGCCCGGCGACTGACCGGCTTCGTTCTCGGTCGGGCGTCCGCCCTTGCGCGCCAGTTCGGGGCGGAACGGGCCGCAGGGACAAGTCCCGTACTGGCGGCAGGACTTGAAGCACGCTTCACGGCTGCCGGCGAGGCACTGTTGAGCGGCGACTCCGAGCGCATCACAGCTGTGGTGAAGGCCCTCAGTCGACACCGGCTCGCCCGGGATCCCGACTATGGCGTCCGTATCGAGCGGGTGCGCATGGCGCAGCGGCTTGCACGTTGGATCGCGACCGACCCGCCGGTGGAAACCAACACGGTGGCGGATGCCATCGCTCGTCACATCACCGAGACGGGCTGGGTGGACCTGGCGCTGGAACACATCGAGTCCGGAGGCGACCCCGATCCGACGCTCCAGTCCGCGTACGACGCTCTGTGTGCCTCGGCGCGCGACCGTCGGCGCGAGATCGACCGGCACTTCGCCCAGATGCTTGCCGCCCGGACGGCGACCGACCGTGGTCCCGGCTCGATGCTGGCCGTTGAGACGTTCCTCCCCGAGGTCGTCGCCCCGGTGGTGAAGACCGGCGAGCGGAGAGTGCTGCTCCTCGTACTCGACGGGATGAGCGCCGCCATCGCCGCTGAGCTCGGCGAGGAACTGCGCGACCACTGGGCCGAGTACGACCCGCGGCCTGGAGCGAAAGACACTCCGCAGCGCCGTGCAATGGCAGCCGCGCTCCCCACGGTCACGGCTGTGTCGCGAACGTCGCTCTTCGCCGCGCAGCTGATGAAGGGCACACAGGCCGACGAGAAGAGGCTGTTTCCCGCTCACCGATTCTGGGGCGGGGAGGATGTGGCGGTCTTCCACAAGGACGATCTGCGCGCCGAGAGCAGTGGTGAGCCGTTCGGGCCCGAACTACACGACGCGCTCGTCGGCGACCGTACGCATGTGGCCGTGGTCCTCAACACCGTGGACGACCGGCTGGCCTCCGAGCAGAAACTCGGTGACGGCGCTTGGCGGCTGTCCGACATAGGGGGGCTGCGGGCGCTGCTTCGGTCTGCCGCGGACCAGGGTAGGGCGGTGATCATCACTAGTGACCACGGCCACGTGATCGACCGGCGGGCGGTGCGGGTGGATGCCGAGGACGTGCGGTCCGCGCGACACCGCGGCCCCGGAGGTCCGCTCGTGGAGCAGGAAATCGTGCTGACGGGTCCTCGGGTTCTCGACCCGGAGCCGGAGAGCCGGATCGTCGCCCTCTGGGATGCCGACACCCGCTACACGTCTCGCAAGGCCGGGTATCACGGCGGGGCATCCCTGGCCGAGTTCACCATCCCGGTGCTGGCCTTCCTGCCTTTTGGGGCTAAGCCGCCAAGCGGCTGGCGGGAGTTGGGGAACCAGCAGCCGAGCTGGTGGTCACTGGACCCGCGGGTGGAGGAACAGCCGCGGGTTCAGGGGAGCGCGGTCTCGGCACCGGTACAGAAGAAGCCACCCAGGAGGACCAAGAGCGAGGTGGAACTCGCCCGGAGCCACGAGACGCTGTTCGACATGGCGTTGGTCCCTGCGAAGGCCGAAGACGGCGCCCTGCTCTCCGCCGCTCCCGTATCCCCAAATGTGGTCATGGTCGATGCGCTCCTGAAGTCCGAGGTCTTCGCCGCACAGGTGCAGTTGCTCGCCCGCAAGCCCGACCTTGCTCGCGTGGAAAGGGCGATCAACGCACTGCTGGACGCAGGCGGCACTCTGTCCATGACCGCCTTGGCCCAGCGCATCGGGCTCCCTGCGAACCGGCCGGCAGACGGCTTCGCCGCCGTACTCCGGCAGTTGCTCAATCACGACGGTGTCCAGGTGCTGGAGACACTGCCGGACGGGCGGACCCTGCGGCTGCACCTCGGACTCCTGCGGGACCAGTTCGAGTTGGGCTGAGTGAGAAAGGTGAAGTCGGCCCCGGAATACCCGGAGCCGACTTCACTGTGTCAGGTGAGCTGGCGCAGCAGCCCCACGAACTGGCGCAGCTCCTCGCTCCGCTGCGGCGACAGCGGCTCAGGGTCGAAGTGAGCGATCTGGTTGCGGATGCTGCGCACCCGATCGAGCTGGTACACGAACTGGACACGGTTCACCCCGGTCCAACCCAGGGTCTGCCAGTTCTGATCCGCCGCGGCACACAGCCCCTCTTTGCGGTGTCCCTGTTTGTTGCGCTGATCGCCGTCGAGCAGCATCACGTACTGGCCGAACATGAGGTCGGCGATCTTCCCCGTCTTCCTGTCGTTGTGCTGGACGGCACGGATGGCGTCCTCATCGAGCTTCGCGCCGAGGCACTTGCGCAGTCGGAACTCGATCTCGCCGACGACGAAGAACGGCCAAGCGGTCGCGTCGAAGCGCTCCGTGATGTCCGCTGCGGTGACGATGCCACTTATGCGCCCGTTGTGTGCCCTGACCAGCACGTATCCGTGCTCGCAGACATTGGAGAGCACGGCGAAGAAGTCGTCGCGGGCGTGTACCTCCGGCGGATCCTCCACGATCGCGTTGGCCAGTACAGCCTCCGCTCCTGTGGCGTACATCTTGGCCACGGAGCGCCATGTGACGACGCCCGCCACCGTGTACTGATCCTCCAGGACCGGGACCTGGGAGTAGTTCTTCGTGTGCATGATGTACGTCGCCTCGGTGAGATCCGAGGCGGGCGTGACCGAGTCGACGCCGGCGTGCGCACACGGCAGGTCGCCGATTCGGAAGGGCTGCTGCGGCAGGGCACCGGGCAGCAGCCCGGCCTCGTCCTCCTGCTCCTCGTCGGCGCTGTCTCCCTGGTCCCCCGCCGCGGATTCCTGCGCGACGATGTGGATCTCGGACTGGCTGCCGCAGGTGGCGAAGTACGGCAGGGTCGCGAGACCGAGGTCCTTCAGCCGCTGCTCGATGAGCAGGATGGCCTGGTCATTGCGGAACCGAGTGTTGAAGCAGGTCAGAAGCTCGATGAGAGGCACACGCCGGCCTTTGAACGCCAGCAGCTCATCGTCGGGAGGTGTCCGGAGCACGAGCGCCTCACCCGGCCTTCGTGTCACGGAAGACCGTGCGCTTGCCCATGGCCGACATGACCAGTTCCAGCAGTTGCTTGGACCTGTTCTGGTAGAACTGCTCGAAATCGCCCGCGTGCAACGCCGCCGGATCCACCAGATGCGTGGCTACAACGTCGTCGAACCACTCGGGACGCATGCCCGACTCGAGCGCGAGCGTCTTGAGATAACCGGCGGGCGATCCACCCATGCTCTTGCTGGCCCGCAACGACAGAGGCGTCTTGTTGACGATCGAGTTCGCCCTGCCGCTGTAGGACGGCTGGTTCTTGTCGATCCATGCCTTCGGGAAGATCTGACGCACTTCCACGCTGTACTCAGCCAGTCGCGCCGCGTTCAGGGGTGCTTCGGTGAAGTACCAGTCCACCGCCCCCTGCTTGACCAGGAGGGCGTAAATCCCCTTGTAGGCCGCGCTGTTGCGGGTACTGAGGGTGTCCAACCGGTCGTCCAGGAAAGCCGCCTCGGCAATGGTGTCGGGGACCACCTCCGCGTTGCCCAGCAGCCGTTCGATGAGTTGCTCCACGTCACGGGTGAAACGGCTCTCCGTCGAACCGCCGTACATCTCGCCGAGCACACCGCACCAGAACCACTGGGTGAGCAGCTCGTCGGCCGCCTCGGTGTCGGTCTCCGCGCCCAGGATGGTGCGTACGGCAGCCAGGGGGACGAGTTGGGTGCGATACGGCAGATCAGGAGCGCGCACGATGCACTGGCGCTCCAGAAAGGCTCCCACCCACTCGAAGGCCTCCGCCACGCGGGGAGCCAGCAGGCTGAAGTCGGCGAGCGGAAGTTCCAGCAGATCACGGCGCTTACACGAGACCGCGGCGCGCGGCTCCTGTCGCTTGCGTTCCCAGGTTCTGACGAGCGCCACGGCCTGGAGAAAGTCACTGCTGCTGAGACCGTCTTCGACGCCGGCCTCCATGCGCCCGAACACGGGGTACGACGACGTCAGGCCCTTCTTGATGTCCAGCCAGACGTCCGGGAGCTTGTAGTAGTCGTCATGCTGGGCCACGTACTCCTGATTGCCCGCGTAAGTGGCTGTCAGCAGTTCGAAGACGTTGAGCGGCACTCCGCCGGTGTTCACCCGCTCGAACACCGCGCAGACCGCGTCCATGGTCGTGGAGGCCGCAAGCTTGATCATCGGGACCTGGAAAGACTGCATGCGGTTGAGTACGTGAACCTGGAACTGACCCCACAGCCCCCAGTTCGTGACGTCGACCTTCACGAACTCCTGGTGCCAGTCGTTCACCCGCTCCGTGTCGAAGACGAAGTGGAGCGGGAAGTAGCCGGCCACGCATTCGCCTTCGACGGTGCTGAGGTCTACGACCTCCCTGCGGTTGAAGCCGGTCTTGAGAATCTTGTCTTCCGGCACGGAGACGATGGCGTCGTCACGATCGGCCGGCGTCCCGATGGCTTTCTCGATGTCGATGTAGTACCAGCGCCTCAGCTCCTTCCCCCGCGCGTCCACGGTCTCGACCGGACGGTCGCGGTGAAGTGCCTGGAAGAGGGAGGTCAGGCGCTGCTGCCCGTCGAGCAGCAGGAGCTCGGGCACCCTTGCCTCCGCATCCTCGGCACCTTTGAGTGTCCGGGTGCGGAACGGTGACGTGCCGTTGGTCTGCAGCGCCATCACCACGCCGAGCGGATAGTCGAGTGTCACCGTAGCGATGAGGGCCCGGATGCGCTCGTCGTCCCACTTCCACTCACGTTGGAAGTCAGGGAGCTGTAAGGCGCCGGAAGCGACGTCTGCGAGAGCGTCGCTGAGTTTCAGACTGTCGAGTGCCACGCTGTGTCTTCCCGTATCGAACCTGAACGGCGGGTCGCCGCCGGTCACCGGCGGTGAACA
Source organism: Streptomyces capitiformicae (assembly GCF_002214185.1). NCBI lineage: Bacteria > Bacillati > Actinomycetota > Actinomycetes > Kitasatosporales > Streptomycetaceae > Streptomyces > Streptomyces capitiformicae. The sequence goes on along the minus strand of NZ_CP022161.1, from coordinate 2,925,524 downwards.
TGCAATTGCATCAACGTGGTTGGGCTCAGTCAAGGCTGTTGGCCAACCCTGGCCAGGTCACCGACCGTGGGGCATCCTTCGCCGGCCGAGTGAGGGCTCGGCCGACCAGGCTGCGTACCTCGCAGTGCGGTCTCCCACTATCCGGCCAAATGGGAGACTGTCCGGGTGAGGACAGACAGCCCTGGTGGAAACGGACCCGTCAGTGCCGCCCGGCGTCGCGACGTGATCGACGCCCTGCGCCGAGGAGCCGTTCCGGAAAGCGGACTGGATCTGCTGGCGACCGGCCTGGATCGGTTCGAAGCCGCGCTCGACGCGGAACTCGAGGCCGTCGTGTCCGGAGCCTCGGTGTTCAAGGCGGTGCGGGGCGAGTACGGGTCGGGCAAGACATTCTTCGCCCGGTGGCTCGGTGAGCGTGCCAAGCGGCGTAACTTTGCCGTCGCTGAGATCCAGATCTCGGAAACCGAGACTCCGCTGCACAAACTCGAGACCGTCTATCGCCGCCTCACCGAGCGGCTGACCACCTCTGGTTTCCCGCCAAGCGCGCTCCGGCCGGTTGTGGACGCGTGGTTCTACGTCCTCGAGGAGGACGTGCTGGCCGATGGAGCTGCCGAGGAGGACTTGCCCGACCAAGTGGAAAAGCTAATGACTGCCCGGCTCACCGAGGTGTCCCGGCACGCCCCGTCGTTCGCGGCGGCCCTGAGGGGATACCGGACTGCAGTTACCGCGGGTGACGAAGCCACCGCTTCGGCGGTAATGGCCTGGCTCGGCGGACAGCCACACGTGGCCGCAGCGGCCCGCAGGGCAGCCGGCGTGCGCGGCGACCTGGATCACTTCGGTGCGCTCGGCTTTCTGCAGGGGCTACTCACCGTGCTGAACGGCTCGGGCCACCCGGGACTGCTCGTCGTCCTGGACGAGGTCGAGACTTTGCAGCGGGTCCGCTCGGACGCTCGCGACAAGGCGCTGAACGCACTGCGCCAGCTCATCGACGAGGTGCACTCCGGACGCTTCCCGGGCCTCTACCTGCTGATCACTGGCACGCCGGCGTTCTTCGACGGTCGGCAGGGTGTGCAGCGCTTGGCCCCGCTGGCCCAGCGCCTGGCCACCGACTTCACCACCGACCCGCGCTTCGACAACCCACGTGCCGTGCAGCTCAGGCTGCCGGGCTTCACGCAGGACTCACTGATTGCACTCGGCCTGACGATCCGGGACCTGTATGCATCCGGTTCGTCGGTCGCTGAAAGGATCAAACAAGTCGCGGACGACGACTACGTTGCCGACCTGGCCAAGGCTGTCGGCGGGGCACTGGGGGGCAAGGTGGGGGTCGCCCCCCGGCTGTTCCTCAAGAAGCTGGTGGGCGACGTACTCGATCGTGTCGACCAGTTCGAGGACTTCGTCCCGCGCAAGCATTACGCGCTCACTGTGAGTGCTTCGGAGATGACCGAGGTGGAGCGCAACGCCGCTGCGGTCGACAGCGCCGACGATGTCGACCTGGACCTCTCGTGAGCGACGTCGCACCCGACCCGATGGATCTGCTCCACCCTGGCCTGGTCCACCACATCGTGAACACCCTGGGCTGGCCCGGACTGCGATCACTCCAGGAAGAGTCGATCAATCCCCTGACGAACGGCACTGACGCCGTGCTGATCGCCCCCACCGCCGGAGGGAAGACCGAGGCCGCCTGCTTCCCCCTGCTCTCGCGGATGGCTCAGGAGAAATGGGACGGCACCTCGATTCTCTACGTGTGTCCGCTGAAGGCGCTGCTCAACAACCTGCTGCCCCGGCTGGAGACGTACACATCCTGGCTCGGGCGCACAGCAGCCCTCTGGCACGGCGACGTCACGCACTCCCGCCGCAAGCGCATCCTGCGCGAACGACCGGACATACTGCTGACCACCCCCGAGTCCCTCGAGGCCATGCTGGTCAGCGCAAACGTCGACCACCGAGCGTTCTTCTCCGGGCTGCGGGCGATCGTCGTCGACGAGGTACACGCTTTCGCGGGCGACGACCGAGGGTGGCATCTGCTGGCCGTACTGGAGCGGCTGGAGCGGGTGGCCGGGCGCCCAGTTCAACGCATCGGCCTGTCCGCCACGGTGGGCAACCCGGAGGAACTCCTCGCCTGGCTGCAGGGCGCGAAGACCGGTCAGCGCGCGGCGCGGGTGGTGGCTCCGCATCTGAAGGAGAAAGAACCGAAGCTGCCTCCGCCTGGAGACATCCAGCTCGACTTTGTTGGGTCACTGGCCAACGCCGCGACAGTGATCGCCGCGTTGCACCGCGGCGAGAAACGCCTGGTGTTCTGCGAATCACGTAAGCAGGTCGAGGAACTCGGCGCGGCGCTGCGTGCGAAGGGCGTGACCGCTTTCCTGTCACATGCATCGCTGTCCGTGGACGAGCGACGGCGGGCAGAGGAGGCCTTTGCGGAGGCTCGTGACTGTGTGATCGTCTCCACCAGCACCCTGGAACTGGGCATCGATGTCGGCGACCTCGACCGGGTCATCCAGATCGACGCACCAAACACGGTGGCCTCGTTCCTGCAGCGACTGGGCCGCACCGGTCGGCGGCCGGGCTCCAGCCGCAACTGCCTGTTCCTCGCCACTGACGACGCAGGGCTTCTGTCCGCGGCGGCACTTCTGTTGCTCTGGTCTCGCGGCTGGGTGGAGCCGGTCATCGCTCCTCCGGAGCCCAGGCACATCGCCGCGCAACAGGTGCTGGCGCTCTGCCTCCAGGAGCACCAGGTTGGTGACCGACTGTGGCAGGAGTGGTGGGGAGGCCTCGGTCCGTTCGGCCCCTCCGCCGAGCCGATCGTGCGCCACCTGGTCGAGGAGGGTTACCTCGACCGGGACGGCGAACTACTGTTCATCGGCCCAGAGGCCGAAAAACGGTTCGGCTACCGGCACTTCATGGACCTCACCGCCGTCTTCACCGCAGCCCCGGAGTTCACCGTGCTGTCGGGCCGCACCGAGATCGGCACCACAGATCCCGTGCTGCTCACGGACGAGGTCGTCGGCCCGCGCCGACTGCTGCTCGCCGGACGCAGCTGGCAGGTGACGTACATCGACTGGTCGCGCCGCCGCTGCTTCGTCGAGCCGGTGGAGAGTGGCGGGCGGGCCCGCTGGGGCGGCGTCGGCCTGACGCGCACGGCGTCGTACGAGCTGACACGGGCTGCCCGAGAAATCCTGCTCGGTGCCACCCCGCCGGTCAGGCTCACCCGCCGTGCCGAAAACAGGATCGCTCGCGTGCGCGATGAGGGCGCCGAACTCGTGTACCGCGACGGCACCATCATCATGCGAGGTGGTCACGACACGAATGTGCGGTGGTGGACATGGGCGGGCTACCGTACCAACGCCACCCTGGCGGCGACCCTCTCCAGCGTCGCCGACCCCCTGCAGCGTCCTACGGACACCTACGTCCGGCTACGCGAGGACATCACCCGCAAAGACTGGAGGAAGGCGGCCGCCCAGGCTGCCGACCGTTTGTGCCTCCCGGCGGTGGATCCCCGCGCGCTCGCAGGACTGAAGTTCAGCGTTGCTCTTTCGCCGCGCCTCGCCGAGGCCACGCTCGCAGCCCGGCTGGCCGACCTGGGGGGAGCCACCGACTTGCTCAACGAGGCTGTCAGGTTCACGGTCAAATGATGGAAAACGTTTACGCAGGGGTAGAGGTCGCGAGCATGGACGCCTGGAACGTGATGGGGCCATGTACACGAAGAAGGAACCCGGCCAGGCCAAACTCGTTGGCCTGAGCCCGGCGGCAGACGAGTCGGGCTGTACGCCGGGTTCTGCCTGCTCAGGGAGCGATCATGCTCTGACCCGCATCTTCACGGGCATCCGACGGCACGTACCGCCCTCTGGGACTTTCAGCCGAAGTGCGTGAACCACGCCTCGAAGGCAGACAGCCCGCGAGCGCCCGGCCTGCGACATGAAGTGCGTGTGCGTCCGGAGCGGGACCGCCGGGCCGGACGAGCCGGTCACGTCCCGTACAGGGGTGACGGGGGTGATCCTTCTTGTCGGCACGGCTGCCCATGGGGCTCCTGTGGCGTTCCCTTGCGCTGCTGTGGCCGGTTTCGCGCTATGCCGACGGGCGCAACTCGCCGCCCCGCAGGGACGCGAGCACCACGTCCGCGATCTCCCGCACATGGTCGTTCAGATAGAAGTGACCGCCAGGAAAGACGCGGAGCCCGAAGTCGCCCGTCGTGTGGTCGGTCCAGCGGCGCGCTTCCAGGAGGGAGACATGGGGGTCGCGGTCGCCGGTGAGGACAGTGACGGGGCAGGTCAGACGCAGGTTGGGGTCGGGGTGGTGCGTCGCGACGGCCTTGTAGTCGCTGCGGAGCACGGGCAGGAACAGCTCCAGCATCTGCTCGTTCTCGAGCAGGGCGGGCGCGGTGCCGCCGAGCTCGCGGACCTTGGCCTTGAGGCCCTCGTCGTCCAACAGGTGCGTGTCCTCGCCCCGTTGGCAGGAGGGCGCGCGACGCCCCGACACGAAGAGATGGGCGACGGAGCCGGGGCCCTCGGTCCGCTCCAGCCGGGCGGCCACCTCCCAGGCGAGCAGCGCGCCCATGCTGTGCCCGAAGAGGGCCACGGGCAGGTCCAGTCGGCCACGGACGATCGCGAAGAGGTCGTCGGCGAGCCGGGCGAGGTCCTCCACGCACGCCTCCTCCCGGCGGTCCTGGTGGCCGGGCAGTTGGACGGCCAGGGTGTCGACAGCCGGTGCCAGGGCCTGGGACAGCGGGAAGTACTGGGTCGCCGAACCGCCGGCGTGCGGCACGCACACGAGCGGGGGGCCGCCCGCACCGGCCGGTGCGTATCGCCGGAGCCAGAGGTCCTCCGTGCGCGTGCCGGGATGAACTGCCATGGTCTGTTCCGTTCTTGTACGTTTCTCGGAGTTCCTCGGAAGGCTCTCGGTCAGTGCTCAGGCAGGTCGACGACCACCCAGTCGGATATCTCCCGCCATTTCTCCACGGATTCCTGGTGGAACGCGTTTTTCTGATACTTCTCCAGCGCGGCCAGATTCGGCAGCACGCCCACAACGGCGAAATCGTAGGCGATATCGCGATCTACGCAATTCCATCCCACACGCCAGCTGAGGAGTTCCGGCACCTGACGGCCGACTTCCCGGGCGAACTTCTCTGCTTCCTGGACGTCAGGAGACCTTCGGTCGATCCCGTCCTTGAGCTTGAAGAGAACTATGTGTGTAATCACCATTCGATCCTGCCCAAGGCTTCACGGCGATTCAACGGTGAATTCCTGATGCGGTGGATCGAGGAAAGCAATGCACCTGGAGGGTGTGCAGCAGAAGACGGAACGCCTCCCGCGCGTGGTCCTCCGCGAGCCGGTCTCGTTCCCAGACCAGACGGATCAGCAGATCCTCGCCGTGTGACGCGGCGATCCCGATCGGCGCCACGTATCGCAGCGGCACCGCCAGGTGGGTCTCCTGCCCGGTCACCCCGGCCAGGGAGAGGGACGGCCGCCGGCCGAGGTCCTCGAAGGTGAGGATGGCGTGCAGGGCTCCTGACCAGGTCCCGCCGGCCAGTCGGGCGGCCCGCACCACCTCGTCGTAGGGGGTGGTGGCGTGGTCCAGGTCGTCCCACCAGTCGGCGGTGACGTCGGTGAGGTCCGTGGAGCCGGCGGAGGCGGGGTGGACGAGGGTGTTGATGAAGCAGCCCATGACCTCCGGCGCGCCGACCGGCCGACCGCCCCAGGGATAGCCGAGCGCCATCGGCCGACCGACATCGGCGCCGGCATCGGCGCCGGCATCGGCGCCGGCATCGGCGCCGGCATTGGGGCCGACGCCTGGCCGGGTGTGCAGAGCGGCCGAGACCGCGCTCAGCAGGGCGGGGAACAGAGTCCCGCGACTGCGCGGGGGGACCGCGGGCAGTCGGTGGGTCAACATGCCTTTCTCCAGCCCCTCGTCGTCGTCACGCTCGGCCGGAGAACGCCCTGCCGAACCTGCCGAACCTGCCGAACCTGCCGAATCGGGGGAGGCGGAGCCTTGGGGGGTGGTGGCCTCGGGACTGCTCAGCCCGCTCAACCGTCTTCCCCAGTACGCCAACGCCCCCTCCCGCGACGCCTCACGCTCCGCCGCGAGCTGACTCTCGACCACCTCGCGGTAGGCGACCCCGTCCCGCGCCCCCGTCCACGGCGCGATGGTGTGCTCCGCCCGGCCGTACGCCTCCGAGAGGCCCGCGGTGACGGCGCCGAGCGACTGTTCGTCGCAGACGAGATGGTCGAGCACGAGGGCCAGCAGCTCGTGTTCCTCGTCCTGACCACGCGCCAGCAGCAGCCGCAGGAACGGACCGCGCGGGTCCCAGTCGCGCAGCTCCCGCCGTACGGCCTCCCGTGCCGTCCCGCCCGGCGGTACCGACACCCGCCGGACCTCGACGGAGGGCTCACCGGCCCGCAGTACGGGGGTGCCCTTGAGCAGGCCGACGCCGCCGCACAGCACCGTGTGACGCCCGGCGAAGTCGATCGCGGCGCGCCGCAGCCGTGGTACGTCGACGGCGCCTTGCGGGAAGTGGAAGAACAACGGCACGATGTCCGGCCGCCGGAGCGGGTCGAGGTTGCGGGAGAGCAGGAACCTGCGCTGGGCCCCGCTCAGCGGGAAGACGGCCGCCGGATCGGCGGCGGCGCGCGTGACGGCCCGATACCGCGTCAGGTAGTTCTCGGTGATGCTGTCGCTCACGTGGGACGCGCCTCTCCGTGCTCGGGATCCTGGGCTGCGGTTGTCTCGGGAGGGGTTCCCGGGGACACGGGGGTGTGCTGCTCGGCCGACCGGTTCGCCCGGCTCCGGAACGGCGACAGCAGGAGCAACGGCGGCAGGGAGAGGAACCCGGCCGCGCAGACCCACAGCGCCGCTCGCGGGCCCCACGCGGAGGCGAGCGCGCCGCCCACGAGTGCCCCCAGCGGCATGACGCCCAGGGCCACGAACCGCATGGTGGCGTTCATCCGGCCCAGCAGCTCGTCCGGGCAGACCAGTTGCCGGAAGGTGAGCTGGGCGACGTTGTAGACGACCGCGCCGAACCAGACCACCGCGAGGCCGAGCGCGAACATGTACGGGGCCAACGGTCCGGAGGACAGGGGCCACAGGATCGCGAACGGCGAGGTCGTCGCGACCGAGAGCAGGATCAGCGGCACCTGTCCGAACCGGCCGGCCAGCCGCTGGGCGAGCAGCGCTCCGGCCAGACCGCCCACGGCGGAGGCGGACAGCACCAGGCCGATCTCCAGCGGCGACAGCCGCAACACCTGTGTCCAGAAGGCGATCTGGACGGCGAGCAGGAAGGCCGTGAAGAGGTTGGACAGCCCTGTCGTGATCGCGATCACCCGCAGCAGGGGATGCCCGAAGACGAAGCGGACGCCCTTGACGATGTCCCGGCCGAGCGAGCGGTCGTCGGTCGGCGTCGGCACCGCCTCGCGAAACCGGATGCCCAGCAGCAGGACCGCGGACACCAGATAGCTGATCGCGTCGGCGAGCAGCGCCAGCGGCGCTCCCATGGCCTGAACGAGCCCGCCGCCGATCCCGGGTCCCACGACTTCCGCGGACGACTGCACCGTCGCCACCGCCCCGTTGCCGGCGATCAGCCGGTCTCGGGGCAGCAGGGCGGGCAGGAACGACTGACTCGCGATGTCGGAGACGACCGTCGCGGCTCCGGTGATCGCCGCCGCCAGATACAGATGGGCGAGCGTCAGCCGGTCCACCGCCGCCGCCACCGGCAGGGAGCCGATCACCACACACCGCAGCACGTCGGTCTGGACGAGCAGCGGCAGCCGCCGCACCTTGTCCACCCATACACCCGCCGGTAACCCGGCGATCAGCATGGCCCCGGTCTCCACCGCCGTGATCACGCCGAGGTGGAAGGGAGACGCGTCCAGTTCCAGCGCGGCGACCAGCGGCAGCGCGAGCAGTGTCACCTGGCTGCCGGTCTTGCTCGCGGCGAACCCCAGCAGGAACAGCCGGAAGTTCCGATGCCCTGAGAGGGGGCCGCGCAACAGGCCCCGGGACCCACCCATGGCCGTCACCCCGCCGCCGCGAGGGAGACGAGCCGGGTGCCGACCGGATACGGGGCCGTGTCGTCGCGCAGGACGGCCTGCATCAGCGCGCGCAGCTCCTTGCCCGGTTCGATGCCCAGCTCCGACACGAGGACGGAGCGCACCCGGTGGAAGACCTCCAGCGCCTCTGCCCGACGGCCGGACCGGTGGAGCGCGAGCATGTACTGCCCGAGCAGCCGCTCCCGGTACGGGAAGCGGTCCACCAGCGGCCTCAGACGCACCGTCAGCGGCAGCCACCTCCCCAGCGCCAGCTGGGCCTCCGCCAGGCCCTCGACCGCCGCCAGACCCATGTCCTCCAGCCAGGGCCCGTGCAGCCGGTCGAGCAGCGGCGACCCCGTACGGCAGGTGAAGGGCTCCCGCCACAGGGCGAGCGCCGCGGCGAACCGGGCCTCGGCCGCCTCGTGGTCGCCGACAGCCAGCAGCGCACGTGCCTGGTCCGTCTCGCTCTCGAAGACGTGCAGGTCGAGGTCCGTCCGGCCGACGCGCAGGACATAGCCGCCCGGTTCCGTCAGGAGGTCGGCGCCGGCCTGCCCCATCCGCTTGCGCAGTTGGTGCACATACAGCCGGACGAGACCGTGCGCGCTCTTCGGCTGGTCGTGGTCCCACAGCGCCTCGGCGATGTGGTCGACGGACTGGAACTCATTCGCGCCGAACAGCAAGGTGGCGAGCAGGGTCCGGTGTTTCGCCCCGCCGATGTCCACTTTCTTCAGGTCGCTCAATTCGACGCGACCGAGCAGTCGATACTTCACGGGAAGACACCTCAACTCCGTACGGATGCCGCGGCGGTGGCCCTGGTGCCGACCAGCTTCGCCATACTGCGCAGATCGGGCTGCTGGAGCAGTTCGTGGGCCCGCAGCCGTACGCCGCATTCCTGTTCCAGCGCGGTGATCAGCCGCGCGCCGCCCAGCGAATTGCCTCCCGAATTCAGGAAGTTGTCGTCGAGGAGGATGCCGGAGTCGCCAAGGATCTCCCGGCACAGGCTCAACACCGTCGCCTCCGTGGGGGAGAGACCCGCGTCGACACCCTCGGTGTCCTCGGCGGGGCGTGCCTCCCACCGGGCGAGCAACGCGGCCCGGTCGATCTTCCCGTTCGGGTTCAGCGGGAAGTCCTCGACGGACTCATAGGCCACCGGGCAGGCCTGTTCGGGCAGCCAGGCGCGGGCGTGGTCCCGCAGTTCGGCGGGGGCCGGTGCCTCGGTGCCCGGGGCGGTCTCGACGAAGGCCACGAGGGAGGCCGTACCGCTCGGGTCCCGGCGGAGCGCCACAACGGCCCGGCGGACACGCGGCTCCCGTTCCAACGCCCGCTCGACCTCGGCGAGTTCTGTCCTGACGCCGCCCACCTTGACCTGGTCGTCGAGCCGCCCCAGGAACTCCAGCACGCCGTCCGGTCGCATCACCACGCGGTCCCCCGTGCGGTACACCCGGCCGGTGCCGGGCCCCGAGGACGGGCCGGGGACGAACCGCTGCCCGGTCAGGTCCTCGTCGAAGTACCCCAGGGCCAGGAGCCGGCCGCCGATCCGCAGCTCGCCCGGCACCCCGCGCGGCACCGGACGCCCGTCCTCGTCCGTGACGAGAACCGTGGCCCCCGGCAGCGGCAGACCGATCGGCGGATCACCGGCGGCCTCCTCGCCGCCGGAACCGCCGGAACCGCCGGGCCCGCCGGAACCGTCGGGCCCGCCGGGCGCCAGCGGGTACGCGCTCGTCACGACGGTGGCCTCGGCCGGCCCGTACGCGTTGTAGACGCGCGCCGTGACGTCCGCGCCGGGCCACCGGCGGAGACGGTCGCCGCCGATGCCCAGGTGACGCAGGGGCAGGCCGGTGGGCCAGGGACGGTCGAGCACGGGCTCGGCGAGGGGCGTCGGCAGGAAGCCGACCGTGATGCCCGCGGCGCGCCACCAGTCGGTGAGCGCGTGGGTGTCCCAGCGGACGTCCTGCGGGCTGACGCTGAGCGCGGCGCCCGAGGTGAGCGTCGCCCACATCTCCATCACATGGGCGTCGAAGGCCACGCCCATCAGGAAGCTGTGCCGGTCACCGGGGCCCATGTCCGAGTGCCGCCGGTACCAGTGGAGCAGGGAGGCGAGCGACTCCTTGCCCACCGCGACCGCTTTCGGCTCGCCGGTCGAACCCGAGGTGAGAACCGTGTAGAACGTGCCCTCCGGTGCCCCGACGGAGGTGGTGCCGGGCGTCAGCACCGCCGCGACGACTCCGCCGACACCCTCGGTGCCGGCGACGGGAACGGGCAGGGGCAGCTGCGCCGAGCGACACGCCTCCGGCAGCCGCTCGGGCGTGCCGACGAGGCACCGCAGCCGCAGGGACCCGGCGACCGCCTGGAGCCGCTGCTCGCCGGCGTCGGGACCGAAGGGAAGGTAGACGGCGCCCAGCCGGGCCACGGCCAGGGCGACGACGGCCAGGGCCGCCGAGCGGTCCAGACATACGCCGACGAGATCGCCCGGGCGGACCCGTTCGGCCAGGGCGGCCGCCGTCTCGTCGGCCAGGCGGTCGAGTTCCGCATAGTTCCAGTGGTGCTCCCCGTCGATCACCGCGGGCGCGTCCGGGGTGCGGGTCGCCCAGTCGTGGAACAGCTCGTGCACCCGTCCGTCCCGGGCCGCCTCGTCGGCGGGGGTGCTGAGAAGCGAGAGGGAGGGGGAAGATGAAGTCACGTCGTCTCCGTGCGATCGCGTGGGTCAGTGCAGGCCCATGGCCTTGGCGACGATCACCTTCTGGACCTCCGAGGTCCCTTCGATGATCGTCATCATGCGGACGTGGCGGTACAGGAACTCCAGGGGATGGCCGCGCACCCAGCCCGTGGCGCCGTGGATCTGCAGCGCGCGGTCCACCGCCCGGACGGCGGTCTCGGAGGCGGTCAGCTTGGCCAGAGCCGCGTTCTCCGGCGCCTCCCTGCCCAGGTCGAGCAGTTGGGCGGAGGCGAGGGTGAGCAGTTTCGAACTCTCGACCTCGGCGTGGCTGCTGACCAGGTGCTCCTGGATGTGCTGGTAGGTGCCGATCCGCTCACCGAACGCCGTACGACTGCGGGCGTACTCCAGGCCCAGCCGCACGGCGTGTTCGGCGATGCCGTTGCATGTGGCGGCGACGATCAGCCGGCCGCGGGACAGGCTGTCGATCGCGAGGGCCGTGGCCGCCCCGACGCCCCGGTCGCCGCCGATGACGGCGTCCGGGGGGAGCCGGACGTCGTCCAGCAGCAGCTCGAACATGGGCTCGCCCGACATGCCCTCGTACCGCTGGCCGATCCGCAGCCCGGGCTGGTCCATGGGGACGACGAACGCGGTGGAGCCCGTCGGCCGGTCGTCCCCGAGGTCCGTGGCGGTGACGATCAGTGCGATGTCGGCGCGGTCGGCGTTGCTGACGAAGGTCTTCCTGCCGTTCAGCACCCAGCCGTCGGTGTCCCGGACCGCCACGGTGGTCAGCCGGAAGGCGTCCGACCCGGCGTGCGGTTCGGTCAGCGCGAGGCAACGCGTCATCTCACCCCGGACCAGCGGCACCAGATAGCGCTGGATCTGCTGCTCCGTGCCGTTGCGCAGGAGCGGGCTGGGGCCGTCGGAGCCGCCCAGCGCGTACGGCGCCAGCGCGCAGCCGCTGCGGCCGGCCGCGTGGTGCAACAGGACGACCGCCGTCAACGGCATGTCGGAGCCGCCCAGTTCCTCCGGGTACTCGCCGGCGTAGAAGCCGAGCGCGGCGGAGCGCTTGCGGACGTACGACCGCAGGTCGGCGGGGGGCAGTGCCTCGGTCTCCGGCATGTCGGCGGCCAGGGGCACCAGTTCGCGCCGGATGAAGGTCTCGAAGGAGTCCACCAGCTCGGCGTGGCCGCCTTCGAGGATGCTGGAGGGGGCGGCGCCGCTCGCTGTGATGGTCACCGCCGGCACGCCTCTGCGCCGGAGGAGAGGGCCAGGACGTCGGCCTGGTCCGCCAGTACGGGGTGCTGGAAGAAAGTGCGCAGCTGGGGCCGGCTGTCCAGGTGCGGTTCCAGCCAGGCGGCGAGCTGCGCGGCCAGCAGGGAGTGCCCGCCGACCTCGAAGAAGTGCGAGTCGGCGGCGAACCGGTCGTGGCCGAGGACCTCTCGCCAGGCCCGGGCCAGCAGGGCCTGTCCGGCGTCGGTGAAGTCGGCGGCGCTGTGCGAGGGCTCCGCCTCGGCCGCGCCGAGTTCCGTCGCGATCCGGGTGAGGGCGGCCCGGTCCGGCTTGCCGCTGGCCATGGTGGGGATCTCCGCCAGGCCGAACCACCGGCTGGGCAGCAGGGCGCCCGGCAGGGTCCGGGTCAACGCGGCCGTCAGCGCGCTCTGGTCGGGCTGTTCGGCGCCCTGCACGAAACCGATCAGCCGTGGGCCGTTGTCGCCGTCCTGATCGAGGATCACCGAGCAGGGACGGCCGCCGAGTTCGGCCGAGGCAGCCGCCTCGATCTCCTCCAGTTCGATCCGGTGACCGCGCAGCTTGATCTGGTTGTCCCGGCGGCCGAGGAAGAACAGCCGGCCCTCGACGTCCCGGTAGCCCCAGTCGCCGGTGAGGTAGACCCGCTGCCCGCCGAGCGCGGGCGGACTGACGAACCGGGCCTCGGTGAGATCGTCCCGGCCGAGGTATCCGTCGGCCAACGCGACTCCGGCGATGGCGAGTTCACCCACGGCGCCCGGCGGCAGCGGCTGCCGTGCGTCGTCCAGTACGTGCACCTGTACACCGGGCAGTTCGACGCCGAGCGGGATGTCGCCCGCGGTGGCCAGATCCTCGTCGAGGATCTCGTGCACCGTGGAGGAGACGGTGGCCTCGGTGACGCCGTAGGCGTTGAGCACCACGGCCCCGGTGTCGGCCTTCAGGCCCCGCAGGCTTCGGGCCGGCAGCCGTTCCCCGCCGAGCACGATCAGCCGGGGCGCCCAGCGGCCGTCGCGCAGGGCCTCGCGCAGGGCCTCCTGGGAGGCGAGGAAGTAGTTGGTGGGCAGGTTGGCCACGGTGACCCCGCGCAGGGCGAGGACCGCGGCGAGTTCGGCCCCGGTGGGGATCTCGCGCTGAGGAAGGACCAGGGCGCTTCCTGCTGCCAGGGCGGGCAGCACCTCTTCGAGCGCGACGTCGAAGGAGGGCTGCGCGAACAGCAGCACCTTGTCCCGCGCGGTCAGCGCGTAGCGCCGGCCGATCGCGCCGGTGTAGTGGGCCAGTGCCGTCCGGCCGACCACGACGCCCTTGGGCACTCCGGTCGAGCCGGAGGTGTGGATGACGTAGGCGGCGTCCTTCAGCGGGGTGGCCGGCGCGGCCGGGGGGAAGGCGGGCCCGTCCAGCAGGGCGGGAACGCAGTCGGCCGGCAGCGCGAGGGAGCTTTCCCGGGTAGCGAGCACCAGGGCGGGCCGCAGCCGTTCCAGGAGCGTGCCGAGCCGGGCGGCGGGGTCCCGGGGCGAGAGCGGCGCGTACACCGCGCCGGACCGCAGACAGGCCAGCAGGGCGACGACGCTGTCGACGCCCCGCGGCAGCACGGCGGCCACGGGCTGCCCGGCGACCACCCCGGCGTCGTGCATCCGCTCGACGAGTTCCGACACCCGGCGGTCGAGCTCGCCGTAGGTCAGTTGGCCGTTACCGGTGATCAGCGCGGGGGAGGAGGGATCGTGCGCGCCGAGCGGGTCGAGCGCCTCCGGGGCGATGGGGCTGTCGGTGAGCACCGCCGGCGAGTCCGACAGAGGTACCGCGAGGGCGCTCAACGCCGTGTCGGGGGCGTCCAGATAGGCGCGTACGAGTTCCAGGAACCGCTCCGCGAGCAGATCGGCGGCGGCGGGGGTGAACAGGTCGGCGTCGTGGTCCCAGATCAGGATCATCCCGCCGGGGCCGCTGCGGGGGCCGACGGCCCTGCGGTCGTCGGGAAGGAGGACGACGTCGAGGTCGAAGCGGGTGGTGCCGGTGTTGAACCCCTCGAAGAGGGAGACGTCCAGGCCGGGGGTGTCGAGCTCCGGCAGCGCCGCGTCGTGCGCGCTGAACATGACGTTGAACAGCGGATTGTCCGCGCCGCTCGTGTGCAGTCCGAGCGTTCGGGTGAGTTCCTGGACGGGCACGTCCTGGTGCGGGAGCGCCCGCAGCAGGGAGTCGGTGACGTCGTCGACGGCCGTCGTCCCGGTCGCGTCCGGTCGCAGACTCACCCTGAGCGGCAGCGTGTTCACGAACATGCCGATGGACCGCTCCGCCCCCGGCGGTCGGTTGCCGACGGCGGTGCCGATGACCAGCTCGCGCTGTCCGCTGTGGCGGCGCAGCAACTCGCCGAAGAGGGTGAGCAGTGTGCTGAACGGCGTGTGGCCGCTCTTGCGGGAGCGCTCCCGCAGGCGCTCGGCCAGCTCGGCCGAAATTCGCTGGCGGAACTGCCGGCCGTGGTGGCGGCGCACCGCGCCGGGTGTGGTGAGGCCGGGCAGGGCGGCGCTGAAGGGGACGTCGCGCAGCTGCTCCTGCCAGTGGGCCAGGCTCCGCTTCCGGTCGTCCGTCCTGTCAGCGGACGCCGCGCGAACGAACTCCTCGTAGGAGCGAGTGGGGAGTAATTCGGGGCGCTGTCCCCGAACATGGGCCTGATAGGAGGTGAATACATCGTGCAGCAGAATGGCGAAGGACCGGCCGTCGTGCGTCAGATGGTGTTCGACCTGGATCAGGCGGTGAAAGGACTCTTCTTGTTTCACCAGATGCCATCGGAGCATCGGCGCGCGGTCGGTCTCCAGGGGCTTCTCGGCCTCCTGGGACAGCAGGCTCAGGAAGGCGGCCTCCGGGTCGGATTCGCCGGTCAGGTCCGTGGTGCAAAAGCGCGGTTCGGCGTCCTCCCGGACGCGCTGGGCAGGCAGTTCGCCGACCCTGTTCACCAACTCCAGGCGCAGTCCCGGGTGGTGGGCCATGACCTCCGCCAGGGAGGTCCTGAGGGCTGTCACGTCGAGTGTGCCCCGCAGATCCAGTACCCCGGTGAAGTTGTAGCTGCGGCTGCCGGGAAGCATCTGTTCGTGCAGCCAGACGATTTCTTGGGAGGTGGACAGATTGAACACTCGGTCACTCCTTTTCGGCGCGTGGGGGAAATTCAGTGATTCAGCCGCCCCAACCGCTGTCCTCCAGGTCGGCGCCGTTGGAGAGAAGAACGTCCGCGGCGGCGAGGGAAAGGGGGCAACGGTAAGAATTCACGGGGTACCTCGGGGGAGAGTGGACCTTGAGCTTTCAACAACTACTCTCCCCCGAGCAGGAGTGGTTACTGGCAAGTAGCACCGTTCATCATGCTGCACGACAGCAAAGTGAGGGGCCTGAGCGCGATCAGAACGGAGCGGGCAGGCCCTTGCGGTCGACCTTGCCGTTCGAGGTCAGGGGCAGCCTCGGCAGCACCCGCCAGACGTCGGGAACCATGTGCCCGGGGAGCTGGTCCCGCAGCCAGGAGCGCAGTTCGGACAGCGCTGTGCCCGGGGCAGGCGCGATCGCGGGGTCGAGCACCGGGTAGGCGACGAGCAGACGGGTCTCCGGGCTGTCGCCGTGCGCGGCCACGGCCACGTCCCGGACCGCGGGATGGCATCTGACCGTGGCCTCGATCTCGCCCAGTTCGACCCGGAAGCCCCGCACCTTGACCTGGCGGTCGATCCGGTCGAGGTACTCGATCGCGCCGTCGGGCCGGCGGACGCAGAGGTCCCCGGTCGCGTACAGCCTGCTCCCGCTCCCGTCTCCGTAGGGGTCGGGGACGAACCGCTCGGCGGTGAGGGCGGGTCGGTGCAGATAGCCGCGGGCCAGCCCGGCGCCGCCGATGAACAACTGCCCGGGCTCGCCGTCGGCAACGGCCTCCAGGCGGTCGTCCAGGATGCGGAGGTCGGTGCCCTCCACGGCCGTGCCGATGGGGACCGATCTACCGGTCCCCGAAGGCGAGTCGACCGTGTGCGTGGCCGCGAAGATGGTCGCCTCGGTGGGCCCGTAGCCGTTGATGAAGCGCATACCGGGATGGGCGGTCAGCGCCTTGCGTACGTGCACCGCCGACGGGGCCTCGCCCCCGGCGAGGAGCTGCCTCACCCCCCGCAGCGCCTCGACGCCCTCGTCGACCACGGTATGGAAGAGCCCGGCGGTGAGCCACATGGTGGTGACACCGTGGTCGCGGACGACCCGGCCGAGGGCGCGCAGCGAGGTCGTCGCGCCGGGTTCCACGACCAGGCACCCGCCGTTGAGCAGCGCCCCCCAGATCTCGAACATCGAGACGTCGAAGCAGATCGACGTCAGCAGGGGGATGACCTCGTCCGGGCCCAGCCGGACCCACACCGGCTCCCGCACGAGCCGCACCACACCGCGGTGGCTGACCATGACCCCCTTGGGGCGTCCGCTCGACCCCGAGGTGTGCACCACGTAGGCCAGGTCGTCGGGGTCGGCGGGCAGATCCGGGTTGCTGTCGTCCGCGACCGCGAACAGCCCCGGCTCGTCGTCGAGCAGGACGGTACGGATCTCGTGGCCGGCCAGTCGCGGCAGCAGCTCGCGGCGGGTGATGACCACCGTGGCCCGCGTGTCGTCGAGGATCGCCGTCAGCCGGGCCGCCGGATACCCGCTGTCGAGGGGCACGTAGCAGCCCCCGGCCTTCAGCACGGCCAGCACGGTGATCACATAGTCGGCGGACGGCTCCAGCAGCAGGGCGATGCGCTGCTCGCCGCCCACTCCGAGGCCGCGCAGGTAGTGGGCCAAGCGGTTGGCCCGTTCGTTGGCCTCGGCGTACCCGACCTTCGTGTCGGCGGTGGCGAGCGCCGTGGCGTCGGGGCTCCTCTTCACCTGTTCCTCGAAGGCCTGATGGATCAGCATCGGCTCGGTGCGCGTGACGGTCACCGTGTCACCCCCGCTGTTCGTCGGAGAGCGCCAGCAGCTCCTGCTCACGGATCTCGGCCTCCACGGCCACCGTGAACGCGGCGAGCGTGGGGTGCCGGAAGAGCACGGCCATGGGCAGATCGATGTCGAACGCCTCGCCGGCCTCGGCCGTTATCCGCATGGCCAGGAGTGAATGGCCCCCCAGCTGGAGAAAGTCGTCGTCGAATCCGATTTCCTCCAGGCCCAGCGCTTCGGCCCAGATGGCGTGCAGCACTTGGGGAATCGGGGTATCGAGGGCAGAGTCTTGTTCCGAGGTATGCGTCACGGGGGTCAAGATAGCGGCGACATCTTCAGTTTCCGTAGAGAAAAGATTGATGGACGATTTATACCGTATTCCTTGACATCGGGCGGCTGCGAGCAAGATGCTTTGCGGAAAATGCACGACAAGGGGAGGCATCGTGCCGGAAACGCGTGCGGGTGTTCGGCGAGGCAGTCGCCACTCCATTCCCATCTTCGACCGCTCTTCACCTGCTAAGTTATCCTTTGCTCAACAGCAGCTCTGGTTCCTCGACCGGCTCTATCCGGGCAGCTCTGCCTATAATTTCGACGTGACACTCCGTCTGCGCGGAGAGCTTTGGAAGGACGAGCTGCACCGCGCCGTACAGTGCATCGCGGCACGTCACGAAGGACTCCGCACGGTGTTCTTCACTCTTCCCGACGGAACCCCTCGGCAGCGCATGTACGAGGACATGGAAATTCCGCTGGATTTCGTCGACCTGACGTCGCTTCCCGCCGAAATCCGTCATTCCACGGCACATTCCATGTTGACCGAGTGGGCGAGAATTCCGTTCGATCTGGAGCAGGGCCCGCTGCTTCGCCTCCGGCTGGTGCGCGTCGACCCTCTGGAACACCTGCTGTGTCTCTCGTTCCACCACGCCGTCTGCGACGGCTGGTCGGTCGAGGTGCTCTACCGGGAGCTGGAGCACCACTACTCGCCGACGGGGGCGACCGCCCCGCTGCCCGAGCCCGCCGTACAGTACGCCGACTACGCCGAGTGGCAGCGCCGCCGGCTCTCCGGCGCGTATCTGGAGCGTCAACTCGCCTGGTGGCGCGGCCACCTCGACGGCGTGCCCACTTCGCTCGACCTGCCGGAACGCGAAGGCACCGTGAACCCTGCGGCCGCACACGGCGCCCAGGTGGTGTCCGCACTGCCGTCGGCCACCGTGGACGCGGTCGCGGAGCTCGCCCGAGCCACCTCGGCCACCCCGTTCACCGTGCTGCTCTCGGCGTACGCGCTGCTGCTCGCCCGTCACACCGGGATGCGAAGTCTGCTGATCGGGACCCAGGTCGCCGGGCGTTCGCGGCCCGAACTGCACGACCTCATCGGCCTCTTCGTCAACACCCTGCCCATCAGGGTGGATCTCGATCAGGCCCGTACGTTCACCGAACTGATCGCCCACGTCCGGGAGTCCGCGTGGGACACCTTCACCCATGACCAGGTGCCCCTCGAAACGATCGTCGAAGCGGTCCGGCCGCGCCGAGTGGTGGGCCGCACGCCGCTGGTCCAGGCGGTGTTCGCCGCCCCGGCGACGCCCCTGGCACCGCCCGCGCTCCCCGGGCTGACGGCGGAGCCCCTCACCCTGGCGCCGACGACATCCAAGTTCGATCTGGGCATGGCGGTCGCGCCGGGGGCCGACGGCGGCGAGCACACGCTGTCCCTCACCTACAACACCCAGCTCCTCGACGACGAGTCGGCCCAGCAACTGGTCGGCCGGTACCGGGAGCTGCTGGCGGCGGTCCTCAAGGCCCCTGACGCCGACCTCGCGACGGCGCTTCCCGACCGGCCCGCCCGCCCCGGCACCACCGCCCGTCCCGCACCCGCCGAGGCGGCCCCGGCCCGGGAGGAGGCACCGGCGGAGGCCCGGGCGCCGTTCCGTTCGGACCTGGAGCGCCTGCTGACCGACCTGTGGCGGGAGGTGCTCCACAACGAACACATCACCGTCCACGACAACTTCTTCGACGTCGGCGGACAGTCCCTGGCCCTCGCCCGCATCCACGCGCGCCTGGAGCGCCGACTGGACCGGGAGCTTCCGATGGTGGCGTTCTACGAGCACCCGACCATCGCCGCCCTGGCGGCCCATCTGTCGGGCGACAGCGACCAGGCGTCCACCGGCCCCGCCCCCGACACCGCCTCCGACCTGCGAACGGCACGGCTGCGGGCGGAACGCGCCCGCTCCCTGCAACGGCGCCGCGCGGCGACCTGAGACGCGGGACCCACAACGCGGCGACCGACCACTGAGCGCCCATGGGCTCAGGGGACACGGCGACCGACCACTGAGCGCCACGGGCTACGGCGACCGACCACTGAGCGCCACGGGCTCAGGGACACGGCGACCGACCACTGAGCGCCACGGGCTCAGGGACACGACAACACACCGGACGAGTCAGGAGAAGAAGAACCATGCCGTTCGAGAGCTGCGAGGACTTCGTCGTCGTACGCAACCACGAGGACCAGTACTCGATCTGGCCCGCAGAGCTCTCCCTGCCGCGGGGCTGGACCGCGGAGCAGGTGCGCGGCCCCCGGGCCGACTGCCTGGAGTACATCGACCGCGTCTGGACCGACATGCGCCCCCGGGGCCTGAGGCAGGCGACCGACCGGTCCGCGGACTGACCGCCCCTGATCCGGCGGCCCTGCCCGCACCTACGAAAGGCAATCATGAGCGACACGCACCCTCCCGGCGACGACAGCGCCGCGGTCGCCATCATCAGCATGGCGGGGCGCTATCCCGGCACGGCGGACACGGACGACTTCTGGGATCACCTCCTGGCCGGCGACGAGCTGATCACCCGCTTCCCCGAAGCCGGGGACGGCCGGGCCGTGCCCGCCTACGGCATCGTCCCCGACGCCGAGTGGTTCGACAGCGCGTACTTCGGCTACTCCCCGGCGGAGGCACTGCTGATCGACCCGCAGCAGCGCATCTTCCTCGAATGCTGCGCCGAGGCCCTGGAACGGGCCGGCTGCGTCCCGGCCACCTATCGCGACCCGATCGGGGTGTACGCGGGCTCGGGCGCGTCCTCGTACGTGGACCAGCTACGGGCGGACCCCTCGGTGAACGGCGTGGTGCCCGACTGGCATCTCCAACTCGCCACGGGAGCGGACTTCCTGACCACCCGGGTCTCCTACAAGCTCGGACTGACCGGCCCCGCCATCACCGTTCAGACCGCCTGCTCCACCTCCCTCGTCGCCGTGCACGTCGCCGTGCAGGCGTTGCTCACCGGTGAGTGCGGCCTCGCGCTGGCCGGCGGCGTCAGCATCCGCACACCCCACCCGGTGGTCGTCCCGCCCGAGGGAAGCATCTTCTCCCCGGACGGCCACTGCCGCCCCTTCGACGCGGCGGCCCAGGGCACCGTGGGCGCGGACGGCGCGGGCGTCGTCGTACTCAAACGGCTCTCCGACGCGCGCGCCGACGGCGATCACATCCACGCGGTCATCCGCGGCTCGGCCGTCAACAACGACGGCCTCGACAAGGTCGGTTTCACCGCCCCCAGCGTGACCGGCCAGACCACCGCCATCCGTACGGCCTACGCGGTCGCGGGCATCGACATGGGCACGGTGGGCTACGTGGAGACCCACGGCACCGGTACTCCCATGGGCGATCCGATCGAGATCAGTGCCCTCACCAAGGCGTTCCGGGCCGACACCGACCGCGTCGGGTACTGCCGGATCGGGTCCGTGAAGTCCAACATCGGGCACACCGACACGGCCTCCGGCGTCATCGGCCTGATCAAGGCGGCGCTCGCCGTGGAGCACGGCCGGATCCCGGCCAGCCTGCACTTCGTGACGCCCGGCAAGGAGATCGACCTCGACTCCAGCCCTTTCGTGGTGAACGCCGAGCTGACCCCGTGGCACGACAAGGACGGCCCACGACGGGCGGGCGTCAACTCGCTCGGCATCGGCGGGACCAACGCCCACGTCGTCCTGGAGCAGGCCCCGCCGCCCGCGCCGCCCCGGCAGCGGGACGCCGACACGGGCCCGCAGCTGCTGCCCCTGTCCGCGCCGACCCGTGAAGGGCTGGCCGAGTCCGCCGTACGGCTGGCCGACCATCTGACGAAGCACCCGCAGACCCCGCTCGCCGACGTGGCCCGGACCCTGCAGACCGGCAGGCGCGAACACCCCCACCGGCTGCACGTGGTCGGCGCGGACCACACGGCCACCGCCGGGCTGCTGCTCACGGCGGCCGGGCGGGCCCGGCGCCGCTCCGACACCACGCGGCTCACCTTCCTCTTCCCCGGGCAGGGCGGCCAGCACCCGGGCATGGGAAGGGAGTTGTACGCGTGGTCCCCGGCCTTCCGGGAACGTGTCGACCTCTGCGTCGACCTCCTCGGCCCGGACCTCGGAGCGGCCGTACGCGCCGCGCTGCTCGCAGACCCGGACCGGCCCGAGGAGTTCACGGCCGCACGCGAGAGCCTGGTCCCGATGCAGGTGGCCCAACCGGTGCTGTTCACCCTGCAACACGCGCTGGCCGGGCTGTGGCAGTCGCTCGGAATCGCTCCGACGAGCGTGCTCGGCCACAGCCTCGGGGCCTACGCCGCCGCGTGCACCGCAGGGGTCCTCTCGGTGGCGGACGCGCTGACCCTGGTCGTCGAGCGCGGCCGGCTGCTCGGCGCCCTGCCCGCCGGAGCCATGCTGGCGGTCTCCCTCTCCCCCGCCGAACTCGACCCCCTGCTGACCGACGGACTGTCGCTCGCGGCAGTCAACGGCGCCGCGCAGTGCGTGGTGTCCGGCCCCGTCGAGGCGATCGCGAGTTTCCAGGAGGCCCTCACCGAACGGGACATCGACTCCCGGCGGCTGCACATCTCCAGCGCGGCCCACTCCCACCTGGTCGACGCCGTCCTGGACGAGTTCGCCGACATCCTGCGGACCGTGGAACTGCGGGAACCCGTCATCCCCTGGATCTCGGACACTCATGGGCGGGCGGTGACCGCGGACGAGGTACAGGATCCCCGGTACTGGGCCGCACATCTGCGGCACACCGTCCGGTTCGACGACGCACTGTCCACGGCGCTCGACGGCGGCAGCGGCGTCCTGCTCGAAGTGGGACCGGGACACACCCTGTCCACCTTGGCCCGTCGTCACCGGGCCCTGTCGGACGGCCACGGCGTGCTGTCCAGCCTGCCACACGCGGTCGAGGGGACCTCCGCGCGCGCGGCGGTGCTGGACGCCGCCGGCGGCCTCTGGTCCCACGGCCTGCCCCTCACCTGGGACCTGCTGCACCAGGCCGACCGGCGCGGCGCGGCGCTGCCGACCTACCCCTTCCAACGACGGCGCTACGCCCCCACCCCGGCCGAGCAGCCCACGCGGACCCCCGCGGCCGGGGCACCGCAGCCACAGCCGACCCACTCGGCGGCCGGGACGGCCCACCAAGACGTGGCCCCGGTGACCGAGGCGACGACGCCCACCCACGACGGCGACCTGGCCGAACGGCTGGCGAAGGCGTTCTGCGAGGTCCTCGGGCTGCCCGAGATCGACGCCGACGACAACTTCTTCGAGGCCGGTGGCGACTCGCTGATCGCGGTCAGGCTGGCGTCGCTGATCGACCGGGAGTTCGGC
Source organism: Streptomyces capitiformicae (assembly GCF_002214185.1). Taxonomy (NCBI): domain Bacteria; kingdom Bacillati; phylum Actinomycetota; class Actinomycetes; order Kitasatosporales; family Streptomycetaceae; genus Streptomyces; species Streptomyces capitiformicae. The sequence goes on along the minus strand of NZ_CP022161.1, from coordinate 2,903,104 downwards.
GTGAAGGTCACCGTGCGCACGATCCTCCTCGCGCCGAGCGTCGCCCAGCTGCTGGCGCACCTCACCCCCGAAGAGCGAGAAGAGTGAACGGAGTCCCGATGCACCGCCGAGCATCCCCCTGGCTGCTGCGCCGCAAGCCGCACGCGGAGGCCGGTCTGCGGCTGTACTGCTTCCCGCACAGCGGCGCCGCCCCCAGCGAGTACATGAGGTGGACCGGCCGGCTGCCCGGAGTCGAGGTGCTCGGCGTGCAGGCACCGGGCCGGGGCAGCCGCCTCGACGAACCGCCGTACACCTCGATGGACCGCCTGGTCGACGCGCTGGTCTCCGAGGTCGAGTTCGAGGCGCCGTTCGCGTTCTTCGGCCACAGCCTGGGCGCCCTCACCGCGTACGAGACGACCAGGGCCCTGCGGGAGCGCGGACGCGCGCAGCCGGTGGCGCTGTTCGTGTCCGCCATGGGCGCCCCCCACCTCCAGCCCCACGAGCCGCCCACGCACCACCTGGACGACGAGCTCTTCCTGCGCACGGTCGAAGCCGCCGGGCCCCTGCCCGCCGTCGTGCGCGAGGACCCCGAACTGCGGGACATCGTGCTGCGGTCCCTGCGCGGGGACGCCGGCGTCCTCGACACCTACCAGCACACACCGGGGCGCCCCCTGGACCTCCCCGTCATCCTCCTGGGCGGTGCCGAGGACCCGGAGACCGAACTTCTCCAGTCCTGGGCGCGGTACAGCACCTGCCCGCCGCGCACCCATGTGCTGCCCGGTGACCACTTCTACCTGAGGGAACACAGTGAGGAACTCCTCGGCATCATCCTCGACACCGTCCGCCCGCACCTCGGAGCCGGGACCGAGCCTGTCCAATGAGCTCTACCTCGGCCTGCTGCGCTGGGATCTGCTCGTCCCCTTCCCGCACCAGGACGACGACGACCGGCGCACGGGCGACGAGGCCGTGGCGGACTTCACCCGGTTCCTGCGCGAGAAGGTCGACCCCACCGAGGTGGACGCCTCCCGCGAGCTGCCCAAGGACGTGATCGAGGAGCTGCGCACCCGGGGCTGTCTGCGGCTGATGGCCGCTCAGGAGGACGGCGGCCGGGGGCTGTCCGCGTTCAACGCCTTCCGGCTGATCGAGACCGCGGCGAGCTGGTCGCTGCCCGTCGCGAACATGATGGGCATCGGCAACGGCTTCGGGGCGGGCGCCTATCTGAACATGCTCGACGACGGTCCCCTGCGCGAGACGATCCGCGCCCACGTCGCGGCGGGCAACTTCTCCGGCAGGGCCGACACCGAGCCCGCCGGAGCGGGCAACCGCCGCCAGACGACCACCGCGACCCCGGTGGACGGCGGCAGCGCGTACATCCTGAACGGCGAGAAGGTGTTCATCGGCAACGGCGCGGTCGCCGACCTCCTCGACGTCACCGCCACCGTGGTCGACGACGACGGTGTGGCGCGCGGCGCGTCGTTCTTCGTCGACGCCACGACGCCCGGACTCGAGGTCGTCGAACGCCAGGACTTCATGGGCATGAACGGCGCCCCCATCGCCAACCTGAAGCTGACCGACGTCAAGGTGCCCGGCTCGCGCATGCTCAGCGGCACGGAACTCGACCGTCTCGCCCGGGAGATGAAGGAGTTCATCTATCTGGCCCGCACCCTGAGCGTCGTCCCGCCGTCCCTGGCCATCGCCCGCCTCTGTCTTCAGTGGTCACGGCGGTTCACCAACCGCAGGACCATCGACGGCCGCCCACTGGGCTCCCTCCCGGAGGTCCAGCGCATCATCGCCCTCTCCGTGGCAGACACGTACGCCATCGAGAGCCTGGTTCGCTGGACCATGCTGGGCCGTGGAGCGGACCTCCTGCACGAGCACGCGGCGCTGAAGAACGTGGCCTCCGTGACCTGCTGGCGGATCCTCGAACGCACGATGGGGTTGCTCGGCGGAGAGGGATACGAGACCGCGGCCAGCAAGGCCCGCCGCGGCATCGAGCCGCTCCCCCTGGAGCGCTTCCACCGGGACGCCCGAGGGCTGCGCATCTCCGGCGGCGTCGACTACCTGGTGGACTTCCTGGCCGGACAGATCCGCCTCACCGACTGCTACTACGACGGGAACTACCACCGGACACCGGCCGGGGACGGCGCCGACGCCACCGAGCGCGTCGTGAAGGCGCTCACCGGCCCCTGCGCCGAGCACGCCCGGTACGTCACCGAGCAGGCGGCCCGGCTGGCCTCGACCTGCCGGGAACTGACCGAACGCCACCAGGACCGTACGGAGCTGTTCGGGCGCCAGCACACGGTACTGACCCTGAACCGGGTGGCCAACGAACTGCTCACCATGGGCGCCGTCCTCGCCCGCGCGGCCACCGACGCCGTCGACGGGTCGTCCGGCGCGCGGGAGCTGGCCCACGTGTACTGCGCCTCGGCACGGCGGCGGCTGGCCGGGCTCTGGACGGAGCTCGACGAGGGATGCGCCGGCGACTACGCGGACGTCACCGCCGACTGGCTGGGAGGCCTGCGGTACGAGGCGCTGCTCGGGGACACCCTCACCACCGTTCCGCGGGCCGGGCACGGGTCTCGCGGCGACCAAGGAGACGCCGAATGACCGACCCACGACCATACGGCCCCGGCGCCGTGGCCCTGCCCGCCGACCGGCCGCGCCCGGCGACCCGCTCCTCCGAGCGGCACCGGCTGGCGTTCGAGCTCCCGCCCACGGACACCGGCGCCCTCGAAACGCTGGCTCACGCGTCCGGGAACTGCCTCCACGCCGCCCTCCTGGCGGGCTTCGAAGCAGAACTGGCCCGGTGGTCGGGCCAGTCGGACTTCGTTCTCCATGTGTCCCCGGCGGACGGCGGGCCCGCCCTCGCGTCGGCCCCCGGCACCTCCCCGGAGCCCCTGCTGCCCCTGAGCGCCCATGTGCCGCCCACCGCGTCCTTCAGGAGCCTGCTGAGCGCGATCTCGCCGCACGCCATCCTCGCCCGGGGCGCGGCGGCGCCCGAGGCCGCCGCACCCCAGGGCCCGGCACAGGTGACCTTCACCCGGAACGAGCCCGCACGGCCGAGCGGTGACGGCTCGTCGGCGGCACACGTCGACACCGTCGGCCAGGACCTCGCCCTCGACTACACGCGACGGGGCGACGGCGGCCTCGCCTTCCGTGTGCACTACTCCGTCGACCTCTTCGAGCGGTCGACCGTCGAGGCACTGACCCGGCGCTACTCCCTGCTCCTGCGCTCCGCGTCGGCGCGGCCCGACGTCCCACTGCACCGGCTTCCCGTGCAGGAGGAGCGGGACGAGGCGGAGGTGGCCGGTCGAGGCGTGGGAGCAGCCCCGACGCGGACTCCGGGATACGTCCTGGACCGCTTCGCCAAGGCGGTCGAGGAACGGCCCGACGCGGTGGCGGTCGTCGAAGGGAAGACCGTCCTGTCCTTCGCGGAACTCGACCTCCGCGCACGGTCCGTCGCCCGGCGGCTCGCCACGCGCGGAGCGGGGGCCGAGACGGTGGTCGCCGTCTGCCTGCCCCGCTCGGCGGACCTCCTCGCGACGATCCTCGGCATCCTGCGCACCGGCGCGGCCTACCTCCCCCTGGATCCGGCCTACCCGGCGGACCGGCTGGCGTACATGGTCGGCGACAGTGGCACGAAGCTGCTGGTGACCAGGGGTGACCTCCTCCCCGGCGAGGTCTGCGGCGGGGACGTCGACATCATCCGGCTGCACCCGGACGCGTACGAGTGCGCGTACGACACCACGGACGAACACGAGCGGGCTGAACCCGGCGCCCCCGCCCACCCGGACAACTGCGCCTACGTCATCTACACCTCCGGGTCCACGGGCCGCCCCAAGGGTGTGCAGGTCAGCCATCGGTCCCTGGCCGCGCTGCTGGCCGGGCTGGAGGAGTCGGGCGCGATCCGCGTGGGAGCCGGACGCGTGGGCTGGAACGCGAGCCCCTCCTTCGACGCCTCGGTGCAGCAGTGGATCCGGATCTGCCGGGGCGACACCCTCGTGCTGTTCGACGACACCGTACGGCTCGACCCGAAGGGCCTCGCCCGGGCGCTGGCCGAGGAGCGGCTGACGGACTTCGACATCACGCCATCCCACCTGGAGTACGTCCTCCCGCACCTCGGTCCCCTGCTCGGCGACGACAGCGGGCTGCGGCTGTGGGTGGGCGGCGAGACCCTCTCGCCCACGCTGCAACGGCGTATCGGCTCGCTGGCGGGCCGGCTCGACGCCGTGAACGTGTACGGGACCACGGAGACGACCGTCGACACCACCGCGGCGTTCATCCGGGGCGACGAGGTCCCGCACCTCGGCAGCACGCTCCCCGGCCAGACGATCCGGGTGCTGGACGACTGGCTCCGGCATGTCCCGGTCGGGTCCACCGGGGAGATCTACATCAGCGGCCCGCAGGTCGCCCGGGGCTATCTCGGCCGGCCGGGCCTCACCGCGGCGAACTTCCTGCCCGACCCGTGGGCCGGCGACGGCTCGCGCATGTACCGCACCGGTGACCGGGCGCGCTGGACGTCCGACGGCCGCCTGGAGTTCCACGGCCGCGCGGACCTCCAGGTGAAGATCCGCGGCTACCGGGTGGAGCTGGGCGAGATCGAAGCGGTACTGGCCGAGCATCCCGAGGTCCTGGAGTGCGCGGTGGTCCGGCGCCGCCGGGGCGACGGTTCCCTCCTCGACGCCTATCTGCGGATGACGGCCGCCGGGACGGCCCGGCAGGTCCGCGAGCGGGCCGAGCGACTGCTGCCGCAGTGGATGCGCCCCGCGAGCTACACCCTGCTCTCCGCCATGCCACGCACGGCGGGAGGAAAGCTCGACCGTGCGGCCCTGGCCGAGGGCCGGGTGCCTTCGGCGCCCTGACCCGGGAAACCGATCTTCGATTGCGCGGAGAGAACCCCTGCCCGAGACAAAGGAAGATTCGTGTGAGTAATCGGCCCGAATTCAGCCTCACACAGCTGCTCTACTTCGTCACCATCGCCGAGACGGAGAACATCTCCGAAGCGGCGACCCAGCTGCACGCGTCCCAGTCGGCGGTGTCCTCCGCCATGCAGCGGCTGGAACGCCAACTCGGCGTCCAACTGCTGTTGCGCCAGCGCACCAAGGGGGTCGTCCTCACTCCGAGCGGGCGGCTGCTCCTCGACGACGCGCGCAAGATCCTCCGGCAGGCACGGGAGTTGAAGGACTACAGCAGCCGGCTCCAGGGAACGACGGCGGGCCATCTCGACGTCGGGTCGTGCTGGACGATCACCCCTTTCCTGATCCCGCGGACCCTGGCCGCGCTCGCCCTGTCGCGCCCCGGTCTGAAGGTGAGCGTCCATGACACCCATACCCCGAACGACCTGCTGCGCGACGGCGTCTGCGAACTCGTCGTGACCTACGGTTTCGCCACCACGGAGGAGACCAGGTTCACGGAAGTGGTCACACCGCCCCTGTACGCCGTCGTCGGCGAGAGGCACCCTCTGGCCACCGCGACCTACGCCACCCTGGACGAGTTCGCGGACCAACCGCTCCTGATGTTCAACCTGAGCGGCACGAATGTGCACTACAACTACGTCCAGGGTGTCTTCCGGAAGAGCAAGGCACCCATGCCCCCGGTGATCCAGGTGACGGGCCTGGAGTCGATGCGCAGTCTGGTCAGCGCCGGAGTGGGGTTCATGCTCACCCATCACCCTCATCCGACCGAGACCCTGGGCGGCGGACGGGTCGCCCTGGTGGAGATCGTCGGAGACCGTCCTCATCTCGCGATCGGCGTGAAGACCCTGGCGGAGACCCGGCTGAGCCGACGGGCGCTCGCCTTCGTGGAATCCCTTCGCGCGGTGGCCGAGCAGGTGTACGCACCGATCCCAGCCTCCCCGGTTCGCTGAGCTGGTGATTCGGGTGGTGCCGCAGCGGAGTCTCCGCGGCGGGCGCCAGGTCTTCAGGGTCGCTTCCCGTGCGGATCGGCGATGACCTGTTCGTTCGGTCCCGGACATGTGCCGCATCGTCGGCGGTGTATGACGACGACCCACTCCGGCGCTCCGGTCGCGGCCGCTCTCATCGAGCGGCCGCGACCGACGCTTTCCCCAAGGGGTTGGCAACTGTTCGCCGAGGAGTGCGCATCAGGCCGCTTTAACTCGATCGTGTGATGGTCAGCTCGCAGGCTTGCTTGCAGCACCGTGGGCCAGTCGGGTTGGCGTTGCCGTGCGATCTGGGACACCGGGTACGGCGCCGGCGTGCGGGGCCCCCGCTCCACCAGAGAGATGGTCCGGGGCCTCCCCGTCGCCTCTGGCCGAACCCAACTGGCCAGGTCGCGTCAGGGCAGTGTCCACAGCGGCCTCCGGCCGCGGGGGCCTCCCGGGATCGGACCACGCACAGGATGCGTGTCGCCGCCCCGGGGTTGAGTACGCCGGGGACCTGGGGGTCCCCCCGGACGAAGTCTGGGGGGACCCCCAAGACCGTTCGGGGCGCGCGGCTGGCTGGGACCACTCCCGCTCAGTCCCCAGGAACGGTTCCTCATCGGCCCGGACGCCTCACTGCGGACCGGCGGTGAGCCCTCGCAGCGGATTGAGCCGGTCCTCACCGATGCGCTCGCGCAGTTCGGGATCGGTCACTCCGAGGCCGGGGCCCGGTGCCATGCAGAGCACCGCGATCTTGCCCACCTGCTGGTTGGTCTGCAGGAGGCGGCAGGCCTCGGCGGCCTCGGCCAGCGGGTAGACCGCCGACACGGCCGGCACGATGTGCCCGTTCTCGAACAGCTGGTGGGTGGCCTGCTGCTCCTGGTGGTTGGCGCCGTGGCTGCCGATGATCTTCTTGAGTTTCATCCACAGGTAGCGGTTGTCGAAGGTGTGCTGGTACCCGGAACTCGAGCCACAGGTCACCACGGTGCCGCCCCGCCGCGCCACGATCACGGAGATGCCGAAGGTGGCCCGGCCCGTGTGCTCGAACACGATGTCGGGCTCGCGGCCGGCCCGCTCGACGATGAGCTTGCTGAGCCTGCGGCCCACCTCGATCACCCGCTGCGGATCGTCGCCCGTCTCGTCGGTGATCCCCAGCTCGGACCGGTTGATCACGATTTCGGCGCCGAGCGCGCGTACCGCGGCGGCCTTGCGCTCGTTGCTGACGACGGCCACGGGCACACCGCCGCCGTTCTTGACGAACTGGACGGCGTAGGAGCCAAGACCGCCGGACGCGCCCCAGATCAGCACGATATCGCCCTGCTTCATCCGGGCGCCGCGGTCGCTGACGAGCATCCGGTAGGCCGTTCCGGCGCACAGCGGATTGACCGCGGCCTCCTCCCACGTCAGATGTGCGGGCTTGGGCAGCAGCTGGTTGGCCCGTACGACCCCGTACTCGGCGAGCGCCCCGAAGTTCGTCTCGAAGCCCCAGGCCCGCTGCTCACCGCCGAGCATCCCGTCCCCGTGCGTGGCGGGCTCCTGCTCGTCCACATGGGCGGGGTGGACCACGACATGGTCGCCCGGCTTCCAGCGGCGTACGCCGACGCCCGTGCGCACGACGACGCCCGAGCAGTCCGAACCCACCACGTGGTACGGCTGGTCGTGGCGCTCGGCCCAACCGCCCTGCCGCGCGTTCTGCTTGAGGAAACGGAAGGTCGGGATCGGCTCGAACATGGCCGACCACACGGTGTTGTAGTTGATGGAGCTGGCCATCACCGCGACGAGGACCTCGTCCGGCGCGAGTTCCGGCATGGGCACGTTGCCGACCCGCAGCGACTTTCGGACGTCCTTGTCGTCGACGCCGTCGAACATGTCGACATCCTCGACCCGCAGATGCAGGGCCAGATAGTCCTCGGGCACCTCTGCCGCGGCGATCTCCTCGGCGGAGGAGCCGTTCAGTACGGCTTCGGACAGCTGGCTCATGTTCCTCTCCTCATGTGCAGGGTGCTCGTCGCGAGGCGGGTGTCCCCGTCGGCGAAGCACTTCGAAATGATCTTGTTGACGGCGTCCGGCCGCTCCAGGTACCCGAAGTGCCCGGCGTCGTCGACGACGTCGAACCCGGCGTTCGGGATGCTGTCGGCGAGTTCGTGGCCGTAGCGCGGCGGGGCGATCAGGTCGTGCGCGAACGAGATCACATGGCAGGGCACCGTGATGTCCGCGTAGGCCGCCCGCCGGTCCGGCATGGGCTGGAGCGCCAGTTGGGCCAGGGTGCCCGGGCCCGGAGCCGGTTCCATGGCGAAGAGCGCGAGCCAGTCCTGGATCGCCGTCTCGTCCTCCATCGTGCGGGGAGACAGCATCTGCAGGGCACGCACCACCGCCCGGTACGACGGAGGCAGGACCGGGCCCGAGTCGCCCAGTTCGACATCGGCGAGCGCCAGTCGGGCCCGCAGTACGTCCGAGCGCGCCCGGCCGGCCAGCAGCACCGCCTGCCGGACCAGATCGGGCCTGGCGAGGGCGAGTTCCTGGACGACGTACGCGCCCATCGACGTGCCCACCAGCCGCGCCGGCCCCAGGCCGAGTTCCTCGATCAGGGCGGCCAGGTCGGCGACCAGGTCGTCGACCTCGAACCCCTCCGGGCACTCGTCGCTCGGCGGGATGCCCCGGGAGTCGTAGACGTACGCCCGGTACCCCTCCTCGACGAGGAAGGGCACCTGGTGCAGCAGCCATGAGTTCCCCGAGGCGCCCGCCCCGCTGACGAGCACCACCGGCTCTCCCGAACCATGGCACGTGTAGTGCAGCTTGACTCCGTTGACGGATACGAGAGGCATTACCAGGCGGTCCCCGCCTGCTGCCGGGCAGCTCCGCGGCCGGTGGAGCACAGCTCTATGTGGTCCAGCGCCGTTTCCCGGTCGGTGGCGGAGAAGACGATCCGCCAGCCGGCCGGGAGCCTCAGGCAGGCTCGCCAAAGGGCGTACCGGCCCTGGTTGTTGAGGACGACCTGCCAGTCGCCGGAATCCTCGTCGAAGGGGTTTCCGGTCACCGTTTCACCTCTCTTCGTTCGTCGTCGGCTCGTGCCAGCCCGGCCTCGTCCGGGAAGAAGCGGACCGGCAGGCTGTGGAACCCGTTCAGCAGGTTGGAGTGGACCCGCGGCGCCTCACCCGTGCGCTCGAAGCCCGTGGTGAAGTCCCGCAGGGCCATGAGGAGTTCGGATATCTCGATCTTGGCGAGATGGGAGCCGACGCAGAAGTGCGGGCCGTAGCCGAACGAGATGTGCTTGTTGGGGGTGCGTCCCAGGTCGAACACCTCCGGCTGGTCGAACACCCGCTCGTCCCGGTTGGCTGAGGAGTGCCACAGGGTCACGATGTCGTTCTCGCCGATGCGGACACCGCCCACCTCCGTGTCACGCACCGCGCTTCGCCCGAAGTGCATCGACGGGGACGCCCAGCGCAGCACCTCGTCGACGGCCGTGTCGATCGAGCAGTCCCCGTTCTTGAGCCGCCGCCACTGATCGGGGTGCGCGGCGAGTGAGTACACGCTGTCGATCATGGTCAGCCGGCTGGTCTCGTCGCCGCCGATGACGAGGCTGTAGCAGTTGAGGACGACGTCCTCGTCACTCAGCCGGGCCCCGTCGACGTCGCTGAGCGCCAGCGTGCTGATCAGGTCCTCGCCCGGCGCCTTGCGCCGTTCCTCCACCAGATCCAGGAAGTAGAGCAGGATCTCGTTGCGCGCGACGGCCGACTCCTCCTCGTCGAGGACGTCACCGTCGGCGCTCAGCGCGGCCTTGGTCAGGGTCAGCAGATAGTCCCGGTCGCTTTCCGGCACACCGAGCAGATTGGAGATGGTGGTCATCGGGATGCGGTTGGCGATCTCCAGCGCGAAGTCGCACTCATCCCGCGCCACCGCTTCCCGCACCAGCCGACGGGTGTTGGCGCGGACGGCCGCCGCCACGGGGTTCAGTACGCGGGGCCCCAACGATCTCAGCAGGATCTTGCGCAACTGCTCGTGCCGCGGCCCGTCGGTGACCGCGAGCATCTTGCCCGCCCCCGCGTCACCCCCCTCCAGCAGGGTCACGAGGACGTTGCCGCGCTCCGAGGTGAAGTTCTCGTCGTCGCGGTGGACGGCCATGATGTCCTCGTGCCGGGAGAGCACCCAGAAGCCGCTCCGCTCGGCCGTCGGCGGGTTCCAGTGCACGGGCCTGGTGTCGCGCAGCCGGCGCCAGAAGCCGCTGAGATCGTGGTCCGCGAAGGTGGCGGGGTCGGCGAGGTCGACCGTGTCAGGGTCGAGCGTGTCGGCAGTGACCGCAGAAGACGTCATTCCGGGGCTCCGGCTGATCGTGTCGTGGAATATGTGGACAAGACCGGCTCACCAGTGGGTGCGCCAGAAGCGCCGCCGCTCGAACGGATAGCCCGGCAGGGGCACCCGGCGGGCCGACCCGTTCTCGTACAGCGCGGCGAAGTCCACCGGCCGGCCCCCCGTCCAGGCCTGGGCGAGCCGGAACAGCGTCTCCTCGTCACGGCGTCCGTCGGACGTGTCCGGCACGAGACCGCGGTCGGTCTGCCGCAGCCCGGCCAGGTCCGTGTGCGCCGCCGGACCATCGGAGGTCACCCGGCCGCCGGACTCGGTCGCAAGTGCCTCGGCCAGCTCCTCCTTGGTGCTCACCACGGCCGCCCAGCGCCGGTCCATGATCCGGCGCCCGAGCCCGAGACTAAGACAGATGTCGTCGAGCCGTGCCTCGGGATGGGCCGCGATCCACTCCCGGAGGGCCGCGCGCCGCCGGACCAGGCCCCGCTCGTCCAGCGCGGACAGCGCGACGAGCCTCGCCACCCGGGCCTCGGGGTCCCGCTCGGGGCGGGTCGGCGGCTCCTCCAGGACGAGGTGCGCGTTGTAGCCGCCACCGCCGAGCGCGGTGACGCCCGCGCGCCGCACACCGGCCTGAGGCGTCCAGTCCGCGCCCTCCAGCTGCGGCACGAACGGCGTGTTGGGGAGGTCGAGGTCCTCGTCCACCTCCGTCAGATTGATCGTCGGGACCAGCTGCCGGTGGTACAGCGACAGCGCCGCCTTGACCGTGCCGGAGCCGCCGGCGGCCACACCGGCGTGCCCGATGTTCCCCTTGACCGAGCCCAGGGAGGTGGGGCCGGTCTGCTTGCCGAAGGCGAGGTGCGCCGCGCGGACCTCCAGCCCGTCGGTGATCGGCAGACCGAAGGTGTTGGCCTCGTACAGGGACACGGTGTCCGGTGTCACGCCGCCCACGTGCATGGCACCGGCGATGCAGGCACTGAGCCGCTCGGGCTGGGCGAAGCCGTACGACACCGCGCTGGCGCCGTTGTTGTTGATGGCGGTGCCCTTCACCGTCGCGTAGATGTGGTCGCCGTCGGCGACGGCCTGCCGCAGCGGTTTGAGCAGGAGCGTCGCGACACCGCTGGCGAGCCGCGTCCCCGTGCCCTTGGCGTCGAACGGACGGCAGTGTCCGTCCCGGGACCCGATGCGGCCCTCCTCCCACAGATAGCCGCGGCGCTGAGGGAGCCGGACCATGGTCCCGCCGGCGACGGCCATGTCCGTCTGCCCCAGCAGGAGCGACTGACACGCGAGGTGCACCGAGTAGTGGAAGCCGGTGCACACCGCCGTCACGGTGACCGCCTCGCCGGTCAGGCCGAGGTAGAACAGGGCGTTCGACGTCATGGTGTCCGTGAACCAGGAGTTGCTGCGGTCCATCACCTCGGGCCCGACGGACGCCCAGTCCGGCGGGGAGCTGTACTGCGCCGGGGTCATGGGATTGGCCCCGGCGTAGATCCCCACCTCGCCCTGGATACGGTCCGGGTCGTAGCCGGCGTCCTCCAGGACGTCCCAGACGCTCTCCAGGAAGAGCCGGTGCTCGGGCGTCATCAGCGTCGCCACCCGGTCCGAGATGCCGAAGACCGCCGGGTCGAACTCGTCGTAGCCCTCAAGCGGCGCGCACGCCCGTACGTAGGCCGGGTTGTTGAGCAGCGACTCGTCGCCTTCGATCTCCTCCGTACGGAGAAAGGTGATCGATTCCCGTCCGTGGACAAGGTTGTCCCAGAACTGCTCCTTGTCCCGGGCGCCGGGATAGCGACACGCGATACCGATGATCGCGACGTCGCCGTCGTCGTATTCCTGTTCCTGCTCGGGGCTGTCGTTCATCAGTCTCAAGGTCTCCCATGGTCACGAAGGTTCGGGCGGACGTCTCAGCCGCCGGCCGGGCGGCCTCGGCCGCGTACGACGGACCGGCGGGCCGAGGCGCGGCGCCTGGCCTCCGCTACCGCGTCGGGGGTCGCGTCGCCGCCGTCCTCGTCCAGCCACTTGGCGAGCGACTCGATGTCGCGGAACCGGAAGAGATCCGACACCCCGACCCGCCGGTCGAAGCGCCGGCTCATCCGCTTGGCCAGCCGGACCAGCAGCAGCGAATTGCCCCCGAGGTCGTAGAAGGCGTCCCGCACGCCGATCGTCCGCGGCTCACGGCCGAGGAGTTCGCCCCAGAGTTCGGCGAGCGCCGTCTCGGTCGGGGTGGTCGGTGCGTCCAGCGCCAACGGCGTGTCGGGCGTGGGCGGTTCGGGCAGGGCCGTCCGGTCGAGCTTGCCGTTCGGGGACACGGGGAACGCGGCGAGGAACACCACCGTCTCCGGAACCATGTAGTCGGGCAGCAGCTCGTTCAGCCGGTCCGTGATCCGGGACTGGAGGGCGGGATCCAGCCAGGGGCCGGAGCCGGTCGCCGCCGTGTCCGGAAGGTCGTTCGGTACGACGTAGGCCACGAGCGAGGCCGCGTCGGGCCGCTCCTCGGCCGTGTGGACCACGACCGCCGCCTCCCGGACCTCGGGGCAGCCGGACAGCCAGGCCTCGGCCTCCTCCAGTTCGATACGGTACCCGCGCACCTTCACCTGGTGGTCCGCGCGTCCCGCGAACTCCAGCTCGCCGTTCGGCAGGAAGCGGGCGAGGTCGCCCGTGCGATACATGCGCTCGCCGTCCAGGTGCGGGTCCGGGACGAAGCGTTCCGCCGTCAGCCGGGGCCGGTTGACATAGCCCCAGGCCAGGCCCGCCCCGCCCAGGTACAGCTCGCCCGGCTGCCCGTCCGGCAGCGGGCGCAGCCGCTCGTCCAGGACGTAGAGCCGGGCGGTGGACGAGGGAGCGCCGATCGACGGCTCGCCGGACTCGTCGGGCGGGACCAGCTTGAAGGTGCAGAAGACCGTTCCCTCGGTGGGGCCGTAGCCGTTGAAGACCCGGTCCGCGCGCGTCTCGCGGTACACCCGGTCGACGAGTCGGCGCCGCACCGCCTCCCCGCCGAGGACCACCGTCCGCAGCGACGGCGGCAGGCCGCCGGCGTCGAGCAGGCCCGCCATGACGGAGGGGACCGTGTTGAGGTGGGTCACCCGGTGCAGATGCGGGCTCTCGGGCAGGTGCACCGCGCTGTCCACCAGGACCACGCCACCGCCTCGGGACAGCGGTGTGAAGATCTCCATCACCGCCAGGTCGAAGCAGATGGAGCTGACGGCGGCGACACCGCTCAGATCGCACTCCGCGAAGAGCAGGTCCGTCTCCGCCAGCATCGCCGCGCAGTTGCCGTGCCCGATCGCCACCCCCTTGGGCTGTCCGGTCGAGCCGGACGTGTAGATCACATAGGCGATGTCGTCCGGAACGGTGGCCACGGGCCGCCCCCCGTCCGCCCCCGGCACGACCGTGACGCTGTCACCGTCGAGCACCAGCACCGCGGGCCCCTCCGGGCAGCGGTCCCGGGCCGCGGGCGTCGTCAGCAGCAGCCCGGTCCCGCTGTCCCGCACCATGAACCGCAGCCGCTCGTCCGGGTACTTCGGGTCGAGCGGCAGATAGCTCGCCCCCGCGCGCAGGATGCCCAGCAGACAGACGAACAGGTTCGCGGCGCGCTCGACGCACAGGCCGACGACGACGCCGGGGCCGGCGCCCTGGAGCATCAGCTGTTCGGCGAGGAGCGCGGACCGCCGGTCGAGTTCGCCGTACGTCAGCACACCCGCGTCGCAGAACACCGCTGGCGCGTCGGGGGTCTTCGCCGCGTGCTCCAGGAACCTGCCGTGCAGCGTGTTCGCCGCGGGCCTCACAGGTCCCTCTCCTTCGAGCCGTACCTGGGCGACAACTGCGCGATCGGCAGCTCCGGCCGGTCGATCGACTGGAAGAGCACGGAGTGGAAGCACTCCAGCAAGCTCGTCACGGTTCCTCTTTCCATCAGGCTCGGTTTGTACTGGACCTGGCCCACCACCTCGTCCGAGACGTCGGCCATGGTGATCTCCAGATCGAATTTCGCGATGTGCCGCCGCAGCGGAACGGGCACGAGAGGCAGCGCCCCGGACGGCTCCTCGGCCTCACCGGCACCGTGGAACAGCGTGTTGGCGTAGGTGAAGGCGTCGCCGGACAGCCAGTTGACGGCGAAGTCGAACCAGGGGGAACGCCCGTCGATGCGGGGCGGGTTCAGCTCCGACACCAACAGGTCCAGGGGGTAGTTCATGTGCTCCAGCACGCCGAGCGAGAAGGCGTGCACCTCCTGGAGCAGCCCGCGGAAGCTGCTCTCGTCGCCCGGCCGGGCCCGTACCAGCGCCGTGTTGAGGTAGTAGCCCACGGCGGACTCCCGGCCCGCCTCGCCCCGCTGGGCGATCGCCGTGGCGACGACGGCGTCCTCGGCGCCCGCGAACCGGTTCAGCGTCGCGAAGAAGCCGGCCAGCACGAGGGTGCTGAGGGAGACGCCCTCCCGCACCGCGAACTCCCGCAGCCGGCGCGCCTCGTCCACGGTCCAGCGGAACGTCAGGTCCGCACCGGCGTAGCTGACGCCCGCGGCGCGCTCCTTCGCCGGTGCCTGTGCCCCGGCCCGCGGCGGCAGGTCGAGGTGGGCGGGCGGCGCGGCCAGGCTGTCGGCCCACCAGCGCAGCGCCTCCTCGGCCTGCGGACCGCGCAGCCACGCCTCCTCCCAGGCCACGAAGTCCGTGTAGGGGGCCACCGGCTCCTGGGGCGGTAGATCGCCGTGCAGGGCCCGGCCGTAGAACTCACGCAGATCGCGTACGACGACGTCCACGGAGGCGGCGTCGGCCGCGACGTGATGGATGACCAGAAGCAGGTAGTCGTCCCCCGCCTCACGAGACACCAGCACCACGCGGAACACGGGGCCCTGGTCGAGATCGAGCGGCACATGACCGTGCTCCATGAGCAGGTCGCGCAGCTCCTCGTCGTCGAGGCCCGAGCCGTCCTCCGTCAGGAACTCGTACACCGGGTCCGCCCAGATGAGCTGGTGGGGCCGTCCGCCCGCCTCGACGAAGCTGGTGCGCAGCGCCGGATGACGCTCGACCACCGCGGCCACGGCTTGTTCGAGGGCCCGCTCGTCCACGGTGCCGCGCACCCGCGCGGCGCACATGAGGTTGTACGCCACACCGTCGGGCGACAGCTGCTGCATGAACCAGATCGAGGCCTGCCCGTGCCCGGTGGGCGCCACCTCGAAGGACGCCTCGCTCTCCAGCGCGGCCCGCAGACTCTCCCGCGCGGGCGTCCGACTGTCCGGGGCGGGCGGATCCAGCAGTTTCCTCGCGACGAGTTCGGTCAGCAGCTCTTCCGCGTCCTCGTCCGACAGGTACGCGACAGCGGTCGGCCGATCGTCCGCCGGGGTCTCCACCGCGCCGTCGCGCGGGACGGTCTCCTCCGGCCGGCCGACGAGTTCGAGGATGCGTTCGAGCATGTCCTTGACCGTGCTGCCGTTGAGGAACTCCACCGGCGACACCCGGTGTCCGAAGAGCGTCTGCATCCTGTTGCTCAGGCGGATGGCCAGCATGGAGTCCAGCCCGAAGTCCTGCAGCCGGGTGGCGGGTTCAAACATCCGGACAGGAATCCCGAGCATGTCGGCGATCTCGCCGAGGACGACGTCCCGCGTCGCCTGCGGCGCGGCCGTGTCCGCCGAGGCCGTGCCGGTCGTGGTCGGCTGCGGCGTCTCGGCGGGGACGCCGCCCGACTCGCGCGCCGTCGACGTCCCCAGCCAGTAGCGCTCCTTCTGCCAGCTGACGAGCGGTGTCTCCACCACCCGCGCGCCGTCCGGGAACAGCGTGGTCCATGACAGGGGCACACCGTGCGTGAACAGGGAGGCCACGGAGCCCAGCAGACTGCGGGTGTCGCTCTCGCCCCGACGCAGGGAGTCGACCACATGGACGGACGTGCCCTGAGCCAGGGCCGTCTCCTCGACGGCTCCGCGCAGGGTGCCGTGCGGGCCGATCTCCACGAAGGTGTCGACACCGTCCTCGACGAGTGCCGCGACAACGGGCGAGAACCGCACGGGATTGCGGAGGTTGTGCGCCCAGTAGTCGGCGTCGACCCGCGGGTCCACAGCGCCGTCGAGCGCGGTGGAGTGGAACGGCACTTCGAACGGCAGCGGCGTGATGTCCCTGATGGCCTCCCGCAGCGGTGCGAGGATCGGGTCCATGAGCACACTGTGACCCGCCCTCTCGACCCGGAGCGCGCGGGTCGAGGTGCCCGCCCGCCGCAGCTCCTCCTCCAGCGCGCGGATCGCGTCCGGCGCGCCGGAGACGGCCACGCTGGTGGGGCTGTTGTATGCCGCGATCGATGCCTCGCCCTCGTACCGGGCGAGGAGGGGGAGGAGGTCTTCCGACCACTCCACGACGATCATGGCGCCCCGGCCGGCCTCGTGCTGGATGAGGTGCGACCGGGCCGCGGCGATCCGGGCACCGTCCTGAAGCGACAGCGCGCCGCCCACGCACGCCGCGGCCACCTCGCCGACACTGTGCCCGACGAGCGCCACGGGTGCGACGCCGAGATCGGTCCACAACCGGGCCAGGGAGACCTGGAGGGCGAACAGCACCGGCTGCTGGATGTCCCCGTCGTACAGCCGTGACGTCTGAGGGGGCGCCAGCATCTCGTCCAGCACCGACCAGCCCGTCACCGTGCGCACGGCGGCGTCGCACTCCTCCATCCGCTCCCGGAAACCGGTGTGCCACTGGAGCAGTTCGCGGCCCATACCCGGCCATTGGGTGCCGCTTCCGGAGAAGACGAACGCCACCCGCCGCTCGCGGTGCCCCTCGACCACGCCCCGCGTGACGGCGAGGTCCGGCTCTTTGGCGCTCACCCGCGCGAGTCCGTCCAGGAGATCCTGCCGGTCGCGGGCCAGGATCGCCACGCGGTGCCTGTGGTGGGTGCGCCGCTCCGCGAGCGTGTGGGCGAGGTCGGGCAGCCAGAGCCCGCCATCTCGTTCGACGTGCTGGGACAACGCCCGGCAACTGTCCAGCAGGGCCTGCTCCGAGTGGGCGGTCACGGGGACGAGCTGCATCCGCTCGGTGGGCACGGACGCCTGGCCGGCGTGGGTGAGCGCCGCCCGCCGGCCCGGCTCCAGATGGCGTCCCCGAGTCCCGGAGACGGAGGGGCCGACGGTGACGGGGAGCCCGGCGGCGTGCAGTTCGCCCAGCGTGCGGAACATGCTCCGGCCGTCGTCCACGCCGCGCTGGAGCGAGGGGAGGCAGCGGACCTCCCGCTCGTCCAGCGTCTCGCGCACCGGCTTCAACAGCACCGGGTGCGGGCTGAGTTCCACGACGGCGTCGACACCCTGCTCAGCCAGCGTGAACACGGCACGCATGAGCTTGGTCCCGCTCCGGACGTTCCGCGTCCAGTATTCCGGGCCGAGGAGGTCGTCCGGCCCGATCAGCTCGCCGGTGACGGTGGAGATCAGGGGAACACGAGGCCGGACCGGTCTGATCCCTTCGAGCGCGGCGCGCAACGGCTCCAGTACGGGCTCCACCTGAGGCGAGTGCGACGCGTAGCCCATGCGTACGCGATGGCAGGTCACGCCCTCGGCCGTCAGCAGCTCGGTCAGCGCCTGCAGCTCCGCGCTCCCGCCGGAGACCAGCAGGGACGTGGGGCCGTTGTGCCCGGCCACCGTGAGGTCGCCGCCCACGGCGGCGAGATGCGGCGCCACCCGCTCCTCGTCGGCCGCCACCACCATCGTGTCGCCGCGGCCCACGGCGAGCCGCTGCACGAGCCGCGCGTGGTGCACCGCCAGCAGCGTCGCGTCCTCGAAGTCGAGCGCCCCCGCGACATGGGCGGCGGCGAACTCGCCGATGCTCTGGCCGAGCACGACGTCGGGCTCCACGCCCAGTGAGCGCCAGGCGTCCGCGAGGCCGATCTGCACGGAGAACAGCAGCGGTTGGACGATCTCCATGTCGTCGAGCCGCGCGTGTGCGGCGTCCGCGAGCAGTTCGTCGACCACGGAGAAGCCGGCCAGCTCCCGAATACGCGCGTCCGAGCGCAGCAGGGACCGGCGGAACGCGGGCATGCCCGCGAGCAGCCGCCGCCCCATCCCCACCCACTGGCTGCCGGTCCCGGAACACAGGAACGCCACCCGCGGCCGACCCTCACCGCCCTCGCCCGTGGCCAGGCCCGGGTGGGGGCGGCCGGCCGTGAACGCGTCGAGCTGGGCCCGCAATTCGGCCCGGTCGTCGGCTGTCGCCGCGAGCCGGAACCGGCCGCTGCCGCGCGTACCGGACTCCTCCCGGCACAGGGCCGGCAGGTCGGCCGGGGTGTCGTCGTCCAGCTCGGCGCGGAGCGCGGTGACCCGGTCGGCGAGTGCCTGCGCGGAGTCCTCGCCCAGCAGCAGGAGGGAGTTCTCCGTCTGGGGGAACTCCTCGGCGACGACATGGCAGTTGGTGCCGCCGAAGCCGAACGCGCTGACTCCGGCGCGCCGCACGTCCGAGCGCCGGGGCCACAGGGTGGTCCGGTCCTGCACGCGCAGACCGGCCTCGGCGAACGGGATCCGTGGATTGGGGCTCGTGTAGTGCAGGCTGGCCGGGAGAACTCCGTTGCGCAGGGCGAGGGCCACCTTGACCAGGCCCGCGATGCCCGCGGCGGGTTCGAGGTGCCCGATGTTCGTCTTCACCGAACCGATCCGCAGGGCGTCCTCGGGCGCACGGCCACGGCCCAGTACGGTCCCCAGCGCCTTCGCCTCGATCGGATCGCCCAGCGGGGTGCCCGTGCCGTGGCACTCGACGTAGTCCACCAGGTCCGGTGCGACCCCGGCCCTGCGGTAGGCGGTACGCAGCAGGGCTTCCTGGGCGCGGGGGTTGGGAGCCGTGAGCCCGTTGCTCAGACCGTCGTTGTTGACGGCGCTGCCGCGGATGAGGCAGTACACGGGCAGCCCGCGCTCCAGGGCGACGCGCAGCGGCGCGAGAACGACCACCGCCGCCCCCTCGGAGCGCACGGCGCCGTCGGCACGGGCGTCGAAGGCCTTGATCCGGCCGTCCGAGGACAGGGCTCCGATCTGGTCCATGGCCAGGAAGTGGTCGGTGAAGAAACTCAGATTGACCCCACCGGCGAGGACCAGCTCGCTCTCGCCACTGCGGATCGCCTGGCAGGCCAGGTGGACCGCGACGAGCGAGGCCGAACAGGCGGTGTCCACGGCCATGCTGGGACCTTGCAGCCCGAGGGTGTACGAGACCCGGTTGGCGATGATGCTGTCGTGCGTGCCCGTCGCCGTATGGGGTCCGATGTCCTGCCGGAAGCCGGACTGATGCGCCATCGCCGCGTAGTCGCTCCAACTGGAGCCCATGAAGACACCGGTGTCGCTGCCGACGAGGCTGCCCGGCGGAACACCGGCGTCCTCCAGCGCCTCCCACGCCAGCTCCAGCACCAGACGCTGCTGGGGGTCCATGGCGACCGCCTCACGGGGTGAGATCCCGAAGAACAGCGGATCGAACATGTCGATGTCGTCGAGGTAACCGCCCCAGCGGAACGAGGCCGCCACGTCGTCGGGCCCCAGCGCGCGCCGCGCGGATCGCACCCTGTCCACGGCGTCCCCGCCGTCCACGAGCAGCCGCCAGTAGGACGCCGGATCCGGCGCTCCCGGCAGCCTGCACCCGATCCCCACGAGGGCGACCGGCTCCTGGGGGCCGTACGTCCTCGCCGGGCGTGTCGCCCCGTCCGCCGCGGCACCGGTGTCGTCCGGGCCCTTTGCGAGTGCGCGGCACAGTTCCTCCGGCGTCGGGTGGTCCCACACCAGGGTGACCGGAACCGTACGGCCGAGGAATTCCGACAGCGCGGTGACAAGTGCCGTGGCCTTCACCGAGTCCAGGCCGAGGCGATGCAGGGGCGCCCGTGGATCCACCTCGTCGCGGGGAACGCCGAGCGACTCGGCGAGCCGGGAAAGAAGAAAGTCTCTGATCCCATGGATATCGAGCGGACTGGAATCAGTCGGCATATCTCTTCCTCCGTCGTTCGGATGGCCCGCTCACATCATCAGCGAGAGCAAGTGGGCCTTCAAACGCGCTTTTTCGATGCCATGGAACACCTGACGTGATGCCCGGCCGAACGCATTCGGGACAACCGCATATCCGTGTACGCGTTCCGAGTCATCTGATCAATGGATCCACGGCATCGGGAAATCGCGATTGAAGCGGGTGAAGGGAGCCGACATGCTTACCGCGAGGACTTCCGCCACAGAGATCTCGCTGTTGGGACGCCCAGTGTGCTGTGAGGTAGTGCCCGCACCGTCATGCCCTCTCCATACGAGCTTGTTGTCCTAACCGTCCGTCAGGAGCGCGACATCATGACCTCTGGCCTGGTTCCCGGTAAGTCGGCCGTGGAGACGCCGTCGTCTGCACGTACGCGGAAGAAATCCACCGGCTACCTTGTGTGGTTGGGGTTCGCCGGCTTCGTTTCCTGCGCGGTGGCGGTGTTCTCCGTGAGCGCCTATGTGACCTTGGACATCGACCAGAGCAGAACGCCAGTCCGCGGCATGCTGGACTACGGGCTGCTGGTGATGCACGTCGCCACCGCCGTTGTCGCGCTCGCTGTCGGTGTGCTGCAGTTCGTGCCGTCGTTGCAGACCCCTCGCCGACCAGTGCACCGGTGGGTCGGCCGCCTCTATTTCGCGTGCGTCATACCCGGCTCGATCTTTGCACTGCCCGTTGCAGTCATGTCGCTGCAGGGGCTGGCCGCCAGCGCGCCCCTGTCCGTTCTTTGCGTGCTGTGGTTCATTACTGGCGTCCAGGGGCTACGTACCGCACTTCGCCGGGACTTCCGTATGCACCGCATCTGGATGATCCGCTCATTTGCCCTGACCGCGGCGGCAATCACCGGACGCCTTTACATCGTAATAATGCTGGCAATCATCCCGGACAGTTACGGAGCGACCGACCAGGACATCTCTGCCGCGGCGAACTGGTTTTCGTTCGTGGGGAACCTGCTGATCGCGGAGTGGTGGATTCAGCGCGGCAACGCACTGGGACGCCCAAGGAACGAAGGACAGCGGCGACCGGTTCAGGGAAGCGCGAAGTAGGAGGGCTCGTCGGCAATGACTACCTCAACCACAACATCCTTCCAGCCCTCTGCCGCAAGGCCGGCGTCCCGCAGACCGACTCCCGCGGTGCGCTGACCAGTCACCGGGTCCTGTTGGACGCCCTTGGTGTCAGGGATGAGATGGTCGGCGTCGGTCGGTTCGATGCACGTTTCCCCAAAAAACTCAGTCCGGCGTGGACCGGCTCCGGTGACCTGTGTGTCCACCACGGACCTCCACCGTCAGGACGACTCTTCGACAGTCCGCTGGACGATCCTCCTGTCCCCTTCCGTACGTTCTGGGTCAAGGGGAGGGCGAGGGAGTCAAATGCTCGCCCGCAGGATCTGTGGAAAAAACAAAACGAGAGCCAACTGGGAGGATTCGCCCCCCATGCGATGGAACGACATCTGGATCGCGGGAACCGGCGCTTGTCTGCCGGACCGGGTGACCGTGGAGAGGGCGATACGTGATGGTCACTACGCCCAAGAGGACGCCGACCGTACCCAATATGCCGGGATCGCCGTCGCCGACGAGGGCCAGAGCGCCCCTGACCTCGCTGTCGCAGCGGCACGTACGGCACTGAGGAGGTCCGGGTCCCGGCCCGAGGACATCGGGGCGCTGCTGCACGCCGTCGTTCTGCACTCCGGCCTCGATATCTGGAACGCGGCGGCCTATATCCAGCAGAAGGTGCTGACCCCCCAGTGTCTGCCGACCGAATTGCGCGGCGGCTGCAATGGACTTGTGGCTCTGGAGTGGGCCTGCTCCCATCTCAATTCGCATCGTGACCAGTCCGCTGTCATGGTGACCACGGCGGACCGTTTCCAGCCCGCGGCCGTGATCGATCGCTGGCGGGCCGATAGCGCGGTCGTCTTCGCGGACGGCGGGACGTCTTTGGTCCTCTCCCGGGACAAGGGCTTCGCGCGGATCCTCTCCCTGACCACGAACGCCCTTCCCCAACTGGAGCTGATGCACCGAGGGGACACACCCATGGCACCTGCCGCACTGAGTGACGCGTACCCCGTCGACCTGGCCGGACGCATCCGTTCGTTCTTCGGGGGCGGGCCGATGTCGGTGGACGAGTTCTGGCACCGGCAGGAAACTCTGGTGCGCACGACCGTCGAGCAGGCGACGGCGGAAGCGGACGTCGACATGCGCAAGGTCGACCACTTGGTGCTGCCGTTCATCGGAATCGACGTGATCCAGCGGCTGTTCATCGACGCGTTCGGACTGGATGCCGCGCGCACGGTATGGGACTTCGCCCGGCAGACCGGTCACCTTGGTGCCGGGGATCCTTTCGCGGGGCTCAACCACCTCGTCGAATCAGGGCGGCTGGCCCCCGGAAACCGGGTGCTGCTGGTGAGTCAGGGAGTGGGCATCATCATGACCGCGATGGTTCTCGAGGTGACGGAGGATCCGGCCGACCGGCTCTGAGCCGCCCGGGAGTCGGCCTGGTTTCCCCGACAAACCGATCATGCTAACTTGCGACGGTTGAACCATGGACCGAGGGGACGCGTTATGACATCGCGCGAGAGCGCAGGCCATTTAGGCACGGATCTGTTCGCGACCGGAAGTTCTTCTTTCATCGAGTTCCTCCAGACCCATCGGCCCGAGCTGCTCGGCACGGAAGGGCTCCTGCCGGACGGCGTCCGGGCCGCACCCGACCAGGTCCCGCACGGCACCACGGTGCTCGCCCTCACCTACCGCGACGGTGTGATGATCGCCGGCGACCGTAGGGCCACCATGGGCAACCTCATCTCCCAGCGCGATCTGGAGAAGGTGCACCCGGCAGACGACTACACGGCCCTCGCCTTCGCCGGCACGGTGGGCCTCGCGCTGGACCTCGTGAAGCTCTACCAGGTCGAGCTGACGCACTTCGAGAAGATCGAGGGCATTCCGATGACCCTCAGCGCGAAGGCGACCCGGCTGGCCCACCTGGTTCGGCAGAACCTCGGCCAGGCCATGCAGGGCCTCGCCGTGGTGCCGCTGCTCGTCGGATACGACCCGTCGGCCCCCGAGGGCGAGCGCGGCCGGGTGTTCGGCTTCGACGTCACCGGCGGCCCGTACGAGAAGACGGACTTCCATGCCGAGGGCTCCGGATCGCCGTACGCCCGGGGCTCGTTGAAGAAGCTGTACCGCCGAGGCATGTCCCGGCGTGAGGCGGCCCTGGCCGCTCTTCAGGCCCTGTACGACGCGGCCGACGACGACTCGGCCACCGGTGGCCCGGACCTCAGCCGCCGGATCTTCCCCATCATCTCGGTGATCACCGACGACGGCTTCGAGCACCTCTTCGAAGAGGAGACGGAAGGTCTGGCGCGCGAGATGGTCGAACAGCGCCACAATCAGCCGAACGGGCCGGTCGCCGCGTTCTGAGCCCACGCACATGGGCCGCTGGGCAGTACGTGCCCAGCGGCCCATGTGTGCTCGCGGGTCTCACGGCAGTGTCTGCGGCAGGGTCACCCCTCGCGCAGGGTGATCACCCCACCGGGGCAGAGCGTGGCGGCGTCGCGGACCCCGTCGTGGAGCTCCCGCGGTGGGGCCTCCGCCAGCAGTTCCACGAGGGCGTCCTCGTCGCTCTGGTCGAACACCTGCGGTGCGTACAGCTGGCACTGGCCGGCCCCCAGGCACTGTTCCTTGTCGATCTCGATCCTCATGGGTGCTGCTCTCCTCCGTGCTCTTCTGCGCCACCAGGTGACGGGGATGTCGTGGACACCGAGGAACAGGTGATTCTCACGGAAGTCACGGCGTCGGGACTTCGTCGGCGCTGGGCAGGGGACAGCCCGGGCCGGTCACGCTCGGAGCTCAGCCGGTTGGCGCCGTGGGCGGTCCGTGCGTCCTCGTGGCGGGTCACCAGCCAGGCCGTGCGGCCGCCCGGCACCGAGATCCGGCGAACCGGTTCCTCCTCCCGCCACCTGGCGAGAGCAGGGGGCGGAGCCAACGGAGAGGTGCCCTCGTCGCCGGGGTTCGGCAAGGTGTCGAGGGTGGCGTCGGCTGTGGCGAAAGGGCAGGTGCTCCGGTCGCCGGGATGCAGCGGGTTATCGCGGGCGACAACGGTCATACGAATCTCCGTGGGCGATGCAGGGCGCGGCCGTCACCAGGCGACGGGAAGCTTGTGCACGCTGAAGAACAGGGCCTTGTCCCGGAAGTCGATCTCCTCGAAGGGGACGGCGAGCCGCAGCCCGGGGAACCGCTCGAACAGGGCCGGCAGAGCGATCTGCAACTGGGCCCGCGCCAGCGACTGCCCCAGGCACTTGTGAATGCCGTGTCCCCAGGCCAGGCTGGAGCGCCCGACCCGGTCACGGTCGAAGTCGAGCCGGTCGGCCCGGTCGTGGACCCGAGGGTCGCGGTTGGCCGCGTTGAGGGCCATGATCACGCCCTCGCCCGCCCGGATCGTCACCCCGCCGATCTCCAGGTCGGCGGTGGCGATCCGGCGTACTCCGGTGTGCAGGCCGGGCAGATAGCGGAGCAGCTCCTCGACGGCGCCGGGGACGGTGTCGGGTTCGGCGAGCAGACGGCGCAGTCGGTCGGGCTCGCGCAGCAGGGCGATGGTGCCCAGGCTGATGCTGGTGGCGGTGGTGTCGTGGCCGGAGATGAGCAGCAGCGCGATGACGCCGATGGCCTCCACCTTCGTGAGTTCGCCGGTGGCCACCCGCTCGACGGCGAGTTCGCTGACGAGGTCGTCCTGCGGGGCGAGTCCCTTGGCGTCGAGCAGTTCGCCGATGTAGGCGAGCATGCGCTCGTAGGCGGCGGTCACCTCGGCACCGGGGAGTCCGAGGTTCAGGATGGCCTGGGTGTTCTCCTGGAAGACGGCCCGGTCATCGTAGGGAACACCCAGGAGTCCGCACATCGTCAGCGTGGGCAGCCGCAGCGCGAAGTCGCGGTACAGGTCGGCGGGTTGCGGCTGCCGCTCCATCGCGTCCAGCAGCTCGTCGACGGTCTCGCGGATGAGCGACTTCAGCTTCTCCACGTTCTTCGGCATGAACGCCTTGGTCAGCATGCGCCGGATGCGGGTGTGCTCGGGCGGGTCGTACTGGGCGAACGTCCCCGGCGGCATCGGGGGTTCGTCCGCCCGGAGGTGGGGGAAGCCGGGCCGGTTGCGGTCGGCGCTGAGCCGGTGGTCGCCGAGGGCGGTCCGTACGTCCTCGTGGCGGGTCACCAGCCAGGCGGAGCCGCCGCTCTCCACGGAGATCCGGCGGACCGGTTCCTCCTCCCGCCACTTGGCGAGAGCAGAGGGCAGATCGAAGGGGCAGGTGCCCTCGTCGCCGGGGTTCGGCAGAGGTTCCAGGGCGATGTCGGTCATACGGGTCTCCGTGGGTGTTTCGGGCAAGGTGAGCGGGCTGGACGGGGGTGCCCGGGGGCTGGGGCGAAGGCGGGTCAACGGGATGCGAGGGCGACGGGGTGTCGCCGGGGACGGGAGTCGGCGGCGGTTCTCCGGGGTCCGGAGCCGGCGGGGTTCTCCGCCAGGCCGGAGCGGGCCGGTGTCAGATGTGGGCGGTGCCACGCACGCAGGTGATGCTCTCGCCGCCGATCCACACGTCCTGGCCGTGGGCTTCCGCGGTGACCACTCCATGCCGCCCGAGCCGGGCGCCCTGGCCCGCCCGGTACGACCGCGGAGCGGTACCGTCGCCGACCAGCCACTGGGCGACCCCGGCGTGCAGACTGCCGGTCACCGGATCCTCACGCACCCCGGCCGGCAGGCCGAACGCCCGCATCTCGAACCGCAGGGGCCCACCCTCCGGATAGGCACCGACGACACCGAGCATCAGGTCCCGCATGGACCGGTCGTCCGGCTCCAGCGCCAGCACCTCCGCCGCCGAGGCGAGGCGTACGGCGGCCCAGCCCGGACCGTTGTCCACCCACTGGTGGTCGACGATCCGCGCCCGGTCGATCCGCAGCCCCCGGGCGATCCGGTCGAGGTGCGCGGAGTCCAGCGGACCGGCGCGGGTGAGCTCGGGGGCACGGAAGGCGAGCCGGGTGCCGGACCGCCGTACTTCCACCACCCCGGCCCCGCACTCCTGCCGGACCGTCCCGGGTGTCCTCGGGACCCCGCCCGCTTCGAGCCACGCGTGGGCGGAACCCAGGGTGGGATGGCCCGCGAACGGGATCTCCCCGCCCGGGGTGAAGATGCGCAGCCCGTAGTCGGCCTCGTCGGACGAGGGCGGAACGAAGAACGTGGTCTCGGAGAGATTGGTCCAGGCGGCGAATCGCGCCATGTCCAGGTCGCTGATCCCGCCGCCGTCGAGCACGACCGCCACGGGATTGCCGAGCCAGGGGGTCCCGGAGAACACGTCGACCTGTGCGAAGGAACGCGCGCGCCGGTCCGACATGTCGGCCACGCCCTCCTCGACGAGGTCGGGCTGTGTCACTCCCCCTCCACCAGGATGAGGTCCATGTGGGTGCCCTCCCGGAGCGGGACGATGGCGCGGTACTCGGGCGAGGTGTACCAGCGGCGGGCGAGATTCGCCGTCGGGAACACCATCACCGACAGATGCGTGGGGATCCAGTCACCCTCCAGCGCCTCGAACTCGCCCCCGCGGATCATGAATCCGCCGCCGTACAGCTCCAGCGTGTGGAGCACTTTCGCGCGGTATTCCGCCATCCGCTGTTCGTCGCCGATCGCCCCGACGTTGCCGATCAGTAGTGCCGTCATTCGAAAGGTCAGCTTCCCCGTGTAGTAGTGGTCAGCAAGTGAAATCGGTCTCGGTGCCGATACCGAGGCGTCGCGCGGCGCGGGCCACGGCGAATCCGGACGCGACGTCCTGCGCGGCCATCCCCAGCGACTTGTAGAGCGTGCGTTCTGCCGGGTCCGTACGGCCGGGATGCTTGCCGAGCAGCACCTCGCCGATCTCGGGCAGGTCCCGGTCGGCCGGGACCAGCCCCTCCTCGACCGGCGCGGCCAGCTCGGAGGACTCCCGCAGGGCACCCGCCCTGCTGTCCACGAAGACCGAACAGGAGGCCACCGCGGCCGAGTCGAGTTCGCGCTTGCCGGGCACGGACGAACCGACGGCGTTGATGTGCACCCCTTCGGCGAGGTCCGCCGCCCGCACGACCGGCTCGGCCGTGTCCACCGTCGTACACACCAGATCGGCGCCGCGCAGCGCGTCGGCGGGCGTGTCCACCAGCTCGATGTCCACCCCGACCCGGGGCCGCGCCCACGTCAGGAACTCCTCGGCCCGCGAGGAGCCGCGGTTCCAGAGCCGCACCCGGCTGAGCGGCCTGACCTCGTTCATCGCGATGAGGTGGCTGCGCGCCTGGGCGCCCGCCCCGATCAGGGCCAGGACGCCGGCATCGGGCCGGGCCAGCGCGTCGGTCGCCACGGCCGACGCGGCGGCCGTGCGGAGCGCGGTCACCGCCGCCCCGTCCATCATGGCCAGCGGCTGCCCGGTCTCCGGATCGAACACCAGCACCGCGCCCACATGCGTCGGCAGTCCGCGGGCGGCGTTGCCGGGGGCGTGCAGGACCGCCTTGAAGCCGTAGCCGGAGTCCGTCTCACCGGCCACATGGCACGGCATGGCGGCGAAGAGAGAGGCGTCACGGCCCGACGCCAGCACGGTACGCACCGGCTGGACGACATCGCCCGCGCTGTAGCGGCGCATCACCTCGGCCACCACGCGGTACGCCTCCGACGCCGGGAAGACCTTGCGCACCTGGTCGCCGTTCAACAGCAGCATGGATCTCCTCCTTTCTGACGCGGACTCAGGCCGCGGGGTTGGAGAGGGCGTCCGGGACGGCCTTGGTGAACACCGACCAGACCATGCGGATGGGCCTGGTCCGCGAGACGAACTCCAGGCCGTACCGCTCCGCCGCGGGCACGGTGGTGAGCGCGAGGTCGGCGGTCCCGTCCACGGCCGCGATGGCGGCGGCGCTGGTCGAGTCGGAGTGCAGCACCTTGTACGTGACGTGCCTCGGCGACAGGAGCTCCGCGATGATCGGTTCCGGCGAGGGGTGACTCGCGATGGTGGGGGCGTCCGTGACCGGCACCGCACCCTGGGGTGCGGCGATGCCGTACAGCGGGGTGTCCATCACGAACACGTTGGTCAGTGCCAGCGAGGGGTCCATGTAGATGCGGTAGACCGATCGGTAGGCGTTGGCCACCACCACATGGGTCACCGCGTCGTCGCGCAGTGCGTCGACCGCTCCTTCATAGGTGTCGAACAGGTGGACGGCGGCGGGTGGTCCGGCCTCCTCGGCGACCTGGCGTGCGAACAGGGTCGCGGCCTGCTCGCTGCTGGTGCCGTGCGGGCCGAGGGTGCCCACGGCGGCTATTTCTTCCGGGGCCGGATGTGGGACCGTGCTGAAGCTGAGGAGCGTCATCCTTGTCTCCCTGAGGTCGGCGTCGGGTGGGGGGCGACGGGCGTGAGCCACTCGGGATGCGCTCCGTCGGCGGCGGTGGCCGCGGTGTAGAGCGCCACCGCCCGGGTCGTGACCGGGCCGACGGTCGCTTCTCCCACGTCCCTGCCGGACAGACCGACCACTGCGGCCACGCCCTTGGCGGTGGAGGAGAGGAAGATCTCGTCGGCGGTGAACAGCTCTGCCGGGCTGAGCACACGCTCCTCGACCTCCATACCGGCCTCCCGGCACAGCGTGATCAGGGAGTCCCTGGTGATGCCGGCCAGCAGGTCGCCGGTGGCGGGCGGGGTGACGACCCGGTCGCCGAACACGGCGAAGACGTTCGCGGTGGTCGCCTCGGCGACGTTGCCCGCGCGGTCCAGCAGGATGGCGTCGTCGTAACCGGCGGCCCGGGCCTCGTCACCGGCGAGCGCGGTGGTCGCGTAGCCGGCGGTGATCTTGGCCTGGGTGGGCAGGGTGTCGCGGGGCGGCCGGCGCCAGTTGCTGATCAGGCAGCGCATGGCCCGTACCGTCTTCGGGGTGGGGTAGCCGAACGTGGTGATGGACAGCCCGTCGGACACCCCCGCCAGCTGGACACCGGGGGGTGTGTCCGGCAGCAGGGAGAGCTTGTGCGCCAGCGGCCGCACATAGACGTCGCCGTCGTGGCCGTTGCGTCGCAGCAACTCGACCGTGAGACGGACGAGTTCGTCGACGTCATGTGGTATGTCGACGATGCGCAGGATCCGGCAGGCGCGCAGCAGGCGTTCGTAGTGTTCGCGCACCCGGAACAGAAGGAGCCCGGCGTCGGACCGGTAGGCGCGGATGCCCTCGAACGCGCCGGTGCCGTAGTGCAGGCCCTGCGTGGAGAGCGGCAGCCTCGGCGCGGTCGCCGGGACGAACTCGCCCCGGTCGTAGGCCCACTCGCCCAGTCCGAGCGCCGAGCGGGTGAGGTCGTCCTGATGTGCCATCAGACCCTCGTCGCGGCGATGCGCTCGGCCGAGGAGTCCTCGCCGGAGGGCGCCTTGCGCAGGTCCACGACCCGGGCCGCCTTCCAGCTCACCATGGCGCCGGTGCTGGTGATGGGACCGGGGTCGCCGAACTCGACGGTCAGCGGGGTGTCCAGGGCGACCAGGCACTCCCCGGCGGCCTGCTCGATGCCGTCCCGGTGGCTGTCGGGGTCGGCCTTCAGGGTCAGGGTGAGCAGATCCTTGCCGAGCTCGTCGCGGCTGACGGTGATCCGGTAGTCGTGGTAGCCGCGGAACCTGCGCAGCAGCAGGTCCTCCAGGTCGTAGCCGTTGACGAGGGTGCCGTTGAGGAGGAGCTGGTCGCGTACGCGGCCCACCACCTCCAGCGCCGGAGCCCGCACCGCGGCACCGGGCGCGGGGTCCGTCATCCTGACGAGGTCGCCGGTGCGGTACCTGATGAGCGGCTTGGCGCCCATGTAGAGGTTCGTCACGACGAGTTCGCCGTACCGCACCCCGTCGGCGTCCGGTTCGACCGGTGCGAGGGTCTCGGGTTCGATCACCTCGTAGTGGTTGATCAGCGGGACCGTGCGCAGCGAGCCGTCCGAGGTGGCCGCGGCCAGCACCGAGGCCTCCTGCGAGGCGTAGAGGGCGTTGCGGGCCTCGGCGCCCCAGAGCACGCCGATGTTGTCCAGCAGGCTGGGCGACATCAGTTCACCGGTGAGCATCAGGACGTCGAGCGAGAAGTCCCGCCGGGGGTCCAGGCCCGCCTCCACGGCTTTCTGGGCGAGCCGCATCGCCATGCCGGGCGTACAGAACAGCCCCGTTATCGGCAGCAGCCGCATGACTTCAAGGGCACGGTCGAACCCGATCACGGGGGAATGCGGCCACATCTTGGCCACCGAGTGGCCGAGGTTGCGGCAGACGTCCCCGAAGGTGTCGCCCGTGGCGTGCAGTTCGGTAGGACCGGAGACTCCGATGACCTGCCGGTCGCCGTGTACGGCGAGGACGTCACGGTAATACGCGGTGAGCGCGGAATTGTTGTGGATGGTGTCCGCGTTGGTGCGCGGGCACGGCGTCGCGGCGCCCGTCGTGCCGGTGGTCTCGTAGAAGATCCAGGCTTTGGCGATGGGCTGGGAAAGGATGTCGAACTGGGCCTGCCTCAGGTCCTCTTTCGTCGTGTAGGGCAGGCTCCGCAGGTCGTCGACGCGCAGCCCGGCCATGTGCTCGTCGGTGAGGCCCGACAATTTCTTTCGGTAGAAAGGGGAATTGGCGCGTGCGTACGCGAGAACCTCGCGCAGCTTCTGGTTCTGATGCGACGCCAGGAATTCGGCGTCCCAGCGTCCCGCTGTGAACGAGTCGAACTGGTCGCGCAGTTCGGCCGTGAGTGCTGCGGAATCGGGATCGTATTGCGTGAACACGGGAGCTTCCCATCGGATTGGCCGCCTCTGGCGCGAAGCGAGACGTGGAAGTTCTTCAGGAATGATCGTGCCGATGTCGTCGATACGTTTCAATCACGCTTTTTCGATGTGCTGGATCGAGCGATGTGGGGCGAGCCCGGTCCCGTCAGGGCAGCGCCACTACCTGGGCGGCGTAGGTCAGCCCGGCACCGAAGCCGACGAGCAGGGCCGGATCTCCGGAGGTGAGCCCGCCCTGGGACAGCAGGGCGTCCAGAGCCAGCGGGATCGAGGCGGCCGAGGTGTTCCCCGCCCGCACGACGTCCTTGGCCACCGCGGTGTGCGGCGCGAGCCCCAGGGACCTCGCGACGGAGTCGATGATCCGGACGTTGGCCTGGTGAGGGACGAACGCGGCGAGGTCTGTGATGTCCAGGCCCGTCGCCCTCACGGCCTTCCGCGATATCTCCGGCACCACACGGGTCGCCCAGCGGAAGACCTCGGGCCCGGCCATCCGCAGGGTCGGCCACGGCCCGGACCTGTCGCGTGTTTCCAGCCATGAGCCGTTGTGGGCGATCATGCCGTGCCGCTCCCCGTCGGAGCCCCAGACGACCGGACCGATACCCGGCGTCGCCGAGGGACCGACCACGACGGCACCCGCGCCGTCACCGAAGAGGAACGCACTGCCGCGGTCCTCCGGGTCGACGATGTCGCTCATCTTCTCCGAGCCGACGACCACGACGGTGCCGACCTCGCCCGAGCGGACGAGGGAGTTCGCCAGCGCCAGACCGTAGGAGAAGCCCGAGCAGGCGGCGCTGACGTCCACGGCCCCGGCGCCCGTCCCCAGCAGATGGGCGACCCGGGGGGCGGCGGCCGGCGACTGTTCCAGGAAGGACATCGACGCCAGTAGCACCATGCCGACGTCCCACGGGTCGGTGCCGGCCTGGGCGAGCGCCTTGCGGGCCGCCTCCGCCGCCATCGAGACGACGGTCTCGTCCGGTCCGGCGAAGTGCCGGGTGACGATGCCGGAGCGCCTGCGGATCCACTCGTCGGTCGAATCGATACGGGCACAGATCTCGTCGTTGCCCACCACCCGCGACGGCCGGTACGCGCCGACCCCGAGGATCCGCGCACCGGCATGGGCCGGGGGCACACTGAACCGCGCCATCACGCCTCCCGCCCGGCCGAGGCGACGGCGGCCAGTTCGCCGCGCCGGTACAGCGTCCGGCACGCGTGTCGCTGCACCTTGCCGCTGGAGGTCTTCGGCAGGGAGCCGCGGCGCACCACGAGCACGTCGTCCGGGGTGATCCCCTGTTCCTCCCTTACGGCGTCGTACACGCGCTTGCTCAGGGCCCGCGCGCCGACCGACTTCAGCACGCGCCCGTCCGTCTCGACGACCACCACCAGCGACTCCCGGTCGCCGTCGTCGTCGGCGAAGGCCGCCGCGCAGTTGGGTTGCAGGCCCGGCGCGGATCGTTCGGCCGACAGTTCGATGTCCTGCGGGTAGTGGTTACGGCCCTTCCTGATGATGACGTCCTTGAGCCGGCCCGTGACATACAGCTCACCGCCGTGCAGAAACCCCAGGTCCCCGCTGCGCAGATGGGCGAGGCCGGAACCGCCGTGCTCCTCGGCGACGCGGGCCCGGAAGGTGTCCTCGCTCGACTCGGGTCTGCCCCGGTAGCCGCCCGCCACACAGGGGCCGGTGATCCAGATCTCCCCTACGCGCCCCTCCGGACAGGCCTGCCGAGTGACGGGGTCCACGATCCGCACCCGGGTGCCGGCCACCGTGTGCCCGCTGCCGACCACCGGGACGGTGCCGTGGGCGGACGCTCCGCGGGGCTCCGCCCGGCCCTCTCGCAGAGCGTCGGAATCCAGCCACAGGACGGAGGGTTCCCGGTCCTGGGGGCTGCCGGTGACCTTGAGCGTGTTCTCCGCGAGACCATAGCCGGGGCACATGGCACGGGGGTCGAACCCGTACGGCGCGAACGCGGTGGTGAAGGACCGGATCGTGCTCCAGCGCACCGGTTCGGCGCCGTTGACGGCCACGCGCCAGGACGACAGATCGCCTACGCCGGTGGTCCTGCCCTCCTCCGCGGCACGCACGCACAACTCGTAGGCGAAGCTCGGCGCGGCCGAGTGGGTTCCGCGGAACCGGGATATCGCCTCCAGCCAGCGCGCCGGCCTGCGGATGAAGGACGCAGGGGCCATCAGATACGAGGGGATGCCCGCCCACAGCGGCAGTACGACGCCGAACAGCATCCCCATGTCGTGGAAGAGCGGCAGCCAGTTCACGACCGTGCCTCGGGGCTCGCACGGCCAGAGCGCGTCGGTCTCGACGACGTTGGCGAGGAAATTGGCGTGGCTGACCATGACGCCCTTGGGGGTGCCGGTGGAGCCGGAGGTGTACTGGAGCAGGGCGATGTCCTGCGGGGCGGCGGAAGCGGCGGTCACCGTGTGCTCCCCGGCGGGCAACGCGCGCGGATCGTCGGTGGCAACGAGGCGGAGGCCGTCGAGCTCGGGCAGATCACCGAAGCGCTCGGCCAGTTCGAGGATGACGTCCGTGGTCGTCAGGACGGTCGAGGTGCCCGCGTCATCGGCGATGCGACGGAGCCGGGACACCTCGCTGCGCCGGCGGGGGACCTGGACCGGGGCACCGGCCACACGTCCGTACATACAGCCGAGGAGAGTCCGTACGAACTCCAGACCCGACGGGTACAGCAGGACGACGCTGCGTCCGGCGAGCCCGGCGGCGGTGAGCGCTCCAGCGCGCAGGCAGGCCGCCTCATGGAGTTCCCGGTAGGTCATCGCCTCCTGGGGTTCCTCGCCATCGCGTAAGAAGACATAAGCAGTTCTGGTGGGCTGCTGCTCACTGCGGAACCTCAAGGCGTCGGGAAGAGTACGGACGTCCACGTGCGGATCCAGCCCGGTAGTGGTCACGTTTTAGAACTCCTTGCAGGCATCGGAGCGCCGTCTTCAAACGGAGGTCCCTGCGCGGCGAAGCGTCATGGGCCTTTTGAAACGATCATTCTGATGCCTGCGAAGGTTTTCAATCGTGAATCATCGATGCCATGAATTGAGTGATGTGATACGGCGGTGCGGGTTTCGTCGATCGCAGGTCAGCCCAGGTCCCCGCTGAGACGGGCTGCCAGGACGCCGGCCTGGAAACGGCTTTCGGCGCCGAGCTGTTTCATGATGTCGGCGATGTGACGACGTGTGGTTCGCAGGGACATACCAAGTCGACGCGCGATCGTCTCGTCCTTCAGCCCCTCCCCCAGCAGCTGGATAATGGTCCGGTCCAGTTCCTTGGCGACCTGTTCGAGGTCGTTCGACGTGGGGCCGCAGGGAGTCGCCCGCGTCCAGACCGTCTCGAAGTCATCGCGCAGAAAGGCGACGATGGACGGTTCGTGGATGATGACCGCCCCGTCCTTGTTGTCCCGCATCGGGATGAATGCGAGCTTGCAGCGGTCGAAGATGATGAGACGCCCGGCGAGTTCGTGTGCCGTGCGGTATTCGGCGCCGAGGGCGACGGCATCGCTGATGTAGGCCAGGCTGGGGCCGTTGAAGCGGGCCGTGTGATGGTAGATGGTGCGCATCGACACACCGCGGGAGAGTAGGGCGTGGTCCCGCTGGCGGGCCTCTTGAAGCGCTTCGGGGGCCCGGTGTCCGCCCGGCTGTATGCTCAGCATCTCCTCGCGGCACTCCGCCGCGGCCCGGGTGAGCGCGGCCCGCACCTCGTCGAGGTGGGGGACGACCGTGGCGTACCTCTTCTCCCTGTACCGGGGGCGCAGGAACCGGTCCCGGAGCCGGTTGAAGTCGACGGTCAGCCGGTCGAGTTTCTCCTGTTCGCGGCGGATGCTGTCATGCAGGGGCAGGGTGTGCCGCAGCGCCACCGCGTCGGGGTCGACGGCCCGGGCGCGCAGCTTGTTGCGCGGGTCCACCCGCACTAACCCGAGCAGGACCAGGCGCTCGAAGGTCGCGATGGCCTGATCCGGCGTCAGTCCCAGCCCATCCGCGGCGTCTCGCGGGTCGAAGCTGTCCTGTTCCAGGATCCACCCATACACCTCGAACATACAGTCATCCAACGACATTGCTGTGTCGGGCGTCATCGTCATCTGCCTATTCATTCTCAGTCCCTCGATCCGTCCCGGCCTTTTTTTCGACCGTGCGACGGTCGGGCGGCTCGTCGGGCCCCGGGGAGGAAGAGGACCCGTTCAAAGGGGAGCAGGGCGACTGCAGATGACGGTCGATGTGCACGAAATTGGCTTGATAGTGATGTCTGCGCGCACCGGTGGTGAAGCGGGATAACGCATGGGCTCGGGCACAACTCATTCCTGATGAGCTGCCGATGGTGATGGGGTCGCGGTCGCGGGTAAACGGGCCTGTGTGTTCCTCGCGGTCGAGCTGTGCCGCTTTCCCGGTCACGCGTATGACGTATGGGTCACTGGACATGGTAACTCCCCAAGAAGCCCCAGGTGGAGGGGAGAATCATAGATCGAAAACATGACCCGGAGGAGGGCGCCGCGTGGCGGGCCGCCCACAGTTGGCGGGTTCGTTCCGGTGCCGGTGAAGGGCTGAAGCGGGGGCCCAACCGAACGGCGCCAGTGCGGTGAATTCGGAGCCTTGCTCCCTGATTCGGTCCCTGCCCGCCTCGGTTGACCGTCGGCCGCGGCAGCTCACTGAAGTCCGGGGCCGGGCAGGATTCCCAGAACTTTGACTCTCTCAGATAATCCTTATTCCCATGAACTTTGACATCTCTTCGGCAGTCCTTGACGAGAAGTTGGGTCGTGCATGGGTCTCTCGGTGAGCATGCCAGAACTGCCCGACTGCCTCGTGCCGGGAATGGCCGCTTTCGTGTATGACACGAAAGGGCCCGATTCCGGCGTATCCACTCGGCGAAAGACGGCGGAATCGCCCCGCGGGTGCGGGGGCTGTTTGGCTGGTGGAGGTATCGCGTTGAAGCGCTCAGTGCGCGTGCAGTGCGGCGGCCAATGCGGGCACTGGCCTCGCCGCTGCCGATCGCCTGGGTGACCGCCGACTCGGCCTACGGCCAGGAGTGGCGGCTGCGCCGCATGCTGGAGGAAGCCGGCGTCGGCTACGTCCTGGCCGTGCCGAAGTCCCAGCACGTGCACGCCATCGGCCGCATCGACTTCGCCATCACGCAGGCACCCGAGGACGCCTGGGAACGCCACTCCTGCGAGGCCGGCGCGAAAGGGCCGCGCGTTTACGACTGGGCGGCAGCAAGGCTACCCGCGATCGACGATTTCGACGGCGATGCGCCCACTCACGACCGGTGGGTGCCGGCCCGCCGCAGCCCGGCCCGCCCGGACGAGATCGCCTACTACCTCGCCTACGCACCGGCCGGCACTCCCGTCGCCGAGCTGCTACGGATCGCCGGGGCGCGCTGGGCGATCGAGGAGGCATTCCAGGCCGCGAAGAACGAGTGCGGCCTGGATCAGTACGAGGTCCGCCGGTATCCGGGCTGGTACCGGCACATCACCCTTGCCATGCTCGCCCACGCCTTCCTCGCCGCCATGGCCGCCGCCGCGGGGGCTGAAAGGGGGGCCGCAGAATCGGTTCCGGCGATCTCGCCCGCTCACGGTGGCGGAAATCCGGCGGCTCATGGCAGCTGGGCGCCCCACGCTGACGCACATACGGCGCACACGCCACGCACTGAACAGGTCCCGCTGGCGCTGCCGTCACCAGGCCACCGCACACCGCTGTCACTACCGCCCCACCGTGGGCGGCTCCCGAACCCGTGAGCGGCCCGGCTTCGAGGCGCCCACGGGTTCGGTCCTTGGGTCAGCTCCAGGGAGATGCGGTGAGCCAACTGGTGTCCTTGGCCCACGCCGTCGTGGAGTCCCAGGCGTTGGAGCCGCCGTTACTGGCTATGTAGGCCACAAACCTGTAGTGGCGGATGTACTTCGTCGGGAAGTTGACGGACTTGAAGGAGGTGCCGACCCCGCTGTTGCCCGCCGTGGGGCAGAAGGTGACGTCGTTCGCGAACGAGGCCTCGCCGTTGTTGGTCTTCAGGTAGAGCTCGTAGTTGCGGTGGCGCAGGAACTGGCCGGGCTTGTTGGCGGACTCGAAGGACAGACAGGAGCTGTTGGCCAGGCCGGCACGGACGATCCAGGTGGCGTCGGCCTTGTCGGTGGCCGAGCTGGAGGAGTTGATGTTGGAGATGCCGACCTTGGCGTCGGCGCCGTTGTGGCGGAGGTAGTGCGAGGTGCAGCAGGGGTCGGTGGTGGCCTTCAGGGAGATCCGGGAGCCGGGCGTCAGCGAGCCGGTGCTGGTCGAGCCGCTGTTGTAGCCGGCGGCGGTGATGTTGGCCTGTACGGCGTTCTCGGTGGCGTCCGAGGGGTAGCCCGAGGTCATGACGCCTTCGTAGAAGGTACCGGCGCCGGTGTTGCTGTTGTCGCCGCCGATGCCGAGGATGATCGCGCCTTGCTTCTTCATCGGGTTGTAGCCGGGAGCGTTGGGGCGTACGCCGTTGTAGTAGGTGGACAGGCTGCCCGACCGGGCGTTGCCGCCGCGGATGGCCCACTGGTTCGGGCCGCCCTTGAGCGTGGCGGTCAGGAACCGGTGGCTGACGGAGGGGATGTCGTTGAAGCGGGTGTTGACCCCGGAGAACAGGCCGTTCTCGAAGTCGGCCATGACCCAGGGGCCGGTGCCGTTGCCGTAGCCCCAGCCCCTGCTGTTGCCGAAGTAGATGGCCTCCATGGTGCCGTTGCCCTCGTTGAAGCCGGTCGTCTCGGCGTTGCCGTAGTCGAAGCAGCAGCCGGCGTTGTAGTGGGTGCCGTCGAGGACCGCGTACATGCCCTCGGGCTGGTCGCCGGTGGCGATGCCGTTGGTGTTGTTGTTCCGGTAGCCGGTGCCGGGGGCCACGTAGACGCCGTACGCCTTGTGGCCGGCGATCGTGACCGGTGCCTCGAAGGCGTTGGCCAGGTTGTCGTTGCCGCCCTCGGCCGGCCCGGGCCATTGGCCCTTGAGCGCCTGGGTGAGCTTGTTGCCCTTGCCGGACTGGTCGTAGATGACGGTGATGAGGCAGCTGGTGTTCGCGCAGAAGGAGTCCTGCGCGGCGGCGTTGGCGTATCCGCCGGCGCTCAGCAGGCCGATGTCCCTGGTCGTGTTGTCGGAGGCGCGCTTGACCTGGTAGAGCGGGCCGTTGTACGCCCCGTACAGGGCGCGGGTGGTGCTGTGCGCGGCGACGCAGGGGGTGTTGCCCGCGGCGTAGATGTCGCACGGTCCCTGGGTGGCGGCCTGCGAGGTGGTGGCCGTGGCAGTGAGCAGGCCTGCGGAGAGCGCGGCGGTGGCAACCGCCGCGAGGAGTGCACGTCTGGCGCGGCGGATCCACGGTGGCTTGATCATGAGAACTCCTTCACAGGTGGGGTGTGAGCGTCGACGAACCCCCGGTGCCCGACTGTGCGGACGGTGCGGGTCGCGTTGACGCCTCCGTGCCGGTGCGGCTTCGGCCGTATCGGCACCGGACTCGGGGCGGGCTGCTCATCAGCTCCGGAGGCGGCGGCGAGCCGGCTGGTGTCCTGGCGCCACAGTGAGGTGGTGCCACAGGCGCTGGTACCGCCGTTGCTTGCGACTGGGGGTCACGTCATTGGGCTTGAGGTAGAGCTCGAATGTGTCTCCCCTGCCCGCCGTCACGTCGTCGCCGTCTCCAAGCGCGGAACGCGGAACGCGGGAAGACAGGGCGTTGGGCGGCGGA
This sequence comes from Streptomyces capitiformicae, assembly GCF_002214185.1. Lineage (NCBI taxonomy): Bacteria > Bacillati > Actinomycetota > Actinomycetes > Kitasatosporales > Streptomycetaceae > Streptomyces > Streptomyces capitiformicae. Next base: position 2,864,562 of record NZ_CP022161.1, on the reverse strand, counting down.
TGCCAGGAGATGCCGGCGTTCTCCCTGGAGGCGCCGGCATCCCTCTCGGCGTCGGGTCAGCTCGTCACACGGAAGGTGGCGTCGCCGCGGGCCGTCGTGGTGGTGATCGGGTCGAGGCGGAGTGCGTAGGCGTAGTGGCGGATGTAGCGGTCCGGGTGGTTGTAGGACTGGAAGGACGACCAGCTCGAGTCGGCAAGTCCTGCGACCTGGCGGAAGGTGGCGTCGGCGGCGAACTGGGTGGTGCCGTCGTTGCGGACCAGTTGGAAGTCGTAGTTGGAGTGCCGCAGGAAGTACCCGGGGAAGTTGACCGACTCGAAGGAGACGGTGCCGGAGCCCGCCAGGCCGGGCCGCAGCCGGAACTGGGCGTCCGGGCCGGTGATGTTCTGGTCGATGCGCACGTCGAAGTTGGCGTGCCGCACGTAGCGGTCCTGGAAGTTGTACGACTGGAGCCGGTTGACCGGGGTGCTGGGCCAGCGTGCGAGCACGCGGCTCTCCTCGGCGGCCGTCAGCGTGAGGATCGAGCCCTGGCGCTTCTTGGTGCCGCCCATGGTGTAGCTTCCCGACGCCGGGAGCCGGTAGGTGCCGACATCGGTCGGGTTGGCCGTCACGACCGGGTGGTAACCGTGGTTCGGCTGGTCGACGAAGATGGTCCATTCATTGCGGTCCCTGAACTTCATCCACGTCGGGCCTTCGACGTTGGTGAAGGGCAGGCCGACGTTGCGGAGGTCGCCGATGCTCGTCCACGTTCCCAGGAGCGAGTTGCTGCCTTCGAGCGTGACCTGGCCGTCGGCGGATGCTCGTACGTAGCGGTAGCTGCCGACACCGGCCGGCATAGCGGTGATCGCGGGGTCGATGACGTTCTGGGTGCCGGGGCGGTCGATCCAGAGCTGCGGGGTGGTGATGGTGCGGAAGTCGGTGGTGCGGGCGTAGTAGATGCGGTGCTTGAGCACACCGTTGAGCGTCGCGTTCGTCGCCCAGTACAGGACGTAGTCGTTGGTCTCGGGGTTCCAGATGGCATCCGGTGCCCACGCGTTGCGCCCGTCGGGGATCGCGCCGGCGACGTTGAGCAGCCACGGTTGCGACCAGGTGACCAGGTCCGTCGACTCCCACACCACGAGGCTGCGGCTGCCGTTGGAGGTGGAGCCGGCCCACGTCGAGCCACAGCCGATGCACAGGTCCGTCGCGATGATCCAGTACCGGCTCCCGTCGGGAGAGCGCACCAGCGCGGGGTCGCGCAGCCCCTTCGTGCCCACCGTGGAGCGCAGGACTATTCCCCCGTCGTTGAGGTCGGTCCAGTGCCGGCCGTCCGTGCTGTGCGCGAGGTACAACGACTGACCGTCCGCCCCCTCCCCGGTGAAGTGCACCATCAGGTAGCCGGGGTCGGCGGCGGCGGCCCGCTGCGGTGTGATCAGGGCTTGGCCTGTCAGGAGTAGGCCGACGGCGACCAAAAACGCCGTCAGCCGGGAGAGAAGCCTGGGCATGTGCGTCTCCTGTCGTTCTGCGAATGCCGCCATCGCGCGAAAAGGACAAGCGGCGTAGCGGGGGAAGCTCGGTCTCGGTGCGGGAGGGACAGGATCGGCTACCGCACGATCCAAAAGGGGGCGGATCCGGGCAACGGTGTGTCTCGCGTGTGCGGGTGCATGTCGCCGTGGTGACGGCAGGGCCGGGCCACGCGAGCCGGTGCGTCGGTGGCGTGACGGCTTGCGGGATGACGGTTTGTGCGGCGAAGTCACGGCTGTCGCCCGAGTGGGGCGGTCGTGGTGCGGGCCGGACGACGGTTGGCGATCGGAGCGCGCGTGGGTACGGCGCGGTAAGACGGTCTGTCGTTTTTCGGCGCCCATGAAGCGCTTTATTTGTGCGCCGCTTCGGCGTCCTGCTCTCAAGGGCTCCTGTTCTCTCTGGGCCAGCCCGGCGGCGGCCTTCGCAGTGTGGCGGTATCAGTGGCGGTCGACCGATTCTCCGCCTCTCGGTGCTGACAGCTGTTGCGCCCGGCGGCGCTCCCTCCCCGCGCTCGGCCGGGGAAGCCTCTGTAGCCAACTCGCTGTCGACCAGCAGAATCGTTCGATATATCGGATGGCGTTCGTGAAATCGGGCAGACATTAGGTCCGGAAAACAGGGTGCGTCAATACGTCCGACGCCCGTAACCCTCGAACGGCCTGTCCGGCCAACGGCGTTAACTCGGGTGATTCAGGCCGAGTTTGCGACTCTGGCGACTCGCCGGTCCGTCCGACGGGATCCGGCTCTCACTACCGAGGACGGCCACGAGCCCGACCGCCGCGACGCAACAACCCCACCCTGTTTCATGGCTGTGATCCCAGGCGGCCGCGCTCTCGGACCCGAGTCCCGGACCCCGCCTGTCGGGTGGTTCGAGCGTGGGGGAGTCGGCCACCGGCGACAACGCGGCAGACGCGGGTGCCGGGCCCCATGACGTCGGCATGTTGGCCCAGGCCTGGGTGCGGTCGGACTCACCGGTCGCCGGTACGCACAAAGCACGCTCCGGTGGTGTCGGTGATCCTCACACCCCTTCTCGACACATCCCATGTATGGCTAGGCTGCCACGGCGCCGGTCGGACGCCCATCCGGAGGTGGACAAGGATTTTGTGCCGCAAGACTAGACAGAGGCAGCGTTCATATCCGTTAATCCATCCAATGTGTCAGCGAAGATTCTTGTTCCATATTTCGGACGACGTTTGAAACGTCGAACCTGGCGAGGAAGATGTCGTCGGTCTGTCGGCCGTAGGGCCGCCACGTCGGCAGCACACAAGGCCGTGACGCGCCGCGTCCGACCGTCGGACGTGTGAGCTGGCACATCAAAAGTCCAAGCAGCGGCTCTGCCCTATCGAAAGGTGCACAATGTCTTCCTCCGTTAGCAGACGGCGCCTCCTGCAAATAGCCGGGGCCACCGCCGCCGCCTCTGCCACCGGATCCTTCATTGGCGCATCTCCCGCCCACGCGGCGGTCGTCCCTCCCGCACGGGCCGACATCGGGGTCTTGGCGCACCCCTTCGAACTCGGCCAGGTCCGGCTCACCGCGAGCCGGTGGCTGGACAACCAGAACCGCACGCAGAACTACCTGCGGTTCATCGATGTCGACCGGCTGCTGTACAACTTCCGCGCCAACCACCGGCTGTCCACCAACGGCGCGGTTGCCACCGGCGGCTGGGAGGCACCGAACTTCGCCTTCCGCAGCCACGTCCAAGGGCACTTCCTCACGGCATGGGCACAGCTGTACGCCGTGACCGGGGACACCACCTGCCGGGACAAGGCCACCTACATGGTTGCGGAGTTGGCCAAGTGCCAGGCCAACAACAGCGCCGCCGGTTTCAACGCCGGGTACCTTTCCGGCCTCCCCGAGTCCGACTTCACCGCTCTCGAGCAGGGGACCCCGCGGGGCGTGCCGTACTACACCATCCACAAGACCCTCATGGGCCTGCTGGACGTATGGCGCCACATCGGCAGCACACAGGCCCGAGACGTGCTGCTCGCCCTGGCGGGATGGGTCGACCTGCGCACCGGCCGGCTGACCAGCCAGCAGATGCAGGCCACGTTGCGAACCGAGTTCGGCGGCATGAACGCCGTACTGACCGATCTCTACCAGCAGACAGGCGATGCGCGGTGGCTCACTGTCGCCCGGCGGTTCGACCACGCCGCGGTGTTCGACCCGCTGGCGGCCAACCAGGACCGGCTCAACGGACTGCACGCCAACACGCAGGTACCCAAGTGGATCGGGGCCGCGCGGGAGTACAAGGCGACCGGCACGACCCGCTACCGGGACATCGCCACCAACGCCTGGAACCTCACCGTCAACGCGCACACCTATGCCATCGGCGGCAACAGCCAGGCGGAGCACTTCCGCGCCCCGAACGCCATCGCCGGCTACCTGAACAAGGACACCTGCGAAAGCTGCAACACCTTCAACATGCTCAGCCTCACCCGCGAACTGTTCGCGCTGGACCCGAACCGGGCCGCGCTGTTCGACTACTACGAGCGGGCATGGCTGAACCAGATGATCGGCCAGCAGAACCCGGCCGACAACCACGGCCACGTCACCTACTTCACCCCGCTCAACCCGGGAGCCCGACGCGGTGTGGGCCCGGGGGTGGGCGGCGGCACCTGGAGCACCGACTACGGCACCTTCTGGTGCTGCCAGGGCACGGGCCTGGAGATGAACACCAGGCTGATGGACTCCATCTACTTCCGCAGTGACAACACCCTGATCGTGAACATGTTCGTGCCCTCGGTGCTCAACTGGTCCGAGCGCGGAATCACGGTCACCCAGACCACGTCCTACCCCGTCAGCGACACCACGACCCTGCAGGTCACCGGCAACGTCAGCGGAACCTGGGCGATGCGCATCCGCATCCCGAGCTGGACCACCGGGGCCACCATCAGCGTCAACGGCGTCGCGCAGAACATCACCACCACCCCCGGCAGCTACGCCACCCTGAGCCGCTCCTGGAGCTCCGGCGACACGGTCACCGTCCGCCTGCCCATGCGGGTCATCATGCGAACGGCCAACGACAACCCGAACCTCGTCGCGATCACCTACGGCCCGGTGGTCCTGTCCGGCAACTACGGCGACACCGCGCTCAGCTCCCTCCCGACACTGAACACGTCGTCGATCACACGGACCAGCAGCAGTTCGCTCGCCTTCACCGCCACCGCCAACGGCTCCACCGTCAACCTGGGCCCCTTCCACGACGCGCACGGCCACAACTACACCGTCTACTGGAACACCAGCGGCACCGTCCGTCTCGCCAACGTGGCCAGCGGTCTCGTGCTGGGCATCCAGAGCATGTCCACGGCCAACGGCGGCCGCGCTCTGCAGTGGCACGACTCGGGCACCGCCGACCACGACTGGCAAATGATCCCCGACAGAGACAAGGTCCGCTTCCGCAACGCCAACAGCGGCAAGGTGCTCGGCATCTTGGACATGTCCACGGCAGACGACGCGACCGTCCTGCAGTGGACGGACAACGGCACCGCCGACCACAGATGGACGCTGCTCGACCAGGGAGACGGGACCTACAAGATCCGCAACGAGAACAGCGGCAAGTTGCTCGCCATCGCGAACAACTCCACCGCCGTCGGTGCGTTCGCGGTCCAGGACTCGGACGATGGCACTGCCGACAACCGGTGGCGCATCTTGAGGAACTAGTACTCCATTCTGACTTCGCGATCTGTGGCCGTACCCGGCTGGGAACTGGTACGGCCACCGCGTGATCATCGGTTGGTGTGTGGACAAACGAAGATCGTGCGGTGGCCGCGGGCCATAGCGTGGACCCTGCCCGCTGGCGGGCGATGTTCGACCAGGCCATGGCCCGGATCGCGGGCCGCTTCGGCCGAGTTGAGCCCCGCGCGAGTGCCCGTGCCTATCTGCTCGGGCTGCTGTCGAAGGCGGAGCGGAAGAACTGCTGGCAGCTGGCCGAACAGGCCGGCCTGGCCCGGCCGGGGCCGATGCAGCGGCTGCTGCGCTTCGCCCGCTGGGACGCCGACGCCGTCCGTGACGGCCTGCGTGCCTATGCCGTCGAGCACCTCGGCACCGACGGCGGTGTCCTGGTCGTGGACGAGACCGGCTTCATGAAGAAGGGCCACGCCTCGGCGGGAGTGCAGCGCCAGTACACCGGCACAGCCGGGCGTATCGAGAACGCCCAGGTGGGTGTATTCCTCGCCTACGCCACGAGCCGGGGGCGGGCACTGGTCGGCCGCCGGCTCTACCCGCCCGAGCAGTCCTGGTGCGGCGATTCCGAGCGCCGCCACGCTGCCGGGATACCCAAGGAGATTCAGTTCGCGGCCAAACCCCGCCTGGCCTGGGAGATGATCGCCGCCGCGCTTGAGGCCGGGGCGAAGGCGCTGCGTTGTACCGATCCTACGGTCGTCCGAATGCCGAGCATCGCCCGGCACCCGGCGGAGGCCGACGCCGCGAGGGCCCCGCCCGGGCCCCGCCGCTCACCCTTCGCAGGTGCCCCTGTCGATACGGAAGAACCGGGCACTGGCCCAGCGGCACAGCCTGACCCCGACGACGATGCCCGCGATGGTGACCAAGGCGGGCAGGTAACCACTGGCGACCTGGATGATCGGAATCGCCGGGCATCCCCCGGAGATGGCCCAGCCGATACCGAACAGGACCGCGCCGGGGACGACGCCGGCGTGGAGGCGCCCCGCGCCCCGGCGCACCCGCAGCAGGGCGAACACACCCGCGATGATCACGACGGCGCCGAAGAAGGAGAGGAGCATCCGCAGGTCCTGGAAGGTGAACATGCGGTTCAGTTCGGCGTAGTCGCCGAACCCGATACGGGTCACGATGAAGCCGAGAGCGAGCCCGGTGAAGAGGTTGGCGAGCAGGACTCCGCCCCGGCTACGCATCAGATCACCTTCCACAGGAGGAACGACACCGCGACTGCAGTACCGAAGAATGTGGCCGTCGCGACGAGACTGACAGGGCTGAGCCGACCGCAGCCGTTGAGCCCGTGCCCCGAACTGCAGCCACCGGCCAGCCGGGTGCCGAAGCCGACCAGTACGCCTCCCACGAAGAGCAGGGCGACCATGGCGACCGGGTTGCCGGTCACCAGATGCCGGTAGCCCGCGCCCATGTCGAAGCGGACGTCGAACCGCCCGGAGGTGACGGCGGCGATCAGTCCGCCCACGAAGATCGAGACCAGCAGGACGGCCTGGGTGACCAGCGGAGCGGGGCGCAGGTACCCGCCTCGGCGGCGTCCGTCCGTGACCGGTACGGCGGGCGGCCCCGGGGGCGCGGCAGGGACGGGCGCGGCGGGCACGGGCGCGGCGGGCACGGGCGCGGCGGGCACGGTGCCGAAATGTTCGGCGGTGGCCGCACCGAGGGCGGCGACAAGAGCCTGTTCGTCGGTGAACTCCGCCTCCCTCCGCTCCAGTTCGGCTTCACGCCGCCAGTGCAGCACTCGCTCCCAGGCCCCCGACACCCCGAACGACCGGTCGGTGGCGAGGGTGTAGCCGATGGTCAGTACGGCGAGTCCGACAGCACCCGCCCACCAGGGCCAGTAAGCGGTCATGCGTTGCCTTTCATCCACTCGGCCAACCGGGCCCACCAGCCCCGTTCGGGCTCGTCGGGGGCCGCCGGCGGCTGTTCGGCAGGGCCGGGACCGCGCCTCTCGGAAGCGGTGGGCGCGGGTTTCGGCGCCAGATGACGGGCGTGCCGTCCGTTGGGCAGCAGGGTGATCGGCACCCGCTCGCCGGTGAGTGACACCTGGTAGCGCGCGCAGTCGCGCCAGTTGGCCTCGTTGTCGCAGTAGTAGCTGCGCCAGCCCGCCAGACTCTGGTTGAGATGGGGGAAGAGAGGACACGTCGAAGCATGTAAGCAACCCACAGGGTGATCCAACCATCATCCCAATCTGCCTACAAGCGTGGGTAGTTGATGGCTGAGGCGCCGCCTCACACGGTGAACATCGCGTCGCGTGTGCCCAGTCCCGGACGAGCTCGTCCGGCTCACTCCGGCAACCCGGGCACGGCGTCGGGGCGCCCCCGTGCCGCCCACGTGAGCCTGCGCACTGAGAGCGCGGCGGGGGAACGTAGCCGCCTACTCCGACAGCCAGGCCGCGAACGGCACGTTCAGCACGGTCGGATGAGCGATGCCACGGCCGTGGTAGCCGTCCTCCCCGAAGGCGTCTCCGTGGTCGGCGCACATCCGAACGCGAGTTCACCATGCGCTTCACCTCGACCCCGCACGGCGCCCGCCTCGCCCGCCGACTCGTCTCACACCGCCTGAACGACTGGGGCCACCCCCACACAACCCCGGCCAACGAGACGCTCACCCTCATCACGGCCGAACTCAGCGCCAACGCCGTACGCCACGACCACGTCCCCGGCCGGGACTTCCATCTCCAACTCATCCTGGCCGAGGCCACGTTCCGCTTTCAGGTGACCGACACCCGCGCCGAGAAGCAGCCTCCATCCACACTTCCGAACCCCGACTCGGCATCCAGGTCCGGCCGCGGCCTCCACCTCCTCGCCACCCTCGCGGACGAATCGGGTGTCACTCCTCACCCGACCGCCCCGGCAAGACGGTATGGGCCGAGCTGCGCGGCGGCGTGACGGCGTGACGGCCTCGGGTTGCGGCCGGGGGACGCCATTGGGGCGCAGTGTCCAGCGCCCGCTGTACGTTTCAGGAGGCCGGACTGATTGACAAGTACGTCCAGGCTTGCGACAAAATGATGAGTGATCTTGACACCGTGATAGCTTCGACCAGCGCTCTCACCACCCCCCTTGACAGCCTCTGCTGAAACCGTCGGCTCATGGAGGTCCCGTGAACGTCATCGAGACGATCGAGTTCCTGCGGAGTAACTCGCTCACCTTCTCAGTCAGCCCGGGCAAGCTGGAGGTATTGCACGACATGGCCGCCCGGGTCGAATCCGCCAACGTGCCGGGCATTTTCCTGGAGGCCGGCGTGGCTATGGGCGGGTCGGCGATCGTGATCGCGCAGACCAAGGCGGCCGACCGGCCGCTGCACCTGTACGACGTGTTCACGATGGTACCCGCGCCCGGTGACGAGGACGACGACAAGTCGCGCGCCGATTACCAGGCGCTGGTGAGCGGCGTTCTCGAGCGCGAACACGACCGGACCTTCCAGAACTACCAAGAGCACATCGACGACCTGCTCGCCTTCACCCAGGAGAACATGCGCCGGGTCGGCATCGACCCGGAGAAGTCCCGTATCACCTTTGTCAAGGGGCTCTACGAGGACACCCTGTTCGTCGACGAGCCGGTCGCCTTCGCCCACATCGACTGCGACTGGTACGAGTCCGTACGGCTGTGTATGGAGCGGATCGCGGACCGAGTCAGCGTCGGCGGCATCATTCTCTTCGACGACTACGTCATCCACGACGGGTGTCGCAAAGCCGTGCACCAATGGCTCGGCCGGGACGAGCGTTATCGCGTCATTCACGCCGACCGGACACTGGCCGCCCAGCGGATATCCGCGTGACGCTTACTTCGGCCATGAGACCGGTGCGGTAGCCGAGTTCAATTTCTCGCGTCGTTGGGCTGCCGCGGAATCGGGTCTTTGCCACCAGCCGGCAGCCTGACTTGGACACGTCGAGTCGTTCACACATGAACTCGACGGAATACGCGTACTCCACAGGATCGAGCCTCATCGTCTCGGTGAGGCTCGATCCTTGCTTGCTACCGGGAACCCTTCGCGAAGTACGCTGCCCCGGATTCAACTGGTCACAGCAACACGACGGTGAAGTGGGCCTTCTACCGCACGGATGCACCGGTACGTCTCACGCCCACCGCGTGGGCGGTGGCTGTCGGGCCGGGCGACCAGATCCACGACGGCGCCTGAATCGCCGAGCTCGACGGCGACGTCCTCAGGAGCCGGCCGAAGATGATGCGGCCGGTGGCGACACCGGCACCGCGCTGCGGGCCGGCTCAACCACCCTGGTGCGCAGTTGCGGTTCACGGATGCCGACGGGCTTCGGCTCACGGCGTTCGCCACCAACACGACCGGCGTTCCCGATCGCCGCACGCGAACTGCGGCATCGCCGACGGGCCTGCACGATCCAGCGCGGCACACTGCACCGACCAGATACACCCTTCAGATATCGTTGCGCAGTGGCCGACCCAGACGTTGGTCCAGGCCGCATCCGGTCTCGGCTTCCTGCTCGCAGCCGCATCCGAAGACGTGGCCCTTTCCATGACTCCCGTCCACGGCATGTACAACCTCTCCTTCACCCACCAAAGGAGCTCCACATGTCTACGCAAACCTCAGCAAACGAACTGAGTGAGACCGTTCAGAAAAACGCACGCCGCGACATTGCTGCCTGGCTCGCCACCTTCGTTGAACGCCATGGCGGCTTCGTCGGCTCCGTACATCTGGCCGAGTCTGCTTCCGCAGGCCAGATATTCCTGGTCGCTGCCTACAATCTCCCCGCCCGAATCCAGAACGCCGCCGCCGTCGTCCCCATCGGCAAGGGCGTCGCCGGAGTCGCCGCGGAACGCCGCGAGCCCGTCGTGATGGTCGATCTGCAGACGGACACCTCAGGAGTCGCACGCCCGCTGGCCCGTGCTTCCGAGTCGAAGAGCTCTGTGACCCTGCCCGTCTCCTCGCCAACCGATCCCGAGACGCTCCTGGCTGTCGTGGGACTCGGCTTCGAGCACAGCCTCGAATTCACAGACGACCAGATTGCCTTGTTCATGCAAGACGCGGCCACCATCCCCGTCGAGCCCACTGCGAACGGCTGAGCTCACCGAGCCTGCCCGCAGGACCAACCCTGGGTATGTCACCGGAATTGGGTGATCTGACGCCCCGATAGGGGACTGCCCGATCAACGGCCCGTCTCAGGTTCGGTGTTGACGGAGCGTTGAAGCTTCCCCTTGATCATGGACACCTGGAGACTGGGACGTGTGAGCCCCGACGGCTGACACGAATGCCTGGCCCAGAGGCCTCGCCCGCCCCTCCACGCCTGGAACTTCTCAGGGACTACCAGCGCTGTGAGGGACTTCCGAGTGACCTTCCGCCACCTAATAGTCGGGTCGCCCGGGGGAATCTCACCCCCGGGCTCCCACGGAACCGTACGTGACGGTCTCCCGTCATACGGCTCTTGTCGTTCTGAGCCTCGCCCCTGCCGGGGCCGCCCAGGTCCAGTGAGCGAAGTACTTCGGGCGTGACGTGTGGCCTCGGGCCAACCGTCGCAGGGCTTGTTTCGTCCCAACCCGGTACTTCTTCTGGATCCACCGCAGCAAGTAGGTGTTGATGCGGTCGAGCAGCGGATACAGCGCTGAGCGGTAGAAGCGCCCGTAGTAGTTCATCCATCCCCTGACCACCGGATTGACTGTCCGTGCCAGGTCAGATGACTCCTGCGCCGTGCGCCGGTGCAGTCCCCAGGACCGCACCGTCTTGCTCAGCCTCTTCAGGGCTTGGTTACTGATCGCGGGCAGGAACGCGGTGAACATCACCCCGTGCTTGTCCTTGGCTCCTCGTGGCCGGAACGTGAACCCCAGGGCGGCCTGGTGCGGCTCGGCGCGGACGGCTCGGCGCGGACAGCTCGGTCTACGCGGTCACCGGCGGGGGCGCCTTCGGGCAGGGCCATGAGACCACCGTTGCGCAGGTCGTGGCGGACCTCCTCGGTGTCGGCTACGGTGACGACCGGACCGGACGGCTCGGTGCACGCGCTGTTCAGCCCGACCACGCCCTTCGGACGGCTGCCCCTGCACACCCGTATCCGCGCCGAACACGCCGACGAGGGCGGCACGGTGCTGGCCGTTCACGCCCGGCGGGCCCAGCATGCCGTCGACGTCCGCATCGAACTTGCCTTCCTGCCTTGCGAGTCGGGAAGCCGCGTCACCTGGTCCGCCGACCTGATCGTGCGCGGCCCGGCCGCCAGCGTCGGGCAGCGCGTTGCCCCGGGAGGTCGCCGGCCGGGCCATCGGCGACGTGCTGCAGAGCGCGGCGGCCCTGGCCTGATCCCGTCCTCCCGAAGCCGGAGCTTGGCCGAGCCGAGGCTCCCTGCACCGGCCAGGGCCCGGCCAAGGTCCCTCCTGAACGCGGTGCGGCGCTGTCGGCGGGCGCCGCAGCGCCCCGTCTCTCTCCTGTCTTTCTTTCATCTCCGGATCGGATGGCCACCTTGCCCGGTGTCGACCTGCACAGCCATCTCGCCCCACAACTCGACGGCTGGGCCCGGAACGCCAACGGCCTCCTGCTGATCGACGGCCACCTGGTCGGACCGCCCGCTCTGTTCCGACCCGATCGCCTGGAGGACTATCTCGACGCGGCCGACCTGGACGAGGCGATCGTGACGATCCCGCCGCCGTTCTTCCGGCAGGACCTGAGCCGACCGGACGCGCACGGCTGGGTCCGGGCCGTCAACGACGGTCTGCTGCGCGCGCTGGACGGCCACGACCGACTCACTCTGCTCGCTCATCTCCCCCTGGAACACCCGGAGGTCGCGCTCGACGAGTACACCCGGCTGCGTGACGAGGAGGCGTGGGCCGGGCTGACCGCATCGGCCGGGGGCGGCTCCGTCTCTCTGGCCGACCCCGCGCTCGCCCCGCTCTGGAAGGTACTGGACGAGGACGGCCGCACCCTCCTCCTGCACCCGGGAACCTCCCCGGACCCTCGGCTGAGGCCGTTCTACCTCTCCAACCTCCTCGGCAACCCGGCAGAAACCGCACTGGCCGCCGCTCAGCTCGTCTTCGGCGACGTCCTCGCCCGGCATCCCCGGCTCCGGTTCGTGCTGGTCCACTGCGGCGGGCTGCTTCCCACCGTGGTCGGCCGCCGGCAGCGCGGCACCGACACCTGCCGCCCAGGCCTCCCCCCTGACCGAATCCCCGCGAGACGCGGTGCGCCGCTTCTACGTCGACTGCCTCGCCCATGACCCCGCCGTCGTCGACCTGGCGGTGACCACGTTCGGGGAGGACCGCATGGTCCTGGGCAGCGACTGGCCCTTCCCGATGGGCACCCAGGATCCGCGCGCCCTGATCGCCCACCGCGGCCAGGACTTCGTTCGGCGAACGGAAGCGAGGACGGCGCTGTCAGCACTGGGACGTCTGCATCCAACGCCGTGATCACAACCGGCGGTCATCCGGCAGCCGGCGTCATGCCACAGGCAACAAAGGGCCTGGAGCCGACTGCCGCTCCAGGATGGCGACGCCTTCCAAGGTCCGCCGCAGGACGCACCATCGGTGATCGAGTTCAGCCAGAGCGGGTCGACAAGAAGACACCTCGTACATGTACTTCACGCAGGCCCGAATGCGACCCGGATTCGACCCGGATTCGACCCGGATTCGACCCGGACGCTTTGTTCAGCGAGAAACATGGCCTCTGACCCACGGAACTAATGAGCGGCAGACGAGTCGGGCTGTACGCCGGGTTCTGTTCCGGAGGGGTCTCGCGAACCCTCCGGCGACGGCCATCCATCTAGGGCCGGTGTTGCCACCGGCCTCGTGCGGTCTACCCGCGGACTCGGGCGGGCAGCCCTCGAACGTCCGCGCAGGAGCCCTTTCCTATCCCTGGAAGTGACTCCCTCTTGACCTTGCTCCGGGTGGGGTTTACCTAGCTGCCCAGGTCACCCTGGGCACTGGTGGTCTCTTACACCGCCGTTTCACCCTTACCCAGCACCTGAGTGCTGGGCGGTTTGTTTTCTGTGGCACTGTCCCGCGGGTCACCCCGGGTGGCCGTTAGCCACCACCCTGCCCTGTGGAGCCCGGACGTTCCTCGGGAAGCCCCCTAGGGGGACTCCACGCGGCCGTCCGCCCGGCTCGTCTGCCGTGTCGACCATGCTACCGGGCGTGCGCCCCTCCTCGGTCCCGCGGGCGCCGTCGCCAGGAAGGAGCCCGCCAGGATCAGGGCGAAGGAGGCGAGGACGGAGGCGGTGAGGGGTTCGCCCAGGAAGAGCGCTCCGGCCGCTACCGCCACCGCCGGGTTGACGTACGTGAAGACCGTCGCCCGGGTGGGGCCGACCTCTCGGATCAGTTCCAGGAAGGCGACGAAGGCCAACGCCGTGCAGATCACGCCCAGGCCCACGAGCGACACCAGTACGGGGGTCGAGGGCATCGTGGTCGGCCAGGTCAGGGCCGCCGCGGGGGCGTACACGACTGCTGCCAGCAGGAGGACCGGGGCTATCAGTTGCAGCGTGGGGACCTGCTTCAGGTGGCGGGCCATGATCAGGGGCGCAGTGGCGTAGCCGACGACCGTGATCGCGACCTCCGCCAGGGAGCGGGCATCGCCTCCCGTCAGGTGCGGGACCGTGAGGACCGCTACCCCTGCCAGGCCCAGGGCCAGGCCCACCGCACGTCGGGCGCCCAGCCGTTCCGTGTCGCCGAAGAAGCGGGCAAGAACGACCCCGACGATCGGGACGCCCGCGATCAACAGGCCGGCCGTGGAACTGGAGAGGTGGCGTTCGGCGTCGGTCAGCGTCCACCACGGGCCGATGACCTCGATGACCGCGAACGCCAGCATCGGGCGCCAGTGTGCCCGTACGGTCGCGGCCAGTCCGCCCTGACGGATCGCGAAGGGGAGGAGGAGGGCCGCGCCCAGGGCGCAGCGTACGAACACGACCATCGACGGGGAGACACCGTCCACCGCCACTTTGATCATCAGGTAGGGGATGCCCCAGAGGACTCCCATCAGAGAGAAGAGGAACCAGCCGCGTGCAGTCATGGGGGGAGTTTCGGCCGGGTCAGCGACCTACGTCTTGAACGCTGTTGCGGTACGCCGCCGGCGTCACCCCCAGCACCTTCCGGAACCACCTCGTCATATGGGCCTGGTCCGCGAAGCCCACCTGGCCGGCCACCTCCGCCGGGCGGCCGCCGAATTCCAGCAGGGTGCGGGCCCGGGCCACGCGGTGCTGGGCGAGCCAGGCGTACGGGGGCATGCCCATGGTCGTGCGGAAGGCGCGGAGCAGCTGGTAGCGGGAGAGGCCCAGGTCGGTGGCCAGGTCGGCCAGGGAGGGTGGCGCCATGAGCTCGTCGGCCAGGCGGTCTCGTACGGCGTGGGCGATCGTGCTCGCGCCGGGGACCGTGTCCGGGGTCGGACGGGACGTGGAGTGGCGGCGGGCCAGGGCCGTGAGCAGCCAGGGGAGGCGGGACTCGGCCTCCAGGGGATCGGGGCAGGTGCTCAGCTCGGTGTGGGCGGTGCGCAGGGCGGCGGCGAGTTCGGGGTCGTGGAGCAGGGGCTCGCGGAAGTGCGGGATGCCGCCGAGGATGCCGTCGGTGAGGAGGGCCGGGGCCGGGTAGAGCGCGCGGTAGGCGTAGGTGCCGTACGCCGACTCGCCGGTGTGGACCTCGCCGGGGGCCAGGACGACGATCGAGCCCTCCCCCACCTTGAGGGCACCGCCCCGGTAGTCGATGCACGAGGCGCCCAGGACGCAGATGCCCACGCTGAACTCCTCGTGCGTGTGCGGGGCGTAACGGTGGCGGTCGAAGCGGGCGGTGAGGAGGTCCAGGGGGCGGTCGGGGCGGCCGAGGGTGGCGCGGGTCCAGCGGGTCTCGCCGTGTTCGTTCACTTCGTGCCCCGCTCCCCCGGCCCTCGTGCTTCGCCACCGGTTCTCCAGGTTACGCACACGTCATGCTCTCGCCCCGCCGGAGGCGCTCGCTTGACCCTGCCGCAGCGTCAACGTTTCTACTGGTCCCATGCGGATCGGAGAGCTGGCCGCGGCCGTCGGGGTGACCACTCGGGCTGTGCGGCACTACCACCACCTGGGGCTGCTGTCGGAGCCGGAGCGGCGGGCCAACGGGTATCGGGACTACACCTTGCGGCACGCGGTCGTGCTGGCGCGGATTCGGCGGCTCACGGAGCTGGGGCTCGGACTCGCCGAGGTGCGGGACGTGCTCGCGGACGACGCGGGGCGTGAACTTGCCGAGGTTCTCCGGGAGTTGGACGACGATCTGGCCCGGCAGGAGACGGCGATCCGGGAGCGCCGGGATCGGTTGCGGGTGCTGATGGAGGAGGCACGGCAGGGGCGGCTGCCGGCCGAGGGGCCCGTCTCGCCCGAACTCGCCGCCCTCTTCGGACGGTTCGGGCCCGCCCCGGAGTCCGCGATGGCCACCAAGGACCGGGAGGTGTTCGCACTGCTGGAGACGACCGCGACGCCCGAGGTGCGGACGGAGATGATGACCTGGCTGGAGGCCATGATGGCGGCGCCCGGCGCCGTCGAACGGGCCCACGAGACATACGCGCTGCTCGACGCGCTCGCCGACGCCGAGCCCGACGACCCCCGCGTGGCGGAGGCGGCCCGGATGCTGGCCGAACTGATCCCCGCGGACATGGTCCCGCTGGACATCGACATCGACATCGACGAGGACGGCGGCAGCAGCAGCTTCCTGCGCGCCTTCTACGCCGACCTCGCCCCGGCCCAGGCGGAGGCCATCCGCCGCACGCTTCGGACACTGACGGAGGACCGTCGATGAGAGGCACTTTGACGAGCACTTTCCGGATCGCCCGCATCCTCGTTCGCCATGAACTCCTACTCCTCACCAGCCTGCTGCGCTGGATCGCCCGGCGTCCGCACGGCGTCGGGGCCCGTGACGGGGACGGTGACGGTGACGGGCGGGCCTTCGGGTACGCGCGTGGGCAGGGAGCCCTCATGCTCGGTTTCGGGTTCGTGTGTGTCATCGAGACGGTGACGATGTCCGTGCTGCTGCGCGATCTGCCGACCGTGCACCACGTCTTCCTCGTCCTCGACGTCTACACGGTCCTGATCATCGCCGGGCTCCACGCGGCCTCGGTGACCCGTCCCCACGTTCTCACCAGCACCACCCTGCGTCTGCGTCGCTTCATCGCCGTGGATGTGCGGATACCGCTGACCGCCGTCGCGTCGGTCCGCCGCGAGCTGCGTACGACGCACGAGAAGCGGGACGGCGAACTCAACCTGGACATCGCCTCGCAGACCACCATCGCCCTGGAACTGTCCGAGCCTGTCGAGTACTTGACGCTCTTCGGTCGGCGGAGGGCGGTACGGCTCGTGCGCTTCAACGCCGACGAGGCAGATCAACTCGCATGTGCGGTACGGGAGTTCATGCCGGAACGAAGCGAACCTTCGCCGTCCCCGGGTGTGCCCGCGTGAGTCGTACGCGTAGCCGCTCACCCAGGGGCAGCCGCTCACCTTCGGGCGCGTCAAGGCGGCCGATGATCGCCGGGGATTCCAACTGCACGGTTCCTACCGCTGGTTCACGCTCCTCCACGTCCACCACACAGCCCTCGAAGACCTCCCCGACCCGGTCCTTCAGCAGCGCGGCCTCGACGATGTCCACGCATTCGCGTTCCACGCTACCCGCCCGGCGGGTGCCGTCGGCCATCTCGTCGGGGAGTGCGTCGAGGGCGGCCAGGACCCACTCGGGGGGTGGTTCACCGGCCGTCGCCGCGAGGCAGATCTCCGAGGCGTAGCGGTCGACGAGGCGGCGGAGGGGGGCCGTGCAGTGGGCGTAGGGGGCGGCGACGGCGGAGTGCGTGGTGATGTCGGGGAGGTCGCCGTCCCGGAAGACCGTGTAGCGCGCGCCGCGCAGGAGGGTCGTGCACTCCAGGAGGAAGGCCGCGTGGCGGGGTTCGTGCGGGTCGAGGGAGCGGACGAGCCGCGCGTACGAGACGTGGTGGGGCCAGTCGACGCGCAGGGCCCTGGCGGTACGGCGCAGGCGGCCGACGGCTCCATCAGGGGCGGCGGGGATGGTGCGCAGTACGCCGGTGCCGTGGGCCAGCATCAGGTCGGCGGCGGCCATGCCGGTGAGCAGGGAGATCTGGGCGTTCCAGCCGTCGGCGGGGAGGGGGACGCGGTACGCCAGCTCGTAGCTCTCGTCGCCCTCGACGTGCTCGACGTGCTCGACGTGCTCGACGTGCTCGACGTGCTCGACGATCTCCTGTTCGGGGACGTTGAGGGAGACGCCGCCGCGTTCGACCTCGAGTCGCTCGCGCAGCTGTCCGATCTCCTTCAGCAGGGCGAGCGGTTCTTCCGCGGTGCCCGCGTCGATCTCCTTCTGTACGGCCTCGTAGTCCAGCTTGGCGCGGCTGCGCACCAGGGCGCGGCGGACGTCGACGGCGGCGGTACGGCCGTCCGTGTCGAGGTCCAGCGTCCACAGCACCGCCGGGCGGATGTGGTCCGGAAGCAGGCTGGCGGCGCCTTCGGAGAGGCAGGCGGGGTGCAGGGGGACCTTGTCGTCGGGGAAGTACAGGGTCATCACCCGGCGATGGGCCTCGGCGTCGAGCGCGGTGCCGGGGGTGACGAACGCGGCGACGTCGGCGATGGCGTACCGGACGCAGTAGCCGGCGCCCGGGCGGCGGGACAGGTGCATCGCCTGGTCGAGGTCGGTGGCGGCGGGAGGGTCGATGGTGCAGAAGGGGATGTCCGTGGCGTCATACGACGGGAGGCGGGGCGACTTCGCCGCGTGCTCCGCCTCGACGAGGACCTGGAGCGGGAAGGCGTCGGGCACACCGAGTTCACCGCGCAGCGCGCGCAGGGCCGCCCGCAGGGGAGCCTCGGGGGCGCCCATGACGCGGATGTGGCGGCGGGGCATGGGTCGAGCGTAGGGCGGGGCGGGCGGGACGGCACCCCGGCCGCACCCCGGCCGCACCCCGGCCGCACCCGGCCGCACCCGGCCGCACCCCGACCGGCGCTGCGGAAGCCCCCCTTCCCACCCCGTACCCTGTCGCGGAGCCCTACAGACGCAAGGAGTACCCGTGCTCGTCCTGCTGCCCCCGTCCGAAGGAAAGGCCCCCTCGGCGGGTGGCACTCCGCTGAAGCTGGAGGGCCTTTCCCTGCCGGCGCTCACCGGGGCGCGCGAGGCCGTGCTCGGTGAGTTGGTCGAGTTGTGCGCGGGCGACGAGGACAAGGCCCGGGAGGTGCTCGGGCTGAGCGAGGGGCTGCGGGGCGAGGTCGCCAAGAACGCGGAACTGCTGACGGCGGGGGCGCGCCCGGCCGGGCAGATCTACACGGGGGTGCTGTACGACGCCCTCGACCTGGCCACGCTGGATGCCGCCGCGAAGAGGCGGGCCGCGCGCTCGCTGCTGGTCTTCTCCGGGCTGTGGGGCGCGGTTCGGGTGACGGACCGTATCCCCTCCTACCGCTGCTCGATGGGCGTGAAGCTGCCCGGCATCGGCGCGCTGGGCACGCACTGGCGTACGCCGATGGCGTCGGCGCTCCCCGAGGCGGCCGGCGACGGTCTCGTCCTCGACCTGCGGTCCTCCGCGTACGCCGCCGCCTGGAAGCCGAAGGGTGAGGTGGCCGGGCGGACGGCGACCGTACGGGTGCTGCACGCGCCGACCCGGAAGGTGGTCAGCCACTTCAACAAGGCGACCAAGGGCCGGATCGTACGGAGTCTGCTGTCGGCCGGGATCGCGCCCAAGGGTCCGGCGGAGCTGGTGGAGGCGCTGCGGGACCTCGGGTACGTGGTGGAGGTGGAGCCGCCGGCGAAGGCGGGGGCGGCTTGGACGCTGGATGTGCTGGTGGACGAGATCCACTGAGGCCACCCGCCGGCAGTCATGTGAGGCCATCCACCGGCAGTGAGACCATCCACCGGCCGTGAGACCATCCACCGGCAGTGAGCCATCCACCGGCAGTGAGCCATCCACCGGCAGTGAGGTCATCTGCCCACTCATTGCAACATGCGCAACGATCTTTGCGCATGCTGAATCATGTGGGCAGGATGGCGCCATGTCCCTGTCTCTGCTGGACCTCGCCCCCGTCGTGCCCGTCGTCGTCATCGAGGACGCCTCCGACGCCGTGCCGCTCGCTCGGGCGCTGGTCGCGGGCGGGCTGCCCGCGATCGAGGTGACGCTGCGGACGGAGGCCGGGCTCGACGCGATCCGGGCGATCTCCGGCGCGGTGCCGGAGGCGGTGGTCGGCGCGGGCACGGTCGTCACGCCGGAGCAGGTGACGGAGTCGGTGCGGGCCGGTGCGCGGTTTCTGGTGAGCCCGGGCTGGACGGACGCGCTGCTGGCGGCGATGCGGGCGTCCGGGGTGCCGTTCCTGCCGGGAGTGTCGACCACGTCGGAGGTCGTGGCGCTGCTGGAGCGCGGGGTGAGGGAGATGAAGTTCTTCCCGGCGCAGGCGGCGGGCGGTACGGCGTATCTGCGGTCGCTGGCCGGGCCGTTGCCGCAGGCGCGGTTCTGCCCGACCGGGGGAATCGGTCCGGCCGACGCGCCGGAGTATCTCGCCCTCCCCAACGTCGGCTGTGTCGGGGGAACTTGGATGCTTCCGGCGGACGCGCTTGCCGCGCGGGACTGGGCGCGGGTCGAGACGTTGGCGCGGGAGGCGGCGGCGCTGCGCCACCACCTCCGGTCAGCGCAGGTGTGATGTGTCGTTGAGGAGGCGGAGGGTGGCGTTGCCGTCGGCGTAGTACGCCAGTGCCGACAGCGAGGCCGCCGACACTTCCATGCGGAACAGGGACTCCGGGGGTGCGCCGAGGGCCAGGCGTACCAGGGTCTTGATCGGCGTGACGTGCGTGACGAGCAGGACCGTACGGCCCCGGTACGCCGCGACGAGCTCGTCGCGGGTGGCGGCGACGCGCTGGGCCACGGCCTCGAAGCTCTCGCCGCCGCCGGTGGGTCGGGCCTCCGGCGAGGCCAGCCAGGCGTTCATGTCGTCCGGGTACCGCTCCCGCACCTCACCGAAGGTCAGCCCCTCCCAGGCACCGAAGTCGCTCTCCCTCAGCCCGTCCTCGACGGCGACCCGCAGCCCCAGCCGGGCGGCGACGATCTCCGCCGTCTCGCGGCAGCGGGCCAGCGGCGACGACACGATCACCTGAATGGTGCCGCGAGCGGCGAGGGCCCCGGCGACGCGCTCCGCCTGATGTCGCCCGACCTCCGACAGCGCGGGATCCGACCCGCCGCTCCCCGAAAACCTCTTCTCCGGCGTCAACGGGGTCTCGCCGTGCCGGAGCAGCACGAAGGTGGCGGGGGTGCCGAGATCAGGGCCGGCGGAGGCGACGTTCTTGGCGGCACGGATATCGGCGGCGGCTTTACGCGAGGCTGTGGTGGGGCCGGCGGCCGGCGCGGAAGTCGACGCCACGTCGCCGGGTGGACCGGAGGGCTCGGAGACCGTGGCTACCGTGGCTGCCCTCCCCCTCGCCGTCTGGGCGTCCAGCTCCGCCGTGGACGTCGAGGCCGACCACCGCTCGCCCCGCTTGCCCGCGTCCATCGCCTCGTTGGCGAGGCGGTCGGCGTGCTTGTTCTGCTCTCGCGGGATCCACTCGTAGGTGACCTGGCCGGGTGGGAAGACGTGGGCGGCCTCGGTGGCCAGGGGCTGCATGGCGGGGTGCTTGATCTTCCAGCGGCCGGACATCTGCTCGACGACCAGCTTGGAGTCCATGCGGACGCGGACGGTGGCCGTCGGGTCAAGGGCGTGGGCCGCCCTCAACCCCGCGATGAGCCCTCGGTACTCGGCGACGTTGTTCGAGGCGACGCCGATGTGCTCGGCCGCCTCCACCAGCGTCTCGCCCGTCACCGCGTCGAGGACGACCGAACCGTAGCCCGCGGGCCCCGGGTTGCCCCGGGAACCGCCGTCGGCCTCGACGATGAACTCCCGCACCACGTAACCCTCTTGGTGTCCCTTACAGACCCGACTCCGACGTGCGCACCAGGATGCGGCGGCAGTTCTCGCAGCGGATGACCGTGTCGGCGGCGGCATTGCGGATCTCATTGATGTCGGTGATCGACAGCTCCTGGCGGCAGCCCTGGCACGTGCGCTGGTACAGCTTGGCCGCGCCGATGCCGCCCTGCTGCTCGCGCAGCTTGTCGTAGAGCTTGAGGAGGTCGGCGGGGACGGAGCCGGCGATGACCTCGCGCTCCTTCGTCACCGTCGCCACCTCGCCGTCGATCTCCTCGAACGCGGCGTCCCGGCGGGCGGTCGCGTCGTCGATCTTCCCCTGGACGGCACCGACCCGCTCGGTCAGTTCGGCGACCCGCTCCTGCGTGGCCTCCCGGCGCTCCATGACCTCCAGGACGATGTCCTCCAGGTCGCCCTGCCGCTTGGCGAGGGAGGCGATCTCGCGCTGGAGGTTCTCCAGGTCCTTCGGGGAGGTGATCGCGCCGGAGTCCAGGCGCTGCTGGTCGCGCGTGGCGCGCTGGCGCACCTGGTCCACGTCCTGCTCGGCCTTGGTCTGCTCGCGGGCGGTGTCGCTCTCCTCGGTCTGCGCGGCCACGAGCAGGTCGCGCAGCTGCGTCTGGTCCTTCGTCAGCGACTCGATCTCGGCGTGCTCGGGCAGCGACCTCCGCCGGTGCGCGAGCTGCTGCAGGCGTACGTCGAGGTCCTGGACGTCGAGGAGTCGGATCTGGTCGGCGGGCGCGGCGTTCAGTTGGGGGCTCCTGCGGTTGATTCGGGGGAGGCCGCGTGGGCCGTCCAGGGGTCGGTGACCGTCTTCGAGACGTGGACGCGCAGTCCCCATCCCTTCCGGTCGGAGATCTCGTCGAGCTGGGCGGCGGCCAGCTCGCACCAGGGCCATTCGGTGGCCCAGTGCGCAGCGTCGAGCAGCGCGAGAGGGGTTCCGGATGCTTCCGTCGTACGGGCGACGGCCTCGGAGGCCGGATGGTGACGCAGGTCCGCGGTGAGGAAGGCGTCGACGCCGGCCGAGCGTACGTCGTCGAAGAGGCTGTCGCCGGAGCCGCCGCTGACGGCGACCGTGCGGACGACCGCGTCGGGGTCACCGGCGACCCGGATGCCCTGCGCGGTGGCGGGCAGCCGCTCGGCGGCCCGCGCGGCCAGCTCTCGTACGGTCACGGGGTGGTCCAGCTCGCAGACCCGGCCGAGACCGCGCCGGCCTTCGGGGTCGGAGGGGTCCGCTACGAGCGGCCGTACGACTCTCAGGTCCAGCGCGCCCGCCAACGCGTCGCTGACGCCCGGGTCGGCGGTGTCGGCGTTGGTGTGGGCGACGTGCAGCGCGATGTCGTTCTTGATCAGGGTGTGCACGACCCGGCCCTTGAAGGTGGAGGCCGCCACCGTCGTCGTACCGCGCAGATAGAGCGGGTGGTGGGTGACCAGCAGATCGGCACCCAGCTTCACCGCTTCCTCGACGATCTCCCGGACGGGGTCGACGGCGAACAGGACCCGCGTGACCTCCTGGCCGGGGTCCCCGCAGACCGTGCCGACCGCATCCCATCCCTCGGCCCTCTCGGGCGGCCAGAGGGCGTCGAGCTCGGCGATGACTTCAGACAGACGGGGCACGCACCAAAGGCTACCTGCACTGCTCCCCTCCCAGACCTGCCACGGGTCACTTGACCAGCCGCCCCTCCCTTCCCACCGGGCCGGCCGCTCACCCGACGCATCGGCCAGCACATCCACCGCCGTTCCCTCAGGCGAATCGCGGGATGAGCACCCTTATGTGTGAAAGGCGAGCCCGGTTGTCTCCCGTCTGTGCGTACGAAAACTAGCTTCGTCGCTGGAGGTGATCGAACGATGACGGCCTGTACATCCCCATCACCCACGACGGGCCACGGGAATGACGGGAATGAGACGGGACGGGGGGACCAAGGGATCGACAGCTACGGCGGGAACGGCGGAACCGACAGCACCGGCGGGACTGACCACGTCGACCGGCCCACGCCCCCGCCCGGCTGCGTGATCACCGCCGACGGGTCGTACGCGGCACGCCTCGCCCTCGCCGGCGAGTCCTGGTTCCCCGAGCGCTGGACCCTGGACGGCCCCGAGCCGTACGCCGTCCCCCTGCCCGGCAACCAGCCCGAGGAGCCCGGCACCGAAGTCCTCCCCATGACCGACGGCCGCGTCCTCATCCACCGGCTGGCGGCCGACCGGCACCTGTTCTCGCTCCTCTACCCGACCGGCCCCGGCACCGGTGAGCTCGAACTCGGCTCGGTGGAGTACGCCGACCCGGCGACCGAGTTGCGGCTGCTGCGGCCCGGTCCGTGCGGGGAGCGGGCGTACGCCCTCGCCGTAGGGGCCCGTTCCACGACGGTGTGGATGGTGGTGGGCGGGACCTACGGGCCGGAGCGGCTGGCGGAGATCCCGGGGCGCTGTTCGGGTGGGGTCTGGCTGGACGGGACGGGCCGACTGCTCGCACTGGACCAGGAGCTGGACGGCCGGACGAAGACGGTGGCGGTGGACCTGGAGCTGGACGGCGAGCTCTCGCCGCTGCTGCAGATCTCGGACCACAGCAACGACCGTCTGCTGCTGGCCGACCCCGACAGCGGACTGCTGCTGATCCGCTCCGACGCGCCCTCGCCCGGCCAGGACAGGCTCGGCTGGGGCGTGTTGGGCAGCACCCTGCCGGTCCGCTTCCCGGAGTGCCTGCGCGTTCCCGACGGCCACCGCGTCACGCCCTTCGCCATCCAGCCGGGCCAGATCCTGACCCCCGAGAGCTGCGCGGTCGCCCTGCGCGTCGACGGTGCCCGGACCTCCTGGGTCGGCGTCTGGCGCCCGGCCTCACGAGAGGTCCACCATCTGGCCGCTCCCGAGGGGTGGTTGACGGGGGCCGGGCTGTGGAGCCGGGACGGGGTCCTTCAACTGCCGTACACCAACGGGGCGGTGCGATGCGGAGTGGCTCGGGTGGGGGTGGCGTGGGAAGGATCCGTGGAGGTTTCGCAGGAGATCTCGCAGGAGGGATCTCAAGGGGGATCACACGAAGGTTCCCCAGCGGCGGAGCCGGGGTGCGCCGGGGCCCCGGGCGCCGAGGAGCCCGCGTCGGCGGGGGATTCGCCTACGTCAGGGGCGGTTTCGTCCGCACCCGTCGCGACGCGGCCCGTGCCGTTGCAGCAGGCGCCGCTGGAAGGGCGGATGCCGGAGGAGGTGACGGTCGGATAACGATGACCGTGCCCGTGCGAAGGCGAACGGGAAGGTGGCGGGGCGACACGCCCTTCGGCGCCTTCGGGCCCTGTCGGGCGGCCCGTTAAACTCACCCGCCGTAAGAAGATCATGCGACGGGGTGAACACTTCCTATGAGCGACGCGCACACAACCCAGCCGCCCACCGCCGACCTCCATGAGGCGGAAGGCCACGGCAAGCACCGCGGCCGGCTCTCGGACCACGAAGCCGAGACGACGCCACGCGGACGTCACCGCAAGCCGGCCGAACAGACGGAGTCGACGACGGCTGCCTGAACGGCGGCGCGATTCACATCTGGCGAAACGTCAATTCACTGACGTGACCCGCCACTTCACCACCATGGGGCCCCGCTCGTCATCACGGACGAGCGGGGCTTCTGTTGTCAGACCTGCCGCTTCAACCCCAGTACTTCCACCGCCGCGAACGTCTCCCCCTCCGGCCGGTCGACGTAGTGCGGCGTGAGCAGTGCGTCCAGTTCGTCGTACGTGAACGCGTCCTGCTTGGTGTCGAACTTCGCCTGGACGCGGGGGCGTTCGACGATCGCGACCATTCCGCCGTGGACGACGAGGAGCTGCCCGTTGACCTGTGCGGCGGCGGGTGAGGCCAAGTAGCCGACGAGCGGGGCGACATGCTCGGGGGCGAGGGGGTCGAGGGGGGCCAGGTCGCCGGAGGCGGGCTCGCCGAACACGTCCTCGGTCATCCTGGTCCGCGCTCGGGGGCAGATCACGTTCGCCGTGACGCCGTACTTGGCGAGTGCGAGCGCCGTGGACGTGGTCAGTCCGACGATGCCTCCCTTCGCCGCCGCGTAGTTGGGCTGGCCGGCGGAGCCCGCGAGGAACGCCTCCGACGAGGTGTTCACAATCCGCCCGTACACCGGGCCTCCCACCGCCTTGGAGCGCTGCCGCCAGTGCGCGGCGGCGAAGCGGGTGGTGTTGAAGTGGCCCTTGAGGTGGACGCGGATCACCGCGTCCCACTCCTCCTCGGACATGGAGAAGACCATGCGGTCGCGCAGGATGCCGGCGTTGTTGACCAGGATGTCGAGCTTGCCGAACTCCTCGACCGCCCGCTCGACCAGCTCATGGGCCTGTTGGAAGTCGGCTACGTCCCCCGTGTGGGCGAGCGCCTCGCCGCCCGCCGCACGGATCTCGGCGGCGACCTCCTCAGCGGGAGCGGCGCAGGCCTCACCCGAGCCGTCCCGGCCGGGCTGCCCGTAGTCGTTCACGACGACGGCCGCGCCGAGCCGGGCGAGCTCCAGTGCCTCGGCCCGGCCCAGGCCCCGGCCGGCGCCGGTGACGATCGCGGTGAGTCCCTCAAGTGGCAGCGACATACGGGGCCCTCAGATCTCGATGCACGTACGGAGTGAGGTCCCCGTCCGCATCTGGTCCAGCGCCTCGTTGATGTCGGCGAGCGGCACCCGGTGGGTGATCAGGCCCTCCAGGTCGATACGGCCGGCGCGCCACAGGGTGATGGCCCGCTCGTAGGAGCGCAGGACGTCTCCGCCGCCGTACAGGGAGGGCAGGATCCGTTTCTCGTCGAAGAACAGCTCGAACATGCTGAGCTGGAGGAAGTCGTCCATGGCGCCCGCGCCGACGACGACGAGGGTGCCGCCGCGCCGGGTGTTCTCGTACGCGGTGCGGGCGGTGGCCGAGCGGCCGACGACCTCGAAGACGTAGTCGAAGCCCTCGCCGCCGGTGACGGACTGCTTGGCGTCGGCGAGTTCGTCCGGCGAGACCGCCTTGGTGGCGCCGAACTTGAGGGCGGCCTCACGGCGCGAGACCACCGGGTCGACGGCGACGATCTCGGCGGCGCCCTTGAGCCGGGCGCCCTGGATCGCCGAGATGCCGACGCCGCCGCAGCCGATGACGGCGACCGACGAACCGGCCTCCAGGTCGGCGGTGTTGAGCGCGGCGCCGAGCCCGGTGGTGACCCCGCAGCCGATGAGGGCGGCGACGTCGAACGGCACGTCGTCCGGTATCGGGACGGCGCAGCCGGCGTCGACCACGACCTCCTCGGCGAAGGTGCCGGTGCCCGCGAAGCCGAAGATGTCACCGGCGGGCCGCTTGAAGTTGGGCGTTCCGGCGTTCAGGAACCCGGCGAGGCAGAGTTCGGTCTGGCCGCGCTTACAGGCGGGGCAGGTGCCGCAGGCCGGGAGCCAGCAGAGGACGACACGGTCGCCGGGCTTCACGTGGGTGACGCCCTCCCCGACGTCGAGTATCTCGCCGGCGCCCTCGTGGCCGGGGACGAACGGCCCGGGCTGGGGCAGCACCCCGGCCATGGCGGACAGGTCGGAGTGGCACAGCCCCGTGGCCCGCACCCGGATCCTCGCCTTGCCCGGCCCGAAGCCCGCCGCCTCGACGTCGTCGAGCACCTCCAGCTTGTCCTGGCCGATCTCGTGCAGTACGGCTGCGCGCATGGTGCGGCTCCCCTCAGGAGTGGCTGTCGTACGGTCGTGCCGTCGCGGTCCGGTCGTGCGCTTGTTGTCTTCAGGAGTGCGTCTTCAGGAGTGCGCTTCAGGAACTCGGCGTCTTCAGGAGTGCTCGACGATCGTGTCGGCCAGTACCGGCGCGTCGTCCCGCTCCACGGCCGTCACCTCCACCCGCACCGCGCCGTCGCCCGGCCGCCACATGCGGATGCGGAGGGTCTCGCCCGGGAAGACGACCCCGGCGAAGCGGGTGCCGTAGGAGCGGACGCGGCCGACGTCCCCGCCGAGCACCGTGTCCACGACCGCCTTCAACGTGATCCCGTACGTGCACAGCCCGTGCAGGATCGGCCGCTCGAACCCGGCGCGGGCCGCGAACTCCGGGTCGGCGTGCAACGGGTTCCAGTCGCCGGAGAGACGGTAGAGCAACGCCTGGTCCTCGCGTACGGTGCGCTCGACCTCCTTGTCGGGGTCGGTCGTCGGCGCGTCCAGGCGGGCGGAGGGGCCTCGGTCGCCGCCCCAGCCGCCCTCTCCCCGTACGAAGATCTGTGCCTCGTTGGTCCACAACGGGCCGTCGCCGTCCGCGACTTCGGTGCGCATGACCAGGACGGCCGCCTTGCCCTTGTCGTACACCGCCGCCACCCGTGAGGTGGCCGTGGCCCTGCCCTCGACCGGGATCGGCCGGTGCGATGCGACGCGCTGGCCGCCGTGCAGGACCTTGGCGAGGTCGACGTCCACGCCGGGGGCGTTCAGGCCGCCGATGACGTCCGGGGAGCCCGCGCCGGCGACGGTGGCGAAGCTCGGCAGGACGTGCAGCCGGGACTCCAGGGTGTAGCGCAGCTCGTCGGGGTCGGTCGCGGGGGCGCCGGCGCCGATGCCGAGGTGGTAGAGCAGGACGTCCTTGCGGGTCCAGGTGATCTCGGCGGAACGGGGCTCAGCCGCGAGGGCCTTGGCTGCGTCGATGGGCATGGGGCTCCTGTCGAGGGTGCGTGGCGCGGCTGCGTCGGGAACCTCGGTACGACCGTCCGCACCAGCGGCCGCACCGAGGTCGTCACGGGGACTCGGAACGCGCCTCTCGCCTTCTAGAACGCGTTCCAGTCCGGCGCACCTCTGTATAGCCGAGGGGGGTGTAGTTGTGAAGACTCCTGACGGCCCGTCACTTCCCCATGGATAGGTCAAGTTTTCGTTAGTCAGCCGAAACAACGGAATAGTTGCCCTGGCGTACGAGGTTCACCGCTCCATGGCCCAACCGCACAGAACCACGCCCTCCGACCAGCCCGGCACGACGAGAGCGCCCGGAGCGATCGTCCCCGTACTGGCCTTCGCCGGGATCGTGGTCGCGGTGATGCAGACCCTGCTCGTCCCGGTGATCAAGGATCTGCCCCAGTTGCTGGACACCACGCCCAGCAACGCCACCTGGGTCCTGACCTCGACCCTCCTCTCCGGCGCCGTGGCGACGCCGATCATGGGGCGGCTCGGCGACCTCTACGGCAAGCGCCGCATGCTGCTGACCAGCCTGGCCGTGATGGTGGTGGGCGCACTGATCAGCGGGTTCACCAGCGAGCTGATCCCGATGATCGTCGGCCGTACCCTCCAGGGCTTCGCGATGGGCGCGATCCCCCTCGGCATCGGCCTGATGCGCGACGAACTCCCCCGCGAACGCCTCGCCTCCGCCATGGCCCTGATGAGCTCGTCCATCGGCGTCGGCGGCGGACTCGCCCTGCCGCTGGCCGCGCTGGTCGCCCAGAACACCGACTGGCACGTCCTCTTCTTCGGCGCCGCGGGCCTCGGCGCCCTCTCGATCGTCCTCACCCTCGTCGCCGTACCGGAGTCGAAGACCCGCGCGGCAGGCTCCTTCGACTACCTCGGCGCCTTCGGTCTCTCCCTCGGCCTGGTCCTCTTCCTCCTGCCCATCACCAAGGGCAGCGACTGGGGCTGGGCATCCGCGACCACGCTCGGCCTGTTCGCCGCGTCGGCCGTGGTCCTGTTCCTGTGGGGCCTGCTGGAACTGCGCATCCCCGCGCCTTTGGTGGACCTGCGCACGACCGCCCGCCGCGAGGTCCTCCTCACCAACCTCGCCTCGATCATGGTCGGCGTCTCCTTCTACGTCGTCTCCCTCGTCCTGCCGCAGCTCCTCCAACTCCCCACCTCCACCGGCTACGGCCTCGGCCAGTCGATGGTCGTCGCGGGCCTGTGCGTGGCCCCGCTCGGCCTGACGATGATGTTCACGGCGCCGGTCTACGCCCGTATCTCCGCCAAGTACGGCCCCAAGAGCACCCTCATCCTCGGCCTGCTGATCATCGCGATCGGCTACGGCGCCGGCCTCGGCCTGATGAGCGCCGCCTGGCAGACCGTGGTGGTCTCGGTACTCCTCGGCACGGGCATCGGCCTCGCGTACTCGTCCCTCCCGGCCCTGATCGTCGACGCCGTGGACCCGTCCGAGACGGGCGCCGCGAACGGCCTCAACACCCTCATGCGCTCCATCGGTACGTCGGTGTCGAGCGCCGTCATCGGCATGGTGCTGGCCGACACCGCGCACCACGTCGGGGGCGTCGCGATCCCCACCATGCACGGCTTCCGGGTCTCCTTCCTGATCGCCACGGCCGCCGTCGCCCTCGGCCTCCTCCTGGCCCTGTTCCTGCCGGGCCGCGACCGCCGGGCGACCGGCCACCGGCTGCTCGCGAGCAGCGAGACCCCGGAGCGGGTCGGCGAGCGGGTGGCCTGAGCCCGGCTGGGGGTGCGGTGAAAGTCCAGTGCGGTGCCCGCGTCCGCCGCGGCAGCGGCTGGTGTCACAGCCGGTGCGGCGAGGGTGCGTGCCGGGCGCCGTGGGTGCTGTGCGGGACGTTCACCACACCCCCTACCCCCGTGACAGCATGGGGGCGCCCGCCCACAGGGACGTACGACACACGGAGGACCGCATGCCCGCCGCCCCCAAGCCGGAGATCCTCGCCGCGTTCGAGTCGGCCAAGGGGTTCATGCCCGTACGGGAAGGGCTCGCCCTCCATGCGGCGGCCGTCGAGGCGGGCCGCCTCGGCCTCCCCCTGCTGGAGGTCGGCACATACTGCGGCCGCTCCACGATCCTGCTCGCCGCCGCGGCCCGCGAGGCCGGGGTCACGGCCATCACCGTCGACCACCACCGGGGCAGCGAGGAGCAGCAGCCGGGGTGGGAGTACCACGACGAGTCCACGGTCGACCCCGAGGTGGGCCGCATGGACACCCTCCCCACCTTCCGCCGCACCCTCCACAAGGCGGGCCTGGAGGACCACGTCGTCGCGATCGTCGGCCGCTCCCCCCAGGTAGCCGCCTTCTGGGGCACCCCCCTCGCCTTCGTCTTCATCGACGGCGGCCACACCGACGAACACGCCACCGCCGACTACGAGGGCTGGGCCCCGCATATCGCCGAGGGCGGCCTCCTCGTCATCCACGACGTCTTCCCCACCCCCGCCGACGAGTTCACCGGCCAGGCCCCGTACCGCGTCTACCTCCGCGCCCTCGCCTCCGGCGCCTTCACGGAGGTCTCGGCGACGGACTCGCTGCGGGTGCTGAGGCGGACAGGTGCGGGATCCTGAGCCGGCGGCCCTACGCCACCTCGATCCCGTAGTCCTGAACCAGTTCCTCCAAGCCACCCCGGTATCCCTTGCCACCGAGGACGAAGTCCCAGTCACCGCCTGCTCGGCGGCGGAAGGAGCCGAGGACCAGCGCCGTCTCATCGGAGCGGCCGTCGGAGACCTCCAGTCGGTCCTGCTCGGTGCGTGAGGGGTCCAGCAGACGGATGCATGCGTCGGTGAAGCCGGACAGGTCTGCTTCGGGGTTCACGGCCGGGTCGACCGCCGCCACGAGGACGAGTCGGTCCGCGGTGTCGGGCAGGGCGTCGAAGGACACCTGGATCGCGGCCTTGTCGGGCGCGGTCGGGGGAAGCGCGCGGACTGTGCCGTCGGGGGTGCGGAGGTTGTTGAAGAACACGAAGTGCTCGTCGCTGAGGACCCGGTTGCCGTGGCAGACGAGCGCGCAGATGTCCAGGGCGACGCCACCGGTCCAGGACATGCCCAGCACCCTGTAGTCGCCCGTGTCCGGGTCCGCTCCGGGCCGGGGGTCCGGCGAGGTCCGCTGAGCGGGAGGAGCGGCAGCGGAGCCCTCACCCGTCCCGAGGCGGCCGCGCAGCCCGTGCCGGTGGAGCAGGTCGACGAGTTCGCTGCCCGAGACGAGTTCGAGCGGCTTGCCGCCTGCGAAGGTGTGGGAGCCCGGTCCGAACTTGGAGGTCGTGACCAGTACGCCCTTGTTGGCGCCGGCGTGCTGCACGGTGCCGTAGAGGTCCCGGACCGCTGTCGGCGGGACGGTGTTCCGGTAGCGCTTGACCTGCACGACGATCTTGCCGCCGCGGATGGGCGTCGGATCCAGGGCGTCGACGTCCACACCGCCGTCGTTCGACCGCTGGGTCGTCACCGCCTGCATGCCCATGGCTCGAAACAACTCGGCGATCAGCGACTCGAAGGCGATCGGATCCATCTCCAGCAGGTCGGGCTCCACGTCGCCCCCGTGAGTGACGACACCGTTGCCGACGTCGTCGGGCCGCCTGCCCGGCCGTACGGCGGCACGCTGGTCCGGCCGTGACGACAGCTGGCCCCGAAGCCCGTCGAGCAGACAGTCGACGGCGCTGACCTGTTCCAGGTTCAACCCGGAGAACACCGATCGCGAAGCCATGACGGTGGCCAGGAAGATCTGTGCTCGTCTGCCGGTCGCCGGATCGTGGTCATCGACGAATCCGTTCAGCGTGACCGACTCCAGGGCGCCGAACTCGTCCGCCGCGAAAAGGTCGTGCAGCACCAGCAGGACACTCTGCGCGAGGACGTCGCGGTAGAGGGCCCGACGCTGGGTGACCGGACGGGCCGTCTCCTTGTCCTGGTCCGCGGCGGCCACGTACCGCACGGACTTCGCCTCGGGGACGACGTCGTACCTGGGCAGTTCCCAGTCCAGTACGAGGTGCCGGGCGGCCGAGTCGTAGGCGGCGGAGACCTGCCGTGGGAAACCCTCGGGCCACGCGGCGGAGGCATAGAGCGCGGCGGAGAAATACTCGACGGCGGCCTCCGGATCGCTTCCGTTCCGCAGGGCCGTCGTCATCTCCGCGATCCCCGCGTTGTGCCGACGGATGTCCGACAGCTGGGCCTCGGCCCACTGCTGGTACTGCCGCTGGTACTGGGCGAGTTGCTGCTGCCGCTGGGCCTCCGCGGCCTGCGCCGCGTGCCAGTCGTACTCGAACCGGGACCGCGCCTGCGCCTGCGCCTGCGCCCGTCGGCTCGCGGTCCAGCCGCCTTGCGCCTGGTAGTGATGCGGATCCGGCATGGGTATCGGATGGGCGAGCACCCCAGGAGCGAATGGTTCCAGATGTTCGGAACGACTGAGGGAGGTCACCCGGAACGCCGGGGCCCGGCAGCCGACCGCCAACAACTCCTGCAAGGTCGCGACCTGTGCGTCCAGTTCCTCCGTACGTCGCCTGGCGTCCGCCTCACGCTGCTGCTTGTACGCCTGCTGCTGCTCGCGCTGGTTGCGCACCAGTTGCTGCTGGTACACCCGCTGCTGCCGCTCGTATTCCCGTTGCTGCCTGGCCCGCGCCTCCAGTTGACGCTGCTGTTGGCGCTGCGCCTCAGCCCAGATACCGACCAACCCGTTGGAGCGACGACTCATGTACGACAGGCCCTCCCCCAGGACTTGGGCACCCCTCGCCGCCGCAAGCCCTGCCCCCACAAACCAGCAGTAATTGACTGACTCTATCCCGCGACCACGCATGCGCTCATCCGCTCTCACCAGCTACGGCGGCGGTCACCCCCGAGGTGGGTCATGTGGGGGGTCGTGCGGGGGATGCGGCGGGTACGGAGGGTAGTGAGGAACGGGGACCGGGCGGGGCGTGCGCAGCGCCACGATGACCGCCGCGACGCCCCCGCACACTCCGCCGACGGCCGAGATCGCCCCGGAGACCGCCGTGATCGTTTCCGCCGTGGTGTTCGAACCCGAGAGGCCTCGGCGACCGGTGTCGGCGGCCCAGTCGTCCTCGTCCGGAGGAGCGTGCTCCGGCGACGACGAGCTCGGGGTCAGTGAGGGAGAGGGCGGGGACGGCGAGCTCGAAGTCGGCTGCGGGGACTGGGGCGGGGAGTCCGGCGAGGACGGTTCCGGAGGTGCGGACAGCGTCGACGTGGACGTCGGATCCGGTGACTCCAAACCTGTGCCTGAACTCGGATCCGTACTCGGCGGCACGGCATCCGTCAGTGTCGGTCGGGCCGAAGCCGTGGGCGGCGGGCTCCCCACCCTGTCGTCCCCGTCGCCCGACATCGACCCCAGCAGCGCCGACCACCCCGACCACACCAGTAAGGTGACCCCGACGACCAGGGCCGCCGCCGACCCGATCGCCAGCCCACGAACCCGCTTCGCACGCGCTGACAGTCCGCCCATCCCGTCCCCCTTCGGCGTCCGTATCCCATGGTGCTCCTCAAGGGCGCGGAGTGTGCTCTTGAGTGGGCGGATCGGCGACGGTGTTGTGATACGGCTCAGCCGGACGCCCCACGCTCCCGCGCACACCGGGGCCTCCCCGTAAGGTGGCAATCGTGTCGTACGTAGGTCCGGACTTCGATCCGCCCCAGCCCCGTCGTTCCGCTCTTCGCCGTCCGCTCACCGTGGCGGTGGCCGCTGTCGTGGTGGGGGCGGTGGCCGGGTGGGGGGTCTGGCAGGCGGTGGGGGACTCGGGCGGCGGGAGCGGCGCAAACCAAGCAGCCGGGCAGACGCCCCGCTCGGCGACGAACGCCCCCGCGACCTCCGCCGGCAGCCCGTCCGGTGAGCCGACCGCCTCCGAGGACGGCAAGAAGGCGAGCCCCTCCGCCTCCTCGTCCTCCCCCGCCACCGACGGCCCTCTCAAGGGCAAGGTCGTCGTCGTCGATCCGGGGCACAACCCGGGTAACTTCCAGCACACCACCGAGATCAACCGCAAGGTGAACATCGGGACGGGCACGAAGGAGTGCGACACGACGGGGACGACTACCAACGACGGTTATATGGAAGCCGAGTTCACCCTGGACGTCTCACGGCGGCTGCGGGCACTCCTCGAACAGCAGGGCGCCACGGTCAAGTTCACTCAGGACGAGGACCGGCCCTGGGGGCCGTGCATCGACGAGCGCGCGCGGATCGGCAACGAGGCGGAGGCGGACGCGGTGGTGTCGATCCACGCGGACGGCTCGGGCACCGGCAGCCGCGGCTTCCACGTGATCCTCCCCGGTTCGGTGAACGAGGGCACGGCCGATACGCGCCCCATCGTCGGCCCTTCCCGCGCTCTCGGCGAGCGCATCGCGGGCAAGTTCGTACGCGCGACGGGCACCGCCCCCTCCAACTACGTCGGCGACGGTACCGGTCTCGTCACACGTCAGGACCTGGGCGGTCTCAATCTGTCAACGGTTCCCAAGGTGTTCATCGAGTGCGGCAATATGCGCGATAGCAATGACGCGGCACTGTTGACCAGTGGTGCCTGGCGGCAGAAGGCCGCGCAGGGGATCTCTGAGGGAATCGTGAGTTTCCTGCGCGGGTAGGGGGCGGGTCGTGATCATCGGGGCAATCCCGGCGGACAGCCTCGTCGGACGGGCGATAAGGTCGTCTTTACGATGAGGGGCCACCCCCGCGCTTCCCACCACCAGCCTGACGGCGACATGGTGACAGCGATGCCTCCACACCGATGACGAGACGACTGACGAAGGACCCTGAAGTGAATATCCGCTCCCTCACCAGAGGCGACGGCGTCGTGATCGGAGCAGCGGTATTGCTGTTCATCGCGTCGTTCCTCGAGAACTACTCGTACGACGGTGCTCCCTCCGGGATCGACATGCCCAACCTCTGGGAGAGCGGGCCCGTCCTGCTCAGTGTCGTCCTGGCGGGCGTCTTCGGCGCCGCCTTCATCGTCATCGCCCGTGGTCTGCCCCAGGCGCCCAAGGTCGCCGGCATCGACCTCGGCCACTTCGGCATCGCGTTCACGGTCTTCGCCGCGTGGAGCGCGCTCGGGAACATCTTCGACCCGGCCGGCGCCGCGGACAACTTCGGCAACGAGGCCAATGGTCCCGACGCCGGCACCGGCCTCATCATCGCCCTGATCGCCACCCTGATCATGGCCGCCGCCGCCCTGGCCACCCCCATGGTCCCCGCCCTCAAGGCCGCCCTCATCGGCGCACCCCGCCCGGCCGCCCCGCAGCCCTACGGCGCCCAGCCGCCCGGTGGTTACGGCTACCCGGGCGCCGGTGCCCAGGCCCAGGCGCCGTACGGTGCGAGCCAGCCGCAGCCGGGGCAGCCGGGGGCGCCGTTCGGTGGGCAGCAGCCGCCGCAGCAGGCTCAGGCTCCGCAGCCGCCGGCAAGCGACTTCTCGCCGTTCTGGTTCGCGGTGCCGGTGACGCGGCCGCTGTTCGCGGAGGACGGTTCGCAGTCGACGATCGCCGAACTGGCGCCGGGCACCTGGTACTTGGCGGTCGAGCAGCGCGGCCCCAACCTGGTGGCCCAGACGCAGGACGGCCGTCGTGGCGTGCTGCAGGACACCAGCGGCATCCAGCGCGGCTGACCCGGAACACACGGGCACCCGTACGGCCCCTCGCTCTTCCGAGCGGGGGGCCGTTGGCGTACAGTCGCCTCCCGGCGCGCTCAGCTGACGTACCGTCAGATAACGTCAGCTGTCAGAACGGAGGCAGGCGTATGCGACTCGGTCTCGCGCTCGGCTACTGGGGACGCGGCCCCTCCCCCGACCATGTCCCGCTCGCGCAGGAGGCGGAGCGGCTGGGCTACGACTCGGTGTGGACCGCCGAGTCATGGGGCTCGGACGCCTTCACCCCGCTCACCTGGATCGCGGCGCGGACGTCAAGGATCAAGCTGGGCACGGCGGTTGCCCAGATGGCAGCCCGGTCGCCGACGACCACCGCGATGCACGCCCTCACTCTCGACCACCTCTCCGGCGGGCGGATGCTCCTCGGGCTCGGCCTCTCCGGTCCGCAGGTCGTCGAGGGCTGGTACGGGCGGCCGTTCCCGAAGTCCCCGCTGACCGCGACCCGGGAGTACGTCGACGTCGTACGCCAAGTCCTCAGGCGCGAGGGCCCGGTCGAGCTGGACGGGCGGTTCCACCCGCTCCCGTACGGCGGGCCGGACGCCACCGGCATCGGCAAACCCCTGAAGTCCATCACCCACCCCTTCCGCGCCGACCTGCCCGTCCTCCTCGGCGCCGAGGGCCCGAGGAACATCGCGCAGACGGCCCGAATCGCGGACGGCTGGCTGCCGTTGTACTGGTCGCCGACGCGGACGGAGGTGTACGAGGCCTCGCTGGCCGACGCCCCGGAGGGGTTCCTCGTCGCACCGATGGCCCGTGCGCGTGTCTGCGACGACATCGCCGAGGGGCTGTTGCCCGTGAAGGCCATGCTCGGCTTCTACATCGGTGGGATGGGACACGCCAAGCGCAACTTCCACGCCGATCTCATGGCTCGCATGGGGTACGAGGAGGAGGCCCGGCGGATCCAGCGCCTCTTCCTCGACGGACGGCGCGAGGAGGCCGTACTCGCCGTGCCGGACTCCTTCGCGGACGAGATCTCCCTGGTCGGCCCGCGCGAACGGATCGCGGAACGGCTGGAGTTGTGGCGGAAGGAGCCGGTGACCGATCTGCTGGTCCTGGCCCCGGATCCGCATACGCTGCGGGTGCTGGCGGAGCTCAACGCATAGCGCCGGAGCGGATCGGGGTTCGTGGATTTTCGAAGTTGAGCGGTGGAGCGGTGGAGCGGCCGCGAGATTGGCAGATCTGTTCCACTCCCCGCGCGGAAAGGACCTGGTCACAGACCCCGACACTGGAACAAATCTGCCTATCACCTTCCCTGCTCGCCCTGCCGTCAGGACGCTTGCACCGCTCAACTTCAAGGACCCGGTTTCGTCGAACCCCGGCGGGCAACTCGTGTGGCATGTCTCGATATAGCGGTTCCAATCAAGCGGGTCGGGTCATCGCGATCGTCGCCGATGTCATGGCGTTCATCCTCGGCCTGTGGATCCTGATGTACCTGTTGGACGCGAACGGCACGAACGACTTCGTCCAGTTCGTCCACGACGCCGCCCGCTGGCTCGCGGGCTGGTCACACGACCTGTTCACCTTCGACGAGGCGTGGGCGCGGGTGGTCGCCGGGTACGGTCTGGCCGCCGTGGTGTACCTCTTGGTGGGGCACGCGATCGCCAACCGGATGTACCGCCACTGAGCGGTGAGCTCGGGGATGGGGTGCGTTGGCGACTGCGTGCGCAGGGCGCCTGGACAAGCACACGCCTGCCCAGGGGCCCTGCGCCCATGTCAGAGTGCCGCGAACTCGACGAACGCGGTCCACGCCGTGGGTTCTACGGTTAGTGCGGCACAGGTCGTGTCCTTCGAGTCGCGGACGTGGACCCTGGCGGGGCGGACGGCGAGACCGACACCCGCGCCGAGAGACTGCCCCCGTCCACTGCCCCGACCCTCGACTCGGCATCCGAGTCCGGCCGCGGCCTCCACCTCGTCGCCTCCCTCGCGGACGGCTGGGGCGTCGCTCCTCGACCGGCCGCCCCGGCAAGACCGTATGGGCGGAGCTGCGCGTACCGACCGGAGACCACCCGCTGCACCTGTGCCTTCAGGGCGCGGGGAACTGCGCGAGCAACCCAACACCACCCGCACCCGAAAACACACCCAGGGGGTCGAAGGGGCGCAGCCCCTGGGGATGGGACGGGTAGGGGCGGCGGGGGCGAAAACCCCGGAAAAACCCCTCTCAGCAGCACTCCGAGTCGTCGAGACCCACCGGCAGCCGCTCCCCGCCGAACACCGTGCAGGTCGCCTCGTCGCCCCCTAGCGCGGCCACCGCCAGCAGCAGCGACCCCGCCGTCCAGGACGTCAGCTCCTCGGGCCAGACGGCCTGGTCCTCGAAGACATACCCGGTCCAGTACAACCCGGAGTCGGCGTCACGCAGATGCTGGATGGACTGGAGGATCTCCAGGGCCCGGTCGGACTCGCCCATCGCCCACAGGGCCAGCGCGAGTTCGGCGGACTCACCGCCCGTCACCCACGGGTTGGGGACGACGCAGCGAACCCCGAAGCCGGGCACGACGAAACGGTCCCAGCCCTTCTCGATACGGGACTTGGCCTCCGTACCCGTCAACGCACCGCCCAGGACCGGGTAGTACCAGTCCATCGAGTAGCGGTCCTTGTCCAGGAAACGGTCCGGGTGACGGCGTATCGCGTGGCGTAGCGCGCCCACCGCCAACTCCCAGTCCGGCTGCGCCTCTTCCCGCTGCTCGGCGATGGCGAGCGCGCAGCGCAACGCGTGGTGGATGGAGGACGAACCGGTCAGCAGCGCGTCGACGACCGGCGTGCCGTCGTCCTCGCGCTTCCAGCCGATCTGGCCGCCGGGCTGCTGAAGCCGCAGGACGAATTCGACCGCCGCGTAGACCGTCGGCCACATGCGGTCCAGGAAGGTGTCGTCGCCGGTGGCGAGGTAGTGGTGCCAGACGCCCACCGCGATGTACGCGACGAAGTTGGTCTCCCGGCCGCGGTCGGTGACGTCGTCGGCGTCCCCGTCGGCGTACGCGGCGTACCAGGAGCCGTCCTCGTTCTGGTGCCGGCGCAGCCACTCGTAGGCGCGCTCGGCGGCCTCGTGCTCACCGGCCGCGTCGAGGGCCATCGCCGCCTCGGTGTGGTCCCACGGGTCGAGGTGATGCCCGCGGAACCACGGTATGGCGCCGTCCTCCCGCTGTACGGCGAGGATGCCCCGTACGGTCGCGGCGGCCTGCTCTGCGGTGAGGACCCCGGGCAGGACCAGGTGTTCCGTCCGGGGGGTGGTCACGAAGCGTCCACCCGGGCGGCGTCGGCGGGAAGGTGCGGCTTCGTCGCGTACGCCACGAAGCTCTTGCCGATCAGCGGGTTCAGCGCCTGCTCGGCGACCCGGGTGGCCAGGGGCTTCTTCATGATGTCCCAGACCAGCAGCTTGTGGTACGCCCGCACGGGCAGCGCCTTGTCGTTGTCGACGCCGAACGCGCACTTCAGCCACCAGTACGGCGAGTGCAGCGCGTGCGCGTGATGGGTGCCGTACGGTTTCAGGCCCGCCTCGCGGATCTTGGCCAGCAGCTCGTCCGCCTTGTAGATGCGGATGTGGCCGCCCTCGACCTCGTGGTACGCGTCGGACAGCGTCCAGCAGACCTTCTCGGGGCCGTAGCGGGGCACGGTGATGGCGATACGGCCGCCGGGCTTGAGCACCCGGACCATCTCCGCCAGCACCCCCTTGTCGTCGGGGATGTGCTCCATGACCTCGGAGATGATGACGACGTCGAAGGACTCGTCGGGGAAGGGGAGCGCGAGGGCGTCGCCCTCCATCGCCGTGGCGGTCGCGCCCTCCGGTGCCTCCCCGGCCTCCTTCATCGCCGCGAACCACTTGGCGACCTCGCGGATCTCCTCGCCGTTCTGGTCGAGGGCCACGACCTGGGCGCCGCGCCGGTAGCACTCGAAGGCGTGCCGGCCCGCTCCACAGCCGAGATCCAGGACACGGTCCCCCGGGGCGAGCGGGAACCGGGAGAAGTCGACGGTCAGCACGTGGCCCTGCTTTCGGAATAGTTGCTGGTGGAGGCCGCAGAGGTAGTCGTGGAGGTGCCGGCGCGGGCGATCGCCTCGCGGTAGTGGGCCACCGTGCCCTCGGCGGCCTTGGCCCAGGTGAACCGGGCCAGCACCCGCTCGCGTCCCGCACGCCCGAGCCGTACGCGCAGCTCCGGGTCGCCCAGCAGCCGGTTCAGCGCGGCGGCCAGCGCCCCCGGGTCGCCCGGCGGCACCGCGAGGCAGGTCTCGCCGTCGGGTCCGGCGACCTCCGGGATGGCCCCGCCGGTGGTGGCGACCAGCGGCGTACCGGTGGCCATGGCCTCGGCGGCGGGCAGCGAGAACCCCTCGTACAGCGAGGGCACACAGGCGACCTCGGCCGAGCGGACCAGGTCGACGAGCTCGGCGTCGGAGATGCCCTTGACGAAGTCGACGGCGCCTTCGAGGCCGTACCGCTCGATCGCCTGGGCGACGGGTCCCTCGGCGGGCCGCTTGCCGACGACGACCAGATGCGCCGCCGGGTGCTCGGTACGCACCTTTGCGAGCGCCTCAACAAGAAAAACAAGCCCCTTGAGCGGCACGTCCGCGCTGGAGGTGGTGACGATCCGGCCCGGTATTCGCGCCACGGACGGATCCGGCGAGAAGAGGTCGGTGTCGGCGCCGATGTGGACGACGTGGATGCGGTCGTCGCGTACGCCGAGGTGGTCGACGATCTCCTGGCGGGAGGTGCCGGAGACGGTGAGCACGGACGGCAGCCGCCGCGCGACCCGCTTCTGCATGCGCGTGAAGGCGTACCAGCGGCGCACGGACATCCGCCGCTGCCAGCCCTCGGCCGCGTCCAGCTCCAGCTGCCGGTCGACGGTGATGGGGTGGTGGATGGTGGTGACGAGGGGCGCGCCCACGTTCCCCAGCAGCCCGTATCCGAGGGTCTGGTTGTCGTGTACGACGTCGAACTCCGCGCGTCTGGCGCGCAGATGACGCCGGGCGCGGAGCGAGAAGGTGAGCGGCTCGGGGAAGCCGCCGGTCCACATCGTCACCACTTCGAGGGCGTCCACCCAGTCGCGGTACTCGTCGCGGCCCGGGGTGCGGAAGGGGTCGGGCTGCCGGTAGAGGTCGAGGCTGGGCAGCTCGGTGAGGGAGAGCGCGCCCGGTCCCTCGACGGGGACGGCGTCCTCGTCGAGCACGGGGTAGGGCTGGGAGCCGATCACCTCGACCCGGTGGCCGAGGCGGGCGAGCTCGCGCGAGAGATGCCGTACGTAGACGCCCTGACCCCCGCAGAACGGGTTCCCCTTATAGGTGAGGAGCGCGATGTTGAGCGGTCGCTCGCCGTCAGTGGCGAGGTCATGCCGGGACCCCGCCTGACTGGCCTCAGCGGTCACTCCTGGCCCCCTTCTCACTGCACTTTCCCGTGAGATTACGACGAGACGGTAATCTAGAACAAGTTTCAGAGTTGATCGTTCAAGAGGCTTTGAATCTACCGGCTGGTAGAACCGCTGCGAGGGGTGGATCAGGTGATTCACGCCACGGCACCCGCCCTGGCATGCTGTCTGATCGCACACCCTCACCGACCGTCATGACCGTCACGGAACGAGACCCATGCCTGCGGAAGTCAAGGTGGAAGCCAGTAGCGCGGCCGGCGCACGACAGGACTCGCGGCCGGGCTCACCGCCCCTCACGGAGCGGCAGGAGGCCCGTCGGCGCCGCATTCTGCACGCGAGCGCGCAGCTGGCCAGCCGGGGCGGTTTCGACGCCGTGCAGATGCGCGAGGTGGCCGAGTCCTCCCAGGTCGCGCTGGGCACCCTCTACCGCTACTTCCCGTCTAAGATCCATCTGCTGGTCGCCACGATGCAGGCCCAGCTGGAGCACATGCACGGCATGCTCCGCAAGAAGCCGCCGACCGGCGAGACGGCTGCGGAGCGCGTCGCGGAAACCCTGATGCGCGCCTTCCGCGCCCTTCAGCGCGAGCCCCACCTCGCCGACGCCATGGTCCGCGCCCTCACCTTCGCCGACCGCAGTGTCAGCCCCGAGGTCGACCAGGTCTCCCACCAGACCACCGCGATCATTCTCGACGCCATGGGCCTCGACCGCCCCACCCCCGAGCAGCTGTCGGCGGTCCGCGTCATCGAACACACCTGGCACTCGGCCCTGGTCACCTGGCTCTCCGGCCGCGCCTCCATCGCCCAGGTGAAGATCGACATCGAGACGGTGTGCCGCCTGATCGACCTGACGGCGCCGGAGGACAAGAAGGAGAACAAGAAGTAGCCCCGGCGGCACTCACCAGGGCCACCGGGGCACGTCAAAGACCTACGAGACGGGTTCCCTGCGCCGGTATTACCCGGATCAGGTATTGGGGGTCGCCTTCCAGTCCTGTCCTAGCAACCTTCCGGCCTCTCAGCCCAACCGTCGACGTCGGCACCAGCGGAGTCTGACCTCTCGCAAATGTCGGCTACTCCGGTTGAACTCCCTCACTCGTCCCGTAGGCCGATTTCCAGGATATAACACCCCCATCCGGAGGCAACCCCCAGATGGGATTTTTTACCCATGGCGATGGTCGGAAGTGGGGACGTGCGAGCCGCGTGGGGCCCTCCGCAGGCGGAGGGCCCCACGCGGGACTCATGTCCGGGGTTCAGAAGCCGCCGGCCAACCCCGGGATCCCCCGAGGCGTCGGCAGCGGCAGCGGGTTGGCGCCGCTGCTCTCGCGCTCCGGAGCGGCCTTGCAGGTCACATCCTTCGCCGGCAGCTTGCCGGTGGTCAGGTAGGCCGTGGCCGTCTTGTCCGCGCACGACTTGGAGAAGCCGTAGATGCCGTGTCCGACACCTCCGGCGACCGTGACCATCTTCGCGCCCTTCATGACACGGCGCAGGCCCTGGGCGCTGGTCAGCGGGGTCTGGGAATCCCACTCGTTCTGCAGGATCAACGCGCCGACCTTGTTGCTGATCCTGGTGGCGGGCTCACTGCCGTTCTTCTTCCAGAACGCGCACGGCATGATGTTGGACGCGAAGTCGCCGTACAGCGGATACCTGGCGTTGTCCCGGATCGCGTCCTTGCGGTACTGCTCCGGGACGCGCGGCCAGTTGCGGGTGTCGGCACACAGGACGGTCCAGAAGGCGGCGGTGCCGTTGTCCCCGGGCACAGCGCGGCCGAACGACGGCGGAAGCGGCGTGGGCGTCCTGGTCTCCCGGTCACCGGACGGGCGCCTGCCCTCGGCGGCCTT
The DNA here is from genome assembly GCF_002214185.1 of Streptomyces capitiformicae. NCBI lineage: Bacteria > Bacillati > Actinomycetota > Actinomycetes > Kitasatosporales > Streptomycetaceae > Streptomyces > Streptomyces capitiformicae. Next base: position 2,822,105 of record NZ_CP022161.1, on the reverse strand, counting down.
CTTCAGCTCGACGACCATCTCGGCGGCGTCGCGCACACTGAAGAACACGGCTCGCCCGCCGGAGCGGATGTCATCACCGGTCAGCCAGCTCCCGTCGCCGAGGTCGATGGGCTCGCGGTCGGCCTGGGCGATCAGGTCGTAGAAGGTCTTGCGGACCGCCTGGGGGGTGTTCCCCAGCTTGTACGTGGCGTTCCGCTCAGCGGTCCACTCGGTCCACCTGGTGAAGGCGGGCTCGCTGCCCTCCGCCCAGACCTGGATCATGCCGCGCCAGATCCGCGCCGGGTCGATGGCGCTGTCCAGCACGAAACGGTCGGAGCGCTTGGGGAACATCTGCGTGTAGACCGCGCCGAGGTAGGTGCCGTACGAGTACCCCAGGTAGGAGATCTTCTTCTCGCCGAGTACGGCACGGATCACGTCCATGTCCCGGGCGGTGTTGCGGGTGCTGATGTGGCGCAGCTTGTCGCCCTGTTTGGTGTGGCACTTCTCGGCGAAGGTTCGTGCCCACTTCACGTCCTTGGCGAACGTCTCGGGTTTGTAGGCCCGTTCCCAGTCCTGTTCCTGGTCCGTCAGGCCGCAGCCCACGGGGGAACTCTGGCCGACTCCTCGCGGGTCGAAGCCCACGAGGTCGTACTTGCGCTTCACGGACTTCGGCAGCTGGCTCGCCAACAGCTGCGGCATGTCGACGCCGGTACCCCCGGGGCCACCGGGGTTGATCAGGAGCACACCGCGACGCTCGCTCTTGGTGCTCGTCTTCAGCCTCGATATCGCGAGACCGAGCTTCTTGCCCTTGGGGCGGCTGTAGTCGAGGGGCACCTTGATCGTGGCGCACTGGAAGGCCTTCGGCATCCCCTTGTCGCAGCGGTGCCATGCCGGCTTCTGCTTGAGGTACTGGCTCAGGGGATCCGCGGCGGATGCCGTAGCCGGGGCGATCGCGGGTACCAGGGCGGCGACTGTACTGACCGCCAGGAAAGAAGCTATTCGACTTCTTCGCACGTGGGGGGGTCCTCGGGGTAGTTGCGTGTGAGACGCACTAACCCTTTCGTGCAAGGGAGTTGAGCGAATCCACCAAAGAGACAGGATTGCTCCGACCACGGATGGACGACAGGGCATGCCGGATGGTCCCGGAGTCGGACAACCAAGTCCGGCTCCGCGACGTCTTGCTCAACTGGGCTTCATGGCCGCCTGATCCATGACCTCCAACCCGCTCCAGCTCCGCCCGGCCGCCGTCTCCCCCGCCCAGCGGTCCAGCAGTCCTCGGGCCTCGTCCTCCGGGGCCGCCAGGGAGACGCGCTGGGTGCCGGCGTGGACGCCCTGTTCCTTGTGGATGGTGCCCTCGCTGCAGCAGGCGCAGTAGGTCTGGACGCTGCTGGCGGGTTCCGCTCCGAAGTCGTGGTCGGTGAAGAGGGCGAGCAGGGACTCCAGATCGGTGCGCTCGGCCGCGGCGACCGTCACCGACAGGGTGGGGAGGTCGGAGGGTTCGAACAGGAGGAGTTCGTCGAAGACGGGGTACGTCGTGCCGTTGACGACGCGTTCGCCCTTGGGTTCGCCGTCGTGGACGACGATCTCGCCGTAGCGCCGGCCGCCGGTCACGGGCACGTTGACGACACGGCCGCGGGTCGGGCAGAGGCGTTCCATCCACACGACCTCGCGTTGGCCGTCGGTGTCCAGGCGGACGCAGGCCACGCCGAAGCTGCCGTTGATCTCACCCTCGCCGTCCGGGAGTTCGAAGCCGAAGCCGGACCAGGCGTCGCGGGCCGTGGTCCAGTCGCGGCGGATCGTGGCGGCGATGCCGAGGTTCCAGTACGCCGGGTCGCCCTCGCCGCGCGGTGCGCGGGCGGCGGCCTGGACGCCGAGTTCGTACGCCTTCTCCCAGTTGCGCAGGAACTTGTGGCCGAGCGCGGCGTCGTACCACCACTCAGCGCTCGGCTTCTCGTCCGGGTAGTGGGCGAGTACGCGTTCGTAGAGGTCGGCGGCGCGCTGCCACTCCTCGGCGTCCCAGGCCGCGTACGCCTGCTTGATCAATTCCTTGGCCTCGGACTTCCGCACGCTTCCCCGCCCCGGTCGTTCCTGGTGACGACCGCGAGCGTAAGTCCCTACTCCTCGGGCGGGAACACCGGCTCCCCGCTTCCGAGCAGGGTGATCGCGATGGCCTCCACCGGGCAGCCCTCCGCCGCCTTCAGGACGCGTTCGTTGGCGTCGGGCTCCGGGTCGCTGGGGTGGGACTGCATGGCGGAGTCGAGGTGGAAGGCGTCCGGGGCGAGGTGGACGCACTGGGCGGAGCCGATGCAGAGGGCGCGGTCGACCTCCACGTGCCAGCGGTCGCCCATCACCCGACCCCCTTCCCCGCGGCGACGGTGGCGGGCGGCTCGTATCCGGCGGGCAGGTGGATCATCTTGTGCTCGAGGTATTCGCCGTAGCCCTCGGGGCCGAACTCCCTGCCCAGGCCGGAGTTCTTGTAGCCGCCGAAGGGGCCGAGCATGTCGAGGCTGAAGGTGTTGACGGAGTAGGTGCCGGTGCGGACCTGGCGGGCGATGTCGATGCCGCGTTCGGTGTCGGCGGTCCAGACGCTGCCGCTGAGGCCGTAGTCGGAGTCGTTGGCGATCTTCACGGCTTCGGACTCGTCGCCGTACGGGAGGAGGCAGATCACCGGGCCGAAGATCTCCTCGCGGGCGATGCGCATGGTGTTGTCGACGTCGCCGAAGAGGGTCGGTTCGACGTACCAGCCGCGGTCGAGGCCGGGCGGGCGGCCACCGCCGGTGAGGATCTTGGCACCCTCCTCCTGGCCGATGCGTATGTAGTCGAGGCTGCGCCGCTGCTGGCGCCGCGCGACGAGCGGGCCGAGTTCGGTGGCCGGGTCGAGAGGGTCGCCCACCTTGAGCGCGGAGGCCGCCGCCGCGAAGGCCTCGGCGAACTCGTCGTAGCGGGAGCGGGGGACGAGGATGCGGGTCTGGGCCACACAGGCCTGGCCGTTGATCATCCAGGCGAAGGGGGCGATGCCGGCGACGGCGGTCCGCGCGTCGGCGTCCGGCAGGATCACGGCCGCCGACTTGCCGCCCAGTTCGAGGGTGACGCGGGTGAGGTTGCGGGCGCAGACCTCCATGACCCGCTTGCCGGCGGCGACCGAGCCGGTGAAGGAGACCTTGTCGACGCCCGGGTGCCCGACCAGGTACTCACTGACCTCACGGTCGGCCGGGAGGATGGAGAGCACCCCCTCGGGCAGGCCGGCCTCCGCCGCGATCTCCGCCAACAGGTAGGCGTCCAGGGGAGTTTCGGGCGAGACCTTCAGGATCGCCGGGCAGCCCGCGAGGAGGGCGGGGGCGAGTTTGGCGGCCGCGGTGAACTGCGGCACGTTCCAGGGGACGACGGCCGCGACGACACCGACCGGCTCGCGCCGCACGAGGATCTTCCCGAGTACGCCGTCACGCCGTTCCTCGTACGTGAAGTCGCGGGCCGTCGTGATCGCCGCGTCCCACGCCATCAGCGACGCCAGCGCCTGAACCATCACGCTGGAGGTGTACGGGGTGCCGTTCTGCGCGCTGATGAGGCGGGCGAAGTCCTCGTGGCGTACGGCGAAGGCGTCCTTGATCCGGGTGACGACCGCGATCCGCTCGTCGAGGGTCATACGGGGCCAGGGGCCGTCGTCGAAGGCCTGCCGCGCGGCGGCCACGGCCCGGTCGACATCCGCTCGCGAGGCGTGCGGTACGCGGCCGATGACCTCCTCCGTGTGCGGCGAGACCACCTCGATGACGTCCGTGCCCAGGGGGGCGGTCAGCTCCCCGCCGATGAACAGTTGTCCGTGTTCCACGAGCTCGGTCATGGGTTGCCGCCTCCCGGAGCCAGGTCTCTGACGATCCATCAGACAATGCGGTTGAAAAACTGATACCAGTTCCACTGAGAGGAGTCCATGCGCCTGAGAGTGCGGTTCGCGTGGCGGGTGCGGGTAGTCGTGTCCTCAGGGGCGCGGGGAACTGCGCGAGCAACCACACACACCCCGCACCCGCCCACGAACCCGCAACCGCCGAGCTCTCAGGTGTGCGGGGTCGAAGGGGCGGCAGCCCCTGGGGATGGGGCGGGTAGGGGCGGGTAGGGGCGGCGGGGGTGAAGAAGATACGACAGCAACGCCCAAGTGCAACCCGTTCTAGTTATAGTGGGGACCATGGCGCAGACGGTCAAGCACGGCGGCGGCGTACGCTCCATCAAGGTACCCATCCCGGACAACCCACTGGGCCACACACTCGTGTACGTCGTCGACACCGACCGCGGCCCCGTACTGATCGACACCGGCTGGGACGACCCGACATCGTGGGACACCCTCACCGCGGGACTGACGGCGTGCGGTACGACCGTCGAGGAGATCCACGGCGTCGTCATCACCCACCACCACCCCGACCACCACGGCCTGTCGGGCGCGGTGCGCGACGCGTCGGGCGCGTGGATCGCGATGCACGCCGCGGACACGGCGATCGTACGGCGCACCCGAGGCACCGGCCCGGACCGCTGGTTCTCGTACATGAGGGACAGGCTCACCGCCGCCGGCGCCCCCGAAGAACACCTGGCGCTTCTCCGCACCCCCACCCGCCCCCGCGCCCTCCCCGGCTTCTCCCCCGCGCTGCCCGACCGCGAGATCGTCCCCGGTGAACTCCTCGACCTCCCCGGCCGCCGCCTCCGTGCGATCTGGACCCCGGGCCACACCCCCGGCCACGTCTGCCTCCACCTGGAGGAGGTTCACCCGGCCCAACTCGCGGGCCACGGACGCCTGTTCTCCGGCGACCATCTCCTCCCCGAGATCAGCCCACACATCGGCCTGTACGAGGACCCGGACGACGACACCGTCACCGATCCCCTCGGCGACTACCTCGACTCCCTCGAACGCGTCGGCCGCCTCAGCCCGGCCGAGATCCTCCCGGCCCACCAGTACGCGTTCACCGACTCGGCGGGCCGGGTACGGGAGTTGCTGGCCCACCACGAGTCCCGGCTCACCGCCCTGCTCGCCCTGCTCGCCGAGCCCCTCACCGCCTGGCAGCTCGCCGAACGCATGCAGTGGAACCGCCCCTGGGACCAAATCCCCTTCGGTTCACGCAACATCGCCGTCTCCGAGGCCGAGGCCCACCTCCGCCGCCTGGTGAAACTGGGCCGGGCGGAGACGGCGACGGGGAGCGCGCCGGTCACCTACGTCGCGGTGTGAATGCTCCCCTCCCTGACTGAGGGGACCTGTCGGAGACAGAGGTGGCGAGCGTCCTGGGCTGCCCGGTCGGCACGCTGCGCAGCACCACCCATCGGTCGCTGACCCGGCTGCGATCTCGCGCCGGAGCTGGGCGCGCCCGCGCGTACCGCGGCCACGGCATCAAGCACCAACGTGCTGCCGCCGAAGGAGCGCACACGTAAGCGCGGCTGCCGACGCGGACAGCGCGACGCTGACCCAGGCCGCCAGCCGGTGGTCGTGCGTCGCCCCGGTCGCGGCGCCGGCGAGCAGCGGCCCCAGGAACGCGCCGGCGTTCAGCGCGACCGTGGCGAACGCCCCGCTCAGCGACGGGGCGCGGGACGCGACGAACATGACGTGATGGACGACGGCCGAGCCGATCCCGAACGACAGCCCGCCCTGGATGACGGCCGCGATGAACAGCGGCACCGGGCGCGCGCTGGTCGCGGCCAGCACCGCCCATCCGACGGGCAGGACGTACAGGGTACGGATCAGGCCCGGCCGCAGCCCCGGCCGCACATTGCCGACGCGCCCATTGCCGGCCCTCCCGTCGCCGACCCGGCCCGCGATCGTCACCCCGATGAACGCGCCCACGCCGAACGCGGCGAGCAGGCCGGGTACCGCCACGCCGGGCAGGTCGGCGACGTCCGTCGCGATGACGGCGAGGTAGGCGAAGGTCGCGAACGTCGCCCCGTTGACCAGGGCCGCGAGGAGCAGCGCCAACCGCACGGGACGCGCCCGCAGTTCGCGCGCCTCCCGCCTGATCGAGACGTCATGCGGACGAGGGGCGGAGGAAGAGGGCGCCGACCGGAACACCAGCGCCAGTGCGGGCAGGCACAGCGCGGCGACCGCCCAGAACACCGATCGCCAGCCGGACCAGTCGCCGAGCAGCGCGCCCGCGGGCACACCGATGACGCACGACAGCGTCACCCCGGACAGCAGGATCGCGGTGGCCCTGGGCCGCCGCTCCGGCACGACGAGGCCGGTCGCCACGGACATCGCGACCGCGAGGAACCCGGCGTTGACGATCGCGGCGACGACACGGGTACCGAACAGCACCGGGAAGCTCGCCGTGACCGCGCCGACCACATGCACGACGACGAACGCGGCCAGAAAGCCCGCCAGTGCCCGACGGCGTGGCCAACGGGCACTCAACGCGGCCATCACCGGCGCGCCGACGATCATTCCGACGGCATACGCGGAGGTCAGGCTCGCGGCGGCCGCCACGGACACGGACATGTCGTGCGCGATGCCCGGTACGAGCCCGGCCAGCATGAACTCGGAGGTGCCCTGCGCGAAAACGGCAAGGCTGAGGACGTAGACGAAGACAGGCAAGGAGTCGACTCCAGCGTCGAGGTACGCGAGATACGGGGACAGAGGCACGCGTGCCCGGTCACTGGAAGCGAGGAGTGAGAGGCGAGATCGCCAGAGGGGGCGACCGACCGCCAACTGGCTATTGGTCGCCGCTCGTCACAGAACCCGCTCGCCGCCGAGTGGCCGGCGGCTCGGTTCTGTCCGACTCAGGGTTCGTCACCCGAGGCACGGTAGTCCCGGCCCCACAGGCACTCAACCGGATTACGACGGGCCACGCGCCAGGCGGCGTTCGAGACCCCGGTCACATTCACCCCACCCACGAGCTGAACGCCCCGCTACGCCCCACCACGCTCCGTTACCTGAGCCGTGAACCACCCCACAGGACCCAGATCACATACGAACCGGGGTCGTAGATCGAACCGCATGCCATGCGCACGCCATAACCGCTCCTGACCAGCGCATTGAGAGCCACGTCACACAGCCAACCCTTTCCGCACATACGGCCACAACTAGCAAAAGGGGTGTTTGCGGACAGATCCCCCGGGCTGCTTCTCTGGACGAGTCGCACGGCGCCGACGTGCCCACCCGGGCCGCGGCGCCCACGTACGCCCCCACCGCACCTCACGTGGTGAAGGCATGCCCGCGACGGTCATGTCCCCGAAGAAAAGGTTCCCCGTGACTCTCTCCCTTCTCCGCCGCATCGCCTCCCCGAAGAAGGCCCTCGCCGGTGCCGCCGTGGCCGCCGCCACCGCCGGTACGCTGCTCGCCGCCGCGCCCGCCCAGGCCGCGTCGGACGCCTCTCAGGCACAGGCGATCGCGAAGAAGATGATCGGCGACTCGGCCCAGTACAGCTGCTTCGCCAAGATCGTCGACCACGAGAGCGACTGGGACGTCAACGCGACGAACGCGTCCTCCGGCGCCTACGGCCTGGTCCAGGCGCTCCCCGGTTCGAAGATGGCCTCCGCCGGTTCCGACTGGCAGACCAACGCCGCCACCCAGATCGAGTGGGGCCTGGACTACATGAAGGAGCGCTACGGCAGCCCGTGCGGCGCGTGGAACTTCTGGCAGGCCAACAACTGGTACTGATCAGCCCCACAGAGCAGCTGAGCTGAAGGCGGCGGCCCCGATCCCCGGGCCGCCGCCTTCGCGTTGCCCGCGTTGCCCGCATTGCCCGCATTGCCCTCCAGGACAGTGCCCCAAGAGACAATTTCGCCCCGTTGCGCACGCCCGTAACTTCGTCGCGGCAGCAAGTACGGCCGTAGACCGTCGCAGGAACCACCGCCCGACAAGGGGACAACACCGTGCGCAACCGCATCACCGTCGCCGCCATCGCCACCGCCGCGTCCGTCGCCCTCATCGGCGGCACCGGCCAGGCCTTCGCCGACAGCCAGGCCCCCGCCAAGCCCGCCGCGCCCTCCAAGCTGACCGTGGACGCGTACAAGGCCTGGTTGAAGAAGGCCCCGGGTGGCCTCAGCACGCTCGCGAAGTTCGCCAAGCTGCCCAAGGCCAAGCAGCAGGCCTTCGTCACCTACTTGCAGGACGCGAACGTCATCAAGGCGTTCAAGGCCGACCACAGCGGCGACGTCCCCAAGGGCGGCAAGAAGACGATCCGCTACAAGAAGGACGTCACCTTCGTCAGCACCGTGACCTCCACCGCGCACAAGAACAAGAACGGCACCACCACCCTCAACCTGTCCGTCACGGCGACCGAGCGCATCTTCGACATCCCGGTCACCAGCGTGACGACCCAGCTGGCCTACCAGGTCGGCAAGAACCACCTGGTCAACGGCAAGGGTCAGACGGTCAGCAACAAGAGCCGCAACCACAACGCCGCCTTCGCCTTCAAGGCATCCAAGGGCAAGATCGAGCCCGAGGCCAACATGCTCGACGGCGTGACCAACTGGACCGCCACCCCCAAGTTCAAGAGCGCCGGCACCAAGTCCGTCAACAAGGTCCAGGTGGCCATCGGCCTCGGCGACCACGGCTGGAGCCACGGCTTCGTCAACGGCAAGCGCTGACGCCGCACTCGAACCACACCGTCTTCCCGCCGCCGGGCGCGGGCTCCACGCCCCACTTGCCGACCGTCGCGTCGAGCAGGACGAGCCCGCGCCCGGACTCCTTCTCGAAGTCGGGGACGGACAGCAGCGGAAGCTCCGGGCTGCCGTCCGTCACCTCCACCCGCACCCCGTGCGTCTGCCGCCGGATCACCAACTCACAACGCCGGTCCGGGACATGGCGTACGACGTTGGAGAGCAACTCCGTCACCGCCAGCTTCGCGGGGTCCATCAGCTCGACCATGCGCCAGCGCAGCAGATGCAGCGCGACGATCCGCCGGACATGGCGGGCTGAGTGCTCACCCACCGTGAAGCTCATGCGGTAGTGGGTGGACGGCACCAGGGGCGGGCCGGGGTACGAGAGCGGGGGGACAAATGGGGGAATCGGCTTGTTCACACCACGAGCCTGACGTGGGCCCACTACTCTCGGCCACAGAACAGACACAACCCGTCCCGATGTGGGCCGAGTTGCACGAGAGGGGACCGTACGTGATCCGCCACATCAACGCCCTCGACCCCGGCGCCTCGCCACTCGACTACTACGGCTACGAGTTGCGGCGGCTACGTGAGGCCGCCGGGCTGACGCAGAAGCAGCTCGGCAGCATCGTCAACTACACCGGTTCGCTGGTGGGCCAGATCGAGACCGCGCGGAAGGTCCCGACGCCGGAGTTCAGCGAGCGGGTGGATGCGGCGCTGGGGACGGACGGGTTCTTCACACGCCTGGTTGACCTGGTGCTTCGCAGTCAACTTCCGGCCTGGTTCAGGCAGGTGGCCGAGCTTGAGGCGCGGGCGACCGAGATCAGTACCTTCCAAACGCACCTGGTCCACGGGCTCCTGCAAACCAAGGAGTACGCGAGGGCCGTGCTCGGCACCCTGGACAGGACCGACCTCGACGACCGCACCGCCGTACGACTGGGACGTCAGCGCATCTTCGAGAAGCAGGAATCCCCGGTCTTCTGGGCCATCATCAGCGAAGCCGCGCTCTGCCAGGAGATTGGTGGCCCGGAAGTGATGCGTGGCCAACTGGCCCGACTGTTGGCGTTCGAGGGCAATCCCCGGATCAACGTCCAGGTACTGCCGTTCTCGGCCGGAGAGCACGCGGGCGTGCAAGGCTCGTTCACTCTCTTCCACTTCGTGAGTGACCCAGCCATCGTCTATACCGAGGGGTACGGCAGCGGGCATCCCACCGCGAACCCGGACACCGTCAAGGACTGTTCGCTCCGTTACGATCATCTACGGGCCGCCGCGCATTCCCTCAAGGATTCGGCGGAGTTGATCCGGCGAGTGATGGAGGAACGCTATGGGGAGCAACGCGATTCCGACGGGGACTCAGTGGCGTAAGTCAAGCTACAGCGGCGACCAGGGCGGCGAGTGCGTCGAATGCGCCGCCCTCGGCCGCCTGGCCTGGCGCAAGTCGTCGTACAGCGGCGACCAGGGCGGCGACTGCATAGAGATCGCCGAAACCCCCCGCTCCGCCACCATCGCCATCCGCGACTCCAAGACCCCCACCGGCCCCCACCTCACCCTCACCCCCGCCGCCTTCACCACCTTCGTCAACTGGACGGCGGCGAACTAGCGCGGCAGCGCCACGCGCTCAGCACGCCGTCCCGGGGAGATCGACACGCGGGGCGGAGAAATCCTCAAGGCCCCGAAGAAACGTCAGGCCAGGGCGACCGGAGAGCTGTGTCTCGCCGGTGATGGTGAACCCCGAACGGATCAGTACGGCTCGGGACGCCGCGTTGTCGACCGTGGTGGCGGCGCGCAGGGCGGTCAACCCGTACTTGTCGGCGGCGAGGCCGCACATCTTCCGCACGGCCAAGGTGGCCAACCCTCGGCCCGCGGCCCGCTGCGCGATCCGATACCCGAGGTCGGCACTACCGTCCGCCACGTCCACCAGGTTGACCCGCCCCAGCACCTCGCCCTCGGGGCCGACCAGCACGTGGAAATAACAGACCCCGGCCTCCTGCTCGGCGAGCAGGTCACGGTGCCGCTCGTCGAATCGAGCGAAGTATTCCTCACCTCGGTCCGGGATGGACGCCGCGAAGTAGGCTCGATTCTCCCGCTCGAAGGCGAGGAGCGCGGGGGCGTGGTCCGGACGAAGCAGCTGAAGTTCAGGCATGCGAAGGACGGTATGCAACCAGGCACCGGCACAGGGACCAATTGGCAGTTCCGTCTCGGCTCGTCTTGGCCAAGCTCCGCTCACCAGGCCCTTCGCCGAGACAGATTTGCCAATCACAGAGCCCCGGCTGCCGTCCAGCCAGCCCGCGTTGCAGATCTTGCGTAGTCACCTTCTCGGCCGTGAACGGCCGAGCTTGTGCGCTCGGTCGTTCACACCTTGTCGCGCTCCCGACTGTCCCCTACGACAGGACGGTCACGGGTCGCATCTCCCTTTCCGGTCAGACCGGTTGCGGGACGGGCATGGTGACGAATGCCCACACCGAGCGTGCACGGTCGCGCACGTTGACCCCGGCGACGACGTCGGCAGGCCCAGCGAGACCGCACCGACGACAGCGGAATTGATCCCGGGTGGGCCGGTTGGCCCGCTCGGTGTGCCCGCAGCGCGGGCAGCGCTGCGAGGTATAGGCCGCGTCCACCTCGAGGAAGGGCACCCCGGCCCGTTTGGCCTTGTAGGCCAGGTGCTGTCCGAGCTGGTGGAAGGGCCAGGAGGAGAGGGTGTCCCGCTGGTCGCGACGTAGCCGTACCCGCTCACGGATCCCGCCGAGGTGCTCGACAGCGATCCCGCGACCGGTGCGTTGCGCAACGGACACGATCTCCTTACTGATGACGTGGTTCACCTGCGTGGCATGGCGACGCTCCTTGCGTGTGCGGCGGGCCAGGCGGCGGGTGGCCGAGCGGGTCTGTCTGGCCTGGAGTTCGGCGCGTTTGCGGGCCTGCCAGCGCCGGTAGCGGGACAGACGGCGGCCCTGGTGGTTCGTGCCGTCACTGGTGGTGGCCAGGTTCACGATGCCCCGGTCCACTCCGATCCAGCCGGCCGGCTCGTACACTGCCGGCTCGGGAATGTCGCAGGTGGCCATCAAGAACCACTTCCCGCCACGCTGGACGAGATCACTCTCGCCCTTGCGGTACTGCACGAGGGTCTTGAGCTGGTCGGGTGAGCAGGCGAAGCGGACGCCCTTCATCCGCCCGTCGACAGTCCAGATCGACACCGTGCGCGCGTCGTACTGCCAGGACAGGCAGCGGTCGTCGAACGGCTGAGCCGCCTCCGGCCGGAAGGCGATCGGGGTACTGAGCGCTGTGCGGTGTCGCTTGGAGGTGGGCGGGCCCAGGTTCCCGGCCTGCAGATTGGCCTTCAGGGTCGCGTAGGCGTCGACGACCTTCTTCACCGCCCGCACCACCGGCTGCGCCGACAGTCCGAACGTGGCCTTCAGATCCGCGTACACCTCCTTCTGCAGGCCGTTGCGGTCTTTGAGGTGCTTGGCGAAGGCAACCTGCGAGGCGTAGGTGGCGGCCCGGTTGCAGGCGCGCAGGGTCGCCTCGAGCGCCGGCGCCTGCTCGGGCGTCGGCAGCAGCTTCACCTGCACCACCAGCTTCACGGCATCGCACCGTAGTACGACGTCCGCACACACAACCGCCGTTCACCCGACAGTCACCACAGCAGGTGACCCGCAGGACATCTGTTCGCATTCTCCGGCTCCGCCGGGCAGCCGTACGGGCGCTCCGCGCCGGTCAGAGAGCAGATGCGGCGACGCTCCGCGTCGCAGCCGCAGGAGGCGATTCCTCCCCGGCGTGAACGCCGGGGCATCCTCGCCAGAAGCAGGTGAACTTCCGTAATCCTACTGACGCCCTCACGGGCCGGCCCCTGGCCTTGAAGTCCATGTCAGCGGCCGATACCGTTCGGATGCCCAGATGCTTGGGCGTGGCCGGCGTCGGGAAAGAGGACCACTTCGTGTCAACGCACGTTCGCTTTGCTGCAGGCTTCGGAGCAGCCGCCCTCACGCTGGCCCTCACGGCATGCGGCTCGGGGACGGACACAGAAGACAGCGGCAAGGGAGCGTCGGCCGCGGCGGGAGCCACGGGTGGGTCGGGGGGACAGGGCTCGAAGGACTGTCCCGACAAGCACACGGCAACGGTCGACGACACCAAGCTCGGCGGCAAGGCGGAGATCGACCTCTGTGGGCTTCCCGAGGCCCACAAGGCGACCGTCAGTGTCCCGTGGGCGAAGGTCGGCGAGAAGCCCTCCGACAGTGCCAACCCGACGAACGTCTGGCCGGTGTCGTGCAAGAGCGACTCCGACGACAGCTGCACGTTGATCAAGAAAAAGGTCAACACGTGGGACGCCGGGACCTGCGGAGGCAGCGAGGTCAAGCCTGACTGCCACCCGCAGCGGAACGAAGAAGTGTCCGTGGTGTGCCTGGCCAAGTACGACTACGGGAGGACGGAGAACTCCTCGGATCCGTCTGCCCGTTGGTACGGCGTACTGCTCGACAAGCGGCTGCTGGCCACCGGGACGGACGGTCGCGAAACCGACCACGTCGAGGTGTTCACCGACAAGGGTGGCAAACCTGTCGGCTTCATCGCCGCGAAGGAACTGAACAAGGTGTCGGTCGACCTGCCCGCCTGCGACGGCGCCATGCTGCACGGCTCTGATGCCCGTGACCTGGCCCAGATCGAAGGCCTGCCCGTCGACGAGGGCTGACGTGTCCGGTGCGTGACCTACGGGGCGGAGGAACTCCGCTCCGTACGGCATGGCGCGCTCACCACGCCGACCACGGCACCCGGCAGGTATGGGGGCCCATGCCTGCCGGGCACAGCGTCCTGATCACCGTCTTGCGGACGGCCCGCCACGTCCGCAGGGAGCACGCCAGCTGGACCCGCAGCTCGACCGCTTCCCTCGCCCCACTGCCCTGGCCGGGGTTCTCCCAGGCCCACTGCTCCGCGAGATGGTCGTAGAGGTAGGCGGTCGTCAACCCACTCTCGGGACAGGTGCGTACGACGGAGTCGGCAACGCCCCGGACGCTACGGCCCGCCACCGCCTCCGCGACGAGTCCCCGGACCCAGGCCAGCCCCTCCTCGTCCGCGTACAGACCGAGCCTCAGATTGCGCGTCCTCATCCCGCCAGGCTACAGCCGCTGGATGATCGTCCCGGTGGCGAGCCCGCCCCCGGCGCACATCGTGATCAGCGCGAACTCCTTGTCCAGACGCTCCAGTTCATGCAGGGCGGTGGTGATGAGCCGCGCCCCCGTCGCCCCCACCGGGTGCCCCAGGGCGATCGCACCGCCGTTCACATTGACCTTCTCCAGGTCCTGCTCGAAGACCTGGGCCCAGCTCAGGACCACCGATGCGAAAGCCTCGTTGATCTCGACGAGGTCGATGTCCTTCAGGGACATACCGGCCTTGCCCAGCACAGCCTTCGTCGCGTCGATCGGCCCGTCGAGGTGGAAGTGGGGGTCGGCCCCCACCAACGCCTGTGCGACGATCCGCGCCCTCGGCCGCAGCTTCAGCGCCCGCGCCATGCGTTTCGACGCCCACATGATCGCGGCCGAACCATCGCTGATCTGGGACGAGTTGCCAGCCGTATGGACAGCCGTCGGCATGATCGGCTTCAGCCTCGCCAGCGCCTCCATGGACGTGTCCCGCAGGCCCTCGTCCCTGTCGACCAGCCGCCACATGCCCTGCCCGGCCCGCTGCTCGTCCTCCGTCGTGGGGACCTGGACCGCGAACGTCTCCTTCTTGAAGCGCTCCTCGGCCCATGCCACGGCCGCCCGTTCCTGCGACAGCAGGCCCAGGGAGTCGACGTTCTCGCGGGTCAGGCCCCGGTGTTTGGCGATCCGCTCGGCCGCCTCGAACTGGTTCGGGAGGTCGACGTTCCACTCGTCGGGGAACGGCTTCCCGGGTCCGTGCTTGGAGCCCGACCCGAGCGGCACGCGGGACATCGCCTCGACGCCGCAGGAGATGCCCACGTCGATGACGCCCGCCGCGATCATGTTGGCCACCATGTGCGAGGCCTGCTGAGAGGAACCGCACTGGCAGTCGACGGTCGTCGCGGCCGTCTCGTACGGCAGGCCCATGGTGAGCCAGGCGGTCCGCGCGGGGTTCATGGACTGTTCGCCGGCGTGGGTGACCGTACCGCCGACGATCTGCTCGACGCAGTCGGCGGGGATACCGGTGCGGCCCAGCAGCTCACGGTAGGTCTCGCCGAGGAGATAGGCGGGATGAAGGTTGGCGAGCGCGCCGCCGCGCTTGCCGATGGGGGTCCGTACGGCTTCGACGATCACGGGTTCGGCGGGCATGGGTGCGGGGTCCTTTCCTCCGACCCGCGCCCCGTAGGGGCGCGGGGAACTGCGCGACCAGCCACAGACGGCCCGCAGTCTTCTCACTGCCTTCCAGCGGAGCGAACTGGTACGCGTTCTAGTTCTGTACAGCAGTCTGCTGACGGCGACTCCGATGCCGCAAGGGGCGCGCGGCAATTGAGGGCCCCATGCCCCTTGCTACTTCTAGAACCCGTTACTACGGTCGGCGCAATTCCCCATAGCTGATGCTCCGTCAGGAGTTGCCGATGCCCTGTCCAGCGCTGCCCGACGGGTTCGACTTCACCGACCCCGACCTGCTGCACCACCGTGTCCCCCTCCCGGAGTTCGCCGAGCTGCGCCGCACGGAACCGGTCCACTGGGTCCCGCAGGCGCCCGGCATCGCGGGCTTCGAGGACGAGGGCTACTGGGCCGTCACCCGGCACGCGGACGTCAAGTACGTGTCCACGCACCCGGAGTTGTTCTCCTCGTATCTGAACACCGCGATCATCCGGTTCAACGAGCACATCGAGCGTGACGCCATCGACGCGCAGCGGCTGATCCTGCTGAACATGGATCCGCCGGAGCACACCCGGGTCCGCCAGATCGTGCAGCGCGTGTTCACGCCACGGGCCATCCGCGCTCTGGAGGACAACCTGCGCAACCGCGCCCTCACCATCGCCGAGCAGGCCCTCGCCCACTCGGGCCCGTTCGACTTCGTCACCCAGGTCGCCTGCGAACTGCCGCTGCAAGCCATAGCGGAGCTGATCGGCATCCCGCAGGAGGACCGCATCAAGATCTTCGAGTGGTCGAACCGGATGATCTCGTACGACGACCCGGAGTACGCCATCACCGAGGAGATCGGCCAGCAGTCGGCCATGGAACTCATCGCGTACGCCATGAACATGGCCGCCGACCGCAAGCAGTGTCCCGCGAAGGACATCGTGAGCACCCTGGTGGCCGCCGAGGACGAGGGCAACCTGGCCTCGGACGAGTTCGGCTTCTTCGTGCTGATGCTGGCGGTCGCCGGCAACGAGACCACGCGCAACGCCATCACCCACGGCATGCACGCCTTCCTCACCCACCCCGACCAGTGGGACCGCTACAAGCGCGAGCGCCCGGCGACGGCCGCCGAGGAGATCGTCCGCTGGGCCACCCCGGTCAACTCCTTCCAGCGCACCGCCACCCAGGACACCGAACTCGGCGGCAAACTGATCAAGAAGGGGGATCGTGTCGGGGTCTTCTATGCCTCCGCCAACCACGACCCCGAGGTCTTCGACGACCCCGACACCTTCGACATCACCCGGGATCCCAATCCACACCTCGGCTTCGGTGGCGGAGGGCCGCACTTCTGTCTCGGGAAGTCCCTGGCCGTCCTGGAGATTGACCTGATCTTCAACGCGGTCGCCGACGCGATGCCGGACCTCAAACTCGTCGGCGAGCCGAGCCGGCTGCGCTCCGCCTGGATCAACGGGGTGAAGCACCTCCAGGTGACCGCCACCTGACGGCACGGCACGGCACCGCACCGCACCGCACCGCTGGACCGCACATGCCCGTTCGGTCGCCCCAACGTTGCCCTCGAATCCCTGGTCCCCTCCCCGGTCTGTCACATATGCAGGCAGGATCGCGTCCCAGACCGGAAGAGGCCCCGTACGCGCTCAGGACTACGCCCGCAAGTCCGGCACCGGCATCGAACGGGCGCCGGCCCGCCCCCGGGTCGGCGGCGGGAGTACGCCGCTCCAGCGGCTCCTCGCCCTGCAGGGCACCGCCGGGAACGCTGCCGTCGTACAACTGCTCCGTGAGGCGGGACATCCCGGGGCGCGGGAGCGGCACCAGCACGGTGCCGGCTGCGGCCACGAGGTGGCGGAGGCCCAGGTGCAGCGCTCCGCCGTCCATGACGTCCTGCGCGGCGCGGGGCGGCCACTCGACGACGCCACCCGTACCGACATGGAGGCACGCCTCGGCGCCGACTTCTCCGACGTCCGCGTCCACGACGACGGTGCGGCGAGGGCCTCGGCGGCGGCGGTGGGGGCCCGCGCCTACACCTCCGGAAGCCATACAGGGGACGCCCTTCGCGCGCGGAACCCCCACGCCTTGCGCTTCGGCGACGTCCTCTCCCCGGAAGGGCCATAGGGCGTGTTGCGAAAGTCCCGTCGTCCGCCCGGAGGGCGGGCCGGGCGGCGTCATGGGGGTCCCCCCGCTCGAGCGAAGCCGAGAGTGGGGGAGCGTGCTCTCGGCGCACCGGGCGAAAGCCCAAGTACATCCAGATACGAGGGTGTGTGCCCGGCACGCCGAGAGCACGCGCCTCCGCGGACATCAGCCGCTGCCGCGGCGGGCGCGTGGCAGCCCGCCGGGCGACGACGGGAAGGTGACGACAGGCCCTAGCGCCGTTCCACAGCTGCTGACTCCTGGCTGCTGGTTGGTTGTGGTTGCTCACGCCCACGCGGCGGAGCCGCATCATGTCCCGCCCCGCGCCCCTTGCGGGGCGCGGTGGTCCTGGGCCCCGTAAGGATGTACGTCAGGGCGAAGCCGCCCCCCACCACCGCCGCGCCGCCCACCGCGTCCAGAACCCAGTGGTTGCCCGTTGCCACGATCGCCAGGACGGTGAAGGTCGGGTGGAGCAGGCCCAGGACCTTCATCCACACCCTGGGGGCGACGATGGCGATGGTCAGGCCGCACCACAGGGACCAGCCGAAGTGGAGTGAGGGCATCGCCGCGTACTGGTTGGTGAGTTCGGTGAGCCTGCCGTAGTCCGGCTTGGAGAAGTCCTGGACACCGTGGATCGTGTCGATGATGCCGAGGCCGGGCATCAGGCGCGGCGGCGCCAGGGGGTAGAAGAAGAAGCCGAAGAGGGCGAGGACCGTGGTGAAGCCGATGGTGGTGCGGGCCCAGCGGTAGTCGGCGGGGCGGCGCCAGTAGAGGATGCCGAGGACGCTGAGCGGGACGACGAAGTGGAACGACGTGTAGTAGAAGTCGAAGAAGGTCCGCAGCCAGTCGACCTGGACCACCGCGTGGTTGAACCAGTGTTCGATGTCGATGAACAGGGCCTTCTCGGCGGCGAGGATCTGTGACGCGTGCTCCTCGGCGGCGGCCCGGCTGCCGGTGGCCTCGAGACGGGTGCGCTGATAAGCCGCGTAGGTGACGCGGATCAGGAGCAGTTCGAGGAGCAGGTTCGGGCGGGTGGCGACCCTGCGCAGCAGCGGGGCCCAGCTGAAGCGGGTCTCGGCCTTCGGGGCGTACTCGGTGGGGATCGGGGCCCGGTAGTACTCCGAAGTGCGGGACAGGAACGGGACGGCGAGGGCGGCGGCGAGCGCGGCCAGCAGGACGACGTTGTCACGCAGCGGGTGCAGGACACCCATGTTCGGCACCATCATCTTCGCGGGCAGCGTCATCACCAGGACGACGGCGACCGGCCACACGTACCGGCCGGAGGCCCTCGTGCCGACCCGGCCGACGACCGCGAGCAGCACCCACAGCAGCTGGTGTTTCCAGGACGTCGGGGAGACGGCGACCACGACACAGCCGGTGATCGCGACGGCGAGCAGCAGCTGTCCGTCACGGGCGTAGTGGATGGCCCGCCGCATGCCGAACGCGGCGACGGCGGCCGCGAGGGCGAAGAAGAGCGCGATCTCCAGCGGGCCTTCGAGGCCGAGCCGGAGCAGGGCGCCGTGCAGGGACTGGTTGGCGAGGTCGTCCGCCCGGCCGCCGAGGCCGACGCCCGCGAGGTGGTACACCCAGTAGGTGTACGAGTCGTGCGGCATCGCGGCCCAGGTGAGCGCGGTGACCCCGGCGAACGTGGCGCCGGTGGACGCGGCGGCCTGCTTGCGGCCGGTGAACCACAGCAGCGGCACGAAGAGCAGCACGGTCGGCTGGAGGGCGGCGGCGAGCCCTATGAGGACCCCGCTGATGCGCTCGCCCCGGACCGCGAAACAGCCCGCGAGGACGAGCAGGACGGGGATGATGCTGGTCTGGCCCAGATACAGCGTGTTGCGTACGGGCAGCGACAGCATCAGCAGCGTGACCGCGACGGGCGCCGCGAGCAGGGTGCTGCGCCGGGTGACGGGCTGGGGCAGGGCGCGGGCGGCGACCAGGCCCAGGGCGACGACCAGGAGGAGAGTGCCGAAGGTCCAGCCCCAGCCGAGGGCCTGTTCGGCCATGCGGGTGAGAGGTTTGAGGACGAGGCCGCTGAAGGGCGTACCGGTGAACTTCGTCGACTCGTAGAGCGAGCCCGTGACGTGCAGGACGCCCGCGGGCCCGACCCAGGTCTCCAGATCCGTCAGCCGCTCACCTCTGGGCGTGTTCAGCACGACCGCGATCTGCCGCAGGGCCAGGACGCCGGCGATCAGCCACAGCACCGCCCGTACCGTCCCCAGTCGTGCGGCCACCAAGCCGGCCCTCCCGGCACCGCTCGGTCTGCTCTGCTCCGCGTTCGCCACGCCCCGTTGCCCTCCCACCCCGTCGATGTCCCGTCCAGAAGGCTCGCACTGCCCCTGCCGTGAGACGCGGGCAATCCCCTCTTTACCTGAGAGTCGCCCCTCTTTTGTCCGGATGACGATAGCCCGCCGCACGTTGCCTGCCACCTCGAGGGCGCGACGTGGATCACAGCGGATCACAGATGCACATCACCGGTATGGCTGTGACGGGCCACGGACAAACACCTGGGAACATGGCCGCACGCACATATGCGCGGCAGAAGGAGCACGGGGGATGAGGACCAACAGTCTCGTACGGGGGCCTGGGCGTGGGCGGTTGTGGGTGGTCGTCCTGGCGCTGCTGGGGTTCCAGCTGGCATCGCTCGTGGCACCGGCGTACGCCTGCGGGTGCGGCGCGATGCTGCCGGACGCGCAGCGGAACGTGTATGTGAACCGCGAGACGTCGATCGTGCGCTGGGACGGCCGCGAGGAGCAGATCGTCATGCGGCTGACGGTCACCGGCGACACCCGTACGGCCGCCTGGATCATGCCGGTGCCGAACCGGGCGACGGTCGAGCTCGGCGACGCGGCCCTCTTCGACCAGCTCGCCGAGGAGAGCGCCCCCGAGTACCGGACCCGGGAGTACTTCTGGCCGAAGTCGAGCGACTGGCCGTTCGACATCGGCGAGGTCGACGGCGCGGGGGCCGCGCCGGGCGAGGGTTCGGTGGGTGTCGTCGGCCGCGAGCGGCTCGGTCCGTTCGACGTGGCCCGGCTGACCGCCACCGACTCCGGCGCCCTCGGCGACTGGCTCGACAAGAACGGCTTCGAGCTCTCCGACCGCCTGGACACGGCGCTCCAGCCATACGTCGAGCAGAAGTGGGAGTACGTGGCGATCAAGCTGGCGCCGGAGGACACGGGCACGGACATCCCGCTCAACGGCACCCTCGACCCGCTGCACCTCACCTTCGCCAGCGACGAACTGGTGTACCCGATGCGCCTGTCGCGCCTGGCCACGACGCCGCAGGCCCTCAGCCTGTACGTCCTCGCCGAGCACCGTATGGAGCCGAGCTCGACGATCGGCGGCGAGACCCCGGAGGTGAGGTTCGCCGGACGCATCGGCCTGCAGTACGGCACGCTCGGCGCGCTCACCGACGCGGGTACGGACTACCTCACCGCCGTCGACCAGAACTTCCCGCAGCCGTCGCGGATCTCCGGCGACCACACCCTGCGGCAGACGGAAACCGACGAACCCTACCGAGAGGTCATCTACGTGGACGAGATGTGGACCGTGGGCGGAATCCCCGGCTGGCTGTTCTCCTTCGGCATCGGCTTCGCCGTACTGGTGATCAAGGGGGTGGCCGTCGCGATCGTGCTCAGGCGGAACGCGCGCAAGCAGCCGCCGCCGGTGCCGGTGGGGTACCCGCAGGGTCCGCAGGGGGGATACCCGCCGCCGGGCGGGTTCCCGCCGGGTGCGTATCCGCAGGGCGGGCATCCGCAGGGCGGGCATCCGCAGGCTGCGAACCCGACGGCTGCCACGGACGGGGCGTCCGGCCCGAAGGACTGAAACTCGCGGCGGCCCGTGCGATATCGCTGGCACGGGCCGCGGGCTGCGCCTACCATTCGTTAGGGCAACTAGTTAGCCGACCTAACTAGCCACACGAAGAGCGAGAGCGCAGGAGGCATGGCTTCATGAGTGAGTCGCGGGCCTGGGAAGACGTCGACGACTACTTCATCACCCACCTCTCCCCCAACGACGAACCCCTGGAGGCCGCGCTGCGCGACAGCGACGCCGCCGAGCTCCCGCCGGTCAACGTCACCGCCAACCAGGGCAAGTTCCTCCAGCTCCTGGCCCAGATCCAGGGCGCCCGCCGCATCCTGGAGATCGGCACCCTCGGCGGCTACAGCACCATCTGGCTGGCCCGCGCCCTGCCCGCCGACGGCCGGCTGATCTCCCTGGAGTACAGCGCCCGGCACGCCGAGGTCGCCTGCCGCAACATCGCGCGCGCCGGCCTCGACACACTCGTCGAGGTACGGGTGGGCCCGGCCCTGGAGTCGCTGCCCAAGCTGACCGACGAGAACCCCGAGCCGTTCGACCTGGTCTTCATCGACGCCGACAAGGCCAACAACCCGCACTACGTCGAGTGGGCCCTCCGGCTCACCCGCGCGGGCAGCCTGATCATCATCGACAACGTCGTACGGGGCGGCCGCGTCGCCGACGCCGACAGCACCGAGCCGGACATCCGGGGCACCCGGGCCGCCATCGAACTCATCGCCGCGCACCCCAGGTTGACCGGCACGGCGATCCAGACGGTGGGCAGCAAGGGCTACGACGGGTTCGCGCTGGCCCGGGTGCTCGACTAGGGCGTGTTGCGAAAGTCCCGTCGTCCGCCCGGAGGGCGGGCCGAGCGGCGTCATGGGGGTCCCCCGCTCGAGCGAAGCCGAGAGTGGGGGAGCGTGCTCTCGGCGTGCCGGGCGGAAGGCCCCCTAGATGGACTGGACGTACTTGGGCTTTCGCCCGGTGCGACGGTGGGGGCCCCTCCCGCTCATGGGCCCCTCCCGCTCGAGCGAAGCCGAGAGTGGGGGAGAAGCCGAGAGTGGGGAGCGTGCCAGGCGTCGGGCGGCAGGCGGCAGGCGGCACTTTCGCAGCACGCCCTAGCTAGGGCCTGTCGTCACCTTCGCGTCTGCCCGCGACGTCATGCACCTACGCGGACATCAGCCGCTGCCGCGGCGGGCGCGGGGCCGCCCTCCGGGCGACGACCGGAATGTGACGACAGGCCCTGGGGGGCCAGAGGGCTTCGGCTGGTCAGGGCTCGTGGTAGAAACCCACGTTGACGCTGCGCGGGGCCGTGCGGTCGAGGATGACGAGCTCGCCGGAGCCGCCGGCCGGGATCTTCGCCGTACCGCCGTACGGGAGGGGCTGGGGCGGATGGCCGGGGAGTGCCAGCCGGACCTCGGAGGAGGGGTCGGCGTGGGTGCCGCGCAGCCAGGTGACCTGCCATGTGCCGTCGGGGCCGCACAGGAACTCCAGGTGAACGCGGGACACGAACAGCCAGTCGTCCGGTGTCGCGAGACGGCACACCGCCCGGTCCCGGCCCACCCTGAGCATGGCGCCCGGCTCGCTGGGCGCGTCGGCCATCTGCATTCCGGCCGTCGCCCCGGCGTCCGCCTCGGACACCGAGGCCATGGTGAGTTCGAGCACGTACCGCTCCTAACGGGTCAACACCAATTATCGCTGCGCACGGCGCGTTTGGCGCACGCCGCCGCATGATAATTCCCCAGCTCGTCCCGTTGTGTGGCCTCCGGCACAATGGATGTATGACCGAGCGAAAGCCACCCGGTGTCAGCTTCGAGTCCTTCGTCGACAAACAGATCCGCGACGCGGAGGCACGCGGCGACTTCAAGTCCCTCCCCGGCGCCGGCCGCCCGCTCGCCGGCGACGACACGACGTACGACGAACTCTGGTGGATCAAACAGAAGATGGCCCGCGAGGGCATGTCGGTGCTGCCACCGACCCTGGCGCTGCGCAAAGAGGCGGAGGACGCGCTGGCGGCAGCCGCCGTGGCCCCCTCCGAACGCGTCGTCCGCAAGATCATCACCGAGATCAACACGAAGATCCGAGAGATGATGTTCAAGCCGCCACCGGGACCACCGCTGGGTCTGAAGCCGTACGACGTGGAGGCGGTCGTGCGGGAGTGGCGCGAGAGACGCGAGAGGCATGAGCCGGGCGGCTGACAGCAAGCCGAGGCGCGTCACCTTCGAGCGGCAGCCCCTCGGCCGCACGAGGTCGCGGAAGCGGTCAATGAAGGTCCGGGTCGGTACTCGCTCCTCGGGCCAGTGCATCCCAGAGGATGGCTGCCACGAAGGGACTCTGTCGCTCGATCTTGTCCAGCCACTCAGCTGTCACTTGTCCAGCCACTCAGCTGTCAGCAGCCCCGCTCGCTCGGCCACCAACTCGGCGGCCGCCTCCGTCAGCAGCTCTTCGACGACGGACGACACATCGTTCTGAATCTTTAGCATGGTCTGCAGCGGGTCGGCGCCTCCGTCGGTGACCGGCAAGCCCGCGAAGCGAGCGGCGCGGCGCAGGCGGTCACTCGTGAGTGTCCCGGGGAACATCTCCCGTGAGTGTCCCGGGGAACATCTCCGCGAGGAACACCGCGGTCACCGTGCATTCCATCAGCCCGACAACCGCACACGCCATGCGTCTCGACGCCTCGCACGGCTGGGTCTCAGCAGCAAGTTCCCGCTGCCGTTCCACCAGTTGAGCGAACGACAGCGTGAGTGGTGGTGTCCTTACCGGCCTTACCGGTGGTCAGGTCGTCCGTCATCCCCCTCAACTCCCCTTCGCGTGACGCCTGGTGAACGCCCATGGCAGCTGGTGGGACCGGTCCGGGCCCGCGTCACGGCCCGCTCGCGCCTCGCGGTCCGCCCTCGTGTCCCGCCGGTCCGCCGTCACCAGGTCCTCGAACAGGGCGCGGGCCTCGATCATGGCCTCGCGCATCTCCTCCGTACCCGCGGAGCCGCCCGCGGCGTTCGCGGCGTTCGCGGCACCATGTATCCGGCGATAGCCGTGCACATGATGCGCGTGGTGCACGGACAGCGCCTCCAGCTGGGTCCCGTAACGGCCGGCGTCCGGGAAGCCACGCGCCGCGGCCAGCTCGCCGAGCAGCCGGTCCGCCTCGGCGACCGCCTCGCGCGGCGAGTCGACGAAGCGCTCCTGAGCGGCGGCCCAGCGGGCCTCGTACCGTTCGCGCTCCGCCGCCCGCAGCGGCCGTTTCTCCAGCGAGCCGTGCCGCCTCACCCGCTCGGTGAGCGCACGCGCGGCCGCCCTCTCGTCGCCGTCGTGGTGGGCCACGATCCGGTCGTACTCGGGCCCGAACCGCCTCCGCAGCGATCCGCCGCCGCCGGTGCCGCCACGGGTACGCAGCGTCAGGACGGCCGCGACAACGACCACGGCCGCCACGATCACGATAGTGATGATCAAGCCTGTGGACATGATTGCCTTCCAGGTCTCGCGGCCCAACGGGCCGCCTCGCGCACCGGGTTGCCCGAACCCCGTCCTTCAAACGGCGACAATGGCCGCATGACCGCCACGACCACCCTCTGGACCGTCGCCCCGGAGCCCTTCGACTCCCCCGTCGCCGCCGCGCTCTGGCGGGCGTACTACACGGAGGTCAGCGACCGCTGGTACCTGCTGCACAAGGGCCACGTCACGGACCCCGAGGAGCTGGAGCGCGAGGTCGCGACGGACACCGGGGCGTACCTGGCGCCGCCGCACGGGGTGCTGCTGGTGGCGCGATACGGGGGCGAGCCAGTGGGTACGGCGGGGGTGCGGCTGATGACCGACGACACCACAACCGCCGAGCTCAAACGGGTCTTCCTGCGCAAGGACGCCCGCGGCAAGGGCGGCGCCACGCTGCTCGTCACGGCGGCCGAGGACGCGGCCCGCTCCCTGGGCGCCCGGCGGATCGTCCTGGACACCCGGAACGACTTGGTGGAAGCCCGCACGCTGTACACCCGACTCGGCTACGAGGAGACCGAGCCGCACAACGACCACGACTACGCGGAACACTGGTTCACGAAGAACCTGACGTAGCCGTACTCACATGACTCACGTGCGGCCGTTCCGCGTCCGAGCCGCACAGTTCGGCGTTGAGTTCCTCGACCAGGCGGACGAGGTCGGTCGGGCGGTCGGGGCCCCACCAGTCGCCGAGCAGCTCGGCGAGGGACTCCTCGCGGGCCTTGGCGAGCCTGTCGGCGGTCTCGCGGCCGGTGCCGGTGAGGACGAGGTCGAGGCCCTCACGGCGGGCGAGGCGGCGCTCCTCGACCTGCCGGGACGCGGCCATGATCACGTCCAGCGGTACGGCGCTGCGCTCGGCGAGGACACCGGGCTCGGCCCAGCCGTACCGCCGGATCCGCAGCAGCAGCCAGCCGGCGGCGGGCAGCAGGTCGTAGCCGGCCCGTGCGGTGATCTTCCGGTAGATCTCGCGCCGCCCCTCACGGGACCCGAGCACCGACAGCGCCCGGCACACCTCGTCGTACGACGACCGCTCGACGGGGTTGCTGGCGAACGTCTCCGTGCCGTCCGGCGCCGTGACCGACCCCCGCAGCCGGTCCTCGCGCAGGAACCAGGCGAGGACGAAGCCGAGAAGGGCGACCGGGGCCGCGTAGATGAAGACCTCAGTGATGGCGGAGGCGTACGCGTCGAGGACGGGCGGCCGGAGCGCGGCGGGCAGTTCGGCGATCCCGCGCGGGTCCGCCCGGAGCCCGTCGACGCTGACGCCGGGCGGGAGGGGGGCGCCGTCGAGCGCGTTCGACAGCTTGCCGCCCAGGCGCCCGGCGAAGACCGTGCCGAAGACGGCCACGCCGAACGAGGCGCCGATGGAGCGGAAGAAGGTCGCGCCGGAGGTGGCGACGCCCAGATCCTCGTACGGGACGGCGTTCTGCACGATGAGCACGAGGACCTGCATGACGAGGCCGAGCCCCAGCCCGAAGACGAGGAAGTACGCGCTCATCTCGCCGTCGCCGCTGCCCGCGTCGAGCTGATGCAGAAGCAGCAGCCCGAGCGTGGTGACGGCGGTCCCGACGACGGGGAACACCTTCCAGCGCCCGGTGCGACTGACGATCTGCCCGGAAACCGTCGAGGACAGCAACAGCCCGAACACCATCGGCAGCATGCGCACCCCGGACATCGTCGGCGACACACCGTGCACGACCTGGAGGAACGTCGGCAGGTAGGTCATGGCGCCGAACATCGCGAAGCCGATGACGAAGCTGATGATCGCGGAGAGGGTGAAGGTGCGGACACGGAAGAGCTTGAGCGGCAGTACGGGTTCGGCGGCGCGGCGCTCGGCTGCGACGAAGGCTGCGGCGAGCAGTATGGCCAGGACGGCGAGGGCGATGATCTGCGGGGAGTCCCAGGCCCAGGTGGTGCCCCCGAGGGAGGCGACCAGGACCAGACAGGTGGCCACGGAGGCGATGAGGAAGGTGCCGAGGTAGTCGATGAGATGCCGCTCTGCCCGACGCGGGATGCGCAGCACGGTGGCGATGACGAGCAACGCCACCGCCCCGACCGGCAGGTTGACGTAGAAGACCCAACGCCAGCTCAGGTGCTCGGTGAACACCCCGCCGAGCAGCGGCCCGAGCACACTCGTCGCACCGAAGACCGCACCGAACAGCCCCTGGTAGCGCCCGCGTTCACGCGGCGGGACCAGATCACCGACGATCGCCATCGACAGCACCATCAACCCGCCGCCGCCGAGCCCCTGAACCGCCCGGAATCCGATCAACTGGGGCATGTTCTGCGCCATTCCGCACAGCGCCGACCCGATGAGAAAAATCACGATCGCCGTCTGGAACAGCCTCTTCCGGCCGTACTGGTCACCGAGCTTGCCCCACAGCGGCGTCGCCGCCGTCGCGGCCAGCAGATACGCGGTCACGACCCACGACAGGTGTTCGAGTCCACCCAGGTCACTCACGATCGTCGGCAGCGCGGTCGACACGATCGTCTGGTCGAGCGCGGCCAGCAACATGCCCAGGAGAAGGGCCCCGATGGAGACCATCACGCCACCGGGCACCTGCTGCTCGGTGGCGGGGGCGATGTGCTGGCGAAGGGCGGTACCGCCGCTGTCTTCGCTGGTGCCGGTGTCGTCGGTCATGAAGACCTCCCGAGGGCCCGAGGGTCTCGCACAGCGTCCCCAGTGTCCCTCTTCCTCAGCTTTCCATTCCATCGTGGCCGGTGTGGCCGGTTATGGCCTGTCGAAGGCCTGTCGAAGGCCTGTCGAACCCCACCGGAACCTGTAATTCCTGGGGCGACTGGGAGATTGTGTGGCGACGGTTTGCATAAACTCGGGAGCCTTAACGGGGAGGACGACTACATGAGCGAACCGAACAGTCATATATGCCCGGAATGCTTCGCGCCCCGAGCCTCGGACGGCACCCCGTCCTGCGGCTGCGCCCGCCGCGTCTCCGACGCCCACCTCGAAACCCGTACGGCGGAGGCGGCGGCCGCGGAGGACTTCGACCCACTCCGGATCCGGCCGTATGTGGAACTGGGCGACGAGCCGGCGACCGACGAGAAACCTGAAGCATTAACGATTCAGCTGCGACGCGTGGAGCCCAGCCCGAGCAGAACGGCGCCCGACCACGCCGAGACGCTCGCCATGCGGGTGGCCACGCCCATGACCGCGACAAAGCCGGACGCGGCCGACGTACGCCTCTTCCAGGAGCAGGGGCAGCGCCCCCGTCCGACCATCCCTTTCCCTCCGGCCTCCCCTCCGGCGCGGCCTCCGCGGGGACGGCGACGACGCCCTAAGGCACTCGTCGTCGCCCTGGCAGGAACCGCCGCCGCGGGCGTGATGGCCGCCGCGGGACTGGCGAGCGCGCTCTTCTCCTACGATGCCCCCAAGCGGAGCAGCGCACTGCCGGACGACGTACGGGCGAGCGCCCCGGACACCTCGCCCGACGGGGACTCGACGCCGGTGGAACCCACCGGGGAGGCCGGGAGCGAGGCACACGCCCCGGCGCCACCGATCAGCGCTCCGCCGCCGAGCCCCACCAAGAGCCCGTCCCCGTCGCCCTCACAGACGTCCGCCTCACCCTCGCCGTCCACGTCCGCCTCCCCGACGCAGAGCGCGCCCAGCGCCGGCGCCTCGGGACGAGCGTCGGCCTCCGGCGTGGAGGAGGATGCGGGCAAACGGGCCATGGCGCCCAAGACGCTCCGCCTGGGCGACGAGGACCCCGAAGTCACCGAACTCCAGCTCCGGCTACGCCAGTTGGGCATCTACAACGGCGACATCGACGAGAGCTTCGACACCCAGGTCGAACAGGCCGTCATCGCCTACCAGATCAACCGCAGCATCCCCGAGGACAAGGACGAGCGAGGCGTCTACGGCCTCACCACCCGCGCCCAACTGGAGTCCGAGACGAAGGAACCGTGACCCGAGCGGCGGCGCCCGAGGCCCCCTCCGCCGTTCGCCGCTCCTCGCGGTCGACGGGCGGGGTCGGCCGACGGGGTCAACAGCCCTGCACCAGTGAGGTGGGTACGGGGCCTGTTGGGGCGCCTCAGCGCGATTGCTCAGCCTCCGCGCACGCACGGCATGTCACGGCGCGATCAGGGATGCGGCGAGTACGGGGCTCATCCAGCGCGAACCACAGGGTCAGGTGCGTGACCTTGCCCTGACGTACCCGGCGAACGTGCATCATCACTTCATACTTACGAGTCTGCTGCCGGGGCTCCGCCACTTACGCACGCCGTTCGCGGTAGGGGCGCTACTCGCCTTTATGACTACAGCGTCCACGTGACCAGCGCGAACGGCGGCCATCATCTCTTCGAACTCGGGCCGCTCGACGTTCGGGTCCCAACCCGACTTACCCACATCCGCGAAGTGGCCGGCCATGGCCCAGCCCTTCGCCGTGATCAGGGCTTCGCACTTGGCCCTTTGGGCTTCGGGGCTCGCCTTGCTTTCATCCTCACGCTGCTTGCTCTGACGGATGTAAGAGACTGCTCGTACATCGTCCAGGTCAGGGTGCCATCCCGGCGCTCTCTTGCTAAGAGGTGATATGTGCCCAGCGTAGTAAAAATCAACGTCCTCACGGTTCCGGCCGAGCAGCGCGAGGTGCTGGAGAAGCGGTTCGCGTCCCGCGCCGGCGTGGTCGAGAGCTCGGACGGCTTCGAGTGGTTCGAGCTCCTCCGCCCCGTCGACGGCACCGACAACTACCTCGTCTACACCCGCTGGCGCGACGAGGCCGCCTTCCAGGCGTGGATGGAGGGCCCGATGAAGCAGGCCCACCAGAGCGGCGAGGCCGGCGCCGAGCGACCCAAGCCGGCCGCCTCCGGCTCGACCGTCTGGACCTTCGACGTCATCCAGCAGACGGGCCCGAAGACCGAGGGCTGAGCCACCGACACGAGCGACCCCTCGGCCGACGCCCTCCGGCGTGGGCCGAGGCCACCGTCCTCAACAAATGGCTACGAAACCCGCGCGGACGACCGCCATCATGGACGCCATGGACACCTCCAGCGCCAAGTGGATCACCATCGCGGCCTACGAGAACCTGCCGGGCCGCCCGACCCCGATGGCAGCCACCCGCGCTTGACTGCGCGACCGCGGCATCGACTGGATGCCCTTCGCGCCGGATGAGATCCAGTGGAATCTGGCCTGTGGCATCGGCCCTGACGGCCACTGGCACGGCTGGTTCGGCGTACGCGTCCACCCCGACGCCCTACGACGGCTCGGCCTCCATCCCGACCAGCCGACGGCCAAGGTCATCGGCCCCTCCCCACCCGGCTGGTGGCACGCCGCCGCAGAACGCAACGCCCGGCGCCCTTCGGGGTGCTGCCGAACCCCACGGACCGCACCGAACCCGCTCAGCCGACCCGCACCCGAATCCCGCCACCCTCAACAACCTCGACCCGCACCGACGTAAGGTCGGAAACCACCGCGTCCGGCCCGTGCGCCCGCGCCCGCTCCCCGATGCCCACAACCCGCATCCCCGCGGCGCGCCCCGCTTCGATCCCGGCGCCGGAGTCCTCGAAGACGGCGCACTCCTCGGGGGCGATGCCCAGTTCGGCGGCGCCCTTGAGGAAGCCCTCGGGGTCCGGCTTGCTCGCGCCGACCGACTCGGCGGTGACGCGCACCTCGGGCAACGGCAGCCCGGCGGCGCCCATCCGGGCCGTGGACAGGGGGATGTTCGCGGAGGTCACCAGGGCGTGCGGCACACCGGCGGCGACGAGGGAGGCGAGGAACTCGGGGGCGCCGGGTATCGGGACGACGCCCTCCACGTCGGCCGTCTCCTCGGCCAGCATGCGGGCGTTGTCCGCGAGGTTCTGCTCCATGGGCCGGTCCGGCAGGAGCACCGCCATCGTGGCGTACCCCTGGCGTCCGTGGACGACCTGCATGATGTCGTCGCCCTCGAGCCCGTGCCGCTCGGCCCAGCGTCGCCAGACCCGTTCGACCGCGGCGTCCGAATTGACGAGGGTGCCGTCCATGTCCAGCAGGAGGGCGCGGGCGGTCAGAACGGTGGTGGCCGTCATCGGCGGGCTCCAAGGTACGAACGAGCGGCGGACGCGCGGGAAGCAGGGCTGGGGCCGAAGATCGAGCCGCCCCCGAAGGGACAAGGCGGCCCCGCCCGCCGGTCAGGGAGTGCGGGCGGGAGCCACTTTGTTCCTCCACGGTACAAAACAAACCGGCCCCCCGCCACCCCCTCCCTCATTCCGCCGTCATCCCGTCACGGCTTCCCACAGACTCCACACACCGAGCCCCGCCATCAGCACGGCCGCGATTCGCGTGATGAGCTTCAGCGGCACCCTCTTCATCAGCGCCCTGCCCCCGACGATGCCGAGCCCGGCCACGGCCCACAGCGCGAGGACCGCCCCGAGCCCCACGGACAGCGGATCGTCGTACCGCGCCGCGAGGTTGGCCGTCATGATCTGGGTCAGATCACCGAACTCGGCGACGAGGATGAGCATGAAGCCCGCCCCCGAGACCCTCCAGAAGCTCTGGTCCTCGGGCCGTCGGATCTCCGCGCCGTCGTCGTCCCCGCCCTTCGTCATCAGCAGCATCGCCGCGCCGCCCAGGAACAGCACCCCGGTCAGCGCGTGCACGATCTGCCGCGGAAGCAAGGTGAGGACACTGCCCGCCGCCACCGCCAGCGCGACATGCACGGCGAACGCCGCCGCGACGCCGGCGAAGACGTACGAGGCGCGGTAGCGGGTGCCCAGGACGAGGCCGGCGAAAGCCGTCTTGTCGGGGAGTTCAGCAAGGAAGACGACGCCGAAGACGAGCGCCGTGACACTGAAGCTGATCAAGGTTCCTCAATCGGTCGGGGCTGCCCCACCGAGAGAAATCATCCGCTGACGCGACGCGACACCTCGGCACGGCAGCGCACACGTCACCCGTGCCGTAGGGCACGGATGTGCACTGCTTGCCGAAGGTCTCGCTGGCGGACCCCTGCACAGGACCCGCTCCGGGCGCCGGCTCAGACGAGCTGAGCAGTATGTCGACGGTCCGGCGAAGAGCTACTCCCCTTCTGCGCCGCCCATCGTACGCGACCCGTCACACCGGAACCCTTGCGACCTGTCACGCCAGAACCCTTGTTGTGTCATGTTCGCGTCACTAACTTCTCACCGAACACACATGCGCCCGTAATACGGCGCGGCCACTCTTCAATCGCTCGCCGGCTCATCACACGAACCGCAAGAACCGCAAGAACCGCAAGAACCGCACGAACCGCACCTCCGCACCCCGCTCCAACATCCCCACCCCCCAAGGGAGTTCGCATGCCGAAGTTCTACGCGCGTCGACGGCTCAGCATACTCGCAGCTCTTACCGGACTCATAGCCTCCGTCGGCCTTTTCAACGGCTCGACGGCCTCCGCCGCGCTCCCGACCCCCGTGAGCGCCACCACCGCCCGCAGCTACCTCGCCAGCCTCACCGTGGCGACCGAGGACCGCACCGGCTACAGCCGGGACCTGTTCAACCACTGGATCACCATCAGCGGCACCTGCAACACCCGCGAGACGGTCCTCAAGCGCGACGGCTCGAACGTCGTCACCAGCTCCACCTGCGCCGCCACCAGCGGCAGCTGGTACTCCCCGTACGACGGCGCCACCTGGACCGCCGCCTCCGACCTGGACATCGACCACCTCGTACCGCTGGCCGAGGCCTGGGACTCCGGCGCGGACAGTTGGAGCAGCTCCACCCGTCAGGCCTTCGCCAACGACCTGACCCGCCCGCAGCTCATCGCCGTCACGGACAACGTGAACCAGGCGAAGAGCGACCAGGACCCGGCCGAGTGGATGCCGTCGGTCAGCTCGTACCGCTGCACGTACGTCCGCGCCTGGGTCCAGGTGAAGTACTACTACGGCCTCTCGGTCGACTCCGCCGAGAAGAGCGCGCTCACCAGCTACCTGGCGAACTGCTGACGCACCGACCGTCCCCGGAACCTCCCCACCGGCCTCCGTCGCCCCGTACCGTACGGGGCGACGGAGGAGAGTGATCGCTTATGGCGGGGCTGCGCCTGGGACCGCTGCTGAGATTTGTGGACGGCTCGTCCGCGACCGTGTGGGTCGAGGCGAGCCGTCCGTGCACCGCCGAGGTACGGTGCGCCGGCGGCGGGGGCGGCGAGGCCCGTACGTTCCAGATCGCCGGGCACCACTACGCGCTGGTCACGGTGACAGGGCTGGCCGCGGGCACGGCGTCGGCGTACGAGGTCCTCCTCGACGGCACGCGCGTGTGGCCGCTGCCGGACTCCGTCTTCCCGCCCTCGGAGATCCGCACCCCGGCCGAGGACGACACCGCCCGAACCGTGCGCGTCGCCTTCGGCTCCTGCCGCTGGGCCGCGCCGGCCGCCGGGGAGCCGGACCCGGTGGGCCCGGACGCCCTGGACACGCTGGCGTCCCGGATCGCCGCCGAACCGGACGCCGAGCGCCCCGACGTACTCCTTCTCCTCGGCGACCAGGTCTACGCGGACGAGACGTCCCAGGCCACCCGCCGCTGGCTCGCCGCTCGGCGGAGCCTGAGCGACCCGCCGGGCGACCAGGTCGCGGACTACGAGGAGTACACCCACCTCTACTACGAGTCCTGGCTGGACCCAGAGATCCGCTGGCTGCTCTCCACCGTCCCCAGTCTGATGATCTTCGACGACCACGACGTCATAGACGACTGGAACACCAGTGAGGCCTGGCTCGCCGACATCCGGGCCACCCCCTGGTGGCGTGAGCGGCTGCTGAGCGGCCTGATGTCGTACTGGGTCCATCAACACCTCGGGAACCTCTCCCCCGCCGAGCTGGCCGCCGACCCGGTCCACGCCGCCGTACGCGCCACCGCGGACGGCACGGACGTCCTGCGCGCCCATGCCTCCCGGGCCGACCAGGACCCCTCCTCGGTCCGCTGGAGCTATCGGCGCGACTTCGGACGCGTACGCGTGCTGATGATCGACACCCGGGCCGCGCGGGTCCTCGACGAGGGCAACCGGTCGATGCTGAACCCGGGGGAGGCGGAGTGGCTGCGGGCGCAGGTCCTCGACGGCCCCGGCTCGTACGACCACCTCCTCATCGGCACCTCGCTGCCCTGGCTGCTGCCGCACCTCGTGCACGACGCCGAGGCCTGGAACGCCGCCCTGTGCCGGGGCGAGCGCGGGGAGCGGTGGGCGCGGTTCGGGGAGGACCTGCGGCAGCGGGCCGATCTGGAGCACTGGGCGGCGTTCCCGGCGTCCTTCGAGGCGCTGACCGGGCTGATCGCGGAGGCGGGCTCGGGGGCCGGGGCGCCGGCGACGGTGCTGGTGCTCTCCGGGGACGTCCACCACGCGTACGTCGCCGAGCCGTCCTGGCCGTCCGACGCCACCGGCCCGGACGCCCGCGTACTCCAGCTCACCTGCTCTCCCGTGCACAACTCCATCCCGCTCTCCATCAGGCTCGGCTTCCGCTTCGGCTGGAGTCGTACGGGGCGGGTGATCGGCCGCTGGTTCGAGCGGCACGGGCGGGGCGAGCGGCCCTCCATCGACTGGCGCAGGACGGGCGGCCCCTGGTTCGGCAACCAGCTCATGACCCTGACGCTGCACGGCCGCTCGGCACGGCTTCGGCTCGACCAGGCGCGGGCCCGGCGGGGCGGGAAGGCCCGGCTGGAGACGGTGACCGAGTCGGCACTCGCACCCTGAAGACCCTAAATACACCCATTCCGCAAGGTTGTTGCCCGCGTTGTCCGTGATGCTCGTGAGGCATCCCACACCGGGGCCCTCTGATCGGTCCCAGGGCCCTGCTCCCGTGACGTACGACGGCATGATGAGGCGGACCGTCCGCTTCCTGCGGGCGGTCCGCCGCGCCGCGCCCCCACGCACACACGCGCCCCACTCGCACGGGAGTTACGCCATTGTCCGAGACCAGTGACGCCGGGATCGACGGAGATGATGTCGGCATCGACGGAGATGGTGTCGGACTCGACGAACACGGCGTCGGACTCGACGGGGATGGTGTCGGGCTCGACGAACACAGCGCCGGACTCGACGGACACAGCGTCGGACTCGACGGGGATGGTGTCGGGCTCGACGAACACAGCGCCGGACTCGACGAACACAGCGCCGGGCTCGACGGGGATGGTGTCGGCATCGCCCTCGTCGGCGCGGGCCCGCGCGGCACCAGCGTCCTGGAGCGCCTCTGCGCCTCCGCGCCCGAACTGCTGCGGCCCGGCATCCGCCTGACGGTCCACGTCATCGACCCCGACCCACCGGGCCCCGGGCGGGTCTGGCGCACCGCCCAGTCCCCCCACCTCCTGATGAACACCGTGGCCTCCCAGGTCACCCTCTTCACCGACGAGAGCGTGGACTGCTCGGGGCCCATACGCCCGGGGCCGAGCCTGTACGAATGGGCAACCGGCGAGCCCGGCCCCGAGGACGCGCTCGGCCCCGACGACTATCCGACCCGGGCCCAGTACGGCCGTTATCTGGAGTGGGTCTTCGCCGAGGTGGTGCGCGGGGCGCCGCCCGGGATACGGATCGAGACGCATCGCACCCGCGCGGTCCGCCTCGACGACGCCCCCGACGGCAGCCAGCGGCTCACCCTCGCCACCGGCCGGGTCCTGACCGGCCTCGCCGCCGTGGTCCTCGCCCAGGGCCACCTCCCCGTGGTCCCCGGCCAAGCGGAACGGCGACTGACCGCGTACGCCGACCGCCACGGGCTGCGCCACTTCCCGCCCGCCAACCCGGCCGACCTCGACCTCTCCCCCGTCACCCCGGGCGAGCCGGTCCTGCTGCGCGGCCTCGGCCTCAACTTCTTCGACCACATGGCCCTGCTGACGACGGGACGGGGCGGCCGGTTCGTATACGACTCCGGCGCCGCATCAGGCCTCCGCTATGTGCCCTCGGGCCGCGAGCCGCGCCTGTACGCCGGCTCCCGGCGCGGTGTGCCGTACCAGGCGCGCGGTGACAACGCCAAGGGGCCGTACGGCCGCCACGTCCCGCTCGTCCTGACCCCCGAGGTGATCGCGGGCTTCCGCAAGCGCGCGGACTCCGGGGAGGCGCCCGACTTCCTCGCGGAGATATGGCCGCTGGTGGCGAAGGAGGTGGAAGCGGTGTACTACGAGGGGCTGTTGAAGGGGAAGGAGGGCGAGGAGCGGGAACACGCCAGGCTCTTTCGCGACGACTTCCTCGCCACGCCCCACCGCAGCCCTCAAGAGGCCGCCGTTCTCGACGAGTTCGGGATACCGGAGGCCGACCGCTGGTCCTGGGACCGGGTTTCGCGGCCGTACGCCGGAGTCGTCTTCCCGGATCCACAGGCGTGGCGGAGCTGGTTGCTGGGATATCTGCGCAAGGACGCGGTGCAGGCCGCGCTCGGGAATGTCGAGGGCCCGGCGAAGGCCGCGCTCGACGTACTGCGGGATCTGCGCAACGAGTTGCGGCTGGTCGTGGACCACGGCGGGCTCACCGGCGCGTCCCGGCGGGAGCATCTGGACCGCTGGTACACCCCGTTGAACGCCTTCCTCTCCATCGGCCCGCCCCGGCGCCGTATCGAGGAGATGTCCGCGCTGATCGAGGCGGGCGTGCTGACGGTGCTCGGCCCCCGGCTGGAGGTGCGCCCAGCCCCAGACGACAGGGCCGGTGTCGGGGCCGGTGTCGGGACCGGGGCCGGGGCCTGGCTGGCGTACTCCCCCGATGTGCCCGGCTCGGCGGTCCGGGTGACGACGGTCGTCGAGGCCCGTCTCCCGGAGCCGGATCTGCGCCGTACGGCCGACGGGTTGCTCGCCGGCCTGCTGAGGGCGGGCGCGTGCCGTCCACACCGCGTGGACGGTTACGAGACGGGCGGGCTGGATGTGACGGACCGGCCGTACCGGGTAATCGACCGTCATGGGGTGGCCCACGAACGGAGGTTCGCGTTCGGAGTGCCGACGGAAGGTGTGCACTGGGTGACCGCCGCGGGCGCGCGGCCGGGAGTGAATTCGGTCACGCTTTCGGACGCGGACTCGGTGGCGCGAGCGGCGCTACGTGCGACGACTTTCACGGTATCCCCCCATTAAGGAGATGAAGTATTGGCCAAATGTTGAACTTGCAAGCATTGATGGTCATGCCTAACGTGGAGTGACCCGCCGGTAGCAACCGTCCCCACCGGTCTCACAAGGACCGGGTGATACCGAAGGAGTCCTCCACTCATGTCCGGACGCCTCAACAGCGCCCAGCCATACGCCCTCGGGCTGTTCCGCATCGTCATCGGTCTGCTCTTCCTGTGCCACGGCGCCCAGAAGCTCTTCGGCCTCCTGGGCGGCGCCGACGGCAAGGGCGCGACCGTCGCCACCGGCACCTGGCCAGGCTGGTACTCGGCCGTCATCGAACTCGTCTGCGGCGCCCTCGTCATCCTCGGCCTCGGCACCCGCTTAGCGGCGTTCATCGCCTCCGGCGCCATGGCGTACGCGTACTTCAAGGTCCACCAGCCGATGGCCCTCTGGCCGGTCGAGAACGGCGGCGAGCCCGCGGCCATGTTCAGCTGGGCCATGTTCCTGCTGATCTTCACCGGTTCCGGCGCGCTCGGCCTGGACCAGCTCTTCGCCAAGCGCTCGACGGCGGAGGGGAAGAGGGCCACGAACAAGGAACCCGTGGCCGCCTGACCCTGACCGATGCCGTGGCCGGAGGGGCCGCCGGGGGTGCGTGCGCACCAGTGAGTTGCGCACGCGTCACACCACAGTCCTACCGGACCGGCACTCATCCCGGGTTTGATCACAACTGAAGACAGGCTCTAGCGAAGGCCACCCCAAAGCAGACCGCGACCGGCACCGTCCCGGTCGGCGGAGGCAAGGTCACCTTCGAGATCGACAAGGACGATCCCCGGAACCCCACCGGCAACCGGTTCACCAGCGAGCGCTTCGAAAAGGCCCTGAACGTCACCCTCAACTCGGTGGTGTTCCGCTCCTCTGGCCAGGACCTGACCACCGCCGGCACTTACATCGAGATGACCTCCCGCCTGACCGAACCCGTCCTGTTGGGCCTGGCCGTCCTCGCCATCCGCAACCGCGTCAAACGCTGACGGCCCTGCCCCAGCCCAGCGAAGCCCCGTGAACGGTTCGACCGAACCGTTCACGCCCGCCCACAGCGGGTGGGGCCAACTCGACGCCTAAAAGGGGCCGGTACTCACTCCTCAGGCCAGTTCACGGCTACGTGCGCTACTTGCCTGCACCATCGATCAGGCTTTGAACTGCGCAGAAACCTGTTCGGCCCCTAGGTCCGCGGACGCGCTGAACATGAGTGCAGGAAGCGGTTCGACCGAACCACTTCCTGGACACAGCTGCCAGCGTCGAACGCGAGTCCAGGAAGCGTTTCGATCGAAACACCTTCCTCGGACATGCCAAGTCGTACTTGCCTAACATGCCTGCACCCGACATCAGGTCCCTGAACTAGGCAAAGGTGCTCCAACCCCAGATAACGATGACAGTGCAGCGCTGTGCCAGGAGGGTGAGGGACATGACGAACACCGACAAGCCGACTCATCCGCCCCGGCCGGTCCCGTACGTAATGGACGGAGAACAGGCCGAACTGCTCGCCCGGCTCTCTGGCCGCTACGCCGACGTCCTGCCTGAAGTCCGGGACCGCGCTCCAGAGGCGTCGGTGCCCGTGCTGCTGCACGCGGTTCACGCTCACCAGGCCCGCCGGCTGATCGAGTCCGCTCCGCGCTGGCAGAAGACAACGGGGCGCGTCGTGGAACTCGAAGACCGCGCCGAGGACGTGGCCGCCGCCCTGGCGTTGCTGCGGGTTGCTCGCGCCGACCTGGACGGCTTGGAAGGCGCCCTGCTGCTGGCCGCCCGCTCCATCAGCACGAACACCGGCAAGCCCCTGCTGACGTTCAAGAAGATCGCCGCCGCGCTCGACGTCGAGTCCGAGCAGGCCGCCCAGGGCCGTTACCGCCGCAAGGTCGGTAGGCCGAACGCCGCTTCTTCCGGCGTCGACGGCACCCCGTAGACGCCTATAACCCCATCGCGGCCACGTCGCTACGCTGCGGCGGGCGCTGAGGGCCTCGCTGCCCCGGTTTCTGGTGCCGCACAGAGTGCTATCTGCCCGGTCAAGGGCTCATGGGATTCAGCGGGCTGACTCCCGTCCCCGCGTACAGGCCGGGGTCCAACGACAGCAGGGTGGCGTCCTCGCCGGCCTGCCGGGCAACGATCACTGAGGATGCTGGATGCAGCACCCGCCAGTCCGCCTGCCGCCATGCCCCAGCCACCAGGGCGTGAGCACGGGTGAAGTCGGCGGCCGTGGTGAAGCGGCGCTCCAGGATGTGCTGTCCGGCGCCTGGCCGCTCACGCTCGGCGACCGCTGCGGACAAAGCAGGAATCACGATCTCGGCATAGCCGTAACTGGCCTCGACATACAGGCCGTTGAGGAACTCGTCGCCTTCGGCAAGCGCCCGGATGCAGGTGTGGTCGAGCAGGACACGGATCACGCGGCGTGGTGCCCCCGCCCGAGGTGCTGCAGGAAGGACCGGGCCCGAGCGCGTGCATCGTCGGAGACGGTCACGCCGGTCGTCTGCCGGACCTCTTCCAGAGCCTGCTGCCGTCGCTGATCCTTCTCCTCCTCGGTCAGCTCACGCGTCACCAGCTCTGTCAGGAGCTCGTTCATGGTCGTGCCGCGCTCGCTGGCCAGGATCCGCAGGCGGTCGCGGACGTCCCTGGTGGTCTTGATGCTGGTGTCCTGTTCTGCCATGAGGTCACTCTACCGCCAGTAGAACACCTGCGAGAGTGCTGACGGTCACGGCTCTGACCACGATCTGCAGCTGACCTCCGATCGATGGCAGACCACGATCTGCAGCTGACCTCCGATCGATGGCAGACCCCGACCAGCGCCGAGAGTGGTCGTCCGCCAACCCACCAGTGCGCACCATCACACCAGGTCAGGCCCATATGGAGTAGCCGATACGCGAACACACCGGCATGATCGGGGAATGTTCGACAAGCTCCGTCGCCGCCCCCGCGCAGTGGCTCCGCCCGTTCCGCATCCGCCCCCGGCCCCACCGGCAGTGGCCGACGCTGACCTACCCGCCCGCGTCACCCGCGTACGCGGAGCCCTTGCCGCCGCCGGCGTCAATCTCGAAGAGCTCGGCGCCGCTCCCGAACCTGCGTGGTTCACTCACCTGCGCAACGGGCATCGCCTGCCTCTCGGCCCGGCGGAACTGAAGGAGACAGCCGACCACCTCCCCGGGATCGCGGTGGAGGCCGTCCTCTCCGGCGAGGCCTGCACGAGGCTGCTCAGCCACATCGAGGTACTCACCACCCTGCGTGAGCTGAAGAACGGCGGGCTGGATTTCCGTTTCTGCCACGGTGGGCTCCCCGAAGACGCGGCAAGGGTGCGGTCCCTGGCCGACTACGTCCGCGATCAGGTCGCAGCTGCGGCCAATGGCGATGACGACGCGGCTGCGAGTCCCGGAAACGCTGCCTGACGTCCCGGTGGCCAGCCAAGGAATCGGCGTCACGCGACTCCGAAGCTGGGCAGCAGCTCCTCCTGCGTGTGCTTGATGCTGGGGAAGAGGCGGATGCGCTCGTACGGCCTGCCGCGCCGGTCGACGGCCTGTTCGCGCACGCCCCACGGCGCGTCCGGCAGGGGCACCGTCTGCGTGTACTCGACGCAACCGGCTGCGTAGTCCTGCGGTGCCTTGCGGAGGATCTCGACCATTTGGGCCTCGGCCAGCTTCTGGACGGCCACCGCGGAGGAGGCCATCAGCAGCAACCACAGCATCAGCGGGCGCATGCGGAGCCAGCCGCCGCCCACGATGCTGTGGAAGTGCTGCTCCCGGTGGTTCTGCGACCAATCCGTCAACGGCACCGTCGTCATGCTGGCTTCCCTCCGTGGCTTCTCGGTCAGTGGCTCGGATCTTGGCGGTGCCAACGGCGTCATGCGCTCGGCGGCCCGGCACGCTATGGGCAGCCGAGCGACATCAGGTCAGCAGACTGTGTTCGGGCTGGTGGGGGTGGCCGAAGTCGCTGTCGGTGAACATGTATGTGCCGTCGTGGTCGTAGGCGTCGGACGAGACCTCGCACAGCGTGCCGATTTCGGCGATCGGGCAGGTCCATACCCCGTTCCACCGAGGATGCCGATCGGTGAGGGGCACGCCGCACCGCACGCATCGGATCGCCGGCACACCGTTGAGCTGGAGTCTGGCGATCAGCGCGTCCCTGCCGAGTTCTGGGATCTGCTCGTCGTATCCCAGGAAGGAAGAGAAGACCTGCGCCATGTTCCACGTGGCCGGATCACGGGTCTGCTCCCAGTCAGTCAACTCCCGAGCCGGGTAGGTGACGCGCAGGCCGAACCTGGGGAATCCCTGCGGGCCATCACCTGCTTCCTCGGAGAACGGGTGCAGTTCTTGCGCCCGATAGTCAGGCCGGATCGTACGAATCTCCGCTTCGAGAACGGGCCGGCAGACTTCGTGCAGTTCAGCGAGGGTGGTAAGGATTCCACGCTCCGCCTTCGCGGTGTCCTGGGCCTGGAGCCAGCCGCAGCAGGAGGCTGAGGCGAGGAAGCCGTCCATGAAGACGGCCTGCTCAACGACCGGGTTGTCACCGCCCAGTACGCGGTGCCGCATCAGGCCGCCTTCGACTCGACCGTGCCACTCCACCTGCTCCCCCGAGCACGCTGCTTGCACCGCATCGGCGGGCGCGGGGTAGACCTGCGTGAACTGGCGGAAAATGTCGCGGTCTTCGTGGGCCTCGAGCTCCTCGCACTCCTCATCGTCGAGGAAATCCTCGACCTCAGCGACCGTCCCGGCCTGACCCGGTACGCGCCGCTTGCGCGCCTTCCGGTCCTTCTTCCGCTTCTTCGGCATGGCCCTCCGCTCCGATGAAAGGTGCCTGTTCCCTGCACGTCAACACGCGAGATCGCGTCTCTGCCGGGGGCCGGAGCTCTTCAGCGTTCCTCGCGTGAGCACAGGTGGCCAGCCGGGCAGGCTGCGCAACCGCGGTTGTCCACCATGTGGGGGGGGCGCCACGGCCGGGCTGGCGAGGCTTCCCGGCTAGTGTCGTCCCACGCCCCGGCAACGAGCCGTCGGTGACGTCAGCTATCCGCCAATCAGGTTCACTTTGGCCCCGCCGGGCAGGCTGCGCAGCGACCGCATGGAATTCGCACTCCGCGTCTGCGGCGCATGAACCTGACCTCCTGTCACGATGCCCTCATGGAGCCACTGCAGATCCCCTGCCCTGCTGACCAGATCCCGGACGCAACGGGGACCAAGGCGTTCAACGCCGCGTACAAGGCCGCCAAGGACGCGGGCGCGACATACGTCGGCATCGAGCGGCGCGGCCGGTGCTGGACTGTGAAGACCGACAGGGCCCCGGGGCACGTCGTCGCTGAGGCCGCGGCCGCCATCGTCCGCAAGGCCATCGTCCACCTCCTCCTCAACCGAGAGGTACGCAAGTACGCGTCGGTAGGCCCGGACTACGTGCAGTTGAACGGCATCACGAGTGAGCAGCGAGCCCGCGAACTCGCCGCCGCCGTGCACGCCGCCTTGTACGGAGACCCGGAACCACTGGCCCGCGCGGTACCGAGCATCTCCGACTGACGGCCAGGAACCCCCGTCTGTCACCCGGCGGATGTCTGCGCAGCGGCCTCAGGAGGCGGCCCCGGGATCGGCGCGCTGGCCTTCGCCGCGTTCCAATCCATGCGGAACCTGGCGGGCAACTCACGCCGTTCGATCACGCGAATAGCG
Source organism: Streptomyces capitiformicae (assembly GCF_002214185.1). NCBI lineage: Bacteria > Bacillati > Actinomycetota > Actinomycetes > Kitasatosporales > Streptomycetaceae > Streptomyces > Streptomyces capitiformicae. The sequence continues at coordinate 2,780,214 of NZ_CP022161.1, read as the reverse complement.
ACGGGGTCGATGTAGACACCGTCTTCGCCTGCACGCTCGAGGAAACCTCGTGCTGTGAGCCGTTCGACGGCTTCGCGGACCTCGCCGACAGTCAGGAAGTCGATCGGCATGAGGATCAGCGCCAGCCCGAAGTTGTTCATCTTCGGTCCGCCAGGCTGCAGCACATCCGCCTGCTTCAGGGCCAGCCACAGCAGGACCGCAGCCTCATACGGATAGGCTGCCAACGCCTCCAAAGCGTCCTTGTGCCAGGCCACCACCAGCGTGTCAGCGTCAGTCGAGTCCAGCTCCATGTACATGCGATCCGCTTTTGGCGGCAGGATCCGGTAGGGCGGCATGGGCTCCAGCGCGCGCCGGGCGTCCGAGATCCGCCCGCGGTGCAGCTGGGATCGACCGGCCCGGTCGGGTGCGCACTTCTCCCCCGGCGCGGCACGGCAGTCCGGGCAACTCCGGGCGCGGGCCCGTTCGCGGACAGCCGGCGGCACAGCTCGACTCATCATTACCTCCCGAAGGACCTCACGGGCGCACTCGCCTGGCGAACACGGTGGGGACAACGTGCACGAGACGCCGAGGTCACCAAGGGCTCAGCCGACCGGGTAGCGACGCCATGCCGGTCATGGCGAGAACCGCCGAACGACGCCACAACGCTCACCGTTCGCCGAGCAGGGTCTCGCCAGGCTGATTGGGCTGGGTCGTTGTCCACTCTCCAGTGCTGAGCGTCCCTCAGCTGGGGGAAGCCCTTGGGCTGGAGGGGTGATGAGTGGCCGTGCATCGGGCGCGCCGGGGCCATGGTGAGCGGTGCACAGCGAGGCACCGTCCGGCAGGAGCGCCATGGCGTACGAGGTGGTTAACGCAAAGTTCCGCACGGAGCTCCATGCCCGGTGGTCAATCTTCTTCGATCACCTGCGGATTCCCTGGGCCTACGAGCCGGTCACCTTCCACGACACGCAGCGCACACCCCGGACGCCGGCGTTCTGGCTGCCTCAGCAGCGGATCTGGTTCGACGCCGAGCCGCAAGCCCCGGCCTGGTGGGGCCGCTTCGCGATGGCGGCCGCGGGCAGCGACCACTGGGCCGCCGGCCACTGGGGCGAGGAGGCGGAGCGCTGCCTGCCGGTGGAGGTGCCGGAGGAGTGGCGCGGGTTGCCTCTGCTGGCCGAGGGCCTGCTTTTCCCGGACGACGACTACGGGCCCTGGCACTTCTTCGACGCACGCGGCATGCGCACCTACGACGACGAGCCCTACCAATGGACGATGTGCCCCCAATGCGGAGCCTTCGGCGCCACGTTCTGCGGCTACGCCGAGCGCCTGTCGTGCGGCTGCCTGCATGACCCGGAGCACCACAACAAGGTCGACGGCCACAGCGACAGGCGGCTGCTGCTCGCCTACCGGGCCGCGCTCACCGAAGTGTGGCACCAGGACGGTGCCTTCGGGGACACGCTGCTGCTGCCCACCGTGCGCGAGGCCCTGGTCGACCAGGCCGGTGCCGCCGCAGCCCAGAAGTCCTGCACCGGCGACTGCCAGTCGCTGTGGAGCCAGCGGTGCCAGGAACTTCCCCCGGCCGCGTTCCGGGGGATCCCGGACCCCGACACAGATCGCCTGTGCGCGCAGTGCCCCGGCTTCGTCTGCGGGCAGTGCGGCGAGCAGCCGGCGAGCGCGCTGGACATGCCCTGCCGGGTCTGCGAGCCGGTGACGCTCCTGTCCGAGAACCTGGCCCGGCAGCGGCTCAACGGGCTGGTCAAACAGCTCGCCTCCGCCACCGGCCAGCACGGGCGCACGATCAACACCCTCCTCAACCAGGCAATCGGTGTGAAGACGAGGAAAGGCATCTCCCTGGCCCAGCTCGGAGTTGCCCTCACCCACGTCGACCAGTGGCTTGAGAACCCCTCGTCGATGCCCACCGGCCGACCCGCCGTGTCCAGCACCAACCTCGCCCAGCTGCACGGCGCGGAGTTGCGTAACCTCCTCACCACCTACGTGGGCCCGCTCGCGAAAGCACTGCACACCGACATCCCGCTGATACAGCAACGCCTCAACGACTGGATGGACGCCCCCAGCCGCGCCGAGGCCACCGACGAACAGCTACGCGACGCCATCCTCCAGGCGGCCGCCTGGCTGGAGGACCCCACCTCCTACCGCGCCTTCGTGGACCCCCAGACCGTCGAGCCGGGCGGCCTTCCCGCACCGATCCACACCAAGCCGGCCCCCGCGGACTCGACCTGCAGCCTGTGCGCCGCCCACGTGGCGGCCGGGGAGACCATCGGCCGGATGCCCCGTCCGCGCCCGCCGTTCCATTCCATTGCCTGGCTGTGCGCGCACTGCCTGTACGACCGGCGCGCCAAGCCACGGCTCACGGATGTGCTGCTGCGCGTCTTCCACCACGTGTTCAGCGGCAGCACCACCGTTCCGCTCAACACCGCCGAGGCACGCGTCATGTGCGAGGCGCTGTCGCGGGTGCCGGCCGAAACCGAGGATGAGCAGCTGCGGGAGGCGATCGCCGCCCTTCACACGGGCATCGACGCCAACGCGACGGCGATGCTGCTCAACTCCCGTCCGGCCATCGCCGCAGTCAACGCCCTACGGACCACAACGCCGGGCCTGGACGGCAGCGACGCCGTCACTCTCGCCGCCGTCGCCGAGCACCTTGCCCAGTGGGAACAGAACCCCAGCGGCCTCGACCCGGAGCAGTTCGCCAACCGCGTCGAGTGGCGGCAGGCCGTCCTCAGGTGCGCCTCCGCACCCACCGCGCTGTCCAAGCGCGGCGGCCCCTTCTGGGTGTAACCAAATCCTCCGGCGCCTGCCACGGGTCCCCGGGCCGGCGAAGAGTCCCTGCTCATGAGGAGAAGTCCATGGCCATGCAACTCGCCGAGGGCGTCGTCCTGGAGGGATACGACGCGCTCAAGGCCGGAGACGTCAGCAGCCTGGAGGGCATGTTCAGCAGCTATCTCCTCGAGGAGTTCGACCGCACCGGCGAGATGGCCTTCGGCAACCCCGTAGCGGGCTACCTCTCCACCTGTCTCTTCCGCTGCGAAGGGGAGGACGCCGGGTTCCTGTCCGTGGACAGTGGCCGCTACTCGGTCGAAGTGATCTACGTGAAGGAAGAGTTCCGCGGCCGCGGCCTCGCCACCTTGGCCCTGACCGAGTTCAACCGGCACTGCCCTCAGACGCTGGCGCTGAAGACGCCGCTGTCACCGGGCGGTGAGGTGCTCGCCGCGCGCCTGGGGCTGGACCGGGCGGACAACACACCGGCCGAAGGTGCCAAGAACGAGGGAGCCCTCCGAAGCATTCTGCAAAGCATCAGGACCGGGTGCCCGCACGGGCCAAAGAAGACCGGCGATCCGCGGAAACCGTGCGGACGCTGCTACAGGAGAGGACTTCGCCGGTACGCAAGCGTCGTTCATCGGGAAGCACGCGCAGGCCAAACGAATGCTGGCCGGGCTCTGATACGGCTGCCGGTACTGAGGCGGCGCAGGCTGGTTCTGGCTTTCTGGCCGCCCTCATCTCGGTGGATCGACGGCGACCTCCGAGACGACGGCGGCGAGCTCACTGGCGCCGACTGCCTCATCGGCGTCCTCCAGGAGCTGAAGGGCATCACTGCCTCGGGGCCGCGCGCACCAGTTTGCGCAGGATGCCCCGCTGGGAAACCGCCGGACCGGCCAGTCCCGCTCGATCAGGCAGCGTGGATCACGCGCATGAACTGCTCGAAGTCCATCTCCTGCCCGTACTTGAACGGCTCCTGGATGACGTTCCACTCGCCTCGCGTTACGCCGTCTCGGCATACACGAACGGGAAGCGACCCGCTCGCCCCCACGACCACGATCCGCCCGACCTCGTCGAGGGGGCCCTCCTGGCCTCCGGGAAGGAAGTAGACCCAACCCTCCTGGCTCCAGTCATCGACCACGATCGAGGGATAGGCCGCGTTCACGGCCTCCAAGCCCTGCCGCCCCGGCCAAGACTCCCCGAACCTGGCTTCGTACTCGTCAACGCGCTTGATCTCTTGGAAGTGTTCACTCATGCGCATGCACGCTAGCCGGGCGGCGGGCCGAGCCGGTCCCAGGGTGACGGGCCCGTGTCTGAGGGGCAAGGCTCGCCCATCGTGCTGGGAGTGCTGGGGTATTGGTTGATCCAGGACAGTCCGCCGAGGTCGAGGCGCTCCCGGGCGCGGGTGACGGCGACGTAGGCGAGGCGTGCTTCGTCGAGGTCGATGTCCGGCTGGCCATTGCCGTCAGCGGTGTTGTTCGTGCTGCCGGCCCGGGGCTCGAAGTCCGTGCCGATCGCGACGGTGGGCCATTCGCGGCCCTTGGCCTTGTGGCCGGTGGAGACGACGACGTCGGCCGCGTGCTCGGGATGCAGGTTCTGCACGGCGGCGACGACGAGCTCGGGGCCGTACTCGTCGACGATGTCGACGAGCGGCAGCAGGTCGCCGCCTGCGGGGTCGGATGTGGCGTACTCGTGCAGTTCCTCCCACGAGGTGAAAAGGCACAGTTCGGGATGGCTGGTGCGGCGTCCCGCCTTGAGCTGGCCGGCGGCGGCCGCGAGCTTCTCCAGGGCCTCTCCGCCGCCGGCCATCGCAACGCGTTTGTTGTTCTCCAGCAGGCGCAGGACTTCGTAGATGGCACCGGAGTTGGATCGGCACAGCACCGCGTTGGGGTGATCGACCGGCCCGACGGTGGTGTGCAGGGCGGGGGCGCCCTTCAGACGCAGTGGGGCTGCGAGGATGGTCAGCCAGCGGTTGGCCTCGTCGGCAACGGCCTGGCCGAACCGGAAGGACTGGGTGAGGGTCAGCTGGACGCCGTCGAAGTCGGTCATCACGTCGTAGGCGCCGCGCCAGCCGTAGATCGCCTGCGCGGAGTCCCCCACCATGATCAGCTGGGCATGGTCGCGCTGGGCGGTGAAGACCTTCTCCAGTACGCGGTTGGTGTCCTGGGCTTCGTCCAGCAGCAGGAAGTCGGCCGGGATCACCGGTTCGGTCAGGGCCCAGATCTTCAGGTAGTGGTCGGGTTCGAAGCGGACCGCACCGCCCTGGGGGTTTTGCAGGTCATCCCAGGCGCGCCGTGCGTAAGGCAGGACGAGGCGGGCCAGGTCGGGCCGGCATTCGTCGGGCAGGCCGCGCAGCTTCGGCACGTGCTTGGGCAGGATCGCGGTGTCGGCGGAGTGGCAGAAGCGGCGCACCGTCTGCAGCACGCTGTAGGAGATCGTCTTGTGCGTGATCAGCCGACTGGCGAGCACGATTCTCGTGCCGGTGGTGATCCCGATGCGCTCGCCGATCCGCCAGCTGGGTTCACGGGGAGCGTTCAGCCGAGCGGCGTAGCGGTGGCCGGTCTCGCGCATGGCCAGGCCGTGCCCGGTCATACACCGCACGTTCGGGGGGAACTTCTTGGCGGCGTCGTCCACGACGGACCGGTTGTAAGCGAGGAAGAGGCCGCGCTCGCGTGGTACGGAGCGGGCCAGCATCGTCAGCAGGGTCGTCTTGCCCGTGCCGGCACCGGCCTGGACGACGAGATGGGAACCTGTGTGCTTGGCCGTGAGCGCTTGTTCCTGCTCCGGTGTCGGCGCGGGACTGGCGTTCGCCGGGCGAGTCGGCCCGGACCTGGCCGGGCGCGGGCGGCGTGCCGGGGAGCGGTGCGGCTGCGGCTGGTCGGGCAGTTGGGGAGTCTCCAGTACGGCGAGCCACTCGCGTGCTAGAACAACCGCGCGCTCGATGACCTCCGACGGCGCGCCCTGACGTGTGACCACACCCAGTCGCCGGTTCAGCCGGTTGTTGGTCTCCTTGAATCCGAGGCCTGAGCGCGACGCGATCAGCGTGATCAACTGCCGCAGCTCGGTGTGAGGGGACAGCTGCGTCGGGGCTGGCGGTGGGGCAGCCGAGGCGAACAGGTCCATCTGGTCGTCCGGCGTGGGAGATTCGCGCCGGTGTGAGGAGGAACGGGCCATACCACCCTCGTGATCTCACTTAGTTTCGACGCGTAGAGTAGCGGCAAATTACGGAGTGTTCCCATCTTGGGCGTCGACCCATTTCTGATGCGTGCGGTCGCGGCGCTCCCGCCTACGCTGGCAGAACGAGCACACCCACCCCTCGGGGACCTGCGAGACGCTCCCGTTGCCGCACCCCGGCGTGGCGCACTCCGTCCGCCTCGGGCCCAGGCGGAGGTCGGCCATCACGCTGTCCGTGTCCCGCGCCGCAACGCCAGAGGGCCGCTGCCGCAAGATGTGGGCGTCATGCCGCAGCGGATCGAAGTGCACCCACTGCGGTGGCACGGCGTCAGGGATGTAGCCGGAGTCGTGCGATGGGCAGCGCTGCTTCATCCACCGGCTGAACTCTGCTGGGTAGAGCGTGTGCAGGGCGAACACCCACATCGTCATCCCTGCCCACAGCACCTGCTGCCCGGCGCGCCCCGGCGCGTGGGGGATCTCCATCTCCTCCCAGGAGCCGTCCTGCGTCCACACGAGGTTGCGGCACCTCTCCCCCGTGCTGTCCGCGCGTGCCACACACTGGAGGGTGTCGATGCTGGAGGGTGCCAGCCACAGCATGCGGCCGTAGGCGATCACGTGCCGGACGTCCCCGACGTCCTGGACGTACTGTTCGGCCACCTCGTCCTCGCAGCGGGCCGGCGCGAGGTCGGGGATGAACTGGCCGGACGCGATGAGCTGGTCCGACTTCCGCCGGAAGACAGCACGTGCCTCTGCGAGCGACAGATCGTCATCCTCGTGCTCAACCCTCGGGCAGAACGCGGGGTGCGGTACATAGCAGTGGCTGCTCCCGCCGTCGCCGGGAAACGCGACGCCGCTCATGACGTGCCACCGCATCCGGGCGGGGACGGAAGCGGCCCGGATGAGCTTGGGCACCACAGGAAGGCGCTTCTGGTCGTAACGGGTGAAGTACTCCATCAGCAGCCCGCAGTACCGGCACCGGGTCAGGGCATCGCGCCGCAGCGTCGCGGAGTAGTTTTCCCGGTGCAGCCACATGGTCCGCGCGGCACTGAACCCCAGCGTGCCGCCGCGGTACTCCTCTTTCAGGGACCCGTCCCAGTTGTAGCGCTCTGACACGGGAATCTTGTACCGCTATGACAGGCTTCTTGATGGTATTGGCCCATTAGGGGGCGTTTCTCGGAGCGGCGCCAATTCTGCGGCTACCTCGAACAGATCAGGCACCAGGAGGTCACAGGCCGGTCACGAGCGGCGTCGGCTCACCCGCACCGCCGGGGTGGATCTCCAGACCGCCGTCGGCGTTCAGCACGGGACACCGGCCGGGATAGGTACGCCGTGCCGTAGCGAGATCACGCTCATCGAAATGGCCCGTGAAGATCACCACGCCGGAAACGAGCTCCACCTTCTGCGCACCGGTAGGCCACCGGTTCAAGAGCGCATCGACCGTCATCGGAGCGGAAGGCGGCGGCAGATCGGGGCCAGGCATGAAGAGTCCTTCCTCCTCCGGTGTCGCAGCCAGTGCACGCGCCACCTCAGCCCGCGGCACTTGGACCTTGCTTGCTGCAGGCGCGTGCATCAATGTGTACGGCTACCCGGCGTGCTCGAAGACCTCCGACACGGGCGGCCGACCAGTGGGCTGCGTCGGGAAGGAGCCGACGTCAGCCAACGGGCTCGGGCACCAGGTCGAAGAAGCGGGCGCGAGCGAGTTCCACACCCACCTCGACGGTCCCAGTCCGGCCATGCCTGTTGTACGGCACGACGAGCTCGGCGCGCTGCACGGCCGGCTCGGGCAGCCCGTACCGCGGGAACAGGTCCGCCGGGTACAGCTCGGGGTCGGGTGAACGGTCGTAGCGGCCCGCGCGGTGCTGCGGGTCGTAATAGGCGGATCGGTGCAGCAGGATGATCGTCTCCGCGTGGCTCAGCAGGGCCTCACCGTGACAGAGGTCGCTGAGCCGGGGCCGGTGATCGTCCCGGAGTTCCGGCGCCCTTGTGAGCTGTTCCACGATCACCACGGCGGCCTTCAAACGGGTCGCCAACTCCTGGAGATCTGCCACCACATGCGCGACCTCCTTCCTCCGGTCCCCCGACGCACGCTGCTGCAACGCACCGTGCATCAGGCCGAGATAGTCGACGACCAGCAAGTCCAGATGGCCGTCCCGGCCCACTACGGTGGCGCACTGCCGCTCGATCTCGGCGACGCTAGGCGTGGTGCCGTCGCCACCGAAACTCAACTGCGCCTTTCTGGCGGCGTCTGCAAAGGCGTGAATGAGGCCGCGGTCAGAGGGATCCAGCGTCCGGCGACGGATCCTTTCGGTAAGGACACCGGTCTCCGCGGCGAGCATCCGCTCGAAGAGCCCCTCGTTCGACATCTCCAGGGAAGCGACCAGAGCGGGACGCCCCTGCCGGAACGCACAGTTACGGGCCACGGTCAGGGCGAGCATCGACTTGCCCATTGCGGTACGGGCAGCGACCACGGCGACCCGTCCAGGACGCAGCCCACCACCGAGAAGATCATCAAGGGCCGTTAGGCCGGTCAGGACCCGAGGCTTGGGCGCCTGCTGCTTCACCGCGCTCCGGTGGCTGCCCCCACCGGACAGGGTGCTGCGGCGGGCATCGGCCTTGCGGGCGTGGTTACGAACCACGGTGTCTTCCGTTCTGACGCGTCAGGCCCGTGGTCCCGTACGCGCCGTCGCTCAACGAGTGACCATGCCGGGAAAACGCTGGCATTGATGCGCAGGCACCTGGGGTTCAACGCCCCTGGTGGTCCACGGGACCGGTCAGAGGCTCACACGGGCCGACGCAGCAGCGGCCATCGCACAGCAGCGTAGCGAAGCAACGCCCTCTCCACCGGGTCCTCCACGCCGGCGCGTGCGCTCTCGGACGGGCGGCGTGGGCGTGCCCGTCGCGACGCTCAGCCCGTCCGGGACCGTGCGCCACCACCGCTGGGCCGCAGAGTGGTTGACCTTCTCCACCACCCCCTTGCGAAGGCGGCCTCGCGGGTGCAGTCCGCGGCCGCGAAGTCCAGCAGCAGATTCGCGTCTGCCGGAGCTGCCCGGGGTGACAAGGCCTGAGCCAGCCTCACCGACTTGTACATCCTTCGGCGTGAGGCCGACGGCACCTACGATGCGAAACGGTTCCGTCCCCGGCAGGTGAATGCCGGGGACGGAGCCGCCTCGAGGGCGGCCAGACGAGCCAGACCTGGGTGGTCTGTGGGGGCGATCAGGGGGCGTCGGCGAGTTCCTCAATCTGGTGGGCGAGGCGTGAGTCGGGGCGTAGGACCCGGAATCCCCACTCCTCAACTTCGTTGACCTTCAGCCGGCCGACTGCTTCGCGCAGGGCCAGGGTGGGGCGGTGTCGGGGGGTGCGGCGCCGGGAGAAGGGCGTGAGGTGGATGTGGGTGTCCAAGGTGGCCGCCTGGTGGGCCCAGTGGTCGGCGTCGCGCAGTTCGCCGCGGCCGAGGTGGAACAGGTGGAGGCAGTAGGCGGCGGTGGCGTTTCCGGCTCCGGCGGCGAACTGCCACCACCATTGGGCTCCCTCGGCTGAGTCGGCGAGGCTGAGCAGACAGGCGAAGTGCAGGGCGCCGTCGACGTCGGCGGGCTCTTCGGTGAACTTGGCCAGGTGCGCGCCGGCGTCGTCGCTGTAGAGGAGCTCAGTGGCCAGGGCCTGGAGATCTATGTCCGCGCGGTCCAGCATGATCGGGAAGCGGTCATCGGGGGCCAGCCGGGTGCCGAACATGAGGGTGGCGGTGACCTCGCGGACGACTTCCTGCTTCAGGCCGGCGACGTCCTGGTCGGTGAACGCGTCGGGCGGGGCGGTCTGCGCCAGGATGTCGCGGATGCTGCGCGGCACGGTGTTACTCCTTTTCTTCGTCGCCAGCCGGAATGTCCAGGCCGAGCTTGCTGGCGATGCGTTCGCGGGCCGAACGCCGGTGTCCGCGGACGGTGTCCGGCTTGATGCCCATGATGTTGGCGACCTGCTGTGTGGAATAGCCCAGCACGTAATGGAGCACGATCACGTCGTACTGGCGCTCGGGCAGCGCCGCTATCGCGGTGTAGAGGCCCAGGGCCGATTCCATGGCCTCCAGTTGCCGGCGCATGGCCTCCAGCGTGGCCCGGGCCGCGCGCTGCATCGCCGCGATGCGCACGTCCGGCGCAGTGGAAGAGCCGAGGCCTTGTGTACTGCCGGTGATCCGCGAATGGAGCTCCACGCGTTGCTTGAGCAGGCGCCAGGCATACGCCTCCGGGCTCGCCTCTTTCAGGACAACGGTCCAGTTCAGCGCGAGATGCGAGTAGCAGCGCTGAACGACGGTCCTGGCGGCCTGTTCGTCGCCCAGCATGGTGTGCGCGTAGCGCAGGTGAGGCCGGGCGTAGAGGTCGACGAAGGCCTCAAGGTCCGGGGGCATGACGTAGTGGATGCCGTGGAGGGCGTTGAGTTCTGCGGCGGTGCTCGGCAGAGTGAACTGTGCCTCGCTCGCGCCGTCGGAGTCCTCGTAGGGCGGGAAGGTGCTCATGACCTCAGGCCTCCTGGTCGTGGGAGGCCTGAGGAGTCGACGCCGGCGTGCGCGCGGGGTTCTGCAGCAGCTCGCTCACGCCGACCTGGACGCCTGCGCGGAGCAGCAGACGTGCCGCTTTGCACATATCCGGTGCGAAAACGCGCAGTGCGGTGACGCCCGCCAGCGCGGCGATCACATCGTCAACGGTCACTGGGGTCCTGCTCTTTCAGTCTGCGGGCAGCACCAACTCCCCCTCCCCAAAAGGGAGGTGGCGCTGAAGGACACCGCTGTCCTCACTCGCAGGATTTCGGATCACGGGCCCCGAACGCGATTTCACAAGCGATCAATTTCTGACCCAAAGTGATCGCGCGAACACCTACAGAAATAAACAACCCTCTAAGCTATCGCTCATGCACTTACGGTGATCAGCGGAAACGCGTCTCGGTCACCTCGAAAACCCGCCCCAGTGCACCCCGGGAACATCCACTTCCCATTCGAATGCGTGACGCAGATCACAGCATAAGGCGTTTCGCGGCTACCCGTCTCCATCTCCTTAAGCTCGTTCCTTATCGTCGGCTGTCACGCAGAGCGATGAGTGTCTCGGGGCGTTTGACGGTCTTGCCCACGTCGTAGCGGGTGGCGGGGTGCCGGTTCTTGGAGCCGGGTGGTCGTCCTGGCCCCGGCCGGGTGGGTTTGGGTGCACGGGCCGGACTGCCCAGGTGAGGGCGGATGTTCCTGAACCCCCGCCGGACGCGGGTCGGGGTGAGCGCGGTGCCGGGGCGTGTGGTCTTCTCCCAGGGCTTGCGCCGGTCGGCTGTGAGCGGGAGCGCGAGGCGGAGCTGGGTGTGGGCTGCGATGACGAGCCAGGTCCACCGGTCCGCCGCCCGCGGGTCGCGTAGCCGGGGGCGGGTCCAGCCCAGGGACTGCTTGAACAGGCGGAAGGCGTGCTCCAGGTCGAATCTGCGCAGGTAGCAGGACCAGACGAAGTCGACGTCGTCCGGGGTGGCGCCGGTCGCGGAGGACCACAGCCAGACCGGTGGCGCGTCACGGTCGCCGGGCAGGTGATCGACCTTGAGGCGGATCAACGTGCCCTCGACCAGGGGGAGTTCGCCGTCCAGGTCGATCCAGGCCGAGCGGTGGGTGAGCCGGGGATGGACTCGGTCCCAGGCACGGGCCTCGGCCTTGCCGTAGCGGGGTGTGTCGTTGAGGGTCACCGCTGCCGGCTCCGGCCAGGTCTCCGGCTTCGCCAGGCGGAACTCCGGGCCGTGCTTGGGCGGCCGACCGCCCTTCGGGTCGTAGACACGCGGCGGCTTCGGCAGCCGCAGTACGCGATCCGAACGAAGGCGCCCGACCAGCTCGACGGGCAGGTCGCGCAGCACCCAGGCCAGGCGCATCACGTCATAGCCCGCGTCCATCACGACCAGGATGTTCCGGTCACCGCACTGCCATTGACCGGCCGCGACCAGGCGTTCGACCACGGCCCGCAGCTGGTTGGCGGTGACGGCCGCGGTGTCGTCGGTGGGCCCCAGCCGGACCGCGTCCAGGACCTGCGTCCACGACGTGCGGTCCGGGGTGAGCGCGGCGACGAACGAGTACAGCCCGGGATGATCTGCGCGGCCTCACGAGAACGGCCGTGGACGTGGCAGAACAGTCGCTCCGGCGAGCAGGACGCGTCCGAGCGCAGCCACGGGGAGACGTCCACGGTGAGTACGATCCGCCCATCGAAGCGCGGCATCGGCAGTGATATCAGCAGGTCCCGCAGGCCGTCCGTGTCGAGCCGACCGTGATTCAAAGCCCCGTACAGCGAGCCGTAGCCGCGTTGGTGCTCGGCGAGCAGCGACAGCTCGACCGGTGTCCGGGTCGGCCCGTCCGCACACAACAATGCGTCGGTCAGATCAACGAACGCATCGGCCCGCGCGGACAAGCACCCGTAGAAGACCGTCCGAAAGCGTGACAGTTCCGCGAACCCATCCCGTCCGCCCACCTGCGGCAGCACACTCATCCCCACGGCCTTCCTGGTGAACTCCTGCATCTCGTCGCAGAGTTCAGGATCACGAGGAAGACCACACGGCCGGGTCCGATGTTAAGGAACAAGCGTACGTCCAGCAGTCCGGACGTTATTGCAGCTCAGAAGGGATGTGAACGATGTAACCGGACGACAAGCTCAGGATAGCCAGCCGGTGCAAGTCCGGTCCGGGGAGACGCCAGGGTCCCCGGTAGCTGACTCCCGGCGTCGCTCGAAAGGGTGGCGTCGAAGTGGAGTGACAAGCGCCCTTTGGGGGCGTGCAACCGGCCAGTCCGCAACATGAAGTGAAGCCTGCAGCGCCGTCATTTAACCCCCGCCCGTGGGCGGGCCAAGGAGGAGCCGAGCCTGTGCTTGTTCGGCGAAGGCCATGGAAGGCGATCTTGGACCTGGAGCGGTCGCCGAAGAACCTCCCGGCGTAAGGGGCGTGGAATGGCCGGACGGTTGTCCTGGGAACTGGAGAGAGCCTCCTCGGCCCCGCAACTTGCGGTGCGGGAAGCGTGACCTGCCTATAACCGGTGGAACCGGGAAGTGGCGGGTTGCCGAGAGGCAGTCGGAGGGGGTCGTAGTAGTGCCGATCGGCGGGACAACACAACCCGCAGGGAGCGAAGGGCCCCTGCTTCATCGATGCGATCCGCGAACAGGGAGGGGTCCGGATGAGTGCCGTTTCGGCTAGGTCCATCCGCCGGGAGGAAGGCGCCGCGAGACTGGGCGGCCGTCCTTTGGACAAGGTCCGAGCCTTGCAGCGGACGCTCTACCGCTGTGCCAAGCAAGAACCCGAACGCCGGTTTCATGCCCTGTATAGCCATGTCCACCGCATGGACGTTCTTCGGCGGGCGTGGGCCGGCGTGTGTGCGAACCGGGGAGCCCCCGGCGTGGACGGCGTGACCGTCGACGCGGTGGCGGCCTCGGGGGTGGATGCATTCCTCCAGGACCTGTCGGAGAAGCTGCGGACGTATATGTATCGTCCGTCGGTGCTGCGGCGGGTGCAGATTCCCAAACCGGGGCGGCCGGGAGAGTTCCGGCCGCTGTCGATTCCCACCGTGGCGGACCGGGTGGTGATGACAGCCGCGAAGCTGGTCCTGGAACCGGTCTTCGAGGCCCAGTTCACCGAGGCGAGCTACGGATTCCGGCCCAAGCGGTCTGCGATCGACGCGTGCGAAGCCGTGCGCGTCGCGGCGAACCAACGGCGGGAATGGGTCTTCGAGGCCGACATCCGGGACTGTTTCGGCACGATCGACCACGATGCGCTCATGGCCCAGGTGGCCCGGCGGGTGGTGGACCGGCCGTTGCTGAAGCTGATCCGGGCCTGGCTGCGGATGGGAGTCCTGGAGGGCGGGGTGACCTCCCCGACAGGGGCGGGAACCCCTCAGGGCTCACCGATCTCCCCGCTGCTGGCGAACATCGCCCTGCATGTCCTCGATGAGGCGTGGGAGGACGGGGGCCGCCGGCTGGGGGTGTTGGTGAGGTACTGCGACGACTTCGTGGTCCTGTCGCCGACCAGACAACGGGCCGAACAAGCCCAGCAGTTGGCGGCAAGGGTGCTGGAACGGCTCGGGATGCGGTTGCATCCGGAGAAGTCCGGCATCACCTGCCTCACCCGGGGCGGGCAGGGCTTCGAGTTCCTCGGCTTCCACCACCGGAAGATGGAATCGTGGAAATGGCGAGGCAGGTTCTACCTGCAACGCTGGCCCTCGGCCCGAGCGATGAACGTACTGCGGGACAAGATCCGCGCGGCCACCTCCCGCTCGAAGACCGAACGGCCGGTGTCTGCCGTGGTCGCAGACCTCAACCCCGTGCTGCGGGGCTGGGCAGCGTACTTCCGCAACGGGAACTCCGGGCGGAAGTTCAACGCGGTCGACGACTACGTCCACGAGCGGCTGGCCATCTTCGCCAGTCGGAAACACAGACTCCGAGGCCGGAACTGGACCACCCGTTTCACCTACGGATGGATCACCTGGCTTGGGGTCTACCGCCTCACGGGAAACGTGCACAGGGCGACGGCGCATGCCAGTCGGTGAACGATGTCGGAAAGCCGTGTGCGGGAGAACTGCACGCACGGTTTGAAGCGGCGGGGGCTGGAAACGGAGCGGAAGCCACCGCGCCAGTCCCCGACCCTACTTATTGAGTGGGGAGGCTCAGGGTGAAGTGGGCGCCGCGGGCGCTGGGTGTGAGGGTGAGTGTGCCCTGGTGGGTGCTGGCGATGCGCTGGGCGATGGCGAGGCCGAGTCCGGCACCTCCGGTATCGCGGGTGCGTGCGTCGTCGAGGCGGGTGAAGCGTTCGAAGATCCGCTCGTGGTCTGCCAGAGGGACTCCCGGCCCGTCGTCGAGGACGTCCAGGACGGCTTGGCGGTTTGTCTTGTGGTGTGTCAGGCGGACGGTGACAGTGCTGTTCGCGTGGCGTTCGGCGTTGTCGAGCAAGTTGCCCAGGACGCGGGTGAGTAGTGCGGGATGGCCGCGCACTGTGACGGGGCCGGGATCGGTGTGGACATCGAGAGTGAGACCGCGGGAAGGCCGACGGCGGGTGGCCTCGTCGCGAACCAGGTCGGTAAGGTCGACGACCTGGTTGGGGCCGTGGCGCGTGTCCTCGGCATCGAGGCGGGCCAGGAGCAGCAGGTTCTCCGTCAAGTCTTGCAGGTGCATGGTGTCTGTGTGGGCGGCGTGGACGACTTCGGGCCAGTCGACGGTGTGAGGTTGGTTGAGCGCCAGTTCGAGTTCGGTACGCAGACAGGCGAGGGGCGTACGCAGTTCATGGGAAGCGTCTGCGGTGAACTGACGCTGCTGCTCGACTGCGGTCTGCAGCCGATCCAAGGTGGTGTTCATCGTCGTAGCCAGGCGGGCGATCTCGTTGCCGGAGCGGGGGACTGGGACGCGTCGGCCGAGATGGCGAGCGCTGAGCTCGGCGAACTCGGCTCGGATCGCTTCGACTGGTTGAAGGACCCGGCCGACCGCAAACCACGTACTGCCCGTGATCAACGCTGTGACCCCGAACGTTGCTCCGGCCAGGAACCAGATCATTGCATTCAAGCGATTTTGTTCTGTTTCCAGAGAACCGATCAGCATTGGCGCTTGCCCATCTACGGCGCGATGGCTGAAGACTTGCCGGATGGGCGTGGGGCCATGGTACGGATCTGTCCAGGGCTTCATGGAAAGCACCCCCACGTCATCGGTGGCAGGGTCGCGCACTTCCACCGGCGTTCGGCAATGGCTGATGTCCATGTGCCTTTTCGGCTTGGGCGAGGGTGAGCCACAATCAGGCAGCTCACCTTCCTCAAGCAGCCTTTCCGCATCGTCTGCCGCCTGCAGCCATTGTCTGCTGGTCGTCATACTCGTGGCTTGCTGCAGGAGGTAGGCCTGCCAAGCGATCGCGACACCTAGGGCGGTGGGGGCCAAAGAGAAGACAGCGATCAACATGGCCAGGAGCGTGAGCCGCATGCGCATGGTGGCAGGCCTTAACCGACGCAGCAGGGACAGGCGACAGATCCGTTTCATGGCCGTGTGTCTCCTGCACCGTCCACGCGATAACCGGCGCCGCGGACGGTGCGGATCGTGCGCTGCTGGAACGGGGTATCTATTTTGCGGCGCAGGGCGCTGACATAGACCTCGACGATGTTGACGTCGCCATCAAAGCGGTCGTCCCATACGTGCTCGAGCACCTCGCATTTGGAAACGGTCTCTCCGCTGCGACTGGCGAGGTATTCCAGAACGGCGAATTCCCGGGCGGTGAGGGCTACGTCGATGGCGCCGCGTCGGCAGCGCCGTGCGGCTGGGTCGATTTCGAGGTCACCGATCCGCATCACGGCGGGCCGCTGAGGCCGTCCTCGGCGGATCAGAGCGCGTAGCCGCGCAGCCAGCGCGATGAACGAGAACGGCTTGGTGACGTAGTCATCTGCGCCGGTGTCCAGGCCCTCGGCTTGGTCGTACTCGCCGTCCTTCGCGGTGAGCATCAGCACCGGCGTCCACACCCCCGCCTGACGCATCTGCCCGCACAGCCGGAAGCCGTTCAGGTGGGGCAGCAGCACGTCCAACACGAGCGCGTCGTAGTCGGTCTCCAGCGCCAGTTCCAGGCCGCGTCGTCCGTCGTGCGCAACGTCGACGGCGTACCCCTCGCCGACCAAGCCACGGCGCAGCAACTCCGCCAGTCGCCGGTCATCCTCAACCACCAGTATCCGCATCCCCCCAGCATGGCGGCCCCGCCCTGTGAGGAACCTGAAGACCCTTCAGGAACCCTCAGCATCCCCACAGCCCTGACGTGTCACCGTCTCATCCGGGCTCACAACAAGGTGAGAGATCCGCGAAAGCCAAGACGCCGGACAAGCCTGTCCAGGCGCCTGAACAGTTCGTGGAGTGAGTGCCAACGAGACAAATCCGAGCGAAGGGGAGAATAAAGTGGACAAGCGTAAAATGCTCAGGGGAAGCCGTAGGGCTCTGATGGTGGGAATCGCTGCGGTCGGTCTCTCCACCTTGGCCATCGCTCCGGCATCCGCGAGGGACGTCGACGTTTCGCAGGGCGACGACTATGCATACCTGGATCAGCTTGGCAGCAAGGACCGCGTCGGAGTGTGCGACATCGAACGCGACGGTCACGGCGTCTACGTCAAGGTCTGGCTCGACAACGGCTACGACGAGTTCAGCGACGGCAACGGATCGGCAACTGGCTGCAGCACCCGTGACTACGGCGCCTACAGTGTCGACTCCATCGAGGTCTGCGAAAGCGTGACAGGACCCGACTGGTGCTCTGACAGGAAGTACTCGTAGTCCTGGCTAAGGGCAACGCCCCACTGCGATACGCAGGAGAAAATTGGTATCTCCTGATTTTTCGCGGAGTGGCTTCGGGAACGACGGCTGGACCCACCTTCGGGCCACTCTTGGCCCCCCTTCGCGATCTCCGTGGAGCTTGATCGGGAGTGAGTACTGACCCCTCCCCGGTGGGGGCTGGCCTGGTCGGTGGGTAGGACCAGAACTCGCTGGAACCGCCTCCCGGAAACCCGTGGTGGGGCCGAGGCTCCTCGTGGGGTGGGCCACAAGTCGTCCCCGGAATCACGGGGGAGGAGTCCGGCACCGTACTGCCTTCAGACCGGTGGAGCTTACCTCCAGAAGGCAGTACGGCTGGCCGGACTCTCGCCGTGCAAACTGCGCTCGATCACCCAGCGGCGTCCAGCCCCATGCCGTGCTGTGCTCCGCAACGGGCGCCGAGGATCGCCGCAGGCAGGGGCGAGCCTGGAGACGCTCAGAACCGCTGCTCGTCAAACGTCAGCGGCTGCCTCCGCCAGCAGGGCCTATGGCAGCCCCATGATGCGGTGCATGAACGTGACGTCGCTCCTCACCCATGACACCTAGTCGAGGTGGATGACACCGGCGCCTCGTCGGCACGGCCGTCGGGGTGCGGGGGGCCATTGACCGGCAGACACCTTGGTCCAGGTGACAGATGGGCCGACCACCGCGAGCGAGTGCCAACAACGATCTATCGCGACCAGTCACAGGCATACGCCGATGGTCCATGCCGCGTTGTTGGTGGTCGTCAGCCGTACAGCCACTGCTCCCAGGCTTTGCGGCCGGTCAAGGCGGTGGCGGGGATGCCCAGTTCGGTCAGCGCGCCGGGGTACACGCGCTCGTAGGCCGTGTTGTAGGCGCTGGCGAGGGCGGCGTCGCCGAGCAGCCACGGCGCGCGGGCGTGGTCGAGGTCGAGCACGGCGAAGGCGCCTTCGTAGCGGATGCGGCCGTGGAGGAGGCCGCGCTCGAGCAGGGTGTGCCAGCCGCGCCCGACGCGCTCGACCTCGGTCATGCCCTTGGCGGTGTCGATGACGGAAGCGACGTCGAACCGGCGGGGTGGGATGCGGGCATAGAGCTTCGCGATCATCCAGGGCAGGCCCAAGATCCGAAAAAGGTGTGTGCGATGGGCGCCGCCCATGGAGACGCTGTAGAGCGGTCCAGCCGGTCCGTTGATGACACTGAGGGAGATTGCGGGTTCCTCGGCAAGGTGGTGGCGGAGGAACGCGGCAAGCTGCTCGGGCTTGGTGGTGAGTAGTTCGCGGGTGGCGCGGGGTATCCAGCTGGGGCCGCGAGACGCCTCGGACCGGTCGAAGTCGCCCCAGAGCTCATCGATGGCATGCACGATGGCGTCGGTACGCACCCAGGCGGCGCTCTCGCTGGCTGCCCAGTCGTGCTCCCTCTGGCGGTTGTAGAGGTTGAAATGCGGCGACTGTGGCGCACTGGTCTGGAGCTGGGTGGTGGCCGCGCGCACCCGATCGCTGATCTCGTGCTCGGGCCAGGCCCGCTGAAGTTGGGTGATCGCGGCGACGGTGGCGTCGAGCGCGGCGCGGTCGGCATCGAAGGCGCGCAGGACATCCACCCGATCGATGCCGGGTGGGTCACTGCCCGCGGCGGGGGCTTCTGGCCGTTCGCCGTGCAAGGTCAGGGTGATCTGTGGGCGGTGGCGGCTGGTGGCCTCGAACGACTGCAGGGCTTGCTCGGCTGCGCCGGGGGTGGCGCTCCAGCCGTGCACACAAAGACCGTCGTCGCGGTGCGCGGTCAGGGTGCCGTCGCTGTGCCACGTCGCTGCCCAGGTGCCGCCCGGCCGATCGAGGTGCACGGGCCGGCGCGCGAGGTCGGCTTCAAGTCGCTGAAGGTCGCCGCGGCGCCGGGCACGGGCGAGCAGGCTCGGCGCGGGGCGCAGCACACCCGCCAGGAGTGCTTCGTCGAGCGGATACTCTGCGCGCTCGCTGTGCCATTCGTGCAGGAGGTCTCGTGCCTGGGTGATGCGGTGTGCGGCCTGCTGGGCTGCGTCGCGGAGTTCGTCGCCGTCGAGGTGGCCCTCGACGGCGGCCGCCGCGTGCCGGCCGGCCGCAGCCACCACCTGGTCCCACAGGTACAGCTCGTCGGCGGCCTGGTGCCACAGGTAGCCCTCGCGGGCGGACGTGTCCGACTCCTGGGCCGCGGTTAGGGACCGTACGATCTGGGCGCGTTCGGCGGGCGGCTGGCCGCGGCCGCGGCGTACTGCGAACTGCAGCAGGATCGAGGTGAGGCGGCGGGCGAGGTGCGTGGGCCGGGGGCGGCCGTCCTTCGTGGTGCACGACTTCATGCGCGAAGCCGCGCACGTGGGGCATGTCCAGTCCAGTGCGTCCCAGTCGGCCGCCACGCATCGGTCCTCTCGTCGGCGATCAGGTCAGTCACCCCCGCAATGGGGACGGTTGCAGTGTGACAGCGGGGACTGACACGGGAGCGCGAATTGCACCGTCGTATTGACAGCCGAAATCAGCTTCGGCGCGCTCCAGCGCAGTTTCGTGCCGTACACGGGAGCCTCGGGGACGACGTCCAGGCGGCCGGTGTCCCCGTCGCACGCCACGGGCCTGGCGTGCGAGGTCGACCCGCTCTGCTCGCTGCTCACGCGATCACAGCCCCAGCCGTCTCGCCGTCCAGTGTGCGCGGGGCCAGCTCGGTCAGCCGTACCGACCACGGCGCGGCCGCCGCCTGCCCGGTTCGGTCCGCGGTCCGCTCGCGTAGCTGCTCCAGCCGCACCGTGAACAGGTACTCAGCAGTGCGCTCCCGGGCGGCGTCGGCGGCCTTCGTCGCGGCGGCGACCGCGTCTGCGCCGTTTGGGTTCGCGCGGAACCACCTGCGGTTCTGCTCGGTCCTGTACGCCCGGCGGGCTTCCTCCTCGGCCTCCTCCGTGCTGCCCAGCCGCCCGAGCGCGCTGCTGCGGTACTCCGGCAGCGCCTGCTCCACCACCTGGAGGGCGTTGAACGCGAGCACGGACGCCGCCGCGACCCGGTCCGCCTCCAACTCGCCTGGCTCCATCAGCTCAAGGAACTGCTGGTGGGTGGCCTCGATATCGGCCTCCAGCGTCGAGCGGACGTGCGTGGCCACCGCGGCGACGTCGGCAGCGTCGTCCAGGTCGGCCGCCCAGGTCGCTGCGACCAGCCCGGCCTCCACGATCGCCGCCTCGGTCCGGCGCCGAAGACCGCACGCCTCGCACAGCCCGGCCGACCGGCCCTGCCCGCAGTCCTCGCACGGCAGCAACTGCCGTACCCCTTCGGCGGCCGCCGCCTCCTGGCGCTCGCGCTCCCCCCGCTCCCGGGCAGCCGCACGAGCCGTCTCCCGCCGCGCCTGCTCCACCAGCGCCTGCTCACGGCGCCACACGAAGTCCTCCGCCTCCGCCACGGCGTGCTCACGCAACCGGTCCTCGAGGACCTGACGGCGCTCCGCCGCACCGATGCCGGGCAGCTCCCGGTCGATGTCGGCCGCGATCCGCACCCGGCGAGCACGACGGATGTGGATCACGTTGCCGCAATTGTCGCAGTCACCGCCAGTGTCCAGCCGGATCCCGTCGTCACAGCGCACATCCGAGCACGCCGGCCGCTGAACCAGGCCCCGCCGCGTGATCCAGCCGAACGGGCTGCTCACCCGCGCCTCACCACCGGTCTCCTCCAGCCGGTCAGTGAGCCGGTCGGCCAGCAGCCGAGGCGCACCCTCCGGCTGCATCAACAGGTCCTTCAGCCGCTCCAGCTCGGCGTTCACAGCCGCCACGACCTGGTCCTGCTGCCAGCGGTTCAGCCCCGCCCACAGCCACGCAACCGGCCCCAGGGCTACCCGCAGACCAAGATCGTCGGGAAGGTCCACCCTCCCCTGCTGCCGCATCTTTCTACTCGCCACGACCTTCTGCCGACCACCGGGCTGTACCTCGGCAGCACGCTGCCCACCCTGCTCATCAACCGCGGACTTGCCAGGCTTTTCCCCGCGGAGCGGGCCGACCTCCGCCACCGACAACGCAGACTCGGCAACGGCGTCCTCGCCACCCGCGGCCTGGTCCTCGCGCACGCACACGCGCTCCGGCCGACGGCCTTTACCCCCACGGCCTTCGCCGGAACAACCCACAGAGAGCGGCGGAGAAGAGACGGGAGTAACCACAGAAGCGTGGACTGCGTGGAACTCTGCACCATCGGGACGCTCCAGATCCCCCGCCTCCACAGCCGGCCTAGCACCACAAACCCGAGACGTACCAAGGGCATTGGCGTCCTGACCAGGACCAAGATCTCCGCCTGCACCATCGGGACGCTCCGAAAACACGGGCTCAGAGCCCTGGACGGCCTCCATGAGAGCCGGAATCCGTCCGTACGCGCGAGCGACGGGCAGCAACATGACCCGGCCACGGCCGTTCATCCGCGTCACCGTGGCCTTCCGCCCACGGGAGACCACACCGGCCTTCGTCAACCGGGCCAGCACCTTCCGCGCCCCGGACGGCGAGCACCCCAGCAGCCGCGACAGCGTTGCAGCCCCGCGCCCCTCCTTCTTCCGCACCGAGCCGCCACACAGCTGCAGCCAGCCGGACGCCCGGGTATTCAGAACCATCAACAGCAGCCCGAGCCGGTCGGTCGCCGCCCCCTTGCCGATACGGTCGGCCAGCAGCCCCGGTGGCGTGGGCTCCTTGTCCGTCGGCGTCCAACCAGGTCCGAACAATGCCTCCAGCAGGCGCAGCAGTACCGCCAGCTCCACCTTCGACAGCGCCAGCGGGTGAGCCGCTCCCTCGTCCTGGTGCGCCCGCCACAGTGGCATGACCAGGCAGTCCAGACCGACCGGGTGCCCCTCATCGTTGGTGACCATCCGGGTGTGCAGGGCGTTGGTCTCTCGCAGCACGGGCAGCACATCGTGATGGACCGTCGACTCCGTCATGCCGAGCCACCGGCCCAGCTCCGCACCCCAGATGTACGACTGCAGATCGTCCTTGCGACCCTCCAGCGCCCGCGACTTCGCGTACAGCACCACCGTCGCCAACCGCGCCGCGTCCCCGAGACCAGTCAGAGAAGGATCCGCCAGCAGAGCCCGGATCGCGGCCAGCAACCGCAGCCGCATCCCCCGACCCAACCGAAGCGCGTCATCCAGGCCCCCACCTGGCAACAGTCGCAGACCATCCCGCCGCCCGGGACGCACGGGAGCATCGACCACGGAATCGTCGAGGAACATCGGCGCCAACGCGGCCGACCCCGCAACGCCGCTCATTCTCCCGCCTCCAGAACAGGCACAGCCCGCACGTCGGTCGCCAAGCGAGCGCGACTAGCCCGGCCGAGCGTCAGCGGACGCCCCGAACCACCCTCCACAACCGGATCGGCAGTCTTCGGAACCGCATGCAGCCAACGACGACGCGACGACCGGTGTCCGCCAGTCAGGGCCGCGGCGCTCACCTGGACACCTCGGCGGGCAGCGCGCAGGGCGCTGCTCCAGCCGGCTCGCATGGCGAAGTGGTCGGCTGATGGGGAAACTGTGATGCGGAAGACGGTACAAAATGCGCCAACCGGGCATGGATGGGCTGACAAAGGGCAGCGCAATGCTGCAACATTGGAGAGTGCCTCGCTTCGATATCGAGGTGGGCATAACGAAGGGCCCTTTGGCGCTTCGTAGGTTCTGGAGCGAACCAAGATCGAACTGTTCGACCGGCTGCTAACCGGAAGGACAGGTCCTTCGGGAGGGCCCGCTAAGCCCACCCGGTGGCAGATGGGACGCCATAGCCGAGGTGACCGCTAATCACCTGGGTGGCCGGGCGTCCCGGCGGCTCGAAGCCCCGTTCAACGGGCGCCGCCACAGACGGCTACGACATCTCGCCCCCCTCCGGGGCAGAGGTGCGCCCGCAGCCGGACTGGCGCGGGAAGACAAAACAGGCACCCAGCCGGAGCGACGTACGAGTCATCGCTGCCACGGCGGGTGCCTTGGTGTGTGTCTGTCGGAGGGTACGGGTACCCTTCATCGCGTCGAGACCTTCCCTGGATAGGTCTGCGGCCGTGCCCCGGAGTGCAGCCTCGCGGGGCTTAACCATGTCCATATGGATCTTATTCACGGACACGGTACCCCTCTGAGATCCCACAACGACACCCCGGTACCCCTCGTGTCGCCAACAGACATGGGCCTCCTGACAGAGCGCCAGAACTCCCCGACTACCTGCCCCGCTCCACAGATGAGGCACCGCCCGGGCATGATGAGCGGTATGCACGCGACGCAGAAGCCCAGGAACGATGATCACCTTGACGTGGAGACCTTCGCTCGCCCTGAGCAGCAGCGCCGCTACACCGCGGCCATGAACCGCATCGCCGCAGAGCGACGCCCCGACACGCCGGTCCGCGTCTACGTCAGCGCCGCTCCCAAGACCGTCAACGACTCCAACTGGGAGCGATGGCTCAAGCGCATCACCGAGGACTTGCCTGGCGGAGTCGAACTCCTCCACTACCGCTCCGCCTTCGGGGAATCCCCGTACGACTGGGACACGCTCGCAGACCAGCTCGACGGCCTCGTCGTCATCGGACGACCCAAACGACTCGGCAGCCGCGTCCACGTCCTCGGACCAGTAGCTCGCCTCGAACTCCGCTCCCTGGTTGCGAAGAAGCCGGTCTTGCTCTTCACTCACAATTTTGGCCTCGTCCCAGTCGTTGACTGCATGAGCCAGGTCATGTCCCCGGCCGAGGCACCGCGGCTCAAGCTGATTGCGCCCAAACGGTGGAACCGTGACTCGCGCACCCTCCACGCCGCCCTGGACGCCCTTCGGCCAGCTGGCCTCGCCAGGCAGGAGCCTGAACCGCGCCAAAGCGCGCAGGGTCACCTGGTGGCTCCGTTCGCCGTCGGCGCGAGCTGACCGCTGATGGCAGGTGCAGCGTGCTGCGCAGCCTTTCGGGAGGGTCACCGAATCCCACCCCCATTGGGCAGCGCGGTGTCGTAGTAGTAGGCAAGCACGGCCTCGGCGCCCGATCCATGTGCGGTGGCAATGCGCTGGTAGCGCGCGGACCGGATGTCGCCGGCGATCCGGA
The DNA here is from genome assembly GCF_002214185.1 of Streptomyces capitiformicae. Classification (NCBI taxonomy): domain Bacteria; kingdom Bacillati; phylum Actinomycetota; class Actinomycetes; order Kitasatosporales; family Streptomycetaceae; genus Streptomyces; species Streptomyces capitiformicae. The sequence continues at coordinate 2,755,988 of NZ_CP022161.1, read as the reverse complement.
TGCGCCGGTGCTGCTTGTCGGGTGGGCAGTAGCCATCCTCGGCAGACACGAGCCCAGTCACAGCCGCCGGCTTGTTGCCGAGGTTGTTGAGCACCGACGTGGCGGCGTAGATGGTCTTGGCCCCATCGTGGCCTTCGACCTCGACCGTCCAGCCGCCGCCGTACGAGGGCTTGGTAATCGTTGTGTGCGAGATGGGCACGAGCCGTACGCGGCCGTCGTCCTCGACTTCGGTCGCCTTGTATGTGTCGGCTGGTGGGCACAGCACGTGCAGGGTCGTCGTCACATCCGGGTGCGCTCGCAGCCAAGTTCCGAGCGGACGATCAGCACCGAGAACGTACGTTCGCACGGTGAGGTCCTGCGGAGTGGCGCGCCACAGCGGTGGAGCGGAGAACTCGTCGGAAGCGGTTATCCACTCGGCGTCGGCCGGGGCCAAGTCGGTCACGCCCGTGGCGACCACGACGAACTCCGCAGAGAGCACGCGGCCGTCGGCGAGGGCGAGTTCGGCCCGGTCGTCGTGCCCACTGACCCTCGCGGCGAGGCCTTGCACGAGCGTGCATCGCCCGGCTTTCTCCAGGCGTCCCAGGTCTGAGGCCAGGGCCTCGGCCAGTTGGGGGCCGGTCGACCAACTGCCCGGGACGTTCTCCAGGGCACCGATCCGGTGCAGCTTGCCGCCCACCGGGCCAGCCTCCACGACCGTGGTCCGCAGGTTGAGGCTGGCCGCCATGACCGCGGCCGCTACCCCGGCCGGGCCCGCGCCGACCACGAGGACATCCGTGTCACATGATTGTGTATTCACGCGTACTCCCCCGTGTTTCCGTGGATTTGAGACAGGACGACCTCACTGGTGACCAGGTGGTCCGCACTGATGTTTCGGGCTGCCATGAGCAGCGCTGCATCGTGGTACTGGGGACCTCCGGTGGAGGCGCAGGCGTCGGTGACGATCCACGGCCGGAGCCCTTGGTGATAGGCGTCTCGGGCTGAGTCGTACACGCAGGCGTCCGTGTCGATGCCGCATAGCACCAGGTCGGTCCAGCCCGCGTCCCGGATGAGCTGCGTGCCCTCGGATGTGAATACGGAAGCCTGGTCTTTGTCAATGACGGCGGTCGCGGCATCAGCGAACGGTGCGAGCTCGGCGGCGAGGGACTGTTCCTCGGAGGAGCGCAGCCGGGTCCATCCGGTGATCATTTCGTACGGCGATCCGGGTGTGTTGTGGAACCTGGTCAACACTACGGGTGCACCTGCTGCCTGCCAGCCCTCAACGAGCCGCGCGATAGCGGGGAGAACACCACGGCTGTGCCGGTTGACGAAGCCCTGCTGGACGTCGATGACCAGCAGCGCTGCCGAACGAAGTTCCACTCAGTCCGCCTTCCATATATATGTCTGTTATGGGTTGCTGTCTCGCAGTGCATCCTGGGCGGCGCGGAGCCGATCAGGGAGTTCGCTCGTGGCCAGGATCGCCTCGCGCATCACCCGATGCTGGGCGGTCTCCGTCGGCCGGGCGGTGGTCAGCCGTACGTATGCGCCGCGCAGGAAACGCCACCCGTACGCCGGGGGCATAACGGGGTCCTGTCCTTCCTCGATCATGCGCAGGATGTGTGACGACAGCGCCCACAGCGCCTGGACGTCCAACTCCAGGGAAACGATCTGGCTCGTCGTCAGGGCACGCTCGTCCGTCTGCGGGTGATAGGACACTCCGGACCAGCCAGCCACTCCCCTCGAGGCACCGCCGTCGAAGGCCACGGCTTCCGGGTGTGCCCAGCCGTCGTGGAACTTTGCGTGCTCAACGCCGGCACCGAGAGGCCTGATGTTCTGCGGGTCCTGCCGGTTAACGAGGACCGATGGTGTGGTCAGCAGCTGCAAGGCGGGATCGAGCCCCGTCTTCGTCCACGAGTGATCACGCAACTCGTATACGGACAGGACGTACTCCGGATCCGGCGACGGATCAACCGCCTTCCCGCCAGAGTGTTGCTCCAACAGGTGCGTCATGCGCTGACCGGCCCAGGCCCGATCCGTTAAGTACGACCGGTAGCGCCACAGAGCCAACTCGGTCAGCGAGCCAACGCGTTGGTGTTCTTCCAGAAGCGCCAACGCGATCCCGCAGGCGAAGATGTGGACTGTGGAGGCGTGCGCCGTCCGATGCTCCCCGGGCAGAACCCGCTGCTCAAGCCCTCCGGGGCCCGACGGTCGGGGCGCCCCGGCAGCGTAGAGCGAGCCGAGTCGATCGCCTAGGTACACCGGCAGGAATTTGTACGACACAACGGTGCACGGTGCTGGCTGGGCTGCGTCAGCCCCAGGCGCACTAACAGGCTCCCCGCGCAGTGCCGCGAGCCGGAAGCGGAACGCTTCCTGCTCTTCCGGCGTACACCGGGCGAGTGCGGCATCAAGGATCTGTGCCATATGGGGACGGCATTCGCGAGTTGGATCCTCTTTCCAGTGCGAGACCGTCCGGGGGCTGATGCCGAGGTCGTCAGCGAAGTCGCGGACGGACTGGCGCTTCACCGACCGCAGCAGCAGCCCCTCTTCACCTGTCCACTGCTCCACAGCGATCACTAGACACCTCCTTGGCGGTCCTTGGCCAGGCGGATGAGGCTGTATTGCCACGCTGAGTCCACACCACTGCTACGCGGGGGCATCTCGCTCACGGGCCTTGGGCCGGAAGCTGGTTCTCGTTGATCCAGTCACGCGAATCCTGGTCGGGGAGCCTCATGTCGAACGCCGTAGGACGGTCAGGCCGACTCATTGCCGTCCTTAGTCAGCTGGGCGCTGGGGCTGCGGCTGATGGAGTAGCCGATCTCGAACTCCTCAGCGGACATGACGGTGTCGTTGACCTCGACTACCCGCCCGCTGGGAGAGGTTGTTACTCGCACAACGCGAAGCAGCGGGACCCCCACGTCGGCGGGCAAACCCAGCACCTGGGCCTCTTCTGGAGAGGGCATGCGGGCGCTCACCGACTCTGTCCATTCCAGAGGGCCGTGGCCCATCTCCTCCAGCCGGTCGTAGATGCCACCAGGGCCGGTGTCGCGCTCGGCAAGTTGGGTTCCCTGGGCGATATCTGCCGGGAGGTAGCTCGTGGCCAACTGCTTGGCCTTCTTCGTCTCAGGATCGCCCATCACGCGAGCGCGCATCAGCACTTCGGCACCCACGTCCACGCCCAAGACTGGAGCGAGGTCGACAGGGACCGTTCCCCATCGAACGGCTGGAGTCTGGACGGCAACCCAACCCTGGGCCGTCGGATCGAAGTAGTAGCCGATCTCGTCGCGGTACACCTGCCGCGACCTGGTGACCCTTCGTCTCTCAGGACGCTCGCGCACAATCGTTCCTCGTCGGCGGATCGCGACGACCAGACCTTCTTGCTCCAGCAGCGCGATCGCGCTACGCACGGTCTGGTAGCCAGCTCGGTACTGCTCCTGAAGCTCCGTCAACATCGGCAGCTTTTCGCCCGGCTGGTACCGCCCCTCGATGATCTGTTGCCGCAGTTCGGCGGCGATATCGCGGTACGAGACGGACATCGAGGTCACCTTTCCCCTGAGCTGGCGTGGCCAAGTCTAGAGCTAGCCATATCAACCGGCCCTCGTGCGACATCGAGCGTGTTCCAGAGTTATAGCTATCGCTATTGACATCGCGCAAGGCTGCGGGGTCCAATAGCGATAGCCATAACGCTCTGTCGATGCGATGTGGCGCTGAGCTGCCCGGTTTGCCGGGCTCACATCTGAATAGCTCGCTCGTGTCCGAGGTGACGAACCACGAGATCCCTCACCGAGCGGGAGCACCATCCCTTCTACCGCGATGCGGTGTCCACATGCTCAGGGTCCGAATGGGGCCTGAGCTGCGGAGACTTCATCCGCTTCCCGTCGTTTCGAGGCCGCTGCCCGTGGGAGCCTGCGTGAAACCTGATACGTCCCGCCCTGCCCTGAAGATCAGCACGATCCCCGCCCACCACGTCCAGCTTCGTGAAGGTGAGCGCCGCTCCATCGTCTGTCCCGAGTGCCAGGAGTGGCACTTGCTCCGTCGCAACGTCGTCTGGCCGCACCACTTGGAGCGCACCGAGCGCGGCAAGAACGGACCCCGCTGTCCGGGCAGCGCCCGCCGAGTCGAGATCGATGTGGACCTCGCTGAATGGGCCCGTCAGGTCGCGGAAGCGGATGCCACGGTGACAGGGCGCCGCTCCAACCGCGTTAATCGCAAGCCAGGGAACGTGACCCCGCCGCCTGTCAGCCGCTTCGCGACGGCCCTCAAGGAGTCGACGCCGCGGCTGCCCGCCGTGCTGGAACGGGCCCGCACAGCTATTGCGCTCCACCGCGACGCCTGCCCCCAGTGCCGGAGCGGCGCCCGGTGCGAGAAAGGCCGGGAACTGGAGATTTGGTTGGGCGAGACAGAAGCCTCCTCCCGCTTTGCCCAGGAACAGAAGCAGCGGGCGGAACGGCAGGCGGAGCGAGTCCAGGCCCGGCAACGCGCTGCGCAGTGGCGCCGAGTCCAACGGGGCGTGACCCGCACAGACACCCAGCGCAAGGCGCAGATTCCTCAGACCTGAACTCCCTCCTGGGCTACCTGCGATCGCCGCCCGCGTGACGAGCGGCGATGGCAGGGGGCAGCAGGACCATTTTCGGTCCGCAGTCCCGCTGCGGGTGGCCTCTACCAGGGGAGGCCACCCGCAGCTGTGCAAAACCAAAAAGGACGGCCCCGGGATGCACCCCGGGGCCGTTGTCGGCCGCTGAAGTTCATCGCGAGAGGAACACGACCTTGTTGGAGAACATGATGACATCCCCCGGGCCGATCAGTGCGCAGGGGGACGGTAACCCGAGCCAGGAGGACGAGGCGTTGCGCCGCGCCCGGGAGGAAGACAAGAGGGGTGGGAGGCGGTGACCGCCACCGTCTACGGCACCGGCACCCTGCACGCCGTGGCCGTGGACGAGAGGCCGTTGCTTCCCGATCCGGTGCCGGGACTGATGGTGAGCGAGCGCGAGCGCGGTTTCCGCGCTGACCTGACGGCGTCCCGCGAGGCCGTCAGCGGCGTCCGCAGGCTGACCCGGTCGATGCCGGCGTCGTACGGCGCGGACGCGAGCCTTGCGGAGTCCGCGGAGCTTGTGGTCTCCGAGCTGGTGGGTAATGCGGTGCGGGCGAGTGGCCCGGACGTGGACGTCCCGCTGGTCGTCGAGGTGTACGCCGCGCTGGTCGGCTCGCCGGGCATTGAGGTGATCGTGCACGACACCGTCCCGGGGCAGCCGCACCGCGGTGAGGCCGCGCTGGACAGTGACGAGGCGGAGTCGGGCAGGGGGCTGGGCATCCTTGCCGCGCTCACGGACGGCTGGTCCGTCGAGCCGTCGCCGGAGCCATCCTTCGCAAAGATGATCAGGTGCCGCGTCAGCCGAGCTGAGTAGCACCGCCGCTGTACGGGGGGCGGCGCGAGGAAGGTCAGCCCCCTCCGGCGTTGCCCTCGCGCCCGACAGGGCCGGAGATCACCTCGCGCCCGCCCCCCATCCGCCCGAACGGGCTCAGCAAGTCCCTCAACTCTGGTGCTGGCCGTCCTGTTGGCCAGCGCCTCTCGACTACTTCACGGAGGAATCACATGGACTGGCGTCACAACGCGGTGTGCCGGGACGAAGACCCCGAGCTGTTCTTCCCGATCGGCAACACCGGCCCGGCACTGCTGCAGATCGAGGAGGCGAAGGCTGTATGCCGCCGCTGCCCGGTGATCGAGCAGTGCCTGCAGTGGGCGGTCGAGTCCGGCCAGGACTCCGGTGTCTGGGGTGGGTTCAGCGAGGACGAGCGCCGGGCCATGAGGCGCCGCGCCGCCCGGAACCGCGCCCGGCAGACCAGCGCCTGACTGTCCCGCCACCTGCAGCCCTGCGCTGCCCGGGCGCCACCGGACCAGCCCCTCGTTGGCCCGGTGGCGGCGGAGAACGCAGGGACCAGGCCGCGCCAGACCGTGGTGCGGCCGCTCCTGGACCCACACCCCTCCGACATCCTCAGGGAGATCCCCGATGGTCGCGAACACCCCGTGCAACCACACCCCGCTCTGCCCGACCGCCGACAGTCCCGATCGCGAGGCGGCCCGCGTCATTGCCAGTCACCCGGAGCAGGGATGGAGCCTGCTGTGCAACGGGTCCGTCGTTTTCGAGGACACGGGTGAACTGCTGCCCGACGGACGGGTCATCGCGCCGCACCGGCCCACGGACACGCCCGCTCCCCTCTCCATCCGCTTCGCGGACACCAGCGTGCTCATCGGCGGCACGTCCGGCAGCGGGAAGACCAGCGCGGCCGCGGCGATGCACCGGTTCGCCCTGGCCTCGGACCGCGACCGTGCCAACGTTCCTGCGGACCACCCGTCGGTCTGACGGCTGTCTCCCCCGTCCGTTCCGGCCCGGCGCCGGCACGGACGGGGTCGAAGAGAGCCGGACAGCCCGGACGGCACGGCCACAGGTATAAGGGGGAGAACCATGCTCCGTGTCATCACGAGCGGCACCCACCGTCGTTTCCAGGAGGCGGTGACCGAGGCCGAGAGGATTCCCGGCCTCGAAACCGAACTCGCCGACCTCCGCGCGAAGTTGAAGAACGCGCAGAGCGGGAAGGACGACGCCGCGCGCACGGCCGAGGACCTGGAGGACGCCCGACAGGCCGGGGCCGAGATCGCGGCGACGCTCACCCAGCCGGACGCCCGGCAGCGGGATGCCATCCTCGACATCGCCGCCTCGCTCGTCCGGCACGCCCAGGGCCTCGGTCTCGATGTGAAGCGGCTGCACAGCGGCGAGCCTTACAGCACGTCCCCCACCGCCTCCGTCGAACCGGAGTCACCTCCGGCCGCGGCCGAGAGCGGGGAGAGCGCGCGCCTTCCCTACGTGCACGTCTACGTTCACCAGGGGCAGATCCGTTCCGTGCACCGCTGGAGCGAGGCTGCCGTGCGCCAAGCCCATGCCGACGGCGCTCCCCCGGAGGGCTGGTGCCAGGACCGCAGCTGCTCCGAGATGCCCGGGCCGATGCCGTACTCGCTGTACCCGCTGCCCGTGCAGGAGCCGTGGCCGGACCGCAGCCAGGTGCACCTCCTGCTCCGGGGCCGGCCGATCGCGGCGTTCGGAACCGAGCAGGCCGCCCGCCGTGACAGCGTCATCACGCGCATGGCCGCCACCGAGTCCGCCCTCATCACGGTCGTCAGCTGGCCGATCGCGGACAGCCACCTGTACCCGACGGGCACCGAAGATGAGCACGGCCTGGACACCGACGACGCACAGCGGCATCACGCCCGGCTGCTCGCGGCCATGGCGACCGGCCGGTGCGCGGCAATGCGCCGCGAGAAGGTCGAGCCGCCCGAGGACTTCCTCCAGCTCTGCTCGAACCTCCGCGCCGCCGCTGTGAAGCTCTCGGTCACCGAGGCCGAAATCGACGAGTACGCCTCGACCTGGGCGGCACTCCTCTGATCGCGGCTCCACGGCGATCCGACCACGGAAGGCCATCTGTCATGCCGATCGCGCTCCTCCTCGTCCTGGTCGTGTTCGGCGGCACCGCGCTCGTCCTGGTCGCCAACCCGAAGCAGCCGTTCATCCGGCAGTTCTTCGGCACCGATCGGCCCACGGAGCAGCGCCCGGACGGCCAGAACTGACCTGCTTCCCTGTGTTGCCTGTCGCCCCCGCCGACCACCTGGGCGGGGACGGCGGGGAGTTGCAGGGGCGTTCCCTCGATCCTGCGCTCCACGGCCGACCTCCTCCGTGGGAGGTCGGCCCTCCTGCTCTCCCAGCAGGACCATTTCGTGCCCGGCCCGGTGTGCAGTCCCCCGCCGAAGCCTGAGCTTCGTGCCCGCTCTCCAGGAACTGCCGGCTGTTTCGCCCCCACCTGTCGACGCTCCCCGGAACCCGCGTCCGTCCCGGGCGGGATGGCCTCTCGCCATAGCCCGGTTTCGGGGGCGCGTCGGCGCCTCGGAGCTCGTTTCGGCTCCGGCGACTGCCGTTTCGGGAGCGGCCCTCACTGTTTCGAGCACACCCTGAACCGCCCCTTCCGGAGGCCATCATGACGATCACCGAAGTGCCGCAGAAGGCGGCACACGAGACCCCCGTTTCGCACGCGCGGACCCCCGCTTCGGAGGCAGCCGATTTCGTTTCGGATGCACGCGGGACCGTTTCGAGCGCGGAAGAGCGGAAGCCGATCAAGCCCAAGCGCGACCGCCTGATGACCGCCCTGTCCTTCGTTGCCGCGATCGGCGGCACGGTGGTCGGCGGCATTGGCTTCGCCATGTCCTACAGCACCTTGGCAAAGGTGGCCCTGAGCTGGGGGTTCAGCGAGCGGCTCGCGCCCTGGTTCCCGGTCGGTGTGGACGCGTCGATCATCGCGTTCCTCGCGCTGGACCTCTACCTGATCCGCAAGGGCACCCCGTGGCCGCTGCTGAGGCTGGCCGCGCACTGCATGACGGGCGCGACGATCTGGTTCAACGCCAGCTCACAGGGCCAGATCGCCGCCGATCTGGTCAAGGCCGCCTCGCACGGCGTCATGCCGGTCCTCTTTGTGGTCGGGGTGGAGGCCGCTCGCCGCCTGATCATCCAAAAGGCCAGGCTGGAGGCGGGAACTGCGACTGACCGGATCCCGCTGCACCGCTTCATCCTCTCCCCGCTCGCCACCCCGAAGTTCTACCGCCGGATGAGGCTGAACGGGGTCACCAGCTACCCGGAGATGGTCCGGCGTGAGCAGGAGCTCATCGCCTACAAGCAGTGGCTCACACGCAAGTACAACGGCGATCTGAGCAAGGCGACTGAGGACGAGCGGCTGCCGATGAAGATGGCTGCCTACGGCTATACCGTCTCCGAGGCGCTCGCGCTGCCTGAACAGCAGGAACGCGAGGCGGAGAAGCGGGCGGAGGAAGCCGAGCGCCGGCGCCTGGAGGCGGCCACCCGCCGGGAGATCGAGCAGAAGCAGGCTGAAGGCCGGCGCCTGGAGGCCGATGGCCAGCTCGAAGCCATCCGCGCCCGTGTGGAGGGCGAGACGGGCCAGGCCCGTGCACACGCTCGCGCCCAGGTCAGCGCCGCTGAGCGGGCCGCTCAGCGGGAGGAGCAGGAGTTGGAGACCGCCGTCATCCTCGAGGCCCGGGCCCGCCAGGCGGAGGCGGAGCGCCAGGAGTCCGAGGCGCGTGAGGCGAAGGCCGCCGCCGACGTGCGCGCGGCCGAACTGGAGGCGGAGGCCGCCGAGATGCGGAGGGCTACGGAGGAGGCCGACCGGGTCGCCGCGGAGGAGGCTCAGGCGATCGAGACGGCGACCACCGCCGAGGCCCGCCAGCGTGCAGCCGAAGCCGACAAGGCCGCAGCCGAAGAGGAGTTGGCCGCCGCCGAAACGCGGCGCCGCGTCGTCGAAGCCGACCGGCTGGCGGCGGAGGAAGAAGAGCGTGCGGCAGTTGCCCGGGCCAACGTGGAGGAAGCCGGGCAGCGCGAGGCCGAAGCCGCGATGGCCGCCGCCGAAAAGCGGCTCGCCGCTGCCGAAGTCGAGCGGCGGGCGATCGAAATCGAGGACGCCGCGAAGCTCACGCCGCGCGAGCGTGCGGTCCGCAAGGTCGCCAGGATGGTCATCGCCGCAGGTGGCAACGCAGACCAGGTGCTGCTCGCCGACATCCAGCGCGAGATGGCCGTGTCGTCCACCGACACCGCTTCGCGGTACCGCCAGGAGGCCGCCGAACTCCTCGCCAGCGGCTACAAGGCTGCGTAGCGGCCTGTACGAACTGCGTCGACGGTTCCACCGGCCCCCGAGATGACGTCAACACCTCGGGGACACGGTGAAGGCGCCGAAGCGCCGGGTCCCACCCTCTCACCCAACCTGCCCGTCAGGAAGCTGAATCGGGGGGTGACCAGCACAAACAGCGGCCGGGAGATCGGGCATCGCAGCCTGTGAGCCGCCCGGCCGTTTTGACCCCGTATGACCCAGCGATCGAACGGAGGATCACGAAGACGTGGGCGGAACCGCGTACTGGACAAAACAGGTAAGACGGGCGGACGAGCGGTCTCCCAAGGCGGGTGCGACCAGGCGGCTGGACCGGCTGCGCGGACTGCTGAAGGAGGCTGACCCGTCGGTCGCCGACCGCGCCTGGCGAGAGGTCGTCGACACCCTCCAGCGGACCACCGACCGTCACTCGACGCGCGGATCTGCGTACTGGACCGACGAGATCAAACGGGCGGACAAACGGTCGCCCAAGGAGGGCGCCACCAAGCGTTTGGATCGGCTGCGCAGCGTGCTGCAGAGGGTCGATCCGGTGGTCGCCAACCGTGCCTGGCGCGAGGTGAGCGACACCCTCCAGCAGATCACTGTTCGTCACACATGGTGATCGTTCACCCATTCATTCACCCGGGGGAGAGATGAACTCGACCCGCCCCTACGCGCGTACGTACGCGCACGAGGGCAGGCGTTCACTCCCCCGGTCGCAGACCGTGAGGGGAAAGCAATGGAATTGCTGCTTCTCGCGTGCGCATGGCTCGTGTACACGGCGGGCGCGCAGAGCGAGCAGGCAAAGGTCGGGCTGTCCCCGGCGCAGCGGGACATCCTGAGGGAACGGACGCGGCACGAGAAGGCCGTGCAGAAGATCGCCGACAAGCACGGGGTCTCTGCGCCGGCCGAACCCAAGGCGGGCGTCTCGCCCTGGAAGGAGCCGCCGGCCTCGGAGCGCGATCAGGTGCTCACGCTGCCGGAGGCGTTCCGTTCGGGCTACCGCGGACACACCCGCGTCGAGCGTGTGGCGACCCCGATGGGGCGCCGCGCCGGAGGGTGGGCCGCGCGAGGCGTGGCCTGGGGCCAGGACACCGGCCGGGGCGCCCTGCGGGAATACCGCAAGCGCCGCCGCGCCGCGGGCCATGACGACCCGGCCCCGGTGCACGAGCCGCTGCCGCTCCCGCCGGACGCGCCACCGATCCCGGCGCATCCGCCGACGGCGGGGGACGACAGCGGCAAGGAAAAGGGCAAGGGCGTCTCGCTGGAGAGGCCCAAGGAGGAGACCGAGCCCCCGGAGCCGGACGGCACCGCGAAGCCGTCTGAGGGGGCCACAGCGCCTCCCGTAGGCGGCGACGGCTCCCCGGGGGCCCCGGAGCCCTCAACAGGCCCTGAAACGCCGCCAGATGGGGCTGCAGAGGCGTCGGCGAAGGAGCCCGCGGCTCCCGCACCGGATGCCTCACCGGCTCCCGAAGAGGCCACGGCCGGACCCGAAACCAAGGACGCGGCGGTCGAACCCGAGCCCGCCGCCGCCGAAACCAAGGACACCTCGGAATCGAAGAGCTCCGAGGAACCGCCCGGCGCACCCGAAACGGAACCCGCGCCAGCCCCGGCGCACCCGGAAGGCGCCGCGCCGGCACCCGAAGACGCGGCAGCCGGGCCCGAAAGCCCGGCCGCCGAACCCGAAAGCCCGGCGGCGGCGCCCGAAGGCACCGCGTCGGGACCGATCCGAGACAGCGAACCGGCTGCAGCCGGTGGAGGAGTTGGGCGTATGGCAGCAGAGGTGACGTACGAGTCCGTCGCGGAGGAGAGCGACGAGCTCTCCCTGATGTGCAAGGAGGACTCGCAGAGCTGCGACCGGATCAAAGCCCGCGCCGATCGGGAGGTCGGACGCGGTGACACCCTGCTCGCGCAGATGAAAGCCACGGGATTCGGGACGTCCCTCCAGGCCTGGGTCACCAGCTGCCTGGAGGACTACCAGGGGATGGGCACCCATCTCGACGAGCTCAAGAAGAACACGATCGCCCAAGACGAGAAGGTCGTGCAGGCCAAGGGCCACCTGATCGCAGGCCAGGGCGTCTACTACGACATCGCCCTGGACATGGAGGAGGTCGCCGAACGCGAGGCGTACATCAGCGACGCCGTCGACTCCGAGGACACCTCCGCCCACACCGAGGTCTACGAGACGAGGGGAGCCTGACCATGAGCGCAGGAAAGGCTGTTGGTTCGATCGTCACCGTCGCCGCCATCCTGGCCAGGGCGACGGCGTACGGGGTCCGAGCCGCCCTGACCAAGCGGGCCGTGGAGCGGCTGGAGAAGCGCTACCACGACCGCGCCGAATCGGCGAAGTACCTGTCCGAGGCGATGACCAAGCTGGAGGTCGACGAGCCGACCACGACCGCCTACATGGAGGTCTTCACGCTGTCGGAGGCCATGGCGGACAACGTCCAGGGCATCGTCGGCCGCGCCGACTCCCTGCAGGCCAACGCCCAGGGCCTGGCGGAAGCGACCGAAGCGGAGCACGGCCGGATGCGGGAAGCCAACCGCACCCACACCGTGAAGATGGCCGACCGGCAGTTCATCCAGCCCCGTTAGGCACCAGACACCACCCTCACCTCGAAGGGCGGGACCGCAATCCGTGGTCCCGCCCTTCGTCTTCGCTGAAAACGGAGAAGAACCGGATGGCCACGACCACACCCACCCAGGAAGAGACGGAAGAGACCGCTCCCCAGGAGCTGACCGGACTGCGTGCGCGGATGGCCCAGATGCACAACCCGGGCCTGTACGTCGGCTCCGGACTCGGCATCGCCTCCGGCTGGCTGTCCGGTGACCCACTGCTGTACACCACCCTCGGCACCACCGGAGTCGCGGCCGGCTGGGCCGCGCTCGGCATGCACCCCGGCCCGTGGCGCTGGCTGCCCGGGCAGGGAGAGCCGTGGGACTGGATGACCCGCAGCAGCCGGCGCGGCTACCGGCGCCGGGTCCGCCGCATGCGCCGCCGCCTGGGCCTCGACCACGCGTACGGGCCAGCCGTCGGCTCCGACGGCCTGCTCGTGCCGACCATCGGCATCGCCGACGGCTGGCGCCACCACGACGACCGTGCCGCCCTGGTCCGCGCGGCGAAAGCCGACGCCTACCGCAAGCGGTCCGCGGCGCTGCGCGCCATCTGGGCCAAGGGACTTCCCGACTGGGAGCGCGGCTGGTGGCGCCGCTACAGCCCGACGGAAATGGCGCTGCGGGCCGGCCCTCTCGCGGTGATCCCCGCCAGCAGCTACATCGACGTGCCCTGGTGGGCTCGCCTCCTCGTCGCCTCCACCGCGGCGACCTGGGGGGCGCGGATGTGGGCACTGCCGGATTCGGCATCGCCCGCGGCGGCCGAACACCCGGACGGCATCGACTGGTACCTGGCCCGCTGGGACGAGTGGATCGCCTGCGACCAGGGCCCGCTGCCCGCGTCCCACCTCGCCGATGTCCGTCTTGACGAGGACCGGCTGACCGCGATCATCGTCTCCACCACCGCCCGGCCCGCCCTCGGCGTCGGCCAGGACGCGGTCTCTATCGCGTTCGAGGTCCCGCCGCGGGGAGTCAACATCTACCGTCCCGACGACATGCCGGCTTCCCGCGCCAAGCTCACCGTCAAACTGCGCAACAGGACTGGCGAGCTGGACATGGACGACCTGTCGGCCGTGTGGGAGGAGTACAACCCCTACCACGGCAGCGAGCTGTACGACGCGGAGGAGACCGAGTTCGGCCGGCGCTTCAAGCTGCTGATGCCGCGCCGGGGCTCCTCGGTCGCCGACGTGCAGCCCCTCGCCATAGCCCAGGCCTTGGACATGGACGGCGAGGACGCGGTCTCCCACCTGCACCTGCGGGTGATCGACGCCCGCCGCATCGAGGTCAACGAGATGTCCATCAACCCGCTCCAGGACGGCGTCCCCCTGGACCCGCAGCAGCTGGCCATGGACGAACGGGGCTACGTCACGGTCGGCAAGGACATCTACGGCGACCCCTCCCGCTGGCGCCTGATGATCCCCAACGAGGGGAAGTTCGGGCTCACCGGCCAGCAGGGCATGTCCGCCGTGCACTCCTTCTCCTCCGGCACCACCGGCTCCGGCAAGAGCAGCCTGGAGGAGACCCTCCTGATCGCCCAGATGATCAACGGGATCGTCGGGTGGCTGGCCGACGGCAAGTACGGCGCCGGCTTCGCCTCCTGGACCCACGTGCTCGACTGGATGGTCAAGAGCCACTACGGCGCCATGCTCATGGGCCAGGCCGGCGTCGACGTCGGCAAGTTCCGCTTCTCGACCCAGATGAAGATGCAATGGCAGGACGCCGACGGCTACATCATGGACGGCCGCAGCTTCTTCGTCCCCGGCGAGCCGTTCGCCCCGATGCAAGTCACCTGGGACGAGTTCAACGAGATGGTCATGGACCCACTCAAGGACCACGTCAACCCGCTCCTGGGCAGCGTGTCCAACCTGGGCCGCCAGACCCGGTCCGCCGGCATCGGCGCCCGGGTCTACGTGCAGATCCCCAACCTCGACTCCATCGGAACCAACAAGCACGCCAACGCCATCCGCGACATGCTCCAGTCCGGCAACATCGCCCTGTTCCGCACCGCACGCGCGGACGTCGACGTGATGTCGCTCGGATCCAGGACACCCAAGTTCCGTCTGGAGCCGATCCCGGAGAAGTTCCCCAACGGCGCTGGCACCGGCGGCCTGGGCTACATCGCCGACGGCTCCGACCAGTACACCCAGTCCCGCATGATGTTCCACCCCAACCCGGTGCGCATCGCCCGCGAACTGCCCCGCCCGACCCTCACTCAGGCCGAGGCAGACGCCATCGCCGACATGAGCCCTGCCGGCATCGCCTACCTGCGGCGGGACGAGTACCGGCACATGGACGCCGGCGAGGAAGAACAGTTCCTGCGCGACCTGGTCAAGCAGGAGCAGGAAAAGCGCTGCAAGAACACCACCGTCGTCGACCTCGCCCCGGTCCCGGCCATCCCGGCCGGCGTGAACCTGGACGCCGAAGACCTCGAGGACGAAGACCTGGACGCCCTGGTGCCGCCCAGCCGTTCCGAGCTCGTCTGGCACGCCGTCGACCGCGGCGCCCGCCGCAACAAGCAGATCGCGGAGGTCACCTCCCTGAAGCCGCCCAACGTCGCCAACGCCACGAGGCGGCTGGAGCGGCTCGGAAAGTTGACCCAGATCGACCGCGACTGGCACACCGTCGAGCGACTCGACGCCTGACCCACCGCCCCTTCCCCCTCTCACGAAAGTTGGAGATCAACCATGCAACTCACCGTCTCGGGTCTCGCCCTGCTCGTCGCCATCGGCATCGGCATCTGGATGAGGAAAGACAGCAGCTTCCGCAAGCGGGAGGTCGCCGTCGTCTCGGTCTTCTGGATCCTCGTGATGATGACGCCCCTCGGCGCGTCCGGCGTCGAGAAGGTCCAGGAGATGTTCGGCAACGGGGCCAAGGGCTTCAGCGACACCGTCAACAACGTCTCCGCCAAGTAAGAGCGCCTCAGCAGCAGGGCGGGCCCGCCGCATACGGCGGGCCCGCCCTGCTGCCGTTCCCACGCCTCCGGCCACAGAACAGAAGGGAGCACCCCATGGCCGACCTCCGCGACCACGACGGACCCCGGCGGCAGTTGACGGCTCAGGAAGAGTTCGAGTCGATCAGACTGATCGCCGAGGGATACAGCAGCACCACCCCCGTCGCCACCCGGTACAAGGACGTCGTACCCGCGCCGACCCAACCCACCGTGGGGAACGCCGTGCCCTTCGCCCAGCACGGACGACCCCCCATGTCCCAGAAGGCCACCGACCACGCCACCCTCGTGATCGTCTACACCTGGGGGTCGCTGCCGGTCGGCGGCGCCATCTCCCTGGTGCTGTGGCAACTGTCCAACGTCAGCCCGATGCAGCTGACCTTCGCCGGCCTGGGCGCCGCCGGAGTGTTCATCACGATCGGCGCCGCCGCCCGCATGATCGGGCGCGCCTTCCGCGACGGCGCCTCCGCCCTGCCCGACCACACGGTCAACCAGTACACCGGCACCGTCTACGTGCAGCACACCGAACTGCACACCGAAACCCGCGGGTTCGGGCGAACCAACAACCAGATCACCGACGGCACGCAGTGACCGTCGGTCGCCGCCATCCCACGACGTGCTCACGCTGACCTCTGCCTGTCCACTCCCGAACCCCGCCACGGGGGCCGGGGGCGGGCAGGGAGCCGGAACAGCTCCCACCGACTGGATGAGGATGCACATGGACACCCCGGATCCATCCGAGGACGAGACTGCGGCCGTGACTGCGGCCGTGACCGCGCTCCTCCTGACACGCCACCCGACAGCCACATTCGACACGACCGGCGCCGTCGCTACGGCAGGATTTCTGTGCTCACCCGGTGCACCCGGCTCCGCGCAGACCCGCGTCTGCCACCGCGCCCCGTTCCCGAGCGTCTTCAACGGCCGGTCCTTCACCGATATCGAGGCCGAGGAATACGTCCTCGTCGCCGCCTACGCCGATCTGCTGCGCGACGACGGCTGGACGGTCACCGAGCTACCCCCGGACCGCCCGGGGCTTCTCGTCTCCAAGAACACCTTCGCTGCCGGGGAACTGCTTCATGGCTGACCACGACCCGCAGCTGTTCAACTGCCCGGACTGCGCCGCCGCACCCGGCCAGCTCCACGAAGAGGGCTGCGACCACGCGCACTGCCCAGACACCGGGTGTCAGCGCGCGGCATGCGACCACAACGGCGCGTGCGCAAGCCGCTGGAACGGCGACTTTGTCGGAGCCGCTGAATGCCGTGAGTGGAACTGGTGGCTCATCGAGGACCCCGAGCTCGGTCTCACTCCGTGCCCCGCCGGCACCAAGGACGCCATCGAGGACTTCAACCGGCTGCTCACCCATGCCCGCTGGGACGCCGATCTACAGCGCTACGTCCGCACCGACCTCACGACCACCTGATGCGCGCCGCCGCGCGCTCCGTGAAGAGAGGCACACCCATCATGACCACCAACTCCACCGCTGGGAACGGCCACCAGCACACGCCCCGGTGGCCCTCCTTACAGTGGGCCCGCGGCTGGATCAGCCACCGGACCCGCCAGGCCCGGACGAAGCTGGCGCAACTGTGGGGGTACGAAACCGTCCGCCACTTGGCCTTCAGCGCCGCCGTCACCCTCCTCGGCGCATGGGTGCTGGGCCAGTTCCTGCCCGGCATGCCCGGCTTGGCCACGACCGTGGACGCGGTGGGCGCCACCATCGACGACCCCGTACGCCGCTACCTCGTCGCCCACACGCAGGGACTGCCCATCACCGCCTTCACCACCTACAGCATCTGGAAGGCCCTCGGACTCATCGCGTTCGTCCTCGGCGCCCTCCACAACGGCCCCGCCCGGCTCGCCTGGGCGGTGTGGGGCGCAGCCACCGTGATCATGGTGTCGATTGGAACTCCCGGGCCCGGCCGCCCAATCGCCACCGCAGTCGGCCTCCTGGCGTGGGCCGCGCTGTCCAGCTTGGCGCTGCGTGGGCTGCGTCTCCCGCCGCTCGCGTTCGTTCACGTCGATGTGCACAACGAGGCACCGCCCCCTCCCGACGTACAGGTCAGCACGGAGATCCGTATGCCGAGGACCGAGCCGCCCCAGTACCTGCCCTACCCCCTTCCGTTCTTGCCGCCGTCGCCGAACTGACGTCTGCCTGTCCGTCCTTCGGGCCCCGTCACCGGGGGTCGGGGGCGGGCAGGGAGCCGGAACAGCCAGCGCGCCGTTGGCCCCAATCACTCCGCCTGTCGGCCGCCCCGTCGCCCGCCCCGGCCCACGACCGGCATGGGGCTCAGAGCAGGGGCGCCTGACATCCTGTTCGGAAAGGACTTCCTCGACCATGACCCTCGGCCCCGACACCGAGTCGTACGTGCTCGACTCCGCACGCGACGCGCAGCGCGTCCTCGCCGGCATGGATGGCGATGGCGCCTACGCGGTCGAAACGCTCATCGGCGAATACCTGGAGTTGCGCGACCGCGTCCAGCAGCTCAAGGACGGCCTGCCCCGCTACCACACCGATCCCGAACTGTGCCCCGCCTGCGAGGCGTTGGAGCAGCTGTGCCCGTACCACTCCGGACGGGCCGAGGGCTGGATCGAGCTCGCCAAGGCGGTACGCCTCGTGGCGGGCGACGACTCCACCTACGCCACGCTCGTCATGGAGCACGCGGACGCGGCCGGGGACGACGTATGACGGTCGTCACCGGCACCACGCTCTCCACGGCAGCGGCCTTGGGCACGCCCCAGGACGACACCGGCCACGACGTCGACGCCGCGATCACCGCCCCGGAGGCCGCAGGGAACGCGGCCCTGGCCGCCGTACGCACCGGGAACCGCGAAGCCGCCCAGCAGATCATCGCCGAGATGCTCCCCGACGAGCGCGCCGACCTCGCCGACCACCTTGAGGAACTCCGCAAACTGCTCGGCCCGGCCTGCGCCGAGTGCGGCGCACTCACCGAACTCGGCACCTGCACCACCGATCCCTTCAGAGCGGACTGCCGCTTCCTCTGCAGCCGCTGCTGGCTTTGTTCACGACTCCCGACAGCACGTGTTCACGGCTCCGGGAGGCACCCGCCCGCCGGAAGAGTCGATGTTCACGAGAACGGGAGGGCACCCGGCCGCGGTCGGCAACGGCGCGATGGCGGCTGTCACCTACGCCCGTAGCCAGCGCTTTTGCCCCGGACTCCCGATGGGCGGCAGACGGCGTCCTGCGGGTCCTCTCCGAGCTGCTGCCGGAAGTCGTGTACATCCGGCGCGGGCGCTGCCTCCCGGACTGCTGTCGAAACGCTGCTCTTCGACGTGAACAGAGCCACGCTGCACTGCCGCCCGCCGCACCCGCTGAACGACCCCACCGAGGCAGCCGCCTCATACGCCGATCCGCCCTGGCGGCGAGTCGGCTTTTCCTGCCCCGCTCACGCGGGAGGGTGCTTCGTTTTCTCCCCCGGCTGAAGCCGGGGATATCCAAGAAGGAGGCCTGATGACCGGCCGCTCCGAAACCACGGACACCACTCCGTTACCCCAGTCCGTCGACCTGCGCTCCATCGAGAACGATCTGCAGACGCTGCGCGGCCGACTCCGTACGGTCGCCGAGTTCATCCACGACCCGGCCCATGACTTCGCGACCCGCCACGCGCTCGCGCAGCGCCTGGGCCTGCCCGTGCCGACCCCGGCGCCGGCCGCGCGGAAGACGAAGGAGGCCACCCGGTGAGCCCGTCCCCGACCACCACCGAGCCTGGCGCTCAGTCCTCGCTCGTCGACCAGAACCTCAACGACGCGCTCGCCACCGTGGCATCGGAGATCGGCCGCACCGACAACAAGACCTCCTTCCTCCTCGCCTTCAACGGCGCAATCATCGCGGGCCTGGTGGGGTCGGCCGACAAGGATCTCCCCGTGCTGTGCCTCGTCGCGGGCGGACTCGCGGTCCTCGCCCTGGCCGCCTCCACCATCTTGCTGCTGTTCGTCGTCCTGCCCCGACTGCACGGCGCGGACCGTGCGAGTTTCCCCTACTGGGCTACGTGCGACACCCAGCAGATCCTCGCCGAGATGAGCGACGACCGCCGGGCGGACCAGCTTCGTGTCCTCTCTCAGATCGCGCTGCCCAAGTTCCAGGGGCTGGGGCGGGCCATCCGCCTCTCGCTGGCCGCCGTTGTCCTCATCGTCATCGCCGTCCTCGCGCTCATCGTGACCGCGCTCGCCTGACAGCAGAAGACCCGGCCACGTGGCGACGCCGGAAGACGAACGCTCCGCCCGGCCCCGCCACCGGACCCCGCATCACCTGCCTGCCCAACCTCCCTGGAGCCCGCTGTGAAGAAGACACCCGCCAAGAAGCCAGCCGCGAAAAAGCCCCCTGCAAAGAGGTCACCGGCCAAGACAACTGCCGCGAAAAAGGCCCCTGTGAAGAGGGCCGCGGCGAAAAGGTCACCAGCCAAGAGGCCCGCCGCGAAGAGGGCCCCCGCCAAGAGGGCCGCGGCGAAGACGTCGCCCAGCACCAGGATCGTGTACTGGCTCTTCCGCAGTATGGGGCGGAGCGCCAGGAACCTCGATCCGGCGCACCGTAAGGATGGCGCCGCGCTGCTCCTGCTCGGCAGCGCGCTGATCGTCGCCGTGGGCACATGGGCCGGCCTGCGGGGTCCGGTCGGCGATCTCGTTGAGATCTTGGTGACCGGCGCCTTCGGCCGCCTCGACCTGCTGGTGCCGGTGCTGCTCGGCGCCCTCGCCGTGCGCTTCATCCGGCACACAGAGAAATCCGAGGGCGACGGCCGAGTCGTCATCGGGCTGTCCGTCCTGGGCATCGGCGTGCTCGGGCTGGTCCACATCGCCTGCGGCTCGCCGGCCCGCAGCGACAGCATGCAGGCCATACGGGACGCTGGCGGCCTGATCGGATGGGGCATCGCGACTCCGCTGACATACACGATGGGCGACGTGCTGGCCGTACCGATGCTGGTGCTGCTCCTCTTCTTCGGGCTGCTGGTCGTCACGGCCACCCCGGTCAACGCCATCCCGCAGCGGCTGCGGTCGCTCGGCGCGCACCTCGGCGTCGTCCAGGGGCAAGCAGCCGACGTGCCCGGCGAGGACGACCAGCGACACGCGCCGCAGCGGCGCGAGGCGCCGCCCGCGCGCTCCCGCCGTTCCGGGCCCGACGGAGAGGCACAGGCCCCCGACGGCGTTCAGCATGAGGCCCTCCCACGGCGCGGGAAACTCACGACCGCAGCAAGTCCGGCGCCCGCCAGCGCCCAGCCGAACCGGGTGATGCCGTCCCCTCTGGTCGTCCCCGACCTCACCAAGGCGCCGCCCGCTAGCCAGGAGCGCGAACATCCCGCGCACGCGGAGCAGCTCCAGCTGTCGAACAACACCACCTACGCCCTGCCGGCACTCGACCTCCTCACGCGCGGCGGCCCCGGCAAGGCACGCAGCGCCGCCAATGACGCGGTCGTCGCCTCGCTCTCGAACCTCTTCTCCGAGTTCAAGGTCGACGTCGCCGTCACCGGCTTCACCCGCGGGCCGACGGTCACCCGTTACGAGGTCGAGCTCGGCCCCGCCGTGAAAGTCGAGCGGATCACCGCGCTGACCCAGAACATCGCCTACGCCGTCGCCAGCCCGGACGTGCGGATCATCAGCCCGATCCCGGGCAAGTCCGCGGTCGGCATCGAAATCCCCAACACCGACCGCGAGATGGTAAACCTCGGCGACGTGCTGCGGCTGGCCGCGGCCGCCGAGGACGACCACCCGCTGCTGGTGGCGCTCGGCAAGGACGTCGAGGGCGGCTACGTCATGGCCAACATCGCGAAGATGCCGCACATCCTGGTCGCCGGAGCCACCGGTTCCGGCAAGTCGTCATGCATCAACTGCCTGATCACTTCCATCATGGTGCGCGCGACCCCCGAGGACGTCCGCATGGTCCTCATCGACCCCAAGCGCGTCGAGCTGACGGCCTACGAGGGCATCCCGCACCTGATCACCCCGATCATCACCAACCCCAAGCGGGCCGCCGAGGCGCTCCAGTGGGTCGTGCGCGAGATGGACCTGCGCTACGACGACCTGGCGGCGTTCGGCTTCCGGCACATCGACGACTTCAACGAGGCCGTGCGCAACGGCAAGGTGAAGGCGCCGGAGGGCAGCGAGCGGGAGCTCCAGCCGTACCCGTACCTGCTGGTGATCGTCGACGAGCTCGCCGACCTGATGATGGTCGCCCCGCGCGACGTCGAGGACGCCATCGTGCGCATCACCCAGCTCGCGCGCGCGGCCGGCATCCACCTGGTGCTTGCCACCCAGCGGCCCTCGGTCGACGTCGTCACTGGTCTGATCAAGGCGAACGTGCCCTCCAGGCTCGCCTTCGCCACCGCCTCGCTCACCGACTCCCGCGTCATCCTCGACCAGCCCGGCGCCGAGAAACTGATCGGCAAGGGCGACGGGCTGTTCCTGCCGATGGGGGCGAACAAGCCGACCCGTATGCAGGGCGCCTTCGTGACCGAGAACGAGATCGCGGCCGTCGTCCAGCACTGCAAGGACAAGATGGCACCCGTCTTCCGGGACGACGTCACCGTGGGCACCAAGCAGAAGAAGGAGATCGACGAGGACATCGGCGACGACCTCGACCTGCTGTGCGAGGCGGCCGAGCTGGTCGTCTCCACCCAGTTCGGGTCGACCTCGATGCTCCAGCGCAAGCTGCGCGTCGGCTTCGCCAAGGCCGGGCGGCTCATGGACCTCATGGAGTCCCGCAACATCGTCGGGCCCAGCGAGGGCTCCAAGGCGCGCAACGTCCTCGTGAAGCCGGACGAGCTGGACGGGGTGTTGGCGATGCTCCGTCCCGTACCCGGCAGTGCTCAAGGAGACAGCGCGGACACTGACAGCCTCCAGGAGCGGGTTCAGACCGTGACTGGCTGAGCGCGGCTGCAATGAGCCGCTCCCGCCGGCACCCCGCGCCGGAGCGGACGCTCGAGCACTCCATCGCCCGGGTCTGTCATGGTCGGCCCGACCATCAGCCCCGACCACGGCAGCCCAGGGAGCACGTTGCCGCATTGTGACCGGTGGTCGGGGCTCATGGTCGCTCGCGTGGTCGGGGGCCCAGGGTGCGGTATCTCCATGGGCCCCTCGTCTTCGTATCCCGGCACCGGACGGACTGACGTCCGGGGTCCAGACCGCAACACCTCTCAGTGACCGGCTGATCCCAGATCAGGTGGCCTACCCGTGTTTCCAACCCACTCCCGAATCCCGAAGGAGCAGATCCTCATGTCCCAGACCAAGCAAGCCGCCGCGGCGATTGCCACCCCTATGGGAGCGATCGCCGTGGCAGGCCTCGAACTCGTCATCCTGGCCGCCGCCGCCTGCACCGGCGGCTGGGTGGGCTCTAACGCGCCTGGCGTGCCCAGTGGCTGGGCCGGGGCGCTCGGGGGCGGCCTCGGTCTCGGCCTCGCCGCTGGCGTCATGCAGCTGCTCAGCACGTTCAAGGCGTCGCTGCGCGAGCTCACCCGCACCTCGTACTCCCCGGCGGCCGAGCGGAGCATGGAGGAGCCGGCGGAATCCTTGCCTAGCCACCCCGAGGACGTCATGGATCTCCTGACCGATGCGGCGCAGGCCGGGGCCGCTCACGAGGCCGCGTTCTACTCCGGGAAGGTCGACCCCGCAGGCGCCCTGCTGGGCAAGAGGGGGCTGTGGGTGGGCGTCGACGGCACCAGCGCCATGTTCCATCTCGCTGACGGCGCGTACGTGTACTACGAGAAGGACGACAGCGGGAAGCACCCCAGGCACGAGTACTCCTTCGTCGCCCCCGCCACCAGGACCGAGCCGGTCCCCGTCACGTCCATGGAGCAGGTGCGTGACCTCCTGGAGCAGCACGTCACCCGCGAGCTGAAGGACGAGCCGGTCGCGGTCTGACCCCTGCCGGTCCCCTGTGCCGCCCCGGTCTCTCGTAGACCGGGACGGTGCGGAGGCCCGACAGGGCGAACTCCGACCGGCAAGGAGGGCGGCACCCTATGACGACCACGCACATCACCCACAGCCGCGCGGAATCACCGGAGACGACCGAGTCCCACCGGCACAGCGTCCGCCACGCAGAGACCCCGATGATCAGCGACCTAGTCGTGGCGACACTCCACCTGGAGCGCCTGGCGAAGACGGCCGGTCCGCCCGACCACGAGGCCACCGCCCACACCAACGGCCTCACGCCGGAGCAGCACCGCTCCTTCGTCGTGGACCACGCCGCCCGCATCCGCGACGCACTCGACAAGATCACCGACCCCTACGAGGTGCCGACCGACCCGTCCGCGCGCCGGGCGACCGCAGCCCTGCACGCCGTACGCACCGGGGACCGCGAGACCGCGCAGAAGATCGTCGCTGACATGCCCGCCAGCGAACGCGCCAGCCTGGCCAACCACCTTGACGAGCTCCGCAAACTGCTCGGCACCGTCTGCGACAACTGCGGAGACCTCGCCGAGATCGGCACTGCCACGACCGACCCCTTCAGCGAGACCTGCCGCTTCCTGTGCGCCCGCTGCACGGCGGCACACCGCACCAGCTGACCAGACAACCGGCGCAGTGCACTCCCACACTGAAGACCACGGCTGCTCCCGGAGCATGGAGGTTCTCGAACACGATCACCTCTGCCCCGTCTGCGGTGGCGAAGAGTTCGCACCCGAGTACTTCGGCCCCGACCAGATGCAGCTGATGGGCGAGCGCCTCGTGCAGGCCCTCGCCGCCAGGACACCGGCCCCTCGGCCGCTCCGCGGACGGATCCGCCGCCACAGCCACTGAGCCGATCATCAGCGCGCCGACCGGACACACCACGCCGACCACGGCGCGACCAGCGCAACGACCAACCCCTGTACTTACTCAACGCATTGAGGAGCATCTCCATGACCGAGCACAGCACCCGAGCGATCCGCTTCGCCGCCGCCTACGCCCTGCTCCGCATGGCCGCGGACGTAGGCGATCACTGGATCCAGTCCCACCACCAAGCCCTCACCAAGGGCCAGCACGACGAGAACGAGGGCCAGTCCAGCCGAGCCGGACGCATCGCCTGCACCGCCCACGTCGCCACCTACACCGCCACCCAGGCCGCCGTCCTGCTCACCGGTTCCCGCGTGCTCGGCCTGCGCCTCAAGCCCTCCCGGGTTATCGCCGCGCTCGCCCTGTCCGCCGGTACCCACTGGTGGGCCGACCGTCGGATCCACCTCAAGGCTCTCGCCGAGGCCATCGGCAAGGAGGAGTACTACGCCCTGGGCGGCCCACTGGGCGGCAACTACGCCCTGGACCAGTCGTTCCATCACGCCGTGGAGACGGCCGCCGCCCTCATCGCGGCCTCCAAGTGAGAGGCGGTCGAACGTGAGTACCGTCCCCAACACATCGCCCCTCAGCCAGCCGAAGCCGGAGACCGGCTGGGACGAGGCGACCTTCCGATGCGGCCTCTGCGGTGCCGTACGCACGGCCACCACCGAGGACGCCTACCTCCGAACCGTCGTCGCCCACCAAGAAGCGCACGAGGTGGCTGAGCGCCTCAACGCCATCGAACGCGACGGCCTCGCCTCGATCCTGCGGGTGGTCCTGGCCGCGCCCGAACTCGGTGCGGAGTTCCTGCTGCTGCTCGACCAGCAGGCGCGCGCAACCCCCGCCGAGCCGACACCTCAGCAGGCCGCGCCCGCCGTCGACCGCGTCGACACACCGCGCGCCGACCTTTCCAGCGTCAACGGCGCCCCGCGCAGCTGACGGGTCTCCGTGCCGTCCCGGTCCGCCTTTGGATCGGGACCGTGCGGAGGACCGGCCAGACCCGGACGGACCACTGGACGGCAGCCCACCGACTCCCTTCTTATCGGCGACTGCCGCCCCCGAACTTGCGCATGACGGGCAAGCGGCACCGCCTGCCAGCCCTCCGTGCGCATTCGCCCACCCTTTCCACGGAGGACTTCGTGCGCCGAACCAGCGAGCCCGCGCTCACCCCGCTCCCCCTTCCCGACGGCCCGTTCCTACTTGCGCTGGTCGGCGCCGCCGGCAGCGGAAAGAGCCGCGTCGCTCGGGCGTTCCCGCCCGACTGGCGGCTCGAACTGGACAACTACCGGTGGCAGGCCACCGGGTCGCCCGGAGACCAGTCCGCGACCCCGATCGCAAGTGTGGTGTTCCGCGAACTGCTGGACGCCCGCCTCACCCGAAACCTGCCCGTCCTTGCGGACTCCACGAACAGTGAGCGCGGTGTGCGCGCCTACCTGATCCAGCGTGCCCGGCACTGGCGGATGCCCACCGTAGCGATCGTGTTCCGGGTCCCCGTGGAGGAATGCCTGGCCCGTCAGGAGACGCGCACGAAGGCCAAGCAGGTGCCGCCCGATGCCATCACCCGCCAGGCGGCTGGCGTACCCACCCTCGACCAGCTGATCGACGAGGGCTTCGACCACGCGTACTACGCCGACGAACTCGACCTGCTCGGCCTGCTGCTGTGCCGCGCGGCCACCGCCGACCCCGACCCGCTCGCCGACGTACGGCGCACCTTCGGCGAGGACCTGGCCGCCGTATTCGCCTGGCACAGCGAGCGCCAGGACGGCTTCGCCACCGGCACCTTCGCCGTGGCCAGCCGTGAGATCACGGTGCGCTGGATGGACGACGGCGACCCGTACGACCACCAATGGCAGGCCCGCCTCAACGAGGCCTGCACCGACGGCTGCCCGGGCCCGCTGTGGGTGAAGGTCACCGACGCGGCAGACCTGCAGAGCGTCCACCTCGGCGGCGCACCCGACGAACCGTGGTGCGACGGCTGCCACAGCCACAGCCTGGCCTTCGGCTGACCAGAGGCACCGATGGACGCCGCACTCGCCAGCCTCATCGCTGTCGCGGGCACCCTGCTCGGCACGGTCCTCGAACCCCTCCTCCTGCGGCACACCACCCGCAAGGACCAACCTCGCACCACCGCAGCCCGGTTCGCGTCCCAGCTCTCCGTCCACCGCGGACACCTCTACAAACGCTGGGAGATCGCCCGGCGGGAGAACTCGGACCCCCGCGAGACGGAGGCCGCCAACAGCACAAGCAACACCTCCCGCGACGACGTCACGCTCCGCCTGTACGAACTGCGCGTCCTGACCCGCAATGCGGAACTGCTGAGACTGGCCGGCGCCGCGGGCGACGCGACCTACGCGGTGAAGCCGCACGACGAAGATCTACCGACGGTCACCCGGGCGGAGATGGACGCCCGCCGAAACCGTGCCCTCACCGCGGACCGTGCGTTCCTCACGGCGGCCGCCGCCATCTGAGCCGGTCCCCTCTTTACGCCGTAAAGCTGCGGACCACCCTCGGCACACCAACACCTCAGCCGCGCCCCGCCCGGGCGTGGCAGTGCCCTACCCGCGAACACGCCGCGGGGCGCGCCCTCGGCCTACCAACCACCGGGCGCGCCCCACCGACCCCCGAAACGGAGGCACTTCGAGATGACCACAGCCTTAACCCAATCCGCAACCACGTCCCGGGCCCCCGGCTGCCGGACATGCGCCGGCCGACCCAGCGAGCGCCTCTACTCCATCGGGACCGGACAGCCGCGTTCCCTAGCCAAGGCCGACGACGTAGCCGCCGAGGCCGGCCAGGACGCACACGTCCACCAGTCCCTCAGCGACGACCAGTACGTCGTCGTACGCCCCGTCGCCGACAACGAAGCGGGACAGCCGTGAACGAGATCCTGCTCGCCGCCATACCGGCGGCCGGATGGGGCATCCACGCGGGCCTGCTCTCCCGCATGCTCCGCGCCGAACGCCGTGACCCCGTCAGCGGCCTGTGGACGCGACGCCCCTGGATGCGCCGCACCGAACGCCTGATCCGCCAGGGTCGCATCACCCACGTGATCCTCCTCGACCTCGACCGCTTCAAGCCGATCAACGACGACTTCGGCCACCCGGCAGGGGACGCCGTACTCAAGGCGACGGGCGGCCGACTCGACGACTTCGTCGACCAGAACGGCGGACCGCGCAGCATGTCCGCCCGTCTCGGCGGGGACGAGTTCGTCGCCGCGATCAGCATCCGGGACCAGGACTTGCAGGGCTTCATCGACGACCTGGCCCACGAGCTCGCACAGCCCGTGCCCTGGCCGGGAGGCCCGCTCCAGGTCGACGCCTCGATCGGTGCCGTAGGTGTCACCGACGTGCCGGAGCCGTCCGCGTCGACCGTACTCAAAGCCGCGGACGACGAAATGTACGTGATCAAGAAGTCGCGCGGCCGCAACGGCCGCCGCGCCCACCGCCGCGTCGCCGACCCCACGGCCAGCCCGGAAACAGCCCTCCACCCGGCACAGGAAGCGAGGGCCTCGGCATGAGGAAACCCACTGTCAGCGAGCCGTATCCGGTTCGCGCTCTGACCCTCTGGCAGCCCCATGCCTCCGCCGTGGCCGTGCTCGGCAAGGACATCGAGAACCGCGGCTGGCCGCCCAGCAGCTTCAGCGGTGGGCTGATCCTCGTCCACGCCGGTCTCGACACCGACCAAGCGGCCCTGCGCCAGGTGCCCCGAGACCTGGAATTACCCAGGGGAGCCGTAGTGGCCATTGCCCGGATCACCGGGGCCCACACCGACTGCGACGGCCGGTGCAGCCCGTGGGCCGACCGCGACAGCACCTGGCACTGGGAACTCTCCGACGCCGTCCAGCTGCCCACCCCCGTCACCGAAGTGAAGGGACGCCAACGGCTGTGGGTCCCCGACGACCCCCTCCGCCGTCGCGTCGCGGCCGCGCTCCCCCAGAACGCGGCCTGCCTCGCCTCCCACCTCCGCAAAGAACCCTCCGCCAGCACCGCTGCCCTCCCGGCCGCGCCCGAGACGGTCATACGACCCGCGAGGAGCTCAGCATGTCCGTCCACACCCACGAAATGACCTTGAGCGGCGCGCTGGCCGAAGCCGCCGTCCTCGTCGACGGCCAGGCCTACTTCCGCCTGCTGTACACGCCCGACGCGCACAGCACGCGCCCCGCAGAACTCGATCACGAAGTCCGCGAGACGGTTCTGCCCTGTGCGCTCGCCGACCCGGTAGCCGCCGAAGACCTCGCCCAGCTGCCCCCCGGAGCCCTGCTGACGGTCAGCGGCTTCCTCGCCCTGCCCGACACCCACCACACCGACCTACGCCTGGTGGTCCTCACCGTCGACGCCGAGAGCCCGGAACCGCGGCCTCCCGTCACCACACGGCCGGCACTGCGTCTCGTACGCACCCACGCCCGTACGCACCGGCTCGCCGCAACTCCCGACTAACAGCCGCACCGCAAAGGAACTCCTCACGATGGCGACCTCCGTCATACCCAACCCGCACCCGGCACTGACCCTCATGCAGGCCGTCGCCCTGGGCCTGCTCCGCGACGGCTTCAAGCAGCGCACCATCACCGCCCGCACCGGCATCCAGGCCGACACCCTGTACGCCCTCGCCGTGCTGCACGACATCACCGCCCCCTGCGGCACGGTAGAAGGCCACGACTGCCACGAAGCCCGCGAGGAAGAACCCTGCGCGCCCTGCACGCATGCCCACGGGCGAGCACACGCCCGCCAGCACGCGCAACGCCGCAGGACGCTCGGTGCAGTTCCCCGGTCGCTTCGTCCCCGCGGCCGAGAGGGAAGGAGGGCCGTGCGATGACCGTGCCCATCCCGGTCCCGCCTCCCGGCGAGCCCGACGGCCTGATCGTCCTGGACGGCTACCTCGACGACGAGACCCTCCCGGACGACCTGCCCGATACGCCGGTCCGGTTCCAGCTGGTCGTCTCCCCCACCGAGGACCGCATCGACGAACTGGTGATGCCCTGTACGGTCACCAACCCCGAGCTGGCGCACGCGGTCGTGAACGACCTGGGCGCCAGCGACCTGCTCCGCGTCACCGGCCACCTTCAACTTCCCCAAGTCCCGGGGGACGGAATGCGGCTGCAGGTCAACGCCATCCACGTACTGGAGGGCGGCGTCGACCTCAGCCAAGTCGCCAGCGAGGACGAACTGGGACCCGAGGTCCTGTCCGAGTACGGGTTCATCGAGCGATACGGCGACTACCAGACGTGGAACGACCCCGACACCTGCCTCACCAGCGTCTGGCACACCTCCGGCAAGTGGGTCGACTCCACCGACGACCCCAGCGCCCTCGGCGACCTCATCGCCGCCCACGAGCAGCGCGCACCTTCCACTCCCACCGAAGCTACCCACACGGAGGAGCCCGCCCCAGCGCTGCCGCCCTTGTCCAGCAGGCGACGGCTGGCAGGCCTCGTGCGGAGCTGGCTCCGCCGGACCTGACCGAGCGCTGCAAGGCCACGCACAGTCCCTGCCCAACACACCCCCTGAACGGCCCGGGGCGGCCGTCGACCCCTGAGACCGGCCGCCCGGATGCCAAACCCCACCCCGCGAACACCACACCCACCAAGACCAGGACTCCGGGGGCCGACTCCCTGCCCCTCCGCCGCGTCGACCTCGCCACCATCCACGCCACCTGCACCCGCGACAGCATCGGGCGAGCAAGCTCCTACGCACCGTTCTGCACCCGCGCCGTCGTCACCCCCACACCGCCCCGCCGCAAGTACCTGCTGTCCGAGGCGAACTACTGGGGAATCGGCGTCTTCCTCGACCACGAGAGCGGTGAGCTCGAGACACTCGTCGAGCCCGATCTGTGGCGACCGAAGCGGCACACACCCGCCGCCTGGCGCTTCGCGGAGGCCGCGTACGCCTCCTACCTCTCGCACACCCCAAACCCCCAGACGACCAAGACCCTCAACCACGCAGGAGAACAGACCCGTGGGTGACAACACCGGCATCGAATGGACGGACCGCACCTTCAACCCCTGGTGGGGATGCTCGCGGGTCTCACCCGGATGCAAGAACTGCTACGCGGACCAATTCGCCCGCCGCTGGGGCCTCGACCTCTTCCACCGCGGCGGCGAGCGACGGATGCTGTCCGACCAGTACTGGCGCAAGCCCCTCGCCTGGAACCGCCAGGCGGAGGACGCCGGCGTACCCCTCCGCGTCTTCACGGCCTCCATGGCCGACGTCTTCGAGGACCACCCCCAGGTCACCGAACCCCGCGACCGTCTCTGGCAGCTCATCGAACAGACCCCCTGGCTCCGGTGGCAACTGCTGACCAAACGGCCGGAGAACATCGCAGCCATGGCCCCGTGGGGCGACGCCTGGCCGGACCACGTGTGGATCGGCACCAGCGTCGAAGACCAGCGCTACGCCGAAGAGCGCATCCCCCTCCTCCTCAAGGTCAACGCCGCCGTCCGGTTCCTCTCGTGTGAACCGCTCGTGCAGCAGATCGTTCTGGAACCGTACCTGGCCGACGTCACCACCGGCGCGGGCATCAACTGGGTCATCGCCGGAGGCGAATCCGGTGCCAAGGCCCGCCCGATGAACCCCGCATGGGCCCGCAACGTCCGGGACCAGTGCGACGCAGCAGGCACGCCCTACTTCTTCAAGCAATGGGGCGCGTGGGCGCCGTCTGGCCGCATCGCCATCGGCGGAAACCAGCGTGGCCATGCCCTGGTGGGCGACCCGGTCGACGGACTCGGCCACCGCGTCGAGATGATCCGCCTCGGCAAGAAGAAGGCCGGGCGCCTCCTGGACGGCCGACTGCACGACGCCGTGCCGCCTCTCCGCCCTGCCAGGACAACAGCTTCCGAAGCCTGACTCCCCTCGGCGGTCCTTACGCCGTAAAGACCGCCGCCCTCTGCCTGTCCTCATTGCGCAGCCACGGAGGACACCGTTGATACCCACTGCCGGAGATCTGCCAGATGACCGGCAGCCGACTGACAGCATGGGCGCTAGCCCCGACCTCGGGAGACACGAATGGACCCGACCCCACCGCCCCTCTTCCTCCCGCTGCCCACGGTCCCCGACGCGCGGGCAGCTCTCGTCCGTGACGATCCCGCCTGGCCCTTCCGGTCGGCGTGCGCAGCCGGCGGAGGAATCGCCCATCTCCGGGTCTGGAAGGCCGAAGGCGAAGGCCACGTTGCCATCGTGACGGAGACCGGCCTCGGAGCCTCCACGACCAACAGTGCGGGCGAGATCTGGACGGAACTTGCCGCTCGCTACCCCGGCCCGCTGGTCCTCTTCGAGCACTGGCCCGCTGGCGACTGTGACGACCACGACCGCCTCGACCAGGTCGCGATGGAAGACCGGCGTCCGACCTGGCGCCGCATCTGGCCAACCGCCCCGGCCAACCCTGATCACGACCTCTGCACGGCCTGGATGCAGGCGTACGGGCACGACCTGCTCGCCGTATCCAACCCAGCCGTGTGAGCAGCACGAGCAACAAGGCCCCGCCGTCGCCCGCGTTCTGGAGCGGCTGCGGGGCCTTGCCATCGTCCCTCCTCTACTGCGACACCCGCCCCCGGCCCGTCTCCTGCGCGGTTGCTTGTGGACCAGAACGATCTCTGCTCTTTACGGCGTAAAGACCTCCCGAGTCATCCCACCGGGGGAGCAGGGGACGGGCAGCACCCCCACGCACACGGTCCAGAGCCGAACAGGGCCACGTCCGTACCCATCGACAACCTGCCTTCAGGGAGGCAGCAATGCTCGAAAGCACCGACTACATCGAACCCGACGACCGCCCCGCCGCCTGGATGGCGCTGGCCCGCGAGTACGCCGCGCGGAACTGGCCCCGACACGAGATCGCCTATGCGCTGTGCGTCGACGAACCCACCGTCGACCAGTTGCTGGCAGATGAGGGAGCGGCGCAGCCCGAGGCCAACGCAACCGCCCAGTGAGCACAGCGACCGCCCGCACCTGGCGCCCGGACGGGCCCGGCTCCTTCCAGGCGCCTGCCGGCGTGCGCGCCGTGCGGGACCGTGATGGACGCCTCTGGACCCGCGGCCCAACCCGCTGGACTTGCACGAGCGCGCACTGGATCCGGTGGAGGGTCCTGATCGCCGAACACGGGCCGGTCACCGAAGAACCGGCCCCGTGACCCATGTTGGCGCACCACGGGAACCAGCCCGCCTCCATCTCGCCACCCCCGCCTCTCGTGCCCGACCGCCCTCGAATCCCGTCCACGGCCTTCGGAACAACGACCCCACCCAAGCGCAACTCCCTTCGGCAACACCCGTCGTACGAACGGACAGCCATGGAATCCCTTGAACAGACCCCCACCGCGGCCCCTGAGATACGGCGCGCCGCAGTCATCTCGGACTGCGGCCGGTACCGCTATCTTTTGGTGCGGCAATGGGAGAACACCGGCCCCACAGCAGTGTTCGTACGGCCGCGCATACTGCACACCCTGCCCCTCCGCCAACACCGGCACGTATCCAGCAAACGCGCACCAAGGGGTGGCGCGTCGGAAGGGCGAAGGTCGTCGACCGCAGCAGCCGTTACGGCAACCCCTGGCGCATCGAGAACTGTGTCGTCATCGCACCGGACGGCACCACCCAAGACCTGGGCACCCCCGCGGCCGCCCGCCAGGAGGCCAGCACCCGATACCGGGCCTGGCTGAACGGCGAGGGCCCCGACACCTACGCCGTCGGCCGCAGGACCCTCGATCGGCGCCGCGTCCTCACCGGCCTGAGCCATCTACAGGGCCGGGACTTGGCCTGCACGTGCTCACTTCCCCGCGCAGGCGAGCCCGATTACTGCCACGCGACCGTGCTCCTGGAACTGGCCGCACACCCCGAGGGGATCAGCACGTGACTGGCCCTGCAACGGCGCCGTCGCCGCGTGGCTACCCCCCGGTGACCCTGCACCTGAGCATCGACCCCAGGGAACCACCGCTCGCAACGGCGTCACTACGACGGCGCAGGGACGCCTTCTCGCTGCACCTCGTTGATCCGGTCCTTGACTCGCTGATCGTTCTCAAGGCTGACTGGCAATACTGTTTTCAACGTCGGTCGTGCCGATACGAGCTGATCCACGGTGATTTCCGCTCCGCGAAGGTTGGCTTCATGCAGGATCGTTTCCTGCAGGCTGGCTCTCTGGAAGAACGCGCCCCGCAGGTCCGCTCCCCACAGGTTGGCGTGGTTGAGGTTGCTCCCGGCCAGGATCGCGCGACTCAGGTTGACGGCATACAAGATCGCCCGCTGCAAGTTGGCGTCGGTCAGGTCTGCGCCGCGCAGATAGGTCTCTCGCAAATCCACCACGACTTTGGAGTCCTCTGGGCGGGCCCCCAAAATGTTCAGAGCCGCCTGTACGTCCCCCGCAAGCCGGGGCTGTAGTCCCGGCGCCAGGCTTTCATCATTGGTACTCCAGGGACGCCCGTGATCCCGCACAAATACAGCGAGTACCTCGACCACCATGATGTGGTCCGGCTCAGACTCCCGCATGATCCGATCAAGGGCGTAGATGCCCCCAACCCGCTCGCTGAACGACTCTCGCACGAGTAGGTCGATCGCCCGCATATACCTGTCATTGACCTGCCCCTGGCGCGTCAGCTCAGCCTGCCGTGTGGCATGTTCCTCGGACTGCCGAAGCGCCCTTTGGGCATGTTCGGCCTGTTCCTGGGAGGTCCGCTTCGACTCCTCGAGCACTCTCCGCGAGTGTGCGAGGTTGTGGTGCGTGTAGACAACGCCGGCGGTCGCGACCGCGGCGGCCGCGAACGCGACGAGAGCCGTGCGCAGACCACTGACCACCGCGGCCTCGCCCGGCGTCAGCTCATCGCCGAAATGCGAGCCGTCCAACCACCACGGCGCCCAGATCAGCAGTGCCAAAAAGGCAACCATTGCGATCGGCAGGCCGATCTTCCACTTCGTCGCAGACGTCACAACGCGATTTGAAAGCGTGGTCGGCCTAGGCACCAGTGGGGTGCATGCAATCGACGGACGGCCGTGCGGGTGGCAGGAGCAGCGGCCTTGATGGTGGCCAGCCTCCCTATGAACCAGACGGTGAAGATGCTCAGAAACCCGATCTTGATCGTTCTCTTAGACCGGAAAAGTGCCAGCGGACTGACGGAACTCCTCGCGCCGAGGCTGCGGCAGCGAGGCCTGGATGTGCAGATCGAGCGCCTCCACGTCCACCTGCCCCGTGTCCTGAAGGCCCGAACGGCTGACCCGCTTCCTGGCCCGGCGCGCCCCGAGCCCGTCGGCCGCGGACAGACCTGAGACCAGAACGCTCCGAGGAAATGGATCAACGATGGCACAGGCTTTACCAGCACAGCACCCTGAGATACGACGCTCCTCAGTCCTGTCCGACTGCGAGCGATACCGCTACCTCCTCATAAGGGAGTGGGCGGACACCGGCAAGACCGCCGTCTTCGTCCTCCTGAACCCATCCACCGCGAACGCGACCACGGACGACAACACCAGCCAGCGCTGCATCACCTCCGCCCAGGACTGGGGATGCGGCGGCCTCCTCATCGTCAACCTCTACGCGTGGCAGGCGACCAAGCCCCGCGACCTCGCGGCCGCAGGCGACCCCGTCGGTCCCGAGAACAACGCCTACCTACAAGCCTCGGCCACCATCGCCGAATACATCGGCGGGCCTCTCATCGCGGGCTGGGGAACGAATGCCCGTCCGGATCGCGTCGCCGAAGTCCTCGCCCTTCCCGGCATGCACCGGCTCAGCACGCTCGCCGTCACCCAGGCGGGCCAGCCCCACCACCCGCTCCGACTCAAGCGCGGCCTCGCACCGTAACCCTGGGACGCCCGTCCCTCCCGCCGGGTGCTGCGTGAACAAGGGGAGCAGTACGCCGTTGTCCTCGCCCGGCCCGGCCGCCCCGACATCCGCCTCGGCCCCTACGACTTCCTCGACCAGGCCGCGTCCATGACCACAAGCCTCCGTCTGCAGAGGCGCAGCACCCAACATGTCCCGGGCACGACCGTGCCCGCACACCCCTACGTCCCCGGACTCGACTACCTCGATCCACGCCTTCCCAGGGACCCCGATCAGCTCGCCACGCTCCTGGACGGCGATCTCGGAGGTGACGGCACGGGTCGCAACTTCCCTGATCTCTGGGCACGCCTGCAGGCCCAGGAGGGATACGAAGAAGCTGCTCGGATCTGGAAGCGGGCCTGCATCGAGTATGACGCGCCCCTCGACTCCGACAAAGCCGGAAGACTCGCGCGGCTCAAGCCGTCACCGACCACTGCCCACACCAACGTGAGGCCCCGCACCGCGGACACAGTCGCGGGGTGCGGGGCCTTTCGTGTTTGTCCGTTCTCAACGAACCTAGTCGGCACCGATCTGCTGACCAGGACGGACAAACTTCGGTGAGACAGCCGCTCATCGAGCCGTCTT
This sequence comes from Streptomyces capitiformicae, assembly GCF_002214185.1. NCBI lineage: Bacteria > Bacillati > Actinomycetota > Actinomycetes > Kitasatosporales > Streptomycetaceae > Streptomyces > Streptomyces capitiformicae. Next base: position 2,720,638 of record NZ_CP022161.1, on the reverse strand, counting down.
CTGCAGCCATTTGCTCGCCCTGCGACGACTGGCTTCGTTGATTCGGATCGGCACTCGACTCAATTCGCTGAGACGGGACCAGGGTTTGAGGGCCAACAGGGACGCCTCGCCGCTCGCCCGCGGTGCGGCGTTTTCATTGGAAACGCCGCAGGGAGAAGCCGCCAGGTGCAACGGTCGGCCGAGCTGGCCACCGAGGGGATCCTTGACGACCGGACGGCCCATACTCGCTCCATGGAACGCCTGCCGTATCAGTCCGTGCGCGTCAACTTCGCCAACAGCGACTACCGGAACGTCTGCGAGGACTTCGGTGGGGGCTTCGATGCCTGGCCGGCCTGGGAAGCCCTTGGCAACTTCCTGGCTCATCGCCCCGGCTGGCATTTCGATGTGGTCAAGCACGGGGAGCCCTTGTGGTCGCTCGGACTCCTTGGCGAGAGCAGGCTGAACGTCTCTGTCGAGGATGACGGCAGCTATCACTGCTACGACGCCGACCGAGACGACGACGTGACGCTTTCCAGCGTCGGCGACGTCGAGAGCTGGGTGGAGCCCCGCGAAGACGAAGCTCGTAAGCCGAGCAGAGTTCTCCTCGGAATGGCCCGGAGCGACGACTGGCGGATCCTCAAGGCGCACCTGTTTCAGCTCTACGTCAGTTGGTCGGACGGGTACTTCGCCGCGACATTGCCCGCGCTCACGGAGACAGGGTTCGGGCGGACGCTGGCCGAGGCCGTCAACCACGCCGGCCAGATGCTCTGTCACCTCTTCGGAGCCCCGATCGAGCTGGCCCCACAGCTGACGATGCTGCTTGAGTTGGACGTGGCCGCCACACGGAGGCTGGGATTCGTGACGTAACGACTCGAACCGTGACAGCTGCCGAATCCCCGGTGTGCGTTTCCAATGGAAACGCCCAGCCCGCCGCAGGTCGGCGTTTCCATTGGAAACGCTAGTCTCGGTCCGTACCTACCGACGTCGTCCTGGAGCATCAATGTCCGGTCCCCTCCCGAGGCCCGCGCGAAAGAGCACAAAGCCCGTACAAACCAAGCCAAGTGCTCGTGGTGCCCTCTATGAGGACAAAGTGCGCAGCGGCGATCGCTTCGAACTCCCGCTGACGAGCCTGTGCCCCAACCCCTTCAACAAGCGCCAGATGAAGGGGATCCCCGAACTCGCGGCCACCATCCAAGAAGTGGGGTTGCTGCAGGACATCGCTCACATCCGGGCCGATGTGTGGCTCAAGCAATACCCCGAGACCCGAGACAAGATCACGGCCGACAACGTAATCCTCTTCGGGGAACACCGGTGGCGGGCCTTCCAACTCCTCGAGCGCCCCACCATCCCGAGCGTGCTGCGCGATGACAAGGTCCAGGAAGCACGCCTCATCACGCTCATCGAGAACCTGCGCCGTGCGCAGCTCAGCGTCATGGAGGAGGCCGAGCACTACCAGGCGCTGCGGGAGGAAGGCCTGTCGTACGAGCAGATCGCCGAGAAGGTGGGCGAGACCGCTGAGGGGTCTATCTCCAAGGGAACTGTCTGGAAGCGGGTGCAGCTCCTGAAGTTGGACCCCGCGGTCCTGGAACAGCTCCACAAGGGCAAGCTCGCGATCAGCTCGGCTGAGAAGCTGCTCACCTTCACCGATCCCGCTGACCAGCGGGACGCCCTCGCGCTTATCCAGGACGGCGTGCTCGCGGCCGCGGCTCAGGCGCAGATCCTCGCTCGGAAAAAGGAGCCCAAGGAGCAGGCTGGCGGCCTGCCCGCGCAACCGTCGGCCGCTGCCGTTTCCAGTGGAAACGCCGATGCCCCAGCCCAGCCGAGCGGTTCGGCCGCGAGTACCGCCACCAAGGGGGAGCTGGCCGTTTCCAATGAAAACGACGCCAGCGGCCAGGCTGCCGCAACGGGGAGTCCTGCCGCCGTTTCCAATGGAAACGGGAACCCGGTCCCGCCCCGACAGCGGCAGAAGAATGACGACAGCAAGCCAACGGCGGACCAGTACGAGCAGGACCGGGCTACCGCAGCCGCTGACCGTGACGCTGCCTGCCAGCACCTCGTAGAGACGGTGGACCTGACGAAGCCGGAAACGCACGAGATGCTGATCCGGGTTCTGACCGCCGCAGCCCTGGCTCCCCCGCAGCAGGGCCCGGCGCAGCAGCGGGCCCTTGCCTGGCTGCGCCGTGTCGGTCGGCAGCAGTTGGAGGAGTCACGCGCCGGCGCCTACTACAGCGCCGTGCTTGAGTCCGGCGACGAGGACCTCCTCCGGCTCGCTGCCTTCGCGAGCGCTCTGGCTACGTGCGAGCTACGGACGTCGTCACGACGGCAGTCCTGGGGCCCCATCGAGAGCGGGCATGTGAGGTTCCTGCAGCACTACGCCAAGTACGTGCCTGAGACCGAGTGGGAGAAGAAGGAAATGGGTCTGCTCACCACCGGAGGCAGTCGATGAGTTCCAAGACGGCTGTCGTCGATCCTCGCTTCCGGCCCCGCGGACGCAACTGGCCCCTGCTCTTCGCGTACCTGATTGCATGCGGTGGATCTACGAAGTCCACCACCGGCACTTCTCTCGCCGTGACGATGGCCCTGCGCGGCTATCGCAACACGTTCTGGGACCTGGACGCCAACATGTCCGGCACCAAGGTCTTGGGCTACACCCCGGAAGACCTTGAGGGTCGCAAGACCGTCATTGACCTGATCGAAGGCAAGGCCACGTTCGACGAAGTCGCCCTGCCCGCCCGCTACTGGATCGGCGAGGACGAGGACGGCAACAGCCTCTACGCGCCGATTCCGAACCTGCGCCTCATCCCCAGTGACCCCGGCCTGGCCGGCACGGACACGCTGATCGCTCTGGACCCGGACCGCAATGACTGGTTCATGGAGGTCATGCACGCCTACGACGGCGACGATGAGGTCTGGAACGTCGACTTCCCCGCGTCCTACGGGAAGATGGTCTACTCCGTCGCGCGGATGCTCGACGAAGACGACAAGGTCATCCCCTCGGTACGGGCCGACCCGAAGGACGTCAACCTGCTCGGCCCGCTCCTGGACGAGCTTGAGAACATCCGCGACAAGAACGCCAACAAGAGGACCGTTCCCGGTCGTCCCACAATGAACCACCTGGTGCTCACAGGGACCCCGACGCCCAGCTACAACGAGGCGCCGGCGCGACGCGCGACCGAACTTGCCAAAGCCGAGTACGGATCGGTCCTGCTTCCACTCGTCCGCTACTCCGTCGACGCAAAGAAGATGTACGAGGACGGTGTTCCCCTCCCGATCCTGCTGCCGAAGTCTTACCCCGCTGAGGACTACCGGAAGGTGGCGACGGCGCTGGGCTTCCTGCAGCGCAAGGACTGAGGGACCTGAGCGTTTCCATTGAAAACGGGGTGGGCCCGGACGGCATGGTCCGGGCCCACCCCGTTTTCAATGGAAACGCCATCACGGCGCGCTGATGCGAAACCTTCCTGGACGCCACCGCCCGCCGATCGGCACCTTGTGCGCCAGACGGAAGCGCCACGTATTCCGACGGAATACTGCTGCGGCTACCACCCCAGCCCGCATGGGGTGCGTGCGGTGGGAGACGCAGCCACAAAGTCCGCTTGGACCTACGAGACCAAGCTGCAGTGATCACTTTTCGCTGACGATCCGCAACAAGTGACCCGCGAAGCGTCACAACCTCACCCACTCGTGGGAGTGTGAGAGCTGCTTAGTTGTGAGGCTTGGATAGGGGAGTGGGACGTGGCTGCGGGGAAGGGCGAGATACCCCAGCTGACCCGAGCGCATCGGGTCCTCATCGGCGTCGTCGTGTTCGGCGCCGTCATCATCGCCGGTATCGGCTTCGCGGGCTCGTACGCGGCCGTCCGCGAGCTGGCCATCCAGAAAGGCTTCGGGAACTTCTCCTACGTCTTCCCCATCGGCATCGACGCAGGGATCTGTGTCCTGCTGGCCCTGGACCTCCTGCTGACCTGGATCCGCATCCCCTTCCCCCTCCTCCGCCAGACAGCATGGCTGCTGACGGTGGCGACCATCGCCTTCAACGGCGCGGCGGCCTGGCCGGATCCGCTGGGCGTGGGAATGCACGCCGTCATCCCGGTCCTGTTCGTGGTCGCCGTCGAGGCCGCCCGGCACGCGATCGGCCGCATCGCGGACATCACCGCCGACAAACACATGGAGGGCGTGCGCCTTACCCGGTGGATCCTCTCGCCCGTGCCTACGTTCCTGCTGTGGCGCCGTATGAAGCTGTGGGAGCTCCGCTCCTACGACCAGGTCATCAAGCTGGAGCAGGAACGTCTCGTCTACCAGGCCAGCCTCCGCTCCCGCTTCGGCCGCGGGTGGCGACGCAAGGCCCCCATTGAGGCGTTGATGCCGCTGAGACTGGCCCGCTACGGCGTGCCGCTCGCGGAGACCGCGCCTGCCGGTTTTGCCGCAGCCGGAATCGAGGAGCCGCCGATCCAGTTCACCGTCGAGCGGGTCGCCGTCCCCACACGGCCGGAAGACTCCGTACTCGACGCCGCGGCGGAACACGAGCGGAGAGCGGCCGAGCTGGAGAGCGCCGAGGCGGAACCGGTCCAGGTAGTCTCAACTCCGGGGACTGAGCTGCCCGAGGATCCACAGGAATCGACCGTGGAAGCCGCTGAACGGTTCGCCGAGGCATACCAGGCGTTCCTCACCCAGTTCCAGGCTGAGCCGACCCCGACGCAGTGGAGCTACTGGCTCCGCGACACCTATGGCATCTCCACGGGATCCGGTAACCCGCTCTCCGAGGACCAGGTGCAGCCGCTGCTCCAGGTCCTCCAGGCGCGCTATGCGCTCGATACCCAAGAGTCCTCCGCCACCGACGAAGCCGAGTGGTACGACTACTTCCACAGCGCCTGGCGTACCTACGCGCAGGAGCACGGCGCGTACCCGGATGCTGCCGCCCTCGCCGCGTACGTGTACGAGCGAGACTCCATCACCGGAGACGGTGGCCGTCCCATCACGGGCGACGACCTGGCAACCTTCGTCGCGAGCTTCCAGGAGCACGAACTTGGCAGCAGCGAGCCGCCCACGGATGAGACTGCCGCCGATCCCGGTGAGCATGTCGCTGAAGTTCTGCCAGATGGGGAGCCCGAGAGGGCGCCCGCCGGCGCGGGCGCACAGGCCGCCAAGGAGCAGCGCACCCCGCGGGTGAACGCCGCCATCGATGACGCGCTACACCAAGAGGACGGCACATCGGACGGGCCTGTCGGCTTGACCACCGTCGACCGCTACTACCTTGCGTGGATGGAGTACCAGAGCCAGAACGGAGGCGAACCGCAGTCCTCGACGCGGGAGGCCGAGGAACTGTCCGCCTACTTGGCCAGCAAGGGAATGCGCGGCCGTGGTGACAAGCCGGTCAGCCCAGCCACCCTGCGCCGTTACCTCCTGCCGTTTCGCGTGTACAACATCTGGGCCGAGCAGCGAGTGCGCAGCGATGTGCCGTCGCTCGACACCGTTGCGCAGGAGTGCGCAGCCCAAGGGATCACTGCGCAGTACAACAAGCCCCTCAAGGCCGACTACCTCGCCGAGCAGGCCGTTGATTTCGAGCGGCGCTGGCAGGCGCTAGTCCGCCACCACGCCGACGCGCAGCAGTAAGCCCGCCACCGCGCACCGGTTGCGCATCCGGCCTCAGAGCACCGCCGCCAGGCTGCGCAATGAGGAGAAACCCCTGATCAGGGGTGCATTGCGCAGGCATTGTGATCATTGCGCAGCCTGGCGCATCGCGCCCTTGCGTATTGCGCAGCCCCGCCCTGAACCGAGGAGGAGGTCCAGATGCACGCTCTGCGCATTGACCCGGACGCCACTGTCACAGACCTCAACTTGCCCACGACCGATGCGCAGTCCGCGATCCAGGAGCACATCGGATCCAGTGCCGTCGACCACGGGGTCTACCACCAGCGCGCTGTTCTGCACATTCACGGCAACGGCCAGAACCTAGGTCTTCCCCAGAACCTGGCCGCATGGGCCCTGGCGAGTGCGTGGCGCGGCATGCCCCTCTACCCGCTGGCCGGCCCCATCGTCGTCACGGGCCGCACCGCGAGCGGCGACGTGGCGGCCCTCGATGACGACCTGGTGCAGCACGCGAAGGCCGTTGCGCAGACCGTCCGTGACACCCTGTCCGAGTGGCGTACACGCCGTCCCGCCTCCAACGAGGCCGCCGTCAACGAACTCCTCGCGTACGCAGCGCGCGACGTGGCCTCTCGCGGGCAGTGACGGGCTGCGGCCTCTGAGGCTGAGAGGTGTCGGATCCTTCGATGCCATGGCGCCGGTCTGTCACCTTCGACGACGCCGCGCGGCTGCGGTCTCGGCGTGGGCCAATAGCGTAAGGATGCCGCCCACCGCTCCGGTCTCGGCGAGACGGAGAGCCTGTTCGGTGACCGCCTGGAGGTCTGACTCACCCGTGGCGATGAACCAGTTCCGGGCGTTGCTCAGGTGCGCCTGCCAGTCGTCCTCTGATGGGTCCGGGCTGTCGCTCGGGGTGCCCGAGACGCACATCCAGCCGCGGAGATGCGACACGATGATCTCGGCGTGCGGTCGGTGATCGTGCACTGTCCCGCACGGAGGACGCTCATCGTCTGCGGCCAGGCGGCGGAGGTTGCCGGGAACGGACCATTCGAAGAGGCGGCGATGCCGAGGGCAGGTGTAGATCTGCCAGGCGAGCTGTCTCCTCTGGCGTCGGTGGGTTGTGTACTCGGCTGGCTGGGGGCACGCGGTGACCTGTCGTAAATGCATGCCGCCAGCCTTTCGGTGAGCCGTCGCCGGTTCCGCCCTGCGGACGCACACCGGCTGTGGCGTACCCCACAGAGCGCGGTGCGGTGCATGAGACCGGCGTCGTGCAATCACAGGTGCAGACGTCAGCTGGCCTGCCTCAGGGAGGTTGTGACTCAGGCAGTGACCACTCACCGACTAGAGGACCCTGCGCATCGACGTACCCGAGCCGTTGAGGAGTTCGTGAATGAGGGCCTCGGTCTCCGTCTCCAGTGAGCAGTCCAACGACCGGTTGACCTGCTGCACCCGCGTGATGGCGGTATGCAGGCCCTGCCGATTCCCCGCTGCATGCTCGATCCGCAGCCAGTCCCGATACAACAGCTCTGCCGTGTCGTCGGTGTCGAGACCGGTCGCGACGGCCTGACGAGCCGCGCTGAGATCGTGGTGCGGACCTCCGGGCGTGCGGTAGGTGGCCACGGTGTGCGCGACGTCGATGATGCGCGTGATCATTTCCTGCTGGTACGGCTCGGCCCAGGGCAGGGGCTTACCGCCGAACGGCCGGCCCCGCACCAGCGTGAGCGCCCTCTCCAGGTCGGTCAGGCCAGCCGGGCCCAGCGGCAGGGCACGCTCGACGAGCTGGAGGAAGCGGGTCCAGTCGCAGCGCACGCTGGGGGAGAGCCGGTAGGGGCTCTCGCCGGTCTTGCGGCGCGGCACATAGGGGTCGCCGGCCGGGTCGTTCCCCAACGAGCGACGCAGGCCCTGCATCCGGGCGTTGAGGGTGCTGAGCGACCAAGGGCTGACGGGATCCATGTCCGAACACAAGGCGTCGGCGCTCCGCCCGGGCCGGAAGAACAACAAGGCGGCGAGTTGTGCCATCCGCGGGCCGTGGCCGGTGCTGTCCACGCCGGTCACCTCGACCGGGCCCAGGACCCGGATCTCCGGCGCGTGCAGGTTGTGCGCCTCGCACTCCTCCCTCTCTGGCTTGCGCTCCTCGGCGGAGTCCTCGTGATCGTCAGCCTCCCCGGCGGTGTCCGCGGCCGTCAGTGACACGGGGGCCGGGGGCGCTGTCTCGGTCTCTGGGCCGGACTCGGCGTCGGCCTGAGCCCGCGTCGTGAGCAGGAGACGAAGTCCAGAGGGATCGGTGGCGGCGGCGAGCAGAGCCGGGAACACCTCACCGCCCGAGTCCGCTTCCGCTGCCAACGAAAGGCTTGTGGCAGCGGGCGTAGGCGCGATGGGTTCCTCTGATACCGGAGGATCCGGTTGCTGCAATGTGTCGGGCTCTTCCGGCACGTCCTGCCAGGGACCCTCAGCCGGGTGGGACGGTTGCCCGGACACCTTCAGTGCGGTGGTGATCTGCACGTAGGCGGCGTGCTCCAGGCGCTGCACCGTGATGTCGATGCCGGCGTAGTCGACGTTCTGCGGCTCGCTGAGCGAGGCGTTGAGGATTTCCGCCTCAGGGAAGTGTGCGGCCGCCGAACTCGCCGGGGCGACGAGAGTGACGGGCACCGTGCCGGACTTGTCGATGACATCGGCGAACTGCCAGGCCGTGTCCGCGTCCAGAGACGACGCGCACAGCAGCAGATACGGCTGATGCTGGGTCTCGGGCACCTGGTGCGCTTCCAGCAGCCGTTCGCTCAGATCGCGCAGCGCGTGCGCAGCCTGCCGCATGTGAGCGATCCGCGCGGTGGGCAGCAACTGTGGCAGGTCCTCGCCGAACCCCACGGTGACGACCTCGACTTCACTCGCCCACGGGCTCATCCCGAGCTCCAGGGCGAGCGACGTGCAGACCTCGGTGATGTGGACCGGGTTACCGTCCAGCAGCAGCGCAGGCAATTGCGCGAGGTTGAGCAGCAGAAGCTCACCCGCCTCGGTGCTGCCGATCGTCACCAGCCCCGGATACGGTGCCCGCACCTCGCGGGCGGCCTCCTCGTCCAAGAGGACGGCATCAGAGGACAGAACCCACCAACCGGCCTGCCCGGATACGAAGGGCGCCTGAGGCTCCTGGGAGAGATCCTCGGGCAACACCTCCAGCGCGCGGGCGCCGATCCGCGCGGCCCGCAACGGCGGCAGCGCGGCATCCTCCTCCTGAGCTACCAGGTGGGCCAGGGTCCGCAGCGCCAAGTCCATGCGGGCTGCGCCGCCCGGTTCGGCGGCCGCCGCCAACTGAGCCTCTGCCATGGACGTCTCCGACGCGATGGCGATCTTCTCGCCGGGCTTGCGACGGCGGCGCTGCAGCGTCCTGCGCAGGGCGAGGGCACCGGTGATGGCGGCGGCCAGCAGCGCGCCGGCGCCGACAACGGTGTGCAGGTTCAGCCGGCTGTTGGACGGAGCCGTCACTGCAGTCTCGGACGCCGTGGCGGCGGGGGAGGAAGCGACCGAGCCGGACGAATCGGCCGACACCGACGGCGAGCCGGCAGAAGGCGAAACGCTGGTGCTGGGCCCAGGCGTCGCCGAGGCGGATAGGGAAGGAGATCCCTGATCCTGGCCGGGCTGCTCGGCAGGGCGGCTCACCGGTGCGCTGGGGGCCGACGACTCTGGTGCAGGTGCTGCGGTGTGGCTGGGTACGGGAGTCTGCTCATCGCCCGTCCCTTCGCCTGGCTTCTGCTCGCCGTCGGGCTTCTGGGTGTCCGGGGGAGCGGTCTGCGGGCTGCCCGACTCATCACCCTGGTCGCGGTCCTGGGGCGACTGGTCGGGCTGGGCGCCGGGCACAGAGACCTGCTGGCCCGTGTAGATCACATCCGGGTCGGAGATCTCGGGCAGGCCGTCCGGCTGCGGCTGGCCCTTGCTGGCCTCGAACAGCTGAGGCCACTTATCGCCGTCGCCGAGCTCCTCCTCCGCGATCTTTGACAGATAGTCGCCGGGGTGGACCGTGACGACGTGCTCGCTCTTCTCGTCAGCAGCCGGGGCACTGTCACCCAGCTGCGGACGGGTTTCTCCCGCGACGGCCGTGGAACCGGAGGACACCTCAGGCATGTGCAGCCTCCACCCGGGCTGCAGAAAGCTGTTGCTCTTGAAGACCTGTCCGTCGGTCATGGGGCGGCCCTCGTTGAGGGCGGCGATCTCCCGCCAGCGCTCACCGTCGCCGAGTTCCTGCTCGGCGATGCTCCACAGGCTTTCTGCCGGACGCACCTCCCGCACCGTGTACGCAGCCGGTTCCGTCGCGCTCGTGGCGGCCACCGAATCTGCGGCCGCCCCGGTGTGCTGTTCTCCCGGCGTCTGCCCGGGCACCCGGACGTCGCTGATGGCCGGGGCCGCCTGGGCGGGGGAGGCCAGCGCCGAACTGGTGGGCAGCAGGACCAGAATGCCGCCGACCAGCACTGCTGCGGCCCGCTGCGAGGAGCCCAGGCCTCGGGGAGCATGCCACGTCCGGCCGCGCAGCTGCGCGGCCCCTTCCCCCACGACGCAGAACGTGAACTGCGCCCACCCCATCCAGCCCACCGCGACGAGCAGCAGCAGGAACACGGCACCGGTGTCCTGCCGGTCCAGCAGATGAGCGAGATCGTCGTGGCTGGACGCCCAGATCTGCGGGGTGGCCCAGGCCAGCAGCAGCGGCAGACCGGTGACCACGGTGGCCAGGATGAGCAGACTGCCCAGGGCTTTGAGGACGCGGGCCACGGCGGAGCCCTCAGTGGTGGGGGAGTGGGTGGTGCGCATGTCAGTTTCCTTCGGGAGCGGTGACGCCGTGCAGGAGGGTCGCCTTGCCGTGGCCGGTCACCGCGAGACTGTCAATTCCGACCACGGGCAGGAACTTGGTTTCGTACGCGCTGGCTACGGTGACGGTGAGGGTCGTGCCGTCCCCGGAGACGCTGACCGTGCCGTCGGCGCCAGCGGTGGCCAGGTACGCCCGCGCGGCCGCCACGGCGGCCTGCGGGTCGACGACGATGGCCTCGCCGGTGATGGCCTGAGCCGGATCGATGGCCTGCCCGCCGGCCCGCGCGGCCTCCCCGGCGAGGTAGTCGGCGCGTTCGGTGGCGCGCATCTTGCTGCCGCCGTCGACGGCGACACCGATGATGCCGAGCAGCGCGACGACACAGATGGCGACGAACACCGTGACACCGCCCCGGTCGTCGAGCCGTTCTAGGCGCCGAGCCAGCCAGTGCGCGCTCATCCGTCCCCCCGCTGCCGGTACTGGTCGACCACCGAGGTCGCCGTCGACGTGAGCGTCCGCGCTCCGGGCACGCCCGGCAACAGCAGGTCCGAGAGGTTGACCGTGCATGTCACCGTCGCGGTCACGGTGCCGACCTGCCCCACCGGCACGCTCAGGCCACCGGTGTCGATGCTGACGCTGGTGGACGCGCACGTGATGCCCTGGTCGTCGAGGGATTCCGCGGCCGCCGTGTGAGCGGCGCTCTGGGCGGCCGCCACCGTGCGGTGAATGGAGGCCTCCCGGGCCGCGTCCTCGGCGGCGGAGTCGATCTTCGAGCCGGAGGTGACGATCCGGCCGCCCGCGATCGCCAGGCACACGAACATGATCAGTGCCGGCACGATGATGGCGGCCTCGATCGCGGCGCTGCCCTCATCGCCCCGGATCCGCTCGGACCAGCGGGCCCTGTTACGCACGTGGTTCACCCCCCTGGAACCGTGAATCTCTCCACGGGCCCGGACGCCGACTGCGTGATCTGCAGGCCGGACACGCCTGGGATCATCGACAACGCAGTCCCCGACACCTCGACCCGGACACGCTGGCCGTCACTGCTGGCGGTCACGGTGGAGCCGGACAAGCTGTCGCCGGCTGTCCGCCCGAGGACCTCCCGCGCCTGAGCCACGCCGTCGCCCGGAGTTCCTTGATAGGAGCGGGCCGCGGTGACGCCTTCGCGGGCCGCGGTCAGCGCGATCTGCCGGGCGTAGTACCACATCGAGGCCTGGACGACGGCGATCGTGAGCAGGAGCACGAACGGGTAGACGATCGCCATCTGGATGGACGCCTCGCCCCGGTCATCACGCCATCTCCGGCCGTGCCACCAGTCCTTGAGCCGCTCCTCGGCCATCAGAGTCAGAGTCCGGCGAGCTGGCCGTTGTATTTGGCGATGACGATGGCGATGGTTCCGGCGATCACCACGGCGCCGGTGACGGCGGCGACCCAGATGATGACGGTGGTCGTGCTGACGTCACCGCGGTCCGGGCGCTGTCGCGCCTCCTCCAGACTGTCGTGCCAGCGGGTGGTCAGCCAGTGGACGGCACGGCGGGTGTGCTCTGCGGTCCGCTTCATGATCGGTTTTCCTTTCAGCGAGAGGTTGAGCCAGGTCGGTCAGATGGCAAGCATGCGGATCACGGCCGGGAACGCCATCAACAGCATCACTAGCACCGCCAGGAGGGCGCCGGGCGCGGTCATCTTTTCGCTGGCGGTGTTCGCCTCGGCAGCCTGGTCGGCGAGGAGTTCGGCATTGAGCGCGGCCGTGCGGGCCCGCAGCGCCTTGTAGACGGCGGCGCCGTCGGTGGCCGAGCCGCGCATGATGTCCGCGACATCCTCCAGGACGGGCAGGTCATACTCCGCGGCGAGTTCGGTGAGCGCCTGATACGGGGGGATCTTCTCCAGCCGGGCCCGGCGCAACGCCCCCTGCAGATAGAGGAAGGGCCAGCCGCGACCGACCTCGGCGGCCTTTTCCAGGGCCTCGGCGGGCCCGGCGTCGGCGGCCCGTTTGAGCGCGACCAGGTCGAGGTAGGCGGAGACGGCGTGCGCGAACTCTTCCCGCGCCCGCTTGGCCTGGTCCCGCACCGCGAGATCGGGCGTGATGAACAACAGCAGCGCCACCGCGATCCCAGCGCCGGCTGGAACGTAGAACGGCAGCGAGACCCCGGCGATGATCCACGGGATCGTCGCGAGCACCGGGCAGAGCAGGCCGAGCGCGGCGAGCGCGGTCTTCTTCAGCATGAACTGGCCCGGGCCCTGCCCGAGCAGGGCCAGGTTCTTCACCGGGACCCGCACGCCGGGCACGCGCTGAAGGCGGGCCAGCAGCCACAGTCCCCAGATCTCGTCGCGGTCCAGCTCCGGCCCGGGCATGCTCAGCGTGGCCGGGGCGCTGCGGGCGAGGGCCGCCGCCAAGGCGGGCTGCGGGCGCAGGAGTTCCCCCACCAGCAGGGCGACACCGGCGCCCACCGCGCCACCGGTCAGGACCACAGGCCACAGGTTCACGAGCTGCCCTCCTTCGCCAGCCGGCCCCCGGCCGGTATCTCCGGGACTGTGGGCGCGGGCAGTCGTACCGTGCTTGTCGGATCGGTGACCAAAAAGCGCGGGATGCGGCGAAAGACGCCCAGCTGCCGCATCAGCGCGAGCACCCCGACGAACCCGGCCGCCAGCAGGGCGAGCACCAGCTGACCGAGCACCGTGGCATACGGCTTCGTGTACGAGGGCACGAAGAAACCGGCGACCACGACGCCGACGGTGATGAGGGTCATCCACCGCACCGTCGTGCGGGGTTTGGCCCGGTCGGCCTCGACGCTGCGCTTGCGGGCGACCTCGTCGCGCACCGTGCCGGCGAGGTCCTCCAGTGCCTGGGCCAGTCCTGGGCCCCGGTCGTTGACCGACAGGATGAGCGCGGCGACCACCTTGTCGGCGGTGACGTCGTCGAGTTCGTCACCGAAGGCCCGCAGGGCGTCCTCCGGACGCCAGCCGAGCCGCAGCCGGTCGGACAAGTTCACGATCTGCACCTGGAGTTCGCTCGGTGCGGTCTTCCGGCTGGTGATCATCGCTTGTTCCAGGCCCATGCCCAGCCGGAGCAGCCCGGCCAGCCGCTGGGTCCATTCGCTCAGGGCCTCCAGTTGGCCGATGCGTTCCTGGGCGATCTGCGCCGGTGTGATCAGCCAGGGCACCCCGATGACGGCCGCGCCGAGCAGCGCCCCGCCGACAAAGTTCCCCGACACCAGCCACACCGCCGCAAAGACCACCGCGGCCGCGACCGTAAGGGCACGTCGAAGGAGCGCCGCGTCCTGCGGCTGCTCGCTGTTGCCCTGCTGGCCCCGCCACCTCTGCCAGAAGGGGGTCCGGCGCGGTGCGTCCGTACCCACGAGCCCCACGACGACACCGATCAGCCCGCCGACGACAGCCATGCCGCTCAGCAGTCCCCACAGCAAGATCATTGCCGGGCCCCCACCTTCAGCGGCAGCGGTGCCGGCCAGAGCCCGTAGGGCTGTTGCAGCAGCGTGGAGTCGAAGCCGACGCGGCGCAGATCGTCGATGCAGCCCGGATCCATCCGGGGCACCGCCCGCAGATCGCCGAACTCGGCGCCGGGGGAGAAGATCTCGTTCGTGGCCGGGCGGCCGGACTCGCCGATCCCGGTCAGTTCCAGGACGTGGGAGACGTAGCGGTGCCGGCGGCCGCCGATCTGCGTCTCGTCGGTCATGTCGACGTACACGACGAAGTCCAGCCCGTTGGCGGTCTGCCGGTAGGCGAGCTGCTCGGACAGGTTCTCTTGGGCGAGCGCGTACAGCTCGGCGATCCGGTCGAAGATGATGTCCGGGCGACGCGCGTGGATCGTGCACAGGTTGCCGCCCGACCCGTTCGTCAACGCCTGCATCATCGCCACGACTTCCGGTCCGCGGACCTCGCCGACCACGATCCGCTCCAGCGACATCCGCAGCGCCGGGTGCATCAGGTCCAAGAGCGTGACCTCGCCTGCGCCCCGCCCGGTGACGTCCTTCTCGCCGTTGGACTCCCGCCCCACCAGCGAGACGACCTGGCGGTGGTAGCCGTTGGCGTGGGCGAAGAGTTCGTCCTCGGTCTGGATGGTGGCGAACCGGCACTCCGGGTCGAACTCACGGAGCATCGCCCGCAGCAGGGTCGTCTTCCCGGCCTTCTGCTTCCCCGCGATCATGATGTTCTTCTCCGCGCGGACACACGCGCCGAGGAACTCCCGCAGCACCGGGTCGATGGTGCCCAGCCGTACCAGGTCGTCGAGATCGGCGTGGGAGACGCGGTGCCGGCGGATGACCACGTACGTCATCGGGCCCAGACCGGTGATCGCCTGCAGACGGGAGCCGTCCTGCAGCGACAGGGCGAGGGTCGGGTTGGCGGTGGAGATGGTGCGCTCGCTGTGCCCGGAGCTGCGGGCCAACTCCCGTAGCAGCTCCAGCAGTTCCTCCTCTGAGTCCGCCACCGGCCCGACCTGCCGGCGTTCACCGTCGCCGTAGTCCAGCCACACCTGGTCGGGGCCCTGGATGATGATGTCCTCGACCCGCTCGTCATCCAGGTATGGCTGGAGCCGCCCGGCCCGGTAGAGCAGGTCATAGACCGCACGCCGCAGTGCCTCGTCCTCCGCTGGAGTCATCGCCTGAGCGTCGGACCACAGCGCAACCGCTTCGTTGATCCAGTCCAGGCAGCGCTGCTCTTCCGTGTCCCGGTCCGCATCCGGCGTGGCCTTCAGCCACTCCTCGCGCTGTTTGGCGACCTGGGCCGCGATGTTCCGGGCGACCTGGTAGTCAACGACGATCTGAGGTGTCGCCGTGCCGAGCACATGCGTGCTGGAGGCCGTGCCGTTCGGCTGCTGCGGCCACGCCTGCCGAGGGCGGCCGGGCGGCGGCGCAACCGTGGGATCCGAGTGCAAGGGCTTACCGCGGCGCATGGTTCACCTCCCCACTGGTGGCGAATGGGCGGCGTGGATCGAGGCGGGCCCGGCGCGCAGCGGCCCGCTGGACCAGCACCGTGCTGGCCGTCCGGGCAGCGCGCATCAGAGGCGACCGGGTGAACTTGCGCGGCTGCTCGTCGCCGTCGGACAGCACTCTGGCGTCCTTCGGCGCGTACGGCAGCGTCGCCACCACCGGCACCTGGAGCACCCGCTGAACTTCTCCCGCGGGATAGGGGCCTTCGTCGATCACGATCAGGCCGACGTCGCCGACCCGTTCACCCAGGGCGCTCACCCGGCTCTGCGCGGCTTGCAGGCACCGCAGGGTGTTGCGGACCACCACGAGCACGGCGTCGGCCTGCTCAGCCAGGACACCAGAGGGGTCGGCGGCCCCCCGACGGCCGAGATCGATGAGGACGTCGTGGCCGTGGTCGGCCTCGATGCCGCGGAACATCTGCGACAGGCCCTTCCACACCGAGTTCATGCTCGCCGCCTGCGCGGGATCGGCGATCCCCGGCAGCAGCAGCCGGTCACGCGGAGACTGCTGCAGGTCGTCCTCGCCGCTCAGATCGATCAGCTGCCGCCAGAACGCCTCACCGAACTCGCCCTTGCGCGCAGCGACCGAGAGGTTCCGCAGCCCATACCGGTCGCCGAGGGTGCCCTGCAGCAGCCCGTGCGCCACGGCGCCGCCGTCCGGGTCGCACTCGGCCAGGATCATCCGCCGGCCGGGCTCCAAGGGCCACGACAGCAACAACGCCAGTGCGGTCGTGGTCACGCCGGGCGCGCCGCTGCATCCGGCCAGTGCGATCACGGCCATCAGCTGCCGCCCGGAGCGTCGAGGACCAGGCGCAGCGTGCCAGCCGATACCCAGGCCGCGGCGGTGGGACCTTCGTCAGCAGAGGTGGCGACGTCGACGACCACAAGCCCGGTGCCGGGAGCGGCCTTTGACGCCTTCACGACGCGGCCGGCGATCGTCCGCGGCGGGGTCTCGGACGCCTTGCCCGTGTCCGTCGCACCCGGTGCGGGAACCTCAACCAGCTGGACATTCTGCCCCGGTACGAGTGCTGTGGCCGGGACCTGCTCCGGCTTGAGTCCGATCGGCACAAGCTGTTCCCCGGCCTTCACCAGGGAGTCACCCGTCACCTGCGACGGCGCAAGCAGCGAGCCAGGCTTGAGCTCGACGGCCGCCCTCTTTCCCACCACCATCCCCATCTCGTCAGCGCGTACAGCCTTCACCGCCGGGTCCAGAGCGACGGAGGCCTTGCCCAGGTCACGTTCGGTCAGCACCTCACCGACCTGGACATCGCGGACGACGGTGACGACCTGGGTACGGTCGCCGACCTGGAGGAGAAGGACGGCAGCCCCCGCACCTCCGGCGGCGATCAGCGCCAGGGACAGGGCAATGACACCGGGGCGCCGCCTGCGAGCCGACACCCGGGGCGGAGCCACCGGTCCGGCCACGCGCCCCTGCTGAGGGACTCCGTTCTGGGCTGTGTCTACACGTTCTTGGGTCTTGCTCAACGTTCTGTCCTTCCGGCGGCGTTACCTGACGACCTGTACTTCGCCGATCGCCACCTGCACGTTGGTCTGCCGGATCTCGGTGAGCTGGCCGGCCTGTCCGCCGCCCTGCCAGTCGATCGTCCACGTCGAGGTCGCGGTCACCGGGAACTTGCCGTTCTTGGCACCAGCTGAAGTCTTGGAGTACACGTGTCCGCAGGTCGGTGACTGGGCCATGCCTTGGGAGGCCTGGTAGGGCGTACCGGGGCCGTTGCAGGTCACAGAGGCGCCGTCGCCCATAGTCCACACGATCTTCGACACCTTCGCGGTCGCGGTGACGGTTATCCCGCCCGCCGAGGCCGACGCGGTGTTCGGTCCGTAGGTCATGGCGCTCAGGTTGACCCACATCCACATCGGGACACCCACGGTGTACTTCCCGGCCGCGCGGGGGCTGGCGATGTCCGGGCCGAGCAGCGTCATGGAGTCCACCGCGCGCTGAGCCAACTCCTGCGGGTCGACCTGCGGCACGGGGGGCTGCCCCTCCGGCACGACGATGAAGCCGTCCGGGTTGTTCAGGCCGCCATCCGAGCAGGACATGAAATACATGTCGTACTTCGCTGGGTCCTTGCCCTCCCAGGCCGGGTGTTCGGCCGGCGGTTTCGGCTCGGTCTTGTTGTAGCCGCACTTCAGCTCGCTGTCGCTGTCGCTACTGCCTGTTGAGCCGCCCGCTTGTCCGCCGCTTCCGTCGGTCTCGTCACCGACGCCGACACCGACACAGAACTTGATGACCTGGCATTTGCCAGCATCGACGGGATCGTCGTCGGCGTGGGCGACGGGAGCCGAGGCCAGGACGAGGGCGCCGGTAAGTGCAGCGAGGCGTCGGGTTAACAGGCTTGCTCTTGAGCGGTCAGCTTCGTGACCATCCACTTCGTCCCCCACTTTTCAAGCGTTGCGGTGCTGACGTATTTGGTGAGCCGCGTCGTGGGCAGCGGGACCTTCTTCTTCGAGGCCTTGTCGATCAGCGTCCAGTTCGTCGTGTCGACGCAGTCCGCGACCGTGGCCGTGGGGATCTTGGCGTCGGTCACCTTGACGACCTTCGGATGGATCACAGGCTTGCCGGTCGTGACCTGTCCGGCCTTCCGCATGGCCGAGAGATCGCTCTCGATGTCGGCCAGGGCCTTGAAGGTGGTGTTCTGCTTCAGGTCGGTGCCCGCGGAGGAAGCCTTGCTGTAGGCCTGCGTCTGTGCGTCCCAGGAGCTGGTGTACGCCGCGATGACGGCGGCGTCCTCGGCGCCGGCGGTGGAACTGGGGGACGGCGAGGCAGCCGTCGGGGTAGGGCTGGGCTTGGACGACGTGTCCGAGTCGCTATCGCTACAGCCGGCCAGCGCCAGCAGACTGCCCGCGAGAAGCAGGGCAGTTGCGTGCTTCCGGGTGCGAACAGCGGCGCTCACGATCCGTGAAGGGCGTGGTTGTGTTGCAGTCACGTTGTCTCCCCGTACGACGCGGTGCGGTTCGACCGCTGCCCCGACCCCCCGGCATTCGGCGGCCAAGAACTGCGGTCTGGTCCAGCTGCAGTAATGCGTTTGCGTGACCGCCAGATTACGCATATGCCAGTCAACTTCCCACCTTCATATTTGAGTTCACTCACACAACTCGGGACGTATCCGGTCACTTTCGGAACCAGATGTCGATTTGTAGTTCTGTGTCTTCGCTCGTTGCGACCGCATGTGGTCCGTGTCGTTCGTCGGGCTGTTCGGGCGGCGTGAGCCCCCGCGCGCGAGAACGAGATGCGGGCCGCCGGGTTCTTCCGGCCGAGGGGCGGGCTGAGCTGATGTCGCCCCAGGCATCATGGAGCGGGAGTCCCTGCCCCGTTGGGCGGGGAGGTCGGCCATACGGTGATCACGTCTCCGTCGAGCGTGACGCGCCGGCCCGGGAATCGGTGGCGTACCAGGTTCAGATCGTCCAGGTCGAAGTCGCCGGCCCCTTCGACCACGCAAGCGCTCCCGACGTAGGAGACGACCTTCGTGCGGACGGGCCACGCGTCAGTGGGTTGCGTTTCAGGGATGCGAATCTCACCAGTAGCTTGCAGCATCTGGATCTCCCAAGTTCAGAGCGCACGGGGACGGTTGAAGGGCCGAGCCCCGTTGTGCATAAGTAAACTAGCCATTCGCGTACGCAAACATCAAGTGGATTCTGGAGCAGTTGCAAGGCTGCGACATTCGTTCGGCACCGTGCCGCCGCGTCACAGCTCGGTCCACGGCCGCGGCTCGCCGCCGGCCAGAGGGACCCAGACATCGCCGGTAGGCCCCTTTAGTTCGAGGTCGTCCAGGACCGCCGCGCCCAGCGGCACCTGCCGGGCCAGCGTGCCCACGAGCGGGTGCTGCGCGACCATGGCCTGCAGGTCGTTGATCCTGTTGCCCAGGACGTACCGGGAGGCGCCGGTGAGCACGAACAGGACCCGGGGGAACACGGGATACCAGCGCAGCCAGACGGCGCCGGGAACAACCGACTGACGCGCTCGGGACCGGCCGACAGGCTGCGGCTCGTACGCCCACAGCCGCGCGTACTCGATCAACTTCAGTGCGAGCCGCTCGCTGCTCATGGTTGTCCGGTCGACCTCGACGAACGCCCTGAGCTTCGTCCGCTGATCCTCACCGATGAGCGTGTAGTACATCACCGCATCCGTGATGATCTTCTCGCCGTCGCTGAGCGGGTGGGAGACCTCGGGCGTCCAGTCCAGGTGACCGTGCTCGTCGCCACGCCTGCGGGCATCGGCGACGAACGCCAGGTGGGTGCGGACCACGGTCAGGGTGTGCGGCGTCTTCAACGAGGCAGCGGTGGCCGAGGTGATCGGATACGGCGGCCGGCCCCTCAGCGCGGGGAAGTCCCTCACCAGCCGGGCCCCCTCACCCGTCAGGTACCAGGCCCGGGACCGGTTGGACTGCGGCAGCACCGTGTAATCCACCAGGCCCTCACGGCGCAGCTTGTTCAACGGTGTGGAGACGGTCTGCCGCGCCGTGCCGGGCCGCAGCAGGTCGTGGATCTGACCGGTAGACGCCATCCGGTGCTGACCCAGCACGGCCAGGAGCTGATGCGGCAGAGGCTCGATGGGACTCGGAGTGCGGCCAGACGGCACGGCCTCGAAGGTGGTGGTCACTGGTAACCCTTCTTCTGCCCTTGTACGGCTGGCGGTGTGGTGGGGGCGAGTTGGGCAAGGAAGGCGCCCACCCGGCCCAGCTGATCGGTGGCGCGAGTCGTGAGCTGGTCCAGGGGCGCGGCGCCGGCCGTGGCCCGGGCGGCGCGCTCGAGTGCCGCCGCCTGGCGGGGACGGGCGTACTCGGCGAAGACCTCGTCGAGGTGCGGGCCGGTGATCCGGACGGGACCGACACGGCGGCCCCTGACCGTCAGCGACATGTAGTGCTCGAACCGGTCTAGGGCGGCGACGACGTCAGGTCCGGGACGGTCTCCCCATTCCGCGGTGATCGGAGCGATAGCGGACTGCGAGCCGGCGGTGGACGCCAGAGTGGAGGCGTTCTGTACCAGGGACAGACGCACCGGGATGGGCAGGCGGGCCAGCAACTGGGTCATGCCGTGGACGTGGACTTTGTACTTGCGGAAGTCCTCGAACATGCTGGCGATCGTCTCTGCGGCCGCTCCGGTCAGGGTGATCAGCTCGTCGAAGTACGGGCGGAACGGCACCCGCCTGGCCTCGGGGGTATCCCGGCGGGAGCGCACCGCGCGCAGCAGGTCCCGGGCGAGCAGTGCGGTGATCAGCCGGTAGGTGGGCCCGTTTCCGCCCGGGCACACCCACACGATCATCTTCGAGTCCATCGCGGCGCGGATGTTGTAGCGGCCGGCAGGCTGCCCGAGGAACGCGCGAGTGACGGGGTTGGCGGCGAGGCGGGCGATCGGGTTGAGGACCACGGCGAAGGAGTCGGGCGGCAGCGTCGGGAACACCGTCTGCCACCAGGAGCGGGTCTCCTCGTCCAGGCACCCCTTAACCCCGGCGAGCGCCGCAGCGCGGAAGACCGAGTCGGTGAGCAGCGCCCGCACGTGGAAGACCGTGGCCTGGTCTTCGGGGCGCCCGGCCTGGCAGGCGGCTTCGTTGACGGCCACCAGCACCGCCAGGGAAGCGGTGAGGATGGTCAGCGCGCGGGGTGCGCTGGCGTCGTCCCAGCCGAGTGCGGACGCGAAGGCGTCCGCCGTGGCCTCGACGACCTCGTGGGCCACCTGGCCCTGGTGCATGCCGAGCGGGTTCCACGAACTCACCTGAGGCGCAGGCCCATGGGCGTTGAGGTCGATGAGCGCGATCCGGTCCATGAGCGCGTCGTGGGCGAGGAACGGCAGAGCGCGGGGCCAGGAGTCGCGGTGCGGGTCGACGAACATCAGCCCGCCTCCTGCATGAGCCCAGCCGATGGCTTGCGCGAGGGCGCGTTCGGTCTTGCCGCCGCCCGCCTTGCCCACGCCGACCTCGAACAGCGTCTCCTTCGCATAGCTGGCGACCAGACGCCGGCGGCCGTCGGGGCCGCGGTAGACGCCCTGCAGCAGCAACGTGGGGTTGTTGAATTCGAAGGTCGGCAGGTCCCCGGCGAGCAGCGGCAGCCGGCAGTGCACCGTGGGCGGCTTGAGCAGGCCAGTCAGTTCCTCCAGGCGTACCCAGTTCGGACGGGGCGGCTGGCAGTGACCAAACGTCCAGCGGCGCTCGAATCCGCGACGGCTGGGCCAGCGGTCCGCCCCGAACCGCCACGGGCCGACCCGCCATCCGCGCATCGCCCACCGCGAGCCGCCGCCGAACACGTCGAAGGCGGCCTGGAGCTGGGCGAGCCGGGCCTGGGAGCGGCCCTCGGTGTTCGACGCGCACATCACCAGCAGCTGCACGCGGACAAGGTGGTCGTCGTCGGCGAGTTTGCCCAGCGCCTCGGCGGGCTCGACCCGGCGGGGGACGGGCGGCATGACCAGACGGCGCCCGCCCCCGGCCTGCTTGCCGCTGACCAACTGCTGCAGCTGCCAGGCCAGTGAGTCCTCGACGCCGCCTGCGTCTTTGCGCACCCACCGGGCGGCGCGCTGGGCCTCGCGCCGCTCCCTGCGCCGGGCGTCCGACATCAGCTGCAGACGCCGGGCCCGCAGCGTCCATTTGGGGGCCCGCTGGATGTCGAGCCGTATCTCGGCCAGGTCTCCCAGTTCCGCCCGCAGATCGGAGACGGCGTCGATCAGCGGCTGCAGCGGGTCGGGGTCCAGCGGAACGTCCCGCAGCGGGGCGGTGGGCTTGCCGCGCAGGACGAACTCCGCCCGCACCACATGCTCACGCGGCTTGTCGACGAGCGGGCGCGCCCGGTTCACCGTGACGGCGGGACCGAACGGCGTGATCGACAGCAGACGTTCGCCACCGGCAGGACCTTCGATCCGGTACCGCAACGGGCTCGAGCCGTCGGCGCGCAGCCGGATCTGCACCGCCTTCGACCGCCTGGGCGCCCACCACGGCATGCTCGTTGAAGCTCGGGCGAGCTGAACCCCGCGGCGGAAGATCTCCTCCAGGCCAGGGTCGAAGTGCTGCGACGGCACGAGTTCCAGCGCCATCCGCTCAGCCGAGGCCTTCCTTGCCAGACGGCGCACCACCATCTCGCTCACGGCCCAGCAGGCGGCCGCGGCCGCCACAGGCACGTACCAATAGGTGATCACCCAGCCAGCGGCGTTGACCAGGCCAGCCAGCAGACCGAGGACCTGACTGGCCGCCGTGTCATCCGCCTGCTCGGTCAAGTACGGGGCTGAGGTGTCCACGTGGACCCTCCTTTCGTTGAAGTGCGGGTGAAGTACCAGTCGGTGATGCGCCGGTCGGTGTAGGTCCCGCCACGGTCGGCAGCCGCCCACACCAGGTGCACCACCGCCTTGTCCCGGCTGCCGTCGCGGCGGGCGATGGCAGCCTGGATGCGGAAGCGGGCGGTGGAGAACGCCGGTGCGATCGCCTGGCCTTGGCTGCCGAAGATCGCGGGCCACTTGGCGCGGCCGATCCCAGTGGCGTCCGCCCGCAGCAGGCCACGGCCGGCCGCGAGGAGCCTTTGCTCCTCGTCGGCGGCAAGGTCGGCGGGCCAGGCGTTCTCCAAAGACTTCTGGATGACGGCATCGCCGGCCACACCCTCGCCGTGCGGCGGCAGCGCGGACGCACCGGCTGACTGCGTCGACGCGGCGGAGGCCGTGGCCGGCGCGGACACGCTGGCCTGCGCAGCAGGGCCGCGTGCGGCGGTCGCCGAGGGATACGGCGTGGGAGCGGTCGTGCGGGGTGGCGCCGAGGTTGCCGGAGCGCTTGGTGTGTGCGGCACCGTCAGCAGGATCACCCCGGCCACGACCAGGACCACGGTGGCGATCAGCAGCAGGCGCGGCGAGCGCGCCGGGGGGTTGGTCATAGCAGCCGGGCCCCTCCCGCGTATCCCGACATCGCGTTGACCGCGTCCAGGCGGACGACGGTTCCGGGACGAGGGGCGTTGACCATCTGTCCGCTGCCCAGGTAAATCCCGACGTGATAGATCGTTTTGTCGCGGCCGGGAGCGTCGGCGTAGAAGACGAGGTCGCCAGCCTTGAGCGCACCGGTGCCGAGACTGGCGGGGATGCGCTGGCCGACCCCGGCCTGGTCGGCAGCGAGGCGCGGCAGTTGGATGCCGGCCTTGGCGTAGGCGTACACGGTCAGCCCCGAGCAGTCGAAGCCCTTGATGTTCTCGCCGCTCTTCCCGCTGGGGGAGCAGCAGATCCCGGTCGACTTGCCCTTGGCGTTGCCGCCGCCCCACGAGTAGGGCACACCGCGCTGGGAGAGCGCCGCCTCGATCACGGTGCGGACCTTCCCGGTCACGTTCTTCAGGTCCGGGTCCTTTACGGCCGCCGTGTACTGGTCAATCCAGCCCAGCACGTTCGCCACGTACTCACCTGAGTGGTTGTACTGGAGGATCGCGGCCTTGAGCTGAGCCCGCTTGGTCAAGTCCCGGCCGCCTGCGCACAGGTAGACGGCGGCGCCGAGGGCTGCGTCGTCGGCGTTGTGCGGGTCGGCTGTCTTGTCCCCGCTGGCATCCTCGCCGACGCCCTCCCAGGTGGACGGCAGGAATTGGAAGGGCCCGACCGCGCGCTCCCCGCTGGCTGTGCCGTCCCACTTGCCGCCGTCGGTATCCGGGAAGACGGTGGTGTTCCCGCCGGCCCCGGAGCCGTTGAGGAGCACCCCGTAGATCTTCGGACGGATGTCGCCGCCTGCAGCGATGTTGCGGCCGACGGCGTGGTTCGACTCGACCCTGGCGATTCCGGCAAGGATCGGCCAACGCATGCCCTGGCACTTGGGCACGTACTTCCCGACCTGCTGTACGGCCTTCTTATAAGCAGCCAGCATCCGGGCGGGGATGTCCGCCGCCATGCCGCCGCCGGCGATCCCACCATCGGCATCATCCTGGAGCCCGGTCTGCAGCGCGACGTACGCGCTGATCGCGTTCGAGACAGGAGCCGCGCAGCACACGGCGGTGAACAGCAGCAGCATACTCACGCATCCCCACCGCCCCAGGCGGCGCCGTGCCCGCTTCACTCGGCGTCACCGTCCTCGGCCGGCGGCTGCTGGCCGCGTTCACGGCGCAGACGCTCCGCTTCGGGAGCGGTCCGCCGCATCAGCTCCTGCATCCGCCGACGCGCTTCGTCGCGCGTGGTGTTGCCAGCGCTGCCTGCGCCGGGAAGGGCCGAGCCCGTCCTGTTCGGCGCAGGACTCGCCGGACGCGGGGCGTTACCGCCCGCGAGCCGGTTCGGGGACGTCGGCGTGGTGCTGCCTCCCGCCGGAGACGCCGACGCGCTCGGCCCAGCAGGGGCCGGTCCCGGACGGCCCGCGGGGCTGCTAGTACGCACCGTCGGCGGCTGCACCGGGTTCGGCCGCGGGGAGGACACTGCCGTCGCTGTCGGCAGGCGGCGGCTGCGGGTGGGGCCGGACCGGGCTGCCTGCCGTCCCGCCTCGGCCCAGGCACGGCCGTCTTCGCGGACGGTGTTGCTCCACACCCGCACCTGCTGGCGGGCGTCCTGCGCGTACTGCGATCCGCCCGATCGGGCCCGGCGGAGGTTGGCCGGGAGACCCACGGTCGTGCCGTACGCGGTGCGGCCGCCCCGGTTGAGGATGCGGTATCCGCGGAAACGGACCAGGCGGTTGTGTGCGCGTGTCGACAGCAGTGTGCGGTCGGTGTTCTGGTCGTGCAGTACCTGCCCCGAGCGGCGGTCGACGACCTGGCCGTCCTCGTTGCGGTAGCGGTCGGGCGGACCGCCGGGACGACGGGGCCCCCCGCCGCCCGTCCCGCCGCCTGGTCCGCCGGACGGACCGCCCGGGTCCGGGTCGCCGTCGGCGGTGGGCTTGCGCCACTTGGCCAGCTGTTCCTTGTCCGGCCGGCGGCCGATCAGCAGCCAGTGGCCGCCCTTCGCACCGAGCCGAGCACCCGCCCCGCCCACGGCGGCGGCCGCGGTGAGCGGGGCGAGCCCGCGCCCTGCTTCGGCGCCTGCATCGGCCAGCACCCGTCCGGTGTCCACGGGCATGCCCGCGCCGTCGGCCAGCGACGTCAGCGCGCCCATCAGGCGCTGCCGGGTGCCGAGCAGCCCGAACCGGCCGCCCCCGCCACCGGTGAAGGCGCGCAGGCCCCCGCCGTAACCGCCCAGCGCGGCGGGCGAGTTCATGGCGAGCGCGGCGCCGACCTCGGAGGTGTCGCCGGGCATGTGGGTGCCGCCGACCTTGGCGTAGCGCATCCGCATGGCCATACGCCGCCCGAAGGAGGCGATCCCGGTCAGGAGCCTGCGGTGCCCGGCCGCGCCCGCGACGGCCAGGACGTCGATCAGCAGGATCCGCTCCACCATCAGGTCGGGCCCGTCGGTGATGGTGGCGTCCACGGCGATGCCGAAGAACGGGATGAACGCACAGATCCCGACCACGGTCAGGACCGAGATGCCCCAGATCGACAGCCATTTCCACACGGACTGGCGTGCGGGCCCGGGCAGCATGCCGGCGATGAAGGTGACACCGCCCGCAGCCGCGGCAGCCGCGCAGATGCCCTGGGTGCCCAGCAGCACGATGGCGCTGGAGAGCAGCATGCCGCAGATGAACAGCGCGGCGATGAGCAGCAGGGCGGCGCCGCCGACCCGCCACCAGGTGGGCTTTTGCGCATAGTCGGCACACGCTTTGCCGACATCGCCGGCCTTCTTCATGTCCTGCATGAAGGCGTAGAACTCGCGGTCCTCGTCGGTGACGATCGCGTTGGAGGCGTCGAGCAGTTCCCCACCTGGGGTGAGCTCCGGCAGGGTGTCGCTTCCGTCGTTCCCAGGGGTGTCGTCGGTGTCGCGCTCGCACCACTTCTTCGCCTCGCCCTTGATCAGGTCGCAGGCGTCTTTCCTGCCCTCGTTGTTTTTCTTGGCGCCGGCTTTGTACCCACCGGTGATCCACTTCAGATGGACGGCGTAGGCCTTGCGGTCGGCGGTCTTGGCCGGGTCGAGGATGCGCCCGTACTGCAGCAGCATGTACGGCTTCACGATCAGGGCGTTGGTGATCGAGTCCTGGATCGGGCGGGCCACCTCTTCGGCGGAGACAGGCTTGTCGCCTTCACGTTCCAGGCACTTGACCTCCTGCATGCCGGCCATGCCGGCGCACGGGCCACGGCTGGCGAGCTTGCCGCCCCAGTCGTAGGAGTTGACGCTCTGCTGGGCGACTTCGGCGGCCACCTGCTGGGACTGCCCCAGGGGCCCGTCCTGGGCGAGCAGCGTGTCAGGGCGGATGAGAGCCGACGCGGCGATCGCCCCGATGAGCAGGGTCAGGAAGATCTCACCCAGACCGCGGCCGACACGACCGCGCACGATCATGAACCCCGCGAAAACAAACGCCCAGGCCAACAGCAGACCCTTCAGCCCAAGCGTGTCGACGACCACGTTGTCGTACGTGTCGGCGACCTTCTGAGCCGGACGGGTCAGGATCTTCAGCAGCGGGAACCGGAAGGCCAGCTCGATCGCCCACCCCGCCAGGCCGACCAGCAGCCGGATCAGGGTGAACAGCCCGGACAGGGCGAAGGCCAAGGCCTGCGTCTTGAAGGCAACGATGGAGCCGCCGTCGGCGTTCAGCTCGTAGCCGTTGATCGGCACCCCCTCGGAGGAGGTGATGTTCAGCGGTGCGAGCAGGTCTCCGGTCTCGCTGTTGCTGCCGGCTGCGTACACGACCTGGCTGTTCACCATGACGAACACGCCGGTGAGCAGCGCCACGAAGCCGGCCGAGCGCAGAGTTGCGCGGTCTAGACGGAACATCTCAAGCCCGCTCTCGTCCTGCCGGAGCGCGGCGCCAGATCACGAGCGCCCCCAGCACTGCCGCGCCAGGAACCAGCTTCCAGGCGGCGGCGTCGCCGCTGTCCTGGGCGGGGGCGGCGCTCGTGGCGTGGCGGCCGCGCTCGCAGTACGCCTTGGCCGGACCGGCTATCAGATCGCACGCGTCTGCGGGCGTCCTGGCGGTGCCGGCGGCGAAGGCGTGTCCGGTGCGTGGCCACCAGGTCTCCGGCAGGCTCGCCCCGAGCACCAGGACGAGCACGCCGACGGCGACGGCGATGGCCGTGAGGGCGCTCGCGGCTGCGGCGAGACGCCTCGAGCGACTGGGAGCGAAAGAGGTCACAGGAGTTCCTTCTGACGGTCGCCCGCAGCGGCACCAGCGAGCGGAGCGGGCGGGGGCGCGGTGGCGCGGCGTCCCGGCGTGGTGGTGATGGAGGAGGAGATCCGCTCGATGCGCGGGATGCTGACCTTGATCCGGCCGATGTTCTGCCGCGGACAGGCGATGAGGAACTCGCCTTCGCGGCCGCGCTGTCCGACGGGGGACAGGCCGGTGGTCACCAGCCGCAGCAGCTCGGGGTCGTTCGGATCGAGACCGAGGAACTCCAGCCCCCGGCGGGCGCGTTCACGGTCGGTGGTGCGGGCGAGCGCACGGTAGGCCATCAGCCCGCGGTCGGGCCCGAGTTCTTCCGCGTCGTGGGAGCCAGCGATCAGCCCGGCGCCGTGCTTGCGGCCGTCGTGGAGGATCTCGTGGACCAGGGCGGTGCCTTCGGCGGACGAGGTGAGCCAGTACAGCTCGTCTGTCACCACCGCGGTGAACCGTTCGGGGTCCTCGAACGCGGTCTGCCGGGCGATCGCTGCGATCAGGTAGAGGACCGCGCGGCCGATCAGGGCTTCCAGGGGTTGCTGGTGGAGCACTTCGGGCTTGTCGAAGGCGGCCTTGGGCGGCAGCTTCAGGCCGGTCGTCGTGATCACGATCATGTCGGAGGCGCTGGAGGCGTCCAGCCGCACGGGCGGCAGGGCGGGGTCGAACACCATCGCGGCGAGAGGGTTGCTGGCCACGACGCGGATGAGGCCGGCGAGGGTGGCGGCCGCGTCCTGCCGCTTGCCCGTCTCTGCCCCGCCCATCTCCTCGAGGACCTGAAGGACACGATGCATGGAGGGGGCTTCGCCGGCTGCGGCCCGCTCCACGGCGTGGTGCAGGACTTCCCCGCTGGTGCTCATGGGGCCGATGCCGAGCTGGAGGGTGAGGTAGGACAGGGCGTAGTGGCGGCCTTCGGGGCCGGTGAAGATGCGCAGGGGGTCGATGGACACCTCGGCCTGGGCGGCGTCGATGATCTGGCTGCGGCCCGCGGCCGCAGTGCGGGCGAAGCTCGCCCACTCCCGCACAGGGGTGCGGTCGATGCAGATAGCGACCCCGCCGCGCGCCCACACTGCCTCGGAGATCAGCTTCTCCAGGACGCTTTTGCCTGCGCCGAGATCTCCGACGACGCCCATGGAGGCGGATGCGTCCTGTTTCGGCGCGTCCGCCACGTTGATCATGACGGGGCGGGTGGTGCCGCAGTCCAGGTCGATGCCGAGGAACATGCCGCCTGGGTCGCCGACTTCAGAGGCGGTGAAGGCTCCGCCCAGCGCCCAGTCTTCGCTGACCTGGTGCTGGGTGAATTCCCGGACTACACCGGTCCTTGCGGTGCCGGGCAGACCGAGGGTGAACAGGACCTCTTGAAGGCCGGCCGGGCGGACCGCACGGTAGTCGGCGCCGCCGAGCAGTGCGGCCAGGGCGCGGGCGCGGGCGTCGCAGACGGCGGCGGTCGGGCCCCACACGGTCAACACGGTCACGGACTGGACCTCGACCTCCACGCTGGTGCGGGACAGGCGGGCGTCGAGCTCGCCCAGGTCGCGGGCGGCGTCGGTCAGGGAGGCGGGCATGCCGGTGGGGCGGGCGTCGTACTGGTCGGCCTGGTCGACGAGTTCGTTCTTCTTGCGCCGCACCTGGTCGCGGGCCTTCTCGGCCGGCACCAGAGTGAGGTCGACGGTGTAGTCGACAGGGAAATCCAGGGTCTCCAGCTGGGCGAACAGGTCAGCAGCGTCCTGGCTCACCGCGGGCGGGCACTCGGCCAGCGCCAGCTGAGCCTGATAGCCCACCCCGGCGTCGGACTCCACCTGCAGCCACCGCCGCTTGAGCGGCGACGACGTCTTCAGCCGCCACCACGTCTTGCGGCCCGATCGGCCGATCCGGTCCGCGCCGGTAAGGCCGTCGGCGTCGTCGAGAGCCGGGTCGACACCGCCCTCCTGCAGGCGGGCCTGGCCGAGGTCGGCGTAGCTGGGGGAGTGCAGCATCCCCGCCCTCAGCTGTCCGCCGTAGAGGTCGCTGGTCTCGGCCTCGGTGAGCAGCGGCTCGTCCAGGCCGCGATGCAGAGCGTGCTGGATCATCCACACGATCTCCGCCGGGCGGGCCGGGCGCAGGGCGACGCCGCCGGCGAGCGCGGCCTCTACCCGCAAGGCCTGCTCGCGGTAGGCGGTCACCTCGCGGCGCGCCACGGGTGCCGCCCGCATGCCCAACATCGGTGCGACGTCCGCCCACATCGCGCCGAGCGATGCGGTCACCTGCCCGCCCGCGGCGTCGTTCTGCAGCGGCACCGCCAGCCAGAGGGTGCGCCGGTGCATCTCCTGGTCGCTCAGCAGATCCAGGGTGGCCTCGACGTTCTCCACCCACGGATGCCCCTCGCCGGGAGGCTGGGCGCCGGGCTCGATGCCCTCGATCATGCGCAGGGCAATCTCACCCGGGTCGACCTGAGCGCACAGCCCGAACAGGCGCGGCGCCCCCGTCAACGAACGGATCAGGTGCGTGATCTTCGCGAGCTGCTCGTCGCGGACTGCGGCTGGCACGTAGGTGCCCTGGACGGTCTCCTCCCGGCGGCCGCGGGCGTCCGGACCGGGGTGCAGCCGGTACAGCGCCCACACGCTGCCGTGTGTCGACCACACCAGATGCCCGGCAATGTGACGGATCGGCACCCTCACTGCGCACCCCCCACCTGCTGGGCCAGAGCGAGCAACTGCTGCACACCAGACACCGGCACACCCGACACCGGCCCCTTTGGTGCCGGGCGAGTCTGCGGTTCTGAGCGCGGTCCTGCGGACGGACGGGACTCCCGGCCCCGAGGCACGCTCCGGCCGCCTGCCGGCTGGCCGGCGCGCGGCGGCGCCGCCACGGCCGGGCCAGCGGGATCAGCCTCTTCGACGGTGAAGCCACCGAGCAGACGACGGGAGATCTGGTCCCGGGCGGCCCTCCCGCCGATGCGGCCGCCCTGCGGCTGCCAGGCGAGCAGCACCCAGCCCAGCGCCGCCTGCAACGGGGCGCGCCCCTTGATCTTCGGCCGGCGTACCGCCCAGACCGTCAAAACCCAGGCCACGATGGGCACCGGGCCCATCCACGACCACCAGCCGATCGTCTTGACCAGCAGGAAGCCGCCGCCGACCGCGACCGCGATCTGTGCGGGCGTGTACGGGCCGAGCGGGATCTTCCAGTCGGCGACTTTGCCCAGCACCCACGGGTGGCGGCGGGCAGAGGTGTAGAAGCGGCCCACCCGCCCCGGGGCCGCCGCGCTCACAGCCGGCCTCCCGCGCCGTCGGCGTGCACACGGGCGAGCGGATCGGGACCCTGCACGACGCCGGGCACGGCGGGCGCGCCCGTGGCCGGGTTCTTCACCTCGTCGGTGAACATGTCCGCCAGTTCGTCGCGGCTGTCGTACAGCCCCAGCGCGACGATCATCAGTAGCAGGGCGCCGATCCCCGCCTTCAGGCTGAACCTCTGGATCATGATCACGACGACCAGCACGATCAGACCGGCCTGCAGGCCCTTGGTCGCCCAGTCCTCGAACATGTTGATCCAGCTGTCGCCGAGGTCGTCCAGTTGCCCGGCGAGCATCATGCTGTGCACGGTGTTCACCGGGCGCCCCCGTCCTGGAGGGTCCCGGATTCCAGTGCCGCGACTTCCCACCGGTCGGAGCGAGACGTGAGAGAGACGTCGTACGCCAGCGGCCAGCGCCCGGCGTCATCCCGGGCCTCGACCTGGACGCGGACACGGACCTTCGTACCGTCGGCCGGCACCTGCCCGGAGGCCGCGGCCTCGTCAGCGCCCCACACCTCCTGGACCGCGACCGCCTGGTACGGGGCGGGCGAGATGGGCGACAGCTTCACCCCGGGCGCGAGGTAGCGATCCACCTCCCCGGCCCCCGTCAGGTACGCGCCGAGGAACTCCCCAACTGCGGACGCCAGATCGCTTCTCGACGGCACGCTCACGCCGTACGGCGACTGGGCCACCGCGGCGCGCTCCGGGCCGGCCACCACACCCGGGGCACCGGTCACGGTGAACGAACTCCCGCTCGCGTCGGCGGCCACGGGGACGACGAAGTAGCGCACCCCTCCGTCGGCGTACTGCGCAGCCACCGTCACCGCCCACGCACCGGCGTCGCGCTGCGCACTGCGCACCGCGGTCACCGACCCCAGCTCCGGCTGCGCACCGGCGACCGGGTCCGGCAGATCGACGTCCGGCGCGAGCAACTGCGCAAGCCGCGCCTGCGCACTGCCGGCCTCGTCGCCACTGCTGCGCAACCACGCGCCGACGAACACCTGCGCATAGCCCGCCGGGTCGACCGCGGCGGCCGCGGTGC
This sequence comes from Streptomyces capitiformicae, assembly GCF_002214185.1. Lineage (NCBI taxonomy): Bacteria > Bacillati > Actinomycetota > Actinomycetes > Kitasatosporales > Streptomycetaceae > Streptomyces > Streptomyces capitiformicae. Next base: position 2,688,915 of record NZ_CP022161.1, on the reverse strand, counting down.
GCACAGCGGCCGGCTTGTCCGAGGGGGCGGCCTTGGCCGTGGCCGGGCCGGACATCACCGCCACGCCCAGGGCGACGGGACCGGCCGCGATCGCAGTGAACAGGGCCAGGCGCGACAGACGGACGCGGCGCCTCATCCTCTCCAGCTCGATGCCTGCGGCCATCGGAGGAGCAGCGTCGCTCTCCGACACCTGCTTGCCAGGGGACATGGTCAAACTCCCAGGTCAGAACGTGTACTTGCTGACCTTGAGAAAACCCGTCGACCCCGACCCGACCACCGACCATGAGCCCCCGACCACGGTCACGATGGGGACACAAAGCCCGTGGTCGGGGCCATGGTCGCCCCGACCACAGCCCCGACCACCGGGCACCGACAACGACCGGGAACGCCTGAACCGACCACCGGCGTAAAGGGCGGCGCGGACGCTGAACCGGCCCAGCGAGCTCACGGCGGTAGAGAGGAAGAAGCTACCGACGAATCGGCCACGCGCCGCCTCCAGGGGCAGGCCGTAGTAGCCCAGTTGCGCACGACTTGGACGACTGCGCAGAGCAAACGCCGGCGATGCCTCTCCGCTGTGCGCAGTCGGCTGCACATACCGACTGCGCACGACCCGGACCCGTTGCGCAGCCGACTGCGCACAAGGTCCGCTGTCACCGCGCAGCCGCGATTGCGCAGCGTCCCCGAGCACTGGAGGAGACCCGTGGTCGGCCCGACCACAGGCCCGACCACGGCAGCCCAGTGCGCATGTTGCCGGATCGTGACCGGTGGTCGGGGGCTGTGGCCGTCAGCCTGGTCGGGGGCGCCGAGTGAGCTGACGGCATGGATCTCGCCTACGTCTTCTCACCCAGCGGCCCCGGCCGCCTCGCGCCCGCACGCCTGCTCCAAGGCGTCAGCGGCCGCGCGCACATGGCGCGCGAGGAAGCACGATGAGCCGCTTCGGGGCGGGGATCCGCCGTGGGGTGATGGCGGCGGACCAGTTCACCCAGATCGCCAACGGCCTGTTCCGCGACAGCCGGCTCTCCTTCAAGGCGAAGGGAATCTTCGGCTACATCAGCACCCACCGCGCCGGCTGGCACGTGACGGTCGCCGACCTCGTGCGCGCCGGACCCGACGGGCGGGACGCCGTACGCGGCGGCCTGAACGAACTGCAGAGGCACGGCTACCTCGTCCGCGAACAGCTCAGGCACGACAACGGGACGCTCGGCGAGATCGTGTACTCGATCACGGACCGCCCTGCCTCGGTCGGCGCCGACCTCGCGCCGGCAGTCGGCACGGCGCTCGCCTCCGCCCCAGCGGGTGAGGCAGGGCCCGGCCTCGGGGCGGGGATCCGCCGTGGGGTGATGGCCGGGGACCAGTTCACCCAGATCGCCAACGGCCTGTTCCGCGACCCCCGGCTGTCCTTCAAAGCCCAGGGCCTATTCGGACTCATCAGCACGCACCGGGATGGCTGGCGGATGAGCGTCACCGACCTGGCGCGACGCGGCCGCGACGGCGAGGCAGCCGTCAAGAGCGGGCTCAAGGAACTGGAGAAGCACGGCTTTCTGCTACGGGAACGCGAGCGCCACCCCGACGGCACCCTCGGCGCGGCCGCCTACTTCATCACCGACCTGCCCAGCCTGCAAAACAGCAGGTCCGGGCCGATGTCGGGTTTTCCACCGGTGGATAACCCGACATCGGTTAATCGCCCCACTAAGAACACCAACAGAAAGAAGACCAACAAGCAGAAGACCAGATCCCTCCGTCCGTGCGACCGCAACGATGTCGCGCGAACGCCCCAAGGGACGGCCCAGCCGGACGCACCAGCATCCCCGCCTACCGAGCTCGAGGCGGACGAGATGCATCCGGGAATCCAGCTACTGCTCGAGATCGGCAGCAGCCGCCCCGAACTCCTGCTGACCGGGAAGGTGCTGACCGACCAGGGCCGCGTGCTCACCGTGATGATGGAGTCCGGCTGGAGCAGCGAGCAGCTACGCCACGTCATCACCGACCGGCCGTTGCCGAACCCAGTGCGCACCACGGTTGGTGCGATCATCGCCGCCCGTCTGCGGGCCGCTCAGGCCTATCCGCCGCCCGCCACGCTGGACAGCCGTCACCACCGCGGCGACGTCCTGGACGACGAACCGTATGGGTGGCCGGCGACCGAGCGGTCGTCCACGGCGTCCGCCGCCCGCACGGTGACCGAGGCCCTGACCTACCGAGCGCTCGTCGAGTGCGCCGGCTGCGGCGTTCCCACAACCGCCCCCGGCGAAGATCTCTGCCCCGCATGCCTGGGCTGGCCGCTGTGCCGAACCTGCCCCGGCCCAACCCCCCGGCGCGCCCACCCCGACGGTGACGGCCGCTGCATCACCTGCGTCACCGCATCGACCAACCTGCTGGAAGGAAGCACACCATGACCACCCAGACACCGCCGACAAGCGGGATCGCTCAGCGGCTGCGCCCGTTCCAGCAACAGCAGCAGCGGTGGGAGAGGAAGCGGTCCCGCGCGGTGCACGGCGGCCACGTCTGCTGCGGCTCCGGTTGCGCGGATGGCTGCGAACCGGTCCTGATCCGTGAACGGGCCGGATGGGGGTGGATCGACTGGAGTGTCCCGGCCGACGGCAGCCTGCCCGAACAGCCCCACCGGATCGCCGTGTTCACCCCAATCGCAACTCGCTCCCAGCGCCTTGGCCTGCGCTGGCTGGCCAGGCGACCAGCACACCTCATCCGCCTCGGCCCCATGACGGTACGGCCGGTCACCGCCGTCGTCACGGCCCTCACCCTGATCGCGGCCACCTTCGCGATCCAGTACGGCGTCCCCTTCAGCATTGTGCTGCCGGCGGCCGCCTTAGCCCCCCTGCTCGTGGAGCACCTGCCCGAGCGGTTCGATGCCCGCGCCGGCGAGAACGTCCGGATCGTCGAGGCCGAAGCCGCCTGCCGCTACCTGCAACGGCTCGCCGCTCTTCACACCGGTCTCGTCGAAGCGGCTGGCGGCAGCGACCGCTACGAGGTGCGGCGCGCGGTCGCGGTCGGACACCACCAGCTGTTCGACACGGCAGACCTGCTCCAGCGCCGCGACACCCGCTCGGCCTCCAGCGAGCTCATCGTCCGGGAGCGGCTGATGCTGCAACTCGCTGTCCAGACCAGGCGGATCGTCACGCCCATGAAGGGCGATGCGTCGTCCGACCGCCAAGACCGGTCCGGCCGGCAGCAGCCGCTGGGTCCCTATCCGCCCCAGCCCCGCCGACAGCCCCAGACCTCAGCCGACCACGCAACCCCCGTCACGACGAAGGAGCAAACGCACATGCCCCAGAACGGACCCGAGCGGCACACCCGCGAGGTGTACCTGCTCTTCGCCCACGAGGCCTACTACCCGGCCGCCGCCCAGGAGATCAACACCTCGCTCGTGGCCGCAGCCTCGCTGCTGCACCGGCACGTCCGGCAGCCCGACGGCGCCCGCATCTACGACCGCCTCACCCGCGGCCGCCGCCCAGGCGAGATCGTGCCGCTGTCCACGCTCACCCACGAGCTGGACGGCGGCGCGCGCTGGCCGGAGGTCGGCGACTGGGCTGCGGTCACCGCGGACCTGCTTCAGCTCATCCAGCACCGTGAATGCGACGGTCTCAGCCTGGGACTACCGGACATCGCCCGTGCCCTGGTGTGCTCCGGCCCGCACAGCGAGGTCCGGGTCTACGATCCGGCGGCCGGCCACTATCAGGCGTACGGGCCCGCCGACCGTATCGAGGTCCTGGCCCATGTCGGTAGGCAACTGGCCTGGGCGGAAGCCGGGTGCGCCCTGTGGCCGGGCGACAGCCTGCAATTGCCTGCCCATCCCGGAGAAGCCGAATGATGTGCGGCTACGAGCCGCGCGCCGTCTGGGCGGACCTTGTGAGGCTCCTCAACCGGCACGGGCTGAAGGCACCCTTCGTCCCGGGCCAACGGACTACACGCAACTGCCCTGCGCGGCGACGAGGAGCAGGGAACCCTGCGCCCCAGCAATACCGATCACCTCACGAACGGGCGGCTGTCAGCACGCCGCGCCGGAACAAGGCCACCGCCACTTTCTGCACGGAGGATTCCATGAGCTCATCCCGTCTCCCCTGCTATCCGCTCGGCGCTTCGAATTCCGCTGGTGCCGGGCAGACGCACGACCCGCGAACTTCCGACTCGGTTCCCCTTGCGGGCCTCGCGAGCGTCGGAGCCCGTCTCGGCGCACGGGTGCTGGACCTGATCATCTGGTACGCCGCCTACTTCGTCTCCGCCATCCCGGTCATGATGTGGATCGACTCAGGCGGCGGCACCACTGCCAGGACGCTGCTCCTCGGCTGGCTGACCGCCTCCTTTGTCCTCTACTTCCCCTTCGCCGTCTGGCAGTTCGGCTCCACCTTGGGCAAGCGCGCCTGCGGAATCCGGGTCGTACGTCGCGAGACAGCGCAGCGGGTGGGCTTCTGGCGGGCGGCCGGCCGGGAGCTGTTCTGGGTGGTCGCCTTCATCGTGCCGGTTCTCAGCCTGCTCAATCCGCTGTGGTGTTGCTGGGACAAGCCCTACCGGCAGTGCCTCCATGACAAGACCGCCGACACGATGGTCGTCGCTGCCCCTGGCTGGACGAAGTGAGTCGATCCTCGCATTCGGTGCTTCACTACTGCAGCGAGTCAGGGCAGAGGGCGAACAGGTCCTGCGGCGGGAGGCCCGGAGGACAACAGGCGTCCCGCAAGACCTCATTGGCAAGCAGGCGATCCGCCCATGATTGGATCTGCGAGGGTAGGTCAGTTCACGACAGGGAACGAGGAACGGGGAACATGGGAAGGACGCTTCAGAGCGCGGCCGCGCTCGTCGCGGCGGCGGTGCTGCTGACCGGATGCGGCGGCGACAGCGAAACCACCGGCACACGCGCGGACGGTGACAAGGCGTCGGCGTCGGCGAGTGAGACGCCGAAAGCCGAGCCGGGCAAGGTGACCCACGAGGTCACCCTGCAGGTGGGCGGCGAAGGCACCGCTCAAGTCATGTACCACGCGGCGACCGACGGCTTCGACACACAGACGTTGCCGTGGACGAAGACGGAGACCGTCGAACTCACCGATGCCCACCAGGCGGTGGGATATCTGGTGTCCGTTATCCCCGGCTCGGTCAAGGGCGCTGACGGGCTGCTGCAGCCCGCACCGTGCGTGATCAAAGTCGACGGCAAGCAGGTCGCGGACAACGACGACGGAAAGAGCGCCGAGGGCTGCAGCTACACGATCAAGTAGTCGGAGTACTCCCAGGCAGGCCCCGTCCCCGGCCGCAGGAAACCAGAGAACCGTTCGCGAAGGCGTCACAGACATGCCTTCGCGAACGGCTCACTGGTCGTGATTAGCGATCGCGGCTCTGATCCGCCCTGGCGCGGAGGTACTCCTCCCGCTGTCGGTTCATGATCCGGCGGCCGTGTACGCGTTGCAGCCACCGCGGTGTGAATGCGTCGCCGAGGGAGGTGGCAGGGTTTCTTGCGTATCGGAAGAGTGCCAGGGCGAGGTACAGCACGACCGCAGTGACGATGACGAACCGGGCCCACTCCACGGCGATCTCCTTCTCGACTGAGGTGCAAAGGACGCTATCGGAGCGCACTGACATCGCTGCCGGGCAAGTGTGCAGAACCAGGCCCTTCAGGCAGCGCGCATGCAGTAATGCCACACGGGGTCCAGCACGCTGATCGGCCGGGCAGTGCCACCTGCTCTGCAGGAGATCCCGTCAGAGCCGGTGCCCGATTCGGCTGCGGGAGCGTTCAGGAAACGGCGATGGCCGGTGCCGCGAAGCCGTGCGGCTTCGCGGCGGAGAGGTGGCTGGCCTCTCCATACCGGCCATCGTGCGGCGTCTGGCCCGCCGGGAGTTCGTCGATCCCTTCAACCAGAGGCCGCGGTCTTACGGTATCCCGCGTGTGACGCGGGGTTGGTGCGCTGTAGTCAGGGCGTCGAGGACCGGCGAGCGGCCAGCTCCTCGAGGCGGGAGCGTCTCCAGCGCTGCTGGCGCGGGCGGCCGGCACTGCCGCGGCGGTACTCGAACCCGTCGGGCTGCTCGAGATCGGGCAGCTGTCCGTGCCCGAGCGCGCTGATGAAGCTGTCGGCATCCTTATATCCGAGGATCTGGGCCGCTTCGGCGGCGCCGACCAGGTCCGCGTTCTCGTCCCTGTCGGCGGCCGGCAGCACACCGCGCGTGCGGGCGGCGGCGACGACGGTGTCCCGGCGCCACTTCTTGCGGGCCCCGCCTCGGCTGCCCTCTTCCCTCTCCAGGGTCTCCGGCTCCGGCAGCTCGGGGATGCGCCCCTGGTAGAGGGAGCTGGAGAAGGAAGCGACGCTGCCGTAGCCGAGCAGGCTCGCGACTTCGGCAGTACCGAGCAACTCGTCGGGGTCCCCGTCGACCGACACCGGGGGCAGCGCGGCGGCCGGGGCGGAGCTGCGCCGGCCCTTGCCGGGCCTGTTGCTGGCCCAGGCGACGATCGTGCCGCGGCGCCACATCGGTCCGTCGACGTCCTCGTCGGGCTCGGGGAAGTATCCGGGCCGGTCGCGGAAGTAAGCGTCGATGGTGGAGGTTCGGGTGTAGCCCAGGAGCTTGGCCACCTCCCGCTTGGTCAGCAGCTCGTCCTGGTCGGCCTCAAGTACCGCGGCTGGCAGCGTGCGCTTCTTCGGTGCGCGCTGCGCGAAGAACGCCGCGACCTCGTCGTGACGCCAGAACCGCTTGCGGCCCTCGGTGCGCGCGACCGTGGGGAAGCCGCTGTCCGGGTTGTTACTCCACTCGCTGATCCGGGGCTTGCTCGTGCCGAACTCGGACACGATCTGCGAGGTGTCCACGAGCCGCTCGGCGGGAGACATCTGGGGCCCCTTTGGAAGGATCGGAAAGGCGGTGCCGGCGCCCGGTCGAGCGCGACAGGTTCGATAATGCCAAAGTTGGTGGGTTCGTGTCCAGCTCAGCGCGAGACCGGCTGCAGATGTTCCTCGCCAAGAAGGCAGACACCGAAGAGCGCGGCGCGCTCTTCCAACTCCGCTTAGGTCATTGCTGCTGGTGCGGCCTCCCGGATCGCTGAAGCGAGGAGTTGGCTGAAGAAAGACCCTCTCAGTCGACGGCTCGCCGGAGTTCTCGGTCAAGAAGTTGGGCGAGTTCGACTGCCGAGGAGTAGTGCGCGCCCCATGCCTCGGCAAGATGTTCGTCTGCGGCGTCGGCGGCCAGCAGGTTCCGGAAGTCGTCCTGATGGCCGGCCAGCTCCTGCAGGGTCAGCCAAGCTTTGTAGCGGTCGTTGACGGCACGTAGTTGGGTGGCCTGGTCTTCGAATCCGGTCACGAGGCGCTCGAGCGCTGCACGCTCCTGCTCAAGGGCCTGGTCTGATGCTTCGAAGGCGGCGGTCGGCAGCAGGCCTTGATGGTCTTGCTTGCCCAGTTGCCGGCGGATGTTGTCCATGCGTGACCACTCGGCGGCGCGGCTTGCGAACATCCAGAGGTCCGAAGCCAGTTCGCTGCGCAGTCGCTCGGCGTGCGGGATCAGACCGGAGTACATGACGGGGTTGTTGATGATGCTGCCCTTGGCGGCTTCCGCGCGCTGCGCCAGGTGCCAGGTGGCCTCGTTGAGGTCATCGCCGGTCACGTACCTGCGGTAGACCACGTGCCTGAGTCGCTTGCCGCGGAAGAGGAAGATCCGACCGAGGAGCCCCTTCGGTGGTTCTGGTGGGCGCTTCTCGCCCCACCGAGGGCGGGGTCGAAGGTATCTGAGGTGCTGCCGCACGTCCTCCGGCAGCTCCGGGTCGACCGCCACGATGTCGGGCCTGTGCCTGGGCATGCTCATGGGAAGGGCCTTCAGATGTAGGTGACGGGGTTGCGGGAGAGGCGGGGGCTGGGGTGGGGCGGCCGGCGCGGGTCACCGCGCAGGAGTTCACCCGCTAGGGCGTGGCGATTACCGCACTTGGAGATGCCCATGATCTGGCGAGTGTGACAGGTTCGATAATGCCAAAGCCGGTGGGTTCGTGTCCAGCTCAGCGCGAGAGGCGGCTACAGAAGTTCCTCGCCAAGAAGGCAGACACCGAAGAGCGCGGCGCGCTCTTCCAACACCGTGTAGGCCATGGCGGCCGGAGCGGCATCCCAGGTCGCGAACGCGAGCACGGAGACCGCCTCGCCGCGCGTCATCCCCTCCTCCCACGGAGCGCCGACAGCAGAGCACCGCTCGGCGAGCTGGGCGTCGGACAGGTTCGCGACTTCCCGGCGGATGCCGGATTGGGCGTCGGCGACGCCCTCGCACCAGGCACGGTGGCCCCTGGCCAGAAGGTTCTGCAGCGCCTCCCGGTCACTCAGGTCCTGGGCGCTGGCGGCGAGGTCGAGAAGCAGGGCGGTGGGGTTGGTGTCCATGGTCATCTCCTTGAATCCACTGTAAAGGGGGACCTGTGCCGGGCCGGGCCGGGTCCGTCCGGACCCGGCCCGGCACACGCGGGTATCAGTTGTGGGCGGTGCAGCCGTCGCACAGGGCGCGGCCGCTGTGCCGGGCCATCTCGGGTTCCTTGCGGGGGTCCTTCTTCAGAGCTTCCCGGACCTGCTCCTGCAGGGCAGTGAACTCCGGCCCGTCGTCCGGGCAGACGACGCCGGGGTCGGGTGCCCCGCAGGTGTTGGCGTGGCGGATCAGGTCGGTGATGCGCCAGTCCGCGCGGAAGCTGTCGCCCCGCACCTGCTCGACCTCGGCGTACAGGTCAGCCAGCCGCGGCCGCCGGCCGACAGAGAGCAGCACGTCAGCGCGCGAGGCGAAGACACACAGCGAGCACGAGCAGCGGGAGGTTCCGGCCCAGTCGCCCGCGCCGGGCACCGAGTCGTACGTCCAGCAGTACGGCACGGGTGCGTCGGCGTGCCACTCCTTGACCGCGTCCGTCGACCAGTCCTTGACGGGCAGCCACTCGTCCACGACCCGCGCACTGTTGGCCAGCACCGTACGGAAGGCAGGGCGCTTCTTACGGTCGGCTCCTTCGTCGCTGCGCAGGCCCATGACCTTCAGGATCCGCACCGGGCGGCCGAGCTCGCGCTTGAGGCGGCTGACCATCGGCGTCCAGGCGCTGGAGACCACGCTCTCCTTCGCGGCCTTGCGACAGTACGGGCTGCCCATGCGGGGGAAGCGACCGTACGCCGCGATCTCGGTCAGCAGACTGTGCGGCATCCGGGTGCCGTCCGGGCCCGGCATCGTGCGGGTGACCTCGACGTGCCGGTCGGGCGGAACCCCGAAGGCGTTGCTCTGCAGCGCAGCGAGCTCGGACACCCCCGGGTAGCGGATGCCGTCGAAGACCACGGGCGGCCACTCCAGCACGCCGAGGCTGGAGTGGTAGGAGATGACGCGGTCGGCTACGCCGACGGTCCGGGCATCTTCCATGAACACGGCCATCATGACCGCGCTGTCCTTGCCGCCGGACAGCTGGGGTGCGAGGAGATCGTAGGAGGCCAAATCGGGGGTGCTGGGCGGGCGGTTGGCGGGACGCGAAGGCATGTCAGCTCCAGTTGAGTCGAGGAGTGGGCGGTGGGACTGGGTGCGCAGGACGGCGTGCAGTCCGCGGTCGGACGGCTATGCCGGGGACTTCGCCCAGGTGGCTGTGGGCTCGGCGTCGGGTTGCTTGGGGTAGGGCCGCAGGGCGGGGAGGCCGAGCTCGATCTCCTCCCGCTCGCGGCGGGTTCGGCCGAGCCGGAACACGTAGCGGTGCGCGCCGCGGTGGCGGAGGTTGCGGGCGCCGACCGCGGTCAGGGCCTCGCGCAGCCACAGGGCCGGGTCGCTGCCGGGCCGCAGCCGCGGAGCGCCGAGCGCGGTGAGCTGGGCGGCGGCGTACTCACAGCCCTGCTCCTGGCGGCGGATCTTCTGGGCCGCGCGGTCGTGGAATACGGTGCCGTCGGGCAGCAGCTTGACCGTGCGGGCGGTTGCCCGGCCGGCGTACACCGCGTTCGTCGCCGCGTAGATCGTCCCGACGTGCCCGGGCATGACCAGAGCGCCTGAGGCGGTCCGGCGTGGCACAGGGTCGGCGAACGAGACCACGCCGCGCACCCCGGCAGCGAGCAAGGCGTCGAAGCAGCGGGCGAGGAACCACGATTCGGAATTGCCGGGGCACTCATCGAGGAGAACGAACCGCAGGCATACCAAGGACTCGGTGTAGGGACGGAGTTGTGGCAGGGGCTTCGTCAGCACGGCCTCGCTGACGGGGACTCCGAACACGGCGACACCACTCAGCCGTCGCTCACCCGTGCTCGTTTCGTACAGGGCAAGTCGCTGGGTGGCCGCCGGGTAGGACCCGGAGTAGTGGTGGGTGATGACGAACTTCTCGGCCTGCGCCTCGTCGAGCGGTGCGACTTCGTAGTGGCGGGCGTCGAAGCCGCCGTCCCGGATGTGCCGCCAGGAGTGCGTGCGTTCGCGCCACCGCTGGCACCAGGGCGACGCGGTCGGTATCTCCCGCAGGTCCTCGAACGGCAGGGTCTCCTGGACCGGGGACATCACGGTGCCTCCCCGTCCCCGCGTTCCTGAGGGCCGCTCGCGAAGAGGGTGAGCTGTCCCTCCGGGGCGGCTGCAGGCCGGTGCGCGGGGACGGCGTGCTGGGCGGCAGGGGGTTTCTCGGGTTGGCCCGTGTCAGCGGTTCCTTCGACGTCTGCCGGGTGAGGGCAGGGGCAGAGCCACCGGCAGGGCCGTTGGCCTGGTCCGTACCGGATCACGGCGACGACGAATCCTTGGGCGTCGGTGATGGTGTCGGCGTGCTTGTCGACGCGGGGGCCGCGGGCGCTGACGCACCGGTCGTGGTGCCCGGAGGCGCAGCCGGGGCAGATGCCGCGCTCGCAGGAGCACCAGCGGTGGAAGCCGTGGGGGGTAGGCGTCGCCGATCTTGCGTAGTCCCTTGGTCCAGGCGTGTGCGCGGACCCAGGCGCCTTCCTCTTCGCTCATCGGGGAGGGGACGGTGGAGGGAATGGGGTCGAGGATGCCCATGATCGCGGCGCCGATGTGGCGCAGGCGGGTCGTCATGCTTCGTCTCCGAACAGCGTTGGGGTGGTGTGGAGTTCGTTCATCCAGGCCAGGAGGCGGGGGAGGTTGGTGTCGGGCCCGAAGGCGAGGTAGGTGCCGTCGCAGCTGGTGCAGCCGAAGGCCTGCGCGATGCGCAGCCGCCGGCGGGAGTTGACTCGGCCCATGTGGACGGCCAGGCCGCGCTCGCGGGCCTCAAGGGCCAGGCGGTGGGCGGCGGGTGAGGTCTTCCACTGGGTGGAGCCTGCGAGGAACAGCACGTCGATCAAGTCCCAGGGGATGGGGCCGTGCTCGCTGCCGTCCTGGGCGGCGAAGGCGACCGGGACGCCCAGGGAGCGGATCCGCTCCAGCCACGGCAGCGACTCGGCCAGGGTCGCCGCGGCGTCCAGCGGAACGTCGGGGGCTACGGCCCACAGGCAGAGCTCGCGTCCGTAGCGGTCGACGGTCGCCTTCAGCCGGGCGAACCAGGCATCGGCCCTGGGCCAGCCCTTGCCGAACTTGCCGTTGCCGCAGGCGTACAGCGCGCCGGGCGGGATCACGTTGCCCTCGCCGGAGTCGTCATGCAGGCCAGCAGCCCGGTCTGCATGACGGCCCGTACGTCAGCTCCCGACGGCGCGGCCAGGTACAGCACGGCGAAGGAGAAGCGAAGGAGAAGCAGCGGCTGAGGCCATGGATACGCGCACGGGGACGTCCTTCCGAAAGGAGGGGGGGAGGGGGGGGCGGTTCAGGCGAGCGGGAGCTGGGCGGCGGGGCCTGAGATCAGGGCGTCCCGCTCCCGCTCGAAGTACTTGTCCTGCTTGTCGATCACGCGGGCGGGGGCGGTGGCGAAGAGTTCCTCCGCCATCGGCCGGCCCTGCGTGCGGGGGCGGATCCAGGCCCGGGCGCGCCCGTACACCGGGTCGTGCTCGGCCTCGACGCGGTGCCTCTCGGAGATGGAGAGCAGCCGCCGGGCCAGCTGCTGCGGGCTGCCGAGGTCGACGCGCTCGGTGGAGCGCATCACCGGGCGCTGCTCGCCGTCGGCGGACAGCAGGAACAGTCGGCGCACGTGGTAGAGCGCCCACGGCATGTCGAGCTCGCGCTCGAACGCCTCCAGACACGCCCGGTCCCTGGGCAGGGCGGGGTCGAAGAACTCCAGGAGAGTGCGCCTGCCGTACAGCTTCGCGTTCGGGTTGAGGCTCATCGCCGTGTACTCCAGGCGCAGCACCTCACCGGCGATCTCCGGGTGGGACCGCATGCGCTCCAGGTGGGCGGGCAGAGCACCCATGGAGACGGGAAAGCAGCAGAAGGTGCAGTAACTCTTGGGCCAGTGCACGCCGAACCGCTTCAGGAGGTAGTCCTCGACCTGCTGCCGTCCCCACCCAGACGCCCGGCGACGTCCACGACGACCAGGACCGCGGTGACGCCGAGGAGGCCGTGCGATGAGCGTGATGACCACCGCCCTGCGCGACTCGCTCAAGACCCTGCGGCTGTCCGGGATGCTCGAGACGCTCGACGCCCGCCTCACCCAGGCCCAGAAGGGCGAACTCGGGCACCTTGACTTCCTCCAGGTCCTCTGCCAGGACGAGATCACCCGCCGCGAGTCCGTCGCCCTCGAACGGCGCCTTCGCAGAGCGAAGTTCGAGCAACAGGCCACCTTGGAGGGCTTCGACTTCAACGCCTCCCCGAAGCTGCCCGCCGCCCAGATCCGCGACCTCGCAGCCCTGCGCTGGCTCCACTCCGGCGAGTCCGTCATTCTGTTCGGACCCGTCGGTGTCGGGAAGACACACGTCGCCCAGGCCCTCGGCCACCAGGCCGTCCGCCAGGGCGCCAACGTCCGCTTCGCCAAGACCAGCCGCATCCTGGCGGAACTCGCCGGCGGCCACGCGGACCGCACCTGGGACAAGCGCATCCGCGAACTGGTCCGCCCCGACGTGCTCATCCTCGACGACTTCGCGATGCGGCAGCTCACCGCAGCCCAGGCTGATGACCTCTACGAGCTGGTCAGTGAGAGGCAGGGCCGGTCCCTGATCATCACCAGCAACCGGGCTCCCCGCGACTGGTATCCGCTGTTCCCCAACCCCGTCGTTGCCGAGTCTCTCCTGGACCGGCTGATCAACACCAGTCACCAGGTCATCATGAACGGCCCCAGCTACCGGCCGAACAAACGCCCCAAGAGTCCGACCGGCAAGCCGCCGACCGCCTAGCGTCCGGGCTGGTCAACGTTCCACTCGCGCGGCAGGGCCTCGTCACAAAAGACGCAGACGAAGTCCTCCTCGCGCACGATGTTGAGCTGCCGGCAGGAGAGGCAGCGTCGGAACACCACCTCGTGTGTGAAGCCGGACGGGCGAACGATCCCGGCCTGGTCCAGGGCCTCGACGACGGCCGACCACGAGCTGACGTCCGGGCAGTAGCCGGTCGACTGATTGCTGACCTCGTCGACCGCCCACCGCCCGGACTCCTCGCGGAAGCTGATCTCGCCAGCACCCAGGACGGCTTCTCCACCAGCGCACACCACGTGCTCACTGCGACGCGGCGCGAGACGCAGAACCCCAGCCTGATCGACAACGAAGGTGAAGGGCTCGGCCAACTCCTCCACCGTCCGAGCCGAGACCCACTCGCCGAAGTCCGCCGGCGAACGCATGCTCTGACCCTCGCCGTCCGGTCGGACCAGACTCCTCAACTCGGCCGGTCCGACATAGCGATAGCTCCACCCGCGCATGGTCATGCTCGCCAACCTAAACCCGCACTGGGGCGACGACCTGGGGAATTACGTGACCGCAGACCTGGGGAATTACGTGACCGTCGACATCTTGGTCCAGGTGAAGGGCCGCGGGTTCTCGTTCCAGGCGTCGATCCACGCGGTGATGTCGTCCTCCAGTGCCTTCACGGAGGTGTGGACACCGCGGCGGATGAGCTTGTCGGTCAGCAGGCCGAACCACCGCTCCACCTGGTTCATCCAAGAGGAGCCGGTGGGAGTGAAATGGACGTGGAAGCGGGGGTGTTTGCCGAGCCACGTCCTGATCTCGGCGGTGTTGTGGGTGGCGTAGTTGTCGCAGACGAGGTGCACGTCGAGTCCGGCGGGCACCGCCTTGTCGATCCTGATCAGGAACTTTTTGAACTCGATCGCCCGGTGGCGGCGGTGCAGTGCCGATATGACGGTGCCGTCGGCGATGTTGAAGGCGGCGAACAGGCTGGTGATGCCGTGCCGGAGGTAGTCGTGGGTGCGCCGTTCGGGCATGCCCGGCATCATCGGCAGCACTGGCTGGGACCGGTCCAGCGCCTGGATCTGGGACTTCTCGTCCACGCAGAGCACGACCGCTTTCTCGGGCGGGTGGTGGTACAGGCCGACGACGTCGACGACCTTGGCGACGAACTGCGGATCGGTGGACAGTTTGAAGGAGTCCTGCAGGTGGGGCTTGAGGTCGAACCGCTTCCAGATTCGCCCGATCGTCGACTTCGACAGGCCGGTGCGCTGAGCCATCGAGGCCCGTGACCAGTGCGTGTCCTGGCCCGGGACCGACTCCAGGGTGGCCACGACGACCTCCTCGACCTGGTCGAGGAGGATCGAAGGCGGCCGGCCCGAGCGCGGCTCGTCCTGCAGACCGTCGAGGCGTTTTGCGATGAACCGGGCCCGCCAGCGGTCCACGGTCGACCTGTCGATGCCGAGGTCGGCCGCGGCCTGCTGGTTCGTCCCGCCCTCCGCGCAGCGCAGCACGATCTTGGCGCGCAATGCGAGGAACTGGGCGGTCATGGCCTGCCGCGCCCACTGCTGCAGCTGTCTGCGCTCAGCGTCGTCGAGGATCAGGTCGGCCTTCGGCCGACCGGTCCAGCCGGCGTCCTCAAGCCCGGCCATCCGTTCCGCGGCGAAAGCCCGACGCCACTTGCCGACCGTCTTGGCCTGGACACCGACGAGCCGTGCGACACCCGTGTTTGACATACCGTCAGCACACGCCAGGATGATGCGGGCCTTCTCGGCCGAGCGCCGGTGCGGCATTTCCGTCCGGCGCACCAACTCGGCGCGCTCGGCCTCGGACAACGTGATCGCCACAGCAGAGGGCCCGGGATGCGACATGACAACAGGGTAGTAACTAACCCTCAGGATTTCTGGCGCAGCACACTAGCGGGCGCCGGGCACCAGCACGAGGTCCTCGACGGGTGTGTCCTGCGGTCCCCAGGCCAGGTAGTAGTCGCGGTCGCCGGGGTGCCTCAGGGCGGCGCCGGGCGATGAACCATCGTGCCCAGGCCCCCTCGCCGATCTCGGTGTCGGGGTCGGGGATGCGCCGCACCCACCACTGCCAGGTCCGGCTGCCCAGCTGGGAAGGGTCGGCCGGGAGGGCGAGCCAGTCCTCCTCGGCCGCGCAGCGCTCCACCAGCCGGGCGGCGTGCCGCCAGCCCGGGCGTGGCAGCACGGTCTGGTTGGCCTGCACGGTGACCGCGTACGCCAGCCGCGGCTGCTCCAGCAAGGCGCGGAAGGCGGCGTCGCGGCCGTAGACCTCGTCCGCGGCCACCCAGATACGGCCTTCGGGCAGGTCCGGCAGCGCCCGCTCGATCATCCGCTCCGCCAGACGAGGCTTGACGGCGAAGCCCACCTCGTGGGGGACATGGGCAGCACGGCACCGCTGTCGGTCGTCGGTCCACTCGCGGGGCAGGTACAGCTCACGGTCGATCAGCGCCTGCCCGGCGCCGGTGGCCCAGGCCGCCATCACGCCGATCTGGCAGGGGAAGACGCCACCGAGGGTGCCGGGGAACTGGCGGGCCACCCCGGCCGAGGCGCGGTCCTTCTTGGCGAACCCGGTCTCGTCCACGACCAGCGCCCCCGGGCCTTGCGGAAAATTGGGAACCTGCAGGCCAGGGGCCTGTCTCAGTGAGGCCCGGGAACGTCCCTCCTCGGATTTGGGAACGCGTGGTGTCCTCGCAGGTCAGGCAGGTTACGCGGGGCGACTGCGTTGGTAGCGTTTGGACTTCCCAGCCAGATAGCAGTTGGCCCATCCATGCGACGGGGACAGGACCCTGTGGATGGACGTCGGGTGCGGGCGCCGACCCGACACCACCCGAGCTACGGAGGGGCACCACACTCGCGATCATGAACGGCCTCGCCGGCAGGTGCCAGGCCCCCCGAACCGCCCTGAGGGCGATGACGGAGCTGTGCACCCAGCGACCCCACCGCCTTGGCGCCCTGGTGTTGTTCAGAGGGGGAGTCGGGGGAGGCCGAAAACGCTCATGGCCCCTTCGTTTATCGATCGTTTATCGTCGCGCGGTTCCATCGTCGCTCTGGAAGCTCAGTTGCACCACCCGCACGTGTTCGACCTGTATCTACCACTCAACGGTGCCCGTCGACACCGCACCGACAGGAAGGACGTACCTTGGTGGCACTCTCGCTGTGCGCTGACGCTCTCGGCACTCAGGCGCGGGCTTTGCCCACCAGTACGGAGATACCTCGGTACTGCTCCAATAGCGAGCGGGAATTGATGACTGTCTGGCGAAAACGGGCATACGTTGCCTTTAGGGGTGTGCCGGTCAGTGACCTGGCACTCGCAGCCGACCTGGATCATCTACTGACGTCGTTGCCGATGTTGCGGTCCGACGTGATGCGTCTCGTACGGGACGGCGAGTTCCTGCCTCATAGCCCGTGGCGTCCCGTTGGGTGGCGTGAACGATCAAAGACCGAGAACCCGCAGTCCTGAACCTGGCCCTGTAATCGCATGCCGCCACAAGGTGCGTGAAGTACCTGAGCGGGGTCGGCTGGGCGCGGACTCCGTGGAGGCACCCACGGGGCTGTGTACGGGGCGCGTCACGCAAGAACATTAGCTAACTAAGCCCTCTCACTCCGGGGCATCACTGCTTGCCAAGCGGATGGCCAGAGAGAGGGGCGTCTATGCGCATAGATACTTCTGGGGTCCTTTCAGGCTGGGACTTGCCGAGACGTTTTCAGCTCCGAGGCAACAAAGAGATCCCTACGGCAGAGACCCCGCTCTTTTCTTTGGGACAGCAAATGGAACGCTACCAGCGGAGGCGCTGTGAACCCACAATGGGGAGATAGCGAACAAACACAGTTCCGGCTCCTTGGACGCTTCGAAGTAGCACGCGGAAAAGCGGCAGTCCGCCTCAATGCCCGTCGACATATGCTATTGCTGGCTGCCCTGACCTGCCGGGCCAGGGAAATCGTTACCGTCGAGGACATCATCGATGTGATATGGCAGGAGAATCCTCCCGCCACCGTGCGAAGCCAGATACAGATCTGTGTTTCCGCAGTGCGTAGGGCGCTGGCCGATGTGGGAATGCGAGACGCCCTGAAGACGCATCACTTCGGCTACTCTCTCATGCTTGATCCGGGACTGCGGGACATCGACGAGTTCGCCAGGCTGGTAGCCGCTGCTCGGGCCTCCTGCGATTCCGGTGACATCGCTCAGTCCGTACAGAACTACCGCGCCGCGCTCTCCCTTTGGCGCGGACCGGCCCTCAGCGGACTCGACAGCGACGCCTTCCATAGAAAGGCAGTTCGGCTCAATGAGGAACGCCTCACGATCTTGGAGGAGTGCTTCGACCTGGAATTGCTCCAAGGTCGGGAACGAACCCTGCTGCCGGAGCTTGTGACCCATGTATCTGAGAATCCTCTGCGCGAGAAGCTGCGCGGCCAGCTCATGCTCGCCCTACACCGGGTGGGCCAGCGTACCGACGCCCTCCAGGTGTACCGCGAGGGGCGCGAGCAGATGGTCCGGGAACTCGGCCTCGAACCCTCCGAGGAATTACGCCGCCTGGAGAAGGAAATCCTCAACGACGCGCCGAATCTGGCACCCGGGACCAGCATCACCCCAGCCAAGCAGATCATCCCGCGCCAGTTGCCGCCGCAGCCCCCGTACTTCACTGGCCGTGATGAGCAGGTCCGGCAGCTCTGCGCAGCGCTGACCGGCATCGCCCCACCCGGGAACCAGGCGACCCGCGCCGTCAACCTGTTTGGCCAAGGCGGCGTCGGCAAGACCTCCCTGGCCATCCACGTCGCGTACGAGCTGATGCAGGAACACTTCCCTGACGGACAGATCTACTACGACCTGCACGGCAGCCAGCCCGCCCCGGTTTCACCGGCCCGGGTGCTGGACCACTTCCTGCGAGTGCTGGGCGTACCGCCACCCAGCATTCCGGACGAGATGGACGAGCGCGCCGCGATGTTCCGCAGCTGTGTCGCTGGGCGCCGGATGCTGCTCGTCCTCGACGACGCCGCCGGCGAGGACCAGATCCAGCCGCTGTTGCCTGGAGGATGGGACTGCGCGGTCATCGTGACCAGCCGTACGCCGCAGACCGGTGTCCCTTCGCTGCAGAAGGTCAGGCTGGACGTGCTCGCAGTCCAGGACGCCGTCGAGCTGCTGCAGCGGATCGTCGGGGACAATCGGGTCGGCGCCGAACCGGCCGCCGCGACTTCCCTCGTGCGCACCGTCGAGGGGCTGCCGCTCGCCCTGAGCATTATCGGAGCACGCCTGGTCACGGCGCCGAACCGGACCATCTCCTCCATGGCACAACGCGTCCACGACGACCGGCGGAGCCTGGACGAACTCGTCCACGGCAGCCAGTCCGTACGCAGCAGCATCGCCTCGGTCTACCACGGTCTGCCGCAGCGGCTGCGTAACCTCCTCAGCCTGCTCAGCCTCTTCGACATGGAGGCCATACCCGGCTGGATGGCCGGGGTGGTCATCGGCGTCGGCCCGCGTGAGGCGCTCGACCTGATGGACGAAGCCGCCGCGTGCCAGCTGCTCCTGCCCGTAGGCGTCGAGCCGTCCAACGACCCCCACTACCGCTTCCACAACCTCACCCGTCTCTTTCTGCGCGAAACCGCCAACAGGTTCGCGCCCGAGCGCCGCCGGGAGGTCGTCCGCCGTGTTGTGGGGGCCTGGCTCTCCCTCGTCGAGCAGGCCCACGGGCGGCTCTACGGGGGAAACTTCACGCTCGTGCGCGGAGAGTCGCCACGCTGGGAGCCCCCTGCGGCCCTGGTCCGCCATGTGCTTGCGGACCCACTCCACTGGTTAGACGTCGAGCGCTCAGCGCTGCTGGCCGCCGTCGGACACGCGGCCGCGCACGGCTTCGACGAGCTCTGCTGGGAACTCGCCATCAACCTGGTCACCCTCTTCGAGGCCCGCTTCTACCGCGACGACTGGCGGGAGAGTCATGAGACGGCGCTGGAACTGGTGATGCGCACCGGTAACGTCCGGGGCGAGGCCGCCCTGCGCTGCTCGCTGGGCTCGCTGTACATCTCGCAGCGGCGCATCGACCGTGCCAAGCCCCAACTGGAGAAGGCGCTGCCGATATTCGAGGGGTTACGGGACAACGGCGGAACCGCACTGACTCTGCGCAACCTCGCCCTGTGCCTGCACATCCAGGGCGCCTTCAACGAAGCGCTGAACGCCTACGGCCAGGCTGCCGAGCTGTTCCTCGCCGCGGGAGATCCCATCGGCCAAGCCCACACGTGGTGCAACATGGCGCAGATCCACGCATCGTCGTCGGGCAACGGTGCGACCGCGCAACGGCTGCTGACCGATGCGCTGCGGATCTGCGACGAGGTGGGCAACCAGCGGGTGCGTTCCCAGGTGCTGTTCCGGCTCGGCGAGCTCAACTTGCGGCTGGGGCTGCCGGAGCAGGCGATGAGCCGGTTCTTCACGGCGCTGCCCATCGTGCGCGAGCAAGCGGATCGCGTCGGCGAGGGATACGTGCAGCGTGGGCTCGGCAATGCCCAGCTGGCCCAGGGCAACCTCGCGGAGGCGGAACGCTGTTTCCAGAGCGCCCTGGCGCTTGCCAAGGCCACGGGTAACAGCCACGACATGGCACTGGTCAGACTGAGCCTCGCCGAGGTCTACCTGCAGCAGAACCGCCAGCAGCGTGCCGTGGCCCTCCTGGGGCAGGCGCTGCCCGTGTTCCGGCAGTACGGCGACGAGGAGTCGGTGAACAGGACCCTGTCACTGCTTCCGCCCCGCTCCTGACGCCGACCGGTCCGTACGCTCCGACGAGCCGAGCGGTCACCCGCCGCTCGCCGTTGGCCCCCAGGGTGTGTCGTCCGGAGGGCCGACGAGGGCCGCAGCCGCCGTAACGAGGCACATCCGTGTCTTCCTGACCGACAACCTGTTCATCGATGCCTCCGGGTACGTCGTCACCCCCTGCCAGCCGCGGTCGGCAGGGGCCTTCGTGTGCGGCGCATCGTACGAACGTGATCCTTCACCCGCCCATCGGCGCGCTATCAGCGCCCCATGGGCAGTGGGAGCGGCCACCGGATAGGACGCTGATCGTCCTGCAATAGACGACGGATAGCACCGTGCCGAGCATGGTGCCTCGTTGTGTTATGACACCCGGACGTCGCCGATCAGCGGGGAACCGTCCGGCCGCATTCCCGTAGCTGGAGGCCATCAATGGCGGGCGACCTGTCGCAGGTCAGGACCGAGGACGGGACCAGCTTGTCGGTGGCCGTCTTCTGCGGTGCCCGGCCTGGAGTCTCACCCCGTGTGACGCAGTGCGCAGAGGCTGTGGGCGCCCTGCTCGGTACACGCGGCCACCGTCTGGTGTACGGCGCCGGGGGCGTCGGCGTCATGGGTGCGGTGGCCCATGCGGCCGAGCGGCACGGCGCCCCGATCACGGGGGTCATCCCCCGGTTCCTGCGTGAACTGGAGCGTGACGATGCGGCACCCGAGCAGGAACTGGTCGTCACCGAGGACATGTTCACGCGCAAGAGGGAGATATTCGCCCGGGCCGACGCCTTCCTGGCGCTGCCGGGCGGCTACGGCACGCTGGACGAGGTCATCGAGGTGGTTTCCCTGAACTACCTCGGTCAGCACCCCCGGCCCTTGGTCCTGCTCGATGTGGACGCGTTCTGGACCCCACTGTTGCGTGCCGTGACGGCCGTACAGGAACGCGGGTTCACCCGCGGCCCGCTGTCCGTCCCGTTCGAGATCACCGCCGATCCGGTCACCGCCTTCGAGTCCCTGGAGAAGATGGCCGGCGGCGTCAGAGCCCGGTGACCCCAGCCCTCCGTATGACTACCAGCAGGCCACTCCCAAGAAACGAGGACGACTCTTGCCGCTTCATCTCGCCACAGAGCCGCCACCGACCGTCGTCCCCGCCACGCTCACCCGCTACCACCGGGTCGTCCGGACGGCAGCGGAAACCCTGGGCTCGCGCCGCTCTCGCCTGGGGGACACCGAGCTGCCGTTCCGCGTCCCGGAACCGGACGACGCACTGCGCGAGTTCTACGCCCCCTCTGACGTCTCCGTGCACGAGCTCGAGCCCATCGGCGGGCGTCGGGTGACCGCCCTCAACCTGATGCGCAACCCAGGCACCCGTACGACCAAGACCTTCGCCTCGCTCAGCATGGTCGGGCGGGCCGTGCAGCACATCCGGGAGACTGGGGAAAATGTCATCATCGTGACCCCCACCTCAGGCAACAAGGGAACCGCCCTGCGCGACGCAGTGGCTCGAGCGTACGAGACCGGGATCGCGGGACCCGAACGGTTGCGCGTCATGACCGTCACCCCGGCCGACTCGCTACGCAAGCTGCGGGACTGTCCTTTGGCAGCGACCCCCGAACTACGAACAGCCAACCCCGCCGTGCTCGCCCAGGTGGACCAGCCGGCCCAGGTCAAGGAACTGGCCCGCAATGTCGTGGACGCCTACCTCGCCGATCCGGCCGCGAAGGGCTCCTGGCGGGTGTGGTACACGCTGGACCTCGACAACTACCGCATCGCCGACGTGGTACGCGCGTGTGTCGAGGCGGAGTTCACCGCCCCGCACGACACAGGTGTCCCTCGCTGGCACGCACATGCTGTCTCCAGCGCGTACGGATTGCTGGGGTACAGCCTCGGCCACCGGCTGCTGTCCGAAGGTGTCGCCGCCGACCTCAAGGCGCCGCCTGCCCACCCAGGCTTCTTCCTGGTTCAGCACCTGTCCACACCCGACATGGTGCTGAGCCTGTCCGGCGCCTCCCTGCCCCGCTACACCCATGACGTGACGGACGGCCTGTGGCGGCAGGCGGCCGATCCGCGCTTCCCGGCGGTCACCGACTCCCCGTCGGATTTGATCGACCCAACTTTCTACACCCGCGCCCCGGTCACTTGCGCCGAGATCGCCCCGCTCATCCGGAAGCACGGTGGGGACGGCGTCGTGGTGTCCCAGCGCGAGTGCCTGGAGCGATGGAGCCAGGTGCGGGAACTCGCCGCGCCAATCGGGGCGGACCTGCCCGCCTCGCCCGAGGACCTGCGGGAATGGTCGCTGGTCATGGCCCTCACCGGTCTCCTCGTCGGCGACGAGCGGGGCCTGATCCCCAAGGGCACGGACGTCGTGGTGCACGCCTCCGGCAGCTACTCCGACGACACCCTGCCGCCCGCGGCACCCGACGGCATCCGTTTCGCCGCCGACGAGGAGGAGGTCCTGAAGATCCTCCACACCGCAGTGGCGTGATCCGCGAAGCCCGTCCAGCGCACCTCTTGGGAGTACGCCGTGTTCCGAACCATGCTCAAGTCCAAGATCCACCGGGCCACCGTGACTCAGTGC
Organism: Streptomyces capitiformicae; assembly: GCF_002214185.1. Taxonomy (NCBI): domain Bacteria; kingdom Bacillati; phylum Actinomycetota; class Actinomycetes; order Kitasatosporales; family Streptomycetaceae; genus Streptomyces; species Streptomyces capitiformicae. The sequence goes on along the minus strand of NZ_CP022161.1, from coordinate 2,666,451 downwards.
GACCTGCACTACGTGGGATCGCTGACCATCGACGAGGAACTGATGGAAGCCGCTGGGCTGCTGCCCGGCGAGCTGGTGCACGTCGTGGACGTCAACAACGGCGCCCGGCTGGAGACCTACGTCATCCGGGGCGAGTACGGCAGCGGGGTCATCGGGGTGAACGGGGCGGCTGCCCGGCTCATCGCCGAGGGCGATCTCGTCATCATCATCGCGTACGGCGCCGTCGCAGACGCCGAGTGCAAGGACCTGGAACCACAGGTCGTCTTCGTGGACGAAGACAACAGGATCATCGGCACAGGCGGCGACCCGGCAGATACCTTCGGCGCTCCGGAACTGCGGCGCAGTGACATCACTGCGTCCTGAGCCCGCGTGCCCTCGCATGTCCGTGCATCTCCGCGCATGTCCACAGAGGGAGGGACCATGCACCGCGGCAGAGTGATGCTCCGTGCCCGGTACGCTTGGACCAACAGCGAGCACCCCGGGCTCACGCGGCTGCGGTGCTGGTGGGACGGGGACCTGCCCAGACGTTTCCCCCAGGTAGTGTCCGAGCTCCCCGGCCATCCGCTCGTCCTGGGCTATGCGGGGATCGGCGACGGGCTCCGCCACGTGCTGCCATTCCTGGAGGAGCGGCGTGGCGGAGACGCGGACGCCGTCCGCCGACGGCACAGCATCGTCGGATGGGCCCAGCTGGCGCAGGGCGCGGGACTGCCCGACTGCGACCTGCTGGCGGTGGGCACCACAGCCAACCGTGCCCCGCAGTTACCCGGGGACCGTTCGCTGCTGCTTCCGTTCCGGCTGCACTTGGTGGTGCCGATCGTTGCCGATGCCGAGGAGATGCGGCGGCGCATCTCCCGCAAGGAACGCCAGCGCTCCGAGCGGCAGTTCCGGACCCGTGGCTGGAGCGTGGAGACGTCCACGTCCGTCACCGACTTCGACCACTTCTACGACGCCATCCACCTGCCCACCATGCGCCGACGGCACGGCACGGCCACTCGGTCCATGGACAAGGACATGGCACGCGAGTGCCTGCTGCGCCAAGGCGTCCTGCTGTTCCTGCGTGAGGGCGACCGGCACGTTGCGGGGATGCTGTGCCGCTACGGTCCGGGCGTGGACACTCTCACCCTGCGCCTGGCGGGGGTGCTGGACGGCGCCGAGGAGCACTACGCGCACGGAGCACTCGCCGCCCTCTACCCCGCGCTGATCGACTGGGCCGGCCAGCACGGGGTGCGCAGGCTGGATCTGTCGGGATGCGAGCCGTTCGTCAGCAAGGGCATCTTCCAGTTCAAGCGCAAGTTCCATCCCCTGGTCGAGCTGCCGCGCACCCACTTCCGCGACAAGCGGCTGTGGCTCTCAGTACGCCGCGACTCCCCGGCCGTAAGGGACTTCCTGGTCGCCAACCCGGTGCTGGCTGAGGACCCGTCCGCGCCCGGCCGCTGGCATGCCCTGTACTTCCATGACGCCGAGCGTCCGGCGCGCCGGACGCTGCCCTGGCAGTGCCCCAACGTCACCGCCTCCCGGGACGTCGACCTTGACACCTTCCTGAGCTCCGTCCCTCGGACCGGCGCGCGGCGCGAACTGCGGGGGGCGCAGTGAGGATCGGTCTCGTCATCCTGCCCGACACGCCGTGGGACCAGGCCGCGAAGCAGTGGCGCCTGGCGGACGAGCTCGGCTTCGACCACGCCTGGACGTACGACCACCTCACCTGGCGCGAGCGCGTCGGGGACCCGTGGTACGCAGCCCTGCCGACGCTCGCCGCGGCCGCCCTGCAGACCCGCCGCATCCGGCTCGGGCCGCTGGTCACCGGGCCCAATTTCCGTCATCCCGTCCCGCTCGCTCAGGAGTTCATGACGTTGGACGACCTGTCTGCGGGCCGGATGGTCCTCGGTCTAGGCGCCGGAACGACCGGCATCGACGCGTCCGCGCTGGGCCGACCGCCGGGCGGCGCGGCCCGAATGCGCCGTTTCGCCGAGTTCACCGGGGTGGTGGAACGGCTGCTGCGGGAGCGGCAGGTCACCCACCATGGCGAGTTCTATGACTTCGAGGAGGCCCGTGTCATCCCTGGCTGCGTCCAGCGTCCCCGGGCCCCGATCGCCGTCGCGGCCACGGGCCGTCGGGGCATCGCGGTCGCGGCGCGGCACGCCGACATGTGGGTGACCAACGGGGTCGTCCCGGGGCCCCACCAGGCCCCGCGCATCGACTACGCGGCACTGGCAGAGCAGTCCCGGACCCTGGACCGGGCCTGCTGTGCCCTCGGGCGCGACCCCCGCACCGTGCGCCGCATGGTGGTCGACACCGGCCGGGACCGCCCGGTCCTGGCCTCCGCGGCCACCTTCGCCACCGCGGTCGAGCGCTACGCACGGCTCGGCTTCACCGACCTGGTCATCCCCTTCCCAGCGCCGGACGGCCCCTACCAGGGAGACCCGACAGTGCTCCACGACATCGCCGAGCGCCATCTCACGGAGAGGCGGTAGGACCCGGATGTGCGGCATAGCCGGCTGGCTCGACTTCCGACGCGACCTGCGCGAGGAGATCCCCACGCTGGAACGGATGACAGCATCCCTAGCGTCCCGGGGGCCCGACGGCTCCGGGACATGGACGGCGCCGCACGTGGCGCTCGGCCACCGCAGGCTGGCGGTGGTGGACCTGGAGGGCGGGGGCCAGCCCATGGTGGCCCAGCGCATGCCCGACGGCGAGCCGGTCGTCCTGGTCTACAACGGCGAGATCTACAACACCCCGGAGCTGCGTGCTCAGCTCACAGCCCGGGGCCACCTCTTCGGCACCCGCTGCGACAGCGAGGTGGTGTTGCGGTCGTACCTGGAATGGGGCGCCGACTGCGCCGAGCGCCTGAACGGGATCTTCGCCTTCGCGGTGTGGGACGGCGACCGGGAGACCCTGACCCTGGTCCGAGACCGGCTGGGCGTCAAGCCGCTGTACGTGCACGTCTACCCGGGCGGGCTGCTGTTCGCCTCGGAGCCCAAGGCGATCCTCGCCAACCCGCTGTTCAGCCCGGTCCTGGAGGTCGAGCGGCTGCCGGTGGTCTTCAACCCCAGGCTGAAGGAGCCGGGCGGCTCCGTGCTGACCGGGCTGCATGAAGTGGCCCCGGCCTCCACCCTGGTCGCCGACCGTGGTGGCGCTCACGAGTTCCCGTACTGGCGCCTGGTCAGCCGCCCGCACGCGGATGACTGGGACACCACCGTCGCCACCGTCCGGGGCCTGCTGGAGGACATCGTGCTGCGGCAGCTCGTGGCCGACGTACCAGTGTGCTCCCTGCTGTCGGGCGGGCTGGACTCCACGGCCCTGAGCGCCCTAGCCGCCCGGCTGTCCGGCCGCCCCCTGACCACGTTCGCCGTGGACTTCACCGAATCGGACCAGCACTTCCACTCCACCGTTCTGCGCCCTGACCGCGACGCCCCGTATGCCCGCGAAGCCAGCAGCCATCTGGGCACCCGGCACACCGAGGTGGTGCTGGACTCCGCGGCCGTCGCGGTCGGCGCGGCCGAGGCGCTGCGGGCGCGTGACTTACCGAGCCTGGGCCAGTTCGACTCCTCGATGCTCCAGCTTTTCGCCGCCGTGCGCCGCCGTTCCACGGTCGCCCTGTCCGGGGAGGGCGCCGACGAAGTGTTCGGCGGATACCCCTGGTTCCACACGCCTGCGCTGGTGGAGTCGGAAACGTACCCGTGGCTGGGCGAGGGGCCCCGGCTGGTCGAGTGCCTGGCGCCGGACGTACTGGACCGCGTCCGGCCCGAGGAGCAGGAACGGGACGGCTACGCCACTTTGCTGGCCCGGGCCCCCCGGCTGGAGGGAGAGAGCGGACTGCAGGCCCGGATGCGCGAGGTGCTGTATCTGAGCCTCCAGGGCCCGCTGCACCTGCTGCTGGACCGTACGGACCGCATGAGCATGGCCGTGGGGCTGGAGGTACGGGTGCCGTTCTGCGACCACCGGCTGGTGGAGTACCTGTGGAACGTGCCCTGGTCGATGAAGTGCGCCGACGGCCGGGAGAAGAGCCTGCTGCGCGCGGCTGTCAGCGACCTGCTCCCGCCGAGCCTGCTTAACCGCCGCAAGAGCGCCTACCCCGCGACCCACGCGCCCGACTACACCCAACGGGTCGTCACCGGGGTCCTGCGGCTGCTGGACGATCCGGACTCACCGCTGCGCGAGCTGCTCGACGCCGACCGGGTGCGCAAGTTCGCCGAGGGCGCGGACGTCTCCGTGGCTTGGGTGAACACCGCGCACATGCTCACCCCGCTGCTGGAGACCGATGCCTGGTTGCGCACGTACAACGTGCGGATCGTGTGATACCCGACGCCCCATCCGAGAGGAGTAGCCGTGAAAGACACCTACCGCGTGGTCCTGAACGACGAGGAGCAGTACTCGATCTGGTGGACCGACCGCGACCTGCCGTTGGGCTGGCACGAGGAAGGCACCGTCGGCTCCCGCGAGGAGTGCCTGCAGCACATCGAGCGGGTGTGGACCGACATGCGGCCGCGCTCGGTGCGCGAGGCACGGCGGAGCGCCAACCGCTGAAACAGATCCCTTAGGGCCGATGGACCAGGAGACGAATGTGGCGCAGCATCTGGACCAGTTGTTCGCGACGGCTGTGCGCGGGCACGGTGATCGGACGGCCGTGACCTGCGGCGACGAGACGATGACCTACCGGCAGCTGGACGCGGCGTCCGCCCGTCTTGCCCGGCGACTCCAGGACCGCGGCGTCGGCCCGGGCACCAAGGTGGCGGTGTGCATGAGCCGGAGCACAGGGCTGCTCGTCGCCCTGCTCGGCGTGGTGCGTGCCGGGGCCGCCTACGTGCCCCTGGACCCCGCGCATCCCGAGGAGCGGCGCGCCCACATCCTGCGCGACTCCGGGGCAACCCGGGTCCTGACGGACGCTGACACCGCCGCGGCCACCGGCGCCGGGAACAGGAACGGGTCCGGCAATCCCCGGCCCGTCCCGCTCGTCGACGGCGATGCCGTCTACACCATCTACACCTCCGGTTCCACCGGCCGCCCCAAGGGCGTGACCGTCACCCATGGCGCCCTGGCCAACTTCCTGTCCTCCATGGCGGAGCGGCCCGGGCTGCCGGACGGGGCCGTCCTGGTGGCGGTCACCACCGTCGCCTTCGATATCGCGGCCCTGGAGCTCTTCCTGCCGCTGACCCTGGGCGGCCATGTCGTCATCGCCACCCCAGAGGAGAGCCGCGACCCGCGTGCGCTGGCCGGGCTGATCCGGTCCACCCGGGCGTGTGCCCTCCAGGCCACGCCAGCAACCTGGCGGATGCTGCAGAGCGATGGGTGGGAACCACCCCCGGACTTCACCCTGCTGTGCGGGGGCGAGCCCCTTCCCCCCGACCTGGCGCGCTGGTTCGGCCTCTCACGGGCGCGCGCCTGGGACCTGTATGGGCCCACGGAGACCACCATCTGGTCCAGCACGGCCCTTCTGGACAACACGGGGTCCGTCGCACACTGGTGGCCGGTGGCCCGCACCACGCTCCGTGTGCTGGACGAGGCACTGCGTCCCGTGCCCGATGGGCAGCTCGGGGAGGTGTTCATCGGCGGGGCCGGACTGGCCGCTGGTTACCACGACCGGCCCGCGCTAACCGCGGAGCGGTTCCTGCCGGATCCGTACGCCGACGGTATGCGCCTGTACCGCACCGGTGACCTTGGCCGCTTCCGGCCGGACGGAAGCCTGGAGATCGCGGGCCGCACCGACCACCAGGTCAAGATCCGTGGCCATCGCGTCGAGCTGGGCGAGATCGAAGCGGCCGCCGTCGCCATCCCCGGCGTGCGTATGGCGGTCGCCCACCCCTGGCCCGACCCGTCGGGTGGCATCCGGCTGGTGCTGTACGTCGTGCCACGCGGCCCCGCCGCACCGTCGGCGCAAGAGCTGCGCACCGCACTGGCCCGCGCCCTGCCCGCCTACATGCTGCCCTCCCAGTACGTGACGGTGGACGCGTTCCCCCTCACCCCGAACGACAAGGTCGACCGGGCGCGGCTGCCCGAGCCCGGTGACGGCGGCGGCCGCACGGAGGCGCCCGCCACGAAGGCCGAGCAGTTCATGGCCGACGCCTGGTCCGCGGTGCTGGGCGTGTCCAGGGTCGGGCGCTATGACGACTTCCTGGACCTGGGCGGTCACTCGCTCGCCGCCGCTGCCCTGAGCGCCCGCATCCGGACTGTCCTCGGCCTCGACGTCAGCGCGGGGGAACTGCTGCGGCACGCGACACCAGCCGCGCAGGCAGAACTGCTGGGGCGAGCACCACGGGTCGCGGACCGGACCACGGCACCGGAGCTCGGCGCTGCCGGCGACCTGCCCCTGACATCGGCCCAGCAGCGGGTCCTCTTCGCTGAGTTGGTGCGCACCGGCGGATCGTCCTACGCCACGTCCGTCGCCTACCAGATCACCGGACCGCTCGACCCGGCTGCTCTCGACCGCGCGATCCAGGCCGTCGCCGCCCGCCACGAGGCGCTGCGGTGCCGTTTTCCCGCCACGCGGCCCGGTGCAGAGCCGGTGCAGCGGATCGAACCCGCGGCCCGCGTCCCGGTGACCGTGCTGCCAGGCCGCCCCGCACGGCCGGAGGCAATCCGGCTGCTGGAGGGCGCGGCGCGGCGACCGTTCGATCCGGAGCGGGGCCCGCTGCTGCGCGTAGTGGTGGCGCGTGCGGCTGAGCAGGAGGCGCTGATCCTGTTCTGCTGGCACCACCTGGTCTTCGACGGCTGGTCCCTGGGTCTGTTCCTCGACGACCTGGGCACCGCCTACGCCGCCGCCCTGGGTGACGGCCCGCCGCTGCCCCCTCCGACCGCCCGCTACGCCCAGTCCGTCAACCTGCAACGGGCGCTGCAGGACGACCCGGCCACGGCCGGGCAGCTGGACTACTGGAGAGGCCAGCTGGCCGGGCTGCCCGAGCTGTGCACCGTGCCCGAGGACCGGCCCAGGCCGCCCGTCCAGTCGGCGCACGGCGCGCTGGCGACGGCCGAGGTGGACGCGCGGACCGGCACGGCGTTCGGCCAGCTGTGCCGATCCGGGCACGTCACCCCGTACACTGGGCTGCTGACCGTGTTCCTTGCACTGCTGGGGCGGTACGCGAACACCTCCGACGTGGTCGTCGGCACCCCGGCCGCCGGGCGCTCGCATGTCGAGGCGCAGCAGGTCGTCGGGTTGTTCGCCAACACGCTCGCGTTGCGCGCCGACCTCGCGGACGCGCCGACATTCGCCGCGCTGTCCGCGCGGGTAAGGCACGTCGTCTACGAGGCTCTGGAGCACCAGGACGTCCCGTTCGAGCGCGTGGTGGAGGCGCTGCGCCCGGAGCGCGGCCTCGGTCACAACCCGGTGTTCCAGGTGCTGTTCACCCTTGAGGGCCGAGAGGCAGGTCGGCTGCGGCTGACCGGGACACAGGCCGAACCGGTGCACATCGACGGCGGCGGTTCCCGTTACGACCTTGCGGTCACGGTCCACGAGGAGGAGGACGGTCGTCTCGGGCTCACGGCGGAGTACGCGACCGACCTGTACGACCGGGCCACTGTCGAGGGCGTGCTCAAGCAATACGCCGGGCTGATCGCGTACGTCTCGGCAGCGGGCGGCGAAGCCGACCTGGCGACGGCGCTCGCCGCTGGTGTGGACCGGGCGACGTCGGCCCGCTGGAACAGCACGGCCATGCCGCCGCCCGCCGCGGACACTGTGCACGGCTTGGTGCGGCGTCAGGTGCAAGCCTCCGGGGACCGGATCGCCGTACGGCGGGGAGCCCGCACGATCACATACGGCCAGCTGGGAGCGCAGGCCGACAGGCTGGCCCGGGAGCTGGTCCGGCGCGGGATCGGCCCCGGCGACGTGGTCGGTGTCTGCGCCGAGCGCGACCTGGCCTTGCCCAGCACCCTGCTCGCCGTGCTGACCTCTGGTGCGGCCTATCTGCCGCTGGATCCCGCGTATCCGCCGGCCCGGCTGGCCGCGATCCTCGACCAGGCGCGGCCACCGCTCGTGCTCACCACCCGCGCCACCGCCGGACTCGTACCGGACGGAGGCCATGAGATGCTCCGCGTTGACGCCGTTGCCTCAGCTCCGGGCGCGGAGCCCGCCCTGCCGATAGTGGTGCCAGACGACGCCGCATACGTCATCCACACCTCCGGCTCGACCGGCACCCCCAAGGGCGTGTGCCTGCCGCACCGGGCGCTGGTCAACCTGACCCAGTGGCAGCTGCGGGACCAGCTGGGCGGGGTGCGCACAGCGCAGTTAGCGTCGATCGGATTCGACGTCCACTTCCAGGAGATCTTCATCCCGTTGGCCTCCGGGGGCGAGGTGCTCCTCGCACCGGAGGAGGCGCGGCGCGACCCGGAAGAGCTGTACGACTGGCTGTCGCGAACCGACGCCGAGCAGGTGATCTGCACACCCACCGTGTTCGCCGCCTTCGCCGCCGAGGCCCGTCGCCGAGGTCATGTGCCCGCGGGGCTGAAGGAGGTCACCACGGCCGGGGAGCAGCTGCGGCTGACCGCCGACATCCTGTGGGTGCTGCGGCACGGGTCGTTCCACCTGCACAACCAGTACGGGCCGTCGGAGACGCACGCCGCTACAGCTCTTCCCGTGCCGGGGCCGGACGACGGCGCCGTGGTCCCGCCCCCGCCGATCGGCCGGCCCGTGGGCAACAAACGTGTCCACGTCCTAGACGAGCACGGCCGGGAACTGCCGGTGGGCGTGCCTGGGGAGATCTACATCGCGAGCGACGGAATTGCCCACGGCTACCTGGGCATGCCCCGGCAGACGGCAGAGCGGTTCCTTCCCGACCCGTTCGGCAAGGTTCCGGGCGGCCGGATGTACCGCACGGGAGACCTCGGGCGCTGGTTGCATCGCGGGGTGCTGGAGTATCGGGGCCGGGTGGACGACCAGATCAAGCTACGTGGCGTGCGTATCGAACCCGGCGAGATCGAGGTGCTGTTGCACCGGCATCCTGCGGTGCGCAGCGCCGCCGTGGCCGTCCGCGAACCGCTGTCGGGCGAGCCGGTGCTGACAGCGTACGTCGTGCCCGAGCCTGGGGCCGCCGAACCGGGCGCGGCGGAGCTGCGCCGCTATCTGTCCGAACAGCTGGCCGCCTTCGCGGTGCCCTCGCGCTATGTGACGCTGGCCGAGCTGCCGCTGACCTCCAGCGGCAAGGTGCACCGTGCGGCGCTGCCGATGCCGCCGCGTGCCGACGCGGACCTCGGCACGGGCCGGATCGCGCCGCGGACCCCGGTCGAACGGGAGATCGCCCGGGTATGGGCCGAGGCGCTGGGGGTCGCCGAGGTCGGGGTGCACGACGACTTCTTCGTGCTGGGTGGCCATTCGCTGCTCGCGGCCCGGCTGGTGACGTGCCTAAACGGCACGTTGGACACCGGCCTGCACCTGCGGGATGTGTTCGCCGCACCGACCGTCGCCGGTCTGGCCGCCGTCCTGGAGCAGCGGCGTGCGGCTCGGGGGGCGGGTGCCGAGGTGCCACTCGGCGGCGACCACGAGGGACCGGCCCCGCTGTCCTTTGCCCAGCAACGGCTGTTGTTCCTGGACCGCATGCACCCCGGCGACACCGAGTTCCTGCTGCCCCTGACGCTGCGGATGCGCGGCGCCCTCGACGTGGACGTTCTGCGCCGTTCCCTGGACGTGCTGAGCGCCCGCCACGACATCCTGCGCACCCGCTACCCCATCGAGCGGGGCGAACCCGTGCCTCTGGTCGATCTCCCTGGCACCGTCCCCGTCACATGGGAGGATCTGTCGCACCTGAACGTGGCAGACCGTGAACGGCGACTGGCGGACATCGCCGCCTCGGAACGGGACACCCCGTTCGACCTGGCCACGCAGCATCCCCTTCGGATGCGGCTGGTACAGCTGGGTGCCGACGACCATCTGCTGTTCCAGACGTTCCATCACATAGGCAGCGACGTCACCTCGCTGGGCGTGCTGCAACGCGAACTGCTGCAGCTCTACACGGCGGGAGGCGTCCCGGCGGACGGCGCCCGCCCCCTCCAGTACGCGGATTACGCACGCTGGCAGCGACGGTACCGGGACGAGGACTTCATGGCACCGCTCGTTGCGCACTGGAAGCGGACCATGGTCGGCTGGAAGCCACTGAACCTACCCACCGACTGTCCGCGACCCGAGGTCTGGCAGCCCGAGGGTGAGACGCTGGACTTCGCGCTGCCGGACGGGCTGTGGGGACGGCTGACGGACGCGGCCCGACGCGGCGCGGCCACGCCATACATGGTGCTGCTCACCGCCTTCGTGTCGATGCTCGCCGACGTCTCCGGACAGGACAACATCGTCCTCGGTACCCCGGTGTCTGGACGTGCGCACCCGGAGGCCGCGACGATCCCCGGCTCCTTCGTCGACCTCGTGGTCATCCGCGCGGACGCATCGGGCGCGCCGTCCCCCGCCGAGCTGCTCGCGCGGGTGCGGCGCACCGCACTGGACGCTCTCGCCCACCAGGACTTGCCGTTCGACCGCCTAGTGCGGGAACTGCGCCCGCCGCGCGACCTATCCCGCTCCCCCGTCGTCGACGTCGTTTTCAACTTCATCGAGGACACCGAGCCACTGCCCGCGCCCCCAGGGCTGTCCGTGACCGGGCACCTCGCGTCGAGCCGCACCACCAGCCAGGACCTAGAGATGATCGTGCAGCGCGGCCCCGGCAACCGCCTCACAGCTGAGATCCAGTACGCCGCAGCCCTGTTCTCCCCCGGACACATACGGCGCATCGCCGACGCGTTCCTCGGTGCCCTCGACGCTGTGGCACCAGAGCCCGATGGCTGCGCCCCCCTTACTGAAGGGAGCCCTCGATGACCTCCTCCGCGGACGACAGCACCGTCGAAGACCGTCTGCTCTCCCGGATACGGGCCGCGCGGACGACCAGGACCGCCCCGGCGGGGGGCCTGTTGCGGCAGGCCCCGCTGTCCTTCGCCCAGCGCTCACTCTGGCTTCAGGAGCAGCTCGGCGCCGGGGGCGTGGACTATGTGATCCCCGCCGCGTACCGGCTCACCGGACCGCTCGACGCCGATCGGCTGTGCGTGGCGCTCAGTGCCCTCGTCGAGCGCCATCACATACTGCGGACGCGCTTCGGCACCGGACCCGACGGCGAACCCGTCCAAGTCATCGCCAGCGCCGAGACGTTCGACACCGCCGTCCTCGACCTCAGCGACGTGGCCAGCGCCACGGAACGTGAGGCCAGAGCCGTCGCTGCGGCGGAGGCGGAGGCCGCGCGACCCTTCGACCTGACATCGGGACGCCCTTTGCGGGCGCTCTTCGTCCGGCTCGGTTCCGAGGACGGCCTGCTGGTTCTCTGTCTGCATCACATCGTCGCCGACGGCTGGACGATGGGCGTCCTGATCCGAGATCTGTGCGCGCTCTACGAAGCGGAGGGCGGGCCGTTGCCGCCGCCGACCCTGCAGTACGCAGACTTCGCCGTGCGCCAGCACGCCACGCTGACCGGGGACCGTGCTCAACGGGAGCTGACCTACTGGCGCTCTCGGCTGGAAGGAGTACAGGCCCTCGAACTCCCCATTGACCACCCACTGCCGCCGATGCGCACCGGTGAGGGAGGTCAGGTCCGATTCACCGTGCCGGGGGACGTGGCCCGTACGCTGCGCACCTGCGCCGCTGCCCACGGTGCCTCGCTGTTCATGGTCACGCTGGCTGCCTTCAAGCTGTTGTTGGCCAAGTGGAGCGGACAACGCGACATCGTGGTCGGCTCGGCGGTGGCCGGACGCACCAGCTCGGATCTGGAGGACCTGGCCGGGAACTTCGTCAACATGCTGGTTCTTCGTACCAAGATGGACGATGGCCTCACACTCGGAGGCCTGGTGAACCAGGTGAAGAGCGTGACGCTCGAAGCCTACGACCATCAGGAGCTGCCGTTCGAGCGGCTGGTGGCGGAGCTCGCGCCCGAACGGGGCCCAGCCGGCGCCAACCCTGTCTTTCAGGTCACCTATTCCCTGCAGACCATTGGGGAGAGCGAACGGTGGTCGATCCCCGGAGTGACGGTGCGGGCCGTCGACATAGGGGCACCCCGCGCCAAGTTTGACCTTGAATGCCAGCTCGTCGAGAGGGACGACGGCTCACTCCACGGCGACATCGTCTTCGCGACGGAGCTGTACGAGCCGGCCACTGTGCGACGGATGGCCCGCCACTTCCTCGGCGTGCTGCGCGCCATGACACAAAATCCCGGCTTGAGCGTCGACTTGGTCGATCTCCTCGACGATGCTGAGCGACAGGAGCTGATCCATGGCTTCAACGACACCGCCGTGGGCTGCCCGCACGACATGACAGTGCATCAGCTAATCGAAGAACAGGCCGCGCGTACGCCCCACACGGTCGCCATCGTGGAGGACGGCGACCGTCTGACCTATCAGGAGCTCAACGCCCAGGCCAACCAGCTGAGTCGGCTCCTAGCCGCCCGGGGTGTGACGCCGGGGAATCTGGTCGCGGTCTGCGCGAGCCGCAGCATCGACACGGTTGTCACCCTCCTGGCCATCTGGAAGGCCGGTGCGGCCTATGTGCCGGTCGACCCCGACTATCCCGACGACCGGCTGACGTTCATGCTGTCCGATGCTGGCGCCGTCCTGCTGACCACTCAGGAGCAGCACCGAGAACGGATGGCGCGGATCAGTGCCGTCCCGCAGCTCGTCGTCGACCTGGAACGGCAGGCTGTCGCGGCGCAGGACGGCGGCGATACCGAGCCGCTGTCCCGGCCCGGCGACTTGGCATACGTCCTCTACACCTCCGGCTCCACCGGCAGGCCCAAGGGCGTGCAGGTCACCCACGGCTCGCTCGCCAACTATCTGCTGTGGTGCGCCGACGCCTACGACCTCGCGCAGGGCACCGGCTCGCTCGTGCACTCCTCCCTCAGCTTCGACCTCACCGTGACATCGTTGTTCGGCCCTCTGCTGGCCGGGGGGCGGATCCGGCTACTCGACGACGGCAGCGGGGTCGAGGAACTCGCTGCCGCGGTGCGCCGTGGCCGGGACCTGACCCTGGTGAAGCTCACTCCCACGCACCTCGAACTGCTGAACCGCCTCCTCGCCCCCGAGGAGCTCGTCGGCCGCGTCCGCACGCTGGTGGTCGGTGGCGAGGCGCTCCGCGCTGACACCCTTCGGGCGTTCCGAGCGGCCGGCACGCGGATCATCAACGAGTACGGGCCCACCGAGACCGTGGTGGGCAGCATCGCGTACGAGGTGGGTCCGGACCTCCCCGACCAGGGCAGCGTCCCGATTGGCCGCCCGGTGGCCAACACCCAGGCATATGTGCTCGACCCACAGGGTCGCCCCGTCGTCCGCGGGGCGGTCGGCGAACTCCACCTGGCTGGCGCAGGTGTGGCCAGGGGTTACGCGGGTCGGCCCGATGTGACGGCCGACCGCTTCCTGCCCTGCCCGTACGGGCAGCCCGGCACCCGCATGTACCGAACCGGTGATCTTGTCCGACTGGCCCATGATGGTCGGCTGATGTATCAGGGGCGCATCGACGACCAGGTTAAGCTGCACGGCTATCGGATCGAGCTTGGGGAGATCGAGACGGTGCTGGCGGGACACGAGGAGGTTGAGAGCTGCGCGGTCGCGCTCCGCGCGGACGGCACAGGAGAACCCCGTCTGCTTGCCGCCTACGTCCCGGTTGCCGGTCGCTCACCCGCACAGGACTCGATGCGTGCGTGGTGCCGACGCCACCTGCCGCGGCACATGATCCCCACGTGGTTCACCCTAGTGACCTCCCTTCCCCTGTCCCCGAACGGCAAGATCGACCGGTCTTCGCTTCCCGCCTCCGCATCCGCGTCCGTGTCCCCCGGAGGGGACCATGTGCCTCCGCGGACCCCCACCGAATGCGCCATCGCCGCCACCTGGTGTGAGGTGCTCGGTGTCGAACGAGTCGGTCTGGAGGACAACTTCTTCGATCTCGGCGGTCACTCGTTGCAGGCCGTACGCATCATGAACCGGCTCCGGCAGCAGGGCATGGAACTGAGAGTGCGGGACATCATGCGGCAACAGACCGTTCGGCTGATCGCGGCAGTGCTCGATCCCGGCTCAATGCCGCCGGGGAGATGAGGGGACGGCCGCGCCGAGGCCCCGGTGCAGCACTTCGATCACCTCGTCCTCACGCGGCCTAAGAAAGAAGTGATCGCCCTCCAACACCGTCAGGTCGAACGTTCCCCGGGTGTGCTTACGCCAGCCGCGCACCGAATCCACCGATACCCAGGAGTCGCGGTCGGCCACCAGCGCCGACACGTCCGCACGCAGCAGCGGCCTGTCGGGGGAACGGTAGGAGTCGACGAGGAAGTAGTCGTTGCGCAGCACCGGAAGGAGCAGGGCGCGCAGATCGGGGTCGTCGAAGACCTCCTTCGCCACCCCGCCGTGCCGCTCCCCCTCGGCGATGATCTCTGCGTCACTCATCAGCCGGGCCGACTCGGCCGGTGCGGTGCCGGGCGCCGGGCACCCGGAGACAAAGACGTGCGCCAGGTCCGCTCCCCGGCCCTCCAGGATGCGTGCAGCTTCGTAGGCAGCGGCCGCGCCCATGCTGTGGCCGAACAACGCCGTGCTGCGCCCCGGCATCTCCGAGTGCGCGACACCGTCGGCGACTTCGGCGGCCAGGACATCCATGCTGGTGATCATGGGTTCGTCGAAGCGGTTCTCCCGGCCGGGGTACTGCACGACCCACAGTTCGATGGAGTCGTCTAGGAGGCGACCCCAGCGCCGGTAGTAGCTAGCCCCGCTGCCGGCGTGCGGCAGGCAGACAAGGCGTCGGGACGCATGCGGGCGCGCAAGTGGGACCACGAACAGCTCTGCGGGATCAGTCACTGGCCGCTCCAGTCAGGCGGTGGGGGAGAGACGCCCCAGCCTCCGGCCCCGTGGTTTTCAGCCCCTATCGACGGACTATCGCAACTCGGCCCCGGCACGCCGACTTCGATCCCGCCGTGCCCGAAAGCCGCAGGATCGCCGCGCGATACGCGGCCGATAGCGCTGAACCGACACTCGAGGCCAGCAAGAGCCCAACCAAACAATCGAGGTGGAGGTCCGCCGCCGTGGGCAAGCCTGGTGTCGTCGCGTCGAACCGTGAGCGGCACTCGTACCGCAGCCTGGCCGGGGCACGCCCGTGCGGCATGGTCCGCCTGGGCAAGCGGCCCGGGACCGGGTGGCGGTACGAGTCGGTCACCTCTGTCGGTGAGCCCAGCGACGCCGTGACGTTGTTCCGGCCCGACGCCGGGGTGCATGTGCGCCTGTGGCCCGACGGGGTGCTGACGGCGCTGCGCCCTGACTTCCTCGCCACCCGCTTTGCCCGCGCCGTCCGTCGGCGTCGGCTCCCCGACTTTCCGCGGGCACAGTTCCTCGGCGCGGTCGAACGGCTGGCACACCACTGCCGCCCGCTGCTGCGTGATCCGGAGTCCGCCATCTACCTGTGCCCGGACATGACCGCCGAGAACGGGCCCCGGCGCTGGGTCTTCCAGCTCTCCGCGTACCTGCTCCCCTCCGCGTTTGCAACGGGCTTCGCGCCCCTGTACCTGCGCTGGGACGCAGGGATGCTGCCCCATGGACTGCATCTGTGCTGGGTGGACGCCGCCCAAGCGCACCTGGTGCTCGCCCCCGTCGCGTCCGACGACGTGTCGGTCCTCGCACGGGCCTCCGTCGCCTCCCTCGCCCCGCGGTGGGGGCTACGGGTGCGCGCGCGACAACTGTCGGTGGCGCAGTGGTACCGGCTCAACCAGCAGGGGCGGGTCTCGGAAGCGTTCGTGTGCGGCGGCCCCGCGCTGGTGCAGCAGGTAGGCCGGATCGGGCTGGGCGATCAGAGCCAACCGGTGGGAAGCGGGCAGCCGGGGCCCACCGTGATCGCCGTTCGGCGCCACCTCTTCCGGCTTCAGCAAGGCCAGGCCGCCGACCCGAACCGTTGGATGCTGCCGCTGCGATGAAGACCGGAAGAGTCGGTGAGAGCCGTGAAAGCCCGTTCCCCCGACCGACACGATGGAGACGCGCCCATGGACGGATTGGCTCAGCGGACCGTGACCGGCCGGACCGCACGCACCTACCCCCTCTCGCCCGCTCAGTCGCGGCTGTGGCTGCTGTCTATGCTCAACGAGGGGTCACCGGAGTTCAACGTCACGCTCGCCTGGCGGATCCAGGGTCCGCTGGACACCCTGCTGCTGCACCGGGCGCTGGCGGCCGTGATCGCGCGGCACGACCCGCTGCGTACCCAGTTTCCCACCACCGGGTTCGGCACCGTACAGACGGTGGAACCCGAAGTCACTGTGCCCTGGTGTACGGACGACCTGCGCGATTTGTCATCCGACGCACGCGAGGAAGCCCTGCGGGAGGCGATCCGCGAGGCGGCACTGATCCCCTTCGACCTCGGCACGGCTCCGCTGCTGCGCTGCCGTGTGTTCCGGCTGGCCGACGACGACCTCGCCGTGGTCCTCACGCTGCATCACCTGGTCACCGACGGGTGGTCAACGGGCATCCTGGTGGACGAGTGGAGCGCGGCCTACCGCGCGCTGGCCGCGGGGCAGACCCCGCGCTTCAAGCCTCTGGCCGAGTGCTTCGGTGACGACGCCGCACGGCGGCGCGAGCGGATCGACAGAGGCGCCCTCCAGGAGTCCCTGGCCTGGTGGCGGGAGCGGCTCGCCGGGGTGAAGCCGCTGGAGCTGCCCACCGATCTGCCCCGCACCCGGCAGCGGGACTGGCGAGGCGACACCGTCGACGCGGTGTGGCGGGGGCAGTGGTTCGAAGCGCTGACGGCTTTCGCCCGCGCCCGCCGAACCACACTGTTCACAGTTCTCATGGCGGCGTTCAAGGTCGTCCTGTCCCGCTATGCCGGCAGCCGGGACATCTCCGTCGGGCTTCCGGTGGCTGGACGGGACCGTACAGAGACGGAGGACCTGATCGGCCTCTTCTTCGACACGGTCGTGCTGCGCACGGACCTGTCCGGAGCCCCAACGTTCGCTGCGCTGCTGGAGCGCGTCCAGGAAGGCTTGCTCGATGCCTACGACCACCAAGACGTGCCCTTCGAGCAGGTCGTCGAGGCGCTGGCGCCGGAGCGGGACGCGGGCCGCACGCCGGTGTTCCAGGTGTGGTGCGAGATGGACAACACCGACCGGCAGGACCTGGCGCTGCCCGGTGTGCGCGTCCGCGAGATCGACGTGCCCACGGACACCGCCAAGTTCGACGTGTCGCTGTCCGTGCGACAGGGGGACGGCCGGCTGGAGCTGTCGCTGGGGTACCGCACGGACCTGTTCACCCGGGAGACGGCCGAGCGATGGCAGCGGTCCCTGGAAAACCTCCTCACCGAGGCCATGGCCCATCCCGACACACCCGTCGACCAGTTGTCCATGCTCCCGGACGACGAGGGCCGCCGAGTGGTGGAACTGGGCCGCGGGCCGCGCACGCCGCCTGCCTCCGATGTGCTCACCCGCTTCGAGCAGAGGGCCGCCGCCTGTCCGGAGGCCCCCGCAGTGGTCTGCGGGGAGAGGACGCTGTCGTACGGACAGCTCGACGCACTGGCCGAACGGATCGCGCACGTGCTGCACCGCTCGGGCGCGAACGCCGAGAGTCGGATCGCGGTGTGCCTGGAACGCGGGCCCGAACTGGTCGCGGCCTTCCTTGGCACCTGGAAGGCCGGGGCGGCCTACGTTCCGTTGGAACCTGCCCATCCCGACGAGCGGAACCGATTCGTCCTGAAGGACACCGGGGCCCGAGTGGTGCTGACGCAACGCGCGCTCGCCGACCGGTTCGCGGACTGCCCGGCCGAGGTGGTGTGTCTGGACTCGCCGGGCTGGGACGACACCGTGCCCGCGTGGCCGGGACCGGCGGCGCGGCATCCGGGCGCCCCAGGCACGCTCGCGTACGTCATCTACACCTCGGGGTCGACCGGGCGCCCAAAGGGCGTCATGGTCGAGCACGGGCCACTCGCCAACTTCGTGCAGTCGTGTGTGGACCGCTACGCACTTCGGCCGACCGGCGGCGCAGCTCTCTTCGCCTCGGTTGCGGCCGACGCGGTCGTGCCGAACGTCCTCACTCCGCTGGTCCTCGGGCAGCCGCTGCACGTCTTGCCCGCGACACTCGACCTAGCTGACCTAGGGTCCGCACTGGCTGCCTCCGGCCCCTACTCCTTCCTCAAGGTGACGCCGTCTCAGCTGAGCTTGCTTACTGAGCAACTGACGGCGGAGCAGGCCAAGGCTCTGGCCGGCGTCATGGTGGTGGGCGCGGAGGCATTCCCTGCCCGCACACTGCGCGCCTGGCGGGCGCTGGACCAGACGTCGGTGGTGCTGAACGAGTACGGCCCGACCGAAGCGACCGTTGCCAACTCCCTCTACACCACTGAGACGTCGGACACCAACACCTTCGATACGGGCCTCCTGCCGATCGGCGTGCCGATCGCCAACACATCCATGTACGTCCTGGACAGTCGGATGAACCCCGTACCGCCTGGTGCAATCGGTCAGATCCACATCGGCGGCCGCTGTCTGGCCCGGGGCTACGAACGCAGACCAGCTCTCACCGCCGATCGGTTCGTGCCCGACCCCTTCTCCACCGAACCCGGCGCGCGGTTGTACGCCACGGGTGACCTCGGCCGGGTACTCGCCGACGGCAACGTCCACTTCCTGGGGCGGGCGGACGATCAGCTCAAGATCCGTGGCTACCGCATAGAACCCGGCGAGGTCGAGGCGGCACTTGCCCATCACCCTGACCTCACCGCGGTCCATGTGGGCGCCATCACCGCCCCGCGAGGCGACGAGTTGGTGGCATGGGTGGCTCTGCAGCCCGGTACCACCGCTCGCAAGGGAGAGCTGCGCGCTTGGCTCGCCCGTCTGCTGCCCGACTACATGGTGCCCTCGCACTACGTCACCGTCGACGCCATCCCTCTCACGGCGCACGGCAAGATCGACCGCAGGCAGCTGCCCGACCCTAAGTGCACGGAGGACGTTCCGTCTCGTCCCCCCGCCACTGCCGTGGAGCGAGCCCTGGCCCACATCTGGCAGGACCTTCTCGGCCGCAAGAACATCGGCATCGACGACAACTTCTTCTCTCTGGGCGGCAATTCCCTCACGGGCCTGCGCATGATCGCGCGCATCCGGACCGAACTGCTCGAACGGATCGCGATGCGCGATCTCTTCGAGAACCCCACCATCGCCGGGCTCGCGCTCCTGTGCGATCGACCGGCCGACGGCGCGGGAGACCGGGCCATGCTGGCCGACCGGTCACTCGTTACGCTGAAAGCCGGCCAGGAGAGCGGCAGGAAACTGTTCTGCGTGCACCCGAGTGGGGGCAGCGTCCATTGGTTCCGGCCCATCGGCGCCGTACTACGCCCCGAGGACGCTCTGCTTGGCTTCCAACTCCTCGAACTGGAGCTGGCCCAGGCGTCGACGCCCGTCTCGGTGGCAAGCCTCGCATCCCGTTACCTGGATGAGCTGCGTATCCTCCAGCCCGTCGGGCCGTATCACCTGCTCGGCTACTCCTGGAGCGGTGTCGTCGCACTGGAGATGGCGACACGGCTCCAGGAGGCCGGCGAGGCGGTCGCGTCGCTGGCCCTAGTCGAACCGACTCTTCCAGACCCGTTCACGCTGGCCACTCTGCGGCCCATAATCCAGGTGCACCGGCGCTGCGCCCGGTTGATCGACGACATCACGCGCGTGATGGACGGGGGCGGCGACCCCACAGCCCTGCGCGCCGAACTCGAGATGGTCCTCGCCGAGTCCGAGCTACTCCCGGACGCTGTCAGCGAGCTCACCACGGCGGCACCCATCCGTGCCGCCGGCCTGCTCTACGAGGCCTTCCACGCCCACCGGCCCACCGCCTACGCGGGCAGTGTCGATCTCATCGTCACGCAGGAATGCCGTGCGGCGAGCACGCGACGACCGTCCGCAGCTTCGGGAGTCTCGTTCCCCACGTATCTCGACAGCTGGCGGAAGATCGCCCTGGGCGGACTCACCGTCCACGACGCGGGTGGCCACCACAAGTCGGTGCTGAGTCCCGAGCACGTCCACACCGTCGCCGACGTCTTCTATGGCCAGTCCCCCACGCGGTCGGCCCAGGCATCTGCGCACCCACGAGAGGCACGATGAACCCAAGCAACGGCCACGAAGCCGTCATCGGCGGTTTCTACACCGAGAGCCCTTACCCGTGGCGAGCCCACACGCTGCAGCAACCTCTGGATCCCGAGCTGTATCCCGCGCTGCTTTCCCAGGCGGTGGGCGACTTCGGTCATCGCCGGGTCGGACCCGACGGCGCGGTCTGGGTGGCTGGCTGCGGCGTCAACCAGGCTCTGATCACCGCTCAGCGCCACCCGGCGGCCCGGGTCGTGGGCACGGACGTCTCCGAAGGCTCACTCGCCCTGTGTAATGAGGGGCGCAAGGAACTCAGTCTGGACAACTTGGAGTTACGCAAGGAAGGGCTAACTGCAGCTCGTTACCACGAGGAGTTCGACTACATCGTCTGCACGGGCGTACTGCACCACAATCCGGATCCTTCGGCCCTCCTCCAGCGCCTGGCCGCCGCATTGCGTCCCACCGGCGTCCTGGAGGTCATGGTGTACAACACCTATCATCGCCGCAATCCAGTTGCCTTCCAGCAAGCCACTCGTCTCCTCGCAGGAGACACCGGCTCGGTGGCGGGAACCGGACGCGCCCTGGCCGAGGCGTTGGACATTCGGAACTCCCTGGCCAGCGACCTGGCCGAAACACGCCTGCAACCGGACGCAGCCTTCGCCGACACCTGGCTCAACCCCTACGAACTGACCTTCACCGTCGACGAGTTCCGCGCACTCGCGGAGCGCTGCGGCCTGCTCCTAGAAGCGCCCCGGATCGGTCCGGACGACCACTCCGGCGAAGCCGCCCTTTGGGACGTCGTCCTCCACGACGCGGCTCTGCAGGAGCGTTACGAGGCCTGCGACGACCACACCCGATGGCGCATCACGCAGCTGCTGCTTGCGGAGGAGTCGCCGTACAACTGGTTCTACCTCCGCAGGGCCGACGCGCCACTGCCCGCGCCCTCCGACGCCTCACGCAATGCCGCCTTCCTGGCGGCGCGGGCCGAGCCCGTCGCTGCGGCTCAGCGCACCTGGGCACTGCACGGAGCCGAGGGGTACCGCGTGCTCGTCGAGTCCTCGCCTCTACCCACGATGCCCGTCGCTCCGGAGTTCCGTGCCTTGTGGGAGCACCTCACGCCGGAGCGGACTGTCGGGCAGACGTGCACCCGGCTGGGCCTGCCCACTGACGCGCAGACGGTACGGCGGATGCGCGCCCAGCTGACCACGCCCGAGTTCCCGTACGTGCTGAGCGTGCCTGCGTAGGCGCGCATGACAGAGAGGGGCGAGACATGTTGGCCAGGCCAAGTGTCTCCGCGCGACGACTACTGGACGATCTGAACGGGTTGGCTGCCATCGGAGGCCGACCGGACGGGGGGGTGGACCGTGTCGCTGGCTCGGCCGAGGATCGGCGAGCCCGTCGCTGGCTCGCCGAGCGGATGCAGGCCCGGGGACTCGTCTCCCGGACCGACGACGTCGGCAACGTCTTCGGGCACACACCGAACGTGGCCGACCGTCGGCTGCTCGTCGGTTCGCACACCGACACCGTTCCCGCGGGCGGGCGGCTCGATGGCGCCTACGGTGTGATCGCCGCCCTGGAGGTGCTGACCACCCTGCACGAGCACGGCCATCCGGCCGCCGACGCACTGGAGATCGTGAGCTTCTGGGACGAGGAAGGTGCCCAGCCGGAGTCCTCGGGTGGCATGGTCGGCTCCACCGCTCTGTGTGCCGACCCGCACCTGGCCGAGATCACAGGCTTCGTGGAGCTGCACATCGAGCAGGGTCCGCGGATGGAGCTGGCGGGTCAGGAGTTGTGCGTGGTGGACGGCATTGTCGGCGTGGACCGCCATCTGATCCGGGCGGTGGGCGAGACCAACCACGCGGGGACGACCCCGTTCGTGCTGCGCAGGGACGCCGGTCGGGCCATGGTCCGTGCCGCGGCCGTCGCTCACGACCTCATGCGGTCGGTTAGCGACACGCTCGTGGGCAACATCGGCTCGTTCACCCTCGATCCGGGCGCCCCCAACGTTATCCCGGGCGCCGCCCAGCTGGTGCTGGAGCTGCGTTCTCCCCGTGAGGACGTCCTCACTCGTTGTGCCGAGCTCGTCCTGGAGCACACCCGGGCCATCGCCGCCGAAGAAGGGTGCACGGTCGAGCACCGGATGCTCTCGCATAAGCCCGTGGTCGCCTTCAACGAGAGCATGCGCACCCTGCTGGAGAAGGTGTGCCGCAGCACCGGACGGCCCGCCGGGTCGCTGTACAGCTACGCGGGCCACGATGCGGGGGTCATCAGCGCGCACGTCCCGACCGCGATGGTCTTCGTGCCCAGCACCCGGGGCGTCAGCCACTCGCCCTACGAGCACACCCCCGACCGGCTGCTGACGCAGGGTGCCCAGGTGCTCCTCGAAGCGGTGATCGCCCACCATGACAGTTACTGACCACGGCGCCGGCCGGGCCACAGCCCGTCTCGCGCGGGAGTTCTGGGCCTGGCGCGCGGCGCAGCGGCCGCACTCACGGGATGACATCCCGCGCCTGGACCGGCCCACGGGCTGGACGCCGGACTGGAGCACGGAGGGGGTGGCCCGGCACCGTGAGACGCTGTCCAAGTTCCGGCAGGCCGTGGCGGCGCTGGCCCCCCGCACGGCACCGGTGCCCGTGCACGTGAACCACCGGCTGGTCTCCTCGGCCGTCGCGCGTGCTGGCTGGGAGCTAGACACCCTACGGCTGTGGCAACGGCATCCTGGGTTCTACGTGGATCAAGCGCTCGGTGCCGTGTACGACTTGCTGTTGCCCCCGCCGCCGTTCGGCCCGGCCCGGGCCGAGGCCGTGCTCCGGCACCTACGCGACGTGTCCAGGGTGCTGGACTGGGCCGAGGGGAACACGCGGAACCGCGCCGAGGCGGACTTCGCCGCCCTCACCGTCCGAGAGTTGGAGGACATCGAGACGCGCCTCGCCCGTGCCGTCCGGGAGCTGACCCCGCATGTCCCGGAGGTGGCCCGGGAGCTATCGGCCGCTGCTGACTCGGCCGCGCGGGCACTGAGCGCCTTCCGGGAACGCTGGCGGGCGCGGATGCCCGACCTGCCGCCGTACCGACCGGTGGGCGAGGGTGCGTTCCAGCGATACCTGGCTGAGGTCGCACTACTGCCGTGGACCGTGGCCGAGTTGCGCACGATGGGCGAGCGCGAGGACGACCGCGCGGCCATGGCGGATCTGGTCGGTACACGGCACGGCTCCCCGGCCAGTGAGCCCGCGCTACCTGCGGACGCCGCGACGCAGTGCGCCTGGCACGCGGCCGCAGAGGAGGAGGTACGAGCCTTCTACCGCGACCGGGCGTTGCTCGACCTGCCCGCTGACCTGCCCCGCTACCGCACCGCCCCGTTGCCGGGCTATCTGGCGGAGCTGAGCTGGCTCGGCATTACCGACGATCTGACCGGACCGGCTCGGCTCACCGAGGACGCGGTCAGCTATGTGCCCCCGCCCTGTTCGGACCTGCCCTACTTCGACCGGGCGAATGCGCACGACCCCCGGCTGGGCATCATCCACGAGGGTGTACACCACCAGCAGCTCGCGATGTCCTGGCGGCATCCCGATCCGGTCCGCCGCCACTTCCACGACTCGGCCGTCAACGAGGGCATCGCCTTCTACCACGAGGAACTGGTTCTGCTGGCGGGGCTCTTCGACGACAGCCCCGCCTCCCGCCGTACCGTGCACAACTTCATGCGTCTGCGCAGCGCGCGGGTGGGTGTCGACATCGCCCTGGCCGTGGGCGGCCTGACCATACCCGAGGCGGCTGAGCTGCTGGTCCGCGAGGTTCCATTAGACAACGTGACCGCGCACCATGAGGCCGCCTTCTTCGCCCTGACGCCCGGTCAGGGGCTGTCCTACCAGGCTGGTAAGACCCAGGTATTGGCGCTGCTGGCCGACGCGCGTCGCGTATTCGGTGAGCGCTTCGAGCTGCGGCGCTTCCACAACCATCTCTGGCGTAACGGCAATGTTCCGCTGTCGCTGCTGCGCTGGGAGTACCTCGGCGACCGGGAGGAACTGGACCGCGCGGACGCCCTTGTCACGGCGTCGGCCTGAGCACGCGGCCCAGCAGCGCCGTGCAGACCAGGGAGGCCACCGCCGCCATGGCGATACCTACCGACGGCCGCACCAACTCGGCGACTACCCCGGTCAGGCCTGCGGCGATGCCCTGGCAGGACATCAGACCGGAGGTCGACAGCCCGAAGGCCTGGCCGCGTGACTCGACAGGGACCGCGCTGACGAACGGTTCCTGGAGGCACAGGCTGTAGCCGAACCCGATACTGGCCAGTGCCGCCAGCCCGGCGGCCACAGCGATGCCCGGCTGCGCGGCGAAGAGCAGGTACGGAGCGCCCAGCAGTACGGACAGCGGCAGCGCCCAGCGGTTGCGCTGGCTTTGGGTGGCGAAACGGCCGACGAGGACGTCACCGAACAGCATGCCGACTGCCGCGGCGGTGAGCAGCGCGCCGACAGCCCGCGGGCTGCCGATCTCGTCCGCGTACGAGATCATGAGCGCCTCCGCGCCGACGATCCAGCACGCGGGCAGCCACAGCGCCAGCAACAAGCGGCGCACCCGGACGTCCGCCCACAGGGCCCGGTTCACCGACCAGGTGGTGGCGAGGGCCTGGGCCGGGGTGACCGCGGCCCTGCCCACCCCGCGCGAGGGGCGGATCCGCAGGCCGAGACGGAGCACTGCGGCGGACAGCAGGGCGCCGCCGCAGACCACCCAGAGCGTGCCGACGGGGCCGAGCAACGCAAGCAGACCGCCGCCGACGGCGAAGCCGGCGATCTGCGCGGCGCCGACCGTGATGTTCATCAGGGACTGGGCTGGCACGAACCGCCGGGCGCCCAGGAGCTCCGGGAGCAGGGCCGTCTTCATGGCGGCGGGCACCGGATCGAACAGGCCGTACAACATGGTCAGGGCCAGCACTCCGGGCACTGGCAGCATGTCGAGGGCGAGCACCGCCGCGCCGGCCGCCCGGGCCACGTCCCAGCCGGCCATGGTCGGCCGGGTCGGCAGCCGGTCGGCGAGAGAGAGCAGGGCGGCACTGCCCAGCACCTGCGGCAGAAACCCCGCCACATAGGCGATGCCGGCCAGCAGTGGCGAACCGCTGCGGCTATAGACGAGCGCGGACAGGGCGAGGGCCTTCATGACCTCGCCCAGATTGAGCAACGCGTGCGCCGCCCACAGCGCCCGGAAGTCCCGCTCCTGGAACACCCCCCGGTAGCCCGGGGGCTTGTTGTCGTCGCTGACGAGCATTGAGATTCTCCTAGGAAAGGGAGACGGCACGGCGGCTTTCCGATGGCTGGGAGACAGTACGATGGCCACGTGCGGGTGGCGCCCACCAGGGTTTCGTCCACAAACGAAACGAAAGGTCGCCGGTGTGACGCTGCATATCGAGGTGGGGGCTGATGACCTCGGGGCCAGTCGTTTCGCGATATCCCCGATCACCCAGGTCGTGGCGGCCTTGCTGGTCCTGTCCGGCCGGATCTCCTCATGGGCGGCGCGCCCGTGGGCGGATCGCAATCGGGGGCGTCTGCACGCGATGTGCGAAGCCGAGCCCGACCTGGCGGCTCTGATCTCCATCCTCGGCGCTCGCGGCTACAACCCGGACTTCATCGCACCGCCGCCCCAAGGCAGTACGTCGACGTTCCCGCAGGATCTGGCCGCGGTGCGGGAGACACCGGCGGTGCGAGCCCGTCAGGAGGTGGCGCGGGTCTTCGAAGGACGCGCGCTGCCAGACAAGGTGGTTCGCATCTTCGACTCGCCCGACCCCGTGGGCCGCTTCACGCACGCCCTCAGCCTGGCCTGGGAGGAGTTCGTGGCCCCGGACTGGGACCGGATGCGCACCATCTTGCAACGTGACATCGCCCACCGCGCCGACCAGCTGATCACCGAGGGCTGGGACGGAGTGCTCAGCGAACTGGCACCCACGATTCGGTGGCACCCCCAGGCCTCCGGTGCCGTCATCGAGGTCTCCGGCATGCTGCACGAGCGACGGGTGCTCCGGAAGGGCGGCATCCTGTACCTGCCCAACGTGTTCGACGGCCTGTGGTTCTGCTGGGACGAACCCTGGCACAACGCCGTGGTCTACCCAGCCGACGGCGCGGCCGCCCTGTGGCCGACGGCTGCCTCACACCATCCGGCCACCGCTCACCTGATCCCGCTGATCGGCCGCTCCAGGGCTCTGATCCTCACCAATATGGATGGACCGATCACCACCACGCAGCTCACCCGCGCCCTGCGCATGAGCCTCGGCGCGGTCGGCGATCATCTGTCCGTGCTCAGGAAGTCCGGTCTGGTCGAGGGCACCCGGACGGGCCGCGCCGTTGTCTACCGGCGCACCAGACTGGGCGACGCGTTACTCGCGGGGTCCGCCGCGGACTGAGATAGGCGGCGGATTGGTCGCCGATACGCCGAAGATATGCGTGCGTCGACCATGGGCCGGACCGAGTTCCTTACCGGCTAGGAGACCCGCCAGTGACATCCACCGTCCCCACCGGTCCCGGTCTCGGCACCGGGACGGCGCAGGTGCCAGCCCTGGCCACAGTCGAGCCGTGGCTGTCCCTCAAGCATTCCGTGCAGGCGCTGCGGCCATTCCAGCGCGAAGACGACTCGGTCGACTTCGACGGGGACGCCGACCGGGAGCACGTGGGGCGCCTGCTGGACGACGCGGTGGCGGCGTGCGACATATGACCGCGCTCCTCCCGCACGACGCGCACTACCTGCAAGCCGTTTGCGGAGGGTCGTCACCTCAGCCAAAGGGATCATCGAACCCTGCAATTCGGCGCATGGCTAACCCGGCACGGACCACACGGGAGGCGCCCAATGAACAATGATCGTACGGCGCAGGCGGTCACCGCCATGGCACCGCCCGCCGCCGACCCACAGGACGTGTCGGTGGCCGTCCCCCTGCGGCCCGCCACGGCCCGTGGACTGCGGCTGCTGGCTGGGAGCGACGGCTGCGCCCCGGCCGCGGTGCCGCTGGCGGGCTTCTGGGCCCTGCTGCTGCGATGGAGCGGCCACGAAGAGGTGCAGGTCGATGCGGCGTCCGGGCCGCTGCGCTGCCGTACGGACGAGGAGACCACCTTCCGGCAGCTGCTCGGGCAGGCCGGCCAAGTGGCGCATGACGCCGAGGCATCCTCCGTCACCTACGGGGCCAGCGTCCCCCATCCGCTCGTGCCCGGAACGGGACCGCAGGAGCTCCGGCTCAACTGTGCCTGGGACGTGCAGGAGCTCCGCTGCACACTGGACTGCGCTCCAGGAACGTTCGACACGACCGAACTCCAGCGCTTCGCCGGGCAGTTGTCTGTCCTGCTCACCGATGCGCTGGAGCGGCCGGAGCGGAGTGTTCAGGAGCTGAACCTGCTCACCGCCGAGGAACGGCGCGCCATCGTTGGCCCGTTCAACGACACAGTGCGCTTCTTCGATGATTCCCTGCTCCTGCACCAGCTGGTGGAGGCCCAAGTAGCGCGCACCCCCGATGCCGTCGCCGTGCGCTGCGGCACCGAGAGCCTGACCTATCGGCGGCTGAATGCCCTCGCCAACGGCCTGGCGCACCGGCTGATGGGGCTGGGCGTCACCGCCGGCACGCCCGTCGGCGTCTGCATGGGACGGGACGCTGAGCTCATCTGGTCTCTGCTCGGCGTGCTCAAGGCGGGCGGGGTCCACGTACCGCTCGACCCGGACTATCCGGCCGAGCGGCTGCGGTTCATGCTGGAGAACGCCGGGGCGGCCCTAGTCGTCACTCAGGAGCGGTGGCTGGGGACACTACCCCAGGGCGTCACCACGATCCTAGTCGGCAAGGACGACGCGACGACCGGCCTGCCGGATACCGATCCCACGCCCCAGACCACGCCCGACGACCTCGCTTATGTGCTGTACACCTCTGGCTCCACCGGACGGCCCAAGGGGGTGCAGCTCACCCACCGATCATTGAGCAACCGCATTCAGGAGATGCGGCGCCAGTACTCGCTGACGGAGCGCGATCGCGTTTTGCAGTTCGCCTCCGCGAGCTTCGACGCGGCCGCCGAGCAGATCTTCCCGGCGTTGATGTGCGGCGGCAGCCTGGTGCTCCGGGACGCCTCTCACTGGAGCCCTCAGGACGTGGTGGCCACCCTGCAAACGTCCCAAGTCACCGTCGCCGAGCTGCCCATCGCGCTCTGGGAACAGGTCATCCCGCTGCTGGCCGACGGCGGCCCGGGTCAGTGGCTACGGCTGCTGATCCTTGGTGGCGAACAGATCTCGCCGGGTTCCGTGGCCAACTGGTTCGCCGTCACTTCCGTGCCCATCCACGCCACCTACGCCCCCACCGAGACCACCATCACGGCGGCGACGTACGTGCTCGACCGGCCGGGTCCTGTACTCATCGGCAAACCCGTGGCCAACACCCAGGTGTGCGTTATGGACCGGGCCGGAGGGCTCGTACCGGTGGGCGTGCCGGGTGAGCTGTGGATCGGGGGCGTCGGGGTCACCCGCGGCTACGGGAACCGGCCGGCGCTCACGGCCGAGCGGTTCGTCCCCCACCCGTTCGCCAAGGGGGAACGGATGTACCGCTCCGGGGACCTCGTGCGACAGCTTCCCGACGGCGATCTGGAGTTCCTCGGCCGCATCGACACCCAGGTAAAGCTGCGCGGCCAGCGCGTCGAACTCGGCGACGTGGAGTCCACGCTGGTCGCGCACGCCAACGTGGCGTCCGCCGTGGCCGCCGTACGCGAGGACACGCCAGGGGACAAACGACTCGTCGCCTACTGCGTCCCTACCCTCGGACACACCGTCGACGTGGGAGCGGTGCGGGAGCACTGCCGCCGCACCCTGCCCGGGTACATGGTGCCGGGCGTCATCGTCGTCCTGGACGCCCTGCCGCTGACCCCCAACGGCAAGGTCGACCGTCGCGCCCTGCCCGCCCCGGACCCCGACGCGGAGGCGCCGGGCGACGACTTCGTAGCGCCCCGCAACGAGGTGGAACAGGCCATCGCCGATGTGTGGATGGAGATTCTCGGGGTGCGACACATTGGGATCCGGGACAACTTCTTCGATCTGGGCGGTCATTCGCTGCTCGCCACGCGGGTGACCAACCGCATCGAGGCACTGACCGGGGTCGCGATCAGCCTCGTCGACCTGTTCCGAGCGCCGACCGTCGAAGCGCTCGGCCGACAGGTCCTGGAGCGCTTCACCGAGTTGGAGAGCCAGTCCTGAAGATTGCCGAGGCCATCGCCCTTCCCGTGCAGTTCCTGGCACCGATTCCCCCCCCGGTGGGCGGCACGGAGCCGCGCTCCCCCGCGACAGATATCTGCCCTGCCCAACACCGGGTCGCGGCCACGGGCGCTTGCCCTCCGCATGGCGAGCGCCAAGTGCTGGCACACCGCGCCCACGACCCGTCCGTGAATTTTCGCCGCGATCGCCCGGAATACAGACGTCCGAGAGGAAAAACGCGTGCCCGACAAGCTCGACGACCTCCGCCGATTCTATCTGCCGGACCGTGACAGCGAGCCCAATCTGTACGAGATATGGGAGCAGGGCCAGGCGCGTGGCGACTCTGTCACGCCCTCGACCTACTCCGCCCCATATCGCAAATGGATCCACGACAAGCTCGTCACCGCGCTCGAGGACCACGGAACGAACCGGCTACTGAGCCTCGGCAGCGGCAATGCCGTCGTGGAGATGGACATCTTGAACGACGGCTACGAGGTCCTCGCGGTCGACGCCCTGGACGAAGCGGTCGCACTCGCGCGATCTAAGGGACTCACTGCGCAGCGCGAGGACGTCACTGCCTGGGCCCCCTCCGCCGTGTGGCCCGTGATCTACGCCGACGGTCTACTCGGCCACCTGTACACCTCCGCGGTGGGCCTGTCCGGCCTCATGACCCGCATCCGCTCCTGGCTCACCGACGGCACCGGGCGGGGCACGCTGATCATCTCCAACGACAGCCCCCGCAACGGCGAACCCGTCCAGGCAGCTCCGGGAGTCCCTGGCTTCTACTGGCTGTCCGGTGCCTACCTGCGCGACGAGGCCCTGGCCTCGGGCTTCTCCGAGGTCACCGTCGAGTCCTTCGCGTACGAGCGGCCGCTGTCCGGCGAACGCATCCGGGCGGTGGTCACGGCAACCGCCGCGGAGCGGCCCAGCGATCCCCGGCGGGGCGGCCACCATGCCGATTAGCGCTGACTTCGAGAAGCGGCTGAACGCCGTGTTGCCACGGGCCGCGGAACATTTCGGCACGCCATTCCATATCTACGACGAACAGGGTATCGAGGAGAACTGCGCGGCCTTCAACCGGGCGTTCGCCGACACGCCGTACCGGGAGTACTACGCCGTCAAGGCCAATCCCAACCCGGCCGTCCTCAGGCTGCTGGCCGCGCACGGCTTCGGCTTCGACTGCAGTTCGCTGCCCGAACTCACCGCAGCCGCCCTCGCCGGAGCGGTGGGACACGACATTTGCTTTACCTCCAACAACACCAGCCCGGCGGAACTGGACGCGGCAGTACGGCTCGGCGTGCTCATCAACGTGGACGACGAGACCGTGCTCGACAAACTCGCCGCACGTGGTGAGGTACCCGACACATTGTGCCTGCGGGTGCACCCGGGCAATGCTGCGGGGGAGGCAGGTGCCTCCTACCTCGGTGACCCGCAGTCGGCGAAATTCGGCATCCGGGTCGACCGGCTATCTGTCGTGTGCGCGAGGGCCAGGCGGATCGGTGTCGAACACTTCGGGCTGCACATGATGCTGGGATCGGGCTATCTCACCCCGCAGCCCTTCCTGCTCAGCCTGGACCTGCTGCTGGAACAGGTGGAGACGCTCCACCGCGATCTCGGCGTCCTGCCCGGCTTCGTGAATCTGGGCGGAGGCATCGGCATTCCGTACCGACCGGAGGAGAAGCCGTTCGACCTGCCTGCGCTGGGTGCCGCCGTCGGCGCGCGGTTGCGGGACTGGGAGCTGGCCACGGGACTGCCCCGCCCCCGCCTGCTGTTCGAGAGCGGACGCTATGTCACCGGCCCGCACGGTGTGCTGGTGACCCGAGTGCTCAACCGGATGAGCAAATGGCGCGAGTACGTCGGGGTGGACGCCGGAATGAGTGCTCTGATGCGCCCGGCGATATACGGCGCGTACCACCACATCACCGTGCCGGACGGTTCCGACCGTCGGCATGAGGTGGTCGACGTGGTCGGGTCGCTATGCGAGAACAACGACAAGTTCGCCGAGCAACGCACCTTGCCCATTGTCACCGAAGGTGACTTGCTTCTCATCCACGACACCGGCGCCCACGCCCATTCGATGGGCTTCACCTACAACGGGCGACTGCGTCCGCAGGAACTGCTGCTGCGGCGCGGGGGCAGCGTGGAGCGCATTCGTCGGGCGGAGAGCGAGAATGACTATTTCGCCACGCTGCAGTGCCGACCCGATGTCCTTGTCCCGGTCACGGACCCGGTCGGGGTCCGATGAGCCGGAACGAGCCGTGGCGCCGTGAGGATGCGCTGGCCCTGGCCGTGCGAGGGGGACGGGAGCCGCTGGACCTCTCTCTCGGGGTCCCGGCGGACCCTCCCGCGCGTGTCCCGGGTCCGGCGTCTCCGTCGCCGATGCCAGGCCGGTCCCAGGGCAGCGCCTTCCCGGCCACGCTGGCTGAGTACCCGCCCAGCTCGGGGACCGTGGGGCTGCGGGAGGCGGCCGCACGCCACATGCTGCGCCGTTACCAGGTCGTGGTGCCGCTGGAGGCCGTGGCGGCGTGCGTGGGCTCAAAGGAATTCATCTCCACACTTCCGCTTTTCCTGCGTGACATGCGCCGACCAAACACCAACGGGCCCGAGCGTGACACCGTGCTCATTCCGGCGCTGGGCTATCCCGCCTACGAGTTCGGCGCACGGCTGGCTGGGTTGCGCGCCCACCGGGTGCCTGTTGACGACGCGTTCCGCATGCGCCTGGACCTGGTCCCAGAGCGGGTCGCGGTTCGGGCGCTGTGTCTGTGGGTCAACAGCCCGGCCAATCCCACCGGGGTCGTCGAACCGCTCGGCCCGGTCGCTGACTGGGGCCGTGCGCACGGTGTGGTCGTGGCATCCGACGAGGCGTACGCCGAGGCGACGTGGTGCCATGAACCACGCACCATCCTCT
Organism: Streptomyces capitiformicae; assembly: GCF_002214185.1. Lineage (NCBI taxonomy): Bacteria > Bacillati > Actinomycetota > Actinomycetes > Kitasatosporales > Streptomycetaceae > Streptomyces > Streptomyces capitiformicae. Next base: position 2,634,333 of record NZ_CP022161.1, on the reverse strand, counting down.
CCCACGGGCTCGACGGCGTCCTGGCCGTGCACAGCATGTCGAAGCGATCCAACTCCCCAGGTCTGCGCGTGGGTTTCTACTCGGGAGACCCCTCGCTGGTGGCGGGACTGGCCCGGCGGCGCCGGGAGGCCGGCCTCATGGCGGCCGCCGCCTCACAGGAGGCAGCCTGCGCACTGCTCGACGACGATGGGCATGCCGAGGAACAGCGGGCACGCAACGCGCGCCGGGTCGCCGACCTGGTTGAGTGCCTGAACGCCCACCGGCTGGGGTGTACCGCGCCGGCCGGAGGGCTCTTCGCCTGGGTGCCCGCGCCCGGCGGCGACGGAGTGGCCTTCGCCCGCCGTGCGGCCAAGCAGGCGGGCCTGATCATCCAGCCAGGCTGCGAGTACGGGCCCGCCGGGCATCCCTACGTGCGCTTCGCCGCGGTCCGGGACGCCGCGTCCGTCGCCTGGCGGCTGGATCTGCTGTCAAGAACACCCGTCCCGTAGGCGTCAGCACAGCCGGTCACGCCAGCCATGGCAAGGCCCGGAACGACGTGGCGCCAACAGCCGAGCACACACGCCCGACCCGCGCGCGGCGATGAGAGGCCTCGGCGGACCGACCGTGGCCATCTTCGCCTGCGCAGGACGCCGAGGGCCGCCAAAAAACGAAGGAGACCCGCCGTGACCACCAATCCGATACTGCCGACCGGATCCTCCGGCCCCCGCCTGGGCGACAGCCCGGTTCCGGAGATCATCGACGAACTGTGGGAACACCGAGCCGAACTGACGGCGGCGGACCATGCGCCACGCGAGTCCGTTCTGGAGGCGCTGGACCTACTGGACAGCGGTGCCGCCACGGTCGCCGCGGTGGATCCGGCGACGGACGAGGTGGTGGTTGACGAGCGGGCCCGCCGGGCCATCCTACTGTCCTTCCGATTGTTCGAAGTCGAGGAGTCCGGGGTGGGGCCGTTCCGCTACCGCGACCGGCTGCCGCTCAAACGGCGCTTCGACGGGGTACGTGTCGTGCCCGGAGCGATCGCGCGCTTCGGAAGCCACGTGGCGCGCGGGGCCGTACTGATGCCGTCCTTCGTCAATGTCGGGGCACATGTCGGGCCTGGCTCCATGATTGACACCTGGGCGACGGTCGGCTCTTGCGCACAGGTGGGGGCCAACGTCCACCTCTCTGGGGGAGCCGGCTTGGGAGGGGTGCTGGAGCCCGTCGGAGCAGTCCCGGTCGTGGTGGAGGACGACGCGTTCATCGGTTCCCGATCGATGATCGTGGAGGGCGCCCGAGTGGAACGCGGGGCGAAGCTCGGGGCTGGGGTGCTGCTCACCGGCAATACCAGGGTATTCGATGCCGAGTCGGGCCAGGAGCTTCCTCAGGGCCGGGCCCCCTCCCGCTCGTTGTGCGTCGGTTCCATGCGGATGCGGACGTTCCCCGGCGGCGAGTTCGGCACACCGTGCCTGCTCGTGGTCAGGTGGCTCCGAGAGGGCGAGACCCTGGACAAGCTCCGGCTCGACAGTCTCTTCCGCGAGCATGGCGGCGCCTCGTGAGGCGACCGACGCCGGGATGATGACCGGGGAGGCGCAACTGCGGCAGGCTGTATGCGACGTGCCGTACTTGGCGATGTCGTTTCTCTACGTTCTGCTGGCTGTGGGCGACATCATCCTGCGCGTTGAACTCCAGCTGTCGACCAGTACCATCCACGACCACAAGCAGTGCGGGTCGCGTGAGGGCGTCCATCAGACCCAGAAGATCGTCGACCACGTGGCGTGAGGCGCCTGGCAGCTCCAGGCCCTCCAGTCAGGCCCGGCCCGGCGCGGTGAAGTAGCCGCCGGGCCGGTCGCAGCCGTGATCCCCGCCAAAACGGCGTGGACGCGGTTGCGCAGCAGGGTGCGCAACCGCACCAGCCGGCAGCGGTGCCGCACCAGGGCCCGCTGCTGCCGGACGTCCAATGGAGCGATCCACGCCTCCGACAGCGGATCCGCGCGCAGCAGCTGCGCGAGGTGGCCGCGTCCACCTTGTCGTTCTTCAGCCAGAGGCGATCGCCTTGCACCGCAGCGGATGCACCAGATGCGGCTCGAAGCCGTAGTCCTCCAGCAGCTGAACCGGCCACCCTCAGCCGTAGGCGGCCTCGAAGGCGACCGGCGCCCCGATCGGAAGATCCCCTATCACCGACAGCACCGGCTCCACCCCGTTGGGCACGTTCCGGTTGGCCCCCCGCACCGCACCGTCGTCCTCGACCACCGCGATCTGCGACCGCTTGCGGTGCATGTCGATACCGACGTAGACAGACATTGAGGGCCTCCTTCCTGAGCTCGCGCATACCCGGACGATAGGTATCGCCGGACTGAGCAGGGAGGGCGGCCCGACCCTCATGGGGTCAGGTCAGCGGCAACGCCCTTCAGCGTCACCTGTCAGTCGCCCCGGGCGTGGACTCGTACAGGGCCACGGGATCGGCCTTGAGCTCGTCCGAATGGCCCTTCATCGCCATCGGCGGTCCACACTCTCGTTCCTCCGGATCAAGCACGATCCAGTATCAGCGTGTCCATCAGAAGGGGTGAGGTCGTCCCCTGGTTGAGGGCACGCAGGCAGGCCCGTGCCATCGTCTACCGGCGCACCACGCTCGGCGACGCATTACTCACTGGCGCCGCAACTGGTTGTCAACGGCCTCGTAGCTCTCCCCATCAACTGGTCGAGATGTCTAGCGGATTGGCAGCCGATACCCCGAGGATACCCGCCCAGCGACCATGGGCCGCATCGAGCATTTCGCCCGTAAGGAGGCGCACTCGCGATGCCCGCAGCACCCACCGGTCCCGGTCTCAACCGACGAGTGTCGCAATACCTCGAACGCGAGGTAGAACCCGCTCGGTTGGAGCGGGCACGGCAGAACTTCCTGCGCAGGGGGTTCGCCAAACTCCCGTATCTGGCGTCGGCGGAGATCAAACAGCAGGTTGCCGACGAGGTGGAAGCCTTGATCGCCGAACACGGCGTTCGGCGCGACCTGACCCTCCCCGAAACTGGCCACACCCCACGCAGAATGCGCAATGTACACCGCGCCGAGATCGCGGCCCACGGCTCCATCGTGCCCGAAATCTACGCACATCCTGCCGTCCTGCGAGCCCTGGAGACCGTGGCAGGTGAACAGGTACTCGTATGCCCCTATCAGCCGGAGCAATTCGTCATCACCGAGCTTGAGCAGTCCGGCGACACACACGGCTGGCATTGGGACGACTACAGCTTCGCCCTCGTGTGGGTGATCGACTGCCCACCCCTCGAACAAGGCGGATTCGTGCAGTGCGTGGCCCACACCCAGTGGAACAAGGACGACCCCCAGCTTCACCGCCAGTTCGTCTCACACCCGATCCATTCACTAGAACTGTCGCCCGGCGACCTGTACTTCATGCGCACCGATACCACGCTCCACCGTGTATATCCCATCTCCGGTGGCCGACGGCTCATCCTCAACATGGCCTATGCTGCAGAACACGATCTGAGCAAACCGATCAGCCACGAAGGCATGGAAACCCTCTGGGCCGAGACAGCTCGATAATCTCTTGGCGCTTGACGATGATGGGACACGCCCACCGGTCCGGCGGCAGGGAGTGTCTAAGCTAAGTTGACACACCCCCGTGAAGGGTGGCCATCTGGAACGCAGCGTGTCAGCGTCGGCAAACCTCTGTCCCCGGCTCGGCAATGCGCGGTGGCGTCGCCGAAAGCGGGGCCACCGCGTCGGGGGTCGGCTGGTGCTCGGTCAGGTTGGATGGGGCTGATTCAGCGCTCGGGTCAGCTCTCGATTCGCAGCTCGCGCCGCGTCGAGCTCGTCGGTTCGATCCTCCAGCTCGCCGCGAACATTGGCAAGTTGCTGTTCCAGGCTGACGCTCCGCCGTTGCAGCTGGTCGACGTCGACTGGGGCGCCGAGCCCGGATTCGGCCCAGGCCGATTCGCCCATGACCTCGGAGAGCCGCTTTTCCAGCTGGCGGACCCGGGTCTGCAGGCGGGTGTTGCGTTCCAGCGCGTTGGCCAGGTCCGCCTGGAGCGAGGCCCTGCTGACTGCGGCCTGACGGCCCTCCAGCGGCGGGGCAGCCGCGGCGGCATGGACGCGTTCGAGCAGGTCACGGTGTCGATAGAGGAATGTGCGGTCCACTCGTGCCGCGCGGGCGAGCGACGCGACGGTGATGTCCTCGCCGACCTGCAGGGCGGTTTCGAGGGCCTTGAGAACACGTTCGCGGCGTCGGGCCGAGTCGGCTCGGCGTCCTTCGATCATGCTGGTCATGCGGTTCGCTCCGGGAGGATGTCGGGCAGGAGCTGGCGGATGCGGGGCATGCCGAGCGAGACGACCTGGCGGCTGCGGCGGACGAGGGTGACTGCCTCCTGGATCTTCATGCGGTCGTCGTCAGTGAGGTCGTCGAGGTCTTCCTTGAGGCGGCGGACCAGTCTGCGGACTCGGCTGATCTCCTCGTCGGAGGGCATCGCCTCGTCCTTCGCCCAGCCGTCCGCGTGGGCGAAGGCGGCGAGTCGTTCGCGGTTCCGCAGCAGGTCGGCGAGGTATGCCTCCAGGTCGGGCAGGTAGGAGATGTCTGTGCGGAAGTGGCCGCAGCCGACGCAGCGGAAGCGGACCGGGCAGTCGTGCCCGCCAGCCGCGACGTTGGAGGGCTCGCTGCAAACGCCGTAGGGGACGGCGACCTCGCCGACTGCCCGGCGGGCGTGCTCGGAGTCGAGCAGGGCCTTGGCCGTGCGCCAGACGCGGTTGCCGTGCCGGTCGAACTGCATCGTGGTGACGCGGTCGATGGCTTCGCGGCGGCGCTCTTGCCCGACCCGGTAGTAACGCTGAGTAGTTGCGAGTTGTCGGTGATCCATCAAAACGCGGAGAACGTCGGGTTCGATGCCGGCGTCGGCATGCCGTTGGGCATAGGTGTGCCGGTAGGCATAGGGGAAGATCCTGTCCTTGTCGAAGGGCAGCATCTTGGTGACGCGCTCACCCTCGACCTCGATCACGGTGGGGACGAGGATGGCGGGAAGTGAGTTCACCCAGGCCCGGTGACGGTCGGTGACCCAGTTGACGGTGGCGGCTTTCGTGCCGTCGGGGTTGGCGATGACGGAGGGGAACAGCTTCAACTTCCTGAGCGGGGTGTCGGGGAATCGCTCGCGGGCCCGCTCCTGCTGGGTCAGGATGAGGGCCGCAGTCGCCTCGGGGATCGGCAAGCGGCGGCCGTTCCGCAGTGCCTTGTGGTTGTCGTAGACCAGGACGGGCTTGCCGTCGCTGTCCCGGTCGAGGCACTCGTAGTCCAGGTTGCAGATCTCGCTGGGCCGTCGGCCGGTGTCGATCAGCAGCTCGACCGCGATGCGGCTCTGGGTCCCGCCGGTATCCAGGTCGTCCAGGTGGTTGCAGAGAACGCGCATGACTTCGACGGGGAGATCGCGGCCGGCCTCGGTGTCTTCCGGGTCGTCGGGGACGTCCTCCTCGCGCAGGATGAAGTCGTGGGGCAGTCCGTGCAGCGGCTGGCCGGGGCGGGTCAGGCCGAGCGTCCGCATCCGGGTCAGCAGGCGCCGGACGTCGCGGGCGTCCTCGGAGCGGCGGCCTGCTGTGATCTCTCCTTGCTCCTCCAGATAGTGGAGCCGGTTCAGGAAGGCCATGATGTCGTCCCGGCCCAGCGCCGTCAGGTCCATGCCGTCGTCGTCGCGATTGAGACGAAGGCTTTTCGAGAGCCGGGCGATGCTGTTGATCTGCCGCTGGATGGCGCCCTGGGGCTTGGCACCGCGGCGGAGGGGGATGTTCTCGATGGCCCAGTCCTGGGTGGCCTTCCTCAGCCAGGGCTGGCTGATCTCCTCGAAGTGGAACTTGCCTTTCAGTCCGAAGGCGGCGCCGTCCCAGGTGTCCTTGTGGCGTTCGGTCTCCGGGGACATCCGGAAGCGGCTGACGTGCTTGAGCAGGCCCTTTGCCTGCCGCCGGTTGTTCCGGGACAGGGCGCTCACGTCCAGCTCGGTCAGTGAGCCGATCTGCCGGGCCCGGACGAGGTCGCAGAACGGACGCAGCTGGTAGACCTGCTGCTGGATGCCCGCGGCGAGGCGTTCCTGCAGGCCGTAGAGAACCTCGGCGACGATCCGGTCGGACAGGCCGCGCAGGCTCACCTCGCTGGCCTTGGCGATGACCGGGGTGGTCAACCGCCAGGTTTCCTCGTCCAGCGTGCTGCCCTTGCGCAGTTCATAGGCCCGCCGTTGAGCGTGGGTTGTGCAGTAGCGGTTCCTCTGTCCGTCGCGGTCCCGCAGGCAGGACGCGACCTCGCAGGGCCCGAAGCCCGGCAGCGGCCGGACGTCCGGGTGGTGGATGAACTCTTCCACCGGCAGCCGGTGGACGTTCTGCTGCTGGTAATAGTGCGCGGTGCACAACGGCTTGCGCGAGGTTTTCCAAGGGCGAGCGCATCCGGGGACACGGCAGTTGGAGATCCCGATGCACCGCCAGAGTCGCTTGGCAGTGGCGACGAACTCCTCGAAGCTCTGTCCGCTCCTGCGGTGGCGGACGGCGCAGCCGGCGCAGAGCCCCTGCGTGCTGTCGGCGTGGAAAACCTGCTTGTCGCAGCCCTCCACCGGGCATTCGGGGGCGCCCAGCAGCGGGTGGTCGCCTGGGAAGACCAGGACGCGGACCTCGGCGTCGAAGCTCATGAGCTTGCGGAAGTCGTCGGTGACCGCGGCCATCAGCTCGGCGGTCAGCCCCTCCTCCGGGACCGGGCGGACGACGCTCAGCGCGGTGGTCATCGGTCGCCTCCCTCGCCCTGGACGCGCGGGGAGGGGACGCGCTCGACAGCGTCCCGGAGGCGGGATGCCCTCGGGTGAAGGTAGGGACGGGCCGAGCCGGGGTGCTTCTGGCCGAGCAGGGCCTGGATCTCGTCGAGTTTGCCGCCCGCGTCGGCGACGTTGCTGGCCATCGCGTGCCGGCACATGTGTGGCGCGATCGGCCGGTCCAGCCCGGCCCGCTTGGCCAGCGACTCGATGATCTCCCCGATGGCGTCTGGGGTGACTGGTGAGCCGTAGGGCGGGCGGAAGAGGTTGACCAGTACGAAGTCGCTGCCGCCGACGCCGAGCCGTTCGTGCCGTTCCAGCATGTACTGGTCGAAAGCCTGCACGACCAGGAAGTCCACCGGCAGCGCGTACGGCTTCCTCGACTTCGACCACGCGTTGTTCACGTTCTGGCGCCGGACGACATGCAGGTGGGCGCCTTCGATGTCGCAGCCCAGCGAGCGGGAGTCCATGAGCAGGTGGGCATCCCTCCGCCGCAGACCCGCGGCCTGGCCGCGACGCAGCCCGACGCGGGCCAGCAGCAACACGATCAGCCGGTCCCGGGCCGACCGGCAGGCCAGGAACATCGCCACGATCTCTTCGTCGGTGGCCCGGTCGACATCGCTCTCCGGCTCCTGGAGCCGGTGGTGGGCCCGCAGCCGGTAACGCAGGCCGCCGTCCTCGCCGCGAGCCTCGAACGGCAGGTCGTTGGTGTCGCCGAGCTCGTAGATCTGCTCAAGGACCCAGCCGGGGACCGTCTTGTTCACCACCCCGTGCGAGAGGAACCCGCGGACTGCGGTGAGCACCTTGTTGATGCGTTTGCTGCCACGTACGGGCTCCGAGTCGGGACCTGGGGCGACGATGCGATGCTGACCGCTGTCCCCCGGAGTCCACTTCAGCCAGAGCATGAACAGCCCCATGTCCCGGGCGGCGGTCCGCCAGTCTCGCCCCGTGCTCGCGCACCAGCGCATGAACAGGGCAACTCCGCCTGCATGGGCCTTGGTTGTGGACTCCGCGCGGCCCCGGCCCAGCCGCAGTTCCCGCAGGAACCGGTCCGCCTCCTCCACGACCACCAGGTCGTCGTCCACCACTGTCCAGTACCGGGTGCCCGAAGGCATCCGTACAGGGAAAGCACGCATCCGTACCTCTACTCCACGAGTCGATCACAACGATCCACCGCAGAGCCACAACCCCCAGAGAACCGTCGCAGCACCCCAAACGAGGAGGCGGACCACGACGTCACACCACGGTTCACGAACCCCCAGAGAAAGGTGCCCGTTGCGCGCCAGCTGGACGAAGCGCACGCCGTGCTCGCGCAGCAGCGGGAGCATGAACTCCTCGCACAGCAGCCGCGTTTCCGGCCACTCGCTGCCGGTGGCCATGTAGAGGACGGCGGTGCGCTCCAGGTCGATCCCGTGCGCGGCGGGATCGGTGAGCATCCGCGCGAGATAGGCGGTGGAGTCGGCGCCGAGACCCCAGTTGATGACGGTGTCCAGGTCGTCGGTGGTACTGAGGCCGGGCAGCGACGGCGTGTACGTGGTATGGGGCATGGCGGTCCGTCACTCGTTCTGGGGCGCCCGTGCCCGGAGGTGAATGGCCGGGCACGGGGCGGCTGGGGACGTCAGAGCAGGGCGAGAGCCGCTGCGGGGTCCGGGACCAGGACGGCGCGCTGCTCGGCGAGCAGGCGGGCGCTGCCGTCGGCGCGGATGTCCTCGGTGGCGGGCGGTGCGAGCAGGCGCCGGTTGAGGGCGGCGGCGACCTCGGCGGTGTGCATCGCCACCTCGGCGTGGTCCATGGCCTCGATGAGGATCACCACGTGCGCGAGCGCGGCGAGCAGGGTGGCGCTGGCCCTGAGGGTCGCGCCGCTGGCTGCGGTGCCCGGCTGGTAGAGGCTGACCACCGCGCCGCCGGTCGCGGGGACGCAGCTCAGCAGCTGGGCGTGGTCGTGTGGGTGGGCGCGGTCCAGGCCGCGTGGCAGGACGGCGAGCGTTGCCCGTCCGGCCAGGGCGGCGGCCCGGTGGGCGGCTGCGTCGACGCCGTACGCGAGTGTCGCGGTGACCGTGTGACCGGCCTCGGCGACGGCGGTGGCGAAGGCCTGCGCCCGGGTGATGGCCTGCTCGGTCGCGTTGCGGTTGCCGGTCACCGCAACGGCGTTGGCGGTGAGCTGCGGCAGCTGGTCGCCGCCGCGGGCCCACAGACCGAGCGGGCAGTCAGGACCGAGGTCGGCCAGGGCGGCGGGCCAGCTCTCGTCCGAGGGGATGATGAACTGGCAGGACAGCTGCGCGTTGGCGAGTTTGTCCGTCGGCTTGTACTGCGCCAGGCGTCCGCTGTTGTCGTGGCGGACGCGCTGCTCCCAGACCTCCTGGGCGGAGGACTGGGCGAGCTCGGCGGCGAGCGTGGCCGGGGTGAAGTGGGCGGCGAGCGCGGCGCGGGCGGCGCGTTCGGGCAGGGCGGGGCTGGGCACGGCGAACCTCCGTGACAGGGCTGCGGCCGGCGGGCATGCCGGTGCCGCGATGGGCGGTGATGGATCGAGGGCGCGGTCAGTGCCCGGTGCGGCCGGGCGCGGCGGCGGCGTCCCAGGAGGGGCGCGGTGCGGACCGCCACCAGTCGGTCTCCGGCGCTGCTGCCGGGACCGGGGCGGGGCGGCCTGCCGGGGCCGGGCGGGCCGTTCCGGCGCGGTGAGCGGACGGGGGCACGGGCGTGGCCGCAGCGCGCGGGGCCGGAGCGGGGGAGCGTCCGGCGAGGACGGCGGGCAGGGTGTCGTCGATGTAGGCGACGTGGTGGGCGAGGTCCACGCCGACCTGGGCGGAGTCGAGATGGAGCACGTTGTCGCGCAGGGCCACGTTCCCGGTGGCGATCACGTGCACGGCGTCGGTGAGGCACTCGGCGACGTGCCGGGCAAGAGGGCCGGTGACGGTGCAGATGACCGGGACCGGTTCCCCGTCGCGCCACTGGCCGCGTGCCCGGTCGTACTCGCGTGGGACCTGTACCACGGTGAACCGGGCGGCGGGCGTGCCGCGTTCGGTGTGGCGCAGCCGCACGGTTCCGTACACGCGTCCACGGACGACGGCGGCGGTCTCTCCGCTCATGGAGGTACTCCTCGATGCGACGAACGTGCGGGCATAGCCCGGGAGCTACCCGGACATGTTCCATAATACTGATACCGGGGTCGGGTGTCATCCCCTTTTCCTTCGGGATGGGAGCACCCGCCCCGGCGAGGCCGGCCGCAGTCCTACGCCTGCGCGGCCCGCCTTCCCCCTCGCCTACGCGGCGGTCTGTTCTGCGGCAGGCTTGGGCTTCCGGCAGGGCCCGGGGCCCTCGCAGCAGACGGCCGCACCCGGGTTGTCCCAATGGCAGGTCCGGCAGTGCCACAGGATCCCGGCGGACAGGGCTGCGGCGCGGATCGCCTCCCGCTGGCCGGCCTCGGCCGCGTTCAGCAACTCGTCCAGCAAGGGCGGTCGCGGCGCGCCTTCCGCACCGCTGTCGTCGAGCACGACGGTGTCCTCGACCTCGACACGCAGCGGCACCGTGCCGTCGGGCCGCACGAGCCGTTCGGCAGCGCTGTCGAGGTGGATCGACACCCGTACGGCGCCGAGCTCGTGGTCGAGGTAGACGAACACCAGGACGCCGTCGACCTCGGTGCACGGGAGGCCGTTCGCGTCGGTCTGCGGGTGGAAGGTGGCGTCACGATTGGCCTGCTCGCAGGCGTCGGCCTCGGGGAATCGGAAGTCCAGGGGCACGACGCGGGCACGGCCGGATCCGCTGATGGTGGCGCAGTAGAGGGAGTAGCCCTCGTCCGGGAGGTTGCTGCGCTCGGGCCCGTAGTAGAGGTCCACGGCCGTGCGGTCGTCGGTGGGCGGCTGGTCGGGGACGTCTTCTTTGCCCAGGAGGTTCGCCCAGGAACTGCGCACGTGCCGCGCCAGTTCGGCCAGGGCGGTGACTTCGTCGGTGAACAGCAGCACGTCGTTTTCGTGCTGGTCCCAGCGGCGCAGCAGCCAGGCCTGGCCCGGCGGGCGCGGTGCGATGAAGGCGACAGCCGGCGCCGAGGCCGTGGCGAAGTCGAACCGCTCCAGCCAGGGTTCGAGGATGCTGACGACATCCGCCCCGGGCCATTCGCCTGCCCTCTCTTCCAGTTCGGTGAGCTGCTGGTGCAGTTCGATGACGGCCGCGCCTGCGGGCGTGGTCGGGTCGGCGATGATCACTGTGGGCCTCTCTGCTCGTGGGGTCGTGGGACGGCCTGCGGCGGCGCGTCCCGGCCGGGAGTCCGGCCGATGGTTGATTCAGGAGGTCGGCCGAGTGAGCCCGGCCTGACGGGTGTGCTCAGAACTCGCCGAGGATCCGGAGACTGACGTGCCAGCGGTCGGGACCTGCCGGGCTCTCTGCGGTTGCCGTCGCCTGGCGGAGGTCGTCCTCGTAGCTGTGGTGGATCCACGCCAGCACGCGCAGCTCGGCCTCGGCCGCGCTGGAGGCGTCGATCGCGAAGGTGGTGGTGGCGGAGGGCCAGCCCTCGTCCGGACGCTCGAAGACCGTGTCGCCCACGCGCTGGGCTCGCCAGGCGGTCTCGGGGTCGTCGGAAACGGGCGGGAGGGTCACGGGGTAGTCGGTGGGCATGCAGTCCTCATTCCTGGTGGGCTTGGTCGGTGTGCCGACCCGCGCAAGGCCGGGCGGGGTTAGAGCTCCAAGTCCAGGGCGATGCGCAACAGGGCGAGCGCGGCAGCGTGTTCGGCGGACAGAGTGGCCTCGCGCAGCGTGCGCTTGCGCAGGACGGGCACGTTCAGGCTGATGCCGACCGGGACGTCGGGCGCCTCCTGGTGGGGGACGAGCTGGTAGTGCCTGGCGGCGATCATCCATGCCTCGTACCGGTCGGCGGGCCGTCCGCTGCGGGCGGCGTGCCCCTCGTCGGGGGCCTGTGCAGGGCAGGGGCACGACGGGTCGGCGCAGGGGCGGCCCGCGGGGTGTGAGGCGAGCACCGGGCGGGTGCGGTAGTGCGTGGCAGCGCCGTTCAGCATGGGGCAGTTGGCGGCGGTGTACGGCAGGCACTCCGGGTGTAGCCCGGGCTCGGGGGAGTAGCCCTGCTGCTGGTCGATGGGGCGGACGATGACGAACAACCGCTCCTGGAGCGGATGGCGGCAGATCTGGCACAGACGCTGGAGGAAGGCGCGGCGGGCGCGGTCGGCGTCGAGGCTGCCGAACACGGCGTGCCCGTTGTGGATCAGGGAGACCCACGGCACGACCAGTCCGCCGGCCAGCGGACGGCCGAGGCAGCGCACAGGTATGGCTGGGCTCATGGGAGTCGCGGTCCCTTCGGGTGATTTGGTCATGCGGGCGGTCTGGACGCGGGAGCGGAAGCTGTGGGCCGGATCAGACCGGGGGCGGCGTGAGCCAGTTGGCGATGGCTTCGATGCAGGCGGCCAACTGGGGGATGGGCCGGGCGATCAGCGGGCGCTGCACGCCCTTGCTGTCGACGGACACGGCGCACCAGTGGTCCGAGGGGCCGGTGGGCGCGCGGTCCACCATCACCTCGTCCTGGTCGCCGAAGGGGTCGACGACGTAGAGCACCACGTGCCGGACACACTTGGAGGGGAAGGTGTCTGCGCTCTGGGGCAGGCCGACGACCAGCCATGAGTTTCCGGCGTCGTCGTCCGTGTACGAGGGGATCCCTCGTTCGGCAAGTGCCTGGGTGGCGATCTGCGCGGCGGTGTCGAGTGGTGCGGTCCTGCTGTTCACTGGGTGGCTCCGATGCTGGTCAGGCGAAACGCGTGTGTGGGCCGGTAGGCGACTTGGGCGGGGCCCCTGGTCGGCGCGGGCCTGGGGGCAGCACGCTGCGCTGCCCCCAGGCCCGGTGCCGTCTAGGAGTCGGCCGGGGCGTCGGTGAGTTCGATGCACGCGGCCGGGATCTTCGGGATCCGGTACCGCTTCTCGTCTTCGGCGATGCGGAAGCGGGTGTTGCTCGGGTCCCGGCGCAGCCGCTCGGTGGAGGCCTCGTCGAGCAGGAAGTCGAAGCGGCTTCCGGTGCGGTTGCGCTGCTGGACGGTGCCGGTCAGCAGCCGCAGGCAGGCCGGGGTGATCGTGGTGGTGATCCGCCCGATGCGGCCCGGGGCGATGTCCGGGCGCTTGGCGGCGTCCATCTGGATCAGGCGCTGGGCAGCTGCCTCCTGAACGGCGGCCAGCTGCCCGACCTCCGACAGCTGGCCGACGAAGGCGCGGATCTCGGCAAGGGTGGGCATGAGTGTGTCCCTTCTTCTGTTGCGGGGGATGGGCCGGGCGCTGGTACGCCCGGCCGGGAACCGGTGCCGGAAGGCGGGCCGGAGGGGCGGGCACCGGCTGTGCGGTGCCCGCCGGGCCCACGGCAGTCAGCCGAGCGGGTAGAGCACCAGCGCGGCGCGGGCGCTGTCGGGGACCTTGGGGAGCAGGTCACGCACGTCGGCGTACTCCGCGAGTTCGCTTTCCAGCGGGTAGACCTCGCCGGTCAGCTCGTGGGTGGGGGAGTAGCGGGCGTGCGCGTACGTCCTGAACGGCGAGTAGCCGTTGCCGTCGGCGTCCCGGGAGAGCACGACCAGGGTTTCGCCCGGAAGGCTGGCCCACTCGTTGCCGACGAGTTGCCGCAGCACGTCGAGGGTGAGCGGCTGGTATCCGTGGTCTTCCTGCGGTTCGGGCTCAGCAGAGCCGGACTTGGGCATGACGGACTCCTTGAGGTCCTTAAGCCAGCGTTGTGGGGGCCGGGCACCGTCGGTGCCCGGCCGCTCGTGCGTGCGAGGCCTGGCCGGAAGGGTCAGGCGGCGGATTCGTCGCCGTCCTCCGTGTCGGCGTCCCGGTGCGGGGCGACGGCCTGCTCCTCGACCTCCGACAGGCGGTAGCTGCCCTTGTCGTCGTGGCCCAGCTTCTCCAGGAGCAGCAGGTAGGCGGCCTGCTGGGGGGTGAGGTCCTCCCACAGGAAGCGGACCTGCATGCTGGCGTCGTTCCAGCCCTTCGGGTCGCGCATGTCGCGCTCGAAGGCGGCGGCGACGTGCGCGAAGATGATGTGCGCCATCCGGGCCTTGGGCTGGGCGACCAGATCCGACAGCCGCACGCGCTCGAACGGGCTCTCCGGCAGCTTCACCCCCAGGAAGCTGGCCACGTCCTCGGCTTCCTGCCGCCCGGCCCACTTGCCGTAGAAGCGGGGCAGGTCCAGCAGCACCCCGAGGGCGAACCTCCAGGCATCTTCCGGCAGAGCCTTGCTGCCGCGCACCAGCCGGGTGACGAACTCCTTCCGGGGACCGGCGGCGGCCTTCCAGGCCCGGTTGCACGCGGTGGTGCGGGCCCGCTCGGCGGCCTTCTCCTCATCCTCGGCCGTCTTCTCCGGCTTCGGCTTCGGGCGCGCCTTGTGGCCGTATTCGGACGGGTCGGCGCAGTACCAGACCGGCTGGTGCTCGTCGTCGAGCCGGGCGCTGTGGCCGGGGCAGCCCTTGTGGTTGTCCTCGTCCAGCGGCCTGCCCAGCGGAGTGGTCAGTTCCGACAGCGGCCGGGCGGTGTCCTTCTCCCCGTACGGCACCTGCGTGGGCAGCAGGGGGATTTCGGCCTTCTCCAGTGCCGCGACGGCCTCTTTGCGGGCGGTGCGGTCGTCCTGTTCGGCCTTGAGCAGCGCGAGTTCCTGGTCCCAGTGCCCGCGCCCGCCGCCCTCCTCGGCCTCGTCGCGGGCCAGCGCCCGCAGCAGTCGGTCTTGCGCGCGGGGCACGTCCTCGACCTCGGCGAGTTGCGCGATCTGTTCCAGGTCCATGCCCCCGGCAGAGGCGCGGCGCAGGGTGGCGTCGTCGAGCTGCTGGGCGCGGCCAAGCCGCTTGCCGGTGCCGCGCTTGAGGCCCAGGGCCCGTGCGGCCTGCTTCTGCTCGACCTCGTCCATCCCGATCAGCGAGAGTTCGGCGGCCTTCAGGGTGTCCTTGGGGGACATGCCCTGGCGCTGGTGGTTCTCGATCAGAGACAGGAACCGCGTCCAGGCGTCCCGGCCGACCAGGTCAGCGCGCACGTACGCCTTGATCTGCCGCTTCTCGTGGCCTTCCGCCTCGGCGGTGGCGTTGGCGATCTGCGCGGCCTGGGTGCGCCGCCAGCCTTTGAATGCGCCGTACGTGCCGTCCGGGCGGGGGCGGACGCTGACCGGGTCCTGGACACCGACCGCCTTGACGGAGTTGATCAGGTCGGCGTCGGGCTCGGTGTCGTGTTCGCGGGCGTTGCATTCGTCGCGCGCGATCGTGTCCGGGTCGAGCAGGACGGCGGTCAGGCTCGCCTCGTCGGCGTCGACCGGGGCGGACTCGGCGGTCTGGTCGGCAGAGTCGGGCTTGGTGGCTGTGGCCATGTCTGGCCTCCTCGTGCTGGGTTGACGGACTTTCAGCGGGGCCGGGAGGGAGCCACCCTCTCGACATGTTCCATAATACTGTATCGACGGGGTGGGGCAACTGAATTTCTCAGCGCTGCCCCACCGCCAAAAGTGCAGTTCACATGGCCTTGCGGCGCTGTGCCGCGTGCACGGAGCAGGCGTACACAGCACGTGTTCCGCCCCCGATGCGGGGGAAAGAGGTCACCTGCTCGGTGCAGGGCAGGCCGCAGTCGACGCACCTGCGGTCGTCATCAGCCGCGGAGGCCGGCGCGGGCGGCGGGGACAGTGCGGATCGGGGCATGGCGGAGCCTCTCTCGTCTTCGGGACTGCGGGAGTGCCGTACGCGCTCTGCGCGGGCGGGTGTCAGCGGTTACGCGGATTCGCCGCTGGTGGCTTCGCGGCGGTGCTGCTCGGCGAGCGCGCGAGCACCCAGCTGCGATTCGACCGTCACCCTCCAGCCGCAGGAGCAGGACGCGACAGTGGAGCCGTCGTACATCTGGCCGCCCTTGCGCTCGCGCCCCAGCCCGGCGGAATCGCTTCGGTCGAACGGCCGGTGCCATCCGGACGGCTGGCCGGTACGGGTCAGGTGACGGGCCTCGGGGGCGCACAGCAGACGCAGGCCTGCGTCTGCCACGGCGGCCACCTTCCAGGAGTCCCACTCGGAGCCCTCCAGCTGGCCGGCCAGCTCCGCGCCCGTGGTGCTGCGCAGCTCGATCCGGCCGTCCGGCCACACGCGCGCGGACGCGCCGGGCATGCTCCAGCCGACCGAGCCGTCCAACTGCCGGGGGATGCCGTTGCGGTGGTCCGGCGTCATCCTCGCCAGCAGCCGGACCGAGGACATGGCGGCGGACGGGTGCCGGTGGTCGGCCGTTTCCGGTGCGGCCTGGGCGATGGCGGCCAGCCAGGCCGGGGCGAGCGGGTACGCCTCGGGGCGCAGGGTCAGCAGCGCGGCGCGGTCCTGTCCGTTGCGGGAGTGCACGGCGGCCCGTACGAAGTCCGAGGAGCGCACGTACCTGCGCACGGACACCGGGCCGTGCCCGGTGGTGAACCGGGCCTGCTGGCGGTCGGCGAG
Source organism: Streptomyces capitiformicae (assembly GCF_002214185.1). Classification (NCBI taxonomy): domain Bacteria; kingdom Bacillati; phylum Actinomycetota; class Actinomycetes; order Kitasatosporales; family Streptomycetaceae; genus Streptomyces; species Streptomyces capitiformicae. Next base: position 2,618,152 of record NZ_CP022161.1, on the reverse strand, counting down.
CGTGGACAGGTCTGCGGTGTCCAGCGGGGTGTCAGGCTGGGGCACGGCGGCGCTCCTTTCGTGTGCGGGATCTCCCGGAACGTCGGGTCAGCGGTGGGGGCACCGGTCGGCGGAGTGCCACGTGAAGGTGCGTTGCGAGGTCATCCCATGGCTGGGGCAGCCGGGGGACAGGACGGAGCCGCCGCAGCGCAGGAGTGTGCAGATGCAGCGCGGGTCGGCGTCCAGGTGGGCGTGTACGTCGGGTTCGGGGTCGGGGAACACCGGGGCCTCCTTCGTCTCGGGCGGGGCGGGGAAGGGCGGTGCTCAGTCCTGGACAGCGCCTTTCGCCTGGTTCTCGGCGCGCCACTGCGTCAGTTGGCGGGCGCACGCCGCGCTGTCGGCGAGGCAGTCATCAGCCGTGTCGGGGGAGGGGTGGCGCACCACGTTGATCGCTTCGCCGTCCGGGTCGTACAGGCGGGCCGTCCATCCCCCGCTGCCCCTGCCGCTGCCGTGGTCCTCCGGCGCGTGCTCGGCAGATCCCTCGTCGTCGATCTGGATCCTCCAGCCTTCGACCAGGGGGACGAGGACGGCGGTGTTGCCGGGGCCGGGGGCGGTGGTGAGGCTGCACCCCTGGAACGCGGCGAGTTCCAGCGCGCGGATGAGGATCTTGCCCGCGCAGGCCGGGATGTCTCGGGCGGCCACCGGTGCGGCGCCGAGTCGCTCGCGCAGGGCGGTGACCAGCTCCAGCGCGGCCGCGGTTCCGGCCGACAGCCGTACGCCGCTGGAGCCGTCGGTGAGTCGGGCGCGCAGCTCGGCGAGGACGGCGGGGGCCGTGGAGGCGCCGGGCAGGTTATCGACGATGTTGGTGTGGAGCAGGAAGAGCCGTGCTGCCCAGTGCCGGGCGGGGCTCTCCGGGGCGCTGTCGGGGAACTGCTCGCAGGTCAGGTCGTACGCCCGCGTGATGCCGTCGCGGGTGAGGGTCCGCAGGGTGCGGGCGGCGGCGACGATACGCGCGGGGTCGGCGAGCGGGAAAAGGTCGCGCTGGCCGGTGGCGTGGGCCTCGTAGAGGACTCCGTCCCACAACGCGGCCAGTTCTACGGCGCGTTCGGCCCGGTGGGCGAGCCGGGCCAGCCGCCGGGGGTCGCTCTGGGTGCCCAGGGTGAGGGCGGCGCCGGCCTCGCGCTGGAGCGTGTAGGCGTGCTGGGCGTGGGTGGTGAGCAGCGCGGCCGCGTCGTGCAGGTTCACGGGGAGTCTCCTCGCTCGCTTCGGTGTGACATGTTCCATAATACGTTATATGGGGGGTGGGGCAACTGGATTTCTCAGCGCTGCCCCACCGTGGGCGGCGCAGGTCAGGGCGGCGGATACCGGGCCGTGTGCAGGGAACCGGCGCGCTCAGGCGTCGTGCTGGTCCTGCCCGCTCTCGGCGGCGGTTCCGCCCGGCTTCGCCTTCCCCTCCGCCAGCAGCGCCCGCATCTCCTCGGCGCTCACGCGGCCGGTGACCTTGTCGTACGGCAACTTTCCGTTGAACGAGTACCGCCGGTTGGCCTGCGAGACGATCGGCCCTGCCTCGGGCCCGCCGGGCACGGTGACCGTCTTCTTGTTGACCCGCAGTACTTCCAGCAGGCGGCTGCCGGAGCGTACGAAGTCACCGGCCTTGAAGTCGTCCGGCCCCCACAGCTTCACGCCCTCGGCCTCGGCCTCCTTGATGATCCGCTCCCAGTGGCCGATCTCGTCGCACAGGTCGGCATGGTCGGCGTCGAGCCGGACGAGGGCCTCCACCAGAGCCTCAAGGGTGATCTCACCCGCCCTCGCGGCGTCGACCGTCCGGGCCTGCTGGCGCTCGACGTGGCGCCGGTCGGCCTGCAGGCGCTCCAGGCGGCGCAGCGTCACCCCCGGGTTCGTTCTGTGCTGCTCGTAGTGCTCGGCTGTGTCGGCGCGGCCCGCGCAGCGGTCGGCCTCCCCCTGCTCCTCGGCGCTTTGGCCGAAGAGGCGGTGCGCGCGCTCCAGGTCGCGCATGTGCCGTTTGGCCGAGTAGTGGTCGGCCTTGACCGGCTCTCCCGCGTACCCGCGCGTGATCTCGCGCCCGCGCTCCCACTTCGCGTCCGACGATGCCTGGAAGCGCTCGGCCCGCGCCCCGAAGTACTCGGCGCGCCCGGCCGCCCGCTCGGTGCGGTCTTCCTCGGCCTCGGAGAAGGCCCGGCGCTGGGTCTCGTCGATCTCGACCGTCACCCGGTGGCCGGCCGAACGCAGGGCATCGGCAGCCTGGTTGATCCGGTACAGGTCGGCGCGGCGGTCGCGGGAGCCGCGCAGGTAGATCCCGATCGAGGGAGAGGCCCGGAAGCGGAACGGCTGGAGCAGTTCCAGCACTCCGTCACCCGCCACGGAGCCGGACACCAGGGTCCCCTCAGCTCGGGTGTGGGTGATGGTCAGGGGGGCCTTCGCCGCACGCCCCTGCCCTTCGAGGTCGGCGGCCAGTTCGGCCGACGGAAACAGGACGGCGCTCCAGCATGTCAGTTCGGTGCAGGCGTACCAGGTGCCGGTGAAGCGCTGTGCCGGGGACTGGTCGCCGGTGCGCAGCGTCATGGGGCCGTGCTGGCGGCACTCGGGGGTGCTGGTCGCGTCGGTCATGTAGGTGCCCTTTCTCGGTGCGGGTTGGTGAGTGGAGGTGCCCCGGCCTCGCTCGGTGCATCCGGCCCGGTGAGCAGCGCGGCTGCGGTGCGGTTTCGAGGGCGCCACCCCGTCGGCGCCTCAGGTTCCATAATACCGAACTTGAGGGGTGGGGCAACCGTTTTTCTCGGCGCCGCCCCACCCTGAAACGTGCAGGTCAGGGCCTGGTCGGCGGATCGCTGAACGTGACCTGGATGCCGTCCAGCCTGACGGCCACCGTTCGCCCTGGGCTGGTCAGGAGCTGTGCGTAGGCTTCCATGTCCTGGTCGTAGCGCTCGACTTCGAGTTCGGGGGCTTCGAAGCGGGCTCCGGGCCGGATTGCTCCCCAGGGCTCCAGCAGCCGTGCCACCTTGGCCGTACCCGGTTCCGCGCTGGGGTAGATGTGGAATCCCGGCGTCTGCGTGTAGTCGACGTCGGTCAGGCCGTAGGGCATGTGCCCGGCGGTGGCCAGCTCCACGGCCAGGGCCCGCCATTGCTCCTCTTCGATCAGGTCTGCCGACAGCCCCGGCAGGTCCATGGACGTGACCGCGGCGCGCCGGGCGGCGTCCTCCTCGCCGTTCGCGCTCTCGGTGATCCCCTGGGCCCACTCCTGGTCGTCGTACGTCCGCACGCACGCGCCGGTGAACTCGTCGACCAGGGACCACCCTGCGCCCTCGGCGGCAGGGGCGATCCGGAACCGGGTGTCGGACTGCTCGGCTGGGGGCTCGGCGAAGAACACGTAGGCGCTGCCGTGAGGCTCCGTCGTCGCCAGTCCGGCCCGGCGCAGGGCGTCGGCCATGAACGGTGCCACAGTGCGGGAGGGCCCGTCGAGCGTGTGCCACCAGGCGACGGCGCACCGGGCGTTCAGCCCCAGCGGGCGGCGTACCGGCTGCTCGGAGATCGCCACTCCGCCCCGGGGGCGGTCGAGGAATCCGGCAAGGGCGGATTCGGCACGCTGGAACGTGGCCACCTGGGGGGCGGTGCGCTCGCGCAGCTCGGCCAGGGCGGCGGTGTGCGCGGGCAGCAGCCTCTGCCGGATGTGGTCGGCCGTGTGCCGCGCGGTGGCCTTGGCCTGGCTCTCGCTGGGGCGCGGGCGGGGCAGGGCGGTGACCGTGATCGCCTTCACCTCGATGCCGTGCGCGGTGGCCTGCTCGGGCAGTACTGCGGTGACGGAGATCCGGGTCCGGGGGCGGTTGGGGGTGAGTTCCAGGGCGCGGCCGTCGGCGTAGGCGACACGGACCCGGCCGGTGCCGCCGTCCTTGTCGGTGCGGTCGGCGCCGAGCTGCTCGGCAACCGCGTGTGCGAGGGACTCAAGGCCGGCGGGGGTGGACAGTTCCATGGCGGGTCTCCCTAAGAATGTGAGGCGGTCCGGGAGGACCGGGTGTGGCTGATGGCGGGTTGTCGTTTGTGACTCGGAAGGAATGGCCGCCCGGTCCTCCGGGACGCTCCGACCACTGATTGAGAACTGCGGTCATCGCTGGTTAGGGACCTGTCGGCGGGGTGTTCTCCGGGCCACGAAGTGCTGGTCACGAGGGATACGGAGCGACGGGCTTGAGCATGTGTGGCAAGCGAATATGGGTCGGCATCGACGCTGGCAAGGGGCATCACTGGGCGGTCGCGGTCGACGCCGACGGCGAGACGCTCTTCTCGACGAAGGTGATCAACGACGAGGCCCAGATCCTCTTGCTCATCGACACTGCCCGTGAGCGGGCTGACGAGGTGAGATGGGCGGTGGACATCTCCGGCCGGGCCTCCACCCTGCTGGTCGCGCTGCTGGTCATGCATGGCCAGCAGGTCGTCTACGTGCCCGGCCGGACGGTCAACCGCATGTCCGGCGCCTACCGGGGCGAGGGCGAAACCGACGCCAAGGACGCCCGCGTCATCGCCGACCAGGCCCGCATGCGCCGGGACTTCGCCCCACTGGACGCGCCGCCGGAGCTGGTCTCCACCCTCCAGGTGCTGACCAACTACCGGGCCGACCTGATCGCCGACCGCGTGAGGCTGATCAACCGGATGCGCGACCTGCTGGTCGGCATCTGCCCCGCGCTTGAGCGGGCCTTTGACTACTCCGCGGCCAAGGGCCCGGTCGTCATGCTGACCGAGTACCAAACCCCGGCAGCTCTGCGCCGGATCGGTGTGAAGAGGCTGACGACCTGGCTGGAGCGCCGCAAGGTCCGCGGCGCCGACACAGTCGCGGCCAAGGCCGTCGAGGCTGCCCAGTCCCAGCAGATCGCGCTGCCCGACGAGAAGCGGGCGGCGAAGCTGGTCTGCGATCTCGCCCACCAGCTCCTGGCCCTGGACGAGCGGATCAAGGACAACGACCGGGAGATCCGCGAGACGTTCCGATCCGACGACCGCGCGGAGATCATCGAGTCCATGCCCGGCATGGGGCCCATCCTCGGCGCCGAGTTCGTCGCCATCGTCGGCGACCTGTCCGGCTACCGCGACGCCGGCCGTCTGGCCTCGCATGCCGGCCTTGCCCCGGTCGCCCGGGACTCCGGCCGCCGCACCGGCAACTACCACCGGCCCAAGCGATACCACCGGCGCCTGCGCTACATCTTCTACATGGCCGCGCAGACCGCGATGATGCGGCCCGGGCCGTCCAGGGACTACTACCTGAAGAAGCGGGCCGAGGGGCTGCTGCACACGCAGGCTCTGCTGTCGCTCGCCCGTCGCCGGGTCGACGTGCTCTGGGCGATGCTGCGTGACAAGAGACTCTTCACCTCCGCCCCGCCGATCACGCAGGCGACTTGACACGATCATTGAGATTCCTTCGAGGATGTGGGGTGGGCGGGGGAGTCGGGCGGTGCGCCTACGGCGCAGGGGGCTTGGCGTCGCGCTGGGCGGCGTGGCGCTCGGCGTCGGCGCGGGCGTCGTCGGCGGTGTATCCGGTGTCGCACCAGGCGTAGCAGAGCTGGCCGGGCGGGGCGTTGCAGGTCTCGCACCGCTCTTCGAAGTCCTCGGGCCTAAACGGCGGCGGTGGGCTGCTCATGCCGGGACGTCCTTGATGCGCTCCGCCACCTGGCGGGCGGACAGAATCGGGGTGGTCGTCATCAGCGCTGAGCAGCTGGCCTCCCAGATCTGCCCCGGACTGGACGGGGAGATCTGGAAGTTGGTGGCGGGACTGATCCGCCACGTGCGGCCGTGCGGGTCGGTGACGGTGTAGTCCAGGTACTGGGGGTCGTCCTGGCGGCCGTTGTCGCTCCAGGTGAGGCCGGCGGCGGTGAGGGCGCGGCCCAGCTGGGCGCAGCGTTCCGGGGTGGCGTGGGTGAACGTTGCCACGGGTCGTCTCTCCTCGTGATCAGAGGCAGCAAGGCGGGGCGGGGCCGGGGCGGCCTGGCGGCAGGCCACCCCGGGGCGCGGGCTCTCCGGCCTACGGGCGGGTGAGCTCGCGGTGGATGCGGTCGCTGGTCTCGCGCGCTTCCCTGCGGGCCTGGTCGGCTGCGGCCTGCGGGCTGGAGGCGTAGACGACGTTGACGCTGCCGAAGGTCTCTTCGGCGTCCTCCTGGTGCTGCTCGTGGACGTCGGCCCGTTCGCCCGGATCGGCGGGGGCCTCCTCCACGTGCCAGATGTCGACGTCGCCCCCGCCCGTCCACTGCCCGACCACGAAGTACGCGCGCTCTCCGCTCTCCGGCGCGGCGGTGGGCCGGGTCAAACCCTCGTACTCCGACCGGAAGAGCGTCAGACGGCGGCCCTCCTCGTCGGCTGCGCCCCTGCTGATCTCGGCCCACTTCGGCAGGTACTCGGCGCGGTGGGCCAGGCTCTCGCGGTCCGGGGCCAGCAACAGCGCGAGCACCGGGTGCGGGCGGTCGGCGAACCAGCGGGCCAGCGTCCACCAGGCGTCGAGACTGCGGGCGGCCTGGACCCGGTGGGCCTCGGCCTCCTCCAGCCAGCGGGCCTGCGCCCGTTCCGCGTGCGAAATCATCGCGTCCAGCCACTTCAGCAGCTGCGGGGTGTCATGGCGACGGGCCGCGTGCTGGAGGCCGGGGAAGTCGCTGCGCGCGGCGTAGTCGCCGGCGCACGCGCGCAGGATGGAAGTCAGCGTCTGGCTGGCCTGCTCGGGCGCGGGCCGGTCGTCGGTGTCGGTCAGGTCGCGTTCGAGCCATCCCCAGGGCACGTCGGCGGAGTAGGCCAGCACCCTGACCGTGTTGCCCTGGTAGGCGCGGCCACGGATGCGCACCAGCGGCTCGGCGGGCCACGCCCGCGCGCTGGCGGATCCGAGGGTGGCCCGGACGGCGTCGAACCGGTCCCACCGGGCGGGGCTGCTGGTCGCGGTCACGTGGACGGTTCCGCTGGCGGCACCGGTGAGGCGGTAGCGCACGGCTCCGGCGGGGTCCGCCTCGGACGGGACGGCGCGGACGGTGCCGGACGGGGTGGCAATGGTGATCACAGAGCGTCTCCTCACGGGGCGGACAGGGACGGGGAGTTGACAGGCGCGGCGGCCCGACCCCCGGGGGCCGGGCCGGGGACTTCAGCCCGTGACCGGCGGATCCCCCAGGAACGGAGCGGGGTAGACGCGGGCGACGGGTGCCGAGCTGCTCGCGCAGGGCCGCACGGCGGCGTACACGGTGACTGGGTTCATGGCGTGCAGCCATCCGCGCTCGATGCGCCATCCGCAGACGGCTGGGATCGGCTCCCGGGCGCTCTGCACGATCAGAGTGGCCAGGACGGTGCAGCTGCCTTCCAGGGCGGCCGTCACGGCGGCCTCGATGGCGGTGAACTCGTCCGGGTCGGCGTCCAGATGCCATGCGGGGGCGGTCGTGACGTCGACGGTGACGCTGGCCAGGGCGTACCGGCCGTCGACGTCCAATGCGGCGTAGTGCAGGCGGTGACGTCCGGCCCCCAGGGCGGTGAAGAGCTGGGCGAATGCCTGGTGCGCGCGGTGGCGGGCGGCGGTGATCGCTTCGTCTCCGGGGTAGGGCAGGGTGCGGCGGTCGGCGCGGGCGGGCTGGTCGGGCTGCGGGTTCGTCACGGTGACTCCAGCGGGGCGACGGATGGGGGCCGGCTGCGGGGCGGGAGGGGGTGCCCGCACGCCGTGGCGCGCGGGCACTGGTCAGATGGGGCGGCGGCGGCCCAGCTCGTCCAGGCGGCGGATGTCGGGCGCGGGCTCCCGGAAGTGGCACCACGTGCGCCCCATGAAGTCCTCGGCGGTGTAGAAGTGCACCGTCCGGGCCCGGTCGCTTCCGCCTGCCGTGGTGTACGCGGCGGCGTACCGGTAGCCGTTGATGTTGAACGGCACGGCGTCCTCGGGCCACTCGTGCGGGATCGGGGCCAGGTGTGCTCGGCGGGCGTGGTGCAAGCGGCGGTCGGTGGTGAGGTCGACCGCCATGAAGTGGTCCCTCTCCTCCGGGTGGCGCTCGCCGAACTCGTCGTCCTGCTCCCAGCAGGCGTCGCAGTGTCCGAACCACATGCACGGCAGGAGATACAGGGGGCGGTCGTGCATCTCGGTGATGCTGCCGTGGTAGGTGACGCGGCTACCGATGATCAACAGGGGCGCAGGGGCGGTCTCAGGCACGGGCGGCCTGCCAGACCTTCGCGTTCCACTCGCGGGTCAGGTCGTCGGAGTACGCAACGTCGCGCGCGGACTCGGCGTCCAGGGCGGCCACGACCAGCAGCCTGCCCCGGATCTCGTCGGCGCGGCGCTGCGCCGCGGCGGCCTGCTCCTGACCCTCGGCCTCCTCCTCCGGCACGCGTCGCACGAGGGAGATCCGGTCGTCGCTGGTGAAGATCACGACGTAGCGGCGGAAGTCCTCGATCCGCGCTGGGCGGGCCGGGCCGGTGGTGGTGTCGGCCAGCGTGGCGCGGGCCTGGGCCAGCAGCTTCGCCACTTCCTCGGTCGCCTTCACGCCCGTGTCCCGCTGGTGCTGGTTGCGGCCGTAGTAGACGCGGGCCTTGTCGCGTACGGGGGCGAACTCCACCGGGGCGTAGATGCTGAGCATCCGGCGCGCGTAGGCGTCCCGCTGGTCCCGCTCGGCCTGGGCGGCGCGCGCGGTGTTGGTCACCTTGCCCTGCGTCCAGCTCAGCGCGGTAGCGGCGCACGACGTGCCGTAGTACACGACGTCTTCGGCGGTGCCGTCTTCGTTCCCGTCGGCGTCCAGCGGCATCATCGCGACCGTGCGCTTGAGTCCGCGGCGGCCGCAGCAACCGCACTCGGTGATGTCGTCGACGATGCCTTTGATCTTCCATTTCCAGGTGGGCATGAATGGCCTTCCGCAGGGCGGTGGGTGGGCGGTGGGTGTCGAGCTGCTGGGCGTCCGTCGGCGCGGCCTGGGCGCAGGAAACAGCGGACGTGTTCTTGGCGCGCGGGCTGCTCCGCAGACGCGATGCGCTGCCGCTACGCGGCAGGGGCCGGCGGGGTGCGCTCCGCGCTCCTGAGGCGGGGTTGAGCGCTCCGCGCTCGGGCGGGGCGGCCTCTGCGGGCCTGTGGGGGGCCGGGCGGGCACCCGTGGGGGAGTTGGGGTGCCCGCCCGGTGTTCAGGGGGTCAGACCGTGGTGAGGGCGAATGCCTTCTCCATCAGGTCGTTCGCCGCTCCGCTGATGACCCGCTCGGCGCGGGCTGCGGCCTTGTCGGCGTCGGACTTGCCCCGGGCCGGGGCGACGTGGTTGGCGTACTCGGTGAGCGCGTTGTACCCGGCCCACCGCGTGCCCCGGATACCGGCCTGGGTGTCGGCGTGCTCGAACAGGTTCGAGATCGCCCCCCACCGCTGGCGCTGGTTGGTCTTGGTGCGGGCGTGGTCGCTGTCCTTGACCGGCCACAGCTCGTCCACCACAGACTTCAGCTCGTTGAGCGTCATCTCGGCGTCGATCATGCGCTGTGCGGCCTGCTCGAACTCCTCGGCGTACCGGAACGTCAGACCGAGGGCGGAACGGGCCTGCGCGATACGGGCCTTGGCTCCGGCGGTGTGTCGCACCACGAACGAGGACCGGGCCCCGTGGATGGCCGCGCGCATGGTGTTCGCGCACACCACCCGGACCGGCGTCACCACGATGCGGAACGCGCTGCCTCCGTCGTGGCTGTTGAACGCCGCGATGTAAAGGTCTACGTCGTCGTTCCCGCCGATCGTGAGGGTCTGCGGCATCTTCATGGTCAGGAACACCTGACGGCCGTCCTTGAGCGATCCGGCGGTCTCGAAGTGCGCGCCGGACTCGTCGGCCAGAAGGTTGAGGAACTCGGCGTGTTCCTCGTTCTGCACGGGGTGGTAGTCGCTGCCGACCACTCCGAGCGTCTGCGTGCGGCCGGTCTTCGGGTGCGTGCGCGCGGTCGCGAAGTGCTGCGCGACCTCCACCGGCGTGGTTCCCTCGGCCGTGATCTCGGTCGCGGTCAGGGGGAGGAGCCGCACGTTCCACCCGGACAGAGACGCGATGCGCATGGCCTCCTCGGCGGTCATCGCGCCGTCGGTAACGGTGCCGAGCTTGTGCCATGCGCTCGTGTTGGCGGAGGCAAAAGCGGCGGTGCCGTCGGTGAACTGCTCGATTTCGTGAGCCACTTGGGGCTTCCCTTCTGGTGACGAACTTTCGGCGTGTCCGGTAGGGGGCCAACCCTTCCTAACTGGTTCCATAATACCTAATTCGGAGGGTGGGGCAACCGATTAAATCTCCGGTGCGCCCCACCCTGGAGGCCACGCTCTGACCTGCGGCTACGACTGCGGCGGCTTGTGCCGCATCAGATCACTCGCCTTGCTCGGCAAGGGCGGTGATGCCGTAGTAGAGGTACTCCGGCACGTTGAACACGTTGGTCTCGACCGGGTAGTACTGCGGGCGCTCGGTGACCATCCGGAACATCCGCCACCCGTCGACTGCGTCTGTCTCCGACCACTCCAGAACCTTGCCGAAACCGGCGAGTGTGTCACCGACTGCGAGGTACTTGACCTGTGCGCGGTAGCGCATGGTTCCGGTCCGGTCGCGGCCCTCTTCCTTGACCACATAGGCGCGCGGGTGAGTCTTGAGCTGCTTGGCGATCCTCTGACTCATGATCAGTTCCCTTCCGTGTGGGCTTACCGCTGCCAGTGCTGCGGCAGTGCCGTGACGCTCCACGTATGGACTCCGGTCAGTGCGGTGACGAATGCGCCGTTCCTGTACTCGCTGAGGCGGTAGAGCGTGGACTCTCGGCCTCGGCGGTCCAGTTCGCGCTCAATGCGCGTCACCCAGTAGCGGCCGTGGCAGCACTCCTGCGACCCGTGGTAACTGACCAACTGCCCGATGCTGGGGCCACTGTCCGCATGCATGGCGGAGGACAGGTTGGACAGTGCCGTACCGAACGTATGGGGCGGCAACGGCACGTCGGCCAGTGCGGGCCCGGTGTGCCCGGTCCGTACCCCAGAGATCCATCCCACCTCGAAAAGTGGCCGGGCCAGCTCGCGCACGTCGTGCGGGAAACCGGTGTTCTCAGGAAGCTGTTCCAGTGCCGCGCGGAAAGCGGCTTCCATTTGCTCTCGCTCGCCCTCGCTCGCCGGAATGGCGCGGTGGGCGGGCTCAATGCTCGTCATGCTCACAGTGACTGTCCCTCCGGTTGGTGTGGGTGCTGGGGCTGCCCGGGGGCCCGGTGGACCGGGCCCCCGAAACTGCCTTTTACTTCAGTCCGCGCGTCCGCAGAAATTCGCTGATGCGGAATGCGACGGCTCGCACCGAAAGGGATGCGCCCCGGAAGGTTCCGAGAATGCGGGGCCCGGTGTCGCTGTCGTGAATGATGTGGAACTCAAACCCCTGAGCGACCGGCAGAAGAATCCGGATCGGACCGGCCGTGGTCTCGAACCGAATAGACGTGGTGTTGTCGTCCTGGTTGTGCTCGATGACGGCGTCCCGCAGGAGTTCCGGGCGCGGGAGGAAATTGGCGATCCGGCGGGCCTTTTCGGCCCGAGGGGTCGTGATCTCGTCGACGTGGGGAGTGACCTTGCCTCCGCTGATGACGATTTCCACGCTTACGCCTTTCTGTTGACGAACGTTCGGCGGTGCCGGTTAGGGGGCCACCCCTTCCGACATGTTCCATAATACAGCAATCCTGATCTGTTGCACCACCCCACGCGCAAACTCCTGCGCTATCTCTTGCCCCATCTCCTGCCTCTGCCCGGTGGCCGGCCTCTGGGCGTGCCTGGTCAGCTGGCCTTTCCGTCGTGGTCGGGGAACTGACATCCCCTCTGCTGCCGCTCTCCCTGCCCGAATGAGAGAAAGGGTGGGTCCGGTGGTGGGGTGGTGCGGCAGGTGTCGGGGATGGGGTGGGGTTGGTGTGTTGCGCGTCGGCGGGGCCTCCGCGCGTCCGTGGGGGTGTGGTGGACCGTGTGGCCGGTCCGGGGTGTCTGGGGCTGGGCCTGCTCCTGACCGTGGTCCTACAGCCCGTCTACCCGGGGTAACTCCTCGCCTCCTCTCTCTTCCTGTCTCTCCCTCTGTCTCTCTGTGTCCTCCGGGCGTTGGTCCTGCCGGAGGCAGCCTCACACCCCGCCACTCTCCGTGCAGGGGGGACCCTGTGGGAGAGTAGGACACCGCCGAACAAATATTGCGAAAGGCCCACACCATTTGGTGTGGGCCTTTTTGCGTTTCAGGACGGTTCCACCAGCTTGGTGTCGTACGCCAGGATCACCGCCTGGATGCGGTCCCGTGAGCCGGTCTTCGCGAGGATGCGGCTCACATGTGTTTTCACTGTCGACTCCGCCAGGTGGAGACGGGCGGCTATTTCGGTGTTCGTCCAGCCCTTGCCGATGACCGTGAGGATTTCCAGTTCGCGGTCCGTGAGAGACGAGAGACGTGAGTCGGGGCGGGAGGGCTCGGCGGGTTCTCCGGGGGCCGGCAGATGGTGGGCGTAGGCGTCCAGGAGTCGGCGGGTCAGGCTGGGGGCCACCACCGCGTCGCCCGTCGCCACGGCGCGGATGCCTGACAGGAGGTCTTCGGGCTCGGCGTCCTTGACCAGGAAACCGGAGGCGCCGGCGCGGAGGCCCGCGTAGGCGTACTCGTCGAGGTCGAAAGTGGTGAGGATGAGGACGCGGGTGCGGTCGCCGGAGGAGACGATGCGGCGGGTGGCCTCGATGCCGTCCAGGCCGGGCATGCGCACGTCCATGAGGACCACGTCGGGGTGCAACTCGGCCGTCATACGGACTGCCTCGCTGCCTCCCGGTGCCTCACCGAGGACCGTCATGTCGTCCTGGCTCTCCAGGAGCATGCGGAAACCCAAGCGCTGGAGGGGCTGGTCGTCGACGATGAGGACGGTGGTCACTGCGGGGTTTCCTCCGGTAGGTGAAGGTGGACTCGCCAGCCGCGTTCCGGGTGCGGGAGCGGGCCGGTCTCAAGTGTGCCGTTGTACAGGGCGGTTCGCTCGCGCATGCCGGGGAGTCCACGGCCTCTGTTGGAGGGGGAGGGCGAGGTGGGGGTGGAGCGGCTGGTGTCGGTGATCGTGAGGGAGACGGCGCCCGCTGCCTCGTACGACATGACGAGTTCCGCGGTGGCGCCGGGGCCCGCGTGTTTGAGGGTGTTGGTGAGGGCTTCCTGGATGATTCGGTAGACCGTGAGCTGGCGGCCGGGGGAGAGCGTGGAGGTGCCGTGGATCGTGGTGTGGACGGGGAGACCGGCGGAGCGTACGCCGGTGATGAGGTTGTCGAGGTCGGTGAGGGTGGGTTGGGGGGTGAGTTCGGCCGGTGGTGCGGGTTCCTTTCCGTTCGGGTCGTTCTCGGGTTCGTCGCGCAGGACGTCGAGGAGGCGGCGTAGTTCGGAGAGGGCCTGGCGGCTGGTGGTGGCGATGGCCGTCAGGGCTTCGGCGGCGCGGGCGGGGTTCTTCGTCGCCGCGTAACGGCCGCCGTCGGCCAGGCCGGTGATGACGGAGAGGTTGTGGCCGATGATGTCGTGCATCTCGCGGGCTATCCGGGCGCGTTCGGCGGAGGCGGCGAGGCGGAGCTGCTGGTCGCGTTCGACTTCGGCCTGGCGGGCGCGTTCGATCAGGGAGGCGAGGTACTCCTTGCGGCTGCGGACCGCGATGCCGACGGCTGCCGCGAGGGCGAGGCTCATCGCCGTCGGCACGACGTTCTGGTCGAAGCCCTGTTCGGCGGGGAAACGGAGGCCGCCCACCACGAAGGGCTGGACGGTCAGGGCGTACGACCACAGCAGGGTGCGTAGGCGAGTGCGCAGGGCGACGTGGAAGAGGGCGAGGAGCAGGAGCATCGATGCTTGGAAGAAGGCGCCGGTCCAGGTGTTGACGACGGCGAACGGGAACATCGTCACGATGACCGCGAAGGGGTGGGTGCGGCGCCAGAGGAGGGGGAGCGTGAGGCCCAGGGAGATGGTGACGACGAGCCAGCCGGGGAGCGTGGGGTACTCGGTGACGCGTTCCCAGCCGCCGCTCAGGGAGTCGATCAGGGCGGCCGTCACGTAGAAGCCGGTGACGAGCAGGTCCCACACGAAGGGGCGGCGGCGGTCGAGATCTCGGGCTTTCTGGGTCAGGCGTTGGAAGTGGCGGGTGAGCGGCTGAGGGCCGGTCGGTCGCCAGTCGTCGTGCGCGCCGAGTGCGCCGGGTCTGCCTTGGTGTCGGGCCTGCTCGCTTGTCACGGGGTCATCCTCGTACGGTGGGAGACCGTGAACGACAGGTCGTCGACGGCTGTTCGGTCGCCGTAGCGTTTTGTGAGGGCCTCTGCCGTAATCATGCGTTCGATGTTCGGCCGGGGCGGGGGACGGGGCGTCCGGCCGGGGCGGGAAACCGGGTGAGGGGTGTAGTACCCCGGTATTACGGTGGCCGGCATGCATCTGGGGCCGAGTTTTGAGAGTGCCGTACCTGAGGGGTATGTGGTTCGGGCCGTCCGGGCCGAGGAGTGGCGGGCGGTGCGGGAGTTGAGGCTGGCCGCGTTGCTGGATCCGGTGGCGCATCTCGCGTTCTTGGAGACGTACGAGGTGGCTGTGGGGCGGTCGGACGAGTACTGGCGGGAGCGGACGGAGGGGGCCGCCGAGGGGGCTCGGGAGCGGCAGCAGTTTGTCGCGGAGACCGGGGGCGACGGGTTGGTCGGGTCGGTGACGGTGCTCGTGGAGGAGGCCGGGGTGCGGGACTACTTCGGGGGGATCGTCGAGCGGCGGCAGGGGCATCTGGTGGGGGTGTTCCTGCGGGAAGGGCATCGGGGGAAGGGGGTGGGGGAGGCGTTGTTCGCGGCCGCGTTGGAGTGGGCTCGTGGGGTCGGGCTCGAGCGGGCGCGGTTGTTCGTGCATGAGGGGAACGGGCGGGCCGCGGCCTTCTACCGGCGGGTCGGGTTCGTGAGCAGTGGGGTGGCCGTCGAGGGCGATGCGGGACGGGAGTTGGAGTACGTCCTGGAGTTGGCCTAGCTTCGGCGGCATGGACGGCAGCGTGTATGTGGGTCATGCGAGCAAGGATGCGGCGCTGGACCGTGGCTGGCTGCTCGGGCACTTCAAGGCGGACGGCGATCCTCGGCACAGTGACGCCGTGGAGATCAAGTGGGGTGTCCATCCGCGTGGTGACAGGCGGGCGCAGTGGGTCCGGGGTGAGGAGCGTACGGCTCTGCAGGTGCTGATCAGTGGTCGCTTCCGCGTCGACTTTCCAGGCCGCAGTGTCGTACTGGAACGCCAGGGCGACTACGTCGTCTGGGGGCGCGGGGTGGATCACTCCTGGGTCGCGGAGGAGGAGTCGGTGGTGCTGACCGTGCGGTGGCCGTCCGTTCCTGGGTACGCGGTCTCGCAGGGGGAGTGTGACTGACGGCCGTCAGGGGGTGGGGAGTTCGTGGTTCGGCCAGCGGGATTTTGCCTGTTCTCGGGAGCGGAGCAGGGCCAGGGTGGGGAGGCCTTCGCTCTGGCCGGAGGCCAGGAGGGCCGGGAGTTGGGGGAGCGGGGCCACCGCTGCCACGTCGTCCAGGACCAGGGTGAGTGGTGGGTCGAGGCGGCCGGAGGATGACCGTTCGGCCATGCGCCGGCCGCGCTCGACCACGCTTGAGGCGAGGGCCGTCAGCAGGGGCATGGCGGACGGGTTCGCCTTGGGGTCCTCGATGGGGGCGCCGACCACATAGAGCGTTCCCCCCTCGTGGAGGAAGGAATCCAGGATCAGGGAGTCTGGCCGGTTCGGGGTGCACGATTCCCGCACATTGACCGTGGAGAGGGAGGACAGGGCTCGGGCCGTCAGTTCCTGGGCGATGTCACGGCGTTCGGGGTGGGACGTCAGGGCCGATTCGAGTTCGCCGGCGGAGCCCGGCGCTGCTTTCGGGTTCGTGCGGAGGGTTCGTACCGCCTCTTGGACGTTGCTGCCCTGGGCCCAGCGGTGGAGGTGGCGGATCGTGCGGCCGTCTACGGCAGCGGCGTGGAGGTAGCTGCGCAGGAGCGTTTCCGCCGTGTCCGCCACCGCCTGGTCGATCTTCGCCGTGGGGCGGATCGGGGCGAGGAGGGCGGTTGCCCTGGCCGCCGCGGTGGGCTTGTCCTCGCAGCCGGTGGTGGGGGACCAGTGGAGGCGGGCCGGGGTGTCGCAGAGGTGGGAGGGGTCGTAGAGGAGGACCGGGCCCAGTTTCGCTCGGGCGTCCTTCGTGTCCGACCACAGGGTGGGGTCGGAGGTGACCACCAGGGCCGGGCCTTCGGCGTCCCGTACGGCTTGGAGCGCGGCGGGGCGGCGGGATTCGGCGGAGCCGAGGATTACAGGTCGTTGCGATTCAGGGGGGCTTGCGAAGGCAGACGGTGGGGAGGCCGGGGATTCCGGGGTTTTGAGGAGGGCTGGGGGGAGGGGCGCGGTGGCTTCTTCCGTGGCTCCGGTCGGCTCGGCGATGGGCGCGGCCGTGGGCGCGGGCGCGGGTGCGGGCGTGGGCGCGGCCGTGGGCGCCGCCGTTGTGGCGTTGTGGTGACTCGGGGCGGGCTGTGCCGCCGTGGACGCCGTTGCCGGGGGCGCGCCCTGGGACCGTAGCGCCTTCTCCCTCGCCCGTACCGCGCGCCAGCGGGCCAGGGTGCCCATGGCGAAGATGGTCAGGACGAGGAGGACCATCAGCTGGCTGATGAGGAGGCCCCAGAAGAGGCCGTAGCCGGAGAGCTGGCCGGCGGGGGTGTCCGGCCAGGCGGCGGGGAGGTCCTGGGGGTTGGTGATCAGGCTGCGTACGGCCATGGGGGTGCGGGCGAAGGTGATGCGGTCGGGCCAGGCGCCGTGGGCGAAGAGGCCGGCGAGGCCGGTGGCCGTCCAGACGAGCAGGATCAGGCCTACGAGGAAGCCGAGGAGGGCGATCAGCAGCCCGTCGGGGATGCCGCCGCCGCTCTGCCGGGGGTGCCGGTCCTCTGGTCTCATCTGTGCTCGCTCGCTCAGGCCACCGTGGACTCGGAGGGGCCGTACCCCTCCAGGTCGCTCAGTTGCTGTTCGACGAACGCCGCGGCCCGTTCCTCCGCCTCCAGCTCGGCGGCGCGCAGGGCGTCGTCGTCCAGGAGGTGGTCGTTGGACGATTCGGTCATCGCGCGGTCGGTGAAGACCAGTGGGCGTTCCGTCTCGGTGACCAGGTGTTTGACGACCTGGACGTTGCCGTTGACGTCCCAGACCGCGATGCCGGGGGTGAGGGTGGGAATGATCTCCACCGCCCAGCGGGGCAGGCCCAGGACACGGCCGGTCGCACGGGCTTCGTCCGCTTTCTGGGCGTAGATCGTCCTTGTGGAGGCCATCTTGAGGATCGCGGCCGCTTCCTTCGCCGCCGCGCCGTCGATGACGTCCGAGAGGTGGTGGACGACCGCGACGAAGGAGAGGCCGAGCCGTCGGCCGAACTTCAGCAGGCGCTGGAAGAGTTGGGCGACGAAGGGGCTGTTGATGATGTGCCAGGCCTCCTCGACCAGGAAGATGCGCTTCTTCCGGTCGGGGCGGATCCAGGTGTGCTCCAGCCAGACGCCGACGATCGCCATCAGGATCGGCATGGCGATGGAGTTGCGGTCGATGTGCGACAGGTCGAAGACGATCAGCGGGGCGTCGAGATCGATGCCGACCGTCGTGGGGCCGTCGAACATGCCGCGCAGGTCGCCGTCGACCAGTCGGTCCAGGACCAGTGCCACGTCCAGGCCCCAGGCCCGTACGTCGTCGAGGGCGACGTTCATCGCCTCCGCGGACTCCGGCTCGGGGTGGCGGAGCTGCTCGACGATGTCGGTGAGGACCGGCTGGCGTTCGACGATCGTCTCGTTGACGTAGGCGTGGGCGACCTTGAGGGCGAAGCCGGAGCGTTCGTCCAGGCCGTGGCCCATCGCCACCTCGATGATCGTCCTCAGGAGAGCCAGCTGGCCCGTCGAGGTGATCGAGGGGTCGAGGGGGTTGAGGCGGATGCCGTGGTTCAGGGCGGCGGTCGGGTCCAGGCGGATGGGAGTTATTCCCAGCTCCTGGGCGATGAGGTTCCACTCGCCGACGCCGTCCTCGCCCTGGGCGTCCAGGACGACGACCTGGCGGTCGCGGAAGCGGAGCTGGCGCAGGACGTACGTCTTCTCCAGGGCCGACTTGCCGTTGCCGGACTCGCCGAGGACGAGCCAGTGCGGGGCGGGGAGCTGTTGGCCGTAGAGCTGGAAGGGGTCGTAGATGTAGCCCTTGCCGGAGTAGACCTCGCGGCCGATGATCACGCCGGAGTCGCCGAGGCCGGGGGCGGCGGTCGGGAGGTAGACCGCCTGGGCCTGGCCGGTGGAGGTGCGGACGGGGAGGCGGGTCGTCTCGACCTTGCCGAAGAGGAAGGAGGTGAAGGCGTCCGTGAGGGCGGACATCGGGTCCCGCATCAGCGCTTCACCTCCGGCTGGGGTTGGATCGGATGGTCCCGCATCGCGACAGCCCTACCTTCGGATTCCGGTGGCGAACGGGAGCGTGTTGACGAAGGCCCGGTGGTGCTCGCGGTCGCACCACTCCAGCTTCAGGTACGACTTGCCGGCCGAGGCCCTTATCGTCCGCTTGTCGCGCGCGAGCGCCTCCGGGGAGCGGGAGGAGACGGTGATGTAGCCGACCAGGTTGACGCCGGCGGCGCCGCTGGCGAGGTCCTCGCCGCGCTGGTCGAGGCGGGAGTGGGAGGCCACGTCACGGGGGTCGACGGTGCGGTTCATCTTGGCGGCGCGGGACGCCTCCGCCTCGTCGTTCGTCTTCTCCGTCAGCATGCGCTCGATGGCGACCTCGGTGGGTTCGAGGTCCATCGTGACGGCGACGGTGCGGATGACGTCCGGGGTGTGGACCAGGAGCGGGGCCAGGAAGTTGACGCCGACCGGGGTCATCGGCCACTCCTTCACCCAGGCCGTGGCGTGGCACCAGGGGGCGCGGGTGGAGGATTCGCGGGTCTTGGCCTGGAGGTAGTCCGGCTCCATCGCGTCCAGTTCGGCCGGCCAGGCGTTGCGCCTGGTCATGGCCTGGATGTGGTCGATGGGGTGGTCCGGGTCGTACATGGAGTGGATGAGGGAGGCGAGGCGGCCCTGGCCCAGCGGCTGCCGTACGCGGATGTCGGCTTCCTGGAGGCGCGAGCAGATGTCCGTCAGCTCACGGGCCATGACGACGGCGAGGCCCGCGTCCTTGTCGAGCTTCCTGCCCTGCGGGCGGGCCGCGCGGGCCATGGCGTGCGCCTCGGCGGCCAGTTCACGGGTGTAGTGCATGCACGCGACGAGGTACGCGCGGTGCTGCTCGCTGCTCGTGGAGACCATGGACTGCAGCTGGTCGTACGACTGCTGCAGCCAGCCGGGGGCGCGCTCGTCGCCGCGCTGGGCGACGTCCTTGGCGTGGGCGTCCGGGTCGGCCGGGAGCGTGCGGGCGAGCATCTGCAGGCGGGTGACGAAACCGTCGCCGTTGGCCACGTGCTTGAGGAGGGTGCCGAAGCGGTCGACGAGGGCTTCCTGGTCCTCGGAGTCGCGCAGGCCGACGCCCGGGCCCTCGATCTCGATGGCGGCGGTGACGGTCCGGCGGTCGGCGTGCAGCAGTACGGCGATCTCGTCCGGGCCGAAGGGGGCGGCCAGCCAGGTGATACGGCCGATGCCCGGGGGCGGACCGATCTCGACCTCACGGCCGTCGAGGCGCGTACCGGCCTCCATGGCGGCGGAACGGTACGTCGTGCCGCGGCGGAGCGCGCGCTTGTAACTGCGGTTGATCTCGAACCACTTGTAGAACGTCCGCCGCTTGTACGGCACGTAGACGGCCGCCAGCGCGAGGAGCGGGAAGCCGGTGAGCAGGGCGATGCGCGGTACGAGTACCGGGACGAGGAGACCGCACATCATGCCGAGGAACGCGCCCGCGATGATGAGCGCGATCTCGCCGGACTCGCGGTTCCGGCCGATGATCGCGTTCGGCCGGGCGCGGCCGATCAGATATGTACGGCGGGGCGTGACCGGATGGGACAGGTGGGACTCGGTCGTCAACGCCCTTCACCTCCCGTGCGGTTGCTGTTGCGGGTGTTACTGGCGTGGGGGGTGTTGGCCGGGCTCGAGCGGGGCGGGGGTGCGGCGGGGACGGACCCGCCGCCGTTCGCCGTACGGGAGCTGTGGGCGGCTACGCCGCCGGAGGCCGGGTTGGACGGGCGAGGGGCGCCGCCGCCGCCTCCGCCGTTGTTGTCGGCCCGGGTGCTGTGGGTCTTGATGCCCTGGGCCACGAGGGTGGCCGGGGAGCTGATGACGGCGGCGGCCTTGTTCTCGGCGCCCTGCATCAGGCGGTTGTTGCGGGAGCCGGCGATCTCGTCGCCGAAGCCCGGGACGAAGCGGTAGATCATCGCCGAGGCGAAAATGGCGAGGAGGATGATGGCGAGGCCGGAGACCACGGCGGAGAACGCGTCCGGGCCCTCGTCCGCGGAGAGCGCGCCCGCGAGGCCGAGGACGATCACGATCACCGGCTTGATGAGGATGACCGCGATCATGATGCCCGCCCAGCGGCGGACGTGGCCCCACAGGTTCTTGTCGACGAGTCCCGCGTAGACGACCGTGCCGAGCAGCGCGCCCACATAGAGCAGGGCGGCGCGGATGACCAGCTCCAGCCAGAGGACGCCTGCGGCGAGGATGGAGACGAGGGAGACGACGATGAGCATGATGGGCCCGCCGCCGATGTCCTCGCCCTTCTTCAGGGCGCCGGAGAAGTTGCCGAAGAAGGTGTCCGTCTGGTCGCCGGTGGCCTTCGCGAGGACCTCGCTCACTCCGTCGGTCGCCGAGACGACCGTGTAGAGGATGAGGGGGGTGAAGGCCGATGCGAGGACGGTGAGCCAGAGGAAGCCCACGGCTTCCGACAGCGCTGTGGAGAGGGGCACGCCCCGCACGGCTCGCTTCGCCACCGCGAGCAGCCACAGGATGAGGGTGAGGATCGTCGAGGCCGCGAAGACCACCGCGTACTGCTGGAGGAACGTCGGGTTCGTGAAGTCGACGTTCGCGGTTTCGTTGACGGCCGCGGAGAGCTTGTCGATGGTCCAGGAGGCGGCGTTGGCGCAGCCCCTGGCCAGGGAGGAGAGGGGGTCGACTGTGGCGGTTAGGTCGTTGGGGAGGGTGTTGGTGTCGGCTTTTTCGCCGGATTCTCGTTCGCAGTACTTCTTGGCGGGGCCGACGATGAGGTCACACCGGTCGTCGGACGCCGAGGGCGACGGCGATGGGGTGGGAGCCGCAGCGGCCTTGGCGGCCAGCAGAACAGCTGCGGTCTGTACGGCTGTGAGGGCTGCGGCGACCTTGAGTACGCGGCGTGGCCTACCGGGCATAGGTGAACCCTCCGTACTCTTCGACGGCCTTCGAGATCTCGTCGGACGTCGAGATCTTGTTGTCGCCGTTGACCGGCGCGGGGCCTTCCTTCTGCGCGAAGCTGTCGACCTTCCAGTCGCCGTCGGCCCAGCGCAGCTGGAGGGTCATGGTGAACCAGTCGCTGGTGACCGGGCTGGTGGTGTTCTCCGCCGCCATGCCGAATACGCCGGTGCACCAGACCTCGACGGTCGCGGCGCTGTCCGAGTAACTCGTCACCTTGGTGCCGACCGGCATCGTGCGTGAGACGTACGTGCTGCCGGCCGGTGCATTGCCGTTCTCGTCCAGGCCCACGTTGCTCAGGAAGTTCTGGTCGTACGCCTTGCTGAGGCTCTCCTCCAGAGCGGCCGCCTTGTCGGCGACGAAGACCTGTTGGACGATCTCGCTGCGCCGGGCGGGCTTGAGGATGTCGGCCGAGACCAGCACGACGGCGTAGTTGGCCGCCGCTGATTCGGCGCCCTGCCGGTCGTGGGCGAAGCCGGACGGAATGCCGCCGGTCTTCGTCTCCACCGGCCGCTCCCCCGAAGCCGCCGTAGGCGCCGTCTCCGCCTTGTCGCCCCCAGAACCGCTGTCGCCGGAATCGTCGCCTCCGCGGTTCGCGAAGGCGATCGCGGCGATGAGGAGGACGACTACGCCGACGATGGTGACGAGGCTTCTGGAGGAGGAGCGGGGGCGGCGGGGGGTGCCGCCGTAGGGGTCGTCGGGGAGGCGGGTGCGGGTCTGGCCGGTGCCGCCGTAACCGCCGTACGCCTCGTCGTCACCGGCGCGCGAGGACTCCCCGTACCCGTGCTGGTCGCCGAGACTCATGCCGCGTACGCCCCTTCAACATCGACATCGACGCCGTACCCGAACGCGTACGCGCAGCGAAACGCGTAGCAGTACGACGGTAGCCGCGCTGGTTCCCGCGCGGGCGCGGTGTGGTGACTCGACATCAGGGAGACGCAACCTCAGCCGGTGGGCACGACGGACGGGTGGGGTAGTGGGGAACCGGGCGTGCCCGGCCGGGACGAGGGCCGGCCCGTCGCGCTAAACGGCCATGCCGTACACGATGGTGAAGAGCGTGCCCAGTGAACCGATGATGAAGACACCGGTGAGGCCCGCGATGATGAGGCCCTTGCCCTGTTCGGCGCTGAAGGTGTCGCGCAGGGCGGTCGCGCCGATGCGCTGTTTGGCCGCGCCCCAGATGGCGATGCCGAGGCAGAGGAGGATGGCGACCGCCATCACGACCTCGATCATCACGCGTGCCTCGGTGCCCAGGCTGCCGAAAGGCCCCCAGTCCGGGGCGATTCCGCCGATGATGGTGGTGATGTCGCCCTTGTCGGCCGCAAGAAACATGTAAGTCACCGCCCCTAGTGGGTAGTTCAGCTGGCTGTGCCGTGCGTCCGGGTCGCTGTCGCGCCGCGTGCGCACCGCACCCTCGGCGCGGGTGCGCAGAGGTCAGGCCTATTCTCGCCGACAATGACGCTGTCGTATGTCGACTTGGCGTCATTGATTGGCGGGTTTCGTACGGATCCCTTGCCTCCGACCCGCGAGGGACCCTAACGGGGGACGTGGGGCGGTATATGAAGGGGCCGTATTATCACTCTGTGTATCACGGCGGGTCACGCCGGGCAACGAGGTCGAACCGGAACCTGTGGTGTGGTTCCGTCGTTAGTCCACTTTTGAGTCAAGGGCTGTCAGGGCTGTCGGGGCTGTCAAGGGGCTGGTCTGCTCCCACTTCTGACGGGGCGTCGATATCGGTCGTTCTCCGGGTTCGCCGGGTGCTGCCGGTTCGAGTGTGCCTGATGTGGACGTAAGGGTTGTGTGTGGGGCGGTCGGTGACACCCCGTCGGTCACGCGTCGCCCTTGGGGGCCAAGCTTTGGCCAGAAGTGTGTGGGATCGCGATCGCAATTTTGGTACAAATGGTCGACTCGGGGGCGCGGGGTTGCGCGGCGAGTTGAGGGAACGTATCTGCGAGGGCGTCCACGGGGGTAGGCGTGAGCGAGGAGAGGCCTGTTGTCTCGGCCGAGATACCGGAGTTCACCGGAAACCTGGAGCAGTTGGAGCTGGACGCGGCGGACATCGCGTTCGACGGGATGTCAGTAGGCGCCGCCGGCCTGCTGATCGACGCGAACTTCAACCTCCTGGAGCCCTTCTACAAGGCGCCCGAGGCCGACCAGCTCTTCGCGACGACCGCGCCGGTCGCGGCGACCGGGAACGACCTGTACACCGAGCTGAACACGGTCTCCAAGGCGCTGCTCGACTACGCGGCCGAGGTACGCCCCCTGGTCGACAAGCTCAACACCCTGCGTGAGGAGGCGGCGGCCTTCGAGCGGCAGGTCGCGGGCGACGAGGACTGGGTCGCGGACGGTGACCTCATCGAGGAGAACACCAACCGCCGCAACGCGGTGAACGCCGCCTGGTCCGCCTTCCAGGCCGCCGAGGTCGCCTGCCACAACAAGATCATCGCGCTCATCGGCGGAGAGCCGCTCGTCGTCGACGACGGCTCCCACAAAGACAACATGTACGGCTACCGCGCCGAGGACCTCAACATGGCCTCCGGGCTGCCGTGGGGCGACGTCGTCGAGGAGTCCAACCCCTGGTACTACTTCCACGAGCACGCCTGGGACTTCACCGTCGGCTTCGTGGTCGACGGAGTGTGGGGCACGATCAAGGGCCTCGGCACGCTGGTGGGCTTCAACGGCTGGGACGCGGCGGGCCAGGCCTGGGTCGGCCTCGGCAAACTCGCGACCGGCATCGTCATCACCGCCGTACCCGTGGTCGGTGCGGCGTACTGGCTGGCACCCGACGACAAGCTGCCGTCCTGGCTGCGCGACTCCCGTACGGCGGTCGTGGAGACCGGGAAGGCGCTCATCGCGTACGACGAGTGGGGCAAGAACCCGTCGAGGGCGGCCGGAGCGGTCACGTTCAACGTCGTGACGACCATTTTCACGGGTGGGGCGGGAGGAGCGGCCGCGGCGACCGGTAAGGCCGGTGCGATCGCGAAGGCCATCTCCTTCGCGGGCAAGGCCGGTCGGATCGTCGACCCGATGACGTACATCACGAAGGGCATCGGCGCGACCGCCGTCAGGATCAGCGACGTCATGTCCAGCCTGCGGGGGATCACGAACGGCACGCACATCCGGCTGGGCGAGGGTACGTACCGGATCGCCGACGCACCGAACCTCGCCGACGACCTGCCGGCCGGGCTGACCCCCGAGAACACCGTCCGCATGGAGACCCCGAAGGGCGAGGTCGTCTACCTCGACACCAAGACCCTCGTCATGCACAACGCGGACGGGACGGTTCGGGAGTCGTTGGACAGCATCCGCCACGAGGACACGGCCGCCCAGCGGGCCGAGGCCGCGGCCAGGCAGGAGGAGGGGGCGGGAGCGGGGGCTCGGGGGGAGCGGGAGACGGCGGGGGTCGGGGCTGGGACGCGAGCGGGCGAGACCGCCGCGGTCGGGGGCGGGCGTGGCGGGGATGGCCTCGGGGGAACTGAGGGGCGCACCGGCGAGAGCCCGGGGGCGGGTCGCGGAGCCGGTTCCGGAGGTGGTTACGGGGGTGCCGACGGGGATGGTCTCGGCGATGCCGGGCGTGCCGGGGACGACTCTGCGGAGGCGGGAACGGACGGCGTACGCGACCCGGACAGCGGAGTTCCCGGCCGGGCGGCGGATGACGGCCGTCCCAGTTTCATGCGTGAGGGAGGAAATCCCTATGGACCTCGCGGATCGCTCACGCTGGAGCAGATCGAGGACATTCAGCTCTACCGTGCCAATAACGAGCCTGGTTACTTCGAGCACTATTACCGGAAGGACGGCACGCGCAGGAGCCTCGATCTCCACGACGAGAGCGGGTTCACTCCGCCGCAACTCACCAGGCTGGGCGACGATGCTCCGCTTACCCGCGCCAAGGACACTCCTGCGCCGCCCAAACCGCATTTCCTCGACGAGGATTACATCAGCGTGGGTGCGAACACGGTTTCGAGCGCGGAGAGGCTCCGGCTTCTGGAGCAGAGTGCACAGACGCGTCATTTCGCCATCCAGTGGGACAACCTCGTGGCGGACTGGAAAGCGGAGGCCGGCAGGGCCCACCAGGTCCAAGGGACCCCGGAATCGGCCGGGCTCTGGGGAGAGGCCAAGGGGGCGTACAAGGAGTCCCACACGGCGATGGGCGACGCGGCTGAGGCATTGGGTGAGAACGCGGCCAGGCATCACTACATCGCCGAGCGCTATCCGGGTTTCACGGACGAGCCTCTCCTCGGCCCGAAAAGTGGAAATGACCAGTTCGATCAGGTGTGGACGCACGAGGACGGG
The DNA here is from genome assembly GCF_002214185.1 of Streptomyces capitiformicae. NCBI lineage: Bacteria > Bacillati > Actinomycetota > Actinomycetes > Kitasatosporales > Streptomycetaceae > Streptomyces > Streptomyces capitiformicae. Next base: position 2,592,589 of record NZ_CP022161.1, on the reverse strand, counting down.
CGAGTGGTCGTCATCGAGGCCAAGAGCAGTCCTGGCACCGATTTCGGCAGGCGTACCCTTCCGGGCGGTCGTCAAGTTTCGCAGGGAAGCAGGGAGTACTTCTTCGACATCCTGGAGGCCATGAAGAGGCGTGGTGAATTCGAGCTGGTAGAGGCCATGGAAAAGGCCCTTGAGCAAGGAAAGTTGGAATATACCGTCGTCAAGGGTGAGAAAAACGCAGGAACGTACACTGGCTACCAGTATCGGCGCTTCGACATCAGCAAGGGGACGCTTCCGTGACCGTACACATTGCCCGGCATGGGCTGCCGGCAGGACCCGAGGCCGAGCAGTTCGCGGAGCGGGTGAACGGGCACTTGATCAGAGGTATCGACCGTCTGGAAGGCTCGACGGCCGTAATCGACTCGATGTTCGGCACTGCTGTCATGGCGTTGCGCGCTCGCTGCGTCATCGATCCCCGAGCGGCGGCGGTGGAGACCTGGGAAGCCGCGGTCAACGCGATGCAGCTGGGCTCGGCGCTCTTCGCCGTGACCGGTGTGAGTGAGGGAACCGTTGAGTGCCGCATCAACCGGAAGATGCGGACCCTTCCGGCCCGTGGGCCGCTGTCGACCGCTGATGCGGGGACCTGGCTGAACGCCTTCTGGCTGGCGGTGATTTGCCGTGAGCAGCAGCGGATAACGGAGCTCTGCGAGATCCCGTTGGAGCGGCTGCGTTCTCCGGAGGGGCAGTACGACGAGTACATCTACCTCTGGGTGGACACCCTGCAGACGTACTGGCTTCGCAGGCCGGGGCTGGTCGAGAAGCTCACTGCCACGTTCGAGGCGTCGGACCCCGCGGTGGCGCGCATCGCGCCGCGAGACCTCCTACAGGGCCTGCTCTACCCGCCGATCAACCTTTTCTACAACTTCGTCCGCAGGAACGAGGAGGGCTTCAACCCTGCCCTTGAGGAAGCGCTGAAGCTGCACAAGATGTACTGGACTCTCAACGAGGACCGGGAGACGGACATCGACGGTGCTGTAGCCCTAGGCCCTCTTGCCATCGCATGCCTTGCGTACGACGGCGGATTCCCCATCGAGATCGAGTCCGAGTACCTGCCCAAGCATCTTCTCCACCACGACTGGTTGGGCGAGTTCCCGACCTGAGGCGGTGTCAGTGGGGCCCGCTAGCTTTGGATCATGAGTCACAACATCTCCTACAGCACGGCTGACAAGAGCGATGTGCTCGGATTCCTAGGGGCGGCCGGGAGGCTCACGGCGGAGCAGTTGCGTTGGCTGGGCCGCATGCGTGAGGGGGCCCATGCCTATCAGGAGGACCTTGATCGGCATGGGATCGATTGGGGGCTGTCTATACCGGACGCGCTGGAACACCTCATTGAGGGGCGTACGGATTCAGATGCGGAGTGCGCGGGAAACGCGTACCACGCGGCGATGCAGTACATCATCGACTACAACGCCTCCGACCCCTATCAGTTGGGCACGTACTCGAAGCCGAGCACGTTCTTCGGCCTGGTGGACGAGGAGATGCGCGGTCTGGGGGTACCCGAGGAGCTGCTGCCGCACGGGTATCTGTACGGCGGGCTGCCCGACGAGTTCCCTTTCATCCCGCACTCGGTCGACGGCTACCCCGCGATAGGCCACCTGCCGTTGGCCAAGGCCCAGCCCGCCGCCGACGCGTACCGGGCCGTGCTGGATCGGATGAACCCGGACTTCCGGTACGACGTACAGGAGCTCATCGAGAAGTTGGAGTTCGAGCACCAGGAGTGGCAGTCCGCGTTGGAGCACGCCTCCTCCTGGTACAGCCAGGACACGATCTTCTTCTCGCTCACCTGAGGTCCGGCGCCTAGGCTGGGCCAGGCACTTGTGGTGGACACGTACACGGGGCGGGGCGGGTAGTGCGGATCGAGCGGCATCGGGTGGGCGGAGCCTTGGTCTCGGCGGTTCGGGAGGGGTTTGCCGAGCGGATCACGGGGCGGGCGCGGTCCATGTCGAAGGCCGGGCCTGTGGCAGTCGATGAGTGGTGGGGGCTGGCGGAGGAACTGGTCGAGTATCTGGGGGCGCTCTCCGTGGAGTGGCCCGATCTTGATCTGCCTGAGGCTGAGGCCGTGCTCAAGGATGCCGCCGAGGCTGCCGCGGGGGCGGTGGCCTATGCCGCGTACTTCCCGCGCAGTTCCTTCCAGGTCTTCCTCTCCTATGTGGACTTCGGGATCGATTACGAGCGGGGGGCGGAGGGTCGGCCGGGGAGCGTCAGCGTGCGGCAGTGGATTGACGCGTTCTGTCTGGCCGTTCTCGCCGGGCGGGCTGATTGGCATGGGGAGGCTTTTCACTTCGCCCGGGTGCCGCTTCAGACGGGGCGGGGTGGGAGGCCGGACGTCGAGCTCGTCAATGGGTTCATGGCGTACGTCATCGGGGACACGGGGAGCGAGGGGGACGTGGGCGCGAGCCATTCGGCGTCCCGGGAGGAGAAGCTCGCGGCGATATCGGCCGCCATCGCTCGCGTCTGGGCTCTGGATGACGAGAGCGGAGGGCGTGAGGGGCCTGGTGGGGAGCTGGGTGGGCTTGCCGAGCAGCCTTACAGCGTTGCTTTGTATGCCTTGCGGGCCCTTGTTCTCGGTGATCAGGAGGGGTTCTGGGCGGAGTTGGCTCGGTTGCTCGGTCCGTACAGCGCGATGTCGGGGGATGGCGCCGGGCCCCGTTCGCTGATTCCTCTGCTTCCGCTCGCGCTGGCCGCGCTCGCTCATCGCAGGGAGGGGTGGGAGCCGGGGATCGACACCGGTTATCTGCCGCGGGCGTTGGTCACCGGGTTCGAGAGCGGGGGGCCGCGGGTGCGGGAGTACGGGCGGGACAGGCGGCCGGATGCCGTGGCGCAGTTGGCCGATGCCGGGATGGTGGTCGTCGAGCGGCCTGAGAATCCCAGGCTGCTCCATCCGGAGAGTCAGGCCATTTTTGAGCGGAGTATTGAGGATGTCCTCGCGGAGGGTCGGGAGAAGCCCGTTTCCGCCGCGGAGTTGGCCAAGGCCATGCGGGATCACGAGCTTCTGTTCATGTTCCGTGCCACGCTCCACTCCGATGTCACCGACGAGCAGCTCGAAAATCTGCTTCTCGCCTCGCAGTTGGGGGCTGCCGCCGTACGGGTCGCCGGGGCCGAACCCGCGTCGTCCGTGGAGGTGGTGATCAACGGTACGACGGTGAACTGCGTCGTCGAGGGTGGCCGGCACTTCACCGGTGCCGGGCAGTGGGCCACCGCCACGAACTTCGCGCTGATCACCGGTCGGCGTGAGGATCTCGCCGCCCTGGTGCTGACCGATCCCGCGCTGCTGCGGGAGGACGGTTCCGCCTTCGCCTCCTACTGGCAGGCCCTCCACGACTATCTGCGCGGCGAGGATCCCGAACCCGCGACCGACCAGGCGGTGCGGGACTGTGCGAAGGCCGAGGAGTGGGGCTTCCTGCCGCCGCCGGCCGTGTTGTTCTCGCAGCTGGTCGAGGGCGATGAGGAAAGCTTCAACCTCGCTCTCCTCGACGCGCTCGAAGCGCATCGTGATTACTACCGGGTCGCCGACCGCGCCGACACCTGCGACACCGCGCTCGATCTGGATGTCCTGGCGTTGGCCTGCCACGCCCGCCGCCGGGGCTGGGAGATCAAGGTCGAGTCCCCGTATCTGCCCGCCCGGCTGCTGAGGGCGGCCACCCCCTTCTGAGCGGAGGGCGGAGGGTGTTGTCAGTGGTGGGCGCTAGTTTCGGGGCATGAGTTCTTCTCTGAGTGTGTACTTGCTGGATGTGGCTGCCACGCGGGCGCTGGTCGCGTCGCGGGACGAGCAGTTGCTCGATGTCATACGGAGCAAGTTCGGGGACGACTTGGCTCGGGACGACGACTGGTTCAAGTCCGAGATCGAGGACGGGGCGCCCACGGCGTACGAGGCGCTGCGGGCGGTGGTGCACGGTGGGCCGTTCAGTGAGGAGGAGCATGCCTTCCAGTACGGCTACGCGTACAAGCGGCTGTGTTCTCTCACCGGCTCGTTCCTGGACAACAGCAGCTTCACTCCGCACCGGGGCGACTGGCTCTCGGTGGTCGACGAGGGGCTGACCGCGCTGGGGATCACCGCGGTGTCCGTGGAGGAGTTCGGTTACAGCGATCTGCCGGCTCCGCTGCCGCGGACGTATATGCCGGGCTGTGGTCAGTGGACGCACGAGCAGTGTCTGCGGGCGTTGGAGCAGTTCGAGGCCACGAAGGCGAAGGGGCAGCCTCCGGCGCTGGAACCGGAGGTCGTGGAGGCCGTCATGGAATGCATCGGGTGGCTGCGGCACGCGGAGTCGCGGTCCGGGTTCGGCGTCATCGGCTTCGTGTCCTGAGCGAGGTCCGCGGGTCCCTAGCCTTCCGGTATGGCCGACATCTATGAGCTTCAGCTCAGCCTTGATCTTCCGGAATCCCTTCCGGCCGACGACCTCGCCTTGCTTCGGTGGCATTTGGGCGAGGGGGAGACAGAGGGGCAAGGGGGCGACGACGCGTATCCGTTGTTGGCGGACCGGGGAGCGGCCGCGCGTATCGGCGGTGTTCTCGTCGGTGAGCTGTGTCGGGGGGCTCGGGGGTGGGCGTTGACGGTTCGGCAGGAGGTGCATCCCGATGAGTTCGACGACCTGCGGTCGCTGGTGGGTCGGCTCGGGGCGCTCACCAGCAGCATCGGTGTCATCGGGCACCTGCGCTTCTACCTTTGATCTTGGCCAGTGCTCCGGCCTTCAGGCCGGATGGTGAAGGCCATCTCGAAATAGGGGTGACCCGCACCGGAGCGCGGGTCTGCACTGTTGACCTCAGCTCACGGGGCGTTTCTGCCGCTCGATGTACTGCTGTACGACGGTCAGGGGTGCCCCGCCGCAGCTTCCGGCGAAGTAGGAGCCGGACCAGAAGTGGCCGCCCCACAGGTACCGGCGCACGTGCGCGTCGTACTCCTTGCGCAGCAGGCGGGCGGAGACGCTTTTGAGGGAGTTGACCAGCTTGGAGAGCTGGACTTTCGGCGGGTAGTGCACGAGCAGGTGTACGTGATCCTCCTCGCCGTTGAACTGCTTCAGGTCGGCCTCGAAGTCCGTGCACACCTCCCGCATGATCTCTTCGCAGCGCGTCAGCATGACGTCCGTCATGGCCTTGCGCCGGTACTTGGTGATGAACACCAAGTGCACGTGCAGGTTGTAGACGACGTGACGGCCGGTGCGTACGTCAGGGTTTGGATTCCAGCGTGGTGACATAAACCAACTGGAGTGATCGTCATGAGCGAACTCGGTCTGGTGAAGCGGCAGTTCGGGCACCGTGCCCGACTGGCACTGAGCCCTGCCGAGATCCGCGTCATGGATGACCAGGCGCACGCGGCCCGCACTATGTGGAACTGCCTGCACTCCTGGTGGCAGATGATGCCCAAGGACAAGCGCACCCTGGCAGGCGCGGACGCTGCGATACGGCAGGCCCGCAAGGATCTCGATTACCTCGCCGTCCTTCCCGCCCAGGCCGCGCAGGCCGTCTTGAAGACGTACCACCGGGCGTGGGTGAACTGCTGGGAGGGACGGGCACAGGAGCCCAGCTACAAGGGCCGCTTCCGCTGGCCGATGTCCGTGGACATTCCGCAGGGCCGGGACCTGAACGTCGTCCGCGTCCACCGCCGGTGGGGCATGGTCAACATTCCCAAGGTGGGCCGGGTCCGTTTCCGCTGGACCAAGGATCTCCCTGTCGGGAAGAGGGCGAACAAGGCGAACCGGATCACCGGCGCCCGGCTGGTCAAGGACGCGTTGGGCTGGCACATCGCCTTCCGCGTCCAGACCCTCGAACGCGCCCCCGAGCCGCACCAGGGGCCGGAGGTCGGCATCGACGCCGGAGTGAACATCCCCCTCGCCCTCTCGAACAAGGACCACCAGGACCACGGGCGCCCGCCGCGCCTGCCGAACGGTGACTGCGACCGTGACAAGTGGCTGACATTGAAGGAGAAGGCCAAGCTCCTCAAGCTGGAGCGGCAGGCCGCGCACCGCAAGACGTTCCGCAAGCGCGGGGAGAAGACCTCCAAGCGTTTGCAGCACACCTACGACCAGATCAAGCAGCTCCGAGCAAAAGCCACGCGACGAGCCTTGGACTGGCAGCACCAGACGACCACGTATCTCGCCCGCGCGTACGGCGTGCTGGTGGTCGAACAGCTCAACATCCTCGGCATGACCAAGAGCCCGGCCCCCAAGCCCGACCCCGAGCAGCAGGGCGCGTTCCTGCGCAACGGGGCCAGGGCGAAGGCCGGACTGAACCGCTCCATCGCGCAGGAGGCATGGGGGCGGACCGTGACGATGCTGACGTACAAGACCGCCCGGTACGGCGGCCGGCTCGTCAAGGTTCCCGCCCCGCACACCTCCCAGCGGTGCTCAGCCTGCGGCTTCACCACCCCCGGCAGCCGAGAGAGCCAGGAACTGTTCGCCTGCAAGAACCCTGACTGCGGCTGGACGGCGAACGCCGACTGGAACGCAGCGAGGAACATCTTGCACCTGTACCGGATCGGCCGCGTCATCGTGGAGGTCCCGGCCGCCGGAAGGCGCGGTCGCAGGGCGGGTAAAACCGTCAAGCCTGTCGCCGCAAGGTAGACAGGAATCCCCTTCCTGAGCTTGCGAAGGGAGGGGAGAACTTCAAGAGGAGTGGCTTCCGGATCTGCTGATCGTGGAGTCCGGCGCCGTGAGCCGGATGACTGCGGCGGCCGGGCCGCAGGTCGACGAGATCTTCTAGTCGGACGAGTCAGGCGTTCCACCACTCGTCGGTGCCGCAACCGACTTCGTAGCGCCACCAGCCCTCTTCTTGCCTTTGATTCAGGAGCGCGTGGCGGTCCTCCGAGAGTGTGGTCAGGTAGTGCTCCAGGGTGGCCGCGACCGCCGTGGCCTCCGCGTCGTCCACGCGGCTCAGCACGGGCGGGGCATCGACGAAGCGGCGGCCGCCGCCCTCCATCGCCTCCATCGCCTTGGCCGCGAAGCGGCCGCTCGTGTTGGCCCGCGCCTTCTCGGAGACCCGCTCCAGCGCGCCTTGATCGCTGCGCCTGAGGCTGCGCCCCAGGGGTACCGGCGTAACTGACCCGTCCGACAGCCCAGTGCAGCCCGTCGGAGCCGGTCTGGAACCGCACAACGTCACCCTCGGCCACGCCGTTCTGAAGCGATCTTGCGGGCAGCCTAGCCTTGCGGTGAGGACGGGAATATTTGTTGTGGCTTATATAAGTGGGTGCTGATAGTTTGGGTGCCATGCACGCGTTCGATGTGCTCGGGGATCCCGTGCGGCGGCGGATTCTTGAGCTGCTCGCGGACGGGGAGATGACAGCTGGGGAGGTCTCGGACGTCATCCGGGGCGAGTTCGGGATATCGCAGCCAGGGGTTTCGCAGCATCTGAAGGTGCTGCGGGAGAACGGCTTCGCGACCGTACGGCCGGAGGGTACTCGGCGGCTGTACGCGGTGAACTCGGAGCCGTTGCGGGACATCGACGTGTGGCTGGACCGTTTTCGCCGCTTCTGGACCCCGCGTCTGGACGCCCTGGCCACCGAGCTGGCCCGGGGCAAGCGGGAGCGGCGGCTTCGTGAAGCGGCCGAGCAGCGGCAGAACGCCCAGGAGCCGGAGAAAGACCAGGAATCAGGAGGAGCACCATGATCGATGTCGACCATCAGATCAGTGCCGTACGGCGTCGGGTCGGCACCCGGGAGTTCAAGGCCGGTGAGGCGCGGGTGGTGACCGTGAGCCAGTCGTACGACTCGACGGTCGAGGATGTCTGGGACGCCTGTACGAATCCTGAGCGGATCCCGCGGTGGTTCCTGCCGATCTCCGGCGAGCTTCGGCTCGGTGGGCGGTATCAGCTGGAGGGCCAGGCCGGCGGGGTCGTCGAGCGTTGTGATCCGCCCAAGGGATTCACCGCGACCTGGGAGTACGGCGGTGACGTGAGCTGGATCGAGCTGCGGATCAGCGCGGAGGGGGAGGGGCGTGCGCGGTTCGAGCTCGAGCACATCGCGCATGTCGACGACAAGCGGTGGGCCGAGTTCGGGCCCGGCGCGGTCGGGATCGGGTGGGACTCGATCCTCATCGCCCTCACCATCCACCTCTCCACCGGGGCTTCCGTCGATCCGAAGGAGGGCATGGCCTGGATGGCGACGGATGAGGGGCGGCGCTTTGTGACGCTCAGCGGTGAGGCGTGGTACGAGGCGGCCGTCGCCGACGGGGACGACCCGGAGGCGGCGCGGGCGGCCGCGGACCGGACTGTGGCGGCGTACAAGGGGGAGGACACGGGGGCGGATACGAGGGAGGACACGAGGGAGGACACGGGGGCCGAAGAGGGTGATGAGAGGGGTGAGTGACGAGGGTGCTGTCCGGGGCTTTCTGGCGGGGATTCGTGTCGGCGACCTGTGCAGTGGGGTCATCACGGGGGTGACGCGTTCGCACGGGGCGGCGGTCGTTCTGGACGGCTTTCCTTCGCGTCCGCTGGGGGCGATCGGGCCGTTGGACGTGCCGTGGGGCGGCCGGTCCCGGGACGAGGCTCTGGAAGTCGGGCGGCGGATCACCGCAGAGGTGACTGCCGTCGATCCGGACGAGGGCGAGGTCCGGCTCTCGCTGGCCGCCACCGGGCATCCGGAACTCTGGGCGTTCCTGAAGGGGCTTCGGCTCGGTGACGTGCTTGCCGGGACGGTCGCGTCGATCGAGAGCTTCGGCGTGTTCGTGGCGCTGGACGACGGGCCCGCCCATCCTGTCTTTCCCGGCGTCGGGTTCATCACCTTTCCTGAGCTCTCCTGGCGGTACTTCGAGGACCCCTCGGATGTCGTACGGGTCGGGCAGCGGGTGACCTGCGAGTTCCTGCAGTTCGACACGACGAATGGAGAGGCCCGGCTGTCGCTGCGCGCGATGCGGCCGGACCCTTTGCGCGAGTTCGCCGACCGGACCGAGGCGGGGCGGGTCCTGCGGGGGCGGGTCACCAAGCTGGTGCCCTTCGGTGTCTTCGTCGAGGTCGCCGACGGGGTCGAGGGGCTCGTTCACCTGAGCGAGCTCACGGTGGAGGCCGTGGAGACGCCGGACGGTGTCGTCGAGGTCGGCGACGAGCTGACGGTCATGGTCACGGAAGTCGACCGGGAGCGACGGACGGTGTCTCTCTCACGCATACGGGCGCACGTACGGGCCCACAAACGGGTCGGGGGCGAATAGAACGCGGTGAAGGCCCGGGCCACCCAGAGCTTGATGATTCAACCGTCTACGTTGTGCAATGACGTCAAGCCAACTCGGGGAGCCCGTATGTCCATTGACCGTCCGCTCATCAACAGCAACGTGCCGCACTCCGCCCGGATCTGGAACTACTGGCTCGGCGGGAAGGACTGCTACGAGATCGACCGGCAGGTCGGCGACCAGATCGCGGGCGCCAACCCGGCGATCCTCGACATCGCCCTGGCACAGCGGGCGTTTCTCGTCCGGACGGTGGAGTACCTCGTCGGCGAGGCCGGCATACGCCAGTTCCTGGACGTGGGCACCGGCCTGCCCACCGCGGACAACACCCACGAGGTCGCCCAGCGGCTCGCCCCCGAGACCCGGATCGTCTACGTCGACCACGACCCGGTCGTCCTCGCCCACGCCGAGGCGCTGCTCACCAGCACACCCGAAGGGGCCACGGACTACATCGACGCCGACCTGAGCAACCCCGAGGCCATCCTGCAACAGGCCGCCAAGACACTGGACTTCAGCCAGCCGGTCGCGCTGATCCTGCTGGGCGTCACCGCCCACATCACCGACGACACCGTCTACGACATCGTCGGCCGCCTGATGGGCGCGCTCCCCTCCGGCAGCCACCTCGTGCTGTGCGACGACACCGAGGTGCTCAACCCCCAGCAGATGCGCGAAATGATCGAGCAGTGGAACGAGGCGAGCGACAACCCCCGCGTCAACCGCAGCCCCGAGGAACTCGCCCGCTTCTTCGACGGACTCGAACTGCTGGAGCCCGGCGTCGTCTCCGTCACCCGGTGGCGTCCCGCCCAGTCCGGGTCCGGCGAGCAGGCGCCCGCCGAAGTCGACGACTTCGGCGGGGTCGCGCGCAAGCCGTAGCACCGGCGTCGGCGGGTGCCCGTGGGGTTGGCGTCAGCCTTCAGCGGCTTCCTTGGACGACCGCCTCCGCCAGGATTCGCGCCGTCTCCGCGACCAGCGGGTGGTTGGGCGCCGCGTCCCGGTCCGGTTTCGTCGTCAGGACCGCCAGGATGACGGGGGTGCCGTCGGGGGTCCAGGCGATGCCCACGTCGTTGTTCGAGCCGTAGTCGCCGCCGCCCGTCTTGTCAGCGATCGTCCAGTCCGGCGGGAGGGCCTTGCGGAAGCGTTCGCCGCTGGTCGTGTTCGCGAGGAGCCAGGCGGTGAGGCGGTCGCGGTCGTGGGGCGGCAGGGCGTCGCCGAGGACCAGACGGCCGTACGTCCGCGCGATCGCGGCCGGGGTCGTCGTGTCCTCCACCCGCCATGGCTCCGCCGTGTTCACGTCCGGCTCCCAGCGGTCCAGGCAGGTCGCCCTGTCGCCGAGGGAACGGCAGAAGGCGGTGATCGCGATCGGGCCGCCGAGTTCGCGGAGGAGCAGATTGCCTGCGGTGTTGTCGCTGAACCGGATCGCCGCGTCGCAGAGTTCGGCGACCGTCAGGCCACCGGCCAGGTTCTCCGGCTTCTGCGTGATCGGGGAGTTCGCCTTCACGAGGTCGTCCGTCGTGTAGTGGATGCGTTTCCCGAGCGTCTCGCCGTTCTCGTCCTTGTCCCGCAGGATCGCCGCCGCCGCGAGCGTCTTGAAGAGGGAGAGGAGCGGGAAGCGGTCGGTCGCGCGGTACGTGACGGTCGCTTTCGTCGCCACGTTGTACGCGAACGCGCCTATGCGGGCGCCGTGTTGGCGTTCAAGCTCGCGGAGTCGCTCCGCTGTGGCCCGGCGGTCACGGGTCGCGTGGGCCGGGGCCGCCGAGGCGAGGGCCAGGGCGGCCCCGGTCACGGCCGCGGTGCCCGCGGTGAGCAGGGCTCGGCGGCTGGGGAACGGGGAGTTGGGGCCTGCGATGTCTAATGCGGTCACCTGTCGAAGCCTTCCACGCCCTCCACGAAGTGGTCGAACTCGCCTGCCTGTACGCCCAGTACGAAGGCGTCCCACTTGCGGCGGTTGGTCGTCACGACGTTCTCCGGGTCGCTCGTCTCCCGGATGTAGACGGGCGCCTCCGGGTCGTCCTCGCCGTTCCCCTCACCGAAGGCCAGCTCGATCCAGGGGCCGGGGCCGGTGGCGTCCTCGGGGGCGGCGCGGATCCATTCGAGGTCGGGGGGGATGTCAGACATGGAGGGCTTCCTTGGCGAGGTTGAGGTCGAGTTTGAGTACGTGGAGGAGGGCGTCGAAGGCGGTGGGGGTGGCGTTGAGTATGGCTTGGGTGGGGTCGGCGGATTCGGTGAGGTGGATGGTGGCGGGGCCGGTGGATATGTGGACGCAGGAGTCGCCTTCACTGCAATGGGATGACTTCTGCCAGGTTTGGGCTATGTGGATGCAGGAGGCGCCCTCGGAGCAGTACGACGACTTCTGCCAGCGGGGGTTCATGGCATTCCCTTCACAGCTCTCGCATCACGTTGTGGATGAGGTCTCGGGTCTTCTCCGGAGCGAGCGTGACGGCGTCGATCCGGTCGAACAACGTGCGGTACTTGTGCAGCTCTGACTCGGCATCGATGAACGCCAGGCCGTGGGACTGGTCGAGGTAGACGGTGTCCAGCTGCGGTACGGGGCCGCGCGCATAGTGGATCGACTGTCCGGACCCCGGGTAGGCACCGGCGTCGAAGGTGATGGCGCGCACGGTGATGTGGTCCCGTTCGCTCATGTCGAGCAGATGCTGCAGCTGCTGTCGGGTAACCGTGGGCCCGCCGACCTTCATGCGCAGGGCGGCCTCATGGATGATCGCTTCGTACGGGGTCGGGTCGCCGTCGCGAAAGAGGATCGCCTGCCGCTTGATACGGAACGAGAGGCGGTGCTCGATCTCGGGCGGCGGGAGTTCGGTGACAGCCTGGCGGAAGATCTCCAGCGCGTATTCACGTGTCTGGAGCAGGCCTGGGATCCGGGCCGTAATGGAATCGCGCAACGACTGGGCGTGGTGCTCCAGTTCGGCCAGATCCAGGAGTGCATCGGGGAGCAGCTCGCGGTACTGCTCCCACCAGCCTCGCTTGCGGCCGCGAGTCATATGGGCGAGGGCCTCGACGAGAACCTGGTCCGGGCACTCGTAGTGGCTGGCCAGCATGCGTACTCGATCCGGGCTCACACCCATGCGACCGGATTCCGTGTTGCTGACCTGGTTCTGCTTGATGCCCAGCCGATGCGCGGCCTCCGTCGAAGACAGTCCCGCGCGCTCGCGTAGCTTGCGCAGTTCCTTCCCCAGCCGGGCCTCGCGGCCGGTGGGGGTGCTCTTCATGGGCACTGCCGTTCTCCTTGAACCCCGCGTGTCACTCACACGGGTGGTTAAGTCAGCGATTTGGCCAGCTGGGACTAATAGCTTATTCGATGCCGCTACGTTGTTGTCGTCCAACTCCCCTCTGTAACCGGAGACTTCCATGGCCACCGTATCCCCGTCCCTCAACTACACCCTCCGCCTTCCCCGCGACCCCCGCTCCCCCGGCGTCGGTCGTGCCACCCTCCGGGCCGTGCTCGGGGCGCACGACCTCACCCAGCACATCCCTCTCGCCGAGTTGATGGCAACCGAGTTGCTCACCAACGCTCATCAGCACACGCGGCACGAGTACGCGATGCGGGTCGTCGGGGTCGGGGGGCGGTTGCGGGTGGCCGTGTGGGATCGGGACTGGCGGGTGCCGGCCGGGTTCAAGAGGGACGTACCCGCTGCGGCGGACGCCGAGTGCGGGCGGGGGTTGCAGCTTGTGCGGGCCTGTGCCGAGGACTTGGGGGTGTCCGTGATGCGGGATCTCGGGGTCTCACAGGGCGGGAAGTTGCTGTGGGTCGACTGCGGGGCGGTCGAGTGATCATTCCGTGGTGGGGCGGTCCGCTCTACACTGACTGGCGGCGGACTGCTGGGCGGTGAGGGGCGGTTGACGGTGCGTAAGGCGTGGATCGCGGTCGGCGCCGTTGTCGGTGCCGGGCTCAGCTTCGTGATGCTGCTTGTCGTCGGCGTGTACATGGTCGCCGGGAATCTTGCCAATGGGGTCGCGGGAAAGGCCGTGGGGCTGGCCAAGGGGGCCGTACCCGCCGCGTACCAGGCACTCGTACAGAAGTGGGGCAATCTGTGCGACGCGATCAATCCCGCGTTGCTGGCCGCGCAGCTGTACCAGGAGAGCGGGTTCAATCCGCAGGCGCAGAGTCACGCCGCCGCGCAGGGGATCGCTCAGTTCATTCCAGGGACCTGGGCCACACACGGGCTGGATGGGGACGGTGACGGGGACCGGGACGTCTGGGACCCGAATGACGCGATTCCATCGGCCGCTTCGTACGACTGCAAGCTCGCGTCGTACGTGAAGGACGTACCCGGTGATCCGACCGCGAACATGCTCGCTTCCTACAACGCGGGCGCGTACGCCGTGATCAAGTACGGGGGTGTCCCGCCGTACAAGGAGACCCAGAACTACGTCAAGACGATCACGACCCTGCAGGAGAGTTTCGCGGCGCCGACGACTCGGGTCGATCCGAGCGAGCAGGCGGCCGGGGCCATCGCGTTCGCGCAGACGAAGCTCGGGACGCCCTATCTGTGGGGCGGCAATGGCACCCCTGAACAGGGCGGACGCTTCGACTGCTCGGGGCTGACGAAGGCCGCGTACGAGAGCGTGGGGATCACGCTGCCGCGCGTCGCGAACGATCAGTACAACGCCGGGCCGCATCCGTCGAGGGACGAGTTGCTGCCGGGGGATCTCGTGTTCTTCTCGGACGACCTCACCAACTCCCGCGCCATTCGGCACGTCGGGATTTATGTGGGAGGCGGATACATGATTGACGCGCCGCGCACCGGTGCGGTTATCCGGTTTAGTCCGATTGATACCCCTGACTACTTTGGTGCCACCCGGGTCACCGAAGATGGCGCGAAAGCGCTCCCCACGACGGTCTGACGGGGCCGTAATTCTCCGTGAATCCCTGCCCTGAGCTGCGGCGATGTGTCTCTCTTCGATAACGTCTGAGTGATCATTCGGTGGAGGGTGGAACGCATTGAAGGGGAGTGTGCGTTCCTTTTGAGGTAGCGCCACGTAGCGCGTTGACGCATACGTAGCGCGTTGACGCGTATGCGGAAGCACTACGAAACACCACGGGGGTGGCAAAAACGCGGCGCACGTACGGGTGCGGTCGCGGGAACGATGACGAAAGGGCCGCAGCACGATGGCTGGACTCGCCGCGCATGCCGCACTTGCCGCTGAATCCTCCGGATCGAATCCCGACGTCGAGCTGCTGTACGACATCAATGGTCTGGCCAAGGACGCGCCCGCGTGGCTCGACCGGGTCATGGAGTTCGTGGGTGAGTACGGGCTCCTGTTCGCCATGGTGCTGCTGATCGTGTGGTGCTGGTGGGGTGTACGGAAGCGGGGTGGCGAGGATGCCGCCTCGTCCGTGGCCGCGTTGGTGTGGGCACCGCTGGCCGCCGGGATCGCCGTACTGATCAACGTGCCGATACGCGGGTTCGTCGAGCGGCCCCGGCCCTTTCTCGACCATGAGGGGCTGGAGGTGCTCGTCGCCGGCAAGACCGACTACTCGTTCGTGAGTGACCACGCGACCCTGATCATGGCGATGGCGGTGGGGCTGTTCGTCGCCAACCGGAAGTTCGGGCTTGTCGGGCTGGTCATCGGGCTGCTCGGCGGGTTCATCCGGGTCTACATGGGTGTGCACTATCCGACGGACGTGATCGGTGGGTTCGCGCTGGGGACGGCTGTGGCGTTGTTGCTGTCGCCGCTCGCCATGGCGTTGCTGACGCCGGTGATGAAGGCGGTCGAGCGGTCGCCTCGGGTGGGGTGGGTCGTGGCTGCTCGGGGGCGAGAGGGAGAGCGGGCGGTGATTCCGGGGGCGCGGGTCGAGGCGGCCTCGGCGGAGGAGCGGGATCTGGCGGCCTAGGGTTCGCCCCTGCCGCCCCTACCCGCCCCATCCCCCAAGGGCTGTGCCCCTTCGACCCCCGGCCGTCGCTGGTGAACGTCACGTCGGTGATCTTCGCCATGGGCATGCCCTGCGCGGACAGCGGCACCATCTGCGCCCGCCGCCAGGTCACCACCGACCCGCTGCCTCTGCGGATGATCCGCAGCAGGCGCCTCCCCTCGTCGTCATCGATCTCGCGGGCGCGTACTCGCTCAGCCACCAGCACAGCTTCTCTGCCGGGCGTGCCGGTGAGTGTCATTCCGTTGGCGTGCCGATCCGCAGCCGGTTGCCGTCAGGGTCGCGAAGCTCGATCTCACGCGCCCACGGAGCGTCCTTCGCCTGCACACCGAACTCGGAGGCGATGGCCTCGACATCACGAACGCGGAGGTAGACCAACGTGTCGGGTCGGGCATCGCCCTTGTGCTCCGACAAGAACAACCGCATCCCGCCCCGGGCGACCTCGACGAACGCGGGAAGTCCCGGTTCGAAGCGGTGCTCCCACTGCTTGGCGAAGCCAAGTCGCTCGTACCAGGTGACCGCCGCCGCAGCGTTCTCGACGCGAAGAATGGGAATGACTTCCTCGTCCATGGAGCCATCGTCGCAGGCCGCTCAGGGAGAACGTTGCCTGCTGCGTCACTGGAGTGGCCGTACTCGTTTTCGGCGGACATGGTGCACCGCCTGGCATCGCACGGAAGCGCCCTCGGGCGGCCACCGGTGTTCTCCGGTGGGCCGTCCGAGGGCCGGTGCATCAGGCCGTCCCGTGCGCGGATCGCGATGCTGGTGCTGGGCCGAGAGGCTGTCTGCCGGTCAGGAGGTGGGGGACCACCAGAGCATCAGGCAGATGATGGCCGCGGTGTTGGCGTAGGTGCTGAAGTCGTACCGGCCGATCGGGGCGGGCGGAGCCACAGGGCGGCCCTCGAGTCGCTGCTGGAAGGTGTCGCCGATCGTCTGCCAGCTGGTTACCAGCCTCTCGTCGTCGGCATCGAAGTGGTATCCCCAGCTGTCGGTCCAGGCGTTGATGATCCGGTCGGAGATGGCGTTGAACCGGGCGCCCTCGGAGATGGCTTCCACGAACCACAGAAGTGCTTGGGCCCTGCGGCTGTTCGCGGCGTTCGGGTCGGAGAGCACGTTCGCGTTGTCCCGGGCGGGGAAGGTGGCGAACATCGGGTCCCGCCTGGTCTGGCCGCCGTAGGCGAGCAGGCCATCGCTTTCGGCGTAGCTGCCCGAGAACGGGAGCTTCGCTGCGTAGTTCGGTTCCGTGGACGAGGACGGCAACCAGTTCACGTCCTGGAGACTCGCGTCCCGGGTGTAGTGGTAGGTGTGGTCGCGGGGGCTGTAGTAGCCCTGCACATACAGGTTCTGGGCGTTGATGACGATCCGGGTCAGCAGGTTCGGCCCGTCGTGGACGTTGACGAGGAAGTAGTCGGCGGTGCGTTCGGTGGCCCGCACCGTCCCCGGCGAGCCGTTGCCGTAGAGGATCTGATCGCCGACCCGGCCTCGGACATCGTTGATCATCTGCTGGTAGCTGTTCCGGCCGCCGCTGATGTCCCAGTTGACGTCGTTCGCGTCGTCGATCGCGAAGGCCTTCGCGGTGCCGAGGGGGCTGAGCAGGGTCAGGAACAGCGCGAGCAGTACCGCGCCGGCGGTTGCGATGGTCGTTCTGGTACGTCGGCCGCGCGGAGGGCAGCCGACAACGATGTCTGTACTCATGTGCTTCTCCTGATGTGCGATGGCGCACCGTGCTCGTGCTGTCCTGCGCTTGCGTGCTGTCCTGCGCTTGCGTGCTGTCCTGCGCTTGCCAGGACGCGCGGCGACACCGACTCGGGCGGCGCCGGCGCGGGGCCCCGTATGGCGGGTCCGGGTCCTTTCTGTGTCGGGTGGGGCCCTGGTGAGGCACGGCGGTGGTCCCAGCCTGGGGTGTGAGGCGGCCGGTGTCTTGAGCAGTTCTGCTCAACTCGGGTACCTATTGCGCAGTCCACCAGGCCGCGATCTGGGCGCGGGAGGAGAAGCCGAGCTTGGTCAGGATGCGGTTGACGTGGTTGTCGACGGTCCGGGGGGACAGTACGAGTTCGGCGGCGATCTTGCGGCTGGTCATGCCCTGGGCCACCAGCGCGGCGATCTGCTCTTCCCGGCCGGTGAGCGGGCTCGTGGCGGCGGGTGTGGCAGCCGGTTCGGTTCCGGCGGCGGTGGCGATGGCGGTGGCAGGCGCGAGGGCGTAGGCGATGGCCTGGGCGGGGCCGTCGATGGCGGCTCCGTCCGCGAGCGCCTTGTCGTACTCGGCACGGCCGAGGGCCTGGGACGCCTCGGCCTCGCAGCGGGCGTGGTAGTCCTCGTCGCGCGGGTCGCCCGAGGCGACGGTGATGCCGGCGGCCTCCCGAAGCGACCGCGCAGCGCCGAGGAGGCGCGCCGCGCGTGGGTGGTCGCCGGCGGAGGCGGTGATCCAGGCGAGCTGCTCGACCATCTTGGCCACACCGACGGTGTCGCTGAAGCCCTGCAGCAGCTCCAGCGAGGAGATGGTCAGGGCCTTCGCCTCGTCCTGGTCTCCCAGTGCCCAGGCGCGGCGGCCCAGCACCATCAGCAGGTGGGCGCGGGCCCACCGCTCCCCGTGGGCCTCCGCGTCGGCGAGTGCCTCAGCGGCGGTCTCCAGCGCTTGCGGGTGGCCGCCGAGCACCTGGACGAGAGCCAGCGCGCACCGCCAGGCGACCTCCCCGAACCGGTCACCGAGCGCTGTGTGGGCGTCCACCGCCTGCTCGACATGGGACAGGGCGTCGTCCAGGCGGCCGGCGTACAGGGCCGACACGCCCCGGTGGCCCCGCACGTGCGCGCGCACCACCGGCTCACCGAGCCGCTCGGCCAGGTCATCGGCCTCATCCAGCCACCGCCCGGCCGCCGCCAGGTCGTACTGTGTCTGGGCCAGATGGGCGGCGGCCACCAAGGCGCGGGCCCGGGCCGGGGTGGGCTCGGGCGCCGCGGCCAGCGCCCGTTCCAGCTGCCGCCGTCCCTCCCCGAGGTAACCTCCGGCGGCCCAGTGGTAGATCAACGCACCGGCCAGCGCCACCTGCCCGTCACCGCAGGGTGCGGCCGCGCATGGGTGCGCTTGAGCCGGCCCGGAGGTGGCAGCTCCCGTCGGCGCTCCCGCGATCCCGTCCCGGTAGGCCAGCGCGGCCAGCAGGTTGGCGTGCTCAGCACGCAGCCGAGTCAGGATCAGCGCCTGGCGCGGTCCGAACCAGTCCTGGTAGAGGCGTTCGGCCATGGCGAGGAAGAAGTCGCGGTGCCGCCGCCGCATCCACTGCTCCTCGCCGGAGGCCGCCAGCTGCTCCTGCCCGTACTGGCGGAGGGTCTCCAGCATGCGGTAGCGGGGTGTCTCCTCTCCTTCCGGCTGCTCCACCAGGGACTGGGCGACCAGCCGGTCCAGCAAGTCCACCACCTCCGCCGCTGCGATGCCCTCTGCGCAGCAGATCCCCTCCGCCGCGTCCAGGGTGAAACTCCCGGCGAACACCGACAACCGACTCCACAGCAACTGCTCCTGGGGGCTGCACAACTCCCAGCTCCAGTCGATCGCCGCGCGCAGCGTCTGCTGGTGTGGCCGAGCCGTCCGGCTCCCCGCACTCAGCAGCGCGAACCGGTCCTCCAGCCGCTGCACCACCTGCTCCACGGTCAGTGAGCGCAGCCGGGTGGCGGCCAGCTCGATCGCCAGCGGCAGCCCGTCCAGGTCCGCACACAGCCGGGCCGCCACCGCCTGGTTCGCCTCGGCGACCTCGAAGCCGGGCCGCACCGCAGCGGTCCGCTGCCGCAGCAACTCGGCCGCGTCCGCCTGTGGCAGGGGCGCAACCGCAAGCACGTGCTCACCCGTCACACAGAGCGTCTCCCGGCTGGTGGCCAGGATCCGCAGCTCGGGCGCGACGAACAGCAGCTGCTGCACCAGCGGCGCGCACTCGTCCACCAGGTGCTCGCAGTTGTCCAGCACGACCAGCGCCCGCCGCTCGGACAGGTGCGCGGCCAGCAGCTCCGCAACCGGCCGGGTGCCCATGTCCGCCACCCCCAGCGCATCCGCCACTACGCCCGGCACCGCCGACGACTCGCGCACCGGCGCCAGGTCCACCAGCCACACCCCGCCCGAGAACGCCCTGGCCGACCCGGCGGCCACCTCCAGCGCCAGCCGGGTCTTGCCCACCCCGCCCGCACCGGTCAACGTCACCAGCCGCGACGCCCCCAACAGACGCCGGACCTCGGCCACCTCCATACGCCGGCCCACGAAGCTTGTGAAGGGCGTCGGCAGACTCCCTGGGAATCCTGTCGTATCGGCCATCCGAGATCCGTTCTGCTGCGGCCCGGCCAAGAACTCGCCGGACCCCTGCTCCCTGTGAGGTTAACCCCCTGACCAGTCCCGACCTGGCGGTTGTGCGTGGTTGCTCGCGCAGTTCCCCGCGCCCCTTGTGGGGCGCGGCCTCTTGTTCACAGGGACTGTGGGAACTTGAAGAAGCTCGTCGGGTCGTACTTCTTCTTCAGGGTCGTGAGGCGGGGGGCCGCTTCGCCGTAGTACGCCTTTTTCCAGTTTTTGAGGGTGGGGTCGGTGTAGTTCTGGTAAGCGGCGCCGGAGGCGTGGCGGATCATGGAGTTGTGGGCCGTGTTCAGCCAGGACTGGGCTGTTTTGCCGGAGGTGCCGCGCTTCCAGGACGTGAGGTACTGGGCGAGCATGCGGGAGCGGCGGTGGACGAAGGCCGTGGCTGTGGGGGAGACGCGGTTCACCTGGCCGCCGAGGGCCGTGAGTTGGATGCTGCCCGCTCCGCCTCGTACGCCGGTGATCTGGGTCAGCAGGGTCTGGATGCCCGCCGAGGAGAGCGAGCGGTCGAAGAAGTCGGAGCGGGCGGCGTAGGTCTCGCGGCCCAGGGCGCCCTTGGGGTCGCGGCCGGGGGTCGAGCCGGGCAGGTGGCACTTCGCGTCGTCGGTGAAGGAGGAGCAGCCGGCGTACAACTCCATGGCGGATTCGTACGAGCGGCGCTTGAGGGACGCGGTGCGGGCGGGGGTGCCTACGCGGTCGGCCAGGCGGTCGAGGGCGTTTTCGAGTTCGCCGTAGGTGCCGAGGGAGAAGGCGGCGACCGAGACGGACGGGGTGCCGCCGTTCTGTATGTGGCAGGACGACCAGATTTCGTCGGGCTGCGTCGGACCCCACTCCTGCCAGGCCTTCAGTACGGCGGCGGCCTTCGACCACGGCCAGGTGAGGTACGCGGTGACGCCCTGCGGGGCCGGGTGCGTCTTGAAGCGGAGTTCGGTGACCACGCCGAAGTTGCCGTTGCCGGCGCCCCGTAGCGCCCAGAACAGGTCCTTGTTGGTCGTCGCGTTGGCGATGAGCTGTTTTCCGTCCGCCGTGATCAGGGTCGCCTGGGTGAGGCTGTCGCAGGTCAGGCCGTACGCGCGGGACGTCACGCCGTGGCCGCCGCCGAGGGTCAGGCCGGAGACGCCGACGGTGGGGCAGGAGCCGGCGGGGATCGTGACCCCCTTGGCGGCGAGGGCGCGGTAGACGTCGATGAGTTTCGCGCCGGCGCCGACCACCGCCTCGTTCCCGGACGCGCGGACCTTGTTCAGCTTCGATACGTCGATGACCAGGCGGCCGTTGCCGGAGGACCAGCCCGCGTAGGAGTGGCCGCCGTTGCGGATCGACACCTTGATGGCGTGGGCCCTGGCGTAGGCGAGGGTCGTGCGGATGTCGTCGGGGTGGGCGACGTACGCGACGGCCGTGGGCTTCAGGTCGTCGAAGCGGGTGTTGTAGAGCAGGCGGGCCGTCGACCAGGACTTGTCGCCGGGGCGGATGAGCGGGCCGTCGAGGTCGCGGGCGAGGGCGGACCAGTTGGCGGCGGTGGCCTTCGTGCCGGTGGTCGTCGTGGTCGTGTGCAGGAAGGAGTTCGTGGCGGTGGCGGTGCCGCCGTCGCCCGTGCAGGCGGCCGTCGCGGCCGTCGCCAGTGCGGCCGCGCCGCCGCCGATGAACGTACGCCGTTCCATGTGCGCCTCCCGGTGCGCCGCGTGTTTGTGTCGTGGAACGAGACGAGGTTGGCGGGATGAGGGTTCCACGGCGGAGAAGGGGCGGGAGGTGGTGGGGGCCGCGGTGAGTGCCTCGTCCGCCGCCGGGAGGAGTGGCGTGCCGAGGGCCTGCCGGTTCAGTCGTCGGCCGGCGCCCTGTCGGAGGAGCGCCGTGAGCAGCCGGAGGAGATCGACCCGTCATGGTGCCCGGCCTGGCCGGTGGAGTGGCAGCACTGCTTTCACTTGACCCGGCAGCACCTGGAGGAGGGTGGCGAACTGCCGACTCAGCCGGCGACGTCGTACGCCAGGGCGTGTCTCGTCCGTCGGCCGGTGGGTGGTGGGTTGCCCTTCGGGCTCGGCCTCCGGCGTCGGGCGGGCTGAAATGTGGCCCGGGGTCCTTCGGGGAGCGGCCGGCGGTGTTGGAATGCTCACGTGTTCTCCCCGTGAGCATTCCGTGACCTTACCGCACTGTCGGCAGGGGTTCACTCGCCGTTCACTTTTGTCCATCGGCGGCTTCACCTGATCTGCCTAATTTCGGCCCTACCCGGTGCGGTGTGGGGCCCTGAATGCAGGCGATCACACCGTGACGACAGCAGCCTGAGGGCCGTAGAGGCATGAGCGCCACTGCTTCGCAGGCTGATACGACGAACTTCGCACGCCGCCACGTGGACGGCGGCTCCTGGAAGGAAATCCCGAAAGTGAAGCTTCAGCGCAAGAACCGGCTGCGCGCCCTTTCTCTCGGTGCTGTCGCCGTCACCGGCGCCCTGACCCTGACGGCGTGTGGCTCCGACGACACCGGCGGCAGCGGTGGCGCGGGCGGCAGCACGGCGCCGGTGAACAGCAAGATCGACTGCGGCGACGCCAAGGGCCAGCTGCTGGCCGACGGCTCCTCCGCGCAGAAGAACGCGATCGACGCGTGGGTCAAGCAGTACGCGGCCTCCTGCAAGGACGTCGTGATCAACTACAAGGGCAGCGGCTCGGGCGCCGGTATCACCGCGTTCACGCAGGGCCAGGTCGCCTTCGCCGGCTCCGACTCGGCGCTGAAGCCCGAAGAGGTCACGGCCTCCAAGGAGGTCTGCACCGGCGGTCAGGGCATCGACCTGCCGATGGTCGGCGGCCCGATCGCGGTCGGTTACAACGTCCCGGGTGTCGACAAGCTCGTCCTGGACGCCAAGACCCTCGCCCTGATCTTCGACAGCAAGATCAAGAAGTGGAACGACAAGGCGATCGCGGACCTGAACCCCGAGGCGAAGCTGCCCGACCTTCAGATCCAGCCCTTCCACCGCTCGGACGAGTCCGGCACCACGGACAACTTCACCAAGTACCTGATCGCCGCCGCGCCCGACCAGTGGAAGTACGAGGGCGGCAAGGCATGGGAGGCCGAGGGCGGCCAGTCCGCGCAGGGCTCCTCCGGTGTCGCGCAGGGCGTGAAGGAGACCGAGGGCGCGATCTCCTACATGGAGCTCTCGTACGCCAAGGACGGCATGAACACGGTCGACATCAAGACCGACGCCGCCAAGCCGGCCGAGGCGACCGTCGAGAACGCCACCAAGGCCATCGCCGAGGCCAAGGTCGTCGGCACCGGCAAGGACCTCGCGCTGAAGCTGAACTACAAGCCGACCACCGACGGCGCCTACCCGATCACCCTCGTCACCTACGAGATCGTCTGTGACAAGGGCAACAAGGCGGACACCCTGCCCGCCACCAAGTCCTTCCTCACCTACATCGCGTCCGAGGACGGCCAGGCGCTGCTCGCCGACGCCGGCTACGCCCCGATGCCCGAGGAGATCATCACCAAGGTCCGCACGACCATCTCGGAACTGAGCTGACCTGAGTGCGGCCAGGGCCTGACCTCCGGATCAGGCCGGCCTCGGGAAGCGGGCGCCTGATCGGCGCCGGTGAGTGGGGTGTGGCGCGTGCAGCTGCAAGGCGGAGGAGGGCGTCGACGTGGAGCGTCGGCAACCGACGACAACGCCGCAGATGTACGCGCCACACCCCACGTCCCAGGTCTGATCCGGATGTCAGGCCCTACCCCCCGCGGGGGCTGGGCCGCACCGTCCGGTGCACCGCCGCCAGGAGCCTCCCCCCACCCGCGGGCGGCTCCGCCCTGAGCCGCCGCCCGCACGACGACGGCTCCGCAGACCGGAGATCCTGATGGACATATCTACGACAAAAGACACCGCAGCTCCCCCCACACCCCAGCCGTCCGCCGGCCAGAAGCGTGCCGAGCGCGGCGCGACCCGGCCCGGCGACCGCATCTTCCTCGGCCTCAGCCGCGGATCCGGCATCTTCCTGCTGGTGCTCATGGCGGCCATCGCCGTGTTCCTCAGCTACCGTGCCGCGCTCGCGATCAGCAAGGACGAGGCCAACTTCTTCACCACCTTCGAGTGGAACCCCACCGCGGTCCCGCCGGTCTTCGGCATCGCGGTCCTGGCCTTCGGCACGATCGTCTCGTCGATCATCGCCATGGCCATCGCGGTCCCGGTCGCGGTCGGTATCGCCCTCTTCATCACGCACTACGCCCCGCGCAAGCTGGGCGGCCCCATCGCGTACGTGATCGACCTGCTCGCCGCCGTGCCGTCCATCGTGTACGGCCTCTGGGGCGCCCTGGTCCTCGTACCGCAGCTCGACGGCCTCTACGGCTGGCTGAACGACTACCTCGGCTGGACCGGCATCTTCGAATGGCAGGGCGGCGCCCCCCGTTCGATGCTCACCGTCGGCATCCTGCTCGCGATCATGATCCTGCCGATCATCACCAACGTGAGCCGCGAGGTCTTCCGCCAGGTCCCGCAGATGCACGAGGAGGCCGCCCTGGCCCTCGGCGCCACGCGGTGGGAGGTCATCAAGATGGCCGTCCTGCCCTTCGGGCGTTCCGGTGTCATCTCCGCCTCGATGCTCGGCCTCGGCCGCGCGCTCGGCGAGACGATGGCCGTCGCGATGGTCCTGTCCTCCAGCTTCAAGATCAACCTCAGCCTGCTGGACCCGGGCGGCGGAACGTTCGCCCAGAACATCGCCAGCAAGTTCAGCGAGGCCACCGAGATCGGCCGTGACGCCCTCATCGCCTCCGGTCTGGTCCTGTTCGTGATCACCCTGCTGGTCAACGGCGCGGCGCGCCTGATCATCGCCCGCCGCAAGGAGTTCTCGGGGGCCAACGCATGAGCAACGCAACTCTCGCCGACAAGCGCCCGAGCACCCTGCGGGCCGCTTCCCTGCCCAAGTGGTTCTCGTGGGCGGTCGCCGCGGGCTCCATCGCCCTGGGCCTCGGCATCAGCGCCGTGGCCGGCCTGGAGAGCTCCATCCAGTGGGCTCTGATCGCCGGCGTCATCTTCGTCCTCGCGACGTTCGTCATCACGTCGAGCGTCGAGGGCCGCCGACAGGCCAAGGACCGGGTGGCGACCAGCCTCGTCGGGGTCGCCTTCCTCCTCGCCGTCATCCCGCTGGCCTCCCTCGTGTACGAGACCGTCAAGCGCGGTGTGAAGGTCCTCGACGGCTACTTCCTCAGCCACTCGATGGGCGTCGTCGCCACCTCCGAGCCCGGCGGCGGCATCTACCACGCCATCCTCGGCACCCTGGAGCAGGTCGGCCTCGCCACCGCGATCTCCGTGCCGATCGGTGTGCTGACCGCGATCTACCTGGTCGAGTACGGCCGGGGCAACCTGGCCAAGGCCGTCACCTTCTTCGTCGACGTCATGACGGGCATCCCGTCGATCGTCGCGGGTCTCTTCGTCCTCAGTACCTGGATCCTGATCCTGGGCATGGGCCCCTCCGGTTTCGCCGGCGCGATGGCGCTGACCATCCTGATGCTGCCGGTCGTCGTCCGCTCCACCGAGGAGATGCTCAAGCTCGTCCCGAACGAGCTGCGCGAGGCCTCGCTGGCGCTGGGCGTGCCGAAGTGGCGCACCATCCTCAAGGTCGTGCTGCCGACCGCCATCGGCGGTATCACGACGGGTGTGATGCTCGCGGTCGCCCGTATCGCCGGTGAGACCGCCCCGGTCCTGCTGCTGGTGTGGGGTTCGAACTTCATCAACGCGAACCCCTTCTCCGACCCGCAGGCGTCACTGCCGATGTACATCTATCTGCAGTTCCAGCAGAGCGGGGGCTCCGGTGCGGCGTACGACCGTGCCTGGGCGGCGTCGCTCACGCTGATCGCCTTCATCATGATCCTGAACCTGGCGGCCCGCGGCATCGCCCGCTGGAAGGCGCCCAAGTCCGGTCGCTGACGCGGCCATACAGCGACCAGATTCCCCCGCGAGACCCGCGAAAGAAGCAGTGATTCCTATGGCCAAGCGAATTGACGTCAGCGGCCTCAACGCCTACTACGGTTCCTTCCTGGCCGTCGAGGACATCTCGATGACCATCCAGCCCCGTACCGTGACCGCCTTCATCGGCCCCTCCGGCTGCGGCAAGTCCACGTTCCTGCGCACCCTCAACCGCATGCACGAGGTCACGCCGGGCGGCCGCGTCGAGGGCAAGGTCATGCTCGACGACGAGAACCTGTACGGCCCCGGGATAGACCCGGTGTCCGTGCGGCGTGAGGTCGGCATGGTCTTCCAGCGTCCGAACCCGTTCCCCACGATGTCGATCTACGACAACGTGGCGGCCGGTCTGAAGCTGCTCGGCTCCAAGAAGAAGTCCGAGCTCGACGCCATCGTCGAGAAGTCCCTCAAGGGCGCAAACCTCTGGAACGAGGTCAAGGACCGGCTCAACAAGCCGGGGGCCGGGCTCTCCGGTGGTCAGCAGCAGCGGCTGTGCATCGCCCGAGCGATCGCGGTCGAGCCGAAGGTTCTGCTCATGGACGAGCCCTGCTCGGCGCTGGACCCGATCTCGACGCTCGCCATCGAGGACCTCATCGGTGAGCTGAAGGAGCAGTTCACGATCGTCATCGTGACGCACAACATGCAGCAGGCGGCGCGTGTGTCGGACCGTACGGCGTTCTTCAACCTCGCCGCGGTCGGGCAGCCGGGCAAGCTCATCGAGATCGACGACACGGAGCGGATCTTCTCCAACCCGTCCGTCCAGGCCACGGAGGACTACATCTCCGGGCGCTTCGGCTGAGCCGACGCCTCAAGGACACCTCGCGGTGCTGCATGGCGGTGCCACCGCGAGGCTGAAGAAGGGCCCGCCCTCCGGCTCCCGGGGGGTGGGCCCGCTTCGGTTTCTGTCGGGTTTGCGCGCGCCCGCCGCCTATTGGCTCGGGAGGCGGGGTGCGTTGGCGGGTGCGGGTGGTTCGTGGCTTGTCGCGCAGTTCTCCGCGCCCCTTTAGGGCGCGGAGAGCTGGGGTTACAGGAACGCCAGGTTGACCAGCCAGAAGCTCGTCGCCGCCACCGTTGCCGCCGCCGGCATCGTGATGAACCAGCCCAGGATGATGTTCTTGGCCACGCCCCAGCGGACCGCGTTCACTCGCTTTGTCGCGCCTACGCCCATGATCGCCGAGGTGATGACGTGGGTCGTGGAGATGGGGGCCTTGAAGAGGAACGCCGTGGCGAACATGATCGACGCGCCGGTCGTTTCGGCGGCGAAGCCCTGGGGCGGGTCCAGTTCGATGATCTTGCGTCCCAGCGTGCGCATGATGCGCCAGCCGCCGGCGTACGTGCCGAGGGAGAGCATCACCGCGCAGAGGATCTTCACCCACACCGGGATGGGGTCGCCGTAGTCCTCGACGTCCGCGATGACCAGGGCCATCACCACGATGCCCATCGTCTTCTGGGCGTCCTGGAGGCCGTGGCCGAGCGCCATGCCGGCCGCCGAGACGGTCTGGGCGATACGGAAGCCGCGCTTGGCCTTGTGCGGGTTGGCCCGGCGGAAGATCCACATGATCGCGGTCATGGCGAGATAGCCGACGGCCATGCCTACGAGGGGGGAGACGAACATCGGGATGATGATCTTCTCCAGGACCCCGGACCAGTAGACCGTCGTACCGCCCGCCAGGGCCGCGCCCACCATGCCGCCGAACAGCGCGTGGGACGAGGACGACGGCAGGCCGAAGTACCACGTGATCATGTTCCAGGTGATCGCGCCGACGAGGGCCGCGAAGAGGATGCCCAGCCCCTTGGAACCCTCGGGGGTCTGGATCAGGCCCTCGCTGACGGTCTTGGCCACGCCGCTGCCGAGGAACGCGCCTGCCAGGTTCATGACCGCTGCCATCGCGAGCGCGGCCTTGGGCGTCAGTGCGCGGGTCGACACGGAGGTCGCGATCGCGTTCGCCGAGTCGTGGAAGCCGTTCGTGTAGGTGAAGAAGAGCGCGACGCCGATGGTCACGACCAGAGCAAAGGTGTCCATGGAGGGGTCAGGACTCCTTGACGGCGATGGTCTCCACCGTGTTCGCCACATGCTCGAACGCGTCCGCCGCTTCCTCCAGCACATCCACGATCTGCTTGAGCTTGAGGACTTCTATCGCGTCGTACTTGCCGTTGAAGAGGTAGGCCAGGAGCTTGCGGTGGATCTGGTCCGCCTGGTTCTCCAGCCGGTTCACCTCGATCCAGTACTCCGTGAGGTTGTCCATGGTGCGCAGGTTCGGCATCGCCTCGGCCGTCAGTTCGGCGGCACGTGCCAGTACCTCGATCTGCTGCTCGACACCCTTGGGAAGTTCCTCGATGTTGTAGAGGACGACCAGGTCGACGGCCTCCTCCATGAAGTCCATGATGTCGTCGAGGGAGGACGCGAGGGAGTAGATGTCCTCGCGGTCGAAGGGCGTGATGAACGAGGAGTTCAGCTGGTGGAAGATCGCGTGCGTGGCGTCGTCACCGGCGTGTTCCGCTGCTCGCATGCGCTCCGCGATCTCGGCCCGGCCGGCGGTGTCCGCCCCGAGCAGTTCCATCAGGAGTTTCGAGCCCGTGACGATGTTGTCCGCGGACGCGGCGAACATGTCGTAGAAGCTCGTCTCCCTGGGGGTCAGACGAAAGCGCACGTGGGGTCCTCGGTATGCATTGGTTTCGGTCAGGCTGATGCTAGGCGCATCATCCGGCCACGGCTAATGGGCCGTCCCCCAGTGTCGCCCATGAGTTTTCCTGCTCGACATGGGGGCGTTGCGGCCACTGACCCCCTACCCAACAAAGTTGGTTACCATATACCTACCTGGGGTATATGCCGCGAGAGTCCGTGGGAGGACGCGATGACGACCACCGAGGCCGATGGGGGTCCCCCCGCGCGAGCGAAGTCGAGCGTGGGGGAGACGGTGCCCGCCGAGGAGACCGCCGACGTGGTGATCACCGACCACGACCGTGGAATCCACGGGTACCACAAGCAGAAGGACGAACACCTGAAGCGTCTGCGGCGCATCGAGGGGCAGATCCGCGGGCTCCAGCGCATGGTCGACGAGGACGTCTACTGCATCGACATACTCACGCAGGTCTCCGCGTCCACCAAGGCTCTCCAGTCTTTTGCGCTGCAACTCCTTGAGGAGCACCTGCGGCACTGCGTCGCCGACGCGGCCTTCAAGGGGGGCGACGAGATCGACGCGAAGGTGGAGGAGGCCACGAAGGCGATCGGTCGGCTACTGCGGACCTGAGGGGTCGGGGCTGGTGCGGTCGGCGGGTCTGAGGGTGGCCGGATTTCGTCGTGCACGGTTTCGGGCTACTGGCCGTCCTGGGCGCGTTCCTCCCAGACCCGCAGCACCTCGTCGATGCGGTCGGGGCTGAGGCGGTCGCCGTCGGTGGCCGAGGCGGCGATGATGAGGTCGCCGCACAGTTCGATCTCGGCGAGGGCCACGTGGTCCTGAACCGCCGTACCGCCTGCCGGAGCCACGTGCATCACCTCTTCCCGCCGTCACCGGCTTCCTAGGGTAGGCAGGGGCGCACAGGCGGCGCATGGCACCAACGGACCATTTCCGGCCCCCGCCTTCCCGGCCCCGGTCCCCCCGACCGCCGCTATTCCTCGGCGATCTTCCCGGCGTAGATGTCCTGTGACCTCGGCAGTCGCACGTTGACGTGGACGCCGAAGTCGTACAGCGTCGTCGTCGAGGCGACGGCGACCGTGCCCGGCCGGATGCCGTTGACGAAGCTGAAGCGGTGGCGGACCTTGCGGATGCGGCCCTCGTCGTCGAGGTAGACGTCGAAGGGGACGCGAGCGGTGGCGAAGCCCTTGGCCGCGGCGCGCAGGGATGCGCGGTTGCCCTCCGAGGCGGTGCGGGAGGCGACGGTGAGGTCGGCCGTGCCGCGGTAGTGACGGACCCGGGTGCCCTCGACCTCGGTCTCCCCCACGTACGTCGCGGTGCGCGTACCGCGCAGTACCTCGGCGGCGGCGAACGGGTCGGTGGCGCCGCCGGTGACCAGGTTGCCGTCGGAGAGGGTGGCGGTGTCGACGCGGACCCACTTGTCGGCGGGGACGCCCGCGCCGCGGTTCTTCATGTACAGGGCGCCGGGGGCGAGGAGTTCGGTGATCGGACGGTGCTTGCCGGTGCCGGCCGCGTCGTGCGGCAGCAGCACCTCCAGCCGGCCGAGCCGTCTGCCGTAGTCGTAGACGCCCTCGCCCCGGATGGTCACGCGGGTGCCGCCGGTGGCCATCTCCATCTCCGTACGGGCCTTGGAGCTGCCCGCGTCGGCGAGGGTGGGGGCGGCGCGGTGGAGGAGTTCGACGGGGTCGGCGGAGAGGGAGTCGCCGCCGACGCCCCTGCCGCAGCCCAGGGGAGAGACCATCAGTCCCGCCGCGACGATCACCGCGCCCGTCCTGCTGTGCCGCCGCGCCACCATCGCTCGCAAACCCCCTGGCCGGTCCGTACCGGGTCCTCCTGTCGTTCGGTTAACGACGGGTAGGGGAGGTCGTCACGCCGGGTGGAGCTGCTGGTGGTCGCAGTACTTGCCTTGGGTAACGTTGTGGTGTGGCGCAGCACGACGATCCCCCGCCTTCCCAGCCGCAC
This sequence comes from Streptomyces capitiformicae, assembly GCF_002214185.1. NCBI lineage: Bacteria > Bacillati > Actinomycetota > Actinomycetes > Kitasatosporales > Streptomycetaceae > Streptomyces > Streptomyces capitiformicae. Next base: position 2,562,657 of record NZ_CP022161.1, on the reverse strand, counting down.
CGCACGACCACCGTCGAGCAGGGCCGCTTCTGCGTGGCCCGCTGCTCGTGCGGGTGGCGGGGGCCGGCGCGAAGAGCGCGGAGCCTGGCACGGGTGGACGCGCAGGGGCACGCCGCGTCCGGTACGTAAGCGCTACGCGTGGCGGAGGGTCGCCAGGAACTCGTCGATCAGTTCGCGGTCGCGGGGCTGGGTGAGTTGGTCGCGGGCGGCGGCCGGGGTCAGCCAACGGACCTGGTCCACCTCTTGGTTGGGGGTGAAGTGGCCGTCGGTCGCCTCGGCCGCCCAGTAACTCACCTGCTTGGCACGGCCCTTGACGAAGTAGTGCGTCGTGGGCAGCCGGGGGCCGGGCTGGCAGCGGTAGCCGGTCTCCTCCTCGACCTCGCGCACGGCACCGGAGAGGGGGGCCTCGCCGCGCTTCAACTTGCCCTTCGGATGGGACCAGTCGTCGTACTTCGGTCGGTGGACCAGGCAGATTTCCAGCTCTTCGGCGAGGGGGGAGCCGCGCCACAGGACGCAGCCCGCCGCCTGGATGATGCTGTCGGTCAAGGGGTGCTCACCGCCTCCTTCTGCCAGGACTGCTGGAACGCGAAACGGGCTGCCTCCACTTCGTGGCGCTGGTCGGCGTGGAGGACGCCGAGGGCGTAGGCGGTGGCCGGGGCGATGCGGGGGGTGCGGGCGGCGGAGGCCGCCGCGGAGGCCGCCTCGGAGGCGTCGCGGTGGCGGTTGAGGGCCTCGCAGGCGGCGAGGAGGCGCAGGTCCGGGGGTACCGCGTCGCCGTGGCGGACCTCGAGGGCGTAGCGGTGCAGGCGCAGGAGGAGGCGGACCTGGTGCCAGGGGGCGTCCTGGGGGTGGGGGGCGGTGTCGGGGGAGAGTCCGTGGATGAGGGCCTCGGCGTTGTAGGGGTGGCCGGCGGTGAGCAGGGGGAGGCCGGTGACCGCGTCGCGAAGGCGGTCGTGGGCGGCGGCGGCCAGGGGGCGGAGGTCGGCGGTGGCCGCGGTGGGGGTGAGCGGGACCTCGCTGGCGAGGACGGCGACGTTGTCCGCGACGGCGTGGAAGCGGGAGGAGCCGAGGGCTTGCAGGGCGGCGGAGTGGGCTCGGGTGCGGGCGAGGGTGAGCTGGCGGTCCAGTAGGGCGCCCGCTTTTGCCGCGCCTACCGTGAGGTTGCCCCGGTCCGGGGTTGCTGTGGGGCGGGTACCTGGGCCGGCGGTGCCGGGTTCCTCCCCCACTCTCGGCTTCTCCCCCACTCTCGGCTTCTCCCCCACTCTCGGCTTCTCCCCCACTCTCGGCTTCGCTCGAGCGGGGGGACCCCCATGAGCGGGGGGACCCCCATCGCCCACCCGTTCCGCCCCAGCGGAACGACTGCCCACAGCGGGGGCGGGGGCGGAACGGCTGTCCGTAGCGGGGGTGGCGGTGGAACGGGTGCCCGCGGCGGGGCCGGCGGCGGAACGGGTGCTCGTGGAGCGGTTGCCCGCTGCCGACTGGGTCGGGAACGTTGTCGCGCCCGAGAGGCGGTTCAGGGCTGTGACCAGGCGGTCCAGGCGGGCCGCGTAGGCGTGTTCGCGGCCCAACGTGCCGGAGAGCCAGGCGAGTTCGGGGCGGAGGGATTCGGACCAGTCCGCGTCCAGGAGGGGCCGGAAGGTGTGGAGGGTGCCGCTGATGCGGCGGGCCGAGCGGCGCAGGGCGAGGGCCGCGTCGGTGGACTCCTCGGTTCCGGCGGCTGTGCCCCCACCGGTCTCCCGGTAGGTGCGCAGCGCGCGCAGGAACTCCGTGGCACGCGCCCGCAGATACCCGGCGAGGGCGTCCGCGGGCACGGCGGTGGGGTCCGTGGGGTCAAGGTGTTGCGTTGCCACGCCGGCGCCTCCGGGCGTCAATGAGCATCTCCTGGACATTGCGCAGGGGCTGGCCGTCCGAGTCCGTCGAGTGCCGGGTCCACTCGCCGTCCGGACCGAGGTGCCAGGAGGAGGTCGTGTCGGACATACCGGTCTCCAGCAGGCGGTTGAGGGCCGCCCGGTGGGCCGGGTCGGTCACCCGTACCAGGGCTTCTATCCGGCGGTCGAGGTTGCGGTGCATCATGTCGGCGCTGCCGATCCACACCTCGGGCTCGCCGCCGTTACCGAAGCCGAAGATCCGGGAGTGCTCCAGGAAACGGCCGAGCACGGACCGTACGCGCACGTTGTCCGACAGGCCGGGGACACCCGGACGTACGGCGCAGATGCCGCGCACCCAGATGTCGACCGGCACGCCGGCCTGGGAGGCGCGGTAGCAGGCGTCGATGAGGGCCTCGTCCACCATCGAGTTGACCTTGATGCGGACATGCGCGGGACGTCCGGCACGGTGGTGCTGGACTTCCTTGGCGATGCGGGCGATCAGGCCGTCGCGCAGGGACTTGGGCGCGACGAGCAGCCGGCGGTAGGTCTCGCGGCGGGAGTAGCCGGAGAGCCGGTTGAACAGGTCGGACAGGTCCGCGCCGACCTGCGGGTCGGCCGTCAGCAGGCCCAGGTCCTCGTAGAGCCGGGCCGTCTTCGGGTGGTAGTTGCCGGTGCCCACGTGCGAGTAGCGGCGGAGGGTCTCGCCTTCCTGGCGGACCACCAGGGACAGCTTGCAGTGGGTCTTGAGGCCGACGAGGCCGTAGACCACGTGGCAGCCCGCCTCCTCCAGCTTCTTCGCCCACTTGATGTTGGCCTGCTCGTCGAAGCGGGCCTTGATCTCCACCAGGACGAGGACCTGCTTGCCGGACTCGGCGGCGTCGATCAGCGCGTCGACGATCGGGGAGTCGCCCGAGGTCCGGTACAGGGTCTGCTTGATCGCGAGGACGTCCGGGTCGTCGGCCGCCTGCTCCAGGAAGGCCTGTACGGACGTGGAGAAGCTGTCGTACGGGTGGTGCAGCAGGACGTCGCGCTCGCGCAGGGCGGCGAATATGTCGGGTGCCGACGCCGACTCGACCTCCGCCAGGTCGCGGTGGGTGCCGGCGATGAACTTCGGGTACTTCAGCTCGGGGCGGTCCAGGCCGCCGATGCCGAAGAGACCGGTGAGGTCGAGAGGGCCCGGCAGCGGGTAGACCTCGGCCTCCTTGATCTTCAGCTCGCGTACCAGCAGGTCCAGGACGTACTGGTCGATGGACTCCTCGACCTCCAGGCGCACCGGCGGGCCGAAGCGGCGCCGCATGAGCTCCTTCTCCAGGGCCTGGAGCAGGTTCTCGGCGTCGTCCTCCTCGACCTCCAGGTCCTCGTTCCGGGTGAGGCGGAAGGTGTGGTGCTCAAGGACCTCCATGCCCGGGAACAGCTCTTCGAGGTGGGCGGCGATCACGTCCTCGAGCGGCACGTACCGGTTCGGGGAGGCCTCCAGGAAGCGGGAGAGCAGCGGCGGGACCTTGACCCGGGCGAAGTGCCGGTGACCCGAGACCGGGTTGCGGACGACCACGGCCAGGTTCAGCGAGAGACCCGAGATGTACGGGAAGGGGTGGGCCGGGTCCACGGCCAGCGGGGTGAGGACCGGGAAGATCTGGTGCTTGAACAGCGTGAAGAGGCGGGCCTGCTCCTTCTCCGTCAGCTCGCTCCAGCGGACGAGGTGGATGCCCTCCTCGGCCAGCGCGGGGGCGACGTCCTCGTGGAAGCAGGCGGCATGCCGGGCCATCAGCTCGCGGGAGCGGGCCCAGATCATCTCCAGCACCTCGCGGGGCTTGAGGCCGGAGGCGGACTTCGTGGCCACACCGGTGGCGATACGGCGCTTCAGGCCGGCCACGCGGACCATGAAGAACTCGTCCAGGTTGCTGGCGAAGATCGCCAGGAAGTTCGCCCGTTCGAGCAGGGGCGTGTTGGGGTCCTCGGCGAGTTCGAGGACCCGCTCGTTGAACGCGAGCCAGCTGCGCTCCCGGTCCAGGAAGCGGCCCTGGGGCAGCTGCTCGCCGTCGTACGGGGCCTCCTCGTACGCGTCGAGGTCGGCGTCGAGGTCGGGTTCCAGGTCGGAGACCGCGGCCGTCGTGGTGTGCCGGCGGTGGGCGGCTATGGAACCGACGGAAGGCTGCGGGTGCTGGACCTGGGTTGCCTGGGCGTTGGACTGGCTCATAACACCATTGTTCCGCGCGGCGAGCATTACGGGCGCGTCAGAGAGTGCCGGGGGGAGCGCGGCGGGGAACGCGGCGACATGTCCGGCGATGTCCGCGTCGATCCTGGCGACGACATCGGCGACGTGGCCGGTGGAGTCGCTGGTGGCGCCGGCGGTGGCTTCCGGGTGGACGGCCGAGCCGGTGGCCGTGGCCGCATGGTGGCCAACCCCCTTGCTCTTCCCGTTGCTTGGGCCGCTGCGTGGGGGAGGCGAGGGCTCGGGCACGACGGGGTTCATTGCGGAAGCGTCGCAAGGTCGTCTGAATCGCCGGTTACGGGGACCTTACGTGCGGGATATCGCAGGGAGGCTCACGGGCGTCCACGGGGGCGCCCGGAGCGCTCCGTTGAAGCCCCGGACACGCCTTCGGTACGCCCCTCCCCCCGTAGGAGGGGCGTACCGGTTCGGGGGCCGCTCGTGGGGTGGGTGCGGCGGGCCGTGAGTGCGTGGGGGCGCGGCGGGCCGTGAGTGCGTGGGGGCGCGGCGGGGTCTCAGTGGGTGGCTGTGCGGCGGCGGAGCAGCCAGAAGGCGGCGGTGACGGCGAGGGCGGTGACGGTGAGGACGATGCCGGTGGCCATGAGATGCAGCGGCCAGAAGTGGGAGGGCGGGTGCACGTCGGCGTACAGACCGGTGATGTTGTGGTTGGTCATGCACGCGGAGAGGGACTCGTCGGCCTCGGCGCCGAAGCAGTTCAGGAGGACGTCGTCGGCCCGGGTGCCCGCCTCCGTGATCACGCCGAGGTCGATGTGCTGCGCGTCGTTCGGCACCCTGCTCGCGGCGAAGCCCGTGAGCCGCTCGGTGGGCCACAGCCATCTGGTGTTCCGGTCGAGATACACGTGGAAGAGGGCCATGAAGCCGAGGGCCACGACCAGCGCCGGCAGTGCCCGCTTCAGGGCGAGGCCCGCCAAGGCGCCGACGGCCAGCCCGCACAGGGCGTACGCCACCGTCAGGGGGCCGAGGGCCACCATGGGGTCGGGGTTGTACCACTGGTAGCCGTACATGTCGTGCTTCGGTGCCCAGAGCTCGCGGTAGAGCAGGAACAGCACGGTCGTGCCGAGGGCGAGGAGCGCGGCGGGCACGGCCAGCCGGGCCACCAGCCAGCGGGTAGGGGTGACGGACTGGGCCCAGGCCAGCTGGGCCGTGCCGCGCTCCAGCTCACGGCCGATGAGCGAGGCGCCGGCCCAGGCGGCGACGCCGTAGGTGAGGTAGGCGATGAGCGTCGCGGCCGTGCTGACGCCGTCGCCGAAGGTGATCAGCGCCTCGGCGTCGACGCAGTCGGACTCCGACAGCGGGCAGCCGGGCAGCTTCGTCCGGGCCTGCTCCAGCGTCACGAACCGCAGCCACAGCAGCCATCCGGCCAGCAGCAGTACGTACGCGGCCCATACGAGCAGCGCCGGGCGGTGCAGGCGCAGGACGGTCCAGGTCAGGCCACGGGGGCGCCGGCCCGGGTCCTCAAGGCCGGCGGGAGTGGTGGTGGCGGGTGCGGCGGTGGTGGTCATGGGGTGGTGCCTCCCGTACGCGGGGACGAGACGCCCGCCGTACGGCGGCGCAGCAGGGCGAAGGCGGCCAGGACCAGCAGGGCGGCGAGGGCGAGGGCGATCCCGGTCTCGACGAGCTGGAGGGGCCAGAAGTGGGAGGACGGGTGGTAGTCGCGGTAGTAGCCGGTGATGCCGTCGGCACCGAGGGCGCACTTCCCGCCGGAGAGACATGGGTCCGGGACCCGGTCACCGCCGGGGCCCAGGGCGCCATCCGTGACGATCATGCCGACGGTGTCCGGATAGCCCTCCTTCGGCGACGTCGTCGCGGTCACGACCGGCCACAGGTACGGGCGCAGCGCCGCGAACCCGTAGAGCAGGCCCACCATGGCGAAGAAACCGTAGCCGAGCGAGGTCAGGGACCTGCGGGTGAGCAGGCCGATCAGGACGCCGGCGGCGAGGCCGAGCAGGACGTGGGCGGTGGCGAGGGGGCCGTTGGCGATGAAGATCTGGCTCTCGTGCCACTCCCAGGTGCCCCACTGGCCCCGTTTCTCGATGTACTCCGACCACATCAGCCGGTGCGGCAGGGTCAGCAGGAGCGTGCCGGCGGTGAGCAGGGCGGCGGGCACGGCGAGCTTGGCGGTCAGCCAGCGGGCGGGTGAGACGGACTGGGTCCAGGCCAGCTGTGCCGTGCCGTTCTCCAGCTCGCGGCCGATCAGCGCGGCGCCCGCCCAGAGGGCGGCCAGGATCGGGGCGAGGCCGATGACGGCCGAGCTGAGCTGGACGGCCGTGTCGTACCGGTCGTACGCCGGGCCCGAGTAGTCGCAGCCCAGGTTCGGCTCCCCGTCGTGGCAGCCCGGCCGGTCGTACTCGGCCCAGGCGGCGTCCCCGCCCGGCCCGTACGCCCAGAGCAGTGCCCCGGCGGCCAGGGCCACGAGCAGTGCCCAGAACGACCCCGCCGAGGCGTGCAGGCGGAGCATCGCCCAGGTCAGGCCGCGGGGGCGGAGGCGGGAGCCGCCGCGGGCGGGGGTCGTCGTGGTGGCGGTCATCGGGTGCCTCCCGTGTGGCGGCGCAGGAGGCGGAAGGAGAGCAGGACCAGTACGGCGGCGAGGGCGAGGGCGATGCCGGTCTCGACGAGCTGGAGGGGCCAGTAGTGGGAGGAGGGGTGGAGGTCGATGAAGTCCGGTTCCGTGGTCCTGACGACGAGGGTCTCGGCCGGCCACATGCTGCCGCGGTACGACACGAGGGTGCTCGTGGCGAGGGCCGTGCCCAGCAGGCCGACGGCGAGCGCGGGCAGCGAGCGGCGGAGCAGCAGGCCGGCGCAGACACCGATGGCCAGGCCGAGCAGGGCGTGGGCGGTGGCGGCGGTGCCGTGGGCCGTGAAGGTCGCGGTGTCGAACCAGTCCCGGGTGTTCAGCGCCCGGCGGAGGTCGGCCTCCGACCACCACACCAAACGGTTCAACAGAGTCAGCAGGAGCGTCCCCGAGACGATCAGGGCCGCCGGGACGGCGAGCTTGGCGGCCAGCCAGCGGACCGGGCCGACGGACTGGGTCCAGGCCAGCCGGGCGGTGCCGGTCTCCAGCTCGCGGGCGATCAGCGCGGCGCCCGCCCAGGCGCCGATCAGCTCCGGGGCGAGGCTCAGGACGAAGGTGCCGAAGGTGACGGCCGTCTCGTACTTGTTGTACGCCGGGCCGACCTCGCAGTAGTCGGTCTCCAGGCACCCGCTCTTCACGTACTCGGCCCAGGCGGCGTCCACGCCCGGTCCGGCCGCCCAGAGCAGGGCCCCGGCGGTCAGGACCACCAGCAGTCCCCAGAACCACACCGCCGACTGGTGCAGGCGGATCATGGCCCGGAACAGGCCGCGGGCCGGGCTCACGGGGCGGGGGGCCGGGGCCTCGGCCGCCGTCCCGACGGCCTTCACGGTCGCGGCGCTCATACGGCGGCCTCCTGGACCTCGGTCTCGTCGCCGCCGTCCACGAGGGTGAGCGCCGGGGCCTGCGGTGCCCGCAGGTGGGCGAGGACCAGTTCCTCCAGGGTCGGTTCGTCGGTCTGCCAGCCGGCGCCGACCGGGCCCTGCGGCCGGATGAGCGCGGTGACCTGACGCCCTGTCGTACGGGACTCGACGACGGTGTGCGGGGCGAGGTCGCCGGCCGGGCCGGTGACCAGGGTGTGCGCGGCGAGGAGTTCGTCCAGCGGGCCCGCGAGGCGGACGCGGCCCTCACCGAGGAGGAGCAAGTGGTCGCAGGAGCCCTCCAGTTCGGCCACCACGTGCGAGGACATGACAACCGTGGTGCCGTGCTCGGCGGAGTCCGCGAGCAGGGTGCCCATCAGCTGGTGCCGGGCGAGCGGGTCGAGGTCGGCCATCGGCTCGTCCAGGAGCAGCAGTTCGGGGCGCTTGCCCAGGGCGAGAGCGAGCGCGACCCGGGTGCGCTGGCCGCCGGAGAGGGAGCGGATCTTGGCGTCCCGGTCCAGGCCGCCCTCGTCCACGACCCGCCCGGCGACGGCCGCGTCCCAGCGCCCGGGGTTGAGCTCCCGGCCCAGGCGCAGGGTCTCGGCGACGGTGAGCTGCGGGTAGAGGGGCTTGTCCTGGGCGACGTACGCGATGCGCTCGCGAGCCCCCGCCGGGGTCGTACCCAGCACGTGGATGCTGCCCTCGGTGGGCGCGAGCAGACCGGCCGCGTGGGCCAGGAGCGTCGACTTGCCCGCGCCGTTCGGCCCGACGAGCGCGCAGACGCGCCCCGCCGGGATCCGCAGCGTGCAGTCGTGCAGCGCCCAGCCGGCCTTCCGCCGGCCGAACTTCTTGCCGAGTGCGGCTGCCTCCAAAGCTGTGCTGGTCATGCGTCGTCCCCCTTGAGGTGTTCTTCCTTGAAGTGTTCTTCCAGTACGGAGTTGAAAAGCGCGGCCACGTCGTCCCGTTCGAGTCCCGCCTCGCGGGCCCGGTCCGTCCAGGCGGACAGCTCGGCATGCAACGGGGAGTCCGCCGGGGTCGACCCCAGCGACTTCCGTACGAACGTGCCGAGACCCCGCCGTGCCTCGACCAGGCCCTCGCGCTCCAACTCGCGGTAGGCCTTCAGGACGGTGTTCGGGTTGATCGCCGTGGCCTCCACGACCTCGCGGGCCGTGGGCAGCTTGTCCCCTGGTTCCAGCAGGCCGAGGCGCAGAGCCTGTTTGGTCTGCTGGACGATCTGCAGGTAGGTGGCGACTCCGCTGCGCCGGTCGATTCGGTACTCGACCACGTGCACCACCCTTTCACTAATTGAGTAGTGAAAGGGTGGTGTAAGAGAGGGGGCGGTGTCAACATCACCGCCCCCAGCCTGTGGATAACTCCCGTTGACTCCCGTTGACTCCCGTTGGCTGCCGTTGGCTGCCGTTACATCAGGTTTCGCTGCGGTACATCAGGTCCGTCTCGTACGTCGCGAAACCGAGGCGCTCGTACACGGTCACCGCCGCCTTGTTGTCGGCGTCGACGTAGAGCATCGCGGTGGGCAGGCCCTGGGTGGCCAGGTGGCGCAGGCCGATCGTGGTGAGGGCCTTGCCGAGGCCGCCGCCCTGGGCGCCGGGGCGGACGCCGACGACGTAGACCTCGCCGAGCTGTTCGGCGGCGTGGACCTTGGTCCAGTGGAAGCCGATGAGTTCACCGTCCCGGAAGGCCAGGAAGAAGCCGGCCGGGTCGAACCAGGGCTCGGTCTTGCGGTCGTCGAGGTCGCGCTGGGTGAGGCTGCCCTGTTCGGGGTGGTGGGCGAAGGCGTCCGCGTTCGCGGCGAGCCAGGCCCCGTCGTCCTCGCCGGGGACGAAGGTGCGGACGGTGACGCCGTCGGGGAGGACCGGCTCGGGCGGGTCGAAGTCGGCGAGGGAGCGGCGCATCTGGCGCAGTTCGCGGAAGAGGGTGAGACCCAGGACCTGGGCGAGGTGGCGGGCGGCGGAGTGGCCACCGTGCGCCCAGACGCGCAGGCGTTTGCCGGACTCGGCGAGGAGGGCGGAGCCGAGGGCCCGGCCGTGGCCGTGGCCCCGGTGGGAGGGGCGGACGACCAGCTCGGCGGCAGGAGCCTCCACGAGGTCCGTGTCCTCCAGTTGGGCGTAGCCGACCAGTTGGTCGCCAACGGTGAGGAGGAGGTGCCGGATGCCCTCACGGGGGCCGCCGCGGAGTTGCAGCCGGCCCTGCTCGGACACTGCCTGTTGGCCGTCGACCTGGGCGGCCTCTTCGAGGAGGGTGAGTACGGCGTCCTTCTGGGCGGGGGGCAGTTCCAGGCGGGTTTCGATACTGCGTGCGGCTGCGCCGGGCCGAGCCGTGTCGTCGCTGGTCATGGGTATGAGGTTAGCTCCGAGGGGGTGGGGGCTGCCTATGAGCTCGGCCGGAAACCGTGGTCTTGCGGCTGCGGGTGGTTTGTGGCTGATCGCGCCCCGCGGCGGAGCCGCATATGTCACAGTCTCGCGCCCCTTGCGGGGCCCGCAATCAGCTCGTAACCATGAACCCCCTCCCGTGCTACGCGCGTTGACCCTAGGCTTCGGCCGGACGGGGCCTTGTTCTCACGTCTCTCCTACTTCTCGTACGAACCCTTTCAAACCTTTTTGAACCCTTTCGAACCTTACGAACCTTACGAACCAGGGGGGCACATGTCAGCCACACCCCAGGCGCAGCGCCGTAGAAGCCGCCGTAACCGGATCCTCGCCCTCGCGGCCGGGATCGCGACCGTCGGCGCGCTGGCGGCCGCCATTCCGGCGAGCGCCGGTGAGGCCAAGACGTACAAGCCGGGCAAGGGCAAGCTGAGCCGGTACCAGGATGTGCAGCTGCTGTCGTTCAACGACCTGCACGGCAACCTGGAGCCGCCGGCCGGTTCCTCGGGCCGGGTCACGCATGTCCACGAGGACGGCCACACCGAGACGATCAACGCCGGTGGTGTCGAGTACCTGGCCACGCATCTGCGCAAGGCCCGCGAGGACAACAAGTACTCCATCACGGCGGCCGCCGGTGACATGGTCGGCGCCTCCCCGCTGATCTCCGGTCTGTTCCACGACGAGCCCACCATCGAGGCGCTCAACGGCCTCGACCTGGACGTGACCAGCGTCGGCAACCACGAGTTCGACGAGGGTGCCAAGGAACTGGCCCGTCTGCAGAAGGGCGGCTGCCACCCCACCGACGGCTGTTACGTCGAGGGTGAGGAGTTCGAGGGCGCGAACTTCCCGTACCTCGCCGCGAACGTCATCGACGACAAGACGAAGAAGCCGCTCCTGAAGCCCTACTGGGTGTGGAAGAAGAACGGCGTCAAGATCGGCTTCATCGGTGTGACCCTGGAGGGCACCCCGGGCGTCGTCTCCGCCGAGGGCGTCAAGGGCCTCACCTTCAAGGACGAGGTCGAGACGATCAACAAGTACGCCAAGGTGCTGGAGCGCCAGGGCGTCAAGTCGGTCGTCGCGCTGATCCACGAGGGCGGTGCGCCCGCCTCGCAGGCGTACAACTACGACTGCGACTCGCCCGGCGCCGGTGACGGCATCTCCGGTCCGATCGTCGACATCGCCAAGAACATCACCCCGAAGGTCGACGCCCTCGTCACCGGCCACACGCACGCCGCGTACGCCTGCACGATCAACGACCCCTCGGGCAAGCCGCGCACGGTCACCTCGGCCGCGTCCTTCGGCCGCCTCTACACCGACACGACGCTGACGTACGACCGCTGGAGCGGGGACATCTCCCGTACGGCCGTGAAGTCCGCCAACCACGTGGTCACGCGTGACGTCGAGAAGGCCGCCGACATGACGGCCCTCATCAACAGGTGGAACACCCTCGCGGCGCCGATCGGCAACCGCGCCATCGGCTACATATCCGCCGACGTCCCCAACACCGGCACCGAGTCCCCGATGGGCGACCTCATCGCCGACGCGCAACTCGCCGCCGGCAAGGCGCTCGACCCCGAGACCGACCTCGCCCTGATGAACCCCGGTGGTGTGCGCGCGCCGCTCACCTACGCGGCCAAGGGCACCGAGGGCGACGGCGTGGTGACCTACGCCGAGGGCTTCACCGTCCAGCCGTTCTCCAACACCGTGAACCTGCAGGACTTCACGGGTGCCCAGCTGATCTCGGTCCTCCAGGAGCAGGTCTCCGGCTCGAACACCGCGTCCCCGAAGATCCTCCTGCCGTCGACCGGGTTCACGTACACCCTCGACCTGACGAAGTCCGGCGCCGACCGTATCGTCGTCGACTCCGTCAAGCTCAACGGTGCGGCCATCAACCCGACCGCCACGTACCGCGTCGCGACGAACAGCTTCCTCGCGGGCGGCGGCGACAGCATCCCCACGCTCGGCCAGGGCACGAACGACCTGGTCGGTGGTGACGACCTCGCGGCGCTGGAGGCGTACCTGCTCGCCAACTCGTCGGCGACGAGCCCGCTGGCCCCGCCGGTCGCGAACCGGATCACGATCGTGCAGAAGCAGTAGTCGACGTACAGCTCCAGCAGTTCCCGAAGGGCCCGAGGCATCCGCCTCGGGCCCTTCGCGGCGAACTGCCCGGGCTCACCAGTCGGATGAGCGAAACGTAGTTATGTGGTGGCAGCCGGTCACCGCATGCCCGGCGCCCAGGCGACGTCGGGCCCCCTCCTCGGTTCGGCCTCGCGGCCTGGCCGACCAGCGTCCGAAGGGACGTGCCACGCGGGCTGACGGCTTCTGCCGTTCAGCACCAGGGCACGAAGGCGATGGGCTCACATCCCTGAGCAACATTGCGGATCACTGAGCCAGTCAGAGACGCTTCCACCATGCGCGACACCACACACGGCAACGGCATAAGCATCAGACCAGGCGCCCCAGCCGACGCGTCGGCCATCCTGGCCATGCTCGACTCCGCGGTGAACTGGATGAACGCGCGCGGCAACACCGAGCAGTGGGGCACGATCCCGTACTCGCAACGCCCCGGCGGGCCGGAGCGGGTCGAGCGCTACACGACCGAGAACGACCCCCACATCGCCGAGCTGGACGGCGTACCGGTCGGGGCCCTCGTGCTCGACTCCGGCCCCAGCCCGCAGATGCCGATCGCGCCGGCCGGTGAACCCGAGCGGTACGTCCGGTTGCTGGTCTCCGACCGGCGGTACGCGGGGCGGGGCATCGGGGCGGCGCTGCTGGCCCACGCCGCCGAGGAGACCCGGCGGGCCGGCGTGGACCTGCTGCGGGTCGACTGCTGGGCGGGCGGCGGAGGCGAACTGGTCGCGTTCTACGAGCGCAACGGCTTCACACCGACCGAGCGTTTCCTGTCCGACTCCTGGCCGGGACAGGTACTGGCCCGTCGGCTCGGCTGACGGCCCACGCGGGCGGCGATGCGGGTGCCGTGCCCTGGGCTCTCAGCAGGTCGAGGGCTACGGGACCGTTCTCGGCGAGTACGGTCCCGTAGCCCTCGAACGCGGGAGGGATCAGCGGGAGCAGGTCTTCGGATCCAGCTTCTCCTCCACGTCGGAGATGCCGTCGATGTAGTAGCCGTACGATTGAAGTTCTCCCCTCCTTCGCAAGCTCAGGAAGGGGATTCCCGTCTACCTTGCGGCGACAGGCTTGACGGTTTTAGCCGCCCTGCGACCGCGCCTTCCGGCGGCCGGGACCTCCACGATGTCGTGGCTGATCCGGTACAGGTGCAAGATGTTCCTCGCTGTGTTCCAGTCGGCGTTGCACTGGAAGTCGCAGTCGGGGTTCTTGCATACGAACGTGGCCTGGTCTTCCCTGCTGCCGGGGACGGTGAATCCGCATGCGGAGCAGCGTCGGGAGGTGTTCGGGGCGGGAACCTTGACGATCTGGCCGCCGTAGCGGGCGAGCTTGTACGTCAGTATCGTCACCGTGCGTCCCCACGCCTCTTGTGCGATGGAGCGGTTGAGACCGGCCTTGGCTTTGACGTTCTTGCCCGGCTCCTCGATGGTGCCCCGGGCGGACTTGACCATGTTCGTGATGTTGAGCTGTTCGACCACGATCACGCCGTACGTACGGGCGAGGTAGGTGGTCGTCTTGTGCTGCCAGTCCAAGGCTCGTCGCGTGGCTTTTGCTCGGAGCTGCTTGATCTGGTCGTAGGTGTGCTGCAAGCGGCGGGAAGTCTTCTCCCCCTTCTTGCGGAAGCTCTTGCGGTGTGCGGCCTGCCGTTCCAGCTTGAGGAGTCTGGTCTTCTCCTTCGGGGTGAGCCATTTGTCCCGGTCGGCGGTGCCGTCCGGCAGGAGTGGAGGACGCCCGTGGTCCTGGTGGTCCTTGTTGGACAGGGCGAGGGGGATGTTCACTCCGGCGTCGATGCCGACTTCCGGGCCTTGGTGGGGCTGCGGCTTGGCTTCGAGGGTCTGGATGCGGAAGGCGATGTGCCAGCCGAGCGCATCCTTCACCAGCCGGGCGCCGGTGATCCGGTTGTCGGTGCCTGCTCGCTTGCCCACGGGGAGGTCTTTGGTCCAGCGGAAGCGGACGCGGCCGATCTTCTGCAGGTTGACCATGCCCCAGCGGCGGTGGACGCGGACGATGTTCAGGTCACGGCCCTGCGGGATGTCCACGGACATCGGCGACCGGAACCGGGCCTTGAAGTTCGGCTCCTCTGCCCGGCCTTCCCAGCAGTTCACCCAGGCACGGAAGTACGTCTTCAGCACCGCCTGGGATGCCTGCGCGGGCAGCTTGGCGAGGAAGTCGAGCTCTTTACGGGCTTCCCGTATCGCCGCATCAGCGGCAGCGAGGGTCCGCTTGTCCTTCGGCATCATCTGCCACCACGCGTGCAGGCAGTTCCACATAGTGCGGGCCGCGTGCGCCTGGTCGTCCATGACCCGGATCTCGGCAGGGCTGAGCGCCAGTCGGGCGCGGTGCCCGAACTGCCGCTTCACCATGCCAAATTCACTCACAGTGATCGCAATGCTACACTTGGTTTTTCGCCGCGTTGGAATCCGAATCCCGATGCCAGAACCGGCCGCCACGTCGTCTACAACTTCACGTCCACTTGGTGTTCGTCACCAAGTACCGGCGCAAAGCATTCACCAACGAGATGCTGACGCGCTGCGAAGAGATCATGCGGGAGGTCTGCGCGGACTTCGAGGCCGATCTGAAGCAGTTCAACGGCGAAGAGGATCACGTACACCTGCTCGTGCACTACCCGCCGAAGGCCCAGCTCTCCAAGCTGGTCAACTCCCTCAAGGGAGTCTCCGCCCGCCTGCTGCGCAAGGAGTGCGACGCACACGTCCACAGGTACCTGTGGGGCGGACACTTCTGGTCCGGCTCCTACTTCGCCGGAAGCTGCGGCGGGGAGCCCCTGACCGTCGTGAAGCAGTACATCGAGAACCATAAGCGCCCCGTGGGCTGAGCCGAATCCGTCACAGCGCCGCCGGAGTCGATCATTCCGGGGTAGCGTCGGTCGTCATGGTCACCGATGCGATCACAGTCGAAGGACTGCGCAAGCGGTACGGGGACGTACAGGCTGTCGACGGGGTCTCGTTCGAGGTCAAGAGCGGCGAGTTCTACGGCATTCTCGGACCGAACGGCGCGGGCAAGACCACCACCTTGGAGATCATCGAGGGACTGCGCGAGCCCGACGAGGGCACTGTGACCGTGCTCGGCGAGGCGTCCTGGCCACGCAACAAGGCCCTGTTGCCCCGGATCGGCGTCCAACTCCAGTCCTCCGCCTTCTTCGAGAAGCTCACCGCCCGTGAGCAGATCCACACCTTCGCCTCCCTCTATGGCGTCCCTGGCGAAAACGCCGATGCGATGCTGGAGAAGGTCGGCCTGACCGAGAAGGGCGGCGTCCGCGACGACAGGCTCTCCGGCGGCCAGGTGCAACGGCTCTCCATCGCCTGCGCGCTTGTGCACGACCCGGAGCTGGTCTTCCTCGACGAGCCGACCACGGGCCTCGACCCGCAGGCTCGCCGGAACCTGTGGGATCTCCTGCGCGACATCAACGCCGAAGGCCGCACCGTCGTCCTGACCACCCACTACATGGACGAGGCCGAGAAGCTGTGCGACCGGGTGGCGGTGATGGACCACGGCAGAGTCCTGCGAGTCGGCCCGCCCAGCGATTTGATAAGCGAGCTGGGGGTGGACTCCCTTGAGGATGTCTTCCTCCGGTTGACCGGACGGGAGTACCGCGAGTGAGGACGAGGAAGGGGACGGGGGTTCAGTCCTTCCGCAGTCTCACCAAGGCCATGACGCTGGGTCTGCTGCGCGACCGGACAGCGGTCTTCTTCATGCTGATCTTCCCCTTGATGTTCCTGGTGCTGCTCGGCACCCTCCTCAAGGACGCCGGCGTCTCCGAGTCGAAGGTGATCCAGGTCGGTGATGTCGCAGTTCTGGACGAGATGCCCGACAAGGAACGCGAACAGCTCCGTGACGTGCTGCGGATCGAGAAGACGGACGGCTCGGCGGCAGCCCGCGCCGACGCCCTGGAAAAGGTCCGCAAGGGCGACGCCGACGCTGCGGTCAGCCAGGCCGCGGGAGAGGTCGAACTGCGCTTCTCGGCGGCCGACCTGGTACGGGCGGGGAACGTGCAGGGCATCCTGGGGTCGATCGTCGAGAGGGCCAATCAGGCCGCTACCGGTCAGCCGCCCGCCTACACGCTGACGTCCGGGCAGGTCGAGGACGAGTCGACCAAGCCGATCCAGTTCCTCACCCCCGGCCTGCTCGGCTGGGCGGTGGCCATGGGGGCGGTGTTCGGTACCGCGCTCAACCTGGTCAGCTGGCGCAAGAAGCGCCTCCTGCGCCGACTGTGGCTGGCGCCTGTCAACGCCGGCTCGGTGATCGGCGCCCGTATCGGTGTGAATCTGACGCTGGCCCTCGCGCAGACCGCGATCTTCCTCGGAGTGGCCACCCTGCCCTACTTCGGTCTGCGGCTTACCGGCTACTGGTGGCTGTCGTTTCCGCTGATCCTGTGCGGCACGCTGGCCTTCATGTCCATCGGGCTGGTCGTCGGCGCCTGGGCCAAGTCCGAGGAGGCCGCCAACGGGATGGCCCAGATCGTCATCCTCCCGATGGCCTTCCTCTCCGGCTCCTTCTTCCCGCTCGACTCCGCACCGCAGTGGCTCCGTACGGTGTCGGAATTCCTGCCGCTCAAGCACCTCGGTGAGGCGATGCAGGACGTACTGTCCCGAGGCGAAGGCTGGTCCGCGGCCCTCCCCGTCATGGCGGGCCTGCTCGCCTTCGCCGCCGTCCTGACCCTGATCGCTGCCCGCCTGTTCCGCTGGGACGAGGCGTAACCGGCGCGCCGCCGGTGCCGTCCTCGTCACGGTCCGCGTGCACAGAACGCGTCAATGGCGAGGTGGGTGTGAACGTCATCGGGCGAAGCGGGCGGGAAACCGGGACGGGGAGGGGCGCGGCTCAGGAAGGTTCCTGCCTACGACCGCTGGGTCGGTGACCTCCGTAGGGCGCTGGAACGGCTCCGCTTCCTCTGATCGCGGGCACCCCGTGGACAGAACGCCTAGATCCCGGCATCCAGCAGATCCGTCGTTCCCTCCACCAGGTACTTCTCGTATCCGCCCTCGCCGAAGAGTTCGCCGATCTCCATGCCGGGGAACTCGATCGGGCGTTCCCGTCCTTCCAGCTCCACCCGTACGCGCCAGTGCTCGCCCCGGTGCTCCACCAGCACGTCCGCCCATTCCCGCGTGGGTGCGTCCACCCCGCACAGTTCCGGGCCGCCTTCCGGGCCGTAGCCGCGGAAGGAGAACAGGAAGGGGAGTTCGGCGACCAGGTGGGCGAGGTGGGCCCAGGACGGGGAGCCGAGGAGTACGACGCCGCTGGGTTCGTCGGCCGTCTCTTGCGGCGGCGGCGCGGAAGGGTCGCCCGCTCGTACGAGAGGGCGAGGGTCCGGCTCGCCCGTATGCCGGAAGGAGCACGTGCGCGACGCCACGTCCACACTCCGCAGCTCCAGCCCCTTCGGGCCGGCCTCGAAGGCCACTTCGGCGACTTGGGTCAGGAACTCGGCGACCTCGTCGTCCCGCGCCTCACGCTCGGCGGCGGCGTCCGGCTTCGGCTCCGACTCCGGGGCGCCCAGTGGCTCGTACGAGAACACGTACCGCGTCTTTCCCGCGGCCTTCCCCCGCTTCCCGGGCTTGCTCATCAGCAGTCCTTCCACCGGAATCGAGCGCATGACGCCGCCCCGGGCGCGTGCCCGCGGCGGCGTCCACGCTATCGGTGTCCTACGACGCCAGAGTCAGAACGCCCTTGACGGTCTTCGCCGGCTCGTACGTGAACAGGTACCGCTCCCCGTCCGCCGCCTTGCCGGCGTTCAGGGCCTGTACGTCGGCCGCCGCGCTCTTCGGGATCTTGAACTTGGTGTTGACCCAGGTCGGGCACTTCAGGGTCTTCTTGGTGTCGTAGCAGTACGACGTCACCGCGCCGAAGTACGCGAACCGGGGGCCCTGGCCGACCGGTGTCGCCGTCTCGTCCGTGACCAGGATCATCTTGCGGCGGTCGACGATCTTGCAGTTGCCGGAGTTGCACTTGATGCGGTGCGCGAACCCGGTCAGGCCGTACCGTCGGTTCCCCTGGGGATCGATGTTGGGCGACTTGGCCAGCCACCCGATGATGCCCTGCTTGGTGATGTTGTGCCGCTTCTTGATCTTGGTCCAGCCGAAGCCGACCATCTTGCCCCGCTTGTTGCGGTAGTACTCACCCAGCCGCAGCGGCAAGGTCCGCGTCTTCGACCGCGAGTAGTCGAACTCCTTCAGGATCTTCAGCTTCGACGAACCCTTCGCCGCCGCCGCGGTGTCCACCGAGGCCTGCGCCGGTGCGGTGTCCACCGAGGCCTGCGCCGGTGCGGTCCCCGCCAGCAGCGCGGCGGCGACGACTATGCCGGTGGCGGTCAGTTTGATCTTCTGCATCGTCCCTCACAGCGATCGTCCCCGTGTCTCCCCGGAGTGGTACGGGGGAGGGCAACCACCGTAAGAAACCCGGCACATGCGTCTCTATTGTCTCGTGGGGCACTGCCCTTACGGGCAGTCAGGGAGTCCCCTGAGGTGTCTCCGGCGGAGCCGTGGCCGCCCCCGGCAGCCTCACCGTCGCCAGCGTGCCGCCGCCCTCCGCGCGGGAGAGGGCGACCGTGCCGCCCGCCTGTTCCACCGTGCGGGCCACGATCGACAGGCCCAGGCCCGAGCCCGGGAGGGCCCGCGCGCTCGGTGAGCGCCAGAAGCGGTCGAAGACGTAGGGGAGTTCGTCGGTGGGGATGCCGGGGCCGTGGTCGCGGACGGTCAGTACTCCGTCGTTCAGGGCGACTTCGATCGTGCCGCCCTCGGGGCTGAACTTCACCGCGTTGTCGAGGATGTTGACGATGGCCCGCTCCAGCGCCGAGGGCTCGGAGCGGACGTACCACGGTTGCAGATCCGCCGTGATCGTCAGCTCGGGGCCGCGCAGCCGGGCCCGGCGCAGGGCCGCCTCCACCGTCTCCTGGAAGTCCACCACCTGGAGGTGGCGGCCACCCTGCTGACCCGAGTCCGAACGGGACAGCTCCTGCAAGTCGCCTATCAGGGAGGCCAGTTCCGTCATCTGGGCCTTCACCGAGGCGAGCAGCGCCTTGCGGTCCTCGGCCGGGATGGGGCGGCCCGTCTCCTCGCTGCGGGTGAGGAGTTCGATGTTCGTGCGGAGGGACGTGAGAGGCGTACGGAGTTCGTGGCCCGCGTCCGCGATCAACTGTTGTTGCAGTTCACGGGAGTTCGCCAGCGCGCTCGTCATCGAGTTGAAGGAACGGGAGAGGCGGGCCACCTCGTCCTCGCTCTCGTCCTCCACGGGGATACGGATGCCCAGGTCCTCGGTGCGGGCGACGTGTTCGACCGCCTCGGTGAGCTTGTCCACCGGGCGCAGGCCGGCCCGCGCCACGGCCAGGCCCGCGGCTCCGGCGCCCACGACTCCGATGCCGGAGACGAGGAGGAGGATCAGGGCGAGGTCGTTGAGGGTGGCCTGGGTGCCGTCGAGGCGCTGGGCGACGAGGATGGCCGCGCTGGACGTAGCCCCCGTGTCCTGGTTGACGAAGCTCACCGGCAGGGCCATGACGCGTACGTCGTTGCCTTCCGCGTCGGTGCTGTTGTGGAAGACGGCCTGCAGGTTTTCCGTTTCCTTGGCGACGTCCTTGTCCGTCTGTGTGACCTTGAGCGTGCCGAACGAGAACGGCAGGACACAGGGCGTTCCGTCCTCCAGGACCACCTGGGAGTAGGTGTTCCGGGGGCCGAAGCGGACGTCTTCCCTCGGGGTCTGCGCGCAGTCGACGAGCGCGGTGCTGGCCTGATCCCGCGCCATGCGCATCGACTTCGTCAGCTCATCGTTGATCTGGTCATACAGCTTCCCCTGCACGATGAACCAGCACGTCACCGAAACCGCCGCCACCGCGAACGCCACCGCCGCCGCGACCAGCATCGACAGCCGCGCGCGGATCGGGAGCGCCCGGTAGTGGCGTACGACCTTCTTCACTCCGCGCCGCCTTGTCGCAGTACGTACCCGACGCCGCGCACGGTGTGGACGAGGCGCGGCTCGCCGCCCGCCTCGGTCTTGCGGCGGAGGTACATGACGTAGACGTCCAGGGAGTTGGAGGACGGCTCGAAGTCGAAGCCCCAGACGGCCTTCAGGATCTGCTCGCGGGTGAGGACCTGACGGGGGTGGGCCATGAACATCTCAAGCAGGGTGAACTCGGTACGGGTCAGCTCCACCGCCCGCGCGCCCCGCGTGACCTCCCGCGTCGCCAGATTCATCCGCAGGTCCGCGAAGGTGAGCGCCTCGTCCTGCTCGGCCGTCTCGGCGACGGCGGACGCGTACGAGCTGCGGCGCAGCAGCGCGCGGACCCGGGCGAAGAGTTCGTCGAGCTCGAAGGGCTTGACCAGGTAGTCGTCCGCGCCGGCGTCGAGGCCGGTGACGCGGTCGCCGACCGTGTCGCGGGCGGTGAGCATCAGGATGGGGGTCGTGTCGCCCGCGCCGCGGATACGGCGGGCGGCGGTGAGGCCGTCCATGCGGGGCATCTGGACGTCGAGGATCACCAGGTCCGGCCGGTACGAGGTCGCCTTCTCCAACGCGTCCGCGCCGTCGACGGCGACCTGGGTGTCGTAGCCCTCGAAGGCGAGACTGCGCTGCAGCGCTTCGCGTACCGCCGGTTCGTCGTCGACGATAAGGATGCGCTGCGGTTCAGGGGCGCCTTCGGCGGGGCTCATGGTGGTGTTCGTTCCTCTGCGGTGGGACGTGGACGTGGCTCGTAACCGGCCTTCAGCCTCGCATGCTCCAGGGCCGGGGGATGAGGATCAGTTGCGAACCGTACGACGGTGCAGGCGCGCCACCGTCTTGCGGCGGGCCGTCGCGCGGGCGACCGACGCCACCTCGGGGGCCCGCGTCACCGGCGGGTGCAGTTCGGCCGCCACCGCGAGGGCGAGGTCAGTCCGAGCCGCCCGCCCGCAGCGTGCTCAGGTCGGACTTGACGGTGTTGATCGGGATGGCGAAGCCGAGGCCGACGCTGCCGGCGCTGGAGGAGGAGGTGGCGTCCGAGGCGGAGTACATCGCGGAGTTGACGCCGATGATGTTGCCGTTCATGTCGATGAGGGCGCCGCCGGAGTTGCCGGGGTTGAGGGACGCGTCCGTCTGGATCGCCTTGTACGTGGTCGTGGACGAACCGGTGTCGCCGTTGAACTGCTGGCCGCCGAACTCGAACGGCCACTGCCCGCCGCCGCCCTGCTGTTGCTGCTGGCCCTGGCTCTCGTCGGTCGAGACGGTGACGTCACGGTCAAGGGCGGAGACGATGCCGCTGGTCACCGTGCCGGTCAGGCCCTCGGGGGAGCCGATCGCCACGACCTCGTCGCCGACCTTGACCGCGTCGGAGTTGCCCAGCGACGCCGCCTTCAGACCGGAGGCGTCCTGAAGCTTGATGAGGGCCAGGTCCTTCTTGCTGTCGGTGCCGACGACCTCGGCGGTGTACGACTTGCCGTCGCTCGTCGTCACCTTGATCTCGGAGTCGCCGGAGATCACGTGGTTGTTGGTGATGATCTCGCCGTCGCTGGTGATGATCACGCCGGAACCGGTGGACTCACCCGCGTTGGAGGTGGCGCTGATCTCCACGATGCTCGGGCTGACCGCCGTGGCCACTCCGGAGACCGTGCCCTTCTGGCTGGTCGGCACCACGCTGGTGCTGGTGGAGCTGGAGGCGACGGTGCCCGAGCCGGTCAGCTCCTGGACGCCGTACGCCGTACCGCCGCCTATCGCCGCCGCGACGATCGCCACGGCCGCCAGCAGGGCGAGCGGGCCTCGGGCGCGCTTCTTCGGAGCGGGCACGGGGGCCGGAGCGGGGGTCGGCGGTTCGTACGCCGGCGGAGGCGGCCACTCCGGGTTCACCGGGGCGGAGGCGTGCTGCTGCTGACCCTGGAAGGGGTTCTCGTACTCGCCGCTGGGGCGGAGGCTCTCGGTCATGACTCAGAGCTTGCAGCGCGACCATGAGACCTTCCTGAGTGCTCCCTGAGAACCCCGCCAGAACCTTGTTCGCCCCATATAAAGGCGCTCCTGAAGGCGCCGCTCCTGAAGGCGCCCAGCTCCCGCCGGTCAGGGAAATAAAGGGTGTCCGCGCGGTGACGCAGAGGAACGCAGTCCCCGAATACTTGTCCGACTCCTGTGATTTCTGTGTACGGCGGGCCATGCGGGGCCTACGATCACCGCGCCGGAGGGGGGCTCCGCGGTACAACCCGTGTTCGTCGGGGTGGTCGGCGTCGTATGCCCTTCTCGGGCCTCCTACGTCACCCACGCACCCCAGGAGCCCTGAGTGATACGTGCCCTCAAGGCACTTCCCGCCGCCACGCTCGCGCTCGCGCTGAGCGGGGTCGGCGTACTCGCGGCGCAGCCCGCGACGGCGGCCGACGAGCCGACCCAGCCCACTGTCACCCTCGACCAGCCCGCCGCGCCCAAGGCCTCCGCCAAGGAACTCCGCGAACGCGTGACCAGGGCGGCGAAGGACCAGGCCACCGAGGCCACCGAGGCCACCGAGGACTCCGCCGAGTCCAGCGAATCCGCCGAGGGCTCCTCCGACGACCCGACCCGGTCCTCCTACATCATCGGCGGCAGCGAGACGACGATCTCCTCCGCCCCCTGGATGGTCCAGCTCGGGTACTACGACGCCGCCACCGAGGAGGGCTACTTCTGCGGCGGCACCCTGGTCGCCCCGAACAAGGTCCTCACCGCCGCCCACTGCACCGTGGGCCTGGACTGGGTGAAGAACGGCGCGGTCCTGGCCGGCGCGACGGGCCTGAACGACGACACCACCGGCACGGTCGCGGGCGTCCTGCGGAAGTGGGAGCACCCGAGGTACGACAACGACACCATCAGGAACGATGTCGCCGTCCTCACCCTGGACCGCCCGCTGGACCAGAAGTGGTTGCCGCTGGCCGCGTCCAACGACAGCGCGCTCTACACCGCCGGCACCAATGCCACGGTGTACGGCTGGGGCCTGACCTCCTCCGGCGGCGAGCAGGCCGTGAACCTCAAGAAGGCCACGCTGCCGCTGGTCAAGGACGCGACCTGCGACAGCGCCATGAAGGCGGTCCTCGGCACGGACTACTTCGCCGAGGGCTCGATGGTCTGCGCCGGCACCCCGGCCTCCGGCGGCAACGACGGCACGACCAGCACCTGCAACGGTGACTCCGGCGGCCCCCTGGTCGTCGGCGGCAAGGTCGTCGGCATCGTCTCCTGGGGCGTCTCGGGCTGTGTCGCCAAGGGCGCCTATCCGGTGTTCACCAAGGTCTCCTCGTACACCTGGGCCGCCCAGCCGCGTATCGACGACGCGGACCTGACGTACGACGGCCGCGCCGACCTCCTCGCCCGCACGCCCTCCGGGAACCTCTTCCTGCAGGCGAGCAACGGCACGTCGCTCGCGACCCGCGACTACCAGGGCAACGGCTGGCAGAACGCCAGCTGGGTCATGCAGGCCGACCTGGACCGGGACTACTACCAGGACCTGATCATCCGGGACAAGAACGACGGCAGCCTGTACCGCAGCTACATGAACCACTCCACCTGGGAGTGGACCTGGATGCAGATCAGCTCCGTCTGGGGCGGCTACAAGTCCTACGCCATCCCCGGCGACATGACGGGCGACGCCCGCCCTGACCTCCTCGCCCTCGACTCCTCGGGCTCGGTCTACCTCTACCCGGGCAAGGGCAACGGCCAGTTCAACAGCAAGATCAAGGTCGTCTCCGGTGCCTGGAAGGGCGCCAAGCTCCTCGGCCGCGGAGACCTCTCCGGCGATGGCAAGCCCGACCTCCTGGTCCGCTTCTCCGACGCGACCCTCTACCTCTACAAGGGCACCGGCAAGGCCTCGTCCCCCTGGTCCCCCCGCATCAAGGCCCGCACGGGCTGGAAGTTCACGGCGTACGTGACGAACGGCGACGTGACGGGCGACGCCATCGCCGACGTCATGGCCCGCGACTCGGGCGGCACCCTCTGGCTCTACCCGGGCACGAACAAGGCATCGACGTCCCTGTTCGGCAGCAGGATCAACCTGGGCACGGGCTACAACCAGTACAACGCGCTGTTCTAAGAGCACCGATCACAGCAAGGCCCGCATCCCGTCTTTTCGGGGCGCGGGCCTTGTCGCGCTTCAGGAGCGAGGGCAACCCCATGCTTTCAAGGGGCGCGGGGAACTGCGCGACAAGCCACCATGCACCCGCACCCCGCGACGAACCCAACCTCCTACGGCGCTCCCCGCAGCAGAGCCGGAGGCTACTCGCAACCGCAAGACCGCCGCGCGACAAGCTTCGACGGAAACTGCTTCACCCGCTCGCGACGCGACCCCGCCACCCGAAGCCCATCGTCCAGCACCAGATCCACCGCGGCCCGAGCCATCCCCGTACGATCCGTCGCGACAGTCGTCAGCGGCGGATCGGTCAGCGCCGCCTCCTTCACGTCGTCGAACCCGGCCACCGCCAGCTCCGACGGCACCTCGATACGAAGCTCGCGCGCGGCCCGCAGCACTCCGATGGCCTGGTCGTCGGTGGAACAGAAGATCGCCGGCGGACGGTCCGGCCCGGAGAGCAGCTCCAGCGCCACGTTGTACGCGTCGTACCGGTTGTACGGCGCCTGGAACAGCCGCCCCTCCGGGGAGATCCCGGCCTCGTCCATCGCCCGACGCCATCCCTCGACGTGATCGGAGACGGGGTCGCCGACCAGCGGCGTCTCGGCGATGCCACCCATACAGGCGACGTACTCGTAGCCGTGCGACAGCAGATGCCGTACGGCGAGCTGAGCGCCGCCGATGTCGTCTGTCACGACGGCGACGTCGTCGATCGCCTCGGGTCGCTCGTGCAGCAGCACGACCCGGGCGTCCCACGCCTCTATCTCGGCGGCAGCGTTGTCGTTGAGCGCGTGGCTGACGAGGATCAGCCCGGAGACCCGCATCCCGAGGAACGCCCGCAGATAGTGGACCTCGCGCTCGGCGACGTAGTCGGTGTTGCCGACGAGGACCATCTTTCCGCGCTCGGCGGCGGCCTGCTCGACCGCGTGGGTCATCTCGCCGAAGAAGGGCTGGCGCGCGTCCGGCACGATCATGCCTATGAGATCGGTGCGTCGGGAGGCCATCGCCTGGGCGACCCGGTCGGGCCGGTACCCCAGTTCCTTGATGGCGGCGAGGACACGCTCGCGCGTGGCCGGGGCGACCGGCCGGGGTCCGTTGTTGATGACGTAACTGACGACGGCGGTGGAAGTTCCCGCCAGTCGCGCCACATCATCCCGAGTCACCTTGGCCACGCGCGGAGTCTACGCGGATGGACCGCCGCTGGGCAGGGCGTACGAGGCGTCCCTGTGGGTTACCCGTGCGTACGCCGCCCGGCGGCGGCGCCAGGTCACGCGTCGGCCGCGACCTCGGCGGTGTCCAGGGCCGCCGTCTCGTCCGCATCCTCCGGCTTTGAGGGCCCTGCCTTGGTCTTCGTGTCGTCGCCCGAGCGGTCCGCCTTCTCCGGCGTAACGAATCGATAACCCACGTTCCGGACGGTCCCGATCAGCGACTCGTGCTCGGGGCCGAGCTTGGCCCGCAGCCGTCGTACGTGGACGTCGACCGTGCGCGTGCCGCCGAAGTAGTCGTAGCCCCAGACCTCCTGGAGGAGCTGCGCGCGGGTGAAGACACGGCCGGGGTGCTGGGCCAGGTACTTCAGGAGCTCGAACTCCTTGAAGGTGAGGTCGAGGACCCGGCCCTTCAGCTTCGCGCTGTACGTCGCCTCGTCGACCGAGAGGTCGCCGTTGCGGATCTCCATGGGGGAGTCGTCGTTGACGATCTGCTGCCGGCCCATGGCCAGCCGCAGCCGCGCCTCCACCTCGGCGGGGCCGGCGGTGTCGAGCAGTACGTCGTCGATGCCCCAGTCGGCGGTGACGGCGGCGAGCCCGCCCTCGGTGACGACGAGGATGAGAGGACAGCCGGGGCCGGTCGAGCGCAGGAGCTGGCACAGGCTGCGGACCTGGGGCAGATCGCGGCGGCCGTCGATGAGGATGACGTCGGCGCCGGGGGTGTCGACGAGGGCGGGGCCTTCAGCCGGAGCCACGCGCACGTTGTGCAGCAGCAGCCCGAGGGCCGGCAGCACCTCCGTCGACGGCTGGAGGGCATTGGTCAGGAGCAGCAGAGAACTCATACGTCTGGTTCCTCCTCGGTCCCTGCGAGGACGTTTGCGGTACGGAACTGCTCTGCGATCCCGGGGCCCCGTACACCTGCGGTCACCTGCTGTTCCCGCTTCGTATACAACGCTTCCGAAAGCACAAAAGGACTCGGGGGCTACGTTGCCCGAGTCCTCTGTCGAGCAGAATAGCCCACATGAGTGCTGGTCCGGCAGGTCATGTGACGCGATCTTTCGACATTCCGAACTCCGAGACGGCCGGTAGAGCCTCTTCACGCCCGTCCCAGAGCCGTTTGCGCAGGTTTCTCACCACTGACGACGGGGTGAATATCGAGGCCGTATACGACCCGGGAGCGGTTGTATACGGCGGCTCCCGTGACGACTCCGACTACACCGGGAGTCCACCCACCGGCCATCTCGCGGTCGTCGTCGCACATGGGTTCACGGGTGACGTGGACCGCCCGGCCGTCCGACGGGTGGCCCGGACGCTCGCCCGGTACGGGGCCGTCGTGACGTTCTCCTTCCGCGGTCACGGCAGATCGGGCGGCCACTCGACGGTCGGCGACCGGGAGGTGCTCGACGTGGCGGCGGCGGTGCGCTGGGCCCGGGAACTCGGGCACGCGCGCGTGGCCACGGTGGGCTTCTCGATGGGCGGCTCGGTGGTACTGCGGCACGCGGCGCTGCCCGACGGCCCCGACGCGGTGGTCTCGGTGAGCGCCCCCGCCCGCTGGTACTACCGGGGCACGGCCCCCATGCGCCGCGTCCACTGGCTCGTCACCCGCCCCGCCGGCCGCCTCGTGGGCCGCTACGGCTTCCGTACCCGCATCCACCACCGCGACTGGAACCCGGTGCCCCTGTCGCCGGTGGAGTCGGTCCCCTTGATCGCGCCCACCCCGCTGCTCATCGTCCACGGCGACCGCGACGGCTACTTCCCGGTCGACCACCCCGGGATGCTGGCGGACGCGGCCGGCGAGAACGGGGAACTGTGGCTGGAGCACGGGATGGGGCACGCGGAGGACGCCGCGGGGGAGGAACTGCTGGAGCGGATGGGGGAGTGGCTGGTGAAGGCGGCCGCGCCCCGATAGTCCGGGCGCGCCGGGGGCTCGCGGCGTCTGCGGTTTCCCCACGGCCCCGAGTCCCCCGTAGCCTGATGCCCGTCACGACTAATCCAGAGGAACGCAGATGCCAAAGGGCACCGTCCGCTACTGGGCCGCCGCCAAGTCCGCCGCCGGCGTCGCCGAGGAGCCCTACGACGCGACCACGCTCGCCGAGGCCCTCGCCGAGGCCCGCGAGCGCCACCCCGGCGAGCTCGCCCGCGTACTGCTGCGATGCTCGTTCCTCGTCGACGGTGACCCGGTGGGCACCCGTGAACATGAGACGGTACGTCTGGCCGAGGGCGGCACGGTCGAGGTGCTCCCGCCGTTCGCAGGAGGGTGACCCCCCACATCATGAGCAACCAGCCGTACGGGTACGACGCCCACCAGCACCAGCACCAGCACCAGCAGCAGCCGCAGCAGTACCCGGAGCCGGCCCAGCCGCACTGGCAGGGGTACGACGAGAGCCAGGCCGTCCATGCCCAGCACTACACCCAGCAGTGGGACGGCCAGACCTGGGACACCCAGGTGCAGCCGCAGGCGCCGGTCGCGGGGAACCTGACGGAGACGGCGTATCTGCCGCCGCAGACGGGCGGGTACGTCGGGCAAGACGGGCAGAACGGGCATTATGCGGCTCAGGCCCAGCCGCAGCCGCAGCCGCAGCCGCAGTCGGTGGCGCACCCGCCCGTACCCCAGCCCGAGCCCGGCTACGGTCCCCCGACTCTCACCGGCAACGCCCGGGTCACCGACGCCCAGCGTGCCCGCGCCGAGGGCCGGTCCCCGATCATCGAGCCGGGGATGCAGCCGGCGCTGATCACGGCCGTACTGGGCCTGCTGCTGGCGGGCGCGGCGGCGATCGGGGAGTACGCGCTGGCCGTACCCCTGGTGATCCTGCAGGCCGTGACGGCGGCGGGCTGGTTCCGGCTGAACGGTATGTGGCCGGCCCGGCAGGGCATCGTGCTGGCCTTCGCGGGCGCGCTCGCGGCGGACGTGGCGCTCTTCGCGGCAGGCCGGGAACACGCGCCCGCCGCGATCCTCGGGACGCTCGGGGTGTGGGTGCTGCTCGGCATCGTGCTCGGGCTGCGCAGCCACGCGGATCCGGACGAGCGGATGTACGGCCTGATGGCGACGGTGGCCTCCGCGGCGCTGTCGATCATCGCGGCCGGGTATCTGGCGGCCGTGGCGGACGCGGTGGCGGTGGGCGGGGTCGCGGTGGCCGTGGCCGTGCTGGCCCGCGCGTTGCCGTTGCCGACAGCGGCCTCGGTGGTCGTGTCGCTGCTGGCGGCGACGGGGGCGGGGATCGCCGTGGGCGGCGCGACGGACCTCGGTACGTCGGGTGCGCTGCTGGGCGGCGCGGCTGCCCTGTGCGCCCTGATCGGCCACCGAGTCGCCTCGTACGACTACCCGTCCCGCTTCGTGCACTTCACGGCGGGGGTGGCCCTGCCGCTGACTGCGGCGGCCCCGGCGGTGTATCTGCTGGGCCGCGCGCTCGCCTGACCGCCTTCTCGCCCCCGCCGCCCCTACCCGTCCCATCCCAGGGCTGCGCCCCTTGAAGGGCCTGCGGTCCTTCAAGACGGGCCCGCAGGCCTGTCACAGGTGATCGACAAGGCTCGTGAACGCTCTCCGGCCTTCCGCCGCCGCGATTACCCTCGCGGGGAAGGGACCGACCGCCGAGTGGCACAACGGGGGGAACACCGAGACATGCGCGCACTGCGAATACTTGTCATCGTCGCCGTGATCCTGGGCGGCCTCTTCGCGATCGCGGACCGTGTCGCCGTCGGCTTCGCCGAGGACGAGGCGGCGGCGCAGCTGAAGAGCAGCGAGGGCCTGGCCGCCACGCCGGACGTGTCGATCAAGGGCTTCCCCTTCCTCACCCAGGTCGCGAGCGGCGAACTGGACGACGTCGAGGTCGGCATCGCGGACTACGAGGCCCCCACGGGCAACGCCGACGAAAGCATCCGTATCGCCGACCTGAAGGCGAACATGCGCGGCGTCGCGTTCTCCACCGACTACCGCTCCGCCACCGCCGCCAGCGCCACCGGCACCGCGACCATCGCGTACGACGAACTCCTCAAGGCCGCCAAGTCCGAGCCCACGGACGTCGCCCCCGGTACCACCGCCCGCGTCGTGGGCCTCTCCGACGGCGGCAACGGCAAGATCAAGGTCGCGATCGAGGCCGATATCCCGGTCCTCGGCAAGCAGACCTTCTCCGTACTCAGCACGGTGAGCGTCAAGGACGACACCGTCGAGGTGCGCGCCGACTCCCTGCCCGGCCTCGGCGGCGCCGACCTCGCCGAGAACGCCGTCCGCTCGATCACCGACTTCCAGCAGGCCATCGACGACCTCCCCGGCGGCATCAAGCTCGACAAGGTCGAGGCGGCGTCGGACGGCGTGGAGATCACGGTGAAGGGTTCGAACATCTCGCTGGTCGGGTAGGACCACGCCGGACCACGTGCGGTTCCAGCGGAGCCAGGGCGTCCGAAAGGCGAGACGCCGCCGTCCGTACCGTAGATGTGATGACGGCTGCACAGTCCCCGGCGCCCTTCGATCAGGCCCCGGAACCTTCCTGTGTCTCACATATCGGACGATGGTGTCTCATAATTCAACACGCCGGTGACACGCCCACCCCTGCGTCCCTACGATCGAGCCTCATGCAGTGCAAATTGAGCGTCCTCCGACCGCGGGGACAGGCGGATCTCACGAAGCGGCGGGCAGTCGACCTGTGCCGCGTCGCCGCCATGCTCTGTCGCACTTTCTGAGCAGCAGTTCGCACTGCCGCGTTCCCCCTATGCCTGCGCCCTGTCCAGCCAGGGCCATCCCTGCGCGCCCCCGGCCGAACCGCCGGAGGCAACCCGCCGCAACTGCCCCGGAGGAGAAAGATCATGAGCCGCAGCGACGTCCTCGTCGACGCCGACTGGGTCGAGGCCAACCTCGACAACCCGAACATCGCGATCGTCGAGGTCGACGAGGACACGACCGCTTACGAGAAGAACCACATCAAGAACGCGATCCGGATCGACTGGACGAAGGACCTCCAGGACCCGGTGCGCCGTGACTTCGTCGACCAGGCCGGCTTCGAGAAGCTCCTGTCGGAGAAGGGCATCGCCAACGACACCCTCGTGATCCTCTACGGCGGCAACAACAACTGGTTCGCGTCGTACGCCTACTGGTACTTCAAGCTGTACGGCCACGAGAACGTCAAGCTCCTCGACGGCGGCCGCAAGAAGTGGGAGCTGGACGCCCGCGAGCTGGTCGACGAGGTGCCGGTGCGCCCCACGACCGAGTACAAGGCGAAGCCGCAGAACACCGCGATCCGCGCCTTCCGCGACGACGTGGTCGCCGCGATCGGCTCGCAGAACCTGGTCGACGTCCGCTCGCCCGACGAGTTCTCCGGCAAGCTGCTCGCCCCGGCCCACCTGCCGCAGGAGCAGTCGCAGCGTCCGGGCCACGTCCCGAGCGCCCGCAACATCCCGTGGTCGAAGAACGCCAACGACGACGGCACCTTCAAGTCGGACGACGAGCTCAAGGAGCTCTACGCCGAGGAGCAGGTGGACCTGGCGAAGGACACCATCGCCTACTGCCGTATCGGTGAGCGCTCCGCGCTGACCTGGTTCGTCCTGCACGAGCTGCTCGGCGTGGAGAACGTCAAGAACTACGACGGCTCCTGGACCGAGTACGGCTCCCTGGTCGGCGTCCCGATCGAGCTCGGCGCCAACAAGTAAGTCCCGACCTTTACCCCTCAAGGAGTCCAACATGTGCGGTGCGAAGGCCGGCGGCCCCGACGCCTCGACGATCAAGCCCGGTGAGACCACCATCCAGGGTCAGGTGACCCGCGACGGCGAGCCGGTGACCGGCTACGTCCGTCTCCTCGACTCGACCGGCGAGTTCACCGCGGAGGTCCCCACCTCCGCGACGGGCCAGTTCCGCTTCTACGCGGCCGAGGGCACCTGGACCGTCCGCGCCCTCGTCCCCGGCGGCACTGCCGACCGTACGGTCGTCGTCGCCGAGAAGGGCGCGCTCGCCGAGGTCGCGATCGCGGTCTGAGTGTTCGTATGCAGCGGCCGAGGGCCGCACCTCCCGGTGTCCCGGGAGGTGCGGCCCTTTGCTGTGCCCCGCGCCTACGCTGGAGGCATGTACGCCCGCCGGCGCCACCTCTACTTCGTCATGATGGGCACGTGCCTCGCGCTGTTCGTTCTGGCCTGGGGTGTCGTGCGCCTCTGGTCGGTGCCGGTCGCGGTGGGCATGTGCGTGGTCGCGATGGTCATCCCGCCGCTCGCCGCCGTTGTCGCCAACCGTCGGGGCCCCGACGACCGGTGGTGGGACGACCCCTCCGGCGACCCCAAGTCCGATGAGTGGTGGGACGAGCTGGACGGCAAGAAACGGCGGCAGTAGGAACGTACGCATGTCGCCTACGCGCCTGTCCCTGTCCACCGTGGTCCTCGACGCGCACGACGCCCATGAACTCGCCGCCTTCTACCGACGCCTGCTCGGCTACGAGGTGCGCCGCGAGGAACCCGGCTGGGTGCTCATCGGCCCGCCGCCCGGCACCGAGGGCATGTCCCTCGCCTTCGAGACCGAACCCGAGTACGTGCCGCCCGTCTGGCCCACCCGCAGACCAGGTGACCAGCAGATGATGCTGCACCTCGACATCGAGGTCGACGACCTCGCCGCCCTGGAGACCGAGACCGCGCGGGCCGTGGCGGAAGGGGCGCGGCTCGCCGAGTACCAGCCCCAGGACGACGTACGGGTGCTCTTCGATCCGTCCGGGCACCCCTTCTGCCTCTGGGTGGACGCCTCTCAGTAGGCGGGGTGTCTCAGTAGACGAGGGCCTGGGTGTCGTCCGCCAGGGACTCCTGGACGAAGACCTGGGCCCCGGCGATTCGTACGCCCTTGAGGACGTCCTCCTCGGTGATGTCGCGGCGGGCGGCGCACTGGGTGCACAGGGTGAGGCGGCCGCCGGCCAGGATCGAGTCGATCAGGTCGGGGAGCGGTGCCGCGTGCGGGAGCTCGAACTCGGCGGCCCGGCCCGGCAGCGCGAACCACGCGGACTCGCCGGTCAGCCAGACGGAGACGTCGACACCGCTGGCCACGGCGACCGCGGCCACCGTGAAGGCCTGGGAGCAGCGTTCGGGAGCGTCGGCCCCCGCCGTCACCTTGATCACGAGCTTCTTCGCCATGTCGGAATGGTAGAGCCAGATGCCCGGCCGAGCGGGACGCGGAGCCTGGCGGAACGAGCCGGGCCCCGGCCGCGTAAGCTGGGGCCCGGCCTTGTGTCGTAACGACCCTCCGCTCATCCGAGGAGCACCCCGTGGAGATCTTCTTCGAAGCCCTGCTGGTCCTGGTCTGCGTCGGCGTGCTCGCCTTCACCGGCCTGGCCGTGAAGAAGCTGTACCAGGGCCAGCGCTGATCCCCGCCACCCACCGACGTACGAGACTTCTGAGCTGCTCATGATCGAGATCCCGTCCGACCTGCACAAGGACCTCGTCCCCCTCGCCTTCCTGCTCGGCAGCTGGGCGGGCGCGGGTGTCCACGACTTCCCCGGCGCCGAGAAGTGCAACTTCGGCCAGGAGGTCACCTTCTCCCACGACGGCCGGGACTTCCTGGAGTACCGCTCCCACACCTGGGTGCTGGACAAGGACGGCAACAAGCGTCGCCCGCTGGAGACCGAGTCCGGCTTCTGGCGAGTCGACGCCGACCGCAAGGTCGAGATCGTCATGACCCGTGACGACGGCGTCGTCGAGGTCTGGTACGGCGAGCTGGCCAAGCAGAAGCCGCAGATCGACCTGGTCACCGACGCCGTCGCGCGTACGGCGGCCTCCGGGCCCTACAGCGGTGGCAAGCGGCTGTACGGCTATGTGAACAGCGACCTGATGTGGGTCGGCGAGAAGGCCACGCCCGAGGTCGAGCTGCGCCCCTACATGTCCGCCCACCTGAAGAAGGTCGTCACCCCCGAGGACGTCGAGCGCTGGGCCAAGGCCCTCCCCGACGACATGCCGGACGACGGCATCGCCTTCTTCAAGTAGTTCTAGACTCTCTGGTGTGGTGAGCACCGACTGGAAGAGTGACCTCAGGCAGCGCGGGTACCGCTTGACCCCGCAGCGCCAGCTTGTCCTCGAAGCCGTGGACACCCTTGAGCACGCGACCCCCGACGACATCCTCGTGGAAGTGAGGAAGACGGCGTCGGGGGTCAACATTTCCACGGTCTACCGAACCTTGGAGCTCCTGGAGGAGCTGGGCCTGGTCAGCCACGCGCACCTGGGGCATGGGGCGCCGACGTACCACCTCGCCGACCGGCATCACCACATCCACCTGGTCTGCCGCGACTGCGAGAACGTCATCGAGGCCGATGTCGCGGTGGCCGCCGAGTTCACCGCGAAACTGCGGCAGACCTTCGGCTTCGACACCGACCTGAAGCACTTCGCGATCTTCGGGCGGTGCAAGGACTGCACGCTCAAGGCTTCAACTACCAAGGCCTCAACTACCGAGTCGTAGGCTTATACGTATGAAGAGCCCTCTGCTGTCCCTGCCCGGCGCGGTCCCCGCGGAGGGGGTGGACGAAGGTGTCGCCGCCCACTACGGCGACCTGTTCCGCGAACAGCGTGCCCTCGCCGACGGCATCGGATTCGTCGACCTCTCCCACCGGGGTGTCGTCACCGTTTCCGGCGAGGATCGGCTCAGCTGGCTGCATCTGCTGCTCACCCAGCACGTCAGCGACCTCCCTCCCGGGCAGGCCACCGAGGCGCTGGTCCTCTCCGCCAACGGGCACATCGAGCACGCGCTGTATCTCGTCGACGACGGCTCGACGGTCTGGGCCCATGTCGAGCCGGGCACGAGCACGCGGGAGGCGTTGCTCGCGTATCTGGAGTCGATGAAGTTCTTCTACCGGGTGGAGGTCGCCGACCGGACGGACGACTTCGCGGTCGTGCATCTTCCAGCCGGTTCGATCGCCGAGGCTCCGGAAGGTGTCGTCGTGCGCGAGACGCCGTACGGCCGTGATCTGTTCCTTCCGCGTGCCGACCTGGAGTCGTACGCCGAGCAGTACGGTCCGGCCGCGGGACTCCTCGCGTACGAGGCGCTGCGTGTCGAGCACCACCGGCCCCGGCTCGGCTTCGAGACCGACCACCGGACCATCCCGCACGAACTGGGCTGGATCGGCAGCGCGGTTCATCTCCAGAAGGGCTGCTACCGGGGCCAGGAGACCGTCGCCCGGGTCCAGAACCTCGGTAAGCCTCCGCGGCGGCTCGTCTTCCTCCACCTCGACGGCAGCGAGGTCCATCTTCCGGCGCGCGGTGCGGAGATCCGGCTCGCGGACGACGGCCCGGAAGGCCGCAAGATCGGCTTCATCACGACGTCCGTACGCCACCACGAACTGGGGCCGGTCGCCCTGGCCCTGGTCAAGCGCAACGTACCGGTGGACGCACGGCTGCTGGCCGACACGACGGCGGCGGCGCAGGAAGTGGTCGTCGAGCCGTAGTAGGTCCGCCGCGTCCTGGCTGCGGGCAGTCGTGCCCCGGGTGCGCTATGCCTCCAGCAGCACTGTGAACGGGCCGTCGTTCGTCAGGGACACCCGCATCTGGGCGCCGAAGCGGCCGGTGGCGACCGTTGCCCCCAGGGATCGCAGCTGGGCGACGACCTCGTCGACCAGCGGTTCGGCCACGTCGCCCGGGGCCGCCGCGTTCCAGGTGGGCCGGCGGCCCTTGCGTGCGTCGCCGTACAGCGTGAACTGGCTGATCACGAGCAGGGGCGCGTCGATGTCGCTGCATGACTTCTCGTCGTGCAGCATTCGCACGGACCACAGCTTGCGGGCGAGCTGCGCCGCCTTCTCCTTGGTGTCGTCGTGGGTCACCCCGACGAGGACGCACAGGCCCTCGCCCTCGATCGCCCCGACCGTCTCACCGTTCACGACGACGCTCGCACCGTCGACCCTCTGCACCACCGCACGCATGCCGACCATCATGCCGCCGCCGTCCATCGGCCGTACGCAAGGGGGTCCCCCTTACGGGGGTTTCGTGATCACCAGCGTTTGAGGAGTGCTTTGCCCGGTCTTTCTCATAGATCCACTACCGCCCATCTGGGGGTGGGTCGCGGTGACTCGGTCACATGGCGGCCACGGGGAGTGGCACGATGCTCACACACACCGGTCGAGGGGACGGTTGAGGCGTATGAGCACATCGAGTACCGGGCAGCCCCCGGGCACTGCCACGTTTACCCGCACGAGCCCGGGGTCCGGGCCCGCACCCGGACCCGGTGTCTGCCGGCCGCCGGTCCAGCGCACGGACAGCGGCCCGCTGCTGCCGCCCGACCAGCCCGAGCTCGATCTGTCCCGGCTGCGGCTGCCCGAGTTGCGCGGACTGCGCCGGGACGCCCAGCAGGACGAGGCCGACCTCAGCTATGTGCGGCGGCTGCTCCAGGGCCGTATCGACATCCTGCGGGCCGAGTTGGCGCGCAGGGGCGGGGCGGCGGAGTCGGTGGAGCCGGCGGGTGGGCGGGCGTCCGCGCTGGTCGATCGGCTCTCGGAGATCCTCACCGACGCCCCGGCCCGGCAGCGTTCGTCGGCCCGGCACGTCACCGTGGGCACCCCGCACGGGGAGGAGTACCGCCTGCTGGCCGCCGAGATGCTCGCCGAGGTCGAACTGTCCGACCTCGCCGCCCGCACCGACGACGAGCTCGGCACCGGTCTGGCCCGCCTCGTCCGCTACGAGCGGCAGGTCTCCGGCCGCCGCCGGCGACTCCAGCGCACGGCCGACGACTGCAGCGCCGAGATCGCCCGCCGGTACCGCGAGGGCGAGGCCCAGGTGGACGATCTGCTGACGTGAGGGGCGTCCGCGTCCCAGGCAGGCGCGTCCCAGGCAGGCGGGCAGGCGCCAAGTGACGAGCGCCCAGGGGGCCGTGCTGACGGCGGCCGTCCGTCGTCCCCGTAAAAGGGCGCGACACCCTGGGCATCGTCGTCCTAGCGTGTTGCCATGAGCCCCGCACAGGACCCCTCCGTACAGGACGCCTCCGTACCGGACTTCGCCCAGGACGTCGACGTACGTGCCATCACCGAGGAGGAGATTCCGGTCTGGCTCCGTGCGCTGGACGTCGGGTTCCTGCGTTCCCCGCAGTCCCTGTCCGCGCAGGAGCTCAAGGACCGCTCGTCCCACATCGTCCCGTCCCGTGCGCTGGGCGCCTTCGACGGTGATCGTTGTGTGGGGACGTTCCGTTCCTTCGCCCAGGAGTTGACCGCGGTCGGCGGCCGGACCGTCCCCGCCGACGCCATCTCGAACGTCACCGTCACCTCCACCCACCGCCGCCGGGGCATCCTCACCCGGATGATGGCCACGGACCTCACGGCCGCGAAGGAACGCGGTGACGTCGTCGCCACCCTGATCGCCGCCGAGTACCCGATCTACGGCCGCTACGGCTTCGGCCCCGCCACCTGGTCCACCGAGTGGACCATCG
Organism: Streptomyces capitiformicae; assembly: GCF_002214185.1. Lineage (NCBI taxonomy): Bacteria > Bacillati > Actinomycetota > Actinomycetes > Kitasatosporales > Streptomycetaceae > Streptomyces > Streptomyces capitiformicae. Next base: position 2,526,018 of record NZ_CP022161.1, on the reverse strand, counting down.
ACGTACCCCGTACCGGCCTCGACCGGCGATGGTCCGGTCCGGCGGACGGCGGCCGTATCGACCTCGTCGACGGCGCGGACGTACGCAAACTCGGGCCCGAACTCCACGAGCGGCTCCGCCGCGCCCAGCCCGGCGCGGTCAGCCGCGACGAGCGCTGGTGGCGGATCAACACCGGTGATCTGCGCCTCGGTTCGTCATGGACCGATCCGTTCTACGCGGTGTACCGCTCGGCGGCCGGCGAGGTCGAGGGGATCGTCGCGTACGAGTCCGACGACAACTGGCACGACAAGCAGCCGCACAACACCGCCGACGTCAACTGGCTGATCACGACGACCCCGGCCGCCGAGCGCGCCCTGTGGCAGTACCTCTGCTCGATCGACTGGATCACCAAGGTCAAATCCGGCTGGCGGGCCCCCGACGATCTCCTCCCGCTCTACCTCCCCGACCCGCGTGCCGCCCGCGTCACCGCCCAGGCCGACTGGATGTGGGTGCGGATCCTGGATGTCGTACGTGCGCTGGAGGCTCGGTCGTACGCGGCGACCGGGACGCTCGTGCTCGATGTCGTCGACCGGGACGGGTTCGCCGGTGGGCGTTATCGGCTGGACGCCGGGCCCGACGGGGCGAGCTCTGTGCCGACCAGGGAGGACGCCGATCTCGTCCTGGACGCGGCGGATCTGGCGGTGCTGTGGCTGGGCGACGAGTCGGCGGTGCGGCTCGCCGCGCTCGGCCGGGTGCGGGAACAGCGGAAGGGCGCCGCCTCTGTCGCCGACGCCCTGCTGCGGACGTCCAGGCGCCCATGGTGCCCGGACATCTTCTGAGACTTGTGCTGGGACCTTTCCATGATGGTGTGCGGGTATCCGTAGCTATTCAGTTGTGGTTGTGGCTGCGCATTCAGTTGTGGCTGAACCATTCAGTTGTGACTGTGCGGACCGGTCGAACTCCCGGCTCCCCTCCGGAAGGGAGGTCGATCGGTCAGTCTGTGTGGCAGTTGCCAGAGTCACCAACCATCTGAAAGTTTGACCATGTCGTGAAAGTTGGCGACCAACTCCACCTTACTTATCTCCGCTTGGAGTCGTCTCATAACCACCTTCCCCTGAACTGCCCAAAGATGGCGCGAAGTTGTAGTGTTTGTTCGTGGAGCGGGAACGCACGGCCGTCGATGGACGGAAGTCGTCACAGCGGCCCCAGAGGTCACATCACGAGGTGGCCGACGTGTTGCGCAGCCGGATCCGGTCCGGTGAGCTGCGACCGGGGCAACGCATGCCCACCCAGGCCAAGTTGGCGGACGAGTTCGGGGTCGAGCGCGGGGCCGTACGCCAGGCGCTGCGCATCCTGCAGTCGGAGCACCTGCTCACCAACGTTTCCAAGGGAAGCCCGGCCACGGTGGCCCCACGCCTGGTAAAGCCCTCGACCGGCGGGCCCGGGGCGGTGCCGCGGCCCACGATGGTGGAGCTCGCGCCCCGTATATCCACCGCCTTCGCGGCCCCTCATGTGGAGATCGACGCCCTCTGCCTGACGTCTGTGTCCCTCACGCTCGCCGTGGGTGAGCCGTTGCGCGAGATTCACGCGGGGCGTATAAAACCGGCCAGGGTCGATGTGCGCGTGCTGCTGCCCAGCCGTGATATCGCGCTCGCCTTCCCGACGCCGGTCGACGCCTCACTCGACGGCCGGCTGCAGCGCCGCTGGCTGGCCCAGCGCAACGCCCAGGGGCAGGTCCTTCAGCACAACCTGCTGGCGTTACGGTCCACGCACGGCATCGACGTCCACGTCAGCTTCCGTGCGCTGCCCTTCACACCGCCGGTGAAGCTGTACCTCCTGAACGGCTCGGAGGCGCTCTTCGCGTACTACACCGTGCAGCGGAAGGAGGCGGAAGTGGACAGTGAGCAGCTGGAGATGTACGACGCCGAGGGCACCCAGTCCATGCTGTTCGCCTTCGAGCAGGGCGCGGCCTCGGCCTTACGGGACACGACCTTCGTGGAGCAGTCGTACCTCTGGTTCAACGCGTTGTGGGAGACCATCAGCTCGGAGCTGCTGCTCACGAGCTGATGACACCGATGACGCTGATGACACGGATGACGCTGATGGCCGTCATAGGGCGGGGCCGGCGAACACCAGCGCGAGGACGACCGCGCCGATGGAGCTGCAGGTGTGGTTCCTGGCCTTCAGGCCGATCGTGAGGAACAGCAGGCCGATAATTCCCATCGTGCCGTACTGCCACTCGACGAACCGCTGGAAGGCGACGACCGCGAGGGCGGAGAGAAGAGCGATGACGGGCATGGTGGTACCTCCTTCGGTCTGGCCGTGCTTGTGCCGGATGCACTTGCTGGTTGCCGCTACTTGCCAACGATCCGCGAGAGGAGGATGGACTTCCGCCAACTTCACCAAGTTGGCAACCAACTCAGTTTAAGTTGTTCCCACTTGGTCGATACTCATAACCACCTTCCCTTGAACTCCCCAAAGATGGACACGAGTTGTAGCGTTTGGTCGTGACCCAGGAGAACGTTGCAGTGAACGGCAACAGAAGGCTCTCGTCCCAGGAGATCGCCGACGCCCTGCGGGACCGCATCCGCAGTGGTGACCTCGTTCCCGGCGACCGTCTGCCCACCCAGGCCGAACTGGCGGAGGAGTTCGGCGTGGAGCGCGGCACGGTGCGTCAGGCCCTGCGCGCCCTGCAGAGCGACGGGTTGCTGAGCAATGTGAGCAAGGGGAGTCCGCCCAGGGTCGCCGAGACCACCCACACCACGAGCCACGATCCCCAGCCGACGATGGTGGGCCTCGCCTCGCGCCTGGCCGAGGCCTTCTCCACGCCGCACGTGCGCGTCGACGCGGCCTGCCACACCGCCGAGACCCTGATGCTGGCCCTCGGCGAACCGGTCCGCCTCATCCATGAGGGAACGATCCGCCCGGAATCCATCGACTTCCGCATCCTCCTCCCCTCCCGGAAGATCAACCTGGCCTTCCCGGTCCCGGTGGAGGGCCGGGGCGAGGACGACGAGGAGGACCCCGTCCACACGCGCTGGCTCGACCAGCGCAACGCCCAGGTCCGCGTCCTGCGCCACAACCTCGAGGCCCTGCGCACCTCCCACGGCCTCGACGTCCGCGTGACCTTCCGCGCCCTCCCCTTCACCCCGCCGGTCAAGCTCTACCTGCTCAACGGCCAGGAGGCCCTGATCGCCTACTACATGCTCATGAAGCGCGAGGAGCAGATGGACGGCGGCACCCTGGAGATGTACGACGCCTTCGGCACCCAGTCCCTCCTCTTCTCCTTCGAGAAGGGGGCCGGCCAACGCGACGCCGCCTTCGTCGAGCAGTCCCAGCAATGGTTCGACGCCCTCTGGGAAACAATCACCACGGACCTGACACTCTCCTAGTGACTCCTGATACAGCGCAGACTGAACCGGTGACAGCAGACACAGAGACCCTGCGAAGCCTGATCACCCCCGTCCGCTACGTGCTTTGGGATCTGGACGGGCCGATATGTCGGTTGTTCGCCGGGCATCCCGCGCATGAGGTGGCGAGGAACCTGGTGAAACTGATAGATGGGCGAGGGCTCGGTGGGCTGCTGACGGCCGAGGAACGCGGTACGACGGACTTCCAGGAAGTGCTGATCGGCCTCGGCAGCCGAGTCCCCATGAGCGACCTGATCGCCGACCTGGAGAAGTGGCTCACCGAGCAGGAGCTCATGGCCGTTGCCAAGGCGTATCCGACCCCGTACGCCGACCCGCTCATCAGGACCTGGTCGGGGCGGGCCCGCTTCGCCATCACGACCAACAACTCGGCGCTTGCCGCTTCCCGTTACCTCAAGACCCGAGGCCTCATCGACTGCTTCCCTTACATCTACGGTCGCACGCAGAACCTCGACCGCGTGAAGCCGGACCCCTACATCCTGCGCCAAGCACTGAACGCGATGGGCGCAGATCCCAAGCTCTCGCTGATGATCGGTGACGCCCCGACGGACTTCGAGGCGGCCCGGAAAGCAGGCGTCCCCTTCCTGGGCTACGCGCGCAACGAAAGGAAGCGTGCCTCACTGCTGGAAGCGGGCGTGGAGCTCCAACACATCGTGAACTCGTTGGAATCTGTGTTGACACTCCTCCGGGACCAGCACTGAGACGCTGCTCCGAGGACCCCGTCCTCGCACCGATGCGGTGAAGTTGGTTGCCAACCGTCCTAGAGTTGTCATGAGTTGGCGTGAGGTCGAGACCAGGGGTGCTAGGCGTTGAACGACGGCAAGAGGCTCTCGTCCACGGCGATAGCCGATCAGCTGCGCGAGCGCATCCAGTCCGGCCGGCTGCGACCAGGGCAACGCTTGCCCACCCAGGTCCAGTTGGCGGACGAGTTCGGGGTGCAGCGCGGGGCCGTACGACAGGCGCTGCGCATCCTGCAGTCGGAGCACCTGCTCACCAACGTTTCCAAGGGAAGCCCGCCTCGGGTGGCGGCACCGATACCGGCACCGGAGGAGCCGCGTCCCGCGCTGGTCGGACTGGCGCCGCGTCTGGAGGAGGCGTTCTCGGAGCCGGACGTGCGGATCGACGCCTCCTGCCTGACGGCCGAGACGCTGATGAGATCGATGCACGCCCCCTTGAACCTGATCGAGCGCAAGAAGGTGTCCCCGAAGTCGGTCAAGGTCCGCATCGTGCTGCCGCCGAGGGACCTGCGGCGGCACTATCCCGCGCCCGACGGGGGCTGGGGCCATGACGACGACGTGGACAGGGCCGTACACCAACGTTCCGTGGATCAGCACAAAAGGCAGGTCGCGTGGTTCGACGGACACTTCCACATGCTGCGCACCGCCTACCGGATCGACGCCAACGTGGAGTTCCGGGTGGGCGACGGCACGCCGTTCCACAAGCTCTACCTGCTCAATGACACCGAGGTCCTCTTCGGGCACTACGTCATCGGGACGAAGGAGGGGGAGGTGGAGGTCGACGGCGTCAGCCGGGACCTGCGGGACGCCTGGGGAACGGAGTCCCGGTTGTTCTCTTTCCGCCGCCAGTACGGTGCGCGGGACGAGCTGTTCGTCGAGGACACGAAGACGTGGTTCAACGCACTGTGGGAGACGCTGAGCCCCGATGTGAAGGACTCCTGAGCGGCGGACCGTGGACGGGCCGTCAGCTCGGCCTGAACAGGACGAACAGCAGCAGCATGCCGACCAATATGCAGGTTGCGTTGCGGGTCCGTACGCCGATGCCCAGCAGGCAGAGGCCTATGAACCCCATTGGTCCGAACTGCCAAGCGACCAGATACTGCAGGCCGATCCCTATCGCAACCAGCAGAAACTCGATCAAAAGCATGGTTCCCCATCCCCCGTTCTCCGGTCGGTCGAACCGATCTCAACCAATTGGACTGGTTGACTTGGAATGGATTTGCCCGTCATTGCTGATCGACTAACAGCTAGGCCAATCTGCTGCCGATTTGGCTAGAAGTGGTGTGCCGTCGAGGTGTGGGCGGTAGGTTCGCAGTGTGGTGACCTCAGACAGCGCGAGCAGTGGCGGCAAGGTGTTTCGCCGGGTGGAGGAGCGGCTGCGTGAGCTCCTGGCGGTGCGTCAGCCGGGTGACATCCTTCCGCCGCAGCGGGAGCTCGTCCTCATGTTCGATGTCTCTCGCTACACGGTGCAGAAAGTCCTGCAGAAACTCACCGATGAGGGCTGGATCGAGTCCCGCCAGGGCAGCGGCATAAGGGTGCTGAGGGTGCCGAGCGCGCCGGGTCCGCAGCCGCTCCCGGGGCAGCGTGGGTCGGTCATGCCCGGCCCGGTGTTCGCTAGGGCGTTCGATCGGCCCGAGGTGTTCCTCGACGTCTACTCGCTCACCTCCGAGTCGTTGTACGGCTATGTCCGGATGCAGGCCGATCGCATCGTGGCCGGGGAGATCGACACGGAGCGAGTGATCGTGCGCATGCTGCTGCCGTGGGAGGAGCAGCCTCTTGAATATCCCCGGGCCGTGGACCCCGGGGACCTCTGTGTCTGGGAACGCTGGCGCGCGACGGCTCGGCAGCAACAGGCGCAGATGCACTCTCTGTTGGAGCAGCTGTCCGAGCACATCGAGGTCTCGTTGCAGATCCGTAGGACCCCGATGACACCGGAGTTCAAGCTGTACGTGCTCAACAAATCCGAGATGCTCTGGGGCCCGTACAAGATCATCGAGCGGGAAATCCCGTTCGATGACGGCACGAAGGTTCTGTCGAAGGATGTCCTGGGCCTGGGTTCGCGCCTCTTCCATGAGGTGCGGGAGGAAGGTGATGACTCCCACAACTCCTCGTTCTTCAAGAGCATGCAGGATCGATTTGAGTCACACTGGGGCCATTTGGGTGTACCCAGTATGACGAGCTGACGGCGTTGTCCACATCGTGGTATGCGGTGAGCCGTTGCGCGAGACCCATTACTGTGTGCGCCCATGCCGCACCACCCGCCCCACCGAGCGCACCAGGCACTGGTACGCCCCTTCGCGGCGCTGCGGCGTCTCAGCCTCGGCGGCGAGGTGGTGACGGGCCATCACAACAACAACCGCATCGGCACCCTGGGGCAGCCGCTGGCCTTCCTGCTGGGCGCGGAATCCGGCCACGTTCTCGCCAAGTTCCGTATGCCCTTCGACGCGATCGAGGTGGTGCCGCGGATCTGGCCGCGCGAGTCCGAGGTCGTGCGAGCCGTGAGGGAGAAACTGAGTGAAGTCCCCGACTGTCTGGCGGACTTCGGGACATGGTCGGTGCACTCCTATGTGCCGGGCCGGGCACTGTCCGACGTGGTTCCCGAGGGGCGGATCGGCGGGAGCCGGCTGGCGGCTCTGGCGAGGGCATTCGCGGCCCTGCCCGACGTACCGCTGAGCAGTCTGCCGAAGCTACCGCCCCATTGGCCGGAGGACGGTGACAGCCTGGGCTTCCTTGGCTGGCTGGCCCGCTTCACGGAGGAACGGGTGCACCAGGTCAACCGGGCACGCTTCGGAGAGCTGTTCCACGCGGTCGGCATCCCGCACAACGCCATGGAACGGTTCCTGTCGTTCGTGCCGGGGCTGACCGGACGACCGTTCTCGCTTCTGCACACCGACGTTCATCGGGCCAACGTGGTGGCGTCCTGGGGGCCCGACGGTGAGCGGTTGTTCCTCATCGACTGGGAACTCGCCATGTACGGGGACCCGTTGCACGACTTGGCGACCCACCTGGTCCGGATGGGCTACGACAAGACGGAACACGAACTGATGGTCGATATGTGGGTCGCCGAGATGCGTCGCGCCGGCCATGCGGCGGCGACCGCTGACATGGGCCGTGACCTGCCTCATTACCTCGGCTTCGAATACGCCCAGTCGGTGTATCCCGACGTGATTCGTGCGGCCGTGGGGCTGCCTGCCCGCCCCACGGGGAGGGACTTCAACCAGGCCGCCGATCGTGTGTGCCGGGCGATGTCACGGGCCAGGGAGCCGCTGAACCTGGTGGACCGTCCGCCGTTGGACCGGCCCACGGCCGAAGAGGCGCTGCGGCAGTGGCACAGGAAGGACCGCGCGGCGGCGGCCGAAGCCGCGGAAAGCGCGACGGAAGGCCCGGGGGAATCGGACAGCCCGGAGACGGCCGGGCGGGCGGAGTGTCTGGAGCGGCATGGTTGACAACCTCGATGACACCGGCGAGATCGACGATGACACCGGCGAGATCGACGATGACACCGGCGAGATCGACGAAGCGTGGGACATGCTCGCGTCCGCGCGCGGTGTCCTGTTCGACTTCGACGGGCCGATCTGCCGACTGTTTCCCGACGGGTCGTCGCGGGGCGTGGCCGACGGACTCCGCGAGCTCGTGGCCGAGCACGACCTGTCGGACGTACTGACGGAACAGGCGCGGACGGACAAGGACCCGCATGTGGTGCTGCGGACCGTGCACGGGGCACGAGAGGGCAGAGATCTCAAGGAACTGGTCGAGCGGCTCGAGACGCAGACGACCGTCGGCGAGCTCGCCGCGGCCGAGAAGGCGTCGTACACACGCAAGTCGCACACGCCCGACGCGGATCGCCTCATCCGGCTCCTGGCCGGCATGGGGGCACGCCTTGCCGTCGTCACCAACAACGCGGAGTCCGCGGCTGATTGCTACCTTCGGGCCAGGGGCTTGCGCGAGCACTTCGCGTACATCCACGGCCGGACCACCAATCCCGACCTCATGAAGCCACATCCCGACGTCGTCCTGCGGGCTCTGCGCAGCCTCACGCTTCCCGCGCGGGAAGCCGTCATGATCGGGGACACGCCGACGGACGTGGAGGCCGCAGCCATGGCAGGTGTTCGGTTCATCGGATACGGGCGCAATGCCGAGAAGCGGACGCGATTGCGTCGTGCGGGGGCGAAGGTCGTGCTCGGGTCGTACGCTCCGTTGCTCGGTCGGGCGCGGGAGGGGGGCGCGGATGAGTCCAGAGCCTGCTTCGTCGGCGAGGGCGCGAGCCGCGGAGCTGTCGGCTGACAACGGCGTCGAAGGGCCGTTCAAGAGCCATCACCACGAGACGTACGTCATTCCGCTGCCCGGTTGCGATGGGGGACGCGGTCTGCGGGTGAAGGTCCGGGCGCCGCGCGACAACGTCATCTGGTTCGACCGGAGGTCCTTCGTCTCCGAGGAAGAGCTCCTCCGCGCTCTCTCCGGGCGGGTCGCGCGGGTGCCCGACGTCATCGACATCGACGTGTTCGGCACGGGATTCCAGCGGTACATCGAGGGGCGGACCCTGGGATCCGTGTATCGCGCAGGACGGGCGATTCCCGGTGCCTGCGAGGACCAACTGATCGAGACCTTCGGTCAGATGGCCAGGATGGACGGCCGCGACCTGCCCGTCCGGCGCCGCTGCGATCTGGCGGACGGGGTGGATGAAGGCGACAGCGCAGGGTTCCTGGACAGGCTGGTCCACTTCGCCGAGGAGCGGGTGTACAGGGGGAACATGCCGCTGTTCGGAGACCTCTTCCATTCCCTCGGGATCGACGGGGACGCGTTCAAACAGCTTCGGAACTGGGTTCCAGGCCTGTCCTCGCGGCCCTTTCACTTCCTCCACGGTGACCTGCACCGAGAGAACCTGATCCTCGACTCCGAGAAACGTGTGTGGGTCATCGACTGGGAACTGGCCATGCTGGGCGACCCGCTGTACGACCTCGCCACCCACCTTCACCTGATGCGCTACCCCGCCGTGCAGGCACGGCGAGTGACGGACCGCTGGGCGTACACCGTCGAAAGCGTCCGTTGCGGGGCCTCCCGCCACTGGGAACGTGACCTGCCGCTCGTCATCGATTTCAAGCTGGCGCAATCCGTCTTCACGGACGTGATCAGAAGCGCCATGGCTGTCGCGGAGGGAGACTCCGTCCTGTGGGTCGCGCGTCGGCTGCGAAACGTCCTCATCGCGGGCGCCCGGCCCCTTGCACTGGAGCAGGTGCCGTCATGGGCGCAGGTCGCGGCCGCGCTGCAACGATGGCGTCTCTCCGCATGCCTCTGATCTGTGCGTAGGCTCGCCGTCATGAGCGAGATCGGGCTGCGGGAGCGCAAGAGGCGGCGGATGTACGAGACGGTGTCGGAGGTCGCTGTCCGGCTGTTCGTCGAGAAGGGGTTCGATGCCGTCTCCGTGGCGGAGGTCGCCGCGGCCGCTGAGATTTCCAAGCCGACCCTCTTTCGGTACTTCCCGGCGAAGGAGGATCTCGTGCTGTACCGGATCGCCGATCACGAGACCGAGTCCGCGCGCGTCGTGGCGGGGCGGGCCGAGGGGGAGTCGGTGGTGGGCGCGGTGCGGGCGCATTTCCTGGCGGGGCTGGCTCGGCGGGATCCCGTCACCGGGCTCAATGACGATCCTCGGGTGCTCGCGTTCTATCGGATGCTGTACGGGGCGCCGTCGCTGGTCGCGCGGTTGTACGGCCATCTGGAGCGGGCGGAGGCGGCGCTCGCCGAGGTGCTGGGCGGGGGCCTCGACGCGCGGGTCGCCGCCGCGCAGATCGTGGCCGTACGGCGGGTGCTGGCGGAGGAGAACTGGCGGCGGATGGAGCGGGGGGAGCGGGCGGGCGAGGTCGAGGGGGACGCCGTTGCCGCTGCAGCGCGGGTGTTCGGGCGGCTTGAGGAAGGGCTCGGGTGGCTTCCAGGAGCGTCCACCCTGAGTGAAACTCGGTAAAATATTTAACTCGGTTGCGTTATTTCGCTACGCTCGGTGGAATGACGTCTCCCGAACCGGTTCTCCGGCATGCCCTGATCCGTGAGTGCACCTACCACGACACCTGCCGTGCCGCCTTCGCCGCCATGGTCGAAGGGGCGGGTGAACGGGTCGTCGTAGGCGAGGACGTCTCGGCCTCGGGGGCCGACGCCGAGGTACTCGGGTATCAACTGCGCAGCAATGCCAAGGAGTTGCGGGAGCTGTCGGAGGGGCCGCTGTTCTTCGGGCGCCTCGACTTCGCCGACGGCACGGGCAGCGGCCACACGGACACCGGTCACCTGGATGCCGACCACGCCGGGCAGAGTTACCACATCGGTCGGCTGCGCATCAGCGAGCAGCCGGCCTTGCCGCCCCTCGTCGTGGACTGGCGTGCGCCCGTGTCCCGTGCCTTCTACCAGGCGAGCGTCCGTGATCCACGGGGCGTGGCCGTCCGGCGCCGGTTCGGCTGGGCGCCGGGCAGCCGGGGTGACTCCGCCGACCTCACCGGGATGGAGGACGAGCACCTGGGCCAGGGTGAGCAGGGTGGGCACGATGAGCAAGGCGGGCACGGTGTGCACGGTGGGCGCGATGAGCGTGGCGGGCACGAGGGGCACGATGAGCCTGGCGGGCACGGAGGTCCGGCCACCAGTCGGCTTCTCGTCGCCGAGATCGAGCGGCCCCGCGTCGGTCCCATGCGCGACATCGCCGCCACCATCCAGCCGGACCAGGACGACCTGGTCCGCGCGGATCTCACCACCTCCGTCTGTGTCCAGGGCGCCCCGGGAACCGGCAAGACGGTGGTCGGGCTGCACCGCGCCGCGTACCTTCTCTACACGTACCCGCAGCGCATCCGCCGCGGCGGTCTGCTGATCCTCGGCCCCAACCGGACCTTCCTCTCCTACATCGCGGAGGTCCTCCCGGCGCTCGGCGAGACCGGTGTGCGCCAGTCGACCGTCACGGAGGAGATCGCCCGGCAGCCGGTCACCGCCGAGGACGACGAACGCGCCGCCACCGTCAAGCACGACGCCCGGATGGCCGAGGTACTCCGCCGGGCCCTGTACACCGGCGTCGACCAGCCCACGGCCCACCCCGACTCCCTTGTCGTGCGGGACGGTTCGTACCGCTGGCGGGTGCCCGGTGACGCGCTCCGGCGGATCGTGGCGGACGTACGGGCGGAGCAACCGGAACCGCCGTACGACGTCGGCCGGGAGCGGGTTCGGACGCGGGTCGTACGGCTGCTGCAGCGGCAGGCCGAGCTGCGGGCGGGGCCGCGCACCAACGCCTGGGTGCAGCGGATTTCCCGGTCGTGGCCGGTGGGGGAGTACGTCGACGCCGTATGGCCGCGAGTGCGGCCGGAGGAGGTCGTGGCGCGGCTGCTCGGCGATCCGGACGCGCTCGCCGGCGCGGCGGAGGGCGTGCTCGACGCGGACGAGCAGAAGGCCGTGTCGTGGGTGAAGGCGCCGCGTACGTGGCGGTCCGCGCGCTGGTCGGCCGCCGACCTCGTCCTCCTCGACGAGGTGGCCGGGCTGCTCCGGCACCCCGAGGGCTACGGCCACGTCGTCGTCGACGAGGCCCAGGACCTCTCCCCGATGGAGTGCCGCGCGATCGGGCGCCGGGCCGCGTTCGGTTCTGTGACGGTCCTGGGTGACCTGGCGCAGGGGACGACCCCGTGGGCCGCCCGCGACTGGCCCCGTCTCCTCGCGCACCTGGGGAAACCGGACGCCGCGGTGGTGCCTTTGACCACCGGCTTCCGGGTGCCGCAGGCCGTCGTACAGCTGGCCAATCGGTTACTGGAGCGGTTGGGCGTGGATGTGCCCGCGGCTCGATCGCTGCGGCGGGACGGGGAGTTGGGGATTCGGCGCGTGGGGGGTGGTGGGATCTGCGTGGATGCGGAGGCTGTCGTGGGTGAGACGGTCGCCGTGGTGCGTGACGCGCTCGCGCGCGAGGGGTCGGTCGGGGTCATCGCGGCCGACGCCGATGTCGTACGACTGCGGAACGCGCTCGACGAGGCCGGTGTCGCGGTGGGCGGGCCGGACGAAGTCGGGGCGCGGGTCGTGGTGTTGGGGGCGGGGGTGGCGAAAGGGCTGGAGTACGACCATGTCGTGGTCGTCGAGCCGGCGGCGATCGTGGCGGCCGAGACGCGGGGGTTGCACCGGCTGTACGTCGCGCTCACGCGCGCGGTGTCGCGCCTGGATGTGGTGCATGCGTGTGCTCTGCCGTGGTGACGAGGTGACGAGGGGGAGTGGGGGAGGGATGGGATGGGTGTTACCTGACGGTCGCGGAGTCATGACCGGGTGCGCACCTTGGGGGTCGGTGCTGTGATTACGGTCAGGGGTGTGCCGGTGAGCGGCGTAACGCACGAGCCCGATCTCCCTCCCCCCAGGGGGCTCGTCCGCCGCTCACCGGTTGGTCTTTGTCGCTCAGGTCGTGGTCGTGGCGGCGTCCAGGGTCGGGATCAGCTGCTCCTCCTCGTACGCGAGATGAGCCTCCAACCGCGCGATGAGCCTGTCGACTTCGGGGAGTACGGCGACGGGGTCGGTGTCGTCGGCCGTCACGACCCGGCGGAGGTCCTCGACGAGGGCGGCGATCTGCTCGTGCTCCTCCTGGAGGCGGCCGAGTGTGGGGGACAGTTCCGGGTGGCGGTCGGCAAGGAACGGGAACAGCATGGTGTCCTCGCCGGTGTGGTGGTTGTGCAGGCCCTGGCAGAAGGTGAGGCAGTTGATGCGGAGCTGGGCGCCGAGAGTGGGTTTGCCGTTGCTGTCGGTCAACTCCCTCCTGATCAGGGCGAGTTCACGACGGAAGGCGTCGTGCACGACCTTGATGGCCTTGCCCATGGAGCCGGCGTTGATGTTCGGCGGGCCGGCCTTGGGGAGCTCTCGCAGGGCGACGACCGGGATCGTACGGTCCGTCTTCGCCTGGTACTCGGCCCATCCCGGCTCCGCCTCGACCGCCCGCGCGAACGCCCGGTCCCGCTCCTCGCCGGCCAGCACGACGGCCTCGGCCTCGTAGGTGAACACCCCGCTCTCGATGGTGACTCGGGGGGTGGCGACGACGTTCCGGTACCAGTCGGGGTGCTTGGGTGATCCACCCGCCGACGCGATGACCAGGATCGTGCCGTCGCCGCCGTCGGGGAGGTAGCCGAGGGGAGTGGTGTGCGGGCTGCCGGTACGGGCACCGGTCGTGGTCAGGAGGATGAGCCGGGCGCCCTCGAAATAGCCGCCGACTTCGCCGTGGTTGGCGCGGAATTCCTCGATGATCTGCTGATTGAAGGGGTTGGGCATTCTCTGCTTTCTGTGGCTGTTTTCGTGTTTTCGGGCAGGGGTGATCGCCGCAGCGCGTTGCAGACGGAAGGGGACGCAGCACGTCGAGTGCGGAGTGCGGAGTGCCGAGCGCAGAATGCGGAGCGCGGAATTCGGCACAGCGGGTTGCCGATGGGCAGGCAGGCAACATCGCACGTCACACGTGCATGTCGCAGCTGCACGCCACACGTCGCGGTGCGGTGGTGAAATGGTCAACGCGCGCGAAAGAAAGCGAAGTATCGCGAAGAAACGGTGATTGGCGCGCGGCGCTTCAACAGGCGGACCCCTGGCCCGCCCCGACCTCACTCGGAGGCCGGGCAACCAATCCGCTCACGGCACAAGGCCGACCCGGCAGTCATGAGGGCAACGGTAATGGAGAGACCGGGCGCGGGCAATGCGGTATTCGGACGAAGGGTATTCCTTTGCGGTCGGGGAGTGTCCGGCTCAATCCTCGCCGGGGCGGGGCCCGATGGCGGTCGCGGCCGAGCGAGCGAAGCCGGCGCCGAAGTTGCCGCTGAATTCGCTGTCGTACGGGTGGGTTTCGTGATCGCCCGCGGAGTGTGCGACGGCCGGATCCGAGGCCACGGCCGACAGCGCCGCCACCGCCTGTAGTTCCTCCACACACGCCAACAGGGTCTCGTCGTCCTCCCCCAGGAAGTACCCCTGCCGGATCGAATCCCAGTCGTCGATCAGCTCCTCTACGTTCAAGCCGTGCAAACGGGGGCTCACAGGAGATCCTCCTGGTCGGCGGGGTGGCGGGCGATGAAGTCGAGTCCCGCGATGGCCTGCCTGGCCAGTTCCAGGGCCTTCTGAGCCGTGTCGGCATGAGCGCGCGCGTGCGCCAGGCGGGAGAAGCTGTTCTGGAGGCCGCTGAGCCGGGTGCCCGGCTTGCCGAGCACGGTCAGGGTCACCTCCGCCGGATGGTCGGCGTCGGCCCCGGTCACTTCGACCAGCGTGCCGGACGAGGGAGCGCCCGCGAACCAGATCGCCTCGCACCGTGGCGTGCGCTCGGGGTCCGCAAGCGTGGCTCGCACGCCAGGGAGCACTGTTTCGCCGAGTGCTTGGCGCAGTTGGCATTCGATCATGTCCACGCCGGTGGCATCGGTGACCATGTTCCAGAGCTCGTCGCCACCCGTGCGCAGATGGGTCTCGATGACCCTGGGGCCGGCGGGAGTCAGGATGATCTCGGTGTGGGTCGGCCCGAACTCCACCTCAAGTGCGTTCAGTGTCCCGATGACATGGCCCTCGATCGCGGCCCTCTGCGCCGGCTCCAGCAGGGCCGGCAGTACATGTCCCAGTTCGACCAGCGAGACCGGGTCGGAGTACTTGCGGGTGACGGCCAGGACGATGTGTTCTCCCTTCTCCGAGAAGGCCTCCACGCTGTACTGATCACCGGTCAGGAACTCCTCGACGGTCACCTCCGAGCCCGTACCGATCCCACTGGCCCGCAGGAAGGCGGATTCGGCCTCTTCCGGCGTGCGCAGTACGGAGACCCCCTTGCTCGCCGCTCCGTCCACGGGCTTCACCACGCAGGGATAGCCGTGCTCGGAGGCGAACTCCTTCACCATCTCGGCGCTGTCGACGACGGCGGAGGCCGTGGCTTCGACCCCGCTCTCGGCGAGTCGCCGCCGCATCGCGTGCTTGTTCCGGATGAGTTCGACGACCTCCGGGCTGTGCGCCTCCAGGCCCAGTTCCCGCGCCACCATGGCAGCTTGAGGGCGGCAGTCGTCGTAGAAGGAACCGACCCGGGTCACCGGGTGCATCGCGTGGACGGAGCGGGCCATGGCCAGCCACTCGCTGTCGGGGGCGTCGGGATGTAACACGATGACACGGGCGTGCTCGTCGGTGTCGTCCATCTTCTCCAGGTGCTCGGGCCAGCACATCACCGAAGTGACCACCTCGGCACCCGAGTTCGCGCCGACGGCCCGCATGCGTTGCGGGATGTCGTATCCGACGCCGAAAACGAGGACGTGTTCAGGCACGGGGGAACTCCTTCTTGGAGACATCGGGGGACGAGAAGGCTTGAAGGATCGGGAGAACAAGGGCTCAGGAAGGCCACTGCGTCCGCGCACCGCTCGTGAGATCGGGGCCATGGCCTGCGCGTGCTGCCCCGCCAAAGGGCCATACGTACGAGAGAAGTTGGGGAGCGTGGGCCGTTGAGATCTTCGCCAGGGGCGTCGAGGGTGTCAAGAAAACAACTCGCAGTAGCGGTCGGCTACACATAACCTGGCCGAGCCACGGGATCTTGAAACGTGTGGCGGACGGGGGCCCCAGGCCGCACCACTTGCCGGTCATCCCCTGTTCACCGACGTCCCACCTGCCGCTGGGGACTTCCGCGTACGAGCGCCGTGGAGGCGATCCTTCCACGGTGCTCCGACGGCTGCGCTGTCCGCAGCAGACACAAGGAGCACAGTGATCAAAGGACTGATCCCACCGCCCGGCGCACCTCGGGTCCTGGCGCTTGCCCAACTGGTCTGCCGGACCGGCGATGGCGCGTACTACATATGCGCCGCCCTGTTCTTCACACGGATCGTGGGGATCTCACCGGTGAAGATGGGGCTCGGGCTGACGATCGCCTGGTCGGTGGCGCTGGTGCTGAGTGTGCCGCTGGGCCATCTCGCGGACCGCAAGGGACCGCGGAGCACCGCTGTCGCCCTGTTCGTCTGCGCGGGCCTGGCCATCGCCTCCTACCTGTTCGTGTCCTCGTTCGCCCTGTTCCTCGTCGGCGCGTGCGCGTACGCGGTGTCGCAGCGCGGCGGATCGGCGGCCCAGCAGGCGCTGTTGGCCGGCCTGGTCTCCGACGGAGAGGTCACCAAGGTGCGCGCCTATGTGCAGTCCAGCTATAACGCGGGGCTCGCCGTGGGGTCCGCGCTCGGCGGAGTCGCCCTCCTGGTGGACCGGCGCGAGGCGTACTACGCGGTCTTCGCGCTCAACGCCCTGGCCTTCTTCGCGGCCGCGTTCGTACTCAGCCGAGTGCCGGAGGTGCCGCCCGCGCCGACGGTCGAGGCCGCGGCGCACGGCGGGGCAGCGTCGGTGCTCAAGGACCGGCCCTATGTGGTCGTCAGCGTGCTGAACACGCTGTTGCTGCTGCACATCCCGTTGGTGGACATCGCCCTGCCTCTGTGGATCGCCCAGCACACGGCGGCGCCCGTCTGGCTGCTGTCCCTGATGTTCATGCTCAACACCGTCTCCGTGGTGCTCTTCCAGGTCCGTGTCTCCCGTGGCGTTACCGGGCTGCACAGCGCCACCCGTCACATCTTCGTGGGCAGTGTCCTGCTGGGGCTGGGATGTGTGGTCTTCGCCCTGACCAGTGTCGGCAGTTCGGCCTGGGTGGCCGGTGTCCTGCTTCTCGTCGCCGTGGCGATCCAGGCGCTGGGAGAGATGATGCAGGCGGCGGGTTCCTGGGAGGTCAGCTTCGGCCTCGCGCCGGCCGGGAAGCACGGCCAGTACCAGGCGTTCTTCGGGAACGGCACCACGGTCGCCGAGATGGTCGGACCGCTGCTGCTCACCGGCCTGATCGTCTACTGGGGGGTGCCTGGCTGGCTCCTGCTCGGGGCCCTCTTCATCGTCGTGGCAGCGCTCATGCGACCCGCGGTCCGCTGGGGCGAGCGCGTCCGTGACTCGGGGTCGCCGACTCCGGTGAAGCTGGACAGCACCATCGACGGTGCCATCGGGAGTTGAAGGCAAAACGGTCCTGTCCCTCGTGCAAGTGTGACTCTTGTCACGGTGACATAGCGTGCATGTAACGACCCTGTATCGGGGTGAAGTGTCCAGAAATCAAGGATCACCCCGTGTTGTCGAGTGGTCGCATTCCGGCCACCTGGCGCGATGAGTGCGCATGGAAGCGCTTCACCTTTCAGGGGTGGTGTGCGAGTATTTCGATCAGCGAGAGCGGTTGATTGAATAGCCAGATCATGCTTCATCCTCGGTTTACGTGTTGTTTGCACAGCGGGTGGACCCGCAGCCGAGGGACTCATTTAGGGGGAACGGCAAAGGTGCTCACACATCGCGTCGTCGTTAATCACGAAGAGCAGTACTCCATCTGGCCAACGAATATGAAACTGCCAGCGGGATGGGATCCCGAGGGATTTGAAGGAAGCCGCCAGGAATGCCTGGCGAGGATTGACCAGGTGTGGACGGACATGCGGCCCGCCTCGGTCAGGCGTCTGGTGGATGCCTCCCGGCCCTGACTGGGCCACCACTGGAGAACATCCACCCTTTCCACCGGCGCGGCCGACGATCTCGGACGCGGCGGCCCTCATTACGCTGGAGTGGCACACCATGAACGCTGGTGCGGTACGGCACCTCATTTCCACGCACGACCTGACCGACGGCGAGCTGACCTCGCTCGTCGAGCGCGGGGCCGAGTTCTCCTCGGGTTCCCTGCGCGGCGGCGACCAACTGTCCGGCCTGGTCGCCGGGATCCACTTCCTGAAGACCTCCACCCGCACCCGTACGTCGTTCTCGGCGGCGGCGCTGCGACTGGGCGCGCAGATCGTGTCCTTCGGGCCGGACGACCTGCAGACCAACACGGGCGAGACCCTCGAGGACACGGCCGAGGTCCTCTCCAGAATGCTGGACCTGCTCGTCGTGCGGACCGCCGGCGACCCCGCTGACCTGCGTGTCCTGGCCGGCCAGCAGAGAATGGCCGTGATCAACGCGATGACGGCCGACGAACACCCCACGCAGGCCGTGGCCGATCTCGTCACCTTGCTGTGCCGCTTCGGACGGATCGAGGGCCTGCGCGTCTGTTACGTGGGCGAGGGCAACAACACGGCGGCGGCGCTGGCCCTGACACTGAGCAGGTTCAAGGGCGTCCATCTGGAACTGCGCACCCCGCCCGGCTACGGCCTTGAGGCCTCGGTGCTGCGCGACGCGGTGGCCCATGCCTCGAACAGCGGAGCGACCGTGGTGGAGTTCCACACCATGGACGGTGCCGCCGACGGGTTCGACGTCATCTACACCACCCGATGGCAGACGACGGGCACGAACAAGCCGGATCCCGACTGGCGGAATGTCTTCGCGCCTTTCCAGGTCACTTCTGCGCTCTGGGACAAGAGCCCCCATGCCGTTTTCCTGCACGATCTGCCCGCCCATCGCGGCGAGGACGTGACCGCCGAGGTACTGGACGGCCCGCACAGCCTGGCTTTCGGTCAGGCCGAGAACAAGATGTACGCCGCGATGGCCGTTCTGGAGTGGTGCGCCAACCGGCGCTGACCCCTCCTCGGTTCCTTTCTTTCTTGAGATCGGTTCCTTTTTCCTGAGAGCGTCGGCGGGAATTTATCAATCCTGCCGACGGCTTTCCTCTGTGTTTTCGAATCGGCGAAGAAAACTTGTGCTGCGTCCGCGTTTCAGCGTGGCGCCAATCAGGCATGCGCCAAAAAATGTACACGAGGGAATCCCCGGTGATATCACAGTCTGCTCCGGCACTGGCCGGCGAGCCGCAGGAGTGGAACGACACAGCCCGCAACGGGCTGTCGCTGACGCTTCCCCACATGTTCGAGGACCAGGCCTTACGTACCCCGGAAGCGACCGCAGTCGTATACGACTCGACCGTCCTCACCTTTCGAGAACTCAATGGACGAGCCAATCAGCTGGCACGTCTGCTGATCGCCCGTGGCGCCGGCCCCGAGGAGCGGGTGGCGCTCGTGCTGCCGCGCTCGGCGGAGACGCTGATCGCCATCCTGGCGGTCTCCAAAGCGGGAGCCGCCTGGGTTCCGGTCGATCCCGAGTACCCCGAGACGCGGATCGCCGGGCTGTTGGCCGCTTCGCAGCCGCTCCTGGTGCTGAGCACCCGCGAGACCGCCCGCCGACTGCCGGGCGGCACGGATGTCGTCGTCCTCGACGACGACGAGACCGCCGATGCCCTGGCCGGACGGGCCACCGACAACGTGACGGACGCGGAGCGCAGCGCACCACTGGTCCCGGATCACGCCGCGTACATCATCCACACCTCGGGGTCGACAGGCGCACCCAAAGGCGTCGTCGTGCCGCATCGCGGCCTGGCCAGCCTGGCTGTCGACCACATCGAGCGGTTCGGGATCGTGGCGGGCGACGGCGTCCTGCAGTTCGCCTCGTTCAACTTCGACTGCTCGGTCGGCGACATGGTGATGGCCCTGGCCTCCGGGGCGGCCCTCATCGTCCGCCCCAAGGACTGCCTGTCCGGGCACCAGTTGGGCGAACTCATCCAGCGGACGGGCGCCACCCACATGACGATCCCGCCCCAGGTCCTCGCCGCCCTGCCGCCCGCCGACTACCCGTCCCTGAAGACGATCGCCACCGCGGGCGACGTGCTCCCCGCCGAACTGGTCTCCCTCTGGGCGCCCGGACGCCGGATGTTCAACGCGTACGGTCCGACCGAGGCCACCGTGGACGCCCTGGCGGCGGAAGTCACCGCCGGGACGACCGTGCCGCCGATCGGCCGGCCCGTGGTGAACACACGCGCCTATGTGCTGGATCCCGTCCTGCGGCCGGTGGCGGTCGGAGTGGCGGGCGAGTTGTTCATCGCCGGGGCCGGGCTGGCCCGGGGCTACCGGGGACAGCCGGGACTGACCGCCGAACGGTTCCTGCCCTGCCCGTTCGGCGAACCGGGCGAGCGCATGTACCGCACGGGCGACGTCGTACGCCGGCGTGCGGACGGGAACCTGGAGTTCCTCGGGCGGGTGGACGAGCAGGTCAAGATCCGAGGATTCCGGATCGAGCCGGGCGAGATCGAGGCCGCGTTGAACCAGCATGCCGCTGTGTCGGCCAGTCTGGTGACAGCCCGGGAGGACCGGCCGGGCAACAAGCGCCTCGTCGCCTACGTCGTCCCGGCACAGGAAACCGTGCCGGATCCCGCGGAGGTGCGGCGGTACCTGGCCGCCCGGCTCCCCGACTACCTGGTGCCCTCGGCCGTCGTCGTGCTCGACGCGTTTCCGCTGAACGCCAACGGCAAACTGGACCGCCATGCGCTGCCGAGCCCCGACCTGTCCGCCCTGTCGTCCGGCAGAACACCGTCCACGCCCCGGGAAGAGCTGCTCTGCTCCCTGTTCACCGAGGTTCTGGGGCTCGACAGGGTCGGTATCGACGACCGCTTCTTCGACCTGGGCGGGGACAGCATCCTGACCATCCAGCTCGCCGCCAAGGCCCGCCAGGCGGGCTGGGTGCTGGAACCCGCCGATGTGTTCGCCCACCAGCGGGTGGTGGAGTTGGCGCCGCTGATGGTCCCGGTCGCCGCGTCGGCGGGCACCGCCCCCGAGGAGCCGGGCGACGAGCTCGGACCCGTGCCGCGGACACCGGCCGTGGCGAGGGCGCGTGTACTCGCTCCCCCTGCGGCGGTCTTCTGGCAGTCCGCCGTGATCGGTGTTCCGGCCGACCGGGACCCGGCGCTGCTCGTCCCGGGGATGCAGGCGGTGGTCGACCACCACGGCGCCCTGAGGATGAGGTGGAACGACGCTCCGCGGGATGCGGAGGCATGGGACGCGGAGGTACTGCCGCCCGGAGCGGTCGACATCGGGACCGCCGTGGAGCGGGTCCGGATCACCGCCACGGACGATCACGGCGTCAGGACGGCGGTGGAGGAGGCGGTGCGCAGCGCCGCGGCCGGACTGGACCCGGCGAAGGCCCGCGTGCTGTGCGCCGTGTGGTTCGACATGGACGAAGGACCCGGACGCCTCGCGCTCGTGGCCCATCGCTTCGTCGTGGACCACACGTCCTGGGCCGTGCTGCTGGCCGACTTGGAGACAGCGTGGACGGCTCTGCACGAGGGGAAGCCGGTGACGCCGGAACCGGTGGGCACGTCGTACCGGCGCTGGGCACGGCACGCGGTGGAGAGAGGAAGTGGACCGGTCGGCGAGGCGGAGGCCACCTGGTGGGCCGAGACGCTCTCCGTACCCGATCCGGCGCTGGGCGTGGACGTACCCGGAGCGGAGCCCGCCGCCCCGGCGAGGGAGCTGACGGTTCGTCTCACCGAAGCGGTGAGCGCTCCGTTGCTCACCTCCGTGCCGGAAGCCTTCCGGGCCCTGCCGCAGGACATCCTGCTGACCGCACTGGCGCTGGCGGTCGCCGAATGGCGGGTGCGGGGCGGGCAGTCGGCCGACAGCGCCGTACTCCTCGATCTGGAGAACGACGGCCGTGCCGAGTTCGCGCCCGGCGTCGACCTCTCGCGCACCGTCGGACTCCTCGCCGACGACCACCCGGTGGTCCTGGACGCGGGGCTTCCGTCCTGGGACGAGGTCCGTGCCGGAGGCGATCGCGTCGGAGAAGCCATCAAGCGCGTCAAGGAACAGGTGCGTTCGGCTCCTGGCCAGGGTGCCGCGTTCGGCAGCCTGCGATTCCTCCAAGCGCACCCCGCGCCCGGACTCTCCGGTGGCGCCTCGCCACAGATCGGCTTCCGGCACACGGAACGTGGCGCGGTGGCCGGGCGGAAGCACCCGGCGGACCCCGTGGAGTTCGGCGGGGAGCGCATGACACCCGGCCACGCGCTGGAGGTCACCTCGGTCCTGCACGGCCCCCCCGAGTCCCTGCGACTCGGCACCACGTGGACCTGGCTCCCCGGGCGGGTCGCGGAACACGCCGTCCGGGAACTGGCTGCGCTGTGGGCCGAAGCGATGGAGGGCATCGCGGCCCACGGCGCACGCCCTGGTGCGGGCGGACACACGCCTTCCGACCTGTCCCTGGTCTCCCTGAGCCAGGACGAAATCGACGACCTTGTGAGTGAGTGGGAATGAGTGAGAGCTCCGGCCTGACCGACATCCTGCCCCTGTCGCCGCTGCAGGAGGGAATGCTCTTCCATTCCCTGTACGACGAGCAGGGCATCGATGTGTACATGCCGCAGATGGTCATCGAGCTCGACGGAGACGTCGACGCCGACGTCCTCCGCGGTGCCATTGCGGCCCTGTTCGCGCGCCACGACAACCTGCGCGCCTGTTTCCGCACCCGCACGCGTCGTGGTGCACCGGTCCAGGTGATTCCGGCACGCGTGGATGTGCCGCTGACCGAGCACGACCTGGCCTCCCTCCCGGATGCCGAGCGGACGGCCGAGATATCCCGCCTGATGAGTGAGGACCAGGCGCGGCGATTCGATCTGACCCGCCCTCCGCTGCTGCGGTTCATGCTCATCCGGCATGCCGAGCGCCACTGGCGCCTGGTGATGACCCATCACCACATCCTGCTCGACGGCTGGTCGATCCCGGTGCTCATCGGCGAGCTGCTCACGCTGTACCGGCAGGGCGGCGACGACACCGGCCTGACCCCGGTGGCCCCCTACAAGGACTACCTGGCATGGCTGTCCGGACGGGACTGGGGGGCGGCCCGCCGGGCCTGGCAGCGGTCCCTGGCCGGCGTGGACGAGCCCACGCTGGTGGCACCGGCGAGCGCGGGCCGTCCCCCGACGCTGCCCGACACCATCGAGGCCGCCCTGGACGAGTCCACGACCGCGGCACTCACCGCGCGGATCCGCCGTCACGGGCTCACCCTGAACACGATCGTGCAAGGTGCCTGGGCGCTGGCGCTGTCCCGCCTCACGGGCCGTGACGACGTTGTCTTCGGCGTCACCGTCTCCGGACGGCCCACCGAGGTCGAAGGCGTCGAGCGGATGATCGGCCTGCTCATCAACACCGTCCCGGCACGGCTGCGCGTCAGGCCCGAGGCGACCCTGGTCGAACTGCTCGGCGGACTCCAGCAGGACCAGGGACGGCTGCTGCCGTATCAGAACCTGGGTCTGACCGAGATCCAGCAACAGGCCGGGTCGGGAACGCTGTTCGACACGCTGATGGTGTTCCAGAACTATCCGACCGCCCCCACCGCGGAGCAGCGGACGGCCGGGGACGTCCGGCTCGTCGACGCCTACAGCATCGACGCCACGCACTACCCGCTCGGTCTGACCGTCTTCCCGGGGGACACCCTGCGGCTGTGCCTCGACCACCAGCCCGAAGCCGTCGACCGGGACACGGCCGAGCGGCTCCTCGGCTGGCTGGTACGGCTGATCGAGGCGATCGCCGCCGACCCCCTGCAGCCGCTGTCCGCCGTCGAGGTCCTGGATCCGGGCGAACGGGAGCGGATCCTCGGGGAGTGGAACGGCCCCGCCCACGAGATACCCGCCACGACTGTGGCGGAACTCTTCGAGGTCCAGGCCGCCCGCACTCCCGACGCGGTGGCCGTCATCGTGCAGGGCAAGAAGCTCACCTTCTCCGAGCTGAACGCCGAGGCGAACCGGCTCGCCCGCGTCCTGGTCGCCCAGGGCGCCGGCCCCGAACGCCTGGTGGGGCTCGCCCTGCCCCGGTCGACCGACCTGGTGGTCGCCATCCTGGCCGTCCTCAAGTCGGGTGCCGCCTACGTACCGATCGACACCGACTACCCCGCCACGCGAATCGCCCACCTGGTCACCGACGCCGATCCGGTCCTGGTCGTCACCACCGGTGACCTGCGTTCGGTCCTGCCCGAGGGCACCGCGGTGCTCGTCCTGGACGCCGCCGACACCGCCGCGTCGCTGGCGGACAGCCCCGCCACGGACCTCGGCCACGACGAACGCACCGCCCCGCTCACTCCGGACAACGCCGCCTACGTCATCTACACGTCCGGGTCGACCGGTCTCCCCAAGGGCGTAGTGGTCCCGCACCGCAACGTCGTCAACCTCTTCCACGACCACCGCACCGAGCTGTACCGGCCGGAGACGGCCCGACGCGGGGCCGATCGCTTCCGGGTGGCCCTGGCGGCCTCGATCTCCTTCGACGCCTCGGTGGCCGGCCTGCTGTGGATGCTAGACGGCCACGAACTGCACCTCGTCGACGATCAACGCCGCTACGATCCGACCGCGTTCGTGGAGTTCGCGGTGGCGGCCCACATCGACGTCGTGGATGTCACGCCTTCCTTCGCCGAGCAACTGGTGGCGGCGGGACTGCTCACCGGACCCCGTCCCGCGCTGCTCGTGGTGGGCGGAGAGCCCATGTCCGCGTCGCTGCTGGACGAGCTGACGGCGGCGCGGGACACCGTGACGTACAACTTCTACGGCCCGACCGAATACACGGTCGACGCGACGTCGTACCGGCTCGACGCGCCCCGGGGCCAGGTCATCGGCCGTCCGGTGTGGAACACGCGCGCCTACGTCCTGGACAAGAACCTCGCGCTCGCGCCGATCGGCACCGTCGGTGAACTCTTCCTGGCGGGCGCCCAGGTGGCACGCGGCTACCTCGGCAGGCCGGGCCTGACGGCGGACCGGTTCCTGCCCTGCCCCTACGGCGGCTCCGGTGAACGCATGTACCGCACCGGCGACCTCGTACGCCGGCTGCCGGACGGCAACCTCGAGTACGTGGGCCGCGCCGACGATCAGGTGAAGGTGCGCGGCTTCCGCGTCGAACTCGGTGAGATCGAGGTCGTGGTTCAGCAGCACCCCGCGGTCGACCAGGGCGCCGTGGTGACGAGGGAGGACACGCTCGGCAACCAGCAGCTCGTCGCCTACGTGGTGCCGTCCGCGGCCCCGGCCGGCCAGGAGCCGGAAGCGGACGACGCGACGGAGCGGCAGCTGGACGAGTGGCTCCAGGTGCACGAGGCGATCGACACCGACGACACCGCGCCCCTTCCCTTCGGCGAGGACTTCGGCGGCTGGGACTCCAGCTACAGCGGCGACCCGATTCCCCTTCCCCAGATGCGGCAGTGGCGGGGCGAGGTGATCCGGCGCATCGCGGAACACGATCCCGCGCGGGTGCTCGAGATAGGTGTCGGCTCCGGCCTGATCCTGGCCAAGCTGGTCGACCGGGTCGAGGAGTACTGGGGCATCGACCTCTCGCCGACCGCCATCTCTCTGCTGGAGGCGCACATCCGGGAGCAGGGGCTCACGGAGAAGGTGCGGCTGCGCAGTCAGCCCGCGCATGTGACGGAGGGGCTGCCGACCGGATACTTCGACACCGTCGTCATCAACTCCGTGGTGCAGTACTTCCCCAACGGCGCCTACCTCCGCCAAGTCATCGAACAGGCACTGGACCTGCTGGCACCCGGCGGTCGCGTCTTCATCGGAGACGTGCGCCGGGCCGAGACCCTGCGGGCCTTCCACACCGCGATCCAGGTAGGCCGCGCCGCAGACGGTCACGACAGCGGTCGGCTGCTCACCGCCGTGGAGCGCGCCACGCTCCTGGAGCGGGAACTCGTCATCGACCCGGAGTTCTTCACCACGCTCGCCGCCGAGTACGGCGGGAGGATCACCGGGGTCGACATCCGGTTGAAGCGCGGTGAGCCGCACAACGAGCTGACACGGCATCGCTACGAAGTGGTGCTGCACAAGGCATCCGCGGCCGCCACGTCCTATGCGGGGCTGCCCGAGCTGGCCTGGGGGCAGGACGTCGACGGCCTCGACGGACTCGCCGACCGGCTGGCCGGCCACGACGGAGCGGTCCGCGTCACCGGAATCCCCAACGCGCGGCTCGTCCCGGAGGTCTCCGCGGCCGCCGCCCTGGCCGAAGGAGCCCCACTGTCCCGGGTCCGGGCCCTGCTCGCCAGGACCCCGGGCGACGCGGTCGACCCCGAGGCGGTGCACGACTGGGGACAGCTGCACGGACGCGGCGTATACACCACCTGGTCGCGTGCGGAAGCACACGCCTTCGACGCGGTCGTCCTGCCGACCGCTGAGGAACCCATGACGCTGACGGACGTCTACGCCGCGCCGGCCGACGCCGGACCCTGGCAGTCCGCCGTCAATGACCCCGCGGGCGCTCGCCGCACGGGCGAACTCGCCGTCTCCATCCGCGGCCATGTGAGCCGGACCCTGCCGGACTACATGGTGCCGAGCGCCGTCGTGGTCATGGACAAGCTGCCGGTGACACCCAACGGAAAGCTGGACCGCAAGGCGCTGCCCGCCCCCGACCTGTCCGCCGTGGCGTCCCACCGCCGCCCCCGCAACCAGCAGGAGGAGACACTGTGCCGGCTCTTCGCCGAAGTGCTCGGCATCGAGCGGGCCGGAATCGACGACAGCTTCTTCGACCTGGGCGGAAACTCGCTGCTCGCGATCCGGCTCGCCTCCCGGGTGCGTGCGGTGCTGGAGGTGGAGCTGCCCGTCCGCGTGCTGTTCGAGGCGCCGACCATCGAGGCCCTGGCCGCCCGGCTCGGAGTCGAGGACCGCGAGGCCGGACTCGGCGTCCTGCTACCGCTGCGCCCACGCGGCAGCCGCCCGCCCCTGTTCTGCGTCCACCCGGCGGGCGGCCTCGCCTGGCCGTACGCCCGACTGGTGCACCTGCTCGGCGCGGAGCAGCCGATCTACGGCATCCAGGCCCGTGGCATCACCCGCCCCGACCTGGCACCACGCACCATCCAGGAGATGGCGGACGGTTACATCGAGCACATCCGTACCGTGCAGCCCGAGGGCCCCTACCACCTGCTGGGCTGGTCATGGGGCGGCCGGATCGCTCACGAGGTCGCCGTCCGGCTGAGGGAACCCGGCCACGAGGTGGCCTTGTTGGCGATGCTCGACTCCCGGCCCTCGGTCGCGGACAGCGCCCCTCCCGGTGAGGAGGAGTTCGTCGCCTACATCCTGTACGAGCTGGGCCTGGACCGGGACGCGCTCGGGGCGGACGCGCCCCTCACCCTGGAGCGGCTGCACACCGTGCTCGGTGACAGCGGCTCCCCGCTGGCGGAACAACTGGCCGAGTCCGGATCGTCGTTGGCCGGCCTGGACGAACCGGTGCTCAGGGCGATCTACGACATCTACCGCAACGAGGCCGGCATCGGCGCGGAGCCACCGCGGATGCCCTTCGACGGCGATCTGCTCTTCTTCACCGCCGGCCGTGAGCCCGGGGCGTCCTCCCTGGCCGGTCTGTGGACGCCGTACGTCCAGGGCCGGGTGGACAACCATGAGGTCGACTGCGAGCACCTGGCCATGGCCGACCCCGAGCCCCTCTCCGAGATCGCGGCCGTCGTCGAGAAGCACCTCGGCGCCGCGCGGAACACCTCGGACTCTCGCTGCTGAGGCGCGTCGGCACCCCGGTCGACCGGGGTGCCGACGCGCCGGAAGGGCCCACCTCAAATGATTTTCGAAAGTGCCGCGGACATCGTCCTCGACGATGTCTTCCTGCGCCTGTCCGATTTCGTTCCCGACGTGAGTGTGCTCCTGAAACTGGAAGGGCTGAACCCGGCCGGGTCGGTCAAGCTGAAGACCGCCGTGGCCCTGGTCGAGGCGGCGGAAGCCGTCGGCACGCTCGGGCCCGGAGCGCGGCTGATCGAGTCGTCCTCCGGCAACCTCGGCATCGCCCTGTCCGTGGTGTGTGCCGCGCGCGGTTACCGGCTGACCGTGGTCACCGACCCCAATGCGGCGCGACAGGCGATCCGCGTCATGGAGAGCCTCGGCACCGACGTCGTCGAGGTCACCCACCGGGATACGCACGGCGGCTATCTGCGCACCCGGCTGGACCACATCCACCGACGGCTCGCCCTCGAGCCGGAACTGGTCTGGCTCAACCAGTACGCCAACCCCGCGAACGTCGGCGCCCACCGGGAGCGGACCGCCAAGGCGGTACACCGGGAACTGGGCGACATCGACGCCCTCTTCGTCGGGGCGGGCACGACGGGGACGCTGATGGGCTGCGTGGAGTACTTCGCCCAGTACAGCCCGCGCACCAGGGTCATTGCGGTGGACGCGGTCGGCTCCGTCACCTTCGGCGGCGGCGCCGCACCGCGTTTCATCCCGGGGCTCGGCACGAGCCGACGGCCCGAGATCTATGTCGACAGTGACGCCTTCGAGAAAGTGCGGATAGCGGAGACCGACACCGTCGCCATGTGCCGCATGCTCGCCGCCCGGTACGGGCTGCTGGTCGGCGGCTCCACCGGAACGGTCCTCGCCGCCGTGCGACAGCTCGCCCCGACGCTCGCGCCCGGCTCCCGGGTCGCCGCCATATCCCCCGACCTGGGCGACAAGTACATGGACACCGTCTACTCCGACACCTGGGTCGCCGAGCGCTACACCAGAACGCCCGACCTGGCCGGTCTCGGCCACGCGACCGCGAGCTGACCCTTCGTAAGCAGAGAAAGAGAGAGCCCCCGTGACGACCTTCTCCGTGGTTCCCGGTTCGGTGGTGTCCGACGTCCTCGCCGACTCCCACAAGGACGTTCTGCGCATCGTCACCCAGACCTACCTCGCGCACGAGCAGGGGAAGTCGGTGAACCCCGACAGCTACTTCCTGCGCTTTCCCGAGAAGCCCAACGCCCGGGTCATCGCGCTGCCCTGTTACCTCGGTGGCGACGTGGACACCATCGGCATGAAGTGGATCGCCAGCTTTCCCGACAACATCGAGCACGGCCTGCCGAGGGCCTCCGCCACTCTGCTCCTGAACGACTACGCGACCGGCTACCCGCTCGCCTGTCTCGAAGCGGCGGGCATCAGCGCGGCCCGTACGGCGGCCTCGGCGGCGGTCGCCGCCCGGGAACTGACCCGCGAAGCGGGAGAGGTACGCGTCGCGGTCATCGGCGCCGGAGTCATCGCCCGCACGATCCTCGACTACCTCAAGGCGAACGACATCGCGATCGCGGACGTGCTCGTGCACGACCTCGACGCCACCAGCGCCGGCCATCTGGCCCAGCACGCCATAGAACGACTCGGTGTTCGGGCCACCACGGGCACCCTGGCCGAGGCACTGACCAAGGACCTCGTCGTCTTCGCCACCACGGCGGCCACGCCCTATGTCCCCGCCGACACCCCGCTGCGCGCCGGTCAGGTGCTGCTCAACATCTCCCTGCGGGACCTCGCTCCCGAACTGCTCCTGGGCTGCAACAACATCGTCGACGACGTCGACCACTGCCTGAAGGCGCAGACCTCGCCCCACCTGGCCGAACAACTCACCGGGGCGCGCGACTTCATCACCGGGACGTTGGGAGCGCTGCTGGAGGGCAAGGTGACCCCGGACCCCGCCAAGCCCACCGTCTTCTCTCCGTTCGGGCTCGGCATCCTCGATCTGGCCGTGGGCCACCAGGTCCTGCACATGGCGAAAGCACGAGGCGGCGTGGTGGAGATCCCCGACTTCATCGGCGAGACGAAGCGCTGGTAAACCCCGCCGCCCTCAGGACGATTCAAAGGTGCGGTGCGCGACGGGCACGGGTGCGCCATCCCGCCCTGTCCCGTCTCGCTGAAGAGACCTGGGCGCAGGCCACGGCCGTGACCGCGAACCCGGGGAGTGCCTCACCCGGTGGCCCGGGCCGCCGTATCGCCACGACCTGTCCGGTCCCGCTCAAGGTGAGGCAGCGTGAGTGTCTGACCTGGGGTGCCTCAGTTTGAGCGAGACGGGGGCGGATTGGCTGTCTCGCTCAATCCTGTTGGCGCTCTTTGAAATCCCCACCCGCGCTCGCCGTGTTCCTCCAGACCTGCTCATCTCAGGTCCCCGCGCTGGATGGCATGTGGCTGGCTCGGCCTCGACGCCCCCGCTCAGCTCTCCCCGGGCAGCGGGTGTTCCTTGACGAAGCGGCGGAGCTCCGCGGTGAGGCCGGCCGGGTTGTCGAACTGGACGAGGGTGCGGGCGTCGGGTATCTCCACGTAGCGGGCGTTCGGCAGCAGCTCCGCGAGACGGCGCCCCGTGGCGGGCGGCATCATGCGGTCCTCGGCGCCCCAGGCGACCAGTGCGGGGCGAGTGAAAGAAGGCAGGTTCGCGGCGGCCTTCAGATAGCAGTCCGGGTCCGCGCTGCGGCAGAACTTGGCGAAGTCGCGCCGGATGTCGCGGCTGCTCAGCAGTGGGCCGTACCAACGGGCGATCAGCTCCTTCGGGAGCCGCTTCTTCGCCATCCCGCCGAGTGACGTCTGCGTGCGAGCCAGGGCCGGGAAGCGGAAGGACTGAAGGAGGAGGAAGAGGCCGCCGGGAATCTTGCTGGCCCAGTGGAGTGTTCTGCCCTGAATGCCAGGTGGGTAGTTGTCCATGGCCTCGCAGGAGGTGAGGACGAGCCGGGCGATGCGATGGTCTCGTACGCCGATAAGGAGTTGAGCCGTTCCGGTGTCGTTCTGGACGAGGGTGACATCACGGAGGTCCAGGCAGTCCATGAACTCGGCCAGAAGCGACGCGATGCCGTGCGCGGACAGGTCGGCGTCCGGCCGCATGGGCCGCCGGTGGCTCCCGATCGGCAGTACGGGGACCAGCACACGGAAGTCGGGCCGGAGGTCGGAGACGACCTCGCTCCACACCGACTCATCGAAGCCGAGGCCGTGAGCCAGGACCACGACGGGGCCGTCACCGCCCGTGTCCTCGTAGTCGATCGTCCCTGCGCTCAACTCGATCTCGGGCATGGCACTGCCTCCGGCTCGGTCGCATATTTCTTGATAGATCGTTCTAGTGAGAGAAATGGCCCGGGTGCCGAGATCCGTGTGGCCTGCCTGCATGGGGGCAGCGGCGACCAGCAGCGCGGCGAACACGATGGGGGCGGCTGTCTGGTACCCCATCCAGAGTTCACCCCCGGCGCTGCTGCCCTGTCGCGCCATCAGGAGGCCGATCAACGCCGCCAACACCCAGCCACTGTCGTAGGCAACCATGAGCTGCGTGTAGGTGCGCATCGACCGGCTGCGCGTGTATCTGATCTCGATGCCGCCGCCGATCAGCAGGGCCACGCCTGAGACGACCATCAGCCAGGCCGGCGTGCCGAGTAACCGGCCGAGCGGGGCAGCGCCGGCGATGTAGACAGCGGCGAGCAACACCTTGAAGGCGCCATCGGCGATGGCGCCCACCGTCTGGCGGGTCACCCGCGGTGCCACGACCTGGGCCATGAGCGTCCTCCTCAAAGCTCGTCCCGACTGGTTCCGTAACGAGATTACGGTAATAATCAAACTATGAGAATGACGAGAGCGGAGGCCAAGGAACGCAACCGCCGGGCCTTGCTGGACGCCGCGTTCCAGGTCGTTGCCCGGGATGGGTACCGGGCCAAGCTTGATGAGATCGCCGAACGCGCCGACCTGACCACCGGCGCCATCTACTCACTCTTCGGGAGCAAGAACGGCCTGGTGGTCGCCCTGGTCGCTGACTACCTGCGGCCGTACTACGAGGAGATCGAGCAGGCGGTTCCCGCTGGACTTGATCTACTGGAAGCGGTCGACGCCTTCGCGCGGTACTACCGGCGCAGTTGTGACGCCCCGGACGCGCTGTCTCGTCTGTCGCTCCAGATCACCTTGCTGGACATGGTCCTGCATGACCCAGAGCTGGGGTCCCAGCTCGCCACGTCCATCCGGGCGCAGGAGAACCATCTGATCGCGCTGTTCACCGGAAGGTCGCACAACGGAACCGTCGTGACGTCGCAACAGGCGCAACGTCTGACCACCGCGCTCAGGGCACTGTTCGTCGGTCTCAGCCAGGGTGTCCCGCTCGGTCTTGCCCCTGGTGCCGACGAGCAGTACTTCGCCGACGTTGCCCGCGCTCTGGCATCCGGGGTGTCCCTCATCGATCACGATGGGGATGCTTCGTGATGGGCAGTCAGGATGAGGTCTCCTCGGGTTCACCGTCGTGAGTCAGATCCGCGACGACTTCCACCAGGCCGACAAGGCCGTTGCGGAGCCATGGGAGTGTGATGCCTCGGGGGCGGTGGTCCAGGTGGAAGGCCTGTTCGAACTCGATCTGGGTGGTGCCGGTGAGGTGCGCGACTTTGCGTTCGGTCTCCGGCCGGGGATGCTCACCGAGGGCGAGATGCCGGAATACCTGTTCCGCCGCACTCGCGGAATCGTCGGGCTCCTCAAACGGCTGATCGAGGACGGGTGCACCGAGGCGATGGAGTCGGGGGCAGAGGAACTGACCCCGGAGTTGCTGTCGAGATCAAGCTGGGAAACCACGACGACCGCGACCCAACGGCCGGCGAGATTCCCGAAGTTCCCCACGATGTCCCCGTCCCCGCTCGGAAGGCACGCAAGAAAGGCCGCAACAGCGTCTTCGACGACCACGGCGGGAGCGTGGCCGGTGGTTGAGCCGTCAGGGCTGTCCGACCTGCGGCCGTTGCCGCGGAGCCTGGACCCGCTGGAGGACGAATCGTTGCCCGGCTACCTCCTCCGGCTGTCCTACCGGCTGAACATCGGACCCGGACCGCTCGTCCTCCGTGCTGGTCTCCCCAACAGCCGGAGGGACAGGACAACCCTCATCCGTATCCCGGTCTCCTTCGCGGTCAGCCTGGATGAACCGGACATCATCGCCCTCTGTTACTCCACCCGCTTGTCACGCCGGGAGGTGGACGGCCTGTTGCTCGCCTCACTCGGGAGCCGCTACGGGGCTCTGAACCCCGCCTACCGAGGTCGGCAGCCTCACCGAGGCCGGGACAGCTTCAGCGCCAAACGCCTGCAGTACAACAACCCATGGGTTCTGACCACGCGAACGCAGTACTGCCCGGACTGCCTCGCGGGAGACGGCTCCGAGATCCAGCGGAGTCTGGGTGGTGCCTGGCGCAGGCTCTGGAGGCTACCGCCGGTCTTCTGCTGCCCTCGCCATGAACGGTTCCTCCGCCGTTACTGCCACCATTGCGGCGAGCTGGTCCAGAACCGTCACAGCAACGATCTCATCGCCCGTCCCCGGGACAGCGAGTTGCATCCTCTCCAGTGCAGAGCGACCCCGCGGCAGGGAGAGCTTCGGGCAGCGCGCCCGGCCTGCGGAGCCGATCTCACCCAGGCTCCCAAGGACACTGAGCCGATACTCAGAAACCCCCGATCACGAAATGCCCTCTTCGCGCTGCAAAGGAAGTTCCTGTCGTTCCTCTCCCCGGACGGCCCCAAACAGGTCAGCAGCGTCGGATGGATCATCCCCACTGCGCAGTACTTCCAGGACCTCCGCGGCGTCGTCGCTCTGATCTTCATGACCTGGCCTCAAGCCCGGCCCCACGCAGCTACTCCTGAACTGGCACGGGTGATCGACGCTGAGGCCGCACGGCGTCACGGGCTGTTCCGTCGTCGCGGCGCGGAGCCACGGAAGAACCTGCGGTCGACCGCATACACCGACCCTCCAGATGACCCCGTCGTCACGGGCGCAGTCCTCGAAATCGCGGACCGCCTGCTCCGCTCACCCGATGAAAATGCCGCAGCCGATCTCCTCGTCCCTCTCGTCGACGAGGCCAAACGGATCCACCAGCCGATCAGCTACCCCCTTCGCAGCCCTTGCGGCGCTTCGATTCCGCTCCTGGTCGTCCTCGCCTACCACCCCCGAGGCAGCCGAAGCCGCCGCGACCACATCCAGCGCATCGCGGAAGGACACTCCATCCGCGCGACGAGCAGTTGTGACTGAGTTGAGCGGTGCGGTCGGCGAGCAATCCGGTCGAGCCGACGCACAAGCTCTCGGCGCCCCGGATTGACCGGGATACCGAGCCCACCCACGGGGTCAAGGCTCCGTGTCAGGACCGGGCGAGGACGCAGAATTCGTGACCCTCCGGGTCGGTAAGACACGTCCACGGGACGTCGCCCTGGCCGACGTCGAGGTCGGCGGCGCCGAGGGCCCGCAGCCGGGCCACCTCCGCTGCTTTGTCGTCACCAGGGTCCGGCACCAGGTCAAGATGGACGCGGTCCGGCACAGTCTTCACGTCGGGCGAGCGGAGGAACTCAAGATACGGGCCGACACCCTTGGCCGAGCGCCACACCGCATGGTCGTCCGTCACCTCGTGCAGGGTCCAGTCCATCGCCTCGTCCCAGAACCGGGCCATGGCCCGCGGATCCGCGCAGTCGACCACCACCCGGGCGATCGGCCCGGTGCCCCGGTACATCTCCCGAGGCTCCAGCACGCAGAACTCGTTGCCCTCCGGGTCAGCGAGGACCGTCCACGGCACGTCGCCCTGGCCCACGTGGGCGGGCGTCGCACCGAGAGCTTTAAGGCGCGCGACCAACCCCGCCTGATGGGCCGCAGAGGTGGTGGCGAGATCGACGTGCGCACGATTCTTTGTTGCCGTCTTGGGTTCCGGGACGGCAATGACGTCGATGCATACGCCGACCGGGTCCAGCCAATCGAAGCCGACGGGTTTGGCGGCGGTCGCGCCCGATCCCTCGCCGGTGACACTCCAGCCGAGCGCCTCCGCCCAGAGCCGGCCGACCGCCGAGTCATCAAGAGCCTTTATGTTCACCAGGACAGGTCGCAGTGTCATGCGGGCGATCCTATGCACCGCTCTGCAAGTCACAGCCGTGACAACGAGCGCTGAAATGTGACAGCTAACGCTGGAAGTCACACGCGTGGCGCGGCGTGGTGTGGCGCACTTTTGCAAGCGGGTGCTTGCAATAGTTAGCGAGGGTAGGGCATGGTGGAGGCATGGCATCGCTCAACGTCGGCAATCTCGGTGAGTATCTGCGTGAACAGCGGCGCAACGCGCAGCTGTCGCTCAGGCAGCTCGCCGACGCCGCCGGGGTGTCCAATCCGTATCTGAGCCAGATCGAGCGCGGGCTGCGCAAGCCGAGCGCGGAGGTGTTGCAGCAGGTCGCCAAGGCGCTGCGGATCTCCGCCGAGACGCTGTACGTGCGGGCCGGCATCCTCGACGCCGAGCGGGACCGGGAAGAGATCGAGACGCGCGCCGTCATACTCGCCGATCCCACGCTGAACGAGCGGCAGAAGCAGGTGCTGCTCCAGATCTACGAGTCCTTCCGCAAGGAGAACGGGTTCGAGGTCGTCATCGGCGAGAGCGCGGGCGGGGACGCGGACAGCAAGGCGGACAGCAAGGCGGACAGCAAGGCGGACAGCAAGGAAGACGTAGAGGCAGACGCCAACGAAGACGTAGGCCCCGGCCCCCGTACGGCCGACGGCAGCGATGCCGGTCCGCGGCAGGCGGGACGTTGACCGAGCCGTACGGCTCATCGACCGCGGACCACCGGACCACCCCAAAACCCTCAACCGAAAGCCCATCCGGGAGGACCATCACCATGGCCATCACCGACGACATCCGCAAGGCCGTCACCGATCCGACGCCCTTCTACTTCGCCGCCGGCACCGCCGACCTCGCGCTCCAGCAGGCGAAGAAGGTGCCCGCCATCGTCGAGCAGCTGCGCGCCGAGGCGCCGGCCAAGATCGACGCCGTACGCAACACCGACCCCAAGGTCATGCAGGAGAAGGCGACCGCCCGGGTCAAGGAGGGCCAGGAGAAGGCCGCCGCCCGCGTCAAGGAGACGCAGGAGACCCTCCAGGTCAAGGTCAACGAGTTCCTCGGCACCCTGGACACCGACCTGAAGAAGCTCGGCGAGACCGCCCAGGACCTCGCGCTGCGCGGTGTCGGCGTCGCCGCCGAGTACGCCGTGAAGGCCCGGGAGACGTACGAGAAGGTCGCCGAGCACGGCGAGCAGGCCGTGAAGACCTGGCGTGGCGAGGCCGCGGAGGAGATCGAGGAGCTCGCGATCGTCGTCGAGCCGAAGGCCGAGCCGGTCGAGGTCAAGGACGAGCCGGCGGCTAAGCCCGCCGAGGCCACGGCCACGCCCGCCGCCGCCAAGAAGCCCGCGGTGAAGAAGGCTCCGGCCAAGAAGACGACCACCGCGAAGAAGACCACGCCGCCGGCCAAGTAACGCGAAGAGGACCGCGGCCGTCGGCCGGGCGGGCGATACGACACCGGACGGACACGGCACTGGAACGGGCCGGGCACCTTTGGGGTACCCGGCCCGTTCTACGGGTACGGTGGCCGCGTAAGAGTGTTCGGAAGACCGTGGCCGCAAGAGCGAAGAGAACGGGTGGTGTGGGCGGCATGCTGATGGAGGGCTTCGCGGGGTTCATGGGGCTGTTGCAGCTCGCTGTGATCGCCCTCGCCGCTTTCGCGCTGATCGACGCCGCGTTCCGGCGGGAGGACGCGTTCCGCGCGACCGACAAGCAGACCAAGGTGTTCTGGCTGATCATCCTCGGGATCGCGCTCGTCGTGAGTCTTGTGTTCCCGCTTCTGTCCTTCCTGCCGATCATCGGTCTCATCGCCAGCATCGTGTACATCGTGGACGTACGCCCCGCGGTGCGGCAGATCTCCGGCGGCGGTGGGCGCGGTGGCAACCGCGGGTCCAGCAGCGACGGACCCTATGGGCCGTACAACGGCGGTCGGTGAGCCGACCGACGCCCGACCGCGTCAGGCGTCGCGGTCCAGGAGGAGCACCGCCACGTCGTCGGTGAGTTCGCCGCCGTTGAGGTCGCGGACCTCGTTCATGGTGGCGCACAGCAGTTCCTCGCCGCGCAGGCCCTCGGTGAGCCGGCGGCGGACCACGTCGACCATGCCGTCCTGGCCCAGGCGCTCCTTGCCCTCGCCGATCCGGCCCTCGATCAGGCCGTCCGTGTAGAGCATCAGGCTCCAGGCGGCGCCCAGCTCGATCTGCGTACGCGGCCAGCGGGCGTTCGGGAGCAGCCCGAGGGCGGGGCCGCCGTTGTCGTACGGCAGTAGCTCGGCCAGCGGAGTGGTGCCGTCCGGGCCGGGGCGGGCGATCAGCGGGGACGGGTGACCGGCCAGGCAGAGGCCGGCACGGCGGCCGTCGGGGGCGATGTCGACCGTGCAGAGCGTCGCGAAGATCTCGTCGTTCTCGCGCTCGTGCTCCAGGACGCGCTGGAGTGTGGAGAGCAGTTCGTCGCCGCACAGGCCCGCGAACGTCAGCGCCCGCCAGGCGATCCGCAGCTCCACACCGAGCGCCGCCTCGTCGGGGCCGTGCCCGCTGACGTCACCGATCATGACGTGCACCGTGCCGTCGGGGGTGCGGACCGTGTCGTAGAAGTCGCCGCCGAGCAGGGCGCGGGAGCGGCCGGGCCGGTAGCGGGCGGCGAACCGCAGGGACGAACCCTCCAGGAGCGGGGTGGGGAGCAGGCCGCGCTCCAGGCGGGCGTTCTCCTGGGCGCGCAGTTTGGACTCGGTGAGGCGGCGTTCAGCCGTGTCCGAGCGCTTGCGCTCCACCGCGTAGCGGATCGCGCGGCTGAGCAGGCGGCCGTCCAGTTCGTCACGGAAGAGGTAGTCCTGCGCGCCGACCCGTACCGCCTCCGCGCCGCGCTCGGCGTCACCGGAGTCGGTGAGGGCGAGTACGGCGTGGCGGGGGGCGAGTTCTAGGACGCGTTTGAGGACGGAGAGTTCCTCGTCGCCGGCGTGGCGGGGGGCCGAGCCGGTGGTGGTGCCGGAGCCGTTGCCCTCGGGGGTGCGGCCCGGGGTCGGCAGGGCCAGGTCCAGGAGGATGCAGTTGACGTCGTCGGTCA
This sequence comes from Streptomyces capitiformicae, assembly GCF_002214185.1. Classification (NCBI taxonomy): domain Bacteria; kingdom Bacillati; phylum Actinomycetota; class Actinomycetes; order Kitasatosporales; family Streptomycetaceae; genus Streptomyces; species Streptomyces capitiformicae. The sequence goes on along the minus strand of NZ_CP022161.1, from coordinate 2,488,521 downwards.
GCAGTCGCTGGGCCTCGGTGAGGTTGCGGGCGGTGCGGACGCGGATCGGCTTGCCCGCGGAGTCGAGCAGCTCGGGCACGTTGAGGGAACCCGCCGGGTCGTCCTCGATCAGGAGGACCGTGAGGTTGGTGGGGGCCGTCGGGGGGATCGGGCCGGGCGGGTCGGTGGGGTTGACGTCGCCGTGGGGGGCGTCGGCGGCAGCGCTGGTGCCGGCGGTCGCGTCGATCGGGGTCGTGGAGCTGTCGGTGGCAGGGGCCATGGCCGAGGTGTTCAGGGCTGCCCCCTCTCCGGACGGGCCGCTGGGTGCGGACGCTGCGTGTGCCTGACCGTTCTCCACGGCCGGGATCGCTCTCTGCCGCGGTATGGGTACGGGCATCGTCTTGGGTTCCTTCCCTCCCCCCGAGGGCACGGTGAGGCGAGGGACCTCGACCCACCGAGCGGGACCTTAGCGTCAGGCGCCGCCGCAACGGAATGGGTGGCGGCGCGCCGGGCGGCAATCCGCCGGTGTCATATGCCCCATTCGGTACCGCATTTGGACATGGCAGGGCTTTCTCTTGAGATGACGAATCTCACGCGGCCGGGGTTGAGCCGAGCGGGGAAGGTGGTGAGAGTCACGTGGGGTGGGTCACGCGGGGGTGGTGGGGCTGGTCGTCCCATGCGGCGGAGCCGCAGATTGACACAGCCCCGCGCCCCTGAAGGGGTGTGCAAACCCTCACCAACCCGCCGCCAAGCGGCAACTCGCGCTCACGCGTCCGGTCGTACCACCCCGAGGATCGGCATGGAACCCGCGCCCGCGATCGTGACCGTACGCCCGGGGCGAGGTGCGTGGATGATGGCGCCGTCGCCTATGTACATGGCCACGTGGCTGGCGTCGGAGTTGTAGATGATGAGGTCTCCGGGGCGCATGTCCTGGACGTCGATGTGCTGGAGCTGCTTCCACTGCTCCTGGGAGGTGCGGGGGATGGTGACACCGGCGGCGATCCAGGCCTGGCTGGTGAGGCCGGAGCAGTCGTAGGTCTCGGGGCCCTCGGCGCCCCATTCGTACAGCTTGCCCATCTGGTCCGTCGCGAACTTCACTGCCTTCTTGCCCTGCTCGGACGCCTTGCCGTCGATCTCGTCGAGGATGCCGGAGTTCAGCCATGCGGCCTGTGACTCCTGCGCGGCGTCCTCCTCCAGCTGAGCCAGCCGCTCCCGCTCGTCGTCCTCCAGCTCGGCTTCCAGCTTCTCGGCGGCGGCGATCTGCTTCTTGACCTTCTTCTTGGCCGTCTCCTTGGCCTTGCGGTTGGCCTCCAGCTTCTCCCAGCGCGCGGAGGCGTCCTTGGAGTACTGCTCCAGATCCTCCTGGGTCTGTCGCATCTCGGCCAGCAGACCCTTGGTCGCCAACTGCCCCTGACGCAGCAGGTCCGCGCCCTCCAGGAAGTCCTGCGGGTTCTCACTCAGCCACAGCTGCACCTCGGGCGGCAGGCCGCCGCCGCGGTACTGGGCCCGGGCCGCGGCGCCGATCAGGTCCTGCAACTTGTCCAGCTTCTCCTGGCCCTTGACGATCTCCTGGGCCAAGTCGACTATCTCGGCGGACTGTTTGTCGGCCTTCTCCTCGGCCGCGTTGTACGCGTCCGTGGCGACCGCCGCGTCGTGGTAGAGGCCCTCCAGCTTCTTGCGTACGGCCTCCAACTCCTCGTTCGTCACGGGGCCGTTCGTCGCGTCCGTACCGGAAGCCGAGCCCGTACCGGACGGGGACGGCGTCGGAGTCGGAGTCGGGGTCGGCGTGGGCGTCGGACTGGTTGGTTGCGACTGGCTCGCGTACGCCGTGACAGGTGCGCCCAGCACGGTCATCGCGCAGACCACCGCCACGGCCGCCATGGTCAGGCTCCGCTTGCCGGCTCCCATAGCCCTTGCCCCCAAACCCCGCACTCGACAACTCGACAACTCGACAGAACTGATTAACCGTCAGTAACCTCTGACGTCTGGGTGATCGTGCCATGTAGTCGCGCAATGCGACAGAGGTGGGCAAGAACTCCCTTCCCTCTGTTCCCTCCCGCATGACAGTGTCCCCGCCTGTGTGACGAACGGCTCAAGGGGATCGTTCCCGTGCGTCACGATAAAGTAGCGGTGCGTAATCAACGCCCCGTGTGCGCCGGGGCGCCGCCGTACTCACCGCCGAGGCGCCAACGACTCCCACTCCACCGTGACTTCACCTTGCCGCCAGCGTGTGACCCCGTCCCGTACCGGCCAATCGACGCTCAGATCGCGGACGGTGCGGATCCAGCGCTGGCGGGCGCCGTACGAGGCGTACGGCGCGGCGGCGGCCCAGGCGCGGTCGAAGTCGCGGAGGAAGGCGTGCACCGGCTCGCCGGGGATGTTGCGGTGGATGAGCGCCTTCGGGAGGCGTTCGGCGAGGTCGGAGGGGCGTTCCAGGGAGCCGAGCCGGGTGGCGAAGGTGATCGTGCGGGGGCCCTCCGGGCCGAGGGCGACCCAGACGTGGCGGCGGCCGATCTCGTCGCAGGTGCCCTCGACGAGGAGGCCGCCGGAGGTGTGGGGTGTGGCCGGTTGGAGGCGAGCGCACAGTCGTTGCCAGACGGCGGTGACCTCTTCCTCGTCGTACTGGCGCAGGACGTTCGCCGCGCGGATGAGGGCCGGGCGGCCCGGGACCGGTACCTCGAAGCCGCCGTGCCGGAAGGTCAGGCCCTCGCACTCGTAGGGTTTCGCCGCCGCGACCCTGGCCGGGTCGATCTCGACGCCGATCACCTGGGTGCGGGGCGCTGTCGCGCGGAGGCGGTGGAGGAGTTCGAGCGCCGTCCAGGGGGCGGCGCCGTAGCCGAGGTCCACGGCGAGGGGGGCGGGGGTCCGGCGGAGTTCGGGGCCGTGGCTGGCGGCGATCCAGCGGTCCATGCGGCGGAGGCGGTTGGGGTTGGTGGTGCCGCGCGTCACGGTGCCGACGGGTTTGGCCATGGGGTGAGCGTATGCGGGCCGGGGATCGTCGGTCGCCCTCGGTTCGTGTGGGCGTCTTCCGGGGCTCCGCCCCAGGCCCCGCCTCAGGCCCCGCCTTGAGCGCCTCCTCACCCTCGAGGCGCTCGAACAGTTGAGCGAGTCTCGGTAATGATTCTGCAAAGAGGAAATGGAATTGGACCCTCCGATGTTCTGGGTCCCCGGAGGGCGGTTCGGCGCCCTCCGGACGGCATGCCCGGATACCCGGCCAAGGAGGAACGCCACGTGAGCCACTACGTCAGCAGGCTCGGGCGACGCTCTACGACCGCCGCGTCACGGTTGAGGTTGCACCGAAAACCCCGGCGGGTGGCGATGCTGTCCGTGCATACGTCACCGCTGCATCAGCCTGGTACGGGTGATGCGGGCGGCATGAACGTATACATCGTGGAGCTGGCGCAGCGCCTGGCCGCGATCAACATCGAGGTGGAGATCTTCACGCGGGCCACGACGGCCGCCCTCCCCCCGACCGTCGAACTGGCCCCAGGCGTCCTGGTCCGGCACGTCGACGCGGGCCCCTACGAAGGCCTCGCCAAGGAGGACCTGCCGGCCCAGCTGTGCGCCTTCACACACGGGGTGATGCAGGCCTGGGCGGGCCACCGCCCCGGCTACTACGACCTGGTCCACTCGCACTACTGGCTCTCCGGCCACGTCGGCTGGCTCGCCGCCGAACGCTGGGGCGTGCCCCTGGTGCACGCGATGCACACCATGGCGAAGGTCAAGAACGCGGCGCTGGCCGCCGGCGACACCCCCGAACCCGCCGCCCGGGTCATTGGCGAGACCCAGGTCGTACGCGCCGCCGACCGCCTCATAGCCAACACGGCCGATGAGGCCGACGAACTCGTACGCCACTACGAGGCCGACCGGGCCAAGGTCGCCGTCGTCCACCCGGGCGTCAACCTCGACCGCTTCCGCCCCGCCGACGGCCGCGCCGCCGCCCGCGCCCGGCTCGGGCTCCCGCAGGACGCCCTGATCCCCCTCTTCGCCGGCCGTATCCAGCCCCTCAAGGCCCCGGACGTCCTCCTCCGGGCCGTGGCCGTCCTCCTCGACGAGCGCCCCGAGCTGCGGTCGAGGATCGTCGTGCCCGTGGTCGGCGGGCCGAGCGGCAGCGGGCTCGCGAAGCCGGAGGGGCTGCAGAAGCTGGCGGCCCGTCTCGGTGTCGCCGATGTCGTGTGCTTTCGGCCGCCGGTCGGTCAGGAGCAGCTCGCGGACTGGTTCCGGGCGGCGTCCGTGCTGGTCATGCCGTCGTACAGCGAGTCGTTCGGGCTCGTCGCCATCGAGGCGCAGGCGACCGGTACGCCGGTGCTGGCGGCCTCGGTCGGCGGTCTCCCCGTCGCCGTACGCGACGGACACACAGGCTTCCTGATCCAGGGCCACGATCCCGTCGCGTACGCGCGCGTGCTGCGCGATTTCGCCGACGACCCCGGTCTGCCCGCCCGTATGGGCGCCGCCGCCGCCCACCACGCCGAGTCCTTCGGCTGGGACACGGCCGCCCAGGCCACCGCCGACGTCTATACGGCCGCCACGCACGACCACCGCCGCCACGGCCTGCGCGCCCACCACGGCTGAGCCGACGCCGTGCGCCTACCGGCGGGTAGGCTCGCCCTCATGGCTGACCCGACGTCGATCATCGAGCAGGTCCTCACCGAGGCCGAACTGGAGTGGGAGAGCCCGGACCCCGGCACGTACGTCGTCAAACTCCCCGGCACCCGCAAACTCTCGACGACCGTGTCGCTGATCGTCGGCAAGCACTCCCTGTCCCTCAACGCCTTCGTCATCCGCCACCCCGACGAGAACGAGGCGGGCGTCCACCGCTGGCTCCTGGAACGCAACCTCAAGCTCTACGGCGTGAGTTACGCCGTCGACCCGCTCGGCGACGTCTACGTCACCGCCAAGCTGCCCCTGTCCGCCGTCACCCCCGACGAGATCGACCGCCTCCTGGGCCAGGTCCTGGAAGCGGCGGACGGTTCCTTCAACACCCTCCTGGAACTGGGCTTCGCGACCGCCATCCGCAAGGAGTACGCCTGGCGAGTCTCCCGCGGCGAGTCGACCCGCAACCTGGACGCCTTCACCCACCTGACCCGCGACCCGGGCGACCCCGCTGGAAGTGACCAGGGGCAACCCCCACCCGCCGCCTGAAGTGCCGAGTCAGATGCGACTGGTCGTAGAACCCGGCGGCCACGGCCACCTCACCCGGCGGCATCCCCTCCAACAGCAAACGCCGGGCCCGCTCCACCCGCCGGGACATCAGATACTGATGCGGGGCGATCCCAAAGGCCGCCCCGAACGCCCGTACGAGATGGGCGGGATGCGCGTGCACCATCCCCGCCGCCTCCTCCAACGTCACCCCGTCCGCGACCCGCTCGTCGAGCAACTCCCGCAGCCGACGGGCGAGCGTATGACCGTCGGGTCCAGGCCTCCCGCGCACCTGCCGCGGCCGCAAATGCCCCCGGAGCCGCTCCCCGACGAGCGCCAGCCGGCTCTCCGCCTCCAACTCGCCCCCGGGCCGGGCGAGCGCCGCGTGCAACTGCCCCACCCGCAGCCGCAGCAGCGGATCGCGGACGTCCGGATCGTCGACCGCGGCCCCGATCAGCCCCTCGTCGAGCGCACCCGCCGCCGCACCCGGATCCAGATATAGAACACGCTTGCGAAACCCCTCCTCCGTGGCCGGCGCCCCGTTGTGCGGCACATGCGGCGGCAGCAACGACACGGTGTCGTGCGGCGTCCCATGCTCATGCCGGTCCAACTCGTACCGCACGGCCCCGTGGTCGACGATCAGCAGCGTCCAGGCGTCGTGGACGTGCATCGGGTACGCGTACTCGGTGTAATGCGCGTGGAAGACCTCGACGACCCCTGGCACGCGAGGCCGCCAGGCGGAGACGTCACGCCGAGGGGACTCGGACCGCTGCGGACCCATGCCCATGCAAAGAACGTACAAGACGGCCGGGTACGCCCCTCGGCACTCTCGACTCATGAGCAGCGAAACCCCGGTTGACCAGGCCACCGCCCCCATGCGCTTCGACACCAAGATCGCCGTCCTCCTCCGCGACGACCTCGAACCCTGGCAACGCCTCAACGTCACCTCCTTCCTCGTCAGCGGCCTGGGTTCCGCCGTCCCCGAGGTGATCGGCGCCCCGTACGAGGACGCCGACGGCACCCCGTACCTCCCGATGTTCCGCCAGCCGGTACTCGTCTTCGAGGCCACGAAGGAGCTACTGAGGTCCGCGCACGGGCGGGCACTGTCCTGTGCCCTTCCCCGAGCCGTGTTCACGTCCGACCTCTTCAGCACGGGCAACGACAGGGACAACCGGGCAGCCGTACGGGCGGTCCGGGCGGGCGAACTGGACCTGGTGGGGCTGGCGGCCTACGGGCCGCGCAACGGGGTGGACAAGGTGGTGAAGGGGGCGCGGATGCATCCATGAACTTGGCCGTACGTGACACGCAGTCTTGCGAGGCGATTTGAGTAACCACTCGGCCCATTCGTCGCCAAGGGGGCTACCCTGTAGGGGGCTTAGAAACGAGGTACATCGACCGGAAGCTTTACCAAGATGTTACTTCGATCAGTCTCGGGAGGCTCGGACGGAGCGTTAGCACTTCCACTCGTCGATTCAGCACGAGTCACGGGAGTCAACGTGCCCAAAAACGCCCCCGACCAGCGCGAAGGGCAGAACAGTCAGCAGGCCCAAGAGAAGCGACGGCGCCGCAAGCTGTATGCCTTGATCGCCGTTCTCTGTTCACTGGTTGTCGGACTCGTCGCCGCCTTCTTCGCGCACACGGCCGGTCATCAGACGCTGTACGCCTCTGTTGTGGTCGGTGCTGGGGCACTGATGATCACCCTTCCGGTGATCATCCTCGTGCTGACCTTCATCGAGCCTTGAACCTGCGATCACTGTTACGTATACGAGCACGCCTGTGCCACGACGTCGTCGGCGTCGTGGCAGGAGACCGGCCGACTGCCTACGCGAAGTACCCGAGGGCATTGTGTGGCATCCACCTTGGGCCGGCTACGACGTTTGCCCGCGCCAGTAGGTCACCCAGTCATGGGCGAGCCGCCCCATGTGCTTCTTCCAGTCTTGCGGGTCGTTGCGGGCGATCTCGTCCCAGCAGCGGGCGTTCGCCTCGGCGAAGGCGGCGACGGACGCGTGCGAGGCCGCTGCCCATGAAGAGAACTGAGCGCGGGCCCATGCGTCTGCGGCCGACGCGGTGTGTCCGGCTTCCATGAGTCGCAGGATGAGCACGGCGGGGTCGATCCATGCTGCGCCGCGGGTGGGCCATGCCCAGTCGATCAGATGGGCACGGTCGGTCACGAGCAGGTTGTGTGGGGCGAGGTCGGTGTGCAGCAGCCTGTTACCGGCGAGCTGCTCGACGCCGGCGGGGTCTGCGTAGCCGCTCCATCGGTCCTCGGCGCGCTTGAGGTCGATATCAGGGCAGGGGGTGTTCTGGAGCTCGACCACGGCGTCGGCGACGAGCGGAAGGTCACGGGAGTCGGGTGCGTAGTCGGCGTGGTGTCCGACGATGCGCTCGTATCCGATCAGGTCCCATCCGGAGGCTTGCACGTGCCAGAGCAGCTGTGGGCACGAGGGCGGTAGATAAGGGTTGATCGCGGCCTCGCGCCGCTGCATGCGGGCCTGACCGATCGGCGTGCCTTTGACAAAGAGCACCGAATCGGCGGTGTGGACGGTGGCGGCGATACCGGAGTTCGCCCCGGCTGCTGCTGTCTCGGCGCGCAGAACGGGGCCGATCTGCTCCTCGGCGGCGCGGCGGGCGCCGAGGGGTAGGTCGTCCCAGTGGATACGGTCTACCGGCATGTGGGGTTCCTGAAGGTGGACGGACGAGCCGCCCCGACCCTATGACGGGTGAGGGCGGCTCGGTGGTACGTGTCAGGCCTAGAACGCCTAGTACGGCTGGTCGTCGTCGGCCTGGCACGAGCAGCCGAGGCTCTCGGAGAATGTGCCGATCTCCGTCGTGATACGGATCTCGTCGTCGGCGATCGGGCGGGACGTGATCGCGACCGGGAGCGGCCCCGGGGTGGTCGGCCGGGGGGTGATCGCGACGAGGACGGGCCCGGGGGAAGCAGGCGCGGTCTGTTCCATGGTGCGGGGCTCAGTGGCGGTTGCCATGGGTCACCTCACTGGTTCGGGGTCGGGATGCCGGCAGTACATGTTTCGTGGTGCCTTCGCCTCCTGGTAGAGCTTTGCCATGGGGCGGCAGGTGGTGCAGCCGCCCGGGTTGCCGTCGGCATCTTTTTGGCCGAACGCGCAGCCGGCACAGCCACCGGTGCGAAGTTGTAGGCCGTCGGCGATCCCGCCGAGGCGTTTGAGTCCCTCGATGCCTTCCTGCATCAGCGGGATGTGTGGATCGCGGCCGATCTTGCATATGGACGCGTGGCCGAACGGGTCGGCGTGGAAGAAGGTATGTCCGGCGTTGCAGCCGGTGAACGGCTTCCGCTTGCGGAGGTACTTGGTTGCCTGCTCCGGGATGGGGGCCGAGTCGCCTTGGATGGTGGGCGACATGTTGGTGAACACGAACACTTGGCCGTACTGCTCGGCGAGGCTCTCCATCGTGGCGAACTCGTCAGCGTTGTCCTTCGTGATGACGATGTTCAACTGCGAGCGGAGGCCGGCCTCGCGGGCGGCGTCGAGACCGCGGATGAAGCGGTCGAACGCGCCACGGTTGCGGGTGAAACCGTCGTACGTCTCCGCGGTCGCGCCGTAGACGCTCAGGGACAGGTGATGCGGAGGCCGACCGGCGAGCGTCTCCAGGATCTTCGGCTTGTGGAGCTGTGATCCGTTGGTGGAGATGGTCAGCATGATGCCGAGGTCGTAGGCGTACGCATACGCCTCGGGGAACTCCCGGTCGATCAGCGGTTCGCCGCCCGTGATCTGAAGCCAGAGCACGCCGGCGTCGCGCATGATGTCGAGCAGCCGGACCTTGTCGTCCCATGGCATGCCCTCGAAACGCTTCAACCCGAGGTAGCAGTGCGGACAGTCGTAGTCACAGCCCTTGTTGATCTCGTACGACGCGCGGGCCATGCCGTACGGCGAGGGGGCGCGCACGAGGACCGTGTCGCGCAGGGGCCGATCCGAGGGGAGATCGAGGCGCCACGCCTGACGGGCGGCATCGACGAGCCACTGCGGTGAGTCGTCGCCGGTGCTCGCTGCCTTGCTGAGTTCGAGGTACCGAGCGAGCGGGATTTGTACGCCGGCGTCGTGGCCGGGGTGTAAGACGAGGCACTCGTCGAGGAACGGACTTGCGATCAGTTCGTGCATGCCGGACCTCCTGCGTCCTTCGGGAGCAGCAGCCGCGCGCCACGACTTTCGGCGACGCGGAGGACGTCTCGTAGGGATTCGGTCAACCTGGCGGAGAGGTACCGGAGTTCGACAGAGCCGGTCGTCGGGTCGTCGATCAGCTGCTTGGCGTGGCCCAGTAGTTCATTGCCCATGCCGAACTGAACGGACTCCATGTTGTCGGCGAGCCGGGAGACGTAGCCGCCCTCGTTCGCATCGGTGAGGAGGTAGCAGGGTTTGCCTTCGATGCCGGACCAGGGAAGGAGGCGGGCTGTTCCGGCCGGAGGGTTCGTCTCATCCGTGGGGTTCACTACGCGGCCACCTCCACGACGCGGACATAAGGCCGTACGAGAGGGGAGTCCTCGCCTCGGATCCGGTGCTCATGCTGGTGGGGAGTGTGCACTTCTGCATGCGTTGTCGTGGCGATCGAGAGGGATCGGCCACCCACTGGGCGACGAACCGCGCGATGTCGACCGCGTGGGGGCAACAGCAGTCTCAAGAGCAACGTGCAGAGGACCGCGTCGAGGAGGGCGATACAGTGCGCCATGTCTACCTGCTTCGTTCAGGTGGGCCATGCCCCCGGGCCGCTCGCAGTGCGGTTGCGGGGGTCTGTCATGTCGTGGCGGGCCGAACGGCTGGGCAGGACGGCACGCCAACTTCCTTGCGCCGCCGTATAGATCACGCTTCGTAGCGACGCGATTGCAGCATACTCGCAGAATCTCTGCGAATGAAGATAAACTGCGACTCGCAGTCGAGTCGCACACCTGACAGACTCGGCGAGACTGGAGGGAGTGCTCATGAGCGAACGTTTCGGGCTGGTCGTGCGCTTCACGTTGAGCGATCAAGCTGCGGCAACTGCCTTTGACAAGTTGGCTGCTGACACCTTGAAGGGGATCAAGGCGCAGGAGCCGGGCACGCTGGCGTACGTCACGCACATTCCTGAGGATCAGCCGCTGATCCGTGTCTTCTATGAGCTGTACGAGGACCGCGCCGCGTTCGAGGTGCACGAGGCGCAGCCGCACACCAAGAGGTTCCTCGATGAGCGCGAGCAGTATCTGACCGATGTCGAAGTGACGTTCCTCAATGCGCTGGCCGGGAAGGTAGTGGGACAGCCGTGACCTCGGAGGGGCGTCGGGCTTTCGGCGCACGAGTGGCCGAACTGCGCAGACAGCGCGACCTCACCCAGAACGAGTTGGCCGCGGCGATCGGGCGGACGGCGAGCTGGGTGTCGCAGGTCGAACGTGGTATCCAGCCGGTGAACCGTCTGGATGTCCTACGACTGCTCGCCGATGGTCTCGGCGTCCCTCTGTACGTCCTCCAGCCCGAAGCTCCCGAAGCAGTCGGCCCCAGTGCCGGAGCTGAGGATGACACCGCGCCGAACGACCTCGACCAGGCACGGCTGGTGATCTCGGGCCACCCTGCACTCGACGTCATTCTTGAGCCCCGGGAGGACTTCCGGACCGACGCGGTCGCCGAGCTGCGCGAGGAGGTAGAACGGGTCTGGGCTCTGACTCATGGCGACCAATTCGCCGACCTGAGCAGGACGTTGGGGGTGTTGCTGCCACGGCTGGAACGCGCTGCCCGGACCGCCCCTGACGCTTTCCAGCCTGAGATGTACCGGCTGTTGGCCCGCACCTACCAGGCGCTTGCGGCGGCGTTCGTGCGCCAGGACGAGGCAGACGCCGCCTGGCTGGCGGCGGACCGGGCGATCCGTTCAGCGGAACTCGCCGGTGACCGCCTCGGGGTCTTTGTCGGTGTCTTCCGGCTGATTCACGCCTTCGTACGGCTCCAGCGCCTGGACCAAGCCGAGCACGCGGCCGCCGCAGCGCTCAACACCCTCGCCAGACACGCCGAAGCCGAATCGACCGCTCCGGAGGAACTCTCGGTCGTCGGTTCGCTCCACCTTGCCCTCGCGCTGGTGCATGCGCGTGCGGGTGAACGCGCGGTCGCCCGCGAGCAGCTCGACAAGGCCCGAGCGGTGGCTGCTCGCATCGGAGCCGAGCGCAATGACTTCAATCTGGAGTTCGGCCCTACGAACGTGGAGGTTCAGGCGGTTGCCACCGCCGTTGACCTCGGGGATGCCGGAGAAGCACTCGACATCGCCGAAGGCTTGGACGCCACCGGGTTGTCCGCTGAACGGCAGGCCAGGCTCTTGATGGATCTCGGCCGGGCCCATGTGCAGCGTCGGCAGTTCGGAGACGCGCTGGAGCACTTGCTGAGGGCTGAGACGATCGCGCCCGACCTGGTCCGCAGTCACATCGCTGCTCGTGGCGCGATCCGTGAGCTGATGCTCATGGCAGGGCGGTCGGCTTCACCGGAGTTGCGTGGTCTGGCTGAGCGGTCGGACGCGATGGGGTGATCGGGTTCGTCGCGGTGACGCGTGAGTGGTGGGGTCGGCATGCGCCGCACAGAGGAGGTCAGGCCGTCTGTTCGGGCAGGGGGTCGGGCGTCTGGGCTTCCACCGGCCTCTGTGGGATCTCCTCTCCGTTCTCCTCCACCGGCATCCCCCGCATCAGCACCCAGTACCCGGCTCCCGCCACGGTCCCGATCACCGCGCACAACCCCCACAGCCATTCCGCGCCCCACCGGTCGATGACGACGCCGGACATCACCGGGGCGACCAGCGCGGCGACGGACCAGGACATGGTGTACATGCCCTGGTATCGACCCCGGCCGTGCACCGGCGAAAGACGTACGACGACGCCTGTCTGGGTGGGCGCGTTGATGATCTCGGCGAGGGTCCAGACGCAGACGGTGAGGGCGAAGACACCGAGGGAGCCGGCGAAGGCGGTGAGGCCGAAGCCGTAGCCGGCGAGCACGGACGAGATGACGAGGAGCCGCCCCGGGTCGCGGTGCTCGATGAAACGGGTGACCGGGATCTGCAGCGCGACGATCAGGACGCCGTTGACGGCGATGGCCAGGCCGTAGTCGGCGGGGGTGAAGCCGGCCTCGCCCATCGCGACCGGCAGGCCCACCGCGCCCTGCTGGAAGATGAGGGCGACGAGGAAGGACAGCCCGACGACGCCCATGAAGCGTCCGTCGCGCAACACCGTCCCGAGCCCGACCTCGTCGGCCGCGGCCTTCTCCTCCCGCGTACGTTCCGGCCGGGACTCCGGCAGCTTCAGGAAGATGAGGATCGCGCAGGCCAGGGTCATGCCGGCCTCGATCAGGAAGCCCGCGAGATAACTGACCTCGGCGATGAAGCCGGCGGCCATGGAGGAGACCGCGAAACCGAGGTTGATGGCCCAGTAGTTGAGGGAGAAGGCTCGTACGCGGTCCTCGGGCCGGACGATGTCCGCCATCATCGCCTGCACCGCCGGCCGGGAGGCGTTGCTGGTCGCGCCGACCAGGAAGGCCACGGCGGCGATCGCGACGGGGTCCCGTACGAAGCCGAGCAGCGCGACCGAGGCGGCGGTCGAGGCCTGGGCGACGAGCAGCGTGGGCCGCCGCCCGAGCCGGTCGGTCATCACGCCCGCCACGAGCGAGGAGACGACACCGCCGAGGCCGTGCAGCGAGGCCACGAGCCCGGCGTACGTGGCGGAGTACCCGCGGTCCAGCGTCAGGTAGAGCGCCATGAAGGTGGCGACGAACGCGCCCAGCCGGTTGACGAGCGTGCTGGTCCACAGCCACCAGAACTCGCGGGGCAACCCCGAGACGGACTCCCGGACGGCGCGTCTGGCGGCGACGAGTGGCATAGGGGTCCCCCACGGACGTAAGTGGCTCGGTCGGTCAGCACAACTTACGAACGCGCCCTCGCGCCGGGCCACCCAATTAACAGACACCGTCAACCGTCGGCACGGCTGTTCGCTGCCTATGGCCCACTCTGTCCCCCTCCTATCCCCCTCCTGCCCCCTCCTGTCCGCCTGCTGACCGGGCGTACCGGCGTTCCCGGCCGTCGATTACGCTCGGGGCCATGGCCGACGCACCGTACAAGCTGATCCTCCTCCGCCACGGCGAGAGCGAGTGGAACGAGAAGAACCTGTTCACCGGCTGGGTGGACGTCAACCTCACTCCGAAGGGCGAGAAGGAGGCGACGCGCGGCGGCGAGCTGCTCAAGGACGCCGGCCTGCTCCCGGACGTGCTCCACACCTCTCTCCAGAGGCGCGCCATCCGCACCGCCCAGCTCGCCCTGGAGTCCGCGGACCGCCACTGGATCCCGGTCCACCGCAGCTGGCGCCTGAACGAGCGCCACTACGGCGCCCTCCAGGGCAAGGACAAGGCGCAGACCCTCGCCGAGTTCGGCGAGGAGCAGTTCATGCTGTGGCGTCGCTCGTACGACACCCCGCCGCCGCCGCTCGCGGACGACTCGGAGTTCTCCCAGGCCGCCGACCCGCGCTACGCGACGATCCCGCCGGAGCTGCGCCCCCGTACGGAGTGCCTCAAGGACGTCGTCACCCGCATGCTCCCCTACTGGTACGACGGCATCGTCCCCGACCTCCTCGCCGGCCGCACGGTCCTCGTCGCCGCCCACGGCAACTCCCTCCGCGCCCTCGTCAAGCACCTCGACGGCATCTCCGACGCCGACATCGCGGGCCTGAACATCCCGACGGGCATCCCGCTGTCGTACGAGCTGGACGCCGACTTCAAGCCGCTGAACCCGGGCGGCACGTACCTCGACCCGGAGGCGGCCGCGGCGGCGATCGAGGCGGTCAAGAACCAGGGCAAGAAGAAGTAAGCGTCTACAGATAAGCCCCCTGCCTGCGGTTTCTCCGCTGGGAGGGGGCTTGGGGCATCACACCCCATTCGTCCAGTAGCGTTGCAGGACGGCTACCGCGTCTTCCTTGGTCAGTCCGGACGAGGTCTCCTCCGAGAGACCGACGCGGTGGATCAACAAATAGACCAGATCGGCCGGCAGCGACTCCTTGGGCGTGGACGGGGCTCCCCGGTCAGGGAGCTTCCCATCGATCACGCAGTCCCAGAACTCGCTTTCGGCGGCGATCAACTGGTCGCGAAGGATGTGGCTCCACAACGCGGCCCCACAGACAGTGCGATCGACAGGGTGCGACATACGGGTCCGCAGGATGCGCCCGTCATGCAGCGTCAACTCGTAGGTGACGTGGTGAGTACCGGTACGCCCAGCGTCCCGCACTCGCTCCCACCCCTCGACGACACAGAACCGGTCATGACGCTCACGGTCTGGTTGTGGTCGAGTCACCGCTGAACCCCGACCAGCCAGTCCACCAGCTGACGGTCGTCACTCAGGGCAATCAGCTGAACCAACCCCCAGCTGTCCTGATGGTTGGGCGCTGGCCTCAGCCTCTCCTGCCAGTCGTCCGCCTACTCCCGCAAGGCGTCGACCATCTCGTTTACGGCCTCGTCAAAGGTTGATCCGTCGGCCGCAAGGGGGAGCCCGGGAATGAAGATCGACCATCCGTCCGCCTCCGCAACGACCTCGGCCTTGGACGGACAACCGCAGCGTGGCCACTGGCCCGACGGCGGCGACCTCCCGTAGGACTCGTGGAGTCAGGGTGCATTCCCCCAACTAAGTACGTCATGTACGTCAAGTACTTGGTCACTCGGGGCGTTCGGAGCAGTGCGGGGCGCCCCATGACCGCGTGGTCGGCGCCGAAGGAGTGGCTGAGGGCGGTGAAGGTGCGGCCGGGGAAGAACGCGCCCAGCCGGTCGGCTGCTCCGCCGATGCGGCGGACCTGTTGTCGGCTGAGGCTGAGGCCAACCTGATCGCTGAGCGGATCGGCTGGGGCCGCAGGCTGACGATTCTTCGACCCAGCCTGGCGCGAATGCTGCCGATGCGCTCGCCCGTAGCCGCCTGGGACAGGACCAGTTCGCGGGCGATGGGACCGTTCGAGCGCTCCGAATGCCACTATGCCGCGCCAGTTCGGGTGCTGGGACATTTGACTCTGGTGCCGGCCGGATTCCTGCACGAGAGTTCCCCGCACGCTCGTGTCGCGAAGGAGAAGCCCAATGACCGAGAGTTCACCACTACATCCAGGCATGTCCTCAGGCAAGGCTCGCGGAGCCCACCGAAAACGGCGCATGCAGTCGATTCTGATCGCCCTCGCCGTGGCCGCCCTGGTGGGGGCCTTCCTGGCCATGGCTCCGCAGTCGCAGAACAAGGCCGCCGCCATCGACGACGCCGGGGACATCAGCTGGGACATGAGCGGCGGCACCAGCGCCTACAACGCGATGATCGAGGCCGTGCGCCAGCGCGCCACGCGACGGGGTCCGGACCAAGGGAGCTCGACGCTGAGGGAGGGGATGCTGCGCACCAATCCCGCGAACACGGACCTGTTCTCGATCGACGTGACCAACCGCAATGTCGGCCAGTCGTCGACGGCGCCGGTCGGCTTCCGGCTTCTCATGCGCGCCAGCGACCTGTTCATCGTCGGCTGGCTTGTGGCGACGCCCCAGGGAGAGGAGCATGTCTTCTTCCTCAAGGGCGATGACACCGGCTACCGGGGGCAGACGGGGAGGGCCACTTTCCACGAAGCTGACTTCGGCGGCGGCTACCCTGCTCTTGAGAAGACAGCTGGCCGGAGCCGTATCGGCCAGGTCGCGAATGTCGCCGCATGGGAGACCAACTTCCGCAACATGATCGCCACGGTGGCAGGGGAATCGGACCAGCAGACCGTTGCCCAGGCACTGCTGCTGTTCATTCCCGCGATCGCTGAGGCCGCCCGCTTCGACCCGATCCAGGCCTCCTTCGCCCCCACCTTCCAGAACGCCAACAGTCACACGATCACACCGGCTGAGGGCGAACTGATGGTCGACTGGAGCAAGGCGTCCAAGCAGGCCCTCGCCAGCCTCGACACAGGGGCGGCGGTCAATTTCAGGATCGACGACCCCCAGACGCCGGGAGTGGACTTCGAGGCGACCACGATCCAGACGCTGGCGGCCATCCTCGCCATCTGCCTGATCTCCGCCCTATGAGGAGAGTCGCGCAAGCAGCGGAAGGAGGCATATAGCCCCGGTCCCGGGCGGGGTCTCGGCGTCGCCCGGGTCAGCCACCGAACCCGCCCCAAATACCGCAGCTTCCCAAGCTGAGGGCTCAGGCTTCGTCGTCGCGGGTCGGCCGTCGCAGCTTGCACTGGTCGACGGCATCGGCAGCGTGGCTGAGCCGGCGGGGGTCAGCGAGGCATACGCGCGCGTGGTCGGTCGGCGTCCTCGCCGTCGTGGCTGACTGTCTTCGGCTGAGGTTCGGGCCGCATCGAAGGCGCCCCGCCATCAGCCGAACGCGGCCCTGCAACCGGCAATGGTGGGCCGTCCCTGGGTCGTCCGAGGCTGCTCAACAGTGCCCAAGGATGACCAACGACGACCATCAGGCGCACGACCCCACCGCCCCTGACCAGCAAAATCCAGCTCACCAAGATCCCCCGCCAGACCCAGGGCAAGAAGAAGCAGGGTTGGTGATCATGCCTCCCACCTGCGTCAAAACGGCGCAGATGGGAGGCATTTTCGTGCCCTGGAACCTCTCTGGCACCTCAGCCCGTGGGATCTTGCGGCCTGAGTACCCTGCCGAGAGCTTTCCGAGCCTGGTCTCGGCTGCTCTTCACGCTGTGTCACGAACTCGCGGATGTGGCTCGGCTGGAACGACCCGAGCTGACGCGACCCGATGCGAGGGAAGGCGTGCAGCTTGAGCTGAGAGCGGCCGGTCAAGGCGGTGGCGGGGATGCCCAGTTCGGTCAGCGCGCCGGGGTACACGCGCTCGTGGGCCGTGTTGTAGGCGCCGGCGAGGGCGGCGTCGACGAGCAGCCACGGCGCGAGGGCGTGGTCGAGGTCGAGCACGGCGAAGGCGCCTCGTGGCGGATGCGGCCGTGGAGGAGGCCTGGTTGCTCACCATCGCCCGGCGCAGCGTGGTCAACCAGGGTCTCGACCACCTGTACGTCAGACAGTCGTCACTCCGCAGCCGTCACCGCAAAGGCTTCCGACCCGGACACCATGACCAGCGTGCCCGGGTCGATGTGCCCTCAGCAGATGTCGATGTGAGTGAAGTCGTACACCGCCTCGTTCGGGACGACCTCGGTGATCCGGCCGTCCGCAGGGATGTTGGCGCGATAGTTGGGCCCCCAGAACCGGACTACGGCTCCGCCGGTCTGGTTGTTGCGAACAGCCAGCGCGTCGATGAAGTTCGAGAGCGAACGCGTTTCGCACCTGAACAGGTGGAAGACGCTGTGATTGCCGTCGCCCTGGCCAACCGACACGCAGGCGATTCCAGACGCCAGGGAGCACGCACCCAGCGCCGCGTTCCGATTGGCACTCGGCACATCCCGTGCCCATACCCGCTCGCCCGAGTACAGCGGGTAGATCTCCGGTGTCCATGCGGCCGTTCCGGCCGCAACGTTCTGTGCTGCCTGTGCTGGTGCCGACACCGCCAGCGGAACAAGGAGTGCGGCGATCATCGTCACGACCAGTGCAGCCGCCCGTTTTCCGATTCTTCTCAAGCTCATTTGATCTCCTCTGTAGTCGCAGCCGATGCAGCCATTCCTGGCTGATGACGTCCCTTGTCGTGGTGTAGCCGGTCCCGGTGAGGGAGTGCGCCGGGGGCGTGTGCCGGTGGGGGTTCCGCTCCCTGCCCGCAAGATGGGCCATCGTGCAACTCTGCGTAGTGAACGGGCAGTTCAACGCGGGAGGTGCAGGACGGCCCTGTCTCAGCGGACCTACTTCGGCTGCTTAAAGCGCCAACGCCGCTGTCACCTGCGTGATCTTCTTGAACATCGGTTCCCCCTCATGGACGAGTCACCAGAAGCGCGATACCGGTCCGCCTCGCACCGGGTTCCGGGTTCCGGGTTCCGGGTTCCGGGTTCAGCTTGCGCTCGACTCGGTGGCAGGGGCGCCTCCTTTCGGGCTGGGCCGAAACGAGGGCCTCGACCTGCTCTTTCGATGATCAGGAACAGGTTCTGTCGGCGGACGGCGCCGCCTGGGCAGGGCCGGCGGCGCAGACGGAGGCCAGCGCCTAGGTCATGGCGCCGAGGCTCCGGGCGGAGAGCGCTTGCTGGGCATGGTTCGTGATCCCTCTGTGGATGGTCCGGGTGCGGGGCAGATCGAGTCAGCGGCTCCGCTGCTCCCGCGTGCCCGTGGTCGCGCTCGGTTCCCGCCCCATCACCATGGGTTTCGGGCATGGCCGATTACCCGAGGGCGGCGGGGCGAGAGCCGGTGCGGGTCGCGCGCACTTGGTGCAGGGGGCGGCACCGCGGATGCGGACGCGCTCGTCCTGGTGCTTGTGCGTGACTGCGGGAACCGCTTCCCAGTGACAGCGGGGGTGAACGGCGCGGCGGCCGAGTGTACGGCGGCCAGAGAGGCCCGGTGGTGTCAAAGGCCCTTCAGGACACGATCAAGCGCCGACCTGCCTGCGGGCCCCCAGTGCGGCTTGCCGCCCGGCAGACCGCGGTCCCCGTTCTGGCCCATCAGCATCAGGAACAAGCTCCTCAGTGCGGCCAGCCCACGTGCCCGTCGGACCGCCGCCTCGTCCGCCTGCGCATAGCTGTCGAAGAACCGCGAGGTGCCGCCCTCGGGGAGCAGCACCCAGGCGGCCGCAAGGTCCCAGGCCGGGTCGCCGGCGAAGACATCGCCGAAGTCGACAACGCCCGCCAGCGTCCCCTCCGCGACGACGACGTTCGCGGGATGCAGGTCGCCGTGAACCCACACTCGCGGGCCCTCCCACCCGGGAGCCGCGGCCGCGTCGTCCCACACGGCTCGGATGTCGTCCTCGGCGAAACGGCCGAGGTCCACGGCCCGCAGGAAGTGCTCGAAGCCCTCTGTGCACTCCTTGGGGTGACCGCCGCGGTCCGAGGCGTCCGGTGCCTCGGCGGGCGCCTCCACATGCAGTGCCTTGAGGAAGGCCGCCAGGATGTCGGCCGCATGGTCGCTGCGGGTGATCGAGCCGTGGTCCAGCGGCGTGCCCTCAACCCATGTCATGACGGTCCAGATCTTGGGGAAGCGCTCGGACGGCGCCCCGTCCCGCACGGGGACCGGGATCGACAGCGGCACGCGCGAGGCCAGGGTCGGCAGCCACCGGCGCTCCTTGAGCTGCAGATCCGGGTTGGTGTCCATCCGCTGTATCCGGACCGCCAACTCGTCCCCGAGGCGCCACATCTGGTTCCCCCAGCCGCCTGCTACCTCACGGATGGGCAGCGCGGCCAAGTCCGGATGCTGGTCCCGCAGCAGGTTGCGGACCAGATCCTCGCTGATCTCAATCTCGGATTCGATCATGCGGAGGCACATTACGTGGCGCGCGCGGAGGCGACCATGTTCCTTGAGCAGTGTGCATCGTGAAGTCGCAGGTCACGGGTCTGGCGTGAGTCGTCTTCGGGATTCTCGGGCTGATCGTGGGCGGATGCCTCTCGCGAAGATCATCGGTCAGCGGGCGATTTCGGGGTTGGTCAGCACCAGCAGGGCCCTGACCAGGACGGTCGCCGACTTCGGGTCGGTGCGGAGCTTGGTGAGGATGCGCCAGTTCTTCAGGTGCGCGAAGCCGTGCTCGACCGGGGCGCGGACTGCGGCCAGCACGGTGTTCGACAGTTTCCGGCCGCGGGTCAGGGGCCGGTTGCGGGCGGCCTTGTAGCCGGTGATCACCTCCGGGTCGACGTCCGGGTCGTCGTTGTCGTTTGAGGCCGATGAAGCCCAGGTCGGCGATGGCGCCGAGGCCGGTCGCGCGCAGATGGGCGGTGAGGTGGTCGTGCCGGCAGGCGGTGATCTCCGAGGTGCGTCCGGGCCGGCCGCGGAGTCCAGCTCCGCGCGGCGCGCGGTGATCCGCTCATGCACCTCGAGGTCCACCATGCGCCGGAGCGTACGAGCGCAACCCGAGACGGCGGGCGAGAAATCGCAAAGCCTGCACCTGCCAGACGATCCACGCCTCAGACTGCCGCCCACGACCAGCACGAGTACGCCGAAGACAACTCACGCCAGACCCGTGACCAGCACCTTCACGATGCACACCGCTCCTTGGGGGATCCAGTCCTTGGGGGATCCAGTCCTTGGGGGATCCAGTCCTTGGGGGATCCAGCTCCCCGACTGGAATTCCCGAGCACTTTCGAGGAACCGACCGGTAAGCACCGCAGGCTGCGTCCCGTCCACCAACTGAGCCAGTGAATCAACCGCGTTCACGGCCCCGCCGGGAGTCGCTCGACGTGAACAGTAGAACTTGACAGGGAACGCCACGATCGTGAGAACCGCGAGCGCGGTGCCGATGAGCAGTGTCCGCTTGCGCACGCGCAACGCGGTCTCGCCCGGGGCCTGCACGATTGTCGTCCAGGTCCCGCTGTTGGCGATCGCGTACGGCGCGGTCGCGATGGGATCGCCGGTGTCGGACGCGTGCGCCGAATGAGCCGCCTCGCGGTCGGCGACGTCCCGGGGAGGGCTCTGGCAGCCGGAATTGGCGGTCCCGCCGTTCTCCGCGCGGGCGTTCCCTGTACCCCGGGCGACAACGGACCGCTCGGGCCGGGCCGGCGTCTGGGGAATCAGACGCGTGATCACCTGAGCCGGGCCCGTGGCGGCGCTTCGGATCCATGACGGAACGGCTCCCTCTGTGCAGTCAGGGTTGCCGGAATCTCCGGGAGCGGGGTGACGGATCGGCACCCGACGTCGCTTCTCTGTACATGACGACAAAAGGTGAATCGAGACCCCGTGGCGAGGCCAGGCCCGCACGGTTGGCGGCGGACAGGGTGGCGACGATCCGGGAGGGGGCGCGGTTGCGCATCAACTACTCGGCGACGAGCCTCTGGCGCGTCGACCGGATGATCGACGAGCTGCGGCGGGAGGCAACGCCCTGCGCCGCCGCGGAAAGCGGGCCGCGCGGCTTGGAGGCGCACGCGGGTGAGGTGATCGTCCGTCAGACGGACGGAGAGCGGCGGGCGGCGGGCGGCGACCACTGAGCGGCATCGACGGCCGACTGCGGGATCCCCTCGACGACTGCGGGATCCCCTCGACGAAGCCCGCCTCAACATCCCGACGTAGCCCGTGACTTGGGGTGATCGACGTCGCTCGCTCATTCACCCGTTGCGTGGTCGCGGCGCCCGCGACGATGTGAAGCGCCTCACGCGCTGCGACATTTCTGTGCGAACGAACGCTGGTCGCTATGGGGCCGTTGATGCGAAAGGGGCGCGTCGGGCGGACTCGCAATGAACCCGGTGCGAACGAGGCCACTCTGGGCCAGGAACGGCAACCCCGCTACGCACGGGCGTACGACGAGCAATTGGGCGCGGCCGTCGCGCGGGCTCAGGACGGGGACGAGACGGCTTTTGCGGTCGCCTACCGGATCGTGCATCCGCGCCTCCTCAACTATCTGCGCGGATTCGTGGGCGAGGACGCGGAGGACGTGGCGTCCGACGCCTGGATGGAGATCGCCCGTGACATCGGACGATTCAGGGGGACGGGGCCGGTTTCCGTGGCTGGACGGCGACCATCGCCCGGCACCGGGCCATGGACCATCTGCGCCGCCAGCGTGTACGGCCCGGGGCGGGGGCGATCGAACAGGACGTACTGGGCCTGCCCGGCCCGCACAGCACCCACGACCGCCCTGGAGTCCCTCTCCACCGAGCGGGCCACGGAACTGGTCCGCGAGCTACCGCGGGACCAGGCCGAGGCCGTGCTCCTGCGGGTCGTCGTCGGCCTCGACGGTCCCGCCGCCGCACGCGTCCTCGGCATGCGCCCAGGAGCGGTGCGCACCGCCGCCCACAGAGGTCTGAAACGCCTTGCCCGCCGACTGGGCGTCGGGAGCGAGGCGGGAGAGGGAGTGACGGATGAGGCTTCCCGGACGCTGGGGGAGTCGAAATGGTCGAAATGAACGACGACGGCGGCAGTGGGCAGGCGGACAGAAACCAGGGCCCGGCACGCCCGATGAATCGAACATGCCGGACGGAAACGGAAACGGAAGCGGAAGCGGACATGGGTGAACGGGTGAACGGCGCCGGAGTTCCGGGCCGTCGGCGTGTGCGCCCCGGCGACGCCTCGTCCGGCTTGGGCGACCCGAGTGACGACGCCGCGCTGGAGTTGGCGCTGGCCGCCGTCCTACGCGGAGGCGATCTCGGCCCCGAGGCCGAGCAGCGGGCCGTGACCGCCTTCGTGGCCGCCCGCGGCGCGGGTGCGCACCGGGCGCGTACCCGGCGCCGGGACGACTGGCGGCTGCCCGAGGAGCGGCGTGCCGGACGCTCGGTGAAGACGACGTTCGCCGCTGTGTTCGCCAGCCTCGCCCTGGGCGGTGTCGCGGTCGCGGCCATCGGTTCGGTCGGCTCGTCCGCGGACGGTACCGGCGCCGACCGGAGGACCCCGCACCCCTCCGTGACCGCCCCGACCTCGCCGGGCGGTGAGGCCTCGTCGGCGCCCTCCGACAGCCCGGACCGACGGACGGCTCGACCACCGCCCAGGACATCGAGGCCCACTGCCGCGCCTACGAGCAGGTCGAGGAGCGCGGCAAGGCGCTCGAAGCGACGGCCTGGCAGCGGCTCGTCGCGGCGGCGGGCGGCGAGAGCGAGGTCGACGGGTACTGCTCCGAGCGGCTGGCGCGGGCGACAGCCGCGCCGAGCAAGTCCGGCGGCAGGGGCAGACCCAGCGAGGACGCCGCGGACGCCGGCACGAGCACAGCGGGTAACACCGGCACGTCGGGCAACGAGAATCCCGGCAACGCCCCCGGCGGCGCGGGCAACGCGGACAGCGCGGACAGCGCGGGCAGCGCGGATAACGCGGCCGGCAGCGGCCAGACAAGCGGCGGGAAGGGCGAGTAACCGTTCCTGAAGACTGAGCGGTGCCACCGCAATCGTCATGGGTCGTGATCCACGGCTCCATCGTTTTCTCACGATCACCCGGACTGCGACACGGTCGAGCCCCCCCCGCCTGCGGGTTCTCCGTGGGTAGGGGGCTCGGTGCCGTGGCGAAGCCGACTCGGGTCTCGGCTCGTCAGGCGAGTTGGCCGCGGATGGCTCCGTCGGGGAACTCCTTGTTGTGGATGTTCACGTAGAAGAGGAAGGGGTCGTGCTTGATGGCCTGGAGTTCCCAGTGCGTCAGTACCGCCGTGGCGTTGTCGGGGTTCTGGTGCTCCTGGGCTTTGACGCAGTCGCTGATCTTGCCGTACTTGGAGGGTGTCTTGAGCGCGAGGGCGACGGGGCCCGTCTCTCCCCTCGGCGCGATGTGGAGGTGGGCCTCGGTGGGGTGGCCGATGTCGCTGACGCTGAGCTTGTAGCAGAACGTGTCGTGGTGGATCTTGTACTGGAACCGGCCGTGACCGTCGGGATCACCCGGGCCGGGCACTTCCTGCTCGCCGTCGAGGCGTGCGTCCCCGGAGACGCGCCCGCCGACCTCTCCCCCCGATGCTGCCGGGTCTCCGGTGGCGGCGCCCGCGGGTATCGCCAGCGAGGTCACTATCGCCGTGGTGGCGAGGGCGGCTGCCGCGGCAGCGGTCAAGACACGCATTCCCATTCCCATGCTCCTGTCGTGGGTTCGTGAGCGGCACGGCGGGGGCCGATACACCGCGTTGGCGGAGGCGACGCTCCGAAGTCGAGCTAAACCGCTGCGCGAACCATTCGCATTATTAGCGGGCATTTGGGGCATGTCGCGGGTCGACCCCCTGGCCGCGTGTGTGCGGGCCAGGGGGCCGGAGGTGGGTTGGGAAGCCGGTTGGAATGCCGGCCGGAATGTCGGTCAGGATGTCGGTCGGGTCCGGGTCAGACCGACAGGGGTACCGGATGGATTTCGTCCGCCCTGTGGCCGGCCCGTTCGTGGATGCGCTGGACCGCGTCGGCGGAGGGTGCCTCGGAGAGGCAGTAGACGACGCCCGCGTCCGGGTCCGCCCAGGCGCGTTCGAAGTGGACGTTCTCGTCCTTCTCTATGTCGAGGTCGGCCTTGTGGGCGGCTTGCAGCTGCTCGGCCGTGATGCCCTGCATTCCGTGGTGGACGTCCATGAACTTCGTCATGGCCTCGCACCTCCTTCTTTCCTGTCCGAGTCCCCGCCCTCTTCCCTGTCCATGCTGCGCCCGTACCGCCGTACGGGCGACCGGCGACCCCTCGGAAGCGGGCCGCCCGGGCCGGCCATGCGCTGGGGTCTGTCGCTCGTCATGCGCATGCAGAGGGTGGGGGTGTCGGCGGCCGGGATCGCGGCCGTGTTGGGGCTCGTGGTCGTGAGGGCTCCTGTGGGGTACTTCCTGGTCACTACGGGTGCGGTACCGAGGAGGAGCGACTGGGGGAGGCGCCGGCCCGGGATCCCGTGCTGGACGACGGGCCCGACGGTGCCGAGGTGCGGGAGTCGTACCAGGAGTGCGACGACGACGATCTGTTCGTGGTCGCCGGGAAGGCCTACGGCTACGAGGGCACGAGTCCCGCGAGCGCGTCCTCGTGCACTATCGGGACACCGCGCGAGCCCATGGGTGGCTCGTCCACCCGGCGGGTGACTGCTTCAGCAAGCGGATCGACGGGACGGTCGCCTATCCGAGCGTCGAGGGCCCGGCGGACGGGGCTTTCCAGGTGGACATCATCGCCGATCGGGACGACACCGGGCCCTGGTGCTGAACGCCCCACCCGTCGCGTACGACCGCCCGTCGCGTACGTACGACAAGGGGGCCGATCGCTCGGACCGGCCCCCTCGTGAACTGAACAGCAGTCCTGTCAGCCGCACTGGCACGGATTGCCGGACTGGCACCCGCACTGGCACCCGGAGCCGCAGCCGCAGGCGCCGAACAGGGGCAGGGTCTTGATGTCGGCGGGCTGCTGGGTGTCCCGTACCTGGGTAGGGTCGGGCGTGCTGGGGCTGGCGGGGGATTCGGCCATGGTCCCTCCTCGAAGGCGTCGAACGCATCGAAGGCATCGCAGGCGTCGAAGGCTTCGAAGGCGTCGAAGGCTTTGAAGACTGGTGCCTCTGCCCGTTGGATGCCCCATCGCACCCCTGCTCAGCCGGGCGCATCAACGGCGCATGGAGGCGTCCGCACGCCCTGCCGGAACACCGCGCGCTGCCCCGCACAGCCGCCCGCCCGCAGGCGTTACGCCCCCTCCACCCCCGTAACCGGCTGGATGTCGGCCTGCAGCTCGTCCGCGTACTCGCCCGTCACCAGGTACACCACACGCTTGGCCACGGAGACGGCGTGGTCGGCGAAGCGCTCGTAGTAGCGGCCGAGGAGGGTGACGTCGACGGCGGTCTCGATGCCGTGCTTCCAGCGGTCGTCCATGAGGTGCTGGAAGAGGGTGCGGTGGAGGAGGTCCATCGCGTCGTCGTCCTGCTCCAGCTGCATGGCGAGGTCGACGTCCTTGGTGATGATGACCTCGGCCGCCTTGGCCATCAGACGCTGCGCGAGCTGGCCCATCTCCAGGATCGTGGCGTGCAGATCGCGCGGGACCGCGCGGTCGGGGAAACGGAGCCGGGTGAGCTTGGCGACGTGCTGGGCGAGGTCGCCGGAGCGCTCCAGATCGGCGGACATGCGCAGGGAGGTCACGACGATACGCAGGTCCGTGGCCACGGGCTGCTGCCGGGCCAGCAGGGCTATCGCGCGGGCCTCCAGATCGTGTTGCAGGTCGTCGACCTTCTGGTCGGCCTCGATCACGCTCTCGGCCAGCTTCAGGTCCGCGTCGAGCATCGCCGTCGTGGCGCGTCCGATCGCCGACCCCACCAGACGGGCCATCTCGACCAGGCCATCACCGATCGAGTCAAGTTCCTCGTGGTACGCGTCCCGCATCAGGGTGTCCCTCTCTTACGTACGTCTGCTCGTGGGTTTCGTTACCTCGGTACAGCAGCCAGTATCGGAGGCTGTGCCGGTTGCCGCGTGGGAGGCCCTTTCCGGAGCCGTTCCGCCAGGCCGCACGCACGCCTGACGGACTCGTACGGACGTCGGCCGGAACAGTGCCCCGGGGGCCCGGACGAACCCGACGCTCCCACGTTCCGGTGAACCCCACGCCCCCCAGGTTCCGGCCTGTACGCGTCCGTTTCCGCCACCCCAAATGAACCAATACTGGCTCCAAGGTGAACTCTGGGCGACGAGTGTTCGAGGTCGCCCACAGACTGCTGTGGGGATGTCCGACCTCGTGCCTAACCTGGATGCATGGACGTGAACGCGGCGGTCGCCGCAGCGGCAGCGATCGCCGGAGTGCTCACCGGCGTCATCGCCATGCTGGCGTTCCGCTTCAGCGAGCGCGAGCAGAAGCGTCCCACCAGGACCTCCCTGCACACGGACCCGGTGCTCCCACCCGGCGTGGACACCGTGCTCTCCGTGCTCCGCTCCTCCGCCGTCGTGCTCGACGAGGCCGACGCCGTCGTCAAGGCCAGCTCCGCCGCGTACGCCCTCGGTCTGGTGCGCGGGGGCAGGCTCGCCATCGAGCCGATGCTCCAGATGGCCCGCGACACCCGCCGGGACGGCGAGATACGACAGGTCGAGCTGGACCTGCCCCGGCGCGGCACCGGCCGTGGCGAGGCCCTGGCCGTCTCCGCGCGCGTCGCGCCCCTCGGCTCCCGCCTCGTCCTGCTCCTGGTGGAGGACCTCACCGAGGCCCGCCGCATAGAAGCCGTACGCCGTGACTTCGTCGCCAACGTCAGCCATGAGCTGAAGACTCCCGTCGGCGCCCTCTCCCTCCTCTCCGAGGCCGTGATGGGCGCGAGCGACGACCCGGAGGCGGTGGAACGGTTCGCCGGGCGGATGCAGGTCGAGGCCACCCGCCTCACCAACCTTGTGCAGGAGCTCATCGATCTCTCCCGGGTGCAGAACGACGACCCGCTGGAGGACGCCGAGCCCGTGCGCGTCGACGAACTGGTCGCCGAGGCCGTCGACCGCTGCCGCCACCAGGCCGGCACCAAGCAGATCACCATGGCCTCGAACGTGGGGATGCTCGACGAGCCGGAGGAGAACGGTGACAGTGGACGACGGGCCGGCGGCAGCGCCGAGCTGAGCGTCTGGGGCCATCGTGGACAACTCGCCGCCGCGTTGGGCAACCTGGTCGAAAACGCCGTCAACTACTCTCCGGCCCGCACCCGCGTCGGCATCGCCGCACGCCGGGTGAGCGCGCCCGGCGGGGACCTCATCGAGATCGCCGTGACCGACCAGGGCATCGGCATCTCGGACAAGGACAAGGAGCGCATCTTCGAGCGCTTCTACCGCGTGGACCCGGCCCGTTCCCGCCAGACCGGCGGTACGGGTCTCGGGCTCGCGATCGTCAAGCACGTGGCTGCCTCGCACGGCGGGGAGGTCACGGTGTGGAGCTCCGAGGGCCAGGGCTCCACGTTCACCCTCAGGTTGCCGGAGGCGGGCGCGTCCCGCGACCGCGCATCGCAGCACCCGGACCTCGACGACGAGGACGGCCAGCCCACCGAGTCATCCGAGTCATCCGACTCACCTGCCTCAACAGCGTCATCCCCGTACGAACCGCTTCCCGCCCCGGAGGTCCTTCCGTGACCCGAGTGCTCGTCGTCGAGGACGAGGAGTCCTTCTCCGACGCCCTGTCCTACATGCTCCGCAAAGAAGGCTTCGAGGTCGCCATCGCGGCCACCGGGCCCGACGGACTCGACGAGTTCGAGCGCAACGGCGCCGACCTCGTCCTCCTCGACCTGATGCTGCCCGGCCTGCCGGGCACCGAGGTCTGCCGTCAGCTGCGCGGCCGTTCCAACGTCCCGGTGATCATGGTCACCGCCAAGGACAGCGAGATCGACAAGGTCGTGGGCCTGGAAATAGGAGCCGATGACTATGTCACCAAGCCCTTCTCCTCCCGCGAGCTCGTCGCCCGTATCCGGGCCGTACTGCGCCGCCGCGGCGAGCCCGAGGAGGTCACCCCGGCCGCGCTGGAGGCGGGCCCCGTCCGCATGGACGTCGACCGCCACGTCGTCACCGTCTCCGGCTCCAAGGTCGACCTCCCCCTCAAGGAGTTCGACCTGCTCGAAATGCTGCTGCGCAACGCGGGCCGCGTCCTGACCCGTATGCAGCTCATCGACAGAGTCTGGGGCGCCGACTACGTGGGCGACACCAAGACCCTCGACGTCCACGTCAAGCGCCTCCGCGCCAAGATCGAGCCGGACCCGGGCGCGCCGCGCTACCTGGTGACGGTGCGCGGTCTCGGGTACAAGTTCGAGCCGTAAGCCGACGGGCCACTACACGCGCTGACAGCACGGCCGGCGCGCGTCGGTGGTACGGCCACCGCGCGCGTCCTACGCCGAAGGGCGGCACCCCTCATGGGATGCCGCCCTTCGGCGTAGGTGCGTGTGGGGCGCGGCGGTCAGTGGCTGCCGGTGCCGGCAGCCTCGTTCGAGGCGGACGCCGAGGCCGAGTTGGACGGCGAGGCCGTCGAGCCGGCCGCCGTGCCCTCCTCCTCGGTGCCCTCCTCGTCGGGGGAACCCGTGCCGGTCGGCGTCGGGGAGCCGGTGGCCTCACCGGTGGGGGAGGGACTCGCGGTGGGGGCCTCGGGGATGTCGGCCGGGCCCCACTTCTCGAAGTAGCTCTCGGCGGGGACGACGAAGGCGCGCAGGCCGACCTCGCCGGTCTCGCTGAACGTGAAGGTGACCTGCTGGGCGTTGCCGTCCTTCAGCGCCTCGCCGGCCTCCGCCAGCACCGCGGTGGTGTTGCCCTCGCCGCCGATGATCACGGAGCCGCCGGCCGGGACGACGACCTTGCCGCCCTCGCCCTTGACCGGCGTGATCTTGGCGGTGCCGACGCCCTCCACAGTGATGGAGTCCAGCGTCTGGTCGGTCGTGGCGTTGTTGAACAGCGTCGCCGAGACCGCGGCCGGGCCGGTCGCCTGGCGCTCGGGCTGGGTCACCACGATCGCGTTCTGGATCTTGATGTTGCCGACGGTCGTGGCCGCGTTGTCCGGCTTGATCTCCAGCGTCTGGGCGTTGTTGCCGGCGGCGCACGCGGCGAGTGAGGCGATCGAGAACGCGAGGGCGGCGGCGGCGAGGGCGCCGCGTCGAAGGCTGCTGCTCACGGCGGCGGCAACTCCTTGAACGTGGGCGGTACGGGGGTCGGCGGCCCCACATCGGTAAAGCCGCCCTAAGGATCTGTCAGCGGGCTTAGGTTACCGAGCCGTTCCCCGGCCACCACACCCGACCCTCCCCTAGCCCCCGGCAAGTCCTGGCAACGGCCTCACCGGGGGTGCGCGCAATTCCCATAACCGTCGTCGATCCCTTCCTCATCGCCTCCTCATCGCCTCCTGGATTTCCGGTAAGGAATGTGGGCCGGTACGGAAAATCGATCAGCAGTCAGAACGCACGCCAGAACGTACGCCAGAACGCACGCCGGAACACGATCCGGTAACGGCGGAACACAACCGGGAGATCGAACTCCTTGATCAATTCCGGATTCGTCTCGTACCCGACTCCACTCACCGAACGGAGTAACGGAAGTCGCACACTTGGAGTCGGACATAGCGGGACGTTCGGACGGGCGGGTGGGCCTCCGGATGTGTGTAACGTACGCGTTTCGCTCCGCCCGGAGAGCCGCTCCGACCTGCGGATACCCCCTCCCGTTCGCCCCTCGCAGCACGTTCCTGTCGCTGTTGTCAAGCCCCGAGATATGCCCTGACCTGCGAAAACGCCATTCAGAACACGCCGTATCCGTGTTACCCTGGATAGCCACGGAAGGGGTACCTGTCACATGACGTTCAAGGTTGGCGACACCGTGGTCTATCCCCATCACGGGGCCGCGCTGATCGAGGCCATCGAAACTCGCCAGATCAAAGGCGTGGACAAGACCTACTTGGTGCTCAAGGTCGCGCAAGGCGACCTGACGGTGCGTGTGCCGGCGGACAATGCGGAGTTCGTAGGTGTGCGTGACGTGGTCGGTCAGGACGGCCTGGACCGGGTCTTCGAGGTGCTGCGCGCACCGTATGCCGAGGAACCCACGAACTGGTCGCGTCGTTACAAGGCAAACCTGGAGAAGCTCGCCTCCGGCGATGTCATCAAGGTCGCGGAAGTCGTGCGTGACCTGTGGCGTCGTGAGCGTGAGCGCGGTCTCTCCGCCGGCGAGAAGCGCATGCTCGCCAAGGCCCGCCAGATCCTGGTGAGCGAGCTCGCTCTCGCGGAGAACACGAACGAGGACAAGGCCGAGGCCCTGCTCGACGAGGTTCTCGCGTCCTGAACTGACTCCTGAGGCAGGCAGCCAGCCCGCTCAGCCGATCAGCCGTTCAGTGCAGCAAGTGAAATGCCGCGGTGCCCGATGACTACGTAATGACTACGTACTGTCGCCGGGCGCTGCGGCATGTTCGCGTTCAGCTACGCCAGACGTTCACATGGACACCGAACCTGGTGCCGTACGTCGAGGTGTGGTCCCCGATACTTGGCGTGCCGGGCCCGGGCAGCTGGCTCGACCAGATGTCACGGAAGGGTCCGGTCAAGGCGTCGCGCCCGGCACGCTGTGGCCATACCCACGTAGGCCGAGCACACAAACCTGACAGGAACCGATGTCTGACGATTCGCGCCCTTCGCCTTCCGGGACCGGTACGGGCACCCGTACGGCGGCCGTGATTCCGGCCGCTGGACGCGGCGTACGGCTGGGACCGGGCGCCCCCAAAGCGCTCCGCGCGCTGAACGGCACCCCCATGCTCATCCACGCGGTACGGGCCATGGCCGCGTCCCGCGCCGTCACCCTCGTGATCGTCGTGGCACCGCCCGACGGTGCCGCCGAGGTCAAGACCCTGCTCGACGCGCACGCGCTGCCCGAGCGGACCGACTTCCTCGTCGTACCCGGGGGTGAGTCGCGGCAGGAGTCGGTCAAGCTCGGCCTCGACGCGCTGCCGCCCGGCTACGACATCGTCCTCGTCCATGACGCGGCCCGCCCCCTCGTACCCGTCGACACCGTCGACGGCGTCATCGAGGCCGTACGCGACGGGGCGCCGGCCGTGGTGCCCGCGCTGCCGCTCGCGGACACGGTCAAGGAGGTCGAGCCCGCGGACGCGCCGGGTATGCCCGAGCCCGTCGTCGCCACGCCGGAACGGGCGCGGTTGCGGGCCGTGCAGACACCGCAGGGGTTCGACCGGGAGACCCTGGTGCGGGCGCACGAGACGGTCACCGGGGCCGTGACCGACGACGCGAGCATGGTCGAGCGGCTCGGGCTGGGCGTCGTGGTCGTGCCCGGGCACGAGGAGGCGTTCAAGGTGACGCGGCCGTTGGATCTGGTGCTCGCGGAGGCCGTACTGGCGCGCAGGAGGCTCAACGATGGGTTCTGAGGGGGCGTCCGTGCCGGGTTCGCCGATTCCGGGTTCCGTGGTGTTGCCGCAGGTCGGGATCGGTACCGACATCCATGCCTTCGAGGAGGGGCGGGAGCTGTGGTGTGCCGGGCTGAAGTGGGAGGGGGAGGGGCCGGGGCTGGCCGGGCACTCCGACGCGGACGTCGTGGCGCACGCCGCATGCAACGCGCTCTTCTCCGCGGCCGGGCTGGGGGACCTCGGGCAGCACTTCGGGACGGGGCGGCCGGAGTGGTCCGGGGCGTCCGGAGTGACGTTGCTCGGGGAGGCCGCGCGGATCGTGCGCGCGGCCGGGTTCACCATCGGCAATGTGGCTGTGCAGGTCGTGGGGCCCCGGCCGAAGATCGGGAAGCGGCGGGACGAGGCGCAGAAGGTGCTCTCCGACGTGGTCGGGGCGCCGGTTTCCGTTTCGGGGGCGACTACTGATGGGCTGGGGTTTCCGGGGCGGGGTGAGGGGCTGATGGCGGTCGCCACCGCGTTGGTTGTACGGGTGGGGTAATTCGCCCCCGCCGCCCCTACCCTTCCCGTCCCCTTCCCGTCCTCCAGGGGCTGCGCCCCTTCGCCCCCCACGCCTGATAGCTCGGTGTGTGCTGTGGTTGCGCGGCCGGCCGTTGTCTGTGGCTGGTCGCGCAGTTCCCCGCGCCCCTTGCGGGGCGCGGCCCCCCTCAGCATCACGAAAGCGTGGCCCTTGGGGGCAAAGGGGCGGGGCATTGCCCTTCGCCTACTACTCTGGAGGCGTGACTATTCGTCTGTACGACACCAGCGCCCGGCAGATTCGTGACTTCGCCCCGCTCACGCCGGGTTGTGTCTCGATCTACCTGTGTGGTGCCACCGTGCAGGCGGCGCCGCACATCGGGCACATCCGGTCGGGGCTCAACTTCGACATCATGCGTCGGTGGTTCGAGTACCGGGGCTATGACGTGACGTTCGTCCGGAACGTGACGGACATCGACGACAAGATCATCACCAAGGCGGCCGGCCAGGGGCGCCCGTGGTGGTCGATCGGGTACGAGAACGAGCGCGCGTTCAACGACGGGTACGGCGTGCTCGGTTGCCTGCCGCCGACGTACGAGCCGCGGGCGACCGGGCATGTGACCGAGATGGTCGAGATGATGCGCGGGCTGATCGAGCGCGGGCACGCGTACGAGGCCGACGGGAACGTGTACTTCGATGTGCGGTCGTTCCCCGAGTACCTGAAGCTGTCCAACCAGGAGCTCGACAATCTCCTTCAGCCCTCCGCGGAGGGCGAGACCGGCAAGCGGGACCCTCGGGACTTCGCCATGTGGAAGTCCGCCAAGCCGGGGGAGCCGACCTGGGAGACGCCCTGGGGACGGGGGCGGCCGGGCTGGCACCTGGAGTGCTCGGCGATGGCGCACAAGTACCTGGGCAGCGCCTTCGACATCCACGGTGGCGGCCTCGACCTGATCTTCCCGCACCATGAGAACGAGATCGCGCAGGCCAAGGCGTACGGCGACGAGTTCGCCAAGTACTGGGTGCACAACGCCTGGGTGACCATGAGCGGCGAGAAGATGTCCAAGTCGCTGGGGAACAGCGTCCTGGTCTCCGAGATGGTCAAGCACTGGCGGCCCATCGTGCTCCGCTACTACCTGGGCACCCCGCACTACCGGTCGATGATCGAGTACAGCGAGGAGGCCCTGCGCGAGGCCGAGTCGGCGTTCGCTCGTATCGAGGGCTTCGTGCAGCGCGTCGTGGAGAAGGCCGGCGGTGTCGTCGAGCCCTGCGCCGAGGTGCCGCCCGCGTTCGCCGAGGCCATGGACGACGACCTCGGCGTACCGCAGGCGCTGGCCGTCGTGCACACGACGGTCCGGCAGGGCAACAGCGCGCTGGCCGCCGACGACAAGGAAGCCGCCGTCGCGCGCCTCGCCGAGGTGCGGGCCATGCTCGGTGTGCTCGGCCTCGACCCGCTCGACGCGCACTGGGCCGGCGAGGGCGGCGACCGCGGCGAAGACCTCCACGGCGTCGTCGACTCGCTCGTCGGGCTGGTCCTCCAGCAGCGCGAGGCCGCCCGCGCCCGCAAGGACTGGGCCACCGCGGACGCCATCCGCGACCAGCTCAACCAGTCCGGCCTGGTCATCGAGGACGGCCCGGACGGCCCGCGCTGGACGCTCGGCCCGCGCTGAGCCTTTCTTGATCGATTGTGCCGCCCGGCCATCCGGGCGGCACACTGCATTACGTACACACGCACGCTTCACACAGACGGGTAGGTCATGGCCGCTAACAACCGCCGCATGTCCGGCAAGAAGGGCGCGCAGGTCGGCAGTGGCGGCCAGCGACGCAGGGGGCTGGAGGGCAAGGGTCCGACGCCGCCCGCCGAGATGCGCAAGGGCCACAAGAAGAACCGCATCGCCGCCGCGAAGGCGAAGCAGACCGCGCGCCGTCCCGTGACGCGCGGGCGGGGTGGCAAGGGCACCTCAGAGATGGTCGTCGGGCGCAACCCGGTCGTCGAGGCGCTGCGCGAGGGCGTGCCCGCCTCCACGCTCTACGTCCAGCAGTTCATCGACAACGACGAGCGGGTGCGGGAGGCGTTGCAGCTCGCCGGTGAGCGCGGTGGCATCCACCTCATGGAGGCGCCGCGGCCCGAGCTGGACCGCATGACGAACGGGCTCAACCACCAGGGGCTCGTCCTCCAGGTGCCGCCGTACGAGTACGCGCACCCCGAGGACCTCGTGGCGGCCGCGTTCGACGAGGGCGAGGATCCGCTGATCGTCGCGCTCGACGGCGTCACCGATCCACGCAACCTGGGCGCCGTCGTGCGATCCGTGTCCGCGTTCGGCGGTCACGGGGTCGTCGTGCCCGAGCGGCGTGCCGCCGGGATGACCGCCGGGGCGTGGAAGACCTCCGCCGGTACGGCCGCCCGTACGCCCGTCGCCCGCGCCACCAACCTCACGCGCGCGCTGGAGTCGTACAAGAAGGCCGGCGTCGTCGTGGTCGGCCTGGCTGCCGACGGCGAGGTCGAGGTGGGCGAGCTGGAGGCGCTGGAGGGGCCGGTCGTCATCGTCGTCGGCAGCGAGGGCAAGGGGCTCTCGCGGCTCGTCGGGGAGACCTGCGACTTCCGGGTACGGATCCCGATGCCGGGCGGCGCGGAGTCGCTGAACGCCGGTGTGGCGGCGGGGGTCGTGCTGTACGAGGCGGCTCGGCGGCGTAGCTGACGAAGGCGCCCACCCCCACCCAGGGGGGGTGGGCCGCGCTTGCGTTGTGTCAGGTTGTGGATCACCTTGACGGAGTCCGGACAGATCAGGGCGGTCAAAGCAGTGTCCTAACGACCCGTCACTCGGTTAGATGAGTGTGGACACCAGAACACCCCGCACACCCACGGGGGGCCCTTCGTCGGGATTCGAATCGGGATTCGACGACGCTCCCGCGCTGAGCATGGTGAAGGTGCCGAGCGATCCGGCGCAGGTCATCGTCAACCACGCGAGCTTCCGCGTGCAGTTGGGCGCCTCCACGCGGGCGCAGTCCCCGCGCATCGCACGGCACCTGAGCGCCAAAGAGGACACCGCGCGGTTCCCCGTCGTGGGCGCGGCGGGCCGGTCGGCCGGTACGCCCCCCGCCGGGCGCCGACGCGCGCCCGTCGTCTGGAGCGGGAAGTCCGCGCCGGACGACACCGGAGCCCACCGCCTCCTCCAGGCCGTACGGAACGCGGGCGCCACCCAGGTCATCCCGCATGTCACCGAGACCGGCGGGTACGACGTCCAAGGCGGGCGCTACAACGCCGACTTGACCGTCGAGACGCCCATCGTCGGCAGCCAGCGTTCGTACGTCGATCCCGTCGCCCCCGTCGGGGACGGTGACGGCGACGGCACTCGGCTGCTGCCTGCGATGCGTGGGCCCGGCATGGGGTACGGCGAACCGGGCTACGACGAACCGGGGTATGGCGAACCGGCGTACGACGAACCGGCGTACGACGAAGCCGCCTACGCGGACGACGGGGAGTTCGCTGAGCCGTACGGCGACGAGGACGGCGAGCGTGAGTGGACCGGGCGGCGCGGCAACGAGCCCGTCCGGCATGCCTATTACCCCGGGCGGCGGATGAACCTGGGTGTGGTGCTGCTTCCGCTGCGCGTGTTCCTCGGGTTCATCTCCATCTACGCCGGCATGGGCAAACTCTGCGATCCGCACTACTTCGACGGCGGCAAGCGCGGATCCATGGTGAAGTGGCTGAACACGCTGCATCCGTGGGAAGTCGCCGAGCCGCTGCGGCAGTTCGCGCTGGAGCATCCCGTGGGGTCGGGCCTCGTCATCGCCTTCGCGCAGGTGGTGGCGGGTGTGCTGACCGTGCTCGGACTGTGGCAGCGGGTCGCCGCCGGGTTCGGGGTGCTGATGTCGGCCGCGCTGCTGGTCACCGTCAGCTGGAAGACCGTTCCCGTCTATGAGATGCCGGACATCATCTACCTCGCCGCCTGGTCTCCGCTGGTCATCGCGGGCGCCCCGGTCTACTCCGTCGACGGGCGGCTCGCGGGCGGTGCCTGGCGCAGGCTCGGACCTCGGGCCGACATCTGGGAGCTGCGGCGGTACGTGCTGCGGCGGGGGGCGCTTGTCACCGCGCTCGTCGTCGGGCTGACGATGTTGGTGGGGGCCGTGCTCGGTGGGGCCGTACGGGACGCCGACCGGATCGTCGTTCCGGGGCCCGGGGAGGCGCCGCGCAACGAACTGCCGGGGTCGCCGTTGCCGGGCGAGTCGAGCAAGCGGCGTGAGGACAGCCCCGCGGCGTCCAACTCGCCCACCGCCGGGGCCACTTCGGCGCGGCCTTCGCAGTCGGCCACGACTCCGGGGGCGACGCGCAGCACGGAGGGTGCCGTCAACGGGGGGCAACCGAGTGAGACGCAGGGGGCGTCGGGGCAGGTGCCGCCGCAGCAGTCGTCGCCGGTTGACCAGGCGCCGAGTGCCTCCGGCGGTGAGACCGGGAGCGGCAGCAGCTCCGGGAGCCCCTCTGGCGGGGCCAGCAGCGGTAGCCCCTCCGGTGGTGGCGGGCAGCCGGGGCTGGTCGGGGGATTGCTCGGGTAGGTTGCGTCGGCTGTGCCGGTGTGTGTCGGCTGTGCCGGTGTGTGGAGACGGGCCCCGCATGTGGTTGGTGCGGGGCCCGTTTTCGTGCGTTTGGGGAGAGAGCGGGGGCGCCTCATAGCTCGGGAGGGGCTATTCACGGGCGACTGCGGGTTGTATGTGGCTTGTCGCGCAGTTTCCCCGCGCCCCTTACGGGGCGCTGCCCCTCGCCCCGGCCGTGTCACGTGCCCTAGCGGCCCAGGGCCGCCAACTCCTTCGCTGCCTCCGTCAGGTCCTTCGCCGTGTCGATCGCTCGCCAGTACGCGCCCTGGGGGATCGGGAAGCCTGCCAGGCGGCGCTCTCGGGCCAGGCGGGGGAAGGTGGTGCGTTCGTGGTCGCCGCGTTCGGGGAGGAGGCCGGCGAACTCGGGGGAGAAGACGTAGACGCCGGCGTTGATCTCGTACGTCGTCGGCGGGGCCTCGATGAAGTCCGTCACCCGGCCGAAGCCGTCCGTCTTCACGGCGCCCCAGGGGATGCGGGGGCGGGCCAGGGCGAGGGTGGCCACGGCGTCGCGTTCCGTGTGGAAGTCCGCCATGTCGCGGAGCGAGAAGCGGGTCCAGATGTCGCCGTTGGTGGCGTACCAGGCCCGGTCCGGGTGCGGGAGGTGGGCGGCGGCGTACTTGAGGCCTCCGCCGCGGCCGAGGGGTTCCGTCTCGACGACCGTGGTGACGCGGACCGGGAGGTCGGCCGAGTCCAGCCACTTCTGCAGGACGTCGGCGAGATGGCCGCAGGAGACGACGACGTCGGTGACGCCCTCCTCGGCGAGCCAGGCGAGCTGATGGCCGATGATCGGGGTGCCCGTGCCGGGGATCTCGACCATGGGCTTCGGTCGGTCGTCGGTGTACGGACGCAGCCGGGAGCCCTGGCCACCGGCCAGGATCACGGCTTGAACGGGGCGCGACGCGGCGTTCGGATCGGTCATGACCCGAACTGTACGTGCGCGCCCCGTTCGCGGGAGCACGGCCCTGGTGATCGGAATCGGGGGTGAACGGGGGTGCCCGCCCGCAGGGGCGTTCAGTGGTGCTGTGCGGCCACTCCGGTCGCGTACGACGTGTCGCAGACGGGGCGGGCGTACGACTGGGCCCGGGAGGGGCCGTACGCGCGGACGGCGGCGCGGCCGAGCGTGCGGGCGATGGAGGGGCAGTGCTTCGCCAGCGACGGGCGGCCGTTCACGGCCTGCTGGAGGTGGGTGAGGGCGACGCCGGGGTTCTGCTCCTGGAGTTCCATCAGGAGCTTGTCGCGCAGCACCAGGTGCGGCGCGCGGGCTTTGGCGCGTCGGGAGGTCTGTGGGGCAGAGACGTCCGAGACGTCCGAGGCGGCGAGTACCGAGTGCGAGGTCTGCGCCCCCGACCAGTTGACCTGGGTGACCGCGAGGGTCCCGGAGAGGACCAGGACGACGGGCAGGACAAGGGCGAGGGAGCGGCCGATCCGACGGGCGGGGCCGCGGCCGCGCCGCGTCTGTGGGGTGTAGGTGTGGGTGTACCTGTGGGTGTGCTTCACGGGAGTGAGGGTAGCGTGGGGTAGTGATATGGCGACATTAAGTCACCGATATGGGGGATGTTGAAGTGCTGTTTTCTGGGTAGTGCGTTGACGCGCGCGGCTCGAAAAGGCCTGGTTTGCTGGGGAAGTCGGCAGGTGTTGGTGGGCGGCGAAAAGGGCCCCGCAAACGTCTGCGGGGCCCTTTTCGTCAACCTGGGTGATTCATCCCGGGATGGTGTTTTCGTCTCAGTCGGAGAGACGCTCGCCCGTGGAGGTCGAGAACACGTGGGTCTCGCCCGGACGCGGCACGACGTGCAGCTGGGCGCCCTTCTCCGGAACCTGGCGGCCGTTGACACGGACCACGAGGTCCTTGGTCTCGCCGCCGACCTCGGCGGTGCCGTAGACGTAACCGTCGGCGCCGAGCTCCTCGACGACGTTGACGGAGACGGCGAGGCCGGCCGGGGCGTCCGCGGTGTCCTTGGACAGGGAGGCGGCGGCGTCACCGTTGTGCTCGACGATGTCGAAGTGCTCCGGGCGGACACCGACGGTGACCGTGCGGTCGCCCTTGTCGGAGGCGGCCTTCAGGGCGTCCCGGTCGATCGGGACGACGCTGTTGCCGAACTTCACGCCGCCGTCGGTGATCGGGACCTCGACCAGGTTCATGGCCGGGGAGCCGATGAAGCCGGCGACGAAGAGGTTGGCCGGGCGGTCGTACATGTTCCGCGGCGAGTCGACCTGCTGGAGCAGACCGTCCTTGAGGACCGCCACCCGGTCGCCCATCGTCATGGCCTCGACCTGGTCGTGGGTGACGTAGACGGTGGTGATGCCGAGGCGACGCTGGAGCGACGCGATCTGCGTACGGGTGGAGACACGGAGCTTGGCGTCGAGGTTCGACAGCGGCTCGTCCATGAGGAACACCTGGGGCTCACGCACGATGGCGCGACCCATGGCGACACGCTGGCGCTGACCACCGGAGAGGGCCTTCGGCTTGCGGTCCAGGTACTCGGTGAGGTCGAGGATCTTCGCGGCCTCCTCGACCTTCTGCCGGATCTCCGCCTTGTTCACGCCGGCGATCTTGAGGGCGAAGCCCATGTTGTCGGCGACGGTCATGTGCGGGTAGAGCGCGTAGTTCTGGAACACCATGGCGATGTCCCGGTCCTTCGGCGGCAGGTGCGTGACGTCGCGGTCACCGATGCGGATGGCGCCGGCGTTCACGTCCTCCAGGCCAGCGAGCATGCGGAGGGAAGTGGACTTTCCGCAACCGGACGGGCCGACCAGAACGAGGAACTCGCCGTCCTCGATCTCGATGTCGAGCGCGTCGACGGCGGGCTTGGTGGAACCCGGGTAGATCCGGGTCGCCTTGTCGAAAGAGACAGTGGCCATGGCTGTGAGGCCCCCTTCACCGGCAGGAACGTGCCGGACGATCCGAGTAAAGGTGGTGAACCACCACGGACGGTTCCGCGATGGTGTAGTCCACACGAGGGACTGGCTCTGGACGGTACCTGGCGTTCACCTTCTCTGTCAGTACCTGGACGGCCGTGAACTTCGCGGAAATTTTCGACAGGTGCGGGCTGTGACGTGGGTACACTGCACGGGCGCCCCCGCGCGGGGCCGCGCCTCCTTAGCTCAGCTGGCCAGAGCAACGCACTTGTAATGCGTAGGTCGTCGGTTCGAATCCGACAGGGGGCTCCATCTTCACCGCAGTCGGCGGGCGAGCTCCAGGTCGTCCGCCGAGAGGGGGCGGCCTTCCTCGACTTCCCAGACGGCGTTCTGGAGGAGGCGGGCCAGGGTCCAGGCCCTCGCCCGTTCTCGGTCCAGGTTCAGGACGTCTGTCATCGCGTCGAAGCGCCAGGGGACCTCGTCGGGGTCGAAGCGGTTGTCCAGGGCGGGCCAGAGGTCGAAGGCGGGGTCGCCGGCCAGGGGCTTGGGGTCTATGGCCAGCCAGGGGCTGCGGTCGGCGGCGAGGACGTTGTCGAAGTGCAGGTCCCAGTGGAGGAGACGGTCGCCGGGTTCGGCGATGACCTCGCGCAGGGCCGCTGCGCAGTCGGCGATCAGGCGGCGGTCGGTGGGGTCCGGGATGCGGTTCAGGACGGGTGGGGTGCGGTTGAGCAGGTCGGCCGCGATGTCGGCCAGGCGGCGCATGCCCGGGGGTGCGGGGGTGGCCGTCAGGTGGGCCAGGAGGTGGGCGACGACGAGGACGGCTTTGCGGGAGTCGGGCTCGTAGGACAGCATCCGGGCGGGGTCGAGGCGTTCGAGCAGCATGGTGCCGGTCTCGTCGTCGTGGTCGAGGAGCCGCACGGCTCCGTCGCCGTTCCAGATGCGCAGGGCGATCGGTTCGCCCTCGCTCTCGTCGTCGAGGAGTTGGAGTTTGAGGACGGCGGGGGTGTTGTCGGTCGTGCGGAGCACCGGTACGACCAGGGCGCACATGCCGTGCATGGGTGGGCCGTCGGGGCGGAGGGCCCAGCGGTCCAGGAAGGTGGCGGTGAGGTGCGGGAGGTCGGTGATGAATGCGCGGCCGGCCGCGCCGTTGATCTTTTCCTGAGTTTCGGCCAGTTCCTCCGGAACATCGATCATGTGGTGACACTACGTGCGCGCGTTCGCGTGTGCCCGGGTTTCCTCTGATTTTCGGCGCGGGTTAGCGTCCGGGGCATGAGCAGCATGGACGCGACCGTCAACGGTGGGATCTCCTTCTGGTACGCGCAGGCCGGTCTTCCCGTGCCGAGGGAGCCGTTGGCCGGGGACGCGTCCGCTGATGTGGTGATTGTCGGTGGGGGGTACACGGGGCTGTGGACGGCTTACTACCTCAAGAAGGCGGCGCCGTTTCTGCGGATCGTCGTGCTGGAGCAGAAGTTCTGCGGGTACGGGGCTTCCGGGCGTAACGGGGGGTGGCTCTACAACGGGGTCGCGGGGCGTGATCGCTATGCGCGGCTGCATGGGCATGAGGCCGCCGTGCGGCTTCAGCGGGCGATGAACGACACCGTTGATGAGGTTGTGCGGGTAGCGGGGGTGGAGGGGATCGACGCCGGTATTCATCGGGGTGGGGTGCTTGAAGTCGCGTACACGCCTGCTCAGTTGGTTCGGCTCAAGGCTTTTCATGAGCATGAGGTGTCGTACGGGGAGGTCGATCGTGAGTTGTACGGCGCCCGGGAGACCGCTGAGCGGATCCGGGTCGCCGGTGCCGTGGGGGCGACGTGGACGCCGCACGGGGCGCGGGTGAATCCGGTGAAGCTGGTGACGGGGCTGGCGGCCGTGGTCGAGGGCCTGGGTGTCGCTGTCCATGAGTGGACGCCGGTCACTGAGATTCGGGCGAAGCATGCGGTCACGCCGTACGGGACGGTTAGGGCGCCGTATGTGCTGCGCTGTACCGAGGGCTTCACGGCGAGCCTCAAGGGGCAGCGGCGGACCTGGCTGCCGATGAATTCGTCGATGATCGTCACCGAGCCGTTGACCGCCGGGCAGTGGGAGGCGATCGGCTGGGAGGGGCGGGAGACGCTCGGGGACATGGCGCACGCGTACATGTACGCCCAGCGCACCGCCGACGACCGCATCGCGCTCGGCGGCCGCGGGGTGCCGCTGCGCATGGCGTGATGTCACGGCTCCAGTACCACCTTGCCGGTCGTGCCGCGGGTTTCCAGGGCGCGGTGGGCGGTGGCGGCCTCGGTGAGGGGGAAGCGGTGGACGGCCGGGGTGAGGCGGCCGGCGGCGGCTTCGGTGAGGGCGCGGAGCGCGAGGGTGCGGAGGGGGTCGGGGCCGCCCGCCCTGCGCAGCATCTCCTCGCCCAGGACGGACTCCGAGACGCCCTCGACGAGGTACGGCTCCCCGTTCTTGATGCCCTCCGCCGACCAGCCGAAGACGATGTGCTTGCCGCCGGGGGCGAGGAGGGCGACGGACTCGCGGGCCGCCGTCCCGCCTACGCCGTCGAAGACGACCGTGACCTTCCCCCGGTACGCGGCGACCCGCTCCGGCCAGGCCGGTTCCGTGTAGTCGATGGCGAGATCGGCGCCGTTCGCGGCGACCCGGGCCGTCTTCTCGGGGCCGCCGGCGAGGCCGACGACCGTGGCGCCCGCGTTCTTGGCGTACTGCACGAGGAGGGTGCCGATACCGCCGGCCGCGGCCGGGATGACGACCACGTCGTCGGGGCCGGGCTCGGCGAACTGCAGGATCCCCATCGTCGTACGGCCTGTGCCGACCATCGCGACGGCCTCCGCGAAGTCGAGGTTCTCCGGGATCTCGTACAGCCGTTCGGCGTCCGTCACGGCCAGCTCGGCGTAACCGCCGGGTACGAAGCCGAGGTGGGCGGTGACGCGCTTGCCGAGCCAGTGCTCCGGGGTGCCCTCGCCGAGCGCCTCGACGACTCCGGCGACCTCGCGGCCGGGGATCGTGGGCAACCGCGGTGTCGGACCGGGCCCTTGGTGACCTTCCCGTAGGGCCGTGTCCAGCAGATGTACGCCGGCCGCGGCCACGGCGATACGCACCTGGCCGGGGCCGGGCTCGGGGTCGTCGACCTT
The DNA here is from genome assembly GCF_002214185.1 of Streptomyces capitiformicae. Classification (NCBI taxonomy): domain Bacteria; kingdom Bacillati; phylum Actinomycetota; class Actinomycetes; order Kitasatosporales; family Streptomycetaceae; genus Streptomyces; species Streptomyces capitiformicae. The sequence goes on along the minus strand of NZ_CP022161.1, from coordinate 2,446,112 downwards.
CTCGTACGTGAGGTTCTCGGCCGGGCCGAAGGCGTGCAGACGGATGGCGTGCATGGAGACTCCCCCTTTGGGCTTGCTCTGGGGTTTCCGTTCGATGGGCCCAGCCTCCGACCTCAAGCATGCTTGAGGTCAAGGGTGTTCTTCGACTGCCTTCCCAGGGCCAGTGAGACGGCCGTGAGGGCGCTGTTGAAGGACACCTCCGCGAGCACGCCGGGAGCGGCGACCTGGTCGCCGGCGAGGTACACGTCGTCGCCGCGGTCCACCGCCGGGCGGTCGCGCCAGCTGGTGCCGGGCGGGTCGACCGCGCCCGTACGGCCGTTCGCGGTCGACTCGCGACGCCAGGTGACCCGGTCGCGCCAGCCGGGGAAGCCCAGGTCGAGGAGGTGCTCGCCACGGGCGACGCCGGCCGCGCGGGACTCGTGCGGCGCGATCGGGAACTGTCCCTGGATCAGCTGCTCGCCGACCGGGGCGAGGGTGCGGTCCTGCGCGGTGAAGCGTTCGATCCAGCCCGGGGCGTCCAGGTCGGAGATGGCGAACGCGTCTCCGCGGCGTGTTCGTACGGCGATGTCGATGAGCGCGGTACGGCCGCTGGGCCAGGTCAGCGAGTCGTCGTGGAGCAGGCGGCGGGCGGCGTCGAGGGAGGTGGCGACGATGACGGGGCCGCGTCCGCGTCCGGGTCCCGTTCCGGGTCCGGTTTTCGTTCCGGGTCCGGTTTTCGTTCCGGGTCCGGTTCCCGTTTCGGTTCCGGTTCCCGTTCCGCGTCCGGTTCCTGTTCCGGTTCCGGCGGTCCCCGGGAGGTCGTCCAGGCTGTCGATCCGGCTGAGGGTCTCCATGCGGACGCCGAGGTTCCAGGCGCGGGCCGCCATCCGGTCGATGACGCTCGCCCAGCCGCCGCGTGGGTAGTGCGCCTCCGGGGGCAACTTTGTGGCCCGGCGCAGACGCTCCTGCACGAACGCGGCGGAGAGGGAGCCCGGGTCGTGGTGGAACAGGGCCACCGCCGCGTAGTTGGCGGCGGCGCGGGCGGTCTCCTCGCCCGCCTGTTCGGTGGCCCAGGTGTGGAAGTCGACGTCGACGGGGGCGCGGTGGTGCGTACCGCGCCGCAGCAGCTTGAGCATCCCGAACGGCAGGGTGCGGCGGAGGGCGCCCTTGTGGTGCAGGCGCAGGCGGGCGACCTCCAGGGCCGGGAGCGGGGCGAGTGGTGCGATCAGGTTGCGCTGCGCGAGCCAGGTCCAGTGCGGGCCGCCGCTGTACAGCGCGTGCGGGCCCTCGTTCGTCCGGTACGGCCCCTCGGCGGTCCGGGCCCGGCCGCCCAGCGTGTGGTGCGCCTCGTACACGGTGACCTTGGCGCCCGCCTCGGCGGCGGTGACGGCTGCGGTGAGGCCGGCGAAGCCGCCGCCGATGACGGTGATGTGGGTGGGGCGGGGGCGGGTCGTTCGAGCATGGTGCATGGCTGGGGCTCCCTCGGGCCGGTGTCGGCTGTCTGTCTGCCGGTCTCTGCATACGACCGATTCCGGGCGCCGGAATGTGACATGGGGGCGGCTGCGGGGGAGTTTGCGCAGGTCAGCTGGGTTGTCAGTGGTGGGGTGCAGGATGGGGGCATGGTGAGGGCGAGGTCGGTGGTGAAGGGGGCGCGGCGGCCGGAGGTGCGGTTGCCGGTGCTGGAGGCGTACGGCGACGGGGGTCTGGAGCCGGACGGGGACTACGACGGGTTGGAGTTCCGGGAGGCGGACTTCGGCGGGCAGGACGGTGGGGGTGCGCGGTTTATGGACTGCGCGCTGGTGGGGTGTGCGCTGGACGAGACCCGGCTGCACCGTGCCCGGCTGCTCGATTCCGTCCTCACCGGCATACGGGGCGTCGGCACGGACCTCGCCGAGGCGACCCTCCGGGACGTGGAGCTCGTCGATGCGCGGCTTGGTGGTGTTCAGCTGCACGGGGCCGTGCTGGAGCGGGTGCTCGTTCGCGGCGGCAAGATCGACTACCTCAATCTTCGCGAGGCCCGGCTCAAGGACGTTGTCTTCGAGGAATGCGTTCTTGTTGAGCCGGACTTCGGGGGTGCGAGGTTGGAGCGGGTGGAGTTTGTGGGGTGTGCGTTGAAGGGGGCGGATCTGAGTGGGGTGACTTTGGCGGACGTCGACCTGCGTGGGGCCGTGTCGGTGGAGATCGCGCGGGGGGTGGACCGGTTGTCGGGGGCGGTGATCAGCGCGGCTCAACTGATGGATCTGGCGCCGGTGTTGGCGGGCGAGATGGGGATTCGGGTGGAGGGGTGACGGGCGCCGGGCCAGGGGGATGTTTTTCGCCCCCGCCGCCCCTACCCGTCCCTCCCCCACTCTCGGCTTCGCTCGAGCGGGAGGTGCCCCCATCCAGGGGCGGCTGCCCCTTCGACCCCGCTTCGCCTGAGAGCTCGGGGGTGCGGGTCGTATGGCGGGTGCGGGTTGTACTGGGTTGCTCGCGCAGTTCCCCGCGCCCCTTCAGGGGCGCGGGGCTGTGACATCCGCGGCTCCGCCGCGTGGGCGCGCCAAGCCCCCACCCGCCCGCACATGGGGGTCGAAGGGGCGCAGCCCCTGGATGGGGGAGGGACGGGTAGGGGCGGCGGGGGCGAGGAACCCTAGGGCAGCCGGGGAAAGCGGGCCTGGAGGGTCCAGATCGCGGGGTTCTCCCCGAGGTCGTCATGCAGATCGCACAGGTCGGCGATCAGGTCATGCAAGAAGTCCCGGGCCTCGCGTCGCAACTCCGCGTGGGAGAAGGTCAGCGGCGGCTCCTCCGCCGGCATCCAGTCCGCCTCGACATCCACCCACCCGAAACGCCGCTCGAAGAGCATGCGATCGGTCGACTCGGTGAAGTCCAGCTCCGCCCGCTGCGGCCGAGCGGCACGCGAGCCCGCGGGATCCCGGTCCAGCCGCTCCACGATGTCGCACAGCGCCCACGCGAAGTCCAGCACCGGCACCCATCCCCAGGCTGTGGACAACTCCCGGTCCGCCTTGGTGTCGGCGAGATACACGTCACCGCAGAACAGGTCGTGCCGCAACGCGTACACATCCGCCCGGCGGTAGTCCGTCTGCGGGGGATCAGGGAAGCGGTTGGAGAGGGCGTAGCCGATGTCGAGCACGTACGTGATGGTGTCATGTCCCCATAGGATCCCCCGCGTGTCCCGATCCGTGCGGCCTCGCTCCACCGCCGTAGTCGCCCTCAGCCTGGCCCTGGCCCTGGCCCTGGCCCTGGCCCTGACCGTCTCGGCGTGCACCGACGACGGCGCACGGAGCCCGAGAGGCACCGGCACCCCCGGCGCCGCAGGCCTGCGGGACCCGTACTTCCCGCAGACGGGCAACGGCGGCTACGACGTCACCCACTACGCCCTCACCCTCGACGTCGACCTGGAGCGGAACTCCGACCCCGCCCACCACCTCACGGGCACGGCGGTCATCACCGCCCGAGCCACGCAGAACCTCAGCGCGTTCAACCTCGACCTGAAGGGGCTGGACGTCGAGTCGGTCACCGTCGAGGGCGAGGCGGCGCGCTGGAAGCGGGCGGGGCAGGAGTTGACCGTCCGCCCGAGGGCCGGGCTGGGCAAAGGGAAGACGTTCCGCGCGACCGTCCGATACTCGGGCAGCCCTCGGATCATCACCGACCCGGACGGCTCCCAGGAGGGCTGGCTGCCGACGACGGACGGCGCGCTCGCACTCGGCGAACCGACCGGCTCGATGACCTGGTTCCCCGGCAACCACCACCCCTCCGACAAGGCGACGTACGACATCACGGTCACCGTCCCCAAGGGCCTGCACGCCGTGTCCAACGGGGAGTTGAGGGACGAGTCGGTGAAGGACGGCCGTACCACCTACGCCTGGCGTTCCACCGACCCCATGGCGAGCTATGTGGCGACAGTCGCGATCGGCACGTACGAGATCCGCCGCACCGTGGCGGGGCAACTGCCGGTGTACGTCGCCGTGGACCCGGCCCAGGCCAAGGACAGCCGGGCGGTGCTCGACCGGATCCCCCAGGTCATGAAGTGGGCGGAGGACAGATTCGGTCCGTACCCCTTCTCCTCCACCGGCGCGATCGTCGACAGCCCGGGTGCCGCCGGGTACGCCCTGGAGACCCAGAACCGCCCCTTCTTCCCCGGCGCCCCCGACCTCAGGCTCCTCGTCCACGAGCTGGTCCACCAGTGGTACGGCAACTCCGTCACCCCGAAGACCTGGCGGGACATGTGGCTCAACGAGGGCTTCGCCACGTACGCCGAGTGGCTGTGGCAGGAGGATCACGGCGGCGACACGGCCCAGGAGATCTTCGACGCGGTCTACGAGGGCCGCCACCACCCGGACGCCGCCTCGGGCGAGGCCGTCTGGGCCTTCCCGCCCGCGAACCCGCCGAGCGCCGACCGCATCTCCGACCCCCCGGTCTACGAGCGGGGCGCCATGGTCCTCCACAAGATCCGCCAGGCGATCGGCGACGCCCCCTTCTTCGACCTCCTCCAGAACTGGGCCACCACCCACCGCCACGGCAACGCGAACACGGCCGACTTCACCGCGTACGCCGAGAAGTTCGCGAGGAAGAGGAAGACGAGGGCGGACGCGGGCTCCGGCGCGACCTCCGACGTGGACCTGGCCCTTGTCTGGAAGGAGTGGCTGTACGGGGACGGGAAGCCGCCGAAGGCCTGAAGCCGTGTCTCCTCACAGGGTTTTGCGCAACACGGAGCACGGGCGGCCCAGTTGCCGATCCGGGCGGCGGGCGATGACCTCGTAGCCGAGGGACGTCCAGAAGGCGAGGCCGCTTGGGTTGTTGTCGAGGACGGCGAGCCGTACGGCGGTACGGCCGGCCTGCCGGAACCGCTCCTCGACGCGTGAGACCAACTCCCGCCCGTGCCCCCGCCGTTGCACACCCGCAGCCACGACCAGCAGCCCGATCCACGGGTCCGGATCGGCCGGATCGGGATGCCGGGCAAGCGTGATCGCCACCCCGACGAGCCGCCCGTCACCGCGCCCCCGCCCCAGCACCACCTCCACATCCGGGTTCGCCAACTCCACCGCCAGCGCCGCCCCCACCTGCTCGGAACGGATGTCGTCCGCGTCCGGGAAGTCACCGCTGAGGGAGAAGAAGGCGCGGTTGGAGGCGTACAGGGCGGTGATTTCGGCCAGGAGCGGATCGGTGACGGTACCGGGGACGGTTCTGTCCTCGGACGCGGCGCGGAGACGTTCGAGTAACAACATGCCCCGCACGCTATCCACCGCGTGCGCATGCATTGACCCCTTGCCGGTGACGCGCTTACATCGCGGGCATCCCGAAGGGGGAACCACAGATGAGACCTTCCTTACGTATCTCCGTGAACGCCGCCGTTCTGGTGGCCCTCGTGACCTGTCTCGCCGGGCCCGCGGAGGCGGCGAGTGGCGGCCGAACGCCACCTGTACAGGCTCCGCGCACCGAGCGGATCAGCGTGGCTCCCGACGGCACCGGTGGTAACGGGCACTCGGGGGAACCGGTGGTCAGCGCGGACGGGCGCGTCGTGGCCTTCATTTCGTCGGCGACCAACCTCGTACCCGGTACGGAGGTGCGCGACAGCGTCTTCTACCGGACGGCGCCCGGCGCGCCGCTGCAGCGCGTGGTGGTGCCGGGGGAGACGACGTCGACGCCCCAGCTGTCCGAGTCGGGGCGGTACCTGACCTTCACCTCGTTCTCGGCGACGACCCAGAAGAGCTCCAAGCATGTCATGGACCTGCACACCGGGAGCGTCGAGCGCCTGGCCCCCGCGATGGACGAGGGCTACCAGGTCTCGTACGGCACCGCCCCGATCAGCGCGAACGGACGGTACGTGGCCTTCGTCGCCCGGCCCACCGTCGACCCGAACGGCGCGTTCGCCTGCCGGGTCATGCTGCTGGACCGCTGGACGCAGCGGGTCCGGCGGGTCAGCCGGCCCTCGGACGGCTCGAAGAACTTCCACCGGTGCACGCAGATCTCAATGAGCGCCAACGGCCGCAAGGTCGCCTATCTGGAGGGCTACTCCGGGCCGGCCACCGGCGACCAGGGCGACATCCTGGTGTACGACCGGGTGAGCGGGCGGACCGTACACGCCGACGCCACCCATGACGGCGCGCCGGCCGACACGGCGGCGGTCGGTCCGGTGCTGAGCGCCGACGGCTCCAAGGTCGGCTTCAACTCGCTGGCCACCAACCTGGTCCCCGGCGAGGACCCCAACACCTCCTGGAACGCCTTCGTCCGCGACCTGCGCACGGGCGAGCTCCGGCGGTACGACGGCCACGCGCCCACCGATCTCACCCTGGTGTCGGACCTGTCGTGGAACGGCTCGAAGCTGCTCCTGAACACGGCGGACGCGAACCGTACGTCGCTGGGGCTGATCCTGCGGGATCTGCGCACCGGCCAGGAGGAGCTGCTGTCACCGGGACCGGACGGCGGACCGCTCACCGCGGGGCGGGCGGCGCTGAGCGCGGACGAGTCGACGGTCGTGTTCGACTCCTACTACCCCGGCCACGTACCCGAGGACACGAATCTGATCGGCGACGTGTTCGTCCGAACCCTGCGCTGAGCCACGGGCGCTGAACCACGGGCGCTGAGCCACGGGCGCTGAGCCACGGGCGCTGAACCACGGGCGCCGAGCCACGGGCGCCGAGCCACGGGCGCCGAGCCACGGACGCCGAGCCACGGACGAAGGCCCCGGCGCGGTGGTGGGTACCGCGCCGGGGCCTTCAGTGGAACTGAGGCTGTCAGACGTTGACGCCGAAGTCCTGGGCGATGCCGACGAGGCCGGAGGCGTAGCCCTGGCCGACCGCGCGGAACTTCCACTCGGCGCCGTTGCGGTAGAGCTCGCCGAAGACCATGGCGGTCTCGGTGGCGGCGTCCTCGGAGAGGTCGTAGCGGGCGATCTCGGCGCCGCCGGCCTGGTTGATGATGCGGATGTAGGCGTTGCGGACCTGGCCGAAGTTCTGCGAGCGGTTCTCGGCGTCGTAGATGGAGACCGGGAAGACGATCTTGTCGACGTCGGCGGGGAGGCCCGCCAGGTTGACGTTGATCGCCTCGTCGTCGCCCGCGCCCTCACCCGTGCGGTTGTCACCGGTGTGGACGATGGTCTGGTCCGGGGTCTGCTTGTTGTTGAAGAAGACGAAGTGGCCGTCCGAGTAGACCTTGCCCTGCGTGTTGACCGCGATCGCGGAGGCGTCGAGGTCGAAGTCCGTGCCGGTGGTGGTGCGGACGTCCCAGCCGAGGCCCACGGTGACGGCGGTCAGGCCCGGAGCCTCCTTGGTGAGCGAGACGTTGCCACCCTTGGACAGGCTTACAGCCATGGTTGGGAGTCCTTCCCTCGTTGCGTACGTGCCTTACGGGCTTCGTGCCGGGGACGAAGCTACCTGTACCCCTATGAACGTCGGGAGGGGCGCCAGAGGTTCCAGCGGTTTTTACTTTCTTTACCAGCCGGGTCTTTAGCAGCCGGGTCTTCACCAGCAGGGCGAAAAACACGTGACGTGGACCGGACAGCCGCGCGACCATGGGGGCATGTCCGGTCCCTACGTCATCCGTGGCTCCGTCTCGCTTCCCGAGGCCGAGCTCATGTGGCGTTTCTCCCGGTCCTCCGGTCCCGGTGGGCAGCACGTCAACACCAGTGACTCGCAGGTCGAGCTGCGGTTCGACCTGGCGAACACCGAGGCGCTTCCCGAGGTGTGGAAGCGGCGGGCGCTGGAGCGGCTCGCCTCGCGGCTCGTCGACGGGGTCGTCAGTGTGCGGGCCTCCGAGCACCGTTCGCAATGGCGAAACCGGGAGACCGCCGCCGTACGTCTCGCCGCCCTTCTCGCCGAGGCCACGGCCCCGCCGCCCAAGCCGCGCCGGCCGACCCGCATCCCGAGGGGGATCAACGAGCGGCGGCTGCGGGAGAAGAAGCAGCAGTCCGACACCAAGCGGGGTCGGTCGGGGCGCGACTGGGGTTGAGAGAAAGGGCGCTCCACGCTCTGTCACATCGGTGCGGTGTGATCCGTCAGGTCCGTAGAGAGTGACGACGGAGCATGACGACGAGGGGCGGCCACCCATGAGTGACCGGACGAGCGACCGGATGAGCGGCGCGGCGAGCGGCGCGGCGAGCGGCACGGCGATCGGTACGGCGATCGGTACGGCGATCGGTACGGCGATCGGTACGGCGAGCGGTACGGCGAGCGACGTGAGCGACAGTGAATTTCTCGCTCGGCGGTTCGAGTCGCACCGGCCCCGTCTGCGGGCCGTCGCCTACCGCATGCTCGGGTCGCTCGCGGAGGCGGACGACGCCGTGCAGGAGGTGTGGCTGAAACTGAGCCGGGCGGACGCGAGTGACATCGACAACCTCGCCGGCTGGCTCACCACCGTCGTCGGGCGGGTCTGCCTCGACATGCTGCGGTCCCGGCGGTCGCGTGCCGAGGAACCGCTGGCCGGGCCGGATGGTTCGGGTGCGGGCTCGGGTGACGGCGGGCTGCGGATGCCCGAGCCCGTCGTCAGTCCTGTCAGCGGGGTCGACCCCGAGCAGGAGGCGTTGCTGGCCGATTCCGTCGGGCTCGCCCTCCTCGTCGTACTGGAGACCCTGGGGCCCGCCGAGCGGCTCGCCTTCGTGCTGCACGACCTCTTCGGCGTCCCGTTCGACGACATCGCGCCCCTTGTGGGCCGTACGCCTGCTGCCGCGCGGCAGCTCGCCAGCCGTGCGCGGCGGCGGGTGCGGGGCGGTGCGCCGGTGGTCGAGGCCGACGTCGAGCGGCAGTGGGAGGTCGTCGAGGCGTTCCTCGGGGCCGCGCGGGACGGGGACTTCGAGGCGCTGGTGGCCGTACTGGCGCCGGACGTGGTGGCGCGGTCCGCCGCCGGGGTGACCCGGGGCGCGACGGCGGTCGCCTCGCAGGCCGCGATGTACGCCCACCTCGGGCGGTTCGTCCGGCGGGCGCTCGTCAACGGGGCGGCCGGGCTTGTCGTCGTCCGGGACGGGCGGGTCGAGCGGGTGCTGTCGTTCGCGGTCGCGGAGGGGCGGATCGCGGCGATCGACGCGGTGGCCGAGGAGGACCGGTTGGCCGCGCTCGACGTGGCGCTGCTGGACGCTTGAGGGCCACAGAGGCTCGGTAATTGGCAGCTCAGTCTCAGCGATACGCCTCGAAGCACCCCGATACGGCTCGTTTCAGAGCCCGACGCCGAGACGAATCTGCCAATTGGTGCGTGCCTACGGCCACAAGTCGCCCTCACCCCAACTGTCGGTACCGCCCCCGGAAGTAGGCCAACGGCCCCCCGTCCGCACCCGGCACCGACGCGTTCAGCACCCTGCCGATGACGAGAGTGTGGTCGCCGGCGGTCACGCGTTGCTCGGTGCGGCATTCGAGGGTGGCGAGGGCGCCGCTGATCAGGGGGGCGCCGGTGGCCTCGCCGCGGACGTACGGGATGTCCGCGAACAGCAGGCGGTCGCTGACGCGGCCCTTCATGGCGAAGCGGCCGGCGATGGTGCGCTGGTTCTCGGAGAGGAGGGAGACGGCCCAGAGGGGCTGCTCGGTGAGGAGGTCGTCCATACGGGAGCCCTCGCGGAGGCTGACCATCACGAGGGGCGGGTCGAGGGACACGGACATGAAGGACGTGGCCGTCATGCCCACGTCCTCGCCGCACGGCCCCTCGGGATCCAGTGGCGCCTCGTACGCGGTCACCAGGACCACCCCCGAGGCCAGCCGTGACATGGCCGCCCGGAACTCGTCTTCGCTCACCCCTTCAGCATGCCTGGAGGGGACCGCGGATGGGGCTGTGGATGGGGCTACGGATGGGGCTGTGGATGGGACTGTGGATAGGGCTGTGGATGGGGCTATGGATGGAGTCTTCGGCACGCTGGAACGCTAGCCCCGGCCACCCCGCCCCCGCATCGGACCAGGGCCCCAGGTCCACCCGGACCTCCGGCCTAGGCAGGCATCCCGGGCATCCGCCGGCGGCGTCCGACACCCTCGTCTACCCCGGTCCGCAGCCCCCACACAGAGTTCTGAATTCTGTTCAGGAAGTGCACCAGGGAAACGCATAAACTCCACTCAATTGCTCATGTTCTGCTGTGACTTGAGTCACAGGGGCCATATTTTGTTGACCCTGTGTACCGAGTGGGCTCCGCGCTGTGATTCAGTGGCGGGGACGCTGCAAGCTGTAAGCGGGAACTGTAAGCGTAGTAAGCCTGCGAGTTACGTAGGTTACAGCGATTGCGCCAGCTGCCACGAGATCTCGGGGGGAGGGCGAATGGAAACCGAGTCGGAGCCTTACGTCCGTCTGACCACGCTGCGGCAGCTGCACCAGGTGATGGCGGACATGAACACCGCACGCAGCCTGGCCGACACGTTGCAGACCGTCGCCGACGGTGTGGTCAACGGCCTCGGCTACGAGCTCGCGTGCGTGAACCTCGTCCGCCCCGACGGCGATCTGGTCGTGGCCGCCCTCGCCGGAAACTCCGCCGCCGAGGCCCTGATCACCGGCCGCGTCGGCTCGCGCGCCTCCTGGGACCGCCGGTTGAACATGGGTGAGGCGTGGGGCGACCTGCGGTTCATACCGCACACCGAGGGCTGGGTGCTCGACGAGGACGACGTACCGCAGTGGTACACCGACGGCCCGGCGCCCCGCTTCGAGGACGAGTGGCACCCCTCCGACCGGCTCTTCGCGCCGCTGTACACCCCGGGCCCCGCAGGCTCCTCCTGCGGCGAGCTGCTCGGCGTGATCTCCGTGGACCGGCCGCGCAACGGGCGGCGACCGGGCGCATGGGGTCGTGAAGCGCTCCAGATGTACGCCTTCCAGGCCGCCATCGCGATCAGCAACGCGCGTCTACGTGCCAATATGCAGCGCGCACTGGTCAGACTCGAAAGGGAGCAGCAGGCGCTGCGGGTCAGCGAGGAATCCTTCCGGCAGGCCTTCGAGTACGCCCCCTCCGGTATGGCCATCGCCGAGATGGGCGGCGATCAGCACGGCCGGATCCTGCGGACCAACGACGCGCTGTGCCGCCTCCTCGGCCGCCCCGCCTCCGCCATGCGGCGCTACGCCTTCTCCGATCTCGTCCACCCCGAGGACATAGGCACCCTGCTGCGGACCTCCGCCGAGGGCGGCCGCGCCGAGCTGCGCCTCGGGCGCCGCGACGGGACGTACGTCTGGGTCAGCCTCCGCAACTCGGTCGTGGCCGACGCCGCCGACGGACCTCGCTTCCTGCTCACCCACGTCGAGGACATCGAGGAGCGCAAGCGCCGCGAGCTCCAGCTCGCCCACCGCGCCTCCCACGACGCCCTCACCGGCCTGCCGAACTCCGCGGAGCTGCGCTCCCGCCTCTCCGCCCGCCTCTGCCAGCGCCCCCAGGCCGTCCTCGCCGGCGCCGGCGCCGACTCGACGGACCCGGGCTTCGGACAGGACGCGGCCTCGGCGCAGTACGGCGAGTTCGGTGAGTACGGCGAATACGGCGAGTACGTCGGACCTGGTGGATCCGGTGGATCCGGTGGATCCGGCGGGAACCCGGCGCAGCAGCCGCACCCCTCCTTCGACGAGTACGAGGCGGGCGGGCACGCCTTCGACTTCCACGCGGGCGGCGGGCCGTTCGACGCCTTCGACCACCACGTGCACACCGTCGCGCCCGAGGACGAGCGGGACGACGGCACCAAGGGGCTCGCGGTGCTCTTCTGCGACCTCGACGGCTTCAAGTCGATCAACGACCGGTTCGGGCACAACGCGGGCGACGCCGTCCTCATCGAGGTGGCCCGGCGGCTCAGCCGGGGCGTGCGCGACGGCGATACGGTGGCCCGCCTCGGCGGTGACGAGTTCGTCGTCCTCGCCGACGGGCTCGGCCGCGCCGACGCCCAGGACCTCGCCGTACGCTTGCGCAACGAGATCATCCAGCCGATCCGGGTCGACGGCCGCGCGATGCGCGTCGGCGCCAGCTTCGGCATCGGATGGGCACATTGCGGCATGACGGCGGACGAGGTCTTGAAATCAGCTGACGAGCGGATGTACGTGGAGAAACGATCTCGTCCCAAACAGCACCGCCGGGCCGGATAGCGCGTGGATAAAGCCAGGTGAGCGGTTCATTGGCGGGATGATGAGGTCTGAGTCACCCGTTTGGACCAGCGCGAGCGGGTAGGCTCGCTCTTCTACACCCCTATGCAAGACCGCCCACCTGTACTGGCATGTACCGCACCGCTGAGGAGACCTAGGGATGACGCCCGGCAACAACGGCGCGAGCACGCCCGAGGACGAGGACCCGTTCGGCTACCTGTACGCCGACGGCCAGGCCCGAGGGGCCCAGCCGCCCACGGGAAGCTACGGCTACCCGAACGCGGTCAACCGGGTGCGGCCGGTCGGTGAGCGCCAGTACGGGCAGACCCAGCAGACTCCGCAGGCCCCCCAGGCGCCCACCGCGGCGTACGGCCAGGTCCCGCAGCAGGGCGCCTACGGCCAGCCCCCGGAGCCCTTCCCCGGCGGCGCCCAGACGACGCGTCAGCAGCCGTACGGCGGCGCCAACGGCGGGAGCGGAGGCGGCGGCCGAGGCCGTGGCCCCAACACCAAGGGCCTGCTGATCGGCGCGATCGCCGTCGTGGCCGCCGTGGTCATAGGCATCGGCGTAGCCCTCCTCAGCGGCGACGACGGCGACAACACCGACAACAACGCCGGCGCCCCCACCCCCACCACGGGCCAGAGCACCGAGCCCAGCCAGACCCCGAGCAAGTCCGCCGCGGCGGAAGAGGACACGGAACTCCCGAAGGCCGAGGCGAAGACGCTCCTGCTGGGCGGCGCGGCCACCACCGCGTCGGACATCGCGGGCGCGAAGTCCGAGGGCGGGTTCTATGTGACCGGGTTCAACTCGGTGGGGTCGTCGGTGACGTGGAAGGTGGAGGACATCCCGAAGAGCGGTAAGTACACGCTCTACACGGGATACGGCGTCCCGGGCAAGGACGCCACCGCCACCCTCACCATCAATGGCACGGCCTCCACCAACCCCATCGACATGAAGAACTGGGCGAACGCCAAGGAAGGCGACTACGAGAAGGGCTGGACCGAGACCTACAACTACATCCAGCTCAACAAGGGTACGAACGAGATCAAGATCTCGTGTGAGCAGGGAAACCAGTGCGATGCCAACCTCGACCAACTGTGGTTGGTCAAGGGCTGGGTCGAGGGCTGAGATCGCTCTACGCCGCCGTGACCTCCCCCGTCACCGCCACCTGACCCAGCAGCTGCTCGTACACCTCGTGGTCGAACTCGCCTGCTGCCGGGGTCACCACGGTCGCCGCCGACAGGGCGACCGCGTGGGTGAGGCGGGTCGGCCACGGTAGGTGTTGCACCAGGGCCGAGAGGAGGCCTGCTACCGCTGAGTCGCCGGCGCCGGTGGGGTTGCCGTGGAAGTGGTGGGGTGGGGTGGCGCGCCAGTGGCCTTCGGGGGTGTGGGCGAGGAGGCCGTCAGGGCCGAGGGACGCGACGACCGACTGGGCGCCGCGGCGGCGGGCGTCGCGGGTGGCGCGGGACGGCTCGTGGGAGCCGGTGAGTTCGGCCAGTTCTTCGGCGCTCGGCTTCACGATGTCGGGGCGAGCGGCCAGTCCCCGGCGCAGGGGTTCGCCGCTGGTGTCCAGGAGGACCGGCACGGCCAGGGTGCGTGCCGTGCGGATCAGGATCGCGTACGCGCCCACCGGTATCCCCGGCGGCAGGCTGCCGCACAGGGCCACCGCCGAGGCGGAGCGCAGCAGGTGCTCGTACGCCTCCTGGAAGGCCAGCCACTCGGCGGGGGCGATGAGTGGGCCGGGCTCGTTGAGTTGAGTTGTGTCACCGGTGGCGTCGACCACGGCGATCGTCCGGCGGGTTGAACCTCCGATGGGCACCAGTGCGTCCACCACGCCCGGTATGCGTGCCAGTTGCTCCTGCAGGGACCGTCCCGTCGCGCCCCCGACGAACCCCGTGACCGTCACCTCGTGGCCGAGGGCCGCCAGCACCCGGGCCACGTTCAGGCCCTTGCCGCCGGGCCGTTCGGTCACCTCGGTCACACGGTGGGTGGTGTGGGGCCTGAGGTCGCGTACGCGGTGGGTGATGTCGAGAGCGGTGTTCAGTGTGACCGTGAGGATCACCTCGGCCTACCCCCATCGATGTCGCCGAGTATGTCGAGTCTTCAGAATGCGCCTGTCGGGCACGGTTGCGGAGGCACGATCATGCCAAAAGTGCGACGGTCGGCCCAGCCCACCAGGACAACCGCCGCACTTCAAACGACACATCAAACGACACATCAACAACTGACGGATCAGTTCAGTTGGGGATCCACCACCCACTCGCCCTTCCTCATGACGCCCTTCACGTCGAAGTCCGCGTCGAGGAGTACGAGGTCCGCGTCCTTGCCGGGTTCCAGGGAGCCCACCCTGTCGTACATGCCCAGCAGCTTCGCCGGGTTGGCGGAGAGGGCGGCGACGACATCCTTGACGGGCAGGTGGTCGAGGGTGACCGCCCGTTTGAAGGCGCGGTCCAGGGTCAGGGTCGAGCCGGCGATCGTGCCGCTCTCCACCAGGCGGGCCACGCCGTCCGCGACCTCGGCCTCCAGCGGGCCGAGCCAGTAGCGGCCGTCGCCGAAGCCCGCCGCGTCCATGGCGTCCGTGATGAACGCCACCCGGTCGGCGCCCGCGTGACGGAACGCCAGCTGGAGCGAGGCCGGGTGCAGATGGGTGCCGTCGTTGATCAGCTCCACCGTGATGCGTTCGTCTTCGAGGAGGGCCGCGATGGGGCCCGGCTCCCTGTGGCCCAGCGGGGGCATCGCGTTGAACAGGTGCGTCGCAACGGTCGCGCCCGCGTCGATGGCCTGAACCGTCTGCTCGTACGTCGCGTCCGTGTGGCCGATCGCCGCGATGACGCCGTGCTCGGCGAGGAGGCGTACGGAGTCGAGGCCGCCCGGGAGTTCGGTGGCGAGCGTCACCATCGCGGCCCGGCCGCGCGCCGCGTCGATCAGTCTGCGGACGTCCGCCGGGTCCGGGTCGCGGAGGAGTTCCTCGGAGTGGGCGCCCTTGCGGCACGGGGAGATGAACGGGCCCTCGAAGTGGATACCGGCCACGTCGCCCTGTTCGGCCAGCTCGGAGAGGAGGCCGGCGCGTTGGACGAGGCCGTCCATGTCGCCGGTGACGGTGGAGGCGACGAGGGTGGTGGTGCCGTGTGTTCTGTGGGTGTGGATGCCCTTGAGTACGTCTTCGACCGTGCCCGAGGTGAAGGAGGCTCCGCCGCCACCGTGGTTGTGGATGTCGACGAATCCTGGCAGTAGCCAGTGGTTTCGTACGTCGATGGTGGGGGCGTTCTCTGGGGCGGTGGTGGTGATTTGGGTGCCGTCGATGATCACTCGGCCGTTTTGCACAGGGCCGGTGGGGAGGACGACGGTGGCGCCCTCGAGGACGTAGGGGGCGTTGAGTGGCGGCTGCGGGTGGGTGGGGGCTTGTCGTGCCCACGCGGCGGTAGCCGCAGATTCGACACTGCCCCGCGCCCCTTTGGGCATGCTGCCGGGACCGGCGGCGGAGAGTGCGGCCCTCTTGGGCATGCCGCCCGGACCGGCGTCGGAAAGATCCTGGTGGGTTGGCATCAGGGGGTTGCCTCCGAAGGGTCCGTGGGGGAGAGGAGATCCCAGGCCAGGAGGCCGGCGCCGCGGCAGCCCGCTGTGTCGCCGAGGGTGGCCGGGACGATGGTCGGGATCTTCTGGAAGGTCACTCGGTGTTCTACGGCTGCCCGTAGAGGGGTGAACAAGGTGTTGCCCGCTTCCGCCAGACCGCCGCCGATGATCAGGGTGCGAGGGTCCAGGAGGGTGAGGGCGGTGATCAGGCCGTCGGCGAGGGCGTCCACCGCGCGGCGCCAGACCGCCTCCGCCAAGGGGTCGCCGGACTCCACGGCCTTGGCGCAGTCCGCCGCGTCCGCCTCCGGGTCGCCCGAGACCTCGGCCCAGGCCTGGCTCACCGCCGCCGCGGAGGCGAACCGTTCCAGGCAGCCGCGCTGGCCGCAGGGGCAGGGGGTGCCCCCAGGGCGCACGACGATATGGCCGATCTCGCCCGCGAAACCGTGCGCCCCCGCCTCCACCCGGCCGTCGACGCCGATCGCGCCGGCGATCCCGGTGCCGAGCGCCACGAAGAGGTAGCGGTCCGCGCCCCGGCCCGCGCCCACGCGCCCTTCGGCAAGCCCGCCGGTGCGGACGTCGTGGCCGAGGGCGACGGGGATTCCGTCGAGGCGCTCGGTGAGGAGGGCGCGCAGCGGGACATCGCGCCAGCCGAGGTTGGCCGCGTAGACGGCCGTGCCCCGCTCGGCGTCGACTATGCCGGGGACGGCGACACCGGCGGCCGCCGCGGGCTCGCCGAAGTGCCGCTCGCCGTGGGCGCGCAGCTCGGCGGCGAAGTCGAGGATGGACGCGACGACGGCGTCCGGACCGCGTTCGCGCCCGGTAGCGAGGCGCGCCTGGTACAGCAGCTCGCCGTCTGCCCCGACCAGCGCGGCTTTCATCCCGGTGCCGCCCACATCGAGGGCGATGACATGTCTCACGAGGGACAGTGTGGCCCGTACACCCGCAAGAGGTCTAGTCCACTCACGTGGTGTAGACCTTATGGTGTAGACCTTATGGAGAAGTTCGAGAAGTTGAGAGATTAACGGGCTTGGACGCCGGCCTGTCGTCAGGCTGCTGCGTGCGGGGTCGTACAACAGTTTGGGGCAGTACCAGTGCGAGAGTGGCAGGGTCAGCGTCAGGGTCAGCGGACGAAGACCGGTCAGCGGACGAAGACCGGTCGGCGGACGAAGACCGGTCAGCGGACCAGGGCTGGTCAGCAGGCCAAGACCGGCTTAACGACCAACCGGAGGGTGGCGCTGTCCGCGCTGTCCGCGTTAGGGCTGATGGCGACGCTTGCGGGCTGCGGCGCCACCGAGACGAACGGCCCGGGAGTCACCCTGAAGCTGGTCGCCGCCGACTACGGCGACTCCAAGGACAACAGCTCCGAGAAGTACTGGGACGCACTCGTCGAGGCATACGAAAAGGACAACCCGGGCGTCACGGTCGACGTCACCGTCCTCTCCTGGAACGACGTCGACCGTGAGGTCAAGAAGATGGTCGACGCGGGCGAGGCACCCGACATGGCGCAGATCGGCACCTACGCCGACTACGCCGACGCCGACAAGCTCTACGAGGTCGACGACCTGCTCTCCATACCCGTCCAGGCCAACTTCCTCTCCCAGCTCGCCGACGCCGGCAAGGTACGGCGGATCCCGTACGGGATGCCGTTCGCGGCTTCTACGCGCGTGCTCTTCTACAACAAGGAGCTTTTCGCGGAGGCGGGCATCAAGAGCGCCCCGCGCGACTGGAAGGAGCTGGCGGCCGACGCCGAGGCTCTGAACAAGGCCGGGGTGAAGATCCCGTACGCCCTGCCGCTCGGCCCGGAGGAGGCGCAGGCCGAGGCCATGCAGTGGCTGGTCAGCGGCGGGACCGGCTACGTCGACAACGTTGGCACGTATCAACTGGACTCAGAGGAGAGCGTCCGGACCTTCACCTGGCTCCAGGACGAACTCGTCGCCAAGGGCCTCACCGGGTCCACCGCCCCCGCCAAGCTCAACCGCGCCGACGCCTTCGCCGCCTTCGCCCGCGGCGAGGTCGGCATGCTCAACGGCCACCCCAGCCTGACGCGCATCGCCGCCGACCAGGGTGTCGACTACGGCACGGCCGCCATGCCGGGCGTCGACGGCCGGGCCCGCGCCACCATGGGCGTCACCGACTGGATGATGGCCTTCAAGCAGAACGGCAACCGCGAGGAGATCGGCCACTTCCTCGACTACGTCTACAGCGACAAGAACGTCCTCGCCTTCGCCCGCGAGTACGACCTGCTGCCCGTGACCTCCTCCGCCTCCGCGACCATGGCCGCCGACCAGGACGACGCCGACCTCGCCCCCTTCCTCGACGAACTCCCCACCGCCGAGTTCTACCCCGCCGGCAAGACCTCCTGGGCCACCGTCAGCGCCGCCGTCAAGCAGCGCATCGGCCGCGCGGTCGACCCGAACGCGAAGCCCCGGGCGGTACTGGAACAACTCCAGCAGACGGCTTCCACGGCGGACCAGCGGTCGGGATCGTAGACAGCGGCGGCGTTGTCAGTGGGCTCCGTTACGGTTTCGGGCATGGAGGAGATGGCGGAGCTCGACGCGCGTGAACAGGCCATCCTCGCGCTGGAGCGCCAGGGCTGGCCCGGCCCCGGCGCCAAGGAGCGCGCGATACGGGAGCGGCTGGGCCTGGCCCCGGTGCGCTACTACCAGCTGCTCAACGCCCTCCTCGACGACGAGCGCGCCCTCGCCCATGACCCGGTGACCGTGAACCGGCTGCGCAGGGTGCGGGAGGCGCGCAGAGCGGAGCGGTGACGTGGGGTGGCGTGATGTGGGGAGGTGCCGGCCGGTGACGCGCGGATAAGGTCGAGTCATGGGCAGCGAACAGGATTCCCCCGTCACCTTGCCGACACCCGTGACCCCCGCCGGGCGTGACGCGCTGGACGCGATGCTCCGTCACCCCGGCCGGGCGGTGATCGCGCTCGACTTCGACGGCACCCTCGCGCCGATCGTGCCCGACCCCGAGCAGGCCCGCGCCCACCCCGACGCGGTCGCCGCACTGGCGGCGCTCGCCCCGAAGGTGGCCTCCGTCGCCGTCATCACCGGCCGTCCGGCCGATGTCGCCGTCCGCTACGGCGGCTTCGCCGGCGTCCCCGGCCTGGAGCACCTCACCGTCCTCGGCCACTACGGCGCCGAACGCTGGGACGCCGCCACGGGCACGGTCAGCGCTCCGCCCCCGCACCCGGGGGTGACGGCGGTACGGGATGAACTGCCCGGCCTCCTCGCCGGAATGGCCGGAATGGCCGGGATGGCCGGGATGGGGGCGTGGATCGAGGACAAGGGAAGGGCCGTCGCCGTCCACACACGGCGGGCCGACGACCCTCAGGCCATGTTCGAAGCGCTGCGCGCACCTCTCGGAGAGCTGGCCACCCGCCATGGCCTGATCGTCGAGCCGGGCCGCTTGGTCCTGGAACTCCGCCCACCGGGCATGGACAAGGGCGTAGCCCTCCGCGACTACCTCCGGGAAGTCTCCGCCGAGTCCGTCCTCTACGCCGGCGACGACCTCGGCGACCTCCCCGCCTTCGCGACGCTGGAAAAGCTGCGTACGGAGGGCACACCGGGTCTGCTGGTCTGCAGCGGCAGCACGGAGGTGACAGAACTCTCGGAGCGAGCGGACGTGGTGGTGGACGGCCCACAGGGCGTGGTGGCCTTGCTGGTATCAATCGCCGAGTGCCTCTAGAGGGTGGTTCGGCGGGTGCGGGCGCGTGAGGGCTGGTGCGTGGGCGCTGGTGCGTGGGGGCTGGTCGCGCAGTTCCCCGCGCCCCTGAAAGACACGGCCCCTGCGGGCCGAAAAGCACGGGGCGCAGCCCCTGCTTTTCAGGGGCGCGGGGAACTGCGCGAGCGACCACAACTCACCCGCACCCGCCGACGAACAGCTCCCCCGAGCTATCAGGCACTCTCCAACCCACGAAGCTGATCCAAGAACCACCGGGTCGGCGGCAACGCGGTCCCCGCGGCGGCCAGCCGCTTCGTGCGTTCGGCCCGTTCGTCCGCCGGCATGGACAGCGCCTGGTGCAGCGCGGCCGCGGTGCCGCTCACGTCATACGGGTTCACCACGATCGCGTCGTCGCCCAACTCCTCGTACGCCCCCGCCTCCCGCGACAGCACCAGCACGCACCCCTCGTCGGAGACGACCGGCATCTCCTTGGCGACGAGGTTCATACCGTCCCGGATGGGGTTGACGAGGGCCACGTCGGCCAGCCGGTACGCCGCCAGGGACCGTGCGAAGTCGTCCTTGACGTGCAGGACGACCGGGGTCCAACCCGGCGTCCCGTACCGCTCGTTGATCTCGTGCGCGACCCGCTGGACCTCGGCCGTGTACTCCCGGTACACGGCGAGGTCCTGCCGGGACGGGTAGGCGAAGGCGACGTGCACGACGCGCTCGCGCCAGGAGGGCTGGTCGTCGAGGAGCTGCCGGTACGCCAGCAGGCCCCGCACGATGTTCTTGGAGAGTTCCGTGCGGTCGACGCGGACGATCGTGCGGCGTGGGGTGCCGTCCGGGGCCGTCCCGATCTGCTCCCGCAGCGCGACCATGCGTGCGTCGACGTCCGCCTCGTGGGCGCGGGCGCGCAGGAAGTCCGCGTCGGCGCCGAGTCCGTGTACGCCGATCCTGGTGCCGGACGGGATCCCGGGGCCCAGCACGGCGTGACAGCACTCGGTGAACGCGTCCGCCCAGCGCCGGGTGAGGAACGCGGCCCGGTCGGCGCCGAGGATCCCGCTCAGCACCTGCGCGGCGATGTCGTCGGGGAGCAGCCGGAAGTAGTCCACCGGCGCCCACGGGGTGTGCGAGAAGTGGCCGATCCGCAAGTCGGGGCGGAGCTCGCGCAGCATCCGGGGCGCGAGGACCAAGTGGTAGTCCTGGATGAGCACCGCCGCGCCGTCCGCCGCCTCCTCCGCCAGCGCCTCGGCGAAGGAGTGGTTGTACGACTCGTACGCCGCCCACTGCGCGCGGAACTCGGCACCGAAGGACGGTTCCAGCGGGGTCTGGTACAGCATGTGGTGCACGAACCACAGCGTGGAGTTGGCGACGCCGTTGTACGCGTCGTGGTGCACGTCGGCGGGGATGTCCAGCATCCGTACGCCGGGCTCGCCGATGCCTCGCCGTACGGCCTCTCGGTCGCCGGCGCCGAGGGCCGAGCAGACCCATACCGCGCCGGCGTCCGGGTCGATCGCGGAAAGGCCCGACACGAGGCCGCCACCACCGCGCTTCGCTGTGATTTCGCCGGTTGCCACGTCCAGGGTGTACGAGACGGGGCCGCGGTTGGAGGCGACGAGGATCTGTGCACCTTGCGTTGATGCCATAGGGCTCAACCTAGCCAAGGGGTTCGGTGGGCAAACGTACGGGTTGGGCTGGATGCCGGTGCCCAGCGGGGTGAGGGGTGCCTGTGCGTTGGCGGGTGCGGGCAGGTGGGGCTTGTCGCGCCCCGCGGCGGAGCCGCATATCGATACAGCCCCGCGCCCCTGAAAAGCAGGGGCTGCGCCCCGTGCTTGTCGGCCCGCAGGGCCGTGTCTTTCAGGCGCGCCGGGGAACTGCGCGAGCAACCACAAACCACCCGCAGCCGTCACTTCACAGCTCGGCCCCCTTCATCACGCGGCCCTTCGTTTCATGTACTCCGCGATCTCCACCATCGGCGGCCTCTCCTCCATGTCCACCGAGTGCGTGCGGGGCTCGAAGCCCTGCTCGCCTCGTTCGAACTGGGTCAGCACCGGACGGATGAGGTGGCCGCGGGCCAGCCTCAGTTGGGCGGTGCGGTAAATGGCCGCGGACATACGGCCGAGGGCCTGGCCGTCCTGGTGGCGGTGTTTGCGGACGCCGACGTCGACCTGGGCGAGGGCGTCGAGGCCGACCAGGTGCAGGGCGTCGACGAGCATGCCCAACTCCACGCCGTAGCCGACGGGGAACGGGAGCTGTTCCAGCAGGGAGCGGCGGGCCGCGTACTCGCCGCCGAGTGGCTGGACGAAACCGGCGAGCTGCGGCCAGTGCATGTTCAGCAGGGGGCGCGCCATCAGTTCCGTCACCCGGCCGCCCTGGCCGGCGGCAGAGCCGAGGGGGCGGTCGTACATCGCCTTGACGAGGTCGACACCGGGGTCGGTGAGCAGGGGGCCGACGATCCCGGAGACGAAGTCGGACGAGAACTCCTTCAGGTCCGCGTCGACGAAGCAGACGATGTCGCCGGTCGTGACGAGCAGCGAGCGCCACAGGACCTCGCCCTTGCCGGGCACGGTCGGGATGCGCGGGAGTATCTCGTCGCGGTGGACGACCTTCGCCCCAGCCGCGGCGGCCACCTGGGACGTTCGATCGGTGGAACCGGAGTCGACGACCACGATCTCGTCGACGAGCGGGACCTGTTGCATGAGGTCGTGGCGGATGATCGCGACGATCTCGCCGACCGTCGCCTCCTCGTTGAGCGCGGGCAGGACGACACTGACCGTCTGGCCGGTGGCCCGTTTCGCGGCCATGATCTTGTGGAGCGGGCGGTCGGTCACGGACCAGGAGCGGGTGCTCAGCCAGCGCTCGACTTCGTTCAGCACAGTGCGCGGCTCCTCTGCGGTGTGAGCGGTGTGATGCGTCTCGCGGTTCGGACGGCTCCCTCAACTGTCGTGGCCTTCGGTTACAGTCTTGGACAACGCTGATGACCATCGCATGTCGAGGGTCGTTTGCGTATACAACCAAATACCGCTCATCCAGAGGGGCAGAGGGATACGGCCCGATGAAGCCCCGGCAACCCTCCAGCCGGTCTCGTAGCGATCACTGCCACAGGCGCGTGACGCACGTGGCGATTCGCACCGCGAGGCTCCCGGCTAGGGAAGGTGCCAAATCCGTCTCACGGCGAGATGCGTCGTGAGGAAGATGAGGAGAAAGGGCCTCGCCTCACATGGCTGTGCAGACTGTTGCAAGCTCCACGAACTCCACCGTCGACCTCGGTTCCGCCGCGGCCCTGAGCTGCCGCGAGTGCGGTCACCAAGTACCCCTCGGCCCGGTCTTCGCCTGCGAGGAGTGTTTCGGGCCGCTGGAGATCGCGTACGACTTCTCCGCGTACGACACGGAGGAGCTGCGCAAGAAGATCGAGTCCGGCCCGGCGAACATCTGGCGTTACGCCCCCCTGCTGCCCGTCCCGGCCGACGTGGCCGACAAGCCGAACATCAACCCCGGCTGGACCCAGCTCGTCAAGGCCGACAACCTCGCGCGTGAGCTCGGCGTCGACGCCGGCAAGCTGTTCGTCAAGGACGACTCCGGCAATCCGACGCACTCCTTCAAGGACCGCGTCGTCGCCCAGGCACTGGAGGCCGCCCGCGCCTTCGGCTTCACCACGCTCTCCTGCTCCTCCACCGGCAACCTCGCCGGTGCCGTCGGCGCCGCCGCCGCCCGCGCCGGCTTCCGCTCCTGCGTGTTCATCCCGCACGACTTGGAGCAGGGCAAGGTCGTCATGGCCGCGGTCTACGGCGGCGAGCTCGTCGGTATCCAGGGCAACTACGACGACGTGAACCGCTTCTGCTCCGAGCTGATCGGCGACCCGGCCGGCGAGGGCTGGGGCTTCGTCAACGTCAACCTGCGGCCGTACTACGCCGAGGGCTCCAAGACGCTGGCGTACGAGATCTGCGAGCAGCTCGGCTGGCGGCTGCCGGACCAGCTCGTCGTGCCCATCGCCTCCGGGTCGCAGCTCACGAAGATCGACAAGGGGCTCCAGGAGCTGATCAAGCTCGGGCTCGTCGAGGACAAGCCGTACAAGATCTTCGGTGCGCAGGCCGAGGGCTGCTCGCCGGTGTCCGTCGCGTTCAAGGCGGGCCACGACGTCGTACGGCCGCAGAAGCCGGACACGATCGCGAAGTCGCTCGCGATCGGCAACCCGGCGGATGGTCCTTACGTTCTCGATATCGCTCGGCGCACCGGTGGGGCGGTCGAGGACGTGACCGATGAGCAGATCGTGGACGCGATCAAGCTGCTCGCGCGGACGGAGGGGATCTTCGCGGAGACCGCGGGCGGGGTGACCGTCGGTGTGACCCGGAAGCTCATTGAGAGCGGGGTTCTTGATCCCTCTCTCACCACGGTCGTTCTCAACACGGGTGACGGGCTCAAGACGTTGGATGCGGTGGCCGGGACCGGGCTTACTGCGACGATTCGTCCCAACCTTGAGTCGTTCCGTGAGGCTGGTCTTGCGTAAGAGCTGCTAGTCGTTCGGCTGCGGGCAGGTGGGGGCTTGTCGCGCCCACGCGGCGGCAGCCGCGCATTCAATACCGCCCCGCGCCCCTTAGGTTCGCCGCACTCCCCGGAGGTCACAAGTCATGTCCGTCAATGTCCGCATCCCGACCATTCTTCGCACCTACACCGGTGGTCAGGCCGAGGTTCAGGCCGAAGGGGCCACCCTCGCCGAGGTCATCGCCGATCTGGAGAAGAACCACACCGGGATCGCTGCCCGGGTTCTGGACGACCAGGGCAAGTTGCGGCGGTTCGTGAATGTGTACGTGAATGACGATGATGTCCGGTTCGAGCAGGGGCTGGAGACGGCGACCCCGGATGGGGCCGGCGTCTCGATCATCCCGGCTGTCGCGGGTGGCTGACCTTCGTTCAGTACTCGCCGGTAGTAACCGTGGGTAACACTGGTTACTCGCTGTTCATCGAATTGCCCCCTCCGCGAGAGAAGCGGAGGGGGTAATTCTCTATGGTTGAGCGCGGTAGAGTTGGGGAACCCGGTTCGATCGCCGTAGTGATTTCATGCCGGGCGCATATCTGATCGCGCCGCACGCCCTATGTGAAGTAGCCAAAGTGTGCACGGCATTTGCGTGTTTCGTTCCTTTTATGGAGCCCGACTTGCCCTGAATTCGGGCGAATTGTTCGTACATTCCCGAACCCGCGTGTCCAGATTTCTCGTCCGATTGACCTGTTGCAGACGGCAGTTGGACAGATACATTCAGCCGCGGTCGACGCGTTCCGGCGCACACCCCCAACCGTTGGGGGGTGAGGTCTGACCCGGATCCGCGAAGTGCGGATCTGCGCAAGGGCCAGTAATAGGGGAGTTAGGCATGGCTCAGGGCACCGTCAAGTGGTTCAACGCGGAGAAGGGGTACGGCTTCATCGCGGTCGACGGTGGTGCGGATGTATTCGTCCACTACAGCGCGATCCAGATGGACGGTTACCGCACCCTGGAAGAGGGCCAGCGGGTCGAGTTCGAGATCTCGCAGGGTCAGAAGGGGCCGCAGGCGGACATGGTCCGACTGGCGGCCGCTGAAGTAACGCGCCGGGTTCAACGCAGCGACGTTCTTCGTTCTTCTTCGGAGGGCTCGCATCCCGTCAGGGGTGCGAGCCCTCTGGTGTGTGCGGACTCCGTGTCGGGGCGGGGGCGGGGGCGGGGGCGCGTGCGCGGTCGTGTGCGAGGTCGCGTCCGGGCGCGCGGGGGGCGCGTTCACCTGCGGATCACCGGCTGACTACCGAGAGCCGCTTGCACTCGCATGGGTCGAGTGCTAATCATTGGCGTTAGCACTCTGAAGGTGAGAGTGACAACGAGGACCGGGTCGGTGAGGCCCGCAGGCCGGGTGGGGCAAGGAACCACGAGGCAGGCAGGCCGTCCGTCGCGGGCGCCAGCACGGTCCGGAGCAATCCACCCCAGTCCGGGAGGACCACTTCACATGGCCAAGATCATCGCGTTCGACGAGGAGGCGCGGCGCGGCCTCGAGCGCGGCATGAACCAGCTCGCGGACGCCGTCAAGGTGACGCTCGGCCCCAAGGGCCGGAACGTCGTCCTCGAGAAGAAGTGGGGCGCCCCCACGATCACCAACGATGGTGTGTCCATCGCCAAGGAGATCGAGCTCGAGGACCCGTACGAGAAGATCGGCGCCGAGCTGGTCAAGGAAGTCGCCAAGAAGACGGACGACGTCGCCGGTGACGGTACGACCACGGCGACCGTTCTCGCCCAGGCCCTGGTCAAGGAGGGCCTGCGCAACGTAGCCGCCGGTGCCAACCCGATGGCCCTCAAGCGCGGTATCGAGAAGGCCGTCGAGGCCGTCTCCGGTGCGCTGCTCGACCAGGCCAAGGAGGTCGAGACCAAGGAGCAGATCGCCTCCACGGCCTCCATCTCCGCCGCCGACACCCAGATCGGCGAGCTCATCGCCGAGGCCATGGACAAGGTCGGCAAGGAAGGCGTCATCACCGTCGAGGAGTCGCAGACCTTCGGTCTGGAGCTTGAGCTCACCGAGGGCATGCGCTTCGACAAGGGCTACATCTCGGCGTACTTCGCGACCGACATGGAGCGCATGGAGGCGGTGCTCGAGGACCCCTACATCCTCATCGCCAACTCCAAGATCACGAACGTCAAGGACCTGCTCCCGCTCCTGGAGAAGGTCATGCAGTCGGGCAAGCCGCTGCTGATCATCGCCGAGGACGTCGAGGGCGAGGCCCTGTCGACCCTGGTCGTCAACAAGATCCGCGGCACCTTCAAGTCCGTCGCCGTCAAGGCCCCGGGCTTCGGTGACCGTCGCAAGGCGATGCTGAACGACATCGCCATCCTCACCGGCGGCGAGGTCATCTCCGAGGAGGTCGGTCTCAAGCTGGAGAACACCTCCCTGGACCTCCTGGGCCGCGCCCGCAAGGTCGTCATCACCAAGGACGAGACCACCGTCGTCGACGGTGCCGGCTCCTCCGAGCAGGTCGCGGGCCGCGTGAACCAGATCCGCGCCGAGATCGAGAACAGCGACTCGGACTACGACCGCGAGAAGCTCCAGGAGCGCCTGGCGAAGCTCGCGGGCGGCGTGGCCGTCATCAAGGCCGGTGCCGCGACCGAGGTCGAGCTCAAGGAGCGCAAGCACCGCATCGAGGACGCCGTTCGCAACGCGAAGGCGGCCGTCGAGGAGGGCATCGTCGCCGGTGGTGGCGTGGCCCTGCTCCAGGCCTCCCAGGTCTTCGAGAAGCTGGAGCTCGAGGGTGACGAGGCGACCGGCGCCCAGGCCGTGAAGCTCGCCCTTGAGGCCCCGCTGAAGCAGATCGCCGTCAACGCCGGCCTCGAGGGCGGCGTCGTGGTGGAGAAGGTCCGCAACCTCACCCCCGGCCACGGCCTGAACGCCGCGACCGGCGAGTACGTCGACCTGGTCAAGGAAGGCATCATCGACCCGGCGAAGGTCACGCGCTCCGCTCTGCAGAACGCCGCCTCCATCGCCGCGCTCTTCCTCACCACCGAGGCCGTCATCGCCGACAAGCCGGAGAAGGCCGCCGCGCCCGCCGGTGGCGGTATGCCGGGCGGTGACATGGACTTCTGATCGACCTCTGGTTGATCACCGTCCTTCAGTACCGAGGGCGGCACTCCCTGGAGACAGGGGGTGCCGCCCTCGGGCGTTTCGACGTGTCCGGGATCACAGTTCGTGGGGTGTGGCGGCGGAATCCCGTACCGGACGGAGTGGTTGACGCATGGGTAGGTCCATGCATGTGCACATATTGTCAGTCAGTCCCCTGCTCCGAGGAGTCCCCACGTGTCCACCGCCACCTCCGCCTCCCCTTTTCGCGCCGCCGAGATCCTGTCC
This sequence comes from Streptomyces capitiformicae, assembly GCF_002214185.1. Lineage (NCBI taxonomy): Bacteria > Bacillati > Actinomycetota > Actinomycetes > Kitasatosporales > Streptomycetaceae > Streptomyces > Streptomyces capitiformicae. The sequence continues at coordinate 2,419,028 of NZ_CP022161.1, read as the reverse complement.
CGGCCCGTCAGCATCAACGGGCTGACCGTGCCCAACCGCATCGCGATGGCGCCGATGACCCGGATGTTCTCGCCGGGTGGGGTGCCCGGTGCGGATGTGGCGTCGTACTACGGGCGGCGGGCGGCCGCGGGGGTGGGGCTGATCGTCACCGAGGGGACGTACGTCGGGCATGAGTCGGCCGGGCAGAGCGACAGCGTCCCGCGGTTCCACGGGGAGGAGCAGCTGGCCGGGTGGGCGAAGGTCGCCGAGGCCGTGCACGCTGCCGGGGGGACGATCGTGCCGCAGTTGTGGCACATCGGGATGGTGCGGAAGCAGGGGGAGCCGCCGTTCGCGGAGGCTCCGGCCGTCGGGCCGTCCGGGGTGCGTCTCGACGGCACCGAGGGCGAGGGCAAGGCCATGACCCGGAGTGATCTGGATGATGTGATCGGCGCTTTCGCCGAGTCCGCCGCGGCCGCCGAGCGCATCGGCTTCGACGGGATCGAGCTGCACGGCGCCCACGGCTACCTCATCGACCAGTTCCTGTGGGCCGGCACCAACCGCCGTACCGACGCCTACGGTGGTGACGCGGTCGCGCGTACGAAGTTCGCGGCGGAGATCGTCGCCGCAGTGCGCGAGGTGGTGTCGCCCGAGTTCCCGGTCATCTTCCGGTATTCGCAGTGGAAGTCGGACAACTACGACGCCCGGCTCGCCGAGACGCCGGAGGAGCTGGAGGCCATCCTCGGCCCGCTGGCCGCCGCCGGAGCCGACGCCTTCCACGCCTCCACGCGCCGCTACTGGCTCCCCGAGTTCGAGGGCTCCGACCTCAACCTCGCGGGCTGGACGAAGAAGCTCACCGGCAAGCAGACCATCACCGTCGGCTCGGTCGGCCTCGACGGTGAGTTCCTCAAGGCCTTCGCCGGCGAGGGGGCACAGGCCCGCGGGTTCGACGACCTCCTCGACCGGCTGGAGCGCGAGGAGTTCGACCTGGTCGCCGTCGGGCGTGCGCTGCTCCAGGACCCCGAGTGGGCGGCGAAGGTCCTCGACGGCCGCTTCGACGAGCTGAAGCCGTTCGAGCCGGCTTCCCTGCGGTCCCTGAGCTGAGCTCCAACTCCCCAATGTGGTCCGGGAGATGCGCATGTCGCATCTCCCGGAACCCACTATTGGTTGACTCAGGCAAGCTCATTGGGTTGAGTGGGGCGGCAGTCCTGCTTCCCAGTGAGGAGTCGACGATGACGGCAGCCGGTGATCTTGTCGTGCGTACCGCGGGCGGTGCGGTGCGTGGGCGTGGCGAGGACGGGCTCGCGGTGTTCCGGGGTATTCCGTTCGCCGAACCGCCCGTGGGGGAGGCCCGGTTCGGGGCGCCTCGGCCCGTGCGGGAGTGGGAGGGGATACGGGAGGCGTACGCCTTCGGGCCGCCGCCCCCACAGGAGTCCGGCTTCCAGGGTCGTACCGGCACACTCGACGCGCCCACGGGCGACGACTGGCTGACCGTCAATGTGTGGACGCCCGACGTGGATCCGGCCGCCCGTCGGCCGGTGATGGTGTGGATCTACGGCGGCGCCTACAAGCTGGGGCACTCCGGCAGTCCCGGCTACGACGCCCGGCACATAGCGCGCGCCGGTGATCTGGTCGTCGTCACCGTCAACTACCGGGTGGGGATCGAAGGGTTCGCCCGTATCGAGGGCGCGCCCGCGAACCGGGGGCTGCTCGATCAGGTCGCCGCGCTGGAGTGGGTACGGGACAACATCGCGGCGTTCGGCGGGGATCCCGGGCAGGTCACGGTCTTCGGGGAGTCGGCGGGGGCGGGGTGCGTCGCCTCGCTGCTGGCCATGCCGAGCGCGCGGGGCCTGTTCCGGCGGGCGATCGCGCAGAGCGTGCCCGGGACCTACTTCTCCGACGAACTCGCCTGGGACATCGCGGGCGAGATCGCCAAGGAGGCCGGTCTGCCCCCGACGGCCGCCGCCCTGGCCGACGTCGACCCGCGTCAACTCACCTCCGCGGGCGAGGCGTTGTCCGCCAAGATGCGGGCGTACGAGGACAGATGGGGCCAGGCGGCACCCACCGTCACGCCCTTCGCGCCGGTCGTCGACGGCGAGGTGCTGCCGCGCACCCCCTGGCAGGCACTCGCGGCGGGCGCGGCCCGCGACGTGGAGCTGATCGTCGGACACAACCGCGACGAGTTCCGGCTGTTCGTCGCCCTCGGCGGTCAGCTCGGCAAGCTCGGCGAGGAGCGTGACGCGTGGGCGCTGCGGATGTTCGCGCCGGGCCCGGACGGCGAGGAGGCCTACCGCGCGGCCTTCCCGGACGCCACGCCGGGCGCGCTGTTCGAACGCGTCCAGACGGACTGGCTGTTCAGCATGCCGTCCCTCCACCTGGCCGAGGCGCAGATCGCGGGCGGCGGACGGGCGCACATGTACGAGCTGACCTGGCCGGCGCCGGGTTACGGCGGCGGGCTCGGCGCCTGTCACGGCCTGGACATCCCGCTGCTGTTCGGCACGTACGACGCGGACCTCGGCAACCTGGTGTTCATGGGCAGCGGGGTACCGGCGGAGGCGAAGGCGCTGACGGACCGCTTCCAGACGGCGTGGACGGCGTTCGCGCGGACCGGGGAACCGGGCTGGGCGGCGTACGACGGGGAGCGGCGACTGACGCAGGTGCTGGACGCGGAGCCCGGGGTTCGGGCGTATCCGGAAGAGGCGTCGCGGAGGATCTGGGAGGGGTACGAGTTCGAGCCGATGCCGTTGCGCTCGGCTTCCCTCGCCTGACCTGCGCCTGACCTTCCGCTCGTGAACCGTTCAGGGAGAGCGATGCCGGGCCACGACTTTCGTGGGCCCGGCATCGCTGTGGGTCAGTCGGCGTAGTCCTTGAGCTCTTCGGTGTCCAGGGTGAAGCCGAGGGGGGTGCCCCTATGGGTTTCGTCAAGCTGGTGGGGCGGGCTGGGGTTCGTAGAAGGTGCCGTCGCGGAGCATCGCGAAGAGGCCGGGAACCGTCCCTGAGGCCGGGAACCCCCCTTCAGTCCCGGTGCCACCCCGAGGCCCGGAGCCACCCCCGAGGCCCGGAGCCGTCCCTGAGGCCGGGAACCCCCCTTCAGTCCCGGTGCCACCCCGAGGCCCGGAGCCACCCCCGAGGCCGGGAGCCACCCCCGAGGCCGGGAACCGTCCCTGAGGCCGGGAACCCCCCTTCAGTCCCGGTGCCACCCCGAGGCCCGGAGCCACCCCCGAGGCCGGGAACCGTCCCTGAGGCCGGGAACCCCCCTTCAGTCCCGGTGCCACCCCGAGGCCCGGAGCCACCCCCGAGGCCCGGAGTCGTCCCTGAGGCCGGGAGCCGTCCCCCGGTCCCGGGGCCGCCGCTCGTCGTATGCGGCCCGTGCCGCCGGGCCCGCTGCTGTCCCGGTGCCGCACTTCGGTCCAGGTTCCCCTGTGCTGCCGACCGCGCTCGGCCCGCTGGTCGGCCCCGGCCGACGCCGGCGCCCATCGCGATCCGGCCGTGGCGACTGCCCAGTTGGCAGGCGCCCCGTATCCCGACGGACCAACGTCTGCGTTCCTGGCCAACGCGCGCGTGCGGCCTCCGTCTTGGTCCCGGTCACCCTGCACGGCCCGGCCCCGAGCCGGCCCCCGCCGCCCGTCCCAGTCACCCCGAAGCCGACCCGATCCGGCGCCGCCGCCCTTGGCCCTCTCCGGCTCCGCCTCTGGTCCCCTACAGGTCCGTCCTTGGTCCTGCCCGGCTCCGTCCTTGGTCCTAAATGAGGTGCGTTCGATCTTCACCGGAGGGACGGTGGAGAGGTTACGGCCGCACGGGTCGCCGTCGGCGCGCTTCGCTTCGACGCCGAGGCTGTCATGACTGTCGTGGTTCTCGTGCGGTGACCGATGAGTTCCGGCGGCCTGGACGGTCTCCCTTTGCATAGCCCCGGACACGGGCCCCGTACGCGGAAGGACCTCAGACATGAGCGAACAGACGTCCGGCCTCGCGATCGAGACCGCGGGTCTGGTGAAGACGTTCGGCGAGACCCGGGCCGTCGACGGCGTCGACCTGGCCGTGCCGACCGGCACGGTCTACGGCGTCCTCGGCCCGAACGGCGCCGGCAAGACGACCACGGTGAAGATGCTCGCCACCCTGCTGCGCCCCGACGGCGGCGAGGCGCACGTCTTCGGTCACGACGTCGTCCGGGAGGCCGACGAGGTTCGCGGCCGGGTGAGCCTGACCGGGCAGTACGCCTCCGTGGACGAGGACCTGACCGGCACCGAGAACCTGGTGCTGCTGGCCCGGCTCCTCGGACACGACAAGCGGGCCGCACGACACCGCGCCGAGCAGCTGCTGGAGGCCTTCGGCCTGAGCGAGGCGGCCGGCAAACAGGTCAAGCACTACTCGGGCGGCATGCGGCGCCGTATCGACATCGCCGCGTCCATCCTCAGCACCCCGGACCTGCTGTTCCTGGACGAGCCGACGACCGGCCTCGACCCGCGCAGCCGCAACCAGGTGTGGGACATCGTGCGCGCGGTGGTCGCCCAGGGCACGACGGTGCTGCTGACCACGCAGTACCTGGACGAGGCCGACCAGCTGGCGTCCCGGATCGCCGTCATCGACCACGGGAAGGTCATCGCGGAGGGCACGAAGGGTGAACTGAAGGCATCCGTGGGCGCTGGTTCCGTTCATCTGCGGCTGCGCGACGCCGCCCAGCGGCCGCAGGCCGAGGAGGTGCTGCGGATAGCCCTCGACGCCGAGGTGCAGCGGGATCCGGACCCGGTGGCCCTGACGGCGCGGGTCGGCGCGGGCTCCGCCAACGGGCAAGGTGCCGCCGAGGCCGCAGCACGCGCGCTCGCCGAGCTGGCCCGAACCGGCATCACCGTCGACAACTTCTCGCTGGGGCAGCCCAGCCTGGACGAGGTGTTCCTCGCCCTCACCGGACACGACACGAAGGCCCACGACCCCAAGGTCGTCAACACGAAGGACGAGGCGGCGGCATGAGCACCGCGACCACCACCGAAAGCAAGGAACTCGCCCCGGTCAGCGCCGAGTCGCTCGCCGCGCTGCTGATCTCCAAGGAGCGGCCACCACGACCCAGCGCCCTGTCCGCGTCACTGACCTTCGGCTGGCGGGCCATACTCAAGATCAAACATGTGCCGGAGCAGCTCTTCGACGTCACCGCGTTCCCGATCATGATGGTGCTGATGTACACGTACCTCTTCGGTGGTGCCCTGGCCGGCTCCCCCAAGGAGTACATCCAGTTCCTGCTGCCGGGGATCCTGGTGATGTCGGTCGTGATGATCACGATGTACACCGGCGTCTCGGTCAACACGGACATCGAGAAGGGTGTCTTCGACCGGTTCCGCTCGCTGCCGATCTGGCGGCCGTCGACGATGGTCGGCTATCTGCTGGGCGACGCCCTGCGCTACGCCATCGCGTCCGTGGTGATGCTCACCGTCGGCATGATCCTCGGCTACCGCCCGGACGGCGGGTTCGTGGGCGTGGTCCTCGGCGTCGCGCTGCTCATCGTCTTCTCGTTCGCGTTCTCGTGGATCTGGACGATGTTCGGGCTGATGCTGCGCACCGAGAAGTCCGTGATGGGCGTCAGCATGATGGTGATCTTCCCGCTGACCTTCCTGTCCAACGTCTTCGTCGACCCGAGCACCATGCCGGGCTGGCTTCAGGCGTTCGTCAACAACAGCCCCGTCACGCATCTGGCGTCGGCGGTGCGGGAGTTGATGGCGGGCGAGTGGCCGGCCGCGGAAATCGCCTGGTCGCTGGGCTGGTCCGCGCTGTTCGTGCTGATCTTCGGCCCGATCACGATGCGGCTGTACAACCGCAAGTAGCGTTCGAGAAGCAGAAACGCCCCTGGGGAGTACGTCAGGAGTACGTCCCCAGGGGCGTTCTCTTGCTCCCGCTACGGCAGATGCTTGGTCTCGGGGGTGATCTTCGTGCTCGGCGTGGCGCGGACGATGGTGATGAGCCGGTCCGTCAGCTGGAGTTCGCCGATGGACGGATCGTCGTAGCCGAGCACCCGATGCCCGCGCAGGACGCTGATCACCAGGTCGTCCGCCTCCCTCGCCTTGCGCCCCACCTCGGCCTTTATGACCGGCCGTTCGACGATGTCGAGCCCGCTGCCCTGATGGATGAGGTCTTCCATGACCATGCCGGCGGCAGGGCTGAGCACGGAGAGCCCGAGCAGCCGCCCGGCCGCGCTGGCGCTGGTGATGACGACATCGGCCCCGGACTGCTTCAGCAGCGGCGCGTTCTCCTCCTCCCGTACGGCGGCCACGATCTTCGCGCCGCGGTTGAGCTGGCGGGCGGTCAGCGTGACGAGCACGGCGGTGTCGTCCCGCGCGGTCGAGATGATGATCTGCCGCGCCTTCTGCGCCTCGGCCCGTAGCAGCACATCGCTACGGGTCGCGTCACCGACGATCCCCACGTATCCGTCGGCCGTCGCCGCCTCGATGACCTGGGAGCTGGGGTCAACGACGATGACGTGTTCCTTCTTCAGCCCTGTCGCGCAGACGGTCTGGATCGCTGACCGTCCCTTCGTGCCGAAGCCGACGACAACGGTGTGCTCCCTCAAGGCCGCCCTCCAGCGGTTCAGTCGCCATTCCTCGCGCGTGCGCTCCGTGAGCACCTCCAGCGTGGTGCCGACCAGGATGATCAGGAACAGCACACGCAGCGGCGTGATCACGAAGATGTTGGTGAACCGGGCAGCGTCACTGACCGGGGTGATGTCGCCGTACCCGGTGGTGGAAAGGGTGACCGTCGCGTAGTAGAACGCGTCGAGCAGGTCAACGGGACCATCGGAATTGTCCTTGTAACCCCCATGATCGGCATAGACGATGAGCGCGGTTGAGACCAGCACGACCAGCGCCATCACCAGCCGTTTGGTGACCTGGCGGAGCGGCCGCTCGACCGCTCTCTTCGGCAGCCTCACCTGGTGGGTCGCGAGACGCTCGTCCGCTTGGCGGGCGATCACGTCTTGGCCCGGCAGTTTCACGTGAAACACTCCCCGTTTCCGCGTACATCCCCTTGCTGCACTTCACCCCAGCGCGTCCAATGTTTCACGTGAAACACCCTCCGTCGCATGGGTAGTTGGTCAGGCGGACGTTTCACGTGAAACACACTTGGATCCCTGCTGTCGCCCAGGGCAGATCGAGCAGTTCCAACTCCTGACCGGGGCGGGCGCCGCCGGGTGGTACGACAGCGAGGGCATCTGCGGTGGCGATACCGCGGAGCATGGCGGGGCCGTTGTAGTGCAGCGGTACGGCGTCGTCCTCACGCAGGGCGACGGGGATGAGTCGCGTGTCGTACGGGTGCCCGTGCACGGCCTCGCTCAGGGGCAGCGCGTACGGCTCCGGGGCCGCTCGTCCGGCGAGGGTCCGCAGCAGGGGCTCCACTAGCGTGAACAGCCCGGAGACAGCCGCCAGCGGGTTGCCCGGCAGGCCGACCAGGTGCTGGTTCGCCTTCATGCGAGCCAGCAGCATGGGGTGGCCGGGGCGCACTTTGACGCCGCTGACGAGGAGTTCCGCGCCGACACGGCGCAGGGTGGGATGGACATGGTCGACGGGTCCGGCCGCCGTCCCGCCCGTGGTGACGATGAGGTCGGCGGAGGATTTCCGTACGGCCTCGTACAGGGCTTCGGCGTCGTCCCCGAGCCGTCGTACGGCGATGACCTCGGCCCCGAGCGCCCGTAGCCAGGACGGCAGCATCGGGCCGAGGGCGTCCCGGATCAGGCCCTCGCGCGGGAGCCCTTCGGTGAGCAGTTCGTCGCCCAGGACGAGCAGTTCGACGCGGGGGCGGGGGAGGACGGTCAGCGTGTCGTATCCGGCGGCCGCCGCGAGTCCGAGTGTGGCCGGGGTGATCTGCGTGCCGAGCGGCAGCAGTTGGTCGCCGATACGGCACTCCTGGCCACGGGGGCGGATGTCCTGGCCGTGGGCCAGGTCCCGGGTCGGGTGGAGTCGTCCCTTGTCGTCCGTGCGGCCGTGCTCGCTACGCAGAACGGCGGTCGTGTCGGACGGGATGCGTGCGCCGGTGGCGATACGGACCGCCTCGCCGTCCGTGAGCGGCTCGGGCTCGGCGTGCCCTGCCAGCACACCGTCCTCCCGTACGTCCCAGGGGCCGGGTCCGGCGACCGCCCAGCCGTCCATCGCGGAGGTGTCGAAGGAGGGGAGGTCGGTGAGGGCGGTGAGGGGGGCGGCGAGAACGAGACCGAGTGAGTCGTCGACGGTGACGGAGACGGAGGGTCGGCGCCCGGCCGAGCGGGCGGCGCGCTCGGCGGTGGCGCGGGCCTCGGGCCAGGGGGTGGCCCTTTGGTGCGCGTCGTCCTTGGCGGGGTGTGCGGCGGACGGGCCCGTGGCGGGGGTCTCGCGGGCGGAGCGGGGTTCGCCCGGCCCGCGGGCGACTCTGTCGTTGGCCACGGCGAGCGCCTCCTCCACGTCGAGTTCCTCGGCGTCCTGCGCGGTCATCCGGCGTCCGGGGCCGTGCCGGGGGCGTCCGTGCCGCTACCGGGCTTTGTTGCGCCCGGCTCGGCGTCGGTCCTGTCCTCGTCGGCCCAGCGGAGCGCCAGGGCAGCGGCCTTGCGGGCGGCCTCGGTGACCGCCTCGGAGCCTCCCCCGGCCTTGGCGGCCGCGTAACCGACGAGGAAGGTGGTCAGCGGGGCCGCGGGCCTGGCCACGCTGTGGGCGGCGTCACGGGCGAGGTCGAGCAGTTCGGCGGTGTCGACGTCGAGGTCGATCCCCAGCTCGTCCTTGGCTGCGGTAATCCATTCATCCAACACGTGGCCATGCTCCCTGATCCGTGCGCGGGCGGCGGCGATGTCGTCCCAGGTGTCGCAGTCGAAGGACGCGACCGGGTCGGTGATGCGAGTGAGGCGGAGAGCGGCGGTCAGCCGCCGCAGGGGGAGCCCGGTCAGGCCGTCGTGCTCGGTGGCGAGCCGCGCCAGCTCCCGGCGCGGGGCCTCGGCCCGGTACGCGGCCACGAGGGGCTGGTCCCGGCCGTCGGAGTCGGTGACCAGGACGCCGTCGGCGTCGGCGGCGCGGAGGGCGTCGAGCAGCCGCCGTACCGTCTCCTCGTCCAGGAAGGGCAGGTCGGCGGAGAGAACGACGACGTACGGCGCGGTGGTGTGCCGGAGCCCGGCGTCCAGCGCGGCGAGGGGTCCGCCGCCGGGTGGCTCCTCGCGGGCCCACAGCACGGGGCGTGCGGTGGGGCGGGGGGAGGCGACGACGACGGTCGTCCCGGCTCCGGCGCAGGCGGTCAGCACGCGGTCGAGCAGGGCCCGTCCGCCCACGCGCACACCGGGCTTGTCCGCGCCGCCGAGCCGCCGGGCGGCGCCGCCGGCGAGCACGATGGCGTCGAACGCCTCGGTACCGGGGCCGCCCGGGGCTTCGTACGCGGTCACCCCACGAGTATGCGTGCCCCCTCGATCACACGGAACGCGGGGGAGGCCGCGGGGGCACGGCCGGTCAGCACCGATGGACAGTGCGCCATCCGGGCCGGGTCGGCAAAGCCGGTGATCAGAGCGTGCGCAGCAGCACCGCCGGCTGTTCGACGCAGTCCGCCACATACCGCAGGAAGCCGCCCGCGGTGCCGCCGTCGCACACCCGGTGGTCGAAGGTGAGCGACAGCTGGACGACCTGCCGTACCGCCAGTTCGCCCTCGTGGACCCACGGCTTGGGGACGATGCGGCCGACGCCGAGCATGGCCGCCTCGGGGTGGTTGATGATCGGCGTGGAGCCGTCGACGCCGAAGACGCCGTAGTTGTTCAACGTGAAGGTCCCGCCGGTGAGCTGGGCGGGCGTCAGGGTCCCGGTCCGCGCGGCCTCGGTCAGCCGCGCGAACTCGGCACTGAGCGACTCCGCGTTCCGCGTGTGCGCGTCCCGTACGACGGGCACGACCAGGCCTCGTTCCGTCTGCGCGGCAAAACCGAGGTGCACCCGGTCGAGCCGTACGACCTCTCGGGCCTCCATGTCGACCGTCGAGTTGAGCTCCGGGAACCGGGCCAGCGCGGCCGTGCAGATCCGGGCGAGCAGCGCGAGGAGGGAGATCTTCGGGCCGCCGGTCGCGTTCATCGCCCTACGGGCGTTCATCAGCTCGGTCGCGTCGGCGTCCACCCAGCAGGTCGCGTCGGGGATCTCGCGCCGACTCCGGGAGAGCTTGTCGGCGACGGCGCCTCGGATGCCGCGGAGGGGCGTACGGGTGCCGGGGACGTCGGAAATCCGCGTGGCCGGGGCCTGCGGTACCTGGGCCTCGGCCGTGGCGGCCCGCAGCGCGTACTCCACATCCGCCCGCAGGATCAGACCGTCGGGGCCGGAACCGTGCAGCTGCCGCAGGTCGAGGCCGTTCTCGCGGGCGAGTCGGCGCACGAGCGGGGAAATGACCGGCACCGGGCCCTCCGGGCGCGCGGGGCCGTCCGGGCGCGCGGGGCCGTCCGGGCGCACCGGGGCGGCCGTGGCACCGGCCTGGGTCTGGAGCGCGGTCACAGCGCTCCGCTCGGCCCCGGGCACGGCAGCCGGGGCGGCCCCGGTGAGCCCGACCGGCTCCGCAGGGCCGTTGTCCCCGGCCGGCGCGGCGGCGGACCGTGCGGGGTCCCCCGACCTCACCCTCCGCCGCCGCGCCGGAGGCGCCCCCGTGCCGTAGCCGACCAGGACGTTGCCGGACCCCTCGGTGTCGCCGCCGGAGGCCGGGGCGCCCACGGCCACCGTCAACAGGGGCGCGCCGACAGGCAGTTCCGTGCCCTCCTCGCCGAAGCGGGCGGTGACGACGCCGCCGTACGGGCAGGGGACCTCGACCATCGCCTTGGCCGTCTCGACCTCGACGACGGGCTGGTCGACGGCGACCACGTCACCGACCTGTACCAGCCATTGGACGATCATCGCCTCGGTGAGCCCTTCGCCGAGGTCGGGCAGCTTGAACTCCAGCACCTGGGCCATCAGCTCTCCGCCTCCCACTGCAGACGCCCCACGGCGTCCAGGATCCGGTCGACGCCGGGCAGATGGTGCCGCTCCAGCATCGGCGGCGGATACGGGATGTCGAACCCGGCGACGCGCAGCACAGGCGCCTCCAGGTGGTGGAAGCAACGCTCGGTGACACGGGCCGCGATCTCGCCGCCCGGTCCGCCGTACCCGCCGGACTCGTGGACGACGACGGCGCGCCCGGTGCGCCGTACCGACGCGGCGACCGTCTCGTCGTCGAAGGGCACCAGGGAGCGCAGGTCGACGACTTCGAGGTCCCAGCCCTCGGCCGTGGCCGCCTCGGCGGCCTCCAGGCAGACGGGCACGGAGGGGCCGTAGGTGATGAGCGTGGCGCTGCGGCCGGTGCGGCGCACGACGGCGCGGCCGATCGGCTCGACCGTCTGCGGTTCCTCGGGGTTCCAGGAGTCCTTGGACCAGTACAGGCGCTTGGGCTCCAGGAAGACGACCGGGTCGTCGGAGGCGATGGCGGCGCGCAGCAGCCCGTAGGCGTCGGCGACGGTGGCGGGCGTGACGACATGGAGCCCCGGAGTCGCCATGTAGTACGCCTCGGAGGAGTCGCTGTGGTGCTCGACACCGCCGATGCCGCCGCCGTACGGGACGCGGACGGTGATCGGCAGCGGCATAGTCCCGCGCGTGCGGTTGCGCATACGGGCGACATGGCTGATGAGCTGCTCGAACGCCGGGTAGGCGAACGCGTCGAACTGCATCTCCACGACCGGCCTGAGCCCGTACATCGCCATGCCGACGGCCGTGCCGAGGATGCCCGCCTCGGCGAGCGGGGTGTCGGTGACCCGGTCCTCGCCGAACTCCTTGGCGAGCCCGTCGGTGACCCGGAAGACCCCGCCGAGGGTGCCGACGTCCTCGCCCATGACATGGACGGTGGGGTCGGCGGCCATGGCGTCGCGCAGTGCGCGGGTGAGCGCCTGCGCCATGGTGGCGGGCTTGAGTGCGACGGTGGTCATCGGTGCGCCCCTTCTTGCTCTGCCGCCAGCTCGGCCCGCAACAGGGCCTCCTGCTCCCGCAGTTGGGGAGTGGGCTCGGCGTACACATGGGCGAACAGGTCCATCGGGTCGAGCGACGGGTCCTGGTTCATGCGCTCGCGCAGGTCGGCCGCCATGGTCTCCGCGGCGTCCCGTGCGGCCTGGATGCCGGACTCGTCGAGGAGTCCGCGCTCGGTCAACTCGTGCTCCAGGAGCGCGATCGGGTCGTGCGCACGCCAGGTCTCGACCTCGTCGGCGCCGCGGTAGCGCGTCGCGTCGTCGGCGTTGGTGTGGGCGTCGATGCGGTACGTGACCGCCTCGATCAGCGTGGGGCCGCCACCCGCGCGCGCGTGGGCCACGGCTTCGCCGAGCACCTGGTGCACGGCGACCGCGTCGTTGCCGTCGACCAGGCGGCCCGGCATTCCGTAGCCGACGGCCTTGTGGGCGAGGGAGGGGGCGGCGGTCTGCTTCTCCAGCGGCACGGAGATCGCGAAGCCGTTGTTCTGGACGAGGAAGACGACCGGGGCCTGCCAGACGGCGGCGAAGTTGAGGGCCTCGTGGAAGTCGCCCTCGCTGGTGCCGCCGTCGCCGACCAGGGCGAGCGCGACCACGTCGTCGCCCTTGAGCCGGGCGGCGTGCGCGAGGCCCACGGCGTGCGGGAGTTGCGTCGCGAGCGGGGTGCACAGGGGTGCCACCCGGTGCTCGTGCGGGTCGTAGCCGGTGTGCCAGTCGCCGCGCAGCAGGGTGAGCGCCTGGACGGGGTCGAGGCCGCGGGCGACGGCGGCGAGCGTGTCGCGGTAGCTCGGGAAGAGCCAGTCGCGCTCTTCGAGGACGAGCGCGGCGGCGACCTCGCAGGCCTCCTGGCCGGTGCTGGAGGGGTAGACGGCGAGTCTGCCCTGCTTCGTCAGCGCGGTGGCCTGCGCGTTGTAGCGGCGGCCGCGCACCAGCTCCGCGTACAGGCGGCGCAGCAGCGCGGGGTCCGCTTCGGCGGCCGCGTCGGTGCCGAGCACGCGGTACGGCCGTGCGTCGGGCAACAGCGGCGCGGGATCCATGCGGGGCTGCCAGGCGGGCGGCGGTGTCGGGCGGTACGCGCCCCGCTGCTCCATGACCGTCATACGGCACCTCCTCGTGGGGGTGACTCTGGGACGCGGCACGGCTGTGACGCGTCTCACCTACCGATTGTTCGGTCGTTGACGCATTTTGGCTACAGGCACCCTCAGGCTGTGGACAAACGGTTCTGCACAGCCTGAAATGAACGCAGTACGTCCATGGTAGGGAGGCGGGGGCGCATGGCACCTGAACAAATGGCCGAGCCACCGGAGCATGGCCCGGCCCTGCCGCCCCCTCGACCGCTGGACGCCATAGATCAGGACATCCTGCGCATGCTCCAGGCCGACGGCCGCGCCTCGATACGGTCCGTCGCCGAGCATGTCCATGTGTCGCGCGCCAACGCCTACGCGCGCATCAACCGCCTCATCGAGGACGGCGTGATCCGCGGCTTCGGGGCGCGCGTGAACCACGAGCGCGCCGGAAAGGGCACCTCGGCCTACATCACTCTCAAGATCGTGCAGAACTCCTGGCGCACGGTCCGCGAACAACTGCGCCAACTGCCCGACGCCGCCCACATTGCCCTGGTGGGCGGCGACTTCGACGTACTGCTCCTGGTGCACACCTCGGACAACCGGGCCCTGCGCGAGGTGGTACTCACCAAGCTCCAGGCCATCCCCGAGGTACTCAGCACCCGCACGCTACTGGTGTTCGAGGAGGAGGACGCAGAGCCGGAGGGGTGAGCCGGGACAGGAGCGCGTGCTCACCCCGGGGCGGCGGTCGGCGACCGCCCTCAGTGCTCCTTGCGGAGCCCCCCGAAGACCATCTGTACGACCGCGTCGGAAACCTCGCGCTCGCCCATGCCCCGCCCGTCGGGCCGGTACCACTCCACGATGGAGTTGATCATCCCGAAGACCAGCCGGGTCGCGAGCCGCACCTCCACGTCACCGCGCACGTCCCCGTCGGCGGCCGCGGCCTTCAGCAACTCGGCGACCTGGTGGTCGAATTCACGCCGTCGTTCCAGGGCCCAGCGCTCGGTGTCGGTGTTGCCGCGCACGCGCAACAGCAGTGTCACGTACGGCAGTTCCGCGATGAGGACCTCGACCATGCGCCGGACGACGTGCTCCAGCCGCTCCACCGCACGTCCCGCGTGCGCGGGTTCCTCGTCGAGGATCCCGAAGAGCCCGTCCAGCGCCCGGCTCACGGACCGGCGCAGCAGCTCCTCCTTGCCCGTGACGTGGTGGTATATCGACGACTTGGAGATACCGGCCGCCTTGGACAGATGCTCCATGGAAGTGCCGTCGTAGCCACGCTCGTTGAAGACCTGAACGGCGACGGACAGCAACGTCTCCGGGGTGTACGTGTCGCGCTTGGCTGTGGTCATGAGGAGGTGCCCTCCCGCTTGTCGGAGGCGTAGGCGTGGCGGTACAGCGCGAGGGACGGAGCGTAGCGCCCGGAGGGGTCGCGCAGATGCAGGTCGTCCAGGAGGGCGTACGCCCAGTTGCGGCCCAGCCTGCGGCTCCATTCGAAGGGCCCGAGCGGGTAGTTGACGCCGAGCCGCATCGCCGTGTCGATGTCCTCCTCGGTGGCCACGCCCTTCGCCACGGCGTCGTGCGCGAGGTCGACGATCCGGGCCACCGTACGGGCGACGATCATGCCGGGGGCGTCCCCGATGACGCTGACGTCCTTGCCGAGCGCCTGGAAGAGCCCGGTGGCCTCGGCGAGCGTCTGCGGGGAGGTGTCCTGGGAGGCGGACAGGGCGATACGGGTGGCCCGGCGGTAGTCCAGCGCCAGGTCGAAGTAGACGACGTCGCGGAACTCCACGGAGGTCTGGCCGTCCGCCAGGGCCAGTTGGCCACCGCTCGGCAGGACCAGGCGGGTGCCGTGGTCCTCGTCGTCCTCGCGGACGCCGATGCCCGCCTCGCGGATCAGCGCGAGCAGTTCGGAGGCGGGGCCGAGGTCGCCCTCGGCGACGACGTACGCGGGCGCCTGGACCGGCTCCGCGGTGTGCGGCTCGGCGGGCTCGGCGTCGTCCGCGTAGTCGTACCAGCCCTGCCCGGTCTTGCGGCCGAGCCGGCCGGACTCGACGAGCCGCCGCTGGGCCAGCGAGGGCGTGAAGCGCACGTCCTGGAAGAAGGCCTGCCACACGGAGTGCGTGACGGACTCGTTGACGTCCTGCCCGATGAGGTCGGTCAGTTCGAACGCGCCCATCTTGAAGCCGCCGCACTCGCGCAGGATCGCGTCGATCGTGGCCGGCTCGGCGGCCTGCGCCTCGTACACCGCGAAGGCCTCGGCGTAGAACGGCCGTGCGATGCGGTTGACGATGAAGCCGGGGGTGTCGGCGCACGCGACCGGCGTCTTGCCCCAGGCGCGGGCCGTCTCGTACGCGCGCGTGGCCGACGTGACGTCGGTGGCGAACCCGGAGACGACCTCGACGAGCGGCAGCAGCGGCGCGGGATTGAAGAAGTGCAGGCCCACGAAACGCCCGGGATTGCGCAGGGCCCCGCCGATCGCCGTGACGGAAAGGGAGGAGGTGTTGGTGGCGAGCAGGCAGTCCTCGCCGACGACGTCCTCCAGCGCGCGGAACAGCTCCTGCTTGACGTCCAGCCGTTCCAGGATCGCCTCGACGACGAGGGCGCAGTCCGTGAGGTCGGCGAGGCTCTCCGCGGCGTGCAGCCGGACACGCGCGGCGTCCCGGTCGGCGGCGGTCATACGGTCCTTCGCGACGAGCCGGTCGAGCCGGGCGCCGATCGCCTCGGCCGCCTCCCGGGCGCGGCCGGGGACGGCGTCGTACAGCCGTACGGAATGGCCCGCGACCAGCGCGACCTGGGCGATGCCCTGGCCCATGGTGCCGGTGCCGACGACGGCCACGGGGCTGCTGAGGTCGAGTGCTGTCATGTGCGCGATCCTCCCGCACAGGGTTGTCCACAGATGCGGCGGACCCCCTTGTCCCGACCGATCGTTCGGTTACTCTAACCCTGTCCGCCTGTTCCTGCCCAGGTCAGACCTCGAAGAAGAGCCTCTGACGTGAGGAGTTGGTCACGCATGGCCGCCGAACTGCCCGCGCACTCCTTGATCGCCAAGCACCGGCCCACCCTCGACCAGGCGCTGGAGGCGATCCGCACACGCGCGTACTGGTCCCCGCACCCCGAGCACCCCAAGGCGTACGGCGAGAACGGCAGCCTGGGCATGGCGGAGGGCAAGGCCGCCTTCGACGCCCTCCTCGGCACCCGCCTCGACCTCGGCCAGCCCGGCACCGACGACTGGGTGGGCGACGAGACCTCCCCGTACGGCCTGGCGCTGGGCATCACGTACCCGCACGCCGACATCGACACGCTGCTGCCCGCCATGAAGGCCGGTCAGCGCGGGTGGCGCGACGCGGGCGCGGAGGCGCGCGCGGCGGTGTGCCTGGAGATCCTCAAGCGGATCAGCGACCGCACCCACGAGTTCGCCCACGCGGTCATGCACACCTCCGGCCAGGCGTTCATGATGGCCTTCCAGGCGGGCGGCCCGCACGCGCAGGACCGCGCCCTGGAGGCGGTGGCGTACGCGTACGCCGAGCAGGTCCGCACGCCCGACAACGCGGAGTGGACCAAGCCCCAGGGCAAGCGCGACCCGCTGGCGATGACCAAGCGGTTCAAGCCCGTCCCGCGCGGTATCGCCCTGGTCATCGGCTGCAACACCTTCCCGACGTGGAACGGCTACCCGGGCCTGTTCGCCTCCCTCGCCACCGGCAACGCGGTCCTCGTGAAGCCCCACCCGCGCGCGGTGCTGCCGCTCGCCCTCACCGTCCAGGTCGCCCGTGAGGTCCTCGCCGAGGCCGGATTCGACCCCAACCTGGTGGCACTGGCCGCCGAACGCCCCGGCGAGGGCATCGCCAAGATCCTGGCCACCCGCCCCGAGATCCGCATCATCGACTACACGGGCTCGACGTCCTTCGGCGACTGGCTGGAGGCCAACGCCCGCCAGGCACAGGTCTACACGGAGAAGGCCGGCGTCAACACGGTGCTCGTCGACTCCACCGACAACTACAAGGGCATGCTGTCCAACCTGGCCTTCTCCCTGTCCCTGTACAGCGGCCAGATGTGCACCACCCCCCAGAACCTCCTGATCCCCCGCGCCGGCATCACCACCGACGAGGGCACGAAGTCGTACGACGAGGTCGTCGCCGATCTCGCCAAGTCGGTCAGCGGCCTGCTGGGCGACGACGCGCGCGCGAACGCCCTGCTCGGCGCGATCGTGAACCCCGACGTGAAGGCCCGCCTCGAAGCCGCCGCCGGGCTCGGCGAAGTCGCCCTCGCCTCACGGGAGATCAGCAACCCGGAGTTCCCCGGAGCGGTCGTCCGTACGCCGGTGATCGTGAAGCTGGACGGGGCGAAGCCGGATGACGAGGCCGCCTACATGAGCGAGTGCTTCGGGCCGGTGTCGTTCGCTGTCGCGGTCGACTCGACGGCTGACGCGGTGGAGTTGCTGCGCCGGACGATCAGTGACAAGGGTGCGATGACGGTCGGTGCGTACACGACCGACGAGGAGGTCGAGCGGGACGTCGAGGAGGTCTGTCTGGAGGAGGCCGCGCAGCTGTCCCTCAATCTCACCGGCGGGGTCTACGTCAACCAGACGGCCGCGTTCTCTGATTTCCATGGGTCGGGTGGGAACCCGGCGGCGAATGCGGCGCTGTGCGACGGTGCGTTCGTCGCGAATCGGTTCCGGGTGGTGGAAGTACGCCGGGACGCCTGAGGTCCCCAGGGGGGTGGTGGAAGTCCTGTGCGGGACTTCCACCACCCCCCTAGGCCCTCGCGCCCCCGGTCGCGCTCCAGTGGTACAGCGTCATGGCCACACTCGTGGCGAGGTTGTAGCTGGAGACCTGGGGGCGCATCGGCAGGGCGAGCAGATGGTCGGCCCGCGCGCGGAGCTCGGCGGACAGCCCGCTGCGCTCGGAGCCGAAGGCGAGGACGGCGTCGTCCGGGAGCTTCAGGCCCCGGATGTCGTCGCCCTCGGGGTCGAGCGCGAAGAGCGGGCCCGGGGGCAGCTCGGCCACTTCCAGGCGCTCGACCGCGGTCGCGAAGTGCAGGCCCGCGCCGCCGCGCACGACCGTGGGATGCCAGGGGTCCAGGGTGCCCGTGGTCACCACCCCGGTCGCGCCGAAACCAGCCGCCAGGCGGATCACGGCGCCGGCGTTGCCCAGGTTGCGCGGGTTGTCGAGGACGACGACGGGCGCGGTGCGCGGGGTGTGCGCGAGCATCGCCAGGTTGGACGCGCGTGAGGGGCGTACGGCCAGGGCGGCGATCGCGGTGGGGTGCGGGCGAGCCACGAGCGTGCGGTACGTCTCCTCCGGGATCTCCTGGAGGAGGTCAGCGAGCCGGTCCCGTACGTCGGAGGCCAGGTCGTCGGCGAGGACGAGTGCCGCCGCACGGTCGGCGGTGACCGCCACCGGTACCTCGGCGCCGAAGCGCAGGGCGTGCTTGAGGGCGTGGAATCCGTCGAGCAGGACGGAGTCGTCGGCGAGGCGGCGCCAGGTCCGCACCGGGTCGTTCGCCGGTTCGCCGAAGGGTGCCGCACTCACCGGATCGTTCATGCGGTGAAGCCTACGTGTGCCTGCTCGGTCGCCTCCTTGTCCGTGTTGTCGGCAGGGAGCGGTGTCCGCTGCTGGTCGGCCGGGCCCGGCGGCGTACGGTCGCGCCCGGGGAACACACGTCCCAGGACGCGTCCACGCGCGCGTGTCACCCAGTCACCCAGGCGCTTCAGGAAGGAGGTCGGCAGGAAGACGGCGTCGGCGGCGATCATCGCGAGCGAGAAGAACGGCAGACCGAGAACGACGGCGATCACTGCGTGCTCGGTCATCATGACCGCCAGCAGGACGTTCTTGACGCGCCGGTTGAGGAGCGTGAACGGGAAGGCGACCTGAACGATGACCGTCCCGTACGTCATCAGCATCACCATCGTGCCGCTCGACGACATCAGGTCGGAGAGCGCCGGCCAGGGCGAGAAGTAGTCCAGGTGGAGGGGGTAGTAGGAGGCCGTGCCGTCCTGCCAGCGCGTGCCCTGGATCTTGTACCAGCCGGCGGCCGCGTAGATCAGACACGCCTCGGCCATGATCACGACCAGGGCGGCGTTGTGCGTGAGATTGGCGACGATGTCGAGCAGGACACGGGGCTTGGTGTCCGACTCGATGCGCTTGACGGCCCACCAGAGGGCGTGCACCGCCCACAGCCCCCAGAAGACGGTCAGCCAGCCGCCCAGGAAGCCGCCGGGAACAAGGCCGCCGAACGTCGCCACCAGCAGCACGAAGCCAAGCACGCACCACAGGACGGGACCGACGCGGTCCTGCGGCTTCTCGCTCTCCGGCTCCTCGCCCTCCCGCTCGGCGCGCTCGCGCGTGCGCCGTGCACGCCGGGCGTCCAGGGACCAGACCTGGCCGCAGCGGGTGAGGACGAGGTAGATCGCCATGAGGTGGATGACGTTGTCGCCGCCGTCGCCCATGAAGACGCTGCGGTTCTGCAGCGAGAGGACTCCCACCATGAAGAGCACGCTCGCGGTGCGGGTGCGCCAGCCGAGCAGCAGCAGGAGGCTCGACAGCACGGCGAGGGCGTAGACGATCTCGAACCACACCTCGCTCTTCGACCAGATCAGCACCGTGAAGGCGTCGTTGCTCGCGAGGAGCTGCTGGGCGAGGTCCCAGCTCCAGGGCCCGTCGGGACCGTACAACTCGTGCCGGTGCGGGAACTCCCGCAGCAGGAACAGCAGCCAGGTCGCGGCGAAGCCGATACGTATGATCGCGCTCTGGTAGGGGCCCAGCGCATTGTCGGTGACCCGGGTGATCCCACTGCCGATCGCGGCGGAGAGACGGCCGGGAAGGCCGGGAAGGCCAGGAGGGCCAGGAGGCCCCACCGGGTTGCCCGGATTCGTAGGAGTCGAGGGGCTCGTGGAGCTCATTCGGCGCTCGCCTCCGTGCGGTCGCGGTCGGTCACCGACCACCAGGGCAGCTCACGGACGACGGGCTTGTCGGACACCTGTTCCTCGCTCCAGTCTGGCGGCCGCACATTGGTGGTACGTGACCGGACCTGTATCCGCTCGATGACCCCGTCGGCGACGCCGCCGGCCTGCTCACGGTCGAGGCGAAGCACCACGATGCGGCGCAGATAGCGCTCGGACAACCCACCCCGCGAGGTCGTGGCGCGGTTCTCGCTGTCGTGCGTGGAGGCGTAGAAGTCCCAGGCCCGGCGCAGTTCGTTCTGCTGGGTGTGGCTCGGCATCGGATTGCCGTCGATGGCGGCGCCGTCCAGCGCCGACAGGCCGTACCAGCCCGTCGTACGGACATCACCGGCCGCGGTGCGCACATCGGCGCGGACCTCCACCGCGATGTTCTGCTGCAGCGGGTTCGGCGCGAACAGCTTCCAGTTCTGCTCGAACTCCGGGAACACCCACCCCTCAACCACCCGACCATGCTGCTTCGTCAACGTGTTCGAGGGGGCGATATGCAGGAACACCATGCCTATGTGCACGCAGGCCACGACCGCGACGACAGCGAGTACGAGCGCCGCGGTGATCTGGTAGGGGAGGGAGAGCGCTGCGATACCGGAGGTCGGCTGCGTCGGGTCGGGCGAATGGGGCGGTTGGGGCGCGCCGAGGGCACTCTCGTCAGTGGCACTCCCGTCGATAGGTCGCTCGTCGGCACGCCTCTCACCAGCGGGCCTCCCGTCGTCGATCCCTCCCTCGGCGGGGATTGTGGATGCGGAGCCCTCGGGCTCGTCCGGCCCGCGGCGGCCGTTCGAGACCTCGTCGTACGCGTCCATTCCGCCCCGCTCCCCGCTTCCCACTCCCGGTCCGTTTCCCCACCGGAACTTACTCAGCCGCATCCATCCGGCACAGCCTCGGTGGCCACAGCAGTCACATCGTCACACCGCTCACACGGCTTCCACGAGGTTATCCACAGCGGGGGACACCTTACGGCGCAGCAGTCCATCATTGAGCCGAAAGCCAGGACAGACCGAACGATCGGTAGATGAAATGTATGGGGTTGGCTGGGTGTTCGATCTGCGGCAAGCGATGCGACCCCGCCGGTGCCTCGGGTACCGACGGTGCTCGTGCGTCCAGCCGCTGCCGAATGCCGTGAGCTGCGGGTTCGCCTTTCGACCGAGGTGCTGACGATCTTTCGATTCCACGCGGCGGAGGAGATCGACTTCGATGTGGATCTGCGGAAGATCCAGAGAGGGGAGCGGTTTGACGGGTTCTGCGGATTTCTGCGGGACATCGGGCGGTGTCCGGGCACGCCGGTTCTGATGGGCCCGGAGGGCGGTGACGGCCATCCGGTCCTCGGCTTCGACTCCGAAGCCGACCGGGTCGTTCTCCTGACCGAATCACCGTTCGCGTGACCGTCTCCTCGACCGGCGCCACGCCATTCCCTTCTTCTAGAACCTGTTCTATCTTGACGCCCCGTCATCGGCGACACGGAAGGGCGGAACCGTGGACTTCACCTTCACCGAGGAGCAGCAGGCGGCGGCCGAGGCGGCGCGGGCAGTGTTCGCCGGAGTCGCGCCGGACGGAGTGCCGAGTCCTTCGCTCGTACCGGGAGCCGTGGCCGACGACTTCGACCGGGCTCTGTGGGCGAAGCTCGCCGACGCGGACCTGCTCAGCCTGTTGCTGGACCCTTCCTACGGTGGCTCGGGGCTCGACCCGATCGCGCTGTGCCTGGTGTTGCGCGAGTCGGCGAAGGTACTGGCCAGGGTGCCGCTGCTGGAGAGCAGCGCGGCGGCGGTGACCGTACAGGCGCACGGCAGCGAGGAGCTGAAGGCGGAGCTGCTCACGCGGGTGGGCCGGGGCGAGATCGTGCTGACCGTCGCCGCGCACGGCCGCACCGGCCACGACCCCGCCGAACTGGCCGTCAGCGCCAAGCAGGAGGACGACGGGACCTGGGTCCTGGACGGAGTGCAGACGGCGGTGCCTTGGGCGCACAACGCCGACTTCGTCGTGGTACCGGGGGTGGTCGCGTCCGGTGTCGTCGCCGACGGGTCCGGGCATGCAGCCGCCCTCACCGACGGCCGGGTCGTGCTCGCGGTCGTCCCACGGGTCCACGACGGCCTCGTGCTCGCCGAGCAGATCTCCACGGCCGGGGAACGGCTGGCCGAGCTGCGGATGGAGTCGGTTCGGATCGCCGCGCGGAACGTCATCGACGCGGAGGGCGCCTGGGAACGGCTCCGGGAACTGCTGGCCACCGGTACGTGTGCGCTGGCACTCGGACTGGGGGAGGGCGCACTGGCCATGACCAGCGAATACGCCGGCAAGCGGGAGCAGTTCGGGTTCCCGATCGCCTCGTTCCAGGCGGTCGCCGTACAGGCCGCCGACCGCTTCATCGACCTGCGCGCGATGGAGGCGACCCTGTGGCAGGCCGCCTGGCGGATCAGTTCCGGGGCGGGAGGTGCGCTACCCGCGGCCGGAGACGTCGCCGTGGCCAAGATCTGGGCCTCGGAGGGCGTACGACGGGTCGTACAGACCGCGCAACATCTGCACGGCGGCTTCGGCGCCGACGTCGATTACCCCCTGCACCGCTACCACGCCTGGGCCAAGCACCTCGAACTGTCACTCGGCTCCGCGGCGGCATACGAGGAGGCACTGGGCGATCTGCTGGCGGCACACCCACTGGGGTGAGCGTCGCGCACGCCGAGGACAGGGGCGCGCGGATCCCCTGCGCGCCCTGGTTCGACAAACGAAGCAGCCGACCGACACAGGAAGCAGCCATAAGGGAGAGGCTGTCCCTAGAGAACGAAGCCGGACCCACCCTTGTCGTCCACCACCGGTCGGCCGGAAGCCGCCCAGACCTGCATGCCACCGTCGACGTTCACGGCGTCGATGCCCTGCTGGACGAGATACATGGCGACCTGCGCCGAACGCCCGCCCGAGCGGCAGATCACATGGACCCTGCCGTCTTGCGGCGCCGCCTCGGTGAGCTCGCCGTAGCGCGCCACGAACTCACTGATGGGAATGTGCAGCGCTCCTTCGGCATGGCCCGCCTGCCACTCGTCGTCCTCCCGGACGTCCAGCAGGAAGTCGCCGTCCTTGAGGTCCCCGACCTGGACCGTGGGCACACCAGCTCCGAAATGCATGCCTACGACGCTACCCGACCGGGCTAGCCGACCTGATCACCCGTCCCGCCCGGCCTGTCCTGGCCACCCTGATCGACCTGGCTGTCCTGGCCGTCCTGGGTGAGAAGCGCCGCAAGCTCCGCCTCCCGCTGCGCGACCTCCGCCAACAGTTGATCGGCGATCTCGTCGAGGAGACGGTCGGGGTCGTCCGGGGCGAGGCGGAGCATCGAACCGATGGCGCCCTCCTCGAGCTCCCGGGCGACGAGGGTGAGCAGCTCCTTGCGCTGGGCGAGCCATTCGAGGCGGGCGTAGAGCTCCTCGTTGCGACTCGGCCTGCGCTCCTCGGGCACCGGCCCCGCGGCCCACTCCTCGGACAGCTCCCGCAGCAGGACCTCGTCACCACGGCCGTACGCGGCGTTGACACGCGATATGAACTCGTCCCGCCGCTCACGCTCCTTGTCGTCCTGGGCCAGGTCAGGGTGCGCCTTGCGGACCAGCTCGCGATAGAGCCTGCGGGCCTCGTCACTGGGACGCACCCGCTCCGGGGGCCGCACGGGCCGGTCGGTGAGCATCGCGGCGGCCTCGGGGAACAGGCCCTCCGAGTCCATCCAGCCGTGGAACAGCTCCTCCACACCCGGCATGGGCATGACCCGGGCCCGGGCCTCCTGCGCCTTGCGTACA
This sequence comes from Streptomyces capitiformicae, assembly GCF_002214185.1. Taxonomy (NCBI): domain Bacteria; kingdom Bacillati; phylum Actinomycetota; class Actinomycetes; order Kitasatosporales; family Streptomycetaceae; genus Streptomyces; species Streptomyces capitiformicae. Next base: position 2,395,316 of record NZ_CP022161.1, on the reverse strand, counting down.
TCCTCGGGGTCGCCGGTGCGCGCGGCCTTCGCCTCGGCGATCTGGGCGTCCAGCTCGTCGAGCCGGGCGTACATGGGGCCGAGCTTCTGGTGATGCAGCCGGGAGAAGTTCTCCACCTCGACCCGGAAGGTCTCCACGGCGATCTCGTACTCGATCAACGCCTGCTCGGCCGCCCGCACGGCCCGCTCCAACCGCTCCTCAGGCCGCTCCGCCCCCGCGCCTCCACCGGCCGCGCCGGCATCCGCCCCCTTCTCCGGCTCCGTATCGCCCTGGTGCTCGGCTCCCTCGACAGACTCCGCACCCCCAGCAGCCTCAACAGGCTCAGCGGGGCGCTCGAACGGGGACTGATCGGCTTCCGGGGTCGTCACCCGCCCCAGCCTAGGCCACGCCCGGAAACTCCTCCGACCGCCCGCTCTCGTCAGCCGATCAGCTCAGCATCCCTGGGCACACCTGCCGGCTCCTGGGCCCCGCAGGCTCCTCACACCCCCGTCTCCGCCTCGATCCGCCCCGCCCGTACCGCCGCCACCAGGTCCGCGTGGTCCGCCTCCGTCCGGTCGGCATACGTCGCGGCGAACGTGGCCACGGCCTCGTCGAGTTCCTCGTTCTTGCCGCAGTAGCCGGCTATCAGCCGTGGGTCGGCGCTGTGGGCGTGGGCGCGGGCCAGGAGGGCGCCGGTCATGCGGCCGTAGTCGTCGATCTGGTCGGCGGCGAGGGCCGCGGGGTCCACACTGCCCTTGCGGTTGCGGAACTGGCGTACCTGGAACGGGAGTCCGTCCACGGTGGTCCAGCCCAGCAGGATGTCACTGACGACCTGCATACGCTTCTGGCCGAGGACGACGCGGCGTCCTTCGTGGCTCACGTCCAGCACGTCGAAACCGGCCGTCGCGAGGTGCGGTTCCAACGCCGAGGGGCGGGCCTCCTTCACCTGGAGGACGAGCGGCTCGCCACGGTGGTCCAGGAGCAGCACGACATACGAGCGCGTGCCCACGCTGCCGGTGCCGACCACGCGGAACGCCACGTCGTGCACGGCGTGGCGGGCGAGCAGGGCGTGGCGGTCCTCCGAGAGTGTGGTCAGGTAGTGCTCCAGGGAGGCCGCGACCGCCGTGGCCTCCGCGTCGTCCACGCGGCTCAGCACGGGCGGGGCATCGACGAAGCGGCGGCCGCCGCCCTCCACCGCCTCGGTCGCCTTGGCCGCGAAGCGGCCGCTCGTGTTGGCCCGCGCCTTCTCGGAGACCCGCTCCAGCGTGCCCAGCAGATCATGGGCGTCGGTGTACGAGACCAACTCCTCGTCCGCGATGGCGTTCCACGCGTCGAGTGCCGGAAGCTTGGCGAGCAGCCGCATGGTGCGCCGGTAGGCACCCGCCGCGTCGTTCGCCGCCTTGCGGCAGGTGTCCTCGTCGGCGCCCGCCTCGCGGCCCGCGAGCACCAGCGAGGTGGCGAGGCGCTTGAGGTCCCACTCCCAGGGGCCGTGCACGGTCTCGTCGAAGTCGTTCAGGTCGATGACGAGGCCGCCGCGGGCGTCACCGTACAGGCCGAAGTTCGCCGCGTGGGCATCGCCGCAGATCTGGGTGCCGATGCCGGTCATGGGCGTGCGCGCGAGGTCGTGCGCCATGAGTCCGGCCGAGCCGCGCAGGAAGGCGAAGGGGGTGGCAGCCATCCGACCGACCCGTATCGGGGTGAGGGCGGGGATACGGCCGCGGTTGGACTCCTCGACCGCGGTCACCGCGTCCGGTCGGTCGGTGGTGAGCGTCAGGTCCGCGTGCGCGCTGCGTGACACCCGCTCCCGCAGGGCCTTGCCCTCGTCCTTGGGCGACCCCGCGGAAGGCCACCGCGCGAACCCGGCCACCCACGGCACTCGCGCCCCGGCCACCGGCTCCACCGTCGTCGTACCGCCCTCGGTCACACCGACCGCCTCCCCCGCTCACATGCACGCACGAACATCAACTTGTGACGACGGTACAGCCGGCGGCCGAAACGTGTCAGACCCTGTGGACGACTCCGTCAGCCTGGCCCCCTCACCTGTGGAAAACCCGCCCCGCTCCCGCGTACGGCCGGCTCTGCGGCGAAGGAACCCGCTCGGAGAACTTCTTCGAACTCTTCGGAAAACGCGAGCGGCGGCTGCCCCGCCAGAGGAGCAGCCGCCCGCGGCAAGGTCCGTCAGGCCGCGTACGTCGCATTCCGCGCTGTGGTGACCACCCGCTGTCCGTCGGCCTGGCTCAGCAGACCGGCCGACACCCAGGAGTTCACAGTCGACTGCACGCGCGCGACGAGGGCGCCCTTGTTGGTGAACGGCGCCCCGGCCCAGATCTCGTCGAGCAGCGTCGTGCCGTCGGACTTCGCCGGATTGGCGACGCCGGAGTCGGCGCCGCCGAAGTAGACCTTCGGTTCGGAGCGCTTGACGTAGGCGTGGGTCGGGTCCTCGCTCCCCTCGTAGAAGGGAGCGAATTCAGTGCCGTCCAGTGTGTAGTGCAGCGGTTTCCCGCTCACCGGGGTGAGGGAGGGCAGCAGGTCGCCGGAGAGGCCGGCGTTGCGGTACAACCCGAACGACAGGTAGCTCGTACTGCTGTTCCTGCCGACCAGGTTGACCGGCCCGTAGAACAACGTCTGGAGCGACGGGTCGTCGAGGGCCTTCTCCACCCGCAGCCGGAACGGCATCGTCACGCGCACGACGTCACCGCTGCGCCAGGTGCGGGAGGGGATCGTGAAGTAGGTCCCGGCGGTCGGAGTGCCGCTCACCGCCCTGCCGTTGACGGTCACCCGGAAGCCCGCGGTCGCCCAGGACGGCACCCGCAATCGCAGTTCAAAGGCCGCGCTTCCGCCTCCGAAGGTGATCGTGGAGCCCTGCTCGCGGGGATAGTCGGTGGCCTGGGTTACGGTCACGCCCTTCGCCGACCAGTTGAGCGTGGTGGCGCTGTACAGGTTGACGTACAGCGCGCTGCCGTCCGCCTTGGTGAAGTACACCGAGTCCTGGTACTTGGTGGCGCTCTCCATGCCGGTGCCCTCGCAGCAGGTGGTGCCCTGCTTGGGGGTGTAGTCGCGCACATGGCCGGGCTTCAGACCGATGAAGTACGTGACCAGCGGTTTCTCCGCGTCGGCCTGGTCCTGCTTGGAGCCGAGGACCTGGTTGAACAGGGCCCGCTCGTAGTAGTCCATGTACTTCGGGTCCTGCTCGTGGAAGAACAGCGTCCGGCTCAGCTTGAGCAGGTTGTACGCACAGCAGGTCTCGGCGGTGGTGTCGCTGATGGTCCCCGCGACGACTCCGCGCGCCTTCCAGAACTCGGCCGTGCTGGTGCCGCCGATGCCGTACATGCGCGGCGGGATGACCATGCCCCAGAAGTTCTTCGCGGCCGTCAGATAGCGCGCCTCACCCGTGGCGTCGTACAACCGTGCGAGCCCAGTGAAGATGGGGATGTGCTGGTTGGCGTGGAGGCCGTCGAGCGTGTCCGTATTCGCGGCACAGGCATCGATGAGCTTGTCAAGATTGAACAGCTTGGCCAGAGCGAGGTGTTCGGCCTTGCCGGTGACCGTGTACAGGTCGATGATCGCCTCGACGAGGCCCCCGTACTCACCGCTGGAGAAGATCCCCCACATCCGCTGCAGCGTGGCGTCGGGCAGCTTCGACAGCCGCGAATACATCCAGTCGCACAGCCCCGAGGCGAGGTCGAGCGCCCGTGCGTCGTCGACGTGGAGGTAGGCGTCCAGGAGCCCGCGAAGGATCTTGTGCGCGGTGTAGTACGGCGCCCACACACGCGTGTAGTCGCCGCTGGTCATCGACTCCAGCTCGATGAACTGCGTCTCCGGGTACGCCGCCAGGAACCCCGCATGGCTGGGCGCACCCCAGGTGCGGTGCAGGGTGGCGGTCAGGCCGCGTCCGGAGACGTCCGCGAAGGTGCCGCCGGTGGTCTCGAAGAAGTCGTACGAGGCCAGGTCGCCCCGGCCCGCCGCGGCGGCCGACGCGCTGTTGCTCTGCAGGGACGTGATCTCGGCGGCCGTCAGCGCCCGCGACCAGACGTTGAACTCGTCGAACGCGCCCGCGAAGACGGGGTCGGTGGGGAAGTTGGACCGACCCAGCCAGTTGTTCGCCAGGGTGCCGAGGGCCGCCGGAGTGAGGGTCATCGACGTGTTCTGGGCCACGGCCGTGCCGTTGACGTAGAGCGTGCCGGTGCCGCCTCCGATGGTCACCGCCAGGTGGCTCCACTGGTTGAGCGGCAGCGCGGCGGTTCCGTTGAGGCCCTGCTCACCGCCGGGGCCACTGGTGGTGATGGCGAAGCGGGGGAAGCCGCTCGCGTTGCGGGCCGCCAGGTACATGTAGCGCGTGTTGTTGTCGCCGAAGTCGCAGACCCGGGCCCAGTTGGCGTTGTGGGTGGGCTTCACCCAGGCCGACAGGGTGATCGCCGAGGCCCCGTCGAGCACGGCGGCGGGCAGGTCGACGTACTGGTAGGAGCCCCGGACATTCTCCTGGGCGGTGCCGAACCGGCCCGTGACGGCGAGCATGCGCGGGTCGGTGCGCAGTGCCGTCCGCACCTCGGTCAACGCGCCGACCATGTAGCGGATCTTGTCGGCGTAGGCCGTGTCCTTGGTGCTCGCGTAGGCCTGGGCGAGCATCGTCAGGAAGTGCCCGGTGTAGTGGCCGCGGAGGTTGCCGTTGGCCTCGCCGTCGAGGCCTTCCCAGCCGCCGGGGGCGACCGCGCCCTTGGTGGAGAGCCCCGCGTTGGCACGGAAGACCTGTAACAGCCGGTCGACGTCGTAGCCACGGCCGTGGTCGAGCATCAGCTGCCGCTTGTCGGCGAACAAGCCCTGGCTGAGCGTCACGTCCTTGAGCTCGAAGGGCTGCACGGACCAGGTGGACGGCGTCGGAACGCTGGCGGCGGACGCGCGGCCGACGCCCGCTCCGAAGGAGACTCCGGGTACGGCCGCGGCGAGGATCGCGGACTGGAGGAGAAAGCGTCTGGAGAGGGGCGGTGCCATGTGCGCCTCGTCTCTGGCAAGTGTGGGGGTGATCGCAGGATAGGAAGCAACAACTACGTTCGAAATTACGGACGTTGTGCGATTATCCGACCAGAAGATAGGTATGAGGCGGGTGAGCGTCAACGGTTCTGACGGGTTTCACCGGATCAAACCCCCGGCCAGGCCGACCCCAATTACCCGCGCACGCCCTGTCGCCGGGCGCGAGCCGAGCAGTGCGCGCCGCACGGAACAACGGGGAATCGACGAGCGACCAACAACAATTCACGCTGGTCAGCGCCGTCGGCCCGCCCCAGTCGCAGCCACTGCGTGACGGGGACGCAGACCGACCGCTGAATCCTGTCCGGACCATGGAGAGCCCACCCGAGTCCCGTACGCCGCAGTTCCACTCCCCCTCCGCCGACGAGCACCCTCAGCTCCTGCGTGAGGACACATGCGATCCCAGACCGCACATCGCCCAGCACCCCGCCTACCAGGACCTTGTCATCAAGGCCCGCCGCCTTCTCGACGCAGCGATACCGCACGCGGACTACACCTGAGCACCGCATCTACGACGTTTCACGTGAAACATCGCTCCCCGAGATACTGAAAGCCCTTACGGAATCTTCTGAGAGACTCCTCACACTTCAGAGGCCCGAAGGTCGGCCCGCAGGACTCCCGAAACGCCGGGGAACGAGCAAAAAGAAGAGCAAAAAGAAGCGGTCCCACCGTGATCACGATGGGACCGCTTCGCTGTGCGCGAGGGGGGAGTTGAACCCCCACGCCCTTGCGGGCACTGGAACCTGAATCCAGCGCGTCTGCCTATTCCGCCACCCGCGCATTAGGTGTGTCCTCAGGCCCTGCTCCCTGCGGTGCTGGCGCCTTCCGACATCGAGAAGATTAGCACGCTGGAGACGGTGGGTTCACATCCCTTATCCGCGGCCGACCGCCGTCCACGCCACCGCGCCCGGCCCGACCAGCGCGGACCGAACACGAGGGGTCTCCGGCTACGTATCAACGCATGCTGGATCACGTATCAACCTCGTACCGGTCCCGGCCATCTCTACTGGAGGGGGACAGGGTCCACGGCCCGGTGCGGGACACTGGTCTCGCACCGCCTCTACGATCCTTGGCAGAGTTCGGACAGGGGTAGTTCGAAGAGGAGCTCCGATGGGAATCCGGGAGGGGACTTCAGTGGGCGTCGACACCGGGTGACACCGGTCGACCGGGCCGACAGGGGGAACCAGCCGATTCCCCGGCGCGTGGATACGATCAGTAAGCAGTACGGGCGCAGTACGCAGAGCGGTGACGATGGAGGAGGTGCCCCATGGGAGTCCTGAAGAAGTTCGAGCAGCGTCTCGAAGGTCTGGTCAACGGCACCTTCGCCAAGGTGTTCAAGTCCGAGGTCCAGCCCGTCGAGATCGCGGGAGCGCTCCAGCGGGAGTGCGACAACAACGCGACCATCTGGAACCGCGACCGGACAGTCGTGCCCAATGACTTCATCGTGGAGCTGAGCACACCCGACTACGAGCGCCTCAGCCCCTACTCCGGCCAGCTCGGCGACGAGCTCGCCGGCATGGTGCGCGACTACGCCAAGCAGCAGCGCTACACGTTCATGGGACCGATCAAGGTCAACCTGGAGAAGGCGGACGACCTCGACACCGGTCTGTACCGGGTGCGCAGCCGTACGCTCGCCTCCTCCACCAACCAGCAGGCCCCCGCGGGCGCCCCGGCGAGCCCCGCCGCGGGCCGCCCCGGCGGCTACGGCTACCCACCCACCGCCGTGCCCTCGGGCGCCCCGCCCATGCCGGCCACACCGCCGCCCGGCGGTGGCCGCCCCGGCTCCGCGCCCTACCTCCAGCGGGCCGGTGCCGCCCCGGCGGCCGGCGGGCGCACGCGCTACTGGATCGAGATCAACGGCACCCGCCATCAGATCTCCCGCCCGACGCTGGTGCTGGGCCGCAGCACCGAAGCCGACGTGCGGATCGACGACCCCGGCGTATCCCGCCGGCACTGCGAGATCCGGACCGGAACGCCCTCGACGATCCAGGATCTCGGGTCCACCAACGGCATCGTGGTGGACGGGCAGCACACCACCCGCGCTACGCTCCGCGACGGCTCGCGGATCGTCGTGGGCAGCACCACCATCATTTACCGGCAAGCCGAAGGGTGAAGCGGGGGCAATGTCAGAGCTGACCCTCACGGTCATGCGGCTGGGGTTCCTGGCCGTACTGTGGCTGTTCGTGATCGTGGCCGTGCAGGTCATCCGCAGCGACCTGTTCGGTACGCGCGTCACCCAGCGGGGGTCGCGCCGGGAGAACGCGCGGCCACAACAGGCCGCCCGGCAGGCCGCGCCCCCGCAGCAGCGCGGCCAGCAGCCCGTCGCCACCGGTGGCCGCCGCGGCCGTAACGCCCCCACCAAGCTCGTCGTCAGCGAGGGCACCCTGACGGGTACCACCGTGGCGCTCCAGGGCCAGACCATCACCCTGGGCCGCGCGCACGACTCCACGATCGTGCTGGACGACGACTACGCCTCCAGCAGGCACGCCCGGATCTACCCGGACCGCGACGGCCAGTGGATCGTCGAGGACCTGGGGTCCACCAATGGCACGTATCTCGACCGGAACCGACTGACGACTCCCACGCCGATTCCGCTGGGCGCGCCGATCCGCATCGGCAAGACCGTCATCGAGCTGCGGAAGTAGTGCTACATCATGAATGAGCGCGAGCGGAGCGAGCACGCGGTGGCGGCCCCCACCAGGGGCCCCGGCGCGCTCCCGACCGGAGGGTGGGCACCGTGCGGATGTACCCGGAGCCGACGGGCGAGGTGCGCATGAGTCTCTCACTGCGCTTCGCCGCCGGATCGCACAAAGGCATGATCCGTGAGGGCAACGAGGACTCGGGCTACGCCGGTCCGCGCCTCCTCGCGATCGCCGACGGCATGGGCGGCCAGGCGGCCGGCGAGGTCGCCTCCTCCGAGGTGATCTCCACCCTCGTCACGCTCGACGACGACATCCCCGGCTCCGACATCCTCACCTCCCTCGGCACCGCCGTGCAGCGCGCCAACGACCAACTGCGCGCGATGGTCGAGGAGGACCCCCAGCTGGAGGGCATGGGCACCACGCTCACCGCCCTGCTGTGGACCGGCCAGCGACTCGGCCTCGTCCACGTCGGCGACTCCCGCGCGTACCTCCTGCGCGACGGCGTCCTCACCCAGATCACCCAGGACCACACCTGGGTGCAGCGCCTCGTCGACGAGGGCCGCATCACCGAAGAGGAAGCCACCACCCACCCGCAGCGCTCCCTGCTGATGCGCGCGCTGGGCAGCGGCGACCACGTCGAGCCCGACCTGTCCATCCGTGAGGTCCGCGCCGGCGACCGGTATCTGATCTGCTCCGACGGCCTGTCCGGCGTCGTGTCCCACCAGACGATGGAGGACACCCTCGCCAGCTACCAGGGCCCCCAGGAGACCGTGCAGGAGCTGATCCAGCTCGCGCTGCGCGGCGGCGGCCCGGACAACATCACGGTCATCGTCGCCGACGTCCTCGACCTCGACACCGGCGACACCCTCGCCGGGCAGCTGCACGACACCCCGGTCGTGGTCGGCGCGGTCGCCGAGAACCAGCTCCATCTGCAGGACAACGGCATCATGCAGACCCCCGCCGGCCGCGCCTCCGGCCTCGGCCGTCCGGCGCACGGACAGGGCGGTGGCGGCGAGTTCGGCCCGCCCGGCTCCGGCGACACCACCGGATACATGTCGGCCGCGGGCAGCTTCGGGAACTACTCCGACGACGACTTCGTCAAGCCCCGTAAGAAGGGCAAGTGGCTGAAGAGATCGTTCTTCGGCCTCCTCGCCCTCGGCCTGATCGGCGGCGGCCTCTACGGCGGGTACCGCTGGACGCAGAATCAGTACTACGTCGGTGCCAAGGACGACCATGTCGCGCTGTACCGCGGCATCAGCCAGGACCTGGCCTGGATCTCGCTGTCGAAGGTGGAGAAGGACCACCCCGAGATCGAACTCAAGTACCTGCCGCCGTACCAGCAGAAGCAGGTCGAGGCCACGATCTCCGGGGGCGGTCTGAGCGACGCCCGGAAGAAGATCGAGGAACTGTCCGACCAGGCGTCCGCGTGCAAGAAGAACGCCCAGCGCCGCGAGGCGGACAGCAACGCGAAGACCGGTGAGGGCGAGGCCGGAGGCATCACGGGAACCACCAGGACCTCCCGCACGTCCAAGGCCACACCGTCCCCGACGTCGACGCCATCGACGTCCCCGACCCCGAACCAGACCGCACCCACACCGTCTACCGGCCCCAGCCTCTCGGAGGAGGAGCAGGAGCTCGTTTCGCGGTGCGGTGAGCAGTAGGCAAGCCGCGAGGGGCCCACTCACACGATGAGCAGTACTACCAACACGTCGACGCAGCACACGTCCACGATCGGCGCGATCGGCGCACCGAGCCGGCGCAACACCGAGCTGGCGCTGCTGATCTTCGCGGTCGTCATCCCGGTGTTCGCGTACGCCAACGTCGGTCTCGCCATCAACGACCAGGTGCCCGCCGGTCTGCTCGGCTACGGCCTCGGCATGGGCCTGCTGGCCGGCATCGGCCATCTCGTCGTACGCAAGTTCGCGCCGTACGCCGACCCGCTGATGCTGCCGCTGGCGACGCTGCTGAACGGGCTGGGGCTGGTGGCCATCTGGCGTCTGGACCAGTCTGAGCGGCTGCAGCTGCGCAGCGAGTACTTCGAGGCCTCACCCCGGCAGCTGCTCAACTCTGCGATCGGCGTCGCCCTGTTCATCGCCGTGCTGATCCTGCTCAAGGACCACCGCGTCCTGCAGCGCTACACGTACATCTCCATGGCGGCGGCGATCGTGCTGCTGATGCTGCCGCTGGTGCCCGGTCTCGGTGCCGAAACCTTCGGCGCCAAGATCTGGATCTCGATCCCCGGTCTCGGCACCATCCAGCCCGGTGAGTTCGCGAAGATCATCATCGCGGTCTTCTTCGCCGGCTACCTCATGGTGAAGAGAGACGCCCTCGCGCTCGCCAGCCGCCGCTTCCTGGGCCTCTACCTCCCGCGCGGCCGTGACCTCGGCCCGATCATCGTCGTATGGATCCTCTCCATCCTGATCCTGGTCTTCGAGACCGACCTCGGTACCTCGCTGCTCTTCTTCGGCATGTTCGTGATCATGCTGTACGTCGCCACCGAGCGCACCAGCTGGATCGTCTTCGGTCTGCTGATGTCCGCCGCCGGCGCCGTCGGCGTCGCCTCCTTCGAGAGCCACGTCCAGCAGCGTGTCCAGGCCTGGCTCGACCCCATGGGCGAGTACCTGCTGAGCAAGAAGGGCGAGTGGGGCCACTCCGAGCAGTCCATGGAGGCCCTGTGGGCCTTCGGCTCCGGCGGCACCCTCGGTACCGGACTCGGCCAGGGCAACTCCGATCTCATCGGCTTCGCCGCCAACTCCGACTTCATCCTCGCGACCTTCGCTGAGGAGCTGGGCCTGGCCGGCGTCATGGCGATCCTGCTGCTTTACGGGCTGATCATCGAGCGCGGCATCCGCACCGCCCTCGCGGCGCGCGACCCGTTCGGCAAGCTGCTCGCGGTGGGCCTGTCCGGCGCCTTCGGCCTCCAGGTCTTCGTGGTCGCCGGTGGCGTCATGGGCCTGATCCCGCTGACCGGTATGACGCTGCCCTTTTTGGCGTACGGCGGTTCGTCCGTCATCGCCAACTGGGCACTGATCGGCATCCTGCTGCGGATCAGCGACACCGCACGCCGCCCGGCGCCGTCCCCCGCCCCGAACCCCGATGCCGAGATGACACAGGTGGTCCGACCGTGAACAAGCCCCTGCGCCGGATCGCGATCTTCTGCGGGCTCCTCGTCCTGGCCCTGCTCATCCGCGACAACTGGATTCAGTACGTCCAGGCTGACTCCCTGAAGACGGACAAACAGAACCGCCGGGTGGCCATCGAGCGCTACGGCACCCCGCGCGGCGACATCATCGTCGACGGCAAGGCCATCACCGGCTCCGTCGAGACCAAGGGCACCGACTACAAGTTCAAGCGCACCTGGAAGAACGGCGAGATGTGGGCACCCGTCACGGGGTACGCCTCCCAGATCGTCGGCGCCACGCAGCTGGAGAGCCTCGAGGACGGCATCCTCACCGGCAACGACGACCGGCTCTTCTTCCGGAACACGCTGGACATGATCACCGGGAAGAAGAAGGAGGGCGGCAGCGTCGTCACCACCCTCAACGCCGCCGCGCAGAAGGCGGCCTTCGAGGGCCTCGGTGACAAGAAGGGCGCCGTCGCCGCGATCGACCCCCAGACCGGGGCGGTCCTGGCGCTGGCCTCCACGCCGTCGTACGACCCGTCGACCTTCGCCGGTATCAGCAGCAAGGACAGCGAGACCTTCTCGAAGCTGGAGAAGGACTCCGACAAGCCGATGCTGAACCGCGCACTGCGCGAGACCTACCCGCCGGGCTCCACGTTCAAGGTGGTCACCGCCGCCGCCGCGCTGGAGAACAACGTGGTCGACGGCATCGACAAGGCCACGGACACCCCGGACCCGTACCGGCTGCCCCAGTCGAACACCGACCTCGGCAACCAGCACGGGAACTGCAAGAACGCGACCCTGCGCGACGCGCTGAAGGTCTCCTGCAACACGGTCTTCGCGAAGCTCAGCGACAGCGTCGGCAACGAGAAGATGATCAAGCAGTCCGAGAAGTTCGGCTTCGGCCAGGCCGAGCTGGACATCCCGGTCCGCGCCGCCGAGAGCGTCTACCCCAAGGACAACCGTCCGCAGAACGCCCTCGACGGCATCGGCCAGGGCTCCAACCGCGCCACCCCGCTGCAGATGGCGATGGTGTCCGCGGCGATCGCCAACGACGGCAAGCTGATGAAGCCGTACATGGTCGACCAGCTGCGCGCCTCCAACCTCGACGTCATCGAGTCGCACGAGCCCGAGACGCTGTCCCAGGCGGTCTCGCCGGACACCGCGCAGGCGCTGCAGGAGATGATGGAGACCGTCGTCAACGACCCGGCCGGCACCGGCGGCAGCGCGAAGATCGACGGCGCTACCGTCGGCGGCAAGACCGGTACCGCCCAGCACGGCGTCAACAACAAGGAACTGCCGTACGCCTGGTTCATCTCGTACGCCAAGCTCAGCGACGGCAGCTCGCCGGTCGCCGTGGCCGTGGTCGTCGAGGACGGCAGTGCGGACCGCGGTGAGATCTCCGGTGGCGGTCTCGCCGGCCCGATCGCGAAGAACGTGATGCAAGCAGTGATCAACAGCAAGAAGTGACCCCGCTCACGTCACCTTCACATCGGTGCACGTTGCGATACCGGTCCTGTATCGGGTTCGCGGTTGACCAGGTCACAGAAGGCGAGCCGGGTACCGTATGCCCGGACAGCACAGCCGCCGGACCGTACATGGGTGCGGTCGGGGCCGACGGAGAGGGCTGGTAGGAAGCTATGGAAGAGCCGCGTCGCCTCGGCGGCCGGTACGAGCTGGGCCAGGTGCTCGGCCGTGGTGGCATGGCGGAGGTCTACCTCGCGATGGACACCCGCCTCGGCCGCACCGTGGCGGTGAAGACGCTGCGAGCGGACCTCGCGCGCGACCCCACCTTCCAGGCCCGGTTCCGCCGGGAGGCCCAGTCGGCCGCCTCGCTCAACCACCCCGCGATCGTCGCGGTCTACGACACGGGCGAGGACTACATCGACGGGGTCTCGATCCCGTACATCGTCATGGAGTACGTCGAGGGCTCCACCCTCCGTGAGCTTCTTCACAGCGGCCGCAAGCTGCTGCCGGAGCGGGCCATGGAGATGACCATCGGCATCCTCCAGGGACTGGAGTACGCCCACCGCAACCAGATCGTCCACCGTGACATCAAGCCGGCCAACGTCATGTTGACGCGCAACGGCCAGGTCAAGGTCATGGACTTCGGCATCGCCCGCGCCATGGGCGACTCCGGCATGACCATGACCCAGACGTCCGCGGTCATCGGCACCGCCCAGTACCTCTCCCCGGAGCAGGCCAAGGGCGAGCAGGTGGACGCCCGCTCCGACCTGTACTCGACGGGCTGTCTGCTCTACGAACTACTCACGGTCCGCCCGCCGTTCGTCGGTGACTCCCCCGTGGCGGTCGCCTACCAGCACGTACGGGAGGAACCGCAGCCCCCGAGCGTCTTCGACCCGGAGATCACGCCGGAGATGGACGCCATCGTCCTGCGTGCCCTGGTCAAGGACCCGGACTACCGCTACCAGTCCGCCGACGAGATGCGCGCCGACATCGAGGCGTGCCTCGACGGCCAGCCCGTCGCGGCCACGGCGGCGATGGGCTCGGTCGGTTACGGCGGCTACCCCGACGACCAGCCCACCACCGCCCTGCGCTCCACGGACGCCCAGGCCACCACCATGCTGCCCCCGATGAACGGGGACGACGGCTACGGAGGCTACGACGACCGTCAGGGCCGCCGCCGCCAGCAGAAGAAGAACAACACCTCGACGATCCTCCTGGTCGTCGCGGGTGTGCTGGTGCTGATCGGCGCGATCCTCATCGGGCGGTTGATGTTCTCGGGGAACGACAGCTCCAACGAAACGTTCAAGAACCCTAGCTTCGTGGGCCAGACGGAGGCCGAAGCCAAGAGAGCAGCAAGCAATGTTGATCTCGAGGTAACAGTCACCAAAGCTGAGTGCGAGAACCAGAAGACGGGCAACGTCTGTAGTCAGACGCCCAAGGAAGGCGATCCGGTCAAGAAGGGCGACACCATCGCCCTGGTGATCTCCACCGGCGCCCCGAAGATCGCGGTCCCTGATGTTCAGGGCCTGCAGTTCGACGTGGCCGAGGCCCAGCTCGAAGAGAAGGGCTTCAAGGTCGAGAAGAAGACTGAGGAGTCCGAGCGCACGGCCGGCATCGTGATCGACCAGGACCCCGTCGGCGACAAGATCGAAAAGGGCTCCACGGTCACACTGACGGTCGCCACGGAGGCCGCGACGGTCACCGTCCCGGACGTCCGCAGGCTCAGCTGTGACCAGGCCAAGGCCCAGATGACGGCCAACAACCTGGTCGGCGAGTGCACCGAGGTCGAGACCGACGACGGCAACCTGGTCGGCAAGGTCATCGCGACCACGCCGGAGCAGGGCAGCGAGGCCGAGAAGGGTGACACCGTCACCATCCAGATCGGCAAGGCGGCCGAGAAGCAGGAGGCGGAGGTCCCGAACGTGGTCGGCCGGAGCGTGGGCGAGGCCAAGCAGCTCCTGCAGCAGGCGGGCTTCACGAACATCCAGTTCGCCCCGGGCAGCGACCAGAGCGACACCGCACTCGTCACCGACCAGGACCCGGACGGCGGCAACCGCGCCGACCCGACCCAGACGACGATCACCCTCGCCTCGGTCGGCTTCGGCAACAACGGAGGAAACAACAACGGAGGAAACAACGGCGGCATCTTCGGATAGCGCCACAGAGCGGAGCCCCGGCCCCTTCTCAGGAAGGGGCCGGGGCTCCGTCGTACGGTCAGCCGTCGTACGGACGGCTACAGCGCTACCGCAGTTCCTTCGGCAGCGTCCGTTCCGCGTTGACCCGTTCCACACGGACCAGCTCCCCCCACACGATGTACCGGTGCCGGGACGTGTACAAAGGCGTGCAAGTAGTCAAAGTGATGTACTTGCCCGGTTTCTTTTTGCCGGACTCCTTGGGGATGTTCGACAAGACCTTGACGTTGTACTTCGAGGTCTCGGGGAGGGTGTCGTAGACCTTGTAGACGTACCAGTTGTCGCGGGTCTCGAAGACGATCGAGTCGCCCTTCTCGATCTTGTCGATGTTGTGGAACTTGGCGCCGTGGCCGTCGCGGTGGGCGGCGAGGGTGAAGTTGCCGTCCTTGTCGGAGGTAGGGAGGGTCGCCTTGACGGGGTCGGTGTAGTAGCCGGCGACGCCACCATTGAGGATCTTGGTGGAAGTGCCCTTCTTGACCAGAACCTCACCGTTCTTCATGGCGGGGACGTGCAGAAAGCCGATGCCGTCCTTGGTGTCCAGGGCGCCCGGGCCGCTGTCAGCCGACGCCCAGGTGTCGCGGACCTTGTTCGCTTCCTTGCCCGCTTCCCGGTCGGCGAGCACGTTCGTCCACCACAGCGAGTAGACGACGAACAGTCCGAGCACCAGGCCCGCGGTGATGAGCAGTTCGCCGAAGACACTCACCGCCATCGCGATCCGTCCCATGCCGCGCCGCGGCGGCGTGGTCCCGGCCCCGCCGGTCCTCTCTTCGACGTCATCGGTCTCGTCGGTGGTCACTGCCACAGTTCATCCGCCCTTGGTCGAGCCCTTACTGGACGAGCGCGTCGGGCTTCCCCTCACTGCGCGGCCGTTCCTCGACCATCTTGCCCCACACGATCATCCGGTACTTGCTCGTGAACTCCGGCGTGCACGTGGTCAGCGTGATGTAACGGCCCGGCTCGGTGAACCCCGACCCCGGGGGGACCGGTTCGAGCACGCTGACGTTTTTCGGCGACGTCACCGGAAGGATCGAGGCCATGTCGTAGACGTAGTACTTGTCCTGGGTCTCCACGACGATCGGGTCACCCGGCTGGAGCCGGTTGATGTACCGGAACGGTTCGCCGTGCGTGTTGCGGTGCCCCGCGATACCGAAGTTGCCGGTCTTGTCCTCGGGCATCGCCGTCTTGATGCTGTTCTCGTCGTAGTGCCCGACCATTCCGCGGTCCAGGACCTTCGACTTGCTGATGCCCTCGGCGATCGGCACCACCACGTCCAGCTTCGGAATGTGCAGGATGGCGAAGCCCTGCCCCGGCTCGAACGCGCCCGGCGCGCGCTGTCCGTTCTTCCACTCCTCCTGGAGGCTGGTCGCCTCCCGGCCCGCCTCCTGCTGGGCCCGGATGTTCGACCACCACAGCTGATAGGTCACGAACAGCAGCATCAGTACGCCGGTGGTGATGAACACCTCACCGATCGCCCGGCTCGCGATCACCCCCGCACTGGGCTTGCGCGCCCGCGCAGCCCGTCGCGCCTCCACCCGGGAGAGGGGCGCCGACGCCTCGGCCGCCTCTAAGGCCCCCTGGGCCCCCTGAGCGGCCCCTGAGCCCGCGTGCGCGCCCAGGGAGCCCGAATGCCTCCCGTGCCGTCTCGCGGCCTTACGGCGGGCCGCACGGCCCTCGGAGACGGACGGCGCGGGTATCGACTCGGCCTCCGCCGCTATGCGCCGGGCCTCCTCCACCCGCAGCGCCACGGTCTCCTCGTCGATCGAAGGATGCTCAAGGGCAGTGTCGACCGAGGGGTACTCGGGCGCGGTCGCCTCGTAGGCCGTCGCCTCGTAGGCCGTCGCCTCGTAGGCCGTCGCCTCGTAGGCCGTCGATTCGTACGCCGTCGATTCGTACGCCGTCGCCGTCGGTCCGTAGGACCCGTACGGGGCGGCCGGGGGGCGCGGCTCATACACCGGCTCCGCGTACGGCCGCTGCCCGTACCGGTCGCCCTGGGCGTACCCGGCGGCCTGCTGGTCCGGTGGGGCGTACCACTGCTGCGGCGGCTCGACCGCCGACCGGGAGGCATCCCCGTCGAAGGCCTCGAACGCCTCGAACGCCTCAGCGCCCCCGTACGCGGCCTCGCCGCCGTAGGGGGCACTCTCGCGCTCGGGGCGCACCGCCGTCACGCCGTGGCCCTGCCCACCACCGGGGCGAGCCCCGCCGACCTCGCCACGGCCTCCTGGTCCCCGCATTCCACCAGCCAGTTGGCCAGCATGCGGTGGCCGTGCTCGGTGAGCACCGACTCGGGGTGGAACTGCACGCCCTCGACGGGCAGTTCACGGTGTCTCAGCCCCATGATGATCCCGTCGTGCGTGCGCGCCGTGACCTCCAGCTCGGCCGGCACGGTCCCGGGCTCGGCGGCCAGCGAGTGGTAGCGGGTCGCGGTGAAGGGGGTCGGCAGGCCCGCGAAGACGCCCTTGCCCTCGTGTTCCACCAGCGATGTCTTGCCGTGCAGGAGTTCGGGCGCGCGGTCCACGACACCGCCGTACGCCACCTGCATGGACTGCATGCCGAGACAGACGCCGAAGACGGGCACGCCGGTGGCCGCGCAGTGGCGGACCATGTCGACGCAGACGCCGGCCTCCTCCGGGGTGCCGGGGCCGGGGGACAGGAGCACACCGTCGAAGCCGTCCTGGGCGTGCGCGGTCGCCACCTCGTCGTTGCGTAGCACCTCGCACTCGGCGCCCAGCTGGTACAGGTACTGGACCAGGTTGAAGACGAAGCTGTCGTAGTTGTCGACGACGAGGATGCGGGCGGGGCGGGCGGCACTCACTGGTCGTTCACCGTCACATCGTTGAAGGGCAACAGGGGTTCGGCCCAGGGAAAGACGTACTGGAAGAGGACGTAGACGACAGCCAGGGTGAGGACGGCGGAAATCAGCGCCTTCACCCATACGTTGCCCGGCAGATGTCGCCAGATCCAGCCGTACATGCCGTCCCTTCCTTCACACCACGGCACCGGACTCACGCCGTACCGCCACCAGACTAACGGCGTAGTGCCTCCGGTTTCCCGGCCTCCACAGGCTGAGTCGATTCGAGATGTCCCCAGACGATGAGCCGATGGCTGCGCCCCCACTCCGGATCGCAGGTGGTCAGCGTCAGATAGCGTCCCGCGCGCGTGTACCCCGATTTCCTCGGCACGGGGTCGATGACCTGCACGTCCGTGGGCAATGTCCGATAGGGCCCCCGGTCGATGACGTATGTGAACCAGTTCACCCCGTCGGTCAGGACCACCGCGTCGCCGGGGCGCAGCTTGGGAAAGTCTTTGAGGGGATCGCCGTATGTACGGCGGTGGCCGGCGACCGCGAAGTTCCCCTTCTGCCCCAACTGAGCGGTGTTCGCGTAGTGACCGAGCCCTTTCTTGAGGGTGTTCGTCTTCGTCCCCTCGAGGACGGGCTTGTTCCACGTGAAACCAAGGCGCGGGATGTACATGAGGGCGAAGGGGGCGGCGTCCTTGTACGGGGCGGGCGGCTCCGGAGGCGCCGAGGCGCCCGGGGCGGACGTGGGTCGCACCGGCTGCTTCGCCCACTGCTCCTGCAGGAGATCGACCTGGTGGCCCATCTCGGTGTCGGCCTTCACACCGGTCCAGAACAGCACGTAGACGACGAAGAGCACGATCAGGGTGCCGACGGTGATGCAGAGTTCGCTGACGGTCCTCACGATCACGCGCACCGACACGGGTCCCCCGGCTGCCGTTACTCCACGGGCTTCGCGTACTTCAGATCCACTGTGCCCGAGTAGCCGGGAAGAGTCACCGGGCCGTCCTCGGTGACTTTCCAGCCGAGCCCGTAGACGTTGACGTACACCATGTAGTTCTGGATCGCCTCGGACGCCGTGAGCGCCCTCTGGAGCTTCTCCGGGTCACCAACCGCCTGGATCTTGTACGGGGGCGAGTAGACGCGGCCCTGGAGGATCAGGGTGTTACCGACGCACCGCACGGCGCTGGTGGAGATCAGCCGCTGGTCCATGACCTTGATGCCCTCGGCGCCGCCCAGCCACAGCGCGTTCACCACGGCCTGGAGGTCCTGCTGGTGGATGACCAGGTAGTCGGGCTGCGGGTCGGGGTAACCGGGGAGCTTGGCGGTGGCGTCCGGCGGGGCGTCATCGAGGGTGACGGTGATGGCGTCGCCCTTGAGCTTCTGGGTGCCGGCGTTCTTCTCCAGGGCCTTGAGCCGCGCGTCCTCGGCCTCGGTGCTGCCGTCGTCCCGCTCGGCGAGGGCCTCGACGTCGTCCCGGAGCACCGCGTTGGACTCGTCGAGCTGCCCGTTCTTGTGGCTGCGCTCCTGGATCAGGTCGGAGAGCTTGAGCAGCGAGGCGTCCGTACGGATGTTCGTGCCCTTGGCCGTGTCGAAGCTCGTGAAGAAGATCAGCCCGGCGAGGGCGAAGACCCCCACGGTGAGCACGCGCACGGGCCGCAAACCTCCCCGGGAGGCGGCGTCGCCGCTCGGGGCGGCAAGGTCACCGGAACCGGCCGCGGGGGAGTCGGCTGAATTGCTCAACGTACCCTTATCTCCTTAGGCGCCACGGAAGCACTACGCTAACGGACGCCCGGGGGAGCATTCAGTGTCCCCTTGTACGCTGCCCCGGAGCCCGCCACAGTTCCCTGCGCGGCCACGCAGCGCATCGACAGGAGAGACCCTCGTGCCGAAGTCACGTATCCGCAAGAAGGCCGACTACACGCCGCCGCCGTCCAAGCAGGCCACGAATATCAAGCTGAACAGCCGCGGCTGGGTGGCGCCGGTGATGCTGGCCATGTTCCTCATCGGCCTCGCCTGGATCGTCGTCTTCTATGTGACCGACGGCTCGCTGCCCATCGAAACGCTCGGCAACTGGAACATCGTGGTCGGCTTCGGCTTCATCGCCGCCGGATTCGGCGTCTCGACCCAGTGGAAGTAGCAGTCCCGACCCCGTGAGACCAGCTCTCCCCAGAGCTGTCCACGGAGTTATCCACAGGGGTTATCCACATGGGGAAAAGAAAGACCATCTGTGGATAACCCATCGGGCGTTGACGCCGGTATGACTGACCCACTGGCATCCGTAAACACGTTCGCCCCCTGCCTGACCTGCGAAAACACAGGTGAGCGACAGGGGGCACGCCTGTTCCCGCACCCTATGCACAAGATCCGCCACAGTCTGTGGACAACAGTGCCGTATCGATGCCGGCTCAGACGAGCTGAGCGGTCCTGACCAGCGTCATGACCACCACGGCGACCATCACCAGGGCACACACGCCGTACTGGATCAGCCCCCGGCGGTCGCGCGGTGCGTGGACCATCGCGTAGCCGATCAGGACACCGCCGACGAGGCCGCCTACGTGGGCCTGCCAGGCAATGCTGGACCAGCCGAAGGTGATGACCAGGTTGATCACCAGCAGGATGATGACCGGGCGCATGTCGTACTTCAGGCGACGCATGAGGACGGCCGTCGCGCCGAAGAGGCCGAAGATGGCGCCGGAGGCACCGAGGGAAGCCTGGTTCGGCTCGGCGAGGAGATAGGTGAGCGCGCTGCCCGCGAAGCCGGAGATGAAGTAGAGCGCGAGGTAGCGGCCGCGGCCGAGGGCCGCCTCCAGCGGGCCGCCGATCCACCACAGGCTGAGCATGTTGAAAGCGATGTGCATGACACTGCCATGCAGGAACATCGATGTCAGCAGCCGGTACCACTGTCCTTCGGCGACGCCCTGGAGCGTGGTGCCCAGTTCCGGGACCCATGCCCGCCCGATGAGGTCGAACCGGTCAGTGAAGCGGTCGCCCAGCGAGAGCTGGACCAGGAAGACCAGCAGGTTCACGCCGACCAGGAGCTTGGTGAGGAGCCGGGGGTCGGCGGCGACCGTGCCGCCCGCGAGGGTGCGGGGCTGGGAGGCGGACGGCGCGTGCCCCGTCCCTGAGCCGTTGCGGACGCATTCGGGGCATTGGAAGCCCACGGAGGCACTCACCATGCACTCGGGGCAGATGGGACGCTCGCAGCGGGTGCAGCGGATGCCCGTCTCGCGGTCCGGGTGCCGGTAGCAGGTGGGCAGGCTCTGCGCGTCCTGCGAGCTGCCCGGCACCTGGTCCATGGTGTCCCTCCGTGTCGTCCCTGGAACGCGTCGGCCCCGCCCATCCTTACGGATGAGCGGGGCGAATAGTTCCCTTCGGGACCTCGTGAACCCTTCGGGACCTCGTGAACCCTTCGGGGGCCCGGTGACCCTTCGGGTTCGGCCCTCGCGGTGAGCCGTGGAGGGCTCAGCCCTGGCGGGTCTCGACGACGACCGACTCGATGACGACGTCGTTGACCGGGCGGTCGGTGCGCGGGTTGGTCTGGATGCTCGCGATGGCGTCCACGACCTTCTGGCTGGCCGCGTCGACGACCTCGCCGAAGATGGTGTGCTTGCGGGTCAGCCACGCCGTCGGGGCGACCGTGATGAAGAACTGCGAGCCGTTGGTGCCCGGGCCGGCGTTGGCCATGGCCAGCAGGTAGGGCTTGTCGAAGGCGAGGTCCGGGTGGAACTCGTCCGCGAACTGGTAGCCGGGACCGCCGGTGCCGTTGCCCAGGGGGTCACCGCCCTGGATCATGAATCCGCTGATCACCCGGTGGAAGACCGTGCCGTCGTAGAGCTTGTCCGTGGACTTCTGGCCGGTGGCCGGATTGGTCCACTCACGCTCGCCCTGGGCGAGCTCGACGAAGTTACGGACCGTCTTGGGCGCGTGGTTCGGCAGCAGCCGCACCTCGATGTCGCCGTGGTTGGTCTTCAGGGTGGCGTACAGCTGCTCAGCCACGATCTGCCTTCCGTTGTCCTCTGTGAACTCCCCCGATCCTCGCACGGACGGGGCTCCGCGTCGCCCGACGGCCACACCCTCGTGCGGCGGCCGTGCGGAAAACCCGTCGAGTACCGCCGGTATCGGCGCGCTTCGCGACGATCCGTGGCATTGTCGGCACTGTCACGGACAAGTTCCCGTTGCCCCGTATTCATCCGCTATTGCACATCTCCGGATCTTGAGCGTTTCCTGCTCCCTGGTCTCGCGGAGTCGGCGCCCATGACCCGGATGCCCGCCCTCACATGCCCCGGAGCGTTCCGGGAGGCATGATCCCCAAAAGGGTGGAAAGTCGAATTACCGTACGCCACCGAGGAGGAGGATCCCGTGACCCGCATCGATAGCGTGCGCGCCGCGACCGGCTCGGCGAAGGACAGCGTGCTGCACGCCGCGGAAGTGGTGGCGCCCTACGCCGACACGGCCAAGGACAAGGCCTCGCACTACGCGCACGAGGCACGCGTACGACTCGCGCCAAAGGTGTCGCAGGCCGCAGAACAGGCACGCGTCCAGTACGGCGCCCATGTCGTCCCGCGTCTGGAACAGGCCCGCACGCATGTGCCGCCGAAGGTCGACCATGCGGCCCATGAGGCCGCCGTCCGCACGCGTAAGGCGGCTCGCCACGCCGCCGACTACTCGCGTCCACGCATCGAGCAGGCGGTGGCCGTGGCCGGTCCCGTCCGAGAGGAGGCCGCGTCCCGCGGTGCGGCGGCGTTGGCCGCGCTGCGCGGGCAGGTGTCGCCCCAGCAGATCCAGAAGCTGGTGCGCAAGCAGCAGCGCCGCGCCAGGCTCGGCCGCGCCTTCAAGGGGCTGGCCGTGCTGGGTGTCCTGGCGGGTGGCGCCTTCGCCGCATGGAAGTGGTGGGACAAGCAGGCCAACCCCGACTGGCTGGTCGAGCCTCCCGCCGCCACAGAGGTCTCCGACCCCGGCCGGCTGTCCTCCGTCGACGGCAGTGACCAGTCCGCCCTCGACCCGGAGGTCCAGGCCAAGCAGGCCGAGGACGAGGCGGCGGAACGCGACGAGCGCCGCTGAGGCATCCCCCAACAGCCCTGTGTGGGCAGGAGACTTGAAGCCATCCTGCCCGCACAGGGCCGTTTCACGTGAAACGTCCGCCACCGCCAGAGCCCCCGGAACGCATTCCCGGAATGTGTCAATCCGGTTGCAAAGAGTGATGGACCCGTCTGGGCGCGTCGAACTGTGATCCAGACCGCGGTTTTCGCATATGCGCACGCCGACACGTGCCATCACCCGTCACCCCGCTCCAGAGCCCACCTTCCCGAGCAGTGCACCGATAACGATCGCGACGAGCCCGGATCGAGCGCTACCGGAGACCCTGGTCTCTGCCGCAGGAAAAAAGGCCGGGCCGGAGGTCCTACGACATCCGGCCCGGCCGATCCGCTGTGGAGCCTAGGGGAGTCGAACCCCTGACATCTGCCATGCAAAGACAGCGCTCTACCAACTGAGCTAAGGCCCCGGAAGGGAAGCGTCCACCCGGAAGTGCCGACCACCGGGGGCGCCGCAGACCAGAGTACCGGGTCATCCCCTGGATCTCGCAAAAAGATTGGGGGTCCCCGTGAACGACCACTCTCCGTAAGATGCTCGTCGTGGTTCGCTACAGCGAACCGCGGTATTTGGGGAAGCGATGGGGAGACGCAATGGACGCCGCACAGCAGGAAGCGACCGCAAGAGCTCGGGAGCTGCAGCGGAACTGGTACGGAGAGCCGTTGGGGGCGCTCTTCCGTAGGCTCATCGAGGATCTGGGTCTCAACCAGGCTCGTCTCGCGGGGGTACTGGGGCTGTCCGCACCTATGCTGTCGCAGCTGATGAGCGGTCAGCGTGCCAAGATCGGCAATCCGGCAGTGGTCCAGCGGGTTCAGCTGCTGCAGGACCTCGCGGGTCAGGTCGCGGACGGCAGCGTGAGCGCCGCCGAGGCGACCGAGCGCATGGACGAGATCAAGAAGTCACAGGGGGGATCCGTGCTCAGCAACACCACACAGTCGACGACGAGTTCGGGGGCGCCGACGGTCAAGCGGGTCGTCCGCGAGATCCAGTCGCTGCTGCGCTCGGTCGCGGCCGCGGGCGACATCATCGAGGCGGCGGACACCCTCGCCCCGACCCACCCGGAACTGGCAGAGTTCCTCCGGGTGTACGGCGCGGGCCGCACCTCGGACGCGGTGGCGCACTACCAGTCCCACCAGAACTGAGTCCAAGGCCCGGTCATCGAAAGGGGGTTCGACGACCGGGCCCGACCGATGAGGGGGACAAGGGATCCAGCAGGTCCCGAACGAGCCATGGAGATGTGGACGTAGGCTCCGAAAGAGCCGGCCGAGAGGCAGGTGAGGAACAGCGGACGAGAGCGTCGCGGAGCGATAGGGGGGCGGAAGGACGGAAGCCAGCTCCGAGAAGAGCCGGTGAGCGGAAACCGGCTCCGCGGAGGGCGGCACCAGCGCCGTGCCCTCCGCCGACGGGCAGCCAAGGGGGGAGCCGAAGGGGGAACGACGCACAGCCATGGGTGAGGTCTTCGCCGGCCGGTACGAACTGGTCGACCCGATCGGACGCGGAGGAGTCGGCGCGGTCTGGCGCACCTGGGACCACCGGCGCCGCCGGTACGTGGCCGCCAAGGTCCTGCAGCAGCGCGACGCACACGCCCTGCTGCGGTTCGTCCGCGAACAGGCCGTACGGATCGATCACCCCCATGTGCTCGCGCCCGCCAGCTGGGCCGCCGACGACGACAAGGTCCTGTTCACCATGGACCTGGTCGCCGGGGGTTCCCTGGTCAATCTCATCAACGACTACGGCCCCCTTCCGCCCGCCTACGTCTGCGAGCTGCTCGACCAGTTGCTGTCCGGCCTCGCCGCCGTGCACGCGGAAAACGTGATCCACCGCGACATCAAGCCCGCCAACGTGCTCCTGGAAGCCACCGGCACGGCCCGGCCACGGCTGCGGCTGTCCGACTTCGGCATCGCCATGCGCCTGGGCGAACCCCGGCTGACCGAGACCAACTACGTGGTGGGAACGCCGGGTTACTTCGCCCCCGAGCAGATGCTGGGCGCGGACCCGGACTTCCCGGCCGACCTGTTCGCGGTGGGCCTTGTCGCCCTCTACCTGCTGGAGGGCGCCAAACCCGATGCCAAGGCGCTCATCGAGCACTTCGCCGCCCACGGCACACCGAAGGCCCCTCGGGGCATCCCCGAGCCCCTGTGGCAGGTGATCGCCACCCTGCTCCAGCCGGACCCGAACGCCCGCTTCCGCACCGCGACGGGCGCCCGCAAAGCCCTTGCCGCGGCCACCGAGCTCCTGCCCGAGCCCGGGCCCGACGACGAGCTCGTGGACGTCTTCGACCAACTCGGCCCACTCCCACAGGGGTTCGGCCCCGAAGGACCACTGCAGCGAGCGTCAGGGCTGGACAGCATCGGTACGGGCACCGGCGGCAAGTCCTCATCAACTCCCAGTCGGGGTACGCACACTCCTCACCCGAGCATGGACGCGTCTTCCAACTCGCTCGTTCCGTCTACGCCTTCGCCCTCCTCCTCGCCTTACTCCTCCTCGCCTTACTCGTCTTCGCTTTCCTCGGTTCCTCCCTCCGCAACGTCCTCTTCGTCTGCGTCGCCTTCGTCCTCGCGGCCGGTCCCCGGAAACCCATCGCAGGATGCGGGAGACCTGTCATCGTCCGGCGTGGACGTGACGCCACCGCCGCCCCAGCACCCTCCGCTCCCCGCGCCACCCCAGGTCCTGGCAGCCCAGGACCCGCCCTCGCAGCCCGGCACAGGCTCGGTGCCCCCCGCTGTGCCTGCGGACTCCCTGCCTCAACCTCCCTACACGGGCTCCATATCGCCGCCCCCCATGCCCATCAACGCCCCGCCCCAGACCGGCTCCGGAGCCGACTCCGGGCAGTGGCACCAGGGCCCGGGCTCTTCGTCTTCGGCCCACACCGGCCACGTATCGCCCGAACCGTCGCCCGCCGCCGTACCGCCACGGCCCGACCGCGACCCCGTGCCACCGCGACCGTCCACGATGTCGGACACCGGCAGCTTCCATCTGCCCCCGCCCCAAGTCCTGGCCGCCCACGCGCCCACGCGCCAGACGGAGCAGCAGCACGCGCCCGCCTACCCACAGCACCAACAGGAGCAGCAGACCACTCCCCCCGACGCGACGCCGCTGCACGCCCCGCACCCCGAACCCACGCATGTCCCCTCCCCCCAGCCGCACCCGCCGCTGGGCCTCTCTCAGGCCCCGACCTCGGCGGTGCAGCAGCACGCGTATGCCTCTACTGGTTCATACACCGCTCAGCTCGCGCAGGTTCCACGCCGATCGGGGGCGATCTCCCGGCGTCGTCCCGGCCCGCCCGCGAAGGTCGTCATTCCGGTACTGCTGCTCGCGCTGGCCTGCTTCGCTGTGGGTTTTTGGGCGCTCGGCCAGCTCTGACCCGTACGTCGGCTGCCTCGTCACGATCAGTGCGGGGTCGCCCCTCGCTCGGCAGTCGTCCAGCTTCGTAGGCGCTACCGGCCCCGAGACGGCCCGTGCCGCCCCCGCGAAGCCGTGCCCGCCCTTCGCGCCGCCCGCTCCGCGCCGGCCGCTCGCCTGCGTGCCACGAGGGTCCACACCAGGAGCCCGAGCACCAGCAGGCTGCCCGTTCCGATCCCGCCGGCGGCGACCGCTGTCATGGCGAGACGCTTGTCTCCGGTCGCCGTGGAGCTCCCGGAGCCCTCCCCGCCGTCGGAAGTCGCCGCCTCCCCGTCCTCCTCGCCGTCGGTGTCCCCCGCATCGTCCAGCGTGTTCCCCGTCGTCCCGTTCTCCGCCGCCTCCTGGTCCTCGTCGGTGACCTCGAAGACCCCGCTCGGTGTGGTCGCACCCAGGTACCCCGGTCCGTCCTGCGCCTGGCCCGTCACCCGCACCCGCAGGGTCAGACCGATGGGCTCGTCGCCGTACCGGGCGGCGACCGGCGTGCCGAGGTGGACCGCCAGGTAGTACCAGCCGGCGAAACGCATTCCCTTCGCCTCTCCGTCGGGGGAGAAGCGGTTGTCGTACGCGACAGGGGGGAGCGGGTCCAGGTCGGCGGACCGCTGGTCTCCGCCGTAGCTGACGAGCGCGTCGTCCACGAAGCCGCGCGCGGGGTTGTAGAGCGACATGGCCAGAGCGTTGCCCACGAACCCGTCGCCGCCGGTCGTGCTGCCCAGTTCGGCGGTGGCGTAGAGCTGCTGCCCCCAGTCGACCGGCACCTTGTAGAAGAGCGTCTCCCCGGCCTTGATGCCGGTCTCGTCCTGCCAGACCCCCTGCGCGACGGGGCTCGCCGTGGCGAAGCCGGTCCCGCCACGGCGCCGTTCGGGATCTCCTTGCACGGCCTCGGGCGAGGCCGAGTTCCAGCCCTCGGGAGCACTCGTTGAGCCGCCCTCCTTCACAGCGGGTTCCGAGACGTAGCCGAGCTCCAGCCCCCACTCCTCCGACGAGCCCTCCGGTATGGAGCCCGACGGCGATCCGGAGGCGGAGCCCGTACCCGAACCGACGCGTTGGACGACGAGGTAGTACGCCCCGGGTGCCTGGCACATGTACTCGTCGGTGCCGATCTCGCGTGAGGCCAGGGCGGTGACGGGGTGCGCGCTGCGGGTCGCGCCGAAGCGGGCGGTCTCGTAGGAGCAGCGGCGGCCGTCCGAGTCCTCCACGCTCACCCTGACGCCGTCCGAGGACGCGACCGTGGCCCCCGCCGCGGGTACGGCCGTGGCCGAGGCGTACGCGTTGGCCACGGCGTCGAGATCGAGGCGGTAGTAGAGCTTGGCACCGGGGCCGATGGAGCTTCGATAGGTCTTGCCCGGTGCCAGCCGTACGGCCCCCGTGGAGCTCGCCGAGCCTTCGACCCGCGTCGCGTCCTCGGCGTAGGAGTACGGGGTCGGTGCATCGGCCGCCGTGGCGGGCGCGGACAGCGCCGTCGTCACGTACAGGGCCGCCCCCACTGCCGCCGCGGCTCGCCACCGGACCGTACGCCGCCCCATCACGCGCCACCCCTCGTCGTAGACCCGAAGTCGCGGCTCCGAAGTCGAAGCCCAGAAGTCATGGCCGGGAAGTCGTGCCCCGAACGCGCCCATCCTGCCGGGCCGCACGCGCGCGTGCCCGCTTTCCTGCGGAGGAGCGGCCGAAAAAACGCCCTCTACACCCTCTACGCCCTCTAAGAAGACCTCTGTTTCGCCAGCGCAATCACTTCGTTCGCCAAAGTGAAGCAACGCCATGCGGAATGCGCCTAAATTTCCGGGACGATACGCCCGAGCAACACAAAACCCCGGCCGTGAGCACGGCCGGGGTCTGCTCTGAGACTGATGTCGATGTTCACGAACCCGTGGGCACGGAGTCAGTCGCCTCCGTCCACAGATCCTGCTCGGCGCGATCCGCCTGGATCTGGCGGTACACGAGGAGCCCGCCGATGGCGGCCAGTGCGACCAGGAGAAGCTTCTTCACCGCGCGACCTCGTCTTTCCTTGACGTAGGGGACCTCTGTCGCCCGACTATACACACCGACCGATATCGATCGGTGACCTGCGTCGGCCGCTCAACTCCCGCCCGCACGGCCGCAGTAGAACCGGATGTCGCCATTCCGATCGTAGGTTCACCACACAGGGCCATCACACCTCTCACACCCCTCCGAACCCCGGCGCCTCCTCGCTCCTGGAGCTTTCCGCAGGCCTGGCCTCCATCCGAGTGATGTTCATCTGAAGATCGCCGCGCCATGGGCGTCGGTCCCCCACTTCGGAGCCCACATACACATCATGAGGAAAGTACGCAAATCGCCCAACCCGAAAGTGAGGGGCCATGGCCCAGAACAAGGTCATGAAGCTGTGGACCGCCATCATCACCGCCTTCCTCGCGCTGTGCACGGCGCTCGGACTCATCACCACCACGGCAGGCGCCGCGGTACAGCAGACCGAGACGACCCGCAACTGCGCGGCTCCCGCGAGGACACCGGCCCTGCCCCTCCAGACCCGACTCCACGACCACGCCCTGCCCCCGACGATGAAGCAACGCATCCGCGCCGAGGCCCACGGCTCCTCGCCCTCCTGCCGCCACCGCCCGGCCACGGACACGGCCAGGACCCTCATCAGCCCGGTAGCCGCCCCCGATGCCCCTCTCCCACAGGCTGAGCCCGTCGCACCTCTCCAGCGCTGATCCCCCGCCCGCCCGACACCCATCCCACGTCGATCTTGCGTACAACGCCTCGCAGAACACCGAGAAACCCCCGGCCGCCCCCAGCCGGGGGTTTCTCGCATCCGCATCCGGTACTCGTCTCCGGCTTCCACCGCCCCGCAGCCGACGCCGACATGCCGAGCGAACGAAGAAGACCCCCAACCATGATTGGTTGAGGGTCTTCATGCTGGTGGGGCTAACAGGATTTGAACCTGTGGCCTCATCCTTATCAGGGATGCGCTCTAACCAACTGAGCTATAGCCCCGCCGCGCTCTGCGGTGTGTGTCCCGCGCGCTGACTCCTGAAGATTAGCGCACGACGTGGGCAGTCCCAAAATCGATACCTGGAGGGGGCCGGTGGCGGCCCTAGGCGAGGTGGGACACCCCGTAGGGGACAGCGTTTTACGCCGTCCCCCGGCTCACATGTCGCTGAGAGACGACGCTCACTCGTCCTCGGCCAGCGTCAGCTCGATGCCGCCCACGAAGCCCGCGGAGAGGTTGTAGATGAAGGCCCCGAGGGTGGCGAGGGCGGTGGCGAGGACGACGTCGATGACCGCGATGATCGCCGTGAAGATCAGCACATTGGGCAGCGACAGGAACGACTGCAGGTCGAAGCCGTTGGACTCGTTCGAGCCGGTGGCCTCGGAGATGGTGGCACCGACCGTCGAGAAGACGCCCATCGCGTTCATGACCATCCACAGCACCGCGGCCGCGACGATGGTGCAGATACCGAGGGCGATGGAGAGCAGGAAGCTGACCTTCATCACGGACCACGGGTCGGCCTTGGCCACCCGCAGCCGTGCCTTACGCGTACGAGGCGTCGTACGCGCCCCTGTACGCGGCTTGCGCGAGGCACTCTCGGGGGCCGGCTGGTAGGCCTGCGGCGGGTGGTACGGGCCCTGCTGCTGCGGCCTCCGCTCCCCGGGCAGCGCCGAGCCACCGGCCTGCGCCGGGGGCTGCGCGTGCGACTGTGCCTGGGCGGAAGCCGGGCCGGGCCCGCCCTTGGCCGCGGCCGGGCCTCCCTGCTGCTGTGTCTGCGGACCCCGGGTGTCCGTCACGGTTCCCCCCTGGGATCCCTGCCCGTCGGCCGACGACGCGTCGGCCGCACTCGGCTTGATCGCCTTCAGCTGGGTGGTGTGCGTGTCCATCGCACGCGCGGCGGAGCCACGGCCGCCGCCATCCGCCTCCGCACCGGTCGAAGGGCCGGCCGAAGAACCGGACGATCCGGCGCCCGTGGCTCCGCTCACGCTGACTCACTCCTCGTGCTACTCGGCCGAGGGTCCCTCACCCTCGGCCGCGCCGGTCGTCGCGGCGACTTCGACGGCCTCGTCCACGGCTTCGTCGCCGTCGACCTCTTCCGCCTCGCGCCCCGCCTCGGCGTTACGGGCGATACCGACCACGGCATCGCGCTTGCCCAGATTGATCAGTTGGACGCCCATGGTGTCACGGCCGGTTTCCCTGATCTCGTTGACTCGCGTACGAATCACACCGCCTGACAGCGTGATGGCGAGGATCTCATCGGTCTCCTCGACCACCAGCGCGCCGACGAGCGAACCGCGGTCCTCGACGATCTTGGCGGCCTTGATTCCGAGGCCACCGCGACCCTGGACGCGGTACTCGTCGACGGCGGTCCGCTTCGCGTACCCACCGTCTGTGGCAGTGAACACGAACGTACCGGGTCGAACAACATTCATCGAGAGCAGCTCGTCTCCCTCACGGAAACTCATGCCCTTGACACCCGAGGTGGCACGGCCCATGGGCCGCAGCGCCTCGTCGGTCGCCGTGAAGCGGATCGACTGTGCCTTCTTGCTGATCAGAAGGATGTCATCCTCTGCCGAGACGAGTTCGGCTCCGATCAGTTCATCATCGGAACCGTCCTCCTTCTCACGGAGGTTGATCGCGATCACACCGCCGGAACGGGGTGAATCGTAATCCTTCAGAGGCGTCTTCTTCACAAGTCCGCCCTTGGTGGCCAGCACCAGGTAGGGCGCCGCCTCGTAGTCGCGGATGGCGAGGATCTCGGCGATCGCCTCATCCGGCTGAAAGGCCAGCAGGTTGGCGACGTGCTGTCCACGCGCGTCACGCCCGGCGTCCGGCAGCTCGTAGGCCTTGGCCCGGTAGACGCGGCCCTTGTTGGTGAAGAAGAGCAGCCAGTGGTGGGTCGTGGACACGAAGAAGTGGTCGACGATGTCGTCTTCCTTGAGCTTCGTGCCGCGTACGCCCTTGCCACCGCGTTTCTGCGCCCGGTAGTCGACCGTCTTGGTCCGCTTGACGTAGCCGCCACGCGAGACGGTGACGACGATGTCCTCCTCGGCGATCAGGTCCTCGATGGACATGTCGCCGTCGTAGGGCACCAGCATGGTCTTGCGGTCGTCGCCGTACTTCTCGACGATCGCGGCGAGTTCCTCGCTGACGATGCCGCGCTGGCGGATCGGGGAGGCGAGGATCTCGTTGTACTCGTTGATCTTCGCCTGGAGTTCGGCGTGCTCCTGGAGGATCTTCTGACGCTCCAGCGCGGCCAGGCGACGCAGCTGCATCTCGAGGATCGCGTTGGCCTGGATCTCGTCGATCTCCAGCAGGCCCATCAGGCCCGTACGCGCGATCTCGACGGTGTCGCTGCGCCGGATCAGCGCGATGACCTCGTCGATGGCGTCCAGGGCCTTCAGCAGGCCGCGCAGGATGTGCGCGCGCTCCTCGGCCTTGCGCAGCCTGAAGCGCGTACGACGGACGATGACCTCGATCTGGTGCGTCACCCAGTGGCGGATGAACGCGTCCAGGGAGAGGGTGCGGGGCACGCCGTCAACCAGCGCCAGCATGTTGGCGCCGAAGTTCGTCTGCAGGTCGGTGTGCTTGTACAGGTTGTTCAGCACGACCTTGGCGACCGCGTCACGCTTCAGGACGATGACCAGACGCTGGCCCGTACGGGACGACGTCTCGTCGCGGACGTCCGCGATGCCGCCGATCTTGCCGTCCTTCACGAGGTCGGCGATCTTCTGCGCGAGGTTGTCCGGGTTGACCTGGTACGGCAGTTCCGTGACCACCAGGCACTGGCGGTTCTGGATCTCCTCGACCTCGACGACCGCGCGCATCGTGATGGAGCCACGGCCCGTGCGGTACGCCTCCTCGATCCCCTTGCTGCCGACCACCAGGGCGCCGGTCGGGAAGTCGGGGCCCTTGATGCGCTCGATCAGCGCGTCCAGCAGGTCCTCGTGAGAGGCGTCCGGGTTCTCCAGGTACCACTGGGCGCCGGCCGCGACCTCGCGGAGGTTGTGCGGCGGGATGTTGGTCGCCATGCCGACCGCAATACCCGCCGAGCCGTTGATCAGCAGGTTCGGGAAGCGGGCGGGCAGGACGGTCGGCTCCTGGGAGCGGCCGTCGTAGTTGTCCGTGAAGTCGACGGTCTCCTCGTCGATGTCGCGGACCATCTCCATCGACAGCGGCGCCATCTTGCACTCGGTGTAGCGCATGGCCGCCGCCGGGTCGTTGCCCGGGGAGCCGAAGTTGCCGTTGGAGTCGACCAGCGGCATCCGCATCGACCACGGCTGCGCGAGGCGGACCAGCGCGTCGTAGATCGAGGAGTCGCCGTGCGGATGGTAGTTGCCCATGACGTCGCCGACGACGCGGGCGCACTTGTAGAAGCCCTTCTCGGGCCGGTAGCCGCCGTCGTACATGGCGTACAGGACGCGGCGGTGGACGGGCTTGAGACCGTCGCGTACGTCGGGCAGCGCGCGGGACACGATGACGGACATCGCGTAGTCGAGGTACGAGCGCTGCATCTCCGTCTCGAGCCCGACGGGCTCGACACGCATGACGGTCTCGCCGCCCTCTTCGGGCGTCACTGGAGTGTTCTGGTCGGCCATTGCCGGTGAAGATCCTTCCTGGTGCGGTCAGCTGAGACCGACTCAGATGTCGAGGAAGCGGACGTCCTTGGCGTTGCGCTGGATGAACGCGCGGCGCGCCTCGACGTCCTCGCCCATCAGGACCGAGAAGAGGTCGTCGGCCTGAGCGGCGTCATCGAGGGTGACCTGGCCGAGGACGCGGTGCTCCTGGTCCATCGTCGTGATGCGCAGTTCCTCGGCGTTCATCTCGCCGAGACCCTTGAAGCGCTGGATGGAGTCCTCCCGGATGCGCTTGCCGCGCTGGCGGCCCATCTCGATCAGCGCGTCGCGCTCGCGGTCGGAGTACGCGTACTCGACGTCCTCCCGGCCCCACTTGATCTTGTAGAGCGGGGGACGGGACAGGAACACGTGCCCGGCCTCGACCAGCGGCCGCATGAAGCGGAACAGGAAGGTCAGCAGCAGGGTGTTGATGTGCTGGCCGTCGACGTCGGCGTCCGCCATCAGGATGATCTTGTGATAGCGCAGCTTCTCGATGTCGAAGTCCTCGTGGACTCCGGTACCGAAGGCCGAGATCAGCGCCTGGATCTCCTGGTTCTGCAGGATCTTGTCGATCCTGGCCTTCTCCACGTTGAGGATCTTGCCGCGGATCGGGAGGATCGCCTGGTACTCGGGGTTCCGGCCGGACTTGGCCGAGCCACCGGCGGAGTCACCCTCGACGATGAAGATCTCGCACTTGATGGGGTCGTTCGACTGGCAGTCGGAGAGCTTGCCCGGCAGGGAAGCCGTCTCGAGGAGGCCCTTGCGCCGCGTGAGGTCCCGGGCCTTGCGGGCCGCCACGCGCGCGGTGGCCGCCTGGATGCCCTTGCGGACGATGTCCGCCGCCTCGACCGGGTTGCGGTCCAGCCAGTCGTTGAGGTGCTCGTAGACCGCTTTCTGGACGAAGGTCTTGGCCTCCGTGTTGCCCAGCTTGGTCTTGGTCTGTCCCTCGAACTGCGGCTCGCTGAGCTTCACCGAGATGATCGCCGTCAGACCCTCGCGGATGTCGTCACCCGTGAGGTTGTCGTCCTTCTCACGCAGCAGCTTCTTGTCGCGCGCGTACTTGTTGATCAGGTTGGTGAGCGCCGCGCGGAAGCCCTCTTCGTGCGTACCGCCCTCGTGCGTGTGGATGATGTTGGCGAAGGAGTAGACGCCCTCTGTGTAACCGCTGTTCCACTGCATCGCGACTTCGAGGGAGAGGCTCTTGTCCTTGTCCTCGGCTTCGAGGTCGATCACCGTCGGGTGCACCGCGTCTCCCTTGCGGGAGTTGAGGTACTTCACGAAGTCGACGATGCCGCCCTCGTAGTGGTACGTGACGGTCTTGACCTCTGCGGTCTCGTCCGCGCCTGCCTCGTCCGCCCCGGAAGTCGCCTTCGCCGACTCGCGCTCATCAGTGAGTTTGATCGTCAAACCCTTGTTGAGGAACGCCATCTCCTGGAAGCGCCGCGAGAGCGTCTCGAAGGAGTACTCGGTCGTCTCGAAGATGTCCGCGTCGGCCCAGAAGGTGACCGACGTACCGGTCTTCTCGATGGCCTCGTGCTTGGCCAGCGGCGCCGTGGGGACGCCCATCTTGTAGTCCTGCGTCCAGCGGTGGCCGTCGGTCCTGACCTCGACCGCGACCTTGGAGGACAGGGCGTTCACCACGGAGACGCCCACGCCGTGCAGACCGCCGGAGACCGCGTAGCCGCCGCCGCCGAACTTGCCGCCCGCGTGCAGGACGGTCAGCACGACCTCGACGGCCGGCTTGCCCTCGGACGGGACGATGCCCACCGGGATGCCACGGCCGTTGTCGACGACGCGCACACCACCGTCGGCCAGGATCGTCACGTCGATGGTGTCCGCGTGGCCGGCCAGCGCCTCGTCGACCGAGTTGTCGACGACCTCGTACACGAGGTGGTGAAGTCCGCGCTCACCGGTCGAGCCGATGTACATACCGGGGCGCTTGCGGACCGCGTCCAGGCCCTCGAGGACGGTGATGGCGCTGGCGTCGTACGCCGTGGTTGAGGCCTCGGCGACTCCAGCCGGGGCCTCGGTGGACAGGATGTTCTCGTTGGGGTTGCCGGAATCGGCCACGAAGCGCCCTTTCTGGCACAGCACAAGCCAGACTCCCGGCGGGTTTGCCGGAGCGGCTGCGGCATGTTGCGGTGGAAGCCTTTGTCAGCGTTGCACAGTGTTTCCGAAGCGTTCCCCACGAATGGGGCGGGATTAGCTTCCAGTCTACCGGTAGCGCCGACAGTGATGGGGGTTTGCCGGTACCTGAGTCCGCATGTGCCGCCCTGAACCGGTCTCTCCCGACTCCCCATATGCGGAGCGGGGCTCCAAGAGGCTCAAGGAGGCACTCAGCGCTTCCGGGTGTCAACCCTTTGCTACCCCCGGGTCAGGTCGGCGTTCGCAACCGCATGCGAACGCGCGCGCCGGAGCACCTGGCCGTTCACCGGACAGCCGGAGACTGCCGCTCGGCGGCGTAAATGCGCCTGAGAATGTGACTACGGTCACCCGTAGGTATCGCCGGGGCCGGTGCTTCCCGGGGCGCGCAGGGGACCGTAGCGACGGGCGGAACCATCGGGGCCGTGCACCTTGAGCAGCCGTACCGTGCCGTGGCCGAGGTCCTCGTTGAGCCGGGCGACCAGTTGCGGTGCCAGCATCCGCACGTTCGTCGCCCACGCCGTGGAGTCGCACCGCACGTGCAGGACCCGCTCGTCCTCGTCGTATCGCTCCGGCACGCAGCGCTTGGCCAGGTCCTCGCCGACGATCTGCGGCCAGCGGCCCATGACCCCGCCGACGGCGGCCGGAGTCTCCCAGCCCCGTTCGGTGATCAGCCGGTTGATGGCGGATCCGAGCGCCATCGGGTCACGGCCGTCGGCTCGCGCTCCGGAGCGCAGACCGCCACCGCGCCGCGCCTGCTTCTTCTGCTGCGCGGCATCCCCACGCGCGCGTGCGGCTTCCTTGGCGGCGCGCAGCGCCACCCGCGCGAGGTCCACGCCGGAGGGCTCGGGAGGCTTCGGGGTCCCCTCGGATCCGCTCATGCGCGCTCCACCGTCCCGTCGGAGACGGCGTACCGCGTCCCCGTCAGTACGCCCGGTACGTCGTCGTCGACCGCCGCGGTCACCAGCACCTGCTCGCCCGGGGCGACCAGCTCCGCCAGGCGCTCTCTGCGGCGGGCATCCAACTCGGCGAAGACGTCGTCCAGGATCAACACCGGCTCGTTGCCCTCGGCCCGCAGCAGGTCGTACGAGGCGAGGCGCAGCGCGAGGGCGTACGACCAGGACTCGCCGTGAGAGGCGTATCCCTTGGCGGGCAGCTGGCCAAGTTTGAGTACCAAATCATCCCGGTGGGGTCCTACGAGGGTGACGCCCCGCTCGATCTCCTGCTTGCGTGCCTCGGCGAGGGCGGCCATCAGCTGCTCGTACAGCTCCTCGCGCGCATGGCCGACGATGCCGGGCGAGGAGGGCTTGTATTCCAGACTCACAGGGCCGCCGCCGGGCGCCAGCTGCTCGTACGCCTTGTCTGCCAGCGGCTGGACGGCAGCGACCAGATCCAGACGCTGGGCAAGCAGTTCGGCGCCCACACGCGCGAGGTGCTGGTCCCACACGTCGAGCGTCGACAGGTCCATGGTGCGGCCCCCGTGACGGCGGGCCAGCGCGGCCGTCTTGAGGAGCGTGTTGCGCTGCTTGAGGACCCGCTCGTAGTCGGAGCGCACGCCCGCCATGCGGGGCGCCCGAGCGGTGATCAGCTCGTCGAGAAAACGACGCCGCTCCCCGGGGTCGCCCTTGACCAGGGCGAGGTCCTCGGGCGCGAACAGCACCGTCCGTATGATGCCGAGCACATCACGCGGCCTGACCTGCGAGGACCTGTTGATACGGGCGCGATTGGCCTTGCCGGGGTTCAGCTCCAGCTCGACCAGCTGCTGACGCTCCCCCTGGCGCACCTGCGCCCGGATCACCGCGCGGTCGGCGCCCATGCGGACCAGGGGCGCGTCGGAGGAGACGCGATGGCTGCCGAGGGTCGCGAGATAGCCGACAGCCTCGACCAGGTTCGTCTTGCCCTGCCCGTTGGGGCCCACGAACGCGGTGACGCCCGGGTCGAGCGGGACCTCGACCCGGGCGTACGAGCGGAAGTCGGCCAGCGACAGATGCGTGACGTGCATGGTCGGGTGCCGACCTCCCCCAGGCTTGTGGACCGCTGTGCGGCCCTGTGGATTACTGCTGGCTACTTGCTGTGGGCTACTTCTTCTCGACCGCGTGGCCGCCGAACTGGTTCCGCAACGCCGCGATCATCTTCATCTGCGGGGAGTCTTCCTGGCGTGAGGCGAACCGCGCGAAGAGCGAGGCCGTGATCGCGGGCAGCGGCACGGCGTTGTCGATGGCGGCCTCCACAGTCCAACGGCCCTCGCCCGAGTCCTGTGCATAACCCTTGAGCCGCTCCAAGTGCTCATCCTCGTCAAGGGCGTTGACCGCGAGGTCCAGCAGCCAGGAGCGGATGACCGTGCCCTCCTGCCAGGAGCGGAACACCTCACGGACGTCCGTCACCGAGTCGACCTTCTCCAGCAGCTCCCAGCCCTCGGCGTACGCCTGCATCATCGCGTACTCGATGCCGTTGTGGACCATCTTCGCGAAGTGCCCGGCGCCGACCTTGCCGGCGTGCACCGAGCCGAGGTCGCCCTCGGGCTTGAGCGCGTCGAAGATCGGCCGCACCTTGGCGACGTTCTCGGCGTCGCCGCCGTACATCAGCGCGTAGCCGTTCTCCAGGCCCCAGACACCACCGGAGACGCCGCAGTCGACGAAACCGATGCCCTTGGCCGCCAGTTCCTCGGCGTGCTTCTCGTCGTCCGTCCAGCGCGAGTTCCCGCCGTCCACGACCACGTCGCCGGGCCGCAGGAGCTCGGCGAGCTCGTCGATGGTCGACTGGGTGGCGGCACCGGCCGGGACCATCACCCACACGACGCGGGGGCCCTTGAGCTTGCCCACAAGCTTTTCGAGGCTGTGGACATCGGCGAGATCCGGGTTCCGGTCGTATCCGATGACGGTGTGGCCGGCGCGGCGTATCCGCTCGCGCATGTTGCCGCCCATCTTGCCGAGGCCGACGAGACCGAGCTCCATCAGTTGTTCCTTAGGTTGCGACGTGGCATGAGGGCACCTGCGTACCCACACACGAGCCTAAACCCGGACGCTCACGCACACCTGTGGGCATACGCGCTCATACGTACCCTCCGACCTGCGGCTTCGTGTCGAGGGCCCGGTGATCCATCCACCGGGCCCCACAGTGTTGTGGACAACCGCGAGGATCGTCGGGACGCTCAGCCGCTCAGCCGCTCAGCCGCTCAGCCGCTCAGCCGCTCAGCCGCACCGGCATGATCAGGTACTTGTAGGCCTCGTCCGCCTCCGCGTCCACCGCCGGCTTGCCGCTGAGCAGCGCGGGCTTCGTGGACGTCGTGAAGGACAGCTGGGCGACCGGGGAGTCGATGGCGCTCAGGCCGTCCAGCAGGAACGTCGGGTTGAAGGCGATCGAGATGTCGTCGCCCTCCAGCTGGGCGTCGACCCTCTCCACAGCCTGTGCGTCGTCGCTGGAGCCGGCCTCCAGGATCAGCACGCCCTGCTCGAAGCTCAGCCGCACCGGGGTGTTCCGCTCGGCGACCAGGGCCACACGCTTGACGGCCTCCACGAACGGAGCGGTCTCGATGACGGCCACGCTGTTGAACTCCGTCGGGAACAGCGTGCGGTACTTCGGGAGGTCGCCCTCGAGGAGACGCGTCGTCGTACGACGGCCGGCGCCCTCGAAACCGATCAAACCCTCGCCCGCGCCCGAGCCGGACAGCGCCAGGATGACGCTGTCGCCGCTCGTGAGCGCCTTGGCGGTGTCCAGGAGCGTCTTGGCGGGCACCAGGGCGACCGCGGACGCCTCCGGGTTCTCCGGCTTCCACAGGAACTCACGGACCGCGAAGCGGTAGCGGTCGGTGGACGCCAGCGTGACGGTGTCGCCCTCGATCTCGATGCGCACACCGGTGAGGACGGGCAGCGTGTCGTCACGCCCGGCGGCGATGGCCACCTGGGCGGCCGCGGAGGCGAAGACCTCGCCGGGGACGGTGCCCGTGGCGTTCGGCATCTGCGGCAGCGACGGGTACTCCTCCACAGGCAGTGTGTGGAGGGTGAACCGGGAGGAGCCGCAGACCACGGTCGCCCGTACACCGTCTGTGGAAATCTCCACCGGTCGGTTGGGGAGGGCGCGGCAGATGTCCGCGAGGAGACGGCCCGAGACGAGGACCGTGCCCTCCTCGTCGACCTCCGCCTCCACGGACACGCGCGCGGAGACCTCGTAGTCGAAGCTGGACAGGCTCAGCTGGCCTTCCTCGGCCTTCAGAAGGAGGCCGGCGAGGACAGGCGCCGGCGGACGGGCCGGGAGGCTGCGCGCCGCCCAGGCCACTGCCTCCGCGAGTACGTCGCGTTCCACCCGGATCTTCACTGTTGCCGCCTCCTGCTGTTGCCGGCGCTTCTCGCCCTGCCTGGCTTCGTCGTCTGTCTCGGTGTCGCTGGTTCCTGTGAGGGGAAGGACACCGGGGACCAGTCTGACGCACGCCACTGACACTCGGAGCCTCTCGGGGTCAAGTCGTGACGAGGCGCGGTCTGGCAGCCGAGAGCGAGTTGTGCACAGGACCCACTTCGAAACGAATTCCCAGCTCTCTCTAGTTGGGAGTAGTAGTAGGGCCTGTGGAAACCGTGGATAACCCCGTTTCCGCAGCTCAGGCGGCAGATTTTGTCCACGGGGCCTGTGGGTGGAGGCGGTGGACAACCAGGTGTCTCTGTGGAGAACAGAAAGTTCTGCACACACCGTGCACAGCCCAGGGCACTTCTCCCCAACGGCGTCCCCAGGTTTACCCACCTTTCCCACAGCCCAACCAGGCAACTTCGTGTGACGCCTTTCACTCGACGCGGTGAGAGGGCGCATCGCGCTGCCGAACAGTGGACAGGCATGTGGAGAAGCTGGGGATCACTGGGGACAACCGGCCACAGCCTGTGGGTTGTCGGTGGACAACTCCGTCCACAGTCTGTGGATCTCTGCTTCGTCCACAGACTGTGGAGATCGTTCGTCCACCAATCCACAGGTGTCTGACCAGCCTCGATGATCTCTCGACAGGGAGCTCTGTGGACACGATCTGCATAACTTCCCAGTCCCCAGGGTGTGGACGGGAGAAAGTCACCGAATCTGTGGAGGGCGGCCGTAACGCGGCAGGTATTCGAACAGTTGATGACGACCCGGCGACGGGAGCAGCCCTCGGACGACGCGCGTGGGAACGGCCAGGGCACCCCCACGAGGGCTCCCCGAACGCCGAAGGCGCCCTCGGGAACTCGTCCCGGGGCGCCCTCAGCGTCGTACGACGGCCTTCTGTCAGCCGTTCTTGATGCGGTTCGTCAGCTCCGTCACCTGGTTGTAGATGGAGCGCCGCTCGGCCATCAGCGCGCGGATCTTGCGGTCGGCGTGCATGACGGTGGTGTGGTCGCGGTTGCCGAACTGCGCGCCGATCTTGGGCAGCGACAGGTCGGTCAGTTCGCGGCACAGATACATGGCGATCTGGCGGGCGGTCACCAGGGCGCGGCCGCGGGAGGTGCCGCACAGGTCCTCGACGGTGAGCCCGAAGTAGTCGGCCGTCGCCGCCATGATCGCGGTCGCGGTGATCTCGGGAGACGCGTTCTCGCCGCCCGGGATCAGGTCCTTGAGGACGATCTCGGTCAGGCCGAGGTCCACCGGCTGCCGGTTGAGTGACGCGAAGGCCGTCACCCGGATCAGCGCGCCCTCCAGTTCGCGGATGTTGCGCGAGATGCGGGAGGCGATGAACTCCAGTACCTCCGGCGGGGCGTTGAGCTGCTCCTGCACTGCCTTCTTGCGGAGGATCGCGATACGCGTCTCCAGCTCGGGCGGCTGGACGTCGGTGATCAGACCCCACTCGAAACGGTTCCGCAGCCGGTCCTCCAGCGTCACCAGCTGCTTGGGCGGCCGGTCGCTGGAGAGCACGATCTGCTTGTTGGCGTTGTGGAGCGTATTGAAGGTGTGGAAGAACTCCTCCTGCGTCGACTCCTTGTCCGCGAGGAACTGGATGTCGTCGACGAGCAGGATGTCCATCTCGCGGTACCGCTTGCGGAAGCTGTCGCCCTTGCCGTCGCGGATGGAGTTGATGAACTCGTTGGTGAACTCCTCGGAGCTCACGTATCGCACCCGCGTGCCCGGGTAGAGGCTGCGCGCGTAGTGCCCGATGGCGTGCAGCAGGTGCGTCTTGCCGAGTCCAGACTCCCCATAGATGAAAAGGGGGTTGTACGCCTTCGCCGGCGCCTCGGCGACGGCCACCGCGGCGGCGTGTGCGAAGCGGTTCGAGGCGCCGATGACGAACGTGTCGAAGAGGTACTTGGGGTTCAGCCGGGCCGTGGGCTCGCCCGGTCCGGGCGCGGGCGCGGGTTGAGCGGCCAGCGGGCCGGGCGCGCTGCCGGCCGGACCGCCACGGTGCACATGCCCCGGACCCGGCGACGGCTCGGGCAGCTCACGCCGGTCCGGCCGCTGGTCGTAGTCGCTGCCCGGCCGGTCGTAGTCGGTGCGGGACTGCTCGTAGTCAACGCGGCCGGAGTCGTACTCCGGACGCTGCTGGTCGTACGGCGGCCTCTCCAGCGACTGCGAGCGGTAGTTCTGCGCCGGCGATGCGTACGGGTCCCGCTCCGGGAAACCGAGACGCTGCTGCTGCCAGCCGTAGTCGTCCTGCGAGGGCCGCGGCCAGGCGCCCGGCTCGGGGCGCTGGTACTCGGACGGGTACGCGGGCCGAGCGGTCGGCAGCTGATCGGCGCGACCGGGGGGAAGCTGCTCCGTGCGCGGGGGCGGCAGCTGGTCGCCGGGCCCACCGGTCAGCTGTTCGCCGCGTCCCGGCCCGCGGTCGTCGGCGCGGTGGCGGCCGTAACTCTCGTAGTGATCCCGAGCCTGGCTCTCGTACGAGCCCTGACTGTCATAGGGGTCCCGTCCCTGACCGTCGTACGTGTCCCTGCTGTCGTAGGCGTCCCGATGCTGACCCGCGCCCGAGGGGGGTTCCGGTTCCTCGAAGCGGGGCTGGACGGGCGGGGCGGGGGGCTCGCCCACCGAGCTGTCGACGGTGATCGCGATACGGATGGGGCGGCCGCACTCCCGGCTGAGGGTCTCGCTGACGATCGGCGCGAGGCGGCCTTCGAGTACGCCCTTCGCGAACTCGTTCGGGACGGCGAGAAGAGCGGTGTCCGCGACCAGCGCGAGCGGCTGGCAGCGCTTGATCCAGCGCTCGTCCTTCACCTCGACACCTTGGCCGTGGCCCTCACCGAGAAGCTTTTCCAGTACTCGTGGCCACACTGCGGCAAGATCGGCAGGTACGTCAGCCACAGGGCACGCTCTCTCACAGGTCCCACGAACGTGTGGTTCTGGGACGGGTCGGGACGGATCTCGGTCGGTGCGCTCGGGACCAGGTCTGGTGGGTGGGTCGGATCCCAGCAGTCGAGGAAAGGGAACGAAGCAGAGTTCCGTCACGGTAGTCACGGCGGCCGGTACGGTTCAAGTTGTTGTCCCCAGGCTGTGGATAGTGGCTCCCGGTGACCTCTG
Organism: Streptomyces capitiformicae; assembly: GCF_002214185.1. Lineage (NCBI taxonomy): Bacteria > Bacillati > Actinomycetota > Actinomycetes > Kitasatosporales > Streptomycetaceae > Streptomyces > Streptomyces capitiformicae. The sequence continues at coordinate 2,353,421 of NZ_CP022161.1, read as the reverse complement.
GTTTGACCGGATGGCGTAGCCGCGCGTACCGTAACCAGGTCGAGTTGTCGATGGCTGCTGCCGCCTGCCTCCGATGGGCACAGATCGCGTCAGGTGATCGGACAGCGGTGCACTCGGGCGTTAACGCGAGCTACTCGTGGGCGCACGGTGACAGCCAGGACGGCACCCGCAACCACCGATTTATTTCTGGAGCCCCCGAGTGAGCAAGCGCACCTTCCAGCCGAACAACCGTCGTCGCGCGAAGACCCACGGCTTCCGGCTGCGTATGCGCACCCGTGCCGGCCGCGCGATTCTCGCGTCCCGCCGCAGCAAGGGTCGCGCCCGCCTTTCCGCCTGATCCCGGTCAGGTCATGACGTCGTGCTGCCCACCGAGAACCGGCTGAGGCGGCGCGAGGACTTCGCGACCGCGGTACGACGAGGGCGCCGGGCCGGACGCCCGCTCCTCGTTGTTCACCTACGTAGCGGTGCCACGGACCCGCACGCGCCTGGGGAGAGCGCTCCCTCGACGCGTGCGGGTTTCGTCGTGAGCAAGGCCGTCGGCGGTGCGGTCGTGCGCAACAAGGTGAAGCGGAGGCTTCGCCATCTGATGCGCGATCGAGTCGCCCAGTTGCCCCCCGGTAGCCTGGTAGTCGTACGAGCGCTGCCCGGTGCGGGTGACGCCGACCACGTACAACTGGCCCAAGACCTGGACGCCGCCCTACAGCGGCTGCTGGGAGGGGGCGCGCGATGAAGTACCCGCTGCTGGCGCTGATCAAGCTGTACCAGTGGACCATCAGCCCGTTGCTCGGGCCGGTGTGCAAGTACTACCCGTCGTGCTCCCACTACGGCTACACGGCCATCGACCGGCACGGTGCGATCAAGGGAACGGCACTCACCGCTTGGCGCATCCTCCGGTGCAACCCGTGGTCGCTCGGCGGTGTGGACCATGTCCCGCCGCGCAAGCGGCCGCGGTGGCACGAGATGTTGCGTGGCACGTGGCGCGCACGCAAGGGCGGGTCCTCCGCCGTCGAATCGGCCACCGAGGGGCACGTTCCTTCGAGCCCGGCCGCCGAGAGCCCGTCCCATGCCCAAGGAGCATGATTAGTGGACACGATTGCCAGTCTCTTCAGCTTCATCACGACACCTGTCTCCTGGGTCATCGTCCAGTTCCACAAGGTGTACGGCGCCCTCTTCGGCGATGACACCGGGTGGGCCTGGGGCCTGTCCATCGTGTCCTTGGTGATCCTGATCCGTATCTGCCTGATCCCGCTCTTCGTGAAGCAGATCAAGGCGACCCGGGCCATGCAGACGCTCCAGCCCGAGATGAAGAAGATCCAGGAGCGCTACAAGAACGACAAGCAGCGCCAGTCCGAAGAGATGATGAAGCTGTACAAGGAGACGGGCACCAACCCGCTCTCCTCGTGCCTTCCCATCCTGGCGCAGTCGCCGTTCTTCTTCGCCCTGTACCACGTGCTCAACAGCATCGCGAACAACGACACCGTCGGTGTCATCAACGAGAGCCTGCTGGCGAGCGCGCAGAAGGCCCACATCTTCGGTGCTCCGCTGGCCGCGACGTTCACGGACAGCTCCGCGGAGGCCGCGGCGCTCGACGCCTCGATCACCACCGTCCGTATCGTCACCGCGGTCATGATCGTCCTGATGTCGCTGTCGCAGTTCTACACGCAGCGTCAGCTGATGACGAAGAACGTCGACACCACGGTGAAGACGCCGTTCATGCAGCAGCAGAAGATGCTGATGTACATCTTCCCGATCATGTTCGCCGTCTTCGGCATCAACTTCCCGGTCGGTGTCCTCGTCTACTGGCTGACCACCAACGTGTGGACCATGGGCCAGCAGATGTACGTCATCCACAACAACCCGACCCCGGGTTCCAAGGCCCAGGCCGCCTATCTGGAGCGCCTCTTCAAGCACGTCACGCACCACGGCAAGACCCGCAGCCGCGGTGAGCGCGCCATCGTCAAGGCGATCGTCGCCAAGGGGCGTGACCGCAACGAGTACGAGCGGAAGTTCATCACCGGCCTGAGCAAGGAGGGCCTCGCGGCCCAGGCCGACGGCACCGTGGTCAAGAGCGAGGCTTCGGCCGTCGCCACGGCCGAGGACGGTACGCCGGTGACCGGCGCTCCCAAGCGCCAGCAGCCCAAGCGCCAGACCAAGGCCCAGCGTCAGTCCGGCGCCGCTAAGGCCGCCGACGACACCGAGCCGAAGCCCGGGCCCACCTCGCTGACCAAGTCCGCCGAACCGGAGGACGCCAAGCCGGCCGCCGCCAAGAAGGCCGCGCCCAAGTCCGGCACCGGTGGCCGCAGCAAGGCGCAGTCCGGTCAGCGCAAGGGCCAGCAGCGCCCCAAGTCCCCGTCCAAGAAGTAAGAAGGAGCCCATCCCGTGACGGAAGGCACCACCCCTGCCGCCTCCTCCGAGGGTGGCGACACCCTCACCCGCCTGGAGCAGGAGGGTGAGATCGCGGCGGACTACCTCGAAGGTCTGCTGGACATCGCCGATCTCGACGGCGACATCGACATGGACGTCGAGGCCGACCGTGCCGCTGTCTCGATCATCAGCGACACGGGCAGCCGCGACCTGCAGAAGCTGGTCGGCCGCGACGGCGAGGTGCTCGAGGCGCTTCAGGAGCTCACGCGTCTGGCCGTGCACCGGGAGACCGGCGACCGCAGCCGTCTGATGCTGGACATCGCCGGCTACCGTGCCAAGAAGCGTGCCGAGCTCTCGGAGCTGGGCGCCAAGGCCGCAGCCGAGGCCAAGAGCACCGGCGAGCCGGTGAAGCTGAAGCCGATGACGCCCTTCGAGCGCAAGGTCGTGCACGACGCGGTCAAGAGTGCGGGCCTGCGCAGCGAGTCCGAGGGCGAGGAGCCTCAGCGCTTCGTCGTCGTGCTTCCCGCCTGATTCGGTACGTTCGTTCCTCCGGCCCCGTCTGCCCGCAGGCGGGGCCGAAACCTTGTCAGCCTGTTGTTCTGGTGTCAGCGCCCAGTGCGCTCTTGCGGTACGGAAGGACGGTCCCCGTGACGGAGGCAGCGGAGCTTCCCCCTGCGCCCGAGCAGGCGCGCGATGTATTCGGTGATCGCTACGCGGACGCGGTCCGTTACGCCGAACTCCTGGCGGAAGCGGGAGTGCAGCGAGGGCTCATCGGCCCGCGGGAAGTGCCCCGCCTGTGGGAGAGGCATCTGCTGAACTGCGCGGTGCTCTCCGAGGTCGTTCCCGAGGGGGTGACGGTCTGCGATGTCGGCTCAGGTGCCGGACTGCCCGGCATTCCGCTGGCCCTCGTCCGGGACGACCTGAAGATCACGTTGCTGGAGCCCCTGCTGCGGCGCACCAACTTCCTGACCGAGGTCGTCGAGCTCCTGGGCCTCGACCATGTGACCGTCGTCCGTGGCCGTGCCGAAGAGGTGCTCGGGACGCTGCAGCCGGTCCATGTGGTGACGGCGCGGGCCGTGGCTCCGCTGGACAGGCTGGCCGCCTGGGGCATTCCGCTGCTGCGCCCCTATGGAGAGATGCTGGCCCTCAAGGGCGACACCGCCGAGGAGGAGCTGAAGAGCGCGGCCACGGCTCTGAGCAAGCTCGGTGCCGTGGAGACATCCATCCTTCATGTCGGCGAGGGTGTCGTGGATCCGATGTCCACGGTCGTCCGCGTGGAGGTAGGCGAGAGCCCCGGCGGTGTGCGCTTTGCAGCGAAGCGCGCCAAGGCGGCCCGTACAGGACGGGCACGTCGGCGCCGTTGATGTGGACGTTGGCTGATCCGTCCTGACGACGAGTCGTACTCCACACAAGCTTCCAAACCTACGCATTTCGGAGTGTCGCGCGGTTGCGGCCTGAGCCGCTATGCATCGTGTTTCACGTGAAACGTCGCTCATTGCTGCACGGCATCATCGGCCGTGGTCGCGCTGCGGCCGAACCGCGCGACCGGAAGCCTCTCGGGTCACTCGGAGAGGTAACGGAGTTGTCCACAGAGGTGGATTTCTCCACAGAACACCAGGCCTCACTGGTTCACGACCCCGAAGACATGGGAGGCTCTGTTCATTGCGAGCCTGAAGTCGAGGAGAGTGAATCGTTGCGGTCCGACGCCAACATCGCGGGACCGATGACCGATCCGGTCCCCGGTCCCCGTACCGAGTCGATGGGGGAGGATGTTTCACGTGAAACACCGCCCCCGATGGACGACACTCCCATCGGTCGTGCTGCCCAACTGGCGGTAGAGGCTCTGGGCCGCGCCGGCGAGGGTCTGCCGCGGCCCGAGCAGACCCGGGTCATGGTGGTCGCCAACCAGAAGGGCGGGGTGGGCAAGACCACGACGACGGTGAACCTTGCCGCCTCGCTGGCCCTGCACGGAGCCCGTGTTCTGGTGATCGACCTTGATCCCCAGGGCAATGCGTCCACCGCGCTGGGGATCGACCATCATGCCGAAGTGCCGTCCATCTACGACGTGCTGGTCGAGAGCAAGCCACTGGCGGAAGTCGTCCAGCCCGTTCCGGACGTCGAAGGTCTCTTCTGCGCGCCCGCCACGATCGACCTCGCCGGTGCGGAGATCGAGCTCGTGTCATTGGTGGCACGGGAAAGCCGACTGCAGCGAGCGATTCAGGCGTACGAGCAGCCGCTGGACTACATCCTGATTGACTGCCCGCCCTCGCTCGGCCTGCTGACGGTCAACGCACTTGTTGCCGGCCAGGAGGTCCTCATCCCGATCCAGTGCGAGTACTACGCACTGGAGGGCCTTGGACAGCTGCTCCGCAATGTCGACCTGGTGCGGGGGCACCTCAACCCCGTCCTTCATGTGTCGACCATTCTGCTCACCATGTACGACGGCCGGACGCGTCTGGCGTCCCAGGTCGCCGAAGAGGTGCGCACCCACTTCGGCGACGAGGTACTGCGGACGAGCATTCCCCGCTCGGTCCGTATCTCCGAGGCGCCGAGCTACGGGCAGACGGTGCTGACCTACGATCCAGGATCGAGCGGTGCCCTCTCCTACCTTGAGGCGGCACGAGAAATCGCGTTGAAGGGCGTCGGCGTGGGGTACGACCCGACGCACGCCCACATCGGCGCACAGAGCAACCAGAGCATGGTGGAGGGGATCCAGTGAGCGAGCGACGGAGGGGGTTGGGCCGTGGTCTCGGCGCACTGATCCCGGCAGCCCCGACAGGGGAGAAGGCGGCACCGCCGGCGATGGGTGGACCTGGCTCCACATCACCGGCGGCAGTGCCTGTCCTCGCCCCTGAACGTGGGGTGGCGGCCGCGAAGGTGACGACACTGCCGCATGTTTCACGTGAAACAGAGGAGCCGTCGAACGGCGTCGTGGAGGCGCCTGCTGTGCCTCTCGACGCCTACTTCGCCGAGTTGCCCCTCGACACCATCAAGCCGAACCCGCGTCAGCCTCGTGAGGTCTTCGACGACGACCTTCTCCAGGAACTCGTTACCTCCATCAAGGAAGTCGGTCTCCTCCAGCCCGTCGTGGTACGGCCGTCGGGTCCGTCCCGCTACGAGCTCATCATGGGTGAGCGGCGCTGGCGAGCCTGTCGTGAGGCCGGTCTCGAGGCGATCCCGGCGATCGTACGGGCCACGGACGACGAGAAGCTTCTCCTGGACGCGCTCCTGGAGAACCTGCACCGTGCCCAGCTGAACCCGCTGGAAGAGGCAGCCGCCTACGACCAGTTGCTCAGGGACTTCAACTGCACGCACGATCAGCTGGCGGATCGTATCGGCCGGTCGCGGCCGCAGGTATCCAACACCCTCCGTCTGCTGAGGCTTTCTCCCGCGGTCCAGCGTCGTGTGGCCGCCGGAGTTCTCTCCGCGGGGCACGCCCGGGCTCTGCTGTCGGTCGAGGACTCGGAGGAGCAGGACAAGCTGGCTCATCGGATCGTCGCCGAAGGGCTCTCGGTGCGGGCCGTCGAGGAGATCGTCACCCTCATGGGGTCGCGTCCGAAGACGGCGGCGCGATCCAAGGGACCGCGGGCCGGCTCCCGGGTGTCGCCGGCATTGACCGATCTGGCGACACGGCTCTCGGACCGCTTCGAGACTCGGGTGAAGATCGATCTCGGTCAGAAGAAGGGCAAGATCACCGTTGAGTTCGCCTCTCCGGAGGACCTCGAGCGGATCCTCAGCACGCTCGCCCCGGGCGAGAAGCTGGCTCTTCAGCAGAGTCTTCTGGACGATGACTCCGAGGATGCGGAGGCCTGAGCCTTCGGGTGACAGAACGGCTTTCGGCTGGTCGACCGCCTGAGCGGGCTGTGTCCGTTGTATACCGGACACAGCCCGCTCTTTGCTTTCAGGCGGTATCTAGGCAATCACATCGTGGATACGATGCGTTCGGGATGGCGCATCCACCCGACGGCACCTTCAATGGGAGGCGGGGCAATGCGAACCGTGAGCCGTTCCGGTCTGGTGACCGCAGGCCTGGGACTGGGCGCGCTCGGCGGGTTCGTCGGCAGCCTGCTCAGGGAGAGGAGCGCTCTGACAGCCGCTCGCGACGCTGCGGGCGAAGGAAGCGAGGAACAGCCTTCATGGGGCGTCGGCTCGTACCGCTCACGTTGGACAACCTTCAGGACCTTCCCAAGCGCTGTCGCTCGTGTGTCTTCTGGGAGCTGGACCCAGTCAGCGGCGAGGCCGCGGTAAAGGCCGGTACTCCCGCACTGGAGAAGGAGGCGTGGATCTCCGCCGTCCTGTTGGACTGGGGGTCCTGCGGCCGAGTCGTCTACGTGGACGAGGTGCCGGTGGGCTTCGTGATCTATGCGCCTCCGGCCTACGTACCCCGCTCCACGGCGTTCCCCACGAGCCCGGTGTCCGCCGATGCGGTCCAGCTGATGACTGCCTTCATCATGCAGGGCTATCAGGGCCAGGGCCTCGGTCGTGTGATGGTCCAGACTGTCGCCAAGGACCTGCTGCGGCGGGGCTTCAAAGCGATCGAGGCCTTTGGTGACGCTCGCTGGAAGGAACCGGCGTGTGTCCTGCCCGCCGACCATCTGACGGCTGTGGGGTTCAAGACGGTCCGCCCTCATCCCACGTATCCGCGGCTGCGGTTGGAGCTGCGGACGACGCTCTCCTGGAAGGAGGACGTCGAGTTGGCGCTCGACCGGCTCCTGGGAGCTGTGCAGAAGGAACCGGCGCTGCGGCCGCTCTAAAGCGAATGGGCCGACCCAGGAGGGCCGGCCCATTCATGTTTCACGTGAAACATCACTCAGCGATGAAGTCCTCGAGGTCGCGCACGATCGCGGCCTTCGGCTTGGCGCCGACGATGGTCTTGGCGACCTCGCCGCCCTGGTAGACGTTCAGGGTCGGGATGGACATGACGCCGTACTTGGCAGCGGTGGCAGGGTTCTCGTCGATGTTGAGCTTGACGATCTCGATCTTGTCGCCGTACTCCTGGGCGATCGCTTCGAGGGACGGCGCGATCTGGCGGCACGGGCCGCACCATGCGGCCCAGAAGTCCACCAGGACGGGCTTGTCGTTCTTGAGAACGTCCTGCTCGAAGGAGTCGTCGGTCACGTTCTTCAGGGTGCCGGCCACAGAGGGCTCCTAACTGGTTGGTGCGGTGGGGCGGACGAGGGTCAGACGGTGGTCTTCTCGGGCTCGGGGGCCTGCTCGCCGTCCGCGAGGGCGGCGAGGTAGCGCTCGGCGTCGAGGGCGGCGGAGCAGCCGGTGCCGGCTGCGGTGATCGCCTGGCGGTACGTGTGGTCGACGACGTCACCGGCGCCGAAGACACCGGTCAGATTCGTGCGGGTCGACGGGGAAGCGACCTTCAGATAGCCCTCGTCATCCAGCTCGAGCTGACCCTTGAAGAGTTCCGTGCGCGGGTCATGGCCGATCGCGATGAACAGACCCGTCACCGGCAGGTCGGACGTCTCGCCCGTCTTGACGTTGCGCAGCTTCAGCCCGGCGAGCTTCTGGTCGCCCTGTACCTCGGCGACCTCGCTGTCCCAGATGAAGGAGATCTTCGGGTCGGTGAACGCGCGTTCCTGCATCGCCTTGGAGGCGCGCAGGGTGTCCCGGCGGTGGACGATGGTGACGGACTTGGCGAACCGGGAGAGGAAGGTGGCCTCCTCCATCGCGGTGTCACCGCCGCCGATCACGGCGATGTCCTGGTCCTTGAAGAAGAATCCGTCGCAGGTGGCGCACCAGGAGACACCGCGGCCGGAGAGAGCGTCCTCGTTGGGCAGCCCGAGCTTGCGGTGCTGGGAGCCCGTGGTGACGATGACCGCCTTGGCACGGTGCACGGTGCCCGCGGTGTCCGTGACGGTCTTGATCTCGCCGCTCAGGTCAACGGCCACGACGTCGTCCGGAACGAGCTCGGCACCGAAGCGCTCGGCCTGGGCCCGCATGTTGTCCATGAGGTCGGGTCCCATGATCCCGTCGCGGAAGCCGGGGAAGTTCTCCACCTCAGTGGTGTTCATGAGGGCGCCGCCTGCGGTGACAGCTCCTTCGAACACCAGCGGCTTCAGCGACGCGCGCGCGGTGTAGAGCGCTGCCGTGTAGCCGGCGGGCCCGGAGCCGATGATGATCACGTTACGGACGTCGCTCACGGCTTGATTCCTCGTCTCTGGAGACTGCTGCGTACTGCCGGTGGGAGCTGCTCTCGGAACTCTCACCCCACCCAACGGATCCTAAGGGGCGTGCATTCCCGGTGTGTCCGGGCACACGGAGATGAGAGACCGCACAGGGATGCCAGGGGCGACGGAACGGGAGAAACAGGACTCAGCGACTGGCGTAGGACCGCTTCAGCAGAACCTCACCGGCGGGCTCCGAAGCCTTGTCCAAGCAGGAGGCATCGACGATATACACGGTGACGCGCGTGTCGTCGGAGCGGTCGGGCAGCAGCACGAGATACGCCTCCGCTCCCCGGTAGGTACCCGACTTGGAAGCGATCGCCCCCGTGGTGTCGCCGATTCCCTTTGCGATGCAGTCGGGCACGACGGTCTTGAGCACCGAGTTCGGGCTCTTCTCCTGAGACTCCGGCGTCCCTTTGACCCCTAGGGAATCCTGGCCGGGTGAGGTCTGGCTCTGGGACCCGTCCAGGAGATTCTCTACTTGCTTCTCCAGCTTGACCCCGGAAAAGGAGTCGGAGGCCGCGCTCTGCGCTGCTGTCGTGGGGTCGTTGCCGGAGCCGTTGTCGTTCATCGACTGGACCATAAGCGCGCTGAGGCCCAGCGTGGCCACCGTGAAGACGGCGCCGAGAACCGCCCTGCGGCGGTTGCGGCGCTTCTGATGCGTGCGGCCGGGGCCGGTGGAGGCGCGGGAGTGGCCGGCCGGGCGATCTGCTGCGGGCGATGTTTCACGTGAAACATGCACGCTGTCGTCCGCGGTCGATGCCGGACGGGAGGAGCTGAGCGTCGCGGGAGCGTCCTTGGACTCGGAGTCTGCGGGAACGTCCTGGGGCTCGGAATCGGGTGCCGTGGACTCCAGGAGGGCTTCGGCGGCGAGGGCGGCATCGATGCGCCCCGCCACGTCGTCGGGCATACGCGCAGGGCCCGGCAAGGTGCCGAGCAGGCCGCGGATCTCCTCCAGCGAGGCATGGACGTCGGCGCAGAGCGGGCACTCGTCCAGGTGGCGGCGTACATCCGCAGTACGGGTCGGAGGGAGCAGACCTTCGGTGAGGTCGGAGATCTCCGCGACTTCCGGGTGCCCGGCCGTGTCGGTCGTGGATGTCACGCTCGTCCACCTCCGCCCTTCACAGCAGCTGAATCGCTTGGCCCTGCATCATGTGGTCCCGCTGCGGGTGGGACGGATGTCCCCTGCGTCCGGTTCCTTCCGCGCCCCGATTTTTCACCGCCGTCACCCCCTCTGTCCGAGCGGAGATGGGTCAGAAGCGGCAGAAGTCTGGCTCTGCCACGGGCGCAGCGACTCTTTACGGTGCCGGTCGGCACGTCGAGGATCCGCGCGGCCTCAGCCACCGGGTAGCCCTGCATATCGACCAGGACGAGCGCCGCCCGCTGGTCCTGCGGCAGGGTGCTCAGGGCATCCAGCAGCTGACGGTGCAGATCGTTGCGCTCGGCCGGAGCGGATGCCGACTCGTGCGGCTCCAGGAGCTGCTCCAGGCGCTCGGTGTCGTCGACGGGCGATGTCTTGCGGGAGGCAGCTTTGCGGGCGCGGTCCAGGCAGGCATTCACCGTGATGCGGTGCAGCCAGGTCGTGACGGCCGACTGGCCACGAAATGTATGCGCGGCCCGATAGGCGGAGACGAGCGCGTCCTGGACGGCGTCGGCGGCCTCCTCGCGGTCCCCCAGCGTCCGCAGGGCCACCGCCCACAGCCGGTCCCGGTGCCGCCGTACGAGCTCACCGAAGGCGTCGGGATCGCCCTCGACATGGCGGGCCAGGAGATCCTGATCGCTTGCTCCGCTGTGATCAGCGCCGTGCGCCATCGGACCTCCCCCTCCCTCCGGTGAGCTCTCAGCCGGTGAACTTCACGTCGGTGATCGCCTGCTTGTAGCCGGAGCTGCTGAACTGGTCACCGGCCGCCTTGGGCACCTCGGTGAGCCAGACGAGAACGTACCGGGTCTTCACCGGCTTCTTGGCGGAGATCTTCAGACTCGTCCCGCTGGTCGTGTTCGCCGCGATCTTGGACATGGAGCTGAGCGGGGCGGACGACGACAGGGAGTCGGCCGCGTACAGCGTGGCCGTCGTGCGGTCGCCGGCGTAGTACAGCCCTATCGACGCTGCGGACACCTCCTGGGCCGACCCGAGGTCGTAGACGATCCCGACGCCCTGCTTGAACGGCGCCAGCGTGGGGCCGTCGGTGAAGGAGTAGGTCCGCCAGTACGTCGAGGTGTCCTTGTCGTACGTCAGATCCGCGTCGTCCGCGTGCTGCGGCTTCCCGTCCGGGTAGTACTCCGCGGCGTCCTGGATGCTGAGCGTCGTGACCGGCTTGGCGGTGTTGGTGCCCTTGTCGTTGTCCTCCGTGGTCTGACTCGTGTCCGTGTCACTGGACTGGTCGCCCTGTCCCATGAGCGCGTCTGCCAGCTGCCAGCTGCCGAGGCCGAGTGCGGCGATCAGCAGCGCCGACACCGCCCACTTGAGGGCCTTGCCGGTCCGGCTCTGCAGCGGCGGTGGCGGGGTCGCCAGCGGCTGCGTGACGCCCGGGTGCTGCGTCTGACGGCCGTACGTCCCCTGCTGGTACGAGGTGCGCTGGTAGTCGGGCGGGGCGGTGAACGCGGGCTCCGGCGGGCGGATGCGGGGCATCTCACCGATCGCCTTCACCAGTTCCTCCGGCGTCGTGCACGGAGACTCGTGGCGCGAGGCGGTGGCGCCGTCATTGGCGAGCGCGCGCATGGCGAGCTCCGACAGGCCACGGTGGACGCCCGCCCGCACCTGGTCGGGGGCGATGAGCCCCACGCCCTTGGGGAGCCCGGAGAGGCCGTGCGCGTCGTTCTCGTATGGCCAGCGCTGGGTGAGCGCGGCATAGAGGAGTGCGCCGATCGCCTCCGTGTCCGTGCGCTGCGGGGTGTCCGAACCGATGCCGCGCAGCGCGGCGTTCACGGCGAGACCGCGGATGCGCCACTGCCCGGAGGCGGAGCGCAGCACAGCGCTCGGATTGAGGCGCAGATGGGAAAGCCCCTCACGGTGCGCGGCGGCCATCGCGTGGGAGACCTGGGTGACCATCTGGTACGCGTCATGCGGTTCCAGTGGGCCGGCGGCCAGGAGCGCCGTCAGTTCCGTGGCGTCGGGAAGCCACTCGTGCACCACGTACACGAGGTCGTTCTCCTCTACCGCGTCCAGCACTTGGACGAAGCGGGGATCGCCCAGCAGTGCCGAGGAACGTGCCGCCGCCAGCACGGTACGGGCGCGCGCGTGGTCGGCGGGCAGCACGTGCACCCCGACGGCGCGGCGCAGCTTCTCGTCCACGGCACGCCAACTGCTGAAACCGTCCAGACGGGTGACGCACTCTTCGAGGCGGTAGCGCCTGGCGAGTTTGTGGCCGCTGTGCAGTTCGGGCGGTGTTGTCTGCGAAGGGCTCTCGGTACCGCCGCTCCCCTGTGCCTCTTCGCTCGCCGAGCTGTCCGTGTCCCGCTCCCGGTTCTGGGCCTCCCCGTCGGCCGTGGACTGGTCCGCCTGCGCGGTCAGCGACTTGTCGCCGCTGTTGTCTGCCACGTCGACGGCAGCCGTGCTCCGTTCCGCCACCGTCGTTCCTGCCTCCCCATCCGTTGCGCGCTCTGCGACGCCAAAGCCAATTGTGCCCACAGTCCGCCGCTATGAGCGACACGCGGCGGCGGACGATGGTTGTGCGCGTACCCCCGCCTCAGCGCCCCAGCCGCCCGCGGACCATGCCGACCATCGAGTTGAGTTCCTCGATGCGCATGCGCCGCGCGGCGACGTAGAAGACACCGAGGAGAACGATTCCTCCCCCGACGAGTGCGAGCATCGAGCCACCGACGCCCTGTCCCAAAGACTTGCTGATTCCGTAGCAGGCCGCACCGCTGAGCAGCGCCGCGGGCAACGAGGCGATGCACAGCCGCGCGTACGTCCGCAGGACCCTGGCCCCGTCCAGGTCACCGCCCAGCCGCTTGCGCAGCCGCTTCCAGGCGACCCCGACACCGATCATGTACGCCAGACCGTACGAGGCGGCCATGCCGACCACGGCCCAGCGGGCCGGGATCACGAAGAAGCAGACCGCCGAGGCGCTCGCGTTGACGGCGGCCACGATGACCGTGTTGTAGAACGGGGTCCGCGTGTCCTCGTACGCGTAGAAGGCGCGCAGGACGACGTACTGCACGGAGTACGGGATCAGGCCGAGACCGAAGGCCATCAGCATGAAGCCCATGTTCGTGGCCGAGTCGGTGCCGGACGAGCCGAAGATCAGCGTGCACATGGGGATGCCGAGCGAGACGAAACCGAAGGCGATCGGCACGATGGCGACCGCCGTGGTGCGCAGGCCCTGGGAGATGTCGTCACGAACGGCGCCAGCGTCGTCCTCGGCGGCTGACCGCGAGATGCGCGGGAGCAGGGCCGCCATGAGCGAGACGGTGATGATGGCCTGTGGCAGGCCCCAGATGAGCTGGGCGTTGGCGTAGGCGCTGAAACCGGTGCCGGCGATCTTGGACTCCGTCAACGCGGCGGTCGCCAGCTGGGTGACGACGACGGCACCCGCCTGGTTGGCGAGCACGAACAGGATCGTCCACTTGGCGAGCATCGCGGCCTTGCCGAGACCGTGGCCCTTCCAGTCGAAGCGCAGACGCATCCGGAACCCGGTCTCCCGCAGGTACGGGACCATGGCGAGGGCTTGGACCACGAGGCCCAAGAGGATGCCGACACCGAGCAGGCGCTCGCCCTCCGGCGGGATGTTCTCGACCGTCATGTGGGAGTCGGCCGCGCTGCCGTACACCCAGAGGAACGCGCCGAGGGTGACGATGATGACGATGTTGTTCAGGACCGGAGTCCACATCATCGCGCCGAACCGGCCACGGGCGTTAAGGATCTGACCCATCACCACATGGATGCCCATGAAAAAGATCGAGGGCAGGAAGTAGCGGGTGAAGGTGACAGCGACCTCGCTGGCCTCGGGATTGGTCGCGAGAGGGTTCGACAGCGCGCGGACGAGGAGTGGTGCGGCGAACATGGCGAGCGCGGTCAGCAGGCCCAGGACCACCATGACGAGGGTCAGCAGCCGATTGGCGTATGCCTCTCCGCCGTCGTCGTCCTCCTTCATGGCACGCACGAGCTGCGGCACGAAGACGGAGTTGAGGCCGCCGCCGACGGTCAGGATGTAGATCATCGTCGGCAGCTGGTAGGCCACCTGGAAGGATTCACCGAGGAGGCTGAGGCCCAGGGCCGAAACGATCATCGCTGACCGAATGAAGCCGGTGAGGCGCGAGACCATGGTGCCCGCTGCCATCACGGCGCTCGACTTCAGCAGTCCCGAGGCCCGTCCGCCCTTCTTCGGGGCAGGCGCGGGAGTGGCAGCGGGGGCTGGGGCGGGCTCCTCGTGTGCCGGGCGCCCTGGGCCCGGCGCCGGGGCGGGGGCCGGGTTGGGCACGGACGGCTGCCCCATGGGCGGGTGACCGCTCTGCTGCTGGTCCCGGAAGAGGTGAGCGAACGCGTCCGGCTCGTGGCGCTCCTCCCCGGCCTGGGTGACCAGATCGTCCACGCCCACGAACTGGGTCGGGCGGGCGTCGTCGCCGTACGGCAGATGCCGCGTCGGCCCCTCCGGCTCCGGCGCCGGCGTCTGGGCCCACACGCGCGGATCGGGGGCGTACTGCGACGCCGCCGGCTGCGCGTACAGAGGCTGCTGAGGCTGGTAGGTGCCCGGAGGCGGTGGCGGGTGGGCGGCACGGTCGTAGAGGGCCTCGGCCACCGGGTCCTGGGCGGCCAGGTCCTGCGCGCGGTAGGGGTCCTGGGCGTAGGCGTCCTGGAGGTACATGTCCGCGGGGGGCTGCGGCGGCACCTGGCCCGGCCCGGGCAGCGGGCCGTCGGGGTAGCCCGAATCGGCCGCGCCCTGGCCGCGGTCACCGTCGTACGGCGCGTTCATGGTTACCCCACCTCATCGTCCCCGGGCCCACCGGCCACGACAATCGCTCAACGGTCCACTCTCTCACCCGTGCCGGACGGGTCGGCGCTTTCCGGTGCGGTGTCCGGTGCCGGGTCACTCGGGTGCTCCGGCTCGTCTGCCCCGTACTCGGCCGGGGACTCCTCCTCGGCAGTGTGTACGACTGAGGCCGCTTCGGTGTTCGCGTCCTCGTCCGGCGAGATGTCTTCCGACGAGTGGTCGTCGGCCGAGGATCCCTCCGCCTCCAGTCGGGCGGCGGCGCGCTTGCGCTGCGTGTACATACGGAATCCGGCGAGTACGAGGAGCAGGACGCCACCGGCGATGACCAGCATCACCATAGGCGTGATCTCGGTGACGTTCACCGTGAAACGGACCTCGCTCCCGTACTTTTCACCGTCCTCCGTGTAGAGCTGGGCGACGACGGTGACCGGGCCGTTGGCCTCGGCGTTGGTGGTGAATTTCACCGACTCGCTGTGTCCGCCCGAGATGTCGACGGACTGCTCCTCGTCACCGATCTTCAGGCGCTTCGGGGCTTCGGACGTGAGGCGCAGCGTCAGATTGTCGACGCCCTGCACCAGGTTGTTCTGCACGGTCACCGGGATCGTGGCACTGCGGCCCGAGAGCTTCGTCTCGGACTTCTCGATGAGCCGGACCTGGCTGGTGAGCGTGCCGAGATACGTCTCCACGTCGTCGCGGTATGCCTCTGCCTCCGCGCCGCGGCCCCGCCAGGACGTGGACATCTCCCGGTCCATGGTCCGGCCGAAGGGCGTGACCACACGGGACTGGTCGGTGAGGATCACTTTGAAGCGGTCGAGGTCGCTCTGTGTGGTCTGGATCACCTCGAACGCCGACTTCGGCAGCGCCTGCTTGCGCAGCGACTTGGGGTACGCCGCGGCGGACGGGATCTTGGTGCTGGCGTCAGGGTCAGGCTTCGCGTCGGCGGCCGCGGACAGCTCCTGGGGCTGTGACCAGGTTCCTCCCTGGAGAGCCGTCAATGCCTGGGCCATCGTCCGTGCCTGGCTCACCGACGGCATGCGCTGCGGGGCGATCACGATGCTGCGCTGCTTGTTGTTCTGGAGGTCCGTCATCAGGCTCTGGGCGAGGAACCTCTGCACGGCCAGCGTGGAGCTCTCGGCCTTCGTCATGTCGCCCTGGAACGCCGTGGAGAGCCGGGCGTCCGCCACGACGGCCGTGGTGCCGCCACCGATGGGACGCGCCGCGTTGGGGGTGTAGGACAGGCCGCTGCTCTCCTGCAGGCTGTCGCTGCGGGCGATCACCTTGTCGGCACCCGCGGAGATGGCGACCTTGACGATCGACGGGTCGACGGCGCCGTTCACGGGCCAGGCGAATTCCGTGTTCGGCTCCACCCGGAGGATGTTCCTGACGGTGTCCGCGGCGACGTCGGTGGCGTCCTTGAGACGGCTCAGGGAGCCGGTGACTGTCTTGCCGTTGTGAGCCAGCGACGCCAGATCCGGGTCGGCGAACGGAAGGGCGATCACTTCCTCGCCCTGGACCGCCGTCTCCAGTTCGGCCAGCCACTCCTTGGCGACGGCCTGGTTCTTGCCCGCGACGGTGGTGTTTCCGCTCCGGACGCTGTAGCTCCCCGTCATCGCGACGACCGACGCCAGCAGATCCGGATCGATCACCCAGGTGATGTCGAGGTCCTTGCCCAGCGCCAGCATCTGCTCCAGGCGGCCGCCGGCGGAGATCTCCTTGGCCAGGTCGTCGTTGAGGAAGGTGGGCGTCTGCTGCTCTCCGGGGCCGGTCTCGGCGGTGAGGTGGCTGGTGGAGATCAGCGGCCAGAGGTACGTCGTCTGCGTCTTTGTGTCCGCCTCGTCGGTCTGCCACGGCAGGAACGTACGCTGCATGCCGAGGACCTGGTCGTACGAGGAGGCGGAGGTCCGGCCCGAGAGCGAGACGCCGAGCTGGTAGATACCGTCCGCGCCGAGGTCCAGCTCCTTGACGGGCACCGAGATGGTGAAGGGCTGGGCCACGCCGGAGGCGAGTTCGGAGAACTTCTCCACGTACCTGCCGCCGATCTCCGTCCCGTCGGCGAATTGGTCGAAACCGGTGCGCTTGGCGGCGTCGTCGATGGCCGAACGGCCCGTCATGGGTGCCGAGCCCACGCGCACGCCCACATGGGCCGACGTGATCGTCTGCTTGCCCTTGTTCGTGACCGTGCCCGAGACCGTTACCGTGTCGCCGTCTGTGGGGACGCTGGGGCTGAGCGAGTCCAGGGAGACCTCGACGGTGTTCGCCCCCATGGCCTCGGCCGGAGACGCCTGCTGCGCCGCCTGGGCGTCCGCGGCCGTGGGCAGCTGGAGCAGACCGGCCAGCAGAGGCACCCCGGCGAACAGCGCTCCGGTGCGCAGCAGCCACCGGCGGGCAGGTGAGGCACTTGTCCCCTGGAAGTCTGCCGCCTCGGCCACGCGCTCGCCCGTCCCTCGTCGTCGTCAGTGGTCGTCGGAATGTGCGTCCACGCATGGTAACGATGCGCGCTGACGGGAAGTGCCGCGGTCCGGCCCACAAGATCGGGGGACAGGCCCGCGCTGTCCCTGTATGTGCACGTATTGAGCGGTGTCGGCGATGGGGTCACCTGCACGAAGCCCTTGTGCACATTCAATGGAGGCGACCGCTGCCATCGGGGCCACGTACCCTTTTCTGTTGTGCCGAACGCCAACGAAGACCCCAGTGCCCTGAGCCAGGTGCAGCGCCGCGCGGTGAGTGAACTGCTGCGGGTGTCCCCTGTCGCCGACGACCTTGCCCGCCGCTTCCAGGAAGCCGGGTTCTCGCTCGCCCTGGTCGGCGGTTCGGTCAGGGACGCGCTGCTCGGCCGGCTCGGCAACGACTTGGACTTCACGACGGAGGCCCGCCCCGAGGACGTACTGAAGATCGTGCGCCCCTGGGCCGACGCCGTCTGGGAGGTCGGTATCGCCTTCGGCACGGTGGGCGCACAGAAGGACGGTTACCAGATCGAGGTCACGACCTACCGATCCGAAGCGTACGACAGGACCTCGCGCAAGCCGGAGGTGTCGTACGGCGAATCGATCGAGGAGGACCTCGTACGGCGTGACTTCACCGTGAACGCGATGGCGGTGGCGCTCCCGGAGAAAGAGTTCATCGATCCGCACGGCGGGCTGGAAGATCTCGCAGCGCGCGTGCTGCGGACCCCCGGCACTCCTGAGGAGTCCTTCTCCGACGACCCGCTGCGCATGATGCGGGCCGCGCGATTCGCCGCGCAACTCGACTTCGAGGTGGCCCCCGAGGTCGTCTCGGCGATGACGGACATGGCGGGCCGCCTCGAGATCGTCTCGGCGGAGCGGGTGCGGGACGAGCTGAACAAGCTGATCCTGTCCGCTCACCCCCGCGAGGGCCTGACCCTGCTGGTGGACACCGGCCTCGCCGGACACGTCCTGCCCGAACTGCCGGCGCTGCGGCTCGAGCGCGACGAGCACCACCGGCACAAGGACGTGTACGACCACACGCTGATCGTCTTGGAGCAGGCGATCGCGCTGGAGGACAGCGGTCCCGACCTCACGCTCCGCCTTGCCGCACTGCTGCACGACATCGGCAAGCCGCGTACGCGTCGCTTCGAGAAGGACGGCCGAGTCTCCTTCCACCACCACGAGGTGGTGGGCGCCAAGATGACCAAGAAGCGTATGGCGGCCCTCAAGTACTCGAACGATCTCGTCAAGGACGTCTCGCGTCTGGTCGAACTTCACCTGCGCTTCCACGGGTACGGCACCGGGGAGTGGACGGACTCCGCCGTCCGCCGCTATGTGCGCGATGCGGGCCCGCTTCTCGACCGACTCCACAAGTTGACCCGCTCCGACTGCACCACGCGTAACAAGCGCAAGGCGAACGCGCTCTCCCGTGCGTATGACGGTCTGGAGGAGCGCATCGCCCAGCTTCAGGAGCAGGAGGAACTGGACGCCATTCGCCCGGACCTCGACGGCAACCAGATCATGGAGATCCTGGGCGTCGGCCCGGGCCCGGTGATCGGGCAGGCGTACAAGTTCCTGCTGGAGCTGCGGCTGGAGAACGGGCCGATGGAACACGACGACGCGGTGGCGGCACTCAAGGAGTGGTGGGCCCAGATGCCGCAGGTCTTGTGACCACAGGGTCCTCCGCCTCCATAGGGTGGCAGCGCGGCGCGATGTTTCACGTGAAACATCGCGCCGTGTGACGTTCGACTGCGATGTTTCACGTGAAACATCGACCCGCGCATCAGTGTTGCCTCGGCAGCCCAAAGCGGGCCATGGTCGCGGCGGCGGCTCCGTAGACCACGGCCACCGTGACGACCAGAGCGACCGAGCGGCCGTCGGGAGGAAGCATCAGGGCGGCCACTCCGGCGGCGCCGACGAAAGCCACGTTGAAGAAGACGTCGTAGAGAGAGAAGACCCGGCCACGGTAACCGTCGTCGATCGAAGTCTGGACGATCGTGTCGGTGGCGATCTTCGCTCCCTGAGTGACGAGGCCCAGGACGAACGCCGCGATCAATAGGGGCACTTTCGTGAAGGGCAGGCCGAGGGCGGGTTCCAGCACGGCGGCCGCCGTGGCACAGGTGACGATCCAGAGGGCCGGCCCCAACCGCCCGGCAGCCCAGGGCGTCATCACTGCCGCAGCGAAGAACCCCGCCCCCGAGACGGCCACGGCAAGACCGAGGAGGGCGAGTCCCTCATCGGAGCCGGACTCCGCAGAGGTCGCTGGTGTCCAGGCGTACCTACAGAGCATGAGCACCATGACTGTCAGTGCGCCGTAGCAGAACCGCATCAGGGTCATCGACGCCAAGGCCCAGGCCGTGGCCCGCCGTCCCGTCTCGGCGAGATGCCGTACGCCCGCGACCAGGCCGCGTGCCGTGCCGGCGATGGCCGCGCCCAGCCGTGGCTGCACCAACTCGGGATCCGGGCCGAGTAGTTCCCGGGCCATGCGCAGCGAAGCGAGGGCCGCGCACAGGTAGAGGACCGAACCGAGGAGGACCACCGCGGCGTCGGAGTCCGAGCCCACCAGGCGTACGACGAAGGCGAGTCCGCCGCCCGCGGTCGCGGCAAGCGTTCCGGCAGTCGGGGACAATGAGTTGGCGATCACCAGGCGGTCGTCATCCACCACGCGGGGCAGCGCGGCCGAGAGCCCGGCCAGGACGAAGCGGTTGACCGCCGTGACGCAGAGCGCGGAGACATAGAAGAGCCAGTCGGCGACGTGGCTCACGATGAGGGCGGCTGTCACGCACGCCAGCAGGGCGCGCAGCAGACTGCCGTACAGCAGGACCTGACGGCGCTGCCAGCGGTCCAGCAGGACGCCCGCGAAGGGTCCGACGAGGGAGTACGGAAGGAGCAGGACCGCCATGGCGGAGGCGATCGCGGCCGCCGACGTCTGCCTCTCGGGCGAGAAGACGACGTATGTGGCGAGCGCGACCTGAAAGACGCCGTCGGCTCCCTGGGACAGCAGTCGTACGGCGAGCAGATGCCGGAAGTCCCGGAAACGCAGGAGTACCCGCAGGTCACGTACGACAGCCATGGCGCACAGCCTCACATACGGGGAGGGTCCCCGGGCGTAAGCCCCGGGGACCCTCAACAGGCCGGATGACAGGCCTGCTTAGCGCTCGACCTCGCCCTTGATGAACTTCTCCACGTTCTCACGGGCCTCGTCGTCGAAGTACTGGACCGGCGGGGACTTCATGAAGTAGCTCGACGCCGACAGGATCGGGCCGCCGATGCCGCGGTCCTTGGCGATCTTCGCGGCGCGCAGGGCGTCGATGATGACGCCGGCGGAGTTCGGGGAGTCCCAGACCTCGAGCTTGTACTCCAGGTTCAGCGGGACGTCACCGAAGGCGCGGCCCTCGAGGCGGACGTACGCCCACTTGCGGTCGTCCAACCAGGCGACGTAGTCGGACGGACCGATGTGTACGTTCTTCTCGCCGAGCTCCCGGTCGGGGATCTGGGAGGTGACGGCCTGCGTCTTGGAGATCTTCTTGGACTCGAGGCGGTCGCGCTCCAGCATGTTCTTGAAGTCCATGTTGCCGCCGACGTTCAGCTGCATCGTGCGGTCCAGGACGACGCCGCGGTCCTCGAACAGCTTCGCCATGACGCGGTGCGTGATGGTGGCGCCGACCTGCGACTTGATGTCGTCACCGACGATCGGGACGCCCGCCTCGGTGAACTTGTCCGCCCACTCCTTGGTGCCGGCGATGAAGACCGGAAGGGCGTTGACGAAGGCGACCTTGGCGTCGATGGCGCACTGGGCGTAGAACTTCGCCGCGTCCTCGGAACCGACGGGCAGGTAGCAGACGAGGACGTCGACCTGCTTGTCCTTGAGGACCTGAACGATGTCGACCGGGGCCTCGGCGGACTCCTCGATGGTTTCGCGGTAGTACTTGCCGAGGCCGTCGAGGGTGTGGCCGCGCTGGACGGTCACGCCGGTGCTCGGTACGTCGCAGATCTTGATGGTGTTGTTCTCGGAGGCGCCGATGGCGTCCGCGAGGTCGAGACCGACCTTCTTCGCGTCGACGTCGAAGGCCGCGACGAACTCCACGTCACGGACGTGGTAGTCACCGAACTGCACGTGCATGAGACCCGGGACCTTGGACGCCGGGTCGGCGTCCTTGTAGTACTCGACTCCCTGCACCAGCGACGCGGCACAGTTGCCCACGCCGACGATGGCTACGCGAACCGAACCCATTCCGGTTGCTCCCTGTGTGTACGAGTGAGGTCCTGGCAGGGACCTCACGTGGCGGTGTCGCCGGGCGCATCCGGCCGAGGGGTGCCCTCGGACCGGGGCAGGGCGCCCGGCGCTCCCTCTGTGGTGTCGCGAGCGGGTTCTCCATGGGCGGGGCCCTTCAGGTCCCGGCCCGCCCGCTCGCTCTCGATGAGCTCGTTCAGCCAGCGCACTTCGCGCTCCACGGACTCCATTCCGTGGCGCTGGAGCTCAAGCGTGTAATCGTCGAGGCGCTCGCGGGTGCGTGCCAGGGAGGCACGCATCTTCTCCAGCCGTTCCTCCAAACGGCTGCGACGGCCCTCCAGGACGCGCATGCGCACATCACGGGAGGTCTGCCCGAAGAACGCGAAGCGAGCGGCGAAGTGCTCGTCCTCGTACGCGTCGGGGCCCGTCTGCGAGAGCAGTTCCTCGAAGTGCTCCTTACCTTCTGCCGTCAACCGGTAGACGATCTTGGCGCGGCGACCCGTGAGCGGGGCGGCGGGAGCGTCGTCCTGGGTACCCCCCGATTCCTCGATCAACCAGCCGTTGGCGACCAGCGTCTTGAGGCAGGGGTAAAGCGTGCCGTAGCTGAACGCGCGGAACACACCCAGCGACGTGTTGAGGCGTTTGCGCAGCTCATAGCCGTGCATCGGGGCTTCGCGGAGCAGGCCGAGGACGGCGAACTCGAGTATCCCGGAGCGCCGGTTCATGTCGCCTCCTCTTCGCCGCTGGCCTTCCGACACGCGTATATGCCGTGCTGATGTATCGACTCGATACATCACGACGATAGAACGCCCCTCCGAATGCGACAAGTGGTGGCGCGGTGAACGGGATCACATCACCGATTCGTAAGAAGCAAGTTGCCTGTTTTGGGGTGAGGTTCGGTACTCAGTGTGTTTTGGCGGTGCGTAGTCTGTGCGGCATGCACACCACTGGGAACCGAGTGACGTTTGAGCACGTCGTCGTCCTGGGTGCGGTACGGATGAATGCCAACACGACCGCATCCGTACTTCGGGGGGACCGGAAACCAGCCGCCGTTTCCAGGCGCGCAAGGGTGCGCCTGCCCGAGGAGTAGTCGTTCGATGAGCGAGCACCGTCGCAAACCGCCGCAGCCGCAGGGAGGCGGACGTGCCGCGGCCCGACGCGGCCAGTCGGCGTCCTCCGGCCGCCGCGCGGCACCGCGGGGCGCCACCGGGTCACTTTCCGACACCTATGGGGCGGGAGGTGAAGAGACCCCGTACGAGGGCCGTGCCGCGGCACGACGGGCGGCGCAGAGAAGCACCGGCACTGGTGGCGGCCGCCGTAGAGCGGCCGAGCCGGCGGGGCGTGGTCCCGGTCGTGGCCGCGGACGCGCCGCTCCACCCGGCAAGCAGCGCTTCATCGACTATCCACGCGCCGGCAAGTACGGGGCCATGCGATGGGTGCCGTCGTGGCGTCAGGTGACGGGGCTGTTCATCGGGTTCTTCGGGTGCCTGGTGGCGGCGGCCGGCATCGGCTACGCGGTCGTGGCCGTCCCCAACCCGGCCGAGGCGGCAACGGCGCAGAACAACGTCTACTACTGGTCCGACGGCTCCCAGATGGTCGCGACGGGTGGTGAGGTCAACCGCCAGATCATCGCGTACGAGAAGATCCCCAAGGAGATGCGCTACGCCGTCATGTCGGCCGAGAACAAGACGTTCGAAACCGACAGCGGCGTCGACCCGATGGGTATCGCCCGTGCCGTCGTCAACATGGCCAAGGGCGGTCAGACGCAGGGTGGTTCGACCATCACCCAGCAGTACGTGAAGAACGCCATGCTCGACGACCAGTCGCAGACCCTGTCGCGGAAGGTCAAGGAACTCTTCATCTCGGTCAAGGTGGGTGCCTCCGTCGAGAAGGAAGAGATCATGCGGGGCTACCTGAACACGGCCTACTTCGGCCGTGGCGCCTATGGTCTCCAAGCGGCGGCCCGCACCTACTTCGGCAAGGACGCGGAGAAGCTCAACGCGAGCGAGTGCGCGTTTCTCGCCGCGCTCCTCAAGGGCGCCACGTACTACGACCCGGCCGGCAACACGGCGTACGACCCGGCGGCCACGGCGCAGGCGAACACCAAGCGTGCCACGGAGCGCTGGAGGTGGATCCTCGAGGAGATGGTCAAGGACAAGCACCTGACGGCGGCGGAGCGGGACAAGTACCCCGAGTTCCCCAAGATCCAGAAGCCTCGGTCCAACGCTCAGCTGGGCGGCCAGATCGGCTACCTGGTCGACACGGCCAAGGGCTACATCCTCAACAACACCAAGATCACGCAGCAACAGCTCGAACGGGGCGGATTCGAGATCCACACGACCTTCGACAAGACGAAGGTCCAGGAGCTCGAGAAGGCCGTGAACAAGGTCCGCAAGGAGAACATCAAGCCGAAACAGCGCCCGAAGACGGACACGCATGTGCAGTTCGGTGGCGCGTCGGTGAATCCGAAGTCGGGTGCCATCGAGGCGATCTACGGTGGTGAGGACGCCACCAAGCACTTCACCAACAATGCCGACGTCACCGGTGCGCAGGTCGGTTCGACGTTCAAGCCGTTCGTTCTGGCAGCGGCCATGACCTGGGGCAAGCGTGACCCCGACCTCGGGGAGTCGCAGGCGCAGGACGAGGTCACCATCGTCTCGCCGAAGAGCCTCTACAGCGGCAAGAACAACCTCAAGATCAGGGACTACAACGGCGACATCTGGACCAACGAAAAGGGTGAGGAGTGGCTGCAGGCTAACGACGACGACGCGTCGTACGGCAGCCCACCGAAGTACCAGATCGACCTGCGTGAGGCGATGCGGGTCTCGGCGAACTCCGCCTTCGTGCAGCTGGGCATGGACGTCGGTCTGGATCGGGTGAAGGAAGCGGCCATCGAGGCCGGCCTCAAGAAGGACAGCCTGGCGGGCACCGGATACCCGTCCTTCTCGATCGGCATCTCCGACCCCAGCGCGATCCGTATGGCGGGCTCGTACGCGACCTTCGCCGCGAGCGGCAAGCAGAACGACCCGTTCTCCGTCACGAAGGTCGAGCACGAGGGCCTGACGACGTTCGATCACGAGGAGATCGCCGACACCAAGCAGGCCTTCACCCCGGAGGTCGCCGACAACGTCACCGACGTCCTCAAGACCGTCGTCGAGGAGGGAACTGGTACCTCCGCCCAGCTGACCGGCCGACAGGTGGCCGGCAAGACCGGTACCACCGACGGCAACAAGTCGGCCTGGTTCGTCGGGTACACCCCCCAGCTGTCGACCGCGATCAGCATGTACCGCATGGACGACGACGAGTCCAACAAGAACCGCACCTTCTTGGAGATGTACGGAACGGGTGGCAAGGAGACGATCCACGGTGCCTCCTTCCCGGCCGAGATCTGGCACGACTACATGGAGGACGCGCTCAAGGGCCAGCCGGCGAAGGACTTCCCGGAGCCCGAACCCATCGGTGAGATCGTCAACGACGACCCGGACCCGACGCCGACCCCGACGGTGACCGAGCCCGAGGAGGAGGAGAGCGCGTCGCCGAGCCCGTCGCCGAGCGAGAGCGAGGTTCTGCCGTCGCCGTCGCCCAGCGAGTCCTGCAACAACCCGTTCAACCCCAAATGTGAGGTGACGGGAGGTACGGAGACGGGCGGCACGGATACCGCCGGCACCGACGGTGGTGTGACCGCCACACCGACGGAGTCAGAAGAAGAAAGCACGAATGGCAACCAGAACGGGGGGCTGTTCGGCGGCAACACCGGATAGCACGCCACCCCCATAGAGGGTGTTTCACGTGAAACAAGGGCCATCGCACCCATCAGGGTGCGGTGGCCCTTGCCGTGTCCGCTCCGCGGTGGGAGCGATGTGGTCGAGATGCGTTTCACGTGAAACACGGGCTGTCCCCGGCCATGGGATGCAGCGGTCCTCGGCGTATTCCCAGGCGCGTACGGCAGGATGTGCGGCATGCCCAGTGCAGAGACGACGCGAATGAGCGTGGACGAGCCGGAGCCGGTGCGTCCCACCAAAGAGGACGAGGTCGCTGCGACCGGCAGTGAGCTGATCGGCGGCCCGATCGGGCGGCGGGCACTGCTCGGGTCGTCCTGGTGGACCCCCGTGCGGGTCGTCGCACTCGTGGCGATCGGCATGTTCGCGCTCGGCATGGTGCAGAAGCTGCCCTGCTACGACGGCGCTTGGTTCTTCGGTGCCAGCTCTCAGTACACGCACGCGTGCTACTCGGACATCCCGCACCTCTACCAGGGGCGCGGTTTCGCCGATGGCCTCGTGCCGTACTTCGACAAGATTCCTGTCGACACCAGCGACATGGAATACCTCGAGTACCCGGTGCTTACCGGAGTGTTCATGGAGGTCGCCGCGTGGCTCACCCCGGGCAGCGGCAGCATCCAGGAACAAGAGCAGTGGTACTGGGTGGTCAACGCCGGGATGCTGATGGCGTGCGCGGCGGTCATCGCCGTCTGTGCCGCGCGCATCCACCGGCGGCGGCCCTGGGACGGCCTGCTGGTGGCCCTGGCGCCCGCTTTCGCCCTCACGGCCACCATCAACTGGGATCTGCTCGCCGTGGCCCTGCTGGCCGCCGCGATGCTGATGTGGTCCCGTCAGCGTCCCCTTGCCTTCGGTGTGCTGCTCGGGCTCGCCACCGCCGCCAAGTTCTACCCGTTCCTGCTGCTCGGACCGCTCCTCGTACTGTGCTGGCGGGCGGGCAAGCTGCGTGCGTTCGGGATCGCGCTGCTCGGCGCCGTCGGGGCCTGGCTCGCGGTGAACCTTCCCGTGATGCTCCTGGCGCCGGACGGGTGGGCGAAGTTCTACCGCTTCAGTCAGGAACGCGGCGTCGACTTCGGCTCGTTCTTCCTCGTCATCTCGCAGCGGATGAACATCCAGATCACCGCCGAGACGGCGAACGCGTACGCGATGATCGCCATGTTGCTGGTCTGCGCCGGTATCGCCGCGCTCACGCTGACCGCGCCGCGCCGTCCCCGCTTCGCTCAGTTGGCCTTCCTGATCGTCGCTGCCTTCATCCTCACCAACAAGGTCTACTCGCCGCAGTACGTGCTCTGGCTGGTCCCGCTCGCCGCGCTGGCCCGGCCCCGCTGGCGTGACTTCCTGATCTGGCAGGCGTGCGAGGTCGCGTACTACCTGGGGATCTGGATGTACCTCGCGTACACGACGAGCGGGGACGCCCACAAGGGTTTGCCCGCCGAGGGATACCAGTTCGCCATCGTGGCCCACCTGCTGGGAACCCTGTACCTGTGCGTCGTCGTCGTACGCGACATCTTCATGCCGGAACGGGACGTGGTGCGCCGAGCCGGTGACGACGATCCGTCCGGCGGTGTGCTGGACGGCGCGGAGGACGTCCATGTGTACGGCGCCGCGGCCCGTCCCCCGCGCCACGAGGCGCACTTCGAGGGGCCGCCTGTGGAGTGGGGCAGCCGGGATCCGGCAGACAGTTCGCCCTGAGCGAACATGGCGCGTGGTCTGACGCGGAAGGCCGTACACGGGGTTATCCGTGTACGGCCTTCCATGTTGTGCGGGGCGATCGCTCCCGCCCGCCGATGCGCCGCTGCGTGCCCTGAGGGGCTGAGATCAGCAGTCGACGATGCGGTCGAACTGTGTGGTCGTGTGCCGCAGATGGGCCACCAATTCCTCGCCCACCTTCGGCTCAGGGGCGTCCGCGGGCACGAAGAGGATCGACACCTGCATGTGCGGCGGCTCGGCGAACCAACGCTGCTTGCCGCCCCAGACGAACGGAGAAAGGTTCCGGTTGACCGTCGCGAGGCCGGCCCGTGCAACGCCCTTGGCGCGCGGCATGACGCCGTGCATCGCCTTCGGAGCCTCCAGACCCACCCCATGCGACGTTCCGCCCGCCACGACCACCAGGAAGCCGTCCGAGGCCGCCTTCTGCTGCCGGTAACCGAAGCGGTCGCCCTTCGCGACCCGAGTAACGTCCAGGACCGCCCCGCGGTACTCGGTCGCCTCGTGGTCCCCCAGCCACAGCCGCGTGCCGATACGGGCCCGGAAGCGGGTCTGCGGGAACTGCTGCTGGAGGCGGACGAGTTCCTCGGACTTGAGATGGCTGACGAACATGGTGTGCAGCGGGAGACGGGCCGCGCGCAGACGGTCCATCCAGCCGATGACCTCCTCGACGGCGTCCGAGCCGTCGGTGCGGTCCAGCGGCAGATGGATGGCGAAGCCCTCCAGGCGCACGTTCTCTATGGCCGCGTGGAGCTGGGGCAGCTCCTGCTCGCTGACACCGTGCCGCTTCATCGAGGACATGACCTCGATGACGACGCGGGCGCCCACGAGGCCGTACACGCCGTCGACCGACGACACGGAGCGGATGACGCGGTCGGGCAGGGGTACGGGCTCTTCAGCGCGTCGGTAGGGCGTCAGCACCAGCAGGTCGCCGCTGAACCAGTCCTTGATCCGGGCAGCCTCGTAGGTGGTGCCGACGGCGAGGACGTCCGACCCGAGGCGCGTGGCCTCTTCCGCCAGCTTCTCGTGCCCGAAGCCGTAGCCGTTGCCCTTGCAGACGGGGACGAGTCCCGGGAACTGCTCCTGAACGTGCTTGTGGTGTGCCCGCCAGCGCGTGGTGTCGACGTAGAGCGTGAGCGCCATGGCCGGTCCCGGAACCTTTCTCGTGGCTGCGGTGTATCAGAGGTATGGAAGCAAAAACGGGGGCGTCAGCGGCGCGACATGTAGATGTCGAGCGCCTTGTGGAGCAGCTTGTTGAGCGGGAAGTCCCATTCGCCGAGGTATTCGGCGGCCTGCCCGCCCGTGCCCACCTTGAACTGGATCAGGCCGAAGAGGTGATCCGTCTCGTCCAGCGAGTCGGAGATGCCGCGCAGGTCGTAGACGGTCGCGCCGAGAGCGTAGGCATCGCGCAGCATGCGCCACTGCATCGCGTTCGAGGGCCGGACCTCACGGCCGATGTTGTCCGAAGCGCCGTACGAGTACCAGACGTGACCACCGACGACCAGCATCGTCGCGGCGGACAGGTTCACGCCGTCGTGCCGGGCGAAGTAGAGACGCATGCGGTTGGGGTCCTCGGTGTTGAGGGCCGTCCACATGCGCTGGAAGTACGACAGCGGGCGGGGCCGGAAGCGGTCACGCACGGCCGTGATCTCGTACAGCCGCTGCCACTCCTCCAGGTCGTGGTAGCCGCCCTGGACGACCTCGACGCCTGCCTTCTCGGCCTTCTTGATGTTCCGGCGCCACAGCTGGTTGAAGTTCTTGTGGACCTCTTCCAGGGAGCGGTTGGCGAGCGGCACCTGGTAGACGTAGCGGGGCTGGACGTCCCCGAAGCCGGCACCGCCGTCCTCGCCCTGCTGCCAGCCCATGCGGCGCAGCTTGTCGGCGACCTCGAAGGCACGCGGCTCGATGAAGTCCGCTTCGATGTCGCGCAGGCGCTTCACGTCCGGGTCCTGGATGCCCTTCTTGATGGACGTGGCCTCCCAGCGCCGGATGATGACCGGCGGCCCCATCTTCACCGAGAAGGCACCCTGCTGCTTCAGATGGGCGAGCATCGGCTCGAGCCAGTCGGTGAGGTTCGGCGCGAACCAATTGATGACCGGGCCCTCGGGCAAGTAGGCGAGATAGCGCTTGATCTTGGGCAGCTGGCGGTAGAGCACCAGGCCGGCGCCCACCATCTCGCCGGTCTTGTCGTCAAACCACCCGAGGTTCTCGGAGCGCCACTCTGCCTTGACGTCGGCCCAGGCCGGGACCTGCATGTGGCTCGCCGCGGGCAGGCTCTGGATGTACGCCAGATGCTGCTCTCGGCTGATCGTCCTCAGGGTCAGGCTCATTCGGGGTGCTCCTCGGGCTGGTGTGTCCCCATGGGTACAGGGGCTCCGGCTCTCGCGCCGAAGCCTACTGCGCCCTGCGAGCGCCCCGGATGGCCGTACGCAACCTGGCGCCCGGCCGGTACCTGGCCGGGACGCCAGACGGTGTTATTCGGCCGCTTGGTCCGATGTAAGGCGACGGCCCGCCACAGGAACCGTCCCCCGACCGTACGGCAGTTGGTACGGAGTCAGCTGATGACCCCGCCGAAGAGCCCTCCATGGGCCATGCCGAGGAAGAATCCGACGGCCGAGGCACCGAGACCCACGATCAGTCCGAAGCGCTCACGGGTTGTCTCCGAGATGAACTGCCCGTACGCGCCGGTGAGGATGCCCACCAGCCCTGTCCAGGAACTGAGCAGGTGCAGATGGTCGAACATCGCCGTGATGAAGGAGACCGCCCCGAGCAGGAGCGTCACGGCGAGCAGGGTGTCCTGCACGGGGTGGGGCTTGTTGTCGGTGGCGAGCAGAGAGCCGGCGATGTTGGGTCGCGATGTCTGTGCCATAGGGCACCTCCTGCGGAAGGCGGCGCATCGTAGCGCCATACACACCCGATGCGTACAGATTGACGGTCCCCAGGGCCGGATTTCAACCGGAAGCGGGTGTGCGGGTACTCTGTACCGTCTGTAGCAGTGTCTGCCCAGGCCATGGCATGGATTCCCCGACGGGACCCCCGATTGTCAGTGGCGGCCGATACCGTTGCGTACGCATCACAACCCTCCTGCCACGGAACGACCGTGGCCGCTGAGTCCAAAGGAGGTGGGTTCCACATGCGTCACTACGAGGTGATGGTCATCCTCGACCCCGATCTGGAGGAGCGCGCTGTCGCCCCTCTGATCGAGAACTTCCTCTCCGTCGTCCGTGAGGGCAACGGAAAGGTCGAGAAGGTCGACACCTGGGGCCGTCGTCGTCTCTCGTACGAGATCAAGAAGAAGCCTGAGGGCATCTACTCGGTCATCGACCTGCAGGCCGAGCCTGCGGTCGTCAAGGAGCTCGACCGCCAGATGAACCTGAACGAGTCGGTCCTCCGGACCAAGGTCCTCCGCCCCGAGACCCACTGAGCTCTTCCGCTCAGCTGATCCCGGGATCCGAGTAGCAGCACCAAGCAGCCAGCAGCAAACCCGCCGAGAGGTTCCCCCATGGCAGGCGAGACCGTCATCACGGTCGTCGGCAATCTTGTCGACGACCCCGAGCTGCGCTTCACCCCGTCCGGTGCGGCGGTCGCGAAGTTCCGTGTCGCGTCCACCCCCCGCACTTTCGACCGCCAGACGAACGAGTGGAAGGACGGCGAGAGCCTGTTCCTGACCTGCTCGGTCTGGCGTCAGGCGGCGGAGAACGTCGCCGAGTCGCTCCAGCGAGGCATGCGCGTCATCGTGCAGGGCCGGCTGAAGCAGCGGTCCTACGAGGACCGTGAGGGCGTCAAGCGCACGGTCTACGAGCTTGACGTCGAGGAAGTCGGCGCCAGCTTGAAGAACGCCACGGCCAAGGTCACCAAGACCGCCGGCCGCGGTGGCCAGGGCGGTTACGGCGGCGGTGGCGGTGGCGGCCAGGGTGGCGGCGGCTGGGGCGGAGGCCCCGGCGGCGGTCAGCAGAGCGGCGCTCCCGCCGACGACCCGTGGGCCAGCAGTGCTCCCGCCGGTGGCAACCAGGGCGGTGGCGGCGGCTGGGGCGGAAGCTCCGGCGGCGGTGGCGGCTACTCGGACGAGCCCCCCTTCTAAGACTCTTCGGGCCGATCACGGTCCTGGAGGTCAAGGGCGGGGCCGTACCCCAAACTTCTTGATCACACAGGAGAAACACCATGGCGAAGCCGCCTGTGCGCAAGCCGAAGAAGAAGGTCTGCGCTTTCTGCAAGGACAAGGTCACGTACGTGGACTACAAGGACACGAACATGCTGCGGAAGTTCATTTCCGACCGCGGCAAGATCCGTGCCCGCCGCGTGACCGGCAACTGCACGCAGCACCAGCGTGACGTCGCCACGGCCGTCAAGAACAGCCGTGAGATGGCGCTGCTGCCCTACACGTCCACCGCGCGCTAAGGGAAGGGTGACCGACTAATGAAGATCATCCTCACCCACGAGGTCTCTGGCCTCGGTGCCGCCGGCGACGTCGTCGACGTCAAGGACGGTTACGCTCGCAACTACCTGATCCCGCGGAAGTTCGCGATCCGCTGGACCAAGGGTGGCGAGAAGGACGTCGAGCAGATCCGTCGTGCTCGCAAGATCCACGAGATCCAGACCATCGAGCAGGCCAACCAGGTCAAGGGTCAGCTTGAGGCCGTCAAGGTCCGCCTGGCCGTCCGCTCCGGCGACGCCGGTCGTCTCTTCGGTTCCGTCACCCCGGCCGACATCGCTTCCGCGATCAAGGCCTCCGGTGGCCCCGAGGTCGACAAGCGCCGCATCGAGCTGTCTGCTCCGATCAAGACGCTGGGCGCTCACGAGACGTCCGTGCGTCTGCACCCCGAGGTTGCCGCCAAGGTCAACATCGAGGTTGTCGCGGCCTAAGCGTCGCGCTCGCTGAAGCAGCGTGGGGCCGCACCCTGTGAAGGGTGCGGCCCCACATGCTTTTCTCGGGCTCCCCGCCGTAGGTAATTCAGGCCGGATACCTGCGGAGTGACTGTTTCACGTGAAACAGAGCGAAGGGCGATGTTTCACGTGAAACGAGGCTGGGCTTTTCAGCGCGTCGCTCCGGTGACGATCCAGCGACCGGAGCGGGAGCGCAGCCACAGGGTCAGCATGCGAGTCGCCATCATCAGCGTCATGGCGGCCCAGAGGGCCGTCAGATCGCCGCCGAGGGCAGGGACGAGCAGAGCTGCAGGGACGAAGACCGCCAAGGTCAACATCATTGCCCGGGCCAGATAGGGGCCGTCTCCCGCGCCCATCAGTACGCCGTCGAGTACGAACACGATCCCGGAGATCGGCTGGGCGAGTGCCACCACGATCAGGGCGGGCAGCGCTGCTTCCTGCACCGCTGGGTCGCCTGTGAAGAGTGGGATGAACAGGGGGCGGGTGGCGATCACCAGAAGTCCGAGTACGACACCCGTGGCGATCCCCCACTGCACCATGCGGCGGCATGCCTCGCGTGCTCCCTGAGCGTCGCCCGCTCCCAGGTACCGGCCGATGATGGCCTGTCCTGCTATGGCGATCGCGTCCAGAGCGAAGGCAAGCAGGCTCCACAGGGAGAGGATGATCTGGTGTGCGGCGATGTTCTCGTCTCCCAGACGGGCGGCGACCGCGGTGGCGATCATCAGAATCGCTCGCAGGGAGAGCGTCCGGATGAGCAGGGGCGCTCCGGCTTGAGCCGAGGCACGTATACCGGCGGCGTCCGGACGTAGTGAAGCGCCGTGCTTGTGTGCTCCGCGAATCACGACCCAGAGATAGGCGACAGCCATGCCGCACTGGGCGATGACCGTGCCCCAGGCGGATCCGGCGATGCCCAGGTCGGCGCCGTAGACGAGGCCCACGTTAAGGGCGCCGTTGGCGAAGAAGCCCACGACGGCGACGTACAAAGGGGTCTTCGTGTCCTGGAGACCGCGCAGTACACCTGTGGCGGCGAGGACGACGAGCATCGCCGGGATGCCGAGGGCCGAGATTCGCAAGTAGGTCGTGGCATAAGGGGCTGCGGTGTCCGAGGAACCAAAGAGGGCCACCAAGGAAGGCGCTGTGGGGAGGACGACCGCGATGACGAGGACGCCGAGGAGCAGAGCGAGCCAGATGCCGTCCATGCCCTGACGAATGGCAGCCCGCAGATCGCCTGCACCGACCTGTCGGGCGACAGCAGCCGTGGTGGCGTATGCCAGGAAGACGAAGACGCTGACCGCGGTGACGAGGAGTGCTGAAGCGACACCGAGACCGGCCAGTTGGGCGGTGCCGAGGTGGCCGACGACGGCGGTGTCGACCATAAGGAAAAGGGGCTCGGAGACGAGCGCGCCGAAGGCCGGAACGGCCAGCGTGATGATCTCTCGGTCGTGCCGGCGCCGGGCGGCCTTGGTCGTCGCGGGAGCCTGTGTCATGGCCACCAATCTAATCTTCCACAGGTAAGAGATGCAACCACCTAGTGCCTATTACATAGGATTCGATGGAGGGTGCTGTCGCGTAATCGTTGCGATGATCTTGATCCGGTCAGGGAAGTTTTTCTTCTGCACAGCCGGTGGACGGTAAATATCCAGGTCGGAGCGGTCTTCGGGGAGGTGGCGAGGGCTTGTTCACAGGCCTGTCCACCGAGTCGTGCACAGGTTTTGCGGGGTTCTCCACAGCATCTGGGCCGTCGTCCACATGGCCTGTGGATAACCAGATTGGCTGACGGTGCCTGCGGGCCTACGGTGGTGCGGCGCCCGCTCCTTGGTAGATCACGGAAACCTCGCAAAACCGACCTACCAGAACCGGAGTTGGGCGTCTCATTTGTCAGTGTCGTGCCGTAGAAATGAGAGGCACGGCGAGGTCCGCTCGGCGGACGGGAGGAGGTCGCTCGGTGAGCATTTCCGAGCCCCTGGACGACCCGTGGGCCGACAGCGGACCCAGTGATCGTCTGCCCGCCTCCCGTCGACGCCACGACGGCGGCCGGAGCCGGGACGAGCAGCACGACCGAGGCCGGGACAACGGGGAATGGGACGGCGGAGGCTCGGCCTTCGAGAGGGTGCCCCCGCAGGATCTCGACGCCGAGCAGTCCGTCCTCGGTGGCATGCTGCTGTCCAAGGACGCCATCGCCGACGTGGTCGAGATCCTCAAGGGCCCCGACTTCTACAAGCCGGCCCACGAGACCATCTACCAGGCGATCCTCGACGTCTACGCCAAGGGCGAGCCCGCCGACCCCATCACCATCGCCGCCGAGCTCACGAAACGCGGTGAGATCACCAAGGTCGGTGGCGCCTCCTATCTGCACGGTCTTGTCCAGACGGTGCCGACGGCGGCGAACGCGGAGTACTACGCGGAGATCGTCCATGAGCGTGCGGTCCTGCGCCGCCTGGTCGAGGCCGGCACCCGCATCACCCAGATGGGATACGCGGCCGACGACGACGTGGACGAGATCGTCAACAGAGCCCAGGCGGAGATCTTCGCGGTCACCGAGCAGCGCACCACCGAGGACTATCTGCCGCTCGGCGACATCATGGAGGGCGCTCTCGACGAGATCGAGGCGATCGGCTCGCGGTCGGGGGAGATGACCGGTGTGCCGACCGGCTTCACCGATCTCGACCAGCTCACCAACGGTCTACATCCCGGCCAGATGATCATCATCGCGGCCCGACCCGCTATGGGTAAGTCCACGCTGGCGCTGGACTTCGCTCGCGCCGCCTCCATCAAGCACAACCTGCCGAGCGTGATCTTCTCGCTCGAAATGGGTCGCAACGAGATCGCGATGCGTCTGCTGTCGGCCGAGGCGCGCGTGGCCCTGCACCACATGCGGTCCGGCACCATGACGGACGAGGACTGGACCCGGCTGGCCCGCCGGATGCCCGATGTCTCGGCCGCGCCGCTCTACATCGACGACTCCCCGAACCTGTCGATGATGGAGATCCGCGCCAAGTGCCGGCGCCTGAAGCAGCGCAACGACCTGAAGCTCGTCATCATCGACTATCTGCAGCTGATGCAGTCCGGCGGCAAGCGGTCTGAGAGCCGCCAGCAGGAAGTCTCGGACATGTCGCGAAACCTGAAGCTGCTGGCCAAGGAGCTGGAGCTGCCAGTGATCGCGCTGTCCCAGCTCAACCGTGGCCCCGAGCAGCGTACGGACAAGAAGCCCATGGTCTCCGACCTGCGCGAGTCGGGATCGATCGAGCAGGACGCGGACATGGTGATCCTGCTGCACCGCGAGGACGCGTACGAGAAGGAGTCGCCCCGAGCGGGTGAGGCGGACATCATCGTGGGCAAGCACCGTAATGGTCCTACGGCCACGATCACGGTCGCCTTCCAGGGGCACTACTCGCGATTCGTGGACATGGCGCAGACCTGATCCGGAGGCCTCGCCGTCCGGAGGAAAAGCGCTCGACGCGCGATGCCCGTGCCGGATGAACTGGGCGCATGACAACACCTCAGGAAAAGCTGCTGCCCGCCACGCGCCGGGCCCTGCTGCACCGCATCGCTGTCGCTCAGTCCGAGGGGCGTGCGCCTTCGCTGGTCGCGGCGGTGGTCCGGGGCGGGGAAAGGGTGTGGAACGGGGCGCGGACCTCGGTGGACGGGCACGCGCCGGATGCGAACGTGCAGTACCGCATCGGCTCTATCACCAAGACCTTCACGGCCGTTCTGGTGCTGCGGTTGCGCGATGAGGGCCTGCTGGACCTCGGTGACCCGTTGGAGAAGCATCTGCCGGGCACCGGCGCGGGGGAGGCCACCATCGCCGAACTGCTCGCGCACACAGGTGGACTGGCGGCGGAGTCACCCTCCCCCTGGTGGGAGCGCACCCCTGGTTCCCTGCGCCCGGAACTCGCCGACGTGCTCGGCGAGCAGCCGCACCGGCACCCGGTCGGTCGCCGCTTCCACTACTCCAACCCGGGCTTCACCCTCCTCGGCGCGCTCGTCGAGCGGTTGAGGGACGCGCCTTGGGAGGATGTCCTGCGGCGTGAGGTGCTCGAACCGCTGGGACTGCACCGCACGACGTGGCACCCCCAGGCGCCGCACGCCGGTGGCTGGGCCGTGCACCCCTGGGCCGACGTCTTGCTGCCGGAGCGCGTCGAGGACCTGGGGCGGATGGGTCCGGCGGGGCAACTCTGGTCCACGGCAGCTGACTTGGCGCGCTTCGCTGTCTTCCTGGCCAAGGGGGACGATCGAGTACTGAGCGCGGAGTCCGTCCTGGAGATGCGGACGCCCGCTGCACCGGGCGAGGCAGCTGACGTATCCGCCGGTGCGGCATACGGACTCGGAATGCAGCTCCAACACCAAGACGGCCGATTCCTTGTCGGCCACAGCGGTTCGGTTCCGGGTTTCCTCGCGAACCTCACGATCAGCGTCGAGGACGATGTGGCTGCCGTAGTGCTCGCCAACTGCACCTCCGGGCCGGTGGTGTCGGAGGTGGCCGCTGACCTCGTACGTATCGTGGCGGAGGCCGAGCCCAGGATCCCTGATCCGTGGCAACCGCTGCCCGACGTCGACCGCGCGGTCCTGGAGTTGGCGGGTCCTTGGTACTGGGGCACGCATAGCTTCGCGCTGCGACTCGTGGCCGATGGGGGAGTCTCGCTGGAGCCGCTCGCCGCCACCCTGCGCAGTGCTCGTTTCCGCCCCAATGGCGACGGCACATGGACCGGGCTCAACGGCTACTTCGCCGGAGAGCTCCTGAGGGCGGTACGGAGGCCCGACGGATCTGTGAGCCATCTGGACCTCGGCTCGTTCGTGTTCACGCGTCAGCCGTACGAGGAGGGGGCTCCAGTGCCAGGTGGAGTGGACCCCGAGGGGTGGCGCGGGATCTCGTAGACGCCGGTTGGTGAGGGTGGGGTCCTGTCACGTGATGTTTCACGTGAAACAGGATTCCGCACGCATCACCGAGTGTCGCTCAGAGCTGCAGTTTGAAGCCCACGTGGGTGGCCTCGAAGCCGAGCCGCTCATAGAAGCGGTGCGCGTCGGTGCGTGTGATGTCGGATGTCAGCTGTACCAACTGGCAGCCCTGCTGCCGTGATTCGGCGATCGCCCACTCGATGAGTTCTGTGCCGAGTCCGCTTCCGCGCTCCTCGGCGTGCACCCGGACACCCTCGATGATCGAGCGAGTGGAGCCTCGCCGGGAAAGGCCCGGGACGATCGTCAGCTGAAGCGTGCCGACGACTCGGCCCCCACGAACGGCGACCATCAGGTGCTGATGGGGATCGCTGCTGAGCCGCTCCAGGGCCGTGAGGTACGGGGCCAGATCGTCCGGCGACTCGCGCTGCGCGCCCAAGGGATCGTCCGCGAGCATCGCGACGATCGCTGTGACGTCGTCCTTGGTCGCGGGGCGAACTTCAAGGTCTCCCATGTCTGAACTCTACGTGGGCACGTTCAGCGACTTCATGGCGCGGACGAGAGGGGCCAGTTCGGGGTTCTCCGCCGCCTCGTCGAGCCCTTCACACAGAGCGGCGTCGTTCGTGGGGCGTGCCTCCGCGAGGAGCTTGAGGCCGGCTTCGGAGACGTCGGTGTAGATGCCCCGGCGGTCGGTCGGGCACAGGTAGCGCGCGAGCAGTCCACGGTCTTCGAGGCGGGTGACCAGTCGGGTGGTAGCGCTCTGGCTGAGCACGACCGCGTCGGCGACCTGCTTCATCTGCAGATGCCTTCCTTCGCCGTCGTGCTGGCGGCTCAACACGTCGAGCAGGGAGTACTCGCGCACGCTGAGGCCGTGCCCGGACTGCAGTGCGCGTTCGATGCGCGCCTCGATCCTCCCGTGCAACAGGGAGAGGGCGCACCAACCCTGAGCGAGGGCGGCGAGCGCGGGGTCCGTAGCTGTCATCGGCTTCCTCCGTCCCGGGAGCGGCTCACGCCCAGGGTAGGCCAATGGCGCAATAGTCGGCTTATGCATCTATGGAGCGTGTGCAACTATTGAGTTCGTGATCACGGGGGTGCTGCCTGATGTCGCGGGCGACTTCGACTCTCGCTCGCCCACGGCGCCTTCATCGGCATCGGCTCGGTGGTGGCGGCCGACCTGGTCGCCCCGGAGGGCGTCGTCGGCCTGCTGGGGGGGCGCCCGGCTCGTCCCGAGACGCCAAAGCCGGAAGGCGTGCGCCTGCGCCACGAGTTGGCCGCGCTCAAGAATGTCCAGGTCCTGCTCGCCATGGCGATGACCGTGCTCGGCTTCGGCGGCAGTACGTCTCACTGGGCGCCATGGCCGTCGTCCTCGCCCTGTTCGCGTTCACCGCACACGACAAGGCCGCCGCAGCGGGTGACCCTCGCGCTGATCGGAGCCCTTGGCTTCGCGACCGTGCCGCCGTTGCAGAAGCGGGTCCTCGACCAAGCGCACGGCGCACCCGCACTGGCCTCGTCATCGATGCGGGCTTCAGCTACACGGCACCCAACTGGCCGTCGGAGTCGCCCTCGCGGTCAGCGCCCTCATGCTGGCGTTTCTGCCGGCTGCGCTGGAGCGCAAGGGGAGCGTCCCCAGCACCGTCGTAGCGGAAGCGCTGCGGTCGAGCAGCGGACGTCTGTGCCTCGTTGACCAGCCGCGGGGCAGCCTCCTCGGTGGGGAGCCTCAGCCTGCTGCCACGGTCAGTGGGGCGTACCGTCGGGTCCAGTCGCCCGGCAGCTCGGAAATCCCGTACGTCATCACCGCGTTGAAGGCGACCGATTCCAGGCCGCGTTCCTTCACCCACGCCAGCAGCTCCTCATGACGCACGTCGATGTCGGTGCGCAACGGGCGATCGGTGTGGGCTGCCAGGGAGGCGATAAGCGCCTTCGCAGTCTGTGTGTCGCGGGCGATCAGCGGGCCGACGACATGGTCGTCCATATTGGGCCAGGCGGCCGCGTAGCCGATGATCCGGCCGTTCTCTTCGGCGACGCGTAGCTGATCGGCGAAGGCGGGGAGCCGGGTGAGGATATGGGTGCGGTCCGTGCCGAAGACTTCCTCGTCGAGTCGCAGGATCGTGGTGAGGTCTTCGGCCGTGGCCGGGCGTGTGGGGACCGCGGGGGACGATCCGCCCGCTGCGAAGTGGCCTCGGACCATCTCAGCCCGGCCGGTGACCTTGAACCCCAACTCCTCGTAGAGAGGACGTCCATACGGCGTCGCGTGCAGGGTCAGCGGAGTGGTGCCCAGTTCTGCGACGACATGGCGCATCAGACGGCGGCCGATGCCCTGGCGGGCGTGTCGCTCGGCGACCAGCACCATGCCGATCGCCCCCAGGTCGGGGCGGCCCGCCGGACCGTACTCGGTGACCACGCAGGCGGTGACGAGACCACCCTCTGGGGCATCGATGCCGTAGCCGGTCCCTGCCGCGAGAAGCAGCCCCCACTTGTGCTCCTCGCGGGGCCAGCCCCGGTCCTCGGACAAGTCGGCGCAGGCGGTGA
This sequence comes from Streptomyces capitiformicae, assembly GCF_002214185.1. Classification (NCBI taxonomy): domain Bacteria; kingdom Bacillati; phylum Actinomycetota; class Actinomycetes; order Kitasatosporales; family Streptomycetaceae; genus Streptomyces; species Streptomyces capitiformicae. The sequence continues at coordinate 2,314,484 of NZ_CP022161.1, read as the reverse complement.
GATCGCGAGGCGTCAGACGACGGATGGGCAGAGCGGCGGGGGAAGGTGTCGGCACGCAGGTCAGGCTGTCCGACACGAGCCCGGACGTCCACCGGTTTGCGGTCACACGTACGCGCTTTTGGCCATCTCGTGCACAACCGCACAGCGGGCGGACAGATGTTTCACGTGAAACACCCGCGTGCAGGCACACCCGTGCAGGCGTGAAGGAGGGCGCGGTTAGCCTCGTCTCCCATGACACGACTGCACCTGTTCGACCTGGACGGGACTCTGCTGCACGACACGGCGGCCCCCGTGGAGATATCGCGGCAACTCGGTCTGGCCAAGGAGATAGCCGAACTCGAACGGGACTTCGTGACGCGGCGCATCGACTCGCGGGCGTACGCACAGCGTGTACACGGCCTGTGGGCCGGGCTCACCGAGAGCCATGTCGCCGCTGCTTTCGACGGAGCGCCGTGGCTGTCGCGTATCCGGGACACCTGGGCCGAGATCCGGGAACGCGGGGAGTACTGCGCCGTCATCTCGCTCTCGCCTTCGTTCTTCGTCGAGCGGCTCACCGCATGGGGTGCACACGCGGCGTACGGATCGCGCTTCCCCCGGGTGCCCTTCAGCGTGCCCGTCGATCCGGCCGGGATCCTCACACCGGCGGCCAAGGTGGAGATCGCGGATCGGCTCTGCGGGGAGCTAGGGCTGACCCTGGCCGATTGCGTCGCTTACGGCGACTCGCTCTCCGATGCGGAACTCTTCGGGACCGTGCCGATCTCGGTGGCTGTTAATGCCGATCGGTATCTGACGCGGCTCGCCACCCACTCCTACACGGGGCAGGATCTGTGGGATGCCTATGAATTGGTGCGACGCGCCCGGTAATTGAAGGTGTTGCTGGTTCGCACCTGTTGAATTTCCAGTACAGCAAGAGGGGACTTGTATATGGCGATCCTGCCGGTAGGGTCGAGTCCGGTTCGTGTCCGAAGCGAGATGTAGTCGTCTCATGGAGTGGGTGCGAACGCAGTCCAATGCAGCCTAACCGGACAGGGAGATCGAAGACCTGCGTTCACCGTTATGAGGCGGGGCGTCCGTGCGCTGTGGAACGCTGCGGCATGAGTGCTGCGGCTCACGTCACACTCTCACCTACTTGTCCGTACGCAGCGGGAATGCGGGTTGAATGTGGCCGCATTGGTCGACAGGAACGAACGGGGAAAGCAAGGCCGTCCGCGGGGGAAAACAGGCTACTTCCGACCCGGGAAGTGCGCAGATCGACCGAAAGATGCTCGAGGCGAGGCACACCATGGACGCTCCGACCACCACGTCGGCCGGCAACGGCACTTCGGGGGACAGTGACGGAAGCGGTTGGTTCACACCGCGGACGCAGCCGCCGTCCCCCGGCGGAGGCTCGAAGCCGGAAGGTAACCGTCTCGCCGCGTTCCGGCCCGTGAGCAGGCCTCAGGAGCCGCAGAGTGGGCCCCAGCAAGACCGTGACGAGGCTCCGCAGGATCCCATACCGGCCACCGAGGCGCCGCACCCCAGCGCCCCGGCACACCCCCGGCCGGGCCCTCGTGAGGACGAGCACGGCTCCGAGCGCTCTGTATTCGAGGCCCGCGTACCCGTCCAGCGCGCCACCCGCACGCCCGAGCCCTCCCCCGACGCCGTGCTCATCCGGCGCACCATGGCTGAGGTCGGCCCCGTCGCCGACAAGGTCACCTCGTACTTCTACGCGCTGCTCTTCGTCCAGCACCCGGAACTGCGCCCTATGTTTCCTCCGGCGATGGACGCCCAGCGCGATCGCCTGCTCAAGGCGCTGCTGACCGCCGCCGAGCACATCGACAACGCTCCGGTCCTCGTCGACTACCTGCAGAACCTCGGCCGCGGCCACCGCAAGTACGGCACCCAGGCCGAGCACTACCCGGCCGTCGGCGAGTGTCTGATCGGCGCGCTGAGCCGCTATGCCCAGGCGATCTGGGACGACGAGACCGAGGCTGCCTGGGTCCGGGCGTACACGACCATCTCGCAGGTGATGATCGACGCGGCGGCCGCCGACGAGCTGCGCTCCCCGCCCTGGTGGATGGCAGAGGTGGTCTCGCACGAGCTGAGAACCGCCGACATAGCGGTCCTCACCGTTCGTCCGAACCAGCCGTATCCCTTTCTCGCCGGGCAGTACGCGAGTGTGGAGACTCCCTGGTGGCCGCGGATCTGGCGGCACTACTCGTTCGCCTCGGCACCCCGCTCGGACGGGTTGCTGTCGTTCCACGTGAAGGCGATCTCCGCGGGCTGGGTCTCCAACGCGCTCGTGCACCGTGCCCGGCCTGGCGACGTCATACGACTGGGCCCGCCGGCCGGTGCGATGACTGTCGACCACACCACCGACAGTGGACTGCTCTGTCTGGGCGGCGGCACCGGTATCGCGCCGATCAAAGCCATGGTCGAGGACGTCGCCGAACATGGACGGCACCGCCCGGTTGAGGTCTTCTACGGAGCCCGCTCCAACCGCGACCTGTACGACATCGACACGCTGCTGCGGCTGCGGCAGAGCAACCCATGGCTGGAGGTCCGCCCGGTGGTGGACAAGCACGGGTTGCTCCAGTTGCCCGACGCCATACGCGAGTACGGACCGTGGAACGGGTACGACGCCTACCTCTCGGGCCCGCCCGGCATGATCCGCAGTGGTGTGGACGCGCTGAAGGGCGTCGGCATCCCCTTGGAACGCATACGCCACGACTCGGTGGAGGAACTCGTGGCAGCCGTGGACTGACCGAGAGGTCCATGCGGGTAGCGGCCCGGCAGCAAACCGGTGAGGGGTCAGCCCAGGTCAGGCGCGTGCATCGCCCGTACGCCCTCGATGTTTCCGTCCAGGTAGTGCCGCAGGGACAGCGGGACGAGGTGGACGGAGGCGATGCCGACCCGGGTGAAGGGCACGCGCACGATCTCGTACTCGCCCTGGGGTTCATCCACCTCGGGCCCGTGGCGCTTGGAGGGGTCCATGGATTCCAGGCGGCACACGAAGAAGTGCTGGACCTTCACGCCCGTGGCGCCGCCGTCCTCGCCGATGTGCTCGACGGTGTCCACGAAGCAGGGAACCACATCGGTGATCTTGGCGCCGAGTTCCTCGTGCACCTCGCGGTGGAGCGCGTCGACGACAGTCGTGTCCTCCGGCTCGACCCCGCCGCCCGGTGTGAGCCAGTAGGGATCGACGCCCGGCTTGGTCCGCTTGATCAGGATCAGGTCGTCGCCGTCGAGCAGGACGGCGCGGGCGGTGCGCTTGACCACGGGTCGGACGGTCATGGGAGAAATGTGGCCCGACATGTTCCACGTGAAACATCGCCTGACCACGGAAGTGCGGCGCGCCGACGTGGTCCGCGCCGCTTCAGGACCAGTCCACCGCCGCCCGCAGCAGCCACTCGTGGGCCCGCGCGATGTGCGGCATGGCCAGGGTGCCGGTGCGGACCACCAAAAAATACGTCCGCAGTGGTGGTACCGGCGGATCGAGGAGCGCCACGACATCACCGCGTTCCAGGGCGGAGGCGCACAGATAGCGGGGCAACACGGCCAGGCCGGCACCTGAGACAGTGCAGGCGAGGACCGCGCGCAGGTCCGGGACGACGACTGTGCCGGAGGCTGCGGGACGGGAGTCGAAGACCGAGGCCCAGTAACGCGAGATGAACGGCAGTGACTCGTGCACTTCGATGACCGGGAAGTGCTCCAGCGTGTGCGCTCCCTTGCGGCGCAGCTTGCCGGGACCGATGCGCGCGGCCCAGCGCGGGGCGGTGACCAGCACATGTTCCTCGTCGCAGAGCGGGGTGGCGGTGAGCAGGGTGCCGCGTGGCTGGGCGGTGGTGATGGCCAGGTCGTGGTGGCCGGCGGCGAGTCCGTCGAGAGACTCGTCGGCGTTTCCGAAGGAGACCCTCAGCGCGAAGCCCTGTCCGTCGTCTCCGGTCAGCTCGGTGAGGGCGGGCAGGGCTCGTTCGGCGGTGAACTCGGGTGGACCGGCGAGATGGAGGGTCCGTAAGGAGGAGTCGTCGTCCAGGCCGGTCTCGGCGATCTCCACGAGCGCGTCGAGATGCGGCGCCGCCTTGTGGGCGAGCTCGTCGCCGATGGTCGTCGGGGTCACTCCCCGGGCCTGGCGGAGGAAGAGGGGACGACCCAGCTGTCGTTCGAGCGTGCGGATCTGCGAGGTGACGGCCGGTTGCGAGAGGCCGAGCAGCGCTGCGGCGCGAGTGAAGGAGCCGGCGCGGTGCACGGTCACGAACGTCCGCAGTAAGGCCAGATCCATGGTCGCCCCTCCCCTCGCCACCCCCGGAGCGCCCAACTATAAATAAGTCGATAGGTCTCTGTCGCTACTGTGATTGGACACTGACACAGAGTCAATTAGCCTTGTTCGCGCGGTTCTTCGCGCGCGGAACCGGGACGGTCCGAGCCACGAGGGGGGAGGCTCGGACCGTCCGTTGTACGTAGCGGAGTACTAATCAGTAGCCACAGAGAGCGCATGCAGCACATCCGCCACCAAGTCGTCGGTGTCCTCCGCGCCGGCCGAGAAACGGATGAAGCCTTCCGAAACCGCGTCGCCTCCCCACCGTCCGCGCCGTTCGGCGGTGGACCGCACCCCGCCGAAGCTCGTCGCGTCGTCCACAAGGTGCAGCGCGTCGAGAAAACGCTCGGCACACGCGCGTGTGGGCAACGAGAACGACACCACGCACCCGAAGCGTCGCATCTGCTGCGAGGCGATCTTGTGCGAGGGGTCGTCGGGTAGCCCCGGATAGCGCACCCCGGCCACCCCGGGCCATCCCATGAGCGCCTCGGCGACGGCGAGGGCGTTGACGCTCTGCCTGTCGGCCCGCAGCTGGAGCGTGGCGAGCGAGCGGTGCGCGAGCCAGGCCTCCATCGGCCCCGGAATCGCTCCGACGATCTTGCGCCAGCGTCGTACGGCCTCCATCGCGGAAGCGTCGCGCCCGACCACGTACCCGAGCAGGACGTCCCCGTGGCCGGTCAGCTGCTTGGTGCCGCTGGCCACCGCGAAGTCGGCGCCGAGCTCCAGCGGCCGCTGCCCGAGCGGTGTCGCCAGGGTGTTGTCGACGGCGACGAGACATCCACGCGCGCGTGCCGCCTCGCAGAGCCGCCGTACATCGCATACGTCGAGCCCCGGATTGGAGGGCGTCTCCAGCCACAGCAGCTTGGCGCCGTCGAGAAGGTCGAGCTGAGCGTCGCCGCCCGTCGGGGCGCTGCGCACCTCGACGCCGTACGACCGCAGCTGCTCGCCTGCCAGGGGCAGCACGTTGTAGCCGTCGCTCGGTAGGACCAGGACGTCGCCGGTGCGCAGCTGGGAGAAGAGGACGGCCGAGATGGCGGCCATGCCGGAGGAGAAGGCGAGCGTCTCGACGTCGTCCTGTCCGGGCGCCTCCAGTTCGCCGATGGCGCGTTCGAGGAGGGTCCAGGTGGGGTTCTGGTCGCGTCCGTAGGCGTACGGTCCGGTGGCGTCGCCGGGCAGGTGGTAGTGGGCGGCGAAGACCGGTCCGGGCAGGGTCGGCTCGTGCTTGACGGGCTCGGGCAGCCCGGCCCGCACCACGCGGGTGCCGTCACCGGGGTTCGAAGGGGGGTTCTCCGTGCTCATGCGACCTGTCCCTCCACCTGCTCGCGGACGGCGGTGAGCAGGCCGGGGCTCGCCGCTTCCACGAGTTCCAGGCACTCCTCGAAGCCATCCATGCCCCCGTAGTACGGGTCCGGAACGTCGAGGTCGTCGCCCGCCGCGGGGTCGTAGGAACGCAGGAGGCGGATCTTCTCCGCGTCCGCGGCGGTGGGCGCGAGGCGGCGCAGGGCCTTGAGGTGGCCGACGTCAAGGGCGATCACGAGGTCGAGGCGGGAGAACCAGGAGGTCTGGAACTGCCGGGCGGCGTGGATGCTGCCGTAGCCGTTCGTCTCCAGGACGGAGACGGTGCGCGGATCGGCGGGGTCGCCCTCGTGCCAGCCGCCCGTGCCGGCGCTGTCGACTTCGACCAGGCCGTCGAGCCCGGCCTCCTCTATACGGGCGCGGAAGACGGACTCGGCCATCGGAGAGCGGCAGATGTTGCCGGTGCAGACGAAGCAGACGCGGTAGGTCATCTGGGAGCCTCAGTCCCCGTCGGGCAGGACGAGGTGGAGTGCCCAGGAGACGATCGAGATGATCAGGCCACCCAGGACGGCGGTCCAGAAGCCGTCAACGTGGAAACTCAGGTCGAGCTTGTCGGCCAGCCACGAGGTGAGCAGCAGCATCAGGGCGTTCACCACCAGGGTGAACAGGCCGAGCGTCAGAATGAACAGGGGGAGGGTGAGCAGCTGCACGAGTGGCTTGACCACGACGTTCACGAGGCCGAAGACGAGCGCGACCAGCAGCAGTGTGCCGACCTTCTTGCCCGTGCTGTCCCCGGTCAGCGTGATCTTGTCGAGTATCCACACGGCGACCGCGAGGGCCCCGGCGTTGGCGAGTGTCTTGACTACGAAATTCTTCATGTGTCTGATCGTGGCAGACGAGATCGGTTACGAGTACGGGCAAGGCGGGCTAAGTCGATGAAGGCATTCCGGTTGGATGAGCTGGAGGCGGAGCGCGCCGCCAATGAGGGCGCCTACCTGCAGTTTCTGCGCGAGCGGAACATGTCGGTCGGTCTGTACGCGCTCGACGCCGGGGAGCTCGACCCGCAGAAGCCGCACCGCCAGGACGAGGTGTACCTCGTGGTGAGCGGCCGCGCCTTGCTCACGGTCGGTCTGGAGACCACCCAGGTGGCACGCGGCAGTGTCGTGTACGTGCCCGCCGGGGTTGCTCACAAGTTTCATCACATCACCGAGGACCTGCGGGTCGTGGTGGTGTTCTCTCCACCGGAGGGCTGACGTCCGCTTCAGGGTTCCCTAGGGGAACGATCAGGGACGGACAAGGGGTGCGAAGCCCCCGAACGGCCCCTCCGCGGCCCTAGCATCGATGGCAGGACGTCAGAAATCCCGGAAGCGGTGCCTCAGAAGAGGGGCCACGGGTGGAGACACAAGGAGCAAGGCGATGCGGGAGATCTTCGCGGGGATGCCGTGGTGGGTGAAGTGGATCGCGGTGCCGGTCATCGCTCTGGTCGTGTTCGGCGGCCTGATAGCCAATGTCGTCGGCTTCGTGATCGGCCTGCTCTTCAAGGTACTCGTCTTCGTGGCGCTCGTCGGTGGACTGATCTACGTCGTACGGAAGTTCACGACGAGCTCGTCGTCACGCGGTGACTGGTGAGGCGTCAGCATGGGGCAAGAACTGAGGCGTGAGTGAGTGAGGGTCGGCCAGGGCGCGACGGTAACAGGAACGTGAGGTTCCCTCGCCAGAGGGAAGTTTCCCGGCGGGGCCGTATGCGAGTGGTGGCGGGCGGCTAGAGTCCGGGCACTCGTCGCGGGCTCGACCCCGCGGGCGGCGCATCTCCTCCCGTGTGCCCCGCACGGGTGGCCCTCCTCGCGCTTCGGGAGTGACCCTTGGCCACGGCTGACACCGCACCCGCAGAACCGCTCTTCCCGCCCCGCTCCCGAGCGACACAGAGCGCTGTTCCTCCCCCACAACCGGGCCCTCGACCACAGCCGGGCCGTGGATCGACAACGGCGGTCGGTGCACCCGGGCAGCCGCGCACCCGAGCCGGGCAGACCCACGCTCCGCCCGCGGCGCCGCGTAGGGACCCCTCGAAAGCCCCGGTTCCCCCTGCACAGCCACGCACGTCACCGGGTGAAGAGGCCGGCCGGCCCGCAGAGCCGCCCACGGCTCCGGCACCCCGCCTCGTCCGACCGGGCCCCCCTGATACGCAGGGACTCGTCACCCCGCACTCGCACGGATTGGGGCGGGGAGCGCGCATCCCGGCTCCGGCAGCCCCGCCGGAATCGCACTCGGGCACCCTCATCGGCTCCGTACAGCGGGCCATGCGGCTGCTGGAGGCCGTCGCCGAGCGGCAACACGGGGCGCCTGCCAAACAGTTGGCGCGGGACACCGGGCTCGCGCTGCCCACGGCCTACCACCTGCTGCGCACGCTGGTGCACGAGGGCTATCTGCGCCGGGAGAAAGGGCTGTTCTTCCTCGGTGAGGCGGCCGAGCGGCTGAGCAGCAGCGGCGCGCAGGAGAAACGTCGCAGCACGGTGAACGAGACCCTCGCGCACTGGCGGGACACCATCGGCGTGCCCGTCTACTACGCGGTCTACCGGGACGGCGAGATCGAGGTCCTCTGCGTCGCCGACAGCCCGAGCACCCCGGCGGTCGAGGAGTGGGCCGACTTCCGGGAGACCGGGCACGCCCACGCCATCGGACAGTGTCTGCTCTCCCAACTCGGCGACGAGGCCCGCCGCGACCACCTGGACCGCTACCCCGTGCGGTCGATCACCCCGTACACGGTGCGTGACAAGGAGACCCTGCTACGGCGCCTGGACCGGATCGGACGGATGGAACCGGTCGTCGAGCGGCAGGAGTACGCCCTGGGCACGGTCTGCGCCGCGATCCCGATCACTGCTGGGACGACCGCGGGCACCCTCGCCATCTCGCTGCCCGTGCACCAGGCCCACCGGCTGCTGCCCGCGACGCATCAGTTGCAGGCCGAGCTGGGAAAGCTCCTAGGGACACTCGCGATCTCTATCAGCATCTGAAAAATCACTCCTTGTGATCTCCCGTGTACTTTCAGCAAACTTCCAGCAGTGTCAGGCGGATGATTCCTGGCTACTGACCAACATGGCGAGGTAAAGCGATGCGCGAGTCGGTACAGGCAGAGGTCATGATGAGCTTCCTCGTGTCCGAGGAGCTCTCCTTCCGCATCCCGGTGGAGCTGCGTTATGAGACCTGTGATCCCTATGCCGTGCGGCTGACCTTCCACCTGCCCGGTGACGCTCCCGTGACCTGGGCGTTCGGCCGGGAGCTACTCATCGACGGCGTGGGACGGCCGTGCGGGGACGGGGACGTGCACATCGCCCCCGCCGACCCGGAGACGTTCGGTGAGGTCCTGATCCGGCTTCAGGTGGGCAGCGACCAGGCGCTGTTCCGGGTCGGCACGGCGCCGCTCGTGGCCTTCCTGGACCGCACGGACAAGCTCGTGCCGCTGGGGCAGGAGCGTTCCCTCGCCGACTTCGACACGCTGCTCGACGAGGCGCTGGACCGCATCCTGGCGGAGGAGCCGAGCGCGGGATGAGCCGTACGCCGCCGCGGTGCCGTAACGCTTCAGCGCTTGCGGCGGCGGCCCCTCCCGGCGCGCGCCGGAGCGGGCACCGACTCCGTCGTCGGGGTGCCCGGTCGGTCGGCGGAGACGACCAGGGCGGCCAGCGCGGTGGTCACCGGAACCGAGGCGACCAGACCGATCGAACCGACGAGCGTGCGCACGATCTCCTCGGCGACGAGTTCGCTGTTGGCGACCGTGCCCACGCTGCTCTGCGCGATCGAGAAGAGCAGCAGCAGCGGCAGCGCGGCACCCGCATAGGCCAGGACGAGGGTGTTGACCACCGACGCGATGTGGTCCCGGCCGATCCGGATGGCCGCGCGGTACAGCCCGCGCCAGCCCATCGACGGATTGGCCGCGTGCAGCTCCCAGACCGCCGACGTCTGGGTGACCGTCACATCGTCGAGCACACCGAGCGAACCGATGATGACGCCCGCGAGCAGCAGACCACTCATGTCGATGTCCGGGTACAGACCGTGGATCAGGCCGGTGTTGTCGTCCGTGTTGCCGGTCAGGTCGGCCCAGCCGATGAACCCCGAGCCCAGCAGGCCGATCAGTAGCAGCGAGATCAGCGTGCCGAGCACCGCGACCGAGGTACGGGCCGAGAGGCCGTGACACATATAGAGCGCGATCAGCATGATGGCGCTCGCTCCGACCACCGCCACCACCAGCGGGTTCGAGCCCTGGAGGATGGCTGGCAGGATGAAGAAGGTCAGCACCAGGAAGCTGATCGCCAGTGCGACCAGCGCCATGACCCCGCGCAGCCGGCCCACCACCACAACGGCGAGCGCGAAGATCCCGGCGAGCAGCGCCAACGGGAACCGCCGGTTCACATCGGTGACCGAGTACTGCAGGTCCTTGGGCGCGGCGGGTTCGTACGCGACCACGACCTCCTGGCCCTGCCGCAACTGCCGTGACTGGTCCGGCTGAACGATCTCCGTGAACGTACGGCCCTTGTCCTTGCCGGTGTCGACCCGGACCGTCGCCTTCTTGCAGGTGCCGTTCGCCTGCTGCTGGGCGGACGAGCCCTCGGCGGTGGACGTGTCGCCGGTCGGGGGGACACCCGAGGCGTTCACCGAGGAGCAGTCGACTTCTTCGATCTTGGTGACCGTGGCCGACTGCGTCTGCCGGTCGAAGCCCACCCCGGTGCGCTCGTGCCCTGGGGCACCTCCGGGCCAGAGCACGACCATACCCACGACGACCGCGGTCGCGAAGGGGATCAGCACCGCCGCGATGACCTTGCGCAGATGCTGCGAAACAGGGGCGGCAGGGCCATGGCCGTGACTGTGCGAGTGGCCGTGGCCACCCCCAGAGGGCGGGCCTTGGCCATGCCCGTCTCCGGGACCGCGGCCGCCGCCGTCCCGGTGCCCGTCTCTGGGGTCGTGGCCTCCGCCGCTGCCGTCCCAGTGGCTGTTTGCGGGGCCATGGCCACGGGGTGGCTCGGAGGGCGGAGGAGGGGGCTGCTGCATCGTGGTCACCGACCGATCATCGCAAGAACGGGCGGTGCCCACTGTTCACCGCGCCACATCTGACGCTAGCGTGGAGACACCTTTGCACACGCGGGAGCTCGGAGCACCGGGCTGAGAGGGCGCTGACGTCCGCATACGCGATGTTTCACGTGGAACATCGCCGGGCGGAAATCGCTGCGCCGACCGCTGAACCTGTTACCGGGTAATGCCGGCGTAGGGAGTAGGTCTCATGACCATCGAGGACACACGCACGCCTGCCTCCAACCAGACGGGCGGGACATCCGCCACGTCTCGGGGCGAAAGCCCTCAGGCCGAAGAGCCCCAGGAGGCCGGGAAGTCCATCGGCTGGCACAAGGCGTATGTCGAGGGCTCGCGCCCCGATCTGCGGGTGCCGGTTCGTCAGGTGCACCTCACCAACGGGCAGTCGGTCACCCTGTACGACACCTCCGGCCCGTACACCGATCCGACCGTCGAGACCGATGTCAGGAGGGGACTCGTCCCCCTCCGTGAGAACTGGATCATCGCCCGTGGCGACACCGAGGAGTACGCGGGCCGTCCAGTCCGCCCCGAAGACGACGGGATCAAGCACACCTCGCCGCGCGGCGGACTGCGCAACCTCGACGCGGTGTTCCCGGGGCGGCCGCGCCAGCCGCGCCGGAGCCGTGACGGCAGGGCGGTGACCCAGCTCGCGTATGCGCGACGAGGGGAGATCACCCCCGAGATGGAGTACGTGGCCGTACGGGAGAACGTCTCGCCGGAGGTCGTCCGCGAGGAGATCGCGGCGGGCAGGGCCGTACTGCCCGCCAACGTGAATCATCCGGAGATCGAGCCGATGATCATCGGTAAGCGGTTCCTGGTGAAGGTCAACGCCAACATCGGCAACTCCGCGGTCACTTCCTCCATCGAGGAGGAGGTCGAGAAGATGACCTGGGCGACCCGCTGGGGCGCCGACACGGTCATGGACCTGTCGACCGGGCGGAACATCCACACCACCCGTGAATGGGTGCTGCGCAACTCCCCCGTTCCCATCGGCACGGTGCCGCTGTACCAGGCGCTGGAGAAGGTCGACGGCAAGGCCGAGGAGCTGACCTGGGAGATCTACAAGGACACGGTCATCGAGCAGGCCGAGCAGGGCGTGGACTATATGACGGTCCACGCGGGCGTGCGCTTGGCGTACGTACCGCTGACCGCGAACCGCAAGACGGGCATCGTCTCCCGTGGTGGTTCGATCATGGCAGCCTGGTGTCTCGCACACCACAAGGAATCGTTCCTCTACGAGAACTTCGAGGAGCTGTGCGAGATCCTCGCCGCGTACGACGTCACATACTCGCTCGGCGACGGCCTGCGGCCCGGTTCCATCGCGGACGCCAATGACGAGGCGCAGTTCGCGGAGTTGCGCACCCTCGGGGAACTCAACCGGATCGCCAAGCGTTTCCACGTACAGACGATGATCGAGGGCCCGGGACATGTCCCGATGCACAAGATCAAGGAGAACATCGACCTTCAGCAGGAGATCTGTGATGAGGCTCCGTTCTATACGCTCGGCCCACTGACCACGGACGTCGCACCGGCGTATGACCACATCACCTCAGGCATCGGTGCCGCGATGATCGCGTGGTGGGGCACAGCGATGCTCTGCTACGTCACGCCCAAGGAGCACTTGGGACTGCCCAATCGTGACGACGTGAAGACCGGCGTCATCACATACAAGATCGCGGCCCATGCGGCGGACATCGCCAAGGGACACCCAGGCGCACAGGAGTGGGACGACGCGTTGTCGGACGCCCGCTTCGAGTTCCGCTGGGAGGACCAGTTCAACCTGGCCCTCGACCCGGACACCGCCCGCGACTTCCACGACGAGACCCTCCCGGCGGAGCCGGCCAAGACGGCCCACTTCTGCTCCATGTGCGGTCCCAAGTTCTGCTCGATGAAGATCTCCCAGGACATCCGTCGTGAACACGGCGGCTCCCGGGCCGAGATCGAGGCGGGCATGGCCCAGAAGTCGAAGGAGTTCGCTCAAGCGGGGAATCGGGTGTATCTGCCGATCGCGGACTGAGAGCCAGGGGCGGACGGCTGGGGGCGGCGGGCGCGGTTCGTCGTGGCCGTTGACTGTTCACGCAGAGGCGGTGCTCTCCCGGATGGCTGCCCGGGGAGCCCGCCGCCGCTCGGGCAGCGCCGTGGCTCGGCGGGCGTCCCATGCGCGCATCGAGCGGACGGGTCGGAGTGCGACCGCGTCGGCCCTCCGGACCGAGCTCCCGCCGGTCGGCCGCCGAGCCCGGAGGGTTCCGGGCGGCGGCTCGGTCCCGAGGACTCAGTCCGGCTGGTGCTCCGGGCCACCGAAGTCCGGGCTGGTGAAGTCCGGGCTGCTGAAGCTGGGGCGAGAGCCGGCGGGGCCGCTGCCCGGGCTGGTGAAGTTCGGGCGGTTGTAGCCGAGATGAGGCATACGGCTGGGCGGGGTCGGCCGATCCGGATCGCTCGGCGCTGCCACGCCCGGATTTTTGAGAGCGTCACGCAGAAACGGCAGAATGCCGCGCTCCAGGAGTGCCTCACGCCAGACCTCCTTGGCCCGGGCCACCTCTTCGCTCAACTCGCCGTGTGCTCCGCCGTCCACGGTCGTGGAGCCGTTGCGCAGGGCGGTGAGCAGGAGGCCGACCGCGGCCACCAGGATCGCGGCAGCCGTGACCGCGGCGAAGACCCATCCCGTGGTGAGAAGGGTCTGGGCTATCGCCCGATCGGGGTCGATCATCCTCATGATGTAACCCACGAGCAGGAAGAGCCCGGCGGCGGTACCGGCCAGGACGGGAGCGAGCACGGCGGCGACGGCGCCCGCACCGGCACCGGCCGTCGCACCGACCTCGCCCACGGCGGCCGCGAGTCCCACCTCGGTCCCGGCGGGATCGGCGGAACCGACCGCCGTGCCTTCGCGGGCGGGCGGGATGGACAGCGACGGGTTGCGCAGTTCGTCGCGGACCTTCACGTAGTACTCGTATTCGGTCGCCGCGGCCGCCGTGATGATGGCTGTGGCGCTGAGGGCCATGGTGCGCAGTTGTTCGAGGTTGAGCCGCTGCAGACCAGCGGCGAATTCCGGGCGGTGTGGTGCGGAGCGCAGCGCCTCGCCGAGGATCCGCTCGTATTCCTGACGGTCCTCACTGAGCAGGTGCTGCGGAACGCTGTTCATGTGCATCCCCCGATGCTCCGTAGGGCTTGTGGCTCGGCATGCTGACGAGCCGTCGGGCAGAAACGGAGGGGAGCCTGCTACGGATAAGCCGATGGTAGAGCGGTGACGGTAGGCGGTGACAGGGGGTTTGAAGAAATTGGCCCCTGGCCAGCGAAGTCTTCCGACGGGGGACGCCTGCCCGTTGACGCCTCAGCTATCCAGCGGAAGTTGCTGGACCAGCAGCTTTCCGGCCATGGTCACGCCGCCGTCCATGGCGACGGCCAGACCGTCCGCATATGTGTACGGCCCCTCGACCGAGGGTCCCGTCCCGTCCTCGCCGTCCTCCGAGCCGACCTCGCCCAGGAGGTACGGGATGGGGCTGTGACCGTGGACGATACGTGTGCCGCCGTAGGTGTCCAGCAGGGAGCGCACCGCGTCGGCGCCGCCCTCGTCGCGGAAGGAGAAGCGCCGGGTGAACTTGCGGAAGAGGTCCCAGACCTCGTCCGGGTCGTTGCGCGTGATCGTCTCGCGGACGGTGTCGTTGACCGCCTCGATGGAGTCGCCGTAGTCGCGGTAGGCGGTGGTGTCGGAGTGCACCAGGAGGTGGCCGTCGACCTCCTCCATGGCGTCGAGGCGGGCCATCCACTGGAGGTGATGGTCCTGGAGGCGGTCCATGTCGGTCTTCTGACCGCCGTTGAGCAGCCAGGCGGCCTGGAAGGTGGCGGTGCCCGCGCCGGAGTTGACGGGCGTGTCGCCGAACCGCTTGGCGCCGAGCAGCAGCAGTTCGTGGTTACCCATGAGGGCCTTGCAGTAGCCGCCGGCCGCGGCGGCCTCCGCGGACAGGCGCATCACCAGGTCGATGACGCCGATGCCGTCCGGGCCGCGGTCGGTGAAGTCGCCGAGGAACCACAGCCGGGCGGTTCCCGCCGACCAGTTGCCCTCCGCGTCGACGAGGCCCTTCTCCCGGAGCGCGGCGAGGAGCTCGTCCAGGTAGCCGTGGACGTCCCCGACGACGAACAGCGGGCCCGGCCTGGCGGTGGACGGCTCGGCCGCCACGGCCTCCGGGTCGATCGCGACCTGAAGTGTGTCACCCCGGTTGATCACCGGGAGGTCCCGCTGGGTCGGGGTGTAGCCCTCGGGGTAGCCTCCTGGCTCCTCGGCGGGCTTGGCGGTCCCGCCGGGACGCGTGGTGTGCTGCCCGTACGGACCGGCCTCGTGGACGTACGCGGGCACGCGGAAATCGCGCACCGTCGGCGTCCGCACCTCGGGTCCCTGACCGGCCCCCTGAGTCATCGACCCCTCCACCACCATCGCGCCGCATCTGCACCGCATCGGACTGCCTGGTCGCAGCGGCCCGCGGTGTCGTCCGCCCATCATAGGAATGCGGATCGCGCCATGTGATGACCCAGGGGTGGTGAAATGGCGCAGGACCCCAGTTCACCGCGGTTTTCTCCCGAATTGGGCGGGGCTCTCCCCGCCCTTTCCCCTTTCGGATCCTCGCTGAGGCGTCAACCCTCTTCGGGTGATCGCGGCGGACTGACCGTCGTACGCGGCGGACGCCGCTCGGACGAGCTCCGCACGATCAGCTCCGTCGGTATCACCTGCTCGACCGGTTGGTCCGATTCGACCCCCTCGATGGCGTCGATGAGGAGCTGGACCACGGCCGTGCCGATCCGGCGTGGCTTCAGCGAGAGCGTGGTGATCGGCGGCTCGGTGGTGGCGTACACGGCTGACTCGCTGCAGCAGACGAGCAGCAGGTCGTCCGGGACGCGCAGGCCGTACCGCCGGGCCGCGGCCAGCAGATCGGTGCCGTTCGGGTCGAAGAGGCCGTAGACCGCGTCCGGGCGGTCGGGCCGGGCGAGCAGCCGGTCGGCGGCGACGGCTCCCGCGCACGGATCGTGCGCGGGATAGGCCTCGTACACCGGATCCTGGCCCACGCGCTCGCACCAGCGCAGGTACGCGGTCGTCGAGAGGTGGGTGTACGTGTCGGTCGTCGTGCCCGTGAGGAGTCCGATCCGGCGGGCGCCCGCGTCGGCCAAGTGGTCGAGGATGCCGAGGACCGCGGCCTCGTGGTCGTTGTCGACCCACGCGGTGACCGGCAGCGAGCCGGCCGGGCGGCCGTCGGAGACCACCGGTAATCCCTGACGGACCAGCTCGCTGACGACCGGGTCCTGGTCGGACGGGTCGATGACCACGGTTCCGTCCAGGGCGACGTTCGACCACACGTCGTGGCGCGAGGTCGCGGGAAGGATGACCAGGGCATAGCCCCGGGCGAGCGCGGCCGAGGTGGCGGCCCGCGCCATTTCCGCGAAGTACGCGAACTCGGTGAAGGTGAAAGGTTCATCCCCATACGTGGTCACCGTCAGGCCGATGAGGCCGGACTTGCCCGTCCTGAGGGTTCGGGCCGCCGCCGAGGGGCGGTAGCCAAGTCGGTCGGCGACCTCGCGTACATGGCGTCGGGTGGCGTCCGGGAGCCGGCCCTTGCCGTTGAGGGCGTCGGAAACGGTCGTGATGGAGACCCCGGCGGCGGCGGCCACGTCTCGAATGCCCGCCCGGCCCGACCGGCTGCCTCGGCGGGGAGTATCCGCCCGGCTCACCTGGTGCTTCCCTGCTGCTGTCATGGCGAGCCGATAGTAGGGCTCATGCGGTGGGGTAGTGCGGACGCATATGCACTCGTTGACAGGCACGTTTCTGCAAGGTCACAACGGGTCAATCTCCTTGAAATTCAAGGGAGTTGAACGATCCAATGTTAGTACGTTACTTGTCGACGCGTATGGGCCTGCCAAGTAGCTCATGTTTCGAAGAGGTCTCAACTCACCTGCACGGGTGATGCGCGCTACGGCGTGAGCCACCGGCGCGTGCGCTCGTGAGAGGCGCGCCCCCCGATTCGTACACCTCCGGGAGCTGATGCCCGTGCGGCCGGTGCGACCGGAGAGGCGCGGACGCGGTGTGGACGTGGTTGTCCACAGGCCATTCGCAGGCGCGCCGAATCCTCATAAAGTGAGAAGCATTACGTCGACGAGGAGGACTGCGGTGAGCGAGACGAGCCCCAAGCTGCGAGCCGAGCTGGAGGGTATCCCCACCTACAAGCCCGGCAAGCCGGCCGCGGCGGGTGGTCCGGTGGCGTACAAGCTGTCCTCCAACGAGAACCCCTACCCGCCACTGCCCGGTGTGCTGGAGGGTGTGACCGCGGCGGCCACGTCCTTCAACCGGTACCCGGACATGGCCTGCACGGGGCTGATGAGCGAGCTGTCGGACCGCTTCGGGGTGCCGGTCACGGACCTGGCCACGGGCACCGGCTCCGTCGGCGTAGCCCAGCAGCTGCTGCAGGCCACTTCGGGTCCTGGTGACGAGGTGATCTACGCCTGGAGGTCGTTCGAGGCATACCCGATCATCACGCAGATCAGCGGGGCCACGTCCGTTCAGGTGCCACTCACTCCTGGCGATGTGCACGACCTGGACGCGATGGCGGACGCGATCACCGACCGGACCCGGCTGATTTTCGTCTGCAACCCCAACAATCCGACGGGTACGGCGGTCCGCCGGGCTGAGCTGGAGCGGTTCCTCGACCGGGTGCCCGGTGATGTGCTGGTGGTGCTGGACGAGGCGTACCGCGAGTTCGTGCGGGATGTCGAGGTTCCGGACGGTGTCGAGTTCTACCGCGAGCGGCCGAACGTCTGTGTGCTGCGTACCTTCTCCAAGGCGTACGGTCTCGCCGGGCTCCGTGTAGGCTTCGCGATCGCTCACGAGCCGGTGGCGGCCGCCCTGCGCAAGACGGCCGTGCCGTTCGGTGTGAGCCAGCTCGGCCAGGACGCGGCGGTCGCCTCCCTGCGTGCCGAGGACGAACTCCTCGGGCGCGTGGGCGCGCTGGTCTGCGAGCGGAACCGGGTAGTCGAGGCGCTGCGCGCCCAGGGCTGGACGGTGCCCGAGACTCAGGCGAACTTCGTGTGGCTGCGGCTGGGGGAGCGCACGGTCGACTTCGCCGCCGTGTGCGAGCAGGCCGGGGTCGTCGTACGGCCGTTCCCGGGCGAGGGCGTGCGGGTGACGATCGGGGAGACCGAGGCGAACGACATCTTCCTCAAGGTCACGGAGAGCTTCCGCAAGGAGCTCTAGCTGTATGAGGGCTCGACGTTGGTGACGCTCTCTCGGAGGCGTGCTGCTGGCGGCTTTCCGGCGGCAGCACTATGCGGCCGGTGGTAGTTGTAGTGGATGTTCCACACTGTGATCGCGGCTGACCGGGCGTCCTCGCTGGTGAACTCGCGGGCGTAGAGGACTTCCTCGGCCATGATGCGCTGGTAGCGCTCCACCTTCCCGTTGTGCCGAGGTGTGTATGGCTTGGTTCTCTGATGCCGGGTGCCTTGCCCGACGATGCGGGCGAAGTCGCCGGAGCGGTAGCAAGCGCCATTGTCGGTGACGACCCGGTGGATGTGGTTGATGCCGTGGGCGGCGAACCAGACCTTCGCCCGGGCGAGGAAAGCAGCAGCCGTCGCGCCCTTCTCATCGCCCAGCGGTTCTGTGTAGGCGAGCCGTGAGAAACCATCGACGACGGAGTGCAGGTAGACGTAGCCACGCTTCGCCCCGGCCGACTTCGCCCGACTGGCGACCTTGGCCTGATCGCTGTCCCGGCCGTGGATCCGCCACCCGCCGCCATCAGGGATCCGGCCGACCTTCTTCACATCCAGGTGCACCAGGTGTCCGGGCCAGCGGGCGATGATCTTCCCCGGCTTCCGGTTGTTCTCACCGCCTGGGTCGATGAAGCGGCGTTCGCCGAGGCCGAGCCGGGTCAGGTGTCGGCTGACAGTTCGCCGGTTGATCACAAAACCGATACTCACAAGTTCGTCGGTGATCCGTTGCGCGGACCACTTGTGCTCGCGGCGCCAGGACTCGATCTGCTCGATGACCCATGCTGGAGTCGCGTTCGGACTCCGGTGCGGACTCGACGGCCGGTCTTGCAATCCCGCATCACCGTGTAGCCGCCAGCGATTTACCCACTTGCTGGCACATGCGCGAGAGATGCCCATCTCAGCGGCGACGTGGGCGATGGGACGTGTCCGGCACCGCTTCACGAGCCGCCTACGGCCCTCGACGCTCAGGGGCGCATTCGCGTGGGGCACTCGTCGTCCTCTCGAAGTCAGACGACGGCAGGCGCGACACCTATCGTGCGCGCCTGCCGCATTTCGGCCTTTTCAGTCCTGCGGTGCGACGCGGATACGGTTCCCGTCAGGATCGGCTGCGAGGAAGGTCAGCCCGAACCCCGCATCATGAGGCTCGCGCAGGATCGTGACCCCCTTTGACTTCCACTGCTCAAAGATCGCGTTGAGCTCGTCGGGTCCACCGTCGATGGCCAGGCACACCTCACTGGTGCGCGGGACGTCCGGTGACAGATCCTCGAACTGGCCAGACCACACACCGAGGTCAGCGCCTGGCCCGAGGTCGAAGGTGATGTATCCCGAAGTCTCGAACGAGGGGCTCATGCCGAGGAGGTCGCCGTAGAAACGAGCTGCGGCGGGAGCGTCGTTCACGTAGACGATGGACACGACGGATGTGGTCATGGCTGTTCCTTCTCACAGGTCGTAGGTACGCATCCACCAACCTGACCGGGATATGCGCCGCATCGTGTCGCAATTCCTGAAAAAATTGGTGTGTGACCCCAGATCGCTTCTTCACCCTGATGCTGCTCCTCAAATCGAGGGATGCCGTGACCACACAGGAACTTGCCGCAGCGCTCGGGGTGTCCCTTCGAACCATCACGCGAGACCTGAACTGGCTCCGCGACGCCGGTCTGCCGGTGACCGCACACCGGGGCCGCCTCGGAGGCGTGACCATGCTGCCCGGGTCCGGGCTCGACCTCACGCGACTCACACCGGGCGAGCGTGATCATCTGTCGCTCACTGGGCTGGATGAGAAGCAACGTGCGGAGCTCAACGCATCGGCCGAAAGCCAGCGCGCGCTCTCCAAGATCGCCGCTATACAGCCGCGTCGAGTTCATGAGCTCTTGCCGCTCACCGACGTAGTGCACGTGGACAGCCGTCCCTGGCGTCAGGCACGAGCTTCCGACACGACTCCGGCTTCGCTGATCGGCGCAGTGCGGCGAGGACGCCGGCTACGGATCGAGTACGACAGCCCATGCGAGTCATGCCCACGCGACCTGGTCGTGGATCCCTACGGGCTGTTCGCCAAGGCCGGCATCTGGTACCTCGTCGCCGACTGTGCCCGAGTGCCACGGATGTACCGACTCGAACGGATCACGACGTGGAAAGAAGTCGACCAGCCACGACGGATCCGCGAGAGCCAGACCCTGGCCACCGTCGCCGCCGCGCTCATTGATCAGTGGGAGCACAACCACGCGATAGAGGTCAGCGCCACCATCGACCAGACCCAGATCGAGCGAGCGCAACGGATCTTTGGCCTACGACTCGTCCCGGACGACCATGAAGAATCCGCCACTGGCCGCAAGGTAACGATCCGCTTCCTGCATCTGGAGGACGTGCGAGCACTACTGCCGTTCGGGAGCGCCATCACTGTGCACGGCCCCACCGAAGCCAGGGCTCACCTCCGCGACCTCGCCACCAATCTTGCCCACCACTATGCGCCGTCACCAACGTCCTGACCCGCAACATCTAGCCTCGGCGGTCAAGGGGCCCGGGTTGTCCGGGCCCCTTCTTGCGTTCGCACCGCAAGGCATCGGGGCTGACGTGCGCTTTCACGCCATGGGCCGAGCGGTCCATGCTCAGGGACCCCCGCCCGTCGAGGCTCGAACGGCTATGCGTCATAATTGCTTGTGAATGTGAACGCGTTCACAAGCGCGTCCCGGTTGCCCTGTGATGTACGTGACAAGCGGGGCAAACTGCCGCAGTGCCACGGCATGTAAGGAGAAGACGTGGACTTCGCTCTGGCGCCGGAGACTCTGGCGCGATGGCAGTTCGGCATCACGACCGTCTACCACTTCCTCTTCGTCCCCCTCACGATCTCGCTCGCCGCACTCACCGCGGGCCTGCAGACCGCGTGGGTGCGCTCGGGGAAGGAGAAGTACCTCAAGGCCACCAAGTTCTGGGGCAAGCTCTTCCTGATCAACATCGCGATGGGTGTCGTCACCGGCATCGTGCAGGAGTTCCAGTTCGGCATGAACTGGTCCGACTACTCGCGCTTCGTCGGCGACGTCTTCGGAGCCCCGCTCGCCTTCGAGGCGCTGATCGCCTTCTTCTTCGAGTCCACCTTCATCGGGCTGTGGATCTTCGGCTGGGACAAGCTGCCGCAGAAGATCCATCTCGCCTGCATCTGGATGGTGTCCATCGGCACGATCCTGTCGGCGTACTTCATCCTTGCGGCCAACTCGTGGATGCAGCACCCCGTCGGCTACCGGATCAACGAGGCCAAGGGCCGGGCCGAGCTCACCGACTTCTGGCTCGTCCTGACCCAGAACACCGCGCTCACTCAGGTCTTCCACACCCTCACCGCCGCCTTTCTCACCGGCGGTGCCTTCATGGTCGGTATCGCCGCCTTCCACCTGGCCCGCAAGAAGCATGTACAGGTGATGAAGACCTCGCTGCGGCTCGGCCTGGTCACCGTGGTCATAGCCGGCCTGCTCACCGCGATCAGCGGCGATCTGCTCGGCAAGGTCATGTTCAAGCAGCAGCCCATGAAGATGGCCGCCGCCGAGGCGCTGTGGGACGGTGAGGCGCCCGCGCCCTTCTCCGTCTTCGCTTACGGCGACGTCGACAGGGGCCACAACAAGGTTGCCATTGAGATCCCCGGCCTGCTGTCCTTCCTCGCCAACGACGACTTCAGCTCGCACGTTCCCGGCATCAACGACGTCAACAAGGCCGAGCAGGAGAAGTACGGGCCCGGCGACTACCGGCCCAACATCCCCGTCGCCTACTGGGGTTTCCGCTGGATGATCGGCTTCGGCATGGCGTCCTTCGCCATCGGCCTGATCGGGCTCTGGCTCACCCGCAAGAAGTTCATGCTGCCGCAGCACCTCCGGGTGGGCGACGACGAGGTGCCGCATCTGGTGCTGCTGCCGGGCAAGGCTCTCGGCCCGACCCTCACCAAGTGGTACTGGCGCATCGCGTTCCTGACGCTGGGCTTCCCGCTCATCGCCAGCTCGTGGGGCTGGATCTTCACCGAGATGGGACGCCAGCCGTGGGTCGTCTACGGCGTCCTGCGTACCGAAGACGCGGTCTCCCCCGGCGTCTCTCAGGGCGAGGTCATCACCTCCATGATCGTCTTCACCACGCTGTACGCCGTCCTCGCCGTCGTCGAGGTCAAGCTGCTCGTGAAGTACGTCAAGGCGGGACCGCCGGAGCTGACGGAGGCCGACCTCCACCCGCCCACGAAGATCGGCGGCGACTCCCGTGACGCCGACAAGCCGATGGCCTTCTCGTACTAGGCCGCACCGGGCCAAGGGAGCACAGTCATGGAACTTCACGACGTCTGGTTCGTCCTCATCGCCGTCCTCTGGATCGGCTACTTCTTCCTGGAGGGCTTCGACTTCGGAGTCGGTGTCCTCACCAAGCTGCTGGCCCGGAACCGTCCGGAGAAGCGGGTCCTCATCAACACCATCGGGCCCGTCTGGGACGGCAACGAGGTGTGGCTGCTGTCGGCGGGCGGCGCGACCTTCGCCGCCTTCCCCGAGTGGTACGCCACGCTCTTCTCTGGCTTCTATCTGCCGCTGCTGCTCATCCTGGTCTGCCTGATCGTCCGCGGTGTCGCCTTTGAGTACCGGGCGAAGCGGCCCGAGGAGAACTGGCAGCGCAACTGGGAGACGGCGATCTTCTGGACCTCGCTGCTCCCCGCGTTCCTGTGGGGTGTGGCCTTCGCCAACATCGTGCGCGGGGTGAAGATCGACCGCGATTTCGAGTACGTGGGCAACGTCGGGGACCTGCTCAACCCGTATGCCCTGTTGGGCGGTCTGGTCACGCTGTCGCTCTTCACCTTCCACGGGACGGTGTTCGTCGGGCTCAAGACCGTCGGGGACATCCGGGAGCGGGCGCGGATGCTGGCTCTTCAGGTCGGGCTGGTGACGGCTGGGCTGGCGCTGCTCTTCCTCGCCTGGACCCAGATCGAGAAGGGTGATGGCATCTCGCTGGTGGCGGCGGGTGTGGCGGTCGCCGCGCTGGTGGCCGCGCTCGCGGCGGTCCAGGCGGGACGTGAGGGGTGGGCGTTCGCGCTGTCGGGGGTCACCATCGTGGCTGCTGTGGCGATGCTCTTCCTGACGCTCTTCCCGAATGTCATGCCGTCCTCGTTGAACGAGGAGTGGAGCCTCACGGTCACCAACGCCTCGTCGAGTCCGTACACCCTGAAGATCATGACGTGGTGTGCGGCGATCGCCACCCCGGTCGTGATGCTCTACCAGGGGTGGACGTACTGGGTGTTCCGCAAGCGGATCGGTACGCAGCACATCGCCGAGCCGGCGCACTGAGTCCAGCAGGGAGGTGTGTTTGGCGATGTTTCACGTGCAACACACCTCCCGGACCGAAGGGGCATGTTTCACGTGAAACATGCTGCCGAGAAGAGGGTGTTTCACGTGAAACCGATCGACCCGCGACTGCTGCGGTACGCCCGTGCCACCCGCCTCTTCCTGGTGGCAGTGGTCAGCCTGGGCGCTGTCGGGGCGGTACTGGTCATCGCACAGGCGATGCTCATCGCCGAGGTGGTGGTCGGTGCCTTTCAGCAGGGGATGTCGGTCGCCGAACTACGAACTCCCCTACTGCTGTTGGTGGCCGTTGCGGGCGGCCGTGCGCTGGTCTCCTGGCTGACCGAGCTGGCCGCTCATCGCGCGAGCGCGGCTGTGAAATCGGAGCTGCGGGGCCGGTTGCTGGAACGGGCCGCCGCGCTGGGCCCCGGCTGGCTGAGCGGACAGCGCACGGGTTCGCTGGTCGCCCTCGCCAGCCGGGGCGTCGACGCGCTCGACGACTACTTCTCGCGCTATCTGCCCCAGTTGGGTCTCGCGGTCGTCGTGCCGGTGGCGGTGCTCGCGCGGATCGTCACCGAGGACTGGGTGTCGGCGGCGATCATCGTCGGCACGCTGCCGCTGATCCCGGTCTTCATGGTGCTTATCGGCTGGGCCACGCGATCGCAGATGGATCGTCAGTGGCGGCTGCTGTCCCGGTTGTCAGGGCACTTCCTGGACGTCGTCGCCGGGCTGCCGACACTCAAGGTGTTCGGTCGGGCCAAGTCGCAGGCCGAGTCGATCAAGCGGATCACCGGGGAGTACCGGCAGGCGACGATGCGGACGCTGCGGATCGCGTTCCTGTCGTCCTTCGCACTGGAGCTGCTCGCGACGATCTCGGTCGCGTTGGTCGCGGTCACCATTGGAATGCGTCTCGTGCACGGCGAGATGGACCTCTACATCGGGTTGGTCATCCTCGTCCTCGCCCCTGAGGCGTATCTGCCGCTCCGGCAGGTGGGCGCCCAGTTCCACGCTGCCGCCGAGGGGCTCGCGGCGGCCGAGGAGATCTTCGAGGTACTCCAGACGCCGGTGCCGAAGTCCGGGACCGCCCCCGTTCCGTCTTCCGCCGACATCCGCTTCGAAGGGGTGACCGTTCGGTATCCGGGGCGGTCGTACGACGCCGTCTCGGACGTGTCCTTCACCGTGGCTCCCGGGGAGACGGTGGCCCTCGTCGGGCCGAGCGGTGTGGGCAAGTCGACGTTGCTGAACGTCCTGCTGGGGTTCACTGAGGCCACCGAGGGCCGGGTGTCGGTCGGGGGAGCCGATCTGGTTTCGCTGGATCTGACGGAGTGGCGTTCGCGCGTGGCCTGGGTGCCGCAGCGGTCGCACCTGTATGCCGGGTCGATCGCCGAGAACGTAAGGCTGGCCCGTCCGGAGGCGGATGACGCGGCGGTACGGCGGGCGCTCGCCGACGCGGGGGCGCTGGAGTTCGTGGACGCCCTGCCCGCCGGGGCCGACACGGTGCTCGGCGAGGACGGTGCCGGTCTCTCCGCCGGACAGCGGCAACGGCTCGCCCTCGCCCGGGCGTTCCTCGCCGACCGGCCCGTACTGCTCCTCGACGAGCCGACGGCCTCGCTGGACGGGCAGACCGAGGCGGAGGTCGTGGCGGCGGTACGGCGGCTGGCGGTGGGCCGGACCGTGCTGCTGGTGGTGCACCGGCCGGCGCTGCTGGGGGTCGCTGATCGGGTGGTGCGACTGGAGGCTTCCGCGGAGCCCGTTGCGGTGTCCGGGACCCGGCGTGTCGAGTCGGCGGCGATGAGCCGCCCCGCCGACCGGGAAACCGTGCGTGTCCAGGAGCAGGACCTGGTCCCGGACACGCGTGGGAGTGTGCTGGGCCGGGTTCGCCGCATGGCCGGCCCTCGGCGGGGTCGTCTCGCGCTCGCTCTGCTGCTCGGCAGCCTTGCCCTGGGCAGTGCCGTCGGGCTGATGGCGACGTCCGGGTGGCTGATCTCGCGGGCCTCGCAGCAGCCTCCGGTGCTGTATCTGATGGTCGCCGTGACGGCCACGCGGGCGTTCGGTATCGGGCGGGCGGTGTTCCGGTACGCGGAGCGCCTGGTGTCGCACGACACGGTGCTGCGGATGCTGGCCGACACAAGGGTGGCCGTCTATCGGCGGCTGGAGCGGCTGGCGCCCGCGGGGCTGCGGACCAGCCGGCGGGGCGATCTGCTCTCGCGGCTGGTCGCCGACGTGGACGCCCTGCAGGACTACTGGGTGCGCTGGCTGCTCCCCACCGGAGCCGCGGTGGTCGTGTCCGCCGCCTCCGTCGGGTTCACCACCTGGCTGCTGTCCGAGGCCGGGGTCGCACTCGCTGTGGGGCTGCTCGCCGCCGGGGCGGGCGTGCCGCTGGTGACCGGGGCCGTGGCCCGGCGGGCAGAGCACCGGTTGGCGCCGGCCCGTGGCGTGCTGGCCACCCGGGTGGCCGACCTGCTCACCGGCACCGCGGAGTTGACGGTCGCCGGTGCTCTGCCCGCTCGTACCGCCGAGGCGCGGCGGGCCGACCGGGTGCTCACCCGGATCGCCTCCCGGGCCGCCACCGCCACCGCGCTCGGCAACGGACTCACCGCGCTCCTCTCCGGGCTCACCGTCGCGGCCACGGCTCTGCTGGGCGCACAGGCGGTTGTGGACGGGCGGCTGAGCGGTGTGGCCATGGCCGTCGTCGTGCTCACCCCGCTGGCCGCGTTCGAGGCCGTACTGGGGCTGCCGCTCGCCGTCCAGTTCCGCCAGCGGGTGCGCAGGAGCGCGGAGCGCGTGTACGAGGTGCTGGATGCCCCCGACCCCGTACGCGAACCGGAGGAGCCGGCCGAGGCGCCGGTGTCGCCGTTCCCGCTGCGGCTCGCACGGCTCGGCACCCGGTACGCGGGGCAGGAGCGGGACGCGATCGCCGGACTGGACCTCACCCTCGAACAGGGGCGCAGGATCGCCGTGGTCGGTGTCTCGGGGGCGGGCAAGACGACGCTCGCGCAGGTGCTGCTGCGCTTCCTGGACGCGCGTGAGGGGACGTACACCCTGGGCGGTGTGGACGCCTACGCGCTCGACGGTGACGACGTACGGCGATTCGTCGGGCTGTGTGCCCAGGACGCGCACCTCTTCGACAGTTCCGTGCGGGAGAACCTTCTGCTGGCCCGGAAGGACGCCACGGAGGCGGAACTTCGTGACGCGCTCGCGCGAGCGCGGCTGCAGGACTGGGTCGACGAACTGCCCGACGGGCTGGACACGTTGATAGGCGAACACGGGGCGCGGCTGTCCGGCGGCCAACGTCAGCGGCTCGCCCTCGCCCGCGCGCTGCTGGCCGACTTCCCGGTCCTCGTCCTCGACGAGCCCGCGGAACACCTCGACCTGCCCACCGCCGACGCGCTCACCGCGGATCTGCTGGCCGCGACCGAGGGCCGTACGACCCTGCTGATCACCCACCGGCTGGCCGGACTGGAGGCCGTGGACGAGGTCGTCGTACTGGCGGAGGGGCGGATCGCGCAGCGCGGGACGTTCGAGGAACTGGCCGCCGTCGACGGCCCGTTGCGGACGATGGTCGAGCGGGAGGCGGCGGGGGAGCTGCTGGCACGGGTTTGAGCGCCGGGTTTCCGGGTGGATCGGCCAGTCGGACGCCACCGGCAACTCCCCCGGTTCGCACCTGCACTTCGAGGCACGGGGCACGCCGGGGTCGGGCGCGGCCCATGCCGTGGCCGCTCAAGTACGGGGTGGAGGATCCGGCTTCGGTCTTGGCGGTCGTGGTTACGGTCGAGCCGCCAGCAGCCGCTCGATCACGACCGCGACGCCGTCGTCGTTGTTGGCGACGGTTCGGCCGGAGGCGGCCGCGACGACGTCCGGGTGTGCGTTGCCCATGGCGTACGACTGGCCCGCCCAGGTGAGCATCTCGACGTCGTTCGGCATGTCCCCGAAGGCGACGACCTCCTCGTGGGAGATACCGCGTTCGGCGCAGCACAGGGCGAGGGTGCTGGCCTTGGAGACGCCCGGGCCGCTGATCTCCAGCAGGGCGCTGGGGCTGGAGCGGGTGATGGTGGCGCGGTCGCCGACGGCGATGCGGGCTGTGGCGAGGAAGGCGTCGGGGTCGAGCGAGGGGTGGTAGGCGAGGATCTTCAGGACCGGCTCGTCGTCGGCGACACCGCCCGGGGCCAACAGTTTCTCGGCGGGCGCGAGGGTGTCGGGGACCTCCATGTGGAGCTTCGGGTACTCGGGCTCCTGGTTGAAGCCGTACGTCTGCTCGACCGCGTACACGGTTCCCGGCGCGGCCTCGCGCAGCAGCCGCACCGCGTCGAGCGCGTTTTCCCGCGCCATTGCACGGACCTTGACGAAGCGGTGGGCGCCCGGGCCGCCGTGCAGGTCGACCACGGCCGCGCCGTTGCCGCAGATCGCGAGGCCGTGGCCGTGGACGTGCTCGCTCACGACGTCCATCCAGCGGGCCGGGCGGCCGGTGACGAAGAAGACCTCGATACCCGCCTGCTCGGCGGCCGCGAGAGCGGCGACCGTACGGGGGGAGACCGATTTGTCGTCTCGGAGCAGGGTGCCGTCGAGATCCGTGGCTATCAGCCGGGGCGGGACGGTCGGGGCCGGGGTCTCGGGCTGTCTCGTCGCTGAGGTCACGGATCCCATTCTCGCGTATATGCGCGCACGGTTGTGCGAACGCCCGCACGGGTGAGTGTTACCGTCCCATGCGCCTTGGTTCTACCTGCGCGGATACGGCCCGACTGCCGTGTTCTGTTGCGACCGTCACGATCACGCGGGCTCAGGACAGCTGGGCCGGTGCCTCCATGGCGATCTGCTCGAACAGCTTCTCGTCCGCCGCGAAGTCGGAGTCCGGGATCGGCCAGTGAATCACGATGTCGGTGAAACCCAGCTCCGCGTGTCGGCCCGCGAAGTCCACGAACGCGTCCACCGACTCGAGCGGTCGACCGCGGTCGGGGGTGAAACCGGTGAGGAGGATCTTGTCGAGTCCGGCCGCGTCACGTCCGAGCGTGGCGGCCGTGACGGCCAACTTCTCGACCTGCCCGCGAATGGCTTGAATCGACTGTTCAGGGGTGCCCGTCTCGTACAGCTTGGGGTCCCCCGTGGTCACCCACGCCTGCCCGTACCGGGCTGCCAGCCGCATCCCGCGCGGCCCGGTGGCGGCCACGGCGAAGGGCAGCCGGGGCCGCTGGACACAGCCGGGGATGTTGCGTGCCTCGTGAGCCGAGTAGTGGTCGCCCTCGTACGACACGGAGTCCTCGGTGAGCAGCCGGTCGAGCAGGGGTACGAACTCGGCGAACCGGTCGGCGCGCTCGCGTGGCGTCCACGGCTCCTGGCCGAGCGCGGTGGCGTCGAAGCCGGTGCCGCCCGCGCCGACACCGAGGGTGATCCGGCCGCCGGAGATGTCGTCGAGGGAGATCAGTTCCTTGGCGAGAGTCACCGGGTGGCGGAAGTTCGGCGAGGTCACGAGGGTGCCGAGGCGCAGACGGTCGGTGACGGCGGCCGCGGCGGTCAGGGTCGGTACGGCGCCGAACCACGGCCCCTCGCGGAAGGTCCGCCACGACAGGTGGTCGTATGTGAACGCGGTGTGGAACCCGAGCTGCTCGGCCCGCTGCCAGGCCGCACGGCCCCCCTCGTGCCAGCGGAGGTACGGCAGGATCACGGTGCTCAGACGCAGACTCATACACCGAGCGTAAGCGCAGCCGCGGGGTCCGGATTACGTGCGTCGGGCCCGGCCAGGGCTCAGCGCGACTCCGGAAAGCGCAGGTAGTCGGGCGGTACGGCCTCGGTCAGCCAGACGCCGTTGTCGCTGACGCGGAAGACGTGGCCGTCGCGGTGCATGGCGCCGGCGTCCACGCAGAGCACGACGGGGCGGCCGCGGCGGGCGCCCACCCGGGTGGCGGTCTCGCGGTCGGGCGACAGATGCACGGCGTGGCGGTTCATCGCGCGCAGGCCCTCGGCCCGGATCGCGCCCAGATAGGCCGCCACGGTCCCGTGGTAGAGATACGGGGGCGGGGTCGCCGAGGGCAGGCCGAGATCGACCTCGACGGTGTGGCCCTGACTGGCGCGGATGCGGCCGTCCTCGACGGCGAAGCGTCGTTTGTCGTTGAACTCGACCACATGGTCGAGCTCCGCCCTGGTGAAGCGGAAGCCATGTGCGGCGGCCGCCTCGATGAGCGTGTCGATCTCTACCCAGCCGGCCTCGTCGAGCGTGAGCCCGATCCGCTCCGGCTGGTGTCGCAGGTGCTTCGAGAGGTATTTCGACACCTTCACGGTGCGTCGTTCGTCCATCTCGCCAGCGTGCCCGGCGAGACACGTGTCACGCACCTGATTTTGATCCGAATGTTTGATCCACAGCCAAGTGGAGTTATCCACAGGGGAATTGAAGATTCTGTGGACAACTAACCGTCTGGTTCAGGGCTATTGGGTAATTCCGCTTCCTTTGTCGCGCCTTGCAGTGAGCGCGTCCAAGGTGCGTGACTGTACCTCCCGTTCGGCCGCCGCCGTAATGAAAGCCGCAGTCTGCTCGGGACCAACGAGCTTCTCCACGGCCCGCATCGTGGACACCGGGATCCTTACCGAGCACGACTCCTCCGAGCGCTCGGCGGGGGCCTCCGAGTCGAGGTGCCGGCGCAGCTGTCGGGTGGCGAACAGCCGCATCGCCCGGGCGAGTTCGGCGTCCACCGTCTGCTGTGCGAGCGGTCGTAGCCGTCGTACGAGTGCCGCGGCCTCGGCCGCTTCGGATTCCGTCGGCGGCTGGTGCCGCCCCAGGTAGCGCGCGAAAACGTGCTCGGTGGTGAAGTCCAGGAAACGGGCGGCGATGTGCTCCACCTGGCCTCTCAACTCCCGCAGATGGCCCGCGATCGCGGACAGCGGGACCCCGGTCCCGTGCAACTCGGCGGCCACCGCCAGCTCTTGGGGGCTCGGTACGAGGAAAAGGTCCTCCTCGCCAGGCACGGGCTTCAGTACGCCGAGCTCGACCGCGTCCGCCACGGCAGCCTCGTCCGGAGCGCCGCCGAACCGCGCGACCAGGTCGGCCCGCGATATGCGTACGGCCTCCTCGTCCGTCCACGGCCCGTCGACCTCCGCGACCAGGCCGAGGACACCACCGAGGCCGCGGCCCGTGTCCCACGCCTCCAGGAGTTCCTTGATGGAGGCCAAGGTGTAGCCGCGGTCGAGGAGGTCGGCGATCTGGTGCAGCCGGGTCAGGTGGGCGTCGCAGTACACGTTCGCCCGGCCGCGCCGCTCGGGCCGGGGGAGCAGTCCGCGGTCCTGGTAGGCGCGGATCGTACGAACCGTGGCGCCGCTGCGGTGCGCCAGGTCCTCGATGCGGTAATCGGCCCCGGGCGATTGGTCGTTCACGGTCCTCCTGCCTCCTTCTTCCCTCGCCCGCCACGCTTCCGGCGAGCTCCGGGAGGCGTAGTGCTCCGCCCTGTGGTCGTGGTGCCCGGCTCGAGGGGGCTCACAGGGGCGGTTCCAGGCGGGCGAGTGCGCGCAGAGCTCTCGGGGTGAAGCGGGACATGAGGCGGCCGCCGCGGGCCTCCGCGGTGACGGGGACGACGGCCTGATTGCGTACGACCGCGCGCAGGACGGCGTCCGCGACCTTCTCCGGCGGGTAATTCCGCAGCCCGTACAGCCGAGCGGTCCTCTGTTGGCGGCGCTTCTCCTCCTCGGCGTCGACGCCGACGAAACGCGCGGTCGAGGTGATGTTGGTGTTGACGATGCCGGGGCAGATCGCCGAGACTCCGATGTCTCTCCCGGCCAACTCCGCGCGCAGGCACTCGCTGAGCATCAGCACGGCAGCCTTGGAGGTGCTGTACGCGGGCAGTGTCCGGGAGGGCAGATACGCCGCCGCCGAGGCGGTGTTGACGATGTGGCCGCCCTGTCCGCGCTCGGCCATCTGCTTGCCGAAGAGCCGACAGCCGTGGATGACACCCCACAGGTTGACGTCGAGGACCTTCCGCCAGTCCTCGGGGGTGGTGTCGAGGAAGGACCCCGAGAGCCCGATCCCCGCGTTGTTCACCAGCACATCCACCACGCCGTACTCGGTGGCGACCTTCGCGGCGAGCTTCTCCATGGCCTGCTCGTCGCAGACGTCGACGGTCTCGGCCCAGGCTTCGGGTGCGCCGATCAGCCGGGCCAGCTCCGCGGTGCGGGCCGCGCCCTCCGTGTCCCGGTCGACGGCGACCACGCGTGCGCCGGCCTCGGCGAACGCGAAGGCGGTGGCCCGGCCGATGCCCCCGGCCGCGCCGGTGACCAGCACCAACTGTCCACCGAACCGGTCCGCGTACTTTCCGGTGGCCACCGGCGCGGTCCGCCCGCTCTCGGTGGCGGTGACGAACTCGGTGATCCAGGCGGCCAGTTGGTCGGGGCGTGTGAGCGGGAGCCAGTGCCGGGCGGAGACGGTGCGGCGGGTCAACTGCGCAGCCCACAGCTCCAGTTCGTCATTGAGGTGCTCGGACAGGAACGTGTCGCCCAGGGGCGTGATGAGCTGGACGGGCACGTGCGCGTACGCGTCGTCGCGGGGCTTGCTCAGGCGCGCCCGTACGTTGTCGCGGTACAGCCATGCTCCGTGCGCCGCGTCCGTCGGAAGCGATGGTGCGGTGTAGCGCCCCGGGGGCAGCTTTTCGCTCCGCTGGAGCAGTCCGGGCCACTGTTTGCCCAGCGGACCGCGCCAGGCGAGCTCGGGCAGCACGGGCGTGTGCAGCAGATAGACGTACCAGGACCGGGCGCCCTGGCCGAGGAGCCGGCCGATCCGGCGTGGGGTCGGGCGCTTGACGCTCTGTTTGATCCAGTGGCCGAAGTGATCGAGAGAAGGTCCCGACATCGAGGTGAAGGACGCGATGCGGCCCTCGGTGCGCTCGACCGTCACGAACTCCCAGCCCTGCACCGACCCCCAGTCGTGGCCCACCAGGTGCACGGGCCGATCGGGGCTGACCGCGTCCACGACCGCCAGGAAGTCGTCCGTCAGCTTCTCCAGCGTGAACCCGCCGCGCAGGGGCCGCGGTGCCGTCGAACCGCCGTGGCCGCGGACGTCGTACAGCACCACGTGGTAGTGCTCGGCGAGGCGTACGGCGACCTCGGACCAGACCTCCTTGGAGTCGGGGTAGCCGTGCAGGAGCACCACGGTCGGCTGCACCGGATCGCCCAGTTCGGCGACCGACAGTTCGACTCCGTCCGCGCGCACCCGTCGCTCCCGCGCGCCTTCGAGCGCCACCGCACGCCTCATGTTTTCCCCCTCGCTCATCGGCACTTCTCCTCCGCCCACCGCCGGACGTGGGGCAGGTCGTCGTCCAGCCAGAACGCGCTCTCCTCGTGGTCCTTGGAGTCGGTGACGACCAGGATCTCCTCGAACTTCGCGCCCGTGCCCCGGAAACCGAGGTGCGGTTCGACCGCCCACAGCCCCGCCCGCGGCGGGTGGTCGGAGAACCGGTACGGCGACCACAGCGGTGACCAGCCGTCGCGGTGCCCGTGCAGCGCGTCGGCCGCCAGCCCCTTCAGTGACTGCGTACCGAACCCGAAGAGATGCGGTGACCAGCGCCGCTCCTTCACCCGGTCCACCTTGTGCGCGATGACGCCGAAGGGGTACGCGCGATGCCGGTTGGCGTATCCCTGGCGGACCATGAGCCGGTCCACGTCCGCGTAGATCTCACGCAGCGGCCGCCGCTCGCGCACCTCGCGCAGGATCAGGTCGCGGTGCGCCTCCAGGTCCGCCATCAGCTTGTCGTGCAGGGGACTCGGGCCGAGGCAGCCCGAGTAGCCGATGTCCGCCGTGTAGCCCTTGTATATGGGGGCCATGTCGAGGATGAACGGCATGCCCGGCTCGAGGCGGCGGTCGGTGGGGAAGAACTGCAACGGTATGCGGAAGTTCACGAACGCCGTGCGGTCGCCGAACCAGGCGAAGGGCAGATGGAACCAGTCCTGGACCCCGCGCTCGCGCAGCCAGCGGCGCTGCATCCGTGCCGCCTCGCGCTCGGTCACGCCCGGCTTCAGCTGCGCCGCGACCGCTTCCGCGCACTCGTACGCGAGGGTCTGCACCTGCCGGAACCGTTCGAGCTCCGTCGCGCGTTCACCCTTCACCGCCGAGGTCATGCCACCGCCTCCACCCGTCCTTCGTCGACTGCGGTCCGTGTTCGCAATGTGACACTGGCGAATGTGACAGTCATTGGAGGCTGCGTCAATCGGGGTGTGCTGCACCTGTGGAAAACCGGTCGGGCGCGAGAACTGTGGAAAGCTGGGGGAACGAAACGGGGAAGCCGGCCGTTCAACTTCACGGTGACCGTGGGGCTTTGGTCTCGTGGCGGCCGTCGCGGCTCGGCGTTCGCGCCTTCCGTTGTTCGACCTCAGGGTGACCCCTAGGGGGACCGGCGGCTGATACCCCCTACGGGCCCGTACGACTCGAGAGTGAGACGCAGACAGCTCTGCGGGGTGACGACCGCCACGTCCGGCAGCCCTAATGTCGAATTCGTGACTGTGATCGCGACCGAAAGCCTGAGCAAGCGGTTCCCGAGGGTGACCGCTCTTGACCGGCTCTCCGTGGACATCGGACCCGGTGTGACGGGACTCGTCGGTGCCAATGGCGCCGGCAAGTCCACACTGATCAAGATCCTGCTGGGTCTCTCCCCCGCCACGGAGGGCCGTGCCGAGGTGCTCGGACTCGACGTCGCGAGCAAGGGCGGCGACATCCGGGAGCGCGTGGGCTACATGCCGGAGCACGACTGCCTGCCGCCCGACGTCTCGGCCACCGAATTCGTCGTCCACATGGCCCGCATGTCGGGGCTCCCGCCGACCGCCGCACGTGAGCGCACCGCGGACACCCTGCGCCACGTCGGACTGTACGAGGAGCGGTACCGCCCCATCGGCGGCTACTCCACGGGTATGAAGCAGCGCGTGAAGCTCGCCCAGGCCTTGGTGCACGACCCGCAGCTGGTCTTCCTGGACGAGCCGACCAACGGTCTGGACCCGGTCGGCCGCGACGAGATGCTCGGACTGATCCGCCGCATCCACACCGACTTCGGCATCTCCGTCCTGGTCACCTCCCATCTGCTCGGCGAGCTGGAGCGCACCTGTGACCACGTCGTCGTGGTCGACGGCGGAAAGCTCCTGCGGTCCAGCTCCACCAGGGACTTCACCCAGAGCACGGCCACGCTCGCCATCGAGGTCACGGACACCGACGAGCACCCCGACGGCACCGGCGCGCTGCGCGAGGCGCTCCACGCGCGCGGGGTGACCGTCTCGGACGGCAGCGGCCTCCCGGGCGCCGGGCACATCCTGCTGCTCACCGCCCAGGGTGAGGAGACCTACGACCTGGTTCGCGACGTCGTCGCCGACCTGGGCCTCGGCTTGGTCCGCATGGAGCAGCGCAGGCATCAGATCGCCGAGGTGTTCAAGGACAGCGACGAGCAGGCGAACGCCCATGGTTCGCAGGACGCACGGAAGGAGGCGGTCGGCCATGGCGGTTGAGCAGACCCGGGCACAGGCCCCGGCCCGCGTCGGCGAACAGCCCACACACGCGGGCGAACAGAGCCGCATCCACAACATCGGCTATCGCAACTACGACGGCCCCCGCCTGGGCCGCGCCTACGCCCGCCGCTCGCTGTACTCGCAGTCCCTGCGCGGCGCCTACGGACTCGGCCGCTCGGCCAAGTCCAAGGTGCTGCCCATGCTGCTCTTCGCGGTGATGTGCGCCCCCGCCGCCATCATGGTGGCGGTCGCGGTCGCCACCCAGGCCAACGACCTGCCCATCAAGTACACCGACTACGCGATCATCATGCAGGCGGTGATCGGCCTGTACGTCGCCTCCCAGGCACCCCAGTCCGTCTCACGCGACCTGCGCTTCAAGACCGTGCCGTTGTACTTCTCGCGCCCGATCGAGACCGCCGACTACGTCCGCGCGAAGTTCGCGGCACTGACCTCGGCGCTCTTCATCCTCACCACCGTGCCGCTGATCGTTCTCTACGTGGGCGCGCTGCTGGCCAAACTCGACTTCACCGACCAGACCAAGGGATTCGGGCAGGGACTGGTGTCCGTGGCACTGCTGTCGCTCCTCTTCGCCGGTATCGGCCTGGTGATCTCGGCGGTCACTCCGCGCCGCGGCTTCGGCATCGCCGCCGTCATCGCCGTCCTGACCATCTCCTACGGGGCTGTGTCCGTCGTCCAGGCCATCGCCGACGTGCAGAACAGCGGTGACGCGGTGCCCTGGCTCGGCCTCTTCTCACCCATCACGCTCATAGACGGTGTGCAGACGGCCTTCCTGGGCGCCACCTCCAACTTCCCGGGTGGTCATGGGCCGTCCAGCGTGCAGGGAGCCGTCTACCTCCTCGTCGTCCTGGGTCTCATCGTCGGCTGCTACGGCCTGCTGATGCGCCGCTACCGAAAGGCCGGGCTGTGACCACGCTCAACATCGACCACGTATCGCGCTGGTTCGGCAATGTGGTGGCGGTCAACGACGTCACGATGACGATCGGTCCGGGTGTCACCGGCCTGCTCGGTCCGAACGGCGCCGGGAAGTCCACGCTCATCAACATGATGGGCGGCTTCCTCGCCCCCTCCACGGGCTCCGTCACCCTCGACGGCCGGCCGGTGTGGCGCAACGAGCAGATCTACAAGCACATCGGCATCGTCCCCGAGCGCGAGGCGATGTACGACTTCCTCACGGGCCGTGAATTCGTCGTTGCTAACGCCGAGTTGCACGGACTCGGCGCGAAGGCCGCCCAACGGGCGCTCGCCACGGTGGAGATGGAGTACGCGCAGGACCGCAAGATCTCGACGTACTCCAAGGGCATGCGCCAGCGCGTGAAGATGGCGTCCGCGCTGGTCCACGAGCCGTCCCTGCTCCTGCTGGACGAGCCCTTCAACGGCATGGACCCACGCCAGCGCATGCAGCTCATGGACCTGCTGCGGCGCATGGGCGGCGAGGGCCGCACCGTGCTGTTCTCGTCCCACATCCTCGAAGAGGTGGAGCAGTTGGCCGCCCACATCGAGGTGATAGTCGCCGGGCGGCACGCGGCGAGCGGCGACTTCCGGCGCATCCGGCGTCTGATGACCGACCGTCCGCACCGATATCTGGTGCGCTCCAGCGACGACCGGGCCCTGGCCGCCGCGCTGATCGCCGACCCGTCGACCGCCGGGATCGAAGTGGACCTGACCGAGGGCGCGTTGCGCATCCAGGCCGTCGACTTCGGCCGGTTCACCGCCCTGTTGCCGAGGGTGGCCCGGGACCACGGCATCCGTCTGCTCACGGTCTCACCGTCGGACGAGTCCCTTGAGTCCGTCTTCTCGTATCTCGTCGCGGCGTAGGAGGCCGAAGATGTACGACCCCACAGTCGCCCGGCTCACCTACCGGGCCCTGCTCGGCCGCCGTCGGGCCCTCATCCTCGGCGCGCTGCCCCTGCTGCTGATCGTGATCTCCGTGGCCGTGCGCGCCTTGAGCGGCGCGGACGACCAGGTGGCGGCTGACCTCCTCGGCGGGTTCGCGCTCGCCACGATGGTGCCGATCATCGGCGTCATCGCGGGCACGGGTGCGATCGGGCCGGAGATCGATGACGGCTCGGTGGTGTATCTGCTGGCCAAACCGGTGAAGCGGCCGACGATCATCCTCACGAAACTGATCGTGGCGATCGCGGTGACCATGGCGTTCTCGGCGATACCGACGTTTCTCGCGGGCCTCATCCTGAACGGCAACGGACAGCAGATCGCGGTCGCCTACACGGTGGCGGCGCTGGTCGCCTCGATCGCCTACGCGGCCATGTTCCTGCTCCTCGGGACGGTGACCCGGCACGCGGTCGTCTTCGGGCTCGTGTACGCGCTCGTGTGGGAGGCGTTGTTCGGGTCCCTGGTGGACGGTGCGCGCACGCTCAGCGTTCAGCAGTGGGCGCTCGCCGTGGCTCAAAAGGTCACCGACGGCGACCTCGTGACCTCCGACGTGGGGCTGCCGACCGCGGTGATCCTGCTGACCGTCGTCACGGCGGGCGCGACCTGGTACGCGGGGCAGAAGCTGCGGACGCTGAAACTGGCCGGGGAGGAGTGACGGGACCCTCCGGGGCTGCTCGGTGGCCCCGGAGGACGGTCCCTCGCGGATCCCCCGGGCATCCGACCAACTATTGATCTTGACAGGGGCTTCACATACGGCCGGGCACACTGGGCGAAGGGGAGCGATGGGGCATACGCGGCCAGGAAGGGCGGCCCGAGGGCAGGAGGAACGGGATGACAGCGGAGGTGTCGCCCGACGGCGGCGAGGAGAGTCGGGCCGAGGGCGAAGACGTCTGGGGCGACGTCGTGTTGGACGAGGACTTCATACGCTCCGCGGAGACGGCCGAACCGTCGGCGCGGGCCCGGATGCTCGCGGCGCGTTGGCGGGAGCAGGCACCCGACCCCCAGCCGTGGCGGTCGGACGAGCCGCCCGCCGGGTGGTTCTTCAGCAAGGCGCGTCGGCGCAGGTGGCGCCGTCGGTGAGCGTGTCGCGCGGCGGACGGGCGTGCGGTGGATATTCGGTGGCGGGCAACTCGGCCGCAGGGCAGAGTGGTTGATGTTCCGGCCGTCGGCTCGAGCCGACGCCATGTTCTGGGAGAGGAGCCCGGCGATGCTGTACATCAGGCGCAGTACGTCGAGTTCCCGACAGGGCAGCCCGCGGCGGGTTCCGGAGTAGTTACCCCTCCGTCGAGTCCGCTCCCTCGGGACGCTGCCCGGGGCGGCCGCTTCGAGCGCGCGATTCGCTTCGCGTGGGCCGCCCACCCGGAGGATTGGCCGAGTGGTAAGGCACCGGCTTGCTAAGCCGTGGTCGGGTGTTAAGCCCG
This sequence comes from Streptomyces capitiformicae, assembly GCF_002214185.1. NCBI lineage: Bacteria > Bacillati > Actinomycetota > Actinomycetes > Kitasatosporales > Streptomycetaceae > Streptomyces > Streptomyces capitiformicae. The sequence continues at coordinate 2,276,487 of NZ_CP022161.1, read as the reverse complement.
CGCACGTTCGATTCGTGCATCCTCCGCCGGTTCGCTGTCGCTGTGACTTGGCCGGATTCTTGGCCTTGGCGTACGTGTAGGAGGGCCCGGGGTTTGATGCCTGGGCTGTGAGCGCGTTTGGTCAACGCTCCCGGGCTGCTGCTGGGCGGGGGTTGGTCGCGCTTGCCGACACTGACAGGGTGCCGCTGCGCCCACCCTCCCCCGCTCTCGACTTCGCTCGAGCGGGAGGTACCCCCGTCGCCCCAACGGCACGATTGCCCGCAGTTGTAGCGGGGGCGAGCACGGCGATGTGGCCGTCAGGGCAGCAGGCGTTCCAGGATCTCTGCGATGCCGTCTTCCTCGTTCGAGGAGGTGACTTCGGTGGCGATGGCCTTGAGGGTGGGGTGGGCGTTGGCCATGGCAACCCCGTGGGCGGACCAGGTGAGCATGGGGATGTCGTTGGGCATGTCACCGAAGGCGATCGTGTCGGCGGACTTCAGACCGAGGCGGCGGGCGGCCAGGGAGAGGCCGGTGGCCTTGGTGAGGCCGAGGGGGAGGAGTTCGACGATGCCCTCGCCGGCCATGGCGACGGTGACGAAGCCGCCGGCGGCCTGGCGGGCGGCCTCGGCGAGTTCGTCGGAGGTCATCGTGGGGTGCTGTATGTAGATCTTGTTCAGCGGCGCTGCCCAGAGGTCGGACACGTCCGTGAGCGGGGCGGTCGGCAGCGAGCCGTGCAGGGCGTAGCCGGGACCGACCAGCACTTCGCCCTCCAGGCCCGCGCGGCTGGCGGCCAGGTACAGCGGGCCGGCCTCCGCCTCGATCTTGGCGAGGGCCACGGCGGCGAGCTGCCGGTCCAGGGTGACGGCGGTGAGCAGGCGGTGCTCTCCGGCGTCGTAGACCTGCGCGCCCTGACCGCAGACCGCGAGCCCCTGGTAGCCGAGGCCGTCGAGGATGTGCCGGGTCCAGGGGACCGCGCGGCCGGTGACGACGATGTGGGCGGCGCCCGCCGCGGTGGCCGCGGCGAGCGCCTCACGGGTGCGCTGCGAGACCGACTCGTCGGAGCGCAGGAGCGTTCCGTCGAGGTCGGTCGCGATCAGCTGGAAGGGAAAGCCGGAAGCAGCGGCCGTACTCACTTGGCTACCGGCTCCAGGACCTCGCGGCCGCCCAGGTACGGGCGCAGGACCTCGGGGACCCGGACGGAGCCGTCGGCCTGCTGGTGGTTCTCCAGGATCGCCACGATCGTGCGCGGGACGGCGCACAGCGTGCCGTTGAGCGTGGCAAGCGGCTTGACCTGCTTGCCGTCACGCACGCGGATCTGCAGACGGCGCGACTGGAATTCCGTGCAGTCGGACGTCGAGGTGAGCTCGCGGTACTTGCCCTGGGTCGGGATCCACGCCTCACAGTCGAACTTGCGCGAGGCCGAGGAGCCGAGGTCGGCGGAGGCGACGTCGATGACCCGGAACGGCAGCTCCAGCGACGTCAGCCACTGCTTCTCCCACTCCAGCAGGCGCTGGTGCTCGGCCTGCGAGTCCTCAGGCGCGACATACGAGAACATCTCGACCTTGTCGAACTGGTGGACGCGGAAGATGCCCCGGGTGTCCTTGCCGTGCGAACCGGCCTCGCGGCGGAAGCAGGGCGAGAAGCCCGCGTAGCGCAGCGGGAGGCGGTCGGCGTCGAGGATCTCGTCCATGTGGTACGCGGCCAGCGCGACCTCGGAGGTGCCGACCAGGTACAGGTCGTCCTTGTCGAGGTGGTAGACGTCCTGGGCGGCCTGGCCGAGAAAGCCGGTGCCGGCCATGGACTGCGGGCGGACCAGCGCCGGGGTCAGCATCGGCGTGAAGCCGGCGGCCGTGGCCTGGGCCATCGCGGCGTTGACGAGGGCCAGTTCGAGGAGGGCGCCGACGCCGGTCAGGAAGTAGAAGCGCGAGCCGGAGACCTTCGCGCCGCGTTCGACGTCGATGGCGCCGAGGAGCGTGCCGAGTTCCAGGTGGTCCTTCGGCTCGAAGCCCTCGGCCGTGAAGTCGCGGATCTCGCCGTGCGTCTCCAGCGTGACGAAGTCCTCCTCGCCGCCGACGGGGACGTCGGGGTGCACGAGGTTGCCGAGCTGGAGAAGCAGCTCCTGGGTCTCGGCGTCGGCCGCGTCGCGCTCGGCGTCGGCCGCCTTGACGTCGGCGGCGAGCTGGCTCGCCTTCTTCAGCAGCTCGGCCTTCTCGTCGGCGGAGGCCTTGGGGATCAGCTTGCCGAGCGCCTTCTGCTCGGCGCGGAGCTCGTCGAAGCGGACGCCGGAAGACCTGCGCCGCGCGTCGGCAGAGAGGAGGGAGTCGACGAGCGCGACGTCCTCTCCACGGGCGCGCTGGGACGCGCGCACACGGTCGGGGTCCTCACGGAGCAGGCGAAGGTCAATCACCCCTCAAGGCTACCGGTGAGTGGTTCCGGCCCACGACTTGGATTTGCAGTACGTCGGATTCGGGGCGATATGGGCGGAACGTTCATCGCGGTAGCGGGTGTGGGGGAGAGTCAATGAATTGTGTCTCAACCCCCTGAAAGGGGACACCGTGGTGTCCTTGGTTGACCCTATTCCCTTGTGGCGTACGAGACTTGGGGACTGAGTATCCACAGAAATCCACAGCGCCGGAGAGTTATCCACAGGCTGTGCGAAAGATCTGTGGACTTCGGGGATGCTCGTTTCGGAAGGTGGTCGTCGACTCGAGGATTCCCGAGTCAAACCACCCTCGCGCCCCCTTTCGGGTGGATCCATGTGGAAATGGGTCGCCCTAAAGGATTGACTGAAGGAAACGCGGGGACGAAGGGTGACCTACAGAGGTGTGGGCACAGTCGGGCCCTCGAGGGCGATTTGTCGACTGAGTGGCGTTGTGTTGTCGACTTGTCCCCAGGTCGAGAAGCCCACCTGTGGATAACTCCTGTGGATAAAGAAAATCAGCAGGTAGGACCGGCGGGTGCGTGGCCGTCGGGTGACCTAGAACCGACCGTCCTGGCAGCGCGCCACCCAGTCCGCCGCGCCCACGAACTCGTCGTCCGAAGTGCCCGGCAGGGTGGGCCGGATCTTCGCCACCTCGGCGTCCGCGCGCGGGTACGAGCCGAGGAAGCGCACCTGCAGGCAGACCCGCTTGAGCCCCATCAGCGCCTCGGCCACCCGGCGGTCGGAGATGTGGCCCTCGGCGTCGATGGCGAAGCAGTAGTTGCCGATGCCCGCGCCGGTCGGGCGGGACTGGAGCAGCATGAGGTTGACGCCGCGGACGGCGAACTCGCCCAGCAGATCGCGCAGTCCGCCGGGGTGGTCATCGCGCTGCCAGATGACGACGGAGGTCTTGTCGACGCCGGTCGGGGCGGCGGGCCGGGCCGGGCGGCCGACCAGGACGAACCGGGTCTGGGCGTTCTCCGCGTCGTGGATCTCGGTCTCCAGGGCCACCAGGCCGTACCGGGAGGCCGCGAACTCGCCCGCAAAGGCGGCGTCGTAGCGGCCCTCCTGGACGAGGCGGGCGCCGTCCGCGTTCGAGGCGGCGGACTCCCAGACGACGTCCGGGGGGAGGTTGGCCTTCATCCAGTTGCGGACCTGGGGCTGGGCGGCCGGGTGGGCGGTGACCGTCTTGATCTCGGAGAGCTTTGTGCCCGGGCGGACCAGCAGGGCGAAGGTGATGGAGAGCAGCACCTCGCGGTAGATCATCAGCGGGTCGCCGGCGACCAGTTCGTCGAGGGTGGTGGTGATGCCGCCCTCGACGGAGTTCTCGATCGGGACGAACGCGGCCTCGGCCTCGCCGTTGCGGACGGCGTCGAGGGCGGCGGGGATGGAGATCATCGGGACGAGCTCGCGGGTCGCGGACTCCGGCAGCGTGCGCAGGGCGACCTCGGTGAAGGTGCCCTCGGGGCCGAGGTACACGTAGCTGGCTGGCATGGCTTCACCCTAATGGGCCTTGTGAGACACCGGCGCACGCGTGCCGCCTTCACCACCCTGGAGGGCGATGTACGGCCCTGGGGGGGGCGCCGTCACGCCCCCGGCACTCGGCACCGGTGGACGACTGGTCGGTCAGGGCAGTCCTACTAGCCCTCCAGCAGTCGCTGTCCCACGTACTCCCCCTCCGCCGCACCCCCCGGCGCTGCGTACAGGCCGCTGGACTCGTGGCGGATGTACTTGGAGAGGGCGTCGCCGCGGTCGAGTTTGCGTTGGACGGTGACGAAGCCGCGGACGGGGTCGGCCTGCCAGCAGATGAAGAGTAGGCCGGCGTCGGGGACCCCGTCCGCGTCGATGCCGTCGTGGAAGGAGAAGGGGCGGCGGAGCATGGCCGCGCCGCCGTTCTGGTCGGGGCGGCTGATGCGGGCGTGCGCGTTGATCGGGACGAGGAGATTGCCCTGGGAGTCGGTCTTCTCCAGATCCATCTCCGTTGTCTCGGTCGCCTTTGTGCCCCCGCTCAGCGCGGCGCCGTCGGACTTCCGGCGGCCGATGACGTCCTCCTGCTCCTTCAGCGAGAGCTGGTCCCAGTCGTCGAGAAGCATGCGGATCCGGCGTACGACGGCGTAGGAGCCGTTGGCCATCCACTCCGGGTCGCCCGAGGTGCTCGGTGAGGCGGACGCGGGTACGAAGATCCGCTCGTTGAAGTCGGACTCGGTCGGCTTGGGGTTGCGGGTGCCGTCGACCTGGCCCATCAGGTTCCGCGCGGTCATGGGGTGCGCGGTGGCGCCCGGTGAGCGGTTGAAGCCGTTCATCTGCCAGCGCACGCGCGCCGCGCTGCCCGCGTCCTTCTGGATCGCGCGCAGGGCGTGGAAGGCGACGAGCGCGTCGTCGGCGCCGATCTGTACCCACAGGTCGCCGTTGCTGCGTGTCCTGTCGAGCTGGTCGGAGGAGAAGTCGGGCAGCGGGTCCAGGGATTCGGGACGCTGCTTCTCCAGCCCTGTACGGGCGAAGAAGCTGTGCCCGAAGCCGAAGGTGACCGTCAACGACGAAGGGCCCGCGTCGCGGGCTATGCCCGTGTCGTCCTGGGCGGAGGCCTCTCCGGCCATCAGCCGCCGGGCCGTCTCCGACCAACGGCGCAGCAGGGCGGCCGCCTCCTTGCGTCCGGCGCCGGCGGCGAGGTCGAACGCGATGAGGTGGCCGCGGGCCTGGAGGGGTGTCGTGATCCCGGGCTGGTGTTTCACGTGAAACATCACCTCGTTCGCGCCCAGGAAAGACAGCGGGGTGACCTTCGAGGACGAGTCCGAGGAGGAGGCCGCCCCGTACCCCGCGCCGGCGCCGGCCGCGCCCAGGGCGAGACCGGTCGCACCGGCGGTGCCGAGCAGACGGCGGCGGGAGATTGTTCCGCCGGGGGGTGGGCCGGTGTCGCCGTCTCGCCGTAGCTCCGGAGCGTCCGTGGGCGACTGCGGGCCGTTCGTGGTTGTTCGCACCCGCGCGGCGGTAGCCGCATTTTTCCCACTGCCCGGCGCCCCCAGGGAGGTGGAGTTCCCCTTGCCGGTGCGGTCCCCGGTGATGTCGTTCCCCCCGCGGGGGCCCGTCGTGGACTGGTCAGCCATGATCTCGTTCAGCCGATCTGCGCGTTCTTGCTTACGGTCACCTGGTCGATGTCGGACGTCCGTACGGTGACCTCGATCTTCCAGTCGCCCGCCATGGGGATCTGTACACCGTTCGCCGTCCAGTGCCCGGTGGCGATGCGGTCGGGGACCACGGGCAGGGGGCCGATCTTCTTGGCCTCCTGGGTGAAGGCGACCTTCACCTCGGGGATGTCGAAGGCCTTGCCGTCGGATCCCTGCACGTAAATGTGCATCTCGTTGGCGCCCGTGCGCGCGGGGTCGAGCTCCAGTCGGGCGACGCCTTGGCCGTTCTTGCCCCCGGTGTCGAACGGGATGTCCAGCGTCAGTGCCCCTGAGGGGTCAGAATCCTGCGCCACGGCCGCCTTCGCCGCCTTGGCCTCCTCCACCGTGCGCCCCGGCTCGGTGGAGGTCAGGGCCGTGGTGATGGCGAGGAGCACGACGGCGACGCCCGCCTCCGCCAGCACCGACCGGCGCAGGCCCGTACGGCCCGGATCGGCGTTTCGTATCCGCTTCTCGCGCGCGGCGGTCATCGCGGCCCGCTGCCGGGCGAGTTGAGCGGCGCGCGCGGAATCGCCACCACCGTCGGGGGCGCGCTGGCTGTCGCCAGCACTGTCCGTGGTGCCCTCGGAAGCGCCACCACCGTCAGCGGCGCGTCCGGAATCGCCACCGCCGGCACCGGTGCGCGCGGCCGCCGGCTCCTTCTCCTCGACCACGGTCTCCACGGCGGTCGGAGCCTCAGCCAACTGCGCCGTCCAACGGCGCGATATCCACGCGATGCCGACGAGCACGGCGACCAGGCCGATCTTCACGAGGAGCAGTTGCCCGTATGCCGTGCCGGTCAGCGCCGACCAGGTGCCGACCTGCCGCCAGGACTGGTAGATGCCGGTCGCGGCCAGGACGAGCACACTGCCGAACGCGACCCGCGAGAAGCGTCGTACGGCCGCGGTCTCGATCTGGGCGTCGGCGGGCGCCCGGAACAGGGCCACGAGCAGGGTCGCCAGACCGCCCAGCCAGGTGGCGACCGCCAGCAGGTGCAGCACGTCGAGCGGCATCGAGATGCCCGTCTGGATGCCGGTCGAGGCGTGCTCGGCCATCGCCCAGCTCGCGGCAAGCCCGACGGCGACCACACCACCGCCGATGGCGAGCCCGAAGGTGAGGTCCCTCCTGAGGGAGTCGGCGTCCTCCGCCGAGTCTGCCGTGTCCTCCGTGTCCTCCGTGTCCTCCGAGTCTGCCGAGTCCTCCGAGTCTGCCGAGTCCGCCGTGTCCGCCGTGTCCTCGGAGTCGTCGAACTCCTCGTCCCGCCGCGCATACGCACCGAACAGCACCGCGACGAACAGTGCCGCCGCGGCGAGCAGCAGCAGGCGGGACACCAGGGCCGCGCCCGTCTTCGTCTGGAGGACCTGGCCGAGCAGGTCCAGGTCGAAGATGTCGCCGAGCTTGCCGGAGCCGGTGTACGAGCCGCGCAGGAGCAGCATCGCGAGCGTGGCGGTGGTCAGCGCGAGCCAGCCGGAGACCACGAGTCGCTGCACGGGCCGTACCCCGGCACCGCGCTGCCAGCAGGCAAGCACGAAGGCCGCGCCGCCGACCAGCAGGATGAAACCGGCGTACGACAGATAGCGTGCGAACCCGTAGAGGCCCCCGACGGTCCCGCCGCCGACGGTCTGCTCGGATACCGCGACCGTCGTCTTGGAGGGCGCCCCGATGGAGAAGGTGAAGGCGCCCGAGACGGGGTGGCTGTCCGCCGAGACCACCTGGTAGGTGACGGTGAAGGTGCCGTCGGGCAGGCCGGCGTGCAGTTTCACCCCGTAGCTGTTGCCGCCGAGGTCGGCGATGTCACCGGTGTCGACCTGCTTGCCCTTGGGGTCGTACACGCGCACCGCGCCGTCGGACAGCGCGATCTTCTCGGAGAACGTGAGCGACACCTGGGACGGTGCCCGTTCGACCACGGATCCCTGCTGCGGGTCGCTGCCGGTCAGCGCGGCGTGCGCGGAGACCGGCACGGCTCCGGCGAGCAGCGTGCCGAAGGCGGCGAGCAGCAGCAACAGCAACGGCCTCAACCGGCTCAACGGTGATACCTCCCTCAGTGCCCGCTCGTCGGCTGATACGTCGCCGACTTCACGGGCATCTCGACCGTGACGGCCTCGGACTTGGTGAAGTTCAGCCGCAGGGACACCGTCTCGCCTTCCTTCGGCTTGCGCTTCAGGTTCTCGAACATGAGGTGGCTTCCGCCGCTCGCGAGGACGAGTTCACCCCCGGCCGGGACCTTCAGGGCCGCCACCTCCCGCATCGACTGCCCGGTCGTCTCGTGGACGGTGACGTCCTGGGCGAGGTCGCTGGTGACGGAGGTGAGCTCGTCCGCCGTGCCGCCGGTGTTCTTGATGACGAGGTAACCGGCGGCCATGGAGTCGGTGACGGGCTGCGGCATGTAGGCGGACTCGACCGACAGCTTGGCAGCAGAGGAGTCGGAGGAGCCGGAGGAACCACAGCCGGTGAGGACGAGTGCGGCGGCCGCGATCAGGACGGGTCCGGCGGGTCCGACAAGTGGCCTCACGGGTTCTGGCCCTTGAGCAGCTTCGGCAGGTCCTTCTCGTACTCCTGCACGGTCGTGTCATCGTCGTACAGCACATAGCCCCCGTCGGTCTTCGGCGAGAACGCGATGACCTGGGTGCCGTGCTCGGAGACGGTCTTGCCGTTCTTGTCCTTCGTCGGCGGGGCGATGGAGATGCCGAGGGTGCGGGCGCCGGCCTGGATCTTGTCGAAGTCGCCGGTCAGACCGACGATCTCGGAGTCGATGCCCTTGAGCCACTTGCCGAGCTCCGCCGGGGTGTCCCGCGCCGGGTCGGTGGTGACGAAGACGAGCCGGAGGTTCGCCAGCTCCGACTTCGACAGCTTCTTCGACACCTCCTTCTTCGCGACCGCGAGGTTGTTCATGGTCAGCGGGCAGACGTCGGGGCAGTTGGTGTAGCCGAAGTAGATCAGCGTCGGCTTGCCCTTGGTCTCCTCGCGGAGGTCGTACGACTTGCCCTGCGTGTCCGTGAGGACCAGGTCCGGCTTGGTGAACGGCTGGTCGAGGACCGTGGCCGCCTTCCGCGGTCCGGTGTCGGAGACCTCGGCGACCGACGTCGTGGAGTCGTCGCCGGTGCCGCAGGCGGAGAGGGTGAGGACGGACGCGACGAGCAGGGTGCCGACCGCGTACCTCTTCTTCATGTTCTTTTTCTTCATGTTCGTGCTCATATGAGTCCCAGATGTTCGAGCCCCGGCGCGCACAGGGGTGTACGCCGTCGCGGACAGTCGTACGTACGGAGTCCGCGCGCGCCGAGGGGAGGGGGCGGGAAACCGGAGGCCGGAGGCTCAGGCGTTGGTGCGGCGGCGGCCGGCCAGGACGCCGTACGCGACGCCCGCCGCACCGACGACGATGCCGACGACAGCGAGCACGCGGGCGGTGGTGTCGCTGGTGGCGGCGGGCTCGGCGGCGGTCTCGTTCGAGGCGGCCTCGGCGTCCTCGCCGGCGTCCTCCGACTCGTCGGAGGCGGTGGACGCGCCGGACGAGCCGTGGTGGTCGTCGGACGCGGCGGACAGCGCGAGCACGGGCGCCGGGTTCTCCGGCTCCTCCTGGCCCTCCTGCGGGACCTCGATCCAGCGGACGACTTCCTTGTTGGAGTACGTCTGGAGGGCCTTGAAGACCAGTTCGTCGGTGTTCTCGGGGAGCTGGCCGATGGAGACCGGGAACTTCTGGAAGAAGCCCTCTTTGATGCCTTCCCCGTCGGCGGTCCAGGTGATCTTGGAGACGGCCTCGTCGATCTGCTCCCCGTGCAGTTCGACCGGCTTGTCGAGCTTGGCCCTGGTGACCTCGATCTTCCAGCCGGGGACGGCCTCCGGCTGGGCCGAGGCGAGCGGGTGGTCGGTCGGGAAGTTCACTTCGAGCTTGGTGGTCGAGGCGTCGTCGCGCTCGTTGGGGACCTTGAAGTTGACGGTCGCGTATCCGCCCTTGGCCGCCGTGCCCTCCGCGGCCACGCTGACGTGCGCGAACGCGGGACCGGACAGGACGAGGACGGCGGAACCCGCGAGGGCGCCGACGGCGGCGACACGCGAAGCCTTCATGACTGTACGAGAAGCCTTCATTACGGTACGAGAAGCCTTCATGGCTGGTGACACTCCACAGTGAGTGAGGAAGAGAACAGGGGTACACGCGTGTGCGCGTGTGTGCCGCACGACGGCGTCCCCGGATGTGTGGAGTGAGCAGGCCGTCGTGTCAGGCGGCGAGGGCGAGCCCGGCGGTCGGCGGGCCGCGCCGGATCAGCGTGTGGTGGAGGGCGGTCGTACGCAGGGCGGGCGGGACGGCGTACGTGGTACGAGGGGCGCGCGATACGGCGTCCGGCGCGACCGGGAGCCCGGACCGCAGGGCCCGCGCCAGCGCGAGCGCCCCGCGCAGGGACCGTACGGACCCCGCGAGCGGTTCCTCGTCCGACAGCCGGACGAGGCGCAGCAGCGCCAGGTCGCCGTGGCGGAGCAGCCATCCGGCGGCGACGGCCGCGAGCACGTGCCCGAGCAGCATGGGCAGGGACGGCAGGAGGGCCGCCGAGGAGTCCGGCGCGGTCGCCATGGCGTCCGCCGGGTGGTGCGCGATGTGTGTGCCCACTCCGGCGTCGACGAGGATCTGCCTGGCCTGCGCGGGGCTCAGCGCGGCGGCGGTCGTCCCGCACACGAACCGGGCGGCGCGTTCGACGAGGGCCGCGTCCATGGCCTCGGCGGCCTTCGACGCGGTGGACGCCGTGGCCGTCGTCCCGTGCTGGCCCAGCCCGAACAGGGTGTGCAGCACGGTCTGGCCCACGGCCAGGACCGCCGCGATGCCCGGCAGTGAGCGCTCCCGGCCGGCCAGCACGGCCGCCACGGCGAAGACCCCCACGAATCCGACGCCGAGCGTCCACAGCGGGACCGTCGCGCACGAGGCGAACGAGTGACCGACCCCGGCCAGCACGACGCAGACCGCGGCGAACACCGCGGCCCGCAGAACCCGGAGATCACCTCCGGCGTGCGACCGGCGCGGGGCGCCCGGCCGGCGTGGGTGGGGGGCAGTCATGGCGGGGCCATCATCCCATCGGGGGGTCCCGCCCGGTGCGCCGGGTGCATGCGCGTCAGGGGGTGGGGTGTTTCTCACGTTTGGCGGCTGCGGGTCGGCTGTGATTGATCGCGCCCACGCGGCGGAGCCGCACATCGAAACAGCCCCGCGCCCCTTTTCGGTGGCCAGGAGTGCAGAGTGAGACCGGTGATCAGGAAGATTTCGCTCCGCATACACCGATTGTGACGGGCACGCATCCGCCGTTCGGACGGCAGGACCGGTTCCGGGCGATTGCGCGACGGCCTCCGTGGCAATACGTAACGGTATGTCGAGCCGCGGCCGGGAGGCTGGAGCATGAGCATCTGGTGGTCACTCCATTTGCGGCGTGAGGCTGCGAGCGTGCCGCTCGCCCGGCGGCTGCTGCTCGGCACGATGGAGACCGCGGGCGTCGACCCGGACGTGTCCTACGACCTTTCCGTCGCCCTCAGCGAGGCCTGTGCCAACGCCGTCGAGCACGGCGGAGCAGCCTCGGCGGGCGGCACCTCGGAGGCGTACCGGGTCACCGCCTATCTGGACGGCGAGAAGTGCCGTATCGAGGTGGCCGACTCCGGCCCCGGCTTCCCGCACCGCCCACCGGTCCGCCCGGTGCCCGCCCACGCCGACGCCGAGCACGGCCGCGGCCTCGGTCTCATCCGTGAACTCGCCGACCACGTCCACATCGGCAACAAACCGGGCCGGGGCGGCGCGGTGGTCAGCTTCGACAAGATCCTCAAATGGCGCGAGGACGCACCGCTGGTGGCGGTGTAGCGGGGTCCGTACGCGGCGATGCGGCGCCCGTACGTGTAGGCGGGGCGTGTTCGTCGTGAAGACCCGCCGACTACCGGGCTCGGAGCCTTACGCGGTCTGGGCCGGGTGGCCGTCCGGCTGCATACTGGCCGAATGGGGGAGTTGGCGACCAGCACGGACGTCCGCCGGTGAGGGGGATCAAGCCGACGGCCGACGGAACGTCACGGGAACCGGCCGTCATGCCCGGTGCGTTCGAACAGCGCGTGATCCGCGAGCACATGATCCCGGGTCGTACGGCCGTGGTTCGCCGTACGCCCATGTCGGCCTGGACCGCGGCGCGCTCGTGCGGCCGCACACCACCCAGCCCCGAGCCGCCGTCGGCCTGCGCGCCCCCGGTGCTCGTGGAGGTGACCTCCCCCGGTGCTCCCCGCCGAAGGCGGACGCGGCCCGAAGCCCATGCCCGCCGCGGTGGTTGACGACCGTTGACGGCGGGGATTGGCGGGACACATGGGCGCAACGGGACGACAGGGGATGGCGATGCAGCGAACGGTGCGTACCCGTACGTCGGACGGGCGACGGCTGGCGGTGGAGCAGTACGGGGATCCGTCCGGCCGACCGGTGTTCCTGCTGCACGGCACCCCCGGCAGCCGGCTCGGCCCCGCGCCGCGCGAGACGCTGCTGTACCACCTGGGCATCCGGCTGATCGCCTTCGACCGCCCCGGATACGGCGATTCGGACCGACTGCCGGGCCGCACGGTGAGCGCGGCCGCCGCCGATGTGCGGTGCATCGCGGATGCCCTGGACATCGACCGCTTCGCCGTGGTCGGTCGCTCGGGGGGTGCCCCGCACGCGCTGGCCTGCGCCGCGCTGCTGCCGGAACGGACGACACGGGTGGGCGCGCTGGTGAGTCTCGCCCCCAGGGACGCCCCCGGGCTCGACTGGTTTGAAGGCATGACCGAGTCGAACGTGCGTGAGTATGTCAACGCCGACATCGGCCGGAGCCGGGTGACCGCGACGCTCGGGCGCCGCTCACGGTCGATCCTCGCCGACCCGGCCGCGTCGATCGCCGAGATGACCAGCAGACTTCCCGAGCCCGACCGGCGGGTCGTCGCGGACGCCGGGATCCAGCACATGCTGGAGCGCAACTTCGCGGAGGGGCTGCGCAGTTCGCCCGACGGCTGGGTGGACGACGTGATGGCGTTCAGCACGGGGTGGGGCTTCGAGCTGGGCTGGATCAACACCCCCGTGAAACTCTGGCACGGCGAGGACGACATCTTCGCCCCCGTCGAGCACACCCGCTGGCTCGGCCGGAACATCCCGGACGCGGAAGTCGAGATCGAACCGGACGCCGCCCACTTCGCCGCGCTGGAAGTCCTGACCCGCGTCCTGAACTGGGCCGCGTCCTGAACTGGGCCGCGTCCTGAACTGGGCCGCGTCCTGAACTGGGCCGCGTCCTGAACTGGGCCGCGGGATAGGGCCTGCGCCGAAGGCAGACCCCGCCCCGCAGCGTGCCCGGGTCTTACGTCTGCTGCGGCTCCAGGTCCCTGCCCACGCGCCGCCAGACGCGGATGGACTCGGTGACCGGGTGGGTGTCGCCGAGGACTTGGGAGGCCCTGGACTCCGCCTGTTGCTGGAGCCGTTCGGCCTCCTCCTGGCGGCGCATGTCCCGGAGGGTGATGGCCAGGTTGCCGGTGCTGACCAGGACATCGGGGTGGTTGGCGCCGAACCGGCGGCGGAGACCCTCCATGGCCAGGCGTTCCCACCGTTCGGCGCGGTCGGGGAGCCCCATGTCCCCGTACGCGTTGGCGAGGTTGAGCCCGGCGCACAGTACGGCCGGGTGGTGGTCCCCGAGGGCCTCCGCGAGGGCGTCGCGGGCCTGCTCGCTCAGTTCGGCGGCCTTCTCCGCCTCGCCCATGGCCCGGTGGTAGATGGAGAGGTTGTTGAGGCAGTACATGACGAACGGGTGCTCGGGGCCGAAGATCTCCTTGTACCTCTCCAGCACCTTGTTGGCCAGCTCGATCGCCTGGGCCGCGCCGTTCTCGGGATCCGTGGCGAAGTAGTCGGCGGCGAGATTGAGCCGGCAGGCCAGGGCCTCGGGGATCGTGTTGCCGTACCGGTCGCGGTAGAGGGCGTACGTCTCCCAGGTCTCCTGGGTGATCCGCAGCGCCTCCGCGATCTGGCCGTCCTTGCGCAGGGAGACCGCGAGGCTCTTGTCGACCCGCAGCACCTCGGGCACGTTCGGGTTCATGACCTGTTTGAAGCCCTCGCGCACCTCGCGCAGGATCTCCACCGAGTTCTTGTAGTCGCCCAGTTCCCGCAGGTCACGGGCGTGATGCCCCTTGGTGGTCAGGGTGTAGGGGTGCAGCGGGCCGAGCAGTGCGGTGCGGCGGCGGACCGTGTCGTCGTCGAGCTGCCGGGCGGGTTCGCTGTCGCCGGCCAGCCGGTAGTCGATGGCGAGGTTGTTGGCGGCGGACAAGGTGCGGGGGTGGTCCTCGCCGAAGATCTCGCGGAAGCCCCGGTAGATCAGCTGGTCCAGTTCCAGCGCCTCCTTGAAGCGGCCCACCGCCCTGAGGTCGGCGGCGAAGCTGCCGGAGGTGATCAGGATGCTCGGGTGGTTCTCGCCGAGCAGTTGCCGCTGGTCGGCGAGGGTCTTCTCGTCCAGGTCGAGAGCGTCCTGGTACTGCCCCTGTGAGCGCAGCACGTTCGCCAGTTCGAAGCGGAGGTTGAGGATCTGCTCGTCGGTCGCGTCCGGGAACTCGCCCGACCAGAACTCGTTGAGCTGGGTGCTCAGGGTGCGGGCGGCGTGCAGGTCGCCGCGCTTCCACAGATAGCGGACGCGGTAGACCATCAGCTGCCGCGGGTCCTCCTCCGAGCAGTTCCGGATGTTGGAGGGCGTCAGATGCGGCCAGATCACCTCGTAACCGGGCCACTGCGCGGGGTCGTCCAGGGCCTCCTCGGGCGGCCGGGCGGCGGCGAGGATGCGGTGCACCTCGTGGATGGTGTCGTCGTACTTCAGTTCGTCCATGCCGTCGCGGACGGCGGCCTGCACGAGCCGGTGCACCTGGATCGAGTTGTCGGTCGAGTCGACCTTGGCCAACGCGAAACGGTTCAGTGCCTGGGTGACGCGGCCGAGCATGTAGCGGGCGCGCAGATCCTTGTCGTACGGGAGCAGGGCCCTGATCATCGCGTCGCTGCCGATGAGGCTCATGGAGATGGGCTCGGCGGCGAAGAAGGCGCAGAGTTCGAGGAGGCGGGCGGCGGCCGGTGACTCGTCGCGGAGCCGGTTGATGGAGATGTTCCAGGTGGCGCCGACGGACCTCGGATACTCCACGGCCTGCACGGCCTCCTTGACGGAGAGCACCTGGGTGGACTGTTCGCGCAGCTGCTCGATGTACTCGTCGACGGGCGTGGCCGTCGCCTCCAGCCAGGCCGCCGCGACCTCGATGGCCAGCGGCAGGTCCCCCACTGCGTCGGCGACCAGCCCGCCGTCCTCCTCGCTCAGCCCCGGGACCCGGCGGCACAGGTGCTCCACGCTCTCCTCGCGGGTGAAGACCTCCACCTCCAACGGCTGGACCTTGGGCAGCGTGGGCCGGGTACGGGTGGTGACCAGGATGTGGCCGTAGACGTGGTCGGGGACGGGACCGGTGTACTCCGGGAAACTGTTGAGCACCTTGTCCAGGTCCTCGACGTTGTCGAAGATCAACAGCCAGCGCTCGAACGGCTCCCCCTCCCGGAGGGCCTGGATCACCGACTCGGCGGCCTCCTTCACGTCCTCGCCGACACCGAGGCCGAGGTGCTGCGCGAGAGCCGCCAGCTTCGGCGGCACCAGCTCCGGCTGCTCGGCGTCGACCCACCACACCAGGTCGTAGTCCGCCATGAACCGGTGGGCGTACTCACGTGCGAGCTGCGTCTTGCCCACACCGCCGAGGCCGTGCAGGACCTGCGGTACGCGCTGCCCGGGCCGCCCGGTGGTCAGCTGCTCGCGCAGCCGGTCCAGGATCGTGGAGCGGCCGGTGAACCAGCGGTAGCGGGCCGGAACGTTGGAGACGCGCCGGCCGATGCTGGGGAAACGCAGCCCCCGGGAGCTCGGGGACACGGTGGAGACGGCCTCCGGGCGGTCGAGGCCGTTCAGCAGCGCGCTGTACGCCTGGGTCTCGTTGAGGCCCTTGAGGTCGATGACACCCCGGACGGCGAAGGGATGGCTGAGCTGCACGTCGTCGACGCGTATGGACACCGGCTGCTGCCGCTTCTCCGAACCGCCGGAGTGCACGGCCGCGTCCCACGCCGCCCGCGCCCGACGGGAGTCGACGAAGCTCGGCGAGAGCACGGCGAGCACGCGGTGCGCCCCGCCGGGCATGGCCTCGGCGCCGATCTCCGCCGTGGGCATCGTCTGGACGTTCTTGGGCACCACCTCGAAACCGGCCCCGCGCAGCACCGATTCCAGCCAGTCCACCCACATCCGGTCTTCCGACACGTAGTAGAGCGTCAGCTGGGACAGCGGCACCGGCCGCTGCCGGGTGAACGCGCTCTTGTACTGGGCCCGCTTCGCCTCGCTGATCGGCGGCAGTTTGGTGACCCGCTCCTCGGTGATGACCGAGGTCAGCCGTTCGCAGGCGCTCAGCATGGAGTTGGCCGACTTCGGCGGGTCGCCGAAGGCCGCGAGGATCTCCTCGTAGGCGTAGTACGGCTGGTAGAGGATCTCCGTCGAGGCCCAGTAGTCGGCCAGCTGGTCGGCGTTCATGCCCGCGGGCAGACCGGAGAAACGTTCCCTGGCACGGGCGCGCCCCGCGTCCAGCTTGTCCTTCTCGCCCAGGTCGATGCGCATGGCGACGGGCAGGATGCGGATGCCCTTGTCGCGGTGGAGTTCCTTGATGTCCTGGGCGACGGAGGCGGCGCCCTCGATGCTCTGCTCGCTGAGGGTGTAGCAGACGACGAGCGTGTTGGGCATCTGGACGGTGCAGATGTCCGCGAGGTCGCTGAGGCCGGTACGGCTGTCGATCAGGGTGTAGTCGTAGTAGCGCTGCATGTCGCCGCGCATCGCGTCGAAGAACTGGCCGCCGCCGTAACTGGCGTAGAAACGGTCCCAGTCCATGTTGCCGACGATGGGGTAGTCGCGGTGCCGCTTGCCCGCGGACAGGAAGTCCAGGCTGCCGCCGTCGGGAAAGGCCCAGTCCAGGGAGAGCGCGTGCGGCCGGACCCGCGCGTAGCTGCGGTGCCAGTCCGGTGCCCGGTCGGGCAGATTTCGCAGCGCCTCCCGGCGGTACTCGTCGATCAGGTTGATCAGCCCGGGGGTCCCTCGCAGCAACTGGGCGTCCAGAAAGGGGTGGAAGAACTTGTGGAGGCCGGGTGCCTCCAGGTCCCAGTCCACAGCCAGGACACGGTGTCCGTTCGCGGCCAGGATCCACGCCACATTGGCCAGTGCCATGGTCCGTCCGGTGCCGCCCTTGTACGAGTAGAACGTGATCACGGTGCCGTTGCGGCTCTGTGTCATGCCTCTGCCTTCCGCCCTGTCGGCCAGTTTCGGCCTCGCTCGTCGCGCGCCTTTCGGTGGTCGTGCCAGGTGGTGCCGCCGGGGTCCGTCACCCGGGTCCCGCTGGTGGTTTCCGATGGAGATCCCTCTCAAACTCCCTCAGAAACCCCCCTCAACCCAGGTCGGGTCCCCTCAGCCGTGGAGGCTCGCTCGGTGGTCCCTCCGGTGGATAGGTCTTGCGGTGTTCCCAGTAGTAGTAGACGGCCGAGGAGACCGCGCGCTGCAGTTCGGTGCCGAAAGCGTTCAGATCGCGGAGGCTGCCGTTGGCCGAGTAGTGGCCGGCCCGGTCCGCCATCCGTGAGATCAGCGTCCGGTACGTGAGCTCGTCGAGCTCCTGTTCCTTCTCGGCGGAGACGATGTCGTCCTTGTGCCGCGGGGCCATGACACTGATCCAGGGCCGTTTCTCCCCGCACAGCCTGCCCATGAGCTCCTTGCCCCGCTTGGACTGCAGCGCCCACCGGTCGAGCAGCATGAGCCCGGGCGCCTGGGCCGTCATCCCCTGGAGCATGCGGGTGCTGTCGTCGAGGACCTCGACGTTCACCTTGTAGTCCATGGTGCGCACGAGGTCGGCCGCGTGGTCGCCGAGCGGCAGGGTCGCCTCCGGGTGGTACGGGTTCCAGTCGTGCGGACGGTCCCCGTAGTAGTCCGGCCGGCGGCCCGGCGGCAGTTCCGAACGGGTGCAGGCGAGCACCGATATGTCGAACTCCGGTGGATGCTCCTTGGAGCCGAACGCGGCGGGCTGCGACTCGTAGTCCTTGGAGATCTGGCCCTCGTCCAGATCGGTCTCCTTCGCCACCCGCACGATCTGTTTGGCCAGCCGGTACACGGCCCGCTCGTACTCGTCCTGGAGGTAGCGCAGTTTGGTCAGCCCGTAGAAGCCCTCGTCCGCGTAGTCCTGCCCGAAGGTGGCGTGGTTGAACTGCAGGTCCCTCGCCACCTGCGGCATCTGCGCGGGCTCCACGGGCACCCATAACGCGGGGATGATCGCGTTCTCCCGCTGGGCGCCGCCGCGCGCCCGCTGGTTGACCTGGCGCTGGGAGAAGGCCCACCACTCGCGGCCGCACTGCTCACTGATGAAGTACCGCGGCGAGTACAGCGGCACGAACACCTTGCAGCGTGCCAGGTTCACCGACAGCTCGTCGGTCCACTTGGTGCCCACCGCCATGCCCTGGTCCAGGAATCCGACCTTGGCCCCCCGTGGGAGGTCGGTCAGCTCCATGATGTGCTCGCACAGACCGTCGTACAGCTTCCGCACCCATATGTTGGGGTCGGCGCCACCCGAGTCATGATTCGGCGTGTGCGCGTAGCTGAGGAAGAAGTACGGGCTGCTCCCCCCTCTGCCCAGACCAGCTCCTTGCACGTATGCCCCCCGACGCTCCGTGACTGGGACCCCAGTGTAGGAAGCCACAAGTCCTGTTCGGAACAGGACGAACACACTCGTCTCGGCGGTGTGGTCGCGCCATGGGGCCGTGAGGTAGGCCTGATCGACCGGGAACGAGGACACGGTCGCCCCGAGCATCCGGCCTCCGACCACCCCCGCAGGCTCCCCTAACGCGCCGCCGCCTCCCAGGCATCCCGGTGCTCCGCGGCCACCCGCCGAGCCGCCCGTACGGCATCCGCGCCGACTTCGGCCGTCAGCAGCCCCCGTACGGTGCCCCGCATCCCGGCCACGAACCGCTCCCCGGCCGGGGTGAGCGCGCCGGAGGCCGCCAGGGTTTCGACCGCCTCGGCCGTCTGGTCGCGCCAGCGGGAGAACTGGATCTCGGCGGCACGGGCCTCCTCGCCGGAGGTGGTGCGGCGGCGGGCGAGCCAGAAGTCGATGACCGCGAGATGGGCGTACGTCCCCTGGAGCAGCCCCTCCAGGGGACGTGGGTCGGGACGCCAGGGGGCGTAGAACAGACGTTCGCAGGACGGGTCGTGGAGATCGGTGAGGTCGAGTACGGCCCCGAGCTTGACGTGCTGGAACTCATGGACGAGCAGCAGTGCGAGCGCCTCCGGTGTGGCCGGCCGGGCGATGGCCACCGCGCCGAAGGCGTCCCGGGCGGCCGAGCTGATGTCGTCACCGTCGAGGGAGGGGACGAGCGGGGTGACCACACGGAGCCCGGCGGCGATGCCGGGCGCGTACTGCGGCAGCTCGCGGCGGATCCACGCCCAGGCGGCGGCCAGGTCGGCGCGCCACGCCTCGGCCTCGCGCTCGGTGAGCCGGGGGTGCGCCGGATGCCCGTGGCAGTCCCGCCAGGGATCGGTGTCCTCCAGGGTGACGGCCCAGCCGTCCAGCTCGAACCGCCGACTCCCCTGCCAGGCCCGGTCCTTGGCGCCCTTCCAGGGCATGGTGTACGTCCGCGCGCCCGCGCGCACGGTGAAGCCCTCGGCGTCCGCGCGCACCTCGGCCCGCTCGACGCCCGCCCCCACCGCGAGCGAGCCCAGCGTCGGCAGCCGCAGCAGCCCGTCCCGGACAGGCACGACGACCGTCTCCTCGCGCCCGGCGTGCAACCCGGCCGCCGCGGCGATCTCCGCGACACCGCGCACGGCCGTTTCGGCCGCTTCCGCGTCGCCCCGGAGGGACCGCAGGGCCCAGGGGCGTACGTAGGGGTGGGCCAGGACCCGGTCCACCGACTCCGGTGCCACCCGGTCGAGGACGGTGAGCGTCTCCCAGGCGGCCTCACCCACCGGGGTGTGCGGTGTCTCGTGCCATACGAGTCCCAACAGCTCGCGGCCCAGGGAGAGTTGGTGGCGGGCGAGCAGGTCCGTGGTGAGGGTGGAGCCGAGGCCGGCAGCGAGTTCGTCGAGGTGGTCGTCGGCGAGTGCCGGCTGGATGGACTGGTCGGACTGGTCGGACTGGTCGGACATGTGACGGTCCCGGATGTCGGTGATGAGGCGCAGCAGGTCGGAGCAGTACACGGACGGGTTCAGGAACCCGCTGCCCGTTCTGTACCGGTGGGCGTAGAGCCCGCCGCCGCAGGAGCGCACGACGGGACAGGCCCGGCACTGCTCGGACAGCCCGTCGAGCCCCTGCTGCCGCGCCACGACCCCCGGATGCGCGGCCACCTCGTCGAGCGAGTTGGCGATCACGTCCATACCGGTGACGGGGGCGCCGTCGTACGCCGTCTTCAGGGAGTCGGCCTGTTCGAAGGTCCCGTCGGTCTCGATCACGGCGAGGTCGGCCGGGGCCAGCCCCAGTGCCTCGGTCAGACTGCTGTCGCCGCGCAGGGTGCGAAGGATGGAGTCGAAGACGCGTACGTCCATGGGGCGGCCGTCCGCGAGCCAGCGCTCGTGGACCGCCAGCAGCCAGCGCGCGTAGGCCGTGCCGTCGGTGTCGTCGGCCGGGCGCATGGGGGGCTCGTCCCAGGTGGCGTGCGGGAGGAGGAAGTCGACGCGCGGCGGGGTGAGTTCGGCGAGGGCGTCGTAGACCGCGACCGGGTCGTTGCGTACGTCGATGGTGCAGAGGATGCCCGCGAAGAGATGGCGGTAGCGGGGCTGGTTGAGCAGGGCGATGCCTCTGAGGACCCGGTCGTGGCTGCTGCGCCCGTTGGCGTAGCGGCGGTGCAGGTCGTTCGCGGCCTTGTCGCCGTCCAGCGAGACGCCGACCTTGATGTCGAACTCCGCGAACAGATCCAGGAACCGCTCGTCGAGCGTGACGGCGTTGGTGTGGATCCGGAGATCCAGCTCGCACACACCACTGAGCGCCTTGTTGAGTTCTTCGGCCGCTCTACGCAGCCGGGTCCGTCCGGCGAGGAGCGGCTCGCCCCCGTGGAGAACCACATGGGCGGTGTCCAGGCCATGGGCTGTCGCATGTTCGGCGATGCGTTCCGCCGTCGCCCGGAGAATCGCGTCGGACGTCACAATGGGCCGACCGCGCCAACTTTGGTCCGCATGCTCGAAGACGTAGCAGTGGTCACATGCCAGATCGCAGCGGCTGTGCATTTTGAGCACGAATTGGCTTAGGGGGTGGGGTGGTCGGCCCATGGGTGTCATGAGGGTGGTGTCTGTTCTCGATCGAGGTGATCGATGAGGTCAGACCGAGCTCTGGAAAGCCGCGACCGAGACCCGGCCGGGGCCCCGTCCCTCGACACCGTTCGACACGGCACGCGTCACCGCGCGTGACAACGCACCGTTACTCTGCGCGGCCAACTGCACCAGGGGAATTCGCTCCGGACCGACAGCGGTCGGCTTTCCCGGCTCTTCGGCCGCGGCGTCGAGGGAAGCGTTCATTCGGACCTCATCTATCTGTCCGGGCCGATCAGCACGGCACGGACTGGCTGGAGACCTGCATAAAGACTGCATAGCACCGGCTGGGCGGTGCCGCCTGCTGAGGGCCGATCATGAACGCGTAGTGGCCGACGACATAGAGCGGGCATCAGATGCCAGCCGGCCACTGATTGCGAGCAGACCATAGCCCCCGGAGCCAAGAGCCGATGCCACACCCCACGGAATAAACGTGGGCCATGTCACACTCCTGGGTGAGTGTGTGCACCCCGCGCCCACCGCCGGCGCAGGACTCACCGCCATGTCCCCTGGTCAGCCTCGCAATTCCCGAGGATGGCCAACCGAGTGAAGGCCTGGAACTTTTTTACCAAATCTTCACTCGCGAGGTGGGCCTGACGTTTGATCAACTCCTACTGATTCAGGCGTAGTTGACCCGCTCGGCGAACGCGGACCACAAGACGGGAGCGAGCGCCTCACACCCACGCGCCCGGCCCCTGCCCCCCATACGAGTCACTCTCCGTAACCTCCCGTCGAGTGCTTGCCGACTGTGACGCCGACGCCGAGCCGCTGGTTCCCACGCGGCTCCGCCTTCGGGCCAGGAGCATCAGGAGCCCCCGGAATGAGAAATCGCGAGCAATAGCCCATTGGTGAGCATCGCTGTCGCGCCAGCGTGACGCTTGCCACTTGTAAAGCGCTAGGGCGGCTTCAGGGTTCTCAGTACTCTCAGGTCCCTCACAGCCGTGCCCCAGCCCGCTGACGGCGTGCGTTCATAGCTTCGGCGGCATGACGGGAAACCAGGCAAAGCACAAGAGCAAAACGATCACTCGGCGCCGGGCGCTCGCGGTGACCGGGGGTACGGTCGCGGCCGGGGCGACGGCCACGGCGTCGGCGACAAGCAGCAGCAGTAGTGAGTGCATGACGCTGATGACCAGCGTCACCGAGGGGCCGTACTACCTCGACGGCGCGCTGGTCAGGAAGGACATCACCGAAGGCAAGAGCGGCGTTCCCCTGACGCTGCGGCTGACCGTCGTGGACGCCACCGACGGCTGTACGCCGGTGCCCGGCGCGGCCGTGGAGATCTGGCACTGCGACGCACGGGGGCTACTACTCCGGCCACACCACCGCGAACCCCGGAGGC
Organism: Streptomyces capitiformicae; assembly: GCF_002214185.1. Lineage (NCBI taxonomy): Bacteria > Bacillati > Actinomycetota > Actinomycetes > Kitasatosporales > Streptomycetaceae > Streptomyces > Streptomyces capitiformicae. Next base: position 2,254,248 of record NZ_CP022161.1, on the reverse strand, counting down.
TCGGCCCCGGCCGAGAGCGAGGAAGTTCGAGACGATCTTCCCCGGTTGGTACACCCCGCGCACCTGCCACCTCCACGTGAAGGTGCACACCGGCGGCGAGAAGGAGGACGGTACCTACGAGGGCGGCAAGGTCAACTACACCGGCCAGTTCTTCTTCGACGACGAGATCGCCCAGCAGATCTTCACGCTCGAGCCCTACTCCCAGCACTCCGGCAGCTGCACCACCCTCGACAACGACATGGTGTACGACGGCGGCGGCGCCGCCAGCGGCCTGCTCACCCTCAAGGCCGTGAAGACGGGCAACCCGGCCCGGGGCTATAGGGGCTCCCTCACCCTCGGCATCGACCCGGACGCCGAGAACACCGGAGCCGGCAGCGGCGGAGGCGGCGAGGGCGGTACGCCCCCATCCGGCGAGCCCCCGGCGGACGCCCCGACCGACAGCGCCTCCGCCTCCGCATCCGCCTCCGCGTCGGCCTCGTAGGTAAGCCCATGAGCAGCCGCGAGGACGAGACGCTCGCGCAGGCCGCCGTGGCCGCGCTGACATGGCAGCTGGAAGTGACCCCCAAGCCCGGTCTGCCCGACCCGCGCGACCTCGACGCGCGGGTCACCCGGCAGGACCACCGGGCCCTGCGCTGGTCGGCGAAGGCACTGATGCCCGGCCTCGCGGCCATGGCGGCCTGCGCCCGCCGCAACGGCACCCCGACGCCCGAACTCCGGGCCGAACTCGGAGCGATAGGGCGCTCCACCGAGCACTCGGTACAGCTCGCCGGGGGTGGTCATCGTGGCGCCACCTGGGTGCTCGGGCTCCTGGTCGCCGCGGCGGCGCTGGAGCCGGGTGCGCGGGGGCGCGAACTGGCCGCCACCGCGAAGCGGATCGCCGCCCACCCCGAACGCCGGGCGCCCAAACGGCCCTCCCGGGGCTCCTCGGTCTCCGCGAAGTACGGGGCGGCCGGTGCCCGGGGCGAGGCCCGGGCCGGTTTCCCCCATGTGCGCCGGGCACTTGACGTCCTGCCCAAGGCCCGCTCAGCCGGTACGCCGGAGCCGTACGCCCGCCTCGACGCCCTGCTGACGGTCATGTCGACCCTCCAGGACACCGAGCTCCTCTACTCGGCCGGCCCGCACGGCCTCCGCCACGTCCAGGCCGGCGCCCGCGCCGTCCTCGACGCGGGCGGTACGACGACGGAGGCCGGCCGCGAGGCGCTCACGCACTCGACACGGGCCTCCAGCAGCGGTGCTGGAGGCCCAAGGGGAGCGGATCACTGCTGGCGGGTGCGCTGCTCGTGGATGCCTGGCCCGCGTGAGAGTTCGGGGGCGCGGTTTGTGCGGCGGGTGCGAGTGGGGCGCGACCAGCCCCCACTCACCCGCAGACGACAACGGCCGAGCAACCCCGCGTCAGCTCTTCAGCGAGGCCATCCACACCTCGACTTCATCCGACCGCCGAGGCAGCGCAGCGCTCAGGTTCCGGTTGCCGTCCTCCGTCACCAGGATGTCGTCCTCGATCCGGACGCCGATCCCCCGGTACTCCTCGGGCACGGTCAGGTCGTCCGTCTGGAAGTACAGCCCGGGCTCGACGGTCAGCACCATCCCCGGCTCCAACGTCCCGTCGACGTACGCCTCCACCCGCGCCGCCGCGCAGTCGTGGACGTCCATGCCGAGCATGTGGCCGGTGCCGTGCAGCGTCCACCGGCGCTGCAACCCCAGCTGGAGCACGCGCTCCACGGGCCCTTCCACGAGCCCCCACTCCACCAGCCGCTCGGCCAGCACCCGCTGGGCCGCGTCGTGGAAGTCGCGGTACTTGCCGCCGGGCTTGACCGCCTCGATCCCGGCCTCCTGGGCGTCGTACACGGCGTCGTAGATCTTCCGCTGGATCTCGCTGTAGGTGCCGTTGATCGGCAGCGTGCGGGTGACGTCGGCGGTGTAGTACGTGTGGGTCTCGACGCCCGCGTCGAGCAGGAGCAGGTCGCCGGGGCGCACCGGGCCGTCGTTACGGACCCAGTGGAGGGTGCAGGCGTGCGGGCCGGCGGCGCAGATGGAGCCGTAGCCGACATCGTTGCCCTCGACCCGGGCACGCAGAAAGAACGTTCCCTCGATGTAGCGCTCCGAGGTCGCCTCGGCCTTGTCGAGCACGCGTACGACGTCCTCGAAGCCGCGCACGGTCGAGTCGACCGCCTTCTGCAGCTCGCCGATCTCGAACTCGTCCTTGACCAGCCGCGCCTCGGAGAGAAAGACCCGCAGCTCCTCGTCGCGCTCGCCGGTGACCTTGTCGGTGAGCGCGGCCTCGATGCCCGCGTCGTACCCGCGTACGACCCGGACCGGGCCGGTGGCCTCGCGCAGCTTGTCGGCCAGTTCGCGCACGTCGGCTGCCGGGATCCCGTAGAGCTTCGCCGACTCGGTCAGCGAGTGCCGGCGGCCGACCCACAGTTCGCCCTGGCCGGACAGCCAGAACTCGCCGTTCTCGCGGTCGGAGCGCGGCAGCAGGTAGATCGTCGCCTCGTGGCCCGCACCGGAGGGCTCCAGGACCAGGACGCCGTCCTCCGTCTGGTTGCCGGTGAGGTACGCGTACTCCACCGACGCCCGGAAGGGGTACTCGGTGTCGTTCGAGCGGGTCTTGAGTTTTCCGGAGGGGATCACCAGGCGCTCACCGGGGAAGCGCGCGGAGAGCGCGGCGCGGCGGGCGGCGGTCTCGGCGGCCTGGGCGATCGGCTGCAGATCGTGCAGCTCGGTGTCGGCCCAGCCCGACTTCATGTTCTCGGCCAGCTCGTCGGACACGCCCGGGTACAGGCCGTTCTTGCGCTGCTTGATGGGCTCCTCGGCTTCGGTGGCCTCGTTCTCCGGGGTCGCCGGCTCGAGCTCGTCCGCCACGGTCATCCTCCTAGGTACGGCACTGGACCCCGTCCATCGTACGGTCGTAGGAGGCGGGGCCCAGGGCCGCAGGACCACTTACCGGTGGTCATGGGGAGGTCACTCGAAGCGTGCCGCCAGCAGCACCACGTCCTCCGTGCCACCGTCCCCCGGACTCGACTTCGCTCGACCGGGACGGGCCCCCAGGTCCCGCTCGTCCGGGAGCATGCCGCGCAGCACGTGGTCGGCGATCGCGCCGGCGTCGGTGCGCAGGGAGCGGGGTACGCCGGCCGCCGCCGTGTGGAGGCGGGCGAAGGCACGGTCGATGGGCTCGCCGGTGCGCTGGAGGAGGCCGTCGGTGTAGAGCAGGACGGTTTCTCCTGGCTCGGCGGTGAACTCGACGCTGGGCGCCTCCCAGCAGGCGAGCATGCCGAGCGGCGCGGACAGGGACGTCTCCACGTACTCCGTGCGCCGCGCGCCGATCACCAGCGGCGGGCTGTGCCCGGCCCCGGCGAGCGTGAGCTTGCGCAGCGCGGGCTCGACGTAGGCGAAGAGGGCCGTGGCGCTGCGGGCGGGCTCGGTCAGGCGCAGCAGCAGCTCCAGGTCGGACAGGACGGCGACCGGATCCTCGCCCTCCATCACGGCGTACGCGCGCAGGGAGGCCCGCAGCCGTCCCATCGCGGCGATCGCACTGGGCCCCGACCCGGTCACCGAGCCGACCGCGAGGCCGAGCGCGGCGTCGGGCAGCGGCAGCGCGTCGTACCAGTCGCCTCCGCCGCGCGGCCCGGTGCGGTGCCGGGCGGCGAGCTGGACGCCGGCGACCCGGGGCAGCCGGGAGGGGAGCAGTTCCTCGGCGATGGTCGCCATGCACGCGCGCGTGCGCTCGACCTCGACGAGCCGCGCCAGGTGCTCGGCGGCGTGGCGCGCGTACAGCCCGACGATGTGACGCTGCCGCTCGACGGGCTCGGCGGGTTCGTCGTAGAGCCATACGGCGGCGCCGAGGCGGCCCGCGCCTTCGGTGGACAGGGGCAGCGCATAGCTCGCCGCGTATCCGAGCCGGGCGGCGACCTCGCGGTGGCGGGGGTCGAGTCCGTCCTCGGCGAACAGATCGGGCTGGGCGATCTCGCCGTCACCGCCCGGCAGCCCGTCGAGGATGCGCCCGTACGGCAGGGAGCTGCGCGGCACGGTCTCCATGTGACCGAGGTCGGCGCGGCCGAGGCCGAGGCCGATGGTCCGGTCCGGGCCGAGTCCGTCGCCCGGCTCCAGTACGACGAGACCGCGCCGGGCGCCCACGAGGGCGGCTCCGGCTCGCAGTGCTTCGTCGAGGGCACTGTCGAGTGAGTCCGTGCGGGTCAGCCGCTCGGTGAGTTCGTGCAGCGTCGTGAGGTCGGAGACCCAGCCCGCGAGTCTGTCCTGGAGAACGGCCCCGGGGGCGGTGCCCGGTCCGGTGGCACCCGAACCTGTGACAGCAGTGGCCGATGGGGCGCCCGGGGCGGCTTGCGTCGGCGCGACAGTGTGTGCGGGGGAGGGAACCGTTGAATCGATTCCAGCCACTTTCGGAGGGTGAGGGGCGTTCATGGTGTCCGGCTTTCCGACCGGTGCGTATTGCTCAAAAGCATCGCAAACCCCCATGTCATTCTGCGCCGCTAGCAGTGTCTCCACATGTACACGCACTCGTGAGGGGATGTCCAGCATTGTCCTGCTGGGATATCTGGTGTCCAATGAGGTTCCGTTGGGCGTCTGTCAGGTTATTGTCCAGTCCTTTGAAAAAGAGAAAGTTGGCTTAAAAGTGTTGTGGGAAGCGGTGTACTGAGGTCGACTGGCCTTGTTCAACAGAGCGTCACAGCGGTCGTGATGGGTACGTACCCGGTGAAGGCCAGGGGGCGGCGCAAGCCACCCGGAACCTGGCGACTGAACCCGGCGTCCTATCCACCGACGACCGAGCCCCATCCTCCCGTGGCGGAGGCGGCGAGCACATGCGAGACGGCAAAACGCCAGGGCGCCGCCACCCCACGCCAGGCCCATGCTTTTGACAGACGCAAGTCGACGCAGACGCAAGCGCAAGCGATGGACGCGGACGTAGCCACAGTTCGACCCCCAGGGGTGCCCCATGTTCCCGGGCCTCCCCTCGTTGTCGGGCCTCCCTTGTCCGCGAACAGGGGTGTGATGCGCCAGCAGGTACGCACAGTGCAGTGAACGACACATGTTGTGATGTGACCCACAGTGTTGCCATGCGTGCAACGGAAAGGACGAGCGCTGATGCGCGAGATCCCCGGAAGGCGACGCAGGCTCCTGTCCAAGCGCAACGGCGGGAGGCCCGAGCTGCTCGAGCAGGCCCTGACGTTCGCGACGGAATGGCAGTGGCCCGTACTCCCGGGTGTGGCGCCGGACCCGCAGGGGCGCGCCCGCTGCGGCTGCCCGGACCCGGAGTGCGTGGTGCCCGGCGCTCACCCCTTCGACCCCGGTCTGCTCGCCGCCACCACGGATGAGCGCATGGTCCGCTGGTGGTGGACCAACCGGCCCACCGCCCCCATCGTGCTGGCCACCGGCGGGAAGGCCCCCTGCGCCGTGAGCCTGCCGGCTCTCGCCGCCTCCCGTGCCCTCGCCGCGCTCGACCGCACCGGGATGCGCCTCGGCCCCGTCGTCGCCGCCCCGCACCGCTGGGCGATCCTCGTCGCGCCGTACTCCATGGAGCAGTTGGGCGAGCTGCTGTACGCCAAGGACTTCGTCCCCGGCTCCCTCCGCTTCCACGGCGAGGGCGGCTATCTCGCCCTGCCCCCCTCCGAGACCGGCCACGGCCTGATCCGCTGGGAGCGCGCGCCGCTGCCCGGCTCGGCCGCGCCCTGGGTCCCCGACGTCGAGGCCGTGGTGGACGCGGTCGTCGACGCCCTCACTCGTACGGGTGTGAGCGCGCCCGAGTTCTGAGCGCGCCCGGCGCGGGCGGGGTCGGGCGCCCCCGGTCGTCGTTATCTTCCGCACATGCAGCGTCTTCCCGGGGGCCACGGGGCCCCGCCACCGCGCGGCCGTCACAGCTCTCCCCCGCCCCGGAGCCACCGAGCACCGAAGCCGCCGCGTGGCGGGCCGCATCAGCGCGAGCCGGGCGCGCCGGATGCGCGCGAGTACGGCGGCCCGGATGCGCGCGAGTACGGCAGGCCGGACGGGCCGGATGCACGCAGGCTTCGGCTGGCGGGGCTGACCGTCGCGGTGGTGGTCGCGCTGGGTCTGCCGCTCGTCGCGTCCGCCGTACCGATCGGCGACGCCGACGACACGGCCCGCCGTACGTCCCACACGTCACGCACTTCTGAACGCGCCGGCGTCGGCGCGGTCGCCGAGCGCGACGGGGCCGACGGCAAGACGAACGACGGTGGAGACGCGGGGGACCCGGCCCGTTCGCACCTGCTGCTCGGCCTCGGACTCGCCACCGCCACCCGCTGTGGGCCCGAACTCACCTCCCCCGACGGCATCGAGGCGCAGACGTGTGTCCTCACGCAGGGTGACGAAACGTGGGCACGCACGTACTACCGCAACGCGACCGGACGAGAGCTGCGTTCGGTCCTCAGCATGATGGGGCCCGGCGGCCGCACCGTGCGCATGCACTGCGTCGTGGGCGCGGAGGACGAGCCGGGGGCGTGCGAGACACCGAGGGAGCGCACGCGGGGCGAGATGGGGGCGTACACGGCCGTGGCGGAGTTCGCGGCGCCCGACGGGAGCGGGCCGCTGCTGTTGCGCTCAGGGAGCAACTCAGGCCCGTCGTAAGGCGGTTGACGCCGAGGGGGGTTCCGTACAGCGCGGGGGCCGCGGAACCCGGGCATGAAAAGACCCGGTTGCTGGCGACGGGGGATGCACCAGCAACCGGGCTAATGAAACCGTAACAAGAGATCGGCGGTTCGCAAATTCGATCTCGGGTATTCGGACACGAATTTGCCTGTCACGTAGGGGAGTTGTGACAGGAGTCACCACAATGCGAACGCACTCGATCAGCTGACCGCCCTGACCGGTCCGGTCGGCCCGCGACTGTGTGTCAGCTGAGCGTGACCTGCCGGTTGGTGAGTCCGCCGCGCGCCCGACGCTCGTCCGCGGTGAGCGGGGACTCGTCGGCCAGGGCGGCGGCGAGGCGCTCGGCGAACTCGGCCGCGGGCTTCTCGACGTCGTCCGCGCCGACCCCGCTGGGGAGGTCCCAGACCGGCACCGTGAGCCCGTGAGCACGGAAGGAGCCCACCAGACGGGTGCCCTCACCCAGGCTGGAGCGGCCCGCCGCGTGCAGCCGCGCGAGAGCGTCCAGAAGCCGCTCCTCGGGGTGCGGCATGACCCACCGCAGGTGGTTCTTCTCGGGGGTCTCGCACCAGTACGCCGCGTCCACGCCCGAGAGCTTCACGGTCGGGATGGCCGCCGAGTTGGCCCGCTCCAGGGAGGCGGTCACCTCCGGAGTCGCGTTCTCCGGGTCCGGAACCCAGAACTCGAACCCCGAGTGCACAACTGGCTCGAACGCGCCTTCGGGGTCGAGCAGATCCTGCAGTCGCGGACCGTCGGCCGGGGCGCGCCGGCCCTGGACCGGGGTGCCCGGCTCGGCGGCGAGCGCGCGCCGGAGGGTGTCGGCGAGGTCGCGGCTGATGTCGCCGGAGGCCGTGTCGTTCTGCAGGCCGATCAGCACCGAGCCGTCGTCGCGGCGCAGCGCGGGCCAGGCCATCGGCAGGACGGTGGCGAGCGTGACCGACGGGACGCCCTCGGGGAGCGCTTCCCTCAGCTTCAGCTCGACGGTGGCGGCGGGCACCAGCTCGCGCAGCGCGACCCAGTCGCACTCGCCGGGCAGCCCCTCGAACGGGCGGTGCACCAGCTCCGTCACCGCCTGCGCGGCGGCCCGGCCGTGACAGGCCTTGTAGCGGCGGCCGCTGCCGCAGGGGCACTGTTCCCGCGCGCCGACGACGGGAACCTGCCCATCGGCGCCCGCGGCGCCGACTCCACCGGTGCCCTGGGGGCGCTTGGCCTTCGTATGGGGTCGCTTCTTGGCCATCGTGGGTGTCTCCCGATCACGGCTCGTCTCGTACTGGCGCGAGCCTAGCCGCTCGTACGACGCCCGACGGGACCCCTGTGGACAACGCACCGAGTCGTCCCGGAACCGGCGGTTCGGGCCCGGTTGTCCAGCACCTGATCAAGGGGCGTTCGTGTCGGCGGGGGCGTCGGACTTGGACAGGGTGAGCTCGGGCGGAGAGGGCTCGGTGCGCGGGCCGGGGCGCGCCGGTCCGCGTTCGCGTCCCGGGCCGAGGGCGAGGCCATCGCCGTATGGCCGCGGTCGGAGGCCGCGCGGGCGAAGTCGGCTCGGGGCCCGCGAGCAGAGCGAGGAGAAGCTGGACTTGGCGCGTGCGCCGGCCCGAGTGTGCCGGACTCGGTTCGGTGTGCCCGTTCAGGTCGCCGTCGGCCGGTGGTGTCGGGTCCGGCAGTCATGGCCCGTGGTCGCGGCTTTCGCCGCCGGGCCGGTGGTGTCGGTCGCGCGTCACGTTCCCGTCGCGTGGATCCCAGGCGCGCCGCCCCGACCGTCGGTCTCAGACCTCGGTCTCAGACCTCGGCCTCAGGTGTCGGCGTCAGACGTCGGCCTCGCTCGGTCAGTCCAGGTCGTCGAACGCGTCGGCGAAGTCCAGGTCGGGGATTGTGGAGACCGGTGGTGCGGTGATGCGGGTGGCGAAGTCGTCGCGGCGGTGGGTGCGGTGTACGTCGTTGTGGACGACGACCCAGACCGTGACCTCGCCGCGGGCGTCGTCCCGTACGCCCCAGTCGTCGGCCAGTGCGGTGACGATGTTCAGCCCGCGGCCGCCGTGGGCGGTGACCGAGGGCGTGGACGGAACGGGGCGGGTCGGACCACCGCCGTCCGTCACCTCGACGGTGAGCCGCCCCGAAGGGTCCACGCGCCAGGCGCAGCGCACATCGCCGTCACCGGCCAGGGCGTCGCCGAGGGGCCTGCCGTGCTTGCAGGCATTGCTGAGTAGTTCGGAAAGGATCAGTAGGGCGTCGTCGATCACCGATTCCGCCACACCGCCATCGCGCAACTGATCACGCATCCGATGCCGTGCTTCCCCCACGCCCGCAGGGCCATGGGGTACGGCCATGCTCGACGACGTGGGCACCTCCTGTGCCACCACCAACGCCACCCCCGAGACCTCCTTCGCCCCACGCCACGGTGTGAATGCCCCATTGGACTGGACTGGAAACCGGCCAGCACGCGTGCTCTGACGCACTCCTGACGTTCGAATACAGACCGAACGCGCCGGTGCACTCCCCGTAATGAGATGGCTGAATTTCGTCCCTAATATGCCGACTTCTCCTCCGGCTCAGGTCAGCCTTCTTGGCGGAATTCTTACCTCCGGCCGAACGCCGTACCGCGGGGGCAGCGGGCCGGTGGCGCGCTTGGAGGCGTTCGCGCGGGCTTCCCGGGTGTGAACAGCGGGGTGTTCGAATCGGTTGCGGGCGGGGCGCTCGGCGCCGTACTCCCCGGCGTGGTCAGCGGCCCAGTTGGTGGAGGACCGCACGGGGGCGGTTGGTGATGATGGCGTCGACGCCCAGGCCGACGCAGAGGTCGACGTCCTCGGGTTCGTTCACGGTCCATACGTGCACCTGGTGGCCAGCCTTCTTCAGGCGCTCGATGTACGCGGGGTGGTTGCGCACGATCCTGATGGAGGGGCCCGCGATTCGGACACCGGCCGGCAGCCGCCCGTCGCGCAGGCGGGGCGAGACGAACTGCATGAGGTAGACGGTCGGGAGCGCCGGGGACGCGGCCCGCACGCGGTGCAGTGAGCGCGCCGAGAAGCTCATGATCCGAACCGACGACTCGGCGGCCGACGCCGGTGTGTCCAGCCCGAACCGCTTGAGCAGGACCAGGAGCCGCTCCTCGACCTGCCCCGCCCAGCGCGTGGGGTGCTTGGTCTCGATGGCCAACTCCACCCGGCGGCCCGCGTCGGCGACGAGTTCGAGCAGCCGTTCAAGGGTGAGGACGGAGGTGTCGGCGCGGTCCTCCGGGGCGACTTCCCAGTCGGGGGCCTCGTCGCCGTTCTTCCAGGAGCCGAAGTCCAGGGCGGCGAGGTCGGCGAGTTCCAGGGCGGAGACCGCGCCGCGGCCGTTCGACGTACGGTTGACGCGTCGGTCGTGGACACAGACGAGATGGCCGTCCGCGGTCAGCCGGACATCGCATTCGAGGGCGTCGGCGCCGTCCTCGATCGCCTTCTTGTACGCGGCCAGGGTGTGCTCGGGGGCGTCCTCGGAGGCTCCGCGGTGGGCGACGACCTGAATCGGGAGCTGTCGTGCGTGGGTCACCGCGTCATGGTGCCACCGTGGCGGGGTATGCGTGGGGGGCGGTGGCCGTGTGCGGCCACGCACAGCGAGGGCGCCCTGGGCGTTATGCCTCCTTGGTCGCTTAGATCCTATATAAAGGATGGTCGCGGACCCACAGGCACCGCTTATGGTGCCCTGACGGCTCGTGGGAAAAGCTGACCCCATAGAAGAGTCAGAGTCACGCACAGCCTCATGTGCGACCAAGAACCACCAAGAAGAACTCAGCAGAGTCGACCGCAACAGGTGACAGCCGTGGATCGAGGAGAAGAGCTGTGAGCACCGAGAACGAGGGCACCGTGGTACCCCCGGCCCCGTCCGCACCTCCCGTGCCGGTGGAAACTCCCGCTGCCTCCGCGCCGGCCCCGGCCCCCGAGCCGGGCCCGGCCACGGGGGGAACCACCGCCGAGAACGCGCCGACGGCCCCGATCCCGGCGGTCCCGCCGACCGCGCCGACCGCGCCGGAGGCGCCCACGGCGATACAGCCGGCGGTCGGGGACCAGCCGAGCGCGGGCCGGCCGCAGCAGCCGTCAGCCCCTCAGGCGCAGCCGGATCTCGTGTCCGCGGGGGTGCCCGGGTACGCGGCCGCCGCAGGCCAGGGGCCGGGGCATGGCCCCGAGGCCGGTGGGGATTACGGCCAGGCACCCGGCCCGGTCGGCGGATCCTCCGCGCCCGACGCCTCCTGGCCGCCTCCCGCACCGCCCGCCGTCCCGTCGTACGCGGACGGCGGCTCGTACGGGCACTACAGCGGCGCCGGAGGTGTCGGCGGTTCCGGCGGTTCCGGCGGGGACGGCGGCGGCTGGGGTTCCTCGTGGCAGCAGGCCCAGCAGCCGGCGCCCAAGCCGACGGGCGGCAGGCGTGGCGGCCTGGTCGCGGCGGTGATCGCGGCCGCGCTGTTCGCGGGCGGAATCGGCGGCGGCCTCGGCTACACCCTCGCCGACCGCAACGACAACTCCACCGGCTCCACGACCGTTTCGGCCTCGCAGAGCGGCGGTGACGTCAAGCGAGCGGCGGGTACGGTCGCCGCCGTGGCCCAGTCGGCGCTGCCGAGCACGGTCACGATCGAGGCGTCGAGCAGCGACGGCAACGGCGGTACGGGTACCGGCTTCGTGTTCGACAAGGAAGGCCACATCGTCACCAACAACCACGTGGTGGCGGAAGCGGTCGAGGGCGGCAAGGTGTCGGTCACCTTCCCGAACGGCAAGAAGTACGACGCCGAGGTCGTCGGCCATGCGCAGGGTTACGACGTGGCGGTCATCAAGCTGAAGAACGCCCCGGCGGACCTCAAACCGCTGACCCTCGGCGACTCGGACAAGGTGGCCGTGGGCGACTCCACGATCGCGATCGGCGCCCCCTTCGGCCTCAGCAACACGGTCACCACCGGCATCATCAGCGCCAAGAACCGTCCGGTGGCTTCCAGCGACGGCAGCTCCGACAGCAAGGCCTCCTACATGAGCGCCCTGCAGACCGACGCGTCGATCAACCCCGGCAACTCCGGTGGCCCTCTCCTCGACGCCCAGGGCAACGTCATCGGCATCAACTCGGCCATCCAGTCCGCCAGCAACGGCGGCTTCGGCTCCGGCCAGGCGGGTTCCATCGGCCTGGGCTTCGCGATCCCGATCAACCAGGCCAAGAACGTGGCCCAGCAGCTGATCAGGACGGGCAAGCCGGTGTACCCGGTGATCGGAGCCTCGGTCTCGCTGGGGGAAGGCACCGGCGGAGCGAAGATCACCGAGCCGGGCGAGGGCGGCGCGGACTCGATCACCGCGGGCGGCCCCGCCGACAAGGCCGGCCTGAAGCCCGGCGACGTGATCACCAAGCTCGACGACCACGTCATCGACAGCGGCCCCACCCTCATCGGCGAGATCTGGACCCACCTGCCCGGCGACAAGGTCACCCTGACCTACACCCGCGACGGCAAGACCCAGACAGCCGAGGTCACCCTCGGCGAACGCGAGGGCGACAGCTGACCCCCACGCCCCCACCCCGACCGGCTAGTCTTGTCCCCGCGTGCCCACGATCGTGGGCACGCGGGGTGGGTTGCCCGAGCGGCCTAAGGGAACGGTCTTGAAAACCGTCGTGGCGCGAGTCACCGTGGGTTCAAATCCCACACCCACCGCTTGCAGGTCAGAGAACTAGCAGGTCAGCGGGCCCGGCTCCGGGATGGAGCCGGGCCCGCCGTGTTCACCCTGTCTCACCCCGGACCGCCCGTATCCCACGTCTGATCAGGGTGTGTGGGCCATCCGTGGGCCAGGATCCGGGCTCATTGGTCACCCCTCAGCCCCTTGTCGATCAGGTCGTTCGCGAGCGCCTGCTGGCCCCGGAGAATCTTGGCGTAGAAGCGGAACAGCACGGTGAGGCTGTGGCCGGCCCGCCGCGCGACCTCGACGGGATCCACGCCCGAGTTGATCCACAGGGAGACCCCGGCGTGCCGCAGCGAGTACGGCACGTCCGCGAGCGGCGTTGCGGCCTCGGCCTTCGTGAGCGCCTTGACGCGGGCACGGTCCCAGACCTCGCAGTACTCCGTGGACCGCACCCGGCCGCCCCGCGCCGCGCGGAACAGCCGCCCGTCCTCGGCGGTGCCGTACGTCTTGATGTGCTCGCGCAGCATCCCGACGAGCACGGGCGGGATCGGTACGGGCCTGGTCGCCCGGCGGGCCCGGCGCTTGAGACCGCGCTGCTCGTACGAAGCTCCGTCGTCGGTCCAGCCGGAGCCGACTTCGGGACGGCTTCCGGCGAGGACCAGCTCGCCCCAACCCGACTCGGGCAGTCGGCAGTCCGCCGCGGTGAGCGCGGCGATCTCGGACGGGCGCATGGCCGCGTAGTAGAGGCAGCCGAAGAACGGGGCGAGGTGGGCGCCCCTGGGCCCCTGCTCGCGGACCGCGGCGATCAGGTCGGCCGCCTGCTGGGGGTTGGGGACGTACCGGAAGTCGACTTCGTCGTCCTTGGCCGGCGGGTCCCAGTCGACGCGGGCGAGCGGGTTGGCGGACAGGACGCCCTTCTCGATCGCGTAGCGCATCGCGTTGCTGAGCACCATGCGCTTGCGGTTCGCGGTGTTGTCGGCGGCCGGCTCCCCGTTGAGCTTGCGGGACAGCGCGTCCAGCGCGGCTCGCGTCCGCTCGGGCTTGGCGGCCTCGGTCACCTTCACGGAGTGCTTGGCCACCCACGCGAGTGCGGCCACGACCTCGGCCGGCGGTTCCTCCGCTTCCGAGCGGGAGACGAAGACGCCCTTGTCCGTCGGTGTCGCCCGGAACGCCCAGGCGTAGAGCGCCAGGCGCAGCACCTCGGGCTCGGGGGCTCCCCGTGTCGTCGACAGGAACGCCGGGGTGACCGTGGCGAGCGCTTCCGCGATGCTCGCCCGGTGCTTGGCGGCGGCCTTCGGCCACTTCATGACCGCGTACGCCACCGCGTGCTCGTACCAGGTCGGCGTGTTGAGGGCGTCCAGCTCGCTCGCGGGCAGGCCCGTGTCCTCGTCGAACTGTTCGCGGTTGCGGAGCGCGGCCAGCAGCTCCGAACGGCGCCCGTCCGCCTGCACCTTGAGCTTGAAACTGCGCGAGTGCGGGCGTGCCCCGACGCGCCACCGCAACTCGAACGGCTTCGGACGGTTCTTGCGGGCCCGGATGGACCAGATGTCTACGTCGTACGTGAGCATGTCTCTCCAAAGAGGAGAGGGCCCGCCGTACGGCGGGCCCTCTCGGGGGGATCAGGGATCAGCGGATCAGGCGGCTTCCTCGCACCCGGACAGCCAGGAGTCCAGGTCCGACCGCCGCACGCGGAGCTGTCCGTTGGGGAGCTTGATCAGGCGCGGGCCCAGGCCACGGGCGCGCATCCGGTAGAAGGCGGCTCGGCTCATGCCGAGTTCGGCGAGGACTTCGGGAAGCTTGAGCATCTGCGGGCGGGCCATGGCTGTGTGCTCCTCCGTCTTTCTTCCTGCTGGGGGATCCGCAACATCCGCCACGCCGCAACACGGCTGGTCAGGGGCTCGGATCTGTGGCGGATCGCGGTCGTGTTGCGGATGGGTGCCGCCACACGCGCGGTGCGGCGGCACCCGTCGAGCGGTCGGTTCAACCCGCGATGCGGAGCGGGGCCGTGGCGGCTTCCGCGAGGCTGTGGCGGACTCCGTGGCGGTCATCCGCCACGGAGTCACCCGCGCTGAGCTGCGGTGTGGCGGATGTTGCGGATGTTGCGGACTCCTGAGGGGGCGGGGGGCAGTAGCGGGTCCAGGCGTCGGAAAGATCGTCCGCGTAGTAGCCCTTCGGCGTGCCGGACGGGGTGCGGATGCCGCGGGGCTTGATGGGCTTGTTGGCGGGCGTGACGTACTGCCCGAGCAGCTTGGACAGCATCCGCGAGTTCAGCGGCTTGTCGTCCACGTCGGCCCAAGGGGCGTCGTCCAGGGCGAGCAGCATCTCGAGGATGACGGCGGTGGGCATCCGGTCGGCCCCGCAGAACACCTTGTCGCGCAGGTCGGTGAGCAGCCGGATCCCGAGCGACGCCTCGTCGCTGTCGTGGGCGGCGTTCACCAGCTCCAGGCAGGCGGCGCGGGCGCGGCGCGGCCAGTCCCCGCCGGCGGCCTCCGCTACGGCGAGCAGCGGCTCCCACACGTCGGCAGGTCGGTCGGTGACGCCTTCCGGCAGTTCCGGCCAGGAGTCCGCGACCTGGTCGCGGACGCTGTCGGCCCACCGCGCGAGCCGGTCGCGCAGCGCGTGGCCCTCCTTCTCGTTGAGCCGCAGCCGGTAGGGCTCCACGTGCTCGTTCGGGGCCCGCTTCCGCATCCGGATGATGACGGAACGGGTCAGGATCGTGTCCGGCAGCGAGCCGAGACCCGCCATGGCGACGGCGCAGAAGGAAGAGAACCGCTGCACGCTCTGATTGGCTCCGTCCCCGACGCACCGAAGCATGGTGCCGATGCGCCGGTATCCCGAGTTGAGGAAGCCGCGGACCGGTTCGTTGTCGCCGGCCTTCGGGCCGAAGACGGTGTCGATCTCGTCGAACAGCAGCGTCGGCCGTCCCTCGGCCGCCTCCACCAGACGGAACAGGGCGTTGGGCGAGGCGTTCACCGTCGCCTCGGCGCGTGGCACGAGGGTTTCCACGATCTCCAGTGCGCGGGACTTCCCGGAACCCGGCTCGGGGGACAGGAAGGCGAGCCGGGGGGTGGAGTCGAAGCAGTCGAGCAGGTGGGCGTGAGCGTCCCACAGCGTGACGGCGACATACGCGGCCTCGGTGGGGAAGACGTTGAAGCGGCGGTGGAAGGCTTCCACCTCGCCCAGCAGCGCGGCCCCGTCGACGGCGGCCGGGATCTTCTCGGGCCCGGTCATGCGGCGGCCCTTCCTTCCTGGTTGGTGCGGAGCGGGCACACAGCCCGGTGATCGACGTGCTCGGCCACGAGGGCGGCCACCTTGCTGCGGCCGACGGCGCTGCGGTCCCGACCGCAGGCGCATGTCGATGTCGCCGTGGGGATCGCGCCGCGGCCGGGTGCGGTCACCCGCAGCCAGGCGACGGGGTGGCGTCCGTCGGCCGGGCGCGGGTCAGGACGAACAGCAAGGGGGACGCCCTGACGGGCGGCGTCCCTCGGGCGCCCAGGGCCGTCCGTGGCGGGGGCCGGTTCGGCGATGCTCGGCCGGTCACCGGTCCGGGTCGGGCTTTTCAGTGGGGGACGCGGTCGGGCGCTCATGCCGTCTCCCGGGGCTGGGCGGTGCGGATCGACCAGTTCAGCGCGCTGCGGAGGGTCGAGCGGCACTCATACGGCTTCAGCCCGGCAGACTCTCCCGCCCCCTGAAAAGCCTCCTCGACCATGTGCCGGGGGATGTCGCCCCACGCGACGAACCGGCCCAGGGCGCGGGCGGCCTCGAACAGCGTCCGCTCGCGCATGCCCTCGGGGGCCTGCTCGATCCGGGCCCGTTCGCGCTCCAGGGCGACGGTGGCGCAGCGGCTCGCGTTCCTCGGCACGGCGAGGGTGAGAGGCCGGGCCGGTCCGGGCGCGGGCCGCAACAGCGTGAGCAGCCATCCGGGCAGCGGCGCGACCGGGGCCGGGTCGGTCACTGCGTACGCCCCGGCGTTCGTGGTGCTGCCGGGGGCGACGACGTAGCCGCCCCCGGCCCGGGTGTCGATGTGCGGCCCGAGGAGGTCCTGCGTGTTGGTCAGCCGCACTCCGTCCGGGGCGGTGAAGTACAGGTGGGCTCCGCCGCTCGCGGTCCGCACCCGGTAGGTGGCGGGGACGGCGTGCCCGGCGCGCTCGCAGAGCGCCTTGAAGGTCGTCGCGCCGCACGGCGCGTCCGAACTTCCTTTGCCTTTGGGCACGTCCAGGTCGACGACGAGCAGCCCGGCCGGGCCGGTGGCGATGCCGACGTTGAAAGGGCCGGCCGCCCACGCGGTGCGGATGCGGTCGGGGTCGGTGGTGGCGCGCTGCTCCCACTTGCGGTGCCCGGCCGCGCATTCCCCCCGGCCGGTGCAGCTGCTCTCGCCGTGGAGCGCGGGCCGCTTCCCGCCCGGCCGCAGCGGGATGACGGGCCAGCCGCGCGCGGCGGCGTCCAACGCTGCTGACAGCAGCGCGGGTCGTGCGTCATGGGTCATGCTGGAGACCTCCAACAGGTCTGTTGCGGACTGGTTGGGCGAGGGCGGTCCCGGTCTTTGGCGAGAGGGGGACCGCCCTCGGCGTAGCTACTCGCAGGCGCACTCGGGCACGTCGCCGTACCCGGTGTCACCGCACTGGCAGCAGTGGGGATAGGGGTAGGGGTCGGTGTCGTCGGTCGGCGCGCACAGTTCGCAGTCGATGAACTCGTCGTTCTCGTCGTCTTCGTGCATGGGCGGTTCTCCTCAGCGGTGGTTGATGGTGCCGGTGGCCTTGCCGAACAGGCCGGTGGCGGTGATGTTCTGGGTGATCCGAGCCGGGGCCGCCGTGTCGCGTCCGCGGGCGACGCGAATCAGGACGGGGACGGCGACGACGGCTGCGACGACGAGGGCGGCGGCGGACCACAGGGCATGGGTCATGGCGATCAGTCCTGGTGCGGCGTAGGAGAGGCCGATACCGGCGGCGGCGATGCCGCCCCCGACGGTCGGCGCGAGCAGGGCGGTGGTCTTGGCCCACGCCGGGATCGGAGCCGCGGCGGGGGCCGGTGCGGCCGGGGCCGGAGCGGGCGGCTCGGTGTAGGCGAGGGTCTGCAGGCCGTTCGCGAGGGTGACCCACTGGACGCCGGGCGGGATGTCCTCGGGCCGCAGGACGACCGGCCGGGCCGGTCCGGACACCGTGAGGGGCGGGAGGGTGGTGATCTCGTACGGGTTCTGGGGGTGCACAACGGAGTCCCTTCGACGGGACGGGCAGCACCCCCGGTGGCGGGATGCTGCCCGTGCTCGCTTGTCGTGTCGGTTGTCGTCCCGCTTGTCGTGCGGCTTGTCGCTTGTCTTGTCTTGTCGCTTGTCGCCCTGCTGGTCAGAGCCGGTTTTCGGGGCTCACGGGGCCACCCACGGGCCTTCCTGCGGGTGGGAGACAAGCCGCGGACGTTCACTCCTCGGGCGAGGCACCGGGTGCGTGGCGGCGGTGGACGTAGCGGGCTTTGGTGCCGGTGCCGACCCGTACCGCGGTGCCGTCCTCGGTCCACGCCTTGAGCCAGCCGACGACGGTCTGCCGGGTGGTGCCGTGTTCGTCCGCGAGCGCGCGGGCGATCGCGGACGCTCCGGTGCCCTCGGGCCCGGCGGCGAGCAGCAGGGCGAGCGCGGCCTGCCGGGCGGCGTTGTCCTCGTTGCGGAGCGCGGACAGGTTCAAGCCCGGTGCGGGCGGCTGCTCGGGTTCCCGGGTGGGGTGTCCTGGTTCGGAGGCGGTGGCGAACTGGGCGTCGATCTGCTCGCGGAACTTCCGCGCCAGTTCGTCCTCGCTCAGCGGATCCGCCGACCGCTCCTCGCGGAGCGCGGACAGGTTCAGTCCGTCGGTGTGACCCTGCTGCCGGTCCTGCTCCGTGGCCGACGGGGCGGCGTGGTCGCGCATCCACGCGGTGCGGACGTGGTCCCAGCGCCGCGCATAGTCCGGTCCGGCCGCCTTCGCGGACGTGGCGTCCAGGGTCGGGTGCCGGTCGGAGGTGGCGGCGACGATGTCCCGGATCTGGTTGGGCAGGATCCGCCAGGACTTGAACAGCGCGGCCGGGGACTCGGGCGTGCCCATGAACCCGGCGCCCTTGTAGGGGGCCTGGTCCACGCGCAGCCCGCGGGAGCCGGGGAACTGCTTGCCCAGATCCATGCCCTCGGTCTCGCCACCGGTGAGCGCGACCCGCACTTTGGCCTCGCGGCGGATCATCAGGTTGCCGAGCACCGCGCCGGTGGCCCCGAGCGCGGTCAGCACGGTGCGGATGCCCATGGCGCGGGCGATCCGGATCACTTCCAGGATCTTCTCCGCGAGCTTGCGCGACTCGCGGTCGCTGCTGGCCAGGATCTCCGCGCCCTCATCGATCACGATCATGATCTGCGGGATGCGGTCGCTGATCGGCAGCAGATCCGTGTTCGCCTTGGACATCAGGTCCTGGTAGGCCATCTTGCGGTGCTTGGCGATCCGCACCGCCGCATCCAGCATGAGCGCGGCTTCCTCGTGGGAGGCGGCGAGCCAGTCCACGCCGGGCCGCATGCCGTCGGCCGTCTGCCCGCTGCTGTCGAGCGCGGGCCGCACCCAGGGAAGGCCGGCCGATCCGGCGTTGAGGTCGATCACCCACGTCAGGACATCGGTCGCGCGGGCGAACCCGGCGAGGATCGTGTGGACCATGTTCGTCTTGCCCGAACCGGTCGGGCCGACGACCAGAGCGCACTGCTCGCGCAGGTAGGCGCGAATCTCGTCGGCGTTGGTCCGCAGCCCCCAGGGAATCCCGGAGTGCAGGGAGAGGGGCCCGTAGTCGGAGGGGTAGGTGACTTCGGCGGCGAGCACGTTCACGGTGGTCACGTCCACCAGCACGCGGCCCTGGTCGATGCCCTGGGACGCGGTGGCGGTGCAGCCGTGCGGCAACCGCGCGTCCGCCGACAGTCGCGCGGACTCCCGGGCGATCCTGTCGTACGTAATGCCGCCCGGCGGGAGCTCGGCGTCGATGGTGAACCCGGTCCCGGTGGGCCACATCTCGACCGCGAGCACGCGCACGGTGACGCCGCACACCCGCTGGATACGGTCCACCCACTCCGCCGCGATCTGCCGGCGTTCGGCGGACAACTCGCGGGCGACCTGCCGTTCCGCGGCGGCGATGGCCTCCAGCTCCCGCGCCTCCTCGTGCAGCAGCGTGGCCCGGGCGGCGGCCCCCATGCCCACGCCGATGGTGGCGAGCGAGCCGAGCGCGGCCCAGGACAGCGGGCCGGTGGCCATGGCCCACGTCGTCCACCCGGCTCCGACGAGCCAGGACGCGGCGCGCATCCCGACGGTGCGCGCGGCGAGGCGGTCACGGATGCTGGTGACGGTGTGGCCGATCGCGCCCGCGGCGCCGACGGCGAGGACCCAGCCGGGCGGCATCCCGGCGGCGGCTCCGGTGGTGGCAACGGCGAGGCATCCGGTGGTGGCGGACAGAGCGCCGGTCACGGGTCCGTGACCGGCCGCCCAGTCCCACACCGGGCCCGTATCGGCCTGTGTGGTCGTGCTCATCTCAGACGTTCCATCCCTTCTCGGCCTCGGGCCCGTTGCGCGGGTCCTCGTGTCGGGCGATGTCCTGCTGGTGCGCCTGCCGGAACAGCGGCCCCATGTCCTCCGCGACCGCGACGGCCGACATGAGCGCGCCGAAGATGTCGTTGAAGCCGTCCGCGACTTCCTTCTCCAGCGGGAACTCGGAATCGGCGCGCTCGGCGAGGATCCGCATCACGTTCGCCACGCTCGTGAGCGCGGCCGGCAGGCCCTCGACCATGGCGAGGATCTCCATGGCGTTGTCGGGGTCGTACTGCTGCGCGGCGGATTCCATCTCCGCCGCGTGCTCCTCGAACCGGAACCCGGTCACGGTGTCTCCTTCACTGGTCGTCGTGCTTGGGGTGGCGGGGACGACGCCGGCGGGGCGCTCGGCCGTGTCCCCGATCTGCTCGGTGCCGTCGTCGGCCGCCTCGGCGTCGGCGGCGGCCTCCTCGTCCCGCAGCGCGGCGAGCGTGGCCGCGTCGCGGCTCTCGCGGTCCCGCTCGGCGTGCTGGGTCATCCGCCGGTACAGGCGGCGGCCGGGGTACTGGAGCCACACCCACCCGAGCTTCCGGCCGAGCGGAGTGGTGACCATCCCGACCACTCCGAGCGCGGCCCCGAGCAGCACCGCGAGCAGGCGGCGGCCCTGGAAGCGGGCGGCGGAACGCCACAGCGCCTTGCGCGCCCGCCGCCGGGCGGGGGCCTTGCGGACCTCCGAACGCTGCTGGGCGACGTGCCCGGCCGCCTTGCCGTCCCGGACCGCCCGAGCGCGGTCGACCGCCTTGCGGCGGGACGCGCTCGCCGTGCCAAGTCCCTTGGCCGCAGCGCGGCCTATCGGTCCCTTACCGGCCAGGGACGCGGTACGGGCCTGGTGCTTGGCGGCGCGGCGGGCGTCCGCGACCGCGCGGCGGGCACCGGCCGTCTCCGCCCGGCGGGCGGCGCGCGACGGTGCGGCCGTACGGGCCGACTCCCGCAGTGCCTTGACCTGCCCCATCCGGCCCCGAACCGCGCCTGCGGCCGAACCGTGCGGCGCCGCGGGACGGTTGGGCCGTCCGCCGTTCTTCGGGGTCGGTGCCTTGATGCCGTCGGCAGTACGGCGTCCGCCCCTGCCGAGCACACCGGCCTTACCGGGCCGGTGACTTCCGTCGGCCGTCGTACGGCCGGGCTTGCTACCCGTGCGACCGCTTCCGGCCCGGCTGCTCGTGGGCCGCTGCTGCGGCATCCGGGCCGAACTGCTCTGGCCCGCCGCGCGGTTGCGGGTGGTGGCGGTTCGGGCGGACCCCCGTCGGTCGCGGCGGTTGCGGGTGGCGGCCGCGGTGCCGACCACGACGGCGCCGGTAGCGGCGAGCGCGAGCGCCACCGGGCCGCCGACCAGGGCGGCCGCCCCGAGCAGTGTGGCGGTGGTGTTCGTACCGCTCACCGCGAGCGGTACGACCGGCCACCCGCCCGGCGTGTGCGCCACCTCGATGGCGGCCGGGGCGGCGGGAGTGTCGGACGAGGTGGGCGCTACGTCCGGTGGAGCATCCGGTACCGCTACCGGCGTGATGGTGGTGTCCGTCATGCTGAGTGCACTCCTTCACGGGAGTAGGGGCCCGGCCGGGGACTGTGGAAGGTTGACGGCCGGGCCTTGCCGATGTGGGGCTGGCAGAACGCGCTTTGATGCGCGCGGAGTTACGGGGTCAGCACCTCAACTGGCGCTGTGGTGTCGCGCAGTTCCTGGTAGCGGGTGGAGACCCACCCGACGGACCAGCCGCACAGCTCGGCGGCGGCCCGCACGGGCAGGCCCTCTTCGAAGGCGGCGAGCACGATGCGGCGGGCCCGGTCCTCGGGCAGCTTCTCGGCGGCGGGTCCGCCGGCGAGCAGTGCGGCGCGTTCACGCGCTGCCCTCTCCTCGCGCTCGGCACGTTCACGCCGGGCGGCTTCCTCGCGGGCCCGGCGTTCCTCCTCGCGGCGCCGGGCGGCTTCCCGTTCGCTTTCCTGCCGCTCCCGCTCACGCTGTTCAAGCTCGCGCTCACGGCGTTCACGGGCTTCCCGCTCGGCGCGTTCGCGGGCTTCGGCGCGCTCGCGTTCCTCCCGCCGGGCCCGTTCCTCCCGCTCGGTCTGCTCGCGGGCCAGACGGGCCTCGTGTTCACGCTGTTCACGCGCCAGCGCGGCGGCGTGCTCGCGTTCCTCGCGGGCCCGCCGCTCGGCGGCCTCCCGGCGTTCGGAGGCCGCCCGCTCACGGGCTTCTTGCTCGGCGCGCCTACGGTCCTCCAGGGCGGTGACGGCGGTGGCGATGGCGCGCCGGTAGGCGAGTCCGGTCTCCGCGGTGACGATCAGCAGCAGCGGCGCGACCGCGTGCACGGCCACGCCGACCAGGTCTTTCTTCAGGGCGGAGTCCGCGACGTTCAGGGCCAGGGTCATGCAGCCGGTCATCCAGCGCAGGACGACCGGCCACTTGCCGCCGTCGCCTCCGAGGCGGGCCAGAACCGCGTCCAGGCGGACCACGATGACGACGGCGGCGTCCACCACGAGCGGCAGGATCGGCGCCGTCCAGTCCCACTCGTCGGGTGTGTGCCGGGCGGCGAGCGGTGTGACGGTGAGGATCGAGTAGAGCATGGCCCCGGCCACGATCAGCCAGGTGCCGGCGGACAGCGCGCGTTCCGCTGAACGGATCTGCTCGGTGTTCACGCGCCCGCCCCCGCCCATGAACGCACCCGGACAGCAGCGATCAGCACGACCGCCGAGGCAGGGTCGTCGGGGTTCTCGCTGTCCTCCGTCCACGTCCACTCGGCGCCCGGTACCGGCTCGAAGCCGAGCACGCTGAGCGCGTCCGTGCGTTCCGTGAACGTCGGCACCGCGTGGCCGAACGGGTGGTCAGGCCAGCGCTCGGTGGTGTTCAGCAGCACCACGTACAGGCGCCACCGGCCGTCGCGCAGCGACAGCTGCGCCGTGAACTCCTCCGCCATCAGGCCACCCCCGGAGCGATGGCGCCACGGCGGTTGGCCACGGCCCGCCGCGCGGCGAGCACCCGGCGGCGGGCCCGGCGGATGCGCCGCCGGTCCAGCTCGGACGGCGTGCGGTCCAGGGTGCTGATCTGCGCGTCCAGCAGCTCGACTTCCGCCCGGATGAGCGGCATCTCGTACTCGATCGCGTCCAGCTCCGCGGCCGTGGGCTCGCGGTCGGGGCCGATGGCGGTAACGGCCGTCTGAAGTGCAGCGATGTGCATCATGGGTCGTGTTCTCCCTAGCAGGTGGAACGGCCCGAACAGCGGTCCCGGTGTTCGCTGCACCGGGGCCGCGCGCCGTTGGAGCGGGTGAATCCGGCTCCCCTCAGCGCTGCTCGTGACGAGACGAGCAGCGGAGGCAACCGGCCGCAGTGCCCGAGGGACTGCGGAGAGGCTGGGTTGCGCTGTACCTCACGAGGGCGTGAGCCCGCGTGGCCGCCTACTTGGCCGAGGAGAGGCGGCGTGATCCCCATGCAGTTGTCAAAGAGCCCTCGCTTCCTTCGAGCCCGTTTCACGGAGCCCTCAGGGCGTGGCAGGCCGCACAATCCCTCGTAGTCCTGGGACTGCGTGACCGCTAGTGAGACTGTGCACTCACAGTCCCAGGACTGTCAACAGTCCTGGGACTGTGTTTCACTGGTCGCGATGAGAGGAGGCTCGAATGGCGCCGAAATGGCGAGAGCTGGCGGACCGGCTTGCCGAGCGCATCCGGAACGGCGAGTACGCGCCCGGCCAGCAGCTCCCGCACATCCGGGACCTGGTCGATGCCGGCGAGGGGTCGAAGTCCACGGTTCACGCTGCCTACAAGGCGTTGGAGGCCGAAGGGCTCGTCACCTCATCGCGCGGGCACGGCACCGTCGTACGGCAGCAAGCGCCGTTGAAGCGGCTCGGCATCGAGCGGTACGACAAGGCCAAGTGGCGGGACGGCGACGAAGTCGCGTTCATCGCTGACCGCGTGGCGTCCGGACGGGCCTACAAGCGCAACGACCAGACCCAGACAGTCAGCCGGATCGTGGCGCCGGCCGCCGTTGCAGCTGCTCACGGTCTACCGGAAGGCGCGGAGGTGTACGCGCGGGCGCGGCTCGTGAAGGAGGGCGAGCAGCCGACGCACACCCTCACGAGCTACTACCGGCCCGAACACGTCGAAGGAACACGCATCGTCGATGCGACTCCCGGCCCCGCCGGCCGCGGCGGCGGATTCCGCGTGCTCTACGACGCGGGATACGAGATCGACCACATGCGAGAGGAACTGTTCGCGCGCGTCCCCTCGGCGGACGAGGTGAAGCTGCTCCAACTCCCGCCCGGCGAGCCGGTGGTGGAGCTCCACAGGACGACGTTCACGGCCGACGGCACCGTCGTCGAGTTCGCCATCGGCGTGCACGCGGCATCCCGGTTCGCGTGGTCCTACGACTTCAAGGTGCCAGACTCGGCACGGAGTGAGGGGGACGCACAGTGATCTCGGAGCAGGCTTGGCAGGACGCCCAACTCCTCTGGGACTTCCAGCTCATGAAGCACGAACCGCGCCCCTGCTCGGTCGCGATCGGTCTCGGCAGTCACGACCTGGGCGTGGCGGACACGACGGCGGACCTCTACCACCGCGGCTTCGCCCCGCTCATCGTCTTCACGGGCGCGACCAGCCGGACCACCCAGGACCGGATGCCGCGCGGCGAAGCCGAGCACTACCGCGAGCGCGCACTCGAGCTGGGCGTGCCGGCCTCCGCCATCCTGGTGGAGCCCCGAGCCCGGAACACCGGCGAGAACGTCCAATACTCCCGGGCCATGCTTGCAGAGCAGGGCATCGACGTCTCCTCCGTGCTGCTGGTGAGCAAGCCCTACGAGGAACGCCGCGCCTACGCCACCGCCCGCAAGCTCTGGCCCGAAGTGGAGATCATCAGCGCGTCAACACCTATGAGCTTCGGGGAGTACGTGCAATCGATCGGGGACGCGAGGCTGGTCGTCGACATGTTGGTAGGAGCACAACAACGGCTCCTGGTGTACCCGCGGGAGGGATTCATGATCAGCATGGATGTCCCCGCAGACGTGACCGCGGCGTACGAAAGGCTCCGGGCGGCGGGCTTCACGAGCCGGCTCATTCGCGCGGCTGCCGACCGGTCGACCGGGTAGCGATTTCCTTACCTCATCGAGGCACGCGCACGGCGCGGACGCGCGCCGCCTCTGCGGAGCGCTGCGTGCATGCGGGCGAAGATGGGAGAACCCTGCCACCGACCTACTGCTCGGAACTGGCCTCAGACGGGCGCAGGCTTCCTTAGCATGCGCTCATGGCTGAAGCTCGCGAGCGTATTGGCAACAACATCCTTGCCACCTGCGGAACCTGTGATCAGGTAGTCATGGCTGTAGTGGAAGGAGTGCTGGTAGAAGGAACTTCGAACAAGGGTTTCCCGACCCTTCTCCAGCTTGCAAGATGCCTTAAATGCGGCGATGGACTGCTTGCTGTGGAAGAAGATTACGGGAAAGGCTGGGACGGTAATCCCATGACGGTCTGGCCGAACACGCAAAGATCACTTAGTTGGCTAATTCCGGAGATTCTGAGGAGGCAGCACGAGGAGGCGCATAGGTGCTTCTCAGTCAAGGCCTATACGGCAACCGTAGTAATGGTGCGACGAACCTTGGAGGGTGTGTGTAGTAACCAGGGTGTCGATAATCGAGGACCGTTGATGAGGCGCCTTGAGCAACTCAAAGAGAGTGGCAAGATTGACGGGCGTCTTCTTGAATGGAGTCAGGCCCTCCGCTTGCTAGGTAATGAAGGTGCCCACTTCAGTGAAAAGGTGGTCACTGAAGACGACGCTGCAGATGCACTGGCCCTTGCGGAAGCGCTAATGGACTACCTGTACGTCTACTCTGCGCAGTTTGAAAAATTCAAACAGCGCAGAGCGCAGGGATGATTACTCCTAACGGATAGAAAGTCCACGCCATCCGTCAATAGTCTTGATGGAGTCTTGGAGTTTGGTGAAGCCAATCCGCCCCGGCTTGATGGCCTTTCGGAGAGGAACGCTCATGATTTCCATGGTCTTCAACATCTCTAGGATCTCGCCTAGGCCCTCCAGGAATTCTTGAAGGTCAGTCGACCCCTGCGTGACATCCGCGATAATCTTTTCCGCCAACGTTGCACCGTGTGATGTATTGACGCCAACCAGTTGGCTAACGACGGCGCGCAAGAGCGCGTCGGCCTCTGTGACGGACTGGGCGAACGTCGTCGCGCTCTCTTGCAGCTTCAGGGACGGCTCGCGTACTGCCGCTGCCATCACAACGGACCGAGATCGGAGAACGGCTGGGGAAGTGGGGCTGAACTTCTGCATCTCCTCCTGCACCACCGTGCACCACGTGGTGAGGTCTTGCGTTGCTGCTTCCAGTTCAGGCGTGAGAGCCTCTCCCAGTTGGTTCAGTTGCTCAAAGTGCTGAAACAAGTCGAATTCCTCGTTCAGCTCCTCCGATTTTTCCACTCCAGCTACCGCTGCGACGGCAGAAAGGTTCTCTTCTGCTTGAGAGATAATAGTGACAAGCTTATCGGCGATCCTCGAGAGTGCCTCCCTCCACTCCCTCGTGCCGCGACCCGCCAAGAATGCTTCTTCAAGGTTTTCGAACTGGATACGTTCAATGAGGCGCACCTCGGGCATCTGGCTATCTGCCGTGATGCCGCTGGCGCCCATGATAACGATAGGAAGGAGTAGATACTTGGCGCCCAGCAGTTCGGCGCTCCCATGGAAGGCATTCAGCTCTTCGCGGCAGGCCGGACGGTTGAAGTACTGCATGGTGATGATTGGCATGAAGATGGAAGCGCCTCTTAGTTCAGAGTCGATTCGGCGTCGCCAATCGGTTCCCCAGCCGATACTTTCGCGGTCAAAGAAGACCTCCAGTGTGCCCCCTGTCTTCGCAGAGTAAAAGCTTCGCAGATCACTCGTGAAGTGCTCTACTGCCTGGTTGAGGAGTTCATCGTCCAGGTGTGCGTAGCTAACGAAGATACGGTTTCCCTGACCTGCGGGGTTAGCGTCCATGGTGTCTCCGGACCGTGCTCGGTGTGATAGCTGGTCATAGTGTTCCGTATGCGGTGAGTTGATGTTGGCCGTTTCGTGGAATCAATGGTCTTTCTGCTCGCTCGTGACCAGTTGCAGTGCGTTCCACCGATCTGCACCCCGCGTCCGGGTGAGTGACTGGCTGCGGCACAACGTCCACGCACAGGGGCGGACGACTACGCCCGCCTGTGGACTGTCGCCACAGGCGAGAGGCACGAGAGCTCCAAGGTCAACCGCTCGCTCAAGTTGCTTCGGACGAAGCAGTCTCGTGCCCAGCAAGACGTCTATGGGCCATGCGTGGGCCAACGCTCCTAGAGCTATCAGTGCTTGACGCATTGGCGCAGGTCAGAGCGCTGCTTTCCCTGAACTCGCGACGCTCTTGAAAACCGTCGTGGCGCAAGTCACCGTGGGTTCAAATCCCACACCCACCGCCAGTAGTGGAACGGCCCCTGACCGGGAGATTCGGTCGGGGGCCGTTGTGTTGGTCGGGGCCTCGTGGGTTGTACGGCTTGAGCCGGGGGCTCAGAGGTGTTGTTTGGCTGAGTTGACCAGGCGGCTGATGGCGTCGCGGGTCTGGACTCGGCGCTCGTCGAGCTGGGTTCTGGTTTCTGTCTTGGTGAGGGCCGTGACGTCGGCGAGTACGGTTTCCGCGGTGCGGGCCAGTGGCCCGTCCTCCGTGAGCATCTGAACGCGGAACAGGGCCTCTTGGGCGTGGGAACGCAGGTCGTACGCGCGGATGCGGACAGCGTCGGGGTCCTCCGGCGGTGGCTGTTCGTGCTCGCAGAACCACAGATGCACCAGACAGCGGCGGTAGTTGATCAGTGCGCCGGCGTAGGCGGAGTACGCGTCGAGCCGTTCCTGCCTGAGCTTCTCCCGACGTGTGAACTCGTGCCCCCTGTCGGTCGTGCGCTGCTGGAACGCCAGGGTGATCCCCGACCCGAGCAGGGTTCCCAGGACGGCTATGGCGCTGGCGATGATGGTCTCCACACCCCAAGCTGATCACGCGTTCCGCGCTCGGAGGCTCGCCGCGCGCTCGGTCGGGTCGTATGCGGGACCTACGCCCTCGGCCAGTACGACGTCCCCGCTGATGTGGTCGGTTCGCAGGCGCAGGATCTCCTGGTACGCGGGGGACGCGTACCAGGCGCGGGCCGTGGGGAGGTCGGGGAACTCGATCAGCACCATGCTGCCCGGCCAGGTTCCCTCGACCACCTCGGTCGGTGGGCCGTGGATCAGGAAGCGGCCGTGGAACGGGTCGAGGGTGTGCTGGATCCGTTCCAGGTACTCGAGGACGTCGGGGTGATGGCGGCGATCACGTAAGTGTGCGAAGCCGTATGCGGGCATGTTCGACTCCTTCGTTGGCGCCGGTATGGGACCGGTATGGGACCGGTATGGGGAGTGAAGGTAGCCACGCTTGGTTGCGGCCGCGATTACCTCCGAGGTAGGCGCCGGGGTCGCTCCGGGGTCCCGCCGATGCGGGGGTGCGGGGGGCGCTGATTCCGGAGGGAATGGCTGACTGTGGAAGGAGCCGCGATGTCTGTGATGGACAAGCTCAAGCAGCAGTTCGGTACGGATGAGACCGGACAAGGCCAAGGGCGTGAGGCTCCGCCTCAGTCGTGAGGTTGTGACGTGGGAAGGGGTGTCCCCTGCGGTGTCCTCCGCTGAGGGACACCCCTTCCGCCGCGGGCCTTCGACGTCAGGCCGGCTCTTCGTCCGCGGCCTCCCGTGCCGCCATGATCTCCGTCTCGTACTTGTCGATGATCTGCTGCGCGCTCGCGCCGGTGAGCTTCGCGAGTTCGTCGATGGACGCCACGGCCCAGTTCGCGAGGGACAGGGCGAAGGCCAGTAACCGGTCGTCGCCGTAGGCGCGTTTGATGGTGAGCAGGTA
The DNA here is from genome assembly GCF_002214185.1 of Streptomyces capitiformicae. Classification (NCBI taxonomy): domain Bacteria; kingdom Bacillati; phylum Actinomycetota; class Actinomycetes; order Kitasatosporales; family Streptomycetaceae; genus Streptomyces; species Streptomyces capitiformicae. The sequence continues at coordinate 2,225,575 of NZ_CP022161.1, read as the reverse complement.
GGTCAGGTTCAGGTACGGCACGAGGTCGGGTTCGTCGGTTCGGCCCGTGCTCGCCCTCATCAGTTCGATGGTCGTCTGTGTCGCCTCGGCGCGCAGCGGTAGCAGGCGGTCCCGCTCCGCGTGGGCCTCGGCGAGCATCTGCCGCCGGAATTCCTTCTCCGGGTCCATCTCCGGGTCCACCTTTTTCCTCCCCGACGGTCCGTTGACGCCGCGATCGTTCACCAACTGGGCCGTCAGGGAAGGCCGTACGCCGGGTACGCCACCCGTGAGGGTTACTCCCTCGGAACTCACCCCCGCCGCGCCGACATCCGCGCCGCCGACGCCACCGTCGAGCGGGCCTCCCGCTCCGTGAGCCCCGTGCGTACGGCCGCGTCGACGAGCGCGTCGGTCAGGTCGGGGCCGAGGCCGTTCTCGTAGGCACGGCAGGCGGCCCAGAAGAGGCGGGTGTTGCGTTGGCCTTCGTGGGCGGTGAGGACGAAGTGGATCAGGCCGTGGCCATGGCCGCCCCCTCCGCCGGCCGGCCGTGGGGGTGTGGAGCGCGGCGGGGGGAGGAGCAGGCGGAGCAGTTCCGGTGGGCAGGGGGCCGGGGGCAGGTGGGCCGTGCCGGGAGCCGTGCCGTAGACGCCGTGGTCCGTGCGGGAGCCGGGGCCGACGAGGTAGCCGCCGGCGCCGCGGATGTCGATGCCGGGGGCCAGACGGCTCGCGGAGTTGGGGACCACGACGTCGGGCGGGCCGGTGAGCCAGAGGTGGCGGCCGCCGCTCGGGGTCAGTACGACGACGGTTTCCGGGATCGTGAAGAGGTGGCGCAGAGCCAGTTCGCGCAGGGCCGTCGAGGAGTCCGTACCGGACTTGGTGTCGAGGTCGACGCCGATCAGATGGTGAGGGTGGAGGCCGCAGGCGATGCCGTAGCCGGTGGCCCAGGGGGCGGCGGCGAAGAGTTCGCGGACGCGGTGGGGGTCGGTGGAGGCGTCGTACACGCCGTGGCCGAAGTGGCCGCACTCGCCGCGGCACGGGGAGGGGGACGGGTCGTCGTGGTGGGGGGAGCGTAGGGCCGGGAGTTTCGATCGGGACAGGGGGATCACCGCCAGCCCGCGTTCGGCGGCGGAGAGGGCGTGCGCCAGGGCCAGGGTGGTGGCCTGCCGGTCCATGGTGGCCATGGCTCTATGTTCGTACGAGTGTTCGATAAAGGGAAGGGGGGTCGGGGTGCGTTTCGGTTGTGGGGGCGCCGATCGCGCATCGACCGGCGCCGACGGTGCATATTCCCTCGGGTCTCAAGCCCTCGGATCTCAAGCCCGCGGGTCTCAAGGTTTTCTCGGTGGACCTTGACACCCGCGGTGACTGTTCCTTCAATCTGACGAACAGTCAGATTCCTTAGGAGGGGCGGCGACGTCGTGGTCGAGGACCTGTCCGTACGGCTCAAGGCCTACGAGGGGCGCGCGGCCGTCCTCGGCGGCCACGGCAAGGATCCCGTCAACGCGCCCATGATCCGGCACTGGTGCGAGGCCCTGGGAGACACCAACCCCGCGTACACCGGACCGGACGCCATCGCTCCGCCCACGATGCTCCAGGTGTGGACCATGGGCGGGCTGAGCGGGCACGCGACGGGGCGTTCACCGGCGTACGAGGAACTCCTCTCCCTGCTCGACGACGCCGGCTGCACCTCCGTGGTCGCCACCGACTGCGAGCAGGAGTATCTGCGGGCGCTGCGGCCGGGGGACGAGATCACGTTCGACTCGGTCATCGAGTCGGTGTCGGAGCGGAAGACGACCAAGCTCGGCACCGGGTACTTCGTGACGACGCGCATGGATGTGCGGGTCGGTGGCGAACTCGCCGGCACCCATCGCTTCCGGATCCTCAAGTACGCGCCCGTCGCCGCCACCAGGAAGCCCGAGCCGAAGCCCCAACGGCCCCGCCCCGTCGTCAATCGCGACAACGCCGGGTTCTGGGAGGGCGTCGAACGGCACGAGCTCCTCATCCAGCGCTGTGCCGACTGCGCCACCCTCCGCTTCCCCTGGCTGCCGGGATGCCACGCGTGCGGTTCGCCCGAGTGGGACACCGTCCGGGCGAGCGGGGAAGGCGTCGTGCACTCGTATGTCGTCATGCATCATCCGCCCTTCCCCGCCTTCGATCCGCCGTACGCCGTCGGGCTCGTCGAGCTCGCGGAAGGGGTGCGGATCGTCAGCGACGTCATCGGGGTGCCGTACGACAAGGTGCGGATCGGGATGGCCGTACGGCTCGAATTCATCCGGTACGACGCGGAGTTGGTGCTTCCGGTCTTTCGGGCGGAAGAGGCGGAAGCGGGAGAAGCGGTGGATGAAGTGGCGGGTGAAGTGGCGGGAGAAGCGGTGGATGAAGTGGCGGATGAAGTGGCGGGTGAAGCGGTCGATGAAGCGGTGGAAGAGGTCGGGGCATGAGGGCCGGTGACGCGCTGCCGCCGCTGGAGATCGAGATCACCCGCACCCTCGTCGTCGCCGGGGCCATCGCCTCGCGCGACTACCAGGACGTGCACCACGATCCGGAACTGGCCCGGCATCGTGGCTCGCCCGACGTCTTCATGAACATCCTGACGACGAACGGGCTGGTGGGGCGGTATGTCACCGACCACTTCGGGCCGCGTGCCGTCCTCCGGAAGGTGGCCATCCGGCTCGGCGCCCCCAACTACCCCGGCGACACCATGGTGTTGACCGGCCGGGTCGAGTCGGTCGAGTCGGTCGAGTCGGTCGAGTCGGTCGAGTCGGTCGACGGGGCCACGGCCGTCGTGAAGGTCGTCGGTGACAACGGGATCGGCCGGCATGTGACCGGCACGGTGACGGTCACGCTGCCGAGGGGGGAAGCCGAATGAGCCTGCGGACGAAGGACCGGCTCGGCGGCCGGGCCGCCGTCGTCGGGATCGGGGCCACCGACTTCTCCAAGGACTCGGGACGCAGTGAGCTGCGGCTGGCCGTGGAAGCGGTGCGGGCCGCGCTCGACGACGCGGGGCTGCGGCCCGCGGACGTGGACGGGATGGTGACGTTCACGATGGACACGAGCCCGGAGGTCACGGTCGCGCAGGCGGCCGGCATCGGCGAGCTGTCGTTCTTCTCCCGGGTCCACTACGGCGGCGGGGCCGCGTGCGCGACCGTGCAGCAGGCGGCGCTGGCCGTGGCGACGGGCGTCGCGGAGGTCGTGGTCTGCTACCGGGCGTTCAACGAGCGGTCGGGGCGGCGGTTCGGTGCGGGGGTGCGGCATCGGGAGCCGTCGGCGGAGGGGGTGGCGCTCGGCTGGACGCTGCCGTTCGGGCTGCTCACGCCCGCTTCCTGGGTGGCCATGGCGGCCCAGCGCTACCTCCACACGTACGGGCTGACCCCGGAGGCGTTCGGGCACGTGGCCGTGGTCGACCGGAAGCACGCGGCCACGAACCCGGCGGCGTACTTCCACGGCCGCCCCATCACCCTCGCCGAGCACGCGGCCTCGCGGTGGATCGTCGAGCCGCTGCGGCTGCTGGACTGCTGCCAGGAGACGGACGGCGGTCAGGCTCTCGTCGTGACGTCCGTCGAACGGGCGCGGGACCTGCCGAAGCCGCCGGCCGTGGTCGTGGCGGCCGCCCAGGGCGCAGGCCGGGCGCAGGAACAGATGACGAGCTTCTACACTCGGGATCTGGCAGGGCTTCCGGAGATGGGCGTGGTCGCGCGGCAGCTGTGGCGGACGTCTGGGCTCACCCCCGGCGACATCGACGTGGGGATCCTGTACGACCACTTCACCCCGTTCGTGCTGATGCAGCTGGAGGAGTTCGGGTTCTGCGGGCCAGGCGAGGCGGCGGACTTCGTGGCGGAGGAACGGCTGCCGCTCAACACGCACGGCGGGCAGCTCGGGGAGGCGTATCTGCACGGGATGAACGGCATCGCAGAGGCGGTAAGGCAGCTGCGGGGGACGTCCGTGAACCAGGTCGCGGGGGCGGAGCGGGTGCTGGTCACGGCTGGTACGGGGGTGCCGACCTCGGGGTTGGTCCTGGGGACGGACGGATGAGGTCGCCCCGGCCCGTACATCGGCGGCGTACGCCGGAACGCGCGCGCCCCGTACACCCTGCGCAGGTGTCTCTCAGGGATACACCCTCAGTACCTGAGGGCCGCTCGTCCACCTTCAGGAGGTGGGGCCTGCCCCACTCCTACAACCTGAGGGGGAGTCGTCTTCGGGACCTGCGGCCGATCCGCCGGGGCGGGGCCCGCTCCTAGCGTGGAGCCATGACCACACCCGTCTGCACCAGCGCTTCGAACGCCGCTTACCCGTCGTTGAACGCCGCGTACCCGTCGTTCTCGGCGTACGTGAAGGCACGCCAGCCGGTGCTGCTGCGGACAGCCCGGTCGCTGACCCCCAACCCGAGCGACGCGGAGGACCTGCTGCAGACCGCGCTGGCCAAGACGTACGTCGCCTGGGAGCGCATCGAGGACCACCGGGCGCTCGACGGTTACGTACGGCGCGCGCTGCTGAACACACGTACGTCCCAGTGGCGTAAGCGCAAGGTGGACGAGTTCGCGTGCGACGAGCTGCCGGAGCCGGAGGGCGTCCAGGCCGGGGACCCGGCCGAGCAGCAGGCGCTGCACGACGCGATGTGGCGGGCGATCATGAAGCTCCCGGCGCGACAGCGGGCGATGGTGGTCCTCCGGTATTACGAGGACCTCAGTGAGGTGCAGACGGCCGAGGTGCTCGGCGTCTCGGTCGGTACGGTGAAGTCGGCGGTGTCGCGCGCGCTGGGCAAGCTGCGCGAGGACCCGGAGTTGGAGCCCGTGCGGTAACCCTTTCTGATCGATCATCCCGGGACCTAGTGACATACCAACCGGTATGTGCGCAGAATCAGCACAACTGTTACCACCGCGTAGGCAGAGCCGCCCCGGGAGGACGCCGTGCTGAGCACCATGCAGGACGTACCGCTGTTGATCTCCAGGATCCTGACCCACGGGTCGGTCATCCACGGGACGTCGCAGGTGATCACCTGGACGGGCGAAGGGGAACCCGAGCGCCGCTCCTACGCGGAGATCGGCGCCCGTGCCGCGCAGTTGGCCCACGCCCTGCGCGAGGACCTCGGAGTCGATGGCGACGAACGAGTCGCGACGCTCATGTGGAACAACTCGGAGCATGTCGAGGCATACTTCGCGATCCCCTCCATGGGAGCCGTCCTCCACACCCTCAACCTGCGCCTGCCCCCCGAGCAGCTCGCCTGGATCGTCAACCACGCCGCCGACCGGGTGATCATCGCCAACGGTTCGCTGCTTCCCCTCCTCGCGCCGCTCCTGCCGCACCTCAAGCCGGTTGAGCACGTCGTCGTCGCCGGGCCCGGCGACCGCTCGCTGCTCGCCGGGGCGAGCGTTCAGGTGCACGAGTACGAGGAGCTGATCGCCGGCAAGCCGACCACGTACGACTGGCCCGCGCTGGACGAGCGCGCCGCCGCCGCCATGTGCTACACCTCCGGCACCACCGGCGACCCCAAGGGCGTCGTCTACTCCCACCGCTCGATCTATCTGCACTCCATGCAGGTCAACATGGCCCAGTCCATGGGCCTGACGGACGAGGACCTCTCCCTCGTCGTCGTCCCGCAGTTCCACGTCAACGCCTGGGGTCTGCCGCACGCGACCTTCATGACCGGCGTCAACATGCTGATGCCGGACCGGTTCCTGCAGCCCGGCCCGCTCGCCGAGATGATCGAGACGCAGAAGCCGTCGCACGCCGCCGCCGTCCCCACCATCTGGCAGGGGCTGCTCGCCGAGCTGAGCGCCCGCCCGCGTGACGTCAGCTCGCTCGCCCAGGTCACCATCGGCGGCTCGGCCTGTCCGCCCGCGCTGATGCAGGCTTTCGACAAGCTGGGCATGCGTGTCTGCCACGCCTGGGGCATGACGGAGACCTCCCCGCTCGGCACGATCGCCCGGCCGCCGGCCCATGTGGAGGCCGGCTCGGACGAGGAGTTCGCGTACCGGCTCACCCAGGGTCGTTTCCCGGCCTCCGTCGAGGCCCGCCTCACCGGCCCCGGCGGCGAACGCCTCCCCTGGGACGGCGAGTCCGCCGGTGAGCTGGAAGTGCGCGGACCGTGGATCGCGGGCGCGTACTACGGCGGCCAGGGCGCCGAACCCATCCGCCCCGACGACAAGTTCAGCGAGGACGGCTGGCTGAAGACGGGCGACGTCGGCACGATCAGCCCCGACGGCTTCCTGACCCTCACCGACCGCGCCAAGGACGTCATCAAGTCCGGCGGCGAGTGGATCTCCTCCGTCGAGCTGGAGAACGCCCTCATGGCCCACCCGGATGTCGCCGAGGCCGCCGTCGTCGCCGTACCGGACGAGAAGTGGGGCGAACGCCCGCTCGCCACCGTTGTGTTGAAGGAGGGCGCCACGACCGACTTCGCGGCCCTCCGGTCCTTCCTCGCCGACGAGGGCGGCATCGCCAAGTGGCAGCTGCCCGAGCGCTGGACGATCATCGAGTCGGTACCGAAGACGAGCGTAGGCAAGTTTGACAAGAAGGTGCTGCGGAGGCAGTACGCGGAGGGCGCGTTGGACGTGACGCAGATCTAGGACGCGCACATAGGACACGGGGGCGGTGTTTCACGTGAAACACCGCCCCCAAAGTCGTTCTGAACGGGATTGGTACGGGATCAGTTCGTGCCGACCCGTGCCAGCAGGTCCACGATGCGGGTCTGCACCTCCGGGCTCGTCGAGCGCTCCGCGAGGAACAGGACCGTCTCCCCCGAGGCCAGGCGCGGGAGTTCGGACGGGTCGACGGCGGCGGTGTAGACGACGAGCGGGGTGCGGTTCAACTGACCGTTCGTGCGCAGCCAGTCGATGATCCCGGCCTGGTGGCGGTGCACCTGAAGCAGGTCCATCACCACAAGGTTGGGCCGCATCTGCGCGGCCAGGGTGACGGCGTCCGTGTCGGACGCGGCCCGCGCGACCTGCATGCCACGCCGCTCCAGCGTCGCGGTCAGGGCGAGCGCGATCTCCGCGTGCTCCTCGATGAGCAGGACGCGCGGCGGGTGCTGCTCGGAGTCGCGCGGCGCGAGCGCCTTCAGGAGGATGGCCGGGTCGGCGCCGTACGCCGCCTCGCGTGTCGCCTGGCCGAGTCCCGCCGTTACGAGGACGGGGACCTCGGCGGCGACGGCGGCCTGGCGCAGCGACTGGAGCGCCGTGCGCGTGATGGGACCGGTGAGCGGGTCGACGAACAGGGCGGCCGGGTAGGCGGCGATCTGCGCGTCCACGTCCTCGCGGGAGTTCACGATGACGGGCCGGTAGCCGCGGTCGCTGAGCGCCTGGTGCGTCGTCACGTCCGGCGCGGGCCACACGAGCAGTCGGCGCGGGTTGTCCAGCGGCTCCGGTGGCAACTCGTCGTCCAGCGGCTGGGGATGGGGCTGGTCGGGGACCTCCACTGCGCCGCCGGGCCCGTCGAGCGGCTCGGGCCCTTCATCGGCGTTCTCGTCGGGTGCCCCTATGGCGTACGACCGCCCGGCACCGTCCGTGTTGCCGACCAGCCGGGACTGGCCGGCGAGGGAGGGCTGGTGCGGGAGCGGGACCTGCCCGGCCAGGGAGGGCTGCGCCACCTGCTGCGGCTGGGTCGCCTGAGGGGGGAGCGGGATCTGGCCGGTCGCGGTGCCTGCGGCCGGGGTGCCTGCGGCCGGGGCAGCCTGCGGGTGGGGGCGCGCTGCCTTCTCCGGGCGTTCACCGCTGGGCTCGGGCGGCGTCCCGAGCTTACGGCGCCGACCGGAGCCACCGGGCTGGTTCGGGGCGGGCGTGGAGCCGGGCGGGGACTGCGGCTGTGGCTGTGCCGGTGTCTGCTTCTGAGGCTGCGTCTGGGGGCCGCCCTGGCGGGCGAACGGGACGCCCTGGCCGAGCGTCCGGACGCTGATCGCCCGCCCCTGGGTCGAGTTGGGGTCGAGGGGGGCGGAGGCGGCGGCTGGTGCGGCGCCGGCCGCAGGTTTGACGGGTGCGGTGGGTGCGGCAGGGGGCGCGGCCTCGGCCGGGAGCGGCTGCGCGGCGCGCGGCTGCTGTACGGCACGCTCCGGCGGCAGGGGGGTGCCCGAGGACGGCGTGGACTGCGGAGGCAGCGGCGCCTGCGCCACCGGGGCGGCCGGGGCGGCTACGGGGAGGCCCGCGCCGGAGGTGCCCTGGTGGGGGTCCGGCCAGGACTGGGGCTGGGGCTGGGGCTGGGGTTGGGGCTGCGGTTGTGGCTGGGCCTGAGCTTGGGACTGGACCTGGGGCGAGCCCACGGCCGCGGCCTGCGCGGGCACCGGCTGCGGGGCGCCGGGAACCCCCTGTGGCGGTACGGCGGCGATCTGTCCGGCGACGGCTTGGCCGGGCGCGGTGGCCTGTGCGGGACCGGCGGCTTGCGCGGAGGCTCCCGGAACACCCTGCGGAGCGACGGGCTGCGGGCCTGCGACCGAAGCGGCGACGGGCTGCCCGGCGGGTACGCCCTGCGCGGGTACGGGCTGGCCCGGCCGTCCCTGCGGCGTCACCTGCTGCCCGGGGGCGACCTGGGCCGGAACCCCCTGCGCGGGCGCCGCGGCCACGCCGTCGCCCTGCTGCGGAGCGGGCCGTACCGCTCGGCGGCGACCGGTCGGCGAAGGCACCGGGTGCGGCTGGGGCGGGGTGTGGTCGTCCGCCGGATTGTGCAGCGCGGCGTCATGGCGCCCGTCGTCGACGCCCCCGGCCGGGGCTACCTGCGCCTGCCCGGCAGCGACCGCCTGGCCCGCACCGGACCCGGCGGCGACACCCGGAGCCCCCGCGCCCTGGGCCTGGGCGGCCGGCTGCCCCACCCCGGCAGCGGGCACATGCCCTCCGGTGGGCACATGCCCTCCGGCGGGCACAGGCGGACCCCCGGCGGGAACCATCCCCCCGGCCGCTGCGGCACCCTGGCCGCCCTCACCCTCGGACACCTCTCCGCCCTGAGCCGGCACCGCGGACACGGCAACGGGCCCGCCGGACGCACCGGGCGCGGCAGGCACAGGCGTGGACACGGGCATCGCCGCGGGCATCGGCGCAGGCACCGGACCGAGCCCGGCCGCCCCCTGCGCGTACTCCGGCCCCCGGTCCGCCTCGGCCGGCGGCAGCGCGAAGACTGCGCGCCCACCCGACTCGGGGGCGGCGGCCCGCTCCTCCGCGCCTGCCAGCGCACGGCGCCGGCGCCCGGTGGGCCGACCGTCGGCCGCCTCACCGGAACTGCCACCGGGGGCCTCGGCGGCGTTCGTCGCGGACGGCGCGGCGGGCAGCGCCGGCGGCAACGCGTTCTGCTCGGGTTCCCGGCGAGCGCGCCGCCCGCCGGGCGCGGGCACGCCCTGCGGTGGCACCGTCCCGCCCAGCCCGGTGGGCTCATCGCGCGCCACCACGGGGTTCCGGCCGGGGGTCCGGGGGGTGTCCCCCGGGGAAGCACAGCATGATCCGGTCCGCTTCACCCGGCTTCTGGGTGCGCAGCACGATGCCGTCGTCGCGGAACAGACTCATGGGGCCCATTCTCGCCTATGCGCCGACCCTTCTGCGCCCGTTCCAAACCCCGACCGTCACCGCAGGTCAGGGCAGTGGCACGCGTCCCATGGCGAGTTGGGACGCGGTCTTTCTGGCAGTCGGGGGGAACGGAGGGTCACAGTGGTTCCAGCGCGCCGACGGGGAAGACGGGGGAAGCGGCGCGTGATCGCGGACCGAGAACGGGGGATTTGATCCGCGGGCAGCGCCGGGCGCGTTTCCTGTCCCAGGGGGAGAGGAGGCGCGCCCGGCCTCCGTACACGTCTTCTTCAAGGGACCTCGCCGCGGCTGCGGGCGTTCTCGTAGGCCGTCGCCGCGCGCAGGCGCTCTATCGTCGTCGCGGGGCGTACGGCCTCGGGAGCGCAGTCCCACTCCCTCCCGCCTCCTACGGGTCTCAGCTGGACGTACGGCCCCTCGTGGCCCATGACCCGGCCGACGCGCCCGGTGCGGGTGTCGACCGCGTACGTGCCGACCGCCGGCTTCTTTCCGTTGCCGTTGCCGTTTCCGCTCACCGCGCACCCATGAGTACCCGCCGCGACTCCATCGCTTCCTCCACCGCGTCCTCCGCCTCTTCGACTCACCGGCCGAGTTCAGTCTGCCGCCCCCATCACGTTCTGCCTTCACCGTGCTCCCCTGAGTAATCGAGTTTCACTCTTTGTGTCCCTGGGGTGACCATCCGCGCCTACACTCGGCAGGAGTCTGTGCTCCACAAGTTCCGGGCACCACAAAGGCGTTGGCCATGGCCACTGCCGCGCGTCTCCCACTCCCCCTCCCCCGCCCCCACGGAATCGCCACAGCTCACCCTCACTCGCGCGACGAATCTCCGTGTCGCCCGCATAAAATGCCCTTGGCTTCCCCGGTTTTCCGTCAACTCTCCGGCGCATCACGCGTTCTGGGAAACCACACGGCGTACATGAGCGTCGAACGTTGCGTGAGCAACCGCTGTCCCGGCGGTCCGACGGCACGGAAGATGGGTCCCGTGGAGCTGGAATTCCGACTGCTCGGTCCGGTCGAGGCGTGGCATGCGGGCAGACCCGTGCGCTTGGGCGGGCCGAAACCGCGGGCGCTGCTGGCCGTGTTGCTGCTGCGGGCGGGCCAGGTGGTGCCCGCGGATGCGCTGGTGGACGTGATCTGGGGTGAGGACCCTCCGGACACGGCACGGGCGCTGGTGCAGACGTATGTGTCGGCGCTGCGGCGAGCCCTGCCCGGCGAGGTGGCCGAGGCGATCGAGACACGGCCGCCGGGCTATCGGATCCGGCCCGGGGTCGGACGGGTCGATGTGGCCGACTTCGAGGCGCTCACGGCACAGGCCCGGCAGGCCGCCGTGGGCGGTGACCACGAGGGCGCCGCGCGGCTGCTGCGGGCCGCGTCGGCCCTCTGGCGCGGTCCGGCACTCGGTGGCGTCGGTGAGGCCCTGCGGGGTGAGGCCGGCCGGTTGGAGGAGGCTCGGCAGGCGGCGCTGGAAGAACGTATCGCCGTCGAGTTGGAGGGCGGTGGGCGGGAGGCGGAACTCGTCACCGAACTCACCGCCTTGGTGGGAGCGCACCCGACGCGGGAGCGGCTGCGGGGCCAGCTGATGCTCGGGCTCTACCGGCTGGGGCGTCAGGCCGACGCGCTGACCGTGTACGCGGAGGGCCGGGCCGTGCTCGCCGAGCAGCTGGGGCTCGACCCGGGGCCGGAGCTGAACCGGCTGTACGAGGCCATCCTGCGCGCCGATCCGGAGTTGCTGGCCGCCCCCTCCACCACCGCGCCGAAGAACAATGTCGCCATGCCCCGGGCAGTGTCCCTCCTCCCGCCCGCCATCGGGGACTTCACCGGACGGGAGGAGGAACTGGCCGGTGTCGTCGCGGGGTTGACCGGCGAGCGGGAGGCGATGCCCGTCGTCGTGGTGTCGGGAGCCGCCGGGGTCGGCAAGTCCGCGCTCGCCGTACAGGCCGCGCACCGGGTGGCCGCCGAGTACCCCGACGGGCAGCTCTACGCCGAACTGCACGGCTTCAGCGAGCCCGTGCCGCCCGGCGAGGTACTGGGGCGGCTGCTGCGCGCGCTCGGCGCGGACCCGCCGGAGGACACGGCCGAGCGCGGTGACCTGTTCCGCAGCCTCGTCGCCGGGCGGCGGATCCTGCTGGTGCTGGACGACGCGGGCGGCGAGGCACAGGTCCGGCCGCTGCTGCCGGGGAGCGCGACCTGCGGGGTGCTGGTCACCTCACGGGCCCGGCTCGGCGGACTCGTCGGGGCCCGGCGTACCGACCTCGACGTCCTGGACGACGTACGGGGCCTTGAGCTGCTGACCCGGGTCACCGGGCCGCGGCACAGCGACGCCGGTGACCCGCGCGAGGAGGCCGCCGCGCGGCGGATCGTCGAGCTGTGCGGCGGGCTGCCGCTGGCCCTGCGGATCGCGGGCGCCCGGCTGGCGACCCGGCGGCACTGGACGCCCAGCGTGCTCGCCGAGCGCCTCGCCGACGAGCACCGCCGGCTCGACGAGCTCGCCGTGGGCGACCTGGAGGTACGGGCCGGCCTCGGCCTCAGCTACCAGGCCCTGGACGACCGCGCCCGCCGCGTACTGCGCCGCATCGCCACCCTCGGCCCGGCCGACGTGGCCGTATGGACGGTGGCCGCTCTCGCCGACACCACCGAGGACGAGGCGGAGGAGGTCCTGGAGCGCCTCCTCGACGCCCAGTTGATCAACTGCCCCGGCACGGACCAGGTCGGACAGCCCCGTTACCGCCTCCACGACCTCGTACGCGTCTACGCCGCCGAACGCGCCGACATCGAGGACCCGGCCACCGACCGAACGGCAGCGGTGGGCCGCGCCCTGTCGGTAGGCCTGTGGCTGATGGACCGGGTGACGGAGGAGGCCCCGTCGGGTGTGGTGATCTTGAGGCAGAGCTTCGGGAAGGCGCCCCTCAAGGGGGGCGGGGCTGGTACACATGCGGCTCCGCCGCGCGGGCGCGAACAACCCCCACGGACCGGCGGCCACGAACCAACAGAACCCCCCACCCCGGTAGGCGACCGAACAACCCACCGAGCCCTGTCGGACCCCTTCGCCTGGTTCGACGCGGAGGCCGACGCCCTCACCACCGCGGTCGAGCGGGCGGCGGCCATGGGCCTGCACACCCTCGCCTGCGAGGCGGCCGCCGCCCTGTGCTCCTCCTCCTTCGCCATCAGCAACCGCTTCGACGCCTGGTGGCGCAGCCACGACGCCGCCCTCGCCGCCGCCCGCCGCGCCGAGGACCGCTCGGGCGAGGCCCTGCTGATCGTCGGCCTCGGACAACTCCGCTACGAACAGGACCGCATCGCCGAGGCCCAGGAGTACTTCCGTACCGCCGAACGCATCTGCACCGAACTCGGCGACGTACGGGGCCGTGCCGCCGCCCTCGCCGGACTCGGCAGCGCCTGCCGCGAGGTGGGCGAACTGCGTGAGGCGGAACAGGCCCTGGCCGACGCGGCCGAGGGCTTCCGGCGGGTCGGCGACGACACCGGCGTCGGGGTCGCCTGCCGGTACGGCGGTTCCGTACGCCTCGAACTCGGCGACCAGGAAGGCGCGTTCCCGCTCCTCGACGAGTCGCTGCGGGCGTACCGGCGGCTCGGCAGCCGGCGCGGCGAGGCGCTCGCGCTGCGCACGCTCAGCCTGGTGCACCGTTCGCTCGGCGCGTACGAGGAGGCCGCGCGTGTGGCCGAGGAGGCGCTGGAGATCCTGCGGTCCATCGGCGACGAGCACATGGCGGCGTACGCCCTGCGGGCCCGCACCAAGGCCCGGATGCGGCTCGGGCACACCGCGGAGGCGGAGACGGAGCTGCGCGAGATCCTGGAGGTCTGCCGGACCCACGGGGACCGCTTCGGCGAGGCCCTGACCCTGCGTACGCTCGGCGAGTGCGCCCTGGCCGAGGGCCGCCTGGCGGACGCGGACCGGCTGCTGACGGCCTCCGCCGCCCTCTGGGCCGTCCTCGCCCTGCCCCTCCCCCGCGCCCGTGCCCTGCGCAACCTCTCGACCGTACGGGCCGCCCTCGGCGACACGGCCGGGGCCGCCGCGCTGCGGGCCGAGGCCATGGCGGTGTTCACGACGTGCGAGGCCCGCGAGCGATACGAGCCATGGCCTGACTAGAAGTCACTTGCGGCGGACTTGCAGAGAACTTCCAGCGGAGCGGGCCATTCTTGGTGTTCTCGGGGGAAGAGCGGATCGGCCGGGCGACCACCGCCCGGCCGGTCGGCCCCACCGGAACGCACAGGGGACGAGCCGGTGGACACATGAACACAGTGGGATCAGAACGGCAGAACGGACGGGGGGAACATCCGTCGCCAGGCCACAGACCACCACTCAAGGGGGGAGGCCCCCGGGGAGGGACATCAGGGGATCAGGTCCCTCCCCGGGGTGCTGCCACGCACCCCGCATCATTACCTGCCGTACGAGTACCCCGCGGTTGCCGGCACTCGTGGACCCTGTGGAAGACGACGCATGCCTCCGATCATCCTCATGAGCGACCCCGATGTCGCCCGCATACCGGTCCAGGAATGCGGTGAACCCCTCGTCGATCTGAGGGAGTTGCCCTTCGTGGTGGTCGACTCGCGCCAGGCGGACGCCGAAGGGGCCTACGCGCATCTGCGCGAGGGTGTCGCCTGGCGGCTGGCGCGGGCGGCCCGGCTGCTGCCCGACGGGCTGCGGCTGCTGGTCACCGAGGGGTACCGGCCGCTCGCCCTGCAGATCGAGTACTTCGAGTCGTACGCCGCCGAGTTGCGCCGCGACAACCCCGACTGGTCGGAAGACCATCTGCGCGTGCAGACCAGCCGTTCCCTGTCCCCGCCGGAGATCGGGCCGCATGTCGCCGGGGCGGCGGTCGATCTGACCCTGTGCACGGCGGCCGGGGAGGAGCTCGACATGGGGACACGTGTCGACGCCAGTCCCGAGGAGAGCGACGACGCCTGCTACACCGACGCGCCCAACATCTCCGACGCGGCCCGCCGCAACCGCCGCACGCTGTGCGCGGCCCTCACCACGGCGGGGCTGGTCAACTACCCCACCGAGTGGTGGCACTGGTCCTACGGCGACCGCTACTGGGCCCTGATGACCGGCTCGCCGCACGCGCTGTACGGCCCCAAGGAGACCGTCTCCTAGCCGTCGCGCCCCGCCACCCCTACCCGTCCCATCCCCGAGGGCCGCACCCACTCCCCCGTTGTCGCCACGCCGACAAACCCCGTAGCGGGGGCGAGGGGCAGCACCCAGCGGATGGGGCGGGCAGAGGTGGCGGGGTCAGTCCGTTTTGGGGCGTTCGGTCAGCGGTGCAGCGGGAAGTACTGGCGGGGTGTCACGCCGATGACGCGGTGGAAGGCGGCGACGAAGGAGCTGGCGGAGGCGTAGCCGACGCGGGGGGCGATCGCTTCGAGGGGGAGGCCTTCGGCGAGCAGGGGCATCGCGGCGCGCATGCGGGCCTGTTCGCGCCACTGGCCGAAGGCGAGGCCCGTCTCGGTGACGAAGAGGCGGGCCAGGGTGCGGGCGCTCGCGCCGACCTGGGTGCCCCAGGCTTCGAGGGGGCGGGGGTCCGCCGGGTTCGCCGTCAGGGTGCGGGCCACCTCGCGGGCCCTCGGGTCGCGGGGCTCGGGGGCGGACACGCTGGTGACGGGGACGGGGTACAGGACGTCCAGCAGTACGGCCTCCGCGCGGGCCCGCGCCTCGGGGGTCAGGTCGGCTCGTACGAGGTGGTCGATGAGGGCGCGGAGGAGGGGGCCGACGGCTACCACCGTGGGGTCCTGCCAGTCGATCCGCGGGCAGCTCTCGGGGGCCACGTACGGGCTGCGCATCACCGTGTCGCCGGCCGACTCGGTGGTGTGGGGGACACCGGCGGGGATCCAGAGGGCGAGGGTGGGCGGCAGCAGCCAGGAGCCCTGCCGGGTCGTCACACGGAGCAACCCCTTCGCGGACCAGGCGAGTTGGTGGACGGGGTGCCAGTGCCGGGCGTAGGCGGTGCCGCGCGGCATGGTGAAGTGGCCGATGAAGATCGCGGCGGTGGGGTGGCCGTCGGGCGTGGCGGGCGGATGCCTCTCGAAGCCTGCGTTCCACTCACCCGGCTGTCCGTTTGGCGACATGGGACGGCAGCCTAGCCCGTGGTGGACATGGCAGGGCCGGGCCTAGCGTCGTTCGTATGCCGATGAATCTGATGCACCGGAAGTTGTGCAGCTCCGAGAAGTGGGCGCTGAAGACGAAGGAACAGCTGCTGCCCTGGGCGCTGGACGGCGTCGAACTGGGCGCGGACGTCCTGGAGATCGGGCCCGGTTACGGCGCCAATCTGCGCGTACTCGTCGAACAGGTGCCCAAGCTCACCGCCGTCGAGGTCGACGCCGACACCGCCCGGCTGCTGGACGTCGCCTGGGGTGCGCGCGCGCGTATCGTGCACGCCGACGGGGCCGCCATGCCGCTGCCGGACTCCTCGTACGACTCGGTCGTCTGCTTCACGATGCTGCACCACGTGCCGACGGCGGCGCAGCAGGACGGGATCTTCGCGGAGGCGTTCCGCGTGCTGCGGCCCGGTGGGGTCTTCGCCGGCAGCGACAGCCGGGCCGGCGTGCGCTTCCGGATCCTCCACTTCCGGGACACGATGAACGTCGTGGCCCCGGAGACACTGCCCGCACGCCTGACCGCGGCGGGCTTCACGGACGTCTCCGTGGACGTTCACGAGCTGGGCGGCTCCTTCCGTTTCCGGGCGCGCCGCCCCTAGGGCCCCGAGGGTCACGCCCCGAAGCGTCGTACGTAGCGCCGCTGCCATGGGGTCTCCACCGCGTGCCGGTCGTAGTGCCGGCGTACGTACGCCACGGCCTCCTCCGGCGGTACGCCGTCCAGGACGGCGAGGCAGGCCAGCGCGGTGCCGGTGCGGCCCCGGCCGCCGCCGCAGGCGAACTCGACGCGTTCGTCGGCCGCCCGGCGCCAGGCCTCCCGGAACACCTCCTCGGCCTGCGCCCGGTCACCGGGCAGCCGGAAGTCGGGCCAGCGCAACCAGCGTGCCTCCCAGGGGACTTCGGGCGGCTCCTTGCCGAGGAGATGAACGGCGTATGTGGGGACCGGACCGTCCGGCAGAGGGTGCCTGAGCCCCCGGCCCCGCACCAGCCGCCCGGAGGGCAACCGCAGCACACCGGGGGCGGCCGGGTCCCAGGGGGTGGCCGACGGGGACGCGATGTCGGTGCCGGTGTCGGTCGGCGGGGTCACCGTGCCGTTCTCGCTCGGGTCGGTCACGGCTTCCGTCTCTCTCGGATCGGTCATCGGGTCAGCGTAGGCAGGGCCGGGCGGCAGCGTCCGCCGCTTTGCCGACGCGCCTTCGCCGGGCGCCGGCCCGTCCTCCGTGGCTCGTTCGACTCGGTCATCCGCTAACCCACCCCCCGCGTCGCCTGCGCCGCCCTGGCCTCGATGCCGCGGAAGTGGTCGGACATCGCCCGTTGCGCGCCCTCCACGTCGTGCGCGCGCAGGGCGGTGACGATGTCGCGGTGGCGGCGGATGGTGAGTTCGGGGGTGGGATCGTCGGTCCAGCCGCGGGCACCGGCGACACGGAGGAAGACGGTCCAGAAGGCGCCGAGGAGCTGGGGCACGAGGGCGTTGCCGAGGGAGGCGTAGAGGAGTTCGTGGAAGTCGCGGTCGAGTTCGGCCACGGATTCGCCCGCCTTGCCGGCTGCCTCCATCCGGTCGACGACGGCGGCGAGACCGTCCAGCTCCGCCTCCGTCAGCGTGCCCGCGACCCGGCGTACGAGGCCCTCCTCCAGTACCTCGCGGACCTGGAGGATCTCCGCGAGGGCGGCGGTGTCGCCGTCGGGGCGGGCCAGGGTGCGGAAGGTGAGGCCGTCGACGAGGGGTGTCAGGGAGGCCTGGCCGACGTACGTGCCGTAGCCGTGCCTGATGTCGACTATGTCGAGGGCCTGCAGGGCCTTGAGGGCCTCGCGGACGGAGTTGCGGCTGACGCCGAGGTCCTCCATCAGCTCCGTCTCGGTGGGCAGCGGGGCACCCGCCTGGAGTTTGCGGTCGAGGATCAGCTGCATCACCTCGCGCTGGATCTGACCGCTCACCCGCCGCTCGGGTCGGCGCCGGCCGCCGCTCTCCTGAGACATGCGCCGCATCGTACGCTCGCCGGACATCCGACGTCCCACCTCCGGACGGAAACCGAGGGAACCGGCTGGGGGAACGCCGGGTGAATGCGCGGTGATCGCCCTGGGAAACTCTGTCCTAACGGACCGTCAACTGTCCTTATTTCAGACTGCCATTGGTCGCACCTTTGGCAGGTACGCCATTCGTGTGCGATCTCTTGACCGCCCTCACAGGCGCTCTTATGGTCACGCTGCTCCCTGTAGGACGTAGGACGTCGTATCTCTCCCCTCAAGCTTCGTCTCCCTTCGCTGCCTCCTTGGAGGAACCGTGCGCGACGTGACCCGAGACGCCCCGGCGGCGCTGCACCGCCGGTCGTTCCTGAAGTACTCCGGCGCGCTGGGCGCGGCCGCCGCCGTCTCCTCGTCGCTGGCCGCCTGTTCGGCCGGGCCCGAGTCCACCAATGACACCGGTGGCGCAGGCGGCGGGAAGAACGGGACGCTGACCGCCGTCATCGGTTACGGCAACGACGGCAGCTGGGACCCGACCCAGACGGCCTCCGCCTTCTGCATGGCCGGCAACAACCACATCTACGAGGGGCTCCTCGACACCGACCCCATCTCGCGCGAGCCGTACGCGGCGCTGGCGACGGCCGTGCCGAGCGACCTCAGCGGTACGTCGTGGAAGTTCGAGCTGCGGGCCGGGGCCACCTTCCACGACGGGGAACCGGTGACGGCCGACGACGTCGTCTTCGTGTACGAGCGGATCCTCGACCCGGACACCCAGACCCTCGCCAAGGGCTTCTTCGCGAGCTGGCTGAAGGAGGTCCGGAAGATCGACGCGCGGAACGTCGAGCTGGTCCTCAAGTTCCCCTTCCCCGACGGCATCTCCCGGCTGACGCTGGCGAAGATCATGCCGAAGCACGTCTTCTCCCAGCCGGGCGCCTGGGAGGAGGCCATCAAGGGCAAGGCGATCGGTTCGGGGCCGTACCGGCAGACCGCGCACCACCCGAAGTCCAACACGACGTTCGAGGCGTACGCCGACTACAACGGACCCCGCCCGCCCGCCTTCAAGAAGATGAACTGGCTGACCATCGTGGACGCCGCCCCGCGCGTCGCGAAGATCTCGGGCGCCAGTGCCGGGGCGCAGATCGCCGACAACATCCCGTACGCCAACATCGGCCAGCTGGAGAAGGGCGGCATGACCGTCCAGGGCGGCTCGGGGATGAACAACCTGTTCCTGATGTTCAACACCAAGCACAAGCCCTTCGACGACGTACGCGTACGGCAGGCGCTGCACTACGCGATCGACCGGGACAAGATGATCGAGGTCGCGCTGAAGGGGCACGGCAAGCCCGCGAGTTCCTTCCTCAACGAGGGGAACCCGAGCTATCGGCCGGCGAAGAGCGTGTACGCGTACGACCCCGACAAGGCGAAGGCGTTGCTGGCCGAGGCGGGGGTGAGCGGGCTGAAGATCGAGATCCTCGCGGTGAACGTGAGCTGGATCGTCGACTGTCTGCCGACCATCAAGTCGTCGTGGGACGCGATCGGGGTCGAGACGACGTTGTCGCCGCAGGAGACCACGGCCGTCTTCACGAAGATGGACCAGAAGCAGGATTACCAGGTGGTCGCCGCAGCCTCCAATCCGAATCAGTTCGGGCTCGACGCGGATCTGATCATGCATTACAACTACGGGCCGCAGAACCTGTGGATGCAGTACGCCCGGTGGGCCGACAACTCCGTCGCCAAGCAGTTGTTCAAGGACATGGATCAGGCGACTCAGGAGCCGGACGCCGAGAAGAAGAAGACGATGGTGCAGGACTACATCGACGTCGTCGCCGAGCAGGTTGTGCTGTATCCGGTGGTGCACAACGAGCTGATGACGGCGTGGGATCAAGAGCGGCTCTCCGGGATAAGGGCTCAGCCGTACCCCGGGATCAACCTGCTGCAGGCCAAGTGGGTCTAGGGCCGCACATCAAGTC
Source organism: Streptomyces capitiformicae (assembly GCF_002214185.1). NCBI lineage: Bacteria > Bacillati > Actinomycetota > Actinomycetes > Kitasatosporales > Streptomycetaceae > Streptomyces > Streptomyces capitiformicae. The sequence continues at coordinate 2,206,065 of NZ_CP022161.1, read as the reverse complement.
CCCGGGAGTTCGTACGTGATCGCTGTTGTCAGGATCCTGATCCGGCGGGTCCTTCTTCTGGTGCCCTTGATGCTCGGCATCGTGCTGTTCGTTTTCCTGGTGATGCGGTTCTCGGACGTCGATCCGGCTTCCGCGTTCTTCCAGGGAGCCAATCCGACCCCCGAGCAGCTGCATGAGTTCCGCGAGGAGAACGGCCTCCTGGACCCCCTCCCCGTGCGGTACGTCGGATTCGTCGGGGATCTGCTGCACGGGGACATGGGGATCAGCGCGCTCACCCGGGCCCCGGTCATCGACCAGGTCACCACCGCACTGCCGCTCACCCTCCAGTTGACCTTTCTGGGGCTCGGGATCGCGGTCGTGCTGTCGTTGCTCGGTGGGGTCACGGCGGCGATCTACCGGGACCGGCTGCCCGACCAGGTCATCCGGGTCGTGTCGCTGACCGGGGTCGCGGCGCCCGGGTTCTGGCTGGCGTTGCTGATGATCCAGTATCTGGCGGTGGATCTGGGGTGGTTCCCGACGGGCGGGTACGTCAATCCGGCGGACTCGTTCACCGGGTGGCTGAAGACGATGACACTGCCGGCGTTCGCGCTGTCGTTGCCGGTGGCCGCGCAGCTCACCCGGATCGTCCGCACGTCGGTGGTGGAGGAGCTGGACAAGGACTACGTGCGGACGGCGATCGGGAGCGGCCTGCCGCCGAGAGTGGTGGTGGGGCGGAACGTGCTGCGGAACGCGCTGATCAATCCGCTCACCGTGCTCGGGCTGCGCGTCGGCTATCTGCTGGGCGGCGCCGTCGTCATCGAGACGATCTTCTCGCTGCCGGGGATGGGCAAGCTGATGATCGACGCCGTGAAGAACGGCGACCCGGCGGTCGTCCAGGGTGTCGTGCTGACCACGGCCGCGGGGTTCGTGGTCGTGAACCTCGTCATCGACGTCCTCTACCTGCTGGTGAACCCACGGCTGAGGGGGACGGGCTGATGTTCGGTCTGATGGTGACCACGCGCAAGCGGCTCACGGAGGCCCTGTCGCGGCCGGGCATCCGGTCGCGCGGCTGGCGCCGGCTGCCGCTGCTGTCGCGTGTCGCGGTCTGTCTCCTGGCGGTCGTGGTGCTCACGGCGCTGCTCGCGCCGTTGCTCGCCCCGCACGACCCGCTCGACCAGCAGGCGCTGGTCGGCGGTACCGGGGCGCCCTCCGCCGAGCACTGGATGGGGCAGGACAGTCTCGGCCGGGACATCCTGAGCCGGCTGATGTACGGGGCGCGCTGGTCGCTCGCGATCGGGCTGGGCGCGACCGGGCTCGCCCTGGTCGTGGGGGCGTTCGTCGGGGCCGTGGCGGCGACCTCGCGGAAGGCGGTCGACGAGACGCTGATGCGCTGTCTGGACGTCGTCATGGCGTTCCCGGGCATCGCGCTGGCCGCCGTACTGGTCGCCGTCTTCGGCGGTGGCATCGAGGTACTGATCTGCGCGATCGCCTTCCTGTTCACGCCGCCGGTCGCACGGGTCGTACGGGCGAACGTCCTCGACCAGTACGGCGAGGACTATGTGACCGCCGAACGGGTGATAGGAGCGCGCACCCCGCACATCGTGATCCGGCACGTGGCCATCAACTGCGCGGCCCCGGTGCTGGTGTTCTGCACGGTCCAGGTCGCCGAGGCCATCGTCTTCGAGGCGTCGCTGTCGTTCATCGGCGCGGGCGTACGGCCGCCGGACCCGTCCTGGGGCAGTGTCATCGCGGACGGCAAGAACATGGTACTGACCGGGGGTTGGTGGGCGACCGTCTTCCCCGGCCTGCTGATGCTGATCACGGTGCTGTCCCTCAACATCCTCTCCGAGGGCGTGTCCGACGCATGGGCGGCACCGGTCGCGCGGGACGTGGAGCGGCGGGAGGAGGACGACCGGCCGGCCGACGCCCTGGAGACTCCCGAGCCGGGCAGTGGCAAGGTCACCGAGCTGCCCGGGCTGACGGAGGCGGCGCGGCGGCTGCGCTCCCGGGCGCGGCCCCTGCCGGGCGGCGGTCAACCGGTGCTCGCCGTGGAGCGGCTCGCCATCGGCTTCGACAACCGTCACCGGGGCGTGGACATCGTCGACGGCATCAGCTTCGAGGTGCACCCCGGTGAGGTGCTGGGCCTGGTCGGCGAGTCCGGCTGCGGGAAGTCGCTGACCGCGCTGGCCGTGATGGGGCTGGAGCCGAAGGGCGCCCGGGTGCGCGGCCATGTCCGGTTCGACCAGCGGCAGTTGGTGGGCGAGCCCATGCGCGTACGGCGTCGGCTGCTCGGCCACGAGATGGCGATGGTCTACCAGGACGCCCTGTCCTCGCTGAACCCGGCGATGACGATCCGCGCCCAGCTGAAGCAGGTCGTACGGCGGGGCGGCAGGCGCACCGCGCCCGAGCTGCTGACCATGGTCGGCCTCGACCCCGAGCGCACCCTGCGCAGCTACCCGCACGAGCTGTCCGGCGGGCAGCGCCAGCGCGTCCTGATCGCGATGGCGCTGTCCCGCAACCCGAAGCTGATCGTGGCCGACGAGCCGACGACCGCGCTGGACGTGACGGTGCAGGCCCAGGTCATCGAGCTGCTGCTGCGGCTGCGCGAGGAACTGGGCTTCGCCCTGATCCTCGTCTCGCACGATCTGGCACTGGTCGCGGACGTGACCGACCGGGTGGTCGTCATGTACGGCGGGCAGATCGTCGAGACCGGGGTGACGGCGGACCTGGTGGAGTCCCCCACCCACCACTACACGCGCGGGCTGCTCGGCAGCGTCCTGTCGCTGGAGTCGGCGGCCGAGCGGATGACGCAGATCAAGGGCGTCGTCCCCTCCCCCGCCGACTTCCCCGACGGCTGCCGCTTCGCCGACCGCTGCCCGATGGCGGCGGAGGTGTGCCGTACGACGGCCCCCGGCCTGCTGGGCCCGCCCACGCACCGGGCGGCCTGCCACCACCCGGCCGTGGACCTGACGGAGAGCGGGGTGGCCCGGTGAACGCGCTCGTGGAACTGTCCGACGCCCATGTCGTCCACAAGGCGCGCAGCGGCGGCCTGTTCACCCGCGACCGGGTGTACGCCCTGACCGGCGCCGACCTGACGATCGCGCCCGGTGAGACGGTCGGTGTGGTCGGCGAGTCCGGCTGCGGCAAGTCGACGCTGGCGAAGGTGCTGGTGGGCGTGGAGCGGCCGACGGTCGGGACGGTCACCTTCAGGGGACGGGACCTGTGGTCCATGCCGCCGGCCGAGCGCCGGGTGACGGTGGGCGCCGGCACCGGAATGATCTTCCAGGACCCGTCCACGGCCCTCAACCGCCGCCTGACGATCCGCCAGATCCTGCGCGACCCGCTGGACGTGCACAGGCGCGGCACTCCGGCCGAACGGGAGGACCGCGTACGGGAGTTGATGTCCCTGGTCGGTCTGCCGCCGGTGCTGGCGGACGGCCTGCCCGGCCAACTGTCGGGCGGTCAGCGCCAGCGGGTCGCCATCGCCCGCGCGCTCGCCCTCGACCCGGACCTCGTCGTCGCCGACGAACCGACGAGCGCGCTGGACGTCTCGGTCCGCGCCCAGATCCTGAACCTCCTGCTGGACCTGAAGGAACGCCTCGGCCTCGCCCTGGTCTTCGTCTCGCACGACATCCAGACGGTACGACGGATGAGCGACCGGGTGATCACCATGTATCTGGGCCGGATCGTGGAGGAGTGCCCGGCCGACCGGGTCACGGACAGCGCCCGCCACCCGTACACCCGGGCCCTGTTCTCCGCGACACCGGGCCTGCTGGACCCGATCGATCCGATCCCCTTGGTGGGCCCCGTCCCGTCCGCGACCCGTCCGCCGAGCGGCTGCCCGTTCCGTACCCGATGCTGGAAGGCGACCGAGGAGTGCGCGGACACGATGCCCGTCTTCACGGCCGCGTCGACGCCCGGACACCGCTTCCGTTGCCATCATCCTGTGCAGGAGGACGAGTCGACGCGTGACCTGGTCACCCAAGCGGCGTCGGTCCCGCCCGAGCCGCACCGAACGTAAGGGAGCCCCAGGATGCCCGTGCCCACCCCGCTGACCGGAGTCGTACCGCCCGTCTGCACGCCCCTGACACCGGCCCGCGAGGTGGACGTCCCCTCCCTGATCCGGCTGCTCGACCATCTGCTGACCGGCGGGGTGGACGCGTTGTTCGTCCTCGGTACGACGTCGGAGGCGGCGTATCTGACGGACGCGCAACGCCGCCTCGTGGTGGAGACGGCGACGGCGCATGTCGCGGGCGCCGTGCCGGTCCTGGCCGGCGCGATCGACATGACGACCCCGAGGGTCCTGGACCACATCCGCTCCGCGACGACGGCGGGTGCGGACGCGGTGGTCGTGACCGCCCCCTTCTACACCAGCACCCACCCGGCGGAGATCGCCCGCCACTACCGGCTGCTCGCCGCCGAGTCCCCCGTCCCGGTCTACGCGTACGACCTCCCGGCCGGCGTGCACACGAAACTGGGCGCGGACCTGATCCTGGAGCTGGCCGGGGAAGGCGTCATCGCCGGCCTGAAGGACTCCAGCGGCGACCTGGCCAACTTCCGCAACGTGATCACCGGCACCCGGTCCAGGCCCGAGTTCACCACCCTCACCGGCTCCGAACTCACCATCGACGCCGCTCTCGCCATGGGCGCCCACGGCTCCGTCCCCGGCCTCGCCAACATCGACCCCGCCGGCTACGTCCGCCTCGACCGCCTCTGCCGCGCCGGCGACTGGGATCGCGCCCGAGCCGAACAGGAACGCCTGTGCGCCCTGTTCGCCATGGTCACCGTCGGCACCCCCACCCGCATGGGCGGCAGCTCCTCGGCCCTGGGCGCCTTCAAGGCCGCGCTCCAGCTCCGCGGCATCATCGCGTGCGGCGCCACGGCGGAGCCCCAGGTACCGCTGTCGGACGCGGAGATCGAACAGGTGGGCAAGTACTTGGCGGCGGCAGGGCTGCTCTAAGGACGGCTGAGAAGACCGGCTGAACAAGAACGGCTGACAAGAACGGCTACAGAGCGGACTGCGGCAGTCGGCGGAACTCGATCCTCTCGTACGGGCCGGTCGTGCCCGTCTCGTACAGGAGCCCCACGTGGGTGCTGTTCAGGCGGACGAGGTCGGAGTAGGCGGCGGGGCGTGAGGAGAGGGTCGTCGACTTGGTGAAGGTGGTGCCGGCGTCCCCGCTGCTCCAGACGGACATCGACTGGCGGGTGGTGGGGACGGAGGGGCCGGAGAAGAGGAGGGGACCGCCGGAGGGGAGTTGGAGGACGGAGCCCTGGACGACGGGGACGTCGGTGAGGGTGGGCTGGACGGTGTAGGGGCGGTCGAGGGTCTCGGCGCCGTCGCTGGAGTAGGCGTCCAGACGGTTGCCGGGGCTCGTACCCCGTTCGTCGCGGGCACTGAAGTACAGGCGGTCGTCGGGGAGTTCGGCGGCGACGCTCTCGTTGGCGTTGTCGATGCCGTCGTAGGAGTCGTCGACGAAGCCGATCGTCCAGGTCGTGCCGCCGTCGTCGGAGTAGATGGCGTGGGCGCCGTAGTACCCGGGTTCCCGGCCGGTGTCGGTCGAGTCCTGCGGTGGGGCCGACGAGTGGTTCGAGGGGACGACCAGGCGGCCCGCGTGGGGGCCTCGGGTGAGGGCGACGGCGTGGCCCGGGCCCGTGGCGTACCAACGCCACGCCGGGAGTTTCACGTCGGCCGTGATGTCCCGGGGTGCGGTGAAGGTACGGCCGTCGTCCCTGCTGGTCTGGACGAAGACGCGGCGGCTCTGCTCGGGCGTCACCTCGCCACGCATGATCTGGGCCTCGGTCACCGTTCCGGCGTTGTACGACGTCACGAGCACCACCCGGCCCGTCCTCGGGTCCACCACCGGGGCCGGGTTCCCGCGTGTGTTGCCCTTCCCCGCCGTCACCACCTTCTGCGGGCCCCAGGTGCAGCCACCGTCGATCGAGCGCCGCAGGACGACGTCGATGTTGCCGGTGTCGCCGGCGCCGTTGCGTCTGCCCTCCGCGAAGGCCAGCACGGCGTCCCCGCGGGTGGTGATCGTGGCGGGGATGCGGTATGTGTCGTAGCCGCCCTGGCCGGAGACGTACGGGACGGAGGAGAGGCAGCCACGGGTCGGCAGCGTCGCCGCGGCGGCCACGCGGCTCGCCGCCAGCACGGTGACCGCGGCGGCGGCGAGCGCCGTCAGACGAAGCGTGGACAAGGCGGCTCCCCTGGCATGGGCGTCCCCGGCCCGGGACGTCGGAGTCCAGGCGAACCTATGGGGTCGTACGGGGCTCGGCAACACCGAAGAGCCACTTGGGGTCTGGTGTGGCGTCAGCCGGGCCCGATACCTTCGGACAGGTCTCGTCACACCGCGCCCGGCGTCACCAGCCCCGACTCGTACGCCACGATGACCAGCTGTGCCCGGTCCCGGGCGCCCAGCTTGCCCATGATGCGGCTGACGTGGGTCTTCGCCGTCAGGGGGCTCAGGCCCAGCGTGTCGGCGATCTCCCTGTTGTTGAGGCCGCGTGCGACGAGGGTGAGGACCTCCTTCTCGCGGTCCGAAAGACATTCCGGGCCGGCCTCGGCGGTCTGCCGCACGGTCGGGCCGCGCAGCAGGCGGGCGATGAGGCGGGCCGTCGGGCCGGGTGAGAGCAGGGCGTCGCCGGCGGCCACCGTACGGATGGCGTCGAGGAGTTCGGCGGGCCGCACGTCCTTCACCAGGAAGCCGGAGGCCCCGGCGCGCAGGGCCTCCACGACGTGCTCGTCGGTGTCGTAGGTGGTGAGCACCAGGACCCGTACGCCCGCGAGGTCCTCGTCCGCCGCGATGAGCCGGGTGGCCTCGATGCCGTCCAGGTCGGGCATGCGCAGGTCCATGACGACCAGGTCGGCGCGGGCGGTGCGGGCCAGCTCCACGGCCTCGCGGCCCGTGGCCGCCTCCCCCACCACCTCCATGTCCCGCGCCGACGACACGAGCATGGCGAAGGAGGCGCGGACGAGGTTCTGGTCGTCCGCCAGGAGTACCCGGATCGTGCCCTCGCTCATCGCGCCCACCCCGTACGCCCCTCGCCGGTACCCAGCGGCAGCATCGCCTCCACCTCGAAGCCGCCCTCCGGCCGCGGCCCCGCCTCCAGCGTGCCGCCCACACTCCGCGCCCGCTCCCGCATACCGAGCAGCCCGAACCCGGAGCCACTGCCCGAGCCCCCGGAGCCCTTGGTCGGGCCCGCCCCCTCATCCGTCACCGTCACCCGCAGCGCCCCTCCCCCGGCCCGCAGCCCCACCCGTATCCCCACTCCCGCTCCCCCGTGTCGTACGGCATTGGTCAGTGCCTCCTGCACGATGCGATACGCGGCCGCGCCCACCCCGGACGGCACCCCGTCCGCCGCGACCTCCACCTCCACGCGGGCCCCCGCCGTGCGGGCGGCGTCGACCAGGTCGGAGAGGCCGTCCAGGCCGGGCAGCGGGCCGCGCGCCCCGGGACCGCCGCTGTGCTCGGACTCGCGCAACACCTCCAGCGTGCCGCGGAGTTCACCGCGGGCGGTGCGGCAGGTCTCGGCGATGTCGTCGAGTGCCTGGGCGACGGCGGCGCGGTCGAGGCGGTCGGGGTCGGCGGCCAGGACGTGCGCGGCGACGGAGGTCTGCACACCGACCAGGGTGATGCTGTGGGCGAGCAGATCGTGCAGGTCGCGGGCGATCCGCAGCCGCTCCTCCGCCACAGCACGGGGCTGCGGTAGATGATGATCAGCAGGACGGCCACGACGGCGACGGTGGTGTAGAGCAACGGCCCGCCGAGGGACTCGTACACCTTGCTCGCGTCGGTGGCGAGGGCCCCCGGCCCGCCCACCTCGACCGTCAGCCCGCCCTCGCTGTGGGCGACTTCGCGGACCCGCCCGACGAACTCGTCCCGCAGCTTCTCGTCCGTACCGGGCCCGTTGCTCGCGACCGGGTACATGACTGTGGTCCCGTCCTCCGACGGCACCCCCTCCGGCTCGGCGACCAGCCGGTCCCGCTCCCCGATCTCGGCGACCTGCGCATCGGCGGCGGTCCGGTCGGCGGCGCTCAGCCCGCCCTCCCGGTGATACACGAGCACCAGCTCGGTGGTCTCACCGCCGGGCAACCGCTCCTGGATCTTCGCCACTTGGGTGGAGTCCGCGCTCGCCGGTAGGTAGTCCACCGCCCGGTCGTGCTGCACCTCCGACAACTTGGCCGCGAACGGCGCCACGACGGCAAGCAGCACCACCCACAGCCCGAGCACCAGCCAGGGCACGGCTCGCCGACGCGCACGTACGGTTTTCTCTCCGGGCCCCATGCCGGGGTCCCCCCTCCTCAACGGGTGTCTGGACGTTCACCAGACTCCCGGCGGAGGAGGGCGGATTCGTCGGACGCGGGAGCGAGTTGAGGCGTACTGCCCGGGTCGGCACGGTGGCCGTGTTACTCCCCCGGGAGTACGGGCGAGCGTCAGGAGCGGTCCGGCCGGCGGTCGAGGATCAGTCGTACGCCCTGGGGGCGCATCGTGATCCGCAGCAAGGCCTGGGGCCTGCTGCCCGGGGCCGGGCGTACTCGCCACTCGCGGAGGATCACCGCGAGGGCCACCTGCGCCTCGGCGACCGCGAACGTGTCCCCGATGCATCGGCGGGCACCCGCGCCGAACGGGATGAAGGCCTCACGCTGGGGGCGGCCGACGCGGGGGCCGGTCCAGCGGTCGGGGTCGAACCGGTCGGGGGCGGCGAACACGCGCGGGTCGCGGTGGAGGGCGTAGGGGCTGAAGAGCACCCCCGCACCGGCGGGGAGCCGGTGACCGCCCAGTTCGGTGTCGACGAGGGTGACACGGCTGAGCAGCCAGCCGGGAGGGTGCAGGCGCAGTGACTCGTTGACCACGCGCTTGAGGTGGGTCAGGCGCGGCAGATCCTCGTGGGTGACGGGGCGGTCGCCCAGTACCTCGTCCAGTTCGGCCACCAGCCGCTCGCATGCGTCCGGGTGGTCGCACAGCAGGGTCAGCGTCCAGGAGAGCAGGCTCGCCATGGTCTCGGTGCCGGCGATGAAGAACGTGAGGACCTGGTCGTACACCTCCTGTTCGGTGTGGGGCGCCGAGCGGTCGGGGGGTACGAGCGCCGACAACAGGTCCCGGTGGTCGGTGGGGTCGCTCATCCGGCGCCGGATCATGGTCCGGATGGCCTCGCGGGTCTCGCGGGAGGCCCGCGCGTAGCGCAGGTTCTCGGGGGTCGGCAGCCGGCTGCTGCCGGGCACCATCATGTGGGTGCCCAGGGCACCCAGCAGTGTCGGCACATTGCGCTGGACGGTATCGACGGCCCGCCGGTCCTCGGGGGCGAGGAAGAGGGTCCGGGCCAGCACGGCGACCGCGAAGCGCTTCATCTCCGTGTACGCGTCGACGACCTGCCCGGGCTGCCAGGCGGCGGACAGTTCGCGGGCGCAGTCGTGGAACCGCTGGGTGTGGTGGAGCAGTCGCTGACGGGCGAACACGGGCCGCAGCAGGGCGCGCATCGGACGGTGCGGCCCGGCGAGCGCGGTGGAGAGGCCGTTGCCGACGATCCGGGAGGCCTGGTCGAAGAAGGGGCCGCCCTTGTCGAACTCCACCCCGTTGCCCGCCAGCAGCATCCGCTGGACGAGTTCGGGGGCGCTGACCACGTGGACCGGGGTGCGCCCCAGCCGGATGCGCACGACCGGCCCCAGCGTCCGCAGGTACTCAAGGAAGCCCAGGGGGTCACGTGCCAGCCGCCCGGCGTGGCCGATGAGCGGGAGTGCGCCGGGGGCGGTGGGAGAGGTGTCGGTCTTCGTCGCGTCGGTCTTCGTCATCGTGGACCTCGCAGTGCCGTGGGGGGCTCTCTCTCGCCACCATCCCCACCCCTGCATGGCCCATGCGAGCGCCCGATACGGCGCTTGAGGCAAGAACGTGACAAGTACGTGACTCGAAGTGCGCATGTATGAATGAAGGGCGCACATATGAAGAACGCGAGCCGGTCAGGACGGCGTCCGCGACCGTGAGCCGCTCAGGACGGCGTCCGCGACCGTGAGCCGCTCAGGACGGCGTCCGGGCCTCCGCCAGCAGTCGGGTCACCTCGTCGGCGTGGATGGTCAGGGCCGCGCCGACCGTGAAGAGGACGTCGCGTTCCGCGGGGGTGTAAGGGCCGTCCGCGAGGGCGATGCGCGCGCCCCGCAGCAGGATCGCCTCGCGGCCGGTCGGGGCGAGGTGGGGGGCCAGGGGGTCCAGGGCCTCGTGGAGCTCTATGGCCAGGCCGGCTCCGCACGGTGCGCCGTAGAGGCGGCCCGTGTCGGCGGCGAGGGCCTCGACCAGGGCGCCCAGCTGGTCCGCGGTGCAGTCGTCGAAGCCGGCGGAGCGGACGGTGGTGGCGGCGACCGACAGAGACGTACGGGCACAGGTGCCGCCGGCGGCCAGGACGGCGAGGGCGACGGTGTGGACGGCGTCGCGGAGCATCGCCGAGAAGCGGGTGGTGGTGGGGTGGTCGAGGACGTCGGTCGCGTAGTGGCGGCGGCAGGCCGCGCACTCCACCACCGGGCCGGTCTCGCCGCGCGACAGCACGGGCACCCCGAGGAGGGTGAAGCGGCGGCGGCCGGTGAGGCGCTGGTAGTTGCGGTCGCCTCCGCAGCCCGGGCAGAAGAACTCGCCGTCACCGACGCCGGTCCACGCGGTCCGGGTACCCATGACGCGCGAGAGCCCGGCGACACGGCCGACCGGCCCCCGTGATCTCCGTACTGGCAGCACGTCGCACCTCCGTAACCCCACGGCAACATCGCCGCGCTTGCGTGATGTTAGCCACATCGGCGAGGCCCAGTCAGTACTCCGGACGAGCCCTTCCCGGTCCCCGCACAGTGTTTGGCCGGTAAACGACGGGCCCCGTCCACCGAAATCCGGTGAACGGGGCATTCACACCGCTGGTCAGGCTGGTCAGCGCGCCGCGCGGTTGACGGCCGAGACGACCGCCTTCAGCGACGCACGCGTCGTGTTCGCGTCGATACCGATGCCCCACAGGACCTTGTCCTCGATGGCGACCTCGATGTAGGAGGCGGCCTGCGCGGAGGCGCCCTCGCTCATCGTGTGCTCGGAGTAGTCCAGGAGGCGGGCGTCGATGCCGATGCCCTGCAGGGCGTCGAAGAACGCCGAGATCGGGCCGTTGCCCGTGCCGACCAGGGTGGTCTCCGTGCCGTCGACCTCCGCCTCCACGGTCAGCGTGTCCACGCCGTCCGTGTCGGTGGTCGACTGGTTGTTGCGGACCTGGATACGGCCCCACGGGTTGTTCGGGTTCGGCAGGTACTCGTCCTGGAACACGGCCCAGATGTCGCCGCCGGTGACCTCGCCGCCCTCGGCGTCGGTCTTCGCCTGGATGATCTTGGAGAACTCGATCTGCATCCGGCGCGGCAGGTCCAGCTTGTGGTCGTTCTTCAGGACGTACGCGATACCGCCCTTGCCGGACTGCGAGTTGACGCGGATGACCGCCTCGTAGGACCGGCCGACGTCCTTGGGGTCGATCGGCAGGTACGGCACCGCCCACTCGATGTCGTCGACGGTCTTGCCCTGCTCCTTCGCGGACGCCTCCATGGCGTCGAAGCCCTTCTTGATGGCGTCCTGGTGGGAGCCGGAGAAGGACGTGTAGACCAGGTCGCCCACGTACGGGTGGCGCGGGTGGACCTCCATCTGGTTGCAGTACTCCCACACGCGACGGATCTCGTCGATGTCGGAGAAGTCGATCTGCGGGTCGACACCCTGGGAGAACAGGTTCATGCCCAGGGTGACCAGGTCCACGTTGCCGGTTCGCTCGCCCTGCCCGAACAGACAGCCCTCGACGCGGTCGGCACCGGCCATCAGCGCCAGCTCGGCGGCGGCGACGGCCGTACCGCGGTCGTTGTGCGGGTGGACGGACAGACACACGTACTCGCGGCGGGACAGGTTGCGGCCCATCCACTCGAAGCGGTCCGCGTGGGTCGACGGGGTCGAACGCTCCACCGTGGCGGGCAGGTTGAGGATGATCTCGCGGCCCGGTCCGGGCTGCCACACGTCCATGACCGCCTCGCAGACCTCCAGCGCGAAGTCCAGCTCGGTGTCGGTGAAGATCTCGGGGCTGTACTGGTACCCGAATTCGGTCTCCGGGCCCAGCAGCTTCTCCGCGTACTCCATCACCAGCCGCGTACCATCGACGGCGATCTGCTTGATCTGGTCCTTGGAGCCACGGAACACGACCCGGCGGAAGACGGGCGCGGTGGCGTTGTACAGGTGCACGGTGGCGCGCTTGGCGCCCTTCAACGACTCGACCGTCCGCTCGATCAGGTCCTCACGGGCCTGGGTCAGTACGGAGATGGTGACGTCGTCCGGGATGGCCCCCGGCTCCTCGATGATCGACCGTACGAAGTCGAAGTCGGTCTGCCCGGAGGCGGGGAACCCGACCTCGATCTCCTTGTAGCCCATCTTGACCAGCTGGTCGAACATCCGGCGCTTGCGCTCGGGCGACATCGGGTCGATCAGGGCCTGGTTGCCGTCGCGCAGGTCGGTGGAGAGCCAGCGGGGGGCGACGGTGATCCGATTGTTCGGCCAGGTGCGGTCGGCGATGTCGACCTGCTCGTAACGCCCGTACTTGTGGATCGGCATGGAACTGGGCTGCTGACGGTTCGCCATGTTTGCGGGGCTCCTCTTGGTGTCCGAATGGACGGCCGACACGCAACACGAAGCTCCGCGGGGAGGGAGTCGACCTGGACTACAGGCCCTCGCCGCGGCAGCTAAGAAGAAGCAGCCCGAAACGCATGATGCGAGGCAGCTTAACTGAGTCGCGCTTCCCGCGGGGGGCCGTATCAGTATGCGGGACCACAGAGCCAAAGGGGGCAAAAGGTGCACTAGGTCACATGCGGCCGCCGGAGCGCCCCTCCAGGGCGCGGGCTGCGTCGATTTGCGGCTCCGCCGCGTGGGCGCGAGCGACCACGAATCACCCGCAGCCCGATCTCAACCCTGAGTAACACGGCGACAACGAAACGCAACCCATACGCTCACATTTCACCAATCAAGGTTGCCCCTAGTGACACGCCCCTAACGGAGTGCGATCGTGCGGAGATGACCACCAAAAACGGGGGCCACGAGCCCATCTTCTGCACCGTCGTCCCACCACACGTCCTCGACAAACTCGCCCGGGCCGAGGACCCCGCACTCTCCGGCGCCGCCCGCCGCACCCTGGAGCGCGACGCGCTCGAACGGACCCGCCGCCGCCTGACCACGGTCATCGGCGCCCCCGCCATCGCCGCCCCGGCCGGCGCCGAGGCGGGCAAACCGCACCGCACGATCCACGACGCCGGGCACGCCACCACGCTGCCCGGCAGGAAGGTCCGCGGCGAGGGCGACGAGCCCGGCAAGGACGCCACGGTCAACCGCGCGTACGCGGGCCTGGGCGCCACCTACGAGCTGTTCTGGAAGTCCTTCGCGCGGGACTCGATCGACGGCAACGGGCTGCCGCTGGACGCGACCGTGCACTACGACCGCGACTACAACAACGCCTTCTGGAACGGCGAGCAGATGGTGTTCGGCGACGGCGACGGCGAGATCTTCCTCGACTTCACCATCCCGATCGACGTCATCGGCCACGAACTCAGCCACGGCGTCACCCAGTACACGGCGAACCTGACGTACTTCGGCCAGCCGGGCGCCCTCAACGAGTCCATGTCGGACGTCTTCGGCGCCCTCATCAAGCAGTACACCCTCGGCCAGACCGCCGCCGAGGCGGACTGGCTGATCGGCGCCGGTCTGCTCGCCCCGCGTGTCACGGGCACCGCGCTGCGCTCGATGAAGGCGCCTGGTACGGCGTACGACGACGACGTCCTCGGCAAGGACCCGCAGCCCGCGCACATGGACGACTTCGTCCGCACCGGCCGCGACAACGGCGGCGTCCACATCAACTCCGGCATCCCCAACCAGGCGTTCTATCTGGCGGCCACGGCCCTCGGCGGCCACGCCTGGGAGCGGGCCGGGCAGATCTGGTACGACGTCCTCACCGGCGGCGAACTGAAGGAGCAGGCGCTGTTCGTCGACTTCGCCACGCTGACCGTGAAGGCGGCGAAGGACCGGTACGGGCAGGGCGAGGAGCTGACGGCCGTACTGAAGGCCTGGGAGCAGGTCGGCGTGCGGACACTGTAGTTCCGTACTAGACATGACCCATGCGTATCGAAGTGCGGCGCACGGGCGGTTTCGCGGGCATCGAGCGGCACGCGGTGCTGGACACCTCGGGGCGGCCCGATGCCCTGGAATGGCACGCCCTGGCCGAGCGGGCACTCGCCGCCGGCCGGGGCTCACCGCCGCTCGGGGTACCGGACGGTTTCGCGTACGAGATCTCCGTGGACGGAAAGACGGTGTACTGCGCGGATCCCCGACTGACGGAGGAGCAGCGGGAGTTGATTTCGCGGGTACTGAAAGAAGGCGCGTAGCCCTGGTACCCGGACCCGGTAACAGGTCGTTCACCCTCAGCCGTTGACTTCTGTTACCGGTGGTACGGATGATCCGCCCATGGCGACGAACCCGATACCTCAGTTCCCGGCCGGCTTCCTGTGGGGCGTCTCGACCTCCGCCCATCAGATCGAGGGGGCCGCGGACGAGCGCGAGCCCTCCGTGTGGGACGCCTTCTCGGCCGGGACGGGCCACATCAAGGACGGCTCGACGGCGGCGGTGGCCTGCGACCACTTCCACCGGTACCCCGAGGACGTGGCGCTGCTGCGTGACCTCGGCGTGGGCGCCTACCGCTTCTCCGTCTCCTGGCCCCGGGTGAACTCCCCCGGCGGCCTCGACTTCTACGACCGCCTGGTGGACGAGCTGGTCGCGGCGGGCGTACAGCCGGTGCCGACGCTCTTCCACTGGGATCTGCCGTCGTCGCTGGAGGAGGCCGGCGGCTGGCTGAGCCGGGACACCGCCGAGCGTTTCGCGGAGTACGCCGCGACCGTCGCCGCCCGGCTCGGTGACCGGATAGCCAAGTGGATCACGCTCAACGAGCCCGCCGAGCACACCCTGCTGGGCCATGCGCTGGGTACGCACGCCCCCGGCAAGCAGCTCATGTTCGACGCGCTGCCCGTGGCCCACCACCAACTGCTCGGCCATGGCCTCGCCGTACGGGCCCTGCGCGCGGCGGGGATCACGGACATCGGCATCGCCAACTCGCACGGGCCGACCTGGCCGGCGTCGCAGGAGCAGCCGGACCTGGAGGCGGCCGGCTTCTACGACCTGCTCCTGAACCGTCTGTTCGCGGAACCCGTTCTGCTGGGCGCCTACCCGGAGGGCATCGGCGAGTTGATGCCGGGCCAGGACATCGAGTCCGACCTCAAGATCATCTCCGAGCCTCTCGACTGGTACGGCATCAACTACTACGCGCCGACGCGGGTGGGCGCCCCCGAGGGCGAGGACATCGAGTTCGGCGGTGTCACGATCCCCGCCGAACTCCCCTTCACCGTCAAGGAGATCGAGGGCGTACCGACCACCGACTTCGGCTGGCCCGTCGTCCCCGAGGGCCTCACCGAGCTGCTGACCGGCTTCCGCGAGCGCTACGGCGACCGGCTGCCGCCCGTGGTCATCACCGAGAACGGCTGCGCGTACGAGGGCGTCGACGACCAGGAGCGCATCGCCTACCTGGACGGGCACATCCGGGCACTGCACCGTGCCTCGGAGGCCGGCGTCGACATACGCGGGTACTTCGTGTGGTCGCTGCTGGACAACTTCGAGTGGGCGGAGGGGTACGCGCGGAGGTTCGGGCTGGTGCACGTGGATTACAGCACCCTGGCGCGGACACCGAAGGCGTCGTACCGGTGGTTCCAGGAGCTCCTGCGGGCGCAGAGATGACGGATGCCGTATCCGAGAACCCCCCGGCATCCGAGAACCCCTCGGCATCCGAGGGCCCTTCGGCCGCCCATGCCCTGGCCGAGCCCGTCGAGCGGGTCGGGCCGGGCTGGACGTCGGCGCTGGCGCTGGCCAACGGGGCGATCTGGGTGGGCTGGTACGGCCCGCTGCAGATCCTGCTGGCCCTGCAGGCGGAGGACTTCGCGCCCGGTTCGGGGATGTCGAAGGAGACGATGCTGGCGTGGGTGACGGGCGCCGGGGCGGTCGTCTCACTCCTCGCCACACCGCTGTTCGGCGCGCTGTCGGACCGTACGACGTCACGGTGGGGGCGGCGTACGCCGTGGATCGTGGCGGGGGCGGTGGGCGGCGCGCTGTCGTTGCTGCTGCTCGCGGGCGCGGGCGGGCTGTGGACCATGGTGATCGGCTGGTCCCTGGTCCAGCTGACGCTGAACGCGTCCTGGGCGGCGGTCACCGCGGCGGTGCCGGACCGGGTGCCGCGCCTTCAACGGGGTTCCGTGGGCGGCTGGTTGGGCGCGGCACAGATCCTCGGCGTGGTCGGCGGCACGGGGCTGGCGACACTGGCCGGGGGTGTGGGCGCGGGGTACGCGGCGTGCGCGGTGTTCACGCTGGCGGGGATGTTGCCGTACGTGGTGTTCCACCGGGATCTGAGGCTGCCGGCGGCGGCGCGCCCGGTGTGGTCCTGGCGGGGGTTCCTGTCCGGTTTCTGGCTGAGCCCGCGCCGGTATCCGGACTTCGGCTGGGCCTGGTTGACGCGTTTCCTGGTCAACCTGAGCAACAGCATCGGGCTTCTCTACCTGCTCTACTACCTGCGGGACCGCGTCCGGTACCCCGACCCCGAGCAGGGCGTGCTGATCCTGACGGCCGTGAACGCGGTGATGCTGCTGTCCACGGTGGTGGTCGCGGGGGTGTGGTCGGACCGGGTGGGGCGTCGTAAGCCGTTCGTGTACTGGTCGGGTGTGGTGATGGCGGTCGCGGCGGGCACGATCGCGGCCTGGCCGACCTGGCCCGGCACGATCGTCGCCTCGGCCCTTCTCGGCCTGGGTTTCGGCGTGTTCGCGTCCGTCGACTTCGCCCTGATGACGGACGTCCTGCCGAAGGCCGTGGACCGCGGCAAGGACCTCGGTGTCATCAACGTCGCCAACTCCCTGCCCCAGGTGGCGGCCCCGGTGGTGGCCGCGCCGATCGTGGCGTATCTGGGCGGGTATCGGGCGCTGTACCTGGTGGCGGCGGTGATCGGGCTGGCGGGGGCGGTGTTCGTGGGGCGGATCCGCGGCGTGGAGTAGATCGCTGCGTTCACATCCCTTCACATCCGTTCACAGGGTGCGCACAGGCAACGGATCTGTGATTCCGCACGTCTTCAGTGCTGATCACCCCCTCGCCGAAGGGACGCACTGTGCCCCCGCGTTCATCCGAAAACGTCGGATCCTCCGGAGTCTCCCGAACCCGCCCCGTCCGGCGGGCGATAGCCGTGCTCGCCGTCTCCGGCACCCTGCTCGCGACGCCCTCGCTCGCCGTGCCCGCCGCCTTCGCGGCCGGAGCCCCGCCGACCGATCTGCGGGTGGACGTGAACCGGGACGGGAAGGTCGACGTCACCGGCTCCACCGACACCGCCGGAGAGGACGGCTGGTCCGTCGGGCGGGGCGCGCTGATGCTGCCCAACATCGACGACGACAGCAGGCGTTGCGCGACCACAGGCCCCAAGGGCAAGCCCCTCTCCGATGCCAAGCTGGCCGCCTGCAACGACGCCTCCGACGCCAAGGTGAACGGCACCGCCGACGTCGCCGACCTGGCCCGGGTGCGTTCCGTGCCGATGCGGAGTCTGAAGAGCGGGGCCCAGGGCACGGTCAAGGTCACCGCGGGTGCCGCGCAGACCCGGGTCTTCGTCAAGCGGGGCACCAAGTGGGAGCCGGTCACCGCGAAGACCCGTCTGACGCGTGCCGAGTTGAAGGCCGGCGTGGAGTTCGGCGTGGAGGCCCGGGACGTGATCCGGGACACCGCGAAGTGGGACGGGCTGGCCCGCATCCGGCTGACCGTGAAGTCCTCCGCGGGCACCTCCGCCGACACCGTCACCCTGCGCGTCGCCCCGCTCCTCACCCACCATCATCTGCAGAACGCCCAGCAGTTGCTGGCCACCAAGATCTCCGGCAACGACGATTACGCGAAGCTCAACCGCGTCTTCCG
Source organism: Streptomyces capitiformicae (assembly GCF_002214185.1). Lineage (NCBI taxonomy): Bacteria > Bacillati > Actinomycetota > Actinomycetes > Kitasatosporales > Streptomycetaceae > Streptomyces > Streptomyces capitiformicae. Next base: position 2,188,075 of record NZ_CP022161.1, on the reverse strand, counting down.
CGAGGGCCTGGACAAGGAGGCACGGGCGGCCGGTATCACCCAGCCGACCGTGAACTTCACCAAGTACCAGGACATCTGGACACAGGACTTCGTGGAGCCCGGGTACGTCAGCATGACCGGTACGAACGGCAAGCGGCACACCATGCGGGTGATGCTGCGCTCCGCCCAGCTGGACCGGGAGGCGGGCCGGGAGCTGTTCGAGAAGATGCGCGGCCGGAACATCGGCGTCGTGCAGGTGACCGGGGCCAAGGACTCCGAGGAGTGGACCCTCAACTCCATGGGCAACGTGGAGACCATTCCGCCGTACGCGCACAACAACCGCTCGTTCCCGGCGGGCCGGATCATCATGGGTCACCGCCCGGACACCGGTTCCAAGCCGGCGAAGGTGATGCGTACGTTTTTGAAGTCCCAGGGCCTCCAGGAGCCCCTTTTCCTGGACACGTCCTGGCTGCACGTCGGCCACGTCGACGAGTTCGTGCAGTTCCTGCCCGCCGACACCCCGCGCGGCTGGAAGCTCGCGATCGCCGACCCCGAGGCCGGTCTGAAACTCCTGCGCGACGCGAAGGACGCCGGGCACGGCTCGACGAGGGTGTTCTCCCTGCCGAAGGACACGCCGAACTCCATGCCCACGGAGACCATCTCCAAGGCGCTCGCCTCCAAGAACCTGGTCTCCGACAACAACCTCGCGACCCGCCGTATCGAGGCCAACCTCGCGATCCTCAAGCGTGAGACGGGCGTGACCGACGCCGAGGTCGTGCGGGTGCCCGCCCTGTTCACCCAGGGCACGGAGATGGTGGGCGAGACCCAGCAAGGCGGCACCGAGAGCCGCCGTCTGCCCCGGCTGACCCGCCTCGGCGCCGGCACCGAACTGCCGGAGGTGGCACGGGAGTACGGCCAGCAGCGCAACCTCGACCGGGCGACGGCCGGCGACGGTTCGGCGACGAGCGACGGGTTCACGGCCGGCAGCCCCACCGCCCCTGCCCCCCCGGTCATGACCAGCGCCTACATCCCCGGCGCCGTCAACGGCATCGTCCTCAGCCGCACCCACTACCTCGCCCCGCGCCAGTGGGGCCCGGTCATCGCGGGCAAGGACATCTTCACCGAGGCGGTGACGGCCGCGTACACGTCCGCCGGCATGAAGGTGTCGTACATCGACGACTGGGAGACGTACCACATCGGCATGGGCGAGATCCACTGCGGAACGAACACCCTGAGGAACACGTCGGCCGCCTGGTGGACGCGCTAGCGACCACCGAGCGGTACGACCATCGCCGCCGCCCCGGGATGCCGGGGCGGCGGCGCTGTCATGCCGGACCGCGGTCCCGCAGGTCCTCCAGCCGCACCAGGGCGTCCCGGGCCTCGATCCGTTCCTCGGCGGTGAGCCGGACCGCCGCGGCGCGGGTGAGCACGGAGGCTGCCTTCTCCTCGTCGCCGAGCCGGGCGGCGACATCGGCCCGCAGCACGAGCAGTTGCAGCAGCCGCACCTCCGTGGGCTTCTCGTCCTCCAGCCCCAGCACCCGGTCGATGACCTTCGCCGCGAGGGCCGGATCCTCCTTCGAGTCCGCCAGGAGGGAGGCGTGACGCAGGGCCCGGGCGAAGGTCTCCCGGGGCGCGGGCCGGTGGTGCTGATCTTCGCTCGTCGGCTGTCCCACGCGGACGCAGTTGCCGCCCGGATCGGTCATGAGGAACTGGCGCATGCCGTACGACATGTCCTTCAGCGACCCGATACGCGGCAGCCCCCGGGCCGGGACCCTCCCGTACGCCTCTTTGAGGCCGGCCCGGAACGCCGCGTACAGCCCGTCGACGTCGTCGGTCCGGACGTAGCACGTGCTCACCGACTCGGCCGGCTCGTACTGCTTGAGCCCGAAGAACTGGAGCTCGATGCCGCCGCGTTGCACCACCGCGTACGGGTTGGGGCTGCGTTGCTGGAAGGTGACCTCGAAGCCGAGGGCCACGTAGAAGTCGAGAACGGGTTGGAGCGTCCGGCACGGAAGAATCGGAATCGTCTTCTCACCCATCCCCTTCTCACCCATGCCCTCACCCTAGTCAAACGTGACCAGAAGGGGAGACCGATTAAACCCAGCACCGCCGGTGTTCCTCGACCGACCGACCGGACGTCGACGGCGGATCAGCTCTCCGTCTCCGGAATCAGCGCCGCTTCGTCCATCGCACGCAGCAGGCTCCGCGCGGGTCCGGCCTCCTCGGGCCGTACGGAGGAGGCGAGGCTCTCGACGATCGGTCGGCCGGTGTACACGGCGGCCCTGGCGGCCCGCTCCCAGCCGGGCTGCCGCCGGTAGTTCGCGCCGAGCCCGCCGTCCCCGGCGGCCGCATGCCACTGCCGGGCCCGGCAGATGCTCTCCAGCAGCCCCAGCAACTCGGCCTTGCACGGCAGGTGCGGCGTTCCGGCCAGTTCCAGAAGGAACGGCACGGCGGGGGCCGTGGCCTCGCCGACGACGAACCCCAACGCGCAGAGGGAGCCGCCCAGTTCGTCGACGGCGAGCCGGGCGGTGTCCGCGTCGCCGTACGCGATCCGGGACAGCAGGGGCGGGATGCGCACTGCGGACGCCCCTTGTGCGTCGCGCAGTTCCGCCCAGCGGATCCGCGCGACGCCCTTCAACACAATCCCCACACTCGCCCCTCAGGATTCACCCCTCGTGCGTCGATCACCACGCTGACTCCCTGACTCCCTAACTCACGATCACTACTATGTGTACGCACGATGACACGGTGGCGGAGGGGGCCGCATGGCGATCGGCGGGCAGGACGAGAACTGGCTGGACCTGGCGGACGCCGTGGAGGTGCTGCGGGCCCAGTTGTCGGAGGCCCAGCGCCGGGGGCAGGGTTCCCCGCTGCGTTTGGTCCTGGGTGAGATCACCGCGGAGTTCGAGGTCGAGCTGGTGCGGACGCGGAACGGCGGCGGGGCGCTGCGGTTCGGCGTCGTGGAGGCCGACGCCCGTCGGGAGCGCTCGGCGAGGTCCACCCAGCGCGTGACGCTGACGCTGAAGCCGGAGCAGCGCGGGGGCGGGGACGTGGCTGTGGGGGACGTCGAGTAGGCCGAGCGACACGGACGTCGAGTAGGCCGCGAGCGATACGGGGGTGGTTCGATGCAGCGGGGCCAAGTCGTCCAGGTCCGCGCCCGGAGCTTCGGCAGTGGCTATCTGATCGCGCCGCGGCTCGTGTTGACCGCGGCGCATCTGGTGCCGCCGAAGGGGGTGCGCGAAGAGGTCACCGTGGCCGTGCCCGGGTCGGGCGTGCGGGTCGCCGCCGAGGTGCGGTCGTGGCGGTGCGACACCGTCGTGGACGCCGCCCTGCTGGAGATCGCGGCCGACGACCGGGACTGGCCGGTACCCGCCACCCTGCGGGGTGCCCAGGGTCGCCGCCCGCAGCGCTGGGGCCGGTTCGTGACGAGCGGGACCAGGATCCCGGTCGCCGCTCATGGCTTCCCCCGGCAGCAGCGGGCGGCGCGCGACCGGGGTCACGAGGATCTGACCCGCCGGGCCCGCGAGGAACTGGCCCGAGGCCGTGAGGAACTGACCGGCCAGGTCCGGCCCCACAGTGACGGCCCCTTCGAGATCATCGATCTTGCGAGCCGGATGAGCTATGGCACGGATGGGCTCGACGACGCGACCGCCGCGCAAACCACCGCGATGTCCGGGATGTCCGGCGCGGCCGTCTTCGCCGAGGGTCAGGACCTGCTGCTCGGTGTGGTGCGCGACGACCGCCGACCGCAGCAGGGCACCCGGCTGCTCGCCACGTCCAGCGAGGACCTGCTGGCCTGGCCGGAGTTCCGCGAGGCGGTCCGTGAGGCGACCTCCGTCGTCCCGCAGCCCGAACCCGTCGAGTACACCGGCCTGTTGAAGCCGGCGCCGCCCAAACGGTTGGTGTCCTCCCCCACCATGCTGTTGCGAGCCGACGCCGAGGTGGTGTCGTTCCACGGCCGGGAGGACGAACTCGAGGAGTTGGAGCAGTGGTGCGAGCGAGACGTGGACGGCCTCCTTTCCGTCCGTGTGCTCACCGCGCAGGGCGGGCAGGGCAAGACCCGGCTGGCACGACATCTGATGGCACGGCTGCGGAACCGCCGCTGGGTCGCCGGTGAAGTCCGCGACGCACCGTACGATTCGCATCCCCTGCACACCCTCCGATATCCCTTGCACGCCCTTCAGCACCCGCTGCTCCTGGTCGTCGACTACGCCGAGACCCGGCCCGACCTGGTCCGGCGGCTGCTGGATCACGCGGAGGAAGTCAGTCATCCGGTACGCCTGTTGCTGCTCGCGCGCTCGCTCGGCTCCTGGCAGACCACGGCGACCGGTGACCTCCGCGCCAACGAGATCAGGCTGCACACCCTCAGCCCTCGCGACGTGGAGCGGGAGCACGCGTTCCGGACGGCGGCCCGGGGCCTCTCCCACCGGCTGGCCGATGCGACCCGCGAGACGGACGTCGACTGGCGCGCCATCGCGGACAGCCTCCCGGCGTACGGCGCCGGAAACGGCGGCCACGGCACGGAAACGGCCCTGACCGTGCAGATGGCGGCCCTGACGGCGCTGCTCCACCGGGGGCGTGACCCCGAACGGGACGAAGGGCCGCTGGAGGCCCAACTCCTGAAACACGAGAAGAGGTACTGGCGGGACACCGCCGACGGGTGGGGCATGGGGCCGCGCGAGCAGCGGCTGTTCGAAGGGGCGGTGGCAGCGGCCGTACTGTGCCCCGCCCGGCACGAGGAGGAGGCGCACGAGACCCTCGCCCGGCTGCTGCCCGGTGGATCACAGGAGCTGATCCGCGAGTTCGCCCGCTGGCTGCGGGAGCTGTATCCGCCCGCCGAGGACCACTACTGGGGCCAGTTGGAGCCGGACCGGCTGGCGGAGTACCACGCTTCCGAGCACATCATCGACGATGCGGGACTGCTGGGGAGACTCTTCGCTCGTGCCCCGGCCCACCAGCGGGTGCAGACCCTCACCGTGCTGGCCCGATCCGCCGTGGCCCACGCCAACGAGGGCCGCGCGGAACGGGCGGCCCGCATCGTCCAGCGACTGCGCGAGGCCCTGCGCTCCGTACCCGCCGACATGCCCCTGACCGCCGCCGTGCTCCGCGCCCACTCCGACACCCTGCCCGAACACTCCCATGTGCTGCGCGACTACGCGCTCGACGTGGCCCGCGAACTGAGCAGGCTGTACCGCGACACCGGGGATGCCCCCCAGACGTACCGCAACCGTGCCTGGGCACTGCACAACCTCGCCAAGCGGCATTTGGCGGTCGGTCACTGGGAGGAAGCCCGCGAGGCCGCCGCCGAGGCCGTGGCGATCGGCGAACGGGCCGAAGTCCGGGAGACGGCGCACCGCGTGGAGCGGGCCGAGTCGCTGCTGACGCTGTCCCGTGCCCTGCGTATGACGGGACGGTTGTCGGAGGCATACGTCGCCGGCGAACAGGCGCTGGGTCTGTTCCGTGCGCTGGCGGCAGAGGGCGGCGAGGAGTCGGAGAAGCACGAGCGTGGTCTCGTACGGGCGCTCATCAGACAGTCGGGGGTGGTCTGGCAACTCGACCCGCGCGAGTTCCCCTTCGACACGATCGCCAGGTCCGACGAACACACGGAGGAGGCCGTCCGGCGCGCCCGCCGACTGGTGGCTCGACATCCCGATCTGGACCCTCGCCTGCTCTTCACGGCCCTGGCGGCGCGGGGTGCGAACCTCTGGCGCCTCCAGCGGCATTCGGAGGCTTTGCCCCTGAACGAGGAGGAGGTCGAGGAGGCTCGTCGGTTGTCCGGAGAGAACCCCGACGCCTACACCAACGACCTCGCGAACGCTCTGATGAGCCTGAACCTCGCCCACAGCTCCGCCTCGCGCCCGCCCGCGGAGTCGATGGCCCTGATACGGGAGGCGATCGAACTGCTGCGCCCTCTGGCCAGGGATCTCCCCCAAGTCCACCTCCCCGATCTGGCACAGATGCTGCACAACCTCGCATGGGACCAGTTCGACACGGGAGATCACGCAGCGGCACGAGAATCCATCGGGGAAGCGATCGAGCACCGCCGAGTCCTGGCCCGCGATTCCTACGGGCTCATGGCTCCCAGCCTGGCCCATTCGGTGAGCTCGCTCGCCATCTTCCGGTCGGAGACGGGAGACGACGAGGCGGCGGTCGAGGGTTTCCAAGAGGCCTTGAATATCTACGCGCAGGCCGAACTCCCGCTCAGCGCGAGTCAGCTGAAGACCCGGTCCGACATCTCGCACAACCTCGCCCGCTCATACGAGGCCCTGGGGCGACTGCGGGAGGCGCGCGCGGCCCAGGATCAGGCGCTCGACATCCTGCGCCGCCTCAGTGAGTACGGCCCGAACCTCTATGCGGAGGGGTATGCCAGCGCCCTCCGTGACTTCTCCCACCTGTACCGCAGGCACGACCGGCCGGTCGCCCACCGCATCCAACTGCGCCAGGCGCTCCAGCTCTACCGCAAGCTCCCGCTCGACACCACGAAGGAGCGCATGGACCTGGCCTTCTGTCTGCAGGACCTCGGCTCCAGCTACGCGGCGTCCAGGGCAACGACACACCGGGCGGTTCCCGTGCTGAGGGAGGCGTACGAACTGCACGTGGAATTGTCGGCCGACGACCCGGGACATGAGGTGTACCTGGCCGACACCTCTGTGGAACTGGCCCGTGCCCTGCTGGAGACGGGCGCCTACCCCGAATCCGTCCGGATCGCGGAGCACGAGGTACGTCTTCGGCGCCGGCTGCTCGCCACAGACCGGACCGGCCAGGAGCGCTGGCTCTGTCGCGCTCTCCTGCGGCTGGCCGACGGGCAAGCCCTGGCGGGGTGGACGGCCGCGGCCTGGCGCACCGCGCTGGAGGCGGAGGAGGCCTGCCTGACGCTGGCCGGGCGCGCCGGTGAACAACCGGGACCCACGGCGTGGCTCCTCCACGACCTGGCCGGGACCCTGAGCCGGTGTGGCCGCCACGACTGTCGCCGGGCCGCCCGTGCGGTGGAACCGGCGCGGCGGGCCGTCCGCCTGTTCCAGCGTCTGGTCGACGAGGACCCGCGCAATCAAGCGAGCCTGACAAAGGGCGTCACCAGGCTCGCAAAGGCTCTGGACCGCATCGGCCGTCACTCCGAGGCCATCGAAGTACAGCTACGAAGGGGAGCATGACGTCATGGCATCACCACTCCAGGGCGAGGAGCGGGACGAATCGGCCGAGGCCATCCAGCGGGACGAGGAGGATGCCGCCCGCCCGGCGGAACTGTTCTATCCGCACGTGGCCGAATTCGTCTCCGATCGGCTCATCTACTTGGTCGGGCGTACTGCCCTCGGCTCCGGGCGGGTGTGGTGCCCGGAGTGGTACCGACACGCCGAGGCACTCTCACGGCTGGACTCCGTGTGGCGTGCCTGGGAGGCGTTGCGCTGGGAAGCCAGCTTCGGCATGTCGAACTGGTGGATCCACCATCTGGAACCGCATATGCGTGCCCTGCTGGACCCCGACACAGGGCCGTTCGCCCACTGTGCCGAAGGCCACCAGAATCCCCAACCACTGCCCGTCTTCGACCCACCGGAAGGGCTCTTCTTCGACCAGCGGGGCTCCATGAACCCGTTCACCCTCGACTGAGCCGCCCCCGGGAACCCCGAACCGTCAGAACCCCAACTTCCGCAACTGCCGAGGATCCCGCTGCCAGTCCTTCGCCACCTTCACATGCAGGTCGAGGAAGACCGGCGTACCCAGCAGCGCCTCGATCTGCTTGCGGGACTTGATGCCGACCTCCTTCAGACGCTTGCCCTTGGGGCCGATGATGATCCCCTTCTGGCTGGGGCGCTCGATGTAGACGAAGGCGTGGATGTCGAGGAGGGGCTTGTCGGCGGGGCGGTCCTCGCGGGGGAGCATCTCCTCGACGACGACGGCGATGGAGTGCGGGAGCTCGTCGCGTACGCCCTCCAGCGCGGCCTCGCGGATCAGCTCGGCGATCATGACCTGCTCGGGCTCGTCGGTGAGGTCGCCCTCGGGGTAGAGGGCCGGGCCCTCCGGGAGGAGGGGGACGAGCAGGTCGGCCAGCAGGTCCACCTGCTTGTCGCCGACCGCCGAGACGGGCACGATCTCGGCCCACTCGAAGCCGAGCTCCTTGCCGAGCTGGTCGATGGCGATGAGCTGCTCGGCGAGCCGCTTGCTGTCGACGAGGTCGGTCTTCGTGACGATCGCGATCTTCGGCGTCTTCTTGATGGACGCCAGTTCCTTCGCGATGAAACGGTCGCCGGGGCCGAGCTTCTCGTTCGCCGGCAGACAGAAGCCGATCACGTCGACCTCGGCCCAGGTGGTGCGTACGACGTCGTTCAGGCGTTCGCCCAGCAGCGTGCGCGGTTTGTGCAGGCCGGGGGTGTCCACCAGGATCAGCTGGGCGTCGGGGCGGTGCACGATGCCCCGGACCGTGTGCCGCGTCGTCTGCGGCTGGTTCGCGGTGATCGCCACCTTCTGGCCGACCAGAGCGTTCGTGAGGGTGGACTTGCCCGCGTTGGGGCGGCCCACGAAGCAGGCGAAGCCGGCGCGGTGGACGGCTTCAGCCGGCTGCTCGGATGACGGTGTACGAACGCTCATGGCGCCCATTGTCCCTGATCGCCGAAGCCCCGCCGCACTCACCACGGAACGTGAGCTTTCCGAAACGCCCACGCGCCGCCACGGCGGCATGTTCAGGAGTCGAGTCGATCACCGGCAGCCTTACGGTCCACGCCGGGACCGCATACGATCACGGCGTCCTGGGCCACGTCGCCCCGGTCACCTCGTCCGCTCTCTCCCCCAGAAGGCCAAGGCATGAAGCTCATCACCGCGATCGTCAAGCCGTACCGCCTCGACGAGGTCAAGACCGCCCTCCAAGAGCTGGGCGTCCACGGTCTGACCGTCACCGAGGCCAGCGGATACGGCCGGCAGCGCGGCCATACCGAGGTGTACCGCGGCGCCGAGTACCAGGTCGACCTCGTCCCCAAGATCCGTATCGAGATCGTCGTCGAGGACGCGGAGTCCGACGACGTCATCGACGCGATCGTGAAGGCGGCCCAGACCGGGAAGATCGGCGACGGCAAGGTGTGGGCGCTGCCGGTGGAGACGGTGGTGCGGGTCCGGACCGGTGAGCGAGGGCCGGACGCGCTCTGAGCCAGTGGGCTGGGATGAGGGGTGGTGCCGCCGATCCGAGCGGCACCACCCCTCACGCATCCGCGTCCGCGGATCCAGCGAAGGATCAGTCGAACACGAACGGGCCCGGCGACTGTGCCGCGTCGGCGGTACACGTCACGGTGAAGCCGAGGATCACCATCTGCAGCGAGCCGCCGAAGGCCTCCAGGCTGTCGCCGGAGGCGACGGTGCCGGTGAGGGGGCCGACGGTGACGCCGTCACCGGCAGCCATCGCCGGGTTCTCGGTGCCGCTGAAGGCGGTCGTGCCACCGCTCGCCTTGACCATGGTGAGCGTGGACCGGATCGAGTCCTCGGAGAGGGCGATCGGGGCGGTGATCGCCTTCGAGGAGACGGTGATGGTGGCGGTGGTGCCGCTCTGCGTGGCCGTGAGCGTGGCCTCGCCGGAACCGCCGATCGTGCAGGTGGCCTTGATGGTCGCGGTCGCCGGAGCGACGGCCAGGGCGGCCGGCGCGAAGGCGAGGCCGGTGACGGCCAGCGTCCCGGCCGCGAGCGCCGCGCCGACTCCGAGTCGTATGCGTCTCATCGAGCGATTCCCTTTCCGTGCGGGGGAGTTGAGGGAGTACGTCGTGATGCGTGTGGGGGCGGAACAACGCGCGGCCGCGCGGCGGAATCTGGCGATCCGCCAGAAGAACGGGTCCATTGAGGCCCCAGCGGCGGGAGATTTCAAGGGATGTTCTGCGGGTTGCGCCGAGGGTCTGTGAAAGTGGCCGAAGGTGGTTGCCCACGGCGTCCGGCCGGGTGGCAGCGGAGCCCGGCGGTGAGGTGATCTGTCCCGTCGCGCGCGAGTTGTCGGCCGCCGAGCACCGGTGTCCACTCGCACGCGCGTGATTTTCGCGCAGCTCGGAGGGATGTTACCGGCCGTAACACTACGCTGCGGGCGCCCTCTGGCGCCTCAGTCGAAGATCACTACCCTGTACGGGTGCTCACTTACGACGAGTTGACGGGGCCGGAGCGTGAGCTGTGGGACGCGTTCCCGGAAGGGCGGCGGGTCGATCTACGGTCGGGGTCGCCGGAGGAGGACCGGGTCGCCGGGGGCGGGGAGTGGGGGCCTGAGCGAACGGTGCGGGCGGCGGTGATCGCGGCGCTGCTGCTCGGCTCCAACGCCGCCCAGCGGCCCGGCGCGGTCGGCTCGCTCTCTCTCGCCGGGGCACGGATCTCCGGCCGTCTCGACCTGGCCGGCGCCCGGATCGAGCATCCCCTCTGGCTGGAGGAGTGCTGGTTCGAGCAGGAGGTGAACCTCTACGGCGCGGAGACTCGAACAGTCGCGATCATGAGCAGCCGGGTGCCCAGGCTGGAGGCCGGGGCGAGCCGGATCGGGGGACGTCTCGACCTGCACGGCACCCAGGTGGAAGCGGGGCCGCCCTCTTCCCCCTTCCACCGTGCGAGCACCGCCCTGTCGCTCGTCAACGCCCATGTGGCCGGCGGCATCATGCTGAACAGGGCCCGGCTGATCGCCCCCGACGGGTGGGCGATGGCCGCCGGTGGCCTGGTCGTCGAAGGAGGCCTCTTCTGCCGGCGTGGATTCGTCGCCGACGGTGAAGTCCGGCTGCTGGGCGCCCAGTTGCCCGGCGGACTGTTCCTGCAGGGGGCCCGCCTGGAACGGCCGGGCCCGCACGGGGTGACCCTCGCCCTGGACAACGCCGTCGCCCAGACGGTCGACTGCTCCGGCGGATTCGTCTCGAACGGCACCGTCCGCCTGCGCGGCGCCCAGATCACGGACAACCTGACCTTCGAGGACGCCGTCCTGGAGGGAACCCCCGACGGCGGCGAGGGCACCGGCCCCGCCCTGGTAGCCATGCTCATGCAGGCCGCCGACTTCGACTTCGCCCTGGCCCGGCGGCCGACCGGCGCGGTGGATCTGCGGGGCGCTCAGGTGTCGTACCTCCACGAGGGCGCACACAGCTGGCCGGAGGTCGTGGAACTGGACGGCTTCGTCTACGGCTCGATCAAGACAGCGGAGGCGGACGGTGAGCGTCGGGAAGCGGTGAGCGGTCCGGCGGCCGTGACCCGCCGCGTCGAGTGGATACGGCGCAGTCCGGGCTACAGCCCGCAGCCGTACGAGCAGTTGGCGGCCTGGTACCGCAAGGTCGGGCACGACGACGACGCCCGCCGGGTGCTCCTGGCCAAGCAACGCCACCGGCGCCGCACCCTCTCCCCGACGGCCCGCGTCTGGGGCCACCTCCTCGACGCGACCGTCGGCTACGGCTACCGCCCCTGGCTGGCCGGCGTCTGGCTCCTCACCCTGACGCTGCTGGGCACCCTCGTCTTCCGCGCCCACACCCCCGCCCCGGTGAAACCGGGCGAGGGTGCCCCCTTCCAGCCCCTCGTCTACACCCTCGACCTCCTCGTCCCCATCGGCGGCCTGGGGCAACGCACGGCCTGGTACTGGACCGACCCCACGCCCCAGTGGCTGGCCTACGCCCTGATCGCCTTCGGCTGGATCCTGACCACGGCGGTCATCGCGGGGGTGACGCGCACGCTGCAGAAGAACTGACGCGCACACTGCAGAAGAACTAGGGCGTGTTGCGAAAGTCCCGCCCGCCGCCCGCCGCCCGCCGCCTGGCACGCTCCCCCACTCTCGGCTTCGCTCGAGCGGGGGGACCCCCATGACGCCGCCCGGCCCGCCCTCCGGGCGGACGAGGGGACTTTCGCAACACGCCCTAGCCGGGGTACCGCTCAGCCCGCCGTCACCGTCGCACGTACCGTCCCGTCCGGTCCCGCCACCAGAACCGGCGTCCCGGGCCCGCCGAGGTCCCGTACGGCTGCCCGGTCCTCGTCGGAGACGGTCTCCGCGTCGGTCACGACGGCCGCCGCCTCCAGGGACTTGGCGCCGGAGGCCACCGCCATGGCGACCGCGGTGCGCAGCGCGCTGAGCCGCAGGGAGTCCAGGGCCACGGTCCCGGCGACGTACGTACGGCCCGTCTCGTCGCGTACGGCCGCGCCCTCGGGCACACCGTTGCGGGCCCGCGCGGAACGGGCCAGGGTGACGATCTTGCGGTCCTCGGGGTCGATCACGCTGCTGTCGGTCATGAGCCGAGCATACGTAGCCGGACGTGTCGCTCCACGCGTCGGCCCGTCCCTCACCCCGCCACCGGGTACAGCACCCCGCGCCGCCCCTCCGGCGAGGCCAGCCATTCCAGCTTCGCCGCGGTGTTCGCCTCGTCCAGCGGGGTGTGCAGGACGATGGTGAGGTCGGGCCGGACCGGCATCTTCAGCACGCTGGACTCCAGGCAGAGCAGCCCGACGACCGGGTGGTCGAGCTCCTTGCGGATCTGCCCGGCGTCCTCGATGTCCCGCTCCTCCCACAGGGCCGCGAACTCGGGGCTCGCCGCCTTGACCCGGGCCAGCACGTGCTGGAAGCCCTCGTCGTCGGGCATGGCCGAGCAGGCCGCCCGGAACTGGGCGACGACGGTGCGCGCGTTCTTTTCCCAACTCCGGGTGCGGGATCGGTAGATGGGGTCGGTGAAGAAGTCGATCAGGCAGTTGTGCGTGGTGTCGGGGCGCATGCCGAAGACCGAGGCGGCCGCGTCGTTGTGCAGGACGAAGTTGCAGGTGGCCGGCGGCGTGATGACCGACGTACTCGGCTGGCGCTCCACCATGGGCCTGCTCGCCCTCTTCGCCCTGGTCGTGCTGCCCCTGGCCCTCGGTCTGCTCCCCGAGTCCCGCACCCCCGAAGGCCCGCGCCTGGACGTACCCGGCGCGATCACGGTCACCGCCGGCCTGCTCTCCCTGATCTACGCCCTGTCCACGGCGGCGGACCGCGGCTTCGGCCACCCCGACGTCCTCACGGCCCTCGTCGCCGGCCTGCCCCTCCTCACCGCCTTCGTGGCCGTCGAGTCCCGCAGCGACACGCCCCTGGTCTCCCTGACGATGCTGCGCCGCCGCACGGTGGCGTGGGGGCAACCTGGGCGGACTGGTCACCTTCTCGATGATGTCGACGGTGGTCTTCGTCCTCACCCTCTACTTCCAGGAGACCCTGGGCCTGTCCGCCATCGAGACGGGTCTCGTCTTCGGATTCCAGGGCGTCCTCACCGCCGCCCTCCTCGCCCTCGGCACGGCCGGCTGGTCGGTGTGGCTCGCCACGGCCGCTGTCTCCCTGGCCGGCATGTGCCACCTGGGCGCGATCATCTCGTACGGCGTCACCGTCACCTCCGGCGTCCCCGACGAGGAACAGGGCCTCGCCACCGGCCTGGTGACCTCCACCCAACAGGTCGGCATCACCATCGGCATCCCGCTCCTCGGCGTCCTGGCGACGACCTCCGACGACTTGCTGACCGGCGTCCACCTGGTCCTGGCACTGGCCACGGCGATCGTCCTGGCGACGGCGGTACTGGTCGCGATCGGGCTGCGCCGCACCGCCGCGCGAGGCGACGCAGAGGCGGGCAGTGGCTCGGGGACGAGCGTTTCAGGGACGGTCGAGACGCAGCCGCTCGGCTCGCGGTAGACCGGCCACGACCAGGTCGTACGAGTCCTCGATGAGCTCCCGGACCAGCCGGTCCGGGAGCTCGCCCTCGACGGTCACCGTGTTCCAGTGGCGCTTGTTCATGTGATAGCCGGGGGCGATCAGGCCTTCGTACTCCCCGCGCAGCCGGATGCCGTCCTCGGGGTCGCACTTGAGGTTGACCTTCAGGGGCCGCTCGTCCATCCAGCTCAGGGCGAACATCTTGCCGAGGACCTTGAAGACGGAGATCTCCGGGCGGAACGGGAAGTCCTCGACGGCCTCGTTGAAGGACAGGCAGAACGCCCGCAGTGCCTGCGGTGTCACTCCGGCTCCGCCTCCTCCTCCGGGCGCTCGGTGGGACCGATCGGCTCCACCAGGACCGTGACGATCTTGTTGCGGCGGCCGGCCGCGGCCTCCGCCGTCAGCCGCAGCTCACGCCCGTCCGGGAGCTCGACGACCGACGAAGCACCGGCGATGGGCACCCGGCCCAACGCTTTCGCCAGCAGTCCGCCCACGGTCTCCACGTCCTCGTCGTCGTAGGCATCCAGACCGTACAGCTCGCCGAGGTCGGTGATGTCGAGACGGGCGGTGACCCGGTGGCGCTCCTCGCCCAGCTCCTGCACCGGCGGCAGTTCACGGTCGTACTCGTCGGTGATCTCGCCGACGATCTCCTCCAGGATGTCCTCGATCGTGACGATGCCGGCGGTGCCCCCGTACTCGTCGATGACGACGGCGACGTGGTTGCGCTCCTGCTGCATCTCGCGGAGCAGGGCACCGGCGTTCTTGGTGTCGGGGACGAAGACGGCGGGACGCATGGCCGTGGACACCAGTTCGTTCTCGGCGTCCCGGCTGATGTGCGTCTTGCGGGCCAGGTCCTTCAGGTACACGATCCCGACGATGTCGTCCTCGTTCTCTCCCGTGACGGGGATGCGCGAGAAACCGGACCGCAGGGCGAGGGTGAGGGCCTGGCGGATGGTCTTGTAGCGCTCGATGGCGACCAGGTCCGTGCGCGGCACCATCACCTCGCGTACGAGGGTGTCGCCCAGCTCGAACACCGAGTGCACCATACGGCGCTCCTCGGCCTCGATCAGCGACTCCTTCTCGGCGAGGTCCACCAGCGCGCGCAGCTCCGCCTCGGAGGCGAAGGGGCCGCGACGGAAGCCCTTGCCCGGCGTCAGGGCGTTACCGATGAGGATGAGGAGCGGCGGGATCGGACCCATGATCCGGGCCAGCGGCAACAGGACGTACGCCGCAGCCGTGGCCGTGTTCAGGGGGTGCTGGCGGCCGATGGTGCGGGGCGAGACCCCGACGGCCACATACGAGACGAGAACCATCACCCCGATGGCGACGGCCAGCGCCTCCCAGGTCTCCTGGAACTCCTGCAGACAGGCGTACACGACGAGCGCGGCGGCGGCCATCTCACAGGCCACCCGCACAAGGAGCGCGACGTTCAGGTATCGGGTGGGGTCGGCCGTGACCTGCGCGAGCTTGGCGCTGCCGCGCCGCCCGGACCGTACGGCCTCCTCGGCACGGAAGCTGGAGACGCGCGCGAGGCCCGCCTCCGCGCAGGCGGCGAGCCAGGCGACGACGACCAGGGCGACGGCACCACTGACGAGGGTCGCGCTCATGACACGGTCGGGGCCGGGGACGGGCCGGTCAGGCCCTTCTCCGCGCGCCAGCCGTCCACGATGGCCGCCTGGAGGCCGAACATCTCGGCCTTCTCGTCCGCTTCCTCGTGGTCGTAACCGAGCAGATGCAGCACCCCATGGACGGTGAGGAGCTGGAGCTCCTCGTCCATGGAGTGCTGCGTGGGCGCTTCCTTGCCCTGCTTCTCGGCCACCTCGGGACACAGCACGATGTCACCGAGGAGCCCCTGCGGCGGCTCGGCGTCGTCCTTGGACGGCGGCCGCAGCTCGTCCATCGGGAACGACATCACATCCGTCGGCCCCGGCAGGTCCATCCACTGCACATGCAGCTGCTCCATGGCGTCGGCGTCCACGACGATCACCGAGAGCTCGGAGAGCGGGTGGATACGCATCCGCGCCAGCGCGTAGCGGGCGATGTCGAGGATCGCCTGCTCGTCGACCTCGGTTCCGGACTCGTTGTTGACGTCGATCGACATGGTGCTGTGCTTGCTACTTCCCCTTGTGCCCGGCCTTGCTCCGGCCGCCCTTGTGCGTGCCGTTCTCCGTGCCGTGCGTGGTGTCGTACTTCTCGTACGCGTCGACGATACGGCCGACGAGCTTGTGCCGTACGACATCCTGCGACGACAACCGCGAGAAGTGCACGTCGTCGAGGCCCTCCAGGATCTCCTGCACCTGCCGCAGACCCGACTTCGTCCCGTTCGGCAGGTCCACCTGCGTCACATCACCCGTGATCACGATCTTCGAGTCGAAGCCGAGCCGGGTGAGGAACATCTTCATCTGCTCGGGCGAGGTGTTCTGGGCCTCGTCGAGAATGATGAAGGCGTCATTGAGCGTGCGACCACGCATATACGCGAGGGGTGCGACCTCGATCGTTCCGGCCGCCATCAGGCGAGGGATCGAGTCGGGGTCGAGCATGTCGTGCAGGGCGTCGTACAGGGGGCGCAGGTAGGGGTCGATCTTCTCGTACAGCGTGCCCGGCAGGAAGCCCAGCCGCTCTCCGGCCTCCACCGCGGGGCGGGTCAGGATGATGCGGTTGACCTGCTTGGACTGGAGGGCCTGGACGGCCTTGGCCATGGCCAGGTAGGTCTTGCCGGTGCCGGCGGGGCCGATGCCGAAGACGACGGTGTGCTTGTCGATGGCGTCGACGTAGCGCTTCTGGTTGAGCGTCTTGGGGCGGATCGTGCGACCGCGCGAGGAGAGGATGTTCTGGGTGAGGACCTCTGCCGGGGTCTCCTCGGGGCCTTCTCCGTTCTCGCTCGCCCTCAGCATGGCGATCGAGCGTTCCACTGCGTCCTCCGTCATCGGCTGTCCGGTGCGGAGCACCAGCATCATCTCGTCGAACAGGCGCTGGACGAGAGCGACTTCGGGGGCTTCGCCGACCGCGCTGATCTCATTGCCCCGGACGTGGATGTCGACCGCCGGGAAGGCCTTCTCGATCACGCGCAGGAGGGAGTCACCGGAACCCAGCACGGTGACCATGGGGTGGGCCGCCGGGACGGTGAACTGTGCTCTCGCCTGACCCTGCGCGCGGGTGTGAGCTGTGGGTGTCTGAGTCATGGGCCGGCTCGTAGGCCGCACGTCCTCCTTGCTGCGACTCGCGTGCCCTGAGGGGGCTGCGCTTGCGATTCAAGGATACGACGCTGCGCCGGATTGGCCGTAGGGCTTTTCCTTCTCGCCACAAGGGCCCTCACCCCTCAGCGCCAGATCGGTGCCCCCGCTCCCCCGGGGCTGGTTGCCTCGATCTTTGCCCTTGTCTCGGTCATCACGGTCACGATCCGGCGTTCGTGGGCCGGGGTCAGACGGGCCACCGGGACCGAGCAGCTGATGGCGTCGTGGGGTGGGGTGTCGTAGTGGAGGGCGAAGCCGAAGCCGATGATGCCGGGGACGCCCTCTTCGCGGTCGACGGAGTAGCCGCGGGCGCGGACGGCGGCCAGATCGGCGGCGAGCGAGTCGCGGGTGGTGTGGGTGTGGGGGGTCAGTGCCTCGTAGGGGCCGTCGGGGAGGTCGGTGTCGGGGCGTTCGGCGAGGAGGGCCTTGCCGAGGGCGCCGGCGTGGGCGGGGAGGCGGCGGCCGACGCGGCTGATCGTGCGCAGGTACTCGTGGGACTCGCGGGTGGCCAGGTAGGCCACGTTCATGCCGTCGAGACGGGCGAGGTGGATGGTCTCGCCGAGGGCCTCCGACGCCTCGTCGAGGTACGGGCGTACGGCGCGGACGCGCGGGTCGGTGTCCAGGTAGCTGGTGCCGGTGAGCAGGGCGCGGATGCCGATGCCGTAGAGGGAGCCGGTGGTGTCCGTGCGGACCCAGCCGCGGGTGATCAGGGTCTGGAGGAGGGCGTACATGGAGCTGCGCGGGATCTTGAGTTCGTCCGCGAGTTCCTGGAGGCGGGCGGGGCGGTCGCCGCGCGCGGCCAGGAGTTCCAGCAGGTCGACGGTGCGCGCGGCGGACTTCACCTCGCGGACGCCGCCCGCGCCGCCCTCTGTCTCCGACGTCTCCGACATGTGCCGATCGTAGGAGAGGCGTGCACGGCCATTGACGCTGAGGGTTCGCCTACCTAACCTCCATCTTCATACGTAGATAACGTCTACATAGGGAGATGGCCCTGTGACCCGCGATCTGACCATCACCGAGGTCCGGCTGACCCCGATCCTGGTCGCCGACCCGCCGCTGCTGAACACGCAGGGCGTGCACCAGCCGTACACGCCCCGACTGATCGTGGAGGTCGTGACCGCCGACGGGGTCACGGGCCTCGGCGAGACGTACGGGGACACCAAGTACCTGGAGCCGGCCAGGTCGTTCGCGGAGAAGCTGGTGGGCCGTCAGGTCAGTGATCTGAACGGGCTGTTCGTCCTCGCCGACGAGGTGGCGGTCGACGGGTCCCAGGTGTCCGGTCAGGTCGACGTGGGTGGCCTGCGCGGTGTCCAGACCGCCGACAAGCTGCGACTGTCGGTCGTGTCCGCGTTCGAGGTCGCCTGTCTGGACGCGCTGGGCAAGGCGCTGGGGCTGCCCGTGCACGCGCTGCTCGGCGGCAAGGTGCGGGACGCGGTGGAGTACAGCGCGTACCTCTTCTACAAGTGGGCCGACCACCCCGCGGGCGTCGCCTGTGAGAAGGACGACTGGGGTGCGGCCGTGGACCCTGCGGGGGTCGTCGAGCAGGCCAGGAGGTTCAAGGAGCGGTACGGGTTCACGTCGTTCAAGCTCAAGGGCGGTGTCTTCCCGCCGGAGGAGGAGATCGCCGCGGTCCGTGCGCTCGCCCAGGCGTTCCCCGGGCATCCGCTGCGGCTCGATCCCAACGGGGCCTGGTCCGTGGCGACTTCGCTGAAGGTCGCGGACGAGCTGGGCGACGTACTCGAATACCTGGAGGATCCGGCGCTCGGTACGGCCGCGATGGCCGAGGTCGCCGCGGGATTGAAGGGGGCGGCGCGAAGCGCCTCGGACAACGGCAGTGGGGGGCGACGGGCGGGCGTGCGGCTGGCCACCAACATGTGCGTGACGACGTTCGCCGAGATCGAGGAGGCGTTCACGAAGGGGGCCGTACAGGTCGTGCTCTCCGACCATCACTACTGGGGCGGGCTGCGCAACACCCGTGAACTGGCCGCCATCTGCCGTACGTTCGGGGTCGAGGTGTCCATGCACTCCAACACCCACCTGGGGATCTCCCTGGCCGCGATGACCCATGTCGCGTCCACCGTGCCCGACCTTCACCACGCGTGCGACTCGCACTATCCGTGGCAGTCGGAGGACGTGCTGACCGAGCGTCTCGTCTTCGAGAACGGGGTGGTGCGGGTGTCGGACGCGCCGGGGCTCGGTGTCGAACTCGACCGCGACAGGCTGGAGTTCCTGCATCGGCGATGGCTCGACGACGACGGGACGCTGCGGGACCGGGACGACGCGGCGGCGATGCGGGTCGCCGACCCGGAGTGGGTGACGCCGGCCGTGCCCCGCTGGTAACGCAGGGTTTCTTTCGCCCCCGCCCCGCCTTCGAGCTGGGCACCCCCGGTTCTTTCAGGGGCGCGGGGAACTGCGCGAGCAACCACGAACAACCCGCACGACCAAACTCACCGCAGACACCCCACAGCCCCCAGCGGGGTCGAAGGGGCGGCAGCCTCTGCGGATGGGACGGGTAGGGGCGGCGGGGGCGAAAACACCCCGCCCGCACGACGCCCCACAGCCCGAGTCCAACGTGACCGGCGCCCCCAGCGGTGCGGTTGGTGCAAACTGGCTGGATCCGCACCACCGCCAGGGAGCACATCGTGACCGCGTCCAAGGGAGAGCGCCCGATCCGCCGACCCCAGGTCGACCCCCTCAGCCACCTGCGGGCGCCGTCCGCCCCGCCCTGGGACGTCTACCTCACCGGCACCGTCTTCCTCGACATCATCTTCACCGGGCTCGACTCCGCCCCGGTGCGCGGGACCGAGTCCTGGGCACGCGGGATGGGGTCGAGCCCCGGAGGCGTGGCGAACATGGCCACGGCGCTGGCCCGCCTCGGCCTGCGGACCTCCCTCGCGGCGGCCTTCGGCGACGACCACTACGGCGAGTACTGCTGGGACGCCCTGGAGCAGGGCGAGGGCATCGACCTCTCCATGTCCCGCACGGTCCCCGGCTGGCACTCCCCGGTCACCGTCTCCATGGCGTACGAGGGCGAGCGCACGATGGTCTCGCATGGGCACGTGGCGCCTCCGGAGAAGTCCGCGCCGGACTGCCCGCCCCACGCGCGCGCCGCCATCGCCTCCCTCACGCCCGGCGTGCACGCCCCCTGGGTCGCGCAGGCCGCGAGCAAGGGCACCCGGATCTTCGCGGACGTCGGCTGGGACGACACCGGCGCCTGGGACCTGGCGGGGCTCGCCGATCTCGCGCACTGCGAGGCGTTCCTGCCGAACGCGCAGGAGGCGATGCGGTACACCCGTACCGAGTGCCCCCGGGCGGCGGCACGCGCTATCACCGAGCACGTCCCGGTGGCCGTGGTGACGCTGGGCTCGGAGGGCGCGTACGCGGTGGACGGCCGTACCGGCGAGACGGCGGAGGTGCCGGCCATCGCAGTGGAGGCCATGGACCCCACGGGCGCGGGTGATGTGTTCGTCGCCGGTTTCGTCACCGGCACCCTGGCGGACTGGCCGCTGGCGGACCGGCTGGCCTTCGCGGGTCTGACCGCCGCGCTGTCGGTCCAGGAGTTCGGCGGCTCCCTGTCGGCCCCCGGCTGGTGCGAGATCGGCGCGTGGTGGCGCCGGGTGCAGTCCCTGGAGAGCCAGGACCCCGCCGCCCTGCGCCGCTACGCCTTCCTGGACGGCCTCCTCCCCAAGGAGGACATCAGCCCCTGGCCGCTCCGTCGTGCCGTCCCCACCATCGGCTTCCGCCGCTCGGCCTGACCCCACGCGCGAGTCGGCCGATTACCCCATCACCTCCACTCCAAACTCAAGGTGTCCCAGATCACAGCCCTCGAACACCCTCCGCGTTTCTTCCCCTCCCCGCGCCCTTGATACAAATTGCCCGCGCGTTCCTGTCCGTCGACGGTCGCCCATCCCCTTACCAGGCCCAGAGCCGCACCTTCGTCATGCCCAGGAACGCCCGTGTCCCCCCGCACCACCACCTCGCCCTGGCCTCTCGTCGCCCTTTTCACGGCCGGGTATCTCGCCGCGTACCTCCTACCCACCACCGTCGGCAGACTCGACGCGGCCCTCCCCCTCACCGCCACCGAGGCGGGCGCCATCGGCAGTGCCCTGTTGCTGGGTTCGGCCACGGCGGGCTTCACCCTCGCCGCGTACGTGGAGCGTGTCGGACCTCGGCGCCTCGCCCGTACGGGGCTGCTGCTCGCCGCCGCCGGCTACGGCACCGCCGCGGCCACGACGGCCCTCCCGGCGGTCGTCGCGGGAGCGGTCCTCGGCGGCTTCGGCTCGGGCACCGCGACCGCCGTGGCCGCGGCCGGGATCGCCGGCCGGCGCGACCCCCACCGGGTGTCCACCCTGGGCCTGTTGGGCGTCTCGGCACTGGCCGGCGCGCTCTACCTGACCATCCCCCACCTGGGACCGGGCCACGGCCTGCCCCTCGCCGCGCTCGCCGTCACGGCCCTGCTCACCTGGCCGGCGACCGCCCGTCTCGCCACCCCGGTGGCCACGGCCCAGGTCACCCGGCAGCGCGGCCCGCTCCCCCACCGCCGTTCCGGTCTGATCCTCGCCGGCGCCCTCCTGCTGTGGTCCCTCGCCCAGAACTCCCTCTGGGGTGTCAGCGGCCGGATCGGCACCACCCAGGCCGGGCTCACCGAGGTCACCGTCGGCGCGGTCTTCGCGGTGGCACTGGGCGCGGGCCTGCTCGGGGTGATCGGCGCGAGCGCGCTGGGCGCCCGCTTCGGCCGGGCCCTGCCCATCGGCGGCGGCACCGTGCTCATCGCCGGCTGCATCGTGCTCAGTGCCTCCGCGACCGACCTCACGACCTTCGCCACCGGCGAGATCGCCTGGAACGTGCTCTATCCGGTCGTCCTGTCGTACCTGATCGGCCTCGCCGCGGCCCTCGACCCGCGCGGCCGCTGGGCGGTCCTCATCGGCTCCGCGTCCTCGCTCGGCACGGCCGCCGGCCCTCTCGCCGGCAGCCTGCTCTCCGCCCACGCGGGCTACCCGACGATGGGTGCGATCCTCGCCGCGGGCCTGCTCCTGATCGCGGTGCCCATGACCCTCGTGGCCCTGCGCACCATGACGCCCACGACGGAACACGCCCGCCACGAGGGCCGGACGACCACCGAGCAGCGACCCGAGTACCGCCCGGCGGCCTGAACCCCGCTCCGAGCCCCGCTCACTCGAACTCGTACGCCTCGACCTCGGCGAGATAGCCGGCCCGCCGCTCCTCGTCGTGCGCCAGGAAGGACGCGGTGAAGGAGTTGCGGGCGAGCTCGCGCAGCCGCTCGTCGGTCAGGCCGAGGATCCGGCGTACGGCGTCGAAGTTGTCGCCGGCGTAGCCGCCGAAGTAGGCGGGGTCGTCGGAGTTGACCGTGCACAGCAGGCCGGCGTCGAGCATGGCGGGCAGGGGGTGCTCGGCGAGGGTGTCGACGGTCCGCAGCCGGACGTTGGACAGCGGGCACAGCGTCAGTGGCACCCGTTCCCGCACCAGCCGCTCGACGAGGGCCGGGTCCTCCATGCACCGCAGCCCGTGGTCGACGCGCTCGACCCCGAGGACGTCGAGGGCCTCGGTGATGTACGACGGCGGCCCCTCCTCCCCCGCGTGCGCCACCCGCCGCAGCCCGAGCGCCGCGGCGGCCTCGTACACCTCGCGGAACTTGACCGGCGGATGCCCGACCTCGGCGGAGTCGAGTCCGATGCCGACGATCCGGTCGAGGTACGGCTTGGCGGCCTCCAGCGTCTCCATGGCCGACGCGGCGGACTCGTCCCGCAGAAAGCACATGATCAGCTGTGTGGAGACCCCATGAGTCTCCTCGCTCCTCCCCAACGCCCGCCACAGCCCCTCGACGACCGTCCCCATCCCCACGCCCCGCGCGAGGTGGGCCTGCGGATCGAAGAAGATCTCCGCGTGCCGCACCCCCTGGGCGGCGGCGCGGGCGAGGTAGGCGTCGGCGAGGTCCGCGAAGTCCTGCTCGGTGCGGAGCACGGCCATCAGCTCGTAGTACAGGTTCAGAAAGGACTGGAGGTCCTCGAACTCGTACGCCTTCCGGAGCGCGTCCGTGTGCGCGTACGGCAGCGCGACCCCGTTGCGGGCAGCCAGCTCGAAGGCCAGCTCAGGCTCCAGGGTGCCTTCGATGTGGAGGTGCAGTTCGGCTTTGGGGAGGGGCATCAAAGCATCGTACGGCCGCTTCACCGCCGTTTCGGAAGCGGCACTCGCATCAGATCGTGCGCCACGCTCAGCTCTCCCTCGAACCCGGCGGCCCGCGCCTGCCGTTCGAACTCCGCCGGCTCGGAGTAGCGCTGGCTGAAGTGGGTGAGCACGAGATGCCGTACGCCGCAGTCGCGGGCGACAGAGGCAGCCTGACCGGCGGTCAAGTGGCCGTACTCCACGGCGAGTTCGATGTCCTCGTCGAGGAACGTGGACTCGATGACGAGCATGTCGGCGGCGTCCGCGAGGGCGTAGACCCCGTCACACAGCCTTGTGTCCATGACGAACGCGAACCGCTGTCCGCGCCGCACCTCGCTCACGTCGTCCAGCGAGACATCACCCATCGCGCCCTCCCGCTGGATACGCCCGATGTCCGGTCCCCTGATCCCGTACTCGGCGAGCCGCTCCGGCAGCATCCGCCGCCCGTCGGGCTCGACGAGCCGGTAGCCGTACGACTCGACGGGGTGGGAGAGCCTGCGCGCGTCGAGCGTGTACGAAGGGGTGGCCGCCAGCACTCCGCCCTCGCCGTCGACGGGCGCCTCGATCAGCTGGACCGTCTCCCGGTACGCGGTGGCGTACCGCAGCCGGTCGAAGAACCGCTGTCCGGAGCGCGGGTAGTGCGCGGTGACGTCGTGCGGGACACGGTCGAGGTTGACGCGCTGGATGACACCCGCGAGGCCGAGGGAGTGGTCGCCGTGGAAGTGGGTGACGCATATGCGGTTGAGGTCGTGTGCGGCGACCCCGGCGCGCAGCATCTGGCGCTGTGTGCCCTCGCCGGGATCGAACATGATCCCCTCGGCGTCCCAGCGCAGCAGGTAGCCGTTGTGGTTGCGGTGCCGGGTCGGGACCTGGCTGGCGGTGCCGAGGACGACCAATTCACGTACGGACACGGCTGGTTACCCGGGGGGCCACTGCAGGCCGCGGCCGCCGATGACGTGTGCGTGGGCGTGCCAGACGGTCTGGCCGGCGCCGCTGCCGGTGTTGAAGACGATCCGGTAGCTCTCCAGCTTGTCCTCGTCGGCGACGGCCTGGGTCTCGCGCAGGATGTCCGCGGCGAGGGCGGGGGCAGCGGTGGCGAGGGTGGCGGCGTCCGGGTAGTGGGCCTTCGGGATGACCAGCACGTGGGTCGGTGCCTGGGGATTGATGTCCCGGAACGCGACGGTCGTCTCCGTCTCCCGCACGATGGTCGCCGGGACGTGCCCCTCGACGATCTTGCAGAACAGACAGTCGTCCTGCGGCTCCCCTGCCATACGGTGCCCTCCTCGGCGGCCGGCGTTGATCGCGTACCCCGGCATCGTATCGAGGGTTTCCGCCCCCGCCGCCCTTACCCGTTCCCATCCCCCAGGGGCTGCGCCCCTTCAACCCGCTCCTGGGGGTGGCCGGGGTGCGTTCATCCGCGCGGGTAGTCGTTGGTTGCTCGCGCAGTTCCCCGCGCCCCTTCAGGGGCGCGGGGAACTGCGCGACAAGCCCCCACCCGCCCGCACCCGCCAACGAACCAACCCGACCGAGCTCTCCCGCGGAGGGGGGTTGAAGGGGCGCAGCCCCTTTGGATGGGACGGGTAGGGGCGGCGGGGGCGAAAAAGACCTTATGAACCCGGCAGCTGCGGAGCGGCCTTCGCCGGGTTCTCCTCAAGCGCCGCCAAGGCGATCCGGATCGCCTCGTCCAGTTGGGGATCCCGGCCGGCCGCGTAGTCCTGCGGGGTCTGGAAGACCTCCACGTCCGGGTCGACGCCATGGTTCTCGACACCCCACTCGTACCCCTCCAACCAGAAGGCGTACTTGGGCTGCGTCACCAACGTCCCGTCCACCAACCGGTACCGGCTGTCGATCCCGACAACCCCGCCCCACGTCCGCGTACCGACGACCGGCCCGATCCCGAGCGCCTTGATCGCCGCGTTCACGATGTCCCCGTCTGACCCGGAGAACTCGTTGGCGACGGCGACGACAGGCCCACGAGGCGCGTCGTCGGGGTAGCTCGACGGCCGCATCCCACGCGGCAGATCCCACCCGACGATCCGCCGGGCCAGCTTCTCGACGACCAGCTGGGACGTATGCCCGCCCCGGTTCTCCCGGACGTCCACGACGAGCCCTTCCCGGGCGACCTCGATCCGCAGATCCCGGTGGATCTGGGCCCACCCGGGCGCCTGCATGTCGGGGACGTGCAGATACCCGAGCCGCCCGCCGGACTTCTCGTGGACATACGCCCGCCGGTCGGCGACCCACGCGTGGTACCGCAACGGCTCCTCGTCCGAGATGGGCACCACGATCGCGTGCCGGGGATCCCCACCCCCCGACGGCAGCACCGTCAGCTCGACCGCCTTGCCCGCCGTCCCGACGAGCAGCGGCCCGGGCCCGGCCACCGGATCGACCGGCTGCCCGCCCACGGCGATGATCGCGTCCCCGGCCCGCACCGCCACCCCGGGCGCGGCGAGCGGCGCGTGCGCGTCGGGGTCGGAGGTCTCGGACGGCAGCACCCGGTCGATGCGCCACAGCGGCGCCCCCTGGGGACCGTCCTCGTGCCGGGAGATGTCCGCGCCGAGCAGCCCCTGCCGCCGGTCGCCGGAGCCACCGCCGCCGCGGGGCATCACGTATGCGTGGGACGTGCCCAGTTCGCCCTGCACCTCCCATAGGAGGTCGACGAGATCGTCGTGCGTGGCCACCCTGTCCAGGACGGGCCGGTACCGGTCCAGGACCCCGTCCCAGTCGACCCCGGCCAGGTCCGGCCGCCAGAAGTTGTCCCGCATGAGGCGGCCGGTCTCGTCGTACATCTGCCGCCACTCGGCGGCCGGGTCGACGGTCTGCCGTACGCGGCCGAGGTCGACGGTGATGTTGCTGTCGCTCTCGTCGTCGTTCGAGGCGCGCCGGTCGCTCGGTACGACCTTGAGCTTGCCGTCGGTCCACAGCAGCACCCGCTTGCCGTCGCCGCTGACCGCGAAGTGGTCGGCGTCGGAGGCGAGGTACTCGAGGCGTCGCTGGGCGAGGTCGTAGCGCTCCAGGGAGGTCTTCGGGTCGGGGTCGTCGGGGGTGGCGCGGGAGTGCCCGAGGACACCGGTGACCGGGTGGCGCAGCCACAGGACGCCGTCCTTGGCGGCACACAACGTCGAGTAGCGGGCGGCCTCGACGGGGAACGGGACGATCCGGTCGGCGAGCCCTTCGAGATCGACCCGGGTCGCGGGGGTGCCCTCGCTGTCCGGGGTCTCGTCCTTCTCCGGCGCCTCGAACGGCCGCCCGTGACGCTGCGGCCCGAACGGGGACGGCGTGGTCGCGGCGAGGGTGATGAGGTGCGGACGGGCGCCGCTGACGAAGTGAAGGTCGAAGACGTGTTCGTCGTAGACCGGGTCGAAGGCACGGGCCGAGAGGAAGGCCAGGTGTTTGCCGTCGAGTGTGAACGTCGGCGAGAAGTCCTGGAAGCGGAGCGGGGTCGCCTCGGTGACCGACAGGTCGGCCGTGTTGGCGAGCTTGAGATGGCGCAGCGGTCGCGGCCCCGGGTGCGACCAGGCGAGCCAGGCGGAGTCCGGCGAGAAGACGAGCCCGGACACCTCCCCGTCCTCGCTCCGGTCGACCTCTCGCACCTCGCCCGTCTCCCGCTCGACGAGCAGTACCCGCCCGTCGTGCGCGGCGACGGCGGCCCGGCTGCCGTCGGGCGCCATGGCCAGCCCCAGCACCCGGCCCAGCTGTCCGGCGGCGAGCCGACGCGGGGTGGCGCCCGGCCCGACACCGGTCGCCGGCGCGAACTCCAGCGCGTCGTCGCCCTCCGCGTCCGTCACCCACACCACCCACTCCTCGCCCTCCACCCGGAAGGTACGGGGCAGCCGCGCCCGCACCCCGTGCTCGGCGGCGAGTGCCCGGGCGGGCCCGGAACGATGGGTGACCCAGTGGACTCCGCCGCGCACGGCGACGGCGCTGCCCCGCGCGGTGTGGTCGGGCGACGCGGACCCGAACCACCGGGAGGCGTTCACCGGGAAGGGCTGAAGATCGACCCGCTGCCCACCCAGCCGGAAGTCGAGCCGCCGGGGCTCGGCCCCGTCCAGATCATCGAGCAGCCACAGCTCACCGGCGGATGCGTACACGACCCGCGACCCGTCGGTGGCCGCATGCCGGGCATAGAAGCCGTCCACAGGCGTGTGCCGCCGAAGATCCGACCCATCGGCGAGGGACGAATACAGCGCCCCCACGCCCTCGTGGTCGGACAGAAAAGCGATCCTCCCCCACTCTCGACTTCGCTCGAGCGGGGGGACCCCCATCCCCACCCACAAGGGGTATTCGAGGTTGCCGTCCAGCCCCTCGTGCAGCCGGACGAATTCCCCGTCGCCCTCGCGATCGATCCACAACTTGCCCGCCGTACCGCCCCTGTACCGCTTCCACCAGGCGGCCTCACGCCCCATCGGCGCCGACAGCAGCACGGTGGCGGGCCCGTAGGCGACATGGCCGACCGGCCCGTACGGCAGTGTGGTGGCCGGACCTCCGTCGAGCGGCACGGCCCGCGCCCAGCTCCGCCGCAGGCTGGCCTGGCCCTGCGTACTGAGCGCGAGGACCTGCCCGTCCGGGGTCCAGCCGCGCACCTGGGTCCGCCAACTGCCCCAATACGTGAGGCGTTTGGCGGGCCCACCGTCGAGGGGCGCCACATGCACCTCGGGCGCGCCGTCACGTGTGGACGTCCACGCGACGGTGGTGCCGTCCGGGGAGATCCGCGGATGGTTCACGGGCGTGTTGTCCGCGCTGACCCGCCAGGCGCGGCCACCGTCGAGGGGGGCGACCCATACGTCGTCCTCGGCGGTGAAGGCGACCAAGTCGCCATGCAGATGCGGGTATCGGAAATACCCGAGCGATACGGACGATACCGTCGATACGGACGATACGGACGACGCTGACGCTGGCTGCGAGGACAGTGCGGACTGAGTCACCCGGTCACTGTAAGCAGCGTACGGGCAGATTGGGAGGGGGTTGGATCATGTCGCCCGAGGCGAACGGCAGTTGTCGGACTCCCTCACTTGCCCTCGGGCCAGCACTGCGGATCCTTCTGGCACCAGATGGTCTGGGTGACGGTGACCGTCACGGTGGGCCCGGGCCGCCCCGGCTGGTCGGGCGAGCCGGGAGTCGGCGTGGGGTCGGGGGCGTTGCAGTTGCCCAGCACGTCGACGTGGAACCACTCCTTGCCGTCGACCTTCGCGGTCAGATCCCCCCGTACGCACTTCCCGTTGACCTCCTGCGTCACCTTCCCGGTGAGGGTGATCTCGCGCCCCTTCTTGTCCTCGCCCTTGCAGTCGACGTTCGCGACGGTGTTGACGGAGGGAGAAGCCGACTGTGACCGATTGTCGCCGGTGCCGCTGTTGTCGCTGTTGTCGTACGAGGCCGTGCAGTTGAGCCACTGGACGTCGAGGCCCTGCCGCTCAAGCTCCTTGGTCCCCATGTGATCCGTCGTATAGGCGACAGCTCCGGTGCTGAGCCCGTCCCCCATCTCGCAGCCCACCAGCCCCACGACGGCCCCGACCCCGAGCCCCACACCCAGCAGAGCCCGACGCCCACCCGTCCGGTACGCCCTGATAAGCCTCAACGCCCGCATACACGGCAGCGTGCCACTCCGTGGGTCGCCGCGAAAGACGGCCTACAGCCAAGGCGAGATCGGGTGCGTTGGCGGGTGCGGGTGAGCGGGGGTTGTTCGCGCCCACGCGGCGGAGCCGCATATGTCACAGCCCCGCGCCCCTGAAAAGCAGGGGCAGCGGGGGCGAACCCCTCTCAGGACCAGCGACCGGTACGGCCCAGCAGCAACGCCCCCGCCGCCGTCCCGGCGGTCGACGTACGCAACACACTCGGCCCCAGCCGATACGCCGCGGCCCCAGCCTCCGCGAACAGCGCCAGCTCCTCCGGAGACACACCCCCTTCGGGCCCCACAACGAGCACGATCTCCCCGGCCGAGGGCAACGCGGCGGTGGCCAGAGTCCCCTCCCCGCTCTCATGCAGCACGGCCGCGAAATCCGCCCCCGCAAGAAGCCCGGCGACCTGCTTGCTACTCGCCAGCTCCCCGACCTCGGGAAACCGCACCCGCCGCGACTGCTTCCCCGCCTCCCGAGCCGTGGCCCGCCACTTGGTGAGCGCCTTGACCCCCCGCTCGCCCTTCCACTGCGTGATGCAGCGCCCCGCGGCCCACGGCACGATCGCGTCGATCCCGACCTCGGTCATGGTCTCGACGGCCAGCTCCCCCCGGTCCCCCTTGGGCAACGCCTGGACGACGGTGATACGGGGCTGCGCCGGCGGCTCCTCGTGGACGGTCTCCAGATCCATCACCACGAGCCGGTCCTTGCCCTCGGCGGCCTTGACGACCCCCTCCGCCCACCGCCCGCGCCCGTCCGTGAGGACCACGTCCTCGCCGGCGCGCAGCCGCTTCACGGAGACGGCATGCCGCCCTTCCGGCCCATCGAGGACGAACTCCCCACCGCACCCGTCCGGCAGCACGAGCGAGTCGACGACGAAGACGGGCGCGGTCATCGCACATCACCCCGGGACACGCCCCCGGCCCCGCTCCCGCCCGCGGCGGCGGCGATCTCGGCGGCCAGCACCTCCACCAGCTCCCCGGCCGGCAGTTCCCGCGCCATCCGGTGCCCCTGCCCGGCCCACAGGGCCATGCCCTGCGTGTCCCCGGCCGCGGCGGCGGCTTTGCGCAGCGGCGAGGTGAGGTGGTGTACCTCGGGGTAGGCGACGGGCGCGTAGGGGCCGTGCTCGCGCATGAAACGGTTGACCAGGCCACGGGCCGGCCGCCCCGAGAAGGCGCGGGTCAGCTCCGTACGGACGAAGAGGGGGTTGGTCAGCGCCTGCTTGTGCACGGCGTGGGCGCCGGACTCGGGGGTGGCGAGGAAGGCCGTGCCGAGCTGGGCGGCGCTCGCGCCGGCGGTGAGGAGGGCCGCGATCTGACTGCCGCGCATGATGCCGCCGGCCGCGACGACGGGCAGGGCCACGGCCTCGCGGACCTGGGCGAGCAGGGAGAGCAGCCCGATGCCGGCGCAGTCCCTCTCCGGGTCGTCCCGGTGGGTGCCCTGGTGGCCGCCGGCCTCCATGCCCTGCACGATCACCGCATGGGCGCCCGACCGCTCCACGGCCTGCGCCTCCTCCGCCGAGGTCGCGGTGACCAGGGTCAGCGTGCCCTTGCGGGCGAGGGAGTCGATCACCTCGGGCGTGGGGCAGCCGAAGTGGAACGACACGACGGGCACCGGGTCGTCGAGCAGCACCGCGATCTTCGCCTCGTAGCCGTCGTCCCGCCCGCTGTCGGGATCCCCCAGGTCGGCCTTGTACCAGGCGGCCTCACCGGCCAGCTGCTCGGCGTACACCTCGACCGCCGCGGGGTCGCCGTGCTCCGGCTGCGGCATGAACAGGTTCACCCCGAAGGGGCGCCCCGTCAGCCCCCTGAGCTGCTTGATCTCCTGATACATGCCGTCCGCCGTCTTGTATCCGGCGGCGAGAAACCCCAGCCCACCCGCTTCGGAAACGGCAGCGGCCAGTCGCGGGACGGATACACCGCCCGCCATCGGGGCCTGCACGATCGGAAGCGGAAAAAGATCGGTCAGCGCGGAGGACATGACGGCATGTTGCCACGTCCTCCGAACAACGCCGAATCCCCCCGGGGGTGAGCCGTTTGTCTGCGGGCCGGTGGGGGCTGGTCGCGCCCACGCGGCGGAGCCGCATATGTCACAGCCCCGCGCCCCTGAAAAGCAGGGCCGTGTCTTTCAGGGGCGCGGGGAACTGCGCGACCAGCCACAATCCACCCGCACCCGGCAACGAACGGCTAACGTCCGTTAAAGGCGTCCTTCAGCCGAGAGAACAAGCCCTGCTGCCCCGGCTGGAACTGCCCCGTAGGCCGCTCCTCCCCCCGCAGCACGGCCAGCTGTCGCAGCAGCTGCTCCTGCTCGGGGTCGAGCTTCGTCGGTGTCTGGACCTCGACGTGCACGATCAGATCGCCACGCCCGCCGCCCCGCAGATGCGTGACACCCCGCCCGTGCAGCGGGATCGACTGCCCGGACTGGGTGCCTGGCCGGATGTCGACCTCCTCCAGCCCGTCCAGCGTCTCCAGCGGCACCTTCGTACCGAGCGCCGCCGCGGTCATGGGAATCGTCACCGTGCAGTGCAGATCGTCACCGCGCCGCTGGAACACGGCATGCGGAAGCTCGTGGATCTCGACGTACAGGTCACCGGCGGGACCGCCACCGGGCCCGACCTCGCCCTCACCGGCCAGCTGGATCCGCGTGCCGTTGTCGACACCGGCCGGGATCTTCACGGTCAGTGTCCGCCGCGACCGCACCCGCCCGTCGCCCGCGCACTCGGGGCAGGGGTTGGGAACGATCGTGCCGAAGCCCTGGCACTGGGGACAGGGCCGCGAGGTCATGACCTGACCGAGGAAGGACCGCGTGACCTGCGAGACCTCACCACGCCCACGGCACATGTCACAGGTCTGGGCGGTGGTGCCCGGAGCCGCGCCCTCGCCGCTGCACGTGGTGCAGACGATGGCCGTGTCGACCTGGATGTCCTTGGTCGTGCCGAAGGCCGCCTCGTCGAGGTCGATCTCCAGCCGGATCATCGCGTCCTGGCCGCGCCGGGTGCGCGACCGCGGGCCTCGCTGGGACGCCGTACCGAAGAAGGCGTCCATGATGTCCGAGAAGTTCCCGAAACCGCCGGCGCCGAAGCCGCCCGCGCCACCGCCGCCCGCCTGGGACAGCGGGTCGCCGCCGAGGTCGTAGACCTGCTTCTTCTGCGGGTCCGAGAGCACCTCGTACGCGGCGTTGATCTCCTTGAACCGCTCCTGCGTCTTCGGATCGGGATTGACGTCCGGGTGCAGCTCGCGAGCGAGCCTCCGGAACGCCTTCTTGATCTCGTCCTGGGACGCGTCGCGGCGCACGCCGAGTACGGCGTAATAGTCCGTGGCCACTTAAGACTCCGCCAGGATCTGTCCGACGTACCGTGCCACCGCTCGTACCGCTCCCATCGTTCCCGGATAGTCCATGCGCGTAGGTCCGACCACGCCCAGTTTCGCTACTGCCTCGCCGCCCGAACCGTAGCCGACGGAGACGACGGACGTGGAGTTGAGTCCCTCATACGCGTTCTCGTGGCCGATACGGACGGTCATGCCCGAATCCCCTGCCTCACCAAGCAACTTGAGGAGGACGACCTGTTCCTCCAAGGCTTCCAGAACGGGCCGGATGGTGAGGGGGAAGTCATGTCCGAAGCGGGTGAGATTGGCGGTGCCGCCGATCATCAGCCGCTCCTCGTTCTCCTCGACGAGGGTCTCCAGGAGGGTGGAGAGCACCGTCGAGACCGTGCCCCGGTCCTCTAGGTCGAAGGCCTCCGGCAGGTCCTCGACCAGGCGCGGTACGTCGGTGAAACGGCGGCCCGCGACCTTGCTGTTGAGCCGGGCGCGCAGATCCGCGAGTGACGTTTCTCCGAACGGCGCCGGGCAGTCGATCATGCGCTGCTCGACCCTTCCGGTGTCCGTGATCAGCACGAGCATCAACCGGGCGGGGGCGAGCGACAGCAGCTCCACGTGCCGCACCGTCGACCGGGTGAGCGACGGGTACTGCACGACGGCGACCTGCCGCGTCAGCTGCGCGAGCAGCCGCACGGTGCGCGCCACCACGTCGTCGAGGTCGACGGCGCCGTCCAGGAAGTTCTGGATGGCGCGCCGCTCGGGCGGGGTCATCGGCTTGACGCCGGCCAGCTTGTCGACGAAGAGCCGGTACCCCTTGTCCGTGGGGATGCGGCCCGCGCTGGTGTGGGGCTGGGCGATGAAGCCCTCGTCCTCCAGCGCCGCCATGTCGTTGCGGACCGTCGCCGGGGAGACGCCCAGGTTGTGCCGCTCGGTGAGTGCCTTGGAACCCACCGGCTCCTCGGTGCCGACGTAGTCCTGGACGATGGCGCGCAGCACCTGAAGCCTGCGTTCACTGAGCATCGCGCACACCTCCAGCTCCGTCTCGTCTGCTCCGGCGACTCCCCCTTGGCACTCACCTCGGGCGAGTGCCAACACTCCCCGCCCAGTGTACGGCGGTGGGGTACGGCCCCGGCAAGGCCGGTCCAGCCATGACGTGGCGACGTGTACCGACCTGTCCGGCGATGTCGCACCGTTCTCTACCGGCGGATAGAGGCGGGCGAGGTTCCTTTGAGCTACGGCTAGCGTCGACTCATGACGATGACTTGGGAAGAGTCCGGGTGGGAGGGATTGGCGCCCCGGGCCGGACGGTGCCGCCTCCCTGGCTGGGACTGCACGGTCGGACTGGTGGCCGGGGAGGGCTCGGCCCTTCTGATCGACGCGGGGTCGAGCCTGCGGGAGGGCGCGCGGTTGCGTACCGAGGCGCGGCGGCTGCTCGGCGGCGCCCGTGTGACACATCTCGCGCTCACCCATCCCCACTTCGACCATGTCTTCGGCGCCGCCGCCTTCGCCGGCGTGGAGGTCTTCGGCGCTGTCGGCCTGGACGGGGTCCTGACCCACGACCGCGAGGAGCTCCGCGCCGACGCCGTACGCAACGGCCTGGATCCCGGTGAGGCCGCCGAGGCCGCGGACATCCTGGTCCCGCCCCGCCACCACGTCTCCGGCGAGTGGACCCTCGACCTGGGCGGCGGACTCCAGGTACTGCTGGCGAACGTGGGGCCGGGGCACACGGCGCACGACCTGGCGGTCCTGGTACCCGGCTCGCCCGAGGTCGTCTTCTGCGGCGACCTGGTGGAGGAGTCCGGCGAGCCCCAGGCCGGCCCCGACGCCGTACCGTCCCACTGGCCGGCCGCCCTCGACCGCCTCCTCGACCTCGGTGGCGAGGGCGCGCTGTACGTCCCCGGGCACGGAGCGGTGGTCGACGCGGCGTTCGTACGGGCCCAACGCGGCACACTGGCACGCCGTTTCGGCGTGTCGTGACGAGTCGTACAGCCTCGGCCGGGCCCTTTCTCCTATCGTCATCCGAATGCGCCAGTACTCACCCGACCTGACCCCTCCCTGGAAGAAGCCCAAGCCGGCCCCCGAGGTCCCGGCCGAGCCCGGCCTGGTGGTGGAGGAACCCGGCACCGGTTTCTGCGGCGCGGTGATCCGCTGCGAGGCGGGCACGGTGACGCTGGAGGACCGCTTCGGCAAGCACCGGGTGTTCCCGCTGGAGCCCCGGGGCTTCCTGCTGGAGGGCCGGGTGGTGACGCTGGTCCGCCCCTCAGCGGCGCCGGCACGGCCGAGTCGTACGGCATCCGGTTCGGTCGCCGTCCCGGGCGCCCGCGCCCGTGTGGCCCGCGCCGGCCGTATCTACGTCGAGGGCCGCCACGACGCCGAGCTCGTCGAGAAGGTCTGGGGCGACGACCTGCGCATCGAGGGCGTGGTCGTGGAGTACCTGGAGGGCGTGGACGACCTGCCGTCGATCGTGGCCGATTTCGCACCGGGTCCGGATGCGCGGCTGGGGGTCCTGGTGGACCACCTCGTGCCGGGCACGAAGGAGTGGCGGATCGCCCAGGAGGTGACCAGCGAACACGCCCTGGTCGTCGGCCACCCGTACATCGACGTCTGGGAGGCGGTGAAGCCGTCGTCCGTCGGGATCGCCGGGTGGCCGCGGGTGCCGCGCGGGCAGGACTGGAAGACGGGGGTGTGCCGAGCGCTGGGGTGGCCGGAGAACACCGGTGAGGTGTGGCAGCGGCGGGTTCTGGGGCGGGTGCGGTCCTACAGGGACCTGGAGCCGGAGTTGTTGGGGCGGGTGGAGGAGTTGATCGACTTCGTCACGGATAGCGGTGGGGCTTGACTCCGGGGAACGTTCCGAACTCGCTGGTGTCCAGCTCAACGCCCAGCACATCCAGCGGCAGCGGTTCGCCGAACTTTGCGATGTGCTGCGTCCGATAGTCGGCGTCCTCGCCCTTCCCCTCCGGCTTCGTCAGCAAGACGCACTGCGCCATGATCGGATCGACGATGAGATAGGCAGGCACGTTGCCTGCGGCATAGATCGAACGCTTGACACCGTAGTCCCGGTGGACGCTGGTCTTGGAAACGACCTCCACGACCATCGTGATCAATTGGCACGGCAGCAAGCGCCCCGAACCGGGCAGGGCGTCGCGTGCCACGACTACGAGGTCCGGAACCGGCTCGCTTGCCTCATCAACGAGGTCAACATCCTGGGTCTGGAGGGGATACCAGCGGTCCAGCGGGATCTGCCGCTCCGTGAGCAGCACGATCAGGTTATGCACCAGATCAGGGCTCGCCATCATCACGATTTCCCCCCGCAGAAGCTCCACCTTGAGTCCGTCGGGCGGCTCAAAACCCTCGAAGAACTCTGCGACTCCACGTTCGTCCACAGCGGTCATCTCCGTGGCCTCCACATTCGCCGCGTACTGTCAGCGGCAGACTACGAACCAGGTTAGGGACCGAACCGGCGTTCCGCACTGATTCACCCGCCCGAGTGATCAGTCCACGAGATCCCTGACCACCGCATCGGCCAGCAACCGCCCCCGAAGCGTCAGCACCGCACGCCCCTCCTCATACGGACCTCCCTGGAGCAGCCCCTCCCCCAACGCACGCCGCGACGCCGCGAGCCCCTCCGCCCGCAGCAGCTCCAGCGGCGCCCCCTCCCGCAACCGCAGCTCCAGCAGGATCCGCTCCACCCGCCGGTCCTCCTCGGACAGCAGCTCACGCCCCGCCCCCGGCGACCTCCCCGCCGCCAGCGCCGCCGCGTACGCCCCCGGATGCTTGACGTTCCACCAGCGCACGCCCCCCACATGGCTGTGAGCCCCCGGCCCCGCGCCCCACCAGTCGGCGCCGCGCCAGTACAGCTCGTTGTGCAGGCAACGCCCCGCCGCCGAGGTCGCCCAGTTCGAGACCTCGTACCAGTCGAAGCCGGCCTCCGACAGGACGGACTCCGCGATCAGGTAGCGGTCCGCGTGGACGTCGTCGTCCGTCATCGGAACCTCGCCCCGGCGGATCCGGCGGGCCAGCTGCGTGCCCTCCTCGACGATCAGGGCATACGCGCTGACGTGGTCCGGTCCGGCGCCGATCGCCGCTTCCAGGGACGCCCGCCAGTCGTCGTCCGACTCCCCCGGCGTGCCGTAGATCAGGTCGAGGTTGACGTGTCCGAAACCGGCCGCCCGCGCCTCCGCCACGCACGCCTCCGGACGGCCCGGCGTGTGCGTGCGGTCGAGCACCTTCAGCACGTGCTGTTTCGCGCTCTGCATGCCGAAGGAGATCCGGTTGAAGCCGCCCTGCCGCAGCGTCGCGAGGTATGCCGGGTTCACCGACTCCGGGTTCGCCTCCGTCGTCACCTCCGCGTCCGGCGCCAGTCCGAACTCGTCGCGGATCGCCCCCAGCATCCGTACGAGATCGTCGGCGGCCAGCAGCGTGGGTGTACCGCCGCCGACGAACACCGTGCGGACGGGACGCGGGTCGTCGCCCAGGACCTTGCGGGCCAGACGGATCTCGTCGATCAGGGTGTCCGCGTAGTTGTCGCGGGACGCCAGCACCCCGCCCGTGCCGCGCAGCTCGGTCGCCGTGTACGTGTTGAAGTCGCAGTAGCCGCAGCGGGTCGCGCAGTACGGGACGTGCAGATAGAACCCGAGGGGACGCTCGGCGGCCCCGGCTAGCGCGGACGCGGGGAGCGTGCCGTCGTCGGGGACCGGTTCACCGTCGGGGAGGGCGGAAGGCATGCCTTCCATTGTCCAGCACTACGAGCGCTACTCCGCCTGGAGCACCAGCAGCGCCAGGTCGTCCTCCGGTGGCCGCTGCCCGAACTCGTGCACGAGCCGCCGGATCCGTTCGGCGATCAGCTGGGCGCTGAGCCCGGCGCAGCCGACCAGGGCGGTGGCGAGGCCGTCCCCGTCGTCGAACATGTGGGGGCCGCTGCGCCGCTCGGTCACACCGTCCGTGACGCAGAGCAGTGTGTCGCCGGGGTGCAGCTCGAACGTCTCCGAGACGTACGTCTCGTCCTCGATCACCCCGAGCAGGGCCTGCGGCTCGGCCACGGCCCGTACGTCGCCGTCGGGGCCCAGGAGCAGCGGCAGCGGATGTCCGGCGGAGGCGAGGGTGCAGCGGACGCCGCCGTCTACGGGGACGAGTTCGCCGTAGAGGAGGGAGAGGAAGCGCGTCTGGGGGCCCTCCGGGTCGACGAGGGCCGGGTCGCCCGCCGTGACCAGGGCGCGGGCTGCGGCGTCGGCGGCCTCGGTGGCGTCGTCGAGGAGGAGCTGGTTGAGGCGGTCGAGGACGTCGGCGACACCGTAGCCCTCGCGGGCGAGCAGCCGCAGCCAGGGCCGGGCGAGTCCGATGACGACGGCGGCCTCGGGGCCCTTGCCCTGGACGTCGCCGATCGCGAAGCACCAGCGGCCGTGGCCCGCCGGGAACAGGTCGTAGAAGTCGCCGCTGGGTCCGGCCATGTCGCACGGCTCGTACACGAGGGCACTCGACACACCGGGGATCTCGGCGACCGCCCCGGGCAGCAGCCCGCGTTGCAGGACCCGGCTGATGGTGGCCTGCCGGGCGTACTGCCGGGCCGCCCCGATCGCCAGCGCGATCCGCCGGCTGAGGTCCTCGACGAGGCCGGTCACCTCGTCCGGGAAGCGGAGCAGCCCGGCCCGGCCGATGACGAGGGTGCCGAGCGGGCGGCCACCGGCGATCAGCCGGTAGGCGAGGGCAGCCCCGCCCACGCGGTTCTCCACCGGCCGGCCTTCATCACCCTCGGCAGTCTCGGCGGGACCGGCGGTCCTGGCGGTCCCGCCGGTCTCGTCCGTCTCGTCCGTCTCGTCCGTCTCCTCCGGCAGCCTCGGCCACGGCACCGGCACCGCCCGCGATCGCACCGAGTCGGGCAGCCTGGGCGGGTCCTTCTCCAGGGCGCGGCGGAGTTCCTCGATGCGGTTCTCGCTGCCGTGCCAGACCCGGGCGAGCCGGGGCGCCGGGCCGAAGGAACCGTCGGTGCCGCCGCGCCAGCCCAGGCCCTCGTCCTCCAGCCACACCGCGCACCAGTCGGCGAGGCGCGGCACCAGGAGCTGCCCGGCGAGCGCGGCGACCAGGTCCTCGTCCAACTGCCCGGCGAGCAGGTCGGAGGCCTCGGCGAGGAAGGAGAGGGCACCCCGGTTCAGCCACTCCCGGTCCCGCTCCCCGCGATCGGCTCCGGCGTACGCCCCGAGGCCCGCATCCCGCTCTCCACCGCCGTACGCCTCGACCTCTTCGATTCTGTCGATCACCTCAAGCCCGTCACACCCCGCGATCTCCTCGATCCCCCCGATCCCCCCGATCCCTTCGTCCACAGCCATCGCCCCGTCGACCGACAGCCGGGCCCACACGGTCTTCGCGCCCGTGCGGTACGTGATTCCCCAGGCCTCGGAGAGCGCGGCGACGAGGCGCAGGCCGCGCCCGTACTCGGCGGCTCCATAGGGGCGTTCGACGAGGTAGGGCCGCTCGGCGCCCTCGTCCCGTACGGCTCGGGAGGGGTGGTGGTCGGACACCTCGACGACGAGCCAACCGGAGGCGGTACCGGAGACGGTGCGGTCGTCGAGGTCGAATCGGCACAGCAGTTCGATGTCGGTGCCGGCGTGGACGACCGCGTTGGTGACCAGTTCGCTGACCACGACGAGCACGTCCTCGACGAGGCGGGCCGTGAGGGAGGGGGCACCGGGCAGCTCCAGTTCGGCCCACTCCGCGAGCACCGCGCCGACGAAGCGCCGGGCGGCTCCCGGCGCGAGCGGTCCACCGGGAAGCGAGACGTGCGCCACCGCGCGCCGGTCGGCTCCCGCGCACGCGGAGCCGACGTACGCATCCGGATACGCGTCCGCGTCTCCCACGTACGCGGGGTCTTCCCTGTACGCGGGCGTACCAGGAGCACGAGACACGGTCTCCCGTTGCGTCGGAATGGCCCCCACGAGCGGCTCCCTGAGAAGTTCGGACGAATAGGCCTCAGGCGGCACGGACAGAGTGACAGACTGGCCACGCCCATAAGCGCCGAGTTACCGAAGTGGGCCATCATGAGTGAAAACAGTGCTACGCAGGTGCTCGAAGACGGTCAAAAAGACAGCCAAACGGACGGGCTGATCCCGGCATCCGATCTGGACGGGCTGCTCCGGGCATCCGATCTGCGCGCGCTGACCGCGGCCATGACCGCCGCCCGTGACGGTACGTTCATCAAGGTCGCGGAGACCGGCCCCGCACCGGTGGCCGAACTGTGTGCCCTGTTCAACCAGATCATCGACCGCAGCACCCACTTCGGTTCCGAAGTCCAGCGCGTACG
The DNA here is from genome assembly GCF_002214185.1 of Streptomyces capitiformicae. Taxonomy (NCBI): domain Bacteria; kingdom Bacillati; phylum Actinomycetota; class Actinomycetes; order Kitasatosporales; family Streptomycetaceae; genus Streptomyces; species Streptomyces capitiformicae. The sequence goes on along the minus strand of NZ_CP022161.1, from coordinate 2,148,818 downwards.
CCGGGAGTTGGTCCGGCACGGCCGCCTCGACGAGCGTCTCTCGGCCAGCCCGGGCCAGGGCGCCTGGGCGACCCGCGTCAACGACGTGAACCAGACCCTCGACGCCCTGGTGGCCCCCGCCGCGAACGCCACCCGCGTCCTGGACGCGGTGGCCGGCGGCGACCTGACCCAACGCGTCGACCTGCACGACGGCAACCGTCAACTTCGCGGTGACTTACGACGGTTGGGCCGTGCCGTGAACAAGATGGTCGACCAGCTGTCCCTGTTCACCGGCGAGGTGACCCGGGTCGCCCGCGAGGTCGGCACGGAGGGGCGGCTCGGCGGCCGCGCCAAGGTACGTGGTCTGTCCGGGAGTTGGCGGGACGTGACCGAGGCGGTCAACACGATGGCCTCCCGGCTGACCGCCCAGGTGCGTGACATCGCCCTGGTGACCACCTCCGTGGCACGCGGCGACCTGACCCGTACGGTGACCGTCGAGGCGACCGGCGAGCTGCTCGAACTGAAGCTCACCGTGAACACGATGGTCGACCAGCTCTCCGCCTTCGCCGACGAAGTCACCCGCGTCGCCCGCGAGGTCGGCACGGAGGGCCAGCTGGGCGGCCGCGCCCAGGTCAGGGGCGTGTCCGGCGTCTGGAAAGACCTCACCGACAACGTCAACTTCATGGCGTCGAACCTGACCTCCCAGGTCCGCAACATCGCCCAGGTGACGACGGCCGTGGCGAACGGCGACCTCAGCCAGAAGATCACCGTCGACGCCCAGGGCGAGATCCTCGAACTCAAGTCGACGATCAACACGATGGTCGACCAGCTCTCCGCCTTCGCCGACGAAGTCACCCGCGTCGCCCGCGAGGTCGGCACCGAAGGAAACCTCGGCGGCCGGGCCCAGGTCAGAGGCGTATCCGGCGTCTGGAAAGACCTGACGGACAACGTCAACTTCATGGCCGACAACCTGACGTCGCAGGTCAGGAACATCGCCCTGGTCTCCACGGCGGTTGCCCAGGGCGACCTCGGAAAGAAGATCACCGTCGAGGCGAAGGGCGAGATCCTCGAACTCAAGTCGACGATCAACACGATGGTCGACCAGCTCTCCGCCTTCGCCGACGAAGTCACCCGCGTCGCCCGCGAGGTCGGCACCGAAGGAAACCTCGGCGGTCAGGCCCAGGTCAGAGGCGTATCCGGCGTCTGGAAAGACCTGACGGACAACGTCAACTTCATGGCCCTGAACCTGACCTCCCAGGTCCGCAACATCGCCCAGGTGACGACCGCCGTAGCCAACGGCGACCTCTCCAAGAAGATCACCGTCGACGCCCGCGGCGAGATCCTCGAACTGAAGGACACCGTCAACACGATGGTGGAGCAGCTGCGCGCCTTCGCCGACGAGGTGACCCGGGTCGCCCGCGAGGTCGGCACCGACGGCCGGCTCGGCGGCCGGGCCCAGGTACTGGGCGTGTCCGGCGTCTGGCGGGACCTCACCGACAACGTCAACTACATGGCCGACAACCTGACCTCCCAGGTCAGGAACATCGCCCAGGTGACGACCGCCGTAGCCAACGGCGACCTCTCCAAGAAGATCGACGTCGACGCGCGCGGCGAGATCCTGGAGCTCAAGACCGCCATCAACACCATGGTCGACACGCTCTCCTCCTTCTCCTCCGAGGTCACCCGAGTCGCCCGCGAGGTCGGTTCCGAGGGCCAACTCGGCGGTCAGGCACGGGTCGAGGGCGTCTACGGCACCTGGAAGCGCCTGACGACCAACGTCAACGAGCTCGCCCTGAACCTGACCACCCAGGTGCGCGCGATCGCCGAGGTCGCCTCGGCCGTGGCGCAGGGCGACATGTCCCGTTCGATCACGGTGGAGGCGCGCGGCGAGGTCGCCGAGCTGAAGGACAACATCAACCTGATGGTCGCCAACCTCCGCGAGACGACCCGCGCGAAGGACTGGCTGGAGTCCAACCTGGCCCGACTCGCCGCCCTGATGCAGGGCCACCGCGACCTGATGGAGGTCGCCGACCTGATCCTGCGCGAGCTGACCCCGCTGGTGAAGGCACAGTACGGCGCGTTCTATCTGGCCGACCCCGGGCAGGGCGGCGCCCCGCTGCGCGCGGTGGCGCCCATCAAGGGCCTCGCCTTCATCGCGGGCTACGGCTCGGCGCAGGACGCGACGGTCGAAACCGGCGGCCTCCCCGTGCACGGCCTCGTCGCCCAGGCGGCCCGCGAGAAGAAGCGGATCCTGGTGGAGGAGGCCCCACCGGACTACATCAAGATCAACAGCGGTCTGGGGGAGGCGTCCCCGTCCAGCGTCGTCATCATCCCGATCCTCTTCGAGGACAAGCTCCTCGGCGTGATCGAACTTGCCTCATTCTCGCGCTTCTCCGACGTCCACCTGGCGTTCTTCGACCAGTTCGTGAACACCATCGGCGTCGCGATCAACACCATCATCGCCAACTCCCGCACGGAGTCCCTCCTGGGCGAGTCCCAGCGCCTGGCCATGCAGCTCCAGGAACGCTCCGACGAACTCCAGAAGCAGCAGGCGGAGTTGCAGCGTTCGAACGCCGAACTGGAGGAGAAGGCCGCACTCCTGGCGACCTCCTCCCAGTACAAGTCGGAGTTCCTGGCGAACATGTCGCACGAACTCCGCACCCCCCTCAACTCGCTGCTGATCCTGGCCCGGCTGCTCTCCGACAACCCGGACGGCCATCTCTCCGACCAGGAGGTCCAGTTCGCGTCGACGATCCACCGCTCCGGATCCGATCTCCTGCAACTGATCAACGACATCCTCGACCTCTCGAAGATCGAGGCGGGCCGGATGGACGTACGCCCGAAGAGACTCCCGCTGATCAAACTCCTCGACTACGTCCACGCCACGTTCCGCCCGCTCACCCTCGACCGGGGCCTGGCCTTCGACGTCACGGTCGGCGAGGACGTACCGCGCGAGATGTACTCGGACGAACAACGCCTCCAGCAGATCCTGCGCAACCTGCTCTCCAACGCGATCAAGTTCACCGCGTCCGGCCGGGTCGAGCTGACCGTCAGCCGCGTCAAGGACCCCGACCACCGCTACACCCGCGAGGGCGACGACGAGGTGATCGCCTTCGCGGTCTCCGACACCGGCATCGGCATCGCGCCCGAGAAACTCCCGGTGATCTTCGAGGCGTTCCAGCAGGCAGACGGCACCACGAACCGCAAGTACGGCGGCACCGGCCTCGGCCTGTCCATCAGCCGGGAGATCGCCGGCCTGCTCGGCGGCCGCATCATCGCCGAGAGCGTGCCCGGCAAGGGCTCGACGTTCACGCTGTACGTGCCCGTCGTCAGCCCCGGCCACACGGCGACCGGCCCCACCCCGGAGGACCAGGCCCTGGTCCCGGAACAGCTCACGGCGGAGCCGTACCCCGCCGCGCACGACAGCGACGACACCTGGCCTGCGCCCACCAAGCTGGAGGCATGGAAGGCGGGGCGGGCGGGCCAGGTGCTTCCCGGCCGCCGGGTGCTGATCGTGGACGACGACATCCGCAACGTCTTCGCGCTCACCCATGTCCTGGGCCGCGTCGGCATGCCGGTCCTGTACGCGGAGAACGGCCGCGAGGGCATCGAGACCCTGGAGCGCAACCCGGACGTCGAAATCGTCCTGATGGACATCATGATGCCCGAGATGGACGGCTACGAGACGATCTCCGCCATCCGCCGCACCCCCCGCTGGGCGGGCCTGCCCATCGTCGCCCTCACCGCGAAGGCCATGCCCGGCGACCGCGAGAAGTCCATCGCCCGGGGCGCCAACGACTACGTACCCAAGCCGGTGGACGTCGACCAGCTGCTCACGGTCGTCTGCGCGGTCCTGGACCCGGAGGGCCCTGAGCCACAGCCCGAAACAACCGAAGCAACCGAAGCAACCGCAGAGAACGAGGCACCCTCACCATGACCCCACAGGACCGGACCGACACCCGCGCCGGAATCCTCCTCGTCGACGACATGGAGGACAACCTGACCGCGCTGGAGGCCGTCCTGGCATCCCTCAACGAGCCCCTCATACGGGCCCGTTCGGGCGAGGAAGCCATGAAGGCCCTCCTCCGTCAACGCTTCGCCGTCGTCCTCCTCGACGTCCGCATGCCAGGCATGGACGGCTTCGAAACGGCCGCCCACATCAAACGCCTCGACCAGACGAAGGACGTCCCGATCATCTTCCTCACCGGCACCGAAGCCGACCCCGGCTACACCTTCCGCGGCTACGCCACCGGCGCCGCCGACTACTTGACCAAGCCGTTCGACCCCTGGGTGTTACGGGCGAAGGTAAGCGTGTTCCTGGACCTGTACCGCAAGAACCAGCAACTGGAGACCCTGCTGGCGAGACAGCGGGAACACGCGGAGCAGGTCAACTCACGCCTGGCCACCCTGGAAAAACAGCTGGCCCAAGCAAGCCCGGACCTGCCGGAGGTCCGAATACAGATCCGAGACCTCCGGCACCTGGTGACAGGGGATCACCGCACGTAACTCAGGGGCGCGGGGCTGTGACATTTGCGGCTCCGCCGCGCGGGCGCGACCAGCCACGGACTACCGGCACCCGCCAGCAGTCCCCGCCGTCCCCTACGCCTCGCGAGTCCCGGCGTACATCTCATCGATGAGGTGCTGGTACTCCTTCTCCACCACCGGCCGCTTCAACTTCAGACTCGGCGTCAACTCCCCGTGCTCGACGTCCAAATCCCTCGGCAGCAACCGGAACTTCTTGATCGTCTGCCACCGCTGAAGCCCCTCGTTCACCCGCTTCACATACCCGTCGATGAGCTCAACCGTGGCCGGCGCCGCGATGACCTCCGCGTACGGCTTCCCCTCCAGCCCGTTCTCCTTGGCCCAGCCGAGGATGGACGGCTCGTCGAGGGCGACCAACGCCGTGCAGAAGTTGCGGTCGGCGCCGATGACCATGACGTTGGACGTGAAGGGGCACAGCGACTTGAACTGGCCCTCGATCTCGGTCGGCGCGATGTACTTGCCGCCGGAGGTCTTGAAGAGATCCTTCTTGCGGTCGGTGATCCGCAGATAGCCGTCGGGCGACAGCTCACCGATGTCACCGGTGTGGAACCAGCCGTCGGCCTCCAGGACCTCGGCGGTCTTGTCGGGCAGCTTGTGATAGCCCTCCATGATGCCGGGCCCGCGCAGCAGGATCTCGCCGTCGTCCGCGATGCGCACCTCCGTGCCGGGCAGCGGCTTGCCCACCGTGCCCGTGCGGAAGGCCTCGCCCGGGTTGAGGAAGGAGGCGGCGGAGGACTCGGTCAGACCGTAGCCCTCCAGGATGGGGATGCCGGCGCCGGCGAAGAAGAAGCCGATCTCCGGCGCCAGCGCGACCGAGCCGGAGACACAGGCACGCAGCCGGCCGCCGAACGCCTCGCGCAGCTTCTTGTAGACCAGCGCGTCGGCGACCTTGTGCTTGGCCCCCAGCCCGAACGGAACGGACGCGGTGCCAGTGCGACGGAAGCTGTCCTGGCTGATCTTGGCGTACTCGCGCGCGACCTCGGCCGCCCACTGGAAGATCTTGTACTTGGCGGGGCCGCCCTCACGCGCCTTGGCGGCGACACCGTTGTAGACCTTCTCGAAGATGCGCGGCACCGCGGCCATGTACGTCGGCTGCACCACCGGCAGATTCTCGATGATCTTGTCGACCCGGCCGTCGACGGCGGTGATGTGCCCGACCTCGATGTGGCCCGCGAGGAGCACCTTGCCCATGACGTGCGCGAGCGGCAGCCACAGGTACTGCACGTCCTCCGGTTCGAGCAGGCCGGTCGCGCCGATGGCCTTCGCCATGTACGCCCAGTTGTCGTGCGGCAGGCGCACGCCCTTGGGGCGGCCCGTGGTGCCCGAGGTGTAGATGAGGGTGGCCAGCTGGTCCTTGGTGATCGCGCCGACCTTCTCCTTGATCAGGTCGGGCTTCTTCTCCAGATACGCGGCGCCGCGCTCCTCCAGCTCGGCGAGGGAGAGGATCCAGTCCTCGGAGATGTCCGCGTCCTCGGGGTCGATGACGACGACATGGGTCAGCTCGGGCAGCTCGGCCTTCTTCTCGCGAGCCTTGGCGAGCTGCCCGGCGTCCTCGGCGATGAGGATCCGGCTGCCGGAGTCCGCCAGGATGTACGCGGATTCCTCGGCGTTCGTCTGCGGGTAGACCGTGGTGTTGGCCGCGCCCGCGCACATGATGCCGAGATCGCACAGGATCCACTCGATCCTGGTGGCGGAGGACAGGGCGATCCGCTGCTCCGGTTGCACGCCCAGCTCGACGAGCCCGGCCGCGATGGCGTTGACCCGTTCGGCCGCCTCCGCCCAGCTCAGCGACTTCCAGTCCGAGGGGCCCTGGCCGGAGGCAGGGGGCACGGGGTAGCGGAAGGCCTCGGCGTCCGGTGTGGCCGCCACGCGCTCCAGGAAGAGGGCCGCCATGGACGGCGGACGGTTCTCGATCAGGGTCTGTGTGTCGCTCACGACATCCTCCGGGGCCCGCGACAGTGCGGCTGGCTCAAAAGCGGCTGTTGTTTAACTCGCGAGTAACCATCGAGTGGTGATCAGAGTAGAGTGCGCCCCGCCCATTGGTAAGGGGCGGTGGGCCGTCACTTTCCACCCAGAACGACCGTACAAACAACATGCGGGCCCGTCGCACCGGAACGCGACGGGCCCGCTGGCCGTGGCTATTTCTTGCCCTTGCCCCCGCCCGCGCTGTCGTCACTGGACAGCACGGCGATGAAGGCCTCCTGCGGAACCTCCACAGAGCCCACCATCTTCATCCGCTTCTTGCCTTCCTTCTGCTTCTCCAGCAGCTTCCGCTTACGGGAGATGTCACCGCCGTAGCACTTGGCGAGGACGTCCTTGCGGATGGCGCGGATGGTCTCGCGGGCGATCACCCGGGAGCCGATGGCGGCCTGGATCGGCACCTCGAACGCCTGCCGGGGGATCAGCTCACGCAGCTTGGCGACGAGGCGCACACCGTACGCGTATGCCGCGTCCTTGTGGGTGATCGCCGAGAAGGCGTCCACCTTGTCGCCGTGCAGCAGGATGTCGACCTTGACCAGGCTGGAGGTCTGCTCGCCGGTGGGCTCGTAGTCCAGCGAGGCGTAGCCGCGGGTCTTGGACTTCAGCTGGTCGAAGAAGTCGAAGACGATCTCGGCGAGGGGGAGGGTGTACCGGATCTCGACCCGGTCCTCGGAGAGGTAGTCCATGCCCAGCAGGACACCGCGCCGGGTCTGGCAGAGCTCCATGATCGAACCGATGAACTCGCTCGGCGCCAGGATCGTCGCCCGTACGACCGGCTCGTACACCTCCCCGATCTTCCCCTCGGGGAACTCGCTCGGGTTGGTGACCGTGTGCTCGCTGCCGTCCTCCATGACCACGCGGTAGACCACGTTCGGCGCGGTGGCGATGAGGTCGAGCCCGAACTCACGCTCGAGCCTCTCGCGGATGACGTCGAGGTGCAGCAGCCCGAGGAAGCCGACACGGAAGCCGAAGCCCAGCGCGGCGGAGGTCTCCGGCTCGTAGACGAGCGCGGCGTCGTTGAGCTGCAGCTTGTCGAGGGCGTCGCGCAGCTCGGGGTAGTCGGACCCGTCCAGCGGATAGAGACCCGAGAAGACCATGGGCTTGGGGTCCTTGTACCCGCCCAGTGCCTCGGTCGCCCCCTTGGCCTGGCTGGTGATCGTGTCACCGACCTTGGACTGCCGGACGTCCTTCACCCCGGTGATGAGGTAGCCCACCTCACCCACGCCCAGCCCGTCCGCGGGGAGCATCTCCGGCGAGTTGGTCCCGATCTCCAGCAGCTCGTGCGTGGCGTTGGTGGACATCATCCGGATCCGCTCACGCTTGTTGAGCTGCCCGTCGATGACACGGACGTAGGTGACGACGCCCCGGTAGGAGTCGTAGACCGAGTCGAAGATCATCGCGCGGGCGGGCGCGTCCTTGACGCCGACCGGCGCCGGAACCTCGGCGACGACCTTGTCGAGCAGCGCGTCCACACCGACACCGGTCTTCGCGGAGACCCGCAGCACGTCGTCCGGGTCGCACCCGACCAGGTTGGCGAGCTCCTCGGCGAACTTCTCGGGCTGAGCCGCAGGCAGATCGATCTTGTTGAGCACCGGAATGATCGCGAGGTCGTTCTCCATCGCCAGATACAGGTTGGCGAGGGTCTGTGCCTCGATGCCCTGGGCGGCGTCGACGAGGAGGATGGTCCCCTCACAGGCCGCCAGCGACCGCGAGACCTCGTACGTGAAGTCGACGTGGCCCGGGGTGTCGATCATGTTGAGGATGTGCGTGCTGCCCGGATCGGTGGTCGGCGCCCAGGGCAGACGCACCGCCTGGGACTTGATCGTGATACCGCGCTCACGCTCGATGTCCATGCGGTCGAGGTACTGAGCACGCATCTGCCGCTGCTCGACCACACCGGTCAGCTGGAGCATCCGGTCGGCGAGCGTGGACTTGCCGTGGTCGATGTGCGCGATGATGCAGAAATTGCGGATCAGAGCCGGGTCGGTACGGCTCGGCTCGGGCACATGGCTAGGGATCGCGGGCACGCAGGGTCCTGATTCTTGAGGCGTCCGCAGCCGTCTGCGGTCTCGGGTCGGAACTAGCGGGTCTGTACGAACGGGTCTATACGTAGGCTCCATGGTCCCACGGGTGGAGAGCTGCGACCGGTTTGGGCCAACCCTGAGGCGGCTGGTAGCGTGGATGGCTGTGTCTCATGCCCTCTCAGCAGGAGGCACATCCAAGGAAGAACCAAGCTCAAACCAAGCTGAAAAGGCTCATTCGTGGCGAACATCAAGTCCCAGATCAAGCGGAACAAGACGAACGAGAAGGCGCGCCTTCGCAACAAGGCCGTCAAGTCGTCGCTCAAGACCGCGATCCGCAAGGCCCGTGAGGCCGCTGCCGCGGGTGACGTCGAGAAGGCCACCGAGTACCAGCGCGCTGCCGCGCGTCAGCTCGACAAGGCCGTCTCGAAGGGCGTCATCCACAAGAACCAGGCCGCCAACAAGAAGTCGGCGCTTGCTTCCAAGGTCGCCACCCCCAAGGGCTGAGCTCCTCCTTTGATCTGACCGCCGGCTGGCCCCAGAGCGGGCCCTCTCTCATCCGCTCCCACCCGGCACCCCGGATTCGCACGCGGCCTGCGTTCGCCACGCGGGTGCGGATCCAGCATCTTGACCGAGGCCCCGCCGCACTCCCCTTCCCCAGGGTGGTGAGACGGGGCCTTCGGCGTTGGGCGCGATGAGCGCCCCACAAGGGGTGCGGGGAACTGCTCGACAAGCCACGACGCACCCGCACATACGAACTTTCCGCGGGGGGCTGGGGCGGCAGCCCTCGGATGGGGGTCCCCCCGCTCGAGCGAAGCCGAGAGTGGGGGAGGGACGGGTAAGGGCGTCGGGGGCGAAAAACTCACCCCCGGCGAGACCGCGCGGCCCGCGCAATCGTCACCACGGCCTTCTCCAACGCGTACTCAGGATCATCCCCCCCACCCTTCACCCCCGCATCGGCCTCAGCCACAGCCCGCAACGCCACGGCGATACCGTCCGGTGTCCACCCCCGCATCTGCTGCCGCACCCGATCGATCTTCCACGGCGGCATCCCCAGCTCCCGCGCGAGATCCGCCGGCCGCCCACCCCGCGCCGACGACAGCTTCCCGATCGCCCGCACCCCCTGAGCCAGCGCACTGGTGATCAACACCGGCGCCACCCCGGTCGACAACGACCACCTGAGCGCCTCCAACGCCTCCGCCGCCCGCCCCTCGACGGCCCGATCGGCTACCTCGAAGCTCGACGCCTCGGCCCGCCCCGTGTAGTAGCGCCCGACGACCGCCTCGTCGATCGTCCCCTCGACATCCGCGACCAGCTGCGCCGCCGCCGACGCGAGCTCCCGCAGATCACTCCCGATCGCGTCGACGAGCGCCTGGCACGCCTCGGGCGTGGCGGACCGCCCGAGCGCCCGGAACTCCCCCCGCACGAACGCCAGCCGCTCCGCCGGCTTCGTCATCCTGGGGCACGCCACCTCCCGCGCCCCCGCCTTACGGGCCGCGTCCAGCAGCCCCTTCCCCTTGGCGCCGCCCGCGTGCACCAGCACGAGGGTGATCTCCTCGGCCGGAGCCCCGAGATACGCCTTCACGTCCTTGATCGTGTCGGCCGAGAGATCCTGCGCATTGCGTACGACCACGACCTTCCGCTCGGCGAAGAGCGACGGACTCGTCAGCTCGGCGAGCGTGCCGGGCTGCAACTGGTCCGAGGACAGGTCACGTACGTCGGTGTCGGCGTCGGCGGCCTTCGCGGCGGCCACCACCTCCCGCACGGCACGGTCGAGCAGCAGGTCCTCCTGGCCCACGGCAAGCGTGACGGGGGCGAGAAGGTCGTCGTTCGCAGTCTTCTTGGCCATCCCCGAAAGCATCCCACGCCCCACTGACAAGGGCCCCCGCGGCGTCCGGCGCACCCCTCGGAGTCCACCGGTGCTCCCAGCGGGGCGTCACCGCGTCACGGTTCTTCCCGCCATCCCTCCCACTCCCCCGCGAACTCATCCAACGCCGCCGGATCGAGCCGCCCGTGCGCGTCCCGAAGCACCAGCAGCCACTGCGCGTCCTCGGCGTCGTCCTCCCCGGCCAGCGCGTCCCGCACCAGCTGCGGTTCCTCGTCCAGCCCGAACCGCTCCCCGAGCGCCTCCGCCGCCTTCTCCGCGGCATCGCGGTCGGGCAGCACCAGCACATGTCTCACATCACTCACGCCCCCATCTTCCGCCACCCGACCCAGCCACCCCCGACCCACCCCACGCCGGACCGCCCGCCCCTATCGCGTCGCCCTCACCTCCGGCACCCTCCCCAGCTCCATCCCGAACCGCTCCCGGTACACGCCCAGCACCTCCGCGTCCGTCGTCAACTCGGTCACCTCCCGGTGGCCCTCGGCGGACGTCACCGTGAGGGTGCGCCCGCTGAGCGTGATCCGGCCGCCCTCGTCGCCGACCCGGGAACAGACGAGCGACTGCGTGAAGTGCGAGGTCGGCGACGTGCTGTGCCACCAGGCCCCGGCCACGAAGTCCCTGAGCTCCCTCGGCCGGACCTCCAGTCGGTACTGCGGCTTGCCGTCCCGCAGGACGTCCAGGTCCCCGAACTCCCGAGCCCCGCTCTCCCGATCCGCCTCCACCACCCGGAAGGTGCCGGCCGGGTCCTCCTGCTCCCCCCGGTCCCCGAACTTCAGCGGATAGTGGCTGTTCGCCCCGAATCCGACGTCGGCCAGCCAGTCGCCCCCGTCCACCGTCCGCACCCGCAACGCGAGGTGGTCGTACGGGATCCCGAGCCGCCCCGCGTCGCCGTACACCCGTGCCGCGAGCAGTGTCACATCGAAGCCCAGCGCCGCGAGCAACGCTCCGAACAGCCCGTTCAGTTCGAAGCAGAAGCCGCCCCTGCGCTCCCCGACCACCTTGTCGAGCAGCCGCTTCTCCTCCAGCACGATCTCCTCTCCGAGATGGATCGACAGGTTCTCGAACGGCACCGCCTTCAGATGGCGCAGGTGCAGCTCACGCAGTACATCAACGGTGGGCCAGGCCGGATGCCCGGCCCCGATGCGGCGAAGGTAGGCGTCAAGCTCTGCGGTATCCATGACCTCAGTCTCTCGCCACCAGCAACCCCGTGGCCGTACCCGCGACGGCGACCGCTCCGTCCTCGTCCGTACGCAGCACCGTGGCACCCCCGGCCCGCAGCGCCGCGACCGTGCTGGGGGCCGGGTGTCCATACGGGTTGTCCCTGCCCGCCGAGATGAGCGCCAGCCGCGGGGCGACCGCGCGTATGAGGTCCGGATCCTGGTAGGCCGACCCGTGATGGGCGACCTTCAGTACGTCGACGGCTCGCAGTTCCGCGGCCTCGGGGGATCTCGACAGCTCCCGCTGGGCGGGCGGTTCGAGGTCGCCGAGCAGCAGCATGGTCAGCCCGGCCGACCGTACGAGCATGGTCACGCTGGCGTCGTTCGGCCCGTCCGGGGTGGACGCGCCGCCCGGCGGCCACAGCACCCGCCACGCGAGGCCGCCCGTACGCCGCTCCTCCCCGGCCACGGCCCGCGTCATCGGAACCCGCCGGGCCGCCGCCTCCCGGTGCACGAACTCGGCCTGGTCCGCGGGCTCCTCGAACCCCGTCGTCTGGATCGCCCCGACCGAACGCCCCCGCAGCACTCCCGGCAGCCCCGTCACATGATCGGCGTGGAAGTGGGTGAGGACGACGAGCGGGATCCTGGTGATGCCGAGCGCCGTCAGACAGCGGTCGACCAGCACCGGATCGGGACCGGCGTCCACGACCACTCCGCTGCCGTCGCCCGCCGCCAGCACGGTCGCGTCGCCCTGTCCGACATCGCACATCACCAACCGCCAGCCCGGTGGCGGCCACCCCGTGATCACCCTCGTCAGCGGCGGCGGCTGCACCACGACCAGCAGGAATACCACCAGGCAGGCCCCCACCAGCCACGGACGGCTCACGAGCCGTCGGCCGACCAGGACGACGACCAGCGTGACGAGGGCCAGCAGCGACGCCCCCGTCCAACTGCCCGGCCAGTCCACCCCGGCGCCGGGCAGGGACGCCCCCGTGCGCGCGATGCCCGCGATCCAACCGGCGGGCCAACTCGCGCACCAGGCGATGCACTCGGCCACGGGCATCGCCACCGGGGCCGTCGCCAGCGCGGCGAACCCCAGCACCGTGGCCGGCGCCACGGCGAACTCCGCCAGCAGATTGCACGGCACGGCCACCAGGCTCACCTTGGCCGACAGCACGGCGACGACCGGCGCGCACACGGCCTGCGCGGCGCCCGCCGCCGCCAGCGCCTCGGCGGGGCGCGGCGGCACCCCGCGCCGCTGGAGCGCCGCACTCCAGCGCGGGGCGAGAGTGAGCAGGGCCCCTGTCGCGAGGACGGACAGCAGGAAGCCATAACTGCGGGCCAGCCAAGGGTCGTACAGCACCAACAGCAAAACCGCCGTCGCCAGCGCGGGGATGAGCGACCTGCGGCGGCCCGTCGCGATGGCCAGCAGCGCGATCGACCCGCAGGCAGCGGCCCGCACCACGCTCGGGTCCGGCCGGCACACGATCACGAAGCCGAGCGTCAGCACACCGCCGACCAGCGCCGTCACCCGCAACGGAATCCCGAGCCGGGCCGCGAGTCCCCGCCGCTCGGCACGCTGGGCCAGCCCGGGCGGCCCGATGAACAGTGCCAACAAGATCGTGAAGTTGGCCCCGCTGACCGCGAGCAAATGAGTGAGGTCGGTCGCCTTGAACGCCTCGTCCAACTCGGCCGGTACCCGCGAGGTGTCCCCGACGACGAACCCCGGCAACAACGCCCGCGCGTCCGCGTCCAGCCCGTCGGTCGCCTCCCGCAGCCCTTCGCGCAACCGCCCCGCGAACCGCTGCGCCGCACTCGCCTCCCCCACCACCTCCGGCGGCCCACCCCCACGCACCCGCAGCACAGCCGCGACCCGCTCTCCCCCGGCAAGGGCCGGCACGACCTGCGCGACCACCCGCACCCGAGTGGACGGCAGCAACGTGAGCCAAGGCGAACGCCTGCCCTCGCCCGCGCCCGACCGCACGTCAGCGTCAGCGTCCGCATCCGCATCCGCATCCGCATCCGCATCCGCATCCGCATCCGCACCGACATCTACATCGACATCGACGATGACCAGAACCGGCGTCCGCGTGGCCACGACCGTCCCGTCCCGGCCCCTCACGCGCCGTACCTCGGCCTGGAGGAGTACGGCCGTCGGAGCCGCGTGATGGCCCTTGATCCGGGGTCGAGTGAGCCGTGGGTCGGCGGTGAGCTCCACATCAGCGGTCACCTGCGCGTACCGCCCGGCCAGAGCAGGCACCGGCCCTCGGCGCAGATCCGCCCCGTGCAACCCGGCGGAGGCCGCGGCGGCGGCGACGCACAGCGACACGGCGGCGACGGACGCTCTCGTCCAGACCACTGCTCGCGGCGCCCTCCGCCCCTCCTCAGGAGTCCGCCCGCGCCGAGTGAGGAGAAGGGCCACACCCACGATCAGGCAGACCGCGACCACACCCGTGACCCACCCGGCCGAGACGCGCACCATCAGCGCCGCCGTCGCCCACGCGGCCAGCGCCGGTGGCACCAGACGCAGATCCGTCGGCCCCTCCTGCCTCGGGTGCGCGACGCCGAGCCGGTTCCCGGAGGCCGCATGCACCGCCTGACGTCGAGGAGCACCCCGCACCCCGACCGGCGTCGCCGGTTCCTCTCCCGCTCGCGGCGCGTTCATGGCCGTACGAGGTTCCGCAGATCGGCGAATCGGCGATCGCCGATTCCGTTCACCTCTCGCAGTTCGTCGATGGAACGGAAACCGCCGTGCTGAGTGCGGTAGGCGATGATGTGCTGAGCCAGGACCGGGCCGACTCCGGGAAGGGTGTCCAGTTGATCGGCAGTGGCCGTGTTGAGGGAGACGGGGGTCGCGGGAGCCGCCCCGGCGACCGCTCCGCCGGTCCCGGCCACGCCTGAGCCGGCCCCCGGACCGGTGACCGTTCCCGCCGCCCCGGGCGCCGGGCCACCGACCAGGACCTGTTCACCGTCCACGAGGAGGCGGGCGCGGTTGAGGCCGTCCGTGTTCGCCCCCGGTTGCACCCCGCCCGCCGCCCGCAGCGCGTCGGCGACCCGGGAGCCGGCCGGCAGCCGTTGGATCCCCGGGCTGCGCACCTTCCCGCTGACGTCCACCACGATCGAGGGCCCGGCCGGGGGAGCGATCGTCTCGGCCGAGGCACCCGGCCCCGCTCCGTGCCCCTCGCCCGCCGCACCGAATGAGGCTCCCGGCACCGACGGACCACTCGCCCGCACCACCTCGGGCGCTCCCACCTGCTGAGCACGCCCCGTCCAGAAGTGCTGCGCGGCGAAAACCGCCGCCACGACCAACACCACGCTCAGCGCGACGACACTCTTCCGCTCGATGCCACACCGCGCCTGCAACCAGAACGGCAGCCGTTCCCACACAGCCGCCCTGGCCCTCTCCCGCCAGGCTCCTCGCCCAACACCGGCGACAGCACCGTCACCTGAGGCGTCCCCCTCAACAGCACCTCCGAGCGAAGGTTCAGGCTCAGCACGCTGCCCAGCCTCACCCGCCCAGGCGACACCGGCACCCGCCGCTGTCCTCCCCCTCGGCGCACCCGGCGGTCCGTGCCCCAACTCCCGCGGCTCCCGCGCTCTTTCGGGAAACAGCGCCTCGGCGCGCAGCCGAACCGTCTCGGCCGAAGCCTGGTGGCGGCGTCCCGCCCGGCCCTTGGGCCGCCGCGACCGGTGCCGGGCACGGCTGTCGGAGGACGGGCCGCGCCCCGGCCCACTGGTGACTGTCGCTGTCCGTGTACGTGATCGAAGTGCCATGCGACGAGGATCGGGCAAGACCACCCACCCGCGATGATCTTGCTCAATTCCCGTGGATTACCGCCCAGTTGTGGATAACTCCATCACCCACACGAGCGACAAACAACGGCACCAGCCCACAGCGGGCTGCCCCTCACCGAGGCGAGACGACCGCCGCCAACAACCCAGGCCCGGTGTGCGCCCCGAGTACCGCCCCGACCTCGCTCACATGCAGATCGGCCAGCCCGGGCACACGGTCCCGCAGCCGTTCCGCGAGCGCCGAGGCCCGCTCGGGCGCGGCGAGGTGGTGAACGGCGATGTCGACCGGCGCGCCGCCCGCCCGCTCGGCGACGATCTCCTCCAAACGGGCGATCGCCCTGGACGCCGTACGCACCTTCTCCAGCATCTCGATGCGGCCGCCGTCCAGCTGGAGCAGCGGCTTCACCGCGAGCGCGGAACCGAACAGCGCCTGCGCCGCACCGATCCGGCCGCCCCGCCGCAGATAGTCCAGCGTGTCGACGTAGAAGTACGCGGAGGTCCCCGCGGCCCGTTTCTCGGCGGCCGTGACGGCCTCGTCCACCGTGCCGCCCGCCTCCGCGGACTCGGCGGCGGCCAGGGCGCAGAACCCGAGGGCCATCGCGACCATCCCGGTGTCCACCACGCGCACCGGCACGGGTGCCCGGCGCGCGGCGAGCACGGCCGCGTCGTAGGTGCCGGAGAACTCGGCGGACAGGTGCAGCGAGACGATGCCCGTGGCCCCCGACTCGGCCACCTCGCGGTAGGTCTGCGCGAACAGTTCGGGACTGGGGCGGGAGGTGGTGACGGACCGTCTCCTCTGCAGTGCCTGGGCCAGGGCACGGGCCGAGATCTCGGTGCCCTCTTCGAGTGCCTGATCACCGAGGACCACGGTCAAGGGCACCGCTGTGATGCTGTGACGCTCCATCGCCGGCGGCGGCAGGTAGGCCGTTGAATCGGTGACGATCGCGACATGGCGGGACATGAGCTGGAGGTTACCCGCCAAGACCCACCGACGGCAGCCCGGCCCCTCCCGCCTGCGGGCACGCAAAGGCGCGGGCCCGGATCAAGTCGTGCTCTCCGGGCGGGGCTTCTTCTGCCACGGGTACGTCGGCCGCGGTCCCGACGGGTTGATCGCGGGCCGGGGCGGTTCCTCACCGGACCGGGGCTCACGGGACGGGGACTCGGCGGTGCGGGACCCGGGGGTCTCCTGCCAGGTCTGCCCGGTGGAGGCGGTGGGTTCGGGCTTCGGGGCCTCGGGCCAGACCGGTGTGGGCTCCGTCGTCCAGTGCCGCAGCGCGTCCGCCTCGACGTCTATCTGGGCGCTGAGCGTGTCCAGGTCGTCCTCCGCGAACTTGCGGGCCCGGTCGTGCGCCGCCCAGCGCAGGGAGTCGGCCGACTTGATGATCCGCTCCGTACGCTCGCGCAGCGAGGGCAGCCGCTGGGCCAGCTTGGCACGGTCGGGCTCGGGCTCCAGGCGCTTGAGCTCGTCGTCCAGCTCCCGGCCGTGCCTGCTGAGCTGCTCGAAGAGGGCCAGGGACTCCTTCAGGGACTCGTCCTCGCCCACGCCCGCCTGCAGGGCCTCCTGGGTGGCCCGCATCGAGGTGCGCAACTTCAGCCGCAGGTCGGCCAGTTGGCCCACCGGGCCCGGCTGGGCGAGGCTTCGTGCGCGCAGGGTGGTGTCCTCGACCGACCGCTTGGCCTGCGTGATCGTGCGGTCCACGCCGCGCTTGGCCGCGCCGATCGCCTTCACCGTGGCGTACGCCCCCAGCACCACGAACAGCACGAAGAACAGGGCGACCACTGCGATGACGGCTTCCATGGCGCGCTCCTCCTTCGACCCGCGCGGCACATGCTGCTGCGCTCTTCAACGGTAAACGCAACGGGCAGGCCCGGGGTTCCATCGGAACCCTGAACCTGCCCGTAGGGGACACCCCGGAACCTCGTCCGGAACAGACCTACGTGACGATGTTCACCAGCTTCGGCGCCCGCACGATCACCTTCCGGATCGAGGCCCCGGCCAGCGCCGCGACCACCTTCTCGTCGCCCAGCGCCACCTTCTCCAGGTCCTCCTCGGAGATGGTCGGCGGCACCTCCAGTCGGGCCTTGACCTTGCCCTTGACCTGGACGACACAGGTGACGGCCTCGTCGACGACGTACGCGGGATCGGCGACGGGGAAGTCCTGGTGGACGACCGAGTCGCTGTGGCCCAGCTTGCGCCACAGCTCCTCGGCGATGTGCGGGGCCAGCGGCGCGATCAGCAGCACCAGCTGCTCGGCCACCGTGCGCGGAACGGCTCCGCCCGCCTTGGTCAGGTGGTTGTTCAGCTCGGTGACCTTGGCGATGGCGGTGTTGAACCGCATGCCCTCGAAGTCCTGGCGTACGCCGTCGATGGCCTTGTGCAGCGCCCGCAGTGTGTCCTCGTCGGGCTCCGCGTCGACCACGGTGACCTCGCCGGTCGCCTCGTCGACGACGTTGCGCCACAGCCGCTGCAGCAGCCGGAACTGGCCCACCACCGCGCGAGTGTCCCACGGCCGGGAGACGTCCAGCGGGCCCATCGCCATCTCGTACAGGCGCAGCGTGTCGGCGCCGTACTCCGCGCAGATGGACTCCGGGGTGACCGCGTTCTTCAGGGACTTGCCCATCTTGCCCAGCAGCCTGGACACCTTCTCGCCCTGGTAGTAGTACGCGCCGTCGCGCTCCTCCACCTCGGCGGCCGGTACCGCGAAACCACGGCTGTCGCGGTACACGAAGGCCTGGATCATGCCCTGGTTGTACAGCTTGTGGAACGGCTCGGCGGACGAGACGTGCCCCAGGTCGTAAAGGACCTTGGACCAGAAGCGCGCGTACAGCAGGTGCAGTACGGCGTGTTCCTGACCGCCCACGTACAGGTCGACGCCACCGTGCGGCTGCCCCTCGCGCGGGCCCATCCAGTACTGCTCGATCTCCGGGTCGACCAGCTTCTGGTCGTTGTGCGGGTCCAGGTAGCGCAGCTCGTACCAGCAGGAACCGGCCCAGTTGGGCATGGTGTTGGTCTCGCGCCGGTACCGCTTCGGGCCGTCGCCCAGGTCCAGCGTGACGTTGACCCACTCCTCGTTGCGCGACAGCGGCGTCTCGGGCTGGGTGTCGGCGTCGTCCGGGTCGAAGGTGCGCGGCGAGTAGTCCTCGACCTCGGGCAGCTCCAGCGGCAGCATCGACTCGGGCAGCGAGTGGGCGACGCCGTCCTCGTCGTAGACGATCGGGAAGGGCTCGCCCCAGTAGCGCTGGCGGCTGAACAGCCAGTCACGCAGCCGGAAGTTGACGGTGCCCTCGCCGATGCCCTTGCGCTCCAGCCACTCGGTGATGCGGGCCTTGGCCTCGGCGACGGGCAGGCCGTTCAGGGAGATCTCGTCGTTGGCGGAGTTGATGATCTTGGCGTCGTACGAGGCGAAGGCGTCCTCCCAGGTGGAGGTGTCCGTGCCCCGGCCGTCGGTCGGCTCGACGATGCAGTGGATCGGCAGTTCGAAGGCGCGCGCGAACTCGAAGTCACGCTGGTCGCCGGCCGGGACGGCCATGATCGCGCCGGTGCCGTAGCCCATCAGCACGTAGTCGGCGATGAAGACAGGGATCTGCTCGCCGTTGACCGGGTTGGTCGCGAACGAGCCGATGAAGACGCCGGTCTTGTCCTTGGCCTCGGCCTGCCGCTCGACGTCGGACTTGGAGGCGGCCTGCGCGCGGTAGGCGGAGACGGCCTCGGCCGGGGTCGCGTGACCGCCGGTCCACACGTCGTAGGTGCCCTCGGGCCAGGCATCCGGGGTGAACTTGTCGACCAGCGGGTGCTCGGGCGCCAGGACCATGTAGGTCGCGCCGAACAGCGTGTCGGGGCGGGTGGTGAAGACCGTGATCTTCTCGCCGTCGATCGGGAAGTCGACGCGGGCGCCCTCGGAGCGGCCGATCCAGTTGCGCTGCTGCAGCTTGATGGCCTCGGGCCAGTCCAGCTCGTTCAGGTCGTCCAGCAGACGGTCGGCGTAGGCCGTGATGCGCATGTTCCACTGGCGCAGCTTGGCCTTGAAGACGGGGAAGTTGCCGCGCTCGGAACGGCCGTCGGCGGTGACCTCCTCGTTGGCCAGGACGGTGCCCAGTCCGGGGCACCAGTTGACCGGCGCGTCGGAGGCGTACGCCAGGCGGTACCCGCCCAGGACGTCGGCGCGCTCGGCGGCGGTCAGGTCATGCCAGCCCCGCCCACCGGGAACAGCACGCTCACCGCTCTCGAACCGGGCGACCAGCTCGGCGATCGGGCGGGCCTTCCTCGCCTCGTCGTCGTACCAGGAGTTGAAGATCTGCAGGAAGATCCACTGGGTCCACTTGTAGTAGTCCGGGTCGATCGTGGCGAACGACCGGCGCTTGTCATGACCCAGGCCCAGCTGGCGCAGCTGGGACTTCATGTTCGCGATGTTGGCCTCGGTGGACACGCGCGGGTGCGTGCCGGTCTGCACCGCGTACTGCTCGGCGGGCAGGCCGAAGGCGTCGAAGCCCAGGGTGTGCAGGACGTTGTGGCCGGTCATCCGCTGGAAGCGCGCGAAGACGTCGGTGGCGATGTACCCCAGGGGGTGGCCGACGTGCAGGCCCGCACCGGAGGGGTACGGGAACATGTCCATGATGAACTTCTTGGGCCGGGCGGCCAGCTCGGGGTCGCCCGCCAGGTCACCCTTCGGGTTCGGCGCCGCGTACGTGCCCTCGGCGTCCCAGAAGTCCTGCCAGCGTGCCTCGATGTCGGCCGCCATGGCGGCCGTGTAGCGGTGCGGCGCTGCATCCACCGACACAGCAGCGGCGGCAGCGGGGTTCGTCTCGCTCATGATCCTCAAAGCTCCATCGATCGTCTCTGCCAGCGGATATGTCGTCCGGAAACGAAAAATCCCCTCGCACAGGAGGGGACGCCGCGCCGATTCCGACCTCGCCGTTCATCGGCGGTCGGGACTGATCAGCGCGGCTCGCTAAGCAGAAGGCGTACGGCACGCATGGGCTCAGGGTACCGCAGCCCTCATGGCCGTCGCGACGAGGTTACCGGCCGTCTCGACACCGAGGCGCGGCGTGTCAGCCACGGGATCCGGCCAAAAAAGTTGAACAAGATTCAAATATTACTTCGCGTAACAACCCCTAAGGGACAACACAGATGTGAGATTGCCCCTTGATAACAGCGCAATAACTCAAACCTCGTACCGCTCGGTTTGCCACCACTTACAGTTCGACGACGGGACCGCTTTCCCGAACTGTTCGGAGTTGCCCCCATGAACCCTCGTCGCAGTAACAGCTCGATGCCTCAACCGGGCCGCTCGGCCTACGGGATGGCGACGGCTGCCGCTCTGCTGCTGATACCCGTAAGTGTGCTGGTCGGAGGTGACACGTACCGGGAATTCCTCGACTTCGGCGCGGGCGTGCTCTCGCTCGTCTCGCTGACCTGCTCGGTGCTCTGGGGGCTCGTCGCCCAGGACCGGACCCTGCTCAGCGTGCGCCAGCGGATCATCGGCCAGGCCGTGCACCGAACGACCGCGATCGCGTCGGTCGCGTTCCTCGTCCTGCATGTCACGGTCAAGCTGGCGCTGGACCACGTGTCCGCGATCGCCCTGTTCCCCTTCGCACTCGGTGTGACGGGCTCGGGCGCGCTCATCGGCTTCGGCGCGACCGCCGGATCCCTGATGGTCTTCGTCGCCATCACCGGCGCGCTGCGCAGCAACTTCGCCTCCCCCGCGCCGGTCGCGGCCCGCTGGCGGACGATGCACATGATGGCCTATCCGGCCTGGTGTTTCGCGCTCGTGCACGGACTCTACGCGGGTCGCGAGGCCAAGCCGATCTTCGTGACCCTCTACTCGCTGGGCCTGGTCGCCGTAGCCGCCGCGCTGCTGCTGCGCGCCGCCCCCCGCCCGGTCAAGCGCCAGGTGGTCGAACGGATCACCGCGATTCTGGGCACCGACGGCCAGCGACCCCCGGAGGTCGACGAGCTCGTGAAGTCCCGTTCGGCCCTGCAGGACCCCGGCGGCCGACGCGACGCGGAAGGGCGCGACGGCGGCCGGCGCGACGCCGGAGTCCGCGACACCGGCCAGTTCCCGCTGCCCGGCTTCGGCGGGCAGAACCCGGGCCCCGCGCTGGGCGACCCGCTGGGGGTACCCCCGCAGCGTGCGGCGGCCGACTCCAGCCCCGGCTTCGCCGCCGCCTACCGCGCCGTGTCGATGACCCCGCGCGCCCCGGAGCCCACGGCGCCCTACCTGACCCAGCAGCAGCCGCCGCTGGACATGCAGCCCACCCAGGCCATGCCGCGCATGGACGACGGCTCGACCACGGGCAGCACCCGCTGGCCCGCGCCGTCCCCGCCGCCGGTCGGCGAGGCGCCCCCGTCGGCGTACGACCCGATGCAGGACACCTTCGCCGGACAGGCGTTCGCGGGCGGTGGCCAGACCTATCCGGGCCAGGCATACCAGGCGACTCCCGAAACTTCTTACGGAACGCCTGAGACGAACGCCCCCTACGGCACGTACAACCCGAATGACACGTACAACAGCGGTCCCGCCACTGAAACGCTGTCCGGCTACGACTTCGACCAGCAGCCGGGCTCAGGCGAACCCTGGAACGCGCCTTCCGGAGGCTTTAAGTGAACGAGGCCCTTCCCGACGTCCCCGAAGTCCGTGTGGTGGGGCTCCCCCAGCTCACCTCGGGCTTCGACCTCGTCGAGAGACTCGACCTCCCCATGCACCTGAAGGTGCACGGTCCGCTCGAACCGATGGGCGGCGAGCAACTCGCCCAGCTGTCCGAGCGGATCAACCTGAAGGGCAGGGGAGGCGCGGGCTTCCCGTTCCACAAAAAGCTGCGCTCGGTCGCCGAATCGGCGATCAAGCGCGGCATCCGGCCCGTCGTGGTCGTCAACGGCAGTGAGGACGAACCCGCCTGCCGCAAGGACACGGTGCTGATCAACCGTGCCCCGCACCTCATCCTGGACGGCGCCCTGCTGGTCGCCGAGGCCCTGGGCGCCCGCCAGTTGGTCATCGGGGTGACACGTGCCTCCACCGAGCGGTCGATGGAGGCCGCCCTCGCCGAGCGCGGGCTGAGCAACCGGCGGGGCGCGGCCATCCGCGCGAGCGTGCAGCGCAACCCGGTCCGCATGGTCACCGGCGCGGCCGGCTCGCTGATCCGTTCGATCGACGGCGGCCCGCCCATCCCGCCGGGCCGCAAGACCAGCGCGTCCAAGAGCGGTGTCGGTGGCGCGCCGACCCTGCTCTCCAACGCCGAGACCTTCGCCCAGCTGGCCATCGGCGCCCGTATAGGCGCCGAGCGGTACGGCAACACCGGCCTGTACGACGAGCCGGGCACCGTCATGCTCACCGTCTCCGGCGCGGTCGCCCGCCCGATGGTGATCGAGGCCCCCACCGGTGTGCCGCTGCGCTACATCCTGCAGCTCGCCGGTGCGCCGCCGGTCCCGCAGGGCGTGCTGACCGGCGGCTACCACGGCAAGTGGATCGACGCGGCCACCGTCAACGAGGCGGTCGTCTCCCGGAATTCGCTGGACGCGGTGGGCGGTGCGCTCGGCGCGGGCGCGATCCTGCCGATCAGTCAGGAGACCTGCCCGCTCGGCGAGTCGCTCCAGGTCGCGAAGTGGCTCGCCGAGGAGAGCGCGGGACAGTGCGGTCCCTGCTACCTCGGTCTGCCGGCCGCCGCGCGCGGCATGGAGGACATCCTCAACGGCGGCGGCCCGGCCGCCCTGGAGGCCCTCAAGCAGGTCGCCAAGAACGTGAAGCGGCGCGGCGCGTGCTCGCACCCGGACGGCTCCGCGATGTTCCTGGAATCGACCATCAAGGCGTTCACCGACGACCTCGCCGCACATGTCCTCGGCAACGGCTGCGGGCGCCCCGTGGAAGGTGTGCTGCCGCTGTTCGAGGGCGGCAGGGCCCCGACGGGCATCCCCGGTGGCGCGGGTCAGGAGGAGAGCGGCGCCAGTCGGCAGAAGATCTTCGTCGACTGGACGCTGTGCCGCGGCCACGGCCTGTGCGCCGACATCCTCCCGGAGGTCTTCCAGCTGGGCGCCGACGGCTTCCCCACCGTCGCCCAAGCGAAGGTCCCCCAGTACGCCGAGGCCAAGGCGCTCCGCGCGGTGCGACGCTGCCCCGCGCTCGCCCTGCGCATCGAGGAGGACACCCGCGGCTCCGCCCCGTCCCGCAACCTGCCGGTCCTCTCCCAGGGCCGCGGTCGCCGGGCCCTGGGCAGCGGTCGCTGAGTACGCCGAAGGGCGGGTCACCCCGATGGGGTGGGCCCGCCCTTCTCTTGTCTCTGTCAGGCTCGGTCTCTGCCACGCTCGCCGCCAACAACGGGAAGACCCCGTCCACTTGGACGGGGTCTTTTCTGTGGAGCTAAGGAGAATTGAACTCCTGACCTCCTGCATGCCATGCAGGCGCTCTACCAACTGAGCTATAGCCCCTTGCTATGTGCTGCCGGGTTTCCCTGGCGGCGACGCCAACATTACCGGTCACCCGCGCGCTCCACCAAATCGTTTCCGTCGGGTGCGGATCGGGTGCGGATCGGATACGGATCAAAGGTCGATTTGATCGCTAATGTCGGCTTCCGTGACCGTGATCGCGTTTCCGGAAGTCCATCGCCGCGTCCCGGTCGCCATGGGGGCGTGTCTGTTCTCCTTCGCGGGCCTCTGGATCGCGCAGCGGGCCGCCGACGTCTCGATGATCGACCTGATGGTCTACCGGGCGGAGGGCGAGACCGTACGGGCCGGCGGTGACCTCTACGCGCTGCGGGCGACCGAGGCCCAACTGCCCACCACGTACCCACCGTTCGCGGCCCTGCTCTTCACCCCGCTGACACTGCCGGACCTGGCCGCCCTGCGCACCCTGGCGACAGCCGGGAACCTGGCCCTTGTCGTCGTCTTCGTGGGTTTCGCGCTGCGCATCGCCGGGCACGCGCGCGTGGAGACCGTCTGGTGGGTCGCGGCGGCGGCCGTGTGGTGCGAGCCGGTGTGGACGACCCTGCGGTACGGACAGGTCAATCTGCTGCTCGCCGCCCTGGTGTTGTGGGATCTGTCCCGGCGGCCGGGGCACCGCTGGGCCGGCGTCGGTATCGGTCTGGCGGCGGCCGTGAAGCTGACTCCAGCGCTGTTCGCGGTGTTCCTGCTGGCCACCGGTGTCGTGGCCCGGTTCAGGCATCGTTCCGGCGGCCCTTGGCTGCGGCACGCGCGCGGGGCGGCCCTCACCTTCGCCGGCGCGACCCTGCTGGCGGCGGCCGTCCTGCCGTACGACTCCTGGCGGTTCTGGACCCGGATGGTCTTCGCGGCGGGCCGGGTCGGGCATCCCGAGGACACCGCCAACCAGGCCCTGCGCGGGGTACTGGCCCGGCTGCTGCACACCCCGCAGCCCGGCGTCTGGTGGCTCGCCCCGGCGGCCGTCACGGGGGCGCTGGGCCTCTCTGTCGCGGTCACCGCCGAGCTGCGCGGACGGCGCGGTTCGGCGATGGCCGCGTGCGCGGTGACGGCGCTGCTGGTCTGCCCGGTGTCGTGGTCCCACCACTGGGTGTGGTGCGTGCCGATGGTGCTCGTGACGGCCGCGGCCCGCCGGCGCGCGGTGGCCGTCGGCATGGCGCTGGTCTTCTGCTCGTACGCCCTGTGGTGGGTGCCACACGGGCCGGGACGGCTGGAACTGCGACAGAACGGCGTCGAGTTGACGCTGTCGGGCCTCTATGTGGGGGCCGGGCTGCTCTTCCTGGCCCTCACCGGCGCCGAGACGCTCAGGCCGTCACGAACGAGTAGAAACGCTTGAGCGTGCAGTGCTCTTCGAGGAGGCGGCCGTAGATCGGCTCACCCTCCAGCTCGCGATACGTCTCGATCGGGTCGCCTTTTATGATCAGCGCCCGTGCGCATTCCTCGCACCAGTACTGGTAGTCGGCGTTGACGGGCTCCATGTCACGGACGATGGGCGTGCCGCTGCCGCACCAGTCGCACTTTCTCCTGTGTGCACCCATAGTTCAGCTCCAGCTGTGGCCGCAGGCCGTGCACACGTAGGAGATCCCTCCGTTGTCACCGAGTACTTGGGCAACGTGGAGCGAGCCGCAGGAAGGGCAGAGGAGGGTGGTCTTGCTCCGCATCACCACCAGCTCGGGGAGGCCATGGGCCTCCCCGCGGATGCTCGCAGGCATCGCTTCTCCCTCCCGTCGGGCCACGCCCCCTTCCGGCCGTTTGATTCTGCCACGGCCGGACCAATACGGTCAGCGACGCCTTCGTACCAGTCCGGACACGCGGCGGGAAAGAAGGTCGTCCGAAGAGGTATACGCCCGCCGGGCCACTCATGCTCAAGCAGGGACGCAGGTCACACACGAAAAATCCCGCCCCCTCACGGGAACGGGATCTTCTGTACCGATCTGATCTGTTCTGTGGAGCTAAGGAGAATTGAACTCCTGACCTCCTGCATGCCATGCAGGCGCTCTACCAACTGAGCTATAGCCCCTTGCTTCCATCCGGCGAAGCCGTATGGTGTTTCGCCCCGCTCGGCGGGGCGAACAAGAAGAACTTTAGCCTGCGACCAGCCGGAAAGTGAAATCCGGGTCCCGGCCCCGGTACGAGACGTTGCACGACGGTCAACGGTCAGTCGTCGTCGCCGAGCACCGGTTCCGGCAGCGTGCCGGCGTTGTGCTCAAGGAGCCGCCAGCCCCTGGCACCTTCACCGAGGACGGACCAGCAGCAGTTGGAGAGCCCGCCGAGGCTCTCCCAGTGGTGGGGCTCCAGACCGAGGAGGCGCCCTATGGTGGTGCGGATCGTGCCGCCGTGGCTGGTCACCACGAGCGTGCCGTTGTCGGGGAGCTTGTCGGCGTGCCGGAGGACCACCGGGGCGGCGCGGTCGGCGACCTCGGTCTCCAGCTCGCCACCGCCACGGCGGACTGGCTCGCCGCGCTTCCACGCCGCGTACTCCTCGCCGTGCCGGGCGATGATCTCGTCGTGCGTGAGGCCCTGCCAGACGCCCGCGTAGGTCTCGCGCAGGCCCTCGTCGTGCGTCACCTCCAGGCCGGTGAGCATGGCCAGCTCGGCGGCCGTCTTCGCGGCACGCTGGAGGTCGGAGGCGACGATCGCGTCCGGCTTCAGGGAGGCGAGCAGCCTGGCGGCACGGCGGGCCTGGCCGAGGCCGGTCTCGGTGAGCTCGACGTCCGTGGTGCCCTGGAAGCGGCGCTCCACGTTCCACGAGGTCTGGCCGTGGCGCCAGAGTATGACGCGGCGCCCTCGGCCCTTCCGGTCGGCCGCGTCGATGCCCGCCGTCACCGCGGCTCCCCACCCAGCTCGGCGGCCTCCTCCGCGGCCCGCAGCTTGGCGTGCTCCTCGCCCTTGCCACGGGTGGCCTTGGCGTCGGCGGGCAGCTCCAGCTCTGGGCAGTCCTTCCACAGCCGCTCCAGGGCGTAGAAGACCCGCTCCTCGCTGTGCTGGACGTGCACGACGATGTCGACGTAGTCGAGCAGCACCCAGCGGGCCTCGCGGTCGCCCTCGCGGCGCACCGGCTTGGCGTCGAGTTCCTTGTTCAGCCGCTCCTCGATCTCGTCAACGATCGACTTGACCTGGCGGTCGTTGGGCGCGGAGGCGAGCAGGAAGGCGTCCGTGATGGACAGCACGTCGCTGACGTCGTACGCGATGACGTCGTGCGCGAGCTTGTCGGCGGCCGCCTGCGCGGCCACATTGATCAGCTCGATGGCGCGATTGGTGGAAGTCACCCTCATCCTTTCGGGGGAACCCCGGCCTTCAGGACTGGGGCAAGTGCTACTTTCGGCACCGTGCTGAGCGAGAACCAAGCCAGCACGGCAACTCCTTCCAGTACATCATCCACCGGGCAGGTTCCAACCCGGCTGGCGTCGATCACGTAGGACCAGGCCGTTCGTCGAACGATCTGGCGGTGTGAGCCAGGAATCCCCATGCGGGGAGGGTTCAATACATGGCTTTCCGTAATGGCTATGGCATGGCGCGGCGGCCTCACTGCATACCGGCGCCCCCTCCCAGAGGGGGCGCCGATTATTTACCGGTGTAGTTCTGCCCCAGTACGACGGAGACGTCCGCGTTGGAGGTGGTCTTGCCCTTCTTCACGGCACCGGCCGGGAGGCCGAGGGTCTTGGCGACCTCGATGGCGTCCTGCTTGCGGGCCGCGTCGGAGTAGGTGACCTGGGAGGTCGCCTGGGCGGTGTCGACCGTGCCGGCGTCGAGGAAGGTGTAGCCGCCGTTGAGCAGGACCACGCGGGCCTGTTCGGTGGCGTCCTTGTCGCCGGTGGCGTTGCGGATGCCGACGCGGACGGCGTCCCCGGCGTCGGGGCTCTTCGCGGTGCCGCCGAGCAGGTCCTTGACCACGCTGTCGGAGTCCTCGGCGCTGAGGGTGCCGTCCTGCTGGACGGGCAGCAGCTCGGTCTTGTAGTCGCCGCCCTTGGCATGGTCGGCGAGCTTGGCGAGGAAGGTGCCGAGGTCCTTGTCGGTGAGCGAGGGGTCGAGGATCTGGGCCAGCGTCTGCACGGTGGTCGTGGCGGCCTGTGCGTCGGCGGACAGCTTGCGCAGCACCCCCTGCATGACCTGCCCGAACCGCTCCAGCTGGGCGTCCTGCGACTCACCGGAGGCCCGGTAGGTGGCGTAGGCGACGGCCATCTTGCCGCTGAGGGTCTGCCCCTTGCCCTTGTTGACGAGGGGGGCCTCGGTCTTCTTCTCGGCCTCGGGGTCGGGCACGTCGGTGTTCGTGTCGACGTCGATGTTGCCGACGAGCTCGACGAGGTTGTTCAGGTAGGGGGTGTCCAGCCGCCAGGTGCCCTCGATGTCGGTGCCGAGCACGATGTCGAGTCCGTCGCGGGTGCCGGCGGAGCCGTCGTCCTCGACGGACTTGGCGAGGGTGGTCGTGGTGCCGTCGTCACCGGACAGGGCGAGGGAGTTGGGTATCAGGACGGTGGCGCCCTGCTTCGTGGTGGTGTTGTTCACGAGCAGCGCCGTGGCGGTGCCGCCCTTCTTGGTGTCGTGCAGGTGGACGGCGATCACGTCGCGCTTCTGGGCGGCCGCCGAGGTAGTGGTGCCCGTCTGCTCGTCCGAGGACGAACCGGGCAGCAGGTCC
Source organism: Streptomyces capitiformicae (assembly GCF_002214185.1). Taxonomy (NCBI): domain Bacteria; kingdom Bacillati; phylum Actinomycetota; class Actinomycetes; order Kitasatosporales; family Streptomycetaceae; genus Streptomyces; species Streptomyces capitiformicae. The sequence continues at coordinate 2,120,401 of NZ_CP022161.1, read as the reverse complement.
GCGAACCACAGGTAGCCGACACCACCGGCCACGACCAGCGCGAACACCACCGTCAGCGCGATCAGCCGGCTCTTGGCGCGGCGCTTGGCCTCCTCACGGCGCTCGGTGCGGTTCTCCGTGAAGTTCAGCCAGTCGATGACGTCCTTGGAGTCACCGTCGGGTTCCTCGACGAAGGCGAACTGCTCGGTGCGGTACTCCCGCTCGCCGGAGTCCCGCCCCTGGGCAGGGGCACCGGTCCGGGGCTCGCTCTCCTCGGGGGCGCCGGTCTCCGCGGGCCCCGCCTGCTGCGGGATGTAGGCGGTCTGCTCGGTGACAGGGGCCTGGTGGCCGGTGCTCGCGGTCTGCCCGTAGGGGTCGTAAGGGGCGTACGGGGCGGCGGGGGCCTGCTGACTCGTGTCGTAGGAGGACACCGGTTGCTGCTGACCGGTCGCGTACGGGTCGTAGCCGTAGCCCTGTGGCTGCTGTTGTTGCGGCTGCTGTGGCTGCGTCCAGTACGGGTCGTACGCCTGCTGCTGGGGCACCTGTCGGTACACCGGCTGCCCGAACTCGTCGTATCCCACGAGTTCGTACTGCTGGTCGCCCCCGTAGCCAGCGTCGTATCGGTCGTTCACCGGTGCCCCTCTCGGCTCACTCGCCGCGGTACAGCTGCCGCTTGTCGATGTAGCGGACCACGCCGTCCGGCACCAGATACCAGACGGGGTCGCCCTTCGCGACTCTCGCACGACAGTCGGTGGAGGAGATGGCGAGCGCCGGGACCTCGACCAGCGAGACACCGCCCGCGGGCAGGCCGGGGTCGGCCAGGGTGTGACCCGGACGGGTGACCCCGATGAAGTGCGCGAGCGAGAACAGTTCCTCGGCGTCGCGCCAGGTGAGGATCTGGGCGAGCGCGTCGGCACCGGTGATGAAGAAGAGGTCCGTGTCCGGGTTGAGCTCGTGCAGCTCGCGCAGGGTGTCGATGGTGTAGGTGAGACCCTCGCGGTCGATGTCGATGCGGCTGACGGAGAACTGGGGGTTCTCCGCGGTCGCGATGACCGTCATGAGATAGCGGTCCTCGGCTGGCGAGACCTTGGTGTGCGATTTCTGCCACGGCTGTCCGGTCGGTACGAACACCACCTCGTCGAGGTGGAACTGCGAGGCGACCTCCTGGGCCGCGACAAGGTGACCGTGGTGGATCGGGTCAAACGTGCCGCCCATGACGCCGAGGCGGCGTCGGCCCTTGTCGTGCCGCGGACCGGTAGGCATTTCCTGCTCTCCCATGCGTCGAGACCCTACCGGCCCGGTCACCGCGTCCTGTTCGAACGACCATTTGCGCGGATTGGCGGAATCAGCGGTCCCGGTTGAAGCGCGTGGTGATCCACAGCAGCAGCATCAGGGCGAAGAACGCTCCACCGCCGGTCAGGTAGGGGCTGAGGCTTTCGTGGTTGCCGCCGTGCTCCCCGCCGCCCTCGGCGGCGAAAGTGACCAAGTCGGCAGCGGTGCTGTGGAAGCTCATCGTCGGCGTGACCTATCCGGGTGTGGGATCGGGATAAAGACTGCGCCCATCGTAAGCGGGGGGCTCATCGCCGATCACGTCGACTCCGCCCAGGACTGAACGCGGGGGCCACCGCGCGCGTACTTCCCGTACGACACAGCCGTTCGCGTACGTACTTCCCGCACGAGACAACCGTTCGCGTGCGCCGGACGTCCTTTCCGTCGGCGGGCGTCAGTCGTCCCGCTTGTATCCCCGCAGGAGGAACCACGCCATCAGGACGGAGCCCAGGACCATCACGATGAGCACCACGCGCAGCAGGTTGCCCGCTCCCTGTTCCTTCGCGGCGACGTCCGCGGCCTCGGTGAGCCAGCCCGCTGCCGGGAGGTGGGGGAGATGCACCATGAGATCGCTCCTTACCGGTTGATGCCCTGCCACCGTAACTCCGCCTAGGCTGGATCCCGCTTCGGGGGCAACATGGGCAACCAGACGCATGGGGGATAAACATGCCGGACGACAGCCACGAGCAGAACGGGCACGAGAACGTGCCGAGCAGGCAGCGCAGGCGCTTCGAGGGAATCTCCTCGCGGGCGTACGAACACCCCGCGGATCGCTCGGCGCTGGTGGCGCTGCGCAAGCTCAGCGGCTTCGACACGGTGTTCAAGGCACTCAGCGGTCTGCTGCCCGAGCGCAGCCTGAGGCTGCTGTTCCTGTCCGACTCGGTACGGGTCTCGGACCAGCAGTTCGCACACCTGAACGACATGCTGCGGGATGCCTGCTACATCCTGGACCTGGAGAAGGTCCCGCCGATGTATGTGAACCAGGACCCGACACCGAACGCGATGTGCATCGGCCTGGACGAGCCGATCATTGTCGTGACGACCGGGCTCGTCGACCTGCTCGACGAGGAGGAGATGCGGGCCGTCATCGGCCACGAGGTCGGCCACGCGCTCTCCGGTCACGCGGTGTACCGCACGATACTGCTGTTCCTGACCAACCTGGCGCTGCGGATCGCCTGGATCCCGCTGGGCAACCTCGCGGTCATGGCGATCGTGACCGCGCTGCGCGAGTGGTTCCGCAAGTCGGAGCTGTCCGCCGACCGCGCCGGGCTGCTCGTCGGCCAGGACCTCCAGGCCTCGATGCGCGGGCTGATGAAGCTCGCCGGCGGCCACCACCTGCACGAGATGAACGTGGACGCGTTCCTCGCGCAGGCCGAGGAGTACGAGGCCGGGGGCGACCTGCGCGACTCCGTGCTGAAGATCCTGAACGTGCTGCCCCGCTCGCACCCCTTCACCACCGTGCGCGCGGCCGAGCTGAAGAAGTGGGCCGAGTCCCGCGACTACCAGCGGATCATGGACGGGCACTACCCGCGGCGCAGCGAGGACAAGGACACCTCGGTCACCGACTCCTTCCGTGAATCGGCCGCGCACTACACGAGCCATGTCAAGAGCTCCAAGGACCCGCTGATGAAGCTGGTCAGCGACATCGCGGGCGGCGCGGGCGACCTCGGCGGCCGGGTCCGGCGCGGCTTCGGCGGCTTCGCCAACGGCGGCAGCGGCTCCTCCGGCTCCTCCGGCTCCTCCGGCTCCGCCACCGGCACGGACACCGCCCAGGACAGGCGTCCTGACGACGAGTGACGCACGGCGACGGCCACTGACACAGAGCGCCCGGCCAGGAGGTTGTGACCTTCGAGCCGGGCGCTCTTGTGCCTCGGGTATGCCTCGGGCGTCATTCGGCCCGGCGCGGGTGCGTCACACCTTCGGCTGGGCGCCCTGCGCGAGAGAGCCGCACAGGGCCGTGGCGCCACCGGTGGCGTACGGGTCGGTGCCGGCCGGGCCGCCCTCCTTGTCCGTCTGGCCGGCGAGCAGCGGGCGCAGATGGTTCGCGGCGTCGTCGGCGCAGGCCAGGGGGCCGGCCTGGACGTAGGAGACGACGACCTCGGCCTGGCGGGTGCGCAGGTCGTCCTGGTCGAAGCGGAAGTGCAGCTCGCGCCGGACGGTGAACAGCGAGGCCTGCGCCTTGTCACCGGAGGCGGGCCGCAGCGCGTACACGAAGGTGTGGGCGGCGACGACCTCCAGGGTGCCGGAGTCGTACTCGGCGGCCTGGAGGGTGCCCTGGACGCGGATCTTGGGGTCGGCGAGCTTCGCGCGGGAGGGGTCGAAGCGGACCAGCCAGCCGGTGGGGGCGTGCCGGCCGTCGGCGGTGGGCCGGTCGAAGCTCTGCTCGAACTGGTCGAGCTGCTGTGAGTCGAGCAGCCTGCGGACCGGCTGGACGGTGGTGCCGCCGAGCACCTGCGGGTCGAGCGCGGAGGCGACGAGATACTCCTTGGCGATGGTCAGCGAGGTGACGACCTGGCCGTCGGTGAAGTGCTCGGTGCGTCGGGTGGCCGGCATCGTGATGCCCTCGGCGCCGATGCGGAACTGGGCGGCGGGACTGCGCGCGAACAGCTTCTCGGGGTCCTCGGCGCCGGGCACCGCGGCCTGCGGCGCCAGGGGGATCACCGTCATCCTGAGCGGCTCGGCGGGCTTGGCGGCCGGGGCCTCGTACGGGTGGCGCACGCCCATGTAGATCGCGGTGCCGAAGGCGAGGGCGATCAGCAGAACGAGGATCAGCGCCTGCCGGGAGAGGCCGCGGCGCAGGGGCGGGCGGCTGCGTACGGCCGGGGCGTGGTCGGTGAGGCGCTCCTGTGCGGAGAACTCCTGGATACGGGCAGCACGGACAAACGATTCGTCGAAGACGACGGATCGGTACTCGTCCTCTCCACCGCCGGGGCCGCCCTCGGGAGTCCCTTCAGGTGGGTTTCCAGGCCCGCCCATACCTTGAGAGTAGGTCTCCGGAGGCCCCGGTAAACGCGCTGCTGGTCAGGGCGTGCGGGGCGTCGCCGGTGCCGCCGGCTGGGAGAAGTCCGCGGAGGCGGAGGGGCCGGTCGAGGTGCCCTGTTCGACGCCGGTGGTGGCCGGGGGCGGCGGGACCTGTTCGCCGCGGCCGGAGGAGGCGCCCCGGTAGACCGCGGTGAAGGCGAGCGCGACCATGCCTATGCCCATGACCAGGGCGAGGATCCAGGCGACGGGCCGGTGCCAGCGGGTCTGCTTGCCGTACGGCCTGCCATACGCCCCGTCGACGCCGTAGCGGCCCTCCAGTACGTCGGTGTCGTCGAGGTCGTCCAGCTCGTCGTCACGGCCGTGGCCGAAATCGGAGCCGTCGGGTCCGAAGCCGTCGTCATAGCGGTCGTCGTCGCCCCGTGCGCCTCTGGAGTGCGCGCGGCGCGCTTCGGCCTCCTGGGCCGCGGCACGGGCCTCCGCCGCTGCGAGCAGACGTTCGACCGCGGTCGGCTCATGGACCACGGCTGCCCGTACGAAGGCCTCGTCGAAGACCACGGAGGCGAACTCTTCGTCCATACCCCCGCGGTCGCGGTCGTCGTCGGGCTCCCAGCCGTCAGGGAACGGCGTGCCCCCCACGTCCTCCGGCACGGGATCCAGAGTAGACCGGGGTGGTCAATTTGGGCAGACGGTAAGGAAATTCATCCGTCTTACTGAGCCGTTTCACAGGGCCGCCGACCGGTGTGCCGCGCGGCGGCCGGCTCAGCGGCGTACGTGCCCGTCGCCCGTCACGATGTACTTCGTGCTGGTCAGCTCGGGCAGGCCCATCGGACCGCGGGCGTGCAGCTTCTGGGTGGAGATGCCGATCTCGGCGCCGAAGCCGAACTGGCCGCCGTCGGTGAAGCGGGTTGACGCGTTGACGGCGACGGTCGTGGAGTCGACCAGCTGGGTGAAGCGGCGGGCCGCCTGCTGGGAGGTGGTGACGATGGCCTCGGTGTGGCCCGAGGTCCACAGCCGGATGTGCTCGACCGCCTTGTCGAGTGAGTCGACGACCGCAGCCGCGATGTCGTAGGAGAGGTACTCGGTCTCCCAGTCCTCGGCGGTGGCCTCCACGACCGTCGCCTTGGAGTCCTTGGCGTACGCCATGACCCTCTCGTCGGCGTGCACGGTGACCCCGGCCTCCGCGAGGGCGTCCAGGGCGCGGGGCAGGAACTCGGGGGCGATGTCCTGGTGGACGAGGAGGGTCTCGGCGGCGTTGCAGACACTGACGCGCTGGGCCTTGGAGTTGATCAGGATCTCGATCGCCGTGTCGAGGTCGGCGTGCGCGTCGACATAGACGTGGCAGTTGCCCGTGCCGGTCTCGATCACCGGGACGGTGGACTCCTCGACGACCGTGCGGATCAGGGAGGCGCCGCCGCGCGGGATGAGCACGTCGACCAGGCCGCGGGCGCGCATCAGCTCGCGTACGGACTCACGGCTCTCGCCGGGGACGAGTTGGACGGCGTCGGCGGGCAGCCCGGCGCCGCCGACGGCGTCGCGCAGCACCCGTACGAGGGCGGTGTTCGACTCATAGGCGGAGGACGAGCCGCGCAGCAGCACCGCGTTGCCGGACTTCAGACAGAGGGCGGCCGCGTCCACGGTCACGTTCGGGCGGGCCTCGTAGATGATGCCGACGACACCGAGCGGGACGCGGACCTGGCGCAGGTCGATGCCGTTCGGCAGGGTCGAGCCGCGGACGATCTCGCCGACCGGGTCGGGCAGCGCGGCCACGTCGCGGACGTCGGCGGCGATGGCGCGGATCCGCTCCGGGGTCAGCGTCAGCCGGTCGACGATCGCCTCGCTGGTGCCGGCCTCGCGTGCCTTGGCGATGTCCTTGGCGTTGGCCTCGACGATCTCACTCGTACGGACTTCCAGCGCGTCGGCGATGGCGAGCAGCGCGTCGTCCTTCTCGGCGCGAGGCAGCGGCGCGAGGTCGGCGGCGGCGGCCTTGGCACGGTAGGCGACCCGGGTGACCGGGGACATGGAGTCGTACGGCGAGAGCGTGGTCATAAGGGAAGGGTAGTGCGCCCGGCGAGGGCGTCCATCGGCTATCCCAAACCGCGAGACACCCCGGGACACACCCGGAAGGGCTCCCCGCGCGGTGGTCAGAAGGGGTGGACTCCGACGGGCGTCGCCGGTGGCGGACCGTATCCCTCGGCGATGCGCTGGTGGTACGTCTGGCGGTCGATGACCTCCAGGCCGACGATCTCCCAGGGCGGCAGTCCGGCCGTACGGCGGTGCTCGCCCCACAGGCGCAGGGCGACGGCGGCCGCGTCGTGGAGGTCGCGGGCCTCCTCCCAGTAGCGGATCTCGGCGTGGTCGCTCGCATAGCGGCTGGTCAGCAGAAAGGGATGGTCGTGGGCCAGCTGTTGCAGGCCGCGCCGCACCTCCTTCAGCGGGGTCTCGGGGCCGGAGACGCTCAGCGTGATGTGCCACAGCCGGGGCAGGTCCCGCGGCTCCTCGGCGGCCTCGCTCTCGTACGTGTCCGAGACGCTGACGCTGGTGAGCGTCCGCTCCTCGCCGGCCGCACGGGAGGTACCACCACCACGGGACACCGCGGTCCCGGGGCGCACTCGTCTCACGACGGCCTCCTTCACAACGAACTGTGCTTCCACAGCGAACTGTGCTTCGCGATGGGTCGTGCGGAATCTCCCTCGAGACAAAGTTGAGCAGGCTCAGGGGCTTCGCGTGGCCGTTTTACGGAACGCACACCGGCGGGGGCCGTGCTTCGGCCCCTCCAGAGGGCCGCTGGTCAGGGATGCAGGAGGACGAGGTCGTCCCTGTGTACGACCTCTCGTTCGTACGCGGGACCCAGCTCGCGCGCCAGTTCCCGGGTCGAGCGGCCGATCAGCTGGGGGATCTCCTTGGCGTCGAAGTTGACCAGCCCGCGCGCGACGGCCCGCCCCTCGCCGTCCCGCAGCTCGACGGGGTCGCCCGCGACGAACTCGCCCTCGACGGCCGCGATACCGGCCGGCAGCAGCGACTTGCGCCGCTCGACGACCGCGCGTACGGCGCCGTCGTCGAGGGTGAGCGAACCCTGCGGGGTGGAGGCGTGCTGGAGCCACAGCAGCCGGTCGGCGGAGCGCTTGCCGGTGGGGTGGAAGTACGTGCCGGTGTCGCGGCCGGCGAGGGCGTCCGCCGCGTGGATCGCGCTGGTCAGGACCACGGGGATGCCCGCTCCTGTGGCGATCCCCGCCGCCTCGACCTTGGTGACCATGCCGCCGGTACCGACGCCCGCCTTGCCGGCACTGCCGATCTCGACGTGCGCGAGGTCCTCAGGCCCCCGTACCTCCGCTATCCGCGACGTGCCGGGCTTGCTGGGGTCGCCGTCGTAGACGCCGTCCACGTCCGAGAGCAGGACCAGCAGGTCGGCGCGGACGAGATGGGCGACGAGGGCGGCGAGACGGTCGTTGTCGCCGAAGCGGATCTCGTCCGTGGCGACGGTGTCGTTCTCGTTGACGACCGGCAGGGCGCCCATCGCGAGGAGCTTGTCGAGGGTGCGGGAGGCGTTGCGGTGGTGGGCGCGGCGGCTCATGTCGTCGGAGGTGAGGAGCACCTGACCGACGCGGATGCCGTAACGGGCGTAGGAGGCCGTGTAACGGGCCACCAGCAGCCCCTGGCCGACGCTGGCGGCCGCCTGCTGCCGGGCGAGGTCCTTGGGGCGGCGACGCAGCCCCAGCGGCGCGAGGCCCGCCGCGATGGCGCCGGACGAGACGAGCACGATCTCCCGCTCTCCCCCGCTGCGGACCTTGGCGAGCACGTCCACGAGGGCGTCCACCCGGTCCGCGTCGAGGCCCCCGGAGGCCGTCGTCAGCGACGAGGAGCCCACCTTCACGACGATCCGGTGCGCTTCCGCCACGCCCGCCCGTCTCCCACCACCGCCCTCAACCGAGGCCCTTCGGGCCGCCCCTCCTGCCCTTGTTGCCGCTGACACCCGTTTCCCCAATGTTCTGAACCAGCCCGGTGTGTGCAGTCTGCAATCTACGTGAGGTCACGGACCAGACGCTTGAGCATTTCGCTGGGCGGGACGACACCGACTGTTCTCCGACTGTTCTCTGGAGCGTTTATGGGAAGACGGTGAAATGCCTCTCAAGGTTGCAGCCGTCATGCCCGATATGCGGCGACCTGTCCTCGCGGCAGATTGCTCCCCGGCCTCCCTAGGTCATACGGTCAGGGATCGGCCACTGGCCGCCCCCCCCACTGCTTTCGTTCCCTCCCTGTCCGTCGCACCCTCCGCAGGAGCCCAGCCCGTGCCCTCCGCAGGCCTCGCCCCACGCCGCATCGCGCAGCTGTCAGCGCTGCTGGCGATGTTCGCGCTCTTCACGGCCCAGATCGTCTCCGCGCTGCTGCCGAACATCCCCGTGTTCGTCGCCGCGAGCGCGGTCGGCCTCGCCCTGGACACGTACTTGCAGTACCGGGACCCCGGCCTGCTCGCACTGCTGGGCAAGGTCCGCTTCGAGGTCCTGGTACGCCAGTTGCTGCGCGACATGCTGATCCTGGTGGGCCTGCTGCGCATCGAGGGCATCGACCCGCTGCGCGAGCAGGCGCCGCTGCTGGTCGGCCTGTGCGTCTGCTATGCGGCGCACTTCACCTGCCAGGCCGTCTCGGTGCTGGTCCGCCGCACCCGGACGCTGCCGATCGTCACCCGCAACATCGACGCCTCCGCGCTGCGTCTGACCGCCGCCCCGCCGCGCATCCTGGCCCGCCGCCAGGCCCACCGTCTGCTGACGTTCTCCCTGCCGATCACGGCCGGTCTGCTGCTCACCGCGGTCACGAAGGACGTCGTCTGGGGCCTCCTGGGCCTCGGTGTCGGTCTCGCCCTGCTCGCGGGCGGCACGGCGTACCTGGCGACCTGGCTGCTGCCGAAGAAGCGGGCCAAGAGCGAGAAGCAGGTCATGGACTGGCTGGACAAGTGGCTGGCGGTGTACCGGCCGACCGTCGCCATGTACTTCTCGGGCGGTACGACGTCGGCGTACCAGGCGAACATGTGGCTCTCCACGCTGTCCCAGCTGGAGAAGCCGCTGATCGTGCTGCGTGAGCGTTTCATGGTGCAGAAGATCGACGCGACGGACGTGCCGGTCATCTGCTTCCCGAAGGTCTCGACGATGTTCTCCCTGGAGAACTCGACGCTGAAGATGATGCTGCACCCGGCCAACGCCGCGAAGACCTCCCAGGTGTTGCGCATCCCCACCATCAAGCACGCCTTCATCAACCACGGCGAGAGCGACAAGCTGTCGTCCTGCAACCCGTACGCGAAGGCGTACGACGAGGTGTGGGTCGCCGGCCCCGCGGCACGTGAGCGGTACGCGCTCGCCGAGGTCGGCGTCGAGGACAAGGACATCGTCGAGGTCGGCCGCCCGCAGCTGGCGCCGATCCGCCCGTACGCCGGCCCGCCGACCGGCACGTACACGACCGTTCTCTACGCCCCGACCTGGGAGGGCTGGGACGGCAACCCCGGCAACACCTCGGTGGTCCTGGCCGGCGAGAACATCGTCCGCGAGCTGCTCGCCGACGACAAGGTGCGGCTGCTGTACAAGCCGCACCCGATGACCGGGTCCGTCGACCCGCGCGCGGGTGCCGCGAACGAGCGGATCAAGGCGATGATCCGCGAGGCGAACACGAAGCGTTCGGGCGCGCGGCCCGGCCCCGAGGCCGCGACCGAACTGGCCCGTCGCACCGCCGAGTTGGACGAGCTGACCTCGACGTCGTTCCGGGTCAGCGCGGACGAAATGGAGCGGATGCTGCTCCAGGGCACGCCGAGCGGTGACCGTGAGGCGGCCATCGCCGAGGCGACGCTTGCCTGGGAGAAGGCGTACTGGGCGTCCTTCCCCGAGTGGGAGCACCTCATCGTCACCGAGGCGCGGCCCGCGATCTTCGCCTGCTTCAACGCGTCCGACCTGCTGATCAGCGATGTCTCCTCGGTCGTCTCCGACTGGCTGTCCAGTGAGAAGCCGTACGCCGTCGGCAACACCTCGGGGCTGTCGGAGGAGGCGTTCCGCGCGGCCTTCCCGACGGTGTCGGCGGGTGTCGTCATCGCCCCGAACGCCGCCGAGGTCCCGGCGCTGCTGGACTCCGTCCGCAACCCCGAGAAGGACCGGTTCACCAAGGCCCGCGCCGACCTCAAGGAACAGCTCCTCGGGCCCTCCGACCCGCCTTCCCTCGTCCGCTTCGACTCCGCCGTCAAGGCCCTGTGCGCCAAGGCCGACGAACGCCGCGTGCGCATGGAGTCCCGCCTCGCGGACGAGGTCCCCTCACCGCGAGAGGTGGGCGACGACTCGGGAACCGAGGGCGAGCCGAGCGACTCGGAGGACGCGGGAGCGCTCCGCTGAGGACGTGGTGAAGGGCCCCGGAGGCTTCTCGGCCTCCGGGGCCCTTGTGTATGTCGGCGCCCGATGGCTCGGGGTGTATGTCGGCGCCCGATGGCTCGGGGGAATGCGTTGTCGGGCGACCGCGGGTTCGTCGTGGCTTGTCGCGCAGTTCCCCGCGCCCCTTATGGGGCGCGGCACGGGTGGACGCAGCGGCACCTCGTGGCGCCGAGTTGCGCAGCCCACCCCGCTCAGCCGCAGCCTTGGGGTGCCTCTGAAAGCAGGAGCACCCCAGGGCTGCGCCGTCCTCTAGAACGGCTCGAAGTCGTCGTACGCCTTTTCGATCTCGTCCCGCTCGGCCTGCCGGTCGCGGCGGCGCTGGACGGCGGGGCGGGGCGCGTCGAGGCGGTGGTCCTCGCCCCGGCGGCCGAGCATCTCCGCTCCGGCCATGACGGACGGCTCCCAGTCGAAGACGACCGCGTTCTCCTCGGGCCCGATGGCGACGCCGTCCCCGGACCGGGCACCCGCCTTCATCAGCTCTTCCTCGACACCGAGCCGGTTGAGGCGATCCGCGAGGTAGCCGACCGCCTCGTCGTTGTTGAAGTCGGTCTGCCGCACCCAGCGCTCCGGCTTCTCGCCCCGCACGCGGAACAGCGGCTCCCCGCCGACCTCCTCGCGCGTGACGGTGAAGCCCGCGTCGTCGACGGCCTTGGGCCGGATGACGATCCGGGTCGCCTCCTCCTTGGGCTTGGCGGCCCGCGCCTTGCCGACGAGGTCGGCGAGGGCGAAGGACAGCTCCCTCAGCCCCATGTGGGCGACGGCGGACACCTCGAAGACCTGGTAGCCACGGGCTTCGAGGTCGGGCCGTACCATCTCGGCGAGGTCCTTGCCGTCGGGTACGTCGATCTTGTTGAGGACGACGATCCGCGGCCGGTCGCCGAGACCGCCGTACTGCTTGAGCTCCTCCTCGATGATGTCGAGGTCGGAGACGGGGTCGCGGTCCGATTCGAGGGTCGCCGTGTCGAGGACGTGCACCAGCACGCTGCAGCGCTCCACATGGCGCAGGAACTCAAGGCCGAGGCCCTTGCCCTGGCTGGCGCCCGGGATCAGGCCCGGCACGTCCGCGATCGTGTACACCGTCGCGCCCGCGGTCACCACGCCCAGGTTCGGGACGAGCGTCGTGAAGGGGTAGTCGGCGATCTTCGGCTTGGCGGCGGACAGGACGGAGATCAGCGACGACTTGCCCGCGCTCGGGTAGCCCACCAGCGCCACGTCGGCGACCGTCTTGAGCTCCAGGACGATGTCCCGCAGATCCCCGGGCACGCCGAGCAGCGCGAAGCCGGGCGCCTTGCGGCGGGCGGAGGCGAGGGCCGCGTTGCCGAGGCCGCCCCGGCCGCCCTGCGCGGCGACGTACGACGTGCCGTGGCCGACGAGGTCCGCCAGGACGTTGCCCGCCTTGTCGAGGACGACGGTGCCGTCCGGCACGGGCAGGACCAGGTCCTGACCGTCCTTCCCGGACCGGTTGCCGCCCTCGCCCGGTTTGCCGTTGGTGGCCTTGCGGTGCGGGGAGTGGTGGTAGTCGAGGAGCGTGGTGACGGACTGGTCGACGGTGAGGATGACGTCGCCGCCACGGCCGCCGTTGCCCCCGTCGGGGCCGCCCAGCGGCTTGAACTTCTCACGGTGGACGGAGGCACAGCCGTGACCTCCGTTACCCGCGGCGACATGCAGTTCGACGCGGTCCACGAAGGTGGTCATGGTGGGTGCCTCCAGAGACTTACGGGTTCAGTTATCGGTTAACACGCGAAAGGCGGACCCGCCTTCCCGACCGGGAAGTGAGGTCCGCCTCGCGAAAAGACTTCCGATCAGGCGACCGGAACGATGTTCACGACCTTGCGACCACGGCTGGTGCCGAACTCGACCGCACCGGCGTTCAGCGCGAACAGCGTGTCGTCCTTGCCGCGGCCGACACCCGAGCCCGGGTGGAAGTGCGTGCCGCGCTGGCGGACCAGGATCTCACCCGCGTTGACGACCTGACCGCCGAAACGCTTCACGCCGAGGCGCTGAGCGTTGGAGTCACGACCGTTACGGGTGGACGATGCGCCCTTCTTGTGTGCCATCTCTCCTCAGTCCCTTACTTCGCAGCCGCGGGGATCTCAGTGACCTTGATCGCCGTGTACTGCTGGCGGTGGCCCTGACGACGGCGGTAGCCGGTCTTGTTCTTGTAGCGCAGAATGTCGATCTTCTGGCCCTTGTGGTGGTCCACGACCTCGGCCTGGACCTTGATGCCGGCCAGCACCCACGGGTCGCTGGTCACAGCGTCGCCGTCGACAACGAGCAGGGTCGAGAGCTCGACCGTGTCGCCAACCTTGGCGGTGGAAATCTTGTCAACCTCAACGATGTCGCCGACAGCAACCTTGTGCTGGCGACCACCGCTGCGCACGATGGCGTACACGCGGATCTCACTCTCTCGCTCGGAAACGGCACCCCCGCAGTCCAGCCGCCCGACACGCGAACGGCCTCTCCCGGAGCGCCCGGCGCCCGGAAGGATGAGGTTTACGGGGATGTGGCGCGCCCGAGTGGACATCCGGACGGATATCTATGGACACGCCGAGGGTCAAGATTACGGGGCCTTGCCCGGAGGGGGCAAATCGAGCCCTACCCCGTCACGTGGTCGCGTCGTTCTCGCGCAGCGCGGGCCCGTGTAGTTGCCGGAGCCGGTGAAGCTGATCTTGTTGCGGACCCCGTCGTACGCGCCGTCGATCAGGATGTACTTGGAGTGGATGATGTACGGCGTGGTCAGCTTCTGGCCGGGGTTCAGCGGGTCCCGGTCGTCGTTGTAGCAGCGCACGGTCGGCCCGCCGGACGTGTGCAGCTTCTCCCCCGTCCCGGCCGTCCCGCCGCTGCTCTTGGCGCTGTTCTTGTACGTGCACTGCACGTTGTTGAGCACCGAGTACACGGTGTCGGTGGCCCGGGTGTTCCCGGCCCGGGGGAAGAAGTACGCCTTGTACAGGCCGTTGCTGACGGTCCGGTACTCCCAGCTCGCCCAGTCCTTGGCCACCATTGTGTCGAAGTAGTCGGCGTACGCGTCGTCCATCGTCGGGTTGTTCGGCAGCAGCAGCGCGTCGTTGAAGTACTTGGTGTGCGCGTACTTCGGGTCACCGAGGCAGGACTAGTCGACGGGGCAGGTCGCGACGTACGACCCCTTCGTACGGTCGGTGCCGAGCGCGGCGGCGAGGCTGTTGTACGAGGTCTTGGCGGGCCGGTCGCTGGTGCTCGACTCGTCCAGCAGGACCTGGACGTTCACGCCGCGGTCCTTGGCGGCGACGAGCGCGTCGACGACTGACGCCTCCCACACGTGGTAGACGGCGGCCTTGATGGTGGAGCCGGGCAGTGCGGCGGCCGTGAGCTCGATGAGCCGCGTACGGATGGCGAGATGCTCGCTCTCGGCGCCCAGCGGGTCGTTGAAGACGGGGCCCTCGGTCCAGGTCGGGGCGGCCTGCGCGGTCCCCGCGGACACCGCCGCCGCACCCCGACCGCCGACAGCACCGTGGCCGGCGCCGCGGCCTTGCGGTCGCCCCTGACCGGCTTCACAGCCCGATGCCGCCCAGCGCCCTTCAGGCGCACGCGCGCCATGCGGCCCTCCCCCAGCCGCTGTGAAGTTCCTCTCCCCGGACACGACAGCCCCCGAACGCTCCGGTGCCCCGGCCCGGCGGGAAAACCGCCGGGCCGGGGCACCAGTTGGTTGCGCCCGGGAGACTCAGCTCTCGTCGGTCGAAGCGGTGACCGTGGCCGACGTCTGCTCGGCGGCCACCGTGGTCTTCTTCGAGGCCGCCTTCTTCGTCGCCGCCTTCTTGGCCGTGGCCTTCTTCGCGACCGTCTTCTTGGCCGCCGCCGTCTTCTTCGTGGCGGCCTTCTTCGCCGTCGCCTTCTTGGCCGTCTTGCGCGCGGTCTTCTTGGCGGGAGCCTCGGCCTCCGCCTCCTCCGCAGCCGCGCCGGCCTCGGTCACGTCCTCCGCGGATGCCGACGGAACCACCACAACAGCGGTGTCCTCCGGCGCGGTGGGCGCCGTCGCCTTGCGTACGGCACGCCGCCGCGGACGCGCGGGAGCCGCGCTCTCGGCAACAGGCGCCGCTTCCGGCTGCTCCGCCACAGGCTCGGCAGCAGGCTCCGGGGCGGGCTCGGACGCCGGCTCGGCCACGGGCTCCACGACCGGCTCGACGACCGTCACCACGGCGTCGTCCGCCGCGGCCCCGGCCGGGGTGCCCGCGGGCGCGGACACCTTCCGGGTCACCCGACGACGCGTACGCCCCTTGAGCGCGGCCTCCTCGGCACGCACGGCGGCCGGCATCTCGACGACCGGGTCCTCCACCGCGACCGGCTCCGCCTCGGCGGCCTCCCGCGACTTCGGCGCCTGCTCCTCGACGACCTCGGCGGGCACGACGGTCACGGCCTCGCGCTGCTTCGGCGCACCCGAGGGCGCGGAGGCCCGGCGGGTCGCCCGGCGACGCGAACGACCGCGCGCGACCGACGCCTCGGCCTCGGCGACGCTGCTGTACAGCTCCTCGTCCGGCTCGAACTCCGGGGCAGGCAGCGCGATGGGCGCGGCGACCTCGGCGGCCACCTCGGCCTCGACCAGCTCCGCCGGCTCGATCGGCTCGACGGCCTCGACCTCGGCCACCGCCTCGTGCTCGGGTTCCACACCACCACGCCCGCGCTTGCGGCGCTTGCCGCCACCACCGGCGGCGGTCGGCTGATCCATGTGCACGATCACGCCACGCCCGTTGCAGTGGACACAGGTCTCGGAGAAGGACTCCAGCAGCCCCTGTCCGACCCGCTTGCGCGTCATCTGGACCAGGCCCAGCGAGGTGACCTCGGCCACCTGGTGCTTCGTACGGTCGCGGCCCAGGCACTCCAGCAGACGCCGCAGCACCAGGTCCCGGTTGGACTCCAGCACCATGTCGATGAAGTCGATGACGACGATGCCGCCCAGGTCGCGCAACCGCAGCTGGCGCACGATCTCCTCGGCCGCCTCCAGGTTGTTCCTGGTGACCGTCTCCTCCAGGTTGCCGCCCTGGCCGGTGAACTTGCCGGTGTTGACGTCGACCACGACCATGGCCTCGGTCTTGTCGATCACCAGCGAACCACCGCTGGGCAGCCACACCTTGCGGTCCAGCGCCTTCATCAGCTGCTCGTCGATGCGGTACGTCGCGAAGACGTCGACCTCGGAGGTCCACTTCTGCAGGCGGTCCGCCAGGTCGGGAGCGACATGGGAGACGTACCCGTGGATGGTCTCCCACGCGTCCTCGCCGCTGACGATGACCTTGGAGAAGTCCTCGTTGAAGATGTCGCGGACCACCCGGACGGTCATGTCCGGCTCGCCGTAGAGCAGCGACGGCGCACTTGAGCTGCCACCGCTCTTGGCCTTCTTCTGGATGTCCCCCCACTGCGCCTGCAGCCGCTCGACGTCACGGCGCAGCTCGTCCTCGCTCGCGCCCTCGGCGGCGGTGCGCACGATGACGCCCGCGTCCTCGGGGACGATCTTCTTGAGGATGGTCTTCAGCCGGGCCCGCTCGGTGTCGGGCAGCTTGCGGCTGATGCCGGTCATCGACCCCTCGGGGACGTAGACCAGGTAGCGGCCCGGCAGCGAGACCTGGCTGGTCAGACGCGCGCCCTTGTGCCCGATCGGGTCCTTCGTCACCTGGACGAGCACGGACTGGCCGGACTTGAGCGCGCTTTCGATGCGCCGCGGGCCGTTGGCCATGCCCAGTGCCTCGAAGTTGACCTCACCGGCGTACAGGACGGCGTTGCGGCCCTTGCCGATGTCGATGAAGGCGGCCTCCATCGACGGCAGCACGTTCTGCACCTTGCCGAGGTAGACGTTGCCGACGTACGAGGTCGACTGCTCCTTGTTGACGTAGTGCTCGACGAGCACGTTGTCCTCGAGGACGCCGATCTGGGTGCGCTCGCCGCTCTGGCGGACGACCATGACGCGCTCGACGGCCTCACGGCGGGCGAGGAACTCGGCCTCGGTGATGATCGGGACGCGACGACGCCCCTGCTCACGGCCTTCCCGGCGCCGCTGCTTCTTGGCCTCCAGACGGGTCGAGCCCTTGATGGACTGCACCTCGTCGGACGGCTCGGCGTCCTTCGCGCGCCGCTCGCGCGGCTCACGGACCTTCACGACCGTGCGCTCGGGGTCGTCGGACGCCGGCTCGGCCTCCGTACCCGAGTCACCGGCGCGACGACGACGGCGACGGCGCCGACGGCTGCTGCTGGAGCCGGAACCACCGGCCTCGTCGCGCTCGTCCGCCTCGTCCTCGGCGTCCTCGTCCACCTGCTCGGCGGTGTCCTCGGCGTCCTGCGCGGCCTGCTCGGCGGCGAGTTCCTCGCCCTCGGCGGCCTCACCCTCGGCCTCGGCCGACTCGCCCCGACGGCGGCGACGGCCACCCCGGCGACGGCGACGACGCGACCCGGTGGACTCCTCCTCGCCGAACTCGTCACCTTCGGCGCCCTCTTCGGGCTCCTCGTTCTCCTCCGGCTCGTCGGCCACCACGGTGGCGGCCGCAGGCTGCTCCGCCTCGGCGGGCTCACCCCGACGGCGACGGCGACGACGCGCCCCGCCGGTGCCCTCCTCCTCGGCGAACCCGCCGAACTCGGTGGCCTCGGCGCTCTCGACGACCTCGGCGGTCTCCGTCTCCGCCTCCGCCTCGGCGGCGGCCTGCGCGGCCGCCCGCTCCGGCGTCTGGAACATCGGCTCGGTGAACACCGGAGCCTGGAACACGGCCATGGCGGGGCGCGCGGGCCGCGCCGGGGTCTCCTCGGCGATCGGCGCCGCGGGCTCGGAGAACCCACCGGCGGCCTTGCGCGTGGCCCGACGACGCGTACGCCGCGGCCCGGCCTCCTCGGTCTCGACCTCTGCGGCCGGGGCGGGCTTGCTCTCCACGGCAGCGGCGACGGGCTCCGCCTGCTCTTCGACGGACTCCTCGACCGGCGTACCGGCGGGCGCGGCCACCCGCCGCGTGGCACGACGACGCGTACGGCGCGGCGCGGCCTCCTCCGCGGCCTCCTCGACCGGCACGGCGACGGGCTCCTCAGCGGCGACGAGGGCTTCCACGACCTTTGTCGAAGCCTCCACGGTCTCCGGCGCGGTGGCCGCGACCTCGGCGGCCTTCGGCTCACCGGCGGGCGCGGACACCCGGCGGGACGCACGGCGACGCGCACGACCGGCGGGCGCGGCCTCCTCTGCGGCGGCGGGCGCCGGAGCGGCAGCCTCGGGCTCGGCGGCGGCCGGCACGGCACTCTCCACGACCTCGGCGGCCTCGGGCGCACCGGCGGGCGCGGACACCCGGCGGGACGCACGACGGCGCGGACGACCGGCGGGCGCGGCCTCCTCGACGCCGGCGGGCGCCTCAGCGACCACAGCGGCGGCCTCAGGCTCGCTGGTCTCAGCAGCGACGGCCGGCACCACGGTCTCGGCGGCCTCGGCCCCCTCCGGCGCACCGGCGGGCGCGGACACCCGGCGGGACGCACGACGGCGCGGACGACCGGCGGGCGCGGACACCCGGCGGGACGCACGACGGCGCGGACGACCGGCGGGCGCGGCCTCCTCGACGCCGGCGGGCGCCTCAGCGACCACGGCAGCGGCCTCTTCAGCCGCTGCGGCCTCCTCGGTCTCTTCGACCTCGGCGGCGGTCTCGTCCACCTCGGTCGGCTCAGTCTGCTCCGCGGCAGCGAGGTCCATTGCCCCCGCGGCCGGTACGGTCGGCGCGGTGGTCTCGGCGGGCGCTTCGGAGCCGGCCGCCGGCGGGCCCGCCGGGCGGGACGCGGCACGGCGGCGACGGCGCGGCGGCAGGGTGTCGCTGGGCGTGTTGTGTTCGGAGCCCTGCGTGGACTCCACGGGTTCGATCTGTTCGGGCATGCGGGCGTTTCTCCCGTCAGGCTCCCGGGCGCCGCACCCGGTCCGGCGTGGCCGGTGACGTCCGCGGTTCGCGTCGTGCGCGACTGCCGCCGTCCGGGGCGCGGGCGCCGCACGGGAACTCTCTGTGTCCTGTCTCGCCGGTTCCGTACGCCGTGTTGCGTACGGCCTGGCGAAAGTCTTGTGGTCGGTGCGCTGCCCGACCCAGGTGGCTCCCGGATCCGAGGGCGGCGCTACGACGTCCGTCCCTACGCGGGACCTTCCGGCGCCGGCGCCTTCGCGGTGGCAGCGGGTGCGGCCGTTGTGAGGGCCGTCGCCGCCTCGCGGTCGGGCGCGAGCGGGTCGGTCACCGTGCCGGTCTCTTCATCGAACAGCCCCTGCGCCAGCCTGGTCACCGCTGCGGGGACCGGCGGCGCCAGGTCGGCCACGGCGCGGAGACCGGACAGGACGTCGTCGGGTCGTACGGCAGGCGTCACGTGCCGAACAACCAGCCGCAGTATCGCACAGGGCTGGTCGGTCGGCCTATCAGCCTGTGGACTGTGCGTCTCAGGACCGTCTCGTCCGTCACGACTGTCGAGGTCGACGACGGCGACGCGGGCGTCGAACGTCCGTACGCCGTTCTTGGTCATGCGCTGGACCTCGACCACGTCCGCCGCCTTGAAGGCCGCGACGGCGCGCTCGGCGTCCGCCGGGTCCACACCGTCCAGGCGCAGCTCCCATACGGAGGCGGTGAGCCGGTCGGCGAGCCCGGAGGTGCGGGCCTCGACCGCGTCGATGATGTCGAGCCCGGCGGGCAACGACTCGTCGAGTAGAATCCTGAGCTTCTCCGGGTCGCGCGCGTCGGTGAGCGCGATCTCCAAGTACTCCGCCTCGCTGCCCGTGCCGGTGGGTGCGGCATTGGCGTACGACACCTTCGGATGCGGCGTGAACCCCGCCGAGTACGCCATCGGCACCTCGGCACGGCGCAGCGCACGCTCGAAGGCGCGCTGGAAGTCACGGTGGCTGGTGAACCGGAGGCGGCCGCGCTTGGTGTAGCGCAGTCGGATGCGCTGCACCGCGGGTGCGGGCGGCGGGCCTTCGGGCTGTCGCTTGCCCAGTGTCGTTCAGTCCTTCGTGAGTGCGGTCGTACTGCTACCAAGAGTACGTGTCTCGGCGGCCCTGGGTTCCCGGCGGGCGACCGGCCGTGGCTCGGCCGGCTTCCCGAGGAGCGCCCAGCGCACACTGGCACGGGCCTGGCGGACGGATTCACGGGCGGCGGCGAGGGCCTGTCGGGTGGTCCGGCCCACACTCCGCGCGGCCGCGGCAGCCGGCTTCCACACGACGTCCCGTACGAGGTGGCCGACGGGCGTGAGCACGGTGCGGTACACCCATCGCGTCGGCTCCACGAAGATCCACCGGAAAAGGGTGGCCAGGAACCACCCGACGGCCAGCGAGATGTGCCCGGCCACGCGCCACGCGTGCCCTAGCGCGTCCCGGATCTCCCGCCCGACGACGGCGAGGACCCGCCCTACCGGTGTGAGCACCCACCGCCACAGGGCGAGCGCGGGCAGCACGAACAGCACACGTGCGGTCCAGTAGATCCCGAGCCAGATCCCGGTGAAGAACATCCGTACGAGCCATACGGCCCCACGGGCCACGCACGCGATCGCGTGCCCCACGGGGGTCAGGACGTACTGGTACACCCACGCGGCCGGTACGACGACGAGGTACCGCACCAGCCAGGCGATCGCCCGTCCGAACGGCACCAGCGTCCACCGGTACAGCCAGGCGATCCCGTGGCCCACCGGCGTCAGCACATACCGGTACAGCCACACCGTGGGTGCCACGAGCAGCCAGTACCCGAGCCGTCCGAGCCCTTTGCCGACCGGCACGACCACGTATCGCCACAGCGCAACCCACGGCCATACGAACACGGCCCTGCCGATCCACAGCAAGGCCCGCCCCACCGGCCGCAGCACCGTGTCCACGAGGAACCGCCCGGCGACGACGAGCGCGTCCCACACGATCCGCACCGGAACGACCAGCACCAGCACCACGATCCGCACCGGAATCCGGATGGCGACAACAAGACACCCCTCGGGCGCCTGCTGGGCAGGTGTCTGCCGTACCGCCGGCTCGACGGGCTGCCCCACGGGCCGCTTCTCCAGATCCATACCGACGTAGACGCCTCAGCGACCTGTCCGGATGCAGCCCCACATCGTCAACTCCACGCGGAGTGACACACCGGCACGCACGAATTAACCCAATATGTCGATAAACAGATGCGTTTGGACTCTTTACACCAACACACCCTCGAAACTCCCACAAGGCTCGCTCCTGGTTCGGGATTTCACCCGAACCGGTTCAGTCGAAGAGGAGTATGCAGATGAGTCCTGATCACAGGACCCTCGGGCCGCTGGCGCGAAAGGCAGCCAAGAGGGCCGGGATGGTGGCCTCACTCGCGCTGGTCCTGGCGGCCGGCCTGGCCAACCCGGCGATAGCCGCGCCCCAGAACCCGACCGCCCCGGAGACGACGGCCACCGTCCACACCGACGACAAGTGCCGACCGGGCAACCACCACAACCCGCACTACGGCGCCACCCCGGCCGACCGCGACACAGGCGAGTGCAAGGACCCGACGGGCCCGGTCGGCTCGAAGGGCGACAAGGGCAACCCGGCGCCCTGCTACGAGATCGACGCGCACCAGGGCCAACACGAGTACGAGGTCCGCGGCCTGGTGAGCAACGGCATCACATACGCGGGCATCCGCGACCTCCGCCCCAGCAGGAATCCCGCGGACGACGACCTCAGGTGGACCGACCTCAGCGGCCTGTCGGGCTACCCGACCACCCGTTCGGAAGGTGTCCCCTGCGGTGTGTCCGTCAACGAGGACACCAATGGGAACAACGACTTGAGGGGGCGCGACGACTTCACGGACCTCAAGATCGACATCGTCACCACCAAGGGCCGGGTCTTCGAGATCATCTGTGAGGTGAGCCACAGCGGGGACGAGCTGGCGACCGTGACATGTCCTCATCCGGATCTCCCCCGGAGCGAGGACGCCTGGAAGGAGCTCAATCGGCCTCAGAAGGACGCCGACAACGACGAATAAGGGTAAGGGCCCGGTCGCGCCGTCCGACGACGCGACCGGGCCCTCCCGACACCGGAACCGAACTACTTCACGACCGACAGCGGCAGCAGCTTCTTCCCCGTGGGCCCGATCTGGATCTGTGTGTCCATCTGCGGGCACACCCCGCAGTCGAAGCACGGCGTCCAGCGGCAGTCCTCGACCTCGGTCTCGTCGAGGGCGTCCTGCCAGTCCTCCCAGAGCCAGTCCTTGTCGAGGCCGGAGTCCAGGTGGTCCCAGGGCAGGACTTCCTCATAGGTGCGCTCGCGGGTGGTGTACCAGTCGACGTCGACGCCGAAGTCGGCCAGTGCCTTGTCCGCGCAGGCCATCCAGCGGTCGTAGGAGAAGTGCTCGCGCCAGCCGTCGAAACGGCCGCCGTCCTCGTACACGGCGCGGATGACCGAACCGATCCGGCGGTCGCCACGGGAGAGCAGACCCTCGACGATGCCGGGCTTGCCGTCGTGGTAGCGGAAGCCGATGGAGCGGCCGTACTTCTTGTCGCCGCGGATCTTGTCGCGGAGCTTCTCCAGACGGGCGTCCGTCTCCTCGGCGGAGAGCTGCGGGGCCCACTGGAAGGGGGTGTGGGGCTTGGGGACGAAACCGCCGATCGACACCGTGCAGCGGATGTCGTTCGACCTCGACACCTCGCGGCCCTTGGCGATCACGTTCATCGCCATGTCCGCGATCTGGAGGACGTCCTCGTCGGTCTCCGTCGGCAGACCGCACATGAAGTACAGCTTCACCTGACGCCAGCCGTTGCCGTAGGCGGTGGCAACCGTGCGGATCAGGTCATCCTCCGAGACCATCTTGTTGATGACCTTGCGCATGCGCTCGGAGCCGCCCTCGGGGGCGAAGGTCAGGCCGGAGCGGCGGCCGTTGCGCGTCAGCTCGTTCGCCAGGTCCACGTTGAACGCGTCCACGCGGGTGGAGGGCAGCGAGAGACCGATCTTGTCTTCCTCGTAGCGGTCCGCGAGGCCCTTGGCGATGTCGCCGATCTCACTGTGGTCCGCACTCGACAGCGAAAGAAGACCGACCTCCTCGAAGCCCGTCGCCTTCAGACCCTTGTCGACCATCTCGCCGATACCGGTGATCGAACGCTCGCGCACCGGGCGGGTGATCATGCCGGCCTGGCAGAAGCGGCAGCCGCGGGTGCAGCCGCGGAAGATCTCCACCGACATGCGCTCGTGAACCGTCTCGGCGAGCGGTACGAGGGGCTGCTTGGGGTACGGCCACTCGTCGAGGTCCATGACCGTGTGCTTGGACACACGCCACGGGACACCCGACTTGTTCGGTACGACGCGGCCGATGCGGCCGTCGGCGAGGTACTCCACGTCGTAGAAGGCCGGGATGTACACCGAACCCGTCTTCGCGAGGCGGAAGAGGACCTCCTCGCGGCCGCCCGGCCGGCCCTCCGCCTTCCACTTGCGGATGATCTCGGTCATGTCGAGCACGGCCTGCTCACCGTCGCCGATGATCGCCGCGTCGATGAAGTCGGCGATCGGCTCGGGGTTGAAGGCCGCGTGGCCTCCGGCCAGGACGATCGGGTCGTCGAGCGTGCGGTCCTTGGACTCCAGGGGGATCCCGGCGAGGTCCAGGGCCGTGAGCATGTTCGTGTAGCCGAGTTCGGTGGAGAAGGACAGGCCGAGCACGTCGAAGGCCTTCACCGGGCGATGGCTGTCGACGGTGAACTGCGGGACGTCGTGCTCCCGCATCAGCGCCTCCAGGTCCGGCCACACGCTGTACGTGCGCTCGGCGAGGACGCCCTCACGCTCGTTGAGCACCTCGTAGAGGATCATGACGCCCTGGTTGGGCAGACCGACCTCGTACGCGTCGGGGTACATCAGCGCCCAGCGGACGTCGCACTCGTCCCATGGCTTGACGGTGGAATTGAGCTCACCACCGACGTACTGGATCGGCTTCTGCACATGCGGCAGCAGTGCCTCGAGCTGTGGGAAGACCGACTCGACAGTCATCGCGGGTACCTTCGTGAGCATCAGCTGACAGGGGTGACCATCTAGCGTAACGCCCCGGGAGACACCCCTCGCACGCCCAGATGTCACACGCCCGGTTGCCTGAAGGCCGAGTCCGAAGTGATCGTCCTCCACGTCTCCGGCAGCGCCGCCTCCGCCAGCTCCGCCCGGCGCTCCTCCCTGCCGTGGAGCAGCCCGTACGTGAAGGCGCTCTCCCCCGCCTCATCGGCCTGGACGGCGATCTCGCGGAGGGTCTCGCGGGCCATCACGCTGTCCTGGTGGTCGCCGAGGAGGGTCTGGAGGGACTTCATGTCCCGTACGAAGTCCTTCGCCGGCCCGCCCAGGAGGGGGATCGCGGCCTCGGCCGCGTACCGGGCGCGCTTGGCCTTCTTGCGTGCCTCGTGCATGGGGACGTCCCGGTCGGCGCCGGAAGGGTGCGCCAGGGCCTCCTCGACCAGGTCCGACACCTTGCCGAAGTCCCGCTCGACCGCCTTGCGGATCACCTTCTCCGGATCCCTGAAGGCGGCCTTGAGCAGGGGCGGATCGGCGATCACGGCGTCGAGGGACTCCAGCAGGTCCAGATAGCGCTGCCCGTCCAGTACGGCGATCAGGCGGCTGCGGGCGCCGGCGCCGTCGGTCTCCGCCCAGGTGCGCAGCCGGGTGTGGACGGGGCCGACCACCAGGCTTGCGGGGAGGTCGGCGAGCGCCTCCGTGAGGCGTTCCGTCAGGACCTCCTGGTCACGGTCGACGCCCAGCTCCGCCGCCAGCCACTTCAGCTCCTCACCGATCGGATCGGTGACGGCCCGGTCGAGAACCTTCCCGTACGACTTGAAGGTGCTGCGCAGCCGTCGGGTGGCGACGCGCATGCTGTGTACGGAGTCGAAGACGTCACGGCGCACCGCCGGGTCGAACTCGACGATCGCGTCCCGCTGGGCGCGGGCATAGGCGAGGACGTGATCGCCGGGGGTGAAGGGCTCGCCGGGCTCCTCGGCCCTGCCCCGCTTCTTCTTCCCCTTCTTCTTGGGGGCGGTCTCCCGCAGGGCCCTGGCCAGCTTCGACGGTGACTTGGACGGCCGTACGCCCGCCTTGCGGAGCTTCTTTTCGATCTTGTCGAGGAACGCCGGGTCACCGTCGTCGGCCAACTCCACCTCGATCTCGGACCACTGGGCGGTACGGCCGTCCTCGGTGAGCCGCTGGGCGACCACGGCGTCCACGCTGACCTCGGCGAGAAGGGAGCCCTCCGCGTCGAGCAGGTCGCTGATGTCGCGTGTGGAGAGGAGGCGGACCAGCGGAACCAGCTCGGCCTCCCTGACCCGGGAACGCACGAGCCCCGCGAGTTCGCGGGGCAGCGTGTCGGACAGCGGGGCCTGGATCTCGTCCCGTACGCCCGAGGAGACGGGGAACTTCAGGTGCCAGCCCTCATCGTCCCCTCCGGTACGGCGGCGCAGGGTGATCGAGGCGGCCGCGAGACGTTCGTCGGGAGTGTCGTAGTAGACGGCGTCCAGCTCGGCGACGCCCTTGTCGATGACGGTCGCGACTCCGGCCACACCGGTCAGATCCGGCAGGCCGCTCTCGTCGGACTCGTACTTGCGCTCGATCTCACGCTTGGTGTCCGCCATGAACTGAATCTAGTCCTACTTCCGCGAAAGGGGCAGACCCACCCGCGCCCCAAAGGGGCGCGGGGAACTGCGCGACCAGCCACGACGAGCCCGCCGGCCGCCTGACAACGCGCGGCCCCTCCACGCTTCGCATCGGCTCTCCAAGCGGAGCTCCTACGCCGACATGGGTCGCTGCACCCTGATCGACTGCAGCAACCCCACCGCCACCCACACCGCGAACATCGACGACCCTCCGTACGACACGAACGGCAGCGGCAGGCCCGCCACCGGCATGATTCCGAGGGTCATCCCGATGTTCTCGAAGGACTGGAACGCGAACCAGGCGATGATGCCGCCGGCGACGATCGTGCCGTACAGCTCAGTGGTCTCGCGGGCGATCCGGCACGCACGCCAGAGGACCACACCGAGCAGCAGGATGATCAAACCGGCGCCGACGAAGCCCAGTTCCTCCCCCGCCACCGTGAAGACGAAGTCGGTCTGCTGCTCGGGCACGAACTGTCCGGTCGTCTGCGAACCCTTGAACAGCCCGGTGCCGAGCAGCCCGCCGGAACCGATGGCGATACGGGCCTGGTTGGTGTTGTAGCCGACACCCGCCGGGTCGAGCTCGGGGTTGGCGAACGCGGCGAAGCGGTTGATCTGGTACTCGTCGAGCACCCCGAGCTGCCAGACCAGCACCGCGCCGAGCGCGCCCGTGCCGAGGAGGCCGAAGATCCAACGGTTGGACGCGCCGGAGGTGAGCAGCACGCCGAGGACGATGACCACCATGACCATGACCGAGCCGAGGTCGGGCATGAGCAGGACGATCAGTATCGGGACGGTGGCGAGGCCGAGGGCCTGGACGACCGTGCGGTGGTCGGGGTGGGGCTTGTCGCCCGCGTCGACTCTGGCCGCCAGCAGCATCGCCATGCCGAGGATGATCGTGACCTTCACGAACTCGGAGGGCTGGAGCGAGAAGCCGCCGCCGACGACGATCCACGCGTGGGCGCCGTTGATGGTCGCGCCCAGCGGGGTGAGCACCAGCAGGATCAGCAGCACCGAGATGCCGTAGAGGATCGGCACGGCCGTGCGCAGGGTGCGGTGGCCGAGCCAGACCGTGCCGGCCATCAGGGCGAAGCCGATGCCGGTGTTGAGCAGGTGCCGAAGGAGGAAGTAGTACGGGTCGCCCTGGTTGAGCTCGGTGCGGTTGCGGGTCGCCGAGTAGACGAGGGCCGCGCCGATGAGGGAGAGCGCGATGGCCGAGAACAGTATCGGCCAGTCGAGCCGGCGGGCGAGGGAGTCGCGGGCGAACAGCCGGGTCCAGCCGGAGCGTTCGGGCCCGTACCCGGAGACGGAGAAGCTGTTGCCGGTCATACGGACGTCCTCCGCGTGAGCGCTCCGCTTTGGGTGCCGAGACGCGCCGTCGTCGGTCGGCTGCGGCGTCGTCGTGGCTGGTCGCTCCCCCAGTCTCGGCTTCGCTCGACCGGGGGGACCCCCATCGCGGCGGAACCGCATGTCGATACAGCCCCGCGCCCCTTTGCGGCGCGCCCGCAGCCGGTACGCCGTCGCGCCGCGCGGTTGCCGTTGCCGCCGCGTGTGCTGACGATCGCCGCCGGTTGGTCGGTGTCCACGGCTCCCTCGCCTCGCTCGGTGACGACGGCCCAGGTGCCCGGTACGGCGATCACGGCACCCATACCCTGCTCGAAGGACACCGGCTGGGCCTCCGGGCCGGCGGCCACCGTCTGGGCCTCCTCCTCGGCCAGTTCCTCCTCGGTCTTCTTCGGCGGGTACGTCTCCAGCTTCGGGGCGTCGATCGAGCCGTCGGACTCGATCTTCGGCAGGCCCTTCTGCGGGGTCGGCAGCAGCGCCTTCTTCTTGTCGATCTTGCCGTCCTCGGAGACGCCGTACAGCGCGTTGTAGAGCTTGCGCACGGCGGGCGCCGAGGCGCCGGAGCCCGTACCACCCTGGGAGATCGTCATGACGATCGAGTAGTCCTTGGTGTACGTGGCGAACCAGGACGTCGTCTGCTTGCCGTAGACCTCGGCGGTACCCGTCTTGGCGTGCATCGGGATCTCGTCCTGCGGCCAGCCCTGGAAACGCCAGGCTGCCGTACCGCGGGTGGCGACTCCCTCGAGGGCGTCGTCCATCTTGGCCAGCGTGGTCTTGTCTATCGGCAGCTTGCCGTGCGACTTGGGATCGATCTCCTGCACGCTCTTGCCGTCGGCGCTGATGATCGCCTTGCCGACGGTGGGGTCGTAGAGGGTGCCGCCGTTGGAGATGGCCCCGTAGATGGTGGCCATCTGGATGGGGGTGACGAGGGTGTCGCCCTGGCCGATGGAGTAGTTGACGGAGTCACCTGCGCGCATGCGGTTGCCTTCGAGGCAGTTCTCGTACGCGATCTGCTCCGCGTACGTGCCGCCCTTCTTGCCGGTCTTGCACCAGGCGTCCTTGTTGGCCTTCCAGTAGTCCTGCTTCCACTGGCGGTCGGGGATGCGGCCGGTGACCTCGTTGGGCAGGTCGATGCCGGTCTCGGCGCCGAGGCCGAACTGGTGGGCGGTCTTGTAGAACCAGTCGTTGGCGTTCTTCTTCGGCTTGATGCCACCGTCACGCTTCCACTCCTCGTGGGAGAGGCGGTAGAAGACGGTGTCGCAGGAAACCTCCAAAGCCTTGCCGAGGCTGATCGCCCCGTAGCCCTTGGACTCGAAGTTCTTGAAGACCTGGCCGCCGATCGAGTACGAACTGGAGCATTCATACGGGCCGTTGAAGGAGTAGCCCGCGTTCACCGCGGCGGCGGTCGGGACCACCTTGAAGATGGAGCCGGGGGCCGACTGGCCCTGGATCGCGCGGTTCAGCAGCGGGTAGTTGGACTTCTTGCCGGTGAGCTTGGCGTAGTCCTTGGCGGAGATGCCGCCGACCCAGGCGTTGGGGTCGTAGTCCGGGTTGGAGGCCATGGCGACGACGCGGCCCGTTTTGGCCTCCATGACGACGACGGCACCGGAGTCGGCCTTGTAGTTCGTCCCCGTGTTGCGGTCCATCTGCTTGCGGGCTTCCTTCATCGCCTCGTTGAGCTCGTACTCGGCGATGCGCTGCACTCGGGCGTCGATGCTGGTGACGAGGTTGGCGCCGGGCTCGGCGGGGTCCGACTCGGCCTCGCCGATGACGCGGCCGAGATTGTCGACCTCGTAGCGGGTGACGCCTGCCTTGCCGCGCAGCTCCTTGTCGTACCGGCGCTCCAGGCCGCTGCGGCCGACCTGGTCGGAGCGCAGGTACGGCGAGTCGGTGTCCTGGGCCTTGGTGATCTCCTCGTCGGTGACCGGGGAGAGATAGCCGAGGACCTGCGCGGTGTTGGAGCCGCCCGGGCTGGCGTACCGGCGGACGGCCTGGGGCTCCGCCGTGATGCCGGGGAAGTCCTCGGAGCGCTCGCGGATCTGCAGGGCCTGCTTGGCGGTGGCCTCGTCGGTGATGGGGATCGGCTGGTACGGCGAGCCGTTCCAACACGGCTGCGGCGTCTCCGAGTCGCACAGGCGGACCTTGTCCATGACCTCCTTGGGCTTCATGTCCAGGACGCCGGCGAGCTTGGTGAGGACGGCCTTGCCGTCGTCGTCCATCTTCAGCAGCTCGGTGCGGGAGGCGGAGACCACCAGCCGGGTCTCGTTGTCGGCGATGGGGACGCCGCGCGCGTCGAGGATCGAGCCGCGCACGGCGGGCTGCACGACCTGCTGGACGTGGTTGCCCGATGCCTCCTTGGCGTAGGCGTCGCCTTCGCGGATCTGGAGGTACCAGAGGCGGCCGCCGAGGGTGCCCAGGAGGGAGAAGACGAGGATCTGGATGATGACGAGCCGGATCTGGACCCGTGGGGTCCGCCCGGTCTCCGGGATGTTGGTCACTGCCTCCCCCTCTCAGTGCGTGTACGGGTGATGCACGTGCTTCACGTGATTCAGGTCATTCACGTGATTCAGGTAATTGGAGTACACCGCTCGACCACGATCGGTTCCCATGCCCGCCGAACGAGCCTGAGACGATCGAGCCTGCGACGAACCAGCCTGGGGTGAACGAGCCTGGGACGAACCAGCCTGGGGTGAACGAGCCTGGGACGAACGAGCCGGGGATGAACGAGCCTGGGACGAACGAGCCTGATGTGTCGTCACAGCCGCTTGACCCCCTTGATGCGGCCCGCCCGGGCGACCCGGGAGCGCGCGGCCTTCAGGCGGAGTCCGCCGCGTTGGCCGCCGATGCGCAGGCCGGTCCCGGAGGAGAGCCAGCCCGAGGAGACATCGGCCGCCTTGGCCGCGTTGTTGGTGTCGGCGAGCGGATCGTTCTCGGCGCGTCGGGCGAGCGCCATGAGGCCGGGGACGACGAACGGCGCGAGCAGCAGGTCGTACAGGACGGCCGTGAACAGCAGGCTGGGAAGGCCGACATGGCGGGCCGCGTCGTCGCCGACGAGGGCGCCGACACCGGCGTACAGGAGGGTCGAGCCGAGCGCGGCGACGACGACCACGGCCATCGGTCCGGTCGCCGACTTGAGCCGGCCGGTCTCGGGCTTCGCCAGCCCCGCGAGGTAGCCGATGACGCACAGCACCAGGGCGTACCGCCCGGCGGCGTGGTCGGCGGGCGGGGCGAGGTCGGACAGCAGCCCGGCGCCGAAGCCGATCAGCGCGCCGCCGACATGGCCGTAGACCAGGGCGAGGCCGAGCACGGTGAGGAGTACCAAGTCAGGTACGGCGCCCGGGAGGTGGAGGCGGGCAAGGACGCTCACCTGAAGCACCAGGGCGACGATCACCAGGGTGGTGGAGAGCAGCATCCGGTTGAAGCGCATGGGGTGTCAGCTCCTGTTGTCCTACTGCTCGTCCGGTTGGCCGTCGAGGGGTGCCTCGGCATCGGGCGTGACCGTCACCGTCACGGTCGGCGTGGGGGTGGCTTTCGGCTTGTCCGGCAGGACGGTGTCGCGCGGGTCCTTGCGCGGTGGCTGGACGACGACGCCGACGATGTCGAGCTGGGTGAAGGCCACGTACGGCTTGACGTAGAGCGTGCGGGTCAGATCGCCGCGGGAGGGGTCGACGCGGGAGACGACACCGACCGGGACACCGGGCACGAACGGCTTGTCGGCCTGCGAGCCGAAGGTGACGAGGCGGTCGCCCTCCTTCACCTTGGCCTTGCCGTTGAGGAGTTCGACGCGCAGCGGGCGGTCGCCCTGGCCGGAGGCGAAGCCCAGTTCGTCGGTGGCCTCCATGCGCGTGCCGACGGTGAAGTCGGGGTCGTTGGCGAGGAGCACGGTCGCGGTGTTCGGGCCGACGGTGGTGACCCGGCCGACGAGCCCGTCCCCATTGAGGACGGTCATGTCACGGGTGACGCCGTCGTTGCTGCCGATGTCGATGGTGACGGTCCAGGAGAAACCCTGGGCCGCTCCTATGGCGATGACCTCGGCGCCCTTGATGCCGTACTGACCGTTCGCGGCGGACTTGAGGATCTTGTCGAGCTGCTCGACCCGGCTGCTGTTGCGGTCGTCGCTGCCGAGGGACGCCTTCAGTTCGGCGTTCTCCTTCTCCAGCGCGGCGAGACGGTCGTGACGAGAGCCGGATTCACGGATCGCGCTTATGGCGTTGCCGATCGGGTCGACGGCGGTCGACACGCCGTCCTCGATCGGGCCGAACACGGTCGCCGCGGCACGTCGGGCACCGTCGACCGGTGAATCCTTCCCACCGCGGATGTCCACCGTGATCAGCGCGAACGCGACGGCGACCAGCAGCACCAGGAGCAGCCGGCTCTCTCGTGTGTCCCTCACGTGCGGCGGCCGTGCCTTCCTCATAGGAATTCGACAGGAATTGGGGAATTCGGGTAGCCCCTGGGAGACCCGGGACGGGAACCACAGGGGCGCCTTTGTGGGAGCTTATTGCCTCTATATCAACGATCCGCCGCACGAGAAGAGATCGTCTCGTACGGCGGAATCGACGTGTGACGTCATCTGCGGGGCTGGGCGTCGAGCACCTGCTGCAACGCCTCGAACTCCTCGACGCACTTGCCGGAGCCGAGCGCCACGCTGTCCAGCGGGTCCTCTGCGATGTGGATCGGCATACCGGTCTCACGGCGCAGCCGCTCGTCGAGGCCGCGGAGCAGGGCGCCGCCGCCGGTGAGGACGATGCCGCGGTCCATGATGTCGCCGGAGAGTTCCGGCGGGCATTTGTCGAGGGTCGTCTTGACGGCATCGACGATGGCGTTGACGGGTTCCTCGATCGCCTTCCGCACTTCGGCGGCGGAGATGACAACGGTCTTGGGCAGCCCGGACACCAGGTCCCGGCCACGGATTTCGGTGTGCTCGTCAGCGTCGAGGTCGTACGCCGAACCGATCGTGATCTTGATCTGTTCGGCCGTCCGCTCACCGAGAAGGAGCGAGTACTCCTTCTTGATGTGCTGGATGATCGCGTTGTCCAACTCGTCACCGGCGACGCGGATGGACTGGGCGGTGACGATGCCGCCGAGGGAGATGACCGCGACCTCCGTGGTGCCGCCGCCGATGTCCACCACCATGTTGCCCGTGGCCTCGTGGACCGGCAGGCCGGAGCCGATGGCCGCGGCCATCGGCTCCTCGATGATGTGCACCTGGCGGGCGCCGGCCTGGGAGGACGCCTCGATGACGGCGCGCCGCTCGACACCGGTGATACCGGACGGCACACAGACGACGACCCGAGGACGGGCGAGATACCGCCGCTTGTGGATCTTCAGGATGAAGTAGCGGAGCATTCGCTCGGTGATCTCGAAGTCGGCGATGACACCATCCTTCAACGGACGTACGGCAACGATGTTGCCCGGCGTCCGCCCGATCATCTTCTTCGCCTCCGCGCCGACCGCGAGGATGCCACCGGTGTTGGTGTTGATCGCGACGACGGACGGCTCGTTCAACACGATCCCGCGACCCCTGACGTACACCAGCGTGTTGGCGGTCCCGAGGTCGACAGCCATGTCACGGCCGATGAACGACATTGAGTTCCCCATCAGGATTCGTCTGGCCTTCCCAAGTGGAGCCTGAGGGCTTTTGAGAGCTTTTCAGGGCGTTTCAGGTCGGCGAAGTGGGTGCTGTGACGTGAAGGCTTACATCGTAGTCTCGCCCGCACGAACACTGCGCGAGGGTCTTCGCCATTGTGGGCACGCGATGCGCCGCCTCGCCTCTGGAGACGATCCATCGGGGGTGCGCGTTCCCCCGATCGGCACGCATATGCCGGGACACGGCAAGCATTTCAGGCCGGGGTTCACCTTGGGTTACGCCCTCGGGCCGGCACGGGGTGGGTTTGGTGAAGTCGGTTGGGCCGATCGGGTGTTAGGGGGTGTGTTGGAAGTCCCGTGCGGTACCTGCGGTGTTCGGTGCGTGCCCTCGGCGTGCCGGACAAAGGCCCTCGATGGGGGTCCCCCCGCTCGAGCGAAGCCGAGACGGATGAACTCGGCGGGGGCCTGTAAGACTTGAGCCCCCGCCGGAAGGTGTTACGCGCGGCCGGGGAAG
Organism: Streptomyces capitiformicae; assembly: GCF_002214185.1. Lineage (NCBI taxonomy): Bacteria > Bacillati > Actinomycetota > Actinomycetes > Kitasatosporales > Streptomycetaceae > Streptomyces > Streptomyces capitiformicae. Next base: position 2,087,692 of record NZ_CP022161.1, on the reverse strand, counting down.
AAGATCTTCAGCTCGCGCTCCGCGGACTCCTCGGAGTCCGACGCGTGGATCAGGTTCTCCCGCACGATCACGCCGTAGTCACCGCGGATGGACCCGGGCGCCGCGGCGATCGGGTCGGTCGGACCGGCCAGCGCCCGCACACCCTCGATGACCCGCTCGCCCTCGACGACCAGCGCGACGACGGGACCGGAGGCCATGAACTCGACCAGCGGCTCGTAGAACGGCTTGCCCTTGTGCTCCCCGTAGTGCTGCTCCAGCGTCTCCTGGTCCAGCGTCCGCAGTTCCAGCGCGGTGATCTGCCAGCCGGCCTTCCGCTCGATACGGCTGATGATCTCGCCGGTCAGGCCGCGCCGGACGGCGTCGGGCTTGAGGAGGACGAGGGTGCGCTGGCTCACGGTGGTGACTCCTTCTTCACAAGTGTGCGGAGCTCAGAGGCTACAGGGCGAGCCCGAACGAGTGTTACGCAGCGTCAGGAAGCCCCGGCGGCGGACTCCTCCGCCGACGCCTGGGCCGCGAAGCGTGCCTTCGCCTCGTCCACCTTCCGTCCGAAGTGGACCGACGCCCACCACAGGGCCGCGAACACCGCGCCCATGAAGAACATGGTCGGAACGAAGAACCCGGAGAGGATCAGCGCGATCTGGAGGGCCCAGCCGAGCTGGATGCCGCCGGGTCGGGTGACGAGCCCGCACAGCACGAGGCACAGGAACATGGCGATGCCGCTGACCGTCCAGACCGTGGTCATGGTCAGGTCGGGGTCCTTCATCGCGACCAGCCCCGCGAAGCCGATCACGAAGAACTCGCCGATCAGGGTCGAAGCACAGAGGGTACGCATGATGTGAGACTCAGCCCTTCCCCAGCAGCAGCCGGGCTTCGCCGACGGTGATGACGGAACCGGTGACGAGGACGCCGCCGCCCGCGAACTCACCCTCCTCCTCGGCGAGTGTGATCGCCGCCTCCAGGGCGTCCGGCAACCGCGGCTCGACCTGCACCCGCTCCTCGCCGAACACCTCGACCGCTATCGCGGCCAGTTCGTCGGCGTCCATGGCACGGTGGCTGGAGTTCTGGGTGATCACGACCTCGGCGAAGATCGGCTCGAAGGCCTCAAGGAGACCTCGTACGTTCTTGTCGCCGCTTGCTCCTACGACGCCGATCAGCCGGCTGAAGTCGAACGCCTCACCGACGGCCTCGGCCGTGGCCCGCGCGCCCGCCGGGTTGTGCGCGGCGTCCAGCACGACGGTCGGGGACCGCCGTACGACTTCGAGGCGGCCCGGCGACGACACCGCCGCGAACGCCTTGCGGACCGTGTCCATGTCGAGCGGCTCGGGCCGCTGGGAGCCGACGCCGAAGAACGCCTCGACCGCCGCGAGGGCGACGGCCGCGTTGTGCGCCTGGTACGGGCCGTGCAGCGGGAGGTACACCTCCGGGTACTCGCCGCCGAGGCCGCGCAGGGTGAGCATCTGCCCGCCGACGGCGACCTGCCGCGAGACGACCCCGAACTCCAGCCCTTCCCGGGCCACCGTCGCGTCGACCTCCACGGCCTTCTTCAGCATCACCTGCGCCGCGTCGACCGGCTGCTGGGCCAGGATCACGGTCGCGTCCTGCTTGATGATCCCGGCCTTCTCGACGGCGATCTCGGCGGGCGTGGCGCCCAGCCGGTCGGTGTGGTCGAGATCGATGGGGGTGACGACGGCGACGTCCCCGTCGATGACGTTCGTGGCGTCCCAGGAGCCGCCCATGCCGACCTCGACGACGGCCACGTCGACGGGCGCGTCGGCGAAGGCGGCGTACGCCATGCCGGTCAGCACCTCGAAGAAGGAGAGCCGGTACTCCTGGGAGGCGTCCACCATCTCCACGTACGGCTTGATGTCCTCGTACGTCTCGATGAACCGCTCGGCGGAGATCGGGGCGCCGTCCAGGCTGATCCGCTCCGTGATCGACTGGACGTGCGGGGAGGTGTAGCGGCCGGTGCGCAGTTCGAAGGCGCCGAGGAGGGCCTCGATCATGCGGGCCGTGGAGGTCTTGCCGTTGGTGCCGGTGATGTGGAGGGAGGGGTACGAGCGCTGTGGCTCGCCGAGGACGTCCATGAGCGCGGCGATCCGGGCGACCGAAGGCTCCAGCTTGGTCTCACCCCACCGCGTCGCCAGCTCCGCCTCGACCTCGCGCAGGGCCTTGTCGACCTCGGGGTCCCCTGGGCGAGCGGGTACGTCTGCCTGCGGCGCACCGCCCTGGGCACGCAGGGTACGGCTGCCGGCCTCGATGACCGCGAGGTCCGGGTCCCGGTCGGTCTCGGCCGCGATGATCTCCTCGAAGGGGTCGATCGGCTCGGGCTGGTCACTGCGTTCGCTCACGGGGCCAGTCTACGGATCGGGCGCCCAGTAGCTCGGAGGTACCCGTTGTGGGGCGGCTGCAGGTAGTAGGTGGTTACTCGCGCAGTTCCCCGCGCCCCTTACGGGACCCGTCGTAGCTGCGGGCAGTCCTGCCGCTGGGGCGATGGGGTACCTCCCGCTCGAGCGAAACCGAGCGTGGGGGAGGGTGGGGTAGCGGCACCTCGTAGCGCGAGTTGCGGGACCTGCCCCCGGACGGCGAAAACCCCGGTGCCCAACGGACACCGGGGCCTTCACCCACGTACGCGATCCGGAGGGTTACGCCCTCGGCAACCGCTCCAGCTGCGCGGCGATCCGCGCGATGTCCTCGTCCGCCTTCGCGAGGCGCCCGCGGATCTTCTCCACGACCTGGTCAGGCGCCTTCGCGAGGAACGCCTCGTTGCCGAGCTTGGCCGTGGCCTGGGCCTTCTCCTTCTCCGCCGCCGCGAGATCCTTCGCGAGCCGCTTGCGCTCGGCGGCGACGTCGATCACGCCGGAGAGGTCGAGGGCGACCTCGGCACCCGCCACCGGCAGGGTCGCCGTGGCCGCGAAGCCCTCGCCCTCCGGCTGGAGGCGGAGGAGCTGGCGGATCGCGGCCTCGTGCGGGGCCAGGGCCGTGCCGTCGAGGGTCAGGCGGGCCGGGACGCGCTGGCCCGGCTGGAGGCCCTGGTCGGCGCGGAAGCGGCGGACCTCGGTGACGACCCGCTGGACCAGCTCGATCTCGCGCTCGGCGGCCTCGTCACGGAAGCCACTGTCCTTGGGCCAGTCGGCGATCACGAGGGACTCGCCGCCGGTCAGCGTCGTCCACAGGGTGTCCGTGACGAACGGGATGACCGGGTGCAGCAGCCGCAGCGTGACGTCGAGGACCTCGCCCAGGACCCGCTGGCTGACCTGGGCCGCCTCGCCGCCCGCCTGGAACGTCGTCTTGGACAGCTCGACGTACCAGTCGAAGACCTCGTCCCACGCGAAGTGGAACAGGGCGTCGCTGAGCTTGGCGAACTGGAAGTCCTCGTAGTACGCGTCGACCTGCTCGACCGTCTCGTTCAAGCGGGCGAGGATCCAGCGGTCCGTCGCCGAGAGCTTCTCGGCGGCCGGCAGCTCGCCCTCCACCGTCGCGCCGTTCATCAGCGCGAAGCGCGTCGCGTTCCAGATCTTGTTGGCGAAGTTGCGGGAGGCCTGGACCCAGTCCTCGCCGATCGGGACGTCGGTGCCCGGGTTGGCGCCGCGCGCGAGGGTGAAACGGAGCGCGTCGGAGCCGTACTTGTCCATCCAGTCGAGCGGGTCGACGACGTTGCCGAAGGACTTCGACATCTTCTTGCCGCGCTCGTCGCGGACCAGGCCGGTCAGCGCGATGGTCTTGAAGGGGACCTCACCGTCCATGGCGTAGAGGCCGAACATCATCATCCGGGCGACCCAGAAGAAGATGATGTCGTGGCCGGTGAGCAGGACGTCCGTGGAGTAGAACTTCCGCAGGTCCTCGGTCTGTTCGGGCCAGCCCAGCGTGGAGAACGGCCACAGGCCGGAGGAGAACCAGGTGTCCAGGACGTCGGTGTCCTGGGTCCAGCCCTCGGCCTCCGTGCCGGGCGGCTCCTCGTCGGGGCCGACGCAGACCGTCTCGCCGTTCGGGCCGTACCAGACGGGGATGCGGTGGCCCCACCAGAGCTGACGCGAGATGCACCAGTCGAACATGTTGTCCACCCAGTCGAAGTAGCGCTTCGACATGTCCTCGGGGTGGATCTTGACCCGGCCGTCACGGACCGCGTCACCGGCGGCCTGGGCCAGGGGCGCGACCTTGACCCACCACTGCATGGACAGCCGCGGCTCGACCGTGGTCTTGCAGCGGGAGCAGTGGCCGACGGAGTGGACGTACGGGCGCTTCTCGGCGACGATCCGGCCCTGCGAGCGCAGCGCGCCGACGACGGCGGAGCGGGCCTCGAAACGGTCCTGGCCGAGGAACGGGCCGTGGACGGTGATGACGCCGTGGTCGTCCATGATCGTCATGGACGGCAGGTTGTGGCGCTGGCCGATCGCGAAGTCGTTCGGGTCGTGGGCCGGGGTGACCTTGACCGCGCCGGTACCGAACTCCGGGTCGACGTGGGTGTCGGCGACGACCGGGATCGTACGGTCGGTCAGCGGGAGCTTGATGTGCTTGCCGACAAGGTGCTTGTACCGCTCGTCGTCCGGGTGGACGGCGACGGCGGTGTCACCGAGCATGGTCTCGGCTCGCGTGGTGGCGACGACAACGGAGTCGTCCCCCTCGCCGTACCGGATGGAGACCAGCTCGCCGGAGTCCTCCTGGTGCTCGACCTCGATGTCGGAGATCGCGGTGAGGCAGCGCGGACACCAGTTGATGATGCGCTCGGCGCGGTAGATCAGCTCGTCGTCGTAGAGGCGCTTGAAGATGGTCTGGACGGCACGGGACAGGCCCTCGTCCATGGTGAACCGCTCGCGGCTCCAGTCGACGCCGTCTCCCAGCCGGCGCATCTGGCCGAGGATCTTGCCGCCGTACTCTTCCTTCCACTGCCAGACGCGCTCGACGAACTCCTCGCGCCCCAGGTCGTGGCGGGACTTGCCCTCTTCGGCGAGCTGCTGCTCGACCTTGTTCTGTGTGGCGATGCCGGCGTGGTCCATGCCGGGCAGCCACAGGGACTCGTAACCCTGCATGCGCTTGCGGCGCGTGAGGGCGTCCATGAGGGTGTGCTGGAAGGCGTGCCCGAGGTGCAGGCTGCCGGTGACGTTCGGCGGCGGGATGACGATGGTGTACGCGGGCTTGTCACTCTTCGCGTCGGCGGCGAAGTAACCCTTGTCTACCCAGCGCTCGTACAGCGTCCCCTCTACATCGGCCGGCGCGTACTGGGTCGGCAGATCGGTGGCGGGCGCTGAAGGCTGCTGCTGAGCGTTCTCGGTCACCCGCTCAGTTTAGAGGTGTGACGGGGCCGTCCCGAAACCGGATTCTTCGGTAACGGTGTGACCCCCGATGCGTTGTGCACCTCAGGTCTGCGCCAGGATGTCTGAAACACATAAGCATCTGGAGGGGAACCCAGAACATGAGTTACAACCAGCCGGGCCCGTACGGCGGGCAGCCCCAGCAGCCCGGACCGTACGGTCAGCCGGGCGGCCAGCAGGGCCCCTACGGCCAGCAGCCGCCGCAGGCCGCCCCCCAGCCCGGCTACGGCTACCCGCAGCAGGCGCCTCCGCAGCAGCCGGGCTACGGGTACCCGCAGCAGACCCCCCAGGGCGTCCCGCCCCAGACCCCGCCGTACGGCCAGCAGCAGACTTACGGTCAGCAGGCCCCGTACGGCCAGCAGCAGCCGGGTTACCCGACGGTGCCCCAGCCGCCCGCCTCCGGCGGTGGCGGCGGCAAGAAGGTCGGCATCATCCTCGGCGCGGTGGCCGTCGTGGCCGCTGTTGCCGTGGGCGCGTACTTCATCATCGGCGGGGGCGGCGGCGCCGACATCGCGGACGACGGACCGCACAAGCTGACGACGCCGGAGACGGTGCTCACCGAGTACAAGAAGAACGGCAGCAGCGGCGGCGCCATGTCCGACGACGACGTGGCGGAGGCCGAGAAGTGGGGTGTGACGAACCCCAAGAACGTCAGCGCCGGGTACCTGTCCGGCGACAAGAACAACCCTCTGTCGCAGAAGCAGCTCCAGTTCACGGGCGTCTACGGCGAGATCGAGGACCCCGAGAAGGTCGTCGACGCCATGCTGGACGAGATGCAGTCCAAGTCCGGGGAGGACGACGAGGACGTGAAGGTCACCATGGTCGGTGACCCGAAGGAGTACGACTCCGCCGAAGGCGCCGTCCTGAAGTGCCAGGACGCCAAGATGGAGCCCACCGACGGCAGCACGGGCGGCGGGCCGAGCGAGATGAACCTGTCGTTCTGTGTGTGGGGCGACTACAGCACGGTGGCCATCGTGATTCCGATGGACTACGCGAGCATCATGGCCGGGAAGGCGGCGGACCAGGCCGCCGCCGCGGACACCACGGCGAAGTTCCGCGAAGAAGTGCGCGTCGAGGCCTGACGTCGCTTGCCTCAATGATGCTGAGGGCGCCCAGAACAACAGCTGGGCGCCCTCAGTCTTGCGACCGGCCCTGTCAGGCCTTCAGACAAGCGTTCATTGCATGCGATGTGGTGACACCTATGGCTACCAGCCTCGAATAGCAATTGGGGTTGGGGTACTTGCTGTCGAATGGCCCGGTCAGGTGCCTAAACGCGCAGGCCGCCCCTACCCTCGGGCCTATCGCATAACCCTGACTGCCAAGGTAGTTCACGCACTGCGCAGTGGTGGCGTGCGCCGAACCAGCCGCAACCACCGGCACGACCCCCGCCACCGCAACCACACTCAACGCTGCCAAGAACGCCTTGCCTTCACGCCACGATCCTTCCGTTGCATCTCCTCAGGGTGGTCACCTCCGAGGAGACAAGAAGATCATTTGAGGCGCTCATGACACAAGTCGCCTGAATCACTTGGCCTGATTCAGTTGGAGATCGGCGGAAGAGAGGGCACCCGACGAATCTCGCCGGGTGCCCCCTTTCTTCACAAATGCCGGGCGGCTACGCCGTCTTCTGTTCGCCCGGTCCACGCCCGCGCGCGTCCCGCGGGATCAGGGTCGGGTTGACGTTGGAGTGGACGACGTCTGCGGTGATGACCACTCGGGCCACGTCCTTGCGGGACGGGACCTCGTACATCACCGACATCAGGACCTCTTCCATGATGGCGCGGAGGCCTCGGGCGCCGGTCTGGCGGAGGATCGCCTGGTCGGCGATGGCTTCCAGTGCCTCGCGTTCGAAGTCCAGTTCCACGCCGTCGAGTTCGAAGAGGCGCTGGTACTGCTTCACCAGGGCGTTGCGGGGCTCGATCAGGATCTGGAGGAGGGCTTCGCGGTCCAGGTTGTGGACCGAGGTGATGACCGGGAGACGGCCGATGAACTCCGGGATCATGCCGAACTTCACCAGGTCTTCCGGCATGACGTCCTCGAACTGGTCCTTGGACTGCAGCTCGCGCTTCGAGCGGATCGTCGCGCCGAAGCCGATGCCCTTCGCGCCGGCCCGGGACTCGATGATCTTCTCCAGGCCCGCGAAGGCGCCGCCGACGATGAACAGGACGTTCGTCGTGTCGATCTGGATGAATTCCTGGTGGGGGTGCTTGCGGCCGCCCTGGGGCGGGACCGAGGCCGTGGTGCCTTCGAGGATCTTGAGCAGGGCCTGTTGGACGCCTTCACCCGATACGTCGCGCGTGATCGAGGGGTTTTCGCTCTTTCGAGCCACCTTGTCGATCTCGTCGATGTAGATGATGCCCGTCTCGGCCTTCTTGACGTCGTAGTCCGCCGCCTGAATGAGCTTCAACAGGATGTTCTCGACGTCCTCGCCGACGTAGCCCGCCTCCGTGAGCGCCGTCGCGTCCGCGATCGCGAACGGGACGTTCAGCATGCGCGCGAGGGTCTGGGCGAGGAGGGTCTTGCCGGAGCCCGTGGGGCCCAGCAGGAGGATGTTGGACTTCGCCAACTCGATGGCGTCCTCGCGGTTTTGGCCGCCGCCGTTCTCACCGGCCTGGACCCGCTTGTAGTGGTTGTACACCGCGACGGAGAGGGCCTTCTTGGCGGCCTCCTGGCCGACCACGTAGCCCTCGAGGAACTCGTAGATCTCGCGGGGCTTCGGGAGTTCCTCCCAGCGGACCTCGCTGGTCTCCGCGAGCTCTTCCTCGATGATCTCGTTGCAGAGGTCGATGCACTCGTCGCAGATGTACACACCGGGCCCTGCGATGAGCTTCTTGACCTGCTTCTGGCTCTTGCCGCAGAACGAGCACTTGAGCAGATCGCCGCCGTCACCGATGCGTGCCACGGTGTGCTTCCCCTTCGCCTGGGAGACGCCTGGACACTTGGAATCCAGCGGCTCCTGGTGCTGCCTTATGTCGACGGTACCTTGCCGGGCCCCCCGTTCGGGCCCCCCTTGGCATGGTTCGCTTTGACGTGCACCTTGCCGTGCACTGGGTCAAACGGTGCCAACCATGCCAAGGGGCGGCAGACAATACAGCCTTCCGCGTCAGCGGACGCTGCTGTTGTTCATCTTGCGGGTGGAAATGATCTGATCGATCAGGCCGTACGACAGCGCGTCCTCGGCCGTGAGGATCTTGTCCCGCTCGATGTCCTCGCGGATCTTCTCGATCGGCGTGGTGGAGTGCTTGGCCAGCATCTCCTCCAGCTGCGCACGCATCCGGAGGATCTCGTTGGCGGCGATCTCCAGGTCGGAGACCTGACCGCGGCCGGTCTCGCTGTACGGCTGGTGGATCAGGACGCGGGCGTTCGGCAGCGCCATGCGCTTGCCGGGCGTACCGGCGGCCAGCAGGATCGCGGCGGCGGAGGCGGCCTGGCCCATGCAGACCGTCTGGATGTCCGGCTTGACGAACTGCATCGTGTCGTAGATCGCCGTCAGCGCGGTGAAGGAGCCGCCGGGGCTGTTGATGTAGACCGAGATGTCACGGTCGGGGTCCATCGACTCCAGGCACAGCAGCTGCGCCATGACGTCGTTGGCGGAGGCGTCGTCGATCTGGACGCCGAGGAAGATCACCCGCTCCTCGAAGAGCTTCGCGTACGGGTCGTACTCGCGGATGCCCTGCGAGGTGCGCTCCACGAAGCGGGGGATCACGTAGCGGGACTCGGCCGAGGGGCCGGTGTACTGGGCGCGTGCGCTGTCGTAGAGGCCGCTGCCGGGGAAGTCGTTCACTGGGGTCTCCTGGGAGCCTGAGAGGGGCTGAGGCGGTCGGCTGAGGGCTTTACGGGGGTGTACGTGTCGGCGGCCGCCGTCACGCCTGCCCGGCCCCGGTGCCGCCGCCGCCCGGCATGCCCGCCGCGGTGGCGATGACGTCGTCGATGAGGCCGTACTCCTTGGCCTCGTAGGCGTCGAACCAGCGGTCACGGTCCGAGTCGCGGGTGATCTGCTCGACCGACTGGCCCGTGTGCTGGGACGTCAGCTCGGCCATGCGCTTCTTGGTGTGCAGCAGCCGCTCGGCGTGGATCTTGATGTCGGAGGCCGAGCCCGCCAGGCCCGCGGAGGGCTGGTGGATCAGGATCTCGGCGTTCGGCAGCGCGAAGCGCTTGCCCGGCGTGCCCGCGCTGAGCAGGAACTGCCCCATCGAGGCCGCGAGACCCATGGCGATGGTCACCACGTCGTTCTTGATGAACTGCATGGTGTCGTAGATCGCCATACCGGCCGTGATCGAACCGCCCGGGCTGTTGATGTACAGGTTGATGTCCTTGTCCGGGTCGGCGGCAAGGAGCAGCAGCTGTGCGGTGATCCTGTTCGCGATGTCGTCGTCGACCGGCTGGCCGAGGAAGATGATCCGCTCGTTGAGCAGCCGGTTGTAGACATGGTCGCCGAGGCCACCGCCGATGGAAGGCTCGCCGGCGGCGGAGGGCATCAGATTCGTCACGTATCCACCTGCTCGTCTTACGACGGCGCCGGGCCGTCTCACGTTTCCCTGCGGGGGCCTCCGGCGGTTTCGCCGAGTGCTCCGGCCCCTATTCATGGACCCTAACGCGGAGGCTCCGCCGGTGAATCCCGCAGAGGGAACTGTTCGCTGTCAGCGCATGCGTGTGCGCTCCGCTGATGGGGCCGTGGGTGCCAGGTGGCTCCCGGTGATGGGGCCGTGGGTGCCAGGTAGCTCACGGCCCGCCCAGGGGGCGCGGGGAACTGCGCGACCGGCCACGGACGGGCCGCAGACGCGTCTGCCACGCCCGGCGCATCGGCGAGTGCGGCTTGTCGTGGGCTGATCACGCCCGCGCGGCCAAGCCGCATAGGTACACAGCCCGCGCCCCCTCAGGTAGGCCGACGGGCCCCCGGGTCACAAGTGTCCCGGAGGCCCGTCACGGCTCATGAGCGGAGTGGTCAGGCGTCGGCCTTTTCGTCGCCCTCGGTCCCGGCGGAGCCCTCGGCGCCCTCAGCGGCGGCCGGGGTCTCCTCGGCGGCCTCGGCGGAGCCCTCGGTGCCCTCTTCCTCCTCGTCGTCCAGGTCGACGATCTCGCCGTTGGTGTCCTTCACCGTGGAGGCCTCGACGACCAGGGCCAGGGCCTTGCCGCGGGCGACCTCGCCGACCAGGAGCTGGACCTGGTTGTTCTGGACGACGGCCTGGGCGAACTGGTCGGGGGACATGCCGGAGGAGGCGGCGCGGCGCATGAGGTGCTCGGTGAGCTCCTCCTGGTTGACGTTCAGCTTCTCCTTGGCGACCAGCTCGTCGAGGACGAACTGGGTCTTGATGCCCTTGACCGCGGCTTCCTTGGTCTCGGTCTCGAACTCCTCCTCGGTCTTGCCCTGGATCTCCAGGTACTTCGCGAGGTCGAGGCCCATCTGGCCGAGCTGGTGGTGCTCCAGGTTGTGCTTGCGGGTGTTGATCTCGTCCTCGAGCAGCTTCTCGGGGACGGGCACCTCGACGAGCTCCAGCAGCTTCTCCAGGACGCGCTCCTGGGCCTGCGTGGCCTGGTCGTACTGCTTCATGTTCTCCAGGCGCGTGCGGCTGTCGGCGCGCAGCTCCTCGAGGGTGTCGAACTCGGAGGCGAGCTGGGCGAACTCGTCGTCCAGGGCCGGGAGCTCTCGGGCGGCGACCTGGGTGACCTTGACGGTGACCTCGGCCTCCTTGCCGGCCGCGGAGCCGCCCTTGAGCTCGGAGGTGAAGGTGGCCTCGGCCCCGGCCTCCAGGCCCTTCACGGCGTCGTCGATGCCGTCCAGCAGCTCGCCGGAGCCGATGGTGTAGGAGACGCCCTCGGCGACGCCGTCCTCCAGGACCTCGCCGTCGACCTTGGCCTCCAGGTCGATCGTGACCACGTCGCCGTCCTCGGCGGCGCGCTCGACCGGGGAGGTCGAGGCGAAGCGCTCGCGGAGCTGCTCGACGGCCTTGTCGATGTCCTCTTCGGTGACCTCGACGGCGTCGACCTCGACCTCGATGCCGGAGTAGTCCGGGATCTCGATGGTCGGGCGGACGTCGACCTCGGCGGTGAAGTTCAGCGTCTCGCCGTCCTTCAGCTCCGTGATGTCGACCTCGGGCTGACCGAGGACGTTGAGCTCGGCCTCGTTGACCGCGTCGGTGTAGAACCTCGGAAGCGCGTCGTTGACCGCCTCCTCCAGGACCGCACCGCGGCCGAACCGCTGGTCGATGATGCGGGCCGGGATCTTGCCCTTGCGGAAGCCCTTCACCGTGACCTGCTGGTTGATCTTCTTGTACGCCGCGTCGAGGCTGTCCTTGAGCTCCTCGAAGGGCACCTCAACAGTGAGCCGAACCCGGGTCGGGTTCAGGGTCTCCACGGCGCTCTTCACGGTTCGGTCTCCTTGTGGCTGACTTCTTGGGGGTCTGCTGGGTGCCTCTGCCCGGATCATGAAAGACGACCGAGCAGCGCCTCAGCGGATTAGCGGCCCTTGAGAGACGTAACAGTGCAGACACACGGGCGCGCAGCTTGCATAGTAACCGCAGGCGGCACACGCCCCAAAAGGTGATCTTGCAGGTGTCGGACGTACCGTCCGGCACGGTGGTCGGGGTGGCGGGATTTGAACCCACGGCCTTCCGCTCCCAAAGCGGACGCGCTACCAAGCTGCGCCACACCCCGTCTGGTGCGACACGTAGGGTACATGCCCGAGGACAGCACGGACGCCGCATTTACCGAGTGCGCGGGCGCACGCGACGGCGGACGCCGGGCGCGGGCCGGAAGGGGTGTGCGGCGAGGGCACCCGACCCGCTACGATGCCTTCTGTGCCGCGGTCGCCCGACCTGCGGCGCGACCTGTGCGGGCGTAGCTCAATGGTAGAGCCCTAGTCTTCCAAACTAGCTACGCGGGTTCGATTCCCGTCGCCCGCTCCACGGACCTCCGGCCCGGCTTCGAGATATTTCTCGGCGTCGGGCCGGAGGTCTTTGCACGTGGACGCAACCGGATGCACGTGGATGCGCATGCATGCAACCGGCTCGAGTCGACCGTCAGAACTGGATCGAGTTGAGCGTCTCGGCTATCGAGTTGAGGAAGCGATTGATGTCGTCGGCCATGCCGGTCGAGGCGAGGAAGAACCCGAAGAGGATGGCGACGACGGCCGGGCCGGCCTTGATCGTCCCCCCTCTCATCAGGACTACGAGGACGATCCCCAACAACAGCACCACTGACAGCGAAATGGCCACAACAGATCACACCCTCGGTCGGTCCGCTTCCCCGGCCCGGGGCGCCAATCCCGCGCGCACCCCGCCAGAACCATCGTGCCACCATCCATGCCCTGGTATGCGGCGCGTGAGACAACGTCGGCCACAGTCACGCGGCATCGTACGCGGATCCGCCTACGGGCAGAGGGTGTTGGGAGTGGATTTCCGAATGATCGTTTCCGCACACACGCATCTGTGCGCACATCGCGTTCGCAGGTAATTCGAATTGTTGCCACAGACACATCAAGGCACGCCAGAAGTCCTGAACTCGCCTCACGAATCGGACATTTCACCAGAGTCGCCTGCGCATGTTATGCACCATTTAGTCGGCATGAATGCGGACAGACGGCCCCAATCCGTCAGGACCTCGGTGTACGGATCGTGATCACCCGGCCGATACCCGCTTCACCAAATCCGGGGTACTCACCGGTAATTCACGATCGGCAATACAGGAATCACGTCGATGGTTTTACGGAATCGCACAGACAACGCTAGGGTGCCTCAGATGTTCACCGCTGCCTCGTCCCCCGCCTGCGCAGCGAGTGCTCGGACCGCCCCGCGAGGTTTTCGGCGGGAGGGTTTGTGACGAACTCGCTGCGATCACACCATCACCGAAGGGCACCACTTCCCCCACAGTCGCCGCAGTCCCCCGCGGACGAAGTGCCGAGTCCACATTCCGCGACGGCCTCGGACGCCGCACCGGCCAAGCAGCGCGACGCGTTCTTCGACAACGCCAAGTACCTGGCCATCGTGCTCGTCGCGATGGGTCACGCATGGCAGCCGCTGACCGACCGCAGTCGCGCCGCCGAGGCGCTGTACATGGTCGTGTACACCTTCCACATGCCGGCGTTCATCATCATCTCCGGCTATTTCTCGCGCAGTTTCGACATGCGCGCCGACCGGCTCCAGCGGCTGATCACGGGGATCGCCGTACCGTATGTGCTCTTCGAGGTCGCGTACTCCCTCTTCAAGCGGTACGCCGACGATGATCCGTCGCATCCGATCAGTCTCCTCGACCCGTGGTACCTCACCTGGTTCCTGATCGCGCTGTTCGTGTGGCGGCTGACGACGCCGTTGTGGAAGGTGGTGCGTTGGCCGATTCCGCTCGCGCTCGGCATCGCGGCGCTCGCCTCCGTCTCGCCCGACATCGGTGACGATCTGGACCTGCAACGCGTCCTGCAGTTCCTGCCGTTCTTCGTGGTGGGGCTGTTCATGAAGCCGGCGCACTTCCAGTTCATGCGCCGGCGCGAGGTGCGCGTGCTGTCGGTGCCGGTCGTGGCGTGCGCGCTGGGGCTGGCGTACTGGGTGGGGCCCCATATGAACTCCGCCTGGTTCTACCACCGGGACAGCGCGCAGGAGCTGGGTGCGCCGTGGTGGGCGGGCGTCGTGATGACCTTCGCTCTCTTCGGCTGCTCCATGCTGCTCACCGCCTGCTTCTTCTCGTGGGTGCCGCGGCGGAAGATGTGGTTCACCGTGCTCGGCGCGGGCACGCTGTACGGCTATCTGCTGCACGGGTTCCTCGCGAAGGGCTCGCGTTTCTGGGAGTGGTACGACGCGTACGCCTGGGTCTACCAGCCGCTCGGCGAACTCTTCGTCACGTTCGTGGCGGCGGCGGTCATCACGCTGCTGTGTACGCCGCCGGTGCAGCGGATGTTCCGGTTCGCGATGGAGCCGAAGATGGAGTGGGCCTTCAAGCGGGATGCCACCGAGTTGGCTCGGGAGCGTGGGAAGGTCGGGGCGAAGGCGTAGGCCTTCAGCCGTTTCAGGCACATCAGGCGTTTCAGGCGTTGTGGTTGTTCGTGGCCTCCTCGGTCGTCGGTTCTTCCGGCAGGCCGAGGAGGTTTCGCATGTGGGCGTACTTGTGGGTGAGACGGGTGCGGGTGGGTTCGTCCAGGGCGGCCAGGCGGGTCGGGTTCGCGTTGTGGGCGAGGTCGGACTCTTTGACGAGGAGGGCGCCCGGGGTGGCGAGGATGCGGGCGGCGTACTCCTCCGGGGGTTCGGAGGGGTGTTTGGTGAGGGCCAGCACGATGTTCTTCGTACGGGGGGTGAGGGGGGCCGCCGCGAGCCAGTCCTCGGTGAGGGCGTTGTCCTCGATGGCGTCGTGGAGCCAGGCCGCGGCGACCTGGTCGTGGTCGCCGCCGCGGGTGGCTACGCCGTGGGCCACCGCCTGGAGGTGTTCGGTGTAGGGGCGGCCGGCTTTGTCGGTCTGGGTGGCGTGGGCGGTGCGGGCGAGGGTTTCGACCTCGGGGAGGGTGAGGGGGGTTTGGGGCATGTGGGTGGCTCCTGTGGTGGGTTGGCTCACGGCCAGATTGTCGCCCCCGCCGCCCCTACCCGTCCCGTCCCGTCCCCAGGGGCGCTGCCCCTTCGACCCCGGTCCTGCTTCTGGGGGCTGCCGCCCCCAGACCCCCGCTGAGGATGAGGGGGTGACCTCGGTGCGTTTGTCTGTGACCGTTGTCTTGGGTTGATCGCGCAGTTCCCCGCGCCCCTTACGGGGCCCTGGTGGGACCCTCTCTGCTGATCAGGAGTAGGGCTCGGTCGTCGTTGACGTCCTTGGCCACCGCCTCGATCAGGTGCCAGGCGGCGCCGTGGAAGCCGCCGGCCACGTAGCGGTCGGCTTCGCCGGTGAGGCGGTCGATGCCTTCGACGATGTCTCGGTCGGAGGTTTCCACGAGGCCGTCGGTGAAGAGCATGAGGACGTCGCCGGGGCGGAGGGAGCCCTTGACCGGATCGAACTGGGCGCCGTCGTAGACGCCGAGGAGGGGGCCCTCGGCGGCCTTCTCCTCCCAGCGGCCGGTGCCGGCGCTGAGCTGAAGGCCCGGGGGGTGACCGGCGGAGAAGAGTTCGTAGTCGCCGGAGTCGAGGTCGAGAACGAGATGGATGGAGGTCGCGAAGCCCTCGTCCCAGTCCTGGCGGAGGAGGTAGCCGTTGGCCGCCGGGAGGAACGCGTGCGGTGGGAGCGATCCCAACAGACCGCCGAAAGCGCCGGAGAGGAGAAGGGCGCGGGAGCCCGCGTCCATGCCCTTGCCGGAGACGTCCGTCAGGACGACTTCGAGGGTTCGGCCGCCGTTCGTGCGGGCGGCCACGACGAAGTCGCCCGAGAACGATTGGCCGCCTGCGGGGCGTAGGGCCATCTCGCGATGCCAACCTGCGGGCAGTTGTGGCAACTTGCTCTGGACTCGGATGCGTTCGCGCAGGTCGAAGAGCATGGTGCCGCCGCGGCGCCAGGGAACGCCGACGCGGCTGCGGAACTGGGCGATGAGGAGGCCGAAGAAGCCGCAGGCGGCGACCACGAGCACTATGCCGGGGGTCACTCTGGCCGGGCCCTCGGTGTAGGGGCCGAGCTTCACGGACTCGATGATCAACGCGGTCGCGGCGACCGCGTACAGGCCGAGCAGGCTGGCGGGGCGGAGCAGGAGGCCACCGGCGACGATGGGGAGGACCAGCACCGCGGGCGAGAACCACACCTCGTCGAACATCGTGAGGCCGGTGATCACCGGGATCAGCAGCATCAGACCGGCCAGCGCGATCCAGTCGGAGCCGTCGCCGCGGAAGTAGTCGACGGCAGATTTGCGCACGCCGGTGCGGGCCCGGTGAACCAGCTTCTTCATCCGGGCCGTGAACGTATCGGCCGCCGCGCGCCGCTCTCGTCCTGCTGCCATTGTTCGGGACCTTATCCATCGGACCAGCTCCTGTGCACAGGAGGTCCTACTTGTCCCCCTTCCGAGGGCCGGTTCACGACGAATCTCACACAGATCTCACACGGGACGGGGTCTTGCGGCCCACCCGCGGCACCTGTGAAGGATCCCACACCGCCCCACGGCCCACGGGTGAAATTCGCTCGCTCGTCCCGGATCGCACTGCTAGGCATGGCATATGACGACTGAGCTGCGGGTGCTGCGCGAGGAAGACTGGAACGTCTGGTACGACAACCTCCTCCGCGCCTTCGGCGGAGTCCCCGAACCCGCCGAGGAACGCGAGGTGTCACAGGCGGTCACGGAGTACGACCGGAGCATCGGCGCGTGGGACGGCGCCCAATGCGTAGGTACGGCGGGGGCGTTCGACTTCCGGCTCACCGTGCCCGGTGGCGCGTCCGTTCCGACGGCGGGCGTCACGATGGTGAGCGTCGCGGCCACGCACCGGCGGCGCGGCGTACTGACGTCCATGATGCGGCGGCAGTTGGACGACATCCGCTCCTGGGGCCAGCCGCTGGCCGCGCTGACCGCGTCCGAACCGGACATCTACGGACGGTTCGGGTACGGCCTCGCCACGCACCGGCTCGGCATCGAGATCGACACCACGCGCGTACGGCTGTCCGTGCCGCCCGGCACCGATGACGTACGGCTGCGGTACGCGGCGCCCGCCGAGGTCCTCGACGTGTGCGAGGCGGTGTACGCGCGGCAGGTGCCGGAGCGGCCGGGGATGCTGGTGCGGCGGCCCGGCTGGGAGCGGGCGGAGCTGCTCGACACGGAGCGGCATCGGGATGGCGCTTCGCCGTTGCAGTGCGTGGTGGCCGAGCGGGCGGACGGGGATGGGGGTGGCGGCTCGGATGTGGTCGGGTACGCCCGGTTCCGGGTCAAGCCCGACTGGACGCCCAGTGGGGCCGGGGGAGTTGTCGTACTGGAGTCCCTGGAGGCGCTGGACGCCGCCGCGCACGCCGCGTTGTGGCGGTTCCTCTTCGACCTCGATCTGACCGGGTCGATCGTGTCGAGCCGACGGCCCGTGGACGAGCCGTGGTTGCACATGGTGTCGGATGTGCGGCGGTGCGGGCTGCAGGTGAAGGACGACATGTACGTACGGCTGGTGGACGTGGGCGCGGCGCTGCGGGCGCGGACGTATCAGGCGCCGGTGGATGTGGTGTTGGAGGTCGAGGACACCTTCTGCCCCTGGAACTCGGGGCGTTGGCGGCTCACCGGTGACGCGAAGGGGGCCGACTGCGAGCGGACCGGTGACACCGCCGATCTCGCCCTCTCGATACGGGAGTTGGGGGCGGCCTATCTGGGTGGGGTGAGCCTCGCGTCGTTGGGGGCGGCCGGGCGGGTGCGCGAGCTCAGGCAGGGCGCGCTGGCGGAGGCGTCCGTGGGCTTCTTCTCGGCCACCGTCGCGCCCTGGCTGCCGCACGGGTTCTGACGCCGGGTCACGTTTCTTGGCAGGTGGGGCACCAGAAGAGGTTGCGGGCGGCGAGGTCGGCGGTGCGGATCTCGCCGCCACAGATGTGGCAGGGGAGGTTGGCCCTGCGGTACACGTAGACCTCGCCGCCGTGGTCGTCGACGCGGGGCGGGCGGCCCATGGCCTCCGGGGTGTGTTCCGGGCGAACGGTGTCGATGCGGTTGTTGCGTACGCCATCGTGCATGAGGTCGACGAGGTCGGCCCACATCGCTTCCCACTGGGTGGCGGTGATGTCCTTGCCCGCGCGGTACGGGTCGATGCGGTGCCGGAAGAGGACCTCCGCGCGGTAGACGTTGCCGACGCCCGCGATGACCTTCTGGTCCATGAGGAGCGCGGCGATCGTCGTACGGCTGCGGGAGATCCGTCTGTACGCGACTGCCGGGTCCGCGTCCGGACGGAGGGGGTCCGGGCCGAGGCGGGCGTGGATGGCCTGCTTCTCGCCGTCCGTTATCAGGGCGCAGGTCGTGGGGCCGCGGAGGTCGACGTACGACGTGTCGTTGCGCAGGCGGAGGCGGACCGTGTCGGTGGGCGGGGGCGCGGGGGCGTCGCCGAAGCCGACCTTGCCGAAGAGGCCGAGGTGGATGTGGACCCAGTCCTCGGCGTCCGCGTCACCGAAGTGCAGGAAGAGGTGCTTGCCGTGCGCCTCGGCGGTGGTGAGGGGGGTGCCGTCGAGGAGGGCCGCCGCGTCCGTGAACTTGCCCTGGGGGCTGGTGACGTGGGCCTTCCGGCCGCCGAAGTGGGCGAGGTAGTCCTGGGCCAGGCGATGGATGGTGTGCCCTTCCGGCACGTGTCCCTCCGGGGGTTCGGCAGGGGGGTGGGGGGTGGTTGGCGGTGCTTCTTCGGGTGCTGGTGAGTGGGGGTTGCTCGCGTAGTTCCCCGCGCCCCTGAAAGAACTGGGGGCGCCCCCTGGCTTTTGAGGGGGCGCGGGGAACTGCGCGACGAAGCCACCAATCACCCGCACCCGCACCCGCCCTGCAAAGCCCAGGCAGCCGAGCTCTCGGGCGAAACCTCTACGCCTGAGGGTGGTGGGCCGGAATCGGCGGCAGCTCGCCGGTGGTCTCGTAGGACGCCAGCATGTCGATGCGGCGGATGTGGCGGGCGTCGCCGGAGAACGGGGTGTTGAGGAAGGTCTCGACGAACTTGGTCGCGTCTTCCTGGGAGTGCATGCGGGCGCCGACGGCGACGACGTTCGCGTTGTTGTGCTCGCGGCCCAGCGCGGCGGTCTCGACACTCCAGGCGAGGGCGGCGCGGACGCCGGCCACCTTGTTCGCGGCGATCTGCTCGCCGTTGCCGGAGCCGCCGATGACGATGCCGAGGGAGTCGGCGTCCGCGGCCGTGCGCTCGGCGGCGCGGAGACAGAACGGCGGGTAGTCGTCCTGGGCGTCGTAGATGTGGGGACCGCAGTCGACGGGCTCGTGCCCGGCGGCCTTCAGCCACTCGACGAGGTGGTTCTTGAGTTCGTAACCGGCGTGATCCGAGCCGAGGTAGACGCGCATGGTCCGAGTGTGACACGCCTGTTTCGGCGGGGCGCGGCGGGGGGCCGGGGTCGAAAATCGTGGGTCACACCACAGAACCTCAAGTAAACCTCAAGTAACGATCTGGATTCAAAGGTTCAGGAATGCCTTTACCTCGGATTCACTGGACTGATCTTTACAAAAGCAGAAACCCCCACAACGGCGCAAAGGAAACCTCCCCCATGACTTCGCAGCCGACTCTGCCGCCCCAGGCCGGCGCCCCGGATCCCTCCTCCCCCGCCACCTCCGCCTCCTCCGGCCTGCAGGCGGGTCTGAAGAACCGGCATCTGTCGATGATCGCGATCGGTGGTGTGATCGGGGCCGGGCTGTTCGTCGGGTCGTCCTCGGGTATCGCGACCGCCGGGCCCGGCATCCTGCTGTCGTATGCCCTGGTCGGCACGATGGTGGTGCTGGTGATGCGGATGCTGGGCGAGATGTCGGCGGCGAACCCCACCTCCGGTTCCTTCTCCGCCCACGCCGACCGCGCGCTGGGCCGCTGGGCGGGGTTCTCGATCGGCTGGCTGTACTGGTTCTTCTGGGGGGTGGTGCTCGCGGTGGAGGCGACCGCGGGTGCGGTGATCCTGGAGGGCTGGATACCAGCCGTCCCGCAGTGGGGCTGGGCCCTGATCGTGATGGTGGTACTGACCGCGACGAACCTGGTCTCGGTGGGCTCCTACGGTGAGTTCGAGTTCTGGTTCGCCGGGATCAAGGTCGTCGCGATCACCGCGTTCATCATCATCGGCGGCCTGGCCGTCTTCGGCATCCTGCCCGGCGTGGAGGCGCCCAAGGCGGGCCTGGACAACCTGACCGCACACGGCGGGTTCCTGCCCAACGGGCCCGGCGCGATCCTGATCGGCGTACTGCTGGTCGTCTTCTCCTTCATGGGCTCGGAGATCGCCACCCTGGCGGCGGGCGAGACGGAGGACCCGCAGAGGGCGGTGACGAAGTCCACCAACAGCATCATCTGGCGCATCGGTGTCTTCTACCTCGGCTCGATCTTCGTCGTCGTCGCCCTGCTCCCCTGGAACGACCCCACGATCAAGGAGAAGGGCTCCTACGTCGCGGCTCTGGACTCCCTCGGGATCGCGCACGCCGGGCAGATCATGAACTTCATCGTGCTGACCTCGGTGCTGTCGTGCCTGAACTCGGGCCTGTACACCGCCTCCCGCATGGCCTTCTCCCTCGGCGAGCGCGGCGACGCCCCCAAGGCGTTCGGGCGCACCAATGCCCGTGGGGTGCCGATGACGGCGATCCTGGCCTCGGTCGTCTTCGGCTTCCTCGCCGTCATCCTCAACTACTTCTTCCCCAAGGACGTCTTCCTCTTCCTGGTCAACTCCTCCGGCGCCGTCGCCCTGTTCGTCTGGCTGGTGATCTGTTTCTCCCAGCTGCGCATGCGCCGCATCATCGAACGGGAGAGCCCGGAGAAACTGGTCGTGCGGATGTGGCTGTACCCGTACCTGACCTGGGCCACTATCGGCCTGATCCTCTTCGTCCTGACCTACATGCTCACCGACACCGAACACGGCAACCGCGAAATCCTGCTCCTGTCGTTGCTGGTCGCGGCGATCGTCGTCAGCATCGCCTTCGCCAAGGAGCACCTGACCAGGCGGAAGACCACCGCCGAGGTGACGGACTCGGTGGCCGACAAGGTTCACTGAGATCGGCTTCCGGCGAGGATGCCCCGGCGTTCACGCCGGGGAGGAATCGCCTCCAGATGCGGCGACGCGGAGCGTCGCCGCATCTGCTCTGTGCCGGGCGCGGAACGCCCGCACGCACGGTTCTGAGAGGGACGGGCCGCACGACGCCGAGACGCGGAAGAGGCTCGCCGCGGTGAGGTCGGAGTGCGACCCGGCGAACCTCTTCCGGAGGGTCCGGAGGGACTGAGCAGCCATCGAGTGGCTACGGCGTCACTTCTTGAGCGTCTTGAGCGACTTCCACACCGTCGGCAGGACGCCCATCGCCAGCGCGGCCTTCACCGCGTCGCCGATCAGGAAGGGGGTGAGGCCGGCCGCGACGGCGGCGGACAGGGAGATGTCAGCGGTGGCGGCGAGGTACGGGACGCCGACGGCGTAGATGATCGACTCGCCGACCAGCATCGTGCCCGCCATGCGGGGCATCGAGCGGTCGGCGCCGCGGCGGGCCAGGGCGCCCACGGCGGCGGAGGCGAGGATCATGCCGAGGATGTAGCCGAAGGAGACCCCGATGCCGGAGGTGGCGCCGGCGAACCACGGCACGCCGAGGAGACCGGCCAGCGCGTACAGGGTGAGCGCCGCGACACCGCGGCCGGCGCCGAGGGCGGTGCCGACGAGCAGCGCCGCGAAGGTCTGACCGGTCACCGGCACCGGGGAGCCCGGCACGGGCACGGCGATCTGGGCGGCGAGCCCGGTGAGCGCGGCGCCACCGACCACCAGCGCGATGTCCCGTACACGGGAGGCGGGGATCAGGTCGGCGAGGACCTGACCGGTCCGGGCGGGGGCGACGGCCGTACTCATGGGGACTCCGCGAGGATGTATGAGGGGTGAGCAGCGAGGGACACGGTGACGCTATCCCGGCTCGCTGTAACCGAACACCGTCAGCGCTCCACAAAGGGCGCGACGACGGCTTGGTGAACTCCGGACAAAGGATGTGACCTACACCGGGTACGGCGTGATGCTGGTCACTGAGGTGACGTGGCCTTCGCCACTCGGGGGCGCTCGGAGGTGGTTGGTGGGATCTGTAGGGTTTCACCAATCGGGGTGCGGCCCATACGTCGACGCCCCCACAGATCCTTGCCAATACCATGCACTTGCAAGTTGTTTGCAATAAGGGCTCCGGGGGGAACCTCATCAGAGTGCGACACCGACACCGACCCTGCCCGTGATCGTCTTCTCACCCGTTCACCTGGGCAGGCGGATGAAGGGAAGCCCCCGCGAGGACGTGACTCGCGGGGGCTTCCGGTCTTCCGGTATGGACGGGTTTCGGGGGATCGTTGGGAAATGCCGAAGCCGAAGACCCTGACGTGCCAGACGTGCCGTTCCAGGGAACCGCACGAGCCCCTGACCGCCGACGAGAAGAAGTGGTTGGAGGGGCAGCTCGGCAACCGGGTCGGGGACGACTT
This sequence comes from Streptomyces capitiformicae, assembly GCF_002214185.1. NCBI lineage: Bacteria > Bacillati > Actinomycetota > Actinomycetes > Kitasatosporales > Streptomycetaceae > Streptomyces > Streptomyces capitiformicae. Next base: position 2,065,374 of record NZ_CP022161.1, on the reverse strand, counting down.
CTACAAGTGCGTCAACGACCTCCCCGGCGGCAAGGTCTGCCGCAACCTGCGCAGGGAGTCGGTCGAGCGGCACTTCAGGCTCACCAAGCGGCTGCCGGACAAGATGGAATGACGCCGAAACGGGGCGCGGGGTCAGAGCAGGTTGCTGAAGTCGGGGCCCTTGGTGCGGGAGCGCTTGATCTCGTAGAAGCCGGGGACCGAGGCGACGAGGAGCGTGCCGTCCCAGAGCTTGGCGGCCTCCTCACCCTGGGGGGTGGGGGTGACGACCGGGCCGAAGAAGGCTATCTGCTCACCGTCGGAGCCGAGCACGGCTATGACGGGGGTGCCGACGTCCTGGCCGACCTTGTCGATGCCCTCCTTGTGGGAGGCGCGCAGCTGGGGCTCGTACGGGGTGGCGTCCCAGTGGTCCATGAGGGACTCGGGCAGACCGACGTCGTTCAGGGCAGCGGCGACCGTCTCCTTCTCGGGGTCCTCGCCCCGGTTGTGGATGCGGGTGCCGAGCGCGGTGTAGAGATCGCCGAGCACCTCGGCGCCGTGCTCCTCCTGGGCGGCGATGACGACGCGGACCGGGCCCCACGCCTTCTTCTCCAGCAGTTCGCGGTATTCCTCGGGCAGTTCGTCGATCTTCGGCTCGTTGAGCACCGCCAGGCTCATCAGGTGCCAGCGGACCTCGATGTCCCGGACCTTCTCCACCTCCAGGACCCACCGCGAGGTCATCCAGGCCCAAGGGCACAGGGGGTCGAACCAGAAGTCGACGGGGGTCTTGCCGGAGGTCTGCGAGGACTGCTCGGACATGGTTCTCCTCGGAAAGGGGTGACAGAGGGTCGGATTACCAGTCAACAACCCGGCAACACCGGGGAGCGCCCCGGTCATTCCCGTGGCGCATGGCAGGATCGGGCCTGTCCGCATACTGAACACCGCCCCGAGGAGTGCCGCCCGTGCCCGGTGAGAATCTGTCCCGCGACGAGGCCCAGGAGCGGGCCGCGCTGCTGTCCGTCGACGGGTACGAGGTGTCTCTCGATCTGCGCTCCGCGGTCGGCGACTTCGGTGACGAACCGCGCACCTTCCGGTCGGTGACGACCATCCGCTTCCGCTGCGCCGACCCCGGCGCCACGAGCTTCGCCGACCTGATCGCGCCGAGTGTGACGTCGGTCTCCCTCAACGGCAAGGACCTGGACCCGAGCGAGGTCTTCGACGGTTCCCGGATCGTCCTCGACGACCTGGCCGCCGACAACGAGCTCGTGGTCGACGCCCAGTGCGCCTACTCCCGCACCGGCGAGGGCATGCACCGCTTCGTCGACCCCGAGGACGGCGAGGTGTACCTGTACACCCAGTACGAGCCGGCCGACTGCCGCCGCGTCTTCGCGAACTTCGAGCAGCCGGACCTCAAGGCACCGTTCCGCTTCGAGGTGCGGGCACCCGAGGGCTGGGTCGTGTGGAGCAACGGCGTCGGTGAGCAGACCGACGGGGTGTGGCGGTTCGCGGAGACCAAGCCGATCTCGACGTACATCACGGCCGTCGTCGCGGGCCCGTACCACTACGTCACGGACTCCTACGAGCGGGTCTTCGAGGACGGTGCGCGGCTGGAGATCCCGCTCGGCGCGATGTGCCGCAAGGGCCTCGCGCCCTACTTCGACTCCGACGACGTCTTCGAGATCACCAAGCAGGGCCTGGACTTCTTCCACGACCACTTCGACTACCCGTACCCGTTCGGGAAGTACGACCAGGCGTTCGTGCCCGAGTACAACCTCGGCGCGATGGAGAACCCCGGGCTGGTCACGTTCCGCGAGGAGTTCATCTTCCGGGGCAAGGTCACGCGGGCGTCGTACGAGCGGCGGGCCAACGTCATCCTGCACGAGATGGCGCACATGTGGTTCGGCGACCTCGTGACCATGGTGTGGTGGGACGACCTGTGGCTGAAGGAGTCCTTCGCGGACTTCATGGGCTCCTTCTCGATGGTCGAGGCGACCCGCTTCACCGACGGGTGGATCACCTTCGCCAACAACCGCAAGTCCTGGGCGTACCGGGCCGACCAGCTGCCCTCCACCCACCCCATCACGGCCGACATCCGTGACCTGGAGGACGCCAAGCTCAACTTCGACGGGATCACGTACGCCAAGGGTGCTTCCGTGCTGAAGCAGCTGGTGGCGTACGTGGGGCGCGATGCCTTCCTGGAGGGCGCGCGGCGCTACTTCAAGCGGAACGCGTACGGCAACACGCGGCTCGGCGATCTGCTGTCGGTCCTGGAGGAGACCAGCGGGCGGGACATGGCGGCTTGGTCGCGGGCGTGGCTGCAGACGGCGGGCGTGAACTCCCTTACGCCGCAGGTGCTTCTCGATACCGAGGGGCGGATCGACGAGCTGGCGGTGGTGCAGGAGGCCGCCGAGTCGCATCCGGAGCTGCGGCCGCATCGGGTGGCGATCGGGCTCTACCGGCGTACGGACGGGGGCGCGTTGGAGCGGTACGCGCGGGCCGAGGTGGATGTCGACGGGGCGCGTACGGTCGTCGGTGAGCTGGTCGGGGCCGAGGCGCCCGAGCTGGTGCTGGTCAACGACGACGACCTGACGTACTGCAAGATCCGGTTCGACGCGGGGTCGTTGGACACGTTGCGGGCCGGGCTCGGGGAGGTCTCCGATCCGCTGGCGCGGGCGCTGTGCTGGTCGGCGCTGTGGAACATGACCCGGGACGCGCTGCTGCCGGCGCGGGACTTCGTCGATCTGGTGCTGCGGTTCGCGGGGCGGGAGTCCGACATCGGGGTGCTGCAGATGCTGCACGCGTGGGCGAACTCGGCGCTCACGTACTACGCGGCGCCTGCCTGGCGGGAGACCGGTGGGCGGCTGTTGGCGGAGGGGGCGCTGCGGGAGCTGCGGGCGGCGGAGGCGGGGAGTCAGCATCAGCTGACATGGGCCCGGTTCTTCGCGTCGGTGGCTTCGAGTGAGGCCGATCTGGGGGTCCTGCAGGGGCTGTTGGCCGGGACCGAGACGATCGACGGGCTGGAGGTGGATCAGGAGCTGCGGTGGGCGTTCCTGGAGCCGCTGGCCACGTACGGGGTCGCCGACGAGGGGGTGTTGGCGGCGGAGCTGGCGCGTGACGACACGGCTTCCGGGAAGCGGCATCAGGTGCGGTGCCTGGCGGCGCGGCCGTCGGAGGCGGTGAAGGCGCAGGCGTGGGTGTCGGTGGTGGAGTCGGATGCCCTGTCCAACGCGCTCGTCGAGGCGACGATCGCGGGGTTCTCGCGGCCGTCGCAGCGGGGGTTGGTGGCGCCGTATGCCGCGAAGTACTTCGAGGTGATCGAGCGGGTGTGGGCCGAGCGGTCGATCCAGATCGGGATGGATGTGGTGCGGGGGTTGTTCCCTTCGCTGCAGGATTCCCAGGCGACGTTGGACACGACGGATGCGTGGCTGGCCTCGCACGAGGGGGCGGCGCCGGCCTTGCGGAGGCTGGTGCTGGAGGCTCGGGACGATCTGGCTCGGGGGTTGCGGGGGCAGGCGTGTGACGTTGCCGCCGCGCGGTAAGTGCCGCTGAGCCTCGTTTCGTTGGGTACCCGGCTGCTGCCGCTGGGCGGGGGTCGGGTGCGCAACTCGGCGCTACGAGGTGCCGCTGCGCCCACCAGTGCCGCCCCAGCGGCACGACTGCCCACAGCGAGGGCAGGTTACGAAGTTCGGGCATTCGGGGCCGTAACCTTTTCTGATCCGTGGGCGGACCAGCGGGTATCGGCAGTCGAACGCATGTACTTTAGTGTGGGCTTGTCCGGATTTGTCGACGGGGTTGTAACAGCGGCCATCTGGCGGTCGAAGCGCGGGAATCTGCCGGTCATGAACCACAACACCCCGCTCTCCCCCCGCCCCCTCCGCCGGCTGGCGGACGTCCACCGCCGGGTGCTGACCGCCACGCAGCTGCGTGCGCAGGGTGTCACCCCCGCCGAGATGAACGAGCAGTGCCGGCCGGGCGGTCCCTGGCAGCAGATCCTCCCGGGTGTGTACCTGCTCCACCCGGGCCCGGCCACCTCCGAGGAGCGGCTGCACGCGGTGCTGTCCTACGCGGCCCGCTCCCCGTTCCGCGAGACGGCCTCCGGCAGGGCCGCCGGCGTCCCGGCACAGCCGAACGCCGACGAGCCCCGCGCGATGCCCCGCTACACGGACGCGGTGATCACGGGCCTGGCGGCCCTGACACTGCACGGGTTCTCGTCCGCTCCCCCACTGCTCTCCCTGGACGCCATCGACGTCCTGGTCCCGCGCATGCGCCGGCTGCGGACCGTCGGCTGCGTCCGGATCGTCCGTACGCCGTCCATGCCGACCCCGTCGTACGTGACGGGCGTGCCCGTCGCCCCCGTGCCGCGCGCCCTGGCCGACGCGGTCGCGGAACTCTCCGACACCGGTGCCGTACGCCGGCTGCTGGCGGAGGCGGTACGCGGTGGCCACACCGAACCGACCGCGGTCGTAGCGGAGTTGACGCGGGCGCGGCTGCTGAGCCGTCCGCATGTCGTCGACGCGGTGGACTCGTTGCTCGCCGAGGGGCGGGCGATCGCGGAGGACCATCTGTACCGTATGGTCCGCGAATACGGCCTGCCCGATCCGGTGTGGAACGTGGACCTCCGTCTCCCCGGTGGCCCTCACCTCGGCGGCCTCGACGCCTACTGGCCCGAGCACGCCGTCGCCGTGGAACTCCCCCGCGCCCCGCGCCAGGAGGACGACGACGCCCTCTGGTCCGAGTACGCCCGCAAGCGCGAGACTCTGGAGCGGCTCGGCATCACCGTCGTCCACATCACCCCGAAAAAGCTCCGCGCCTCACTGGAGCAGCAGGCGACCGTCGTCCGTACGGCGTTGATGGCGTCGTGCGACCGCGATCCGGCGGCATATGTCGTGGTACTTCCCCGGTGAATCGGTAACCCGGTCACCCGGGGCAGCAGGAGGGGAGGGGAAGGGCCGCCACCGTTCGGCGGCCCTTCCCCATACATACGAGAAGGCCTCACACACACGAGAAGGCCTCCGGTCCTCGCCTACTTGCCGCAGAACTCCGCTTCCACGATCGCGTCGCTGTCGCCCGCCCAGTCGCTGTTGAAGTTGAAGGAGAGGGAGTGGCTGCCGTCGGTGGTGGTGACGGATTCGGAGAGGGAGCCGTGGATGCCGCCGCTGTGGCCCCAGACGGTGATGCCGCAGGAAAGCGGCGTTTCGACGAGCCCGAGGCCGTAGCCGGTGCGCTTGCCGTCGACCTTGATCGTGGTCTTCATCTCGGCCAGTTGCTTCGGCGGCAGGAGCCTGCCGCGCAGCAGTGCCGAGTAGAAGCGGTTCAGGTCGCCAGGACTGGAGACCAGTTCGCCCGCCGAGTTGGCCGCCGAGGGGTTGTATTCCGTGACGTCGTATGTCTTGCCGGTCGTCGTCTCGGCCAGTTTCGAGTACGCGCGGCTGTGCGGTGACGGCACCTTCGGGTCCGTGCCGGGGATCTTCGTACCGCGCAGGGCCAGCGGTTCGATGATGCGGTGGCGGATCTCGTCGCCGTAACGGTTGCCGGTGGCCTGCTCGATCACCATGCCGGCCAGGATGTAGTTCGTGTTGGAGTAGTTCCATGAGCTGCCGGAGGCGAAGTCCGGCTGGTGCTTCATCGCGATGGCTACCAACTCCTCCTGGGTCCAGGTGCGGTAGCGGTTCTTGTAGAAGCCCTCCGGGAGGAAGACCGCCTCCTGGAAATTCTTGTCGCTCGTGTAGTTGTGGATGCCGCTGGTGTGGTTCAGGAGTTGACGGAGTGTGATCTTTCGGCCGTCATTGCCGTTGCCGCGCACCACGCCCGGCAGCCACTTCTCCACCTTGTCGTCCAGGGACAGCCGGCCCTCCGCCTCCAGTTGCAGCAGGACGGTCGCCACGAAGGTCTTGGTGATACTGCCCGCGCGGAAGCGGTCGTGGGCGTTGCGGGGTGCGCCGGACCTGAGGTCGCCGACGCCCGAGGTGGCCTTCCAGACGCCGCTGCCGTCCTTCGCCTGGAGGGCGATGCCCACGACGCCGTCCTTCACATTGGCGTCCATGGCCTCGCGGGTCGCGCTGTGGTCGCCTCTGGACGGGGCGGGTGCGGCCGCGGCCGCCGGGGCGGCCAGCGCCACCGCCGCGACCACCGCCGTGGCCGCCACCAGTCCCGTGCGCCCCGCGCGCCCCTTGCGTGCGGACACCTGCATGGTGTTCCCCCTTCGCTTCGAGTCCTCTCGGTGAATCCGAGAACGTTCGGTCGCGAAGGGGGACACGTCGGTCTGCGCCGAGGTTGAGCGGATGCAGGGCAGTTGATCCGTTTTCAGCCCTTTCGGAGCACCAGTTCCGTGTTGCGGTCGCCGGGGGTGCCGGTGAGGGTGTCGCGGCGGCCGGGGGCGTTGAAGGAGAGCTCCCGGTAGAGGGCCGCGAGGCCGGTCTGCGAGAGGTCCGAGAAGTCCGTGGCGTGCGGGGCCGCCGACTCGATCAGGGTGGTGAACAGGGAGATCGTGCCGTCCTTGTTGTCCACCAGCTCGATCACCCGGGCCAACTGCGGGAAGTCGATGTGGGAGGCCGTGGAGATCTCCCAGAACGAGCCGCCGTTCGCGGACGAGTGCGGGGTGATGCGGTTGCGGTGGCTGTGGCCGTTGACCCAGGCCAGCACGTTGCGGTGGCGGCCGAGCAGGGCCAGGACCTCGTCGCCGCCGTGCCGGGCCTCCTTCGGACGCGCCGGGTCCTTGTTCAGGTTGCGCATCGACTTGCTGGTGTGGTGGCTGAAGAGGACCGCGTACGAACCGTCCTTGGCCGCCTCCTTCAGCGTACGGTCCAGCCAGGAGAGCTGGGCCGTGCCCAGCGAGCCCTCGTAGTGGCCGCCGGGGTCGGTGGAGTCGAGGCTGATGCCGATGACGTCGTCGGCGATACGGAAGGCGTAGTACTGGGTGCCGGCATCGAGGTTGGCCTGGGAGTAGCCGTGGCCGACGGGGCCGTAGCCGCGGTGGGCCGGGTCCAGGTGGGCCTTCAGGTACTCCATGGGCGTGAAGGGAGCGCGGTTCTCGTCCGGGGTGACCGAACGCATCTTCCTCGCCTGGGACTTGACGAGCTCCTTCCACTCGGTGCCCCGGGGGTCGCCGCCGCTCTTGACGTTGTCCCAGATCGCCTTTCCGACCTGCTCGTCCAGGGTCATCAGCTTCTTGCCGCCGACCGCGAAGTCGGCGAAGAAGGAGTCGCCGGGGGCGTAGCAGCCGCCGGGGAGGGAGTCGTGGTTGCCGACCGTGGAGTACCAGGGCACGTTCAGGCCGGGGCTGTTGACCTCGCGGATCGCGGCGTCCAGGAAGCCCTCGAGGTGCGGGAAGCCGAGCTGCTTGTCGGCGTCGCGCAGGGCCGCGTCGGGCTGCCAGTAGAGCTTGAGGCCGCTGTTCTGGACGCCCTCGTAGCGGCGCGGGTCACCGGAGTTGGGGGTGATGCGGCCACCGCTCATCACCTTCAGGAACCAGTCCAGTTCCGTCTTGGAGTTGTTGTCGGTGTTGTCGCCGGTCGTCATCACGAAGTGCAGCGGCGAACCGGTGACGGGCGCTCCGCGCAGCGCGTTGACCCGCTCGACGAGCGAGACCGCGCCGGCCACGGACAGTGCCTCCTGCGGGCGCCAGGCGCTGGCGGTCTGGGCACGCAGATACTCGTAGCGCAGCGGGTGCTGGACGTCGACGACGTGCAGGTCGGTGAACTGCACGAAGGACGCGAGCGTCGTACGGCGTGTCTCGCGGCCCGACTTGGGTGTCGCGAGATCGCCGCGTACGACCCGGTTCCAGGCCGGGCCGTCGCCGAGGCGGCGGTAGCCGGAGGAGTTGCGGGGGGCGGCGACCGAGGTGAGGGTCGTGCCTCGTGTGTACGGCGTGAGCGGGGCGGCCGGGGCCTCGCGGTTCGACAGCGACACGGTGGCCGCCCGGTCGGCGGCGGTGGTGGTGGCGGCCGGGGCGTCGGTCTCCGGCCGCAGGGCGAATCCGATGCCCGCCGAGAGGCCCACCGCGCCGGTGGCGGCGAGGAGGGCCCGGCGGTCCGGGTTGGTGGCGGCGGCAGCGACTGAGCGTATGCGCGACATGGCGCGGTCTCCCCGAGTGCGAACGCTTCGGCAGTGGTCACGGGCCCGCTCCGCGGTGGTTGGCCGTGGAGGGTTTCCCGCTCGTACTGGATGCTTGGCAGTCGGGGTGGCCTGGACGTTAACGAGGCGGCAACGGAGGGCGCCGATCACCGTACGTGGATCTTTGCGTACGGGGCCCTTCCGCTGGGGATTGCCGGACGTAATGAGAACCGAGGGGAAGTAGTCAATCACCGTTCATGTGGCGGGGTAACAGACCTGTTCGCCGTAGGGGCTTGGGGAGTGTGATGGCTGCGGGTTCGTTGTGGCTTGTCTCGCCCACGCGGCGGAGCCGCAAATCGACTCAGCCCCGCGCCCCTTCCGTGTCCACCGGAAGTGTCAGGTGGCCGTTCTGCGGTCGTTCTCGCCACAGGGTCAGGCCTGCGTCCACCAAGCCCACGCGGTCCAGGTTCGGGACCTCCTCCAAGGGGTGCCAGGCGGCCATGTCCGTGGAGCCGTTCGTTTCGTGGCGGAGGGTGCCTGCGGTGATGTGGGCCTCGTAGAGGATGCGCAGGCCGTGGAAGTCGGCTCGGGCGCCGAGGCGGCGGGGGTAGTCGCGTTTGATGGAGTCGATGCCGAGGAGGGTGGTCGGCTCCACCTCGTAGCCGGTCTCCTCCTCGACCTCGCGGACGACCGTGTCGTAGGGGTCCTCGCCGTGGTCCATGCCGCCGCCGGGCAGGGTCCAGCGTTTGAAGCCCTCTCTGGACACCCAGCGGGCCAGCAGCAGCTGCCCGTCGCGTACGCATACGGCGTAGGCCGCCACCCGCAACTCCTCGCGCATGCACAGACGTTACTCAACGGACGCTTGGCGGACCCATGGGTTTCGCCGGAAGCGAGGACGGAGGCAGGGCTTGACGGGACTCTCCGCGGAGAGGGCGGGTGCACCCCCGTGACATCCGCCCCCTCCGGTTCGCCGCGCCACGATCTTCGGCTTGGGAACTTCCCGTACGCCAGAGTTGACGACTGGCCGCATTCAGCCATGGCACTGTGCTGCCAAGATCTCGGATACTCTGCCAAACCCGCACTGATCGAACTGGAATTCGCTTCCGCGAAAAGGGAGGTAAGGGGACAGACATGCTGGACGAGTTTTTGGAGTCGGACCTTCAGGCCCTCCGTGTCTACCGGAGTCTCCTCGCCAACCCGTCCCGGACCCTTGAGGAGATCCAGCAGTACACAGACCTCCCCGAACAGGACGTGAAGGCGGCCGTGGGCCGGCTCGCGGACCTGTCCCTGCTCAGCCCGGTCACGGACACCACGTTCCTGCCGATGAACCCGGAGACCGTCCTCAGGCCGGCGCTGCGCCGCCGCGAGGCCGAACTGGACACCGAGCGCGCCCACTTGACGAGGCAGCAGGCCACCGTCGCCGAACTCACCGCCGAGTACGCCGCGCTGGGCCTGCGTCACACCGGGGGCGCCGAGCATCTGGTCGGCGTGCACGCCGTCCGCACCCGGCTGGAGCAGTTGTCGCGGGACGCCGTGCACGAGGTCTGCACCTTCACGCCGGGCGGCGCCGTGAGCGCGGCCGGTCTGGAGTCGGCCCGCCCGCTGGACGAGGAGTCCTTCGGCCGGGGCGTACGGATGCGGTCCCTGTACCTCGACAGCGTCCGCAACGACTACGCCACCTCCGAGTACGCCACCTGGCTCACCTCCATGGGCGGTCAGGTGCGCACCGTCCCCACGCTCCCCATGCGGATGATCATCTGCGATCGTGAGGTCGCCGTCGTGCCCGTGAACTCCGAGGACAGCCGCCAGGGCGCCCTCGTCATCCGCTATCACGGAGTCGTACGGGCCCTCGCGGAGCTCTTCGAGCTGGTCTGGGCGCAGGGCGTGCCGCTGGGCGAGGGCAGCCGCCCGGCGACGGAGAACGAGGCGAGCGAACGGGACCGCGTTCTGCTGAAACTGCTCTCCGACGGGATGACGGATCAGGGGATCGCCCGCAAACTGGGCCTCTCCGTGCGTACGATCCGACGGCTGATGTCCGACCTCATGAAGCGGCTGAACGCACAGAGCCGCTTCGAGGCGGGGGCCGAGGCCGTACGCCGGGGCTGGCTCTAGGGCGTGTTGGGGGCCGACTGCGGAGCCCAGCGGGAGGACTACCCGCGATCGGGCGGGACATGTGGCACTGTCCGGTCATGGCCGCAAGAGGCCACCGCGGACGCACACGAATCCCGCCTCGATCCACCATGCTCGGTCATGCCCCGTTGGGGCCCTCCCTTGTACCCCCACACGAAAGAGGAACGGTTGTGCATTCCTCGACGAAGGCACGGCGCCTGAGCGTCCTCGCCCTGCTGGCTCTCGGTTCCGCCGCGACGGTCCTCGTCGTCGGTAACGCCGTCGGCTCCTCGGCCCCCGACCTCAGGGTCGTCGGGGCCGACGACCTCACCGGGGTGGTCGTCCCCGGTGAAAAGGTGACGTGGACGTGGGACGAGAAGGACTGATCCAGCTGTTCACGACGGCCCGTCGGGTTCTCCGGCGGGCCGTTTGCCGTTCCCCTACTCACATGTCAGGCCCTCCGCTTACTCACATGTCAGGCCCTCCGCGTCGGCCAGTGCCTCCTTGATCCAGGCCCGGTCGTGGGCGATGTCCTCCTCATCCGTCGTCCAGATGTCGGGCTCGGCGGTGTCGCGGGGGATGCCGATCAGGACGTGGTCGCCCACCTTCAGGCGAGGGTCGACGTCCTCGTCCATCGGGAAGACGATCTCGTCGGCGCCCCTGTCCGGCTTGTAGTAGCGGTCGACGTCGAGGGTGACCCGGTCCTGTTGGGTGCCGGGGACGGGTTCCAGGGAGACGACGGTGCCCTCGACGATCAGGCGGGCGCAGGCGATGTACCCCTCGGTCCTGAGGCTGCCGCTCTCGTCGGTGTTCCCCCCGCTGTCCGTGCCGAGGTCGCTGTCCTTCTGGGCCACGCCCGAGTCCGACGCCGTCGTGTTCGCCCCGCCGGCCGACTGCACGACGACCCAGCCCAGGCCGACGACGACGGTGGCGGCGGCCGCGGCCGCGAGGGTGCCGAAGGCCAGGGAGAGGGCGCGGCGATGGCGCCGGGGGCGGGCGGGCCGCGTCGGCAGGGGCCTCACCGGCGGGACGGGGGCCGCCTCGGGCTCGGGCCCGCGACCGGGGCCCGTCTCGGTGCCGGCCGCGTCCCCCGGCCGCGCGGCCGTGAGTCGCCCCGGCGGATCCGCGGCCTCCGCCCACTCCTCCCCCGTCCCGGAGATGGCAGCCTCGGCGATCAGCCCCAGCTGCTCCCTCAGCAGGGCGACGTCGGTGGCGGCCGACTGCCGGGCGGCCATGAACTCGGCGTCGGCCAGGGCTTCTTCGGGCAGCGGTTCGTCCGTCAGCACGGCCATCAAGGCGTCCATGCCGTCGTATTCGGCACCGGCGTGTTCGCCGCCGTCGTGCTCGGCGCTGCTGTACTCGGCACCGTCGTACTCGGCATCGCGCCGGCTGTCGTCCCGGGCGGCCACGTCACACCACCTCGTCCTCGTGCAGGCGGGTGCGCAGGGCGCGGACCGCCGAGTGGAGCCTGCTCTTGACCGTGCCCTCGGGGATGCCGAGTTCCTCGGCGATCCCGCGTACCGGCAGGTCGGCGTAGAAGCGCAGGACGAGGACCTGGCGCAGGGCGTCGGGCAGCTCGTCCAGGCCGCGGGCGACGGCGAGCGAGAGCACGCTGGAGTCCTCGCCGGAGGAGTGCTCCGGCTGGCGCAGCGAGGCGAGGCGCTCGCCGAGGCGCTCCTGGCGGCGCTTGGCCCGGTGCCAGTCCATCGCCAGGTTGGAGGCGACCACCGCCGCCCACGCGGACACGTCCCGCGGGGCCTCACGACCGCTCGCGGCCCGCTCCAGCAGCCGCAGCCGTACCTGCTGCACCCCGTCCAGCAGGTCCGCCTGCGGCACACCACCGAGCGCGAGCACCGCCCGTACCCGCCGTTCCTGGGCCGCGTCCAGCGGATCGGCGCCGGTGTCCCCCGAGCCGCCCGCAGGATCGTCCACCTCCTGGACGCGGCGCGCCTTTCTGCGCAGCACAGCCACCCCTCCCCTCCCGCGTTTCCTCTACGACGCGGATGCGGGCCGAAACGTTCGGCGCGTACGCATGACTCTCTCGCACATGTTCGTGGAGGCGTACGTCACAGCCGGGTGTGACCCTGGGGCACAGGGGCAGGCGAGCTTGCGGTGCGGGGCCGTCGTGGGGCAAATTTCTCCAGCTCAGCCGGGGTGGCGGCCAAAGAACCGGCTCCGTTGCCGGGGGCCGGCGCGTCCCATGGTTCGAGCACCCCGGTCAAACGATTGGACAGGCGGACCGGGACTGACCGCATGATGGAAACGCCTCGGCCATGCCGCAGACACACACAAGCCACGTAGAGGAGTCGCCGTGAGGGTCGGAATCGTCGGAGCCACCGGTCAGGTCGGCACGGTCATGCGCAGCATCCTCAAGGAACGGAACTTTCCGACGACCGAGCTGCGCCTGTTCGCCTCCGCCCGCTCGGCCGGGTCGGTCATCGACGGGGTGACGGTCGAGGACGCGGCGACGGCCGACTACTCCGGCCTCGACATCGTGCTCTTCTCCGCGGGCGGCGCGACCTCCAAGGCGCTGGCCGAGAAGGTGGCGTCCCAGGGCGCGGTCGTGATCGACAACTCCTCCGCGTGGCGCCGCGACCCCGAGGTGCCGCTGGTCGTCTCCGAGGTGAACCCGCACGCGATCGCCGACCGCCCCAAGGGCATCATCGCCAACCCGAACTGCACGACGATGGCCGCGATGCCGGTCCTGCGTCCGCTGCACGCGGAGGCGGGTCTGGAGGCGCTGGTCGTCGCCACGTACCAGGCGGTGTCCGGTTCCGGCCTCGCGGGCGTCGCGGAGCTGCACGGGCAGGTCCAGAAGGTCGTGGCCGACGCGGACAAGCTCACGCACGACGGCGGCGCGGTCGACTTCCCCGAGCCCGGCGTCTACAAGCGCCCCATCGCCTTCAACGTCATCCCCCTCGCCGGCTCCATCGTCGACGACGGCCTGAACGAGACGGACGAGGAGCAGAAGCTCCGCAACGAGTCCCGCAAGATCCTGGAGATCCCCGACCTCAAGGTCTCCGGCACCTGCGTCCGCGTCCCGGTCTTCTCCGGCCACTCCCTCCAGGTCAACGCCCGCTTCGCCCGCCCGATCTCCCCGGAGCGCGCGACGGAACTCCTCTCCGGCGCACCGGGCGTCGCCCTCTCCGACATCCCGACCCCCCTCCAGGCCGCCGGCCAGGACCCCTCCTACGTGGGCCGCATCCGCACCGACGAGACGGTGGACAACGGCCTGGCCCTGTTCATCTCCAACGACAACCTCCGCAAGGGCGCGGCGCTGAACGCCGTCCAGATCGCGGAGCTGGTGGCGGCGGAGCTGAAGGGCTGACACCGGGGCCGTACGCAGTGCCGTACGCAGTAGGGGGCGCCCACCGATACCGGTGGGCGCCCCCTACTACTGTTCAGAGCGCCAGGTGCCGCCGTAGTGCCGAGTCGATCTCGGCCATGCGCTGGCGCGGGACCGACCCGACCCGTTGCAGCACACGCTGCGGAGCGACGGCGCGGACCTGCTCGCACTGGACCTTGGAGTCCTTGGGAAGGCGACTCTCGTCCGCACCCAGGAAAACCTGGAAAGTCAGGACGCGAGAGGTGTTTGAAGTCAGCGGCACGACAGTGACCACACCCCGGTTGTTCCGCTCGACCGACTCGTTGGCACCGTTGTTGGACACGATCACCGCAGGCCTGACCTTGCTGGCCTCGCTGCCCCGGGCCGGTTCCAGGTCGACCATGTAGATGTCACCGCGTTTCATCGGTGATCCCGTCCCCACTCGTCCGGTCCCAGAGGGCAGCGTCCTCACTCGCGTCCCACTCGGCGAAGGCCTCCGTGTACTCCTGCTCCAGCTGCGCTTGACGAAGCAGTTCGATGGCGGCGTGTATCACAGCTGACCGGGAATCGGCCTCTGTTCGCGCGGCGTACTCGTCGACGAAGGCAACGTCCTCCTGCGGCAGGCTCACACTAATCTTCATACCCTGATGCTACCCATGGTAGGCAACCGTTAGCCACTCCAAACAGGGTCCCGCTCGTGGAAGGATGACCGAACCCACACATACCGAGGAGATGACCGCGTGCCTGGCACAAACCTGACCCGCGAAGAGGCTCAGCAGCGGGCGGCGCTGCTCAGCGTTGACTCGTACGAGATCGATCTCGACCTCTCCGGCGCGCAGGAGGGCGGCACCTACCGGTCCGTGACCACGGTGCGCTTCGCTGTCGCGGAGAACGGCGCCGACTCCTTCATCGACCTGGTGGCCCCGACCGTCCACGAGGTGACCCTGAACGGGGACGCCCTCGATCCCGCCGAGGTGTTCAAGGACTCCCGGATCGCCCTGCCGGGGCTGCTGGAGGGCCCCAACATCCTGCGGGTCGTCGCCGACTGCGCGTACACCAACACGGGTGAAGGTCTGCACCGGTTCGTCGACCCGGTCGACGACCAGGCGTACCTGTACACCCAGTTCGAGGTCCCGGACGCCCGCCGCGTCTTCGCCTCCTTCGAGCAGCCCGACCTGAAGGCCACCTTCCAGTTCACCGTCAAGGCGCCGACCGGCTGGACCGTGATCTCCAACTCGCCGACACCGGAGCCCAAGGACGACACCTGGGTCTTCGAGCCGACGCCCCGGATCTCGACCTACATCACCGCGCTGATCGTCGGCCCGTACCACTCCGTCCACAGCGTGTACGAGAAGGACGGGCAGAGCGTGCCGCTGGGCATCTACTGCCGGCCGTCGCTCGCCGAGTTCCTCGACTCGGACGCCATCTTCGAGGTCACCCGGCAGGGCTTCGACTGGTTCCAGGAGAAGTTCGACTACGCGTACCCGTTCAAGAAGTACGACCAGCTGTTCGTGCCGGAGTTCAACGCGGGCGCGATGGAGAACGCCGGGGCCGTCACCATCCGCGACCAGTACGTCTTCCGCTCCAAGGTGACGGACGCCGCGTACGAGACGCGCGCCGAGACCATCCTGCACGAGCTGGCCCACATGTGGTTCGGCAACCTCGTGACGATGGAGTGGTGGAACGACCTGTGGCTGAACGAGTCGTTCGCCACGTACACGTCCATCGCCTGCCAGGCGTACGCCCCCGGCTCGCGCTGGCCGCACTCGTGGACGACGTTCGCCAACTCCATGAAGACCTGGGCCTACCGGCAGGACCAGCTGCCGTCGACGCACCCGATCATGGCGGAGATCCGCGACCTGGACGACGTGCTCGTCAACTTCGACGGCATCACGTACGCCAAGGGCGCGAGCGTGCTGAAGCAGCTCGTCGCGTACGTCGGCATGGACGAGTTCTTCCGGGGCGTGCAGGCGTACTTCAAGGCGCACGCGTACGGCAACACGCGCCTGTCCGATCTGCTGGGCGCCCTGGAGGAGACCTCCGGCCGTGATCTGAAGGCCTGGTCGAAGGCGTGGCTGGAGACGGCGGGCATCAACATCCTCCGGCCCGAGATCGAGACGGACGAGGACGGCGTCATCACGTCGTTCGCCATCCGCCAGGAGGCCCCGGACCTGCCCGCGGGCGCGAAGGGCGTGCCGACGCTCCGCCCGCACCGGATCGCGATCGGCCTCTATGAACTCGACGACGACAGCGGCAAGCTGGTCCGCGACGAGCGCGTCGAGCTGGACGTCGACGGCGAACTGACCGCCGTACCCCAGCTGGTGGGCAAGCGCCGCCCGGCGGTCGTCCTCCTCAACGACGACGACCTGTCGTACGCGAAGGTCCGCCTGGACGAGCAGTCGCTGGCGTTCGTCACGAAGCACCTCGGGGACTTCGAGTCCTCCCTCCCCCGCGCCCTGTGCTGGGCGTCGGCCTGGGACATGACGCGCGACGCCGAACTGGCGACCCGCGACTACCTCTCCCTGGTCCTCTCCGGCATCGGCAAGGAGTCGGACATCGGCGTCGTGCAGTCGCTGCACCGGCAGGTGAAGCTGGCGATCGAGCTGTACGCGGACCCGTCGGCCCGCGAGTCGCTGCTCACCCGCTGGACGGACGCAACCCTCGCGCATCTGCGTGCCGCGGAGGCCGCCTCCGACCAGCAGCTGGCCTGGGCCCGCGCGTTCGCCGCGACCGCCCGCACCCCCGAACAACTGGACCTCCTGGAGGCCCTGTTGGAGGGGACGCAGACGATCGAGGGGCTGGCCGTCGACACCGAGCTGCGCTGGTCGTTCGTGCAGCGGCTCGCGGCGGTGGGGCGTTACGACGAGGCGGAGATCGCCGGGGAGTACGAGCGCGACAGGACGGCGGCCGGCGAGCGCCACGCGGCCACCGCCCGCGCCGCCCGCCCGACCCCGGAGGCCAAGGCGGAGGCCTGGGCCTCGGTCATCGACTCCGACAAGCTCCCGAACGCCGTCCAGGAGGCCGTCATCGGCGGCTTCGTCCAGACCGACCAGCGCGAACTGCTCGCCCCGTACACGGACAAGTACTTCGCCGTGGTCAAGGAGATCTGGGACTCCCGCTCCCACGAGATCGCCCAGCAGATCGCCATCGGCCTCTACCCGACCGTCCAGGTCTCGGCCGAGACCCTGACGAAGACGGACACCTGGCTCGCCTCCGCCGAGCCGAACGCGGCCCTCCGCCGCCTCGTCTCCGAGTCCCGCGCGGGCGTGGAGCGCGCGCTGAAGGCCCAGGCGGCGGACGCGGCGGCGGCTACGGCTGTGGAGTAGTCCGCCGTACGACGATGAGGGGCGCTCGGGGTTCACCGGGCGCCCCCCTTCGTCTCCGGCGTCTCCGCACGGAAAACCGTTCCGGCAGCGGCCGCCTCCGGTGACAGGATGGCCGCCGGGAAGACGGTCGGACGGTTCATCGAGTTAGCGGGGGAGTGCGTGGCGGGCGTGGTGCTGGACGGGCTGAACGAAGTGCCGTGGGAGCGGCTGGAGTCGGCGCTCGCGCCGCACTCGGCCGAGGAGATGCTGCGCGCTCTGCGGCATCTGGCGGCCAAGGGCGAGGCGGCGACCGAGGATGACTGCTACCCGCTGTTCGACAGCTTCGCGCTGAGCACCGGACGCATAGCGCCCGCTGCGACAGCGGCCCTGCCGTTCGTCGTCGCCCTCGCCCACGATCCCGCCATGGGCGCCCGGCTCACGCTCGTCGAGCTGCTGACGGGCCTGGCCAAGGCGGCCGCCAAGGCCGAACCGGACAAGGTGGACGCGGAGTGGCCCGAGGCCTGGCGGCGCCACCGCCCTCAGCTGCGGGCGCTGCTCACGGACCCCCGGCCCGAAATACGACGGCAGGCCCTGCCCCTCGCGGAGGGTGTCGGGGAGTTGCTGGAGCGGTGGCGCGCCGAGACGGACCCGACGGTGCGGCTGCCCGTACTGCTGGAGCTCGGGACCGCCGCCCGCACCGCCGACACCGACGCGGTGGAACGGGTGCGGGCCGTACTGGCCGAGGTGCTGCGGACGGACGGGCCCGTCATGCGGGTCGCGGCCGTGCACGCCTGGGCGTGGTTCGAACCCCGGGCAGCGGTCCGTGAGCTGGACCTGCTGGTGGAGGTCCTGTCCGACCCTGCCGTGCGCCCGCTGTTCGAGGCGATCTGGTACGTGCCGGACTTCAAGTGGGCCTTCACCCGTGAAGACGTCGTCTCCCGGGCGGTCGGCCTGTTCGAGGATGTACCGCACACGGCACTCGACTTCGTCGTCCGGCTCATCGACGCGGCACGCCGGAACGGTGACGCCCCGCTGTGCAGCGCCGCGCTGGACGAGGCGTGGCGGCTGCTGGTGGACCGGCCGTCCGCGGCACCCGTGCTGCTGCCGCTCGCGGGCGCGCTGCTCGCCGACCCGGACGCCGGCGTACGGTACCGGGCGGCCCACCTGCTCGCGGTACTCGGCCGGCAGGCGGCTCCGTACGCCGACGGGCTGGCCGCGCTCCTCGACGACCCGGGCGAGGCCGGCGATCTCATCGAGGGCACCGTCGGCGAGCAGGCCCGCTGGGCGCTGACCCGCATCGGCGACGAGCGCGCCCTGCCCGGGCTCGTCGAGCAGCTGTACGCGCCGTACGAGGGTCAGTGGTCCCGCTCGTACTGCTCGGGCGACCCGCGCCTGCCGGAGGTCGAGGACGTCCTGACTCCGCTGTCGGCGCACGCGGAGACCCTGCTGCCTGCGGTGCGCGAGCTGCTCCGCAAGGACGGCAAGGGCGGCTCGCTGACGTGCAGCTTCCTCGAAGTCCTCCAGGCCTGGGGGCCGGCCGCGGCGCCCGCGCTGCCGGAGGTGGTGGCCCTGCTGGACGACGCCCGGTACTCGGTGAGCGCGATGGAGGCGCTGATGGCGATGGGACCGGCCGCCCGGTCCGCCGAGCCCGCCGTGCGCCGGGCCACGGTCCTCGACCACCCCGGGAACCATGAGTACGTGGCGTGGGCCGCCTGGCGTCTGGGCGGCGACCGCGACACGGCGCTGGCTCCCATAGCCGAGGCGGTGCTGACCGAGGAGGGGCCGCTGTTGTACGGTCCGGTCGAGCGCCTCGGCGACTTCGGCCCGGTGGCCGCGCCCTACGCCGACCGGGTGCGGTACATCATGGAGCGCTGTGACGGTTATCAGCGGCTGAAGGCGGCGATCGCGCTGTGGTCGATCACGGCCGAGGCGGAGCCGACCGTGTCCGTCCTGACGGAGTACGTCCTTCCGATGGCCGACGGCGACGACTCCTACGGCTTCCTCTCCTTCGCGCTCAGCGCCTTCACCCGGATCGGCACGGTCTCGCCGGCGGCGCGGGCGGCCCTGCGAACGCTGCGGGACTCCGACCGGCGGCTGTCGGCCCACCAGGACTACCGGGCCGTCCTGGGGGACGAGGAGATGCGGTCCGCGATCGACGAGGTTCTGGCCCTGCCGTGAGGTCCGGCGAAAAAAGTTTCGGCGGAATCTTCGGAGCGATGTCGAGAACCCGTGCCCTGCTCCGTCCCCGGGGTGAAGCGACCACAATGGGTCGCACAGCACCGAGGAGAAACACGATGGCCAAGTACCTGCTGCTGAAGCACTACCGTGGCGCTCCGGCTCCGGTCAACAACGTGCCCATGGACCAGTGGACGCCGGAGGAGATCTCGGCGCACATGCAGTACATGAACGACTTCGCGGCCCGGCTCGAGAAGACCGGCGAGTTCGTCGACGGTCAGGCGCTCGCGCCCGAGGGGATGTGGGTCCGGTACGACGGTGAAGGGCGCCCGCCGGTCACCGACGGCCCGTTCGCCGAGACCAAGGACCTCATCGCCGGCTGGATGGTGATCGACGTCGACAGCCACGAGCGCGCCGTCGAGCTGGCCGGGGAACTGTCGGCCGCCCCCGGGGCGGGCGGGAGGCCGATCCACGAGTGGCTCGAGGTGCGCCCGTTCTACGGCACGACGACCACCATCACGGAATGACGTCATCGATGGACGAGGCCCTGCTCCGGAGCCTCACGCCGAGCGTTCTCGCCGTCCTCGTCCGCCGCGGAGCCGACTTCGCGGCGGCCGAGGACGCCGTCCAGGACGCGCTGGTGGAGGCGGTCCGCGTCTGGCCGGCCGACCCGCCGCGGGATGCGAAGGGCTGGCTGGTCACCGTGGCCTGGCGCAAGTTCCTCGACCAGGCCCGCTCGGACGCCGCCCGCCGCCGGCGTGAGGACCGCCTCGACGAGGAGCCGGCGCCCGGGCCGTCGCCCACGGTGGACGACACGCTCCAGCTGTACTTCCTGTGCGCCCATCCGTCACTGACGCCGTCGTCGGCGGTCGCGCTCACGCTGCGCGCCGTCGGCGGGCTCACCACACGCCAGATCGCGCGGGCCTACCTGGTGCCCGAAGCGACCATGGCCCAGCGCATCAGCCGCGCCAAACGGACCGTCTCCGGTGTGCGCTTCGACCGGCCCGGCGACGTCGCCACCGTGCTGCGCGTCCTCTACCTCGTCTTCAACGAGGGCTACTCCGGCGACATCGACCTCGCCGCCGAGGCCATCCGCCTCACCCGGCAGCTCGCGGCCGCTACCGACCACCCCGAGGTGGCGGGGCTCCTCGCCCTCATGCTGCTCCACCACGCCCGGCGCGCCGCCCGCACCGCGCCCGACGGCAGCCTGGTCCCACTCGCCGAGCAGGACCGCCGCCGGTGGGACACCGCGTCGATCGCGGAGGGCGTATGGATCCTGCAGTCGGCCCTCGCCCGCGACCGGCTCGGCGAGTACCAGGCCCAGGCCGCCATCGCCGCCCTCCACGCCGACGCGCCCACCGCCGAGGAGACCGACTGGGTGCAGATCGTCGAGTGGTACGACGAACTCGCGCGCCTGACCGACAGCCCAGTTGTCCGGCTCAACCGCGCGGTCGCCGTGGGCGAGGCCGACGGCCCGCGCGCCGGCCTGGCGGCACTCGCGGTGCTCGACGCCTCCCTGCCCCGCCACACCGCGGTGGCGGCGTACCTCCACGAGCGTGACGGCGACCTGACGACGGCGGCTCGGCTCTACGCCGAGGCGGCCCACAAGGCCCCCAACCTCGCCGAACGCCACCACCTGACCCGCCAGGCCGCCCGGCTCAACACCCACCGGTCCCGCTGAGCGAAGAGACCGGCGACGGAGCTGAGGAGCTAGGAAGCGGTGCCCAGCGCCGCCGTCAGTGCCGCCTCGACCCTGTCCGCGTCGCCGTTCGCGCCCTCCGCCGCCCACGCCACGTAGCCGTCGGGCCGCACGAGGACGGTCGTACGCCGGTCGCTCGCCCAGCTCTCCACGGCGAGGCGGCCCTTGCGGTCCCCGGTGTCGTACGCGTGCGGGGTGGCGTCCCGCGGGGTGATGAGGACGAAGCGGCCGCCGCGCAGGGACTCGTAGAGGCGGCCGGAGCGGAGGGCGACGTCCGGGACGCGGGTGCCGACGAGGCGGTGGGAACCGTGGGGCGCCGGGTACGTGTAGCCGATGCCGGTGACCTGGCCGATCGCCCGGGTGCGGACCGGGCCGACGTGGCCCAGGACGGCGGCGAGGGCGGAGCGGAACGCCAGCGTCCACGGGTACTTGGCCATGGCGAGCCGTACGATGCCGCCGCTGCTGCGCAGGACCGCCCTGCCGACGGGGTGGCGTTCGGCGTGGTAGGTGTCCAGGAGGGCGGGGTCGGCGTGGCCGCCCAGGACGGCGGCGAGCTTCCAGCCGAGGTTGGCCGCGTCCTGGAGGCCGGTGTTCATGCCCTGGCCGCCAGCCGGGGTGTGCACGTGGGCGGCGTCGCCGGCGAGGAAGACCCGGCCCACCCGGTACGCGGGCGCCTGCCGTTCGTCGCTGTGGAAGCGGGACATCCAACGGGCGTCCCGCATGCCGTAGTCGCGACCGAGCGCGAGCCGGGTGATCTCCCTGACCTCGTCGAGGTCGAGGGGCTCGCTGTCGGAGACGTCGCGGCCGCGGTGCCAGCCGATGACCCGGTAGTAGCCGTCGCCGAAGGGCGCGATGAAGGCGAAGGCGTCGCCGACGGCGTTCGCGGTCAGCACCTCCTCGGGCTCCTCGTCGAGGCGTACGTCCGCGAGGACGACGGAACGGATGACCGACTTGCCGGGGAACGGCAGGCCGATCGCCCGGCGGACGGCACTGCGATGTCCGTCCGTCCCGACGGCGTAAGCGGCGGCGAGTGCCTCGCTCCTGCCCTCCGGGCCGCGTACGTGAACGGTGACCTCGTCGGCGTCCTGATCGGCCCCGGTCACCTCGGTGTCGTACCGGAACCGCACCCCCGCCTCGACCGCCCGCCGCTCCAGTGCCTCCTCCACCTCGTACTGCGGGAGGACGAGGAGGTGGTTGAAGCGCGAGGGGAGCGTGTCGAGCCGCACGGTGAGGTGGCTGAAGAGGCGGAGGCGGTCCAGCTTCCGCCCCTTGGCCTCCAGTTCGTCGGCGAGACCGCGGGCA
Source organism: Streptomyces capitiformicae (assembly GCF_002214185.1). NCBI lineage: Bacteria > Bacillati > Actinomycetota > Actinomycetes > Kitasatosporales > Streptomycetaceae > Streptomyces > Streptomyces capitiformicae. Next base: position 2,043,431 of record NZ_CP022161.1, on the reverse strand, counting down.
TCGAGCTGCTCCAGGCTGCGGGCGTGCAGGACGAAGGCGCGGGAGAGATTGCTGATCTTGTGCGGGCGGCGCTCGACGAGCGTGACCGGGATACCGGCGGCGGCGAGGTCACCGGCCAGCAGAAGCCCGGTGGGGCCCGCGCCTACGACGATGACGTCGCGGGTGGTGCCGTTGGTGCGGTGGGTGCCGGTGGTGCCGTTCGTGCCCGTCCTGTCGTTCATGGCGGCCTCCTGCCAACGCTTGTTGGTCAACGGCTGTTGGCCAACGTTCGTTTGCCAACATAGGTTGGCATCTCTTGTACGTCAACACGTGTTGGCCTACGTTTGTTGGCATGAGTGATACGGAAAAGGCGCTCCGCCGCTCCGATGCCACGCGGCACGCGATCCTCGTGGCCGCGCGGGAGCGGTTCGCCGCCGAGGGGTACGACCGGGCCACCATCCGGGCGATCGCCAAAGAGGCGAAGATCGACCCGTCGATGGTCATGCGGTACTACGGCTCGAAGGAGGGGCTGTACGCCGCCGCGCTCGATGTCGACCTGCGGCTGCCCGACCCCGCCGGGCTCGATCCACGGGACGTGGGCCGGGTCTTGGTGACCCACTTCCTCGATCTCTGGGAGGAGAACGAGGTGCTCAGCGCGCTGCTCCGGGTCGGCGCCACCAGTCAGGCCGGGGCCGAGCGGATCCAGGGCGTCTTCCGGGATCAGTTGATTCCGCTGGCCCGGCGGGTGTGCCCGGAGCCGGAGCAGGCCCCGATCCGGGCGGCGCTGATCGCCTCACAGGTCCTGGGGCTGGCGCTGACGCGGTACGTGCTGCGGCTCCCGCCCGCGGTGGCGTTGGGGCGGGAGGAGATCGTGGAGTGGCTGGCGCCGACGATTCAGCGGTACCTCACCGCGCCGCGACCGTGAGGACCCTGAGACACGCCGAGGGCACCCTCGGCGCACGGGTGCGCGTGGGTGCCCTCGGCGAGAAGTGTTGCGGAGGTGTCGCGGCGGGGGTCAGGCCTTCGCCTTGGCCTTCGGCTGACGGTCGGTGGACCTGTCCAGGACCATGACCAGGCCGGTGATCACCGCGAAGATCGCGATCGGTGCCACGACGAAGAGGCCCAGCGTTTCCGCCACGTTGAGGCCCGGGCCCGGGTCGTCACCGTCGTCGGGGATCAGCGCGAGCGCGGGGGACGACATGAGCAGCATCATCAGCGTCGTACCGGCGGCGAGGGCTCCGGCGCGCAGGGCGTTCTTCTTGTCCACGGCCCAAAGGTAACGAACCCGCGTGCGCTTGGCCTAGGCGGGGGGGCCTAAGGAGTGGGGATGCGGGTTGTTCGGCCGCTGCGGATGGATGGGGACCGGTCGCGCAGTTCCCCGCGCCCCTAAGAACCTGGGGGTGCCCCCCCGTGCCTTCAAGGGGCGCGGGGCTGTGACATCTGCGGCTCCGCCGCGGGGCGCGACCAGCCACATGCAACCCGCAGCCGCCAGACAACCCCACTCACCCGACCCGTCAGGCGCCCCTCAGCACATCCACCAGCGCATGCAGGCGAGGTGATACCGCCAAGTCCTCCAAGGTCACGGGGCGACCCATCGCGTCGGCGATGGGGAGGCGCCAGTTCGGGTACTGGTCCCACGTGCCGGGAAGGTTCTGGGGGCGGCGGTCGCCGACCGTGTCCGGGAGCCAGAGGCCGATCATGCGGGCGGGGGTGCGGAGCAGGAAGCGGTGGACGGCCTGGATCTCGGCCTCCTCGGAGGCGGCGGAGATGCCTCCGTGGGTGCCGTTCAGGAGGCCGAGGCGGGCCAGTAGGGCCAGCCACTCCCCCGTGTCGGCGGCGGCCTCGGCCCGCTCCTCCTCCAGGGGGCGGGGCAGCAGGCCCAGGCCGTGGCGGAGTTCGACGTGGTCGCCGGTGAGGCGGGAGGCGGTGGGCGGGAGGTCGTGGGTGGTGGCGGTGGCGAGGCAGTTCGCTCGCCAGCGCTCGGGCGGCAGGGGGCGGCCCGTCCCCTGCCAGTCCCGCTCGAACCACATCACCGACGTACCCAGCACGCCCCGCTCGTCGAGCGCCTCGCGGACGCCGGGCTCGACCGTCCCCAGGTCCTCACCGATCACCAGGGCCCCGGCCCGCGAGGCCTCCAGCACCAGGATCGCGAGCATGGCGTCGGCGTCGTAGCGGACGTACGTGCCCTCCGTCGGCGGTCGGCCCTGTGGCACCCACCACAGGCGGAAGAGGCCCATGACGTGGTCGATGCGCAGCGCTCCCGCGTGGCGGAGGAGGGCACGCAGGAGGCGGCGGTAGGGGGCGTAGCCGGACTCGGCGAGGCGGTCGGGGCGCCAGGGGGGCAGACCCCAGTCCTGGCCGCGGGAGTTGAAGGCGTCGGGGGGCGCGCCGATGGACATGCCGGCCGCGAAGTACTCCTGCTGGGCCCAGGCGTCGGCGCCGCCCGGATGGACGCCGACCGCCAGGTCGTGCACGAGGCCGATCGGCATGCCGGCGTCGCGCGCGGAGCGTTGCGCGGCGCCCAGCTGGGCGTCGGTGAGCCAGGCCAGGCGGGTGTGGAAGTCGACGCGGTCCATCAGCTCCGCGCGGGCGCGGGCGGTTTCGGCGGAGCGGGGGTCGCGCAGGCCCGGTGGCCAACGGTGCCAGTCGGAGCCGTACACCTCGGCGAACGCGCACCAGGTGGCGTGGTCCTCCAGCGCCTCGCCCTCCTCGGCGAGGAAGTCGCAGTACGCGGCCCGCCGGCCGGGCCCCAGCGGCGCGGCACGTACGACTTCCAGCGCCTGCCGCTTGAGCTCCCACACCGCATCCCGGTCGATCAACTCGCCCTTGGCCAGGACGGATTCGCGCAGACGCGCGGCCCGTTCCAGCAGCCCGCCGAGCCGGTGGCGGTCGTCGGTGGAGGCGACGGCGTACGGGTACTCCGGGATGTCCTCGACGCGGAGGTGGACGGGGTCGGGATAGCGGCGCGAGGAGGGGCGGTACGGGGACGGGTCCGTGGGGGCGCCCGGGACGCCCGCGTGCAGCGGGTTGACCTGGACGAATCCGGCGCCGAGGGCGCGGCCGGCCCAGGCGGTGAGCTCGGCCAGGTCGCCGAGGTCGCCCATGCCCCAACTGCGCCGGGAGAGCAGGGAGTAGAGCTGCACGAGGAGGCCGTACGTGCGGCCGGGCGGGGCGGGCAGACGGGGCGGGGCCACGACGAGGTGGGCCTCGGCGGTGCGGCCGTCGGGGGTCGTGGCGCGCAGCGCGTGCACACCTGGGGGCAACTTCTCGACCGTGGACCGGAGTTCGCCCTGCTCGGTCTCGATGCGCAGCCGGGTGCCGTCCGGGAGGGCGGCCAGGGCGGCGGAGGCCGGGCCGTCGCCCCAGCACACCACGGTCGGCGGCAACAACCGTCCGCTCAGCTGCCGTTCGCGTGCCGCGAGGGCGGTGTCCACGGCCTCCGGGGTGCTCGCGTCGACGTCCAGCGCGGCGAGGGTGGCGACGACCGCGCCGTCCGAGGCCGCGACCGTACGGTCCGGGGAGGGGCTGTAGGAGGTGGCGACGCCGTGCAGCGCGGCGAGCCGGGACAGCGGCGTCCCCGGTGGATCCCCGGGATCGGCCGGGCGTGGTGGCATCTAGACCCCCGATGCGGCGCCGTTGGACGTGGGTTCGCTGGTGAGGGGGGCCGCGTCGGTGAGAGGCGGCTCGCTGGTGAGGGGCTCGGCGTCCGGGAGCGGGGGCTCACTGGTGAGCGGGACGTCCGCGCACGGGCCCTCCGCGCTGAAGACGCAGACGTGGGGTTCGACGAGTTGATGGGGCTCCGACGCGCGTTTGGAGCGGGTCGAGGTCGGAAGCTGTGCGGGTGCGGCCACGGGGGCCTCCTTGTCGTCGTACGGCGATGGATGCGGGTCCGGGGTACTCCAGCCCTACCCAGCGGGCGCCGCCGCAGACGTGGGCGGGGGGACATCATGGTTTTGCTCACGCCGGCGCCCGAGGTCTCACGCCCCCCTTCTCCACTCTTCACGCCCCCACTGTTCACTCAGTACAGAGATTCCAAAAAGCTATTCACTCAGTACATGTACTCAGTGCATACTGGTCCGCATGAGCACCCGTCACATCCTGTTGGGGCTGCTCGCCAGTGGGCCGAGCCATGGCTACGACCTCAAGCGACGCCACGACGAACGCTTCCCGCAGGCCAGACCGCTGGCCTACGGGCAGGTCTACACGACCCTGCAGCGGCTGGTCCGCGACGGGCTCGCCGAGGTCGACGGCACCGAGGCGGAGAGCGGTCCGGAGCGGACGATGTACCGCTCGACGGACGAGGGGGCGCGCGAACTGGCGAAGTGGGCCGGGGAGATCGCGCCGCCCGCGCCGTTCGTGACGAACGAGATCTTCGCCAAGCTCGTCGTCTCGATCCTCTCCGACGGCGACCCGGCCGCCTACCTCCAGGCGCAGCGCGCCGCGCACATGGCGCGGATGCGGGAGCTGACGGCCCTGAAGACCACGCCGGGATCCGATCTCGCGACCCTGCTCTCGGCGGACTACGCCCTCAACCATCTCGACGCCGACCTCCGCTGGATGAACACCACCGCGGCCCGGCTGACCACCCTGACCGCGGAGGTCGACACAGCGTGAGTGAGAACACCACGAAGAAGACGCCCGTGCCGCTGCTCGCGGCCCGTGGCCTCGTCAAGGAGCACGGCAGGACGCGGGCGCTGCGCGGTGCGTCACTGGAGCTGGGCGCGGGCGAGATCCTCGCCGTCACGGGGGCCAGCGGCAGCGGCAAGTCCACGCTGCTGCACTGCCTGTCGGGGATCGTACGGCCGGACGAGGGCTCGGTGGCGTATGCCGGGAACCGGCTGGACCAGTTCCCGGAGAAGCAGCTCAGCGAGCTGAGGCGTACGGACTTCGGGGTCGTCTTCCAGTTCGGGCAGCTGATCCCCGAGCTGACGGCCGTCGACAATGTGGCGCTGCCGCTGCTGCTCGCGGGCACGCCCCGCCTTCAGGCGCGGGCGCGGGCCGGTGAGTGGCTGGAGCGGTTCGGCGTACGGGGGCAGGAGGAGCAACGGCCCGGCGAGATGAGCGGCGGGCAGGCGCAGCGGGTGTCGCTGGCGCGGGCACTGGTGACCGGGCCGAAGGTGGTGTTCGCGGACGAGCCGACCGGCGCGCTGGACTCGCTGGCGAGCGAGCAGGTGATGACGGCGCTGGTCCACACGGCCCGGGAGTCCGGTACGGCGGTGCTGCTGATCACGCACGACGCGCAGATCGCGGCGTACGCGGACCGCGTGGTCACGCTGAAGGACGGCGTCGTGGTGTCCGGGGCCGACGCGTCGGTGGGGTCGCTGGAGGTGTCCAGGTGAGCGCGCTCACGAACGATCTCCGCCTGGCCCTCCTGCTGACCCGGGGTTCCGACCGGCGCGAGTGGTGGCGGGTGACGCTGACGGGGCTGGGGGCCGCGCTGGCGACGGCGTTCGGCATGGCGGCGGCCGTGCTGGCCGTGCTGCGGGGCCACTACCGCGTCCCACTGGCCAACGGTCTGCTGGACAACCCCGGTGAGCGTTCCGGCGTGATCCTGACCCTGCTGCTCCTGCTGATTCCGGTCCTCGGCTTCCTGGGCCAGTGCGCCCGCGTGGGCGCCGTGCACCGGGACCGGCGGCTGGCCGGGCTGCGGCTGGCCGGGGCGTCGGCGGGCCAGGTGCGCCGGATCGCCGCTCTGGAGACGGGGCTGGCCTGTCTGGTCGGCTCGGTGGTCGCCACCGTCTTCTTCGTGCTGCTCATGGTGCGCGAGTGGCCGGACCACCCGGCCCTGGCCTGGGTGGGGATCGTGCTGGTGGCGTTGGGCGTGCCGGTGCTGGGCGCGGTCACGAGCGTGCTGGCGCTGCGCCGGGTGGTGGCCTCTCCGCTGGGCTGGGTACGGCGGGTGGGGCCGCGCTCCGGGCGGGGGTCCGGCATCGTCTTTCTGGGAGCGGTGGGCCTGCTGGTGCTCGTGGCACTCGCCGCCATGGCCACCACCAACACGAACGCGCCCGGCAGCTCCTACGGGAAGGCCCCGCTGACGGTCTGCGGTGCGCTGCTCGCGGTGGGCGCGGGCGCGGTGCTGCTGTCGGGCTTCGTCTCGAAGGTCACCGGCCGGCTGCTCGCCGCCCGTACCGGGAACCCGGCGGTCCTGATCGCCGCGGAGCGGCTGCGCGACGACCCGTGGGCGGCGGCCCGCACGCACGCGGCCGTCCTCATGGGGACCGTCGTCGGTGCCGGGTTCATCGGGGTACGGCAGGCGCTGATCGCGGTTCTCGACGAAGAGCAGTATCTGGCCGAGGACCGGGCCTTCTACATCACCGGTCTGAACCTCACCGTCACCGCCATCCTCGTCGGCTTCGCCATCACCCTCTTCGCCCTGGCCGTCGGCACGGCCGAGTCCCTCTCCACCCGCCGCCGCGGCCTGGCGGCCCAGGTCGCCGCCGGGGTGCCGCACGAGGTGCTGGGCCGGGCCCTCCTTCTGGAGACCGCGCTGCCGCTGGCACCGTCGATGCTGGTCGCCGGCCTGGGGGGCACGGCGATCGCCGTCGTGTACGCCTCCGCCCTGGGCGGCGCCCTCGTACTGCCGATCGGGTCCCTGCTGGTCCCCTTCGCGGTCTACGCCTGCTGCCTCCTGGCGGCAGCCACGTCACTGCCGCTGCTGCGGCGGACGGTACGGCCGACGGAACTGCGGTACGCATAGCGCCGACCGCCTGAGAACCGGCGTTCCGGGGAGCCACGGGGGGCCTCCCGGGGCGCCGTCGGCGTGGACGTCACGGCGCGCCCGCGCGGACGTGGAGAGGCGCCGCCCGGAGCATCCGGGCGGCGCCTCTCCTGCGTACGGCTTGTGCCGCCTACTTCGTCGTCGGGGTGATCGGGGTCGCCCGTTCCGACTGCGGGGAAGTCGTGTTGGCGTAGACGGACGGGGCCGCCACGCCTGCCGTGGGGTCGTCGGCGTCGGCGGCCAGTTCCGGCGGGAGTTGGCCGACGATGCGGATGTCGGCGGCGTCGAAGGCCTTCTTGATGCGCCAGCGGAGTTCGCGTTCGACGGTGAGGGCCTTGCCGGGCATGGTCTTGGCGGAGACGCGGACCACCATGGAGTCCAGGAGCACGTCGTCGAGGCCGAGGACCTCGATCGGGCCCCACAGGAGCTCGTTCCAGGGCTCCTCCTTGCTCATCTCCTCGCCGACCGCCAGGAGAGTACGACGGACCCTGTCGAGGTCCTCGTCGTGGCGGACCGTGACGTTGACGCCGGCCGTGGCCCAGCCCTGGGAGAGGTTGCCGATGCGCTTGACCTCGCCGTTGCGGACGTACCAGATCTCGCCGTTGTCGCCGCGCAGCTTGGTGACGCGCAGGCCGACCTCGATGACCTCGCCGGAGGCGACGCCCGCGTCGACGGTGTCGCCGACGCCGTACTGGTCCTCAAGGATCATGAAGACGCCGGAGAGGAAGTCCGTGACCAGGTTCCGGGCGCCGAAACCGATGGCCACGCCCGCGACACCTGCCGAGGCCAGCAGCGGGGCGAGGTTGATCTCGAACGTGGCGAGGACCATCAGGGCGGCGGTGCCCATGATGAGGAAGGACGCCACCGAGCGCAGCACCGAACCGATGGCCTGGGAACGCTGGCGGCGACGCTCGACGTTCACCAGGAGCCCGCCGAGGGTGGTGCCCTCGACGCCCGGGACGGAGCGGTTCATCCGGTCTATCAGCTTGGTGATCGCCCGCCGGACCACCACTCTCAGCACCGCCGCTATCACCACGATCAGCAGGACGCGGAGACCGATGGCCAGCCATGTGGACCAGTTCTCCTCCACCCAGCTGGCGGCGTTGGTCGCGCTCTCCTGGGCGTCCTCCAGCGTGGGCACCGCGGGCGTCGTCGGCGTCTCCGAGGGAGACGGCGACGGCGACGCGGCCGCCAGCAGGACGGACAGGGAAGAAACGGACGACACGGCGGGTACCTCCAGGCGCGTTATCTACCCTCCGGTACGGCGGTCAAGATCGATCAGGTCACAGAAAGGTCACCGGAGGGGCAGGCCCACCACACTAACGGGGCATTGTGTGGAGGTCGTCGCCACGTTCGAGGGAGACAGGGCGCTCACCAGGGAGTGAAGGGCGCACAAGGCGGGGGATGAATCAGGGTGTGGTCGAAAACACTCCCAGCCCGTTACCGGGACATGGTGGCGCTTCCACCAGGCATGAGGGGAGACTGACTACGGATCGTCCACGGCGCGAGCCACGCGCCGCCGGCGTACAAGGAGGCATCCGTGCCGCATGTCCTGGTCCTCAACGCGTCGTACGAGCCGCTCGGCGTCGTACCGCTCCGCCGCGCGCTCGTCCTCGTCCTGGAGAACAAGGCTGTCGCCTTGGAGGAATCCGGCGCCTTTATGCACAGCGCGACCGTCACAATCCCCGCACCCAGCGTGGTCCGGCTCAAGCGATTCGTCCGGGTTCCCTATCGGGGGCCCGTTCCTCTGACCCGTCGGGCGCTGTTCGCCCGTGACGGGGGCCGGTGCATGTACTGCGGTGGCGTCGCAACCAGCGTCGACCACGTCATCCCACGCAGTCGCGGGGGCAAGCACGTGTGGGACAACGTGGTGGCGTCCTGCCGTCGCTGCAACCACGTCAAGGCCGACCGCCATCTCTTCGAGATCGGCTGGCGGCTCCGCCACAAACCCGCCCCGCCCACCGGCCTGGCCTGGCGCATCATCGGCACGGGCCATAGGGACCCGCGCTGGCTGCCCTACCTGCAGCCGTACGGCGCGGACGACGCCTTGGCCCGGATCGACGGCATCTCCGCCTGACGATCCGGGCTTTTGCATGGCCGGGCGTCCCCAACAGGGGCGTCCGGGACATGCAGGCCTGCTTGACCTGCGCATTCGTTATCGTCTTCACGGGTACCCCGCGCTCCCCCCACACACGTGATCGCCTAGTGTCGCCCCCAACAGCGAGCCCTTGTTCTGGAGCGCAACGCCCAGGGGCTCGCCTCGAATGTGGGGACTCATGCGAAAGCTCGCCATAGGCGCCGTCGTGTCCGGCGCCCTGGCTCTCACCGGCCTGGCCGCGCCCACCGCGCTCGCCGACTCGCCGGACCTGGCCTTCGGTGCCATCACGGTGAACAACGGCAAGTCGATCGTGGTCGGCACCGACGCGAGGGTGACCGTGCCGGTCACCTACAGCTTCACCCGCCCGTCGGACCTCGTCATCGACTACAAGAACAACTTCCTGGGCGTCATCCTGTACCGCGGCTCGCTCACGGAGACCGCGAACGCCCTGGAGACCTCCTCGAACGCGCCGACCTGCACCACGACCGCGACGACTCAGACCACGGTCACCGAGTCGTGCGGGACGACGCTCACCGTCGACCCGCGCGAGCAGCTCCACAGCGCCGCGGACGCCACCACCTGGAAGGCCGCCGCCGTCTACGTCCGCTCGTACGTGGACATGGACGACTCCGACGACCACGTCAGCTTCGAGAGCGGCGTCGACGCGTGGGGCAACCTCGGCACGGCCAAGGTGCAGCGCAAGGCCGGGCTCGGCACCAACGCGACCCCTGAGCCGGCCGTCAAGGGCACGACCCTGACCGTCAAGGGCAAGCTCACCCGCGCCGACTGGGCCAAGGGCACCTTCACCGGCTACCAGGACCAGAAGGTCACCCTCCAGTTCAAGGCCAAGGGCGCCACCGCCTACACCGACGTCAAGACGGTCACCTCCGGCACGGGCGGGGCCCTGTCCACCACCGTGAAGGCGTCGCAGGACGGCTCGTACCGCTACAAGTTCGCGGGTACGTCCACCACCGCGGCGAAGACCTCGGCGGCCGATTACGTCGACGTGACGTAGCGCCACCGCCTTCGCGGCACGCATCGCCCCCGGGTAACGACTCCGTTGCCCGGGGGCTTTTTCGTTGGCCGGATATTGACGCCCGACTGGTCTAGTCCTATGTTTCCTGCCATCGACATCCGATAGGAAAGTTTCCTAACAGTTGGGGAGCGGCGTACCCATGGCAGGAACCCCTCGCGTACTGCGCGCCATGAACGACCGTGCCGCGCTCGATCTGCTGCTGGAGCACGGGCCGCTCTCCCGCACCCGGCTCGGCAAGCTCACCGGCCTGTCGAAGCCGACCGCCTCACAGCTGCTGGCCCGGCTGGAGGCCGCCGGGCTCGTGGTCGCCACAGGCACCGGCGGAACCGGCGCCGGCGAGGGCCGACCCGGCCCCAACGCCCAGCTGTACGCCGTCGACCCGACCGCCGCGTACGCCGCCGGCCTCGACGTCACCCCCGAACGCGTCCTCGCCGCCGTCGCCGACATCACCGGCCGCACAGTGGGCGAGTACGCCGTCCCCACCCCCGGACGCCGATCGGCCGAGCCCGTCGTACGGCAGGTCACCACCGCGCTCGACGAGGCGGTCAAGGCAGCCGGGCTCATACGGTCCGACGTGCGCCGCCTCGTCATCGGCACCCCCGGCGCCTTCGACCCGGGCACCGGGCGGCTGCGCTACGCCTCCCACCTCCCCGGCTGGCACTCCCCCACCCTCCTCGACGAACTCGCCGCCGCGCTGCCGATGCCGGTGGAGTACGAGAACGACGTCAACCTCGTCGCCCTCGCCGAACAACGGCTGGGTGCGGCCAAGGGCCACGACGACTTCGTCCTGCTGTGGAACGAGGGCGGTCTCGGCGCCGCGGTCGTCCTGGGCGGACGGCTGCATCGGGGGTTCACCGGGGGTGCCGGGGAGGTGGGGTTCCTGCCGGTGCCGGGCGCTCCGCTGGTCCGGCATGTGACCAAGGCCAACAGCGGCGGCTTCCAGGAGCTCGCCGGGTCGCAGGTCCTCCCCCGGCTGGCCCGTGAGTTGGGCATCGCCGACATCCCCGACGGGCCGTACGCCGAGGTCGCGGCGGCGTTGGTCGCGCGGGCCGCCGACGTTACCTCCGGGCCGTATCGGCGGCTTCTGGCCACGTACGCCACCGGGCTCGCGACCGGTTTGGCCGCGCTGGTGTCCGTACTCGATCCCGAGCTCATCGTTCTCAGCGGTGCCGCGCTGACCTCCGGCGGTGAGCCGCTTCGGGGGTTGGTCCAGGCCGAGTTGGGTGAGCTTGCCGCGTCCCGGCCTCGGCTGGTTCTCGGTGACGTGCTTGAACGCCCCGTGCTGCGGGGGGCGTTGGAGAGCGCGCTGACCACTACTCGTGACGAAGTCTTCGATACCTCCCGCTGATCAGTCACCTCCCGCTGATGTGTCGCCGCGCCCCTCTGGGGCGCTCCCCTTACCGCGCAACGCAAAGTCACCCTTCCCTGCCCTCAGGAGACCCCGCCATGCCCGGAATATCCAAGAACACGGCAATCGCGCTCGCCGCCTCCGCCTCCCTCGCCCTCCTCGCCACCGCCTGCACCGGACAGTCCTCGTCCGGAGCCACCGACAACCCCGACGCCAAGACCACCATCACCTTCTGGCACGGCTGGAGTGCCCCCACCGAAGTGAAGGCCATCCAGGAGAACGTCGACCGGTTCGAGAAGGCGCACCCGAACATCACCGTCAAGGTCGTCGGGAACATCAACGACGACAAGCTCAACCAGGCGCTGCGGGCCGGTGGTTCGAACGGGCCGGATGTCGTGTCGTCCTTCACCACCTCCAACATCGGGAAGTTCTGTTCGTCCGGGGCCTTCCTCGACCTGAAGCCCTTCATCGAGAAGTCCGAGCTCGAGCTCGACAAGATCATCCCGAAGCCGATGCTGGACTACACCCAGTTCGAGGGCACCCGGTGTGCCCTGCCGCTCCTCGGGGACGCGTACGGGCTGTACTACAACAAGGACGCGTTCGAGAAGGCCGGGATCAAGTCGCCGCCGAAGACGTGGTCGGAGTTCGCGAAGGTCGCGAAGAAGCTGACCGCCACCGAGGGGGACAGCTACTCGCAGCTGGGCTTCATGCCGAACTACCACGGTTACGAGACGGTCGTGGACCACTACATGTCCCAGTGGGACCACTCCTACTTCGACGCCGACGGCAAGTCGAGCATCGCCGAGGACCCGGCGTTCGCGGAGATGTTCACGTACCAGAAGAGCCTGGTGGACTCGCTCGGCGGCTTCGAGAGGCTGGAGAAGTACCGGAACACCTTCGGTGACGAGTGGGGGGCCAAGCACCCGTTCCAGACCGGTCAGGTGGCCATGCAGCTGGACGGTGAGTGGCGTCTGGGGATGGCGAAGGACGCCGGCGTCGGCTTCGAGATCGGCACCGCCCCGATGCCCGTCGCCGACGACGAGGCCGACGAGTACGGCAAGGGCTTCCTCTCCGGCACGATCATCGGGATCGCCCCGCAGAGCGAGAAGCAGAACGCGGCCTGGGAGCTGGTGAAGTACCTGACGACCGACACCGCGGCCGTCGTCTCCTTCGCCAACGCCATCCACAACGTGCCGTCCACCTTCGAGGCACTGAAGTCGCCCGACCTGAAGGTGGACCCCGGCTTCAAGACGTTCCTGGACATCGCCCAGCACCCGGAGTCGAACACACCGCCGGCGTCCATCAACGGCTCGACGTACCAGACGACTCTGCAGGACTTCGGCTACCAGTACGAGTCCGGCAAGGTGAAGGACCTCAAGGCCGGCCTGGAGAAGACCGCCCAGCAGATCGACACCGACATCGAGCAGGCGAAGTAGCGTCCCGATGTCCACGCACACTCTCCGCGCGAAGCGCCGCAGGTCGGCGCTTCGAACGGTGGCCTTCCTGTCACCGTGGCTGATCGGTTTCGGCGTCTTCTTCGCCTATCCGCTCGTGTCCACCGTGTACTTCTCCCTCATGAAGTACGACGGCTTCGGCACACCGGTGTTCCGCGGCCTGGGCAACTGGGCCTACGTCTTCACCGACTACCCGATGTTCTGGCCCGCCCTGCGCAACACGCTCTGGCTGGTGCTGGTGATGGTGACCTGCCGGGTGGTGTTCGGGCTCGGCGTCGGTCTGCTCATCACGAAGATCAAGACGGGCGCGGGCGTCTTCCGCACCCTCTTCTACCTGCCGTACCTGGCCCCGCCGGTCGCCGCGACGCTGGCCTTCGTCTTCCTCCTCAACCCCGGCACCGGCCCGGTCAACTCGGTCCTCGACGGCCTGGGGCTGCCGACACCCGGCTGGTTCACGGACCCCGCCTGGTCCAAGCCGGCCCTCACCGCACTGGCGTTGTGGGGCGTGGGAGACCTGATGGTCATCTTCATGGCCGCCCTGCTCGACGTACCGAAAGAGCAGTACGAGGCCGCGGAACTGGACGGGACGTCGGCCTGGCAGCGGTTCCGGTTCGTGACGTTGCCGAACATCTCGCCGATCGTGATGTTCGCCGTGGTCACGGGCGTGATCCAGACGATGCAGTACTACACGCAGCCGCTGGTGGCCGGGAAGGTCGCCTCCGGGATCATCGGCGGCTCCGGCCAGCAGTTCGAACCGGGCTACCCGGACAAGTCGACGCTCACCCTCCCCCAGCTCGTCTACAACCTGGGCTTCCAGCGCTTCGACTACGGCGCCGCCTGCGTGGTCGCCCTCGTGCTGTTCGCCCTGTCGATGGTGTTCACGGCGCTGCTGATGCGGCGCCGGGGCGGACTGATCGGAGCGGCCGACTGATGACCCGGATACTCGACAAGCCCGCACTGGCGGATGTCTCCGTCACGAGTGAGCGCACCGCACGCCGGCGCGTGCTCCTGGAGTGGATCGCCGTCCACTCCCTCGGTGTCGCCGCCGCGCTCTTCTTCACCCTGCCCTTCGTGTTCGTCGTCCTCACCTCGCTGATGAGCGACCAGCAGGCCCTCACCCGCGACCTCGTCCCGGACACCTGGGAGTGGAACAACTACCGGCAGGTCTTCGACACCCCCGGCTTCCTGACCTGGTGGAAGAACACCCTGATCTACGCGGGCCTCGGCACCGTCCTCACCGTCGTGTCGTCCCTCCCCGTGGCGTACGCCCTCGCCAAGTTCCGCTTCCGGGGCCGGAATCCGGCGCTGATGCTGGTCATCTCGATGATGATGCTGCCGCCGCAGGTGGTCGTCATCCCGATGTACCTGTTCTGGGCGAAGCAGTGGGACCTGTCGGGCTCACTGTGGCCGCTGATCATCCCGATGGCGTTCGGGGACGCGTTCTCGATCTTCCTGCTGCGGCAGTTCCTGACGACCATCCCGAACGAGTACCTGGACGCGGCCCGGGTGGACGGCTGCGGCGAACTGCGCACCCTGGTGCGGGTCGTCCTGCCCATGGCCAAGCCGGGTATCGCGGCTGTCGCCCTCTTCCAGTTCTTCTACGCCTGGAACGACTACTTCGGCCCACAGATCTACGCCTCGGAGAACCCCGCCGCCTGGACGTTGAGCTACGGCCTGGAGTCCTTCAAGGGCGCGCACCACACCGACTGGAATCTGACCATGGCCGCGACCGTGCTGGTCATGGCCCCCGTGATCCTCGTGTTCTTCTTCGCTCAGAAGGCGTTCGTCGAGGGCGTCACTCTGACCGGAGTGAAGGGTTGATATCCACATGCAGTGCTTCCCCGGGGGACAACCCCCGGACCCCCGGCCGTTCGTCGGCGTGCCCCGTGTCCTGAAGTCATGGAGTCCTCAGTGAAGCTCACCGTGGTCGGCGGAGGCTCGACCTACACACCCGAACTCGTGGACGGGTTCGCCCGGCTCCGGGACACGCTGCCGATCGAGGAGCTGGTGCTCGTCGATCCGGCCGCCGAGCGGCTGGAGCTGGTCGGCGGTCTGGCCCGGCGCATCTTCGCCCGTCAGGGACACCCCGGGCGGATCGTGACGACGGCCGACCTGGACGCGGGCGTGGCGGACGCCGACGCCGTGCTGCTGCAACTCCGGGTCGGCGGACAGGCGGCCAGGGAGCGGGACGAGACCTGGCCGCTGGAGTGCGGCTGCGTCGGGCAGGAGACGACCGGTGCCGGTGGCCTGGCGAAGGCGCTGCGCACGGTCCCGGTCGTCCTGGACATCGCCGAACGGGTCCGCCGTACGAACCCTGACGCCTGGATCATCGACTTCACGAACCCGGTGGGGATCGTGACCCGCGCCCTGCTCAAGGCCGGTCACAAGGCGATCGGACTGTGCAATGTGGCGATCGGACTGCAACGGAAGTTCGCCAACCTGCTGGGCGTGACCCCGGCCGAGGTGCACCTGGACCATGTGGGTCTCAACCACCTCACCTGGGAGACCGGAGTCCGCCTCGGCGGCCCCGCGGGCGAGGACGTCCTCGCGAAGCTGCTGACCGACCACGGCGGGACGATCGCCGCCGACCTGCGGCTGCCCCGCCCCCTCCTCGACCGCCTGGGCGTGGTCCCCTCCTACTACCTGCGCTACTTCTACGCCCACGACGAGGTCGTACGGGAGCTGCGCACCAAGCCCTCGCGGGCCGCCGAAGTGGCCCGTATGGAGCGCGAGTTGCTTCGGATGTACGCCGACCCGGCGCTCGACGAGAAGCCCGCGCTGCTCGCCGAGCGCGGGGGCGCGTACTACTCGGAGGCCGCCGTCGACCTGGCCGCGTCGCTGCTGGGCGGCAGCGGCAGCACGTACCAGGTGGTGAACACGTACAACCACGGCACGCTGCCCTTCCTCCCCGCCGACGCGGTGATCGAGGTACAGGCGTCAGTGAGCGGCGAGGGCGCCGCCCCGCTGCCGGTGCCGTCCGTGGATCCGCTGTACGCCGGTCTGATGGCGAACGTGACCGCCTACGAGGACCTGGCGCTCGACGCGGCGCTGCGCGGCGGCCGGAACCGCGTGTTCCGGGCGCTGCTGGCCCACCCCCTGATCGGCCAGTACGAGTACGCCGACGCCCTCACCGACAAGCTGATCGCGCACAACCGGGAGCACCTCGCGTGGGCATGAGCGTTGGTGTGAGCGCGGGCGTGACCGGGAGTGTCCTCGCGATCGACGCGGGCAACAGCAAGACCGACGTGGCAGTGATCGCGGCTGACGGGGAGGTGCTGGGCACGGCTCGCGGGGGCGGGTTCCGGCCGCCGGCGGTGGGGGTGCCGACGGCCGTGGACGCCCTGGCGGAGGTGGTGCGGGAGGCCTTCGACGAGGCGGGCGTCGAGGCGGTCGACCATGTGTCGGCCTGCCTCGCCAACGCCGACTTCCCCGTAGAGGAGGAAGGGCTGGCCGCCGCGCTGCACGCGCGCGTGTGGGGCGCTTCGGTCGAGGTCCGCAACGACACGTTCGCGATCCTCCGGGCGGGCGTGGCCGAGCCGCGCGGGGTGGCCGTGGTGTGCGGCGCCGGCATCAACTGCGTCGGCATGCGCCCCGACGGCCGCACCGCCCGCTTCCCCGCGCTCGGGCGCGTCTCCGGCGACTGGGGCGGCGGCTGGGGCCTCGCCGAGGAGGCGATGTGGCACGCGGCCCGCGCGGAGGACGGCCGGGGCGGCCCGACCGCCCTCGCCCGGACCCTGCCCGCGCACTTCGGCCTGGACTCCATGTACGCCCTGATCGAGGCCCTCCACCTGGAGAACATCCCGCCCGCCCGCCGCCACGAGCTGACCCCGGTGCTCTTCGCCACGGCGGCCGCCGGCGACCCGGTGGCCCGCTCCCTGATCGACCGCCTGGCCGAGGAGGTGGTCACCATGGCCACGGTGGCCCTCACCCGCCTGGACCTGTTGGAGGAGGAGACCCCCGTCCTCCTCGGCGGCAGCGTCCTGGCGGCCCGCCACCCCCACCTCGACACCCGAGTACGCGACCTACTGGCCACCGCAGCCCCAAAGGCCACCCCCAAGGTGGTCACAGCGCCCCCCGTCCTGGGCGCGGCCCTACTGGGCCTGGACCAAGCGGGCGCGAAAAAAGAGGCCCACGCGCGCGTACGCGCACATTTCGAAGCCCTCGAGCCCTAAAGGGGCGCGGGGAACTGCGCGAGCAACCACACACAACCCGCAACCGCCAACGAACCGAAGCCCCCGAGCTATCAGGCGCAGCGGGGTCGAAGGGACAGCCGCCCCTGGGGGATGGGACGGGTAGGGGCGGCGGGGGCGAGAAAACCCCCACACCACCCCCACCCTCCCCCGAACACATACGAACCCCCAAGGAACCGAACCCGATCGAACCGCGTGTTCATGGGCAGGGGGCAGTGCGGGAAGCCTTGTGCTGCGCCGGAATTCGACACGCGCACCGCGCACGGACACGATCGGGGAACAAGATCGAGTGAAGACCTGTGCGGATGTCAGTCCCGGCGGCGATACTTGCGGCCGTGCACCTCTGCCCGCGCACCGGGGCGGAGGTGACCGAGGGATGACCATGGGGGAGGTCAAGTGACATACACGCCGAAGGGCCGCGCGGCACCACCGGCACCGTCCGCCGCGTCCGCCGGCCCGCACCCGGGCGCCGCGGCCCCGGCCGTGCCGCCGCAGGGCGCGTACACGTCCCGGCCACCCGTGCCGCCCCCTGGCCCCGACGGCGGCCCACCCCGCCGGACGGCGTTCGCGGAGGGCCTCGACCAGTTGAAGGCCGCCGCGGTGACCGAGCCCGGCCGCCTGCGCATCATCGGCGCTGTCCTCGCCTTCCTCGTCGTCGCGTTCGGCTCCGTCACCGCCTGGCAGATGAACGACCGTTCGAGCGCCGCCGACGACGTGCTCCACAGCAGTCAGCCCCTCAGCTCCGCCGCGGCCGACATCTACCGCTCCCTCGCCGACGCCAACACAGCGGCCTCCAGCGGCTTCCTCGCCGGCGGCCAGGAAACGAAGGCATCGCGCGACAGATACGAACGGGAGATCGCGGATGCCGCCGACAATCTGGCCGCCGCGGCCGCGGCCTCCGAGACCGGCTCCGAATCCGAGAAGCTCGTCGCCGAACTGAACGAACTGCTGCCGGAGTACAAGGGCCTGGTCGAGCGGGCCCGCGCCAACAACCGCCTGGGCTACCCGCTGGGCGGCGCCTACCTGCGCTACGCGAACTCCAAGATGCAGGGCGACATGCTCCCGAAGGCGCAGAAGATCTACGACAACGAGAACCAGCGCCTGCGCGACGACTACGCCGACGCCACGTCGTATCCGTGGGCCGCGATCGGCCTCGGCGTCGTCGCCCTCGCCGGCCTGGCCTGGGCCCAGCGCCGCAACTACCGGCGTACGAACCGGGTGTTGAACCACGGCCTGGTCGCGGCGACGGCCGCCTCCACGGTCGTCCTGCTGTGGCTGACCGTCGGCCACACCGTCGCCCGCTCGGGGCTGAACGACTCGTACGACAACGGCGTGCGGTCCCTGACCGTGCTGAACGACGCGAGCATCGCCTCCCTCAAGGCCCGCGGCAACGAGAACCTGACGCTGATCAGCCGTGGCGCCGAGACCACGACGATCAAGGTCGACGGCAAGGACACGACCGTCGACACGTTCGACCACGAGTTCACGGGCGACATGAGCGAGCTCAAGTCGGCGCTGGCCGACGCCGAGAAGATCGCCGACGACGCCAGCGGCGAGAAGCCCGTGCAGGCCGCCACCGCCAACATGGAGGTCTGGCTGGAGCGGCACGAGAGCGCCCGCAAGGCCGACGACGGGGGCGACTTCCAGTGTGCCCTCGACCAGGTGATCGGTGCCAAGGACGGCAAGGTGTCGGCCGACTGCCCGCAGGGCGACAAGCCGACGGGCGACTGCTTCGACAAGGTCGACCAGAACCTGGACAACGCGCGCGGGCACGAGGAGGAGGAGTTCCGGCTGGCGGCCGAGGGCGGCCGGAACGCGATGCTCGGACTCCCGGTGGGCGCCGCCGTCCTGGCGGTACTGGGCGCGGCGGGCGCGGTCCTCGGCATCGGGCGCAGGCTCTCGGAGTACCGATGAGGACGACCGGAGGAGACGCGGTGGAAGGAGGAGGAACGATGAGTGCGGTACGACGCCTGAGGGCAGGCCTCAGGGGCTGGGGCGGCGTGGGCGCGATGGCCGTCCTCTGCGCCCTGACCGTGGTCTTCGCCCTCATGCTGCCGCTGAGCGGGACACGCGGCGACGGCTCCACGGGAACCGGCGGCCAGGGCGTCACCCGGGGCACCCAGGTGCGGGCGGACGAGTGCGACACCATGGACGATCCGCAGAACCAGAGCCTCAGGCCGTCCTCCGACGAGTCCGGCGCCACGATCGCGAAGATCAAGGAGAAGGACTACATCACGGTCGGTGTCGACCAGAACAGCTACCGCTGGGGCTACCGCGACCCGAACAACACGGAGGCGGGCGCCGAGTTGGAGGGTTTCGACATCGACCTGGCGCACCGCATAGCCGAGGAGATCCTCGGCAACCCGAAGAAGGTGCGCTTCCGGGCGATTCCCACGAACCAGCGCATCCCCGCGATCGAATCGGGGCAGGTCGACATGGTGGTCCGCACGATGACGATCAGCTGCAAGCGCATGAAGGAAGTCGCCTTCTCCCAGCCGTACTTCAAGACCGGCCAGCAGGTCCTGGTTCCCAAGTCCTCGACGATCAAGGGCTACGACGAGACGCTGGCGGGCACGAAGGTCTGCGCGGCCTCCGGCTCCACCGCCCTGACCGCCCTTGAAGAGGATCAGAAACCGGGCAGGCCGGCCGCCGACGCCAGGATCATCGAGGTGCCCAACCAACTCGACTGCCTGGTAAGGCTCCAGCTCGGCGAGGCCGACGCCGTGGTCACGGACGGCGCGCTCGCCGCGAGCCAGGCGGCGCAGGATCCGACGGTCGAGTTGCAGGGCGCGCCCTTCACCACCGAGTACTACGGCGTGGCGATGAATCTGAAGGCCGAGGATCTGGTACGCCGGGTCAATCAGGTGCTGGTGGACTACCTGAAGGACGGCTGGCAGGACTCGTACACCAACTGGCTGTCCGCGACGCTCGGCGCGGATTCGGCGAACTCCCGGCCGTCGGCGGGCCAGCAGTACCGGGACTGAAGTACAGGAACCGACCACGCACAGACGGACCACGTACAGACCAACTGACCGACCCCGACAGCAGCGAGAGGTGATCGATGGGCGTCGCGGGATCCACCGGGCCGGTGATGGACCGGGACGAGGTGGACCGTGCGCTTGCGCGGCTCGGCGCGGAGCACGAGGCCATCGAGACCTCGCTCCTCGCCCTGCAGGACCACGCGGGCCGCAGACTCCTCGAAGGCGCCGCGCTGACCGGCGTCACCCAAGAGCGGTGGGCCTCCGCGGAGGCGTCGATCACGCTGCTGTGGGCGTACTTCGACGCGTACACGGACGCGCTGCACAGCGCCCGCGAGATCCGTTCGCGCCGCCGCTGGTCCAGCCGCGAGGACCTGGTGGAGCTGACCGAGCTGCTGCGCGGCGAGGCCGTCACGGTCGCCGGCTCCGCCACGGCCATGGCGAACGCGCCGACGCTGCAGGGCGCGAGCCGCCTCAGCGAGCAGTTCTCGCTGTCCACGCTGGTGGACCGGATGAACGACCTGTACGCGTCCTCGCTGGACATGGTCGTGGCCGCCGACGCGGTGTGGTCCGCGCTGCCCGCCCGGATCGATTTACTGGCTGCCGAACTCCAGCGCACGCGCCAACTCGCGCACTCCGTAGGCGTACGCCCCGGCGAGCACCCGGCGGGCGACGACCTGGAGCGGATCACCCGCACCCTGACCAGGCTCCGCGAGCAGGTCGTCTCCGACCCGCTGGCCTTCTGGACCCCTGCACCGGGCAGTTCGGCGCCCGGCGGCGGCCGCCCGGACACCTCGGCCTACGACCGCGAGGCGCGCGCCCTGGAGGACGTACGCCGGGAGATCGAGGCCGTGTTGACGGTCCGGCAGGACGCGGAGGCGCGGCTGGTGAAGCTGCGGGATGTACTCAGCCGCGCGGACCGCACGCTCGCCGAGGCGCGCAGTGCCCGCGGCGAGGTGCTGGCGAAGATCGCCGCGACCGAGGTGCCCGTGGTCTCCGGTCCGCCGACGGTGTTGCAGGAGCAGTTGGCGATGGCCGCCGAGTACCGCAGACACGCGCAGTGGCACCGGCTGTCCCCGCTGCTTGACTCCCTGGAGCAGAAGGCGGACGACGAACTGCTGCGCGCCCGCGAGTCGTTGACGGCGGTCACCGCGCCCCTGGCGGTCCGCGCCGAGCTGCGCGGCCGCCTCGACGCCTACAAGGCGAAGGTCGCGAGGCATGGCTTCGCGGAGGACTCGCTGCTCATCGAGCGGTACGACGCGGCGCGCCGCATGCTGTGGAGCGCCCCCTGCGACCTGCGCGTCGCCGAGCAGGCCGTACTGCGCTACCAGCAGGCGGCGGCCGAACTGCTGGGCCAGTCCGTGCCGGCCCCGCGTGAGCCCCAGGACCGGAGAGGGGAGGAATCGTGAGTCAGACAGGCGAAGGCCGGGCAGGCACAGGTCAGGCAGGCGAACAGACGAGCGAGCAGGGTCAGCAGCAGTCCTGTCAGCGACCCGGTTGCGAGGGCTCGTACGAGGACGTGGGCGGCGGCGAGCTGTACTGCGACACCTGCGGTCTGGCACCGGTCGTCTCACCCGACGGCATGGTCGCCTCCCCGCCCACCGGCATCACCGGCGGCAAGGGCTCACGCGGCTCCGGCTCCAGCAGCTCCTCGCGCGCCTCCCGGCCGTCCTCGCGCTCCGCGCAGTCCCGGCGCTCGGTCTCCGGCCGCCTCTCGCGCGCCCTGTCGGGCAAGTCGACGGGCCGCTCGGTGTCCGTCCGCAGCTCCGGCAAGACCGTCTCCTCCTCCGGCCGGGCCCGGCTCGGCGTCGGTCTGGTCCAGGTGCCGGACGTGCCGCGCCCGGACCCGCGCTCGATGGTCCTGGAGACCGCCGAGGTGCCCGAGCGCAAGCGGTTCTGCTCACGCTCCGACTGCGGGGCGCCGGTGGGGCGGGCGCGCGGCGACCAGCCGGGGCGCACGGAGGGCTTCTGCACCAGGTGCGGCCACCCGTACTCGTTCGTGCCGAAGCTGCACTCGGGCGACATCGTGCGCGGCCAGTACGAGGTCGTGGGCTGCCTCGCGCACGGCGGTCTGGGCTGGATCTACCTCGCCATAGACCGGGCCGTGTCCGACCGCTGGGTCGTGCTGAAGGGCCTCCTCGACA
The DNA here is from genome assembly GCF_002214185.1 of Streptomyces capitiformicae. Taxonomy (NCBI): domain Bacteria; kingdom Bacillati; phylum Actinomycetota; class Actinomycetes; order Kitasatosporales; family Streptomycetaceae; genus Streptomyces; species Streptomyces capitiformicae. The sequence continues at coordinate 2,021,486 of NZ_CP022161.1, read as the reverse complement.
CCGGTGACCAGGACGCGATGGCCGCCGCGATCTCCGAGCGCCGCTTCCTCGCCGAGATCGAGCACAACAACATCGTCCGTATCTACAACTTCGTCGAGCACCTCGACCAGCGCACCGGCTCGCTGGACGGGTACATCGTCATGGAGTACGTCGGCGGCAAGTCCCTCAAGGAAATCGCCAACGGCCGCCGTACACCGGACGGGCGCCGCGATCCCCTGCCGGTCGAGCAGGCGTGCGCGTACGGCATCGAGGCGCTCGAAGCCCTCGGCCATCTGCACAGCCGCAACCTGCTGTACTGCGACTTCAAGGTCGACAACGCCATCCAGACCGAGGACCAGCTCAAGCTGATCGACATGGGCGCGGTGCGCAGGATGGACGACGACGAGTCGGCCATCTACGGCACGGTCGGCTACCAGGCGCCCGAAGTCGCCGACGCGGGCCCGTCGGTGGCGTCCGACCTGTACACGGTCGCGCGTACGCTCGCGGTCCTGACCTTCGACTTCCAGGGCTACACGAGCGTCTTCGTCGACTCCCTGCCCGACCCCGACAACATCGAGGTCTTCCGCCAGTACGAGTCCTTCTACCGCCTGCTGGTACGTGCCACCGACCCCGACCCGGCCCGCCGGTTCGCCTCCGCGCAGGAGATGTCGGAGCAGCTGACGGGTGTCCTGCGGGAGGTCGTCTCCCTCCAGACGGGCCGGGCCCGCCCCGCCCTGTCGACGATCTTCGGGCCCGAACTGAAGGTCACGGACACGGAGTTGTTCGGTGCGCTGGACGAGGATGTGTCCCGGCTGGGGATGCGCCGCGAGAAGACGAAATCCAAGAACGGTGCTCCTCCTTCCGGTACGTCCGCCCTGTTGACCGGTGGCGCGGCCGTGGCCTCCTCCCCCGCGCGGCTCACCAAGCAGCTCGACACCGCCGCCGCGGCGCTCGCGCTGCCCATCCCCCGCGTGGACCCGGGCGACCCGAACGCCGGGTTCCTGGCGGGTCTCATCGCCTCCGCGCCCGCCGAGCTGATCACCGCGCTGCACGCGGCGCCCACCGGCTCACTGGAGCTGCGGCTGCGGGAGTTGCGGGCCCGCCTGGAGATGGGCGAGTTCCCCCTCGCACAGAACACCCTGGACGCCCTGGAGCGGGACCACCCCGACGACTGGCGGGTCGTCTGGTACCGGGGCGTCGCCGCGCTCGCGACCGGCGACCACGAGAACGCCGCGCTGTCCTTCGACGCGATCTACGACGCCTTCCCGGGCGAGCCAGCCCCCAAGCTGGCCCTCGGTCTGTGCGCCGAGGTCCTCGGGCAGTTGGACAACGCCGCCGAGTACTACCGCCTGGTGTGGACGACCGACCCCAGCTTCGTCAGCGCCGCGTTCGGGCTCGCCCGGGTGCGGCTGACCGCCGGGGACCGGCAGAACGCCGTACGCACCCTGGAGTCCGTGCCGGAGGCGTCCATCCACTACACCGCCGCCCGGGTCGCCGCCGTACGGGCGCGGTTGAGACACCGTACGGAGGCCACGCTCGCGTCCGGGGCCGCGCCGGACGCACCGTTTCTGGACGACCTGACCGCCGCCGCGGGCCAGGTCGAGGCGCTCGGCGGGTACGGTCTGGACGCGGTGCGCCGTGAGCAGTTGTCCACAGAGGTCCTTGGCTGCGCCTTGGACTGGGTACTCTCCGGAGGCCAGGGTGGAGCGCCCCCGGCCGGCGGCGAGCGGACGCTGCTCGGCAGCGCGCTGGACGAGCGCGGCCTCCGCCTCGGACTGGAGCGCGCGTACCGCACGCTGGCCCGGCTCGCGCAAGGCGGCGAGGAGAGGATCGACCTGGTGGAACGTGCCAACCGTTACCGCCCCCGGACGTGGGTGTAGTTGATGTCGCAGATGCCCCAGCCGACCGCGCTGACGAAGTGCCCGATCTGCGAGTGGCCGCTCGCCTCGGACGACCGCTTCTGCGGCGCGTGCGGCCATGATCTCTCGGCGGTGCCCGCGCCGCCGGAGGACCACCCGACCCTCACCATGAACGGGACGGCGGGTGACCCGCCGGACGAGGCCGCGTCCGTGGCCTGGCCCGTCGCACCCCCGTCGGCCGGTTCGGGCCCGTCCACGCCGGTCGTCCTGCCCACCGACCTCCAGGGCACCGAGTCGGGCGGCGGCGAACTGCCCGGCCCCGGGCGGGGCGTGCGGTTCGACCGGCCCCGCGAACCGGACGAGTACCCGCTGGCGGCGCCCCTGCCGCCGGACCCGCGCACCGCCGAACCGGCCACCCCACCGGCCGGCATGAAGCTCTGCGTGGCCTGCCGGGCGGGGTATGTCGACCGGGACGGCTACTGCGAGAACTGCGGGCACGCCCAGCCGCGTGAACGCGACCACATGGAGCAGGAGTTGGGCGCGGTCGCCGCAGTCAGCGACCGGGGGCTGCGCCATCACCGCAACGAGGACGCGTTCGCCGTCTCCTCGACCGCCCTGCCCGACGGCTCCCCCGCCGTCGTCGCGATCGTCTGCGACGGCGTGTCGTCCGCGACCCGCCCCGACGACGCCTCCCTCGCCGCCGCCCGCGCCGCCAACGAGACACTCCTGGAGTCCCTCCCGCGCGGCACGCACCCGCAGCAGGCGATGCACGACGCGATCGTCGCCGCCTCGGGCGCCGTCAACGCCCTCGCGCAGGAACCGGAGACGGCCCAGGAGCACGCCCCGCACCAGAACGCGCCGGCGTGCACCATCGTCGGCTCCGTCGTCACCCCCAGCCTGCTCGTCGTCGGCTGGGTCGGCGACAGCCGCGCCTACTGGGTCCCCGTGGACCGGAGCGCTCCCGCCGCACGGCTGACGGAGGACGATTCCTGGGCGGCACAGATGGTGTCCGCGGGACTGATGAGCGAGGCCGAGGCGTACGCCGACGAGCGCGCCCACGCGATCACCGGCTGGCTCGGCGCGGACGCGTACGAACTGGAGCCGCACACCGCTTCCTTCAAACCGGACCGGCCGGGAGTAGTGGTGGTGTGCACCGACGGGCTGTGGAACTACGCGGAGGCCGCCGAGGAGATGGCCGAGGCCGTGCCCCTGGACGCGGCCGGGCGCCCGCTGCACTGCGCCCAGGTTCTGGTCGGCCACGCGCTCGACGGCGGTGGCCACGACAACGTAACAGTGGCCGTCCTGCCGTTCCCGGCCCCGCCTCCGGGGGCAGGATCGGCCTGAGGGCACTTTCGGGTGCCCCGGCGGCCGGAGGACGGGAACGGCCGACGGACCGGAGGGGACTGGTCCGGGCACAGCCACGCACAGTCATCACCCCACGTGCTGTGGGGCCGCTAGGGGGATCAGAGTAGGCATGGCCAATTTCTCGAAGTCGAACGTGCCGCAGTTCTCGGTGGACGTCTACCAGAACGAGTACCTGCCCGAGGGCGGCCGCGAGGTCAACGCGATCGTGACGGTGAGCGCGACGGGCGGGGGCACCGTGGGCAGCGCCGTCACCGCGCCGCACCTCTACTCGCCCGGCCAGGGCCCGTCCGCCGCCGTGGCGATCATGGTCGACTGCTCGGGGTCGATGGACTACCCGCCGACCAAGATGCGCAACGCCCGGGACGCCACGGCCGCCGCGATCGACACCCTGCGTGACGGGGTTCACTTCGCGGTGATCGACGGCACCCATGTGGCCCGGGAGGTCTACCCCGGCGGCGGCCGGCTCGCGGTCGCCGACTCCACCACCCGGGACCAGGCCAAGCAGGCGCTGCGCAAGCTCAGCGCGGGCGGCGGCACGGCGATCGGCACCTGGCTGAAGCTCGCCGACCGCCTGCTCGCCTCGGCCGACGTCGCGATACGGCACGGGATCCTGCTCACCGACGGCCGCAACGAGCACGAGTCGCCCGAGGACCTGAAGGCCGCGCTGGACGCCTGTGCCGGGCGGTTCACCTGTGACGCGCGTGGCGTGGGCACCGACTGGGAGGTCAAGGAGGTCACCGGGATCGCTTCCGCGCTGCTCGGCACCGCCGACATCATCGCCGACCCTGCCGCCTTGTCCGCCGACTTCACGCAGATGATGGAGGCGACCATGGGCAAGGAGGTCGCGGACGTCGCCCTGCGGCTGTGGACGCCGGTCGGCACGCGGATCAAGTTCGTGAAACAAGTGGCCCCCACGGTCGAGGAGTTGACCGACCGCCGCACCGAGGCCGGCCCGCGCGCCGGGGACTACCCGACCGGTTCGTGGGGAGACGAGTCCCGTGACTACCACGTGTGCGTCGAGGTCCCGCCCGCGACCCTCGGCCAGGAGATGCTCGCCGCCCGTGTCTCCCTGGTCATCCCGCAGCCCGACAGCACCGCGCAGAACCTCGGCGCGCAGGGCCTGGTGAAGGCCGTCTGGACCGACGACATGGCCGCCTCCACCTCGATCAACCCCCAAGTCGCGCACTACACAGGTCAGGCCGAACTGGCGCAAGTCATCCAACAGGGGCTGGATGCCCGCAAAGCGGGCGATGTCGACGGAGCAACGGCCAAGCTGGGACGGGCCGTTCAGCTCGCCAGTGCGTCGGGGAACGCGGATACTGCGAAACTGCTTGCGAAGGTGGTGGACGTGGTCGACGCGGCGACAGGTACTGTGCGACTGAAGGCGAAGGTCACGGAGGCCGACGAGATGACTCTCGAGACTCGGTCGACAAAGACTGTTCGTGTAAAGAAGTAACGAGCAGTAGTCAGTAGTACTCAGTGCCCGTCGCGGCCACAGAACCCGGCCGAAGGGCCGGAAAGGAGAGGGGGAAGCGCCGACATGCCGACCTGCCCGAACGGACACCAGTCGGGTTCCGACGACTGGTGCGAGGTCTGCGGTCACCGTATGGCCGGTGCCGTGCCCCCGCCGCCTCCACCGCCGCCCTCGGGCAGCGGTTACGGATACCCGCCGCCCGGCTCGCCTCCGCCGCCTCCGGGCGCGGGCGGTCCCGGCGGACGCCCGCCCGCCGCCGCCCAGCCGGAGCTCTGCCCGCAGTGCCGCACGCCCCGCGAGGGCGGCGCGCCCTTCTGCGAGGAGTGCCGGTGGAACTTCCTGACCAACACGGCGACGACCTACACGCCCGCCGCACCCCGACCTGCGGCCCCCGGCCCCGGCCCTGGCGGTCAGGGGCCCGGCCCTGGCCCTGGTCCTGGTCCCGGCCCTGGTGGTAACCCCGCGCTGCGCTTCCAGCAGCCGCCCCCGCCGTCCTTCGGCGGCAGTGACGCGTACGACTACCAGAGCTCGCGGCCCTCGCAGATGAACCGCCCCGCCGAGCCGATCCCGCCCGGCCCGCCGTTCGCCGGCGAGCCCTCGGGCCCGGGTGGACCGGGCGGTCCCGGTGGACCGGGTGGACCGGGTGGGCGCGACGGCTTCCCGGGTCCCGGTGGGCCGGCGGGCGGCCCTGGTGGTCCCGGCGGTCCCGGTGGACGTGACGGTTTCCCGGGGCCGGGTGGCCCCGGCGGTCCTGGTGGTCCCGGTGGACGTGATGGTTTCCCGGGACCGGGTGGCCCCAGCGGTCCTGGTGGTCCCGGCGGCCCGTCCGGTCCCGGCGGTTCTTCGGGCCCTGGTGGTCCCGGTGGGCCCGGCGGTCCGTCCCTCTTCGGTGGCGGGCCCTCAGGCCCGGGTGGTCCGTCCGGACAGCCCGGTCCGTCCGCCTTCGGCGGCGACCCGTCGCGGCCGGGCCCCTCGGGCTTCGGCGGCGATCCGTCGCGGCCGGTTCCGCCACCGCCCGGCCCGACGCCGGGTGGCCCCGGCGGCCCGGGCGGCCGTGGTCCCGGCGGCCCTGGTCCTGGCCCTGGTGGTCCCGGCAATGGTCCGGCCGGTGGGGCGCCCCAGGCGTTCCAGCAGGCCGGGCCTCCGGCTCCGCCCGCCTTCCCGCAGGAGACCGGGCGACCCCAGCCCGGCGGCCCTGGGGGTCCCGGTGGTCGTGGCGGCCCCGGTGGTCCGCAGTCGGGTGGCCCCTCCTTCGGGGGCGATGACTGGGTGATCTCACCGCCCTCGTCGACCGGCCCCGGTGGGCACGGTGGCCCGGGCGGTCCCAGCGGTGCGGCGGCACGCCCCGGCGGTTACGGCTATCCGCAGCCCGGCGCCACCCAGGCCCCGCCCGGTCCTGCCTACCCGCAGGCACCGGCGACCTGGAGCGCGACCATCGGCCCGGACCGCGAGTACTTCATGGCGATGATGCAGCGCTCGGGCCCCGAGGCCGCGGGCCTGAACCTGCCCGCGTACTCCCCCGAGCAGCAGCGCACCCTCACCGGCAACCAGATCACCATCGGCCGCCGCCGGCACTCCACCGGCGACACCCCCGACATCGATCTCTCGGTGCCGCCGGAGGACCCGGGCGTCTCGCACCAGCACGCGGTACTGGTGCAGCAGCCCGACGGCAGCTGGGCGATCGTCGACCAGAACTCCACGAACGGAACCACGGTCAACGGCTCCGAGGAGCCCATCCAGCCCTTCGTTCCGGTCCCGCTCCAGGACGGGGACCGGGTGCACGTGGGCGCGTGGACGACGATCACGATCCGCCGGGGCTGAACCAGGGGAACCCGGCAGTAGCCGTAGGAACCCGTACGCGGTGGACGATCACGGAAGGGGCCAGGAGTAGGCCCCCTCCGGGTCGTCCAGCCACGCCCAGGCACGGTCGCCGCTGACCGTGATCCCGTAGCGCTCGCGCGATGGCATGCCCTCCCGCTGCCAGAGCGCGAGCGCCTCGTGCGGGTCGAGGCTGCCCGCCGTCAGGGCCAGCAGGAACCGGAACAGCTCGTGCTCCCTGGCCCGGCGCGGCAGCCCGCCCAGATGCCGATGCACCGCCTCCGGCTCACTGCCGCCGCGCAACGGCACGAAGTACGCGGACGTGTGCAGGAAGCGCCCCTCGGCGTGCTCGGCGTCCTCGACCCGCAGCCGGACCAGCCCCGTGGCCATCGGCGTCAGGATGCGGCCGCCGGGGGCGCACTGCTCGAGCCAGGGTCGAGGGATCGAGTGCAGCGTGCAGGTGGCGATGATCCGGTCGTAGGGGGCGCGTTCGGGAACTCCTCGCGCCCCGTCCCCGGTGACGACGGTCGGGTGGTACCCGGCGGCGTCCAGATGCCTGCGCGCCGCCTCCGTGATGTCCACGTCCAGGTCGACCGTCGTGACCAGGTCGTCGCCCAGCCGGTGCGCGAGCAGCGCCGCGTTGTAACCGGTCCCGGCGCCGATCTCCAGCACCCGGTTGCCGTCCTCCACCTCCAACTCGGCCAGCATCTTCGCCATCAGCGAGGGCTGACTGCTGGAGGAGATCAACTCGCCGTCCCGTACCCGGGTCGCCAGTGGCGCGTCGGCGTACGCTCCCCGCACCCAGCGCGCACGCCGCCTGGGGTCGCGCTCCTCGCCCCACAGCCGCTCGAAGCCGCCCACGGCCCCGATGTAGTAGTACGGAACGAAGAGATGACGCGGCACCGCCTCGAACGCCTCCCGCCATACCGGATCGGCGTCCCATGCCCCGCTCGCCTCGATCTCACGTACGAGCGCCGAGCGGGCCTCGGCGGCGAGGCGCTCCAGATCGTGGTCCACAGCGTGCGTGCCCATGTCTCCACTGTGCTGCGGTACGTCCCAAGAGGCGAGTGTCACGGCGCACCGGGCGGAATGCCCCTCCCCGGTCGCGCTCCCAAGCGGTCTGGTCCCAAGCGGTCTGGTCCCAAGCAGTCTGGTCCCAAGCAGTCTGGTCCCAAGCAGTCTGGTCCTAAGCCTTGAGTCCTCCGTCCCCGCGTCTGAGACCATGGGGTACGTGAAAGAGATCCGGCGGGGAACGCTTCAGGAGCAGACCTTCTACGAGCAGGTCGGTGGCGAGGAGACCTTCCGGCGCCTGGTGCGCCGTTTCTACGAGGGTGTCGCCGAGGACCCGATATTGCGGCCCATGTATCCGGAGGAGGACCTGGGCCCGGCCGAGGAGCGCCTCGTCCTGTTCCTGATCCAGTACTGGGGCGGCCCCACCACGTACAGCGAGAACCGAGGCCACCCCCGTCTCCGCATGCGCCACGCCCCGTTCGTCGTCGACCGTGCGGCCCACGACGCCTGGCTGAAGCACATGCGCGACGCCGTCGACGAAATCGGTCTCTCCGAGGAACACGAGCACACCCTGTGGAGCTACCTGACGTACGCGGCGGCCTCGATGGTGAACACCCCGGGCTGAACCACCGCCCGAGGGCGCGGCTCAGCGGACGCTGACGTCCAGCGAGCCGAGCCCCGCCCGGCGTACGGCGATCGACCCGTACGCCGTCCGTAGCCTGAGCCACGCGCCCGACGAGAACAGGGCGAGCTGCCCCTCTGCCGGGCCGCCCGAGGGCCGGAGAAAGCCGAGCGACTGTGCCGCGTGCGCGGCCCGCACCGGCAGGGCGGTGTCGCCGATGGGGCGGGACCAGATCTCCCGCCCGATCCGGTCGAGTTCGGCCCGGGTGCGCCGCTCGGGCGTCAGCTCCTGCGTACGGGACCGGAATTCGGCCACCGCCCCGGCGACCATCGTCCGCACCACGTCCGGCGCGGGCAGCCCCGGCTCGGGACGCCAGCCGCCGCGCGGGGGCAGCACCCCGGCCCACGGCGGCCCGGTGACGGCGGCGGGCACGACCGCCGTACCCGCCGACTCGTCGATGGACTCCAGGAGTTCACCCGCCGACACGGTCACGTCGAGCGTGACGTCGAGCCCCTTCTCGTACGGCTTGGCGAGCCGCACCGCGCGGATCGCCAGCACCTCGAAGGACGGTGGCCGGCCGAAGACGGCCAGTGCGGTGCCGGCCCCCTGGAGGCGCACCGCGGCCCCACGGTCGTAGTGGAGCAGCCGGGAGAGGAAGGCCGCGAGATCCGCCGCCTCCCCCTCGTCGGCGAGGTGGAGCACCGTCATGCGGCGACGGCCTCCTCCTCGTCATCCCTGTACTCCTCCAGGAACTCCCGTTCCTCGGAGGTGAGCCGGCGGGGCCGCTGTGCGGCGAAGTCGAACGGCACTATCACCGTCGAGGCCGTGACATAGACCTGGTCCGGGTCCTTGACCTCGTAGCAAATCGTGAAGGACGCCGCTCTGATCTCGGTGACCCACAGCTCGATGTCCACCGGCTTGTGCCGGTGCACCAACTGCCTCTTGTAGTCGATCTCATGGCGTGCCACCACGGACCCCTGCTTGAAGTCCTTCTCCGGGCGGAACAGGAAGTCGATACGGGCTTCCTCCAGGTACCGGAGGAACACCACATTGTTGACGTGGCCGTACGCGTCCATGTCCGCCCAGCGCAGTGGGCAGCGGTAGATGTGCCGCAAGATCAGCCCCGGGTCAGCTTCTTGTAGGTGGCGCGGTGCGGACGGGCCGCGTCCGCACCGAGCCGCTCGATCTTGTTCTTCTCGTACGACTCGAAGTTGCCCTCGAACCAGAACCACTTGGAATCGCCCTCGTACGCGAGGATGTGCGTCGCCACGCGGTCCAGGAACCAACGGTCGTGGGAGACGACCACGGCGCAGCCGGGGAATTCCAGGAGCGCGTTCTCCAGCGACGACAGGGTCTCGACGTCGAGGTCGTTGGTCGGCTCGTCGAGGAGCAGCAGGTTGCCGCCCAGCTTGAGCGTGAGCGCCAGGTTCAGCCGGTTGCGCTCACCACCGGAGAGCACCCCGGCCGGCTTCTGCTGGTCCGGGCCCTTGAAGCCGAAGGCGGAGACGTACGCCCGCGAGGGCATCTCGACCTGGCCGACGTTGATGTAGTCCAGCTCGTCGGAGACGACGGCCCACAGCGTCTTCTTGGGGTCGATGTTCTCGCGGCTCTGGTCGACGTAGGAGATCTTGACAGTGTCGCCGACCTTGATCGTGCCGGAGTCCGGCGTCTCCAGGCCCTGGATCATCTTGAACAGGGTGGTCTTGCCGGCGCCGTTCGGACCGATGATGCCCACGATGCCGTTGCGCGGCAGTGTGAAGGAGAGGTCGTCGATGAGGACCTTCTCGCCGAAGGCCTTGCTGAGGTTGTTGACCTCGACGACCACGTTGCCCAGACGGGGGCCCGGCGGGATCTGGATCTCCTCGAAGTCCAGCTTCCGCATCTTGTCGGCCTCGGCGGCCATCTCCTCGTAGCGAGCGAGACGGGCCTTGGACTTGGCCTGGCGGCCCTTGGCGTTGGACCGCACCCACTCCAACTCTTCCTTGAGCCGCTTGGCGCGCTTGGCGTCCTTCTGGCCCTCGACCTTGAGGCGGGTCTGCTTGGTCTCCAGGTACGTGGAGTAGTTGCCCTCGTAGCCGATCGCGCGGCCGCGGTCGAGCTCCAGGATCCAGCCCGCGACGTTGTCGAGGAAGTACCGGTCGTGGGTGACGGCGACGACGGTGCCGGCGTACTTCGCGAGGTGCTGCTCCAGCCACTGCACGGACTCGGCGTCCAGGTGGTTGGTGGGCTCGTCGAGCAGCAGCAGGTCGGGAGCTTCGAGCAGCAGCTTGCACAGAGCCACCCGTCGGCGCTCGCCACCGGACAGGTTCGTGACGGGCCAGTCTCCGGGCGGGCAGCCCAGGGCGTCCATGGCCTGCTCCAGCTGCGTGTCCAGGTCCCACGCGTTGGCGTGGTCCAGGTCGTCCTGGAGCTTGCCCATCTCCTCCATGAGCGCGTCCGAGTAGTCGGTCGCCATGAGCTCGGCGACCTCGTTGAAGCGCTTGAGCTTGCCCATGATCTCGGCGGCGCCGTCCTGCACGTTCTCCAGGACCGTCTTGGACTCGTCGAGCGGCGGCTCCTGGAGCAGCATGCCGACGGTGTAGCCCGGCGACAGGAAGGCGTCACCGTTGGAGGGCTGCTCAAGGCCCGCCATGATCTTGAGAACGGTGGACTTGCCGGCGCCGTTCGGGCCGACCACACCGATCTTCGCGCCAGGCAGGAAGCTCAGCGTGACGTCGTCAAGGATGACCTTGTCGCCGTGTGCCTTGCGCGTCTTGCGCATGGTGTAGATGTACTCAGCCAAGAGAAACCGTCCGGCAGCTTGAAATCTGGCAGTGGGCAGTACCACCCATCTTGCCGTACGGCCAGCCCTCGACGGAAACCGAATGATGAACCCCCCGGAAGAGCGACGCGGCCCCGGCGCCTTGGGGGCGTACCGGGGCCGCGTCGCACGCAGTGGTCACCGCGCGGTCACTCACTGTTGAGCTGTCAAGGAACTCTTTCCGTCTACCGCTGCTCCCGCTTACGCAGGATGATCATGACCGCGCCGCCGATCACGACCAGGGAGATCGCGATGCCGCCGATCACCGGGGTCGCGCCGGAGCTGCCGGTCTCGGCGAGGTCGGTGCCGGAGTCGGAGACGGTGCTCCCGCCCACCGTCGCCGGGCTCGGCTCGCTCAGCGTCTGCACCGATTCGCCGCCCGCGCCCGCCTCGGTCTCCGTCTGGCAGTCGAGGACGCCCCGGAACTGCTTCGCAAAGCCGTTCGGCCCCTTGATCGTGAAGTCGTAGACCTGGTCCTCCTGCAGCGGGATCGTCACCGTCCGGGTCTCGCCGGCGTCGATGCCGTACTCGATCCCCATCAGCTCGAAGGTGAAGGCCTCGTCCCCCTCGTTGGCCACGGTGATGCCCAGGCCGCCCTCGGCGCAGTTCTTCTCGGCGGACAGTGCGGGTATCGCGCCCTTCTCCGCCCAGTTCGCGGTGGCTGTCGCGGAGACCGTGGACTCGCTGGAACCGGCGAGGATCTGGGTCTGGCTGCGGGTCTCGGAGGCGAAGGCGCGGCCGACCGGCACGGTGGTCGAGGTCTGGACGGTCAGCTCGGCCGAGCCGTCCTCCGCGTCCTCGGGCACCTCGAAGTACAGCTCACTGCCGTCACCGGCCGAGGTCACGGCCTCGCCGTCCGCGTCGACTACCTTGGCCCCGGCCGCAGCCGCGTCCGGGGGCGGGGTCACTGTCACGCCGTCCGCGTTGGTGTGCACCGTGATCGGACCGAGCCGCTCGCCCGCACGGCCGGAGACCGCCGGCGGGTCGAGGGTCAGCGAAGCCGCCGGCTCCGTCAGATTCCGCGCACTCTTCTGCAGATAGTCCGCGAGCTTCTCCGCCTCCGGATCCAGGGCCGTCACCTCGGCCCCGTCCGAGTACCGCCAGATCGCCACCTGGGTACCGGCCGCCGCGTCCTGCTCGGTGAGCCCCTTGGCGCCGGCCTTGGCGGCGAGCGCCGCGAGGTCGTTCACCTGCGGATAGGAGTTCTGCAGGATCCAGCGGATCTTGCCCGCGTCCTTGTTGGCTCCCAGCGAGGTGCCGCTCCAGGGGGTCTCCTGGTACTTGGCGTCCTTCTGTGTCGGGTTCTGGACGTCGACGCAGTAGGTCTGCAGGGTGCCGCCGCCGTCGACGAACATCTCGAACAGGCCCGCGGGCAGCTGCTGTTCCTCGCCGTCGGTACGGATCACAGCCGTCCCGTACGTCTTCAGGCCGCCCATGGTGGCCGTCGCTCCACCCGGGCTCTGCGCCGTCCCGTCGGCGGCGGCCGCGCCCGCGGTGACGATCGCACCCGCTACGACGAGTCCGGACGCCAGCGACACGGCGGCGAGACGGGCCGACCCTCGCCTGCGCGCGACCCAACCGGACCACGCGGAGAGCGACCCCGAGAACGAAGAAACCACTGAATTTCCCTTCGAGCAGGACCCGTTGATGTGGGGGGTGTGGTCCCACCAGCAGAATCAGAAGCCCCATGAGCTATGCCCGGCATCCTAGGGATGCGGCGCACCACTCTTCCCAGTCGTATCGTCGGACAAGCGATCCGAATCGGAATCGTTATCGCTCGCACGGCTCGCGAACAGGCCTTATCGACAAATCAATGAGAGTTGACGTCACGTCACTCCTGCTGGCTCCAGCCGGGGTTCGGTCCCTGTGTCGAGTCGGCTTCCGGGCGGCGTCTCCCAGTTCGGCTCCGGCTGGGACGGGGCCGCCGTCACCGCTTCTCCCCTGGGCGTCCGCCGGAACGCCGACGTCCCCCGCGAAAGGTCGTGGCCGATCGCCACCGCGTCGACGTCCGCCGACACCCAGCTCTGCCCGTCCCGCTGTTCGCTGCGCACCTTCAACCGCCCCTGCACCACGACCGGATCGCCCAGCGACACGGACGACGCCACGTTCGCCGCGAGGGTGCGCCTCGCCCAGACCGTGAAGAAGTTGGTGTGGCCGTCGGTCCACTCGTTCTTCTCCCGGTCCCAGTACCGCGAGGTGACCGCGAGCCGGAACCGGGCCGAGGAACCCGTCGACAACTCACGGCAGACCGGTTGCGTCGCCACGTTCCCCACCACACACACCATCGTCTCGTTCATGTCGCCAAACCCTCCCTCACGCCGGCGCCACGCTGGGCACCGGCCTCACACACGCACGGGCCCGTCCCGTACGGCTGCTGCGTCCGTTCAGACTGCCGCCGTCGGGCCGAGCCCGCTGAGCCCTGTGTGCTACCCGCCGGTTGTGGACAACTCCGTCACCCGACGGGGTGAACCGTTCCTACGACGGCCGCGCCTCACCCCACCCGCGCCGCCCCCAGCACCCGCCCGTACTGCTCCCGCACCTCCCGATAGCGCAGTAGTTCGGCCGCCACCGGATCCAACACCCGTGCCCGTCCACACCCGGCGGCCGCCTCCCACAACCGGCGCTCCGCTTCGAGCCCGTAGCGCCGTGCCGGCCCCCGTGCCGCCAGCCGGCAACCCCATTCGACGGCCGGACCGCCGACGATGCCGAGCACCATCAGCAGCACCGGCACCCCGAGGTTCGGCGCCATGAAGCCGATGATCTGTCCCAACAGCCACAGCCCGCCGATGACTTGCAGCAGGGTCATGGACGCCTGTGCGAGCACCGCGGCGGGCCACCAGCCCGGCCGCGGCGGCCGCCCTGTGGGCGCCCCGGCCCGCGCCGCCAACTCGTCCAGCGCCTCGGGCAGCCCCTGCGCCCCCCGTACGGCGGCCTCGCGCACCGCCTGCGCCCAGGGCGCGGGCAGCCCGGCCGAGGCGCGGTCCGACAGCGTGCGTACGGCGTGCTCGACGCGCTGGCGGGCGGTGGCCTCCTCGTCCACGGGCGCCGCCAGGGCGAGCCGCCCGGTCGGGGGTTCGTTCCGGTCCTGGTACCACCTCCACAGCCGCAGCCAGGGCGTACCGCAGGCGCGGTTCGCGTTGCGCAGCCAGGCGCGCTCGGCGGCCTCGCCCGCCGCGGTGGCGCCGACGGCATCCGCGAGCCGTGCCGTGAACTCCTCCCGGGCCCGCTCGCTGAGCCCGGTGCCCCTCCTGGTCGCGTACACCGGCCACAACCGCGCGGCGGCCGTGTCCAGATCGGCGCGGACCCGGCGGCCCGGAGCGCCCCGCTCGGCCACGAACTGCCCGAGCGCGTCCCGCAGTTCACCCACCCCGTCCCCGGTCAGCGCGGAGAGCCCGAGCACGGTGGCCCCCGGTTCGCCGTACTCCCCCAGCGCGATCCCGTCCTCGTCGAGCAGCCGCCGCAGGTCGTCGAGGACCTGGTGGGCGGCCTCCCCCGGCAGCCGGTCCATCTGGTTGAGGACGACGAACATGACCTCCGCGTGACCGGCCAGGGGCCGCAGATACCGCTCGTGGAGGATGGCATCGGCGTACTTCTCCGGATCGACGACCCAGATCACCGCGTCGACCAGCGCCAGAATCCGGTCGACGTGCTGCCGGTGCTGCACCGCCGCCGAGTCGTGGTCGGGCAGATCCACCAGCACGAGCCCGCGCAGCTGCGCCTCCGCCTCCGGACTCTGCAACGGCCGCCTCCGCAGCCGTCCCGGAATGCCGAGCCGATCGATCAGGCTCGCCGCGCCATCGCTCCAGCTGCACGCGATGGGGGCCGCCGTGGTGGGCCGGCGTACGCCCGTCTCCGAAATCGCCACGCCGGCGAGCGCGTTGAACAGCATCGACTTGCCGCTGCCGGTGGCACCCGCGATGGCGACGACGGTGTGTTCCCCCGAGAGCCTGCGGCGCGCCGCCGCCTCGTCCAGCACCCGCCCCGCCTCGGCGAGCGTTCCGCTGTCCAGCCGCGTCCGGGACAGTCCCACCAGCTCCCGCAACGCCTCCAGCCGCGAGCGCAGGGCACCGTCGTACGCGAGTGGGACGACCGGCTGTGTACTGGGAGCCTTGGTCTCCAGGACCGGCATCGGAGCCTGCTCGGCGCCGGTCGTCTCGGACACCCGCCGAGCGATGAGCCCGTCGTCCCAGGCGTCGTCGGTGTCCGTAGAACCTTCCGTACGAGACCTGTCACCGGCCCCGTCGACGCCAGCCACGCGCGCGTGGACCCCCTCGGAAGCGTCCTTTGCGGAAACGTCCGCTACGGGGAGGCTGCTTTCGCGATCGTCGTCCCCTTCGGGGACGCCGTCCTCCGTCTGATCCTCGTGGTCAGCGACGGCGGTCACGGCGGTCACCTCTCCTTCTGCAGTACGGACAGCGCGGCGATGAGTTCGGCCTGCGGCTCGGGGTGTACGTCGAGTGCGTCGAGGGGGGCGAGGCGGCGGTCGCGTTCGGTGTCGAGGGCCCGGTCGAGGTACTCGGTGAGCAGCCGCCCACCGCGGTCGCGCAGCCGGAGGGCTCCGTGCGCCCCGATACGTTCGGCGAGCCCCTCCCCCGCCGACCGGGCCCGGCGGCCACCGAGCAGGGCCGTGGCGACCAGGGCGGCAACGACCTCGGCGTCCGGCGCGACGCCCCGGTCGAGGCCGCGGACCTCTTCCTCGGCGTACTCCTCCAGGACGCGCCGCCAGCGTCGTACGGTCATCCCGATGCGGTGTTCGGCACTCTCGCCCGTCGCGTCACGTTCCGTCAGCCCGGCGGCCACCGCGGCCGGTTCGCGTCGCCAGGCCTCGGCGATCCGGTCGTCGGCGGCGGTGACGGCGCACAGCATGAGTGTGCCGAGACTCTCCACGAGGGCATCGAGCAGTTCACGGGCGGTGCAGTCGAGCGGATAGCTGCGCCACCGCTTGAGGGCGTCGCCGGCGAGCACGGCCCCCGACTGCAGTCGCCCCTTCACGCGCGCGTGCTCGTTGTCGTACGCCGTGTCGACGGCGGAGGTGAGCCGGAGTGCGGCGGAGTACTGCTGGGCCGCCGCGCCGGCCAGCTCGGGCATCCGGGACCGCAGCGAGTCGAGAACGCCGCGGGCGGTGCGGGCCATGGCCTGCTGCCGTGCCGCCGGGTCGGTCGCCTGCTGAATGAGCCAGGTCCGAAGCGGCGCGACGGCAGTGGCCGGAAGCAGCCCTCCGCCCCACGCGGACTCGGGCAGCTCGGGCACGGTGAACCGGGGTACGTCGCCGAGCCCGGCCTTGGTCAGCAGCGCCCCGTACTGCCGGGAGACCTCGGACACCACCTGGTGGGGCACCCGGTCGAGCACGGTGACCAGGGTCGCCCGGTTCTCCTTGGCGGTGCGCAGCAGATGCCAGGGCACGGCGTCGGCGTACCGGGCGGCGGTGGTGACCATGACCCAGATGTCGGCGGCGCAGATGAGTTCGGCGGCGAGGACGCGGTTCTCGGCGACCAGGGAGTCGACGTCGGGAGCGTCGAGGAGGGCGAGGCCGGACGGCAGGCTCTCGGTGGTCTCGATCCGCAGTACACGCTCGCCGTCCTTGCCCGCCCGACCTGCGATGCCCGGCGGAAATGACCTGCCCAGCTCATGATCCGGATCCTGGCCGGGTTCCCGCTGAGGCACCCACGCGCGTGTGAGGTTCGGCAGTACGCGCATGCCGCTGAACCAGTGGTGGTCCTCGGGATGACACACGAGTACGGGCGTCCGGGTGGTCGGCCGCAGCACACCGGCCTCACTGACCTTCCGCCCCACCAGGGAGTTGACCAGGGTGGACTTCCCGGCGCCGGTCGATCCGCCCACAACGGCCAGCAAGGGCGCTTCGGGTTGCCGCAACCGGGGCACCAAGTAGTCGTCGAGTTGCGCGAGCAGTTCGTCGCGGTTGGCACGCGCGCGCGGGGCCCCCGCCAGGGGGAGCGGGAAGCGCGCGGCGGCGACACGGTCGCGCAGGGCGGAGAGCGCGTCGAGCAGCTGAGGCCGTACGTCCAAGGTCACCACATGCGAAGAATGCCCAATTTTGTGGACTTTCTGAAGCATATAAGTACGTCTGCGCGCCGACAGGACACACGAGGCGCTGGGGACGGGAGGGGCCCAGGCATAACGAGTGCACAACACCCGAGGCTTCAGACGCCAAAAGAGGTGCACGATTCGTACCTGCCTGCGATTATCAGGACCGCTTCACCGAACCTCCACATTGAGCCACGGAGGCGAAGCAACAGGGACAAGGACTCGGGAGCCCTATCCTTGTCCCCGGCAACGTCACGGATCAGCCCACACCCGGGCACCAAGACAGAGGCCACCACACCCGGCCCCCGTAGCTCAGTGGATAGAGCAGGCGCCTTCTAAGCGCTTGGCCGCAGGTTCGAGTCCTGCCGGGGGCGCCCAGTCTCAGCCCTCCCATGGGGAGGGCGTTTTTGCCGGTCAGGGGCATTTATCGGGCTCGGCGGAACGACTTAGCGGGTGCCGATGAAAGCCCTGGCGAAGTCAGCGGGTGTCCGGCTGGAGACGATTTTGTCCGGCCCTCGGCGGGTGTTCTTCCCGAAAACTTCCCGAAGTTTCGGTGCGGTCTCTCCGCGGTCGACGCAAGACGACCACCTCGTCACGAACCTCCACACGACCCTCCACGCGACCCTCCAGATGAGGGCAAATCGGTATACAGGTTGAAGGAGAGCTGGATATCAGATCATCCTTGCCGCCATGAGTCGTCTCCGCCTCCTTCGATGTGCCCGCCATGGGCGACTACGCCTACGGCTGGGCCCTGGTCGATGTGGAGACCTCAGGACTCATTACCCGGCGAGATCGGGTGCCGTCCGTCTCGGTGATCACGATCGGTCCGGACGGCGAGCAGACCGGGGAGTTCTCGACACTGCTCAATCCGGGGTGCGATCCGGGGCCGGTTGAGGTGCACGGGCTGACCGTCGAGCGACTGCAGGGGGCGGGGATGGTGACGGCCGCGAGGATCGCCGCGAGAATCCGGTGCCCCGCGCCGAACGCGGGACCTCGTCCTCTCGGTCGTCCTCTCACCGTAAGTCGTGCGCTGCCGCACCCGCTGCGCTCGCCGGCGGTGCCGGACTCGTTGCCTCTCGGTAAAGTGCCTGCTCACGAGCGCGCCCCCGGGCCTCGGCAGCGGCGTAGAGTGAAAGGCACCGGGAGCACTTCGCACACCGGCTGCCATGTCGGTGTCGTTCCCGGCGAGCAACAACACCGGCCTCCCAGAGGAGGTCCGGGGACAGGTCCGCGTCATGACCGCGACCATCGAACCTACGATCTTCAAAGAGCGTCTGCCTTCGGCGTCGGCCCGGCTGTCCCTGGCCCCGACCGGCTCGGTTCCAGGTCTTGTGGACGGTGCCTGGTGGCCCCGCTCCCGTGATCTCCTCCGGGAGATCCCCACTCTGACGAACGCCCTGGACGCGTGCTGGGGCCGGATCACCCACGTCACCGTGAACCCGGCCCACTGGCCCGTCATCCCGCGCAAGGTCCCCGTCACGGGGCACACGGTGCATGTCGGCTGGTTCGCCGACGAGCAGGACCCGAACAAAGTGATCCTCCTCTCCTACACGGTGGGCCGTCTGGACCTGCTGGTGATCCCTCCGGAGACGGAGCCGGCCGCCGCCGCCCGGCTGATGGCAGCAGCAACCGTTCCAGGAGGTATCCGCACCGCCAGCGGTCTGATGGCCGACGAGGCCATCAGTCACGACGCGGCGGAGACTCGGAGCCGGGAAGAGGAATGGGAGACCGACGGCGGAGCCGCTGCGGCGCCCGGAGCCTCGATCGGGATCTTGAGTTCCGCCCTGTGGAGGTGAGGATCCTGTGGAGGTGAGGATGTGGAGACAGCCGTCACCGTCGCCGTGATCATCTTCGTGATCATCGTGGGAATGTTCCTGATCCACCGGCTCAACGCGCAGCATGACGAGAGGATCGGGGCGTTCCGCTACAGCGACGTCCTACCGGGAATCGGCCGGCGGACCCGGACCCGTAAGAGCTCACGTGCGACCGCGCCGAAGGGTCCTCCTGCCGACGCCACCCGCCGTGAGCGTCAAGACGGGAGCCGCTGACGACGCAGACCTGGTTCCAGCCGGGGAGGGTATCCGGGGTGGGTATGGGGCGGGGCGTCGGCCGTCACGCCGACCGACACGTCGCCCCTGACGCACGTCGTCCTGTATGACCAAAAGGGGTCACCATGAAGTCACCGGAACTGCCCTCGGCCGGGCACGCGGAGGTTCGTATCGTCGCCGCGGACCCGGAGGCGGCGACGGCGGAAGACGCCTCCGCCTCACCGTGGACACCACGCGCATGGCGGAGCCGGTCCGCTCCTGGCTGCTGACCAGCCAGTCCTCCCGGGACGCTCACACACAGCCGGACGAAATCCGAGGAGATGCCCCTCAGCGGGGGAAGGTGGATACCGCCCCAGACGTACGGGTTTCCGTCGGTGCCGGCACGAGAGGCAGGCGACCATGGCGACACTGCACGAGCGGCAGCACTACCGCGAGGCGATCATGAAGACCCTGTACGAGGCCGTCGAAGGCAATCGCCTCCTCGGCCTCACCGGGGCGCAATTGCGCGAGGACCTCGCCATGCCCGAGGAGGACCTGGCCGCCGCCTGCACGTACCTCGCGGCCGAAGGGCTGATCCAGGTCGACTGGGCGAGAGGAAACACACCCGCGATGGTCACACTGAAGCACAAGGGGATCCAGCTCATGGAGACCGAGGAGAAGGACAGCGACTGACACGGCCCAGGCCGCCCTCAGGGCTCCGGCCGATCACATGGAGACGTGTCCTCCCATATGACCGAAATGGCCTCTCGGGCATACCCTGGTGTGTGGGTCGGCGCACTCTCACGTGCAACGACCCGGAAGGGCGGCCCCGGTGTGTATACGCCGGGGCCGTTGCGTCACCGGCACCTGCCACAGGGAGAAGGTGTGATCCACTCGGCCGATCTCCGCGAGTGACGCAACTGCGTCGTCGTTGACCCGAAGGGTCGAGAGGTCAGCACGTCGTCTACGTGGACGGCGGACAGCGAGCGACTGACGCGACTGGACCGGACTGGCCCGCCGCTGACGCCGGGAGGCTGACGTGGTGCTGTTTCTTCTGCTGCTCATCGTGGCGGTTGCGCTCGGCGTCATCGGGGCGCTCGGCAGGGACACGCTCTACCTGCTGATCATCGGGGTGATGGTGCTCATCGCCGATCTTGTCCTCCTCAGAACGCGGATGGGGCGCGGCCGCAGACACCGCGTCCGGTAGGGCGGTCCGGCCGGCCACCCGACCTGCCCTTCTGCATGGGGTACCACCGTCTCCTGGCGCCGCACCCGGCATCGCTCGCATGCCACTTGCCTGAGCGACGTCGGGCAATCGCCGTTAGCGTGAAGGAAGGGGCACGACAGGCCGCCTGCGCCTCGGAAAGAGGTGACCGAAGATGACCGATACCGGACTGCCGAACCGGACCGAGACCCCTCGCGCGGGATCATTGGGCGAGCGCGGCGGGAACAGGGCAGGGGTGCCGCACACAGCGCGTCCGGCCGCCGTTCCCGCCACGGTGAACGTCCCTGGCTGCGCGTACTTCTCGGCCGGTACGGCCTCCCAGGTGACCGGCATGTCGCGGTCGAAGCCGTCGGAGAAGGAGGAGCGGACGGCGGCGGGCAGGGACGGGGCGGTCCCGGTGGTGGTACGGACCTCGAAGGACGTCCGCGAGAGCTCCTGGACGGTCGGCACCTCTCCGACCGTACCGGCGCTGAGTGCCGCGTGCCACACGGGGAAGTCGCCGATCGCGCGTTGACCTTGTGGCAGGCGGCAGCCCGTCGCCGCTGTGACGGTTCAGAACGCGGCGTCCGATACCGAGCGGCAGAGGCTGGTGCTGGAGCGGATGGTGATCAGCGGTCTCAGCAGAACGCTCCGGGGAGGGGCGCCGGGGGATTTCAGCCGCTCCATCAACAGCTCGACAGCGATCCGGCCGATCTCGTCGACCGGTTGCTCGGCCGCAGTGAGCGGCGGGGTCACCGCTGTCGTCACGGAGGGAACGGCCGTCAGACCGACGACCGAGAAGTCCCGCGGTACGACCCGCCCCGCGCGCGTCAGGCCGCGGTACAGGCCGGCCACGGATGCCTCGCTCAGCGTCGCCACCGCCGTGGTGGCCGGGTTGTCCCGCAGGATCTGTTCGATGCACGCCTCGCCGGCGGCCGTGTCGTCGCCGCAGAAGTACGCGCGCCCGGTGAGCCCCAGTTCCTCGATGCCCTTGTTGAACCCGTCGAGTGCGCGGTGCGCGGATTCGTATCCCGTCCGGAAGAACTGCTCCGACCGGTTGACGAAGGCGATGGTGGTGTGGCCCATGTCGGCCAGGTGCCGCACGCAGTTGCGGCCGAGCGCCACCCAGTCCAGATCCACCCACCAGGCGTCCTCGATACCCGGCCGTCCGATCGTGACGAAGGGAAACCCCAGCTCGGTGAGGTGGTCGACCCGTGAGTCCACCAGTTTGATCTCCATCAGGATGATGCCGTCCACCCGGCCTCCGGCCAGCAGCCGCTGGAACGGCGGGTCGCCCCTCTCCCTGCCGGTGGTGAGCAGGATGTCGTAGTCGTAGCCCTGGGCCGCTTCGGCCACCCGGCCGAAGAAATCAAGCTGCATCCCCGTGTAGTGGTCGTTGGCGGGAGGGAAGACCATGCCGAGCGCGCGGGTCCGGTCGACGGTCGGCAAAGCGTGCGCATCAGCGCCCAGGTCCCCCTTCTTCACAGGTCGGCCCACCACGGGTCGTCCGGCAGGGGCTGCTCGGCCCAGATGGTCTTGCCGATTCCGGCGTGGCGGGTCCCCCAGCCCTGGGTGACCTGGGCGACCAGGAGGAGACCGCGGCCTCCCTCGTCGAAGGTGCGGGCACGGCGCAGATGGGGAGCGGTGTTGCTGCCGTCGGACACCTCACAGATCAGGGTGCGGTCGCGGATCAGCCGTAGCTGGATCGGGGGTGCGCCGTACCGGATCGCGTTGGTGACCAGCTCGCTGACCACCAGCTCGGTGACGAACGAGGCCGCCTCCAGCCCCCAGGCCGCCAACTGACGGGTGGCCTGTGCCCGCGCGTCCGCGACGACCTCGGGATCGACGGGCAGACCCCAGGTGGCGACCTGGTCGGAGTGCAGGGCGCGGGTGCGTGCGACCAGCACGGCGACATCGTCCGAGGGGCGCTCGGGCAACATGGCGGCGATCAGCCTGTCGCAGGTCTCCTCCAGGGAGGAGGAGGCGGCGGTCAGGACGTCGCGCAACCGGGCGAAGCCCGTGTCCAGATCCTGGTTGTGGGAGTGGACCAGCCCATCGGTGTGCAGGACGATCAGACTGCTCTCGGGCAGTTCCAGTTCCGTGGCCTCGAAGGGCACGCCGCCCACGCCCAGCGGGGGCCCGGGGGTGAGACCGAGGGTGGCGACCGTGCCGTTGGGGTAGAGGACGCTGGGCGGGGGATGGCCGGCGCTGGCGAGGACGCAGTGCCGGGACACAGGGTCGTAGACGGCGTACAGGCAGGTGGCGCCGAACTCCCCGGGCAACCCGGCCGAGCCCATGCCGTCGTCACTGGCGAGATGGGTGACCAGGTCGTCGACGTGGGTGAGGAGTTCGTCGGGCGGCAGGTCGACGTCGGCGAGGGTCCGTACGGCCGTACGCAGCCGTCCCATGGCGGCGGAGGCATGGACGCCATGTCCGGCCACATCGCCGACGACCAGGGCGACCCGGGTGCCGGACAGCGGGATGACGTCGAACCAGTCGCCGCCGACCCCGCTCTCGGAGCTGGCCGGCAGGTAGCGGAAGGCGGCCTCGACCGCGGCCTGCTGGGGTAGTACCTGCGGCAGCAGGCTGCGCTGCATGGTGAGGGCGGTGGCGTGCTCGCGGGTGTAGCGCCGGGCATTGTCCATGCTCACGGCGGCCCGGCCGGCCAGCTCCTCGACGAGAAGCAGGTCGTCCTGCTGGAAGGCACCCGGGCGGGTCCAGCGCCAGAGTACGGCCACGCCGAGCACGATGCCGCGGGCGCGCAGCGGTACTGCCATGCCCGAGTGGATGCCGTCGCGGTGGACGCCGGCGCTTCTGGTCTCGTCGCCCTCGATCCAGCGGACGAAGCCGGGGTCGTCGAGCCCGCTCAGCAGGGGGCGTCCGGCGGCGAGGCAGCGGGCCGGGGGAGAGAACGGCGGGTAACTGTCGACCGCGCCCACTTCGACGGCGAGTTCGGGGACGCCCTCGATGGCGGATCGGGCCGCGGCCCTGCGCAGCAGCACGGGCTCGCCGGCCTTCTGAGGCATCGGCTCCTCTCCCGCGAGGACCGAATCGAAGAGCTCCACGGTGACGAAGTCGGCAAGCTGTGGGACTACCACGTCGGCCAGTTCCCGAGCGGTGCGGCCCACGTCCAGGGTGGCGCCGATCAGTGCGCCGGCCTGGTTCAGCAGGGCCAGCCGCTGGTGGGCTCCGTGCTGCGCGCTGTTGTCGAACGCGGCGGTACCGACTCCGCACACCCGGCCGGAGGAATCCTTGACCGGCCACATCTCGACGCTCCAGGCACGGTCACCGATGTAGCCGTCGTAGCGTGCCGGTGATCCGGTCTCGGAGACCTGGCGCAGCTGCCTCAGCCAGGCCCCGTCGGCGCCGTCCGGGAGAACATCGGCGTAGGACCGTCCGCGCAGCTGCGCCGCCCCGGTGCCCATCATGTCGCCGAGGAGGCTGTTGACCTGCTGGTACCGCAGCTTCGCGTCGAAGGTGGCGACGGCGACCGACGCCTGGGCGAAGGTCGGCTCCAGCATCGCCCCGTCGGACCTGCCCGCGGCCCCGGCTCCGTTCTCGGACGGGCGCGGGGAGACGGTCACGGTCACGACGGACCACCCGTGGGCCTTGCCCTGACCGTCCAGGGACGGACAGGCGCGCAGATCGGCGTCGAGCCGGCGGCCGTCCCGATGGCGGACCGCCACGGGCCCGCTCCATGCCTCACCCGCGGCGAGGGCGCCCCAGGCCGGGTGGGAGGCGTCCACGGCGAGCAGCTCGGTGAGAGTGTGGCCGACGACCTCGGGGGAGTGGCCGAGCAGATGCTCGGCATCGTCGCTCCAGCCCAGCACTCTGCCGTGCGCGCTGACGACGATCGTGGCCAGGTCGGCCGGAGGCCGGTGGTCATGGGGGCTCTCGTGTACAGCGCTGCCACGCTGTGCCATGGTCGCTCACCCCGCAACCCTCACTCCGCTTGATGTTCACCATACCTGCGTATGTCGGACATGCCAGTGAAGTGCCGTGTGACCGGTTCATGCTGTATGTCAGTTCGTGCTGCTCGACGGTCTCCGTCGCGAACCGTGGGGCGGTCGGGAGTGGCGTGGCGTTTCGACCTGGGTGCATGGCTGCCCGGCTGCCTGACTGTCGCAAAGGTCGGACGTTCGTGGTTCGGCCTTCGCGTGCAGCGTGGCAGCGCGATGTACCCCTTGATTCCCTATAGTCCCGATATGGGATATGTCCATTTTAGAGGGAAGTGTGCCCGTGTCCTCTTCTCCCGCAGCCTCGCGGCCCGTCAGTACGCGGCTGTCAGGGCCGGTCCGGCCCAGCGACCGGGCCCGGATCGCGCTCCGGCCTGCCGAGGTCGCCCGGATCACCGGAGGCTTCTGGCATGAGCGCCGACGCGTCAATGCGGAGACAAGCATCCCCCAGGGGCCGGCCCTGCTGGAATCCGCCGGCAATCTGCACAATCTGCGGTTGGCCGCCGGGACCGCGGACGGCGCGTACCGGGGTGCGCTGCCCTTTCTGGACAGCGACGTGACCAAGTGGCTGGAGGCCGCCTCCTGGCAGCTGGGCGACCCCGACACACCGAATCGCCGCACCCTGTCCGGGGCCGTGGACAGGGTGATCAGGCTGCTCGCCGAGGCCCAGCAGGACGACGGCTATCTGCAGACCTGGTACCAGGTGGCCAAGCCCGGTCCGCGGTTCGCCGAACTGCTCCGGGGCCACGAGCTGTACTGCGCCGGCCACCTCTTCCAGGCCGCCGTCGCCCACCACCGCAGCACCGGACGCGAGGATCTACTCACCGTCGCCCGCCGCTTCGCCGACCACATCGACGGCACCTTCGGCCCTGGCAAACCCGTCGACGGCATCTGCGGGCACCCCGAGATCGAAACCGCCCTCGTGGAGCTCTACCGCGAGACCGGTGAGCGCCGCTACCTGGACCTCGCCGGATACTTCATCGACCGGCGCGGCCACGGCCTGCTGGATGAGGACGACCCCCGCGGCCTTGCCCCGGGCCCCGACCACTGCCAGGACCACGTCCCCGTGCGGGAAGCCAAGACGGTGACCGGCCACGCCGTACGCCAGCTCTATCTGCTGGCCGGTGCCACCGATGTGGCGGCCGAGACGGGCGAACCGGAACTGCGCGCGGCGATGGAACGACTGTGGGAGGCGATGACCACCACCAAGACGTATCTCACGGGTGGCGTGGGAGCGCACCACCGATGGGAGGACTTCGGCGATCCCTATGAACTGCCCAATGAGCGCGCGTACTGCGAGACCTGCGCGGCCATCGCCTCGATCCAGTGGAGTTGGCGGATGGCTCTGCTCACCGGTCAGGCCCGTTACTCGGACCTGATCGAGCGGACGCTCTACAACGGCGTTCTCCCCGGAGTCTCGCTGGACGGCCGGGGCTGGCTCTACACCAACCCCCTCCAGGTGCGCGACGGCTACGAGTACCACGGCGAGGACCAGGGAGCCCGCCGGGCCCCTTGGTTCACCTGCGCCTGCTGTCCGCCGAACGTCATGCGGCTGCTCGCCAGCCTGCCCCACTATGTCGCCAGCACGGACGCGGACGGTCTGCAGCTGCACCAGTACGCCGACGGATCCTACGGCGGGTCCACCGCCGACGGGCGAGTCATGGTCCGGGTGGACACCGGCTATCCCTGGCAGGGCCGTATCACGGTGACCGTCGACGAGGCGGGCACAGGGGAGTGGACCCTCTCGCTACGCGTGCCGCAGTGGTGCCGGGAGTACGCGGTGACGCCTACCGCCGACGACTCCGTGGACTCCCCGAGCGCCGGTGGGGCCCGAGAGCCGGCGCAGCAGGACGGCTGGCTGCGGATCCGCCGCACCTGGCGGCCTGGCAACACGGTCGTCCTGGACCTCGGGATTCAGCCGCGACTGACCGCGGCCCACCCCAGGGTCGACGCGGTCCGCGGCTGTGTGGCCCTGGAGCGCGGCCCCCTCGTCTACTGCCTGGAGCAGGCGGATCAGCCGGGCGCCCCCCGTCTGGACGACGTCCTGCTCGACACCACCGCCGGGCTGACCACCAGGCACCGCCCCGGTCTGCTGGGAGGGATCACCACCTTGGTCGGCTCCGGACTGCTGCGTGGGCCCGGGCCCGCCCCGGCGGCCTGGTGGCCCTACCGCTCGGTGCCGAGCGGCACACCGGACGCGGACCGGGCACCGCACGACACACGGGCCTGGAACGGAGCGGCCGTCCCCGTCGAACTGACCGCCATTCCCTACTACGCCTGGGCCAACCGCCACCGGGGCAGCATGCGCGTCTGGCTGCCTACCTGCTGAATTCCCCCCATGCGAGCCTGCTCCTAGGACGGAAGCCATGAGAATCAGAGCGAAGACCGTAGGTGCGCTGATGACGTCAGTCCTTCTGCTGGCCGGAGGCTGTGGAACCGGCGCGCAGTCGTCGGCCTCGGCCACGGACGCCACCATCAGTCTGTGGACCCGTGACACCCAGAAGGAGTTCATCAACCTGGTCGCGGACGCCTGGAACGAGAGCCATGACACCAAGGTGGAGGTGACCCTCGTCCCGGCGGCCGACTTCATCCAGAAGCTCGCCACCTCGGCCACGTCCGGCAACGCACCCGATGTCGCCTCCATCGACCTGGTGTATCTGCCGTACTTCGCCTCCACCGGAACGCTCGAGGACATCACGGAGCTGGCGGACGACCTGCCGTACAAGGACAGCCTGAGCCCGTCCCACCGCGCGCTCGCCACCTACAACGAGCGCACCTACGCTCTGCCGTTCAGCGGTGAGGCCTCGGTGCTCATCTACAACAAGTCGCTGTTCAAAGCCGCCGGCCTCGACCCGGAGAAGCCCCCGAAGAACTACGCGGAGATCATTTCCGCTGCCAACAAGATCAGCGATCTGGGGCCGGACATCCACGGATTCGCCATCGCCGGGCAGTGCGGCGGCTGCAACGTCTTCGAGTTCACCCCGCATGTGTGGGCCAGCGGCGGCGAGGTGCTCTCCGAAGACGGCTCACAGGCCCGGTTCGACTCCCAGGAGGTCACCGACGCCCTGACCTTCTACCGCCGGCTGTACACCGACGGCACGATGCCGGCGCAGTCCCGGACGGACAACGGCACCCATCAGCCCGCGGTGTTCCAGACCGGCAGGGTGGGCATGGTGCCGCTCGGCGCCTTCTACACCCAGGTCCTCAAGCAGGACTCGGACGTCGACTTCGGTGTCGCCCCCCTGCCCGGCAAGAACGGCGGCTGGTCCTCCTTCGCGGGCGGTGACGAGATCGCTGTCATGAAGAACGGCGAGAACAAGAAGGGGGCGCGTGACTTCGTCACCTGGGCCACCGGTGAGCAGGCCCAGAAGGTGCTCGCCGACAACAGCATCACGCCCGTGCGCAATGATCTGACCGACGAGATCTACGTCCCGCTCGATCCCCGCAACAAGCTGTTCGCCGAGGCCATGGAGAAGGGGCGCACGCCGTACAGCACCGTCGAACACCAACTGTTCAACGACCCCAACGGACCCTGGATCCAGATGATCAACAAGGCCGTCTTCGGCGGTGACATCGCCGCGGCTCAGAAGGAGGGACAGGAGGCGGCCCAGGCCATCATCGACAGAGCGCCGCAGGGCACGAACGCCCGGGGCAACAGATGACGCCTCCCACCGGCCTCGGCCGTGGTGCCGCACCGAGACGGACGCCGGCCCGGGCCGGCGTCCGTCTGGCCGGGGCCGCCCTCACGGCCCCGGCTCTGGCGATGATCGCCGTCTTCTTCTACGTGCCGCTCGTGACGATGCTGTGGATGACACTGCACGACTGGCCGCTGCTGGGAGAGCGCCGCTTCGTCGGACTGCGGAACTACCGTGACGCCCTGGACGACGTCGCGTTCCGCAACGCCGTGCTCTTCACCTTCGAGTACACACTGATCAGCACGCCGGTGCTGCTTGTGTTGGCGCTCGCGCTCGCCCTGCTGGTCAGGAGGAGCGGCCACGCGGCCCGCTTCTTCCAGGGTTTGTACTTCATGCCGGTGGTGATCGGTCTCGCAGCGGGATCCTTTCTCTGGCTGTTCCTGTTCCAGTCCGACATCGGACCCGTCAGCCACCTCGCCGACCGCCTGGGCCTCACGAGCCGCAACACCGACTGGTTCGCCGACAAGACCTCCGCTCTGCTCGTGGTCATCGCCATGGTGACCTGGAAGGTCGTCGGGCTGCAGATGCTCCTGCTGCTGGCCGGGCTGCAGGCGATCCCGGCCGAAGTGGAGGAGGCCGCCCGGGTCGACGGTGCGAACAAGTGGCAGACCCTCCGCCACATCACGCTGCCGCTGCTGCGCCCCACACTGGCCCTGGTCCTGGTCTTCTCCGTGGCCGGCTCGCTGCTCGCCTTCGACCAGTTCTTCATCATGACCAGCGGCGGCCCCACCAACTCGACCATCACGGCGGTGTACGAGATCTACCGCACGTCCTTCATCCAGTTCAAGCTGGGACTCGGCGCCACCTTCTCCGCCCTGCTCATGATCGTTCTCGTGCTGGTCAGCGCACTGCAGCTGTATCTGCTCCGCTCGTCCGAACCCGGATCCGAACCCTGACCGAACCCTGACCGAACTCCGACCGAACCCTGACCGAACTCCGACCGAACGCCGAGACGACCTGAGTCGATGCGAGCGAACATGCGCAGTGAGGCAGTATGAGCGGCCGCAGGCATGACCAGAACCCGCCGGAGCATGCGGAGCACGAGGAGAGCCTGGCGGATGCGGCCCCGCGGTCACATCCGAGAGCGGCTCCGGAGCGGTTGCCCGCCGCCATCCGGCGGTCGCTGCCACGGGCGGCCTGGTGGGCGGTCTGCACCAGTCTGGCTGTACTGTTCCTGTATCCGCTGTATGTGATGATCACGTACAGTTTCAAGTCTCCGAGCGAGGCGGTCGCGGCACCTCCCACCCTCTACCCGCACGATCCGTCCCTGGAGCACTACCGGGCACTTGCCGGTAACGGGGGGATCGACGTTCTGGACAACGTCCGCAACAGCGTGGTGGTCTCACTGGGTACCACACTGGCGACGCTGGTCCTCAGCATTCTCGCGGGTTACGGCTTCGCACGGCTGCGCTTCCCCGGCAGCAACGTCCTCTTCTTCGCCACCCTCGTCACCTTCATGGTCCCGTTCCAGGCTCTCGTCACCCCTCTCTACCTGCTCCTCGACGAGTTCGGGCTGCTGAACTCGCTGCTGGGACTCACCCTCGTCTACACCACGTTCCAGCTCCCCTTCGGGCTGTTCCTGATGCGCAACTCCTTCGCGGCGGTCCCCCGCAGTCTGGAGGAAGCCGCACGGATCGATGGCTGTGGCCATCTTCAGACGCTGGTCCGGGTGATGCTGCCGGTAGCCGTACCGGGAGTGATCGCCACCGGCCTGCTGGCGTACTTCACCGCCTGGAACGAGTTCTTCGCTGCGCTCATCTTCGTCAACGAGCAGGAGCGATTCACCCTCCCGGTGACCCTGAGCGTGATCGCCGCCGGGGCGCTCGGCAGCCGCAACTGGGGAGTCCTGCAAGCCGGCGTCACGGTGACCATCATCCCCTGCGTGATCATCTACGTGCTGCTGGAGAAGTACTACGTCGGCGGACTGCTCAGCACCCTGAAGAAGTGAACTCCGGACGACTCCCCGGCGCGCGGTCCGCGGATCAATGGTGTCGGCCTGGCCGACCTGAACCGTGATCCTTGTGCTCCAGAACGGCTGAGGCGGGGGAAGCCAACCAGGTTCCCGGTCGGCCAGGCAGCGGCCGACTCCGCCGGGGAGCCGCGTCCGGTGCGCCGGACCAGCCGCGTCAGCCCCTGTTCCACGATCTTCTCGCCGTAGGCGAGGACCAGGGCGATCTGCCGGTCGGCCGCGTCGTCACTCACCATGCGTACCACCCGAGCAGTGCCCGGCGTCCGCTGCCACAAGTGAGGGGAGGCATGGGCTCTCTGGGGGAGCGCCTACCCTTGAGCCATGACCAGCAGCAGCGACCGGAGCCCGGCAGTGGACGTTCGATCATCTAAAACCTATGAAGTCCGAACCTACGGGTGCCAGATGAACGTCCACGACTCCGAGCGCTTGTCCGGTCTCCTCGAAGAGGCCGGTTACGTGCGCGCACCCGTGGACGCCGGCGAGGGCAACGCCGACGTCGTCGTCTTCAACACCTGCGCCGTACGCGAGAACGCCGACAACCGTCTCTACGGCAACCTCGGCCGCCTCGCCCCCATGAAGGCCTCCCGCCCCGGCATGCAGATCGCCGTCGGCGGCTGTCTGGCACAGAAGGACCGGGACACCATCGTCAAGAAGGCGCCCTGGGTGGACGTCGTCTTCGGTACGCACAACATCGGCAAGCTGCCGGTCCTGCTGGAGCGCGCCCGTGTCCAGGACGAGGCACAGGTCGAGATCGCCGAGGCCCTCGAAGCCTTCCCCTCCACCCTGCCGACCCGGCGTGAGAGCGCCTATGCGGCCTGGGTCTCGATCTCCGTCGGCTGCAACAACACCTGCACGTTCTGCATCGTTCCCGCGCTGCGCGGCAAGGAGAAGGACCGCCGGACCGGCGACATCCTCGCCGAGATCGAGGCCCTGGTCGGCGAGGGCGTCTCCGAGATCACGCTGCTCGGCCAGAACGTGAACGCGTACGGCAGCGACATGGGCGACCGCCAGGCGTTCAGCAAGCTGCTGCGGGCCTGCGGGACCATCGACGGCCTGGAGCGGGTCCGCTTCACCTCCCCGCACCCGCGCGACTTCACCGACGACGTGATCGCCGCCATGGCGGAGACGCCGAACGTGATGCCGCAGCTGCACATGCCGCTCCAGTCCGGCTCGGACACGGTCCTGAAGGCGATGCGCCGCTCGTACCGCCAGGAGCGCTACCTGGGGATCATCGAGAAGGTGCGCGCCGCCATCCCGCACGCCGCGATCACCACCGACATCATCGTGGGCTTCCCCGGCGAGACCGAGGAGGACTTCGAGCAGACGATGCACGTGGTCCGTGAGGCCCGCTTCGCGCAGGCGTTCACCTTCCAGTACTCCAAGCGCCCCGGTACGCCGGCCGCGACCATGGAGAACCAGATCCCCAAGCAGGTCGTCCAGGCCCGCTACGAGCGTCTCGTCGCCCTCCAGGAGGAGATCTCCTGGGACGAGAACAAGAAGCAGGTCGGCCGCACCGTGGAGCTGATGGTCGCCGAGGGCGAGGGCCGCAAGGACGGTGCCACCCGCCGCCTGTCGGGCCGCGCCCCCGACAACCGCCTGGTCCACTTCACCAAGCCCGACCAGGAGGTACGCCCCGGTGACGTCGTGACCGTCGAGATCACGTACGCCGCCCCGCACCACCTGCTCGCCGAGGGCGCCGTCCTGGACGTGCGCCGCACGCGCGCGGGCGACGCCTGGGAGAAGCGGAACGCCGCGCCTGCGGAGAAGCCGGCGGGGGTCATGCTGGGGCTGCCGAAAATCGGTGTGCCGGAGCCGCTGCCGGTGGCGACGACGGGTGGCTGCGGCGGTCACTGATGTTCCGGCAGCGGCTGTCGGTCGCGGCTCGAACTCGGTCCCAGGAGTGATGCGCGGGCTGCGGGTGCGCGGGGGCTGATCGCGCAGTTCCACGCCTCCCCTGACGGGGCGTGGTTGCGGCCTGCGTCAGCTGTGGACGTTAGCCTGCGCCTTATGCTCGTCGCCGCCGCCGTCTGTCCCTGTGCGCCGCTGCTCGTGCCCGAGGTCGCCGCTGGGGCGGCGCCCGAGCTGGACGCGGCGCGCGACGCCTGCACGGATGTGCTCGGAGTGCTCGCCGCCGCCCGGCCGGACCGGCTGGTGGTCGTGGGCCCCGCCGAGCACGACCGTCCTTGTCCGCAGGGCTCGCGCGGCTCGTTCCAGGGCTTCGGCGTGGATCTCGACGTGCGCTTGGGGCGCGACGGCGGCACGGTGTCCCAGGAAGCCCGGCTGCCCGCCTCTCTCGCCGTCGCCGCCTGGCTGCTGGACCGTACCGGCTGGGCCGACGCCCCCATGGAAGGGCTCGGTGTGGCGGAACCGCTCGCCGTCGAGCGGTGTATCCACATCGGACAGGACATCGCCGGGTCGGCCGAGCGGGTGGTCCTGCTGGTGATGGGCGACGCCAGCGCGTGCCGCACGCTGAAGGCCCCGGGATACCTGGACGACCGCGCGGCCGGCTTCGACGCGGTGGTCGCGCGTGCGCTCGCCGACGCGGACACCGCGGCCCTGAAGGCGCTGGACACCGGGCTCGCACGCGAGCTGAAGGCCTCCGGCCGCGCCCCCTGGCAGATCCTGGCCGGTGCCGCCGAGGGTGCCGACCTGAGCGGCAGCCTCCTGTACGACGACGCGCCGTACGGGGTGGGCTATCTGGTGGCCACCTGGTCGTAGGCCGAACACGGCGGGCGGCCGGGAGCCCGAAGTGCTCCGCGGCCGTCCGCCGATGTGCGGGTGTTCAGGAAGCCGGAGGCGGTGGTGTGGCCCCGCCGGCCGGAGGCGGAGACATCGAGCCGCCGTCGTCGTCCTTGTGCGCGAGTCGGTCCATGGCGTGCTTCGCCTTGCCCGTGCCCGACTGGATCCTGTCGCTGTACTTGCCCTTGGTCTTCTTGTCGACCGCATGCGCGGTCCTGTCGAGACCGTGCTGGATCTTGTCCTCGTGCTTCTGTGCGAGGTGCGAGACCTTGTCCTTGGCCGGGGAGAGTTTGGATTTCACGTTATCCAGAAGACCCATGGTTCACCTTCCCGCGCGGGTCACTCACGTGCGGGCGCCCTCACTGGCCTCGTTGTCGGCGGCCTGCTCGGCGGTCTGCTGCTTGGGGATCTCCGCCTCGTCCGCCGTGCCGGTCCCTTCCGTCTCGGCGTCGGTCACCGTGTCCTTGGCCTCGCCCTCGGGCCGGGCCTCGTCCTCGGTCTGGTCGGCCCCTTTCGCCTCGGTTGCGGCAGCCGTCGCGGTGGCCGTCTCGGCCGTCTCCTCCGCGCCCTTCGCCTTCCGACGGAACAGTGAAAAAACGCCCATATCAACCTCAATGCTACTCATGCGGGTTAAGTCCCGCGCTTCCCGGAGCGTCGGATTGCGTCAGCCGGGTCACCGGCACTCGGAACCGGCGCATCGAACTCGCAACACGCAACGACCCCGGCCGCGTCGCGTCACGTAGCTCGTTCGAGAACAGGCCCCGACATTTGCGAGACTGGGGCAGTGAGTAGCGCAGTCCCCGCCCCGCGGGTCATCGCCGTCGTCGGCCCCACCGCGGCGGGCAAGTCCGATCTGGGTGTGTTCCTGGCCCAGCGCCTCGGCGGCGAGGTCGTCAACGCCGATTCCATGCAGCTCTACCGGGGCATGGACATCGGCACCGCCAAGCTGACCCTCGAGGAGCGCGACGGAGTCCCGCATCACCTCCTGGACATCTGGGACGTCACGGTCACCGCCAGCGTCGCCGAGTACCAGCGGCTGGCCAGGGCGCGCATCGACGCCCTGCTCGCCGAGGGCCGCTGGCCGATCCTGGTGGGCGGCTCCGGGCTGTACGTCCGCGGGGCCGTCGACAACCTGGAGTTTCCCGGCACCGACCCCGAGATCCGTGCCCGTCTGGAGGAGGAGCTCACCCTGCGCGGCTCCGGCGCGCTGCACGCCCGGCTCGCCGCCGCCGACCCCGAGGCCGCGCACGCGATCCTGCCGAGCAACGGCCGCCGCATCGTCCGGGCTCTCGAAGTGATCGAGATCACCGGAAAACCCTTCACCGCCAACCTCCCGGGGCACGACTCGGTCTACGACACCGTCCAGATCGGCGTCGACGTGGCGCGCCCCGAACTCGACGAGCGCATCACCCGCCGGGTCGACCGCATGTGGGACGCCGGGCTCGTCGAAGAAGTGCGCGCACTGGAGGCGCAGGGGTTGCGCGAGGGGCGTACGGCGTCGCGTGCGCTCGGCTACCAGCAGGTCCTCGCGGCGCTCGCCGGGCACTGCACCATGGACGAGGCGCGGACCGAGACCGTACGTGCCACCAAGCGCTTCGCGCGCCGCCAGGATTCATGGTTCAGGCGCGACCCGCGGGTGCATTGGCTCAAGGGGGGTGTCGCGGACCTGACGGAACTCCCGCGGCTCGCCCTGGCGCTGATCGAACGACCGGTTACAGCCTGATCACGTCATGGCATCGGGTCGCCCCGGCGGTCATCCCGGCCATCGGGGGCGTGCCATCATCGAGCTTCGATCGACCAAGTGGAGTCCGAGTTGGGAGGGCGC
Source organism: Streptomyces capitiformicae (assembly GCF_002214185.1). NCBI lineage: Bacteria > Bacillati > Actinomycetota > Actinomycetes > Kitasatosporales > Streptomycetaceae > Streptomyces > Streptomyces capitiformicae. The sequence goes on along the minus strand of NZ_CP022161.1, from coordinate 1,987,098 downwards.
GTGGCGATGGAGGCCGGCCCTCGCGACACCGCACAAGGCACGGAGCACGGCACCGCGGAGGACAGGGAACAGCTGGTTACCGAGGGGTACGCACTGGACTCCGACGGCGAACCGCTGAGCCCGGACGGGCCCGACGACCAGGCTCCCGGCGGTGTGACCGACGACGGACCGGAACCGGACGAGATGTCCGCACCGGAGGTCGAGGTCGAACTGCGCCCCCAGCGCAGACTGCGTCTGTGGCAGCTCGCTCCCATCGTGGGTCTCGCCGCGGTCGGCTCCCTGATGTTCGCCTTCCCGCTCGCCTTCGAGTTCGGTGACGGCGGCGCCGTGGTCGCCATGCTCGGCCTGCTGATCTGCTCCACCTCCGCCGGCTGGGGCATGATGGCCGCCCGCAAGGTCGGCCACACCTGGCCGGGCCTGCCCCAGCGGGGATCCGGACGCCGCCCCGACTGGCGCGTCGTACTGGCCTACGCACTGGTCGTCGCCGCCGTGGCCGTACTGGCCGTATGGCGTGTGGCCCGCCTCCGCTGAGTTCCCGGCGCGGACGCGGTGTCGTAGCGAGACCGTACGATCGAGGAATGAGCACGCGGATCGCCTTCCTCAAGGGCCACGGAACCGAGAACGACTTCGTGATCGTCCCGGACCCCGACAACGTCATCGACCTGTCCCCGGCCGCCGTCGCCGCGCTGTGCGACCGGCGCGCGGGCATCGGAGGCGACGGCGTGCTGCATGTCGTACGGTCGGCCGCGCACCCGGAGGCCAAGGAGCTGGCGGCCGAGGCGGAGTGGTTCATGGACTACCGCAACGGCGACGGGTCGATCGCGGAGATGTGCGGCAACGGCGTCCGGGTCTTCGCCCGCTACCTCCAGCACGCCGGTCATGTCGCCGAGGGCGACCTCACCGTCGCCACGCGCGGGGGCGTCAAGCGCGTCCACATCGCCAAGGCCGCATCCGTCAGCGGCTCCGCCGCAGGTGACATCACCGTCGGCATGGGCAGGGCGCGCCTCCCCGAAGGGGACGTCACGGTGAGCGTCGGCGAGCACAGCTGGCCCGCGCGCAACGTGAACATGGGCAACCCGCACGCGGTCGCCTTCGTCGACGACCTCGCCGACGCCGGCGATCTGTACGCGGCGCCGCCCTTCAGCCCCGCCTCCGCCTACCCGGACGGGGTCAACGTCGAGTTCGTCGTCGACCGCGGCCCGCGCCATGTGGCGATGCGGGTCCACGAGCGCGGCTCCGGAGAGACCCGCTCCTGCGGCACGGGCGCGTGTGCCGTCGCCGTGGCCACCGCCCGCCGTGACGGCACCGATCCGGCCGTGACGGGCACCCCGTCGACGTACACCGTCGATGTGCCCGGCGGAACCCTGGTGATCACCGAACGGCCTGACGGCGAGATCGAGATGACAGGTCCCGCGGTGATCGTCGCCGAAGGCGAGATCGACGCCAAGTGGCTGGAAAGCGCCGCGGGTTGACCTGCCGTCAGGCTTGACATGGCGGCGTATAGACCTCGGGTGCCGCATGTATCCAAGCCCGACCGCCGTTCAGGGGTTCGAATCCATGGTGCGCACCTGGTCGGGTGGCTCGAAACCGTAAAGGCCAGAACCTTCGCTCGAATGGGTGATCCGTTTCACGCTCGGCGAGAGGCGGTCGGACGGGCGTGGTGGGCTCGGTAGCATCAAGCACCGGCACGGACGGGGGAACGACACGATCCCTGAGCCGCCGCACGCCTTGGGATACCCGTCCGCCGGTCCACGCAGCCGGAGGTGCCCATGAGCGCGGAGGCCACGAACCCCGCCGTATCGCCCGCCCCTGCGCCGCCCACAGCGCACCGCAGGAAGGGCCGACCTCGTATCGACCTGCGCCGTCTGGGCCGCGCCGCACTCCTGGGCCCGACCACCCGTGACCGGTTGCCCGACGCGATCAGCCATGTCGTCGAGGCCCACCGCGCCCACCACCCCGACGCCGATCTGGATCCGCTGCGCCGGGCGTACGTTCTCGCCGAGTCCTCGCATCGCGGTCAGATGCGCAAGAGCGGTGAGCCGTACATCACACACCCGCTCGCCGTGACGCTGATCCTCGCCGAACTCGGCGCGGAGACAACGACCCTGACGGCCTCTCTGCTCCACGACACCGTCGAGGACACGGACGTGACGCTCGATCAGGTGCGCGAGCAGTTCGGCGAGGAGGTGCGTTATCTCGTCGACGGTGTCACGAAGTTGGAGAAGGTGGACTACGGGGCCGCCGCCGAGCCCGAGACCTTCCGCAAGATGCTCGTCGCCACCGGCAACGACGTCCGCGTGATGTCGATCAAACTTGCCGACCGGCTGCACAACATGCGCACCCTCGGCGTGATGCGCCCCGAGAAGCAGGAACGCATCGCCAAGGTCACCAGGGACGTGCTGATCCCGCTCGCCGAACGGCTCGGCGTCCAGGCGCTCAAGACCGAACTGGAGGACCTCGTCTTCGCGATCCTCCACCCCGAGGAGTACGAGCACACCCGCGAACTCATCGTCGACAACGCCGCGCAGGACACCGACCCGCTCGCCGAGATCTCCGACGAGGTGCGCGGGGTCCTGCGCGAGGCCGGCATCCAGGCCGAAGTCCTCATAAGACCACGGCACTTCGTCTCGCTGCACCGGGTCTCCCGCAAACGCGGCCAGTTGCGCGGCGTCGACTTCGGCCGCCTCCTGGTCCTCGTCAACGAGGACGCCGACTGCTACGCCGTCCTCGGCGAGCTGCACACCTGCATGACGCCGGTCGTCTCGGAGTTCAAGGACTTCATCGCCGTACCGAAGTTCAACCTGTACCAGTCGCTGCACACGGCCGTCGCCCGTGAGGACGGCCAGGTCGCCGAAGTCCTCATCCGTACGCACCAGATGCACAAGGTCGCCGAGGCCGGCGTCGTCGCGCTCGGCAATCCGTACGCTCCTCCTTCGGAGGAGCAGGCGGACGGGGAGCGGGTCGGCGGCGAGGGCGAGCGCGTCGACCCCACGCGCCCCGGCTGGCTCTCCCGGCTCCTCGACTGGCAGCAGGCCGCGCCGGACGCCGACATGTTCTGGTCCACCCTGCGTGAGGACCTCGCCCAGGACCGTGAGATCACCGTCTTTCGGCCCGACGGGGGCACGTTGGGGCTCCCCGAGGGCGCCAGTTGCGTGGACGCCGCGTACGCGCAGTACGGCGAGGACGCGCACGCCTGCATCGGAGCCCGCGTCAACGGCCGCCTGGCGACCCTGAGTACGGTCCTGAAGGACGGCGACACCGTTCAGCTCCTCATGGGCCAGGACCCGGCCTCGGAGCCCTCCAGGGAGTGGCTGGAGCACGCCCGCACGCCCGGCGCGCGCATCGCCATCCAGCGCTGGCTCGCCACCCACCCCTCGCCCGCCGCCGACGAGCAGGAGGCGCCGGGCGGCGAGTTCAAGGACGAGGCGCCGGCCCCCCGCCCCGCCCCCGACGAGCCCACCACTTTCTCCGGCGCCGTGAACGCCGTGGTCGTGGCCGGCCGACCCGAGGCGAACGTACGCCTCGCCGGCTGCTGTACGCCCGTACCACCCGACGAGGTGACCGGGTTCGCCGTCCGCGGGGGAGTGGTGACCGTGCACCGCGTCGAGTGTGCCGCCGTGGCACGCATGAAAGGCCTGGGGCGCGCTGCGGTCGGTGTGCGCTGGGGGGACACCACCGAGTTCCGGGTCACCCTCGTCGCCGAGTCCTTCCAACGGCCCCATCTGCTCGCCGATCTCACCGAGGCCATCGCCCTGGAGGGCGTCGCCATCGTCTCCGCCACCGTCGAGCCCCCGACCCAGCAGCGCGTCCGGCACACCTACACCCTGCAACTCCCGGACGCGGCACACCTCCCGGGCCTGATGCGGGCCATGCGGAACGTGCCGGGTGTGTACGACGTGGGACGCGCGCAGCACCAGGCGGCGGCCGCGGCACAGTGACGCCGACGGGCCCTCGTTCGAGTGGGCCCGCTGCGAGTCGTCACCGCGGCGGGGGAGCGCGCTGGTAGCCGTGGTCCATGCCGCTCACCCTCCGCCCCTGGCTTCGCCCCAGGGCCCGCCGTACCAAGGCGGCGCTGCTCGCCTCCGCCGTCTCCGTCTGCCTGATCGCCGCGAGCGCGCCCTCGCCCGCCGTCCCCCTCGGCATCGGCGACCGGCTCTTCCCGTACCTCGGCAATCCGGGTTACGACGTGGAGGCGTACGACCTCGCCTTCACCTATCCCGGCAGTAACCGTGAGCCGCTCACAGCCGTCACCACGATCGACGCCCGGACGACCTCCCCGCTGGAACTGGTCAATCTTGACTTCTCGCACGGGAAGGTGCGCTCCGTCGAGGTCGACGGGGCACCCGCCTCCTTCACGAGCGCGGGAGAGGACCTGGTGATCACGCCCCCGGAGTCGCTCCCCCAGGGCAGCCGGGTACGCATCACCGTGCGGCACACCAGCAACCCCGTGTACACCGGCGACGAGCAGGGCGGCTGGGTACGGACCGCGGACGGGCTCGCCATGGCCAACCAGGCCGATGCCGCGCATGTGGTCTTCCCCTGTAACGACCACCCCTCCGACAAGGCGATGTTCACCGTCCGTGTCACCGTTCCCGACGGCTACACGGCCGTCTCCAACGGCCTCGCGGCCGGGACGGGCCGTGCCCCCGGGACCACCACCTGGACGTACCGCACCCAGCACCCCATGGCCACCGAACTGGCCCAGATCTCCATCGGCCGCTCCGCGGTCCTCCACCGGACAGGGCCCGACAACCTGCCCGTCCGTGACGTGGTCCCCGCGAAGGACCGCAAGAAGCTCGAACCGTGGCTGAAGAAGACACCGGCCCAGATCGAGTGGATGGAGAAGAAGGTCGGACGGTACCCCTTCGAGACGTACGGAGTGCTGATCGCGGAGGCGCAGACCGGGTTCGAGCTGGAGACGCAGACCCTCTCTCTCTTCGAGAGAGACATCTTCACGCGCCCCGAGTACCCCAAGTGGTACGTCGAGTCGCTCATGGTGCACGAGCTCGCCCACCAGTGGTTCGGCAACAGTGTCAGCCCGCGCACCTGGTCCGACCTGTGGCTGAACGAGGGGCACGCCACCTGGTACGAGGCCCTGTACGCCGAGGAGAAGGCCGCCCGGCCCATGGAGGAGCGCATGAAGGAGGCCTACGGTGCGTCCGACCGCTGGCGCGCCGCCGGGGGGCCGCCGGGGGCGCCGAAGGCACCCGAGACCGGCCAGAAGATCGGCATCTTCCGGGCCAATGTCTACGACGGTGCCGCGCTCGTCCTCTATGCCCTGCGCGAGGAGATCGGCCGCCCCGCCTTCGAGCGGCTGCAGCGGACCTGGGTCGGCATCCACCGGGACGGTGTCGCTTCGACCGCCGACTTCCAGGAGCTCGCCTCCCGCGTCACCGGACGTGACCTCGACGGCTTCTTCCACGCCTGGCTCTACCAGGAGAAGACGCCCCCGATGCCGGGGCACCCGGAGTGGAAGTCGAGTACGGCGCGGGCTTCCGCCAAGCGGTAGGCGGTGGACATTCGCAGTCCGGGTGAGGTGGGGAACGGACACCACTCGGGTGTGGACGGATCGGCACCCGGGTACGGACGGGAATAACCTGGGTGACGAGACGGGGCGTGCCGTGCGACCATCTTCGAGTCGGCGGCGCGGCCCACCTCCGATCCGATGAACGGGCCCGATCCCCTAGGGGCGGGTTCAGGGTCGGCCGGAGGCGGTTCGGGGAATCTCCCGGGCGCCCCGGGCGTTGTCGCCAGTGACGGGTCGTGATCCGTCACCACATCGGTATCCCCATCGACGTAAGGACCCAATGACCTCCTCTTCTTCCCCTTCCCAGGCCGCACAGCGCGCCTTCGCGCAGAACAATCCCGAAGGTCTTCGGGCCGATGCCCTGATGGAAGAGGACGTCGCCTGGAGCTTCGAGATCGACGGAGAGCGGGACGGCGACCAGTTCGACCGCTCCGAGCGCGCGGCCCTGCGCCGTGTCGCGGGCCTCTCCACCGAGCTCGAGGACGTCACCGAGGTCGAGTACCGCCAGCTCCGCCTGGAGCGGGTTGTACTCGTCGGTGTCTGGACCTCGGGAACCGTGCAGGACGCGGAGAACTCGCTGGCCGAGCTGGCCGCCCTCGCGGAGACCGCGGGCGCCCTCGTGCTCGACGGCGTGATCCAGCGCCGCGACAAGCCGGACGCGGCCACCTACATCGGCTCCGGCAAGGCCAACGAGTTGCGGGACATCGTCCTCGAATCGGGCGCCGACACCGTCATCTGCGACGGTGAGCTCAGCCCCGGTCAGCTCATCCACCTCGAAGACGTCGTCAAGGTCAAGGTCATCGACCGTACGGCCCTGATCCTCGACATCTTCGCCCAGCACGCCAAGTCCCGAGAGGGCAAGGCGCAGGTCGCGCTCGCGCAGATGCAGTACATGCTGCCGCGACTGCGAGGCTGGGGTCAGTCGCTGTCCCGGCAGATGGGCGGCGGCAAGGGCGGCGGCCTGGCCACCCGTGGTCCCGGTGAGACCAAGATCGAGACCGACCGGCGTCGGATCCGCGAGAAGATGGCGAAGATGCGCCGGGAGATCGCGGAGATGAAGACCGGCCGCGAGATCAAGCGCCAGGAGCGCCGACGCAACAAGGTGCCTTCTGTCGCCATCGCGGGCTACACCAACGCGGGCAAGTCCTCCCTGCTCAACCGTCTCACCGGCGCGGGCGTGCTGGTCGAGAACGCCCTGTTCGCGACCCTCGACCCGACTGTGCGCCGGGCCGAGACCCCGAGCGGGCGGTTGTACACGCTGGCGGACACCGTCGGCTTTGTACGCCACCTGCCGCACCACCTCGTCGAGGCGTTCCGCTCCACGATGGAGGAGGTCGGCGACTCCGACCTGATCGTGCACGTGGTCGACGGTTCGCACCCGTCGCCGGAGGAGCAGCTGGCCGCCGTACGCGAGGTCATCCGTGACGTGGGCGCGACCGACGTGCCCGAGATCGTGGTGATCAACAAGGCGGACGCGGCCGACCCACTGGTGCTCCAGCGGCTGCTGCGGATCGAGAAGCGTTCCATCGCTGTCTCGGCCCGCACCGGCCAGGGTGTCGACGAACTGCTCGCGCTGATCGACAACGAGCTGCCGCGTCCCTCGGTCGAGATCGTGGCGCTCGTGCCCTACACGCACGGCAAGCTCGTCGCCCGCGCCCACACCGAGGGTGAGGTGATCTCCGAGGAGCACACCCCGGAGGGCACCCTGCTCAAGGCGCGGGTGCACGAGGAGCTGGCTGCGGATCTGGCGCCGTATGTTCCGGTGTCGACGGCCTGAGGGCCTGAGGGCCTGACGGCCTGATTCGCCGTACGCGGTAGGCACATGTACGTCCTGAAGGCCCGCTCCTCCGCCGAGGGGCGGGCCTTCGGCCTGTGCGGGGGCACCGGCCGCTTGGTACCCCCGCACACCCCCCGTCCGTCCCCCGCGCTACGCGGTCTTCTCCTTGACCTCGTAACCGGGGGAGGTCTCGATTTCGCAGAAGCGGACGAACTCCTTGCGCCGGGTCTGCTCGTGGTCCCGGCGGGCGCCCCGCTCGTGATGGCCGCCGCCTCTCACTGACCGGGGTGGTGTTGCGGTCCCGGCGGCCTCACGCCACGAACAGCTGACCCCGCAATCACGCCCCGCCGCCCCAGCCCTGGCCCGACCAACACTCACTGACCCCCGTACGACGTACTCATGTCGTCGTACAACGCCTTGGCCCCCTCACCCAACTTCGGTCCCGCGAGCCAGGTGTCGTCGGCCGGGCCGATCGACGTGTTGGAGATGAGCCGGGGCTCGCCGTCGTCGGCCATGCGGAACCAGCCGCCGCCGGACGAACCGCCGGTCATGGTGCAGCCGATGCGGTACATCGTGGGCAGGGACGGGTCGAGGGAGAGCCGCCCCGGCCGGTCGATGCAGCGGAACATGGTCAGACCGTTGTACGGCGGTGCCGCCGGGTAACCCCATGCGCCCATCGCGTCGACCTCGGTCGCGGACGGACCGGAGAAGTCCACGTCCAGGGCCCCACCGACACGCTCCTCCAACGACTCGTCGCCCGACTCCGGCTTCACATGCAGGACCGCGTAGTCGTACGCCGCACCGGCGCCGCCCTCGCCGGAGCCGCCCGCGATCCACTCGTCCGAGGCCGCGGCCCAGTCCGCCCACCACTGCCCGAACGGGGCGATGTCCTCGGCGGCGGTGCCCGCGGCCAGCTCCTCCTCGGACCTGCCCAGGTCGTTGTAGGCGGGCACGAAGACGATGTTGCGGTACCAGCCGCCGTTGGCGCCGGCGTGCACACAGTGGCCCGCGGTCCACACGAGGTTGGACCTCCCCGGACGGTTCACATCGGAGACGACCGTGCCCGAACAGACCATCGAGCCCTCGGGAGAGTCGAAGAAGATCTTGCCGACCGGGCCGGCGTTCTCGTGGTACGGCGTCCTCTCGGGCGTGGCCTGGACCGGCGCCGGAACGGGGTCACTGACGCCCTGATCGACGGAGGCGTCCTGGGGTGAGAGGGTCCTCGCCGGCTCCTCGGCGTCGCGCATCCGCTCCGCGTCCCACAGATCCTCGATCACCGGGTTGACGAAGTCCTTGGCCTCACTGAGCCACTTGTCCTTGTCCCAGTCCTTCCAGCCGCCGTCCTGCCAGTCGTCGACGTCGATGCCGTACTCCTGGAGCTTGTCGGCGATGACGTCGGGAATGCCATCCCCGTCCTTGTCGGCGGTGCGGGAGGCGGCGGAATCGGGCTTGTCGCTCGCGCTCGTGTCGCCCGAGTCGCAGGCGGTCGCGGTCAGCGCGAGGGCCGCGACGAATCCGGTGGCAGCGAGCAGGCGCTGCCGATGTGAGAAACGCATGGTTCTCGACCCCCGTCGGAACAATCCGTGTGTCACGCCCACTATGCGGGGGCGCTGGGGGCCTGACGGAGGGCGTGCGCCGAACATTTCCGCGCGCCGTCCCAGACAGGGCTGCCTGCCGGTCATCACGGCCGACTGAGGCCGTACCCGGACGGGCCGCCGAAGTGCGCGCACGGGCCGTCGAAGTGCGCGCACGGGCCGTCGAAGTACGCGTACGGGCCGTCGAACCGGTCCGGTCACCCGGAACGATTCGACGGCCCGAACCATCGCTCTTCGCCGACGCCTAGCAACAACTGCCTGTCGTCACTGCGCGAACTTCTCGCTCACCGCTTCGTACACGCCCTGTGCCTCCTTGCCCAGCCGCGGACCGGCCAGCCAGCCCGCGCTCACCGGGCCGATGGACGTGTTGGACACGAGCGAGGGCTCACCGTTCGAACCGGTCGCCACCCAGCCGCCGCCGGACGAACCACCGGTCATGGTGCAGCCGATGCGATACATCGTCGGGTCGGACTCGACCATCGACAGCCGCCCGGGCTTGTCCGTGCACTGGTACATCGTCTCGCCGTCGTACGGGGCCCCGGCCGGGTATCCGGTGGCGGTGATGCTCTCCACCTGCGGCACGGCGGGCGCGTTGAAGTCAACCGGAAGCGCCGAACCGACCATCTCCTCCAGTGACTTGCCGCCGTTGCCCTCCTCCGGCGTCACATGGATGACCGCGAAATCGTACGGCGCTCCGTCGCCACCCGTCTGGCCGCCCTGCTCGATCCACTGGTCCGAGGTCTGCGCCCAGTCACCCCACCAGACGCCGTACGGGGCGACCTCCTCCTTCGTGGCCGTCTGCAGCTCCGACGCCGACAGACCGCTGTCGTTGTACGAGGGAACGAAGGCGATGTTGCGGTACCAGCCGCCAGACTTGCCGGCGTGCACACAGTGACCGGCGGTCCACACGAGGTTGGACTTGCCCGGGTTGGCCGGGTCCTGGACCACCGTCGCCGAGCAGACCATCGTGCCCTCGGGCGCGTCGAAGAAGACCTTGCCCGCCTCGGGCGCGTTGTCGTGGTACTTCGTCGACACGGCCTCGGCGTCGATGGACTCCGGCGTCGGGTCGGTGACGCCCTGGTCACCGGCCAGGTCGTTCTCGTCGACCTCCTTCTCCGGCTCCTCGGCGTCCCGCATCCGGTCCGGGTCCCACAGGTCCTTGATGATCGGGTTGACGTAGTCCTCGGCCTCGCGCAGCCAGTCGTCCTTGTCCCAGTTCTTCCAGGCCCCGCCCCGCCACTTGTCGAGGTCGATCCCGTGTTCCTTGAGCTTGTCCTTGATGTCGTCCGGGATCTGGATCTTGCCGTCGCCACCGTTGTCCTGGGCGGACGCCGACGCCTCGGCATTGGCCGTGGCATCACCCGAGTCGCAGGCGGTAGCGGTCAACGACAGGGCGGTGGCGAGGCCGACCGCGGCCAGCACGGGGGAGGTTCTGCGGCGCGCGCTCCCTCCACGACGAGCGGCAAAGAGCGGGCGTATGGATCGCATGGTCTGAACTCCCCCTGGGGCGTAAGAGAACTCTGTGCTGCCGAAGCGGATCGCGTACGGCTCCTCCGCACACCCGCCGCCTCCTTGTACGTCTCCGAGACGGCACGCGCGCGATTGCGTACGTCTGCTTCTTCGTACGTAGTGGTCGTACGCGCGGCTTGGTACGGATCTGTGGTGCCGAGTCCTTCGGAACGGCACCACACACTATGCGGTCGTTGTGGGGGACATCCGAGGGAACGGCAACGGTTTCGCTACGGGCTGTTTCGATCCGACAATTCTCCATCAGGCGCAGTCAATTCATGTGGCCAGGACGGCGGAATGCCGACCGCGGCCAGGACGTACGCAAGGATCTTCGCCTCACCCGCTTCCCCGTGCGGGTCGCGTCGTTGGTACGTGCGGGGGACCCGCTGTCGCTCGGTGACCCCTGCCAACTCGCCTCTGAACAGCGGGAGGAAGTGCAGTAGTGGCGGTGACCGAGTCTGCGGTGGCGCCGGCGGGGCGAGAGCCCGAGCGGGCGTGTTCGGGGTACGAGGATGAACGGGCGAACACACGGCGGGAGCGCGACGGAGCGCGCTCGGCGCACGAGGGGATCCTGCGGAGGCAGTCCGCGCGCGAGTCGGCGGCGCGCACCTACGCACGTGCCCTGCCCATCGTTCCGGTACGGGCCCGCGGTCTGACGATCGAGGGCGCGGACGGCCGCCGTTACCTCGACTGTCTGTCCGGTGCGGGCACCCTCGCCCTCGGCCACAACCACCCGGTCGTACTCGAGGCGATCCGCAAGGTGCTCGATTCGGGCGCCCCGCTGAACGTTCTCGATCTGGCCACTCCCGTCAAGGACGCCTTCACCACCGAACTGTTCCGCACCCTCCCGCCCGGACTCGCCGACCGCGCCCGTGTGCAGTTCTGCGGGCCCGCCGGAACGGACGCCGTCGAGGCCGCGTTCAAACTGGTGCGGGCGGCGACCGGCCGCACCGGGATGCTCGCCTTCACCGGCGCCTACCACGGAATGACCGCTGGGGCGCTTGAGGCATCCGGGGGCGCGTGCGACGTACGGGTGGCGCGTTTGCCGTATCCCCAGGACTACCGCTGCCCCTTCGGCGTCGGCGGCGAGCGTGGCGCCGAACTCGCCGCACGCTGGACCGAGTCCGTCCTCGACGACGCCAAATCCGGCGTCCCTCTGCCCGCAGGGATGATCCTCGAACCCGTCCAGGGCGAGGGCGGTGTCATCCCCGCGCCGGACGGCTGGCTGCGCCGCATGCGCGAGATCACCGCCGAGCGCTCGATCCCGCTCATCGCCGACGAGGTCCAGACGGGCGTAGGCCGCACAGGCCGCTTCTGGGCGGTCGAACACAGCGGAGTCGTGCCCGACGTCATGGTCCTGTCCAAGGCCATCGGCGGCAGCCTTCCCCTCGCGGTGGTGGTCTACCGCGACGACCTCGACGTCTGGCAGCCCGGCGCGCACGCGGGCACCTTCCGCGGCAACCAACTCGCCATGGCCGCCGGCACCGCCACCCTCGCCCACGTCCGCGAGAACGGCCTCGCCGAACGGGCCGAAGCCCTGGGCGCCCGTATGCTCACCCAACTCCGCGAAGTCATGGGTGAGTTCGCATGTATCGGCGACGTACGGGGACGGGGGCTGATGATCGGCATCGAAATGGTCGCCCCAGACGCCGCGGACACAGCTCCGCCTTCGGGCACGACCCGCCCATACCCGCCCGCCCCCTTTCTCGCCACCGCGGTTCAACGAGAGTGCCTCCGCCGCGGCCTGATCGTCGAACTGGGCGGACGCCACGCCGGTGTCGTACGCCTCCTCCCACCCCTCACGATCACCGACGAGCAGGCGAACGCCGTACTCGATCGTCTGACGGATGCCGTCGCCTCGGTGGCCGCGGCCGCTGCGGGGCGAGGGCCGGGAACCCCGTTGACAGAGCGATCCGGGGGTCCTGGGCGCGCGCCGGCCGGTTGAGCGACCAGATGGCCTGAGAAGCCGGTCGGAAGGGTCAGGGCCCTGCTGCTGAATCGGCCACCGAACCAGCCGACCAGCCTCGGTGCCACCCCACACCGCCACGGCTACGGACTCGCTCTGAGCCAGTCCGTACTCCGCACCACCGCATGACCGCGCGACCGTCCGCCCGCACCAGCACCAGGAACCACCTTGCACGTGACCCCCGCATCCGAAGTCCGCACCCACGCTTACGGGAGAGAAGCCGCCACCCCGCAGGCGCCGCTCCCACCGCCCGCCGAATCCTCGCCCGGTCAAGTCGCACCAGATCTCCAACAGGCCCAGCCCGGCTCGCAGCCGATCGAACCGGCTTCTCGGCCGCCAGCGCAGGCCTTCAGGCAAACCGAGCAGGCTCCTGAACCAGCCGAGCCGCTTCATGGGCATGTCCAGCCACTCCCTCGCCAGAAGGGCGGACCCCGGAACACCGAACACCGACTCGAACCCGTCGCCGACCCCCTGGACCACCCCGACCCGCACACCGCGGCCCAGACGGCAGCCGTGGAGAACCTGCTGCGCTGCTGGGTACGCGAGCACGACCTCACCTCCTCCATCGACGGCACCCTCCGCATCCCGCTTCCCACCACGGGCACGACCCTCCTAGTCCCGATCCATTACTGGTCCCCAACCGGCTGGCACCGCTTCGGTCCTCCACACCTCGCAGGCGCCCCTGCGTGCGCGCCTCCCGTCGACGCCGTGACGGTGGCGGCCCTACTGGCCAGGGAGGCGGCTGCGCGGGGCACGCACGAGCCGGGCTCTCATGCGCTCCGGCCCACCGCAGCGCACCGCTCCGCCTCCGTCACCACCGACCAGCTCGACCTGGTCGGCAGGGTTGCCGACTCCGCCCGACGCGTCGCCGTGTTCATCGCCGAGCGCCGGGCACGGGCGGTCGACAGCACGGACCTGTTCCTCGCCGCCGAGCAAGCTCTTGTCCTCGGCCATCCGTTGCATCCCACCCCGAAGAGCAGGGAGGGACTCTCCGACGCCGAAGCGCGGCTCTACTCACCCGAGTTGCGTGGCTCCTTTCCGCTGCACTGGCTGGCGGTCGCGCCGTCCGTCCTGTCCACCGACTCGGCCTGGACGGAGCGCGGCCGCGTCGTCCCCGCCGAGCAACTGACCGCACGGCTCGCGGGAACCGGACTGCCGCTGCCCGACGGCTACGCCGCACTGCCCCTCCACCCCTGGCAATTGCGCGAGGTCCGGCACCGTTCGGCCGTAGCGGCCCTGCTGGACGCCGGGCTGCTACGGGACCTCGGCCCGCACGGCTCGCCATGGCACCCCACCTCCTCCGTCCGCACCGTCCACCGCACCGGCGCCCCAGCGATGCTGAAGCTCTCGCTGGGCCTACGCATCACCAACTCCCGTCGTGAAAACCTCCGCAAGGAACTGCATCGCGGTGTCGAGGTCCACCGCCTCCTGCGCACCGGCCTGGCCAGACAGTGGCAGGCGGCCCACCCCGGATTCGACATCGTCCGCGACCCGGCCTGGCTGGCGGTCACCGCGCCGGACGGTGACCCTGTGCCCGGCCTGGACGTGGCGATCCGTCACAACCCCTTCGGCCCGGGGGACGACGCGTCCTGTCTCGCAGGACTCGTGTCACCGAGGCCGTATGCCCACGGTCAGCTGCAGGCGAGAACCAGCAGTGAGCCGCAGGAGTCCCACGACGGTCGGCAGCCACAGCACCCCAGCGGTCCGAGCCGACAGCGCTCCGTCAGCCCTCCGCACGAGCGCCCCATCACGGGATCCCGACTCGCCGATGTCGTCACCCGTCTCGCCGCGCGCACCGGCCGTCCCCGAGGCGCTGTCGCCGCCGAGTGGTTCCTGCGCTACTTGGAGCAGGTCGTGCGGCCCGTGCTGTGGCTGGACAGCGAAGCCGGGATCGCCCTCGAAGCCCACCAGCAGAACACACTCCTTCTGCTGGACCCCGATGGCTGGCCCGTGGGCGGCCGGTACCGCGACAACCAGGGCTACTACTTCCGAGAGTCCCGTCGCGCGGACCTCGACGCCCGGCTGCCCGGCATCGGCGAGCACAGCGACACCTTCGTCTCCGACGAGGTCACCGACGAACGGTTCGCCTACTACCTCGGCATCAACAACGTGCTCGGCCTCATCGGTGCGTTCGGCTCCCAGCGCCTCGCCAACGAACAGCTGCTGCTCGCCGCCTTCCGCCGCTTCCTCACCGATGTGGCCACCGGCCCTGCCCGGCTGAGCACCACCCTGCCGGCCCACCTGCTCGACTCACCCGTCCTGCGCTGCAAGGCCAACCTGCTGACCCGCCTGCACGGCCTCGACGAACTCGTCGGCCCGGTCGACACCCAGTCCGTCTACGTCACCATCGCCAACCCCCTCCATTCCTGAACGACCACATCAGTCCGACCTGCAACCCCTGTCATCCCTGATCGACCCGCCGACCCGCCGACCCGCCGACCGTCGACCCGCCGACCAAGTCCGCACTTCGACTCCCTTCAGCCCCGAGGAACATGGCCCACCCCCACTCTTGAGAGGAGCGTCGCCGTGCCTCCCACCGACGCGAGCACCGACACCGGCACCGCCCCGGCCCCGAGCAACGAGGACACGCTCGACCTGCGCCTGCCCGATGACTTCCTCGCGCGACTGGCCGAGGACACCGATTCATATGGCGGGGGCGACGGCGGGGAACAGGAGGCGCCCTCGGCCAATGGCGAGTTGCTCGACCAACTCGCCGACTGGGGGCCGGTCGTCACCCCGGCAGGCACCCTGCACCTCGTCCCCGTTCGCGTGGAACGGGAGCTTCCGCTCATCTCCCGCTGGATGAACGACTCCACCGTTGCGTCGTACTGGAAGCTTGCCGGTGCCGAGGCTGTGACCGCGAAGCACCTCCGGACCCAGCTCGACGGCGACGGACGCAGTGTGCCCTGCCTCGGGCTGCTGGACGGCACGCCGATGAGCTATTGGGAGATCTACAGGGCAGACCTCGACCCCATCGCCCGCCACTATCCCGCCCGACCCCACGACACCGGGATCCACCTCCTTATCGGTCCCGTCGCCGACCGAGGGCGAGGTCTCGGCTCCACCCTGCTCCGTACCGTCGCCGATCTCGTCCTGGACAAACGCCCCTCGTGTGCCCGCGTCATCGCGGAACCCGACCTTCGCAACTTTCCCTCCGTCTCCGCTTTCCTGAGCGCAGGCTTCCGGTTCTCCGCCGAGGTCGACCTGCCCGACAAGCGGGCCGCCCTCATGGTCCGAGACCGGCTCCTGCGCGATCTGATGTAGTGCCGACATGGGTCCGATGTGGATCTGCTGTGACGCCGTCATTCCTGGTACACCGCCCGCGCCGATCCGGTTCCCGGTCGAGCCGAGCCAGTTTCAGAGGCGCGAGAATCAGCCCTGCTCATCGGAGGGTCGGAGAAGCCGCCCCACCTGCCGAGCCCATCCGCCACATCCACCTACTCCTCCGGCCTTCTCACCCATTCCTCGGCCACTTCCACCCCACCCCCCGTCGAAGAGAACTCGGTCTTGATCCCGTCCCTCACGCCTCCCGGCTCCGCCTTGACCACCCGTTTGTCAGTGCCGACCCGTAGGGTGGTCGCGCTATGACGAAGCCCTCACTCCACGAACTCCTGCACGCTGCCGTCACCGCTGTCGGCGGCATGGAGCGCCCCGGCCAGGTGACCATGGCCGAAGCCGTCGCGGAGGCAATCGACGACGGCTCCCATCTGCTGGTG
Source organism: Streptomyces capitiformicae (assembly GCF_002214185.1). Taxonomy (NCBI): domain Bacteria; kingdom Bacillati; phylum Actinomycetota; class Actinomycetes; order Kitasatosporales; family Streptomycetaceae; genus Streptomyces; species Streptomyces capitiformicae. The sequence goes on along the minus strand of NZ_CP022161.1, from coordinate 1,971,008 downwards.
CAGGCGGGCACCGGCACCGGTAAGTCGCTGGGCTACCTGGTTCCCGCCCTCGCGCAGGGGGAGCGTGTCGTCGTGGCCACGGCGACGCTGGCACTGCAGCGGCAGCTCGTGGAGCGGGACCTGCCGAGGACGGTCGACGCACTGCATCCACTGCTGCGCCGCCGCCCCGAGTTCGCGATGCTCAAGGGCCGGTCGAACTACCTGTGCCTGCACCGACTGAACGAGGGTGTGCCGCAGGACGAGGAGGACGGGCTCTTCGACCAGTTCGAGGCGGCCGTGCCCACCAGCAAGCTGGGCCAGGACCTGCTGCGGCTGCGTGACTGGTCGCAGGAGACCGAGACCGGCGACCGTGACGGCCTCACCCCGGGTGTGTCCGACCGCGCCTGGTCCCAGGTCTCCGTGTCGTCCAGGGAGTGCCTGGGCGCCTCCAAGTGCGCGTACGGCGCCGAGTGCTTCGCGGAGATGGCCCGGGAGCGGGCCAAGCTCGCCGAGGTCGTCGTCACCAACCACGCGCTCCTCGCCATTGACGCCATCGAGGGCGCCCCCGTGCTCCCGCAGCACGAAGTGCTGATCGTCGACGAGGCCCACGAACTGGTCTCACGGGTCACCGGCGTGGCCACCGGCGAGCTCACCCCGGGCCAGGTCAACCGCGCCGTGAAGCGCGCGGCGAGGCTCGTGAACGAGAAGGCGGCCGACCAGCTCCAGACCGCAGCCGAGGGCTTCGAGCGGCTCATGGAACTGGCTCTCCCGGGCCGCCTGGAAGAGATCCCGGAAGACCTGGCCTACACGCTCATGGCGCTGCGCGACGCCGCCCGTACGGTGATCACGGCGCTCGGCAGCACCCGCGACAAGTCCGTCCAGGACGAGGACGCGGTCCGCAAACAGGCGCTGGCCGCCGTGGAGAACGTGCACGACGTGGCGGAGCGGATCAGCAACGGCTCCGAGTGGGACGTCGTCTGGTACGAGCGCCACGACCGCTTCGGCGCCTCCTTGCGCGTCGCCCCCATGTCCGTCTCGGGCCTCCTGAGGGAGAAGCTCTTCGCGGACCGATCCGTCACCCTGACTTCGGCCACGCTCAAGCTGGGCGGCGACTTCAACGGCGTAGGAGCCTCACTCGGCCTGGCACCGGAGGGCACTCAGGGAGAGGACCTCCCGCAGTGGAAAGGTGTCGACGTCGGCTCGCCCTTCAACTACCCGAAGCAGGGCATCCTCTACGTCGCCAAACACCTGTCGCGCCCCGCGCGGGACGGCGACCGGGCGGACATGCTGGACGAACTCACAGAGCTGATCCAGGCGGCGGGCGGCCGTACGCTCGGCCTGTTCTCGTCAATGCGGGCGGCCCAGCTGGCGGCCGAGGAACTGCGAGTCCGCATCCCAGAATTCCCGATCCTGCTCCAGGGCGAGGAGACACTCGGCGAGCTGATCAAGGGTTTCGCGGCAGACCCGAAGACCTGTCTGTTCGGCACGCTCTCGCTCTGGCAGGGCGTCGACGTGCCCGGCCCCAGCTGCCAGCTGGTCGTCATGGACAAGATCCCGTTCCCGCGTCCCGACGACCCGTTGATGAGTGCCCGCCAGAAGGCAGTCGAGGAGGCGGGTGGCAATGGCTTCATGGCCGTGGCGGCCACTCACGCCGCCCTGCTGATGGCCCAGGGCGCCGGCCGCCTCGTACGGGCGCAGGGGGACCGAGGTGTGGTCGCCGTACTGGACCAGCGGCTGGCGACCGCGCGGTACGGCAGCTATCTCAAGGCGTCACTGCCCGATTTCTGGTACACGACGGACCGTAACCAGGTGCGTAGGTCGCTCGCCGCGATCGACCAGGTGGCGAAGGCGACCGAGAAGGAGGCGGAGGAGGCATGAAGAGCGGCCGTTGATCTCTCCCCGCAGAGACCGGGAAGAAGCCGGACGGGTCCTGCGAGGGCCCGTAAGGGCAGGTCAAGGGCCGCTCTTCAGTGGGCTCCGGACAGCCCAGGGCCCCGGAACCGGCGCAGTGGATTCCGGGGCCCGGATCAGGGGCGGGGACGGGCACGGACGGCCGTCCGCCGCTGGGTGTCAGACGCGGCGCAGTACGGCCACCACCTTGCCGAGGATGGTCGCGTCGTCACCCGGGATGGGCTCGTAGGCGGCGTTGTGCGGCAGCAGCCACACGTGGCCGTCCTCGCGCTTGAAACGTTTGACGGTGGCCTCGCCGTCCAGCATCGCCGCGACGATGTCGCCGTTCTCGGCGACGGGCTGGCGGCGGACCGTCACCCAGTCGCCGTCGCAGATCGCGGCCTCGATCATCGAGTCACCCACGACCTTCAGGACGAACAGCTCACCGTCACCGACGAGCTGTCGCGGCAGCGGGAACACATCCTCGACCGACTCCTCGGCCAGGATCGGGCCACCGGCGGCGATCCGGCCGACGAGCGGCACGTACGACGCGGCCGGCTTGCCCGCGGTGTCCGTGGGCTGCGCTGAAGCCTGGTCGGAGCCGCGGACCTCGTACGCACGCGGGCGGTGCGGGTCGCGGCGCAGGAAGCCCTTGCGCTCCAGGGCCATCAGCTGGTGTGCCACGGAGGATGTGCTGGACAGGCCGACCGCCTGGCCGATCTCCCGCATCGACGGCGGGTATCCGCGCCGCTGCACAGAGTCCCTGATGACCTCGATGACCCGGCGTTGCCGGTCGGTCAGCCCGGAGCTGTCCGCCCTGATGCCTGGAGGTCGGCCGGGCAGGGCCCGCTTGGGCCCGTCATGGTTCGTGGCTTCGTTCATCGCATGCACCGGCTCGAGTCGGCTCTGGGAGCGGTCCTGGGCAGTGATGGTGGCACTGTCTGCGGTGGTGGTCACGTCGGCCCCTCTCGATGGTCTCCCGTGCAGCACAACGGTAGTTGCTTTCGAAAGGTTGCGCCAAACACACGTTCGAGTGAAAAAGCCTGGATTGCCTGACGTGATCGAGTGTCTGGGTGTATAGGTCGCGTCGGGCCCGGCGGACAAAAACGATCATTGTTGTACTCTTCGCCGCCGGGACGTCGGCCTTGTGGGCCGCTGTCGTGGTGCGAGTCAGTCTGCCACCCGGCGGTTCGTCAACCGGGCACCGGCCCCGTTTTTCCGTGGCGCCCACGGTATCCCCGTCCGTCCGGCGGCGGTACGACCGTGCGGCATGTGCCTGCGTGTGGGCGGCGGGTACCCCTACGTGTGCGACACGCGCATCGTGGGCGGATTTATGAGCCAAGCCCCACATCTAGTGGTTGGATTGCAGTAGTAGCCCAGAAGTTGTGGTCCCCCGGTCCTTCGGGCTCGTGGGTATCGCCTATGCTTGGGGCTGCTTCGCGGGGCCCAAGAGGCCTTGTGGGGCTATTGAGTCGTGCTGTGAGGAGGGTTGGAGTTATGCACTGTCCCTTCTGTAGGCACCCCGACAGCCGCGTCGTCGACAGTCGTACGACGGACGACGGCACGTCGATCCGCAGGCGCCGCCAGTGTCCTGACTGTTCCCGCCGTTTCACGACGGTGGAGACGTGCTCGCTGATGGTGGTCAAGAGGTCCGGCGTGACCGAACCCTTCAGCCGCACCAAGGTCATCAACGGCGTCCGCAAGGCATGTCAGGGACGGCCTGTCACCGAGGACGCGCTCGCTCAACTCGGCCAACGGGTCGAGGAGGCGGTGCGCGCGACCGGAAGCGCCGAACTGACCACCCACGACGTGGGGCTGGCCATACTCGGCCCGCTGCAGGAACTCGACCTCGTCGCCTACTTGCGCTTCGCCTCGGTCTACCGGGCGTTCGACTCGCTGGATGACTTCGAGGCCGCCATCGCGGAACTCAGGGAGCAGGGGGAGCGCCCCGACGCGGACGACGAGGACGTCGACGACGTGGTCGAGGAGCGCCGGGAAAACGACCGCGGGTCCGCAGGGGCTGCCCAAGTCCCCGTGCCCGCCCACGCCGCCGACTGACCGGCGGGCCGTCCCGCCGGACCAGTAGGGCCGGACGATCGGCGGCGATCCAGACCTGTCGCGGGCGGCTGTGCGAGTCGGCTCGCGACACAAGACAGAACACCGTGTCACGGAACAAAGTGGCACTTCAGGGCGTTTTCGCCCGTACAGGGAGGCGGCATGACAGAGACGGCGAGCGGTCCGGCACGGAGTTCCCGCGCCAAGGGCACCAAGGCGAGCAAGGGCCTGCGCATCGAGCGCATCCACACCACCCCTGGCGTGCACCCGTACGACGAGGTGGAGTGGGCGCGTCGTGACGTCGTCATGACTAACTGGCGCGACGGCTCGGTCAACTTCGAGCAGCGTGGCGTCGAGTTCCCCGAGTTCTGGTCGGTGAACGCGGTCAACATCGTCACCAGCAAGTACTTCCGGGGCGCCGTCGGCACCCCGCAGCGCGAGGTGAGCCTGAAGCAGCTCATCGACCGCATCGTGAAGACGTACCGGAAGGCCGGTGAGGACTACAAGTACTTCGCCTCGCCCGCCGACGCCGAGATCTTCGAGCACGAACTGGCGTACGCCCTCCTGCACCAGATCTTCAGCTTCAACAGCCCTGTCTGGTTCAACGTGGGCACCCCGCAGCCCCAGCAGGTCTCCGCCTGCTTCATCCTGGCCGTCGACGACTCCATGGAGTCGATCCTCGACTGGTACAAGGAAGAGGGCATGATCTTCAAGGGCGGCTCCGGCGCCGGCCTGAACCTCTCCCGCATCCGCTCCTCCAAGGAGCTGCTCTCCTCCGGTGGTAACGCCTCCGGCCCGGTCTCCTTCATGCGCGGCGCCGATGCCTCCGCAGGAACGATCAAGTCGGGCGGCGCCACGCGCCGCGCCGCCAAGATGGTCGTCCTCGACGTGGACCACCCGGACGTCGAGGACTTCATCGAGACCAAGGTGAAGGAAGAGGAGAAGATCCGCGCGCTGCGCGACGCGGGCTTCGACATGGACCTCGGCGGCGACGACATCACGTCCGTCCAGTACCAGAACGCCAACAACTCGGTCCGCGTGAACGACGAGTTCATGACGGCCGTCGAGAACGGCACCGAGTTCGGCCTGCGCGCCCGTATGACCGGTGAGGTCATCGAGAAGGTCGACGCCAAGAAGCTGTTCCGCAAGATGGCCGAGGCCGCGTGGGCCTGCGCCGACCCGGGCATCCAGTACGACGGTGTGATCAACCGCTGGCACACCTGCCCCGAGTCCGGCCGGATCACCGCGTCGAACCCGTGCAGCGAGTACATGCACCTGGACAACACGTCCTGCAACCTCGCCTCGCTGAACCTGATGAAGTTCCTCAAGGACGACGGCAAGGGCAACCAGTCGTTCGAGGTCGAGCGCTTCACCAAGGTCGTCGAGCTCGTCATCACCGCGATGGACATCTCCATCTGCTTCGCGGACTTCCCGACCCAGAAGATCGGCGAGAACACCCGCGCCTTCCGCCAGCTCGGCATCGGCTACGCCAACCTCGGCGCCCTACTGATGGCGACCGGCCACGCGTACGACTCGAACGGCGGCCGCGCCCTCGCCGGTGCCATCACCTCCCTGATGACCGGCACGGCGTACAAGCGCTCCGCCGAGCTGGCCGCGGTCGTCGGCCCTTACGACGGCTACGCCCGCAACGCCGACGCCCACAACCGCGTCATGAAGCAGCACTCCGACGCCAACGGCACGGCCGTCCGCATGGACGACCTGGACACCCCGGTGTGGGCCGCCGCCACCGAGGCCTGGCAGGACGTCCTCCGCCTCGGCGAGAAGAACGGCTTCCGTAACTCGCAGGCGTCCGTGCTCGCCCCGACCGGCACCATCGGCCTCGCGATGTCCTGTGACACCACCGGTGTCGAGCCGGACCTGGCGCTGGTCAAGTTCAAGAAGCTGGTCGGCGGCGGCTCGATGCAGATCGTCAACGGCACGGTCCCGCAGGCCCTGCGCCGCCTGGGCTACCAGGAGGAGCAGATCGAGGCGATCGTCGCCCACATCGCCGATCACGGCAATGTGATCGACGCCCCGGGCCTCAAGCAGGAGCACTACGAGGTCTTCGACTGCGCCATGGGCGAGCGCGCCATTTCCCCGATGGGTCACGTCCGCATGATGGCCGCGATCCAGCCGTGGATCTCCGGCGCCATCTCCAAGACGGTCAACATGCCGGAGACGGCGACCGTCGAGGAGGTCGAGGAGATCTACTTCGAGGCCTGGAAGCTCGGCGTCAAGGCGCTCGCGATCTACCGCGACAACTGCAAGGTCGGTCAGCCGCTCTCCGCGAAGACCAAGGAGTCGGAGAAGGCGGAGATCACCGAGAAGGCCGAGGAGACGATCCGGACCGCGGTCGAGAAGGTCGTCGAGTACCGTCCGGTCCGCAAGCGCCTGCCGAAGGGGCGTCCCGGCATCACCACGTCCTTCACCGTCGGCGGCGCCGAGGGCTACATGATCGCCAACTCTTACCCGGACGACGGCCTGGGCGAGGTCTTCCTGAAGATGTCGAAGCAGGGCTCGACCCTCGCGGGCATGATGGACGCCTTCTCGATCGCCGTCTCGGTGGGTCTGCAGTACGGCGTGCCGCTGGAGACGTACGTCTCCAAGTTCACGAACATGCGGTTCGAGCCGGCCGGTATGACGGACGACCCGGACGTGCGGATGGCCGCGTCGATCGTCGACTACATCTTCCGTCGCCTGGCGCTCGATTTCCTGCCCTTCGAGACGCGTTCCGCGCTCGGCATCCACTCCGCCGAGGAGCGTCAGCGTCACCTGGAGACCGGTTCGTACGAGCCAATCCTCGACGACGTGGAGGTCGACGTCGAGGGTCTGGCCCAGTCGGCGCCCCGGCAGTCCGGCCTGAAGGCCGTCGCCACCCCCAAGACGGAGGACGGGGCGGTCAAGCCCGCCCCGAAGCAGGCCCACACCAGCGCCGAGTTGGTGGAGATGCAGCTGGGTATCCAGGCCGACGCCCCGCTGTGCTTCTCCTGCGGTACGAAGATGCAGCGCGCCGGCTCCTGCTACATCTGCGAGGGCTGCGGCTCGACCAGCGGTTGCAGCTGACGCCTTGAAACACTGAGGGCGGCACGGTCATGGCCGTGCCGCCCTTTGGCGCGGTGGGGGTGTACGGGTCAGGATGCGCGCGGGGCGCCCATGATCTGTGCGAAGGCCGCAGGCTCCTCGTCGTAGCCGTGGAGGCCGGGGCGGAAGGTCCACTCGCCTGAGTCGTCGCGGATGAACTCGGCCACGGTGGCGGCCGTCGACCCGAGGACACCACCGAAGTCGTCCTCCGCCAGGACGGTGTAGCCCTCGCGGATGCGCAGGGCGGGCTTGGTGACGTTGACGAAGGCCCTCTCACCGTTCCGCTGCTGTATGGCGACACCGACGACCACCCGCCCGTACCGGGGGTCGAGGCGGTTCAGCTCCACCGTCATGACCTCGTCCCAACCGAAGCCCTGCCCGGTCTTGCTGTCGCGGTTGAGGGTGATGGTGCCGTCGGGCGAGCGGCTGTCGAAGTGCACGACATAAGCGGGCCTTCCGCTCGGTTCGGCCGCCAGGTAGGTCGCTGCGATGAGGTCGAGATCAGTGGGCGGCTGCCCGGAGGGGCTCGGATCCCACTTCAACGAGATCTCGACCTTGCGGATGCCCTTGTTGAGGCCGTTCAACAGAACTCTCCTCCCCGTCTCTTCAGTACAAGCGGGCCGAACTGCCTCGCGGCCCAGGCCAGTTACCCATCCTTGCACGCGTGCGCGGGCGTTCGCCCCCGTGCGACCGGTCTGAGCGTGACCGGCGCCACGCTCCGTGGCCTTACCATGGCGCGGTGCTGGTCAAGTGGATTCGCTGCACCGTGGTCGACCGCCGCGGTTTCGAGCGGGGGCAGCGAAAGTGGGCGGGGCTTCTGGGGGAGCCGGGTTTCCGTGGACAGGGTGGGGGCTGGAGCCGGGCACGACCCGGTGTGGCACACATCTTCTCCTTCTGGGAGAGCCGGGCCTTCTACGACTCCTTCATGGCGCGTTCCCACGACCGGCTCGCCGCCTCGCAGTCGGGCACCTACAAGGACATGCAGGTCAAGCTCTTCGATCACCGATTCGACGTGAAGACGGGCTTCGAGCCGCGTTTCGCGGACGCCGATCTGGTGCGGGTGGCGCACTGCCGTGTCCACGAGGAGCGGGCCGAGCACTTCGCGCTGATGCAGGAGAAGGTCTGGAACCCCGCGATGGCCGGCTCCCCGGGCATGGTGCGCGGTCTGTTCGGTGAGGCACCCGGTTACGAGTTCGTGATCCTCTCCATGTGGCAGTCGGCTGCCGAGCACGGAAAGTACCGCGTCGAACGCATCGAACGCCTCGCCCTGCGGGCTCAGATCGAAGCGGACGTCGCCGCTCTCGCGGGCGACATCGTGGAGCTGGAACCGAGCTGGACGGTCTGAGGGCGGGCTGAGATTCGAGTCCCGGACAGTTTGATGAACGACCCACCGTCTTGGCGTCCTGATGTGCAGGACATGTGTGACCTACGCCTTATGGAACCCGGACGAGTGCTCGATACGCCCTCGCCCCCTTTAGGGTTTTGGCATGGCACGACCACGGCGCATCGTCCTTGTCCGACACGGGGAGTCAACGGGCAATGTTGATGACACCGTGTACGAACGCGAGCCCGACCATGCCCTGGCGCTCACCGAGCGGGGCTGGCAGCAGGCCGAGGAGACCGGGAAACGGCTGCGCGAGATCTTCGGAAGCGAGCGCGTCAGCGTCTATGTCTCCCCGTATCGCCGGACGCACGAGACGTTCCAGGCCTTTCACCTGAACCCCGAGCAGGTGCGTGTCCGTGAGGAGCCCCGACTGCGCGAGCAGGACTGGGGCAACTGGCAGGACCCCGACGACGTACGACTCCAGAAGTCCTACCGGGACGCTTACGGGCACTTCTTCTACCGCTTCGTGCAGGGCGAGTCCGGCGCCGACGTGTACGACCGGGTCGGTGGCTTCCTGGAGAGCCTGTTCCGTAGTTTCGAGGACCCCGATCATCCGCCGAACGTCCTGCTCGTCACCCATGGCCTCGCCATGCGGCTGTTCTGCATGCGGTGGTTCCACTGGACTGTCGCGGAGTTCGAGTCGCTGTCGAACCCGGGGAACGCGGAGATGCGGATGCTCGTTCTCGGAGATGACGGCCGCTACGCGCTCGACCGGCCGTTCGACCGCTGGCGAGACCCGGAATCGTATGGACCCACCGGTTAGAGTGGCTGTGCGATGACCGCTGACTCCTCTCCCGACGGCCGCCTGGGGCGCGCCCTGGCCAGCCTGCGCGGACTCGCGGTGGGGGACGCGCTGGGCTCGCAGTACTTCGTGCCCGCGAACTATCCGCTGCTCAAGCGCCGCGAGACGCCGCCCGCTCCGTGGCAGTGGACCGACGACACCGAGATGGCCTGCTCCGTCGTGGCCGTCCTCGCGGCCCACCACCGGATCGACCAGGACGAGCTCGCCCGCTCCTTCGCCGTGCACCACGACTTCGACCGGGGCTATGGGCCGGCGGTCAACCGCCTGCTGCGCCTGGTCCGCGAGGGTGGCGACTGGCGTGAGCTGGCCTCCGCGCTCTTCAACGGCCAGGGCTCCTGGGGCAACGGCGCGGCCATGCGGATCGCACCGCTGGGGGCTTGGTACGCGGATGACCCCGAGCAGGCGACGCACCAGGCGGAGATCTCGTCGTACCCCACCCACCAGCACCGTGAGGCCGTCGTCGGCGCCATGGCGGTCGCCGCTGCCGCCGCCTTCGCGGCCGACCCGGCGGGACCGCCGAGCGCCGGCGCGCTCCTCGACGGCGTTATCGCGCTCGTCCCGAAGAGCGCTGTCGGGGCGGGCCTGCGGCGCGCACGGGACATGCTCGACTACGGCGACGCCGACACCGTCGCCGCCGTACTGGGCTGTGGGCGGCGTACGACGGCGCACGACACCGTGCCGTTCGCGCTCTGGTCGGCCGCACGCGCCCTCGGTGACTACGAACCTGCCTTCTGGACGACGGCCCAGGTGGGCGGCGACGTCGACACGACCTGCGCGATCGTTGGGGGAGTGGTCGCATCCGGAAAGGCCGGGACGCCTCCTGAGGCCTGGGTGGAGCAGACCGAAGGGCTGCCGAACTGGTTGTCGGTGGGCTAGCCGACTTGTCGCTGGGCCGGCGGGCCGGAGCGGGACGCGGTTCCCGGATCACAGCTGCCACAATCGCCTCAACTGTCACAGGACTGCCACAGGACTGCCACGGTGCGGTCTTCGGCTGCCGCTACGGGCTTTCTCGCTGCATACCCTGTCCGCCACACCGCGTGTTGATCATGACGAGACGCGGCGACGAGACACCGGCCACCGGCCCTCTGCCGCAGCGGCACGCTGCTTACGGTGGGCGCTGAGGGCCGGTCGGGGGAGGGGGTCCCGTGTCCGAAACACCGTCAACGCCGTCGGCGCCGTCCACGTCCGAGCCCAAGGGGTCGGCATCCGGAGAACGGGCGGCGCAGGAAAAGCGCCGTTCGGTCGCGGCGGGCGGACCGCCGCCCGCGCCGCCCGCATCGCCGGGGGCGACCGGCCTCGGGCTGGAAGAACCGGCGCCGATCCACACCGCGACCCTGTGGGCCGCGTTGGCCGCCGGCGTCCTCAGCATGCTGTTGCTCGGCGAGGGGATGGCGGTCAATCTGCTCGTCGTCGCCGTGCCCGCCACGCTGGCCGCGTACTTCGCCGGACGGCGGGCGGGCCGGCGTCCGCGCCCGTGGGCGCTGGTCTGGGGCGTCGGCGGGCTCGCCCTGCTGCTCGTGCCCGCGCTGCGCGCCGCCGCCTGGCCGTCGTTCCTCGCCGTCATCACCGCGCTGGCGGCGGGCTCGCTCGCGCTGCACGGCGGCCGTACCTGGCCCGCCGTCCTGCTCAGCCCGATCGGTGTGTTCACCTCCGTGGTCACCGGCCCGGTGTGGGCCTGGCAGGGGCTGCGCGAGCGGGTCGGTGGCGACCAGGGCCGCCGCCTGGGACCGCTGCTGCGGGCGCTGGTCGTGGCCGCGGTGCTGCTGTTCGTCTTCGGGGCACTGTTCGCCGGCGCGGACGCGGCCTTCGCGGACCTGCTCGGCGTGCTGGTGCCCGACGTTTCCGTGTCCGACGGGCCCTGGCGGGTCCTGCTCCTCATGGTGGGCCTGTTCGGGACCCTCGCGGCGGCTCGTACGGCGGCCGCGCCGGCCCACTGGGACCGGATCCAGGTACCGGCCGGACGGGCACGCGGCCGCGTCGAGTGGGCACTGCCGCTGATCGGGCTCGTCGCGCTCTTCGCCGTCTTCAACGCCGTCCAGCTCGCCGTGCTCTTCGGTGGCTACGACGCCGTGCTGGAGCAGACCGGCCAGACGTACGCCGAGTACGCGCGCCAGGGCTTCTGGCAGCTGCTCATGGCCACCCTGCTCACCCTGCTGGTCATCGTCGTGGCCCTGCGCTGGGCGCCGCGCACTCGATCGAGTGACCGGACGCTCGTGCGCGGTGTGCTGGGAACTCTGTGCGCGCTGGCGCTCGTTGTCGTGGCATCCGCTGTGCGACGTATGGACATGTATGTGGAGGCCTATGGGCTGACGCGACTGAGGATCTCGGTGCTGGCCGTGGAGCTCTGGCTCGGCCTGGTCATCGTGCTCATCATGGCTGCCGGGGTGTGGGGAGCCCGCTGGCTGCCGCGCGCCGTCGCGGCCGGCGCGGTCGCCGGAGTGCTCGTGTTCGGGTTCGTGTCGCCGGACGGGCTGATCGCCGAGCGCAATGTGCAGCGGTACGAGGACACGGGCCGGTTCGACCTCGAGTACGCCCAGGGGCTGTCCGCCGACGCCGTACCGGCCCTGGACAGACTTGAGGAGCCCCTGCGGTCGTGTGCGCTGCGGGAGATCAAGGCCGATATGGACGAGGCGAACCTCCCTTGGTATGCGACGAGTTGGGGGGACGCCGAAGCTAGGCGCATCCTCGACGAGCGGCCGCTGTCGGAGGGGGCGAGCGCGCTGGAGTGCGGTGAGAGTGAGGCCGATTCGCTGTACCCCTGAGGCCCGCCACGACCGGACCACGCCCTCGCTGTCGGTCTCCGGGCGTGGTTCGGCCGTGGGCGGTGCCTGTCAGCCTCCGGCGGCGGGTCCTGCCGTGCCGGCCAGGGCGTCCAGGTCGCTCTTGCGGACCCTGATCACCAACGCGGCGGTGACCAGAGCGAGCACGGCCATCGCGACGGCGGGGACGAACGCCGTTGAGATGCCCTGGGCGAGTACTTCGTGACTCCAGGGAGCGGGCAGTTGCTGGGTCCTGGCGAACTCGGCCTTCTGTTCCGCCGTGCCCTCCGCCATGAAGAGCTGCACCTGCTTCTCCCCCTCGTCACGGCTGGCCGAGCCGAAGACCGTGGTGAGGATGGACAGACCGAGTGAACCGCCCACCTGCTGCGTGGCGTTGAGCAGGCCGGACGCCGCGCCCGCTTCGTGCGGGGCGACCCCGGAGACGGCGGTCAGGGTGAGGGTCACGAAGTTCAGTCCCATGCCGAAACCGAACACCAGCATGGGGCCGAGCACCCCGCCGACGTACGAGCTGTCGGGGCTGATGAAGGTCTGCCAGGCGAGGCCGAGCGCGACGACCGTCGAACCGACCACCATGAACGGTTTGGGCCCGAGCACCGGCAGGAACCGCTGCGACAGCCCCGCGCCCGTGACGATCGCGACGGTCACCGGAAGGAAGGCCAGACCGGCCTCGATCGGCGTGTACTGCAGCACGTTCTGTACGAACAGCACGATGAAGAAGAACATGCCGAACATCGCCGCGGCCAGGCTCAGCATGATCACGTACGTGCCCGAGCGGTTCCGGTCGGCGAACATCCTCAGCGGGGTGATCGGCTCCTTGGCCCGGGTCTCGATGAAGCCGAAGGCCAGCAGCAGCACCGCCGCGGCCCCGAAGGAACCGATGGTCAGGCCGTCCCGCCAGCCGTCCTCCGCCGCGCGGATGAAGCCGTAGACGAGCGTGGCCATACCGGCAGTCGAGGTCAGCGCGCCCGCGATGTCGAACCGCCCAGGGTGCCGCTCCGACTCGCTGATGTACATCGGCGTGAGCACGGCGATCAGCACCCCGATGGGTACATTGACGAAGAGCACCCACCGCCAGTCGAGCCACTCGGTGAGCATGCCGCCGGCGAGCAGACCGATGGCACCGCCACCGGCGGAGACGGCGGCGAAGACGCCGAAGGCCCGGTTGCGCTCCGGGCCTTCGGGAAACGTCGTGGTGATCAGAGCCAGCGAGGTAGGGGACGCTATCGCGCCTCCGATGCCCTGAAGGGCACGCGCCGCCAGCAGCTGCCACGGCTCCTGGGCGAATCCACCGAGCAGCGAGGCGAGCGTGAAGAGAAGAATTCCGGTCATGAACACGCGGCGGCGGCCGAGGACGTCACCGGCCCGGCCGCCGAGCAGCAGCAGACCGCCGAAGGTCAGCGTGTAGGCACTGACCACCCATGTCAGGTCGGTGGTGCTGAACTTGAGCGCGTCTTGAATGTGCGGGAGTGCGATGTTCACAATCGTCGCGTCGAGTACCACCATGAGTTGGCAGGCCGCGATGACGGTGAGTGCGATGCCGGGGTGCCCCTCCCGGCGGGCTGCTCCCGGCTTCTGATCCTGAATCAACGGAGAGGTCGTCACTATGGGTCCCCCACAAGTGCCTTAGTGAACGCTCGCGTTCACTGACGCGTCCACGGTAGTGAGTCCCCCTTAGTGAACGCAAGCGTTCACCGAAGTCGCCGCCGGGGACGCCTCGCTCGTCCGCTCGTCCGCTCGTCCCACGAACCCACCCCCTCAGGCTCAACGGAGACGCACAGATGGTCACTTCGCGCTGGACGGCCGCTCCTGCCCAGACGGCCTCCCCGCGCCGGCGCGGCGCCGTGCTCGAGCGTGCGATCCTCGACGCCGCGCTGGAGCAGCTCAGTACGGTCGGCTGGAACGGCCTCACCATGGAGGGCGTCGCTGCCGGCGCCCAGACGGGCAAGGCCGCGGTCTACCGCCGCTGGCCGTCCAAGGAGGACCTCGTCGCGGACGCGCTCCAGGCCGGACTTCCGCGTTTCGACGCCGCACCCGACCTGGGAAGCGTGCGCGAGGATCTGCTGGAGCTGTGTCGGCAGGCACGCGAGGCCATGTTCTCGCGTCCCGGGTTCGCGCTGCGCTCAGTCATTCACGAATGCGACACCATCCAAGCCGAGCGCTTCCATGGCCTGATCATCGGGGGGGTCGTGGAGCCGACGGTGAAGCTGCTGCGGGAGATCGTGGAGCGGGGAATTCGGCGAGGTGAGGTACGACCCGACGCGGCCAACGGCTATGTTTTCGATGCGATTCCAGCCATGATGATGTACCGCTCGAAGATGTGCGGAAGCGAATGGAGCGAGGGGGACATGGCGGAGATGATCGACCAGTTGATGGTGCCGCTGCTGCGCCCGCACGGCGCCTGACCCGGTTCCGCGATGGGGCTGAGGTTGCTCCGGGAAACCTGGGTGTCGCAGGGGGACATCGGCGGCGTAGGCTAAGGGCGCCATGCCGTACGAACCACCTACTCACACCGTCGAGCGCTCCCTGCGCGCCACGACCGGAGCGAAGGTCATTGCCGGTGTCGACGAGGTGGGGCGAGGCGCCTGGGCCGGCCCCGTCACCGTCTGCGCGGCGGTCACCGGACTGCGCCGACCGCCCGAGGGCCTCACCGACTCCAAGCTCCTGACGGTCAAGCGGCGCGAGTCGCTCGCCGAGGAACTGCTCAAGTGGGTGACCTCGTACGCCCTCGGTCACGCCTCTCCGGAGGAGATCGACGACCTGGGTATGACGGCCGCGCTGCGGCTCGCCGCCGTACGGGCCCTGGAGGCGCTTCCGGTGCGGCCCGAGGCGGTCATCCTGGACGGCAAGCACGACTATGTCGGAGCGCCCTGGCGGGTCCGTACGGTGATCAAGGGCGACCAGTCCTGCGTCGCCGTCGCGGCGGCTTCGGTGATCGCCAAGGTTCAGCGCGACAAAATGATGGCCGAACTGGGTATCGACCATGCAGACTTCGGTTTTGCGGCCAACGCCGGGTATCCGTCGCCCGTGCACAAGGCCGCGCTGGCGGAGCGGGGTCCGACCCCGTACCACCGGTTGTCGTGGGCGTATCTTGATGCGCTGCCCCAGTGGCGGCACCTCAAGAAGGTCCGCAACTGGGCGGACGGAAGCGTTCCGGAGATCGAGGGTCAGCTGGGCTTCGATTTCTGACGGATTCGTTCGCGCTCATGTGCCACCCGCCGACGCGAGTCGCACCGGCGTTTGATAAACATCAGCTCATGCCTCTCATTCCCGAGGAGCCTCAGATTCACGAGAGTGCCCAGGGTCCGCGTGCCACTCCGGCCAGCGGCCGCGTCGCGCCGACCCCCCGTCCCGTACCCGGTCCCCGTCCCGCGGCTCCGCCGCGTCCCGGCCGCCCGGGTCCTGCCCGGCCGGTGCCGGCCCAGCGCGCGTCGCACACAGCGGCCAAGCCCGGGCCGTCCGCTCCGGCCGCCACTCCGCAGATCCAGCTGATCCCGGCCTCGGCCGAGGGGGCGCTGGATGCCGCCGAGGAAGCCGTCGACCTGCTGCTGGAGTCGGGGCGTGCCCCCGGCGACGTGCTGGTGATCACCACCGGCGAGTCGCATCCGTGGGCCGCCCACGAGCTGTCCTTCGGCGAAGCCGCCTACTGGGCGCAGCACGACGCCGGCGACGACGTCTTCTACGCCGATGCCTCCGCCGTCGGTCGGGCCGCACCGCGTCCCGTCGTCGTGGTCGCCGTCAACGGCGGCACCGACTCCGACTCCGTCACCGCGCAGGCGCTGCCGCAGGCACTCGGCCGGGCTCACGCCCTGCTGATCGTCTGCGGCGACCCGGAGACGATCAACTCCGTGCTGGGCGCAGGAGTCTGAGCGACTGCGGACCTCCTCCCGGTCGGCCCGCCAGGGCTCACCGGGCAGCCGCGCGTGCCCGGATGACGATCAGGGCGCCATTTCGGCCACACCCCGCGACGGGGCGCTTCGGCGTGCCTGCGGGGTGTTTCGGCGTGCCCGGGGTCTTTTCCGCGGGAGTGCCCGGGGCGGCGAGGAGTGGGGAGCATGGCTGGTTGAGGCGCGTGTGGCGCGGTCTGTGACGGCGGCTGCGCGGTGCGGCACGGCTTGGTGGGTGGTGTTGGAGCGGTCCCGCCGTTGTGCGGCGTCGGCTTGTGGCGGCGCAGGCGCCCTGGGGAGGCGGGGCTTCGAGGTCTGGGCCTGGGTGTGCCGTGGGCCTGGAGCGGGCAGGGTCAGGGTCCTGCCGCCACCGCTCCCGGCAGCGCGGTTGTGCCGCTCAGCGCGCCGCCACCCGCCGGAGTACATCGGACGCGGCGCCGCCGGTGCGTGGTATCGGCGGCGGTGCCACCGCCGTGGCGAACGGTTCGGCGGGTGAGTCGGCGTGGGGGCGGCGTCCGCCGCGGCCCTCGCCGAGGACCTGCCAGCCGTCACGCGTCAGGGTGATGTACGCCCCGCAGCGCAGTCCGTGCAGGGTGCAGGCGTCCCGCAGGCCCCACATCCACGCTCCGTCCTCCTCCGTCCAACGCGCGTCGCCCTCACGGCAGTAGAGCAGCACGGCCGTACGTACCGGGGTGCGGCGGCGCAGGTCGTGGGGGATGACCCGGCGCAACTGGGCCAGCAGGGCGTTGCGGAACATCCACCCGTCGGCCGGGGCCGTGCGCCGGGTGAACGAGGCACTCGCCCTCAGCCGTTCGTCCGGGTCCAGAACGGCGATGACCGCGGTCGCGGGCCGGGGCTGGTGCCGTGCGTGCAGCCCGCTGACGACCTCCCGGGGATTGCGCAGCAGCGGAATCCCGGCGGCGGCCCATTCCGCGGGCTCGAGCAACCGGTTGGCGGAAGCGGCGGACAGGTCGGCAGACGTCGACATGGAGGCCGCCGAGGACGGAGCGAATCCGAAGGTCACGATCCTCCCTTCGGCTACGCGCCCACACTGCGGGCGGGGGTCGGACTTGGGGGAGCGCACGCCGCAGCAGAAGCCCTACCGATTCACGGGTGAGCCGTGCGGGGAGCGGACTTCAATTCTTCCTGCCGAACTTGGTTGCGGCAACGAGCAATTGGGGCCACTGGCGGTTTTGTGGTGATCCACCGCTTATATCCCTGCTCATAGGGCTCGACGGCAACGATCGAGCGGCAGGGGCCCACTTCGGCGTACGCCTCGTTCAAGCCCGCACGGCGAGAACCAGCGGCAACACCCCCTGCGCCCCCGCACGCCGGAGCACGCGCGCGGCGACCGCGAGCGTCCAGCCTGTCTCGGTCACGTCGTCCACCAGGAGTACGGGGCCGACCGTCTCCTTGAGCGCCACGGCCAGTTCGGGCGGCACGGTCAGCGCCCCGTCCAGTGCCTTGAGCCGTTGTGCGCTGTTGCTGCGGGTGACCTGGGAGACCGCACCGGTGTACGCCACGGATCCCAGCAGCGGCAGACGACCGATCTCGGCGATCCGCGCGCCGAGGGTGCCGATCAGGTGCGGCCGGGAGCGCGAGGCCATGGTGACGACACCGACCGGGCGCGGCTGGGCGTCGGTGCTCCCGGAGGCCCAGCCTCCCGGGCCCTTCGCCCAGTCGGCCAGCACGCCGACAACTGCCTTCGCCACATCGTCCGGGACGGGCCCGTCGGGGGCCTGGGGCGCGAGCATCGGCCGCAGCCGGTTGCCCCAGCCGATGTCCGAGAGGCGGCCCAGTGCACGCCCTGGCGCGGCCTGCTCACCGGCCGGAATACGCCCCTTCAGGTTGACGCCGACCGCCGGCAGCCCTGTCGGCCACATCTTGCGCGGCTCGACCTCGACACCCGCCCGTCCCAGCTCGCCGCGCGCCGCGTTCAGCGCCGCCGGGGAGACGGAGTCCGGGAAGCGGGGCTTCGCGCAGGTGTCACAGCGACCGCACGGGGCGGCCTCCTCGTCGTCCAGCTGCCGCCGCAGGAACTCCATACGGCAGCCCGTCGTCGTGACGTAGTCACGCATCGCCTGCTGCTCGGCCGCGCGCTGCTTGGCTACCCAGGCGTAGCGCTCGGTGTCGTACGCCCAGGGGACGCCGGTGGATACCCAGCCTCCCTTGACGCGCCGCACGGCGCCGTCCACGTCGAGGACCTTCAGCATCGTCTCCAGCCGGGACCGGCGCAGCTCCACCAGCGGCTCGAGGGCGGGCAACGACAGCGGCCGTTCCGCGTGGGCGAGGACATCCAGGGTGCGGCGTACCTGCTCCTCCGGAGGGAAGGCGACGGAAGCGAAGTACTCCCAGATCGCTTGGTCCTCCTTGCCCGGCAGGAGCAGCACTTCGGCGTGCTCGACCCCACGGCCCGCGCGGCCCACCTGCTGGTAGTAGGCGATCGGGGAGGACGGCGAGCCGAGGTGCACCACGAAGCCCAGGTCGGGCTTGTCGAAGCCCATGCCCAACGCCGAGGTCGCGACCAGGGCCTTGACCCGGTTGGCCAGCAGATCCTCCTCGGCCTGCTGACGGTCCGCGTTCTCCGTCTTCCCCGTGTACGACGTCACGGTGTGCCCGCACTGGCGCAGGAACGTGGTGACCTCCTCGGCGGCGGCCACCGTGAGGGTGTAGATGATCCCGGAGCCCTGCAGCTCGTGAAGGTGGTCGGCGAGCCAGGCCATCCGATGGGCGGCGTCCGGCAGTTCGAGCACCCCGAGGCTCAGGCTCTCCCGGTCCAGCGGGCCGCGCAGGACCAGCGCGTCGGTGCCGCCGCCGGTACCCAGTTGCTCGGCCACGTCGGCCGTCACGCGCGCGTTGGCCGTCGCGGTCGTGGCCAGCACGGGGACGCCGTGCGGGAGGTCGGCCAGCATGGTGCGCAGCCTTCGGTAGTCCGGGCGGAAGTCATGACCCCAGTCCGAGATGCAGTGCGCCTCGTCGACCACGAGCAGGCCGGTCGCGGCCGCCAGCTCGGGCAGGACCTGATCGCGGAAGTCCGGGTTGTTGAGCCGCTCAGGGCTTACGAGGAGCACGTCGACCGCCCCTGCGGTGACCTCTTGGCGAATCGTGTCCCACTCCTCCGTGTTCGAGGAGTTGATGGTTCGAGCGTGGATTCCGGCACGGGCGGCAGCCTCCACCTGGTTGCGCATGAGCGCGAGGAGCGGGGAGACGATGACGGTGGGGCCGGCGCCCCGCTCGCGCAACAGTGCGGTCGCGACGAAATACACCGCCGACTTGCCCCAGCCCGTGCGCTGCACCACCAGGGCTCTGCGCTTGTCGGCGACCAGCGCCTCGACGGCGCGCCACTGGTCCTCGCGCAGCCGTGCGGCACCCGCCGGTGCGCCGACGAGGCGGGCGAGCACGGCATCGGCGGCCGTACGCACATCTTGGCGGGCAGTGGAGGGCAGGTCTTCGTCGCTCATGGCCCCATGCAACCCGATGCCTCGGACATCGCGCGAACGGGCACGGCGAACTGTGGACAGCTTCTGACGTGATCATGGTCGGACTTATCCACAGGCAAAAGCGGAACTTCAAGATCCGCGAGATGGTCGCCGCATGACGAATCACAGCGAAGCGGCCGGGACCTCCGGCAACGGTGACATCAGCGGGCAGAACAGCTGCGGTGGGCGCGGAGAGAGCCCCGCGTACGAGAGTCGCGACAGGCACTCTCGTCCAAGGCAGGGACACTCCGGGTCCGGACAGCCGTCTGGACACTCCGTGTCCGGTACGCATGCCCCGCCCCTGGGACTCGATGAGTCCAAGGTGTACGCGGCACACGGTGCCGCCGCCGGTCCCTGCGGAGAACAGCAGGTCACGCTCCGCACGCCGGCCGAACTGGCCGACGCCCTGCCCTACCTGCTCGGCTATCACCCCGAGGACAGCGTCGTCCTGGTCGCGCTGCACGACCGCGACACGCGCGGACGGTTCGGTGGGCGGGCACGGCTGGGCATCCCGGCCCAGACGGATGACTGGCCGTCCGTCGCCCAGCAGCTGGCCCACGGACTGGTGACCGGAAGCGAGCGCCGGGGCGCCAAGCCGGAGAGCATGGTCGCCTTCCTCTGCCAGGACCCGGCGAACGGTGAGTCGGCGCGCGACGTGATGGAACGCCTGCGACCACTCGCACAGCTCCTGCGCAGGGCCTGCGGCGTCCTCGACGTTCCGGTGGTGGAGGCCCTGTGCCTCTCCGACGGCCGCTTCTGGTCGTACTGCTGCCCGGGCAACGGATGTTGCTCGCCCGAAGGTGAGTCGATGGGGCTGCCGGGCACCTCGGTGCTGGCCGCCGCCGCGACCTACGCGGGCCTTCAGGTGCGCGGCACCCTGAAGGAACTGCGGGGACGGCTGATGCCGTGGGAAACCGCTGCCGCGCTGCAGCAGGAGGCCGCGCTCGACATCGCTCAGTCCTCCCTCGTGCCGCGCATCCTGGACGCGGAGAGCCGTGCGGAGGTGGCCGAGGAGACGCTTGCGCTGGCCCGGCGCATGATGGAGCGTCTCGCGGACAACCCGATCGTGTCCGGCGCACTCGACGCGGACCTTCGTGACGACGAACTCATCGGGCACGACGATGCCGCCACCCTCATCCTCGGACTCCAGGACCGCGCGACCCGGGATCGCGCCGCCGAGTGGATGGAAGGTGAGGAAGCCAGGCCGGCCCTCCGTCTCTGGCGCGCTCTGTCCCGTCGGTGCGTCGGCCCCTACGGAGAGCACGCCGCGGCCCCGCTCACACTGGTCGGCTGGGTCGCCTGGTCCTCCGGCGACGAACTGGAGGCCCGCGAAGCCCTGGCCATGGCCCTCGCCGCCGACCCCGACTACCTCTTCGCCCGCCTCCTGCACCAGGCCTGCAACGAGGGTCTCGACCCGGAATCGATCCGCCGCTGTCTGCGCGCGGAACGCAGGGGACGCGACCTGGCGAGGGCAGCCGAGGGCGCCGATGCCGACAGCGAAACGAGCCGCGTCGTCCGGTGCGCCGACGCCGAGGACGATTCGAGCCGCGTAGAGGGCGACCCGAGCCACGCTGCTGCCTGGTGCGCGGATACCGAGGGCGAAACGAGCCCTGCCACTCCGTCCGACGATGCGGAAAGCCTCTCGGACGGGCCGTGCGACACCGGCTCCCGACGCCGACGCAGGGCACGCTCAGAAGGGGGCTCCCATGCCCGAGCCCCCCGGCGTTCACCCGGCACGGCCCCGACCCGTCGTTCTCGTCCCGCCGACGCCGGCTCACCCGCCGGGCGGCGGCCGGGGCGTGCGGCGGACGGCGCGAGCGGTCGAGCACGGGTCCGCCGCAGTGGCGGACAACAAGGCACGGAGGGGGACACGTGAGTGCGCCGACGTGGTCCGGGACCCACACCGCCGAGCAACCCCCGAGCGCACCGCCGCGCGGCTCCACGGCCACCCGCGCGACTCCGTCGCGCCGACATTCGGTCGCTTTCCCGAAAAGCACGAAGATGAGGCGTGACCCGGAGTGGAGCCGCTCCGTTCACCTGTGTGGCGGTACCCATGGCTTGCCCTCGCGGCCATGTCATCCCGTCTTTCTCTTGCCCCCCACCTGGTGCCGAGCGCATCCCACGCGCGCCGAACGCAGAAGAAGCCGCCCCATGCCCCGGTCCTCCATGCCCGACGCCTACGACGACGTCCCGTCCCTCCGCACGCCAACCCAGCCCTCCGCCCGTGCGCGGGATGAGGACAGCTGTAGCGCTTCGCGTAAGGACATCCGCAGCCCCTCGCCCCGTGCCACGGCCTCGCGTTTGGGCGCCTCGATGTCTGCCCTGCCCGGCACGGGCAACCTGCCGGCGCAACCCCTCACAGGCGCGGGAAGCCCGGCAACCCCCCAGGCACCGCCGCCCGCCCCGCGGCGCCCCACGGAGCTGCCGCCGGCCCACACCGCGCTGATCTGCGTCGCACTGCCGGGCCTTGCGATCTCCACCGAACAGGGCCAGCTGACCGGGAGCGGGATGGAGGGCTTCTACCGCGCAGGGCGGCGTGTGCTCGCCCGCTGTCAGGTTCGAGTGGCGGGCCGGGAGCCGCTCGCCGTGCAGGCACGGATGGTCACGGCCGACCGGGCTCGGTTCATGGGCACGCTGCGCATCTCCGCCGACGCAGGGCCGGACCCGGACGTCGTGGTGGAGCGCACGCGTTACGCGGACGGCACCGAGCGGATCACCCTGCACAGCACCGCCCGCCGCTCGCTGCGCCTGCCCGTCGAGGTGTCCCTGGGCACGGACCTCGCGGAACTGGGCGCCGTCGCCTCCGGCAGCGCCGGGCCGGAACTGCCCGCCAGCGTCCACGACTCCGGCCTGCGCTGGTCCTGCGCCACCGGGCATTCGACCGTCACCGCCAACCCCCCGCCCTCCGATGCCCTGGCTTCCGCGGGACTGCTGCGCTGGGAGTTGGAACTCCCGCCCGGCGGCACCCGGAGCGTGGAACTGCGTGTACGGCCGGACGGCGCGGGACCCATCAGACCGGTGAGCCGGGGCGCCACCAGCCCTCTCGCCCAGACAGAGGCCGCAGGGGACGACCCCGGGGTCCGGGCGCTGTTGCACACCTGCCTGGAGGACCTGGAAGCCCTGCTGCTGCGCGACCCCGCGAACCCGTCCGACACCCACCTCGCGGCCGGAGCACCCTGGCGCTGCGGCATGGCCCCGGCCGACGCGCTGATCGCCGCCCGGATGACCCTGCCGCTCGGCACCCGGCTCGCCGCGGGCACCCTGCGTACCCTGGCCCGCGCCCAACTCGAGGGCCCGGAGACCCGGTCCGGAATGATCCCCGGCCCACGGCGGGACGCGGGCCCTCATCTGCCGCCGGTCTGCACCGGCACCGAGGCGACGCTCCTGTTCCCCGTGCTCCTCGCGGAGGCCCGGCGCTGGGGGCTTCCCGAGCAGGAGACCGAGGAACTGCTGCCCGCAGCCGAGCGCTGCCTGCGGTGGCTGCGGGCCGCCGTCGGAGACGGGATGTACCTGCCCGACCCGCGCCCCGGCGGGCCCTTGCGCTGCGAGACCCAGGCGTATGCCCACCGGGCCGCGCTGTTGGGCGCCGACCTCCTCGACACGTACGGACGGCCCGGCGGGACGGAGCTGAGGGAGTGGGCGAGAGAGCTGCGGACCCGGTTCCGGGCGGACTTCTGGCTCGAGGACCGGGGTGGTGGCAGACCCGCGGCTGCCCGTAAGCCCGGCGGGCGTCTCGTGCCGCACCTGGGCGCAGGCACCGCCCACCTCCTCGACACGGGGCTGCTCGGCGCGGGTGACCAGGCCCCCGGCCTGCTCGACAAGGTGCAGACCGAGCAACTCGCGCGGCTGCTCGGCGGACCCGCCATGGACTCGGGATGGGGGCTGCGGACGCTGGGCGTGAAGGAGGCGGCGTACAACCCGTTCGGCCATCGCAGCGGCGCCGTGCGCGTGCAGGAGACGGCGATCGCGGTCTCGGGGCTGGCCGCCGCGGGTTACGAGAAGGAGGCGAGCTCGCTGCTGCGGGGAGTGCTGGCGGCGGCCGAGAGCTTCGGCCACCGGCTGCCGGAGATGTACGCGGGGGAGCAGCGGATGGCAGGTGGTGCTCCGCTGCCCCATCCCGCGGCCTGCAGACCGGCCGCGACGGCGGCCGCCTCGGGCGTGCTTCTGCTCACCACCCTCGTCGGAATCCGTCCCGACGCCCCGGCCGGCACGGTGAC
This sequence comes from Streptomyces capitiformicae, assembly GCF_002214185.1. Lineage (NCBI taxonomy): Bacteria > Bacillati > Actinomycetota > Actinomycetes > Kitasatosporales > Streptomycetaceae > Streptomyces > Streptomyces capitiformicae. The sequence goes on along the minus strand of NZ_CP022161.1, from coordinate 1,947,457 downwards.
GCTGCGCCCGGTGCGCAGTGCGCCGCTGGGGGAGATCGGCCTGACGGGACTGCGGGTGGCGGGTTCCCCCTTCGCCATACGCGTCAGCAGACTGGGGCTCGCCATGGTCGAGGAGGCGGCTGACGGCCTGCAGTTGGGAGTGTGAACCGGCGTGACGTGTGATCGGACGATCACGGGTACCGACATCTGGTGACCGGCGACAAGATCATGAGCCCCGTATCCGACAGAAGTGGATCAAGTGGTGAAGCGATCGGCGAAGGGAGCGTTTATCGTCAGGCAGACGACTATGATCGCGGCATGCCCTACGACCCGTCGGCCTACCCGCCCTTCGCTGTCACCGTGGACCTGGTCGTGCTGACCGTCCGCCGCCACGCGCTCTGCGCGCTGACGGTACGGCGGGGCGAACAGCCGTTCCAGGGGCGGTGGGCGTTGCCCGGCGGCTTCGTACGGGCTGACGAGGACCTGGCGCAGGCCGCGGCGCGGGAGCTGTCCGAGGAGACCGGGCTGACCGCCCACGACCCGTCCGCCCCCGCTCAGGACAACGGCGCTCACCTGGAGCAGCTGGCGACCTACGGTGACCCGAAGCGCGACCCGCGGATGAGGGTCGTCAGCGTCGCCCACCTCGCGCTCGCCCCCGACCTGCCTGCGCCGCGTCCCGGTGGCGACGCCAACAGCGCACGCTGGGCCCCCGTGGAGGAGTTGCTGGCACAGGGGGGCTACGGACGGGACGGTGAACCGGTGGCGCCGCTGGCCTTCGACCACGCGCAGATCCTCGCGGACGGCGTGGAGCGCGCCCGCTCCAAGATCGAGTACTCGTCGTTGGCGACGGCCTTCTGCCCGCCGGAGTTCACCGTCGGCGAGCTGCGCCGCGTCTACGAGGCGGTGTGGGGCGTGGCGCTGGACCCGCGCAACTTCCACCGCAAGGTGACGGGCACCCCCGGCTTCCTGGTGCCCACCGGCGGCACCACCACGCGGCAGGGCGGCCGCCCTGCCCAGCTCTTCCGCGCCGGCGGCGCCACTCTGCTCAACCCGCCGATGCTGCGCCCCGAGGTCTGACGCCGCAGAGTCGGCACGCGCGGTGGACATGAATCCGAGTCGTACGCCGACCGCGACCCGATGCCGTGCCCGGAGGCTGCGAGGCCGCCTGCGAAGTAAGCTCCGAGGTGCCCGGAAAAACGGACATACCGCGCTATCTTGCTGTGGGTGATCCAGGCCATCGGATTGACCAGCATCCCCCGCAAGGAGCTTCGGCCCGCCGTCGACGACGTGTCCTTCGAGGCCCATTCCGGCCGCGTCACCGCACTCCTCGGCACCCCGGGTGCGGGCAAGACCACAGCGCTGAAGCTCATGCTCGAACTCCAAAAGGGCCGCGGAATCGCCTACTTCAGAGGCCGCCCCCTGCATCGCATCGCTCATCCCGCGCGGGAAGTCGGCGTGCTGCTCGGCGACGTGCCCGGCCACCCGGCCCGCACGGTCCGCGGTCATCTGCGCATGCTCTGCGCCGCCGTGGGGCTGCCCGTGCGGCGCGCCGACGAAGTCCTGGAGGTCGTGGGCCTGGTCAGCCTGCGTGATGTGCGGCTGGGCACGCTCTCGCGGGGCATGGACCGCCGCCTCGGCCTGGCGTGCGCCCTGTTGTCCGCCCCGCACACCCTCGTCCTCGACGACCCTGCCGCCGCGTTGTCCGTCCGCGAGAGCCGCTGGTTGCACGGGATCATGCGGGCACACGCCAACCAAGGCGGCACGGTCCTGTTCGCCACCCGCGACCCCAAGGAGGCCGCGCGGACCGCCGACCAGGTCCTCACCCTCGAACAGGGCAGACTCATCGCCGACCAGGACGTCGCCGAGTTCTCCCGCACCAGGCTCCGCCCCCGCGTCGCCGTCCGCACCCCGCATGCCGCCCGCTTGGGCGCGCTGCTCACCAAGGAGGCCAGGACCGCACGGCGTTCCGTGGAGATTGTGCGAGAGGGCGGCAACCGGCTGTCGGTCTACGGCAGTACCTGCGCCGAGATCGGCGAGACCGCCTTCCGGCACGGCGTCCTCGTACACCAACTCGCCGACGAGACCGGGGACATGGGGCCGACGCCGACGCCGACGCCGCTGTCCTCAGACCGCGCGCCCACACCGACACTGCCGTCGCCGTCGACCGGCGAAGGGCCCCCCGCGCAGGGCGAGAGCCCCGACGGTTCGGTCCATGAGGCTCGGCGGCCGGTCGAGGAACAGCCGGCGCTCGTTGAAGAGCCCGAAGAGCCCGAAGAGCCCGAAGAGCCCGAAGAGCCCGAAGACCCGGAAGGCCCCGAAGGCCCGGAAGGCCCGGAAGACCCGGAAGGCCCGGAAGACCCGGACGGGCATGGAGGGTCTCAGGAAACGGCGGCCGGTCCGCGGACACCCACCTCCGACGAAACGGACGTCAACTCCGCACCTCACGCCGACCCCGCAAACCCCGCGCCGCACGATCCTCCCGCGTCGCCCCCGGCCCAGTCGTCCGACCCGGACCCCCTGCCCCCGCTCCCGCCGCCCATCAAAGTCCGCCCGGCCCGGAATCCCCTGCGTCCGCTGCGCTACGAACTTCGCCGCGCGACTGGCGTGGGCACCGGATACGTCACCGCCGCCGCAGTACTGGTCACCTCCGCCCTCACGTCCGTAGTCCTGGCCCGGGTCGGGCACACTCCGCAGCCGCGGCTGCTGGCCGCGTGGCCGCGGGAACTGCCGCTGCCGCCCGCCGCCATCGGCGCCGGACTGCTCGGCGCGGTCGCCTTCGGTGACGAGTTCCGCCACCCCGCCCTGGCCGCGGACCGCGGCACCGTCCCCCGTCGGCTGGGGCTGCTGGTCGCGAAACTCCTGGTGGCCGCGGTCACTGGGCTGCTGCTGGCCTTCCTCACCGTGGGCTGCGACCTCGAAGTGCTCTATCTCGTCTACGGACGAGAACTCATCTCGCTCCCCGCCGACTGGCTGTCGCTCGGCGCCAGTTGGAGCGGCCTCGTGGTGGGGTGCGCCTGGGCGGGAGTGCTGGCGGCGGGGGTCTTCCGTTCCACGTCCGCCGGGCTCGCGGCGGTCGTCGCCGTGCCACTCCTTGTCGTACCCCTGTTGCAGAAGGTGCTGGAGGGGCCGACGGTGCGAAGCGCGGTCGGCTTTCCGATGCGGCTGCGTGAGCTCGTACTGATGCCGTGGCCCTTCGGCGGAGAGCGCTATGTGGAGGCTCTGGCCGGCGTGATCGCCCAACCCGTGGGTGGCGCGCTGTTGTTGTCGCTGACGACCCTGCTCGGCGCTTACCTGCTCACGACTCTGCGCAGCGGGGTTCGGGGATGAGGCATCCACATCCTGTCGTGCTCACCCTCCGTGCTCTTCCGCTGCCGCAATGCGCGCAAATCCCCGTTGAGCGCGCATTTCTTTCCGATAAGGCGTCAATTGCGACGGGGTGAGCGATCACCCTTTCGTGTGCTTTTCACCAAAGACCTCAAGGGAGTTGAGAACGCAGCCGACAAAGGATGCGTGAGTACCCTTGCGCACACCATGATGACCGCCGCCCGCTCCGCCGACTCCGGCCTCGCAGGACCGGGCGAACTCGACCGCTACCCGTACGCCGAACCCCCGGGCATGGACCGCGTCGGCGTCCCCGCCTGGGACACCGCGGACCCCGAGCTGGGGCGCGTGGGCCGACGCGCCGCCGGGAGCCGCGGCCGCGGACTGCACGGCCAACTCGTCCAGCAGCTGGGCCAGATGATCGTCTCCGGCGATCTTGGCGCGGATCGCCCCCTCGTCCCGGAGGAGATCGGCCAGCGTTTCGAGGTCTCCCGCACCGTCGTCCGTGAATCCCTGCGTGTCCTGGAGGCGAAGGGACTGGTCAGCGCCCGGCCGAACGTCGGGACCCGCGTACGACCGGTCAGCGACTGGAATCTGCTCGACCCGGACATCATCGAGTGGCGGGCCTTCGGGCCGCAGCGCGACGACCAGCGGCGCGAGCTCAGCGAACTGCGCTGGACGATCGAGCCGCTCGCCGCCCGCCTCGCCGCAGGACACGGCCGCGACGACATCCAGCAGCGTCTCACCGACATGGTCGAGCTCATGGGGCGCGCCATGGCCCAGGGCGACTCGCTGACCTTCGCGCGGGCGGACGCCGAGTTCCACTCGCTGCTCATCCAGGTCGCCGGCAATCGCATGCTGGAGCACCTCTCCGGGATCGTCTCGGCGGCCCTGCAGGTCTCCGGCGGTCCGGCCACCGGCTGTGACCGGCCGGTTGAGTCGACCCTGGCGCACCACGCCCGGATCGTCGACGCCCTCGCCGCGGGCGACGGAGGGGCGGCCGAGGCAGCCATGCGTCAACTGCTCACCGTCCACCCCGAGGTGGAGCGAGTGGTGCCCGCGCCGCGCGAGCACTGAGGCACCGACAGCGCGACAAGGGCGGCACGGCTGGAGCGTCAGTCCTGCGGTGGCCTGCGGTGGCATCGCTCGACCGGCGAACCGTGTGCCGCCGGACCCCATCGGATCCTTCCGGGATTCGGCGGGGTCCGGCGGCGTGACGGGACGGCGCGGATCGGTGGGACGGCGCGGATCGGTGGAGCGGCGCGGATCGGTGGGCCGACCGGCCCGCGGCGAATCTCGCCGGGGGCGGTGAGCTCGATGGGGTCGGCGATCCCCGACGGGGCGGTGAGCCCGAGGGTCGGCAGACCTCGTCGAGACCGGGGAGTCGCATTGGGGAGTTCGTTCGGGAATCGCTCGGGTACCCGTCGAACAAGTACCGATCGTGGCCTTGATCGACTACCTCTGGCCTTATCTGACCGCTTTTGAGTGCTTACGGGGTGTGACTCGGGCCACGCAGATTGGGCGTAACGCTAGTGGGAGCAGCGCGATGACCTAAGAGGTGACAGCCGCGGAGGGAATACGGACGCCGTTCACGGCGCTGTGCATCTTCCCGGCCCCCGCCCGCACCGTCGGCCCATCCCCAAGCCGGTGGTCGGCTCCTGTCCACAGTGGACGGGGCCGGAAGCCGTTTTCCAACGTTCCGAGAGGTTGTTCGTGTCGGCCAGCACATCCCGTACGCTCCCGCCGGAGATCGCCGAGTCCGTCTCTGTCATGGCGCTCATTGAGCGGGGAAAGGCTGAGGGGCAGATCGCCGGCGACGATGTGCGTCGGGCCTTCGAAGCTGACCAGATCCCGGCCACTCAGTGGAAGAACGTACTGCGCAGCCTCAACCAGATCCTCGAGGAAGAGGGTGTGACGCTGATGGTCAGTGCCGCGGAGCCCAAGCGCACCCGAAAGAGCGTCGCAGCGAAGAGTCCGGCCAAGCGCACCGCCACCAAGACGGTCGCGGCGAAGACGGTGACCACCAAGAAGGCCACCGCCACCGCCGCCCCCGCGGTGCCCACGGCCGACGCCTCCGCCGAGGACGCCGCGCCCGCCAAGAAGGTCGCAGCCAAGAAGGCGCCCGCCAAGAAGGCGGTCGCCGCCAAGAAGACCGTCGCCGCCAAGAAGACGGCGGCCAAGAAAACCACCGCCAAGAAGGACGACGTCGAGCTGATCGACGAGGAGGTCCTGGAGGAGACCCCCGGCGGCAAGCCCGGCGAGGAGCCCGAGGGCACCGAGAGCGCCGGTTTCGTGCTCTCCGACGAGGACGAGGACGACGCGCCCGCCCAGCAGGTCGCCGCCGCCGGTGCCACCGCCGACCCCGTCAAGGACTACCTCAAGCAGATCGGCAAGGTCCCGCTGCTCAACGCCGAGCAGGAGGTCGAGCTCGCCAAGCGCATCGAGGCGGGTCTCTTCGCCGAGGACAAGCTGTCCAACGCGGACAAGCTGGCGCCGAAGCTCAAGCGTGAGCTGGAGATCATCGCCGAGGACGGCCGCCGCGCCAAGAACCACCTCCTGGAGGCCAACCTCCGTCTGGTGGTCTCCCTGGCCAAGCGCTACACCGGCCGCGGCATGCTCTTCCTGGACCTGATCCAGGAGGGCAACCTCGGTCTGATCCGCGCGGTCGAGAAGTTCGACTACACCAAGGGCTACAAGTTCTCCACGTACGCCACCTGGTGGATCCGTCAGGCGATCACCCGCGCGATGGCCGACCAGGCCCGCACCATCCGTATCCCGGTGCACATGGTCGAGGTCATCAACAAGCTCGCGCGCGTCCAGCGTCAGATGCTCCAGGACCTGGGCCGCGAGCCCACCCCGGAGGAGCTGGCCAAGGAGCTCGACATGACCCCGGAGAAGGTCATCGAGGTCCAGAAGTACGGCCGCGAGCCCATCTCCCTGCACACCCCGCTGGGCGAGGACGGCGACAGCGAGTTCGGTGACCTCATCGAGGACTCCGAGGCCGTCGTCCCGGCCGACGCGGTCAGCTTCACGCTTCTGCAGGAGCAGCTGCACTCTGTCCTCGACACGCTCTCCGAGCGCGAGGCGGGCGTCGTCTCCATGCGTTTCGGTCTCACCGACGGTCAGCCGAAGACCCTCGACGAGATCGGCAAGGTGTACGGCGTCACGCGTGAGCGCATTCGTCAGATCGAGTCAAAGACGATGTCGAAGCTGCGCCACCCGTCCCGCTCGCAGGTCCTGCGCGACTACCTCGACTAGTCGCCCAGGCCCGGCCCGCGGGTCGACCTGGAAGGCCCGGTTCCCTCGAAGGAGCCGGGCCTTCGGCGTGTGTGCGGCATGCGGGCGCCCGTTTCGTGAATCACTCTGGGTGTGCCATCCACATCTAGGAGTGAGGAGCGCGCATGCGCCGATCGTTCGCCCGACTGCTGGCCCTCGCGGCCACCACGGCCGCCATACCGCTGGCGTCACCCCCGACCGCGACGGCGGACGTCGTCATCGGCGGTCATCCCGTGGAGATCTCCCAGGCGCCCTGGACGGTGGCGCTGTCCAGCCGTGACCGGTTCGGGGGTACGCGCGCCGGGCAGTTCTGCGGGGGCGCGGTGGTGGGTCCCTCGACGGTGCTGACGGCCGCGCACTGCCTCACCGAGGACGTCCTGGGGGCGCCTCCGGAACGGATTCCCGACCTGAAGGTCATCGTCGGCCGCGCCGAACTGCAGTCGAACCAGGGCAGTGAGATCCCGGTGCGCGGAACCTGGGTCAACCCCGAGTACAACGCCTACACGAACGCCGGGGACTTCGCTCTGCTCACCCTCGCCGAGCCGCTGCCCCAGAGCTTCGTCATCCCGATGGCCGGGGCCGGCGATCCGGCGTACGAGCCCGGTACGGGGGCCGCGGTCTACGGCTGGGGCGACACCACGGGGGCCGGGGACTATGCGAAAAGCCTGCGGGCCACGCCCGTACACGTGCTGTCCGACGCCCTCTGCGGGAAGGCCTATCCCGGCGGCGCGGAAGGCACGTACACGGCCGACTCCATGCTGTGTGCGGGAGAGCTGCACGGTGGTCGGGACGCCTGCCAGGGGGACAGCGGTGGGCCGCTGGTCGCCCAGGGGAAGCTGATCGGGGTCGTGTCCTGGGGTATCGGCTGTGGACTGGCCGGGAGCCCCGGTGTCTACACGAGGGGCTCGTACATCACCCGGGCGCTGACGGCGGGGGGTTGATCGTGGGTCGCTGAGACGGCGCTGAAGGCCGTACTGCAGCCTCGCGCCGTATGCAGGACGAGAGCGGGCGGCCACCCCGTGTGTACGGGAGTGGCCGCCCGGTCACCGGCCTGGAGCCGGTGTCGGCTCGTCGTAGGTGCGAAGCGTCAGCGCTCGTCCTCTTCTGCGGTCACGGGAACGGCCGTGAGCCGCTCCGTCTCGTCCTGTATCTCCGCGGCGATCTTCTTGAGCTCCGGCTCGAACTTGCGGCCGTGGTGGGCGCAGAACAGCAGCTCTCCACCGCTCAGCAGGACGACGCGCAGATAGGCCTGGGCGCCGCAGCGGTCGCATCGGTCAGCGGCCGTCAGCGGGGTCGCGGGGGTCAGAACAGTAGTCACGTCGCCTCTTCTCTAGCTCGACGAGCTGTCGTACCAGGGTCAACATCCAACCAGGCCGAAAACGTTCCCGCTCGCGGCTTTAACTCGAAAAAATCTTTCCGGGCCGGCTGTCTGCTGCCGGTTGGCGGCGAATGGGCCGTAGTGCGTGTCTTCGTGTCGTACGGGTTCGCGCTGTCTGTCGGGGGTTCTGGTGGTTGTCTTGCGGTTGTACGGTCCTCCCGGCTGAGTTGCCGGTTGTTCATGAGGACGTGCCCGGAGCCTAAATGGTTCATGCCTCGAAGGGAACGTGATATGTACTTCACCCCATCGAGGGATCGAACACGCATGCGAGCCTGGACTACTCTGAGTTTCGGACGAGGGTTGCGTTACAACGGCTCTACCAGGCCTCGGTACCCTCGGACCGGCAACAGAGCCCGGCCCCTTACCCAAATGGGCCTTACCTGAAATTCAGCGAGGAGCGAACCGCGTGACCGCCGAAACGTCCGTGCCGTCCACAGCGCTGCTGACCGGAGCAGACCGGGACGGTTCCAACTACACCGCGCGGCACCTGCTCGTCCTCGAGGGGCTCGAGGCCGTGCGGAAGCGCCCCGGAATGTACATCGGCTCGACCGACAGTCGAGGCCTGATGCACTGCCTCTGGGAGATCATCGACAACTCCGTGGACGAGGCCCTCGGAGGCTACTGCGACCACATCGAGGTGATCCTCCACGACGACGCCTCCGTGGAGGTAAGGGACAACGGCCGGGGCATCCCCGTCGACGTGGAGCCCAAGACCGGCCTCTCCGGCGTCGAGGTCGTGATGACCAAGCTGCACGCCGGCGGCAAGTTCGGCGGCGGCTCGTACGCGGCCTCCGGCGGTCTGCACGGCGTGGGCGCCTCCGTGGTGAACGCGCTCTCGGCACGCCTCGACGTCGAGGTCGACCGCAGCGGCCATACGCACGCCATCAGCTTCCGGCGCGGGGTGCCCGGCACCTTCGCGGCGAACGGCCCGGACGCCAAGTTCGAGGCGACGGGTGGTCTGCGCAAGGCCAAGAGGATCCCCAAGACACGCACCGGCACGCGGGTGCGTTACTGGGCCGACCGCCAGATCTTCCTCAAGGACGCCAAGCTCTCGCTGGAGCACCTGCATCAGCGGGCCCGGCAGACGGCGTTCCTGGTGCCCGGCCTGACGATCGTCGTCCGGGACGAGTTCGGGCTCGGCGAGGGCGGAAGCAAGGGCGAGGAGTCCTTCCGCTTCGACGGCGGCATCAGTGAGTTCTGCGAGTACCTGGCCACGGACAAGGCCGTCTGCGACATCCTCCGCTTCACCGGCGAGGGCACCTTCAAGGAGACGGTCCCCGTCCTGGACGAGCACGGTCAGATGACCCCCACCCAGGTCACCCGTGAGCTCGGTGTCGATGTCGCCATGCGCTGGGGCACCGGCTACGACACGACCCTGAAGTCGTTCGTGAACATCATCGCCACCCCCAAGGGCGGCACCCATGTCGCCGGCTTCGAGCAGGCCGTGGCCAGCACCATGAACGAGGTGCTGCGGGCGAAGAAACTGCTGCGTGTCGCCGAGGACGACATCGTCAAGGACGACGCCCTGGAAGGGCTCACCGCCGTCGTCACCGTGCGCCTCGCCGAGCCGCAGTTCGAGGGCCAGACCAAGGAGGTCCTCGGTACCTCGGCGGCCCGCCGCATCGTGGCGCAGGTGATCTCCAAGGAGCTCAAGGCATTCCTGACCTCCACCAAGCGGGACGCCGCGGCCCAGGCCCGGGTCGTCATGGAGAAGGCTGTCGCGGCTGCCCGTACGCGTATCGCCGCACGTCAGCACAAGGACGCGCAGCGACGGAAGACCGCACTGGAGTCGTCGACGCTGCCTGCCAAGCTCGCCGACTGCCGCAGCGACGACGTGGAGCGCAGCGAGCTCTTCATCGTTGAGGGCGACTCCGCGCTCGGTACGGCCAAGCTCGCACGGAACTCCGAGTTCCAGGCGCTGCTGCCGATCCGGGGCAAGATCCTCAACGTCCAGAAGTCGTCCGTGACGGACATGCTCAAGAACGCCGAGTGCGGTGCGATCATCCAGGTCATAGGGGCCGGGTCCGGGCGTACGTTCGACATCGACACCGCTCGGTACGGCAAGATCATCATGATGACCGACGCCGATGTGGACGGCTCGCACATCCGCTGTCTGCTGCTGACGCTCTTCCAGCGGTACATGCGGCCGATGGTCGAGGCGGGGCGGGTCTTCGCCGCGGTGCCGCCGCTGCACCGGATCGAGCTGGTCCAGCCGAAGCGTGGGCAGGACAAGTACGTGTACACGTACTCGGACCGGGAACTGCGGGACAAGCTGCTCGAATTCCAGAGCAAGGGTGTCCGCTACAAGGACTCCATCCAGCGCTACAAGGGTCTCGGTGAGATGGACGCGGATCAGCTGGCGGAGACGACCATGGATCCGCGGCACCGGACGCTGCGGCGGATCAACCTGTCGGACCTCGAGGCCGCTGAGCAGGTGTTTGACCTGCTGATGGGGAACGATGTGGCGCCGCGGAAGGAGTTCATCTCGAGCTCTGCGGCGACGTTGGACCGGTCTCGCATCGACGCGTAGCCGCTGCGTCGGCTGGGCCGGGGCGCCTACGGTTCGTTTCGGGTCGGCACGCCCCCTTCCGTGCGTGGGCGGCCGGCCCGCCGTTGTGGTTGCGTGCCGGATTCAGAGAGTTAAACGGTCCTTCACCTGATGGGGTGAAGAATTGTGAAGGGAAGGGTCGGGAATCTTCCCGGTCTGTCCATGCTTGGGCATGCAGTCAAGCACCGGCCGCTCCCGCCTACGCGGGGATGGCTCTGAAAGCGCGGTAGGGCAGCACGATGCTGCCCCCGTGGACGTACGGTTCGACGATCCCTGGTACGACGCCTTGGCCTCCGCGTGGGGGGAGTTGGACGGCGGGGGCGGGGCGGCGCCGGTCGGGCCTGCTGCTCGGGAAGAGGAGCGGGGCGCGGCCGACGTCTATGTGGAGGTGCAGCGCAGCGCGGCTTTTCAGGAGGTGCGTCGTCGATATCGCAGGTTCGTGATTCCGGGCGTCGCCGTCTTCTTCAGCTGGTACGTGGGGTACGTGGTGACGGCCACCACCGCGCCGGGGCTGATGGCGCGGCCGGTGGTGGGCGCGGTGAACGTGGCGATGCTGGCGGGGCTCGGGCAGTTCCTCACGACGTTCCTGTTCACCTGGGCGTACGCGCGTCACGCGAGGCTGCGACGGGACCGGGCGGCGCTCGATCTGCGCTGGGACACCCAGGAGTTGACGCGCGGGGCCGTGGGGGGCGAGCGGTGAGCGGCAACCATCAGACGCTGGCGTTGTTGCTGTTCAGCGCGTTTGTGGCGGTCACGTTGGGGATCACGACGTGGGCCGGCCGGAATCGGCGCGGCTCGGCGGAGGAGTTCTACGCCGGTGGGCGGCTGTTCTCGCCGATGGAGAATGGTTTTGCCATCGCGGGCGACTACATGTCCGCCGCGTCCTTCCTGGGCATCTCCGGGCTCATCGCGCTCTTCGGGTACGACGGGCTGCTGTATTCGGTGGGCTTCCTGGTGGCCTGGCTCGTGGTGCTGTTCCTGGTGGCCGAACTGGTGCGCAACTGCGGCCGGTTCACGCTCGCCGACGTGGTCGCGGCACGGATGAGCGAGCGGCCGGTGCGGATCGCGGCGGGAACCTCCTCGGTGGCCGTGTCCGTTCTGTATCTGGTGGCGCAGATGGTGGGAGCGGGCGCTCTCGTCGCGTTGCTGCTGGGAGGTGAGGGCGAGGCGGCGCAGGCCTGGACGGTCATCGGGGTCGGCGCGCTCATGGTCGTCTATGTGTCGTTGGGAGGGATGCGGGCCACCACCTGGATTCAGATCGTGAAGGCGGTCCTGCTGATGGGCGGGGCGATCGCGCTGACCGTGCTCGTACTGGTGCGGTTCCACGGGGACTTCGACCAGTTGCTGCGCACGGCCGCGGAGCGCAGTGGGCACGGGGACGACTTCCTCGCGCCCGGGCTGAAGTACGGCGGGGACTGGATCGCGCGCTTCGACTTCATCAGCCTCGGGCTCGCCCTGGTGCTGGGCACGGCCGGGCTGCCGCACATCCTGTCGCGGTTCTACACGGTGCCGACCGCGCGGGCCGCGCGCCGCTCGGTGGTGTGGTCGATCGGACTCATCGGCGGCTTCTACCTGATGACGATCGTGCTGGGCTTCGGCGCCGCCGCGATCGTCGGCCCCGAGGTCGTACGAGGGTCGAACGCGGCCGGGAACACCGCGGTTCCGCTGCTGGCCCTCGATCTGGGCGGTGGCGCTGCCTCCACCGGCGGAACGGTTCTGTTCGCGATCGTCGCCGCCATCGCCTTCGCCACGATCCTCGCGGTGGTCGCCGGGATCACCCTCGCCTCGTCGGCGTCCGTCGCCCACGACCTGTACGCCTCCCTACGGCGCCGGCGCTCCAGGCCGCGCAGTGAGGTGGCCGTCGCGCGGGCGGCCGCGGTCGGGATCGGCATGGTCGCGATCGCGCTGGGCCTGCTCGCCCGGGACCTGAACGTGGCCTTCCTCGTGGGGCTGGCCTTCGCGGTCGCCGCGTCCGCCAATCTGCCCGTACTGCTGTACTCGCTGTTCTGGCGGGGCTTCACCACACGGGGCGCGGTGTGGTCCGTGTACGGCGGGCTGATTCCCGCCGTGGTGCTCGTGCTGCTGTCGCCGGTGGTGTCCGGGAGCCCCGATTCGCTGTTCCCCGGCGTCGACTTCCAGTACTTCCCGCTGCAGAACCCTGGCCTCGTCTCGATCCCCCTGGGCTTCCTCGCGGGCTGGCTCGGCACGGTCACCTCGGCCGAGTCGCCGGACGAGGCGAAGCACGCGGAGACCGAGGTGCGGTCGCTGACGGGTGCCGGAGCGGTTTGACGGGAGGGGGAAGCTCCTCAGGTGGCGGGGTCAGGGGCGGGTCGCCCACTCGTAGCGGTGCTCCGGGCGGCCCGCGTCCCCGTACTTGAGGGTCAGTCTTGCCCGTCCGGTGCGTTCCAGGAGCTTCAGATAGCGCTGGGCGGTCTGACGGCTCAGCCCCGTCCGATCGGCGATCTCCTGGGCCGACAGCGCGCCCTCGGCGGTCATCAGGGCGCGGCGTACGACCTCGGTGGTCGTGGGGGAGTGACCCTTGGGCAGATCCGGCTCGCCGCCTGCCGAGAGCGCGCCGAAGATGCGGTCCACCTCGGCCTGTTCGGCCTCGCCGCCGCCGTCCAGCGTGCGGCGCAGCTCCGCGTACGCATCCAACTTCGCCCGCAGCCCGGCGAACGCGAACGGTTTGACGAGGTACTGGAGCGCACCCTGCCGCATCGCCGCCTGGACGGTCGAGACGTCGCGGGCCGCCGTCACCATGATCACGTCGGTCTGGTGGCCGCGCCGGCGCATCTCCTGGACGACCATGAGGCCGGTCCCGTCCGGGAGATAGTGGTCCAGGAGAACCAGGTCCACATGGCTCAGCTTCTCCAACTGTTCCAGCGCCTCGGCCGCGTTGTGCGCCACGCCCGCGACACGGAAGCCGGTGACCTTCTCCACATAGGCGGCGTTCACCCGGGCGACCCGGGCGTCGTCGTCCACGATCAGGACCTCGATCATCGCGACTCCTTCTCGACGGCTGTGCCGACGGCTTCGGGCTCGGCTTCCGGCTCGGTTTCGGGCTCGTGCTCGGGGACCGGTCGCCCGTCGGGGCCGGCCGTCGGCTCGTCGTGCGGGCTCGGTCCGTCGTCGGGTGCCGTGGAGGTCAGCGTCGACGCGGGCGATTGCGTCACCAGCCCCGGCTCGGCCAGCGCCTCCGGCAGTACGACGGTGAACTCCGCGCCGCCGCCCTCCGCGTCCGCGACGCGGGCACTGCCGCCCTGCCGTTCGGCGAGGCGGCGCACCAGGGAGAGCCCGATGCCGCGCTCGCGGTGGGCCGGCGGCGTCTTGGTCGACCAGCCCTCCGTGAAGATCAACTCCCGTTTGTCGGGCGGGACTCCGGGGCCGGTGTCGCGCACGAGGAGGATCGCCGTACGCCCTTCGGCGCGCAGTTCGACCTCCACGCGCGCGTGGGGGGTGCCCGCGACGGCGTCGAGCGCGTTGTCGACGAGGTTGCCGACGATGGTGACCAGCCCACGTGGGTCGATCAGCCGGTCCGGCAACAAGGTCCCGCCCGAGAGCGACAGGGCCACTCCGCGCTCGGCTGCGACGGTCGCCTTACCGACCAGGACAGCGGCGAGCAGCGGATCGTGGATCTTCTCGGTGACCTGCTCGGCGGTCGCCCTGTGGTCCCCGACCACCTCACCGACGAACTCCACGGCCTCGTCGTACATCTCCAGTTCGAGCAGGCCGAGCAGCGTGTGCATCCGGTTGGCATGCTCGTGGTCCTGGGCGCGCAGGGCGTCTATCAGGCCGCGTGTCGAGTCCAGTTCACGCCCGAGTTGCTCCAGTTCCGTGCGGTCGCGCAGGGTGGCGACGGCGCCCCCGTCGTCGGTCGGCATGCGGTTGGTGACCAGGACGCGCTGGCCGCGGACCGTCAGCAGATCGGTGCCCGTGACCCGGCCGGCCAGCACATCGGTCGTGCGGCCGGGGCCCAGCGCGTCGTCGAGCGACCGGCCGACGACCTCGTCGCCGATGCCGAGCAGTCGCTGCGCCTCGTCGTTGAGGAGGCGTACGCGGCCCGCGCGGTCCAGCGCGACCACGCCCTCCCGGATGCCGTGCAGCATCGCCTCGCGCTCCGCGAGCAGGCTCGCGATATCGGAGAAGGCCAGGTCACGGGTCTGGCGGTGGACCCGGCGGGAGATCAGATACGCGGCCAGCGCCCCGACGGCCATGGCCCCGCCCGCGTAGGCGAGGAGCCCCGGGATCGCGTGGACCAGACGGGCGCGCACGCTGTCGTACTCGATGCCGACCGAGACGGCGCCGACGATCTTCCCGTCGGCGTCGCGCAGCGGCACCTTGCCCCGCGCGGAGCGTCCCAGGGTGCCCGAGTCGATCTCCATGACCTCCTGACCGGCCAGGGCGCGGCGCGGATCGGTCGAGACGAGACCGCCGATCTCGGTCGGGTCGGTGTGCGACCAGCGCACCCCGCGGGTGTCCATCACGACGACGTACTCGGCCCCGCTGGCCTCGCGGATCCGTTCGGCCTCGACCTGCACGGGACCGTTCACGGACGGCTTCGTCGACACGAGATCCTCGGCGAGCTGCGGCTGGGCCGCCGTGGTCTGCGCTATCGCGAGGGCGCGGCGCATCGCCTGGTCGTCCAGCTGATCGCTGAGCGGCGCGAGGAACAGCCCGGTCGCGAGGACGGCGACACCGGCGGCGATCGCCACCTGCATCAGCAGGACCTGCGAGAACACCCGCCGCGGCATACCGAGGCGCAGGCGGCGTGCAGGGGGAGTGGGGCTCATACCCATGACGGTACGTGGACGGGCAGAGGCGGTCGTAGTGGGGTGTGGCGCGGATCTCAGGCGCAAAGTGTTTGCACGGTGACGGCGAGGGGTGGTGGGGGGAGGGGTGGTGAGTAACACCGTGCCGAGGAAAGCCGTGCCCAGGAACGACCTGGCGAGGAACGACCTCGGGTCAGACCGCGAATACCGCCGGAGACAGCTCTCGGACGGCCGTCACATCCATCCGGGACGGGGAGCCGAGCGGGGAGCCGCAGCTCTCGGGGCGGGGCGGCTGAGCGGCGCCCTGAGCCACGGCGACGCTCCACCGACGGCCGTCGACGTGAGCGACGGTGACCTCCCAGCGGGGTGCGGCTCCTGTAGTGCCGAGTACGGTGAGCGCGTCAGCCGCCTCCTCGCCCGTCATCGTGCGCACCGCCAGTTCGGCCGCCTGCCCGGGCCGCTCCCAGGCGGAGTTCCCACGGCACCCGTCGGTGACGACACGCCCTTCCGGTACGCCCTGGAGGACCTCCTTGACGTGATGGGCCTCGGCGCGGCCGTACACGTATCCGAAGGGCAGGACGAGCAGGGTGGGCGAGAAGCGGTGACCGCCCAGATGCGTGACCTCCCAGGTGCCCTCCACCCCGGAGGCGGCCAGTTCGGCGGCGAGCGGTCGGCCGAGGAGGGCGCAGCAGCGGTCGCGCTTGCCGTTGGTGCAGACGAGCGCGAGGGGGGCGCCGGTGTGTGGCCGACCCCGCAGAACAGCTCCGAAGGTGCGGTGGTCGCCTCTGCCGAGCGCGGTGAAGTCAAGATTGAGCAGCTGTTCCGGGTCGGTCGTCGTGGCGCTGTGCAGCCATGCGTTCCCGGGCACGGTGTGGGCCACGTAGACCTGGCGCTCGTGGACCTCGCGGCAGTCCGCGTGGCGGCCGGGGCGCCGGATGAGCGCGACGCGTACCCCGGTGCCCTCCGCCGCGGCTTCGAGGGCGCGGCCCAGCACGGGGTCCAGGTGGCTCGACGTGAGCGCCTTGGCGCCCCACGGGCCCGGCTGCTCCAGCAGCAGCCAGGTCCTCGCCGTGGCGGCGGTCCCCGCGAGGGGCTCGTCGAGGCGCCGTGACGCGGATGTGCACATACTCACGGAGGTGAGCCTAACCTGAGTTACGCACCAGCGACTTTCGGCCCTGCCGAACGGGGGTCGACGCGGCCCGCACGGGTGCGGTTGAGACACGCGGCTCACACCGCGAACGCGTTCTCGCGCGTTATCAACCCACTGCAAGGGGTGGCGCCGAAGCGGTGAACGGCGCACTCGACGAGTGGTGAGCGGGGCGGATGCCGCGTGCTTCGCCAACCTTGCGAGGCACCCCTCGCGCCGGGTCGGCCTCTGCGAGGATGCGCCTGCGCACCGAGTGGCAGCGTGCGCCTTGTGAGCAGAGGGAAATCAACATTGAGTCAGATTGTCCGCCGTCTTGGTGTCGCTCCGCGCTACCGAGGAAGTGCTACTGGTGCGACATGTCCCGATATTTTCGAATTGGCTGACGGGAACTTCGCCGTCATCGGTACAGATGCGACCGATTCTCTGGATGCCCAACTCCCCGCTGACGCCGCGCGCGCGGATGACGAACGAATCGTCGTGATCACTCGGGAGACCCTGGTCAGAGCGAAAGCGGATATCCCGGACGCCTGATCGTGCTGTCGTGAGGACACCGGCCCGGTGCGGTCATGCCGTTCCGGGCCGCCCAACGATCAAGGACCGCTGGGTGGTTCCCCGACCACCCACCACTCATCCGTGTCCGCTTCGTCGAGTTGCAGCAGCAGGTCGTCGACCAATTGGCCGAGTTCCGCCTCTTCGGTACCGGTCAGGCTCGCCCGCTGATGCTGGGTCGCGTACCAGTACTCCCGGACGATCGGGTTCTGGAACATGCCGCGCACATGTTTGAGGAACTCGTCCCTGCCCATGTTGCCGATGCGGTAGTAGCAGAGCAGGTTCGTGTACAGAGCGTTGGCGAAGAGGTACTGGCGGCGCCTCTCGGGTGTGACGGGCCGCTCGTAGAGGTCCAGTACCTCCGCGAGTTCGGGGTCGTCGATCGCCTTGCTCAACAGTTCCCAGTGCTGGCGCTGCTGCCTGGCCAGATTCGCCCTCTGTTGGGTACGCGCGGCTTGCTGTTCCAGGTGTTCCAGACGCGTGCGCATCGCTTCCACTGAATGGTGCTGTGCCGCTTTCGTGGCAAAAACCCCTGCGGCCAGGCCCAGACAGGCTGCGGCAGCCGAGGTCAGTCCTCGAAGCCCCGAGTTCCTTCTGGCCATGTCAACCCCCGATCAGGCGTCCATCCGCCGGTCGTCGGGTGTGGGTCGACAAGGTGGGGACCGGCGAGCGGTGGGCGGCGCTTGCCGTCTCCCAGTGTCGCCGAGCGGCTCTGGTCGGCTGGGAGGCGGAGAGGAGGCGCACGGAGGGATGTGCGGGCCGCGTAATCCGGCGCCATGCCCAACGTGTGCCCCGCGGGCGCCGCTAACAATCGTTCACTCCGCGGCGTATCCAGGCACTCGTATCCTGGGGCGGCATTCGAGGGTCCGCAACGGTGTGAGAGAGGGCGCGTGTTGAGCAGCCAGTCGTCGAGTCCGGCCCCGACCTCGGCTTCGAGTCAGCAGATTCCTGTCGTCGTCCTCGCCGGATTCCTCGGTTCCGGCAAGACCACGCTGCTCAACCATCTCCTCCACCGCAGCGGCGGCAGCCGTATCGGTGCCGTGGTCAATGACTTCGGGGCGATCGAGATCGACGCGATGGCCGTCGCCGGGGCGCTCGGGGACTCAACGGTCTCGCTCGGCAACGGATGCCTGTGCTGTGCCGTCGACGCCAGTGAGCTGGATGTCTATCTGGAGCGGCTCGCCCATCCCTCCGTCGGGATCGACGTCATCGTCATCGAGGCCAGCGGGCTCGCCGAGCCGCAGGAACTGGTGCGCATGGTGCTCGCCAGCGAGAACCCCCGGGTGGTGTACGGCGGGCTCGTCGAGGTCGTCGACGCCGCCGAGTTCCTCGACACCAGGCGGCGGCACCCCGAGATCGACCGCCACCTCGCCCTCGCTGACCTCGTCGTCGTCAACAAGGTCGACCGGGCCGAGGACGGCGACCGCGTCCTCGCGCTCGTCCGCTCGCTCAGCGATCGCGCCGCCGTCGTGCCCGCCACCTACGGGCGTATCGATCCCGAGTTCCTCTTCGACTGCCGGCCCAGCGAGGAGCGTGTCGGGCAGCTCTCCTTCGACGACCTCCACCGGCACGAGGAGCAGGACGGCGACGACCACCTCGGGCACCTGCACACCGCCTACGACAGCGTCTCCTTCGTGTCCGACCTGCCGGTCAACCCGCGGCGGCTCATGGACTTCCTCGACAGCAGGTCCGAAGGGCTCTACCGCATCAAGGGGTACGTCGACTTCGGGCCCCACGACACCCGCAACCGCTACGCCGTGCACGCCGTCGGGCGGTTCCTGCGGTTCTATCCCGAGCCCTGGGCGGCAGTGGCCGGTGACGACGGCCGGCTCACCCAACTCGTCCTCATCGGCGCCGGGATCGACGCCGCCGCCCTGACCAAGGAACTCGAGGCGTGCAAGGAGGACGCCCCACACGCCGACGAGCACAGCATGTGGGGCGTCCTGCGTTACGTACAGCGGGACGAGGCCGACGAACCCGACAGCCTCTGACTACGAAGCGGTCACACCGGTCCCGCCACCGACGCCACCGTCTTGCCCAGGGAGACGCCCGAGCCGTCGCGGCGCGGGTCCATCTCCGGGAGGTCCGCCGGGGTCCCGTTCTTCTGGGCGGCACGGGCCGGAGCGGGGCCCGCCCAGGCGACGGACAGGCAGTCCTCGCCCTTGAGGAACCGCTGGCAGCGGACGCCGCCCGTGGCGCGACCCTTGCGGGGGTACTGGTCGAAGGGGGTCAGCTTGGCCGTGGTCTGGACGGAGTCGTCCAAGGTGCCGCGTGAGCCCGCCACCGTGAAGACGACGGCGTCGGCGGCCGGGTCGACGGCCGTGAAGGAGATGACCTTCGCGCCCTCGGTGAGCTTGATGCCGGCCATACCACCGGCCGCACGGCCCTGCGGGCGGACCTGCGAGGCCTGGTAGCGCAGCAGCTGGGCGTCGTCCGTGATGAAGACCAGGTCCTCCTCGCCGGTGCGCAGCTCGACCGCGCCGACGATCCGGTCACCCTCCTTGAGGGTGATGACCTCCAGTTCCTCCTTGTTGGACGGGTAGTCGGGCACCACCCGCTTGACGACGCCCTGCTCGGTGCCGAGGGCCAGCCCCGGCGACGACTCGTCGAGCGTCGTCAGGCACACGACCGTCTCGCCGTCCTGGAGGGAGAGGAACTCCGTGAGCGGGGCGCCGCCCGAGAGGGTGGGGGCCGTCGCCGTCTCCGGCAGCTGGGGCAGGTCGATCACGTTCAGACGCAGCAGGCGGCCGGTGGAGGTCACCGCGCCCACCTCGCCCCGGGCCGTCGCCGGGACGGCGGAGACGATGACGTCGTGCTTGGCGCGCTTGCCGTCGCCCTCCGCGAAGGGCTCGCCGCCCGCCGTACGGGCCAGCAGCCCCGTCGAGGACATGAGCACCCGGCACGGGTCGTCCGCCACCTGGAGCGGAACCGCGGCCACCGGAGCGCCCGAGGACTCCAGCAGCACCGTACGGCGCTCGGTGCCGAACTTCTTCGCCACCGCGGCCAGTTCACCGGAGACCAGCTTGCGCAGCTCCGCGTCCGACTCCAGGATGCGCGTCAGCTCCGCGATCTCGGCGTTGAGCCGGTCCTTCTCCGACTCCAGCTCGATGCGGTCGAACTTGGTGAGGCGGCGCAGCGGGGTGTCGAGGATGTACTGCGTCTGGATGTCCGACAGGGAGAAGCGCTCCATCAGGCGCTCCTTGGCCTGCGCGGAGTTCTCGCTGGAGCGGATCAGCCGGATGACCTCGTCGATGTCCACCAGCGCGGTGAGCAGACCCTCGACCAGGTGCAGCCGGTCGCGCTTCTTGCCGCGGCGGAACTCCGAGCGGCGTCGTACGACCTCGAAGCGGTGGTCGAGGTAGACCTCCAGGAGCTCCTTGAGGCCGAGGGTGAGGGGCTGGCCGTCGACCAGCGCCACGTTGTTGATGCCGAAGGACTCCTCCATCGGCGTCAGCTTGTAGAGCTGCTCCAGGACGGCCTCCGGCACGAAGCCGTTCTTGATCTCGATGACGAGACGCAGGCCGTGCTGGCGGTCGGTGAGGTCCTTGACGTCGGCGATGCCCTGCAGCTTCTTCGAGCCGACCAGATCCTTGATCTTGGCGATCACCTTCTCCGGGCCGACGGTGAACGGCAGTTCGGTGACGACCAGACCCTTGCGGCGGGCCGTCACGTTCTCGATCGCCACCGTGGCGCGGATCTTGAAGGTGCCGCGGCCCGTCTCGTACGCGTCCCTGATCCCGGAGAGACCGACGATCCGGCCGCCCGTGGGCAGGTCGGGGCCCGGGACGTGCTTCATCAGAGCGTCCAGGTCCGCGTTCGGATACCGGATGAGGTGGCGGGCGGCAGCGATGACCTCGCCCAGGTTGTGCGGCGGCATGTTGGTGGCCATGCCGACGGCGATGCCGGACGAGCCGTTGACCAGCAGGTTCGGGAAGGCGGCGGGCAGCGCGACCGGCTCCTGCTCCTGGCCGTCGTAGTTCGGGGCGAAGTCGACCGTGTTCTCGTCGATCGACTCGGTCATCAGGCTCGTCGCGTCGGCCATCCGGCACTCGGTGTACCGCATGGCGGCCGGCGGGTCGTCGTTGCCCAGTGAGCCGAAGTTGCCGTGGCCGTCGACCAGGGGGAGCCGCATGGAGAAGGGCTGGGCGAGGCGCACCAGGGCGTCGTAGATCGACGAGTCGCCGTGCGGGTGCAACTTACCCATGACCTCGCCGACCACGCGGGCGCACTTCACATAGCCGCGGTCGGGGCGCAGGCCCATCTCGTTCATCTGGTAGACGATGCGGCGGTGCACCGGCTTCAGACCGTCGCGGGCGTCCGGCAGGGCTCGGGAGTAGATGACCGAGTACGCGTACTCCAGGAAGGAGCCCTGCATCTCGTCGACCACGTCGATGTCGAGGATCCGCTCCTCGTACGCGTCGTCGGGCGGCGGGGTCTTCGTGCTGCGGCGGGCCATCGCTGCCGGCTCCTCCTGTTTTCCTGGTCGCTCGCCTGCGGGGCGTTCGCCCCTTCGGCTCACTCTTGCTGCCACATGAACGGGATCTGACGCGGACCATTGTGGACTGCCGCACTGACAACGCGGACCATGACCCGGTGCTTGGGCGGCCCCCGGGGCCAGGGCGTACCGCCCGCAGGCTACGGGATCTCGCTCTCGGCGTACCTCGTCCGGGAACTTCGCCGGGCGTCCGCACGCTTGCATACAGTGGCAGGACCGGCAGGACAACCGCGGTTTTCACCGACCGCTCTCGCGATCGAGGGGACGTACATGCCCATGGGTCACACGGCCACAGCCGAGGCAGGCTCCGGAGGCCTGACAGTAAAGGAGCACCGCCTGGACAACGGCCTGCGGGTGGTGCTCTCCGAGGACCACCTGACCCCGGTCGCCGCCGTGTGCCTCTGGTACGACGTCGGTTCGCGCCACGAGGTCGAGGACCGTACGGGCCTGGCCCACCTCTTCGAGCACCTGATGTTCCAGGGCTCGGGTCAGGTGAAGGGCAATGGGCACTTCGAGCTGGTCCAGGGCGCCGGCGGCTCGCTGAACGGCACCACCAGCTGGGAGCGCACCAACTACTTCGAGACCATGCCCGCCCACCAGCTGGAGCTCGCGCTGTGGCTGGAGGCCGACCGCATGGGCAGCCTGCTGGTCGCGCTCGACCAGAAGAACCTGGACAACCAGCGGGACGTCGTCAAGAACGAGCGCCGGCAGCGCTACGACAACGTGCCGTACGGCACCGCCTTCGAGCGGATCTTCCGCCTGGCCTACCCGGAGGGACACCCCTACCGGCACACGCCGATCGGCTCCATGGAGCACCTGGAGGCGGCCAGCCTGGAGGACGCCCGTCAGTTCTTCCGCACCTACTACGCGCCCAACAACGCCGTCCTCTCCGTCGTCGGTGACATCGACCCGGACCAGACACTCGCGTGGATCGAGAAGTACTTCGGCTCCATCCCCGCGTACGACGGCAAGCCCGAGCCCCGTGGCGGTGCGCTGCCCGACACCATGGGCGAGCAGCTGCGTGAGGTCGTCGAGGAGAACGTCCCCGCGCGCGCGTTGATGGCCGCCTACCGGCTGCCCGAGGACGGCACGCGCGCGTGCGACGCCGCCGACCTGGCGCTCACGATCCTCGGCGGCGGCGAGTCCTCCCGCCTGTACAACCGGCTCGTACGCCGCGACCGTACGGCCGTGACGGCCGGCTTCGGCCTGCTGCGCCTGGCCGGCGCTCCCTCCATGGCGTGGATGGACGTGAAGACCTCCGGCGACGTCGAGGTGCCCGTCATCGAGGCCGCCGTCGACGAGGAACTCGCCCGGTTCGCCGCGGAGGGCCCCACGGCGGAGGAGATGGAGCGCGCCCAGGCCCAGTTGGAGCGCGAGTGGCTGGACCGGCTCGGCACGGTCGCGGGCCGCGCCGACGAACTCTGCCGCTACGCCGTGCTGTTCGACGACCCGAAGCTCGCCCTGACCGCCGTCGACCGTGTGCTCGCCGTGACCGCCGAGGAGGTCCAGGAGGTCGCCAAGGCGCGCCTGAGGCCCGACAACCGCGCGGTGCTCGTCTACGAGCCCGTCGCAGGCGAAGAGGCCGAGGCGGAGGCCGCCGAGACGGAGGCCACGCAGACGGAAACCGCCGAGACCACCGACGAGAACGAGGAGTCGGCGAAGTGACCGAGCTCGCGACCATGGACTTCCACCCGCAGCCCCAGGCCGGCGAGGCCAGGCCCTGGGCGTTCCCGGCACCCGAGCGCGGCACGCTGGACAACGGCCTGACCGTGCTGCGCTGCCACCGCCCCGGCCAGCAGGTCGTCGCCGTCGAGGTCCTCCTCGACGCTCCCCTGGACGCCGAGCCCGCCGGCCTGGACGGCGTCGCCACGATCATGACCAGGGCCTTCTCCGAGGGCACCGACAAGCACTCCGCCGAGGAGTTCGCCGCCGAACTGGAGCGTTGCGGCGCCACCCTCGACTCGCACGCCGACCACCCCGGCGTCCGGCTCTCCCTCGAAGTTCCCGTCTCACGGCTGGCGAAGGCCCTGGGCCTGCTCGCCGACGCCCTCAGGGCCCCCGCGTTCGCGGACAGCGAGATCGAGCGCCTGGTGGCGAACCGGCTCGACGAGATCCCGCACGAGACCGCCAACCCGGGCCGCCGCGCCGCGAAGGAGCTCTCCAAGCAGCTGTTCCCGGCCGCCTCACGCATGTCGCGCCCCCGCCAGGGCACCGAGGAGACCGTCGAGCGGATCGACTCCGCGGCCGTACGCGCCTTCTACGAGAACCACGTACGCCCCGCCACGGCCACCGCCGTGGTCGTCGGCGACCTCACCGGGGTCGACCTCGACGCGCTGCTCGGCGACACCCTGGGCGCCTGGACCGGCTCTGCGGCCAAGCCGCGCCCCGTTCCGCCCGTGAGCGCCGACGACACCGGGCGGGTCGTCATCGTGGACCGCCCCGGGTCCGTCCAGACGCAGCTGCTCATCGGCCGTGTGGGCGCCGACCGGCACGACCGCGTGTGGCCGGCTCAGGTGCTCGGCACCTACTGCCTCGGCGGCACCCTCACCTCCCGGCTGGACCGCGTCCTGCGCGAGGAGAAGGGCTACACCTACGGTGTGCGCGCGTTCGGCCAGGTGCTGCGCTCCGCGCCCGACGGGTCGGGTGTCGCGATGCTCGCCATCAGTGGCTCCGTCGACACCCCGAACACCGGGCCGGCGCTGGACGACCTGTGGACGGTGCTGCGCACCCTCGCCGCAGAGGGGCTGACCGACGCCGAGCGCGACGTCGCCGTGCAGAACCTCGTCGGGGTCGCCCCCCTCAAGTTCGAGACGGCCGCGGCCGTGGCGAGCACGCTGGCCGACCAGGTCGAGCAGCACCTGCCGGACGACTACCAGTCGACGCTGTACCAACAGCTCGCCGCCACCGGCACCGTGGAGGCCACCGCGGCCGCCGTGAGCGCCTTCCCGGTGGACCGTCTGGTGACCGTCCTCGTCGGTGACGCCGCCCAGATCGAGGAGCCGGTCAGGGCCCTCGGCATCGGCGAAGTCACCGTCGTACCGGCCGAGTAGAGGCCGAGTAGAGCTGGGGCAGAAGTACGCGCATTACGGGCCCCTGGTGACGGAAGAGTCACCAGGGGCCCGTTTGTCCATATTGATGGGGGAGGTTGCACGTCTGCCCTGTGGCGTACGCCTCAAAACCCGTGATGCGTTTGTTATTTCAACGGCGGCCCGCTTAGCGTCAGTCCGGCTGTTCGCCAGCAGTTCGCCGCGCCCGCGGCACCGGACAGTCATCGCCGAGTCCCCGTACGGCGCGAGCCAGGGGAGCCGGGGACCCACCGCAGTCCCTGGGGTGAATCGGACGCCCTTCGCGAAGCGCCGCGAAACGAGGGGCTTCCGTAGGAGACCTTCCTGCTCCGAACCCGTCAGCTAACCCGGTAGGCGAGAGGGAAGGAAAGGACCAGCCTCTTCATGGCGTTCACCCGCGCCCCCGGGAAGCACCGCCGTCCCCGCCGCGTGCAGCGCACGACCACGAGGACCGTGGGCGTCGCCGCTCTCACGACCACCGGTGTCATCGGCACCGTGTCCGTCCCGGCGCTCGCCGCGGAGCCCGCCCCCGAGCAGACCGGCCTGAACCAGATCATCGCGCTCGGTGACACGGTCGCCGAGCAGGTCGACGCCCAGGCCATCGCCCAGCAGCAGGCCGCCGAGGTGGCCGCCGCCAAGCAGAAGGCACAGGAGGAGGCCCGCAAGGCCGCCGCCGAGAAGGCCGAGCAGGAGCGCAAGGCGGCCGAGGAGCGGGAGGAGGCCAAGGCGCGCGCCGCCCGCGCCGCCGAGCGCGAGCGCCTCAACTCCTATGTCGCCCCCATCAGCGGCTCGTACGTCTCCACCGGCTACAAGACCGGTGGCGCCGTCTGGTCCTCCGGCAGCCACACCGGTGTCGACTTCCACGCGGCGTCCGGCACGGCCGTCCTGGCGGTCGGCTCCGGCACCGTCGTCGAGGCGGGCTGGGGTGGTGCCTACGGCAACAACATCGTCATCAAGATGAACGACGGCACGTACACCCAGTACGGCCACCTGTCGTCCATAGCCGTCTCCGTCGGCCAGACGGTCACCCCCGGCCAGCAGATAGGCCTCTCCGGTGCGACCGGCAACGTCACCGGCGCGCATCTGCACTTCGAGGCCCGGACGACCGCCGAGTACGGCTCGGACATCGACCCCGTCGCGTACCTGCGCTCGCACGGCGTGAACGTCTGACGAACCGCTCAGCGCTTCAGGAGGCCCCGGCTCACCCAGCCGGGGCTTTCCTCGTTGCGACGTACGCCTTGTCCGTTGTGAGGTACGCCCTTGTCCGTTGTGACGTACCTCCTGTCCAAAAAATATCCATGGATTCCGACCCGCCATCGGAAATTCCGGCCCGCTGCAATAGAGTCGCTTGAACACACGTCAATCAGCGACGTTTCACGGGGATTAAGGCGGAGGTCGGTCATGCGTATTCCGGCGCACTCGGTATGCACGGCGATCCGTGATGACATCGTCGCGGGTGTCTACGAGCGCGGCAGCCGTCTCACCGAGGAACTGCTCGCGCGCCGGTACGGCGTCAGCCGTGTCCCCGTGCGCGAGGCGCTGCGCACGCTGGAGGCCGAGGGCTTCGTGGTGACCCGCAGGCACGCGGGCGCGTGTGTCGCCGAGCCCACCGAGCAGGAGGCCGCCGACCTGCTGGAGATGCGCATGCTGCTGGAGCCGCTGGGCGCCGCCCGCGCCGCCCAGCGCCGCACCGAGGCGCACCTCAAGGTGCTGCGCGGCCTGGTCAGGCTGGGCCAGGAGCGGGCCAGGCGGGGCAACAGCGAGGATCTGCGCTCGCTGGGCGGCTGGTTCCACGAGACGCTCGCCCAGGCCTCCGGAAGCCCCGCCCTGACCTCGACACTCGCCCAGCTGCGGCACAAGATCGCCTGGATGTACGCGGTCGAGGCGCCGGCCAACCCCGTGGAGTCCTGGGCGGAGCACGGCGGCATCGTGGACGCGGTCGCGCGCGGCGACAGCGAGCGCGCGCGGACGATCACCGCCCTGCACACCGAGCGCGCCACCGCCGCGCACCGGCTCCGATTCCCGAGTGGGCCCGGCGGGCCTGGCGCGCTTGGCGCGGCCGAGCGCCCGGATCGTGTGAGGACTTCGCAACACCCCGTAAACACGCCGAGCCTGCGTCATTAACACGGGAGCCGTATACAAAGAGGGTAGGAATTCGAGGGGTGTTATTTCTGCTGCCCGCAGAACATTTTTCCCTCCTCGCACCCCTCCTCGCGCCATGGAAATGCAAAGGGCCCGCCCGATGAATCGGACGAGCCCTTTTCTGGCCTTTCGGGCCTTTATCGCGTCATTCAGACGGTCTCGGGAAGCTCCTCGAGGCCCTCGGCGACGAGCTTCGCCAGACGGTCGAGCGCGACGTCCGCGCCCTCGGCGTCGGAGGCGAGGACGATCTCCTCGCCGCCCTTGGCGCCGAGGCCGAGGACCGCCAGCATGGAGGCCGCGTTGACGGGGTTGCCGTCGGCCTTGGCGATCGTCACGGGGATACCGGAGGCCGTGGCGGCCCGGACGAAGATGGATGCGGGTCGGGCGTGGAGGCCCTCGGCCCAGCCGACGTTGACGCGGCGCTCAGCCATGTGATGCTGCCCTTCAGGTGTATCGGGTACCTCTAAGAGGTCTAGACCGGGTTGTCTAGACCAGTTTCCCATATCGTGAAGCGTGCCGGAACGGGGCCCACGGCCTGACCGCGAACCGGCGTCGTGCTTCTGTTGTTTCCCCAGACTGTCCCGCGCCGTTGTCGGACGCGAGCCTTACTCTGGGGCCCATGCAGACCTCGTCGGACCGGCATGAGTACCCCGCCCACTGGGAGGCCGACGTGGTGCTGCGCGACGGCGGCACCGCACGCATCCGGCCCATCACCGCTGATGACGCCGAGCGCCTGGTCAGCTTCTACGAGCAGGTCTCTGACGAGTCGAAGTACTACCGCTTCTTCGCGCCGTACCCTCGCCTGTCCGCCAAGGACGTCCACCGCTTCACGCACCACGACTTTGTGGATCGGGTGGGGCTCGCCGCCACCGTCGGCGGCGAGTTCATCGCCACCGTACGCTACGACCGGATCGGCGCCGACGGAATGCCCGCGTCGGCACCAGCCCACCCGTCTCCCACCACCGCCCTTGCCGGAGAGCGCTCCGCGCTCGCCCCTTCTGGATTGGCCGAGGTCGCCTTCCTCGTCCAGGACGCCCACCAGGGCCGCGGCGTCGCCTCCGCCCTCCTCGAACACATCGCCGCCGTCGCCCGCGAGCGAGGCATCAGGCGCTTCGCCGCCGAGGTGCTGCCCGCCAACACCAAGATGATCAAGGTGTTCACCGACGCGGGATACCAGCAGAAGCGCAGCTTCGAGGACGGCGTCGTACGCCTGGAGTTCGACCTGGAGCCCACCGACCGCTCCCTCGCCGT
Organism: Streptomyces capitiformicae; assembly: GCF_002214185.1. NCBI lineage: Bacteria > Bacillati > Actinomycetota > Actinomycetes > Kitasatosporales > Streptomycetaceae > Streptomyces > Streptomyces capitiformicae. The sequence continues at coordinate 1,919,537 of NZ_CP022161.1, read as the reverse complement.
GCAGCGCGCGCGGGAGCAGCGCGCCGAGGCCAGGTCCGTCCAGCGCCTGCTCGCCCCCGGCTCGGTCGCCGTCATCGGCGCCGGGCGCACACCGGGCGGAGTGGGCCGCAGCGTGCTCGCCAACCTGCGGGACGCAGGGTTCACGGGTCGGCTGTACGCGGTGAACAAGGCCGTCCAGGACAAGGAACTCGACGGGGTCCCGGCCCACCGGAACATCGGCGACATCGAAGGGCCCGTCGACCTCGCGGTCGTCGCCGTCCCGGCCGAGTACGTTCCCGAGATCGTCGCCGAGTGCGGTGAGCACGGCGTGCAGGGGCTCGTGATCCTCTCCGCCGGGTACGCCGAGAGCGGCCCCGAGGGCCGCGAGCGCCAGCGCGAACTCGTACGCCAGGCGCGCACCTACGGCATGCGCATCATCGGGCCGAACGCCTTCGGGATCATCAACACCGCCCCCGACGTGCGGCTCAACGCCTCGCTCGCCCCCGAGATGCCGCGCTCGGGGCGCATCGGCCTCTTCGCCCAGTCCGGCGCCATCGGGATCGCGCTGCTGTCCCGGCTGCACCGGCGCGGGGGAGGGGTCACCGGGGTCACGGGCGTCTCGACGTTCGTGTCGTCCGGCAACCGGGCCGACGTGTCGGGGAACGACGTCCTGCAGTACTGGTACGAGGACCCGGACACCGATGTCGTACTGATGTACCTCGAGTCCATCGGCAACCCGCGCAAGTTCGCCCGGCTCGCCCGGCGGACGGCGGCGGTCAAGCCCCTCGTCGTGGTCCAGGGCGCACGCCATGGGGCGGCTCCGCAGGGGCATGCCGTACGCGCCACCCGGCTGCCCCACACCACCGTGTCCGCGGTGCTGCGGCAGGCCGGGGTGATCCGCGTCGACACGATCACGGACATGGTCGACGCCGGGCTGCTGCTCGCCCGGCAGCCGCTGCCGGCGGGGCCCCGCGTGGCGATCCTCGGCAACTCGGAGTCGCTGGGGATGCTCACGTACGACGCGTGCCTCTCCGAGGGGTTGCGGCCGTTGCCTCCGTTGGACCTGACCACCGGGGCCTCGGCGGAGGACTTCTACGCGGCGTTGTCGCGGGCGTTGGTGGACGAGTCGTGCGATGCGGTGGTGGTGACGGCGATACCGGCGCTGGGGGAGATCACGCCGGATGACGCGGCCTTGGCGGAGGCCTTGCGCTCTGCTGTTGCTGCGAATCCTTCGAAGCCGGTGCTTGTTGTGCACGTCGAGTTGGGTGGGCTTGCTGAGGCGTTGTCGGCTGCGGCCAGTACCGCGCCACAGGTTGGCGCAAAGGCACCCGGCGCTGTAGGCGGTGCCCACCCTCTCCCACTCTCGACTTCGCTCGAGCGGGGGGACCCCCGTCGCCCTGTGGAACGACTGCCCACCGAGGTGCCAGAGGCATCCCCCTCCGAGGCCCATCTCATCCCCGCCTATCCCGCCGCCGAGCGAGCCGTTCGGGCGCTCTCCGAAGCTGTGAAGTACGCGCAGTGGCGGCGGGAGGCGGCGGAGCCCGGGAGGGTGCCCGAGTACGAGGACATCGACGAGAAGGGGGCCGCCGAGCAGATCGACGCGTTGCTGGCGCGGGGGGAGGGGCTCACGCTCGGTGCTGCGGAGACGGGCGCGCTGCTCGCCCGGTACGGCATCCACGTGCGGGAGGCCCGGCCCGCGCCCACGCCGGACGAGGCCGTGACGGCGGCGCGGGCCATCGGTTACCCGGTCGCCCTCAAGACGACCGCCCCGCACCTGCGGCACCGCGCCGACCTGGGCGGCGTACGGCTGGACCTGGCGGACGAGGAACAACTGCGGCGGGCGTACGCGGAGTTGACGGAGCTGTTCGGGCAGCCGGCGGAGTTGCGTCCGGTCGTCCAGGGCATGGCCCCGCGCGGGGTCGACACGATCGTACGGACCGTGGTCGACCCGGCGGCCGGAGCGGTGCTCTCGTTCGGGCTCGCCGGTCCCGCGTCGCAGCTGCTCGGGGACATGGCGCACCGGCTGATTCCGGCCACCGAGCGGGACGCGGCCTCGCTCGTCCGGTCCATCCGGACGGCTCCGCTCCTCTTCGGCTGGCGGGGGTCCGCCCCGGTCGACACGGAGGCGCTCGAAGAGCTGCTGCTGAGGGTGTCCCGCCTGGTCGACGACCACCCCGAGGTCGTGGCGGTCTCCCTGGAACCGGTCGTCGTGGCCCCGCACGGACTGAGCGTGCTCGGCGCCACCGTACGGCTCGCGCGCCCACCCGCCCGCGACGACCTCGGCCCAAGGACGCTTCCCGCGTACTGAGGACGCTTTCCGTGTACGGAGGGTGTCCCGTGTACTGAGGGTGTGTCCCGTGTACTGAGGGTGTGCATTGTTCCGTCCACGACAGAGACGGCGGAGCGGTCCCTCGCAGTCAGTGCCTCCCCGTAGGATGGGCGTCATGGCCAAGACCAGTACGACGACCCAGGGGCTGCGTGCGGCGATCGAGCGCAGCGGCTACTACCCGGCCCTCGTGGCCGAGGCGGTGGAGGCCGCTGTCGGCGGCGAGGCCATCAAGTCGTACCTGGTCCATCAGGAGACCACGTTCGACGCGAACGAGGTGCGCCGGCATGTGACCGTGCTCGTCCTCACCGGCAACCGTTTCATCGTCAGTCACACCGACGAGCAGGCCGCGGACAGCACGTCGCCGACGCCGTACGCCACGACCTCCACCGAGTCGGTGAAGATCGGCCGGATCTCGTCGGTCGTGGTCAGCCGGGTCGTCGCCAACCCCGAGTCGTACGCCCCGGGCACCCTGCCCCGCGAGGTCGTCCTGACCATCGGCTGGGGCGCCGTCTCCCGCATCGACCTGGAGCCCGCCGCCTGCGGCGACCCCAACTGCGAGGCGGACCACGGGTACACGGGCAGCTCGACGGCGGACGACCTGAGCCTGCGCGTCAGCGAGGCCGGCGACGGCCCGGAGACGGTGCGTCAGGCCCTCGCCTTCGCGCAGTCCCTCTCCGAGGCGACCGCGGACCCCGCCCGCTGATGGCAGTGCCCACCTGGGACCACCCGGAACCCCTCGCCGTCGGCTCCGCACCCGTTCCGGAGTACGGCACCGGCTCGCTCGCCGATCTCCTGCCGACCCTCGCGGCGGGCATGGGAGTGCCCGGTACGACCGCCGCGATACCGGAACTGACCGAGGTCGACCGCGCCTGTGTGTTCCTGATCGACGGACTGGGCTGGGAGCAGCTGAAGGCGCACCCGGATGAGGCGCCCTTCATGACCTCGCTGCTGGCCTCCTCGCGCGGCGGCACCGGCCGCCCCATCACCGCCGGCTACCCCGCCACCACCGCGACCTCCCTCGCCTCCGTGGGTACCGGCCTGCCGCCGGGCGCGCACGGGCTGCCCGGCTACACGGTCCGCAACCCCGAGACCGAGGAGCTGATGAACCAGCTCCGCTGGCAGCCGTGGACCGCGCCGCGCGTGTGGCAGCCGTACCCCACGGTCTTCCAGCTCGCCGACGACGCGGGCGTCCACACCGCCCAGGTCACCTCCCCGATCTTCCAGAACACCCCCCTCACCCAGATCGCGTTGAGCGGCGGCACCTTCCACGGCCGTCTCTCCGGCGAGGACCGCATGGCCCTGGCCGCCGAGCAACTGGCCGCCGGGGACCGCTCGTTGATCTACACGTACTACTCCGAGCTGGACGGCGCGGGCCACCGCTTCGGCCTCGACTCGGACGCCTGGCGCGGACAACTCATGTATGTCGACCGGCTGGTCCAGCGGCTGGCGGAGCAACTCCCGCCGCGCAGCGCGCTGTACGTCACCGCCGACCACGGCATGATCGACATCCCGTTCGACGAGCAGCACCGCATCGACTTCGACGAGGACTGGGAACTGCGCGCCGGGGTCGCCCTGCTGGGCGGCGAGGGGCGCGCCCGCCACGTCTACGCACTGCCGGGCGCCGAGTCGGACGTCCTGACCTGCTGGCGCGAGGTGCTGGGCGAGCAGTTCTGGATCGCCTCCCGCGACGAGGCGATCGCCGCGGGCTGGTTCGGCCCGGCCGTCGACGAACGGGTGTACGCCCGCATCGGCGACGTGGTCGCCGCCGCCCGCGACGACGTCCTGATCATCGCGACCGAGCGGGAGCCCAAGGAGTCGGCGATGGTCGGCAACCATGGCTCGATGACGGCCGTCGAACAACTGGTCCCGCTCCTCGAAGTACGCTCCTGAAGCCCTGCCCCCGTCCTGCCCCGTCCCGTCGCCGTCGTTGCCGAAAGGTGCTCAACTCAACATGCCCGAGCTGGTGTTCTTCTCCGGAACCATGGACTGCGGGAAGTCGACGCTGGCCCTCCAGATAGAGCACAACCGCTCCGCGCGCGGCCTCCAGGGCATGATCTTCACGCGTGACGACCGCGCGGGGGAGGGAAAGCTTTCCTCACGCCTCGGCCTGGTCACCGACGCCGTGGAGGTCGAGGACGGCCAGGACCTCTACGGGTACCTCGTGGACCACCTCTCCCAGGGCCGCCGAGCGGACTACGTGATCGCCGACGAGGCCCAGTTCCTCGCCCCCGAGCAGATCGACCAACTCGCCCGCGTCGTCGACGATCTGGGCCTGGACGTCTATGCCTTTGGCATCACCACCGACTTCCGCTCGAAACTCTTCCCCGGCTCCCAGCGCCTGGTCGAGCTCGCCGATCGCGTGGAAGTCCTCCAGGTGGAAGCCCTCTGCTGGTGCGGCGCCCGCGCCACCCACAACGCCCGCACCATAGGCGGCCACATGGTCGTCGAGGGCGCCCAAGTCGTCGTCGGCGACGTCAACCAACCCGACGACATCGGCTACGAGGTCCTCTGCCGCCGCCACCACCGCCGCCGTATGACAGCGGCGACGGCCCGAGCGGCCTCCCTGTCCCCGGACGTACTGCCGGTGTCGTCGGCCTGAGACGGAGGCACGCAGCGCAACTCGGTGGCGGCCGCGGTGGAAGTCAGGAAGGCTCCCACCATGGTTTCGACTTTGCAGAACGTGGCGATCGACTGTGCGGATGCCTACGAGCTGGCCCGGTTCTGGAGCCGGGTGACCGGCCGCCCGTTGCATCCGGAGGACAGACCAGGGGATCGGGAGACCCAGGTGCTGCTGGCCGAGGGACCGATCCTGCACTTCAACCAGGTGCCCGAGCCCAAGACGGTCAAGAACCGCCTCCACCTGTGCCTGCGCCCCGAGACCCCGCGTGAGCAGGAGGTGGAACGGCTGCTGGGCCTTGGCGCCACCTTCGTCGCCGATCACCGCGATCCCGACGGCTCGGGCTGGGCAATCCTCGCCGACCCCGAGGGCAACGAATTCTGCGTCCTGCGCAGCGAGGCCGAGCGAGCCGCGACGGCCCACTGACCGGGGTCAGCGCTCGGCCTGTTCCAGGTGTACCAGGGCGAACACCGCCCCCTCCGGGTCCGCCACCGTCGCCATGCGGCCCTGGGGGGTGTCGTGGGGTGGTTTGACGACGTGGCCGCCCAGTTCGATGACACGGTTGACCGCTTCGTCGGTGTCGGCGGCCTCGAAGTACGTCAGCCAGTGGGCTCCCCGGTCGCGGGGGAGGGCGGGGCCGAGGCCGTGGATGCCGGCGACGGGGCGGCCGTTGATGTGCAGGGTGACGTGGTCGGAGTCGGCGGAGGGGACCGGCTCCTCGTCGTAGCCGAAGGCGGTCTCGTAGAACTTGGCGATGTTCTCGGTGTCGTAGGTGAGGAGTTCGTCCCAGGCCGGGGTGCCGGGCACCCCGGTGATGCCGGTGCCGAGGTGCGCCGCCGCCTGCCAGATGCCGAAGACGGCGCCCGCGGGGTCGGAGGCGATCGCGAGGCGGCCCGCCTCGCCGGCGTCCAGCGGTCCGACCCCGACGGTGCCGCCGCAGTGCCGTACGGTCTCCGCCGTCAGATCCACGTCGTCCGAGGCGAAGTACGGTGTCCAGGCGATGGGGAGATGCCGGTCGGGCGAGAGTTGGCCGATGCCCGCCACCTCGCGGCCGTCGAGCAGCGCCCGTACGTACGGCCCGAGCGGCTGCGGGCCGGGCTGGAACTCCCAGCCGAACAACGCTCCGTAGAACTCCTGGGTCGCTGCCATCCCGTGCACCATCAGACTCACCCAGCAAGGTGTGCCCGGCGGATACGCACCGTTCCGGCCGGTCGACCCCCGTGCCTCGGTCATCGTCACTCTCTCCTCGGCCCCTCACGGAGCCATGTCCGTCCGCCCCTCCGTACGCGCGTACCGCGTCCACGCGCGATCACGCACTGTGCCGATGCTCGCACCACCCGTAGTGCCACGCGTCCGCGCCGCACCGCCGAGCCGACGCGCAAGTGCGTGCGTAGGATGCCCGGTCCGCCGGTACCGTCGCTTTCCGCTTCGCTGCCGTGTGATGTACATCGGTTGTACGGCATGTGCCCGATCCTGTACGCCTGGTGATCGGGACTGTCCGGCGGGCAGAGTAGCCGGACCTGGACGACGCGGCCACCCCGTGCGCGAGGATGGGGGACATGAACGCCATCATCTCCGCGTCCGATCTGGCGAGCGAGCTGGCCGGATCGAACCCCCCGGTCCTCCTGGACGTCCGCTGGCAGTTGGGCGGCCCGAACCTGCGCCCCGAGTACGAGAAGGCGCACATCCCGGGAGCCGTCTTCGTCGATCTGGATTCCGAACTCGCCGGTCCGGCAGGCTCCGCCGGCCGCCACCCGCTGCCCGACCTGGAGACCTTCGCTACGGCGATGAGGGCGGCCGGCGTGTCCGCCGACCGGGCTGTCGTCGTCTACGACGGCGGGCTCAACTGGGCCGCCGCTCGCGCCTGGTGGCTGCTCCGCTGGGCCGGCCATCCCTCGGTGCGTGTGCTCGACGGCGGTCTGGCGGCCTGGGACGGCCCGCTGACGGCCGAGATCCCGGAGCCCGCCCCCGGCACCTTCACCCCCGTACCGGACGCCCTGCCGCTGCTCGACGCGGACGGCGCCGCCGCGCTGGCCCGCACCGGGCTGCTCCTCGACGCGCGGGCCGCCGAGCGCTACCGCGGCGACGTGGAACCGATCGACCCGGTCGGTGGCCATATCCCGGGCGCGGTGTCGGCTCCGACCACGGAAAACGTGGCCGAATCCGGTCTGTTCCGTCCTGCCCCCGAACTCGCCGACCGTTTCAAGGCGCTCGGCGCGACCGCCGACTCCGAGGTAGGCGTCTACTGCGGCTCGGGCGTCTCGGGCGCCCACCAGGTGCTCGCGCTGGCCGTCGCGGGCATCCCGGCGGCCCTCTACGTCGGCTCGTGGTCGGAGTGGTCCCGGGACGGCAGTCGCCCGGTGATCACCGGGCCCGATCCCCAGTGACGGACCACTGATGGCCCACTGACGGTCCGCTGACGGCACGCCGTGGGGCCCGCGTCTGAACGACGCGGGCCCCACATGCGTATGTATGAATAACCGATCCTGCACGAACGGACCTACGGGCGACGGGCCCGCGCGTGTTTGCGGGGGCCTGCTACTCCTGTTTCTTGCGTCGTGTACCGAACACGATCTCGTCCCAGCTCGGCACCGCCGCGCGACGGCCGGGCCGGACACCGTCGGCCTCGGCCTGCCGGTCGGTGGAGCCGATGAGCCGGTCGCGGTGGCCGTTGACCGACCGCGGCATGAGGACGTCCGCGTAGGCGGAACCGGCCGAGGCCGCGGGCGCCGCGGGCTCTTCCTCCGGGACCTCCTCGACGGGCTCCTCCTGTGGCTCCGCGGAAGGCAGTTCGGGCACGACCAGGTCGCCCCGGTAGCTGGGCACGGCCTCCAGGATGCTGGTGAGCGAGTCGCGCTCGCTCACACTCTCCTCGTCGGGGTCGGGTCCGGCGGGCAGGACGGGACGTTCCGCGTGGCGGTCCAGGGGGCGGTCACGGGGCAGCCGCGCGATCCTCGGCACGAACGGGAAGCTCGGCTCGGGCGCGCCGAGATCGTCGGACTCGCCGATCAGTGAGCGTGCCTCGTCGTCGACGGCCTGGACGAGCCGCCGGGGCGGGTCGTACGTCCAGCTCGCCGAGTGCGGTTCGCCCGCGACCCGGTAGACCAGCAGGACCTCCCAGGTGCCGTCGTCGCGGCGCCACGAGTCCCACTGCACGGTGTCCTTCTCGGCGCCCCGGATCAACAGCCGTTCCTGAACGGCCTCCCCGAGCTGGGGCCCGGTCGCGTTCTCACCGGGGCGGCGGACCGGCGTCTTGCGGGCCCGCTCGGCCATGAAGGCACGCTCGGCGAGCACGGGGCCCTCGAAGCGGCGGACCCGGTCGACGGGGATGCCTGCGAGCTGCGCGACCTCCTCGGCCGTGGCACCCGCGCGTATACGCGCCTGGATGTCACGGGGGCGGAGATGGCTCTCGACCTCGATCTCGATCTGGCCGAGGCGCGGACGGTCGCCGCGGACGGCGGCCCGCAGCCGTTCGTCGATCGGAAGCGTGTACTCCGTGGAATCGGCAGCCTTCAGCACCAGCCGTGTGCCGTCATTTGAGACGGCCACGACACGCAGTTCGGGCATGGGGACCTCCCGGGTGGTGCCTGCCGACGTCACGTGCGTCGCTGCTTCCGCTAGTCGAGTGTGGCCTGCCCGGGTGCAGCCTGCCACAACCTTGCCGAGTTGCCCGGCGTGTCGAGCGCGAGCCCGAGGCCGCCGTTATGGCACGGTTACCTATCCGCAACGCTAAGTGACGAAATTCATCACCCTGTGCAACGATCCCCCTCCCGGCGGTCCTCGAAGGCCCCGGACACCCTGGCGGGAGTCCGGACCCAGGGCTCGCAACAGTACTCCATTCGGGCCACTTGCGTGGATCGGCACGCCGCCCAACTTCTCATGGAGGACGGCTATCGGCCGCCGGAATAGACCTTTTCGTGACCGCCGGTGGGGGCGCGCTTCACGCAATCACCAGAACTTCCCGTCCGGCTACGCTCCGAGCACGCGGCGCAAGTAGTCGTTCTGGAAACGGCGTTCGGGGTCGAGCCGGTCACGCAGGGCGGTGAACTCACCGAAGCGGGGATAGACCTTGGAGAAGTAGTCCGTGTCGCGCGTGTGCACCTTGCCCCAGTGCGGCCGCCCCTCGTGCGCCGTGAAGATCCGCTCGGCGGCCGTGAAGTACGCCTGATAGGGCGTCCCCCTGAACATGTGCACGGCGACGTACGCGCTCTCGCGGCCGGAGGCCGTGGACAGGGTGATGTCGTCGGCCGGGGCGGTACGCACCTCCACGGGGAAGCTGACGCGCAGGTTGGAACGGTCGACCATCGCCTTGAGTTCACGCAGCGTGTCCACCACGGCCTCGCGCGGGACGGCGTACTCCATCTCCACGAAACGCACCCGGCGTGGAGACGTGAAGACCTTGTAGGGGATGTCGGTGTAGGTGCGCGCGGACAGCGCGCGACTGGAGATCTGGGCGATCGTCGGGATGGTGGCGGGGACCGCCTGACCGACCCAGTTGGCCACCCGGAAGACGCCGTTGGAGAGGAACTCGTCCTCGAACCAGCTGTTCAGCTGGGGCACGGGCTTCTCGGGGCCCGCGCTGCGGTTGTTGCGCTTGGTGTTGGTGTTGCCGGTGTGCGGGAACCAGTAGAACTCGAAGTGCTCGTTCTCGGCGTGGAGTTCGTCGAACTCGGCCAGCACCTTCTCTAACGGCATCGGCTCCTCGCGCGCCGTGAGCAGGAAGATCGGCTCCACGGCGAAGGTGATCGCCGTGACGATGCCCAGGGCGCCGATGCCGACCCGAGCGGCCGCGAAGACGTCGGGATTCTCGGTCTCGGAACACGTGAGCACCGAACCGTCGGCGGTGACCAGCTCAAGTCCCCTGATCTGAGCGGCGATCGAGGCCGAGTCGCGGCCGGTGCCGTGGGTGCCCGTGCTGATGGCGCCGGAGACCGTCTGCTCCATGATGTCGCCCATGTTGGTGAGGGACAGCCCCTCACGCGCGAGCGCCATGTTGAGCCTCTTGAGCGGAGTGCCCGCACCCACCGTGACGGTCATGGCATCGCGATCGATCTTGCGTATGCCCGCCAGCAGTTGAGGACGGATCACTATGCCGTCGGTCGCGGCGGCAGCCGTGAAGGAGTGTCCGGTACCGACGGCCTTCACCCGGAGGTCGTCCTCGGCGGCCTTCCGTACGGCCGCGGCGAGTTCCTCGACGGTGGCCGGAGTGACCTCCCGTACGGGCCGGGCGGTGACGTTCCCCGCCCAGTTATGCCACGTGCCGCTCTTCCCGATCACTGTGGTGCTCAAGGGACCCTCCCCGCTCCGGTGCCGGCCTGCGCAGCCGGCGGAACCCGAGGAAACCGACCGCGACCGCGACGGCCCCGGACACCGCCGGAACCCCGTACCCGGCCTTCGCCCCGGCTGCGTCGATCACCCAGCCGGACACGGAGGAGCCGAGCGCGACCCCGACCGCGAGTCCGGTGCTCACCCAGGTCATGCCCTCGGTCAGTTGCGCGCGTGGTACGTGCTCTTCGACCAGGGCCATGGTCGTGATCATCGTGGGTGCGATGGACAGGCCGGCGACGAAGAGCGCCACGGCCAGAAACGGCAAGTTTCCGACCAGTAGGAGGGGGATCATACTCACGGCCATGCCACATACGCCCAGCAACCAGCGAAGCTCCGGTGACCCGGTGAAGCGCAACAGCCCGAAGACGATGCCCGCCAGGCAGGAACCGGCCGCGTAGACAGCCAGGACGACGCTCGCGGCGGCCTTGTGGCCCTGTTCCTCGGCGAAGGCCACCGTGACCACGTCGACGGCCCCGAAGATCGCTCCGGTCGCCACGAAGGTGGCCACCAGGACCTGCAGCCCGGGCGAGCGCAGCGCCGAAGGCCCGCGTCCCTGCTGCTCGCGCGGATGCGGCTCCGGCTCGGTGGCGCGCTGGGCGGTCAGCCAGAAGACACCGGCCGCGAGGAAGCAGGCGGCGAGCAGCGGGCCGGCCTCCGGAAACCAGGCCGTCGACAGTCCGATGGAGATGATCGGCCCGAAGATGAAGCAGACCTCGTCCACCACGGACTCGAAGGAGTACGCCGTGTGCAGTTGTGGGGTGCCCCGGTAGAGCGCCGCCCAACGGGCCCGCGTCATCGCCCCGAGGCTCGGTACGCAGCCGATGCCGGCCGAGCAGACGTACAGCACCCAGTCCGGCCACCCGTAGTGCGCGGCGAACAGCAGTCCGGCGGCCGCGGCCAGCGCGAAGAGCGTCGCCGGGCGCAGCACCCGCCGCTGCCCGTACTGGTCCACCAGGCGCGAGATCTGCGGGCCGAGCACGGCGGCGGACAGCGCGATGGTCGCGGACAGCGCGCCGGCCAGGCCGTAGCGCCCGGTGATCTGGGAGATCATCGTGACCACGCCGATGCCCATCATCGACAGCGGCATACGGCCGAGGAGACCCGCGGCGGTGAAGCCCTTGGTGCCTGGGGCGGCGAACAGGGCGGTATAGGGGCTGGGCACGGGGGCTCCGGTCGGTCCGTGAAACGGAGGAACGAGTTCCTCGTAAGGCGTGAATGCGGTCGATACAGCTTACGAGTCAGGTAACCCTAAGCCATCCCCCGCAAGGGCCGGGATCCCGGCTGTCGGTGCCGGGTGGCAGGATCGGAGTCATGCCACACGCGCACGACGCCACCCCCTATGACGCCCTGCTCCTGCTCTCGTTCGGCGGCCCGGAGGGCCCGGACGACGTGGTCCCGTTCCTGGAGAACGTGACGCGGGGGCGCGGCATCCCCAAGGAACGCCTCAAGGAAGTCGGGCAGCACTACTTCCTGTTCGGCGGGGTCAGCCCCATCAACGACCAGAACCGCGCCCTCCTCGACGCCCTGCGCAAGGACTTCGCCGAGCACGGCCTGGACCTGCCGATCTACTGGGGCAACCGCAACTGGGCGCCCTACCTGACCGACACCCTGCGCGAGATGGTCGCCGACGGCCGTCGCCGCATCCTGGTCCTCGCCACCAGCGCGTACGCCTCGTACTCGGGCTGCCGTCAGTACCGCGAGAACCTCGCCGACTCGCTGGCCACCCTGGAGGCCGAGGGGCTGGAGCTGCCGAGGATCGACAAGATCCGGCACTACTTCAACCACCCGGGCTTCCTCGAGCCCATGATCGACGGCGTCGTGGAGTCTCTCGCCGACCTCCCCGAGGACGTCCGGGACGGCGCGCGCATCGCCTTCTGCACGCACTCGATCCCGAACGCCTCGGCGGACACCTCCGGCCCGGTCGAGGACCACGGGGACGGCGGCGCGTATGTCGCGGAGCACCTGGACGTCTCGAAGCTCATCGCCGACGCCGTCCGCGAGCGGACCGGTGTGGAGCACCCCTGGCAGCTCGTCTACCAGTCCCGCTCCGGGGCCCCGCACATCCCGTGGCTGGAGCCGGACATCTGCGACCACTTGGAGGAGCTGCACGAGGCCGGGGCCCCGGCCGTCGTGATGGCGCCCATCGGGTTCGTCTCGGACCACATGGAGGTCCTGTACGACCTCGACACCGAGGCCATGGCCAAGGGCGAGGAACTGGGCCTGCCGCTGCGCCGCTCGGCCACCGTGGGCGCCGACCCGCGGTTCGCCGCCGCCATCCGTGACCTGGTCCTGGAGCGCGCGGCCGTCGAGCGGGGCCAGGAGGATGTCACCCCCTGCGCCCTCGGCGTGCTCGGCGCGAGCCACAACCTGTGCCCGGTCGGCTGCTGCCCGGCCCGTACCCCGCTGCCCGCCGCCGCGGGCGCCGACAGTCCGTACGCGTGAGGAGCGCCGTGACCGACCAGCCGAAGCACCCCGACGGGCTGAAGGCCGAACTGCTGGAGATCGCCCTGGACGCCGCCCACCGCGCGGGAGTCTTCCTGCGCGACGGGCGGCCAGACGACCTCGGCGTGGCCGCCACCAAGTCCAGCGCCGTCGACGTCGTCACCGAGATGGACATCGCCTCCGAGAAGCTGATCACCGGCCTGCTGGCCGAGCGCCGCCCGCACGACGGAGTGCTCGGCGAGGAGGGCGCGAGCGTCGAGGGCACCAGCGGCGTCCAGTGGGTGATCGACCCCATCGACGGCACCGTCAACTACCTGTACGGGCTGCCGAGTTGGGCGGTCTCCATCGCGGTCCGGGTGGACGGCGAGACGGTCGTCGGCGTGGTCCACGCCCCGGTGCGCGGCGAGACCTACCGGGCGGTCCTCGGGGAGGGCGCGTACGTCAATGACCGCCCCGCGCGCGTGCGCCCTGCCCCGGAACTGGGGCTGGCCCTCGTCGGCACCGGCTTCGGCTACCGCGCCGAGCGCCGGGCCAAGCAGGCCGACGTACTGCGCGAGCTGATACCCCAGGTGCGCGACATCCGCCGCGGGGGCTCGGCCGCGATCGACCTGTGCGACGTGGCCGTGGGCCGCCTGGACGCGTACTACGAGCGCGGCCTGAACCCCTGGGACTACGCGGCGGGCGACCTCATCGCCCGGGAAGCGGGCGCGCTGACCGGTGGCCGCCCCACAGAGCCCCTCTCACCCGACCTGACCATCGCGGCCCCACCCGGCCTGTTCGAGGCCCTCCAGGCCCGCCTGGACGAGTTGGGCGCCTGGCACGACTGAGACGGAAACAGCACAAGAGGGCGCCCTGCTGAGAGTGAGCACAGGCAAAGAGCGCCCCGGAGGCGAGCCGAGCCCCAAAAAGGCAGCGGGACCCCGGACTGGATCTGCCGGGGTCCCGCTGTCGTGCGTATGGGCTCTGGATCAGACGCTGTACGCGCCGACCTCCACACCGTGATCGGCGGCGAGGCGGTGCAGGTCGTCGAGCTCGGCCTGCTCCACTTCGACGAGGAAGTCGTCGCCCTCGTCACGAGCCCTGGTCAGGTCGGACTCGGTCGCCCTTATGCGCTGCAGAAGTCCTGCGGTGAATGCGTCCATGCTGCGCCCCCTCGTCCTGGTCGTGGGTCGATGGCACGGGGGTGTGCCGTTCGGAAGGGAACGATCACGTCTCCGTGGATGCCCAGCGCCACCCGGGCTGGGCGGCGACGGTGCCGGACACCCACGCCCGCTCTGCGGAAAGCGGATCGCGTACCGCATGGTGGTGCGGCACAAGCAGAGCGTGATCGCGGGGTGTAAAGCCGTTCCTCCCCCTGGTCTCTCGGACGGAAACCTCAACCGGACGAAAAAATCCGGTATTCCCGGCCGGGCCCCTCCCCTGGCCTCCCCGACGTCGCCTTACAGCCGACTTACGGCTGAAAAAGGCAGGATGGAGGTCACACACCCACGAACACCCTGCCCGTGTGCGCCGCCTTCGGCGCGCTACGCGGGTGGACACAGGAAGGACAAGCGACGTGCGCGTACTCGTCGTCGAGGACGAGCAACTGCTCGCCGATGCGGTGGCCACCGGACTGCGCCGGGAGGCCATGGCCGTCGACGTCGTGTACGACGGTGCGGCCGCCCTGGAGCGCATCGGCGTCAACGACTACGACGTGGTCGTCCTCGACCGCGACCTGCCCCTCGTCCACGGCGACGACGTCTGCCGCAAGCTCGTCGAGCTCGGCCTGCCCACGCGCGTGCTGATGCTCACCGCGTCCGGCGACGTCAGCGACCGCGTCGAGGGCCTGGAGATCGGCGCCGACGACTATCTGCCCAAGCCGTTCGCGTTCAGCGAGCTCATCGCACGCGTGCGTGCCCTCGGCCGACGGACGAGCATGCCGCTGCCGCCGGTCCTGGAGCGCGCCGGCATCAAGCTCGACCCCAACCGCCGCGAGGTCTTCCGCGACGGCAAGGAGGTCCAGCTCGCGCCCAAGGAGTTCGCCGTCCTGGAGGTACTGATGCGCAGCGAGGGCGCCGTCGTCTCGGCGGAGCAGCTCCTGGAGAAGGCCTGGGACGAGAACACCGACCCGTTCACCAACGTCGTGCGCGTGACGGTGATGACGCTGCGCCGCAAGCTCGGCGAGCCGCCGGTCATCGTCACGGTGCCCGGCTCCGGCTACCGGATCTGACCGCCATGGCCGCAACACCCGCACCCCCCGTAGCGCCCCCGAAGCCCACCTGGGACCCGAGGAAGCAGGAGCCGCCGTTCCCCTGGCTGCGCCCGACCATCCGTATACGACTCACGCTGCTGTACGGCGGCATGTTCCTGATCGCCGGGATCCTGCTGCTGTCGATCATCTACCTGCTGGCCGCGCAGGCACTGCACGAGGGCAGCGGCCAGTCCTTCTCGCTGCGCAGCGACACCGGCATCACCATCACCAGTGACACCTGCCCGCAGGTGAACTCGGCGAACAGCTCGGACGAGTTCAACGCGATTCTCAAGGCATGCAGTGAGGCCCAGCGGGCGAAGGCCCTGGACACCCTGCTCAGCCGCTCGCTGCTGGCCCTGCTGGGGCTCGCCGTGATCGCGTTCGCCTTCGGCTACGCGATGGCGGGCCGGGTGCTCGCACCGCTCGGCCGGATCACCCGCACCGCGCGCGCGGTGGCCGGCTCGGACCTGTCCCGCCGTATCGAGCTGGACGGTCCGGACGACGAGCTGAAGGAGCTGGCGGACACCTTCGACGACATGCTGGAGCGACTCCAGCGGG
This sequence comes from Streptomyces capitiformicae, assembly GCF_002214185.1. NCBI lineage: Bacteria > Bacillati > Actinomycetota > Actinomycetes > Kitasatosporales > Streptomycetaceae > Streptomyces > Streptomyces capitiformicae. Next base: position 1,904,054 of record NZ_CP022161.1, on the reverse strand, counting down.
CCTTCACGGCCCAGCAGCGGTTCGTCGGGAACGCCTCGCACGAGCTGAGAACACCGCTCGCGATCAACCGCACGCTCCTGGAAGTGCATCTGTCCGATCCGAACGCGCCCGCGGAACTGCAGCAGCTCGGCAAGACGCTGCTGGCCACCAACGAGCGCAGCGAGCAACTCGTCGAGGGGCTGCTGCTGCTCGCCCGCAGCGACAACCAGATCGTCGAGCGCAAGCCCGTGGACCTGGCCGAGGTCGCCTCCCAGGCCATCGACCAGGTGCGGTCCGAGGCGGACGCCAAGAAGGTGGAGATCCGTGGCGAGCGGGCCCCGGCGGTCGTCCAGGGCAACGGCGTCCTGCTGGAGCGGATCGCGCTGAACCTCGTCCAGAACGCCGTCCGGTACAACGTGCAGGGCGTGGGTGGCTGGGTAGAGGTCACCACAGAACTCCAGCACGGTCAGGCGGTCCTGGTGGTCACGAACACCGGGCCCGTGGTGCCGGCCTACGAGATCGACAACCTCTTCGAGCCGTTCCGGCGGCTGCGTACGGAGCGCACGGGCAGCGACAAGGGCGTGGGTCTCGGCCTGTCGATCGTCCGGTCCGTGGCCCGCGCGCACGGCGGCCATATCGCCGCCCAGCCGCGTGAGGGAGGCGGTCTCGTGATGCGAGTGACCCTGCCGGTCTGAGAAAATGGCTTCCGGTCCCGGTCGTGTTCGCTTTGCGCGGAATTTTCCGGAGGCCTGAACGAAACGGTCGCGCGCGATCAATGTGTGATCGATCACATAGGCGATTTTCCAGCCATCTACTGAGCGTGATCATGTCCCTGTCGGAAAGCCGGGAAAATGCGGGTTTTCGGGGGTTGAGATCACGGGAAGTACATGCTGAGGCGCCTTTGATATGCAGCCTCAGGACCGTGTACGGTCCCGTTCGCCATCCAAGCCGATCACTCTTGAGGGGTCCGGTTGGGTGTCGATTGAGTAACAGACCTTGATGTGAGGCAAAATCTCCGCCTCAGGTCGGGCACAAGTCCGGCCTCTCACGCGTTACGTGCGCTGGAGACACCGCAGACACCCAGAGGGGGAGAGCGACATGGCAACGGATTACGACACCCCACGCAAGACCGACGACGACGTCGACTCGGACAGCCTGGAAGAACTCAAGGCTCGCCGGAACGACAAGTCGACCTCCTCGGTGGACGTCGACGAGTTCGAGGCCGCCGAGGGCTTGGAACTGCCCGGCGCGGACCTCTCGAACGAGGAGCTGGCCGTCCGTGTGCTGCCCAAGCAGCAGGACGAGTTCACATGCATGAGTTGCTTCCTCGTGCACCACCGCAGTCAGCTGGCCCGCGAGAAGAACGGTCAGCCGATCTGCCGCGACTGCGACTGAGGCAGGGTCGGCCGTGACAGGCTCGACCCCTCCTTGGAAGCGCCGCTTCCGCAAGGGGGCGGACCAGGAGCCGTATGACGGCTCCGACGGCGTGCGTGACGACGAGCGGGGCTCCTCCGACCAGGGAGCGGCCTCGCTCGAACGTGCGTCTGGCACGGCGTCGGGGGGCGCCACGGACGAGCGGGAACGCCTGCTCGTACCGATGGAGACTCCGGCGCCGGTCGCCCGACGGCGCACGGCCGTCGTCCGGGACGGCATCAAGGAGGGCCTGAAGACCGGGGCCCGCAAGAGCGGTGACCGGGCGCGGGCGGGGCTCTCCTACCTCACCGACCGGATCATCGAGATGGCCCCGAGGATCCCCGTACGGGACCTTGCGACCTTGCGTGCCCAGTTCCCGGGCCTTGGGCCCGAGCAGATCGCCGACAAGCTCGTCGCGGGGGCCGCGAACGCGACCTCCACGGTGGGCGCGGGCGTCGGGGCCGCCGCGATGCTGCCTACGCCGCCCGCCATGCCCGCGGAGCTGGCCGCCGAGATCACCGGGGTCGCCGCGATCGAGCTGAAGCTCATCGCCGAGCTGCACGAGGTGTACGGGACGCGGCCGCCCGGGAATCTATGGCAGCGCAGTACCGCCTATCTGGACTCGTGGTCCGGTGAGCGCGGGATCGATGTGACCAAGCCGACCACGATCAACGCGGCGCTCGGCGGGCAGATGAAGCGGCAGCTGCGGCAGTCGATCATGAAGCGGATGGCGCGGAATCTGCCGAACCTGATGCCGTTCCTGATCGGAGCCGCGGTCGGGGCGGTCATGAACCGCCGTGACACCAAGCACCTCGCCGAGCGGATTCGGAAGGACCTGCGGCGGACTCAGGTGCCGTGGGAGGCGCTGCCTGAGTTGCCGCCGTTGGAGAAACCGGTGGACCCGCTGCGGGTGGGAGAGCTGCCGAAGGAGCTCGGCGAAGGCTGACCGGAAGATGCCGGGCTCCCCCGTTTTATCGGTCAATTGCGGCGGAAAAGGAAATCGGCTGATCGCCGGTAAGAGTCGGGCGAGAAAACCAAGCCGCGGGCCGGGTGACGAGTGGCGCTACGCCTTCGTTTTGGCCGACTCCAGGGCCGCCGCCAAGCGCTCCGGTTCCCTGGTCGACAGGTACACGTAGGGCGTGGGGTCGGACGGGTCGGTGACGGGGATGCGCAGCGCGGTGGGGATGTAGGCGCGGAGGAGCATGAAGGCGTGGGGGTTGGCCTTGTGGGTGCGCCAGGCCCGCGCTTCCTCGGGGTTCAGGATTTCCGGGGTGCCCAGGGCGCTCACCGGGATCTTCGCCTCGCCGGCGATCAGGGCGTCGCCGACCACGCGGATGCGGATGGCACCGTAGGAGCTGGTCACGACCGCCGCGGCCGCGGTGCCGCCGACCAGGCCGCCCAGCAGCGGGAGCGTGCCGAAGGGCAGCAGGATCAGGGCCATGGAGACCCCGGTCAGAAAGCAGACGAGCCACCAGGTGCGGGGAGCGGTGAGGCGTTCTTCGTACGCCGAGGCGGAGAGCTGCATGGCGTCAAGCTTGGCACGCGGACCGTCCGCCCCCGAAAGTAGGGGCGCCCGAGGGGAAACCCTGTCCGGAGGGACGATGGCCGGACGCTGACGGACGGGTAAGGTCTGCGGCTGTGAGAGGTACTTCCGCGGCCCTGCAACCCCCGGCGGATGCCACGGCGCCCGTACGGCACCCCGAGGCACCCGCCCCCGGTGAGTTGCTCGGCGCGCACTACGGGCAGTGTTTCGGCTGCGGTGGCGAGCAACCCCACGGGCTGCATCTGGAGGCCCGGGCCGGTGAGGGGGTGTCCCTCACCGCCGAGTTCACGGTGAAAATCGCGCACCAGGGGGCGCCCGGTCTGGCGCACGGCGGGATACTGGCCAGCGCCCTCGACGAGGCCCTCGGCTCGCTCAACTGGCTGCTGCGCACCATCGCGGTGACCGGACGGCTGGAGACCGACTTCGTGCGGCCCGTGCCCGTCGACGCCGTGCTGCATCTCCAGGCCGAGGTGACTGCGGTGGCCGGGCGGAAGATCTACGCGACCGCCACCGGACGCATCGGCGGCCCCGACGGGCCGCTCGCCGTCCGCGCCGACGCGCTCTTCATCGAAGTCAAAGTTGACCACTTCATCGACCACGGCCGCCAGGAGGAGATCCAGGCGGCCATGGACGACCCGGACCAGTTCCGGCGGGCTCGTGCCTTCGAGGTGAACCCGTGAGCAGCAGCAGTAGCAGCAGTGGTCGTAGGCCTGTCGATGTGCTGATCAGGCGCATCGACCCGGATGTTCCGCTGCCGGGTTACGCGCATCCCGGTGACGCGGGCGCCGATCTGCGCACCACCGAGAGCCGTGAACTGAAGCCGGGCGAGCGGGCCGTTCTGCCCACGGGGGTGTCCATCGCGCTCCCGGAGGGGTACGCGGCCTTCGTGCACCCTCGTTCCGGTCTCGCCGCCCGCTGCGGTGTCGCCCTGGTGAATGCCCCAGGGACGGTTGATGCCGGGTACCGTGGGGAGATCAAGGTGATCGTGGTGAACCTCGACCCGCATGAACCCGTGCGGTTCGAGCGCTTCGACCGGATTGCCCAACTGGTCGTTCAGCAGGTCGAGAAGGTTCGCTTCCAGGAGGTGGCGGAGCTTCCCGACTCGGCGCGGGCCGAGGGGGGCTTCGGGTCCACCGGCGGTCATGCCGCCGTGGGCGGCAAAACGGGTGGGAATCGATACGCTTCGGTCGTATCCGACCGGGAAGGACAGTGACGTGTTCGGACGTCGCAAGAAGAAGGGTTCCGCTGAGGACGCGGCGGACGCGGCGAGCGAGGCCGAGCAGGTCGACGGCGTAGCCGGAGAAGTCGACACTGAGGCGGACGAGGTCGAGCGCGAGCGCGTGCGGCTCGAGCCCGAGCCGCGGCCCGACGGGCCGTGGGACAGCTCCGAGGTGCGCGAGCCCGGCGAGGGCCGCGTGGACCTGGGCGGCATCTTCGTGCCCGGGGTCGACGGCATGGAGCTGCGGGTCGAGGTCGCGGGCGACGCGATCGTCGCGGCGACCGTCGTACTGCGCGACAGCGCGGTCCAGCTGCAGGCATTCGCCGCGCCCAAGCGTGAGGGCATCTGGGGCGAAGTGCGCGAGGAGATCGCCAGCGGCATCACCCAGCAGGGCGGTGTCATCGACGAGGTCGAGGGCCCGCTGGGCTGGGAGCTCCGTGCCCAGGTGCCGGTGCAGCTGCCGGACGGCACGGGTGGCTTCCAGGTCGTCCGGTTCGTCGGCGTGGACGGGCCGCGCTGGTTCCTGCGCGGTGTGATCTCCGGCCGGGGCGCGGTCGAGCCGCAGACGGCCGGGTTGCTGGAGCAGATCTTCCGGGACACGGTCGTCGTCCGCGGCGACGGTCCCATGGCTCCGCGCGACCCCATCGTCCTGAAGCTGCCGAACGACGCCCAGATGGTCCCCGAGGGCGTCCAGCAGGAGGAGCAGAGCGGTTCCCGCTTCTCCGGCGGGATGGGACAGCTGCAGCGGGGGCCGGAGATCACCGAGGTCCGGTAGCCGTTCGTACGCAACTGCCGGTAGCCGTTCGTACGCAACTGATGGGCCGTACCCCTGAGGGTGCGGCCCATTGTCGTGCTCGCGGTCCGATGGGCGGCAGCGGGCGCCGGGCCGGGCATCACGGGCATCAGGGTTCCGTCAAAGACGGCTTCCGGCCCGCTCCCCGTCCCCTTTGCCGTGATTATTGGCCGTAAGGTCGACGCTGCTTAGGCAGCGGTCACGAGAAGACATGGGGCCATGGGACGCGGGAAGCTTCGGATATACCTCGGTGCGGCACCGGGCGTCGGCAAGACGTACGCGATGCTCTCCGAGGCGCACCGCAGGGTCGAGCGGGGCACCGACTGCGTCGTGGCCCTCGTCGAACACCATGGCCGGCCCCGCACCGAGGTGATGCTGCACGGCCTGGAGCAGATCCCGCGCCGGGAGCTGGAGTACCGGGACGCGGTGTTCACCGAGATGGATGTGGACGCCGTGCTGGACCGGCGGCCGAAGGTGGCTCTCGTGGACGAGCTGGCGCACACCAACGTCCCAGGATCCCGCAACGACAAGCGCTGGCAGGACGTCGAAGAGCTGCTCGTGGCCGGGACCGATGTCGTGTCCACCGTCAACATCCAGCATCTGGAGTCGCTGGGGGACGTCGTCGAGTCGATCACCGGCGTACGGCAGCGCGAGACCGTGCCCGACGAGGTGGTGCGCCGGGCCGACCAGATAGAGCTGGTCGACATGTCGCCGCAGGCGCTGCGGCGGCGGATGGCGCACGGCAACATCTACAAGCCGGACAAGGTCGACGCCGCGCTGTCGAACTACTTCCGGCCCGGGAACCTGACCGCGCTGCGGGAGCTGGCGCTGCTGTGGGTGGCCGACCGGGTCGACGAGTATCTGAACGAGTACCGCAGCGAGCACCAGGTGTTGAGGATCTGGGGCTCGCGCGAGCGCATCGTGGTGGGGCTGACCGGCGGGGTCGAGGGGCGGACCCTGATCCGACGGGCCGCCCGGCTGGCCGAGAAGGGCGCGGGCGGCGAGGTCATGGCCGTCTACATCGCCGGCAGCGACGGCCTGACCTCCGCCTCGCCCAAGGAGCTCGTCGTCCAGCGCACCCTCGTCGAGGACCTCGGCGGCACCTTCCACCACGTCGTCGGCGACGACATCCCGGCCGCGCTGCTGGCCTTCGCCCGCGGCGTCAACGCCACGCAGATAGTGCTGGGCGTCTCGCGGCGCAAGAGCTGGCAGTACGTGTTCGGACCGGGCGTCGGGGCCACCGTGGCGCGGGACTCCGGCCCCGATCTGGACGTCCACCTGATCACGCACGACGAGGTCGGCAAGGGACGCGGGCTGCCGGTCACCCGCGGCGCGCGGCTCGGCCGGGCCCGGATGATCTGGGGCTGGCTCGTCGGGGTGGCCGGGCCGCTGCTGTTGGCGTTGCTGCTGACCAACGTCGCGGCCGACCTCGGCCTCGCCAACGACATGCTGCTGTTCCTGTCGGTGACGGTGGCCGCGGCCCTGTTGGGCGGTCTGCTGCCCGCGCTCGCCGCCGCGCTGCTGGGCTCACTGCTGCTCAACTGGTTCTTCACCCCGCCCGTCCACACCCTGACGATCGCCGACCCGAAGAACATCGTCGCCATCGCGGTCTTCATAGGGGTCGCGGTGGCGGTGGCCTCCGTGGTGGACCTCGCGGCCCGCCGTACGCAGCAGGCGGCCCGGCTGCGCGCCGAGTCGGAGATCCTGTCCTTCCTCGCGGGCAGCGTGCTGCGGGGCGAGACGAGTCTGGAGGCGCTCCTCGAACGGGTCCGGGAGACCTTCGGCATGGAGTCGGTGGCCCTGCTGGAGCGCGAGAGCGACGTGGACCCATGGACGTGCGCGGGCAGCGTGGGCCCCCGGCAGGTGGTGGACCGCCCGGAGGACGCGGACGTGGACATGCCGGTCGGCGATCACATGGCGCTCGCCATGACCGGGCGCGTGCTGCCCGCCGAGGATCGCCGGGTGCTGGCCGCGTTCGCCGCTCAGGCTGCCGTCGTACTGGACCGCCAGCGCCTGCAGCACGAGGCCGGCCAGGCCAAGGAGCTGGCCGGGGGCAACCGCATCCGCACCGCGCTGCTCGCCGCCGTCAGCCACGATCTGCGCACCCCGCTGGCCGGGATCAAGGCCGCCGTGTCGTCCCTGCGCTCCGACGACGTCGCCTGGTCGGAGGAGGACCAGGCCGAGCTGCTTCAAGGCATCGAGGAGGGCGCCGACCGGCTCGACCACCTCGTGGGCAACCTCCTCGACATGTCCCGCCTCCAGACCGGCACCGTCACCACGCTGATCCGCGAGATCGACCTCGACGAGGTGGTGCCGATGGCTCTCGGCGGCGTACCCGAGGACGGCGTGGTGCTGGAGATCCCCGAGAGCCTGCCCATGGTCGCCGTCGACCCCGGGCTGCTGGAGCGCTCGGTGGCCAACGTCGTGGAGAACGCCGTCAAGTACAGCCCGCCCGGCTCGGCAGGCCCATCCGTCTTCGTATCCGCCAGCGCGGTCGGCGACCGCGTCGAGGTCCGCGTCACCGACCGCGGCCCCGGCGTCCCCGACCAGGCCAAGGAACACATCTTCGAGCCCTTCCAGCGCTACGGCGACGCCCCGCGCGGGGCCGGCGTAGGCCTGGGCCTCGCGGTGGCCCGGGGCTTCGCCGAGGCCATGGGCGGCACGCTCGACGCCGAGGACACCCCCGGCGGAGGCCTCACCATGGTCCTCACGGTGCGGGCCGCGAGGACCAGTGCGGAGAGCGGCTCGGACGGCTGCTCCGGGATGGTCGGGTCGGGATCGCGTGCCGTGGTGGGAACAGCCGGGGCAGGGAAGTCATTCACCGCAGTGGAGTCGGCCGTAGCCGCGGAATCGGCCGCCGCGACGGACGCGGGCGCGTCGGAAGGCGCGGCCGCATGGGCAGAGAGGCGAACCACATGACCCGGGTGCTCGTGGTCGACGACGAACCGCAGATCGTACGCGCGCTCGTGATCAACCTGAAGGCGCGCCAGTACGAGGTCGACGCGGCCCACGACGGCGCCACCGCCCTCCGGCTCGCCGCATCCCGCCACCCCGATGTCGTCGTCCTCGACCTCGGGCTGCCCGACATGGACGGCGTCGAGGTGATCAAAGGGCTGCGCGGCTGGACACGGATACCGATCCTCGTCCTGTCGGCCCGGCACTCCTCCGACGAGAAGGTCGAGGCCCTGGACGCGGGCGCCGACGACTACGTCACCAAGCCCTTCGGCATGGACGAACTGCTGGCCCGGCTGCGCGCCGCCGTCCGCCGCGCCGAGCCCGTCGGGGGCGACGAGGCCGACGTGATCGTGGAAACCGACGACTTCACCGTGGACCTGGCCGCGAAGAAGGTGAACCGCGGCGGCAAGGACGTACGGCTGACCCCCACGGAGTGGCACCTGCTGGAGGTCCTCGTACGCAACACCGGACGCCTTGTCGGCCAGAAGCAGCTGCTCCAGGAGGTCTGGGGGCCGTCGTACGGGACCGAGACGAACTACCTCCGGGTCTACATGGCCCAGCTGCGCCGCAAGTTGGAGGGTGACCCGTCGCGTCCGCGGCACTTCATCACCGAGGCGGGGATGGGGTACCGGTTCGAGAAGTGAGCGTTCAAGAAGTGAGCGTTCGAGAAGTGAGCGGTCGTCGGTGCACGGGGGTGCGGCACTGTCGGCGAGCCCCGGTAGGCTTTTTGCCATGAGTGCTGTTCCTCGTTCCGAGAAGCCGGCGGGCCGGTTCCGGCGCATGCTCGACCGGCTCTCCTCGTCCCAGACGGACCTGGAGTCCGAGGAGCTGCGCGAGGACGCGGACACCGCGGGTTGTACGCGCATCTGTGACTGTCACGACCGACAGATAGTGACGGTTACTGGTACCTTGCGCACGGTCACGCTGCGCCCGAGGGCCGGTGTCCCGGCCCTGGAGGCCGAGCTGTTCGACGGTTCGGCCGCTCTGGACGTGGTGTGGCTCGGCAGGCGCTCCATCGTCGGCATAGAGCCGGGGCGCAAGCTGATCGCATCCGGTCGGATCTCGATGAGCCGGGGCCGTAGGGTGCTCTTCAACCCGAAGTACGAACTCAGACCGCTCGGACGGGAGTAGCCGGTGACGTCGCTCGACAAGCCGACGGAAGACGCCCAGCGCGACGTCCAGGACGCCCAGGGTGTCCAGGACGGTCCGCACGACTCCAAGGCGGTGACCGAGGCGGCCCTGTTCGAGGCGTTCGGTGGCTTGCGCGGCATGGTCGAGACCGTGCTGCCGGGTCTGCTCTTCGTCACGATCTACACGATCAACAAGGATCTGCACTCGGCGGCCATCGCGGCCCTCGGCGTCTCCATCCTGCTGGTCGTGGTGCGGCTCGTCATGAAGGACACCGTCAAGCACGCCTTCAGCGGTGTCTTCGGGGTCGCCTTCGGTGTGGTCTTCGCGATGATGACGGGCAACGCGAAGGACTTCTATCTGCCGGGCATGCTGTACACGCTGGGCCTCGGGCTCGCGTACATCATCACGACGGTCGCGGGAGTGCCGCTGATCGGGCTGATGCTCGGCCCGGTCTTCAAGGAGAACCTCTCCTGGCGCACCCGTAACCCGGGTCGCAAGAAGGCGTACGCGAAGGCGAGTTACGCCTGGGGGCTGATTCTGCTCACCAAGTGCGCGATCCTCTTCCCGCTGTACTGGTGGGCCGACACCGAGCAGCTCGGCTGGGTGCTCGTCGCGCTGAAGATTCCGCCGTTCCTGCTCGCGGTGTGGTTGACGTGGGTCTTCCTGGCGAAGGCGCCGGCGCCGATCGATGTCTTCGCGGAGATGGAGGCCGAGGAGCGGGCGGAGAAGGAGCGGAAGGCCGCGGAGCGGGCGGCTGCCGCCGGGGAGTGAGTTTCGCCCCGCGATTTTCAGGGGCGCCCGGAGATCTCCGGGCGCCCCTGTCGTATGTCGCTCTCCCGCGTCAGCTCGTCGCGTCCTCGCGTCGCACCGACAGCAGGTCCTCCAGCTGTTCCTCTCGGGCCTGCGCGGCCACGAACAGCAGCTCGTCGCCCGCTTCCAGGGAGTCGTCCGGGGTGGGGGTGAGGACGCGGGTACCCCGGATGATGGTGACCAGGGACGTGTCCTCCGGCCACTCCACCTCGCCGACCTGGGTGCCGGCCAGCGCCGACTCCGGGGGCAGGGTCAGCTCCACCAGGTTCGCGTCGCCGTGGCTGAAGCGGAGGAGCCGGACCAGGTCACCGACGCTCACGGCCTCTTCCACCAGGGCCGACATCAGGCGGGGGGTCGATACGGCGACGTCCACACCCCAGGACTCGTTGAACAGCCACTCGTTCTTGGGGTTGTTGACGCGGGCGACGACGCGCGGGACGCCGTACTCCGTCTTCGCGAGCAGCGATACGACCAGGTTGACCTTGTCGTCGCCGGTCGCGGCGATCACCACGTTGCAGCGCTGCAGCGCGGCCTCGTCCAGCGAGGTGATCTCGCAGGCGTCGGCCAGCAGCCACTCCGCCTGGGGGACGCGCTCGACCGAGATGGCGGTCGGCGCCTTGTCGACGAGAAGGACCTCGTGGCCGTTCTCCAGCAGTTCGCCCGCGATCGAGCGACCGACCGCGCCGGCTCCGGCGATGGCGACCCTCATCAGTGACCGCCCTCCTCGTCGGGGCCCTCGGCGAAGGAGGCCTCGACCTTCTCCACGTCGTCCGTACGCATCATCACGTGCACCAGGTCGCCCTCCTGGAGCACCGTCTGGGAGGAGGGCAGCATGGCCTCGCCCAGACGGGTGAGGAAGGCGACGCGGACGCCGGTCTCCTCCTGCAACTTGCTGATCTTGTGGCCCACCCAGGCCGAGGACGCGTGCACCTCGGCGAGCTGGACGCCGCCGGTGGGGTCGCGCCACAGCGGCTCGCTCCCGGAGGGCAGCAGCCGGCGGAGCATCTGGTCGGCGGTCCAGCGGACCGTGGCGACCGTGGGGATGCCCAGACGCTGGTAGACCTCGGCGCGGCGGGGGTCGTAGATCCTCGCCGCCACGTTCTCGATGCCGAACATCTCGCGGGCGACGCGGGCGGCGATGATGTTCGAGTTGTCACCACTGGAGACGGCGGCGAACGCGCCCGCCTCCTCGATGCCCGCCTCGCGCAGCGTGTCGCGGTCGAAGCCGACGCCGGTGACGCGACGGCCGCCGAATCCCGAGCCCAGACGACGGAAGGCCGTGGGGTCCTGGTCGATCACGGCGACCGTGTGCCCCTGTTGCTCCAGGGTCTGGGCGAGGGTGGATCCCACTCGCCCGCAGCCCATGATGACGATGTGCACGACCGTCCTTCCGGTGTCGATAGCTGTTGTTCAGCCGAAACGCCAAAGCGCCGAAGCGTCAAGTCGTCGAAAAACAGGGTCTCAGACCGCCGCCCAAGCTACACACGCGCGGTCTGTCCAGGGCACCCCCATGCACGTCCGGGTCACATCATGGGCCGTCGTCGGCTGATCCGGCGGACGCTGATCATCGTCAGGACACCGAGGCCCACAAGTGACACCAGGGCGCCGATCAGCTCCGCGGTCGCGGCCTGCATGGGGCCTCCAAGGGCGAGGGGACGGGATTCGTCCGAAGGGACGGGATTCGTCATATAGACATGAGGACGCCGTCCATTAGGCCGGAGGATGCGTGACGTGGCGCACTTCGCAGTGGGGGCCGCACAGATTTCACCCTGGGGCCCGCCGGGATTTCACCCGGATGTGCCCAGAACCACTCAGGGCGCTTACGATCCTCTCCGTGTCCAAACTGACCGACGTGCCCAAACGGATTCTGATCGGCCGGGCGCTGCGCAGCGACCGGCTGGGCGAAACGCTCCTGCCGAAGCGCATCGCACTCCCCGTCTTCGCCTCCGACCCGCTCTCCTCCGTGGCGTACGCACCGGGCGAGGTACTGCTGGTCCTCTCCATCGCGGGCGTGTCGGCCTACCACTTCAGTCCCTGGATCGCCATCGCGGTCGTCGTGCTGATGTTCACCGTGGTGGCGTCGTACCGGCAGAACGTGCATGCGTACCCGAGCGGCGGCGGCGACTACGAGGTGGCGAACACCAACCTCGGCCCCAAGGCCGGTCTGACCGTCGCCAGCGCGCTCCTCGTCGACTACGTCCTCACCGTCGCCGTGTCGATCTCCTCCGGCGTGGAGAACCTCGGCTCGGCCATCCCCTTCTTCGTCGAGAACAAGGTGTTGTGCGCGGTCGGCATCATCGTGCTGCTCACGCTGATGAACCTGCGCGGCGTGAAGGAGTCCGGGAAGCTCTTCGCGATCCCGACGTACGTCTTCGTCGTCGGCGTCTTCGCGATGATCGCCTGGGGCGCGTTCCGCGGGCTCGTCCTCGACGAGACCATGCGGGCGCCCACCGCCGATCTGGAGATCAAGGCCGAGCACCAGGGCCTCGCCGGCTTCGCCCTCGTCTTCCTGATGCTGCGCGCCTTCTCCTCAGGCTGTGCCGCGCTCACCGGCGTCGAGGCGATCTCCAACGGCGTACCGGCGTTCCGCAAGCCCAAGTCGAAGAACGCGGCCACCACACTGGCCCTCATGGGCTTCTTCGCGGTCACCATGTTCTGCGGCATCATCGGCCTCGCCATGGCCACCGACGTACGGATGGCCGAGAACCCCGCGCACGACCTGCTGCGCGACGGCTCCCCGGTCGGTGACTCCTACGTCCAGGACCCGGTGATCTCGCAGGTCGCGGCCGCCGTCTTCGGCGACAATACGTTCTTCTTCATCCTGCTGGCCGCCGCCACCGCTCTGGTCCTCTTCCTGGCCGCGAACACCGCGTACAACGGCTTCCCGCTGCTCGGCTCGATCCTCGCCCAGGACCGCTACCTCCCGCGCCAGCTGCACACCCGCGGCGACCGCCTCGCCTTCTCCAACGGCATCGTCCTGCTCGCGGGCGCCGCCGGACTCCTGGTGTGGATCTACGGCGCCGACTCGACCCGTCTGATCCAGCTGTACATCGTGGGTGTGTTCGTCTCCTTCACCCTCAGCCAGACCGGCATGGTCCGGCACTGGAACCGGTATCTGCGCACCGAGAAGGACCCGGCCAAGCGGCGCCACATGATCCGCTCCCGCGCGATCAACACCTTCGGCGCCTTCTTCACGGGCCTGGTGCTGGTCGTCGTCCTGGTCACCAAGTTCACGCACGGTGCCTGGGTGGCCCTGCTCGGCATGGTGATCTTCTACGCGACGATGACGGCGATCCGTAAGCACTACGACCGGGTCGCCGAGGAGATCGCGGCACCGGAGGGGCCCAGCGACGACGTCGTGCGCCCCTCCCGTGTCCACTCCGTGGTGCTGATCTCGAAGATCCACCGCCCCACGCTGCGCGCCCTCGCCTACGCCAAGCTGCTGCGCTCGCACACCCTCGAGGCGCTCAGCGTCAACGTCGACCCGGCGGAGACCAAGGCACTCCAGGAGGAGTGGAACCGGCGCGGCATCGACGTACCGCTGAAGGTCCTCGACTCGCCGTACCGCGAGGTGACGCGGCCGGTGATCGAGTACGTCAAGGGCCTGCGCAAGGAGTCCCCGCGCGACGCGGTGTCGGTCATCATCCCCGAGTACGTGGTCGGCCACTGGTACGAGCACCTGCTGCACAACCAGAGCGCACTCCGGCTCAAAGGCAGGCTGCTCTTCACGCCGGGCGTCATGGTGACCTCCGTCCCCTACCAGCTGGAGTCCTCCGAGGTCGCCAAGCGACGGGCGCGCAAGCGTCAGGAGTGGAACGCGCCGGGTTCGGTACGGCGTGGTCCGGCGGACGAGCGGCCCAAGGTGTCGACCAAGGTGTCGACGACGGAGTCCTCGCCCGACAAGAGCTGACGCTTGTGGTCAACGGCCGGACGGCACCCACGTAGACTGGTGGGCTGTTGTCCGGCCGTTCTCTATTCGATGTTGTGGAGTCACCCCGCCATGCAGGCAGAACCGAAGAAATCGCTGGTGGGGGAGGAGTACGAGGTCGAGATCGGCTCCGTCGCCCATGGTGGCCACTGCATCGCCCGTACGTCCGAGGGCCAGGTCCTGTTCGTACGGCACGCGCTGCCCGGTGAGCGGGTCGTGGCGCGGGTGACGGAGGGCGAGGAGGGGGCGCGCTTCCTGCGGGCGGACGCGGTGTCGGTGCTGGTGGCCTCCAAGGACCGCGTCGAGGCGCCCTGCCCGTACGCCGGTCCCGGGCGCTGCGGTGGCTGCGACTGGCAGCACGCCAAGCCGGGCGCCCAGCGCCGTTTCAAGGGCGAGGTCATCGCCGAGCAGTTGCAACACCTGGCGGGCCTCACGCCCGAGGAGGCGGGCTGGGACGGCACGGTGATGCCGGCCGAGGGCGACAAGCTTCCGGCGGGCGAGGTTCCGGCGTGGCGTACGCGCGTGCAGTACGCGGTGGACGCCTCGGGCCGGGCCGGGCTGCGCCGCCACCGCTCGCACGAGGTCCAGCCCATCGACCACTGCATGATCGCGGCGCCGGGCGTGTCCGAACTGGGCATCGAGAAGCGCGACTGGACGGGCATGGCGGCCATCGACGCGATCGCCGCGACGGGTTCGCAGGACCGTCAGGTGATCCTGACGCCGAGGCCGGGCGCACGCCTGCCGATCGTGGAACTGGACAAGCCGGTGAGCGTGATGCGGGTGGGGGAGAAGGACGGCGGGGTCCACCGCGTCCACGGTCGCCCCTTCGTCCGCGAACGCGCCGACGACCGTACGTACCGCGTCGGCAACGGCGGCTTCTGGCAGATCCACCCCAAGGCCGCCGACACCCTCGTCAGGGCCGTCATGCAGGGCCTGCTGCCGCGCAAGGGCGACACCGCGCTCGACCTCTACTGCGGCGTCGGCCTCTTCGCCGGCGCCCTCGCCGACCGCGTCGGCGACAAGGGTGCCGTCCTCGGCATCGAGTCCGGAAAACGGGCGGTCGAGGACGCCCGCCACAACCTCGCCGACTTCGACCGCGTACGCATCGAACAGGGCAAGGTCGAAGCCGTCCTCCCGCGCACCGGCATCACCGAGGTCGACCTCATCGTCCTCGACCCGCCCCGGGCGGGGGCCGGCCGGAAGACCGTTCAGCACCTGTCGTCACTGGGAGCACGCCGTATCGCCTACGTGGCCTGCGACCCGGCGGCACTGGCGCGGGACCTCGGGTACTTCCGGGAGGGCGGGTACCGGGTGCGGACGCTGCGGGCGTTCGATCTGTTTCCGATGACGTCGCACGTGGAGTGCGTGGCGATTCTTGAGCCTGCCGGAAAGGGCTCCTGACCAGCTGTTTTGGGTGATGTGTGTGATGTGCGTTGTGGGCGCTACGGGCGATATCTTGACGCATGCGGCGCATGTTTGACGCATGTTCTGACGAGTAATCAGGTGCGGGAAGGTCGCCTACCAGCCAGGCTTTGAGCGGGTCGGTCGGCGGCGGCACGCTGGGGAAGTCACCGCTGGGCACAGGGCGGATACAGAACGCGCCCAGATGCCGGCACAGTCCTGTCGCCCGAAGCTACCCCACATCACGAGGCAGGCAACTCTCCTAACTCACCCCTACAGCACGGCACTTCGCAGCCTTCACCCGCTCCCACCCGCGGGAGTGGTCCGCCCTGCCCCTCCCGCCTCGCGTGCGCGGACATCCCTCACCGCGAGGAATACCCGCGCCCGGGGGGCCAGTAGGCCATAGGGGTCTGCCACGAAGTGACAAGTAGCCGAGGGCGACGCCCCAGGCGGCGAACATGCGGGCTCTGAGAGGGCGTTTGATCTGGTCGAGTTGCCGCTTATGTCCTAGTAAGTTCCTCGCGGGGCACCAGCTATGTGCTGGTTGCCGCCGGTCGCCGGGGACGGGCGACCGCGGAGCTCGTGGCAGAAGATCAAAGCAGAGCCCGCGTTCGAAGGGTCCCGTGCGCTACCTCTCCGTTGCATGGCCGGCCTCACGGGAAACCGTGCTGTCAGTGCATGGCGGTAGGCTCCACCAGGGATTTGTCGGATCCTGAGGGACGACTCGGTGAGGAGGCCGACGCAGTGGCAGCAACGGGAGGGGACCCGCGGCGGACACCCGGTCCGGCCGTGCCCAAGCCGGGGCCGGTCAAGCCCGCCCAGCAGTGGTTCCAGGAGCGTCCCTCTCCCTACTCCTGGGAACAGGACGCGCTGGATCATGTCAGGCGTCTCATGCCGGCCGCCGAGCCGTACCGTGCCTGGGCGACCTTCTCCTTCACCGCCCAGTCGGGTCGGGTCAACGAATGCGATCTGCTGATCGCGGTTCCCGCCGGCCTCTTCCTCGTCGAGATCAAAAGTCATCCCGGTGAGCTCCACAACACCGGTTCGACCTGGAACTTCCGCGGGAAGGACCGCACCCGCACCCTCAACAACCCGCTCCACTTCAACGACCTCAAGTCCAAGGAACTGCGCAGCCAGCTCCAGTGGGCCGCCCGCAAGCTCTATCAGAGCGACCGCATGGTTCCACGTATCGAACCGGCCGTCTTCCTGTCGGCTCCCGACCTCGACAGCCACCTCGACGATGTCCAGCGCATCCGCGTGTACGGGCGCGACGACGGAGCGAGCGGTCTGAACCGCATCTGGCAGGACTTTCTCGGACTGCCCCCAGAGCGTCCCGAGCGGCGTGTCACGGAGGAGTTCTCCCGGCACCGGCTGCCGCAGCTGCTCAAGGCCATCGGGATCCGGCAGTCCACCGGTCATCTGCGCTTCGGCGACGCCTGGAAGATGGAGCCGCATCCCCTCGACGCGGGCGCGTCCTGGGAGGACCGCCTCGCCAAGCGGGACGACGGTCTCGCCCAGGAAGAGGGCCGGGTGCGCATCTACCTGGTCAGCCAGGGCGCGACGGAAGCGGACCGCAAGAAGACGCAGCGTGCGGCACGCCGCGAGTACCAGGTCCTCCAGGGCATCACGCACCGCGGCATCGCCGACGCCATGGAGCTGCGGGACCACGAGGGCGGGCCGGCGATCCTCTTCCGCCACCGCCACACCGACCTGCGCCTGGACCAGTACCTGGACACCTACGGCGGCAAGCTCACCCCCGAGACCCGCCTGGACCTCGTACGCCAGCTCGCGGAGGCCGTCCGGTACGCCCACAGCCGCTCCCTGTACCACCGCGCGCTGGCGGCGCGTTCCGTCTACGTGTCCTTCCGGGGCGAGGGGGCGCACCCCGAGCTGCGCATCACCGACTGGCAGACCGCGGCCCGCGACTTCGACAGCAACGCCACCTTCTTCCGGTCCATCGGCGGCTCCGCGCTGGACGCTGCGCTGATCGAGGACGCGGCCCATGTCTACCTCGCCCCCGAGACGGACCAGCCCTTCCCGGATCCCGGGGACCTGGACATCTTCGGCCTGGGCGCCGTCTCCTACCTGATCCTGACCGGCAAGCCGCCGGCCCCGCAGCGCAGCGTCCTCAAGGAGCGGTTGCGCACCGAGTCGGGTCTGCACCTGTTCGCGGTCGCCGACGGCGTCTCCGACGCGCTCGACGCACTGGTCTTCAGAGCCACCCGCGCCGATGTCAACGACCGACTCAGTTCCGCGGAGGAGTTCCTGGACCTCCTCGACGAGGCGGAACGGGCCGGCGCCGCACCCGACTCCGCGGCGGCACCGACCGTCGACCCGCTGGAGGCGCTGCCCGGTCAGGCCCTGGACGAGGAATGGTCGGTACGCCGGGTCCTCGGCACCGGGGCCACGGCCCGCGCCCTGCTCGTGGAGCGCGCCGTGGAGGACGACGACGGCACGATCCGCGTCGAGGAACGCGTCTTCAAGGTGGCCCTCGACGAGCAGAAGGCCGACCGGCTGCGCGCGGAGGAACGCGCCTTGAAGCTGGTCGGCGGAGGTGCTGTCGTCCAGCTTCGCGGGGACGGCCTGCGCGAGATCGGTTCGCGTACGGTCCTGCAGCTGGAGTACGCGGGCGAGCAGTCCCTCGGCGCCCGGCTGCGCGGCAAGGGCCAGCTCAGCTACGACGAACTGGAACGCTTCGGCGAGGACCTGTTCCTCGCCCTCGACCAGCTCGCCGCCCACGGCGTCCGGCACCGGGACATCAAGCCGGACAACCTCGGCATCCAGCGCCGCAAGGACTTCACCTGGCAGCTCAAGCTGTTCGACTTCTCGCTGACGGACGCCTCCGACCGCGACGTGAAGGCCGGCACTCGCGGTTATCTCGACCCGTTCCTCGGCTCGGTGCGCCGCCCGCACTTCGACGACCACGCCGAACGCTATGCCGCGGCCGTCACCCTGCACGAGATGGCTAGCGGCGAGCGCCCGCTGTGGGGCGATGGCCGCATCGACCCGTCCACCAACGAGTCCGCCGAGCTGTACATCGCAGGTGAGCTCTTCTACCGGCCCCTGCAGCCCGGTCTGACCGCCTTCTTCCGGCGTGCCCTGCACCGTGACATCGAGCACCGCTTCGACACGTTGCGGCAGATGAAGGACGCCTGGCAGAAGGTGTTCCGGGACGCCGACACGGACCGGCCGCCGACCACCCCCTCCACGGTGGGCACCGAGGCGGAGGACACGGAGCAGGCCCGGGACAGGGCGGCCCTGGCCGCCGAGGCCCGCACGGAGCTGGAGCTGGCCGGCCTGTCGCCGCGCGCGGTCACGGTCGCCGCGGGTCTCGGCGCCACCACGGTGGGCCAGCTGCTGGACGTCCAGCCATCCGTGATCTCCAAGGCCCGTGGCGCGGGCCCGCTGGTGCGCAAGGAGCTCAACCGCCGCCGCAACCAGTGGGTGGCCGCCCTGCGGGGCAAGGCCGCTGTACCGGCCGCGCGTAAGGCTGCCTCTCCGGAGAAGGACGAGGAAGCGCAGGCCGGCGTCACCGGCATCCTGTCGATCGACGACATGGTCGACCTGCTGACTCCGCCGCCCGGTCGCAAGGGCTCGCACCGCACCGACGTGGTACGCCTCACCCTCGGCCTGCCGCCCGAGGACGGCGGCCTGTCGCCGCTCGGCCCCTGGCCCGTGCAGGCGCGGATAGCCGAACACCTGGGCATCAAACAGCCGCCGGTCTCCCGCCACCACCGCACCGAGATCAAGCGGTGGGCCGAGGCCGGGTGGCTGCAGGCGGTGTGCACCGAACTGGTCGAGATCGTCACCAACTTCGGCCGCGTGATGACCGCCTCGCAGGCCGCGCAGGAACTGCGTGCCCTGCACGGCGCGCAGGACGACACCGTCGACCGGGTGCTGGCCCGGTCGCTGGCGGTCGTCCGTGCCGCGGTCGAGGCGGAGACCCGTGAGGAGGAGGGACACGAACCCCGCCTCGCCGTGCACCGGCGTGGCGACACGGTGCTGCTGGCATCCGAGTCCCTGCCCGGCACCGACGACCCGAACCCCCGCGAACTGGCCGACTACGCAGCCGAGTTGGGTGCATGTGCGGAGAAACTCGCCGGTCGGGAGCCTCTGCCGGGACGCGCCGAGGTGGTGCGGGAGCTGCGCGCGGTGCCTGTCCCGGAGGGTTTCGCGCCGCTCGCCGACACCCGTCTGGTGCAGCTGGCCGCCGCCGTGGCCTCGGCCGTGGTGCGCCACACCCCCCGCCTCGAGCTGTACAGGCGTGACCTGAGCCTGGAACGCGCGCTGCGTATCTCGCAGGCCGGCGCGGGCGTGCGACCGGACCGGGGGATCACCGCCACCGAACTCGTCGCCCGGGTGCGAGCCCGATTCCCTGACCTGGATCTCCTGGCGGACGGCCGTGAGCCGACTCCCGTGGTGCTGGAGGACGCGCTCCAGACTGCTCGCTTCGATCTGCGGCACGACGACGAGGCCGGCCGGTTCCTGCCTCCGCTGCCGCGCTCGACCGGCCCCTGGTCCTCCACTGGTTCGGCCACCAGCATGCTCCCTCCGGTCCGGTCCGTGGTGCGCCGCGAACCCGAGGACCCGCACGGTGGGCTGCGCGAGCAGCTTTCCGAGAGCGTCCGCCGCGGCGGCTTCCTCGCCCTGACGGTCAAGGCCGCCCGCCTGCAGGGCACGGCCAAGATGATCGCCGCCCGCTTTCCGGTGGTGCCCGTCGATCTCGGGGCGCTGTTCCTGCGGGAGTTCAGGCGGCTCGTCGAGGAGAAGGGTCAGGACTGGCGGACAGTCCTGCGCGCGGACGCGGCCTCCGCGCCGGGCCGGGTGAAGCCGGGCCTCGCCACGTTCGTCCGTGTCGTGTGGCAGCGGGTCGCCGATGACCTGGCCACCCGCTCCGCCGAGCCGCGCACCGTGCTCTTCCTCCATGACGCAGGACTGATCGCCCGGTACTGGGACGAGGGGGGCCGTGCGTTCCTGGTCACTCTCCAGGCAGCTGCCCGTCGACCGTCGGAGGGGCCGCACGGCCTGTGGCTCCTGTGCCCGATGGAATCCCGCACCCAGGACCCGCACCTGGACGGACAGACGGTCCAGGCGCTGCGCAATGACGGCGAGGTGGCCTACCTGGCCGGGGGGTTCCTCAAACAGCCCGCGTAGACGGCGAGAAGAGGCCCGCCTGTCACGGAGATGATCCACGGCATGTACTTCTCCCGCCGGCAGTTCGAATCGCTGCGCGACGACGCCCGGTTGAAGGACGGGCGGGGCGGCGCGGTCGGGTTCGGCTACAGGAACGTCCCGGCCTATCTGGACAACACGCTGTTCACGCGCCTGGTCGAGACGGGCCAGATCGGCACCACCGGCACGAGCACCGACCTTGTCCGCCAGCAGGTCATCCGCAGCTTCCGCGGACAGCGCGACCTCGTGCTCGCCACGCTGAGCGGCGAGCAGCCCCCGCAGGCTGCGCGGAACGCGCGGCGCGGCGCGGGGCGGGGCGATGAGTACCGAGTCCCTATATGACGACTGGTCGACAGCTGACCTGAGGTAACAGGTTGCTGGGCGGGACACAGGGTCCCGCCCGGCGACTGCAGTCCGGTGTCAGTTGACGGGCATGCGGGGTACACCGCCCTTGCGGCTGATGTCGAACGCCAGCCGGTAGATGTCCGGCAGGTCGATCGCCTCTCCGCTGCGCCTGGTCATCACACCCAGTTCGATGAGTTCCTCCAGCAACGCCACGGGGTTCTCCAAATCCCGTGGACCGCTGCCGGAGCGTTCGTCCTTGAGCTGTTCCCGTACCTTGCTGACCAACGAGCCCTGGTGCCATGCGTAGTGGACGGCCGAGGCCTGGAGAGGGACCTGGGTGTTCTCCAACTGCTCGACCGCGAGGGCCGCCCAGCCGATGTCGTCCTGCAGTTCGGCCACCCTGCTGTCGGCGGCCGAGCTGAGACTCTCGCGGATGGCGTCGTAGTGGAGGGGGACCGGGTGTCCCGCGTGTCGTTCGCCGGTCAGCACGGCTGCCTTGCAGAGAGCCTTCAGCCAGGTCCGGGGACTGACCCGGCCCTTGCCGTCCTGCAGGTGGTTCGGCACCCAGGTGTACGTGTGCCCCTTACGCCGGTCCGTCCCCATGAACGGCCCGGCGAGCGTGACGAACACCTCCTCCTGTCGTTTCCGGTCGGCGATGACGTCGACGGGCGCGACGTGACGGCCGTCCTCCTGCCGCCAGGTGCCGGTCGCCGCGCGGAACTTCTCGGCCTCGGGAGTGGTGTGGTTGCCCAACTGGTGGAAGAGCAGCCCGTAGAGGTTCTCCCGGCTCCATTCCAGGTCCGTGGCGTTCGCGCCGAGCTTGGACGCGTCGGGGAACATCTTCGGTGTGTTCTCGTACATGTCCGGCCGTACGAAGATCTTCGCCCGCAGGGTGCCGGTGGTCAGGCGCAGTTCCAGCGCCAGCCGGAACAGCCCGGACAGCAGCCGGTCCGTCTGTTCGCGTACACCGTGCAGGTGCTCGAGGGCGTCGAAGAGCAGTACGCGGGTCTCGCCGCGCTCGCGGCTTTCCCGGTCGGCTGCGGCGATCGCCGCGTCGTAGGCCTCCGGGTTGTCCCGCGTCCAGCGGACACGGTCGGTCCAGCCCTCGATGCGGCGGATCTCCGGAACGTTCAGGGCCATCAGGACGATCGCCGCCCACAGCTCGTCCGGGGCCGCCCCGTCCTCGACGAGTTTCTCCCGTGTCCGCTTGTACGGGAAGGGCGGCTCACCCGGCTCCTCGCTCTCCAGCCCGAACGCCGTGGTCACCCTGGTGCGGCGGAGCCGGGGCATCATGTACGAGGCGGCGGCGATCTCCCTGAGCCGCTCGTCGACCAGTGCCTTGGCCCAGAACGTCTTGCCCGTACCACGTGCTCCGCGCACCACGGTGACGTCCGGATCCAGGGCCAGCCGGTGCGAGGACGGAGTGAACAGGGTCCGCAGACCGGGACCGGTGGTGTTCGCGTCGGGAGCCGAGCCGAGCGCTTCGATGAGCAGCTTGCGGTAGTCGGCGGGCGTCGGTTCGCTCATCACGCGTCCTCGTGCGGGTCGGGCAGCAGGCGTTCCACCGTAGTCGTGAACTTGCTGTACGCCGCTTCCACGAAGGGCAGCTCGGGCCAGCGGCGGCTGCGCAGCGGATCGAGTCCGACCAGGTCGTTGCCGAAGAGGATGGGGATCGCAGCGTAAGGGGCGTCGTCCACTTGGCCCTCGGGTGTGTAGAACGGCTCGGGCTCGTCCTCGTCGGGCAGGTTGTACAGGGTGTCCACGAACATGTCGTAGGCGTTCTTGCGGAGCACGCCGAGCCGTTCGGTGTCGCCCGCCGAGTGGAACATCGCCCCCACGATCCTGATCCTCTCCCGGAGCTCGCGTGCACGGTCCGGTCGGCGCTGCCACTCGGAGAGCAGCATCCGGTAGCCCTCCCAGGTCGACGGGTTGTCCACGGCGAACAGCAGGGCGAGTCCGCTGAGGCGGGTGAGGGTGACGGCGGCGATGTCGTGTATGCCGGCGCGGCTGTCGAGCAGTACGTGGTCTGGGCGCCGGGCGAGCCACTCGACCTGGTCCTCGCATGCGGCGATGGCCTGTTCCAGCCGGACGGCGAAGGGACGCGGCGGCGCGCCGTCGCCGGTGGCCGGGAGATCGGTGTAGATGCGGTTCAGCTTCGACAGATAGCTGTACGTCTGCCCCTCCAGCGGAAGTCCGCAGGCCGGGGCGAGGAACACCTCCCCGTTGCCGTGGTGGTTCAGCAGCGAGGCCCGCCCGACGAGTTCGAGGTTGTCCGCATTGCCGACCGCGGCTTCCACGAGGTGGTCGACGATGCCGTGCCGCGGTCTGCCCGCCTCGTCCGAGAGGAGGTTGGAAACACCGGGCGACTCCAGATCGAGGTCGACGACGAGCACGCACCGGCCCAGGTCGGCGAGGTGGCGAGCGAGGACGGCGGTGGCGGTCGAGCGGCCGACACCGCCCTTGAACCCGTACAGGGCCACCCGCCGGTCCCGCCGGGAGACCGGCGTGCCGGAGGCGCTGTCGTCGTCGCGCTGGAGCCAGTCGGTTCCGACGACCGTGCGTTCCAGTGTGCAGATCCTGCCGACGCCGTCGGCGCGCGGGCTCACCTCGGTGAGTTCCGGCGCGGTGAAGAACAGCTCCGGCGCGAACATGGAGCGCGCGGTCTGTACCGGCTCCAGTCCGGTGAACGGCCGGGTCACCTCGACGAACCGCTCACGCAGGGAGCTGAGTTCGGGGGAGTCCGGTGCGAGCCGCTCGCTCATGTCGTCGATGAGGAGCGAGGAGCGGCCGAGCAGGTCACGGGCGAGTACGACGTCACGGCCGAGCGCCGCGGCGTCCTCGGCCACCTTCTGAGCTGCCAGCCACGAACTGTCGAAGCCTGCGCTGGCAGTGGTCATGCGAGGGCCCCCGTTCCCAGCACGCGTGCCTGTTCGTGAGCGGCGAGGAGGTCGTACGCCGCCCGTAAGTGCCGGTCGAGATCCGCGTCGCTGATCGCTGTACCGTCGCCGTACCTTCCGGACACGTCCCAGTCGTGGAACGGGTTGTGCCCGATCAGCCGTAGAAAGAGGACCCCTGTCTCGCGTGCTCGCCGACGGTCGAGGATCGTGGTCAACTGTCCCCACAGGTCGGGGAGATGCTCGTGCAGGTACTCCTTGCGGTCCTGCTTGCGCCACTTCCCGCCGGGCGGGTTCGGATGCGAGCTCAGCTCCAGATCACCGTTGTAGGGCCGCTGCTTGTCGTTGAGCCGGGAACCCAGGTAGTCCAGCAGGATCGCCTTGATCGCACATTCGGCGGCCAGCCCCGCCGAATGGTCGGCGGCGATGGTCAACCGGTCGGCGGCGGCCAGCCTGGCCGAGTGGTAGTGATGGCCGCTTGCCGCCCGGAAGGCCGGTGGCGGGGCGGCGGAAGTCGTCGGAGCCGTCACGACGATCACCTTATCGGCGTGATCGGTGGGAAAGAGAGCGTTTCCGGGAGGAGAGGAGCCCTGCGTTCACCGGGTGTGGCCTGGCAGGATTGGCATTCGAGCGCGGACGGCCACGGTGGTCGGGAGAGCCGTGAGGAACGCGCAGTGCGACAAGAAGGATGCGGAAGTGACGGACGTCAAGGCTGGTGTGGACCCGGCGGCCCTGCTCAAGGACCTCAAGCGGCAGGTCGCGGCTCTGGAGGACGACCTGCGGGCGCGCACGGAGTCCGTGGACGAGATCCGCGACCGCCTGGAGGCCGAGTACCGGCAGGCACGCGAGGCCCGCCGCACCGCCGCGACGTACGGTGCCTGGCGCGACGAGCGGGTCACCCAGTCCGCGGCGGCCTGGGCCCTGGCCTGCGTCTTCGTCCGCTTCTGCGAGGACAACGGCCTCATCGACGAGCCCTTCATCGCCGGCCCGGGGGAGCGGCTCGCGGAGGCCGAGGCCCGGCACGAGGCGTACTTCCGTGAGAATCCGACTCTCAACAACCGAGACTGGCTGTTCGCGGCCTTCGAGCACATCGCGAAGGCCAACGATACGGCGGCGGGGCTCTTCGATAGGGCCCACAACCCCCTGTGGGACATCACGCCCAGCTACGAGGCGGCGACCGAGCTGCTGTCTTTCTGGCGGCGGTGGGGCGCAGAGGGGGAGATTCGCCACGACTTCAGGTCCATCTACGTCTTCAAGGACCGAAATAGGGAGACGCGCTTCCTGGGCGACCTCTACCAGGATCTGAGCGAACATGCGAGGAAGACGTACGCGCTCCTCCAGACGCCCGAGTTCGTCGAGGAGTTCATTCTCGACCTGACGCTGGAGCCGGCGGTTTCGACGGACGCGTTTGGTCTCAACCCGGTATGGGAGGGCCCGGATGGCGAGGAACGGCGTGGCCTGCGCACCATCGACCCGGCCTGCGGATCCGGGCACTTCTTGCTGGGCATCTTTCATCGGCTGCTGGACAAGTGGCGCGCCGCCGAGCCGGGCACGGATCTATGGACGTTGGTGCGCCGGTCCCTGGAGTCCGTGCACGGCTGCGACAAGAATCCGTTCGCCGTGAGCATTGCACGCTTCCGGCTGCTGGTGGCTGCCATGCGGGCGGCGGGAGTGCGGCGGCTGAAGGACGCGCCACCGTTCCCGATCAACGTGGCGGTAGGGGACTCGTTGCTGCACGGGCGGGATGCGGCGGGTATCCAGACGGACTTGGACACGTTGTTCGCCGAGGTGCAGATCGGGCGTGAGGAGGGGGCGTTCGCTTACTCGACGGAGGATGTGTGGGAGTACGCGAAGCGGGTTGATTTGTTGGGGCGGGGATCTTATCACGTGGTGGTGGGGAATCCGCCTTATATCACGGTTAAGGATAAGCAGGAGAACGAGAATTACCGGCTGTCGTACGACGCTTGCGCGGGTAAGTATGCGTTGTCGGTGCCCTTTGCTCAGCGGTTGTTTGAGCTGGCGGTGAAGGGTGCTGGTGGGCGTGCGGGTGGTGGCGGATTTGTGGGGCAGATCACTGCGAATTCGTTCATGAAGAGGGAGTTCGGGAAGAAGCTCATTCAGGATGTCTTTTGGAATCGGGTTGAGCTGTCTCATGTGATCGATACTTCTGGGGCCTTTATTCCGGGGCATGGGACGCCGACTGTCATCCTTGTTGGTCGGAATCGTGTGCCCAATCCGGATCGGGTCCTTCGAGCGGTACTTGGTGTGCGGGGTGAGTCTTCGCAGCCGGAGGACGCGGCCCAGGGGGCGGTCTGGCGGGCGATTGTCCAGCAGGTGGAAATTCCGGGTTCGGAGTCCCAGTGGATTTCTGTTCAGAACGTGTCTGCTTCAACGTTTGGCTCGCACCCCTGGTCGGTGAGTGGTGGGGGGGCATCAGAACTATTCGCTGCCGTCGAGAGAAAAGCAAGCAAAAGGCTGAAAGACATTGTCTTCAGGGTTGGATTTTTTGGCGTCCTGGGGGGAGATGAGGCAATGATTGCCCCGAAGCGCGCATTTTCTGCTCGAAGAGTCGAAATTGACTTCGCCAATGCATTCGCGGTCGGCGATGAGGTGCGCGACTGGCGAATCGATGCGCGTAGCTGGGTGCTATTTCCCTATGATGGGGATCGAAATCTGAGGGGCCTTGGTGGGGTCGCAGGTTTCGAAGCTTGGCTCTGGCCGCTTCGAACCGAACTCGGAAATCGTGCAACCTTTGCAAGGAACACTTACTTCGAGGAAGGTCGTCCATGGTACGAATGGCATCAGTTTCCGAAGGATGAAGGGGCGAGTGAAAAGACTCTAACCTTCGCCTTTGTGGCCACCCATAACCACTTTGTGCTGGATGAGGGTGGGAAGCTCTTTAACCGCTCCGCTCCGATTATCAAGCTTCCCAAGGGGGCTAGTGAGGATGAGCACCTGGAGCTGTTGGGGGTGCTGAATTCTTCGACTGCTTGTTTCTGGCTGAAGCAGGTCAGTCAGGGCAAGGGGGGCAGTGGTCTGGGGCGCGGTCTGCAGGACGAGGACTGGGAAGAACGCTATGAATTCACCGGTACCAAGCTTCAGGATTTCCCTCTACCGGAGCGACTGCCGTTGGAGATCGGACGGGAGTTGGATGTTCTCGCTCAGAAGATGGCGAAGCATGAGCCCTCTGCTGTAAGCGAAGTGGGCGCTCCCATTCGGAGCGCGCTGGATAAGGCACATTCCAGCTACGTCTCCACGCGGAGCAGGATGATCGCCAAGCAGGAAGAGCTGGACTGGGAGGTCTACGGTCAGTACGGCTTGCTCACGACGTCGGAGG
The DNA here is from genome assembly GCF_002214185.1 of Streptomyces capitiformicae. Taxonomy (NCBI): domain Bacteria; kingdom Bacillati; phylum Actinomycetota; class Actinomycetes; order Kitasatosporales; family Streptomycetaceae; genus Streptomyces; species Streptomyces capitiformicae. The sequence continues at coordinate 1,877,134 of NZ_CP022161.1, read as the reverse complement.
TGGCTCGAACTGTTGCGCCCGATCGGGACGCCGCCTTGCCCGAAGTGCGCCTCGGAGAGCGTGCCTTCGAGATCGTGCTCGCGCGGAAGGTGGCCGCAGGGGAGGCGGAGACCGCCTGGTTCACGCGGCACGGTTCCACCCCCGTCACCGAGATCCCCGCCCACTGGCCCGAGTGGTACCGCGACATCGTTCAGGCGCGTATCGACATCATCAACTCCCGTAAGGACATCGCTCTCATCGAGCGACCTGAGTGCAAGCGGCGGTGGGCTGCCGAGCCGTGGGAGAAGAAGGAGCGGGTCGCGCTGCGGAACTGGTTGCTGGACCGGTGCGAGAAGTCCGAGCTGTGGTATGAGGTTCGGGAAGGGCTCAAGCGACCCCGGCCGATGACCGTCAACTACCTTGCCGATCAGCTCAGTACGGACGAGGACTTCACTGCCGTTGCCGCGCTCTACGCCTCCGATCACCTCGACAAGCCCGACCTACCCCTCGCGCAGATACTGACCGAGGTGATTGCCGACGAGCACGTGCCCTACCTCGCAGCCATGCGCTACAAGGACCCCGGCCTGCGCAAGCGCGCCCAGTGGGAAGAGGTCTGGCGGCAGCAGCGCGAGGAGGACAGGACGGAGCAGCGGCTCGACATCGCCGTACCGCCCAAGTACACGTCCGCCGACTTCGTACGCGCCTCCTACTGGTCGAACCGCGGCAAGCTCGACGTGCCCAAAGAGCGGTTCATCTCGTACCCCGAGGCCGGGCCCGACAGCGACTCGACGCTGATGCTCGGGTGGGCGGGCTGGGACCACAAGGATCAGGCGCAGGCCCTCTTCGAGTTGCTGGCCGCCCGCACGACCCGGGACGGCTGGAGTTCCGAGCGGATCGTTCCGCTGCTCGCCGGCCTTCACGAGGTCATGCCGTGGGTCAAGCAGTGGCATGGCGAGTACGACGACGAGTGGGGTGACGTACCGGCGGAGGAGCTGGAGGCCGAGTACGAGAACCAGCTCCGCAAGCACCAGGTCGGTGTGGAGGAGCTGAAGGCCTGGCGTCCGGTACGGAAGACGCGTGGCCGCAAGGCGGCGGCGAAGCAGCCCGCGTTGGACGGGGAGTAGGCGGGACGCGTGCGGTGGGGCAGCTACAGGCGCTGCCCCACCGGAAGTTCAGACGTGCGAGTCGGCGGCCAGCGTCGTGAACGCCGACCAGGCATCGCAAGAGACGGCCAGGGATTTCCTCTGGGTGTCCTTCGAGTCCCGGACAAGAACAGTGCTGGGGCGCAGTGCAACCTCGATGCAGTTGTCACCGCCGCCACCGCTGTAGCTGCTCTTGAACCAGGCCAGCTCGCTGGTACTCATAGCGCTCCTCGCATCTGCTCCAGCAGACTCACCGTGGCTTGATGGCTCAGAGCCTGCGAGCGCATCTTGCCATAGCGTTGAAGCATGTGACTTGCCGATTTCCGGTCGCTGATGAGCATGCTGGTGCCGTGGCCCTCGACGTAGCCCACCCAGCTGTGATCGGCCGTCTCAGCAAGGTACATCTCGCCCTCGAAGCCCGCGTGTTCCTCTTGGAGCAGGGGCATGACCTGAAGCTCGACGTTGCGGTACCGGCCGACTGTGATGAGGTGGTCGAGGAGATCCTTCGTCACGGCAGCCCCTCCCATGCGACGCTCCAGCAGTGCCTGTTCGAAGACGAAGCTGAACGTCGTATTGGGGCGATCGATGAGGAGTTGCTGTCGAGCCAACCGCGCCACCACTTGCCGTTCTGCCTGCTCCTCGGTGAGTGGAGGAAGGTATCGGTCGAAGAGAGCTCGAATGTAAGGCTCGGGCTGCAACAGGCCAGGAATGACTCGGCTTTCGTACGCATACAGCGAAAGGGCTTCCTCTTCGATCGTGGCCCACTGCAAGAACCACGACGCCAACCCCGCCCTCCGCGTCAGGCTCTTCGCCGCCGCCTTCAGCACCCGCGCCGCGACCGCCCCCAGCACCTCCTCCGCCCGCTCCAGCAGGTCCCGTGGCGGGAACCGCTTGCCCTGTTCGATCTTGGCGATGTACGCGACCGAGTACCGCACCAGCGGGGCGAACTGTTCCCGCGTCAGGCGTGCTTCCTCGCGCAAGGCCTTGAGGACCGCGCCGAACGTCTTCAGACTGTCCGAGAGTTCCGGCTCGCAACTTCCGTTGCCCCCGGTCTGTCCCGAACTCCCGCCCGCCCCGACGCCGTTGTCGGTCATCATCGCAGCCGCCTTCCCCTGTGCCGATGTGCTGTCGAGCCTTGCCCGTGCCGGGCCCGAGCACCTCCCGTACCGTGTGCCGGGCGCGCTGCGCCACGTCCGACATGGTCATCGTCACGTACAGCGACCGACCCGGTCCAGTGCGTGAACCAGTACAACGTGATCTGTATCAGCGCGGGACCTGCCGACGGGCCCTCGCGCCCCGACAGGGTGGGCCGCATGCCAGCCCCTCGCACCCAAAGCCCCACCCCCGCCCGTACGTTCGCGCAGCGCTTCTCCGCCACCCGACGCGGTGCGCGCCTCGCCCGGCTGCTCGCCGCGCACCAGCTCACCGAGTGGGGCCATCCGCACGGCACCGAGGCGCACGACACCGTCATCCTCGTCGTCGCCGAACTCGCCGCGAACGCCGTCCTCCACGGCCGCGTCCCCGGACGTGACTTCACCCTGTCCCTGTCCCACGACGAGAGCCGAGGCATCGTCCGGATCGAGGTGACCGACACCCACCCCGCTCTGCCCGCGCTCAAGATGCCCGGCGCGGACGAGGACGGCGGCCGTGGCCTGCTGCTCGTCGAAGCGGTCGCCGCCGACTGGGGCGTACGCGACCGCCTCGGCCCCGGTAAGACGGTGTGGGCCGATTGCGAGCTGCTCCGACACGCGCGGCCCGGGTCGACGTCAAGCCACGCGCCGTGAACGGCGCCCCGCCTGGCAGGCTGGACGCCGTTCCCACCACGGCTGTCGGCCGGGAGCGGACGTCAGCGTCGGAAGCCTCGGTCCTGGTCACGGGGCTCGACGCCCGGGTAGGGCTGGAACCACTCGTCCCACAGGTCTTCCTCGATCACGTCCGAGGTCAGGAACTCGCGCGCCCTGTCGCCCACGTCGAACGCCATCGCATCAGGGAGGAAGTCCCAGTCGTCGTCGAACCGGGAAGCCGGAAGGGCCCGGTACGACTCGTCCGCACGGATGGACTCCGTCCGGAGCCCGCCGATGTTGCGCAAGGCGAAGCCGAGTGCCACGCTCTCAGCCAGGCACCGAGGTTCCGGAATCTGGCCGGTGAGCAGATCGGACGCGAGGTCGTCGTAAGCCCGAGCGCAGTGGAGAAGAAACCAGTCTGTCTGGGTTTCCACACTGTCTGGAAGGCTGTACTCCCAGAAACTGGACCGAGCAGTGAAGTACGTGCGGTCTGAGAGGTCTCTCAGTACGTGGTGAAGGACGAAGGCGTTCCTGGGCGTCATCCCCACCGGCCCGCATTCCCCGCAGCCGTGACCGTCGGGCCCGCAGATGAGGCACTTGGCGCAGTCCTCGTCCACGGCGCAGCCGCATTCCACGCAGTCCCCGCAAGCCGTGGTGCTGAAGAAGGAGAGCATGGCCAGGTTGGGGCGTCCCAGAGTTTCTGTGAGTGCCCGTGCGGCCTTGCGAGCCGTTTCGGCCGAACCACCGCCGCTTCGAAGGGCCTTCTCGATGTCTTCGGCGCGCTCGATGACGGCCTTCTTGAGGGGGCCCGGAAGGGAAGCCGCACACTGGTGAACCTTTGCGAGCGCGTTTGCTTGTCCCTGGAGCGCTGCGTTGAGGGCGGCGGCGATCAGCCGAGGTTCTTCGGGGGTGTCGAACGTTCCGATCTTTGAGAGTTCCGGTCCGCTGGACGTCTCCTGGATGCTGAAAAGCATGGCTCCGTTGCCCTTTTTCTGTGGCAGGAAGAAGAGATCAGGCATGGTGAGGCCTCCGAGTGTTGCGCAAGCTCGAGTGCGGGCACGCTTGGCAGCCGCTGCAAGCTCGTGCTTGTGGCAGAAAAGTTGAGGGTGAGATACAAGCCGGTGGTCCGGGTGCGTCCGCAGACTCCTTGGCTGAAGCACAGCTGGTGATCTGGCTACGAGCGAGATGCCGTTGCTGGCACGCGGAAGCCTGCCACATGAGGTGCGGGGAATGCCAGTGAGTCCGCGAAACCCTGAGCCGGTGCGAGCGTTGCCCGGCTCCACACCTCAACTCCTCCCCCCGCCCACCCTGATGTCCTGGTTCCAGGCGTCGCTCCGGCCGTTGCGTCCCGTCTTGCAGACCGTGTCGTAGCAGCGCCAGAACCAGATTCCGTTCCTGCGGCGGCGCAGTTCGATGCTCGTGCCGCCGCAACGGCCGCACTTCGGCGGGCGGGTGAACAGCTCGGCGTGCTCGTGCTCCAGGAGCTTGCGGGCGAAGTGGCCGCCGCGGATCGTCACCATGACCTCGCGGGTCCACGACTGGGAGAGGGTGTTGAGGCTGCCGATCATCACCGTCCGCTCGTCGATCACCGCGATCTTCTGGTGCATGACGTTGACCGGAATGACGGTGTGGACGACGGCCCGGAGGTCCGCGATGAGGCTCTGGTTGTCGGGGCGGGCCTGGAGCTGGTCCGTGTCGTCGCGGATGAACACGGTCACGCGCACGCCGCGCCCGGCCGCCTCGCGCAGCAGTGGCAGGATGCCGCGCACCCGGTTCGCGACCCATGGTGCCCACAGCCAGACCGAGGCGCGGGCCGAGCGGATCTCGTCCTCGAAGGTGCTGAAGAACGTCGTCTCGTCGTCGATGCCCGTGATCTCGACATGCCGGGCGAGCACGTCTGCCAGGGCGGCGCCGAACGCGCCGCGGTTCGGCGCGTCCTCGTGCGGCGGAGTGATCAGGTGGCCGGCCCGCAGGCGTCGCACGCCCGGAGTGCCGACCAGAGCGGCCAGGTGGGAGAAGGCCGTGCCGTTCTTCGCGGACCGTATGCGCTCCCAGCTGCCGATGACGTAGAGGCGGGTCTGGACGCGGGTGGCCGCCACGTTGAACAGGCGCACACCGTTGCGCGCCCAGTCCGACGCGCCCGGCTCCCGGTGCGCCAGTGACATCCACAGTTCCCGGCCGTCGGCGCCCTCGACCGTGTCGAAGACGACCACGGGGAACTCCCGGCCCTGGAAGCGGTGCGCCGTGCCCACCTCCGCGAGCGGGCCGCCGCCGCTCTCCACGTCCCGCAGCGCCTCCAGGGTTGCCTCCGCCTGGACGCCGTACGGGGTGACGATTCCGGTGTCCTCGCCCCTCGCGCGGTGGTACTCCACCAGCGCCCTGGCGATCAGCGACCCGGCCGGCCACCAGCCGCTGCGGCTTCCGGTCAGGTGAGGTCTGGCCAGTTCGTGCAGTCCGTCGGTGTCGACGACGACGATCTCCGGGTCGTCAGGGGGCCTTGGTGCCGCGGTCTGCTTGCCGCCCCGCAGCATTCCCCCGTACGCCAGGGAGTTGGCCAGGGTCATCACCGCCGGGCCGAAGCGGTGCTGCTCGGTCAGGGTGACGCAGGCCGGGTGCCGCCGGGCGTCCTCGGGGTCCCGGATGCCGCAGTGCTGGAAGACGTCCGGGAGGAGCCAGCGCTTGACGTCCGCGCGGTCGAGATCCTTCAACCGTTCTTCGACGACCGGGCCGAGCTGCATGAAATCACCGAGCAGGACGGCCGTCCGGGTCGCCTTCGCCGTCGCGAGGATCACCTCGGGCAGCGTCGCCGCGCCTGCCTCGTCGACCAGGACCACGTCGTACGGTCCCTCGAAGACCGCCTTGTTGGTGCGGAACCTGGCGAGCGTGGTGGCGACCAGTTTCGCGCTCTTGATGATCTCGCCCTCGGCATTGCGGGCGAGGCGCTCGTACTCCTCCTGGACCTGCTGGAACTCCTCCTCCAGCGCGGGGCGGCGGGCGGTGTCGGCGGTCACCCGGGGCCGTAGTCGCTCGGCGCGGGCGTGGCGGGCGGGCCAGTCCTGCTGTTCGGCGCGGGCGGTGAGTTCCGCGGCGTCCAGGGCGCGGACGACGGCCCGCTCCAGCAGGGTGGTCTCCTCGCGACGGGCGGCCACGAGGTCCAGGGCCGACCTGTACGCGGACTGTGCCGAGGCGAGCGCCTGTTCCAGAGCCGTGATCTGTTCGGGGGTGTGGGTGATGCCGGCGACCAGAGCCGCCACTTCCGTCTCCAGCGCGACGACGTGCGTCTCGGCCGTGGTGCGCGCGGCCTGCGCCGCCCGGCGGGCACGGGTGACGTCCTCCTCGCTGACGGCCAGCCGCTCACGCAGCTCCTGTCGTTTCTCCCGGGCGCGCCACCGGGCCACCGACCGTTGGGTGTCGAGCTTCTCCAGGTCCTCGCGTAACTCGCGCAGGTGGTCCTCGGCGATCAGGGCATCGGCCTGCTTGCGTTCCGCCGCCTTGAGGATGCGGGACTGCTCCTTGCGCAGCCGGTCGACCTCGGCCCACTTCCGGCATGATTCCTCCGCCGCGTCCCTGCGCCGCTGGGCCGCCGCGGCGGCCTGCTGCACCGCCTCCCGGGCCGCCACGGCCTCCTCCAGCAGGGCCGCCGCCGTCTCCGCCCGCTTCCGCCCGGACGCAGGATCCTGGCCGGGCGTGCGCAGCAGCTTCAGCGCGTCGAAGTACGCGGCCGGTTCGAAGCGGACGAGGGAGGCGTCCAGCGCGGCCAGCTCCGCCGCACGGGCCCGGACGTCGACCAGCTCGGCCTCGATCCCGCGCCGCCGCTCGGCCGTCCCGGCCAGGCGCTCGCGCACCATGAGCGGCAGCGACACCTCGGGGTTGTCGGCGACCTCGCGCAACTGCGGCGGGCCCACGCGGACGATGTCACCCCGACCGTGCCTGTTCTCCTTCACCACCCCCGACAGGGCGTTGTCCACGGCGATGTTGGTGGCGGACACCAGCAGCACCCGGTCGCCGCGCGCCATCAGGTCCCCGATGGCACGTTTCAGCACCGTCGTCTTGCCGGTGCCCGGCGGACCCCACACCAGATGCACGCCCTGGCCGAGGCACGCGCGGTAGGCGTCCCCCTGCGCCGGATGGAACCCCGGAGGATCCAAGGCGGGTGCGGACGTGCCGCCGATCGCGCCTCCGGCCAGAGCGCTCGCCAGTGGTGCCTCGCCCAGTCCGGCGATGCCGTCGCGCAGGGCGGTGACGAGGAAGGTGGGCGGTTGCTTGAGCAGCCACAGATACGCGTCCGTGAGGTCGGCGAACTCGGCGACTTTCAGGGTGAGCAGGGAGCCGTTCTGCACCGTCTCCGAGACGGTGAAGCCCTCCGTCTCGATGCCGTTGGGTTCCGGCCCCGCGAGTCGCAGCGCGTCCAGCTGGTCCGGCCCGATGTCGGAGCCGCGCAGGTCCACCGCGTACCAGCCGGCCTCCTTGGTGCGGACCGCGCGTCCCACCCGCTGCCAGCGTGGCTGCCTGCCGGAGCCGCCCGTGATCGCCACCAGTTCACCCAAGGCCGCGGCGATCTCCTCGCGCCACCCCATCTGCCGTCGCCCCCGCTTCCCGTCCACCGACAGATCCCGCGCCGACCCTACCCAGCGGAAGCTGCCTGTGATCCTGTGGGCACCGTGCGGTACGAAGAATCCTCACCGGCGGCCATGCGTGTCGGTGCCGCCTGGCAGGATGAGAACGCGTCTGACCGCCGACCGATCAGTGCGCGAGCCGTGCAGCCGAGCCACGAGCCGAGAGAAGGAACGACCGCCTGATGCCCACGAGCGAGCTCCTGCTGAAGGACGTCATCGAGATCAAGGAAGACGTCCATGCCGGCGACTTCAAGATCGAGCTCTCCCAGGGTTTCAGTGAGACCGCCGCCCGGGTGGCCGAGTATGTGGTCACCGAGCAGCTCCAGAAGGCGTTCCGGCAGGCACTGGACATCGTGGCGGCCTGCGTCAGGACGGGCAACTCGGAAGCCAGCTATCTGCACGGCTCCTTCGGTTCCGGCAAGAGCCACTTCCTGACCGTGCTGCACGCCGTGCTCAACAACCACCCGGCCGTACGGACCAAGTCCCGGCTGGTGGAGGTCGTGGCGCCGCACGACGAGTGGCTGCGGCAGAGCAGGTTCCTGATGGTGCCGTACCACCTCGTCGGCTCCGCCGACCTCGACTCCGCCCTGCTCGGCGGCTATGTGCACACGGTGCGCGAGCTTCACCCCGACAAACCGCTGCCCCCCGTCTACCGGGCCGACGCGCTGCTCGCCGACGCTCGCACCCAGCGCGAGTTCCTCGGCGACGACGCCAAGTTCCTGCAGTGGCTCGGCAAGGGAGCCGCGGCCCTCACCCCGAGCGCGGCCGCGCCCGTGGAGGCCGACCCGGACGACATGCCGCCGATCGACGGCGAGGCCGTGGCGCTGCCCGCCGGGACATGGACCGGCGCCGACTTCGACCGGGCCTTCGCGGGCGCACCCGACGACCCCTACCGCGAGCGGCTGGTCTCCGCCCTGCTCAGCGGCCCCATGGCGGCCTACGCGCAGGGCATGCGCGGCGAGGCCAGCGCGTTCCTGCCACTGGAGAACGGCCTCAAGGTCATCTCCCGGCACGCCCAGTCCCTCGGCTACACCGGAGTCGTCCTCTTCCTCGACGAACTGGTGCTGTGGCTCCAGGCGAAGATGGGCAACCAGGACTTCGTGCGCGACCAGGTGCAGCGGCTGGTCAAACTCATCGAGTCGGGGGACAGCGGCCGACCGGTGCCGATCGTGTCGTTCATCTCCCGCCAGCGCGACCTGTCGCAGCTGATCGGCTCGGACGTCGTCGGCGCCGACGTGACCAACCTCGAAGCCCAGATCGAATACCTGGCCGAGCGGTTCAACGTCGTCGACCTCGAGGACAGCAACCTCGTCGAGATCATCAAGCACCGCGTGCTCGCTCCCAAGCCCGGCATGGAGTCCGTACGCGACGACGCCTTCAAGCTCGTCGAGTCGTCGGGCGACGAGGTCCGCCAGATCCTCCTGGACGCGCAGGGCCGCACCGAGGCCTCCTGGGACGACTTCCGGGAGCTGTACCCGCTCTCCCCGGCGCTCCTCAACGTCCTCGTCGACCTGTCGGGCGCCCTCCAGCGCGAGCGCACCGGCCTCAAACTCGTCCAGGAGCTGCTGCGCCGCCGCCGCGACGACCTGAAGCTCGGGGAACTCATCCCGCTCGGTGACCTGTGGGACGTCATCGCCCACCGCTCCGGCGCCGCGTTCACCCCCCGGCTGCGCAAGGACGCGGAGATCGCAGACGACTTCCACGGGCGAGTGCGCGAGGAACTGCTGCGCAAGTACAAGAACCCCGACGACAAACGGTTCCAGGCCGACGAGCGGCTCATCAAGACCCTGCTGCTGGCCGCGCTCGCCCCCAACGTGCCCGCCCTGACCCGGCTCACCGGCACCCGGCTCGCCGCACTCAACCACGGCTCGATCCGGACCCGGGTGGGAGACGCCGGCTCCGTCGCCGCCAAACGGCTGCGGGAACTGCAGGTCTCCTTCGACAGCGAGCTGCGCAGCGAGGGAGACAAGACCGATCCCGTTTTCCACCTGCACCTGTCCGACATCGACGTCGAACCGCTCCTCGAAGAGGTACAGGGAGTCGCCGACCAGCTCGGCTACCGACGGCAGTGGATCAAGGACCAGCTCTGGCACGAGCTGGGCATCCAGGACACCCAGCCCTTCGTCTGCGAACGGGACGTCGTCTGGCGCGGCACCAAACGCACCGTCGAGTTCATCTTCGGCAACGTGCGCGACACCCACCTGCCCGACGACGAGTTCGCGCCCCAGCAGCGCGGAAACCTCCGCATCGTCTTCGACTACCCCTTCGACGACGGCGACCACGGCCCCATCGACGACCTCCAGCGCGTCAAACGGCTCCGGGGGACGGGCCGCACCGAGCCCACGCTCGTCTGGCTGGCCGACTTCTTCTCCGAGCAGACCTCCCGGCAGCTCGGCCGACTGCTGAAGATCAACTACCTGCTGGAGCGCGACCGGCTCGACGAACACACCGCCACCCGCCCCGCCGAGGAGCGGGCACAGATCCGCAACCAGCTCAAGGCGTCCCGCGACAACATCAGCGGCCACCTCACCGAGGTCCTGCTCCAGCTCTACGGGATCAACCGTGCCGAGCCGGAAACCGTCGGGGCCACCCTGCCCGACGGGGAGCACCTGGTGTCCCTGCTGCCGGGCTTCACCCGGACCCGGCCCGAGCCGTCGGTCGGGTTCGAGCAGAACCTGCTGCTGCTCGCCGACGGCATGTTCGCCGCCCGCTACCCCAAGCACCCCGACTTCGACCCGCGGCTGACCCGCAAGGCCATCACCCTGCGCGAGCTCAAGACCACCATGGAGTGGATCGCCCGAGCCATGGAGGACGGCTCCCGGCGGGTCGTCGTGGACAGCCACCAGCTGCCCGTCGTCAGGAAGATCGTGCACGCGCTCGGCCTCGGCGAGGTCCACGACGGACCGCTCAACGTCAGCAACGACTGGCGGCTGCGCATCAACAAGAAGGCCGCCGAGAACCCCGACACCGGCGACGACCTCGCCGTCGAGACGATCCGCGACTGGATCACCGAACTCGGCTACGAGGGCCTCGACCGCAACGTGGGCAACCTGATCATCGCGACCTACGCGCTGCTCGACGACCGCACCTGGATCTACCAGACCCAGGTCGTGGCCCAGGCCCCCGAACTGGACCGCATCATCCCCGGCTACGGCCTGCGGGCCGTCGCCCTCCCCGACGAGGGCACCTTCACCACCGCACTGCGACGTGCCGGGGCGGTCTTCGGACAGAGCGTGTCGCCGGTGCTCTTCGCCAGGAACGTCTCGCGGCTCGCCGCGCAGGTACGTGCCGTCGCCGAGGAGCACCGCACCGCCGTGGGGGAGACCCGGACGCTGCTCCAGGACAACGCCGTACGGCTCGGTCTCGAAGGACCCGGCGGCGTGGACGCGCCGCGGCTGAAGTCCACGAAGGCCGCCGCCGACCTGATCGCCCGACTGCTGCGCACCACCGACGCCACTCTCCTTGTTCAGGAACTGGCTTCCGCCGCCTATGAAGTGACGGACCGTGAGATCGGCGCAGCACTCAAGCAGGCCCCCGAGGTGCTGCGGGTGCTGCGAGCGCAGCGCGAGGGCCGCTGGTCCGACCTGGACATGGTCCGCGAACTCGCGGGCCGGGACGACGGCGTCGGCGACCGGGCGCAGCGGCTGCTGGACACCGTCCGCCGGGCGGCCAACGCCCACGAGGAGGACGAGTCCCTCGTGCCGGTGCTGGACTCGCTGCAGGAGTCGGCCGTGGCCCTCATGCGGGAGGCCACGCGGCTCGCCCAGGCGGCCCGGCCGGTCGAGCCCGTTCCGCCCGCCGACCCGACCGCGGAGGACGTACGCCTCACCGAGCACGGCACACCCCCGGTGCCCGTGGCTCCCGCCGTCCCCGCCGAGCCGGACCGGGGCTCCCCGCCTTCCGGACCGGTTCCGCGGGACCCGCGCGTGGGCTACGCGGCCGAGTCCGCCCGCCGTCCCGGCGCATACGTCGTCGAACCCACCCGGTTGGAAACCACGCTCGCGGCCACCGTCGACGGACTCAGCGCCGACATCCGCCGCTTCCTCACCGCGCACCCCGGCGCCCGCGTCCAGGTCACCTGGCAGGTGATCGAGGACGCCCACGGCGAAGCCGAAGCGGCCGACGGGGACGAGAAGGGGACCGAACGCTGATGGCGCTCCTGCCACAGGTGGGCCGGCGCACCGTCGAAGCGCTCCTGGACCGGCACGCCAAGAAGCTGGCCGAGCACAGCCTCATGCTGGTCCACGGACAGTACGCGGCCGGGGCGGCCACCACCTTCACCGCCGAGGTCGGCGAGCGCACCCGCCGTGTCACGGTACGCGACGAGTCCTCCGTCCTCGGCGTCCTGGCCGCCTGGCACAGCCACCGCGACGAGGCCGCCCCCGGTGACCTGCTGGTGGTCACCACCGGAGTCGACGACGACCAGCTCGGCTGGGACCTGCGCGGGCACGCGGTGCACCGGCGCACCCTCACCGTCGAGAAGGCCGAGATCGTGATGCAGCGGTTCGGGGCCACCGGCCTCGACGTGCGCATGTATCGCGAGGAGTGGCTGCTCCAGGCCCTTGTCGACGCCGAGCCCGCCGGACGGGGATGGCCGCGCACCGCAGGCGTCCTCACCCGGGACGCCGCGCTTCGAGCCCTGGTCGTCGAACGCCTCGGACTCGACCAACCGGACATCTCGCCCCACGCCACGGCGGAGGCCGCCGTGGACGCGGACGTGCTGCTCGCCTGGTCGCGCACCCCCGCCGGGCCGCGGCGTTTCGCCGAACTCGCCGGCACCGAACGCGCGGAGCTGAAGAAGTGGCTCGGCGAGGTCGCAGGGCCCGCCGTACCCGTCCTGCTCGCCCTCGCCGAGATCGGACGGGGACACGACGCGATGGCCCTCGGCCTGCTCGGCGCCGCGCTGCGCGACCCCGCCGCCGACCCCGACGTGGCCCTCGCCGTCGGCGGCCTGTTCGGCGAGGCCGGACCGCGCCGCAGCGAGATCGGCTCCTTCACCGACGCGGTGGAGGGCACCCTCCTGCGCTGGATCGGAGAGGCCGCGGGTTCGGTCGACGCCCGCCACAAGGTGTTCGCCGTACTGCAGCGCGCCGACGACCTGGCCCGGGACGCCGGTCTCACCGCCGGCCTCAGCGGCAGTCGCTTCCTCCTGTCCAGCTTCGCCGCCCAGCTCGCCGCCGTCGTCGAGGGTGCCCACAAGTCCCCCGGCCAGGGCGAGGAGGCACTGGCCGAACTGACCGGACACGCACTGGCCGGACTCTTCCCCGACCGGGTGCGCGTCGCCGAGATGTCCGTGCGTCTCGCGCGGTGGCTGCGCCAGGGACCGCCCGCAGTGGCCTCCGTCGCCGCCGGCGTACGCGACCACGTCGCCGAGTGGGGGTGGGTCGACCGGGCGCTGTCCGTTCTCTGGGGAGGCGACCCCGGCGGCGACCCCACCGTCGCACAGGGCCTGCGCGACCTCTACGAGGACGGACGGGCCCAGCGTGAACGGCTCGACGAGCAGTTCGCCCGGCACCTGGCCGGCTGGACCCCGAACGCCACCGCCCAGCAGCCGGGTGGATGCCTTCTCGTCGAGAACGTCCTCGACGCCGTCGTCCGTCCCCTGACCACAGGCGGAGCGCCCCTGGTGATCGTGCTCGACGGAATGAGCAGCGCCGTCGCCGCGCAACTGGGGGAGGAAGCCGAACGGGAAGGCTGGCAGGAGATCGTGCCGCGGCCCTGTGACGGCACACGGAGCACCCGCCTCGCAGCCGTCTCCATACTGCCCTCGATCACCCGCACGAGCCGGGCGTCCCTGCTCAGCGGCACGGCCACCAACGGAGGACAGTCCGCCGAGACCTCCGGGTTCGCGGCCTTCTGGAAGAAGCGGCGCAAGGATGCGGTCCTCTTCCACAAGGCGTCGATAGGGGGAGACGCGGGCCACTTCCTCGCCCAGGAACTCACCTCCGCGCTCGCCTCCGACGCCGTCGTCGGCGTCGTCCTCAACACCATCGACGACGCGCTCGACTCCGGTCAGCAGGGGCAGCGCACCGTGTGGTCCCTCGGCGACATCACCTACCTGCGCGAGCTTCTGGCCGCCGCCCGCAGCTACGCCCGTCCCGTCGTCCTCGTCGCCGACCACGGCCACGTCATCGACCGTGGCCGGGGCCGGGTGTCACCGGCGGCGGACGGGGGCGGATCGGCACGCTGGCGGCCCGACACCGATGCCGGCGAAGGCGAGGTCGTACTGCGCGGACCGCGCGTCCTCGAAGGAGACGGCACCATCACCGTTCCCTGGCACGAGGACATCCGGTACGCCGCACGCCGGGCCGGCTACCACGGCGGGGCCTCCCTCGCCGAGATCACCGTCCCGGTCCTCGTCCTCCTCCCCGCGAAGGAACTCGCCCCGCGCGACTGGGAACCGCTGCCCCGCGAACAGGCCGCGCCCTCCTGGTGGAAGGCCACCGCCGCGACACCCGTCGAGGTGCCGGATCCTCGGCCGGAGAGCGCCGCGCAGCCGGTACGGAAACCGGCGAGGTCCCCACGTCGGCAGGACGAGGAGCTGTTCGGTACCGACGCCGTGGTGATGCCGGAAGCGGCACCGAAGACCACGCCCGCTCCCGTGACTCTCGGCGGGCGTGTGGTGGCGAGCGAGGTGTACGAGGCGCAGAAGGAGTATGTACGCAAGGCCCCGGAAGGCAAGGTCGTCGCCGCCGTCATCGACGCGCTCGCCGCCGCCGGGGGCACCATGTCACCCGCCGCGCTGGCCGCGGCCATCTCGGCGACCGGCCGGGTGCGACGCAACATCGAGGGCTTCGTCGCCACCGTGCAGCGCCTGCTCAACCTCGAGGGGTATCCGGTACTCGGCTTCGTCGACGCCGGTCACGCCGTGAAGCTCGACGTCGCCCTGCTCCGGGACCAGTTCCTGGCGGACGAAGCGAGGGCCGGAGCGGCGGGGGCCGGATCGGCGAGGAAGGAGACGCCATGAACGCGACCGCCCCGGCCAGCCCCGTACGCATGCGGGAAGTCGTGGACGCGCTGCGGCGCGGCACCGTACCGCAGGCCGGGCTGGACCTCCTCGCCGTCGGCCTGGACCGGTTCGAGACCGCACTCGACGACGACCTGGCGGCAACGGCACGGGGCGGAGCGGCGTTTCACGCCATCCGCGGCGAGTACGGCTCCGGGAAGACGTTCTTCGCGCGGTGGCTCGCCGAGCGCGCCAAACGCGCGGGACTGGCCACCGCGGAAGTACAGATCTCCGAGACCGAGACCCCGCTGCACCGGCTGGAGACGGTCTACCGCAGACTCACCGAGCGCCTGACGACCGCCACCCACCAGCCCAGCGCACTGCGCGCGGTCGTCGATTCGTGGTTCTACACCCTCGAAGAGGAAGTTCTCGACGCAGGGGAGACGGACGAAGAGGACGAGGCGGCGCTCGCCGCGGCCGTCGACGCGCTCATGGAACGCAGACTCGCCGACGTCGCCAGGACCACCCCCGCCTTCGCCGCCGCACTGCGCGGCTACCGGAGAGCTGTCGCCGCCGGAGACGGGGCGACGGCGGAAGCACTCATCGCCTGGCTCGGCGGTCAGAAGTCGGTCGCTGCCTCCGCCCGCCGCAGTGCCGGCGTCCGGGGAGACCTCGATCACTTCGCGGCCCTCGGATTTCTGCAAGGGCTGCTTACCGTGCTGCGCGACTGCGGCCACCCGGGCCTCCTCCTCGTCCTCGACGAAATCGAGACCCTGCAACGGGTACGAGGTGATGTCCGCGAGAAGGGCCTCAACGCGCTGAGGCAGCTGCTGGACGAGATCGACGCGGGCCGGTTCCCGGGGCTCTTCCTCGTCATCACGGGAACCCCGGCGTTCTACGACGGACAGCAGGGTGCGCAGCGGCTGCCTCCGCTCGCACAACGGCTGGCCACCGACTTCACGACCGAGCCGCGGTTCGACTCCCCGCGTGCCGTCCAACTCCGGCTCCCGGGATTCGACCTGCCTCAGCTCGTCGAACTCGGCCGTGCGGTGCGCGACCTGTACGTCCGGATCGCACGCGACCCCGGGCGGGTGACCGAGCGGGTCGACGACGCGTATCTGACGGAGCTGGCCAGAGCCGTCACCGGCGGACTCGGCGGCAAGGTCGGCGTCGCGCCCCGCGTGTTCCTGCGCAAGCTGGTGGCCGACGTCCTCGACCGCGTCGACGAGTTCGAGGACTTCGACCCCCGCACGCACTACGCGCTCACCATCACCTCGTCCGAACTCACCGAAACCGAGCGCAACGCGGCCGCGTCCGGGGACGCCGGTGCCGTCGAACTGGAGCTGCCGTGAGTGGCGGGGATCTCGACCCGGCGCTCCTTCACCACATCGTGAACACCCTGGGATGGCGGAGCCTGCGCCCACTCCAGGAAGCAGCGGTCACTCCCCTGGCCTGCGGAGACGACGCCGTCCTCCTCGCCCCCACAGCGGGCGGCAAGACCGAGGCGGCCGCCTTCCCTCTGCTGACCCGGATGACGGCGGAGCGGTGGAGCGGTACGTCCGTCCTCTATGTCTGTCCGCTGAAGGCACTGCTCAACAACCTGCTGCCGAGGTGGGAGACCTACACCTCCTGGCTGGGCCGCACCGCGGCCCTGTGGCACGGCGACACCACGGCCGGTGCGCGCAAAAGGATCCTCGCGGCGCGTCCCGACGTCCTGCTCACCACACCGGAATCGCTCGAAGCGATGCTGGTGAGCGCCAACGTCGACCACACCTCGTTCTTCTCCGGGGTGCGGGCCGTCGTGGTGGACGAGGTGCACGCCTTCGCCGGTGACGACCGGGGATGGCACCTCCTCGCCGTCCTGGAACGGCTGCAACGGGTAGCGGGCCGGCCAGTGCAACGAGTCGGCCTCTCGGCGACCGTCGGCAACCCCGACGCACTGCTCACCTGGCTGCAGGGCTCAGGGGCGAGCAAGCGGCCGGGACAGGTGATCGCTCCTCACCTCTCCGACTCCCCACCCGTCGTGGCAACCGGGGTCGGGTCTCCACCCGCAGTAACCGGTGGCCCGGCCACCACCGTCCCACCGGGAGACGTCCAACTCGACTACGTCGGCTCGCTCGACAACGCCGCCACCGTCATCGCCGCCCTGCACCGTGGCGAGAAGCGCCTCGTCTTCTGCGAGTCACGGCGATACGTGGAGGAACTCGGGGAGAAGCTCCTGGCGAAGGGCGTCACCACCTTCCTCTCACACGCCTCACTCTCCCTGGACGAGCGCCGACGTGCCGAGGCGGCCTTCGCCGAGGCCCGCGACTGCGTGATCATCTCCACCAGCACGCTGGAACTCGGCATCGACGTCGGTGACCTGGACCGGGTCATCCAGATCGACGCCCCAGCCTCGGTGGCCTCCTTCCTCCAGCGGCTCGGCCGCTCCGGACGCCGCGAAGGCACCGCACGCAACTGCCTGTTCCTCGCCCTGGACGAGGACGGCCTGCTGGGAGCGGCC
Organism: Streptomyces capitiformicae; assembly: GCF_002214185.1. Lineage (NCBI taxonomy): Bacteria > Bacillati > Actinomycetota > Actinomycetes > Kitasatosporales > Streptomycetaceae > Streptomyces > Streptomyces capitiformicae. Next base: position 1,860,164 of record NZ_CP022161.1, on the reverse strand, counting down.
GGACTGCTGCTCACATGGTCGCAGGGATGGGTGGAGCCGGTCGTGGCACCACCGGAGCCCCGGCACATCGTCGCCCAGCAACTCCTCGCCCTGTGCCTGCAGGAGAACCGTGTCGGCGAGCACCTGTGGCAGGAATGGTGGAACGGGCTAGGCCCCTTCGGCGCGCCGGCCGAGCCGATCGTGCGCCACCTCGTCGACCAGGGGTACCTGGACCGGGACGGCGGCATGCTGTTCATCGGCCCGGAGGCGGAACGGCGCTTCGGACACCGTCACTTCATGAACCTCACCGCCGTGTTCACCGCACCTCCGCAGTTCACCGTCCTGCAGGGACGTACGGAGATCGGCCGGACCGATCCCAGCCTCCTCACCGAACGGGTCGACGGCCCGCGTCGGCTGCTGCTGGCCGGCCGGAGCTGGCAGGTCACCTACATCGACTGGCGGCGCAAGCGCTGCTTCGTCGAACCCGTCGACGGGGGAGGGAAGGCCAAGTGGAGCAGCCCCGGATTCGGTTCGGCGGGCTCTTACGAGCTCACCCGCGCGGAACGCCGGGTATTGCTGGGTGAGGACCCGCCTGTGAAGCTGACGGGACGGGCGGTCAGTACTCTGCGACGGACTCGTGAGCAGTACCTGGAGCGGGTGCACCCCGGAGGCACCTTGATCGTTCAGGACAGGGCGGGACAGATGCGCTGGTGGACCTGGGCGGGCCACCGTGCGAACGCCACACTCGCCGCGACCCTCGACACCGTCGCTGTGCCGGGACAACACATCAGCGACCGCTGGATCCGGCTGCGTGAGGACATCACCGTGCACACCTGGGGTGATGTGACGAAGGATGCGACCGACCGGCTGTGCCTGCCGGACGTGGACGAACGCGCGGTACGCGGACTGAAGTTCGGCGAGGCCCTTCCGCCACGCCTGGCCGAGGCCACATTGTCGGCCCGGCTGGCCGACACGGAGTCCGCCGCCGCCGTGCTCACGGAACCGGTGCGCTTCGTCCGACACGAGCGATGACCCACCCGGGGTGACGTTCCGACCCCGGGGCACGGCCGACCTCCACTACCTGGTGGGCACCTACCGCGCCACGGACACCCCCGCGACCTGCGAGGACCCCGGCACCGCCACACCCGGGTCCGAGGACCGATGAGCGACACCCGCGGGCAGGGCGCTCAGGCCCCCGTCCGGTGGAAACGCCGTGGGCCGCTCGCCGGTGCGGTCGCCGGGGCACTGCTGGGCGCGGCCCTGCTGGGCACCGCCCCCTTGGCCGCCGCCCAGCCCGGCGGGAGGGGCTGGGCCGGCACCTGGGGTACCGCGCCCGCGCCGGCCGCGCCGGACGGGGTCTCGCAGACGGGGTTCGTGGACCGCACCGTACGGATGGCCGTGCACACCTCGATCGGCGGCGACGAGATTCGGCTCAGGCTGTCCAACGCGCACGGGACCGCACCGCTGGTACTCGGCCGGGTCACGGTGGGGCGGGCCGAGTCGTCCGGGTCGGCGGTGGCCGTGCCCGGCAGCCTGCGCCCCGTCACGTTCGACGGCGCCTCCGGTACCACCGTGGCCGCCGGGTCGCAGACCGTCCGCGACCCGCTGCCGTACGACGTGCCGGCGGGCGCCGATCTGCTGGTGAGCGTGTACCTGCCCGAGCCGACCGGCCCTGCCACCTGGCACTGGCTGGCCCAGCAGACCAACCACCTGTCCGAACCCGGCGACCACACCGGCGAACCGGGCGCGGCGGCCTTCACCCGCACCGAGACCTCCTGGTTCTTCCTGACCGGCGTCGATGTGCGCGGCGTGGACACGCGCGGCACCGTCGTCGCGCTCGGCGACTCGCAGACCGACGGCTCCGGCTCCAGCCCGAACGGCAACGGCCGCTGGACCGATGCCTTCGCCCGCCGCCTCGCTGCAGCCCCCGCGACGAAGGGCATCGGCGTCCTCAACAAGGGCCTCGGCGGCAACCGCGTCCTGCGCGACGGCACCGAGACCGAGCGCCCGCAGCGCGGCACCAGCGCGCTCGGCCGGCTCGACCGGGACGTCCTGGACCAGTCCGGGGTGTGCGCCGCCGTCCTCTACGAAGGCATCAACGACCTCCAGCTCGCCCCCTACGCGAGCGCCGAGGAGGTCCTGGCCGGGCTGCGCACCCTGGCCGGCCGGCTTCACGACCGCGGTATCCCCGTCGTCGTAGGAACCCTCACCCCCTTCAAGGACTCGCCGCTGTGGACGGCCGGGGCCGAGACGGAGCGCGCCGCCCTCAACGCCGCGCTGCGCACCTCCCCGGAGTTCGACGCCGTGGCCGACTTCGACGCGGCCGTACGCGACCCCGCCGACCCCCAGCGGGTGCGCGCCGCGTACGACTCAGGCGATCACATCCACCTCAATGACGCCGGCTACCGCGCGGTGGCCGACGCCGTGCCCACCGCACTGTTGACCGCATGTGCCCCGGCGAAACCCGCCCCGAGCCACGACGGGAGGACCCCATGACCGACATCCCGGTGATGGCCAACCCCAACACCCTCTCCGACCGGGCTGCGATGGGGCTGCCCGACTCCTACGTGACCCGTACCGACCCCTGGCCACTGCGCGACCACCGCGACCTGCTCTCCGTACTGGCCGAGACCCTCGTCGCCGTCGCCGAGGACCCGAGCTGTCCTTCGCGCGCCGGTACGTGGCGGGCACCTGCCTCGGCCTGGTCGGCGATCCGCGCATCCGCCCCGACGCCCCGCCCATGGCCGACGTCCCCGCCTCCCGCGTCCGGCTCGGCCTGCAGGAGGACGGAGTCGGCCGGGTCACCGCGCGCTGGCGGCACGCCGGGGTGATCGAGGACTGGATCGCCAAGGAATGCCCCGAACACGAGGCGGAGCTGCCCGCGTTCCGCATCGCGCTGCACCCGGTCACCAACGCCGAGTTCCGGCGCTTCCTGGAGGACACCGGCTCCACCGAGCTGCCGACCTCATGGCGCTTCGGCGTCTACCCCGACGGGCTCGGCAACCACCCCGTGTGGACGGTGTCGCCCGAGGCCGCCGACGCCTACGCCGCGTGGCTCGCCGACCGCACCGGCCGCGCCTTCCGGCTGTCGACCGAGGCGGAGTGGGAGTACGCCGCCGCCGGACCCGAGGGACGGGAGTTCCCCTGGGGCGAGGCGTTCGAGCCCGAGCACGCCAACACCGTCGAGTCCGGGCCGCTGGCCACCACCCCGATCGGCGTGTACCCGACCGGGCGTTCGCCCTTCGGGGTGTACGACATGGCGGGCAACGTCGAGGAGTACACCGCCGACGACTATCTCCCCTACCCCGGCGGCGGCACAGTCGCCGACGACCTCGCCGTCACCCGCGGCACCTACCGCATCGCCCGCGGCGGCAGCTTCACCCGCTTCGGCGACCTCGCCCGCACTCGCCGCCGCCACGGCTGGTACGCACGCGACATCTACGCCATGGGCTTCCGCCTCGCGGAGACGCCGTGACGGGCCGGACGACAGGAGACGGGCCGGTTGCGCGGTCGGCGTCCCCGGCCGAGGAAGCCGCCATGCGCCGTGCCGTCGAGATCGCCGGGTTCGCGCTGGGGAGGACCAGCCCCAACCCCGCTGTACAGCCGTCAGATCAAGCGCCTGGGCGCCGCCGAGGTGCTCGGCGCGGACGTTTCCACCGAGATGGTCGCCGCCGCCCGCGCGATCGAGGAGCGCGCCCCGCTCGGGGTGCGCTACACGGTCGCCGACGCCACCGACCTGCCGGTCCCCGAGCGGCCGTTCGACGTGGCGAGCGCCGTCTACCTTCTCAACTACCCGAAGGACGCCGCCGAGATGGAGGACATGTGCCGGGCGGTACGCCGCAGCCTGGCACCCGGCGCCCGCTTCCTCGTGCTGACCCAGGCGCCCGCCTACCGGTTCGACGGTCCGTCCATGGCCAAGTACGGCTTCACGTACGAGCCCGTGGCCCACGGCCCGATCGGTCCCAGGGTCCGGATCGTCGCCCAGCTCGACCCGCCTGTCGAGTTCGTCACCTCGTATCCGCACCGCGAGGTGTACGAGCAGAGCCTCACCCGGGCGGGTTTCCGCGACGTGACATGGGTGCCGTTGCACGTGTCGGAGGAGGGCCTGCGCGAGCGGGGCGAGGAGTACTGGGCGGACTTCCTGGGCAACCCGCCGCTGACCATGCTCCACTGCACGGCCGTCTGACGGGCGGAACTCCGAAAGCCTCGCCCAGGCCGTTGTGACCGGGCGAGGCTTTCGCAGTTCCGCCGGGACGTCCCTCTCGGCGCGGTGGGCGCGCGACGGGCAAGGAGACACGCACACTGTCCGCCAGGAGAGTCCGGACGCTCCGGGCCGTGTGCGGCCCGCCCGCGCGTTGGCGGGCCGTACACGGCGTACCTCCCGGCCGGGCTGCGACCCGGTCGGGAGTCTCGTCACCCGGCGACGGCCGGGGCCCTCAGACGCCGGGCGAGCACGATGCCGACCAGAGCGAGCAGCGCCGTGAGGCCGAACAGGGAGCCGAGCGCGACCCGGGTGCCCGCGTCGTAGTGCTCGGAAAGGGCGAGGGCCGCGCCGCCGAGGCCGGCGATCACACCGGTCGCGAGGGTCTGCGCGAGCTGGAGCGCCGCGCTCATCTCGCCCTGGCGCTCAGCCGGGGTCTGCCCCAGCGTGTCGGTGGTGGCGGCGTTGAACGCCACGCCCATGCCGATACCGCCGATGGCCCAGCCCACGACCGCGAACCACGCCGGGAGGGCGTCGGTCAGGATCGACAGGGTGATCAGGCCGACACCGGCCAGCAGGACGGCGAAGCCGAGGGCCACGCCGGTGGTCCGCCCGCCTGGGGCGGCGTCCCGCTTGGCCTGCCAGGCCGAACCCGCCACCCAGGTGATGGCACCCGCCGACAGGCCGAGTCCGGCCGCCCACGCGCTCTGCCCGCGCAACTCCTGCAGGCCCAGCGGCAGATAGGCCTCGCTGCCGAAGTACACCCCGCACAGCAGCCCCCGGATCACCACACCGGCGCCCAGTCCGGCACGCGCCGTCAGGGTCCCCTCGGGGGTGACCCGGCGCAGCGCCGGCAGGGCGATGGCGGCACCGGTCACCGCGAGGACGGCGAGCAGCATCAGGTTCTCCAGCAGCAGCGCCTGGAGCAGCACGCCGGTGCCCACCGTCAGCAGCACGGAGTTGGCCAGCGGGCCTTTCCACCACGGCTCGGCCGGGGCCGCCGTGCGTTCGCCCTGCGGGCGTTCGAGGCGGCGCAGACCGGGCAGGGCGAGCAGCGCGGCGACCGCCACGATCGGCAGCATCAGCAGGAACACCGCGCGCCAGGTGGTGCTGTCCGACAGGGTGCCCGCCAGGACCGGGCCGATCAGCGAGGGGATCGTCCAGGCCGAGGAGAGCAGGGCGAACATCCTCGCCCGCAGGTGCTCGGGGTAGGCCAGGCCGATCACCGTGTAGGCCATGGCCATCACGGCGCCCACGCCCAGGCCCTGGAGGAAGCGGCCCGCCAGGAACAGCGGCCAGGAGCCGGCCGCGCCGGCCAGCGCGCAGCCCGCCGCGAAAACGGCCATGCCGACTACCGCCGGGGTCCACGGGCCGCGCAGGTCGGCGGTCCGCCCGGCGAGCACGGTGCCGATGATGTTCGCGAGCATCAGCGCGGACAGACCCCACCCGTAGGCACCGAGTCCGTCCAGGTCCCGGGCGATGTCGGGCAGGACGGTGGCGACCCCGAGGGACTCGAACGCGACCATGCCCACGGACAGGATCACGCCGAGACTGAGCGCCCGGTACGGGCCGGAGAAGACGCTCTCCGTCCGTTTCGGCCGCGTGCTCTCCGGCTCGTTCGCGGGCCTGTCCAGGTCCTCCGGTAACTCGTTGATGTGCTGGGACATGAGGTCACCTCGTATGAGAGAATTACTTTCCGATACGGAACGGAATCGTAAAGGTACTGGAGACATGGTGAACAGATCACAGGGCGCGGAGGGTGCCGCCTCGCTCACGGCGCAGCCCGCGAGGGGCCGCCCGCGCGACGAACGCATCGACACCGCCGTACGGAGCGCCGTGCTGGAGATCCTCAACGAGGTCGGCTACGGCCGGCTCACCCTGGAGGCGGTCGCCGCCCGCGCCGGCACCACCAAGCCGACCCTGCGCCGCCGCTGGCGCTCCCGACAGCACCTCGTGGTCAGCGCGCTCGTGCAGACGATGGGTTCCTCACCCACCCCCGACACCGGCTGCACCCACTGCGACCTCATCGCCGGCATCCGCACCCTGAGCCACGCCTTCACCACCACCGTCGGACGCCGCGCCCTGCCCGCGCTGATCGCGGACCTCGCCGATGACCCGGAGCTGGAGTCGGAGTTCCTCAACGAGCTGTTCCACCCGCGCCGCGCCGCCACGGCCGCCGCTCTGCGCCGGGGCATCCGGCGCGGCGACATCCGTGCCGACGCCGACATCGACCTGCTGCTCGACATGCTGGCCTCCACCGCCTACTACCGGGTGCTCTTCGGTCACCTGCCGCTCACGCCGACCCTCGCGGAGGACGTCGTGGAAGTCGTCCTCAGGGGCGTGGCCACCCCGCAGTGGCACAGCAACCACGGAGCCGTGGACAGCCTCTGAACCTGGCCGCGCCGCCCGGACCGCGTACGGCGTCACGCGGGGCGCGAGAGCCACCACACTTCCGGGACGGGACGAGATAAGGGGTTTCGTGTGCTCAGTCGCGACTGTGAAGTGTCCGATTTACAAAGGGTCCTGGCCTCCGCCGCGTCCGGCGCGGGAGCCAGTCTCCTGATCGAAGGGGGCATCGGGTCCGGGAAGTCGTACCTGATGCGGGCCGCCGTCAGGACCGCCCGCGCCCACGGATTCGAGACGATGTCCACCCGCGCCCGGCCCTCCGGCACCGCCCTGCCCTACGACGTGCTGCGCCAACTGCACGGTTTCCCGGGGCCCGCGGGCCCCGGGAAACCGCTCGCCGGTGAACTCGCCGGTGAACTCGCCGAGGGCTGGCTCGACCAGCTCGTCGGCTCACTCGCCCGGCGCAAGCCGCTGTTGCTCGCGGTGGACGACCTGCACTGGGCCGACCAGAGCTCGCTGCACAGGCTGGAGCAGCTGATGGCCCGTCTCGAGGGGCTGCCGGTGGCGCTGGTGGGCACGCTCGCCCCGGGCCTGGCCCCGCCCCGGGAGGAGCCGCGGGGAGACGGGAGGGGCACCCTCGCCCGTGTCGTCTCCGACTTCCACCAGCGCACCGTACTGTCCGGCCTGGCCCCGGACGCCGTCGGCTACCTGCTGGCCTCCCGCTCCACCTCTACCGCTTGAGGTAGCCGACATGTTCCCGTCCGGTATTTCCGGGTCGCCGGGGAATTCCGTCTCAGACGGGGTGGGTAACTGTTGGGGTTTGACTGAGTGTGAGTGTGTTTTGGTGTGCGCGAGTGAGCGCCGGCGACCCCGGCCGGGAACAACTCCACGCCGCCTTTCCGGAGTGGGAATGAAAGTTCGGCAGCAGGACTCACTCCCGCTCAGTCTCTAGGAACGGTAGGCGTGGGTCTGTGTCGCTTTCACCGTGGCCCAGACTTCGGCGCCGGGGTGCAGGTCGAGTTCGGCGGCCGCGACGGTGGTGAGGTCGGCGGCGAGCGGGAGTTCGCCGGTGAGATCGGCGCGGATCTGGTCGCCGTGGGTCTCCAGGCCGGTGACCTTGCCGTGCCAGAGGTTGCGGGCGCTGGAGCCGGTGGGGCGGTCGCGGTGGAGGGTGACTGCGCTCGGCGGGAAGGCCACGAAGACCGGGCCGGTCAGGGCCTCGGTGGTGGTGACGGCGGGGCCGGCGTCGAGGCGGACGGTGTGGCCGTCGGCCTGCCCCTGGTAGAGGTTGAGGCCGACGAGCTGGGCGATGTAGTCCGTACGGGGGTGACGGGCGATGTGGGACGGGCTGCCCTCCTGGACGATGCGGCCGTCCTCGACGACGACCAGGCGGTCGGCCAGGACCATCGCGTCGAGCGGGTCGTGGGTGACGAGTACGGCGACGGCCTCGAAGTCGGCCAGATGTCGGCGGAGTTGGGCCCGTACCTCCAGGCGGGTGCGGGCGTCGAGGGCGGCGAGCGGTTCGTCGAGGAGGAGCAGGCGCGGACGGGTGGCGAGTGCGCGGGCGAGGGCCACGCGCTGGGCCTGGCCGCCGGACAGCTTGCGGGGCTTGGCGCCGGCATGCGCGGCGAGCCCCATCCGGTCGAGCCACTCGGCGGCCCGCGCGCGAGCCTCGGCCTTGGTCGCGCCGTGGCAGCGGGGGCCGAAGGCGACGTTGTCGAGGGCGGTGAGGTGAGGGAAGAGCAGATAGTCCTGGAAGACGACGCCGACCGGGCGGGACTCCGTCGGCGTACGGTCCAGCTCCGTGCCGTCCAGGCGCAGGTGACCGCCGGAGAGCGGGGTGAGCCCGGCGAGGGCGCGCAGGGCGGTGGTCTTGCCGGCGCCGTTGGGCCCGAGGAGGGCGACCACCTCACCCGGCGCGACGCGCAACGCCACATCGAGGCGGAAGGTGCCGCGCTCGACGAGGAGACGGGCGTCGAGGCCCTCCTCGGAACCGGGGCCGCCCCCGGAGGTCCCGGCGCGGACGTCCCCGCCGTCGGTGGCGGCGGCCTGGTCATGGGACTCGGTCATCCTGCTGTCATCCAACGGTCGCGCAGCCCGGCCAGCACCGTGATCGACACGGCCAGCAGCACCAGGCTGAGGGCGATGGCCGCCTCGGGGTCGCTCTGCAGGGCGAGGTAGACGGCCAGGGGCATGGTCTGGGTACGGCCGGGGAAGTTGCCGGCGAACGTGATCGTCGCGCCGAACTCGCCGAGGGCCCGCGCCCAGGCCAGGACGGCGCCGGCCGCGATGCCGGGCGCGATCAGCGGCAGGGTCACCCGGCGGAACGCGGTGAAGCGGGAGGCGCCCAGGGTCGTGGCGGCCTCCTCGTAGCGTGGGTCGGCTGCCCGCAGCGTGCCCTCCACACTGATGACGAGGAACGGCATGGCGACGAACGCCTCCGCCACGATCACGCCCGCCGTGGTGAAGGGGAGCGTGATGCCGAACCAGTCGTCCAGCCACTGCCCGACGATGCCGCCCCGGCCGAGTGCCATCAGCAGCGCCACACCGCCCACCACCGGCGGCAGGACGAGCGGGAGGGTGACGAGGGCCCGTACGAGACCACGCCCCGGGAACTCGACCCGCGCCAGCAGCCACGCGAGCGGCACCCCGATCACCAGGCTCACCCCTGTCGCCGCCGTGGCGCAGATCAGGGAGAGCTGAAGTGCCTGCCACACCTCCACGCTGGTCAGCTGCTCGGGGAGGCTGCGCCACGGGGTCCGTACGAGCAGGGCGATCAGCGGCACGATGAGGAAGGCCAGGCCGATCAGCGCGGGCAGGAGAAGCGGCAGCGGCGCGCCCCGGCCGCCGCCCCTCCGGACGGGCCGACGCCGCGGCCCGCCCCCCAGGGTGTCGGGCGTGGCGGTGGACTTGTCCGGCGGGGACGGTGGGGACGACGGAGACGGCAGGGACGTCACGGCTTGAGGAACCCGGCCTCGGTCAGGACCTTCTGACCCTCGGCGGACCGCACCAGCTCGATGAACGCCTTCGCGGCCTCGGCGTTCGGCGCTTCCTTGAGCTCGACGATCGGGTAGTCGTTGATGGCCTCGGAGGATTCGGGGAAGTCCACGCCCTCCACCTTGTCAGCCGCGGCCTTCACATCGGTCTTGTAGACGACCGCGGCGTCGGCCTCCTTGAGCTCGACCTTCGTCAGGGCCGCCTTGACGTCCTGCTCGTACGACACCGGCGTGAGCTTCAGATCGCTCGCCTCCAACGCCTTCCGGGCGGCGGCCCCGCACGGCACCTCCTCGTCGCAGAGCACGACCTTCAGGCCGGGCTCGGTGAGGTCCTCGAGGGAGGAGACCCTGTCCGGGTTGCCCGGCGGAGTGGCGATCTCCAGCTGGTTGCGGACGAAGGTGGCGGGGGTGCCGGAGGCGTCGCCCGCGTCCGTGACGATCGCCATTGTCCTGGGGCTGGCGGAGGCGAACACGTCCGCCGGGGCGCCACCGGTGATGCTCGAGGCGAGGGAGTCGCTACCGCCGAAGCTGAAGGTCACCTTCGTACCGGGGTGCTCCTCCTCGAACTGCTTTCCCAGCGTCGTGAAGCTCTCCTTGAGGGAGGCGGCGGCGAAAACGGTCACCGTGCCGGAGATCTCGGCCGAGGAGTCCGAGGAGGCCGAAGAGTCCGAAGAGTCCGTGGCGGACGGGGAGCAGGCGCTCAGGGCAAGCAGAGCGGCGGCTCCCGTAGCCGCCCCCCGCAGGGTGCGGCGCGTCCGGCGCGCGGTACAGGGCATCACGGTTCGATGATAGTCGCCGCAGATGCAAGGAAAAAGTGCCGGCGGCTTTGCAAGAGCCGGAAAAGTGGGCCAACTGGATGGCATGTGCGCCCCGGGGTTGGCCCGTCCCGCTCAGGTGCGGTCGATGTGTACGTTCGTCGACTTCACGCGGGCGGTGGCCTCCACACCGACTTCCAGCCCCAACTCCTCCACGGCCTCCCGAGTCAGCAGTGACACCAGCCGGTGCGGCCCCGCCTGGATCTCCACCTGGGCCGCGACATCGCCGAGCTTCACGGCGGTGACGATGCCGGGGAAGGCGTTGCGGACGGATGTGTGGGAGACATCCTCCTCGCCACCACCACTCTGGGCGAGTTCCACGGAGAAGGCGGCCAGATCCTTCCCGCGGATGAGACGCCGCCCGCTCTCGTCCCGATGGGTGGCCACCCGGCCGGCGTCCGCCCACCGCCGCGCGGTGTCGGGGCTCACCCCGAGAAGCCGCGCGGCCTGACCGATCGTGTAGGACTGCATGGGGGTCACCCTAGGGCGTGTCGTCACATTCCCGTCTGCCTCGCGACGCCATGCACGCTCCCTCACTCTCGGCTCCGCTCGAGCGGGAGGGGCCCCACCGCCGCACCGGGCACACACCCAAGTACATCCAGAATGTGACGCAGAATGTGACGCAGAATGTGACGACACGGCCCAGTGAAACCCTGGCCGGAGGGCTGAAACCGCGTTGAAGCCGTTCTGAACCGGCTCGGCCGCAAGCTCTGCGGCATGACAACGACGACACACGAACTCGCGATCGCGGCCACGGGGTTGCGTAAGTCCTATGGGAACAAGACGGTCCTCGACGGCATCGACATCCGCGTGCCCGTCGGCACCGTCTTCTCGCTGCTCGGGCCGAACGGGGCGGGCAAGACCACGGCGGTCAACATCCTGTCCACGCTGCTCTGCGCCGACGGCGGACAGGCGCGGATCGCCGGGCACGATCTCGTCGCCGAGGCCCAGGCGGTGCGGGCCGCGATCGGGGTCACCGGCCAGTTCTCCGCCGTGGACGGGCTGATCACCGGCGAGGAGAACATGCTCCTCATGGCGGACCTGCAGCACCTCCCCAGGCGTGAGGGGCGGCAGGTCACCGCCGAGCTGCTGGAGCGGTTCGACCTGGTGGAGGCCGCGAAGAAGCCCGCTTCCACCTACTCCGGCGGTATGAAGCGTCGCCTCGACATCGCCATGACACTGATCGGCGACCCGCGGATCATCTTCCTCGACGAGCCGACCACCGGACTCGACCCCCGGTCCCGCCACAACATGTGGCAGATCATCCGCGAGCTGGTCTCCGGCGGCACCACCGTCTTCCTCACCACCCAGTACCTGGAGGAGGCCGACCAGCTCGCCGACCGTATCGCCGTGCTCAACGAGGGCAGGATCGCCGCCCAGGGCACCGCCGAAGAGCTGAAGCGGCTCATCCCCGGCGGCCATGTGCGGCTGCGCTTCTCCGACCCGGTGGCGTACGAGCAGGCGGCGGCCGCCCTGCGCGAGACCACCCGCGACAACGAGGCGCTCACCCTGCAGATCCCCTCGGGCGGCAGCCAGCGCGAGCTGCGCGCCATCCTCGACTGGCTCGACGCGGCCGGCATCGAGGCAGACGAACTGTCCGTGCACACCCCGGACTTGGACGACGTGTTCTTCGCCCTGACCGGCAGCGGCCCGGTCCTCGCCCCGTCCGCCCAGTCCGCCCAGTCCACCCAGTCCACCCAGTCCACCCAGTCCACCGAGAAGGAGACCGTCCGATGAGCGCGACGACGACCACGGCTGCGACCAGTGCCGCACCCCGGCCCCGCCCCGCCAACCCCTTCCGCGACAACCTCACCATGCTGCGGCGCAACCTCCTGCACGCCCGCCGCTACCCCTCCCTCACCCTCAACCTCCTGCTCACCCCGGTCATCCTGCTGCTGCTCTTCGTGTACGTCTTCGGCGACGTGATGAGCGCCGGCATCAACGGCGGCACCGCGGACCGCTCCGAGTACATCGCCTACGTCGTCCCCGGCATCCTGCTCATGACCATCGGCGGGATCGCGATCGGCACCGCGGTGTCCGTGGCCATGGACATGACCGAGGGCATCATCGCCCGGTTCCGCACCATGGCGATCTCCCGCACATCCGTGCTGATCGGCCATGTGGCCGGCAGCGTGATCCAGTCGCTGATGGCCCTGGCCGTGGTGCTGGGCGTCGGGGTGGCCATCGGCTTCCGGCCCGATGCGAGGCCGCTGGAGTGGCTCGCGGCGGCGGGGCTGCTGGCACTGGTCAGCGTGGCGCTGATCTGGCTCGCCGTCGGCATGGGCCTGGCGTCCCCCAACGCCGAGGGGGCCAGCAACCTCGCCCAGCCCCTGATGATCCTGCCGCTCCTGGGCAGCGCGTTCGTGCCGGTGGACGCCATGCCGGGCTGGCTCCGCTGGTTCGCCGAGTACCAGCCCTTCTCGCCCGCCATCGAGACCCTGCGCGGCCTGCTCATGGGCACCGAGATCGGTACCAAGAACGCCGTCCTCACCGTCGCATGGTGCCTGGGCCTGAGCCTGCTGGGCTACTGGTGGTCCAGGTCCCTGTTCAACCGCGAGCCGCGGCAGTGAGTTCGCGCAGCGCCGCTGCCCGCAGTTCGTCCCGCCCCAGGGCGGCGTACTCCGACACCGCGTCGGCGTACGCCGCCCTGTCGGCCTTCTCGGCCGCCTGCCGGGACCGGGCCAGGGAGAGGGTGGGGAACTCCCGTATCACCGGCATCCGTTCCGCCAGCGCCACCAGCCGCACGGCCGTCGTATCGCCCCGGGCGAGCCCGGCGAAACCGAGGGCGAGCATGACCGTGCCGTACACCGGCAGTTCCACCGGAGCCCGGTTACCGGAGGAGCGCGACGGGCAGGACAGCATCTCCAGCAGCCGCTCCCGCAGCTCCCCGGCCAGCTTCGCCACCGGCTCCAGCCTGCCGTGCTGCGCGTGCGCCGCCACCGCGGCCGACTGCATCTGAAGCAACCACGGCTCCATGAACGGATCGTCGGCATACAGCAGGCCGGCCTCCCGCATCCCCTCCACAGCCTGCCGCCACAGCCCGAGCCCGACCTCGGTCAGCCCCCGGGCCAGCGCGATCTCCGCCCGGGCCGGATGATCGGGCGTGTAGATCTGGGCGGCCTCCGGCTGCTGGTCCAGGGCCGTGAGCCCCAGCCAGTACTCCGCCTCGTCGATCTCCCCGCGGTGCAGACAGGCCAGCACCAGCCCCCAGCCGATGCCGGCCAGGTCGAACCAGGCGCCGAACTCGCTGAGCTCGTCCCAAGCGGCCCGCAGATGGTCGTACGCCTCCGCGCCCCGCCCGGACTCCAGGCACAACTCACTGATCCGTCCATGCCCGAGCAGCCGCATGGCCGGATTACCGAGCGGCTCCAGCGCGTCGAGCATCCGCCGGGCGCACTCCAGCGCGCGCTCCGACTGGTGCTCGGATTCCCATACGTAGCTGGCGACGCCGGCCGCGACGCCCGCCAGCATGGGCTCGTCGGCGTCGCAGAGCTCCTGCAGCCGCGCGTACTCGGGCGGGCGCATGTCCGGGACGGCGCACAGCACGACCGCCATCGCCCGGGGCAGGGTGTCCGGCCGGGCGGGCGGCAGCCGGCGCAGCGTGACGAGCTGGCGTACGGCGTGCGGGCCGAAGCCCATGAAGAGACTTGAGGCACACACAGCCGCCGCGCTGCGGGCCGGCTCCACGTCCTCGGGGTTCTCGGGTCCGGGGCGGAAATGGGACAGCGGCCCGGCGGTGTCGGCGGCGAGGGCGGCGAGCCGGGCGAAGTTGGAGTCGGTGGCCCACAGCGAGGACAGCACGGCGGTGATGGCCGCGATGGCCGACCCGTCACCACGGTCCAGCGCGTGCCGCAGTGCCAGGACGAGGTTGTCCTGCTCGGCCCGCATCCGGCGCCAGGCGGGCAACGGGTCGCCGCTGAACAGCACATCGTGGTGGCCGTGGCCGAAGTCCCGGGCCCAGGAGAGGAACCGGTCGGTCACCGCCTCCTCCTCGCCCGCCTCGGCGCGCCGGGCCGCGCTGAACTCCCGCAGTGTCTCCAGCATGTGGAAGCGCACCCCGGAAGGGCTGTCGCCCACCTTGATCAGGGACTGGTCGGCGAGCTGTTCCAGCAGGCCCAGTGTGTCCCCGGTGTCGCCGAGTACGTACTCCGCCGCGTCCTCGGTGAAGCCGCCGGGGAACACCGACAGCGCGCGGAGCGCCGCCCTGCCGTCGGGCTCCAGCAGATTCCAGCTCCACTCGACCACGGCCCGCAGCGTGCGATGCCGCTCGGGGGCGTCGCGGGCGCCGCCGCGCAGCAGCGCGAAACGGTCCCGGAGCCGGCGGGAGATGTCGGCCACGGACAGCACCCGCACCCGGGCCGCGGCGAGTTCCACGGCCAGCGGCAGCCCGTCCAGGTTCCGGCAGACCTCGGCCACCCGGTCGGCGGGCAGCTCCACGCCGGGCCGGGCCGCCCGCGCCCGCTGCTCGAAGAGCTCGACCGAGGTCGCCAGGGAAAGCTCCGGCAGCGCGTACACGGACTCCGACGTCAGCCCCAGCGGGGCCCGGCTGGTGGCCAGGACCCGCAGCTCCTTCGACCGTGACACGAGTGCCTGTACGAGACCGGCCGCGCCGCGGATCACCTGCTCGCAGTTGTCCAGCACGAGCAGTACGGGCCCGGAACCCAGCGCGGCGACGATGCCGGTCACCGGGTCGGCGGCGCCGCCGAACTGCCGTCCGTCCCCGGCGCCGACGGCCGAGGCCACCTCACCGGCCACGTCGTCGTCGTCGGTGACACCGGCCAGGGCGACGAAGTGGACCACCGGCTGCTCGGCGGCCCGGCTCACCGCGTGGGCGAGGCGGGTCTTGCCCAGCCCGCCGGGACCGACGACGGTGACCACCCGGGCCGCACGCAACAGCCCGGCCACGGCGGCGATGTCGGCGTCCCGCCCCAGCAGCGGGTTCGGCTCGTGCGGCACACCGTGGCGGACCGGCGCCACCTCCGCGCTGAGCAACTCCTGGTACAGGGACCTGAGTCCGGGCCCCGGGTCGGTGCCCAGCTCATCGCGCAGCCCGCGGCGATAGGCGTCGTACCGGGTCAGCGCCGCGGCCCGGCCAGCGGTGGCGGCCTCGCAGCGCAGCAGCTCCGCCAGCACCTCCTCGTCCCGTGGCAGCTCCCGGGCCAGCTCGGTCAGGGGCGCCGCGGCCTCCTCCCGCCGCCCCAGCCGGGCGAGCGCGAGCGCCCGGGTGCGGACGAGGGCACGGAACGACCGGGTTCGCTCGACGCGCAGGGCCACCACCGGATCGTGCAGGTCCTCGCCCGCCCCGGCGCCCACGCTCCCGTCCCACAGGGCCAGGCCCGCCTCGGCCTGTTCCAGGGCGCCCTCGTGATCCCCAGCCCGCGCGCGCCCGGCGCTCTCCGCCTCGTACAGCAGCAGCGCGGAACTGTCGACCCGCGCCTCGTCCAGCGCCAGCCGGTACCCCGTCGGTGTGCTCGCGATCAGGTCGGCACCCAGCTGCCCCCTGAGCCGTGACACCAGGATCTGCACCGCCTTGCCCGGCCGCTCCGGCAACTCGTCCGGCCACAGCCCCTCCACCAGCCGGCCGGTGCTGCAGCCGGTGCGCGGATCCTCGGCGAGCAACGCCAGGAGCCCGCGCAGCCGGGGTGCGGTGATCTCGCGCCCACGACAGGCGACTCGGGACAGCAGGATCAACTCGGTGGTCACGCCTGAAGGTTAACGAGCGGAGCGCGGGAGGCCACCGGGTCTCAGCCGGTGTGGACGCGGGGTCGGCGGGCGCGGTCCGGTTCCGCCTCGCGCCGGACCTCCCGGGTGACCGGGGCGACCTCGCCCTGGCCGAAGAGGAGGAAGCGGAGGAAGTTGGCGAAGGGGTTGCCCTCGAGGAAGACCGCCGAGATCACCCCGAAGGCGATCGTCCAGCCCCGCTGGCCGGCCTTGTGCGCGGCGATGGTCACCGCGGTCGCCGCCGAGGAGGTCCTGCTGGACCTCGGGCTGCCCGACATGGACGGAGTCGACGTCATCAAGGGGCTGCGCGGCTGGACCCGCGTACCGATCCTCGTCCTCTCCGCCCGCCAGGCCTCCGAGGAGAAGGCCGCCGCGCTCGACGCCGGCGCCGACGACCACATCACCAAGCCGTTCGGCATGGACGAGCTGCCGGCCCGGCTGAGGGCCGCCGTCCGCCGTGAGGCACCGCTCGCGTCCGCAGCTGCGACGCAAGCTGGAGGCAGACCCCGCCCACCCCCGCTGTCTCCTCACCGAGCCCGGCCTGGGCCACCGCTTCGAAGGGTGAACCCGGCGCGGTGTCACTGCCGGCCGCGGGCGTCGGCGTCGGCCAGCAGTTGGTGGGCGGCCGCGTTGACCGGCTCGACCGCGCCCTGGCGGTCGAAGCGGAACAGGACCGTACCGCTGGTCTGCGCCCATGTGCGGGCCTGAGGGGTGTAGCCGGCGGCGGCGAAGAAGACACCCGTCTTGCCTTCGTGGACGGCGACGCCGTGCAGTTGCTGCACGGTGGGCCGGCCGGTGGGCTTGCCCTCCAGCTTGACCTGGGCCACGGCCCGGGCGCTGACCACGTCGATGCCGCCGTCCGCGCCGTCGGCCGTGGCCACCGCGTCGGCGAAACCGAGATAACGCATCCACTCGGCGGCGATCAGCTCCGCGTCGCGGGCCTCCCGGATCAACCGCTCCGGCGGCCGGCCCGCGGGTATCACAGCGGTACGGCGCGAGTCGGCGGCGAGTTCACGCGCCGTCAGGGCCACCTCCAACCCGTGGTTGGAGGTGAAGAGGAAGGTGCGCGCGCCGGAGTCGAGGCGGCCGTACTCGCCGGGTTGGATCACAGGTTCCTCGTCGCGGTAGACGACGTCCCGGTCCTTCACCACCAGCGCCCGGTCGGTGACGATCGCCAGCGCCCCGCCGTTGTCGGACGGACCCCGCGCGACCCCGACAGCGAGTCCGAGTATCCATTCGTCGGCGGCGACATGGGCCCGGGCCAGCTTGGTGAACCGCACCGCGAGGGGCTGCGGGTCGAAGGGACCCAAGCGGGTCATGCAGGCGGCGACCGCGTCCTCGACCGTCGAACCGAGCGGCGGCAACTCCTCCAGCAGCCGCTTCGCCTCCTGCGCGACGTCCCGCACCGGCGGCGTCACACCGGCTGACGAGGCGGCCCCTTCCTCGACCGCCTGGATCGCACGCCGATCGGCGGCGGCCACCCGGGCGGCGGGGCTGAAGCCGGCCCACCACACGACCGCGCCCAACGAGGCGAGCAGACCCACCCACAACACCGTCCACGAAGCGAGTACGACCGCCGCCACCAGGCTGACGGCCACCGCCGCACAGCCGAGCGCGGGCGTATTGATCGCCATGCCGCTCTCCGGCAGACACGGTTGGCCCTCCGCCCGCTGATGCCGGGCCAAACCCTGCCGGGTCGCCATCACCTGCCGGCCACACAGCGGACAAGCCAACATGCTCATCGCCCCCACCCCCGCACTTCGCACGCGTCGAACCATCCCCGGCCCGGACACTAACAGCGACCAACGACAACGCCGCAGCCAGGACAGAAGCCGTGGGTCAGCCCTGGCGGGTGACGCTGACCTGGACGGTCATCGTGCGCTTGTTGTCCTGGGAGCAGGCCCCGGCGGCGTCGGTCATGCCCAGTTGCAGGGTGCCGTCGCCGGCCGGGCCGACCACCGGATCATGCCCATGACCGTTGCCCGAGATGAACCGCACGGTGACCCGGTCTCCCCGCTGGACGGACACACCGGTCACCGACTGCCGGCCGGTCGCGGACTGGGTCGGTGAGGGGTCGGGGCCCGCGGCCCGTGGCCAGGGCGAGTTCCATCGAGGCCGCCTCGCCTGTCGGCTCCGCCGACGGCTGGTAGAAGTCGGTGTGGCCGTCGAGGAACAGCAGACCGTGGCGACCGCGGCGGCGCAGGGCGAGGAGGTTGCCGAGCAGGATGCTGCAGTCGCCGCCGAGGACCACCGGAAAGCGGCCCGCGTCCAGGGCGCCGCCGACCGCGTCGGCGAGCCGGACGGAGTACTCGGCGATGCCGACAGGGTTGAGGACACCCGTGGCGGCGTCCCGCCGCGGGTCGTACGGCGGGGCTTCGACGCGGTCGGCCCGTACCGCCCCGGGGTGATCGAGCAGACCGGCATCGAGCAGGGCCGAGGGCAGGTCCTGGACACCGGACGGGCGCGGCCCGAGCACGGAAGGCGCTTCGATGATCGCGCACTCTCGCGTCACCCGGTCCCTTCGCCGAGTGCCGCCTCGTACGTCCATGGTGCACAGGCCACCGTTAAGGTCACCCGGTGACGAGTAGCAGCGCGCCGCGTTCCCCAGCTCCTGATGGCACCCGTTCGACGACGGCACCCGACGACTGGAAGGGCCGGCTGCGTCTGTTCGGATACGTCGGGCGCCCCCGGACCGACAGCCGCAGGCTCCTGGTCCCACCGTTTCCGGAGCCGTCCACGCGTCTTTGGGAGCGCATGTGGCTCGGCCCGGCGCCGGCGTATCGCGTCGCGAAGGCGATGGGCTGGCTCGGGCCGCTACTTGTCGCCGTATTAGCCGGGGCGATCCGCTTCTGGGAGCTCGGGCGTCCGCGAGCCGTCGTCTTCGACGAGACGTACTACGCCAAGGACGCCTGGGCGCTGTTGCGGCTCGGCTACGAGGGCACCTGGCCGGACCGCAAGGTCGCGGACCCGCAGATTCTGGCGGACCCTCAGGTGATCTCGCTCTCCGACACCGGATCGTTTGTCGCGCACCCTCCGATGGGCAAGTGGGTGATCGCCCTCGGGGAGTGGATGTTCGGCCTCAACCCGTTCGGCTGGCGCTTCATGACGGCGGTGCTGGGCACGTTGTCGGTGCTGATGCTGTGCCGAATAGGACGCCGCCTGTTCCGGTCGACCGTGCTGGGCTGTCTGGCCGGCGCCCTGATGGCGCTGGACGGTCTGCACTACGTGATGAGCCGTACCGCTCTGCTGGACCTCGTCGTCATGTTCTTCGTCCTCGCCGCGTTCGGATGCCTGCTGCTCGACCGGGACCACGCACGAGCCCGGCTCGCGGCGGCCCTCCCGGTGGACGAGGACGGCCATGCGCGCCCGGACCAGGTCACCGGCGAACGCGCCGGAACGGGATGGCGTCCCTGGCGGCTCGCGGCCGCCCTCTTCCTGGGACTGGCGGCCGCGACGAAATGGAACGGCCTGTACTTCCTCGCCTTCTTCCTGATCCTCACCGCACTGTGGGACGTCGCCTCCCGCCGCGTGGCGGGAGCGCGCCGGCCGTACCGGGCGGTGTTGCGCAAGGACCTCGGCTGGTCGGTGCTGTCCGTCGTACCGGTCGCCATGGTGACGTACCTGGTGACGTGGAGCGGCTGGTTCCTGTCCGACAACGGCTACGGCCGCCACTGGGCGGACGGCCGCGGTGGCACGTGGTCGTGGATCCCGGCTCCGCTGCGCAGCTTCTGGCACTACGAGTACACGGTGTACCAGTTCAATGTGGGACTGGACGCCTGGCACAAGTACGAGTCAAATCCCTGGAGTTGGCTGGTCCTGGGCCGCCCCGTGCTGTTCCACTACCAGTCGCCGGAGCCCGGAGAGGAAGGCTGCCACGCGGTCACCGGCTGCTCGCAGGCGGTCCTCGCCCTGGGTACACCCCTGCTGTGGTGGACGGCATGCTTCGCCCTGGTGTATCTGCTCTACCGATGGGCGCTGCGCCGCGACTGGCGCGCCGGCGCCATCCTGTGCGCGGTGGGCGCCGGTTACCTGCCCTGGTTCCTGTACCAGGACCGCACGGCCTTCGCCTTCTACGCCGTCGTCTTCGTGCCCTACCTGTGCCTGGCCGTCACGATGATGCTGGGAGCGCTGCTGGGCCCGCCGGGAGCGGGCGAGAAACGCCGCGTACCGGGCGCGATGGCCGTGGGCGTGATCGTCCTCCTCATCGCCTGGAACTTCATCTACTTCTTCCCGGTCTACGCCGGGCAGACGATCCCGTACCCCGACTGGCGGACGAGGATGTGGCTCGACACCTGGATCTGAACCCGGCCCCCCACCGTGCGCGTGGGCCCTGCGGACCCGGATGCCATTGGCCGCCGACCAGGGGAAGGAGGGCGATGTCGGGGGGGCGGGCCGCGGGTCCGGTCGAGGGTTCCGGCGATGGTGTCGAGGGTGGTTCCGGCGACGGCCCGCGCGAGGCTGGAGCCAGGGGGCGCCGGTGGACTGCCGGTAGGCGCGGGCGAGTTCGGCGCAGGTGGTGCCCCTAGGCCGATGGCCGCGCCGAGGGATCGATGGACGCGACCGGGGGTGTCGTCGGGGCGAGGGACGGCATGGGGGTGCCGGTGGGGGTGGCCGACTTGATGGGTGCGGGTTCCTCGGTGGGGTCGGACGGAATGGTCGAGGGGGTCACGGTCACCGGATTCTCGGTGGGCTCGGAGGCGGTGGGCGAGGGCGGCATCGTGGGGCTGGTCGGAGGGGGTGGGGCTGAAGGGGGCGTCGGGGAGGCGGGCCGGGAGAGGTACAGGGGGACCGCGATGAGAGCGGCGGCGGCGCAGGTGGCGGCGGCTCCGGCTGCCGTGCGGAGCAGGCGGCGGCGGGCCGCGGCGCGGCGGACCGCTTCGTAGCGGCCGGGCGGTGGGCCGAGCCGGTCGGAAGGCGGTCGCAGGATGACGGCGAGGGGGTCGTCGGGCTCGAACTCCGGACCGTCGTCAGAGTGTGTGATCAAGGCTTCTCCTCAGGTGGGCGCGGAGCAGTTCGCGGGCCGCGTGGAGGTCGGCCTTGACGGTTCCTTCCTTGCGTCCGGTCAGCACGGACACCTCCCGGATCGGCATGTCAGCGTAGTAGTGCAACAGGATCGGCACGCGCAGCCGTTCCGGCAGCGACTGCACCAGCAGGCGTACCGAGGGATCGTTCTGTTCGGTGTGGTCGGCCGGCGGGCGGACCGCGGCTTCGGCTGTCGCGCGGTGCATCGCCCTGCGCTCGCGTTCGAGCCCCCGCCAGTGGTCCCGTACGAGGTTGGCCGCGGTCACGTAGAGGAAACCGTGGGGCTCCGCCACGGACGTCCAACGGGCCCACAGGCGGGTGAACGCCTCCGACGCGATCTCGTGGGCCGTCTCGTCGTCGTCGACGAGTCGGCGGCACCAGCCGGCGAGGCGCGGATAGAGGGCGGCGAACAGTTCGGACGCGGCCTTTTCGCGGGACCGTTTCAACGCTCTCCAGGGTCGTGCTGTCGTAATGCCGTCGTGTCGCGATGCCGTGATGCCGTCGTGTCGCGATGCCGTGCCGTCGTCCCGCCGCGCCGGCTCAGCGATGCGAAGACGATCACGTTGTCGCGGTAGTCGTCGCCGGTGCGAGGACCGCCGCAGGTGATGAGACGCAGTTCGGGGCGGTCCACGTTTCCGTAGACCGCGTCCGTCGGGAACTCGGCCTTGGCGACCGTCCGTACGGTGTCGACGGTGAACACCGCGGTCGTGCCGTTCTCCAGGCGCGCCTCGATCCGCTCGCCCCGCCCCAGCCGCGCGAGGTGGCGGAAGACGCCGTCCCCGTACTCGCCGACCGTGACATGGCCGAGGATCACCGACGGTCCGGTCCGGCCCGGCGTCGGTGAGGGCTCGTACCAGCCCGCCCGGTCGTGCGCCGTGACCGGCGGCACCTGCACACTGCCGTCCGGGGCCAACCCCAGCCGGATGACCGGGGTGTCGACACCGAGGGCCGGGATCCGCAACCCGACCGGGACGGAACCGGCCACCGTACGCCCGGAGCCGCCGGAGCCGCCGGAGCCGCCGGAGGCGCGCGGAGGAGGTGGGCTCGTGGCGGGTGCGGTTCCGGGGCCGGTGCTCGGACCCGGGGCGTCGCCGGTCCGCCCGCCGACGCAGCCCATGAGCAGTGCGGCGCCGGCGGCGGTGGCGAAGGCGCGCCTGGAAAGCGAGGTCATGCCTCGTTCGCCCGCCGGCGCCGTACGAGGACGACTGCCGCGCCGCCACCGACCAGCACCACGGCGGCACCCGCCCCGGCGAGTACGCCCCCGGTCCCGGACTTTGCCGACACCGGCGCCGCACCGGTGTCGGGCGCGCCGCTGGGGACGACGGAGACCTGGCTCGGCACCGGGGTCGCGGCGCTGTCGCCGGGGTCCTCCGTGGGCAGGGCCGAGGGCTCGACGGTGGGCGGCACCTTGGAGGGCTCGGCGGTGGGCGGGGCTTCGGTCGGGGCGGCGGTGGACGGGAACGGGCTCGGGGTCTTGGTGGCCGTCACGGGCGAGGGGACCGGGCTCGCCCCGTCGGCGAAGGCGGGCAGCGCGCCCGCCAGTACGGCGGTGCAGGCAAGTGCCGTCGCACTCAGGACAGTTCGGCGCATGAGTGGCTCTCTCTCGTCTGGCCGCCCACCCGGTGACCCGGCGGGCGGTGGCGTTGCAGATCGCAGGGAGAGACGAGGCAGCCAGGGGGTCAGTTGTAAAGAGATGGTAAAGCCCCCGGCTTTGGGGGGAGCCGACCGAGCGTGGTTACGATCTTCCACATGGGCGGCGTGGAGAAGGCGGTCGACGGTGTGGATGGTCTCGGTGGTGAGGACGTGCGCCGAGTCGTCGCCCTCGCGGTCGGCACCCTGAGGAAGGCGGCCCCCCGGGCGGGGAACGGCGACCCGTGGGATGCCAAGGCGGGCACCCTCGACTGGACGTGCTGGGAAACGCTCGAACATCTCGCCGACGACCTGTTCACCTACGCCGCGAGGTTCGGGCTCGCGCGGCCGCCGCTGACCGGGCTGCTGCCGTTCCGGACGAGCAGCGACCGAATCGGCGGACCGGCGAACGTGTTCTTCGTCGAACGTACGGCGGGTCCCGAGGGCCTCCTGACCGTCGTGGAGGCGTGCGGCGGTCTGCTCACCGCCGTCCTGGCCGCCGCTCCCTCGACCACAACCGCCTACCACGTCTTCGGCCCCTCGGGCCCCGAGGGCTTCGCCGCCATGGCCGTCGTCGAGACCGCCGTCCACACCCATGACATCGCCCAGGGACTGGGCCTGGAGTGGTCGCCACCGGGGGAGTTGTGCGAGCGGGCCCTGAAGCGGCTCTTCCCTCATGTTCCCCTCGACGGCGACCCCTGGGAAACCTTGCTGTGGGCCACCGGCCGAGCCGCCCTCCCCGGCCGCCCACGGCTCACCGAGTGGCGCTGGTACGGCGGCACGCAGGACGTGTGAGTCGTACGCCCGTTCTGCGCGACCGACGCCCCACCACGAGCACCGGCCGGGTCACTCCGGGGCTTCCGGCCCTGGTAGCTGGGCGCCCACTCTCCCCTGCGCTCGGTTTCGCTCGCGCGGGACCCCATCGCAGCCGCCCTCCACGCGTGGCAGCAGGGCTGGAGCTGAGCCGGGCAGAGCCCATGCGCTCAGTACACGTCCCGCACGTACCGTTTCTCGCTCGCCAGCTGCTTCACATACGCGGCGGC
Source organism: Streptomyces capitiformicae (assembly GCF_002214185.1). Lineage (NCBI taxonomy): Bacteria > Bacillati > Actinomycetota > Actinomycetes > Kitasatosporales > Streptomycetaceae > Streptomyces > Streptomyces capitiformicae. Next base: position 1,836,412 of record NZ_CP022161.1, on the reverse strand, counting down.
CTCGCCCTCGCTCAGCCCTCCGTGCGTGATCGCGATGTCCCGCAGCGCCTGGTCGACGTCCTTCGCCATACGGGCGGCGTCGCCGCAGACGTAGAAGCGGGCGCCGTCCTGGAGCCAGTGCCACAGCTCGGGGCCGTGCTCGCGCATCCGGTCCTGGACGTAGACCTTGGCGCGCTGGTCGCGGGAGAAGGCGGTGTCCAGTCGGCTGAGCACGCCCGCCTGCTGAAGCTCCGTCAGCTCCTCCTCGTAGTAGAAGTCCGTCGCCCGGTGCTGTTCGCCGAAGAACAGCCAGTTGGGCGCCCGGTGACCGAGGGCCTGTCGCTCCTGGAGGAAGCCGATGAAGGGGGCGACGCCGGTGCCGGGGCCGACCATGACCATCGGGATCGTGGGGTCCGACGGCGGCCGGAAGTGCGGCGAGCGCTGCACGAACACCAGCACCTCCATGTCCTGCTCGCCGTCCGCGAGGAAGGGTGAGCAGACCCCGCCGCGCGGGCGCCCGTGGAGGTTCTCGTACCGCACGACGGAGACCGTCAGCGAGATGTGCTGCGGATCGACGAGCGGGCTCGACGAGATCGAGTACAGCCGGGGCTGGAGCCGTTTGAACACCCCGGCCCACTCCTGCGCGGAAGCCCGTACGGCGAACTCGGCCACCACGTCCACGGCCTGCCGCCCCCACGACCACTGCGCCAGCCCGTCCTTGTTGTCCGGGCGCATCAGCTTCTTCAACTCCCGGTTGTCCCGCGTCCGTTCGGAGACGAAGCGAAGCAGGTCCGAGGTGATCCGCGTGATGTCGAGATGCCTGTGCAACGCCTCGGCGAAGGGCAGCTCGCCAACCCCGTTCACCTCGACGGGAGCCGACCCGTCCAGCCCGGTCGCGGCCAGCCATTCCGTCACCAGGCCGAGGGAGTTGACCGGCCGTACGCCGAGCGCGTCGCCCGCCTCGTACGACAGTCCCGTCCCGCTCGTGTCGAAGGTGAACCGGCGCACCTCCTTCCCCGCCCCGGGCAGGCTGAGCAGCCGGTTGCCGACGAGCCGCGCGTTGGCGGGCGCGGGCTTGGCGGAACGGGGGGCGGGTGCGGGGGCGGCCGTGGGGGCCGTCGATGGCTTGGCTTCCGTCCCCGTCCCCGTACCGAGCGCGGTGATCACCTGGTCGAGCCAGGCGTCCGCCGACGGCTCGTAGTCCGGCTCGCAGTCCGTACGCGGGGCCAGGCGCACCGCGCCCAGCTCGTCGAGCCGTGCGTCGAGGCGTCGGCCGTGCCCGCAGAAGTCGTCGTACGAGGAGTCGCCGAAGGCCAGCACGGCATAGCGCACACCGTCCAGGCGCGGGGCCTCCCGGTGGGCGAGAGCCTCCCAGAACCCGGAGCCGTTGTCGGGCGCGTCGCCGTCGCCGAAGGTGCTGGTGATGAGCAACAGGTCTGCGCCGTGCGGAAGTCGGCCCGGCTCGGTCTCGTCCATACCGATCAGCGTCGCCCGGTGCCCGGCGGCCCCCAGATGCTCGGCGGCCGCCACCGCGAACTCCTCCGCGGTCCCCGTCTGCGAGGCCCACAGCACGACCACCTCACGCCCGGCGGGCTCGACGACGGCAGGAGCCGCGGCCCGCGAATACATCCCGGCGAGCACCCCGTTCACCCACAACGCGTGCTCAGGAGTGAAGGGCGCGTCCGCAGGCAACACCGGCACGCCCGACACACCGCTCCCGAGCCCGGCGAGGAACCCGGTGAGGTACTGCCGCTCCTGAGCGGAGAGGACGGGCGGCGGAGCGGGCTCCAGCCCGAGCACGGCCATGGTGGCGCCGGACCGCACCAATTCAGCCTGTCCGGCGTTTGAGGACGAGGCCGAAGGCCGACGGGGGTCTGGGGGCGCAGCCCCCAGGAGCGGGGTCGAAGGGACAGCCGCCCCTGGATGGGGGTTCCCCCGCTCGAGCGAAGCCGAGAGTGGGGGAGGGACGGGTAGGGGCGGAGGGGGCGAGGAAACCTTGGTCACCCCCACCGCACACACCTTCAACTCCGGCTGGAACGACAACGGATCCACCGCGTCACTCGTCACCGCGTTGATGCTCAGATACTCCCCGAACAGATCGTTCCAGTGGAACGGCGCGAACAGACACCCCGGCCGCACCCGATCCGTGACCACGGCGGGCAACACGGCCCGCCCCCGCCGCGAGGCCACCTCGACGGAGTCGCCCTCGGCGATCCCCAACTCCTCGGCGTCCCGCGGATGCACCTCCACGAACGGCCCGGGGTTCAGCTTGTTGAGCTTGGCGACCTTGCCCGTCTTCGTCAGCGTGTGCCACTGATGCTGCAACCGCCCGGTGTTGAGCACGAACGGATAGTCGTCGTCCGGCATCTCGGCGGCCGGCATGTGCGGCCGCGCATGGAATACGGCCAGTCCACTCGCCGTGGGGAAGGTGAGCCCCCCGTCCTCGTCCACATACCGGATGGGATTCCGCGCAGGACCGTCCTGCTCAGCCGCAGGCCACTGCACAGTGGTGGACCCCAGTCGCTCGTACGTCACGCCCCGCAGATCCCACCCGGTCTTCGGGTTCCACGCCTGCTTGATCTCCTCGAAGACCTGCTCGGCACTGTCGTACGAGAACCCCTTCTCGAACCCCATCTCCCGGGCGACGGCCGCGATGATCCGCCAGTCGGCCATCGCCTCACCGGGCGGATCGGCGGCGGGGGCCGCGAGCGTCAGATTCCGCTCGCTGTTGATGAGGACGCCCTCGGACTCGGTCCACAGTGCACCCGGCAGCACGACATCGGCGTACGCGTTGGTCTCCGTGTCGGCGAACACGTCCTGCGTGACGACGAGCTCGGCGGCCTCCAGCCCTTCGATCACGGTCTTCCGGTTGGCGACGGAAGCGACGGGGTTGGTACAGATGATCCAGCAGGCCTTGATCTCCCCGTCGGCCATCTTCTGGAACATCTCGACCGTGCCCTTGCCGACGCCGTCCTTCCGCAGGGTCTCCGGCGCCAGCCCCCACAGCTCCTCGACGAACGCCCGCTCCTCGTCCACGAGCACGGACCGCTGACCGGGCAGCCCGGGCCCCATGTAACCCATCTCACGCCCGCCCATGGCATTGGGCTGCCCGGTGAGCGAGAACGGCCCGCTGCCCGGACGGCAGATGGCGCCGGTGGCGAGATGCAGATTGACGAGCGCGTTGGTGTTCCAGGTGCCGTGCGTGGACTGGTTGAGCCCCATCGTCCAGCAGCTCGTCCATTCCTCGGCCTCGCCGATCAGCCGCGCGGCCTCCCGTATGTCGTCCTCGGCGAGCCCCGTGATCTCGCTGACGGACGCGGGCGGGTACTCGGCGAGGAAGTCGGGCATCGCCTCCCAGCCCTCGGTGTACGCGGCGATGAACTCGGGATCGGTGTGACCGTCGGCGTGCAGCAGATGCAGCAGGCCGTTCAGCAGCGCGAGATCCGTACCCGGCCGTATCTGCAGGAACAGATCGGCCTTCTCCGCGGTCGCCGTACGCCGTGGGTCGACGACGATCAGCTTCGCGCCCGCCTTGACCCGGTCCATCATCCGCAGGAAGAGAATGGGGTGGCAGTCCGCCATGTTCGAGCCGATGACGAGGAAGACGTCCGCCTTGTCGAGATCCTCGTACGAGCCGGGCGGCCCGTCGGCGCCCAGCGAGAGCTTGTAGCCGGTGCCGGCGCTCGCCATGCACAGCCGGGAGTTCGACTCGATCTGGTTGGTGCGGATGAAGCCTTTGGCCAGCTTGTTCGCGAGGTACTGCGCTTCGAGGCTCATCTGGCCCGAGACGTAGAAGGCGAACGCGTCGGGCCCGTGCTCGTCGATGATCGCGCGCAGTCGCCGGGCGGTCTCGGCGATCGCGGCGGCGACGGGCGTGGGGACCGGCTCGTCGCCCCGGTCGTCCCGCACGAGGGCGGTGGTGAGCCGGCCCGGTGCCGCGAGCATGTCGGCGGTGGTCGCGCCCTTGGTGCACAGCCGGCCGAAGTTCGCCGGGTGGGACTTGTCACCGGTCGCCTTCAGGACCGTACGCCGTCCGTCGGGACCCATCCCGACGTCCAGGAGCATGCCGCAGCCGACACCGCAGTACGAGCACACGGTCCGCACCTGGGTCGTGGTGCTCGGCGGGCCCTGTGCGGCCACGGGCGGCCCCTCTCTGTCGGTGTCCGGTCGTAGTCCGGTCGGTCTCCGGTACGGCTGCCGGCCGTTGTCTGCTCAGTGTCCGAGTCGGTGTCCGGCAGGCCCGATCGTACGAATTGCCCGTTACGCCGATGTCACATGACCTGATCATGAGGGGTTACGCCCGCCACACACGGCCCGCCGACGGGCTGTGAGGGCGGGAACCGGCCGATGTGACGGCCAATGTACGGCCGATGTGACAGGTGGGAGTGTCGCGGTCCGTGTCGCTGTTGGGCCGAACGGGTGACCATGCGTAAGAATTGGCCGATGCAGTCAGTCAGTGCGAGCCAGGGGGAAGGCCGGTGAACAGGGTGAACAGCCACGATGTCACCGACGAACAGTGGGAGGGGCTCGCTCAGGTCGTGCCGCTGCGGGGCCGGGACGCATGGCCGTCCGCGGTCGGCCACCGGACCATACCGGAGGCCGAGACCGAGGCCAGGCGCCGTTTCGTCGTCCTGCGCGTCAATGTCTTCGCGGACGCCCGCGAGGTCGCCGAGACGCTGATGGCGGGCGTTCCGGTGCTCCTCGACCTGTCCGGGGCGGAGACGGACGTCGCCAAGCGCGTACTCGACTTCAGCACGGGTGTCGTCTTCGGACTCGCCAGCGGAATGCACCGCGTCGACCGGAACGTGTTCCTCCTCACACCACCGGGAACCGAGGTGCGCGGGCTGATGGAAGGTGCGGGGATCCCGGGGGTGTGAGGCTCCGCGCGGGCGCTCCCCCGAGCTGTCGGGGGGCGCTCCCCCGATCGTAGGAAGATCAGCCGGACGGAACGGTTTGCCGGGCAAGCGGACCCTTACTGTCCGCATATGACCGCGTCACCCCTGTCACCGGCGCCGCCGGCGTCGGTGACGCCACCGCCACCGCCACTGACATCGCCGTCGTCGCCATCACAGCCGGTGTGTGACGAGCGGCGCGCCGAAGCGCGCCCAGAGCGGCCCGGCGTCACCGAGCTGCGGCTCTCCGCCTTCGCCGGGCACCGCGGTGCCGTCCTCCCGCTCGGACCGCTGACCCTGCTCACGGGGCGCAGCGGCAGCGGCAAGTCGACCGCGCTCCGGGCGTACGAGGCGCTGGCGCGGCTCGGCGGCGGCGCCCGGCTCGGCGAGGCGTTCCGGGACCCGGCGGGCTGTGTGCCCGAGCGGGCCCGCCCGGACGCCCAGCGGCGGCGCGGCTTCCGTATCGGCTGCACCACCGACGGCCCCGAGGGTCCGGTACGGCTCGACGTCGCCATCCAGGCCGAGCCCGAACTGCGCATCGTGGGCGAGCGGTTGACGGCCGGCGGGCTGACCCTGCTGCAGACGGCGCTGGTCGACCCGTCCCGCCCCGTCGTCCAGGCCTCCTGGCACACGGCGGGCTCGACCCCCGTCACCCGTGGCCCCCTGCCCGACGACCGGCTCGGCACCGCCCTGCTCCCGCTCCGCGTCGCGGGCAGGACGGACGGCCAGCGGCGGGTGCTCGCCGCCGCGGAGCAGACGGTGGTCGCGCTGCGCTCGGTCTTCGCCTGCGACCCCCGCCCCGGCCGCATGCGCGAGGCCGTACCCCTCGGCTCCGGGCGGCTCCTGCGGGGCTGCGACAACCTCGCCGATGTGCTGTGGCGTACGAGGACGGAGTGCGGACGCCGCCACGCGCAGCTCGTCGCGGCGGTCCGGGACGGCTGCGCGGGCCCGGTGGTGGACCTGCTCGCCGAACCGTTGCGGGACGGTCTCGTACGGGATGGTCTGGTGCGGAACAATCGGGTGCGGGACGGTCTGGTACGGGCCGTGCTGGACCGGGGCGACGGCGTACGGACGGCCCTCGGCCTGCTCGGCGACGGGGAGTTGAGGTATCTGGCGCTGGCCCTGGTGCTGTTCACCGGACCCGGGGTGCTGGAGGTCGACCCGGTCGCGGAGGTGCCCGCGGCCCTGCAGACCCTCACGGTGCTCGCCGACGGTTTCGACCGCTCCCTGGACCCCCGCCAGGCGCTGGAGTTGGTGCGGCTGGCGGCCCGGATGTGCGAGCGTGGCCATATCCGGCTGGTGGGCGCGGTGAGTGACGCGTCCTGGGCCGCCGGGGTGCCGGGGGTGACGGTGGTACACCTGAACCGTGAAAGATCCTGAATCCGGCGGGAAGCCGGACCTGCCGGCACTCCAGCGCCGACTCGCCGAGTTCGCCGCCGCCCGCCACTGGCAGCCGTACCACACCCCCAAGAACCTCGTCTCCGCGCTGAGCGTCGAAGCCTGCGAACTCGTGGAGATCTTCCAGTGGTTGACGCCGGAGGAGTCGTCCCTCGTGATGGAGGACCCGGCGACGGCCGCCCGGGTGACGGACGAAGTCGCCGACGTCCTCGCCTACTTGCTCCAGCTCTGCGAAGTCCTCGGCATCGACCCGCTGTCGGCGCTGGATGCGAAGATCGACCGCAACGAGCGGAGGTTTCCGGCGCCGGGGCCGCCATGACGGTGTGCCATGTCGATATCGATGAAGACGTTCATCCACTTGTCACTCTCCGGAGTTGAAAAGTTGTCCACAGCCTTTTGTTATCCACAGATTTCAGGCTTCCTCTGGCTTTCTGTCTCACAGACCTTCACTCTGGGTAATGAACAGGTAGGAGTTCGGGCGGACGTGTGAGAGCGCGTCAGGGACAGTAGGGGCAGCGCATGGATGCGGTGCGGCTCATCTTGGCGAGCAGGCGTGCCCTGGGGGGCAGCGTCGAGGGACCTCGGATCATGGCGGAGGCGTGGCAGGCGTACGCCCTCGCCCAGGCGATCGGCAGCCGCCTCGCGGTCTCGGGCCCTCCCGAACTGCGCGGCGAGGCCCTCGGGTTGACCGAGCTGGCGGGCAGCGGCTGCGGCATACTCGGCGCCCCGCCCCTCGGCGTGGGCGACTTACGCGCCGCCCAGCTCACCGAGTTGGGCGACGCCCACGAGTCCCTCGACCGCCTCGGCGGTCTCCTCGGCGAGGTCGGCATCGCCCTCGTCGCCCTCGCCAGCGCGGCCGACGACGAAGCGACCTACTGGCAGTGCATGGAGGCCATCGACGCGGCGGACGAGGCCCGCGACAGGGTCCTGGAGATGCTGCGGCGTCTGGCGGCGAGGGACAAGGTGCTGTCGGAGCCGGATGCGACGGGGTCCGGTCGGGGCGCCTGACAACTCGCGTGCTGGGCGTGCGTTTGGCGGCGCGGGGCTGTATCGAGATGCGGCTCCGCCGCGCGGGCGCGACAAGCCCCCACCCACCCGCACACGCCCCCGAACCGAACCACCCGAGCTCTCCGCGGCAGCGATCCGCACCAGACGACGAACGCCCGGCCGAGACGGGACGGCCGGGCGCAGGTCGGCGTAACTCGGAAGGTCAGGCCGTCTCGCTCTCCTCCACGGCAGCGCCCCGCGCCGAAAGATCCGCGTCAAGCTGGGACAGGTCCGCGTTCAGGGCAGCCATCAACTCCTCCATCTGCTGGAGCAGACCCTTGGGCTGCGCAGGCACGGTGGCCTGCTCCGGCACGGCTTCCTGGGACATGTGACGGCCTCCTCGGCCCTCGCCCCCCCGTGGGGGCACGTGTGGCAGACGTCCCGGCAGCGGCCGCCGGCGACGGGTGCCGGGCGGTCCGGCTCCTCCCGAGGAACGATCTCCGTTCCCGCCGGTCACTGGCCAAGTCCCGTCCACTACACCGGATTGACGGATTTTCACCCGACGGGGGAACGGGTGGTACCGGCGCGACCAGTGGGGTTGACGGGGGTGTGAGCGTGCACGATGGGATTTCGGCTTCGATGCTTTCTGGGAACCGGTACGGTAACTACCCATGGAGCTTATCGCCCTGGGGGGCAGGGGCCACGTGGACATGGTCAGGGCAGTTACGTACGGCCGGCAGAGTCACAAGAGCGAGACGGACAGCCAGACTTCTCCTCAGATGCAGAAGGAGAAGGGGATTTCCTACATCAACTCTCAAGATCGATGGACCCACGTCGGCCACTACGAAGACGTAGGACTGTCGGGTTATGACCCGAACGTCTTCCGTCCGGACTTTGAGCGCCTTATGAAAGATGCCCGTGCGCGGAAGTTCGACGTCGTGGTGATCTACATGTTGTCGCGCCTCACGCGACAGGGGGCTGCCGAGGCGCTCAAGATTCAACAGGAGTTGGCGAGTCACGGCGTGGCACTCGTCTCTACACAAGAGCCCTTCATCAACACGTCGGACGACAACCCGTTCGGTGTCGCATTCTTCGCCCTGATCGCGGGTCTTGCACATCAGGAATCCAAGAACAAGTCGAAGTTTATCCGAGACGCTTTCGCGACCTTGAAGGTGAAGGGATCACATTCCTCTGGCCCGGTCCCTTACGGGTTCGATGTCGAAACCGTCCAGACGGACGGACTGACGCTCCGGCTGCTAAAGCCAGGGGTGATGAGTGACGCCGAAATCGGTCCTGAGTCGACGCCGTCCGACAACATCATGCATATCATCGAGTCTGCTGAATCCGGTATGACGGAGAACGGCATCGCGGCTCACATGACAGACAAAGAGACCAAGACCCCGTTGGGTAGCCTCGACCAGGATGCGGCAAAGGCGCGCAGAGAGGCCGCGCAGAGGCGTCGTAAAGGCGGGGAGAGTGATACGGCAAGTCTGGAATGGTCAGACAGGGTGGTCCGCCGCATTCTTCGTGACCCGCGCCTGGCCGGGTTTGCCATCGGGCCTGTTGACCCGAAGACGAGGGAACGTACAATCCTGCGAGACGAGGAGGGCCAGCCGGTACGGCCACACGAGGGCTTTATCACCCCGAAGCGCTGGTATGACCTCCAAACACTTCTTGACGGTCGCAAGCGAGAGCGGACCATGGACCGGGCGGGGACTATGACGTTCCTTGGGTCGTGGGGTGTCTTGCGGTGCGGCAAGTGCGGATCAGGCATGACCGTTAGCAACGTCGGCCAAACGTATGTATGCAACCTCCGGCGCTCCGTGGGCGACGTGGAGAAGCATGTATTGCGTATTGCCATGGAGGAGACGAACAACGTTGTCGCTGCCCGTCTTTGGGCGAAGGTGGCCAAGCTGGATCCTGAGAATGACGAGGATGTTGCCCTCCTCGCGGCTGCGGCTGAGCGGTTCGCGGTGCAGGGAGCGGACCCCGAGGCGACTGCCGAACTCGCCGAGCAGGAAGCGCAGCTAGCCCATGTTCAGCAGAGTATGACGGAACTGTACGACGACCGAGACGAGGGGCTGTACGAGGGTCCCACGGGCCGCCAGGCGTTCAGGGACACCATTCGTAAGTACCGGCAGCACGAGGCCCGATGCACTGCCCGTATCGATGAACTGAAAACCTCTGCAACGACGGCGACCCGCCTCCCCATCGAGGAATGGGTCGCAGACACTGAGAGTGGCGACCCAGTGGAGCCAGGCGGCCTCTGGGATCGGTGGGGAGTCGCAGAGCGCAGGGCATTCCTGGCGCTCTTCGCGGACGAGGTGATCGTCAATCCGAACACGACCCGACGCGGTACTTCGTGGGAGCGGGTCAACGGACGAGTAGAAATCAAGTGGGCCATGCCGAAGAGCGACGAGGGTGATAATGAGTCGGTAACAGCGTAGGGGGTGCTGAAGGGAGCATCCGGGTTCGTCCGAACTCTTCATAAAGGAGTAGGAGGGGAGGATGCTGCGGCCGTCGCGAATGGCAGGCGTCCCCTCCTCTCCTCGATGGTCGGCGATGCTCGTGCGCTCCCGGCCATCTCCTCCGAGTTGAAGCCCGGTCCCAGCGGCACGACCGTCCCAAGACTTCCCATCTGCCGCGCTCGTACGGCCGAGGCAGCTCCGGGTGCAACCTGACGGGCGGGGGAGGAGGTTGGGGCCGACGGTGTCGGCCAGTGTCGCCATCCGGTCGAGTCCGGGTGAACGTACTTACCTGCCTACCTACCTGACCTGAGGCATGACCTGCGCCGAGATCAGCTCCAGGTGGTCCAGGTCGTCGAGGTCGAGGATCTGGAGATAAATCCGCTGGGAGCCGATCGCCTGGTAGCGGCCGATCTTGTCGACGACCTCCGCCGGGGAGCCGGCGAGGCCGTTGGCCTTGAGTTCGTCGACCTCGCGGCCGATGGCGGCGGCGCGGCGGGCCACCTCGGCGTCGTCCTTGCCCACGCAGACGACCATCGCGTTCGAGTACACCAGGTCGTCACCCTTGCGGCCGGCCGCCTCGGCGGCCTTGCGCACCCGGCCGAACTGGCGCTCAGTGTCCTCGATCCCGGCGAACGGCATATTGAACTCATCGGCGTACTGCCCTGCGAGGCGCGGAGTGCGGGTCGCACCGTGGCCGCCGATGAGCACCGGCACCTTTGCCTGCGCCGGCTTGGGCAGTGCGGGCGAGTCGGTCAGCTGGTAGTAGGTGCCCTCGTACGAGAACGTCTCGCCGACCTCCGTGGCCCACAGGCCGGTGACGATGGCCAGCTGCTCCTCCAGGCGGGCGAACTTCTCCTTGGGAAACGGAATGCCGTACGCCTTGTGCTCCTCCTCGAACCATCCCGCGCCCAGGCCGAGTTCGACCCGGCCGCCGGACATCTGGTCGATCTGCGCGACCTGGATGGCGAGCACACCGGGCAGGCGGAAGGTTCCTGCGGTCATCAGTGTGCCGAGCCGGATGCGTTTGGTCTCGCGGGCGAGGCCGGCCAGGGTGACCCAGGCGTCGGTGGGGCCGGGCAGGCCGTCCACTGAACCCATGCGGAGGTAATGATCAGAGCGGAAGAAGGCCCCGTAGTGAAGTTCTTCAGCGGCCTTTGCGACGCGGAGGAGCGTCTCGTAGGTCGCGCCTTGCTGGGGCTCTGTGAATACTCGAAGATCCATGTCTCCATCATGCACGCCGATGCTCTGACGTAGATGTCTGGCCCACGTGGAGGGGACGGGCCTTTGGCGCTGCCCACCATGGAGCGATGTCCAACACCGCAGGGGGGCCCATGGTTTGGCGGGGAACCTGTGATCGTGTGGGGCCAGGAGGCGTGTCCTGTTCGATACTAGGCAGGCTCACAGAGCCGCCGCTCGCCTCTGCTCAACTTTCGTGGCTCACAAGGACATAACGCCCCGAAAGGGGACGGGGGTATGGTGGGAAGGAAGCAGATGCACCGGGACCGGGCCACGAGCTCAGAAGGAGCGTGGTTGGGGAACTCAGCCCCCGGCAGGGAAGCGTGTTTCCCAAACCCGCCTACTTTGGTGCCGGTTCGAGGGGCTGAGGGCACTGGGGGCAGCCGCATGAAGACCGCCCCTCCAGGCATTGCTCATTTGCTGTGCTTCAGATGCTGAAGCGCACCGATGCCGGTACCAACGATGGCGCGCAAGCTACGCCGCCGGTCTTCAGAGCATCGATGGTGTTGCCGTCCAGCTGCACCACGACGGTGAAGCCGTGTAGCCCGACGAGAGCTGACGCGAGAGCCCAATGGCAAGGAGCTAAGGAGCTAAGGAGCTAAGGAGCTCTCTCGACATCCGGTCGGCGCCTGTAGGCGCACTGCCACGGAGTCGTCAACAGCTGGTGCAACGGGATGTAGTTCAGCGAGTTGCGCCTGTCCGACGGGACATTCGTACAGCCCGAGCAGTGGCGAAACCCTGCGGATACGGTCACGCGAGTTCGGTCTCCGCACCCACCGCCGACGACTTCGCGCGGCTGCTACTCACCGAACCGCGCGCGCTGGCCACCCTCGTCGAGGTGCTGCGGCGTCGGGACCCCGCCGCCGTACCGGAACTGCTGGCGGCGGGCCGACTCTCCCGCGTACTGAAGCTGTTGTCGCCGCGGGAGCACCGCAGGCTCGTCCAGTGTGCACGCCCACCTCAATCAGCGGACCCATGCGGCACCCCGCCAGCTCACCTGGCTGCCGCCGAGCGCCACCTACGAGGAGTTACGCCGCCACACCAGCAGGACATCCTCCGGCCTCGAAGTACTCGCCCACCGTCCGTTGCACTCCACGCCCAGCCCGGCCTGCGCCGACGAATACCGCTGGGTCCTCGCGCTGGCGGCCGGGCACTACCCCCTGGTGCTGACCGACCTGGCCGTGGTCCGCCTCGACGCGACCGCGGATGTGGCGTTGGAGCTGACGGATCGCCTGATCGTCTGCTGCACGGCTGCGGAGCACTCCGTCGATGCCGCGGAGCGGCTCCTCGACGGCCTCCGTGACCTGGGCTGGGGCGCCTCGCGGATGAAGCCGTCGCCGTGGTGACCGGGCTCGGCGGGCCGAGCAGTCGGTGACGGACTCTGTCGCCCACGACCGGCTCCGCGAGATATGCGACGCGATCGTCCACGTACCGTTCGACCCGCATCTGTTCGAGCACCGGGTGGTCGATCTCGCCCGGCTCAAGGAGCGCACCGCCGATTCCTGTCTGGATCTCGCCGCACGGATCGTGGCCGACGCGGATCGCACCGCCTGAGCGGCAGCCCGTGCGCGAGCCGAGAGCCGGGGTCGAACAGTTCACTCCAGACCTTGTTGTGCAAGACGTTTTGGATATCTAGCTTATGCCGCATGAGCGACAGAACGCCCCTCTCCGCGGCCCGCCACCTCCTGGTGCGCGGCTGCGATGTGCTGCGCGTCCCGGTGGCCGGCGAGTGCGAGGTGCTGGCCGCGCGGGACATCGTGGTGGAGGACGGCGTCATCGCGGACGTACTTCGAGCGAAGGGGCGTGCGGGAAATAGCCGGGCTGGCAGGAGACGATGTCCTTGAATCCCTTGCGGTGGTAATAGCGGAGCTGTGGATCGCGGGGGAGCCCATGCCGTCTTTCCCGCATGTGCACCTCGGCAGGCAGCTCCGGATTTGCGCGCTTCCAGGCCCGTAGACCGGGCATCGGGGAACCCAGATAAATGTCACGCCACCCGTGCTTGAGCGCATACGGCCAGAAGAACTCGAAAATGGCCGTCACCGCGTCCCCGTCGACACTGCTCAGACTGATTTCCGAACAGCGAACCCCCGGCCGCCGGAACGGCCTTCTCCACCCGCGCGCAGTCCGCCCAGGTCGCAGCCGACTCCAGTTCCGCGCTCGTGATCGGCTTCATGAAGAGCGAGGCCAGGTCCCTACCGCTCGACGGATCGAAAGCACCGATGCTCAGCCGTGGATACGCCTCGATGCGCGCGGCCAATTCCGCACGCCCGGCCGCCTGGTCGCCGTCCCACTTCTCCTCTTCCCGCTCGATGAGCGCATCGACGTCACTCGACCGCCCAAAGCGGACCACGGACATATTCACTTCTCCTGGGAAACGCATGGACATCTCCCCTGACCATCACGACCGGTCGTCGGTTCGGAGAAGTGGTTCGTCGTTTTGGTAGGTGTTTGTGCATCGGCTGTCGGCTGAGTGGGTCACGAGCCCGGCGGGGGGTGGCCCAGCCGATGGGGGAGGGCACAGGCGCCGGGAAAATGCCTGAGTGGGGCATGAGCCTTCGCTGTACGTTGGGCACTCACTTACGACACCCACGACGAGGCACCCCACCGTGTTCCTGACGATCAGCACCACCGGTACCCCAGAGCGCCCCGCCACAGACCTCGGCTTCCTGCTGCACAAGCATCCCGACAAGGCGCAGGCGTTCTCCACCTCCTACGGCACGGCACACGTCCTCTACCCCGAGGCGAACGCCGAGCGCTGCACGGCCGCGCTGCTGCTGGAGGTGGACGCGGTGGCGCTGGTCCGGCGCGGCAAGGGCAAGGGCCGCGGTGGCGCCCCCGACGCGGCGCTCGCCCAGTACGTCAACGACCGCCCGTACGCGGCCTCGTCCCTGCTCGCCGTAGCGCTGAGCGGTGTCTTCTCCAGCGCGATGAGCGGCCGGTGCAACGCCAGGCCCGACGCCCCGGCCGAGGCCCGCCCGCTCCGCATCGAGATACCGGCGCTGCCCGCCCGAGGCGGCCCGGACCTCGTCGTCAAGCTCTTCCAGCCGCTCGGCTGGACGGTCACCGCCGAGGCCGTGCCGCTGGACACCGAGTTCCCGGAGTGGGGCGACTCCCGTTACGTACGGCTGGTCCTGGAGTCGCAGTCGCTGACCCTGGCCGAGGCGCTGCGCCATCTGTACGTCCTGCTGCCGGTCCTCGACGACGCCAAGCACTACTGGGTGGCGCCCGACGAGGTCGACAAGCTGCTGCGGGCCGGCGAGGGCTGGCTGCCGGACCACCCGGAGCAGAAGCTGATCACCAGCCGGTACCTCTCCCGCCGCTGGTCGTTGACCCGGCAGGCCATGGAGCGCCTGGAACTCGTACGGCTGGCCGAGACGGACGACAGCGAGGTCGAGGCGATCGACAACGCGGTCGAGGGGCCGGAGGACACACCCGAGGCCGAGGAGAAGGCGACCCCGCTCGCCGTACAGCGCCGGGACGCGATCATCGCCGCCCTCAAGGACGCCGGTGCGGCCCGCGTCCTCGATCTCGGCTGCGGTCAGGGCCAGTTGGTGCAGGCGCTGCTCAAGGACGTGCGCTTCACCGAGATCGTCGGCACCGACGTCTCCATGCGCGCCCTCACCATCGCCTCCCGCCGCCTCAAGCTGGACCGCATGGGGGAGCGGCAGGCCTCCCGCGTCCAGCTCCTCCAGAGCTCCCTCGCGTACACCGACAACCGTCTCAAGGGCTACGACGCCGCCGTGCTCTGCGAGGTCATCGAGCACCTCGACCTGCCGCGACTGCCCGCCCTGGAGTACGCGGTGTTCGGCGCGGCCCGCCCCCGCACCGTCCTCGTGACCACCCCGAACGTCGAGTACAACGTCCGCTGGGAGACCCTCCCCGCCGGACACACCCGGCACAGCGACCACCGCTTCGAATGGACCCGCGAGGAGTTCCGGACGTGGGCGGCCAAGGTGGCCGAACGCCACGGCTACGAGGTGGAGTTCGTGCCCGTCGGGCCCGACGACCCGGAGGTGGGACCGCCCACCCAGATGGCCGTGTTCAGCATGCGTACCACGAACGAGAAGGACACGAACGAGAAGGAGGCGAAGGCAGCATGAGCGAGACCACCAAGGACACAGCCGAGGACACGACCGTGGACACCCCCAAGGGGCGCACCCTGCCCGTCACCGACCTCTCCCTCGTGGTGCTGGTCGGCGCCTCCGGCTCGGGCAAGTCCACCTTCGCCCGCCGCCACTTCAAGCCCACGGAGATCATCTCCTCCGACTTCTGCCGGGGCCTGGTCTCCGACGACGAGAACGACCAGAGCGCGACGAAGGACGCCTTCGACGTCCTGCACTACATCGCGGGCAAGCGCCTCGAGGCCGGCCGCCGTACGGTCGTCGACGCGACCAGCGTGCAGCAGGAGTCCCGCAGGCAGCTGATCGAGCTGGCGCGCAAGCACGACGTGCTGCCGATCGCGATCGTGCTGGACGTGCCGGAGCAGGTGTGCGCCGAGCGGAACGCGGCCCGCACGGACCGCGCCGACATGCCGCGCCGCGTCATCCAGCGCCACATCCGCGAACTCCGCCGCGGTCTGCGGAGCCTTGAGCGCGAGGGCTTCCGCAAGGTGCACATCCTGCGGGGCGTGGAGGACGTCGAGAACGCCACGATCGTCACCGAGAAGCGCTTCAACGACCTCACCCACCTCACCGGCCCGTTCGACATCATCGGCGACATCCACGGCTGCGCGAGCGAACTGGAGTCCCTGCTCGGCACGTTGGGCTACGTCGACGGCGTCCACCCGGAGGGCCGTACTGCCGTGTTCGTCGGCGACCTCGTCGACCGCGGCCCGGACAGCCCCGGCGTACTGCGCCGCGTGATGTCCATGGTCGGCTCCGGCAACGCGCTGTGCGTCCCCGGCAACCACGAGAACAAGTACGGCCGTTACCTCAAGGGCCGAGGCGTCCAGCACACCCACGGACTCGCCGAGACCATCGAGCAGATGGAGGGCGAGAGCGACGAGTTCAAGCAGCAGGTGAGGGAGTTCATCGACGGCCTCGTCAGCCACTACGTCCTCGACGGCGGCCGCCTGGTCGTCTGCCACGCCGGTCTGCCGGAGAAGTACCACGGCCGCACCTCCGGCCGGGTGCGCAGCCACGCCCTGTACGGCGACACCACCGGCGAGACCGACGAGTTCGGTCTGCCGGTGCGCTACCCGTGGGCGGAGGACTACCGGGGCCGCGCGGCGGTCGTCTACGGTCACACCCCGGTTCCGCAGGCGACCTGGCTGAACAACACCATCTGCCTCGACACCGGCGCCGTCTTCGGCGGCAAGCTGACCGCGCTGCGCTGGCCGGAGCGCGAACTGGTCGACGTACCGGCCGAGAAGGTCTGGTACGAGCCGGCCAAGCCGCTCGCCACCGAGGCACCCGGCGGGCACGAGGGCCGGCCGCTGGACCTGGCCGACGTACACGGGCGGCGGATCGTCGAGACCCGGTACGAGGGCCAGGCGCGGGTCTCGATCCGTGAGGAGAACGCGGCGGCCGCCCTGGAGGTCATGAGCCGCTTCGCGATCGACCCACGCCTGCTGCCGTACCTCCCGCCGACCATGGCCCCGACGGCCACGTCGCACATCGAGGGCTACCTGGAGCACCCGGCCGAGGCCTTCAAGCAGTACCAGGAGGACGGGGTCGCGCGGGTCGTGTGCGAGGAGAAGCACATGGGTTCGCGGGCGGTGGCCCTGGTGTGCCGTGACGCGGACGCGGCGCGCGAACACTTCGGAGTTGGGGGCACCTCCCGCTCGAGCGCAGCCGAGAGTGGGGGAGGACCCACCGGCGCCCTCTACACCCGTACCGGACGCCCGTTCTTCGACGACGGGGCCCGCACCGAGCTGGTCCTCGGCCGGGTGCGTGAGGCCGTGACGGCGGCCGGCCTGTGGGCCGAACTCGACACTGACTGGATGCTGTTGGACGCGGAGCTGATGCCGTGGTCACTGAAGGCGTCCGGGCTGCTGCGCACGCAGTACGCGGCGGTCGGTGCCGCCTCCGGCGCGGTGTTCCCGGGCGCGCTGGCCGCGCTGGAGGGCACGGCGGCGCGGGGTGTCGACGTGGGCGCGTTGTTGGGGCGGCAGCGCGAGCGGGCCGCCGACGCGGCCGCGTTCACCGACGCGTACC
Organism: Streptomyces capitiformicae; assembly: GCF_002214185.1. Lineage (NCBI taxonomy): Bacteria > Bacillati > Actinomycetota > Actinomycetes > Kitasatosporales > Streptomycetaceae > Streptomyces > Streptomyces capitiformicae. Next base: position 1,819,297 of record NZ_CP022161.1, on the reverse strand, counting down.
GGCGCTACTGCTGGCCGACGGACGGCCTGGACGGCGTCCGCCTCGCCCCCTTCCAGATCCTGGCGGTCCAGGGCCGCAGCCTGGCCGCGCTGCCGCACGACGAGCAACTCGCCCTCATCGACCGGCTCGTCGAGCACGACGGCAGCGGCCTGCTGCAGACCACCCGACGCCTGTTCGTCGACACCGGCGACGAGGAGTCGGTGCGGGCCGGTGTCGACTGGTGGCTGGAGATGACCGGCCGGGGCGGCGAGGGCATGGTCGTCAAGCCGGTCGAGGCCGTCGTACGGGACGCGGCGGGCCGTCTGGTGCAGCCCGGCATCAAGTGCCGGGGCCGCGAGTACCTGCGGATCATCTACGGCCCGGAGTACACGCGCCCCGAGAACCTCGACCGCCTCCGCGGCCGCTTCCTCAACCACAAGCGGTCCCTCGCCCTCCGTGAGTACGCCCTGGGTCTGGAGGCCCTGGACCGGCTCGCCGAGGGGGAGCCGCTGTGGCGGGTGCACGAGGCGGTGTTCGGGGTGCTGGCCCTGGAGTCGGAGCCGGTGGACCCGCGTCTGTGACGCGCCTGCGACGGGTGGACCCCCGCCTGTGAGGCGGCGTGGCCGCTGCTTGTAGGGTCGTGAGCAGGCATGGCCGTGCTCCGTGTTCGAGTGGTACCGGAGGATTCCGGCGGTGCTCGGATGACGGCGATCAGAGTCGATCGCCGTCATCCGAGTCGATCTCACCGGTCATATCGGTCGCATCGGTCTCATCGTTCTCATTCGAGCTATGTGGAGATCCCCTTGCGTCGCACCACCACGCGATCCGGCCGGGAGCGAGCGGCACTCGACGCCGCCTACCAGGAGTGCCGCCGTCTGGTCCGTACGACCCGGCCCACCGAGCACGCCCTGATGGCGCTCATGCCGCCGTCCGCCCAACCCGTGTGCTGGGCCCTGTACGCCGCCTTCGGCCACGCCGACGATCTGCTCGACCGTTCCGAGGAGGCCCCGGGCGAGCGGGGCCGCAGGCTCCGGGAGTGGCGGGCGGCGCTGGAGGCCGACCTGGCGAGCGGGACCAGCGACGACCCGATCCGCCTCGCGCTGACCGACTCGGTGTGGCACTGGGGGCTGGACCTTGCCGATCTGCTGGGCGCGTTGGACGCGGTCCAGCGGGACGACGACCGTGAGGGTGTCGCGACCTGGCAGGAGTGGCGGGAGAGGGCCCACGCCCAGAACGTCAGCTGGCCCGAGCAGCTCATGCGCATGCTGGTCCGCTGCGGACTGCCCGTCCCCGTACGCCTCCGGGACCTCCCGGGCTTCACCCGCTTCGTCGAAGGTCTGTTCCTCACCGACATGCTCCGCGACCTTCCCGAGGACCTCGACGGCGGCCACGTATGGCTCCCCACCGAAGTACTCGACCGCTTCCACGTCACCCCGGCCGACCTGCTCTCCCGCCGGTGGACCCCCGCCGTCCAGCAGCTGATCGCGCACCTCGTCGGCGAGGCACGCGCCTGGCTGGAGTCGTCCCGCCGGGCGCTGCGCGCGACACTGCCGCTGGGTCCCGCGATCGTGCTCGACACCACCGTCGACCTGTTCGGCGCGGAGCTCGACGCGATCCTCCGGGCCGGCCCGGCCGTGCTGCACCGCCAGATCCGCGTCCCCGGTCATACGCGGCTGCGCATACTCGGCCCGGCCCGGGCGAGGGCGGCCGTGGTGTGGCGGCTGACGCTGCCGCCCGGCGGGGAGGCGGCAACGGCGCCGGCCAGGACGCCGGCCGTGGACCGTACCGCCGCCCCCGAGTTCTCCATGGCAACGCGGATCAGCGAACCGCCCCTCCCACCCCGCCCGCACCGCGATGGCGCCCGCCCCCCGGAGATCGCACCGGCCCAGCTGCCGGAGCACGTGGCGATCGTCATGGACGGCAACGGCCGCTGGGCCACCCGCAACGGGCTGCCCCGCGACGAGGGCCACCGCGCCGGAGCGGTCGCGCTGCGGGACGTCGTCCAGGGCGCGCTGGAGATCGGCCTCGCCCACCTGACCGTCTACGCCTTCTCCACCGAGAACTGGAAGCGCTCACCCGACGAGGTCTCCAAGCTCTTCGCCATCATGCGCGCCGAGCTCCTGGACGGCGAACTCCTCGACCACGACGTACGCCTGCGCTGGATCGGCTCCCCCGACGGCCTCCCGGACGACGTCGTCGACGTACTCCGCAGCCAGGAACACGCCACCCGCAACCGCACCGGCCTCACCCTCAACGTCTGCGTCAACTACGGCGGCCGCGCCGAACTGGCCCGGGCAGGCGCCTCCCTGGCCCGCGCCGCCCTGTCCGGCGAGGTGGACCCCGCCCGAGTCTCCGAGCAACTCTTCGCCGCCCACCTTCCCCACCACGCCCTGCCCGACGTGGACCTCCTCTGGCGCACCAGCGGCGAACTCCGAGTCTCCAACTTCCTCCCCTGGCACGCCCACTACGCCGAACTCCACTTCACCGACCAGCCCTGGCCCGAGGTGGACCGCCAAGACCTCTGGCAGGCCCTGGAGACCTACACCCACCGCAAACGCCGCAAGGGAGGCCGCGTAGCGGAGTAGCGGGGCCCGCAGGGCGATTCACCACCCACCGACTCGCGGCGGAAGGCGGGGGCGGGTGCCCGTCCGGGGTACGGGGCCCGGCGGTTTGCGGCTGTGCCGTGTGGACGCGAGTGACCGGAAGCAATGCCGGAGGCAGGCAGCGGGGTCCGGGGACCCCGGCTGCGTGCCCGCCGGGGCGGTGTCTCAGACCATGGCGAGCCGGTCCACCAGCAGCTCCACCCTGCGCTCGGTGTCCTCCGGCGGGAGCCGTCGCGCCCGGGTCAGGGTGGCCAGTCCGTGCAGGGCCGCCCAGAACACCTCGGTGAACAGTCCCGGGTGGACGCCGTCCCCGGCGACGTCGCCGAGGCTTTCCAGCAGGGCGGCGAAGGCGTCCTTCAGAGGTTGTGGGGTGTCCTCGTTGGCGAAGGCCAGGCCGCCGTCGAGCTGGAACAGGGCGTCGTAGACCGCCGGGTTGCGTGCGGCGAAGTCGAGGTAGGTGCGGGCGAGGGCGGTGACCCGGGTGCGGGGGCCGTCTGCGGCGGAGGTCGCGGCCCGCAGCGCCGCGGCCATCTCGCTGGCGCCTTGAAGGGCGACGGCGCCGATGATCTCGCGTTTGCCGCGGAAGTGGCTGTAGAGGACGGGCTGGCTGTATTCGATGCGCTCGGCGAGCCGGCGGGTGGTGACCGCGTCCCAGCCCTGCTGCTCGGCGAGTTCGCGGGCTGTCGCCACGATGAGGCGTTCGCGCTCCGCCCGTTCGCGCTGCTTGCGTTCCTGTACCGACATGACTGGATCCTAGCACTGCTAGACAATCAAGCGGTGGCAGTACTAGCGTTGCCTCATTGGCTAGCAGCACTAGATGCCAGAAGGGGTCATCATGCTCAGCGCACTCGAGGTGTTCACCATCGTGGTCGTCGGCGTGATGGTGGGGGTGGAGTTCTCCGTCGCCTTCGTCATCAACCCGATCCTCGACGCACTCCCCGGTGACAGTGGCCAACTCGGCCGCGCCCACGGGGGCCGGATGCTCGGCGCCGTGATGCCGGTCTGGTACATCACCTCGCTAGTCCTCGTCGCGATCTGGGCCGTCGCCGGATGGCACCACCACGGCACCGGCCTCGTCGTCACCGCCGGCGTGCTGCTGATCCTCAGCGTGATCATGTCGCTTCTGCTGCTCGTCCCGATCAACAACCGGGGCAAGACGTGGACCCCCGAGAACCGGCCCGAGGACTGGAAGGAGCAGATGAACCGCTGGGACCGCTTCCACTATGTCCGCGTCGCCGTCATCATCGCCGCCTTCGCCCTGCTGGTCGCCGCCCTCGCCTGAGCCCGCGGGCCGATACCGCGCTGGTGGCGCGGGATCCCCACTCCCTGGGCGGCAGCGGCCCACCGAAATCCCGACAGAAGGGAATGCGGCTGCCGTGGGACGAGTACACCTTGTCCCCGGCGACCGCGTCCGGCCTGGTGCGAGGCCGCCTCACTGGGCCGCGGACCCGGATCTTCCCCAGCACCGGGATGAACTTGGGCTGTCGGCCGCCTGTCCCGAGACCAAGGCGAACGCCAACGACCCGCGCTTGTGGTCGGCGGCGAGATGGACCTTTGACGTCTGCCCACCCCGTGAGCGCCCCAGCAGAGCGGCCTTCAGCCTGACCCTGCGCCGGCGCCGGACGCGTCGCCGCTCGTCCCGCTCGGGATCGGCACCACCGTCCTGCCTGCTTCGTCCCTCGGGACCCCCCCTGCCCTGACCTCCTCCTCTTCGGCGGCAGCCTTCTCCAAAGCGACGATCACGTCCTGGCACTCGCCGATCGGCAGGTACGGCTCAGTGAACTCCCACTCCACATCGGTCAGCTGCGCACGCGTCACGCAAGACGATCTACCGGATCGAAGATCAGCACGAGGGGAGAACCCGCTCATGGATCAGTGTTCTATCTGCGGCAAGGGGCGATCTCCCCGCGTCAGCCCACCAACCGCAGCCGCACCCCCGCCACCCCCACCCGTACCGTCTGTCCCCACGTCAACTCCACCGCATCCCCCTCCATTCCATCCCCAAAGGCGATCAGCCGATCCGACTCCACGGTCAGTGACAACCGCCCGGACCCCCCGAGCACCCCCGCCACCATCGACGTCCCGGTCGCAGGCGACGGCCAGGCCTCCCGCACGAACCACAACAACCGCGCCTCCGTCGCCGAGGGCAACTCCAGCCGCCCACCCCGCTCCTGCCACACCGACCGAATCCACCCACTCGCCCCCGTCCCGGTCCCGACCAGCACCCCGGAAGAGGCCTGGGACTCGACGACACCCCTGTCGCCGTCGAGCCCCAGGCGGTACCGGGCGGTCTGATGCCCCGCCGCACCGAGGTAGATCTCATTGAGGGCCACCAACCGCTGAGTGTCGTCGGCAACGGCCTCGACCATGGTCAACTCATCAACCGCACCCCCGCGTTGCACGGAAGCGGCAAGCAACTTCCCCGCCTCCCCGGGCCGATGCCGCACCAACACCCCCGGATTACGCCGAGGATCCGCATTGATCCCCACCACCGGCTGCCCGTCCAGATACTTGGCGACATTGGCCACCAGTCCGTCCTGCCCGACCACCACCACAACGTCCTCGGGCGCGAACAGAAACCGGTCCAAGTCCCCTCGCTCCACCCGGGCCTGACGCCAGGTCAGCGGCACCGACGAAGCGACCTCGGCCCACGCCCCCCGTTCTCGCCGATGCCGCTCGGCCACATCCTCGATGTCCCGCCCCCGCGACCGCAGAAAGAACGCGGCCTGCCCATGCGTACCGTGCCGAGCCACCAACTCCTCGTACTCGGTGGTGCGATGAACCAACACCACCCGCGGCGCGAGACTCACGCCGACGCCCCCGAGGTACCGCCCAGCTTCGCCAGCAGCCCGGTCAGCACATCCGGTGACACCGTCACACTCTCGATCCGCGGCAGATTCTCCGCGAGACGCGTCCCGGTCAACGCGTGCAACGTCGCCGCGTCCACGTCCCCGTGCACCCGCAGCCACGCTGCCTGCGCCTCGGCCCGCGCCTCACCGACGGCCCGCGCGGCCTGGGCCTCGGCCTCCGCGAGCCGCACCTGCCGCGTCGCCTCCGCCTCGGCGAGCCGTACCGTCCGGGCCGCCTCGGCCCCGGCCTTCACCGCGTCCGCCGCCGCCCGCTCCTCGGCCTCACGCCGCGCGTTCGTCCCCCGCTGTTCGACCAACTGCTCCTCGCGCCGGGCGAGTTCGATCTGACTGGCCAGCTCGTTCTCGGCGATGGCCCGCTCCCGCTCGACGGCGACGGCCCGCCGCTCGTACGTCGCCCGGTCCGCCTCCTGCTGGATCTGCTCCCGGGCGGGCGTCCGCAGCGCCCGCTCCACCTCGGGCTCGGGCCGCAGCGCCACCACCCGTACGGCCACGATCTCGATCCCGGTGGCCGGCAGCCGGGGCTCGGCGGCCAGTCCGCTCGCCACCCGCTCCCGTACCGCCGCGACCCCGTCGACCAGGGCCGACGACAGCGACGTACGGGCCAGCACGTCCAGCGCGTGCTGCTGGGCCGTCTCCGTCAGCAGCGTCGACAACTGCTCAAGGGGAGCACCGCGCCACACCCCGGTGTCCGGATCGATGGAGAAGTCCAGCCGGGCGGCGGCGGTCGCGGGATCGCTGACCCGGTACGTCACCGTCGCCTGCACCGCCACGTCCTGGAAGTCGGACGTACGGGCATGGAAGGTCATCGCCAACTCCCGGTCGTCCACCGGGATTTCGGACAGCGCGGCGGACAGTGACCGGTACCAGAAGCTGAGCCCCGGCCCGTCGTGCGCGAGCCGCCCGGAGCGGTGGTGACGGATGTGCGAGGTGGGAGCACCGCGCAGATGCCGCCAGCCGAGCCGTCGGGTGATGTCGGCCATGAATGATTCCCCTCGTGATGCTTCCTGGTACTTCCTGGTACTTCACGCACCTGTTCGCGTCACTTAGACGATAATAGGGCGATCCACTTATCGTCAAGGGGACGAAATGGGAGGGGGTGTCGACGTCCGGATCCGGCCGACCAGCGGGTGAACACGCGCCCGAATGGTCAGGATGAAGACATGGGATTCCATGTCGACTCCGAGGCCGGGCGGCTGCGCCGCGTCATCCTGCACCGGCCGGACCTAGAGCTCAAAAGGCTCACCCCCAGCAACAAGGACACCCTCCTCTTCGACGACGTGCTGTGGGTGCGCCGAGCGCGCGCGGAGCACGACGGTTTCGCGGACGTGCTGCGCGACCGCGGAGTCGCCGTCCACCTCTTCGGTGACCTGCTCACGGATGTCATGCGGATCCCCGAAGCCCGCGAGCTGGTCCTGGACCGGGTCTTCGACGAGAAGGAGTACGGCCCGCTCGCAACGGACCACCTCAGAGCCGCCTTCGAGACCCTGCCCCTCGGTGAACTGGTCGAGGCCCTGATCGGCGGCATGACCAAGCGGGAGTTCCTGGACGCGCACCTGGAACCGGCATCCGTCCGCTTCCATGTCATGGAACTCGACGACTTCCTCCTCGACCCCCTCCCCAACCACCTCTTCACCCGGGACACCTCCGCCTGGATCTACGACGGGGTCTCCATCAACGCCATGCGCTGGCCCGCCCGTCAGCGTGAGACGGTCCACTTCGAGGCGATCTACCGCCACCACCCCCTCTTCCGCGACGAGGCGTTCCACGTCTGGTCGGAAGGTCAGGCCGACTACCCCTCGACCATCGAGGGCGGCGACGTCCTCGTCATCGGCAACGGCGCCGTCCTCATCGGCATGAGCGAGCGGACCACTCCCCAGGCCGTCGAGATGCTCGCCACCAAACTGTTCGCCGCCGGCTCCGCCCGTACGATCGTCGCGCTCGACATGCCGAAACGCCGGGCCTTCATGCACCTCGACACGGTGATGACCATGGTCGACGGCGACACCTTCACTCAGTACGCCGGACTCGGCATGCTCCGCTCGTACACCATCGAACCCGGCGTCGGCGAGAAGGAACTCAAGGTCACCGACCATCCGCCGGAGCACATGCACCGTGCCATCGCGGCCGCCCTCGGCCTGAACGAGATCCGCGTCCTGACCGCCACCCAGGACGTCCACGCCGCCGAGCGCGAGCAGTGGGACGACGGCTGCAACGTCCTCGCGGTCGAGCCGGGCGTCGTCGTCGCCTATGAACGCAACGCCACCACCAATACGCATCTGCGCAAGCAGGGCATCGAGGTGATCGAGATCCCCGGGAGCGAGCTGGGGCGGGGGAGGGGCGGTCCGCGGTGTATGAGCTGCCCGGTGGAGAGGTCCCCTGTATAGAAATGTGTAATGTCGTATAGACTTCCACTCTCAGCCCTCTGAAGCCCCTGAACCCTGGAGTGCCTCCCATGGCGACTGTCCCCCACGCCCTCGCCGGGCGCCACTTCCTCAAGGAACTGGACTTCACCGCGGAGGAGTTCCGGGGCCTGATCGACCTGGCCGTCGAACTGAAGGCGGCCAAGAAGGCCGGCACGGAGACGCGGTACCTGCGCGGCAAGAACATCGCGCTGATCTTCGAGAAGACCTCGACGCGCACGCGGTGCGCGTTCGAGGTCGCCGCGGCGGACCAGGGCGCCTCGACGACGTACCTCGACCCGTCCGGTTCGCAGATGGGTCACAAGGAGTCGGTACGGGACACCGCGCGCGTCCTCGGGCGGATGTTCGACGCGATCGAGTACCGCGGGGACAGCCAGGCGAACGTCGAGGAACTCGCCGCGTACGCCGGTGTGCCGGTCTACAACGGCCTCACCGACGACTGGCACCCCACCCAGATGCTCGCCGACGTGATGACCATGACCGAGCACTGCGACAAGCCGCTCGACGAGATGGTCTTCGCCTACCTCGGCGACGCCCGCTTCAACATGGGCAACTCGTACCTCGTCACCGGCGCGCTCCTCGGCATGGACGTCCGTATCGTCGCCCCGCAGGCCTACTGGCCCGCCGAGGAGATCGTCACCCACGCGCGCAAGCTCGCCGAGATCAGCGGCGCGCGGATCACGCTCACCGAGCACATCCACGAGGGTGTTCAGGGCGCGGACTTCGTGGCCACCGACGTCTGGGTCTCCATGGGTGAGCCCAAGGAGGTCTGGGACGAGCGCATAGGCGCGCTCTCCCCCTACGCCGTCACCATGGACGTCCTGAACGCCACCGGTAACTCCGACGTCAAGTTCCTCCACTGCCTCCCGGCCTTCCACGACCTCGGCACCAAGGTCGGCCGCGAGATCCACGACCTCCACGGCCGCGACTCCCTGGAGGTCACCGACGAGGTCTTCGAATCCCCCCACTCGGTGGTCTTCGACGAGGCCGAGAACCGCCTCCACACGATCAAGGCGGTCCTGGTGGCGACCCTGGCCTGAGGTGATTGTCGCGCCACACGCCGCGCGACTTCGGCCTCCCTGTCGGTCAGGGGTTCCGTCGGGCCCGTTGCAGGACCGCGGAAAACAGCGGACCTACTCGGCGGGGCGGCGCTGGGGCGGGACCGTGGGGAGGCGGAACCAGACAGCCTTGCCCGAGTCGGTGGGACGGTGGCCGCAGGACGAGCTGAGGGCGCGGATGAGGAGCAGGCCGCGCCCGTGCTCCTGCCATGGGTCCGGTTCGGCGCACCCCACCCCGGCGAGATCGCCCGGCGGCGCCGGATCCGGATCGTGGACCTCCACCTTGCATCCACCCGGCAGCAGCTCCACCACCAGCTCTATCGGCCCGTCCCCCACGGCATGCTCGACCGCGTTCGCCACCAACTCCGCCGTGAGCAGCTCCGCCGTGTCGCAGTCGGACCCATGCTCCAGATCGGTGAGCGCAGTACGGACCAGCGCACGGGCCATGGGCACAGCCGCGGCGGTCTGCGGCAGCGCGATGCGCCAGGAGGAGGGGGCGGAGGGTTCTTGCAAGGCGGTGGATCCGTTCATGGCGCAGGTCATGGTCGTCCTGCTTTCAGCTTTAGGAATGGTACGCGGGCCATCGGCCCCGCTGTCAGGCGGTCTACCCAGCCCAACGCTCGGCCGACCACGACCGCACCCGCCGTTACGGGCCTGTAGAACGCCCGTGACCGAGTCACGTGACCGACAACGGCCTATCGCGCACTCATGACGACAGTCAGATATAGGTGATAGCTTCATGGGGTAGGGAAGTAGCCGCAGCGCCGCGGCAGGTAGCCCCCGAGGAGGCCGCCCGTCATGAGTCCCTTCACCGGCTCCGCCACCCGCACCCCCGACTGGCAACACCTGAGGTGCGCGATCACCGACGGCGTCGCCACCGTCACCCTCACCCGCCCCGAGAAGCTGAACGCCCTCACCTTCGGCGCCTACGCCGACCTGCGCGACCTGCTCGCCGAACTGTCCCGGGAGAAATCCGTACGGGCACTGGTGCTGGCCGGCGAGGGCCGCGGCTTCTGCTCCGGCGGCGACGTCGACGAGATCATCGGCGCCACCCTCGCGATGGACACCTCCCAGCTGCTCGACTTCAACCGGATGACGGGGCAGGTCGTACGGGCCGTACGGGAGTGCCCGTTCCCGGTGATCGCCGCCGTGCACGGCGTGGCGGCGGGTGCCGGCGCGGTCCTCGCCCTGGCCGCCGACTTCCGTGTCGCGGACCCGACCGCCCGCTTCTCGTTCCTCTTCACCCGCGTAGGCCTCTCCGGCGGCGACATGGGCGCCGCCTACCTCCTGCCCCGAGTAGTCGGCCTCGGCCACGCCACCCGCCTCCTCATGCTCGGCGAGCCGGTCCGCGCCCCCGAGGCCGAACGCATCGGCCTGATCAGCCAGCTCACGGACGAGGGCAGCGCCGACGAGGCCGCCCAGGCATTGGCCCGCCGCCTGGCGGAGGGCCCGGCGCTGGCGTACGCCCAGACGAAGGCCTTGCTGACGGCAGAGCTGGACATGCCGCTCGCGGCAGCGGTGGAACTGGACGCGGCGACCCAGGCCCTCCTCATGAACGGCGAGGACTACGCGGAATTCCACGCGGCATTCAAGGAAAAGCGCCCCCCGAAGTGGCAGGGCCGCTGATGCCAACCCCAGCGATACAGCCAACCCCAGCAGCAAACTCAGGGGCGCGGGGAACTGCGCGGCCAGCCCCTACCAACCCGCAGCCGCCCGCGACGACCAGCCACCCCCACCGCATCGCCATCATCGGCGGCGGCCCCGGCGGCCTCTACGCCGCCGCCCTCCTCAAACGCCTCGACCCCACCCGCGAAATCACCGTCTGGGAACGCAACGCCCCGGACGACACCTTCGGCTTCGGAGTAGTCCTCTCCGACGAAACCCTCGGCGGCATAGAACACGCAGACCCGACCGTCTACGAGGCCCTCCAACACGACTTCATCCGCTGGGACGACATAGACATCGTCCACAGAAACACCCGTCACACCTCCGGAGGACACGGCTTCGCGGCCCTGGGCCGCCGCAGACTCCTCCAGATCCTTCACGAACGCTGCCACGCACTCGGCGTGGAACTGCGGTTCCGCACGGAGGCCCCGTACCCGGAATGGCTCTGCGAGACATACGACCTGGTCATCGCGGCGGACGGCGTGCACAGCGGCACGCGCGCGGCGTACGCGGAGGTGTTCCGGCCGTCCGTCGAGGAACACCGCTGCCGTTACATCTGGCTGGCCGCGGACTTCGCCTTCGAGGCGTTCCGTTTCGAGATCGCCGAGACCGAACACGGCGTGATGCAACTGCACGGCTACCCGTACGCCCGCCCGTCACCCGACCACCACCCCTCAACGAGGCCCTCCGGGCCACATGATCAATTCGGCGCGTCCACCGTCATCGTCGAGATGCGCGAAGAGGTCTGGCGGTCCGCCGGCTTCGCGGAACTCGACGCCGCCGAGTCGATCGACCGCTGCGCCAAGCTCTTCGCGGACGCGCTCGGCGGACGCCCCCTGCGCTCCAACAACAGCACCTGGACCACCTTCCGCACGGTCGTCAACGAACGCTGGTCGCACGGCAATCTGGTACTGCTCGGCGACGCCGCGCACACCGCGCACTTCTCCATCGGCTCCGGCACGAAGCTCGCCGTCGAGGACGCGCTGGCGCTGGCCGCCTGTCTGGAGGAACAGCCCGATCTGGAACGGGTGTTGGCGGCGTACGAGGAGGAGAGGCGCCCCGTCGTCGCCTCCACCCAGCGGGCGGCGCGGGCCAGCCTGGAGTGGTTCGAGAACATCGGGCTCCATCTCTCCCAGCCCACCCGGCAGTTCGCGTTCAACCTCCTCACCCGCAGCCGCCGCGTCACCCACGACAACCTCCGCCTGCGCGACCCGCACTTCACCGGCGCCGTGGAGCGCGAGTTCGGCTGCCCGCCCGGTACGCCCCCGATGTTCACCCCGTTCCGGCTGCGCGGCCTGACCCTGCGCAACCGGGTCGTCGTATCGCCGATGGACATGTACTCGGCGGCCGACGGCGTCCCCGGCGACTTCCACCTCGTCCACCTGGGCGCCCGGGCCCTCGGCGGCGCCGGGCTGGTGATGACCGAGATGGTGTGCGTGAGCCCGGAGGGGCGGATCACTCCGGGCTGCGCCGGACTCTGGAACTCCCGGCAGGCCGACGCCTGGCGCCGCATCGTGTCGTTCGCGCACACCCAGGCGCCGGGTACGGCGATCGGTGTCCAGCTGGGTCACTCCGGCCGCAAGGGTTCCACCAAGCGGATGTGGGAGGGCATCGACGACCCCCTGGACGAGGGCAACTGGCCCCTGGTGGCGGCCTCCCCGGTCCCGTACAAGCCGGGCAGTCAGACCCCTCGCGAACTCTCCCGCGCCCAACTGACCGACATCCGCGAGCAGTTCGCCTCGGCGGCCGCCCGTGCCGCCCGCAGCGGTTTCGACCTTCTCGAACTCCACTGCGCGCACGGCTACTTGCTCTCCGGTTTCCTCTCCCCCCTGACCAACCACCGCACCGACCGCTACGGCGGCTCCCTCGACGGCCGGCTCCGCTTCCCTCTCGAAGTCTTCGACGCGATACGGGCCGTATGGCCCGAGGAACGCCCCATGACGGTCCGTATCTCCGCCACCGACTGGGCGGACGGCGGTACGACAGCCGAGGACGCGGTGGCGATCGCCCGCGCGTTCGCGGCCCACGGCGCGGACGCGATCGACGTGTCAACCGGCCAGGTGGTAGCCGACGAGCACCCGGCTTTCGGCCGCTCCTACCAAACCCCGTTCGCCGACCGAATCCGCCACGAGGCCGACGTCCCCGTGATAGCCGTGGGCGCCATCTCCTCCTGGGACGACGTGAACTCCTTGATCCTGGCCGGCCGCACCGACCTCTGCGCCCTGGCCCGCCCCCACCTCTACGACCCCCACTGGACCCTCCACGCAGCAGCCGAGCAGGGCTACGAAGGGCCGGGCGTCACCTGGCCCGCCCCGTACCGCGCGGGCAGCCGCCGCCCCAACACGGGCCGCGCCGACGCCCCGAAACCGCGACTGACACTGTCCCAGTAGCGCCCAGTAGCTCGGGTGGACCCGTCGTATGGCGGCTGCGGCTCGGATGTGGTTGATCGCGCAGTTCCCCGCGCCCCTGGAGAAGCGGGACCCAGCTGCCACAGCTCACATAGCTGCGCCCACCCGTGCCGCTGGGGCGGTACGGGTGGGCGCAGCGGCACCTCGTAGCGCCGAGTTGTGCGCCCACCCCCGCCCAGCTCCAGCACCGGGCGCCCCACCTGCTACGTCAGCTCAACCATCCCCGCCGTAAGCGTCGCCCCATCCGCCGGGTCCACCAGAATGAACGCCCCGGTCCGCCGCACCTCCGCGTAGTCGTCCAACGCCAACGGCTCCGCCGTACGCAGTACAACCCGCCCCAGATCGTTCGTGGCCAAGGAGCCGGCTCCGCCGAGGTCACGCACGATCGCCTTCACCGTACGAGTGGTGTGCCGGAGCAGGACGCGATCACCGACCCGCAACGGCCGTTCCGCGAGGTGGCAGACGGCTGCCCGCACGTCCTGGGTGAGCGTCGGCCCGTCAGCCCCGGCCGTGATCATGTCCCCACGGGCCACATCCCGCTGATCCGCCAGCCGCACCGTGATCGACTGCGGTGCGAACGCCACCTCCGCCGCCTCGCCCAGCACATCGATCCCGACGATCTCGGAGGTCTCACCGGACGGATGGACGGTCACCCGGTCACCGACCCGCAGCGCCCCGGACACCAACTGCCCCGCGTAGTGGCGCTCATCGCCGTGCCGGATCACATACTGCACGGGCAAGCGGGCCGGCGCGTCCGCCGCCTCGACCCCCACCGGCACGGTCTCCAGGTACTCCAGCAGCGCGGGCCCGTCATACCAGTCCATGTGCGCGGACCGCTCGACGACGTTGTCACCCACCAGCGCGGAGACCGGAATCGGCGTGAAGCCGGGCAGCCCCAACTCCTCCGCGTGCCGGCCGAAGTCCTCGACGATCCGCAGGAACTCCTTCTCCTCGTACCCGACGAGGTCCATCTTGTTGACGGCGAGGACCACGTGCGGCACACGCAGCAGCGCGGCCACCGCCGCGTGCCGCAGCGTCTGCTCGACGACACCGTTGCGGGCGTCGACGAGGATGATGGCCAGCTCGGCGGTGGAGGCACCTGTCACCATGTTGCGGGTGTACTGCACATGGCCGGGCGTGTCGGCGAGGATGAACCGGCGGCGCGGGGTCGCGAAGTAGCGGTACGCCACATCGATGGTGATGCCCTGCTCCCGCTCGGCCCGCAGCCCGTCGGTCAGCAGCGCGAGGTCGGGCGCGTCCTGGCCCCGGTTGGCGGACGCCCGCTCCACGGCCTCCAGCTGGTCCGCGAGGACCGACTTGGAGTCGTGCAGCAGCCGCCCCACGAGCGTGGACTTGCCGTCGTCGACCGACCCGGCCGTGGCGAACCGCAGCGTGTCGATGGTGGTCATGCCCATCGTGGTCATGCTCATGCTTAGAAGTACCCCTCGCGCTTACGGTCTTCCATCGCGGCCTCGGACAGCTTGTCGTCGGCGCGGGTCGCGCCCCGCTCGGTGAGCCGGGACGCGGCGATCTCGGCGATGACCTGGTCCAATGTCACAGCGTCCGAGTCGACGGCGCCCGTGCAGGACATGTCACCCACGGTCCGGTACCGCACCTGCCGCTTCTCGACCGCCTCGTTCTCGCGCGGCCCGCCCCACTCACCGGCGGTCAGCCACATCCCGCCCCGCATGAACACCTCGCGGTGGTGGGCGAAGTAGATCTCCGGCAGCTCGATGCCCTCCCGGGCGATGTACTGCCAGACGTCCAGCTCGGTCCAGTTGGACAGCGGAAACACACGCACATGCTCCCCAGGCGCGTGCCTTCCGTTGTACAGCTGCCACAGCTCGGGCCGCTGCCGGCGCGGGTCCCACTGCGAGAACTCGTCCCGCAGCGAGAACACCCGCTCCTTGGCGCGGGCCTTCTCCTCGTCCCGACGGCCACCACCGAAGACGGCGTCGAAGCGCTCCGACTGGATCTTCTCCGTCAGCGGGACGGTCTGCAGCGGGTTCCGGGTGCCGTCCGGCCGCTCGCGCAGCACACCGCGGTCGATGTAGTCCTGCACGGACGCCACATGCAGCCGCAGACCGTGCTCGGCCACCGTACGGTCGCGGTACTCCAGCACCTCCGGGAAGTTGTGCCCGGTGTCCACATGCAGCAGCGAGAACGGGATCGCCGCCGGGGCGAACGCCTTCAGCGCCAGGTGCAGCATGACGATGGAGTCCTTGCCGCCGGAGAAGAGGATCACCGGCCGCTCGAACTCGCCCGCCACCTCGCGGAAGATGTGGACCGCCTCGGACTCCAGGGCGTCCAGATGAGACAGGGTGTGGACGGTCATACGAGCAGACCCCGTTCCGCCAGCAGGGCGTACACGGACGCCGCCGACTCCTCGGGGGTCTGGTCCTGCGTGGCGAGGACCAGCGCCGGGTCGGCCGGCGGCTCGTACGGGTCGTCGACACCGGTCAGGCCCTTGAGCTGGCCGGCGGCCTGACGGGCGTACAGGCCCTTGACGTCGCGCTCGCTGCACACGTCGACCGGGGTGGCGACATGGACCTCGACGTACGGTGTGCCGCTCGCGTCGTGCCGCTTGCGGACGGCCTCGCGGCTGTCGGCGTAGGGGGCGATGACGGGAACGACGGCGAGGACGCCGTTGCGGGCGAGGACCTCGGCGACCAGGCCGATGCGCTGCACGTTGGTGTTGCGGTCCTCGCGGGAGAAGCCGAGGCCCGCGGAGAGGAAGCGGCGGATCTCGTCACCGTCGAGGACCTCCACACGGTGTCCCTCGGACCGCAGCCGGCCGGCGAGGATGCGGGCGATCGTCGTCTTGCCCGCGCTCGGCAGGCCGGTGAGCCATACGGTGGCTCCTTGGCCCTTGGGCGAGGTGGTCATGCGTGTGTTCCTTTCGCGGAGCCGGCCACGGCGGCGCTGCCGTGCCGTTGCTCGTGGAGGTCGGTGAACAGGGCTTCCCAGCGCGGGTGAACGGCGTCCGGGCCGTATGAGGCGGCCGTGAGCACCGCGGCCACCCCCATGTCGGCGCGCATCGCCTCGTCGGCCATGAGCTTCGCCATGGCGTCGGCCAGCGCGTCGGGGTCCTCCGGTGCCACCAGCAGACCGTCGACGCCGTGCGTCAGCACGTCCGCCGGACCGGTCGGGCAGTCGAAGCTCACCACCGGAAGGGAGTGGCTCATCGCCTCGATCATCACCATCGGAAGTCCCTCGAACCGTGAGCTGAGCACGTAGAAGGACGCCTTGGCGAGTTCGTCGTCCAGGCGGTCGGTGTGCCCCATGAGGAGAACGTGATTGTAGAGATGGTGGACGTCGATCAGGTTACGAAGTTCCGACTTCTTCTCGCCGCTGCCGTAAATCCTCAACTGCCATTCGGGGAACGACTCGACGAGCTTCGCCCAGGCCGGGATCAGCATGTCGAAGCCCTTCTGCGGGAAGAGCCGCCCGGCGGCCACCGCGATCTTCGACGCGGGGTCGGCGGCGACCTGGTCGAGGGAGTGCACGGCGTTCGGGATGCGGATGACCTTGGTCCCGGGGAGCAGTTCGGCGTACTCCTCGCGGTCGCGCTCGGTGAGCACGGCGACGGCGGCGAAGCGCGGGTAGGTCTCCTGGATGCGCTTCTGTACGTCCTTGCGGTGCGTGCCGAGGTTCATGTGCTCCTGGGCGACGCGGATCACGCCGTTGGTGGCGTGCTCGGCGGAGAGGAAGTTCAGCGCCGGGCGGGTCGTCACCAGGATGCCGCTGGTCAACGACCGCAGATACGCGATGAGCCGGTCCTCGACGTACCGGTTGAAGTGGCGGTAGGCGAACTCGCCCTTCGGGATGTGCTGCGCGGGCGCCTGAAGCAGCTCGTCGCGCTTGCGTTCGCGCCAGCGGGCGACGAGCCCGGACGGCGGGGTGTGGGCGCCCTCGCGCAGGTCCACGACCGTGGAGACCTGAACGCGGTCGTCGAGCGGGAACTGGATGTCGTCGCGGCGGCGCACCGCGCTGACGATCTCCACGCTCCAGCCCGCCGCCACCAGGGAGTTGGCCTGGTTCATCACCGTGCGGATGGTGCCGCCGCGGCCGTAGGCGTGCAGCAGCAGGTAGCGCACGTGGGGCAGGGAACGACGGTCGGTCATGCGGAGCCTCCCGTACGGCACTCCAGAGACAGGTTGTCCTTGATCGTGTAGTAGGGGCGCACCCCGAGGTTCCCGACGTGCTGCTCCGGATACACGAAGATCTTCTTCTTGCCGCGGATGTCGTCGAGATGCTTTCCGGCGCGCAGTTCGACGGTGCCGTCGCTGAGGTGGATGTCCCACTCCTCCACGGGGGCGTAGTCGGGTGCCGCGAGGTCGGCGACGGGCAATTCGCTCTCGAAGCGGTCGTCCTTCAGGTCGGCGGCGTAGCGCAGCCGCCGGTCGGGGTGGGCGCGACGGGTGAGGACCAACTCCCAGGAACCGGCGGTGTCACGGGCGGGCAGCCCGTGGATACGGCCGACGAGTCTTATACGGCCGTCGCGCGGCCACACCTCGGCTATCTCTGCGTGCGCCTTCACTCGCTGTAGCCCCACGCCTGGCACATAGGCCGGAGAATCTCCGGGATGTCGTCCTCGGTGGGCAGCGCGCGCCCGGACTGCACCTGACCGGTCTTGATCTTGTCGCGCCAGTCGCCGAGGCCCTTGACGACCTGGGCGTCGTCCTTCTTGCCGTAGTCGAGCATCGTCGGCTCGAAGTCGAGGTCGAGGAACTCGCACAGCCGCCGCATCTCCTGCTCCGGGTCGGCGGTGATGTCCTCGTAGCGGACGGTATGCCCGGTGAGTCCCTTGCGGGCCTTGTCGACGGCCTTCATGTAGCGCAGCGCGTCGGCGGCGGCCTCGTCGTAGGTGCGCTTGTCGGGGTCGCCCTCGTGCCAGGACTGGGCGATGGAGACGGGGTGGCGCAGCAGGAAGACGAAGCGGGCGTCGGGCCAGCAGTCCCGGATGCGCTCGTGGACGAAGGCGTTGCTCGGGGTCTTCTCGACGATGAAGTCCTTGCCCGATTTGACCAGTTCGCGGTGCATGACCCGGTCCCAGAGCAGATGCTCCAGGTCGCCGCGCTCCAGGTCGAGAGCGCTCATCGCCTTCTGGGACAGCTTGCTGCCGTAGCCGACCTCGAGCCTGCGTATGTGCAGCTCATGTGGAGAGTGCAGCCGCGAGTGCGCGTTCATCAGCATCCGCAGCAGGGTGGAGCCTGAGCGCACGGGAGACATGATGAAGACCGGCTGCCTCAGCAGTCGGTCGGTCGCGAGTTCCTCGGGAGCCGGACATCGGTACACCGTCGTGGGCTTCTTGGTGGCCGGCTTGGGCGCCGCGGCCTTGGGGTTCGCCGACTTGGCCGGGGTGGCCGGGGTGGCCGGGGTGGCCTTGCGGACCTGAAGGCCGGTGGTGGCGGTGAGTGCCCGGTTCAAGTTGCGCATGAGACTCATGCGTCAGGATGGTAAGTAAGGATTCTGGGAAGATTGAAGGAGAAGCCTGAGGGTTCCCTAAGTGAACAGAATCGTTACAGAACTTTACGGTTCGGTGTCACCCTCGGTGTCTGATCCACTGCTCTCGCCACTCCCTGTGCCCTTCACGGTCTCCACTCCCGCGAACCTCGCCCCCGCGTCCCGCAGCCGCGCGTGCAGCGCCCGGAAGACGGCCGCCGAGCGCACCCCCGGCCAGTCCGCCGGCAGCAGTTCGGCGGGCAGCCCGGGATCGGCGTACGGCAGCTGGCGCCAGGAGTCCAGGGCCAGCAGATAGTCGCGGTACGCCTCCTCGGGCGGGGTGTCGGCGCGGCGCTGCCAGCTGTGCAGAACGGGCGCGTGCCGGTCGAGGAACGCCTCGTGCTGCTTGGCGATCCCGGCCAGGTCCCACCACCGCGACACCGCCTCGGCGGTCGCCGCGAACCCCAGGTGCTCACCCCGGAACAGGTCCACGTAAGGGTCGAGCCGCAGCCGGATGAGGGTGTGCCGGGTCTCCTCGTACAGCCGGGCGGGCGCGATCCACACCCCGGGCGCCGCCGTGCCGAAGCCGAGTCCGGCGAGCCGGGAGCGCAGCACGTGTCGCTTCTGCCGCTCCGACTCCGGTACGGAGAACACGGCCAGCGTCCAGCCCTCGTCCCGCTCCGGCGCCGCCGCGTAGATCCGCCGGTCGCCGTCCTCGAGGAGCTGCCGCGCGTCCTCCGACAGCGCGTACCCGGCCGCGCCGGCCGCCGTACGGGCGGGGAGCAGCAGCCCCCGGCGTTTGAGCCGGGACACCGACGAGCGAACGGAGGGCGCGTCGACACCCACCGCGGCGAGCAGCCGGATCAGCTCGGAGACGGGCACGGGTCCCGGCACCGAACGCCCGTAGGCGCCGTAGAAGGTGACGATGAGCGAACGTGGTGCGTGCTGTTCGGACACGTTGATCATTTTAGGTCTTCGGCATCACTGCTGGTCACCAGGTGTGCGTAGGCGGAACCGCTGAAGTTTTCCGGTCGCGGTGCGCGGCAACGCGTCCACGAACACGATCTCGCGCGGACACTTGTACGGCGCGAGCTCCGACTTGAGGAACGTACGCAGCGTTTTGCCGTCCCGGACCGCCCCCGCCGTGACGACCACGTGGGCGACGACGGCCTGACCGCGTGCCTCGTCCGGCCGTCCCACCACTGCCGCCTCGACCACGTCCGGATGACGTAACAGGGCCTCCTCGACCTCCGGGCCCGCGATGTTGTACCCGGCCGAGATGATCATGTCGTCGGCGCGCGCGACATACCGGAAGTACCCGTCCGGCTCGCGGACATACGTGTCACCCGTGACGTTCCAGCCGCCCCGCACGTACTCCCGCTGCCGTGGATCCGCCAGATAGCGGCATCCCACCGGACCGCGCACGGCGAGCAGCCCGTGCTGCCCGTCGGGCACCGGCTCCCCGTCGGCGTCCTGCACGCGCGCGTGCCATCCCGGTACGGGAACGCCCGTCGTCCCCGGCCTGATGTCGTCGTCGGCGGCGGAGATGAAGATGTGCAGCAGCTCGGTCGCGCCGATGCCGTTGATGATCCGCAGCCCCGTGCGCTCGTGCCAGGCCCGCCAGGTCGCGGCCGGCAGGTTCTCGCCCGCCGACACGCACCGCCGGAGCGACGACACGTCGTGCCCGCCCTCCCCGTTCAGCTCGCCGAGCATCGCCCGGTACGCCGTCGGCGCCGTGAACAGCACCGACACCCCGTGCGCGGCGATCGCCGGCAGCAGCTGCTTCGGGCCCGCCTGTTCGAGCAGCAGGGCGCTGGCCCCGGCCCGCATCGGGAAGACGACGAGACCGCCGAGCCCGAAGGTGAAGCCCAGCGGGGGAGACCCGGCGAAGACGTCGTCCACGCGCGGCGCGAGGACGTGCTTCGAGAAGGTGTCCGCGATCGCCAGCACATCCCGGTGGAAGTGCACGCACCCCTTGGGCCGCCCGGTCGTCCCCGAGGTGAACGCGATCAGCGCCACGTCGTCGGCCGCCGTGGCGACCGCCTCGTACGGCCCCTCGCTCACCGTCCGCCGGAGCAGATCGCCGGGCCCGTCCCCGCCGTACGTGGTGATCCTGAGCCCCGGAACCTCCGCCTTCACCAGGTCGTCCACGGACCGTACGTCGCACAGCGCGTGCGACACCCGCGCCAGCTCGCACACCGTGGCCAGCTCGTACGGCCGCTGCTGCGCGAGCACCGTCACCGCGACCGCCCCCGCCTTGAGCACCGCCAGCCAGCACGCGGCCAGCCAGGGCGTGGTGGGCCCCCGCAGCAGCACCCGGTTGCCGGGGACGACACCCAGGTCCGTCGTGAGCGTGTGGGCGATGCGGTCGACCCGGGCACCGAGTTCGCCGTACGTCCAGGTGTCTCCGGCGGGGGTGTGGAAGACCGGCCGCTCGGGGCCGGCTCCGGCGAGCAGCTCGGCGGCGGCGTTCAGCCGGTCCGGGTAGCGCAGTTCGGGGAGGTCGAAGGTGAGCTCGGGCCACTGGTCGGGAGGCGGGAGATGGTCCCGGACGAAGGTGTCGACATGGGCGGTGACCCTGGAGTTCATGACGTTCGCCCCCTGCTGTGGTCCCGGTGGTGGTGGGCTCGCATGTCGTGGTGGGCTCGCATGCCTGGGTTGGCTCGCTCAGCGAGCGTATCGCCTTGGTGACGGCAGTCAACAGTTCGCGATAACCTCGGAAGCGGCCCAATGGGGGGGAGAGGGGACCGGCAATGACCGCATTCTCGCTCGAACCGGCACAACTCGCCTGGTGTGCCGAACTGCGCGCCCTGGCCGCCGAACGCCTGCGCCCGCTCGCCGAGAAGGGCGAGCCCGGCCATGTCAACCGCCCCCTGGTCGCCGAGCTGGGCCGACTGGGCCTGCTCTCCCGCCTGTTCACCTCGGGGGCGCTCGACCTCTGTCTGATGCGCGAGTCACTGGCTTGCGTCTGCACGGAGGCCGAGACCGCGCTCGCCCTCCAGGGCCTGGGCGCCCACCCGGTCCACGCCCACGGCACCGCGGCCCAGCGCGCCCGCTGGCTCCCCCGGGTGAGCGAGGGCGACGCCGTCGCGGCCTTCGCGCTCAGCGAGCCGGGAGCGGGCTCGGACGCGGCGGCGCTGGAGCTGCGCGCGGAACCCGACGGCACCGGCCGCTGGCGCCTCACCGGTGAGAAGTGCTGGATCTCCAACGCCCCCGAGGCCGACCTCTACACCGTCTTCGCCCGCACCACCCCGGGCGCGGGCGCCCGTGGCGTCACCGCCTTCCTGGTCCCGGCCGACCGCCCCGGCCTCACCGGTACCCCCCTCGACATGCTCTCCCCGCACCCCATCGGCGCTCTCGGCTTCGATGCCGTACCCGTCACTGCCGACGACGTCCTCGGCGAACCCGACCGCGGCTTCCGCGTCGCCATGGGCACCCTCAACCTGTTCCGCCCGAGCGTCGGCGCCTTCGCGGTCGGCATGGCGCGGGCGGCGCTGGACGCGACGATCGCGCATACGGGCCAACGCGAGGCGTTCGGCGGTAAGTTGAGGGACCTTCAGACGGTCGCCCACCAAGTGGCCGAGATGGCCATGCGCACGGAGGCCGCCCGCCTCATGGTCTACGCGGCGGCGACGGCGTACGACTCGGGCGCGCCGGACGTACCGGGGCGGGCCGCGATGGCGAAGCTGCTTGCCACGGAGACCGCGCAGTACGTCGTCGACGCGGCCGTACAGCTGCATGGTGCGCGGGCGTTGCGGCGCGGCCATCTGCTCGAACACCTCTACCGGGAGGTGCGGGCGCCGCGCATCTACGAGGGGGCGAGCGAGGTCCAACGGGCCATCGTCGCGAAGGAGTTGTACGCGCGGCACACGCAGGAGGTGCCGTCCGCATGAGCACCGAGCGCGTCAACCCGGCCGAACTGTCGCCGCCCACCGGCTTCTCGCACGCGGTGGTCGCCACCGGCACCCGGGTCGTCTTCCTGGCGGGCCAGACCGCGCTCGACGGGGACGGCAAGGTCGTGGGCGAGACGCTGGAGGAGCAGTTCGAGCGGGCGCTCGGCAATCTGCTGACCGCCCTGGAGGCCGCCGGAGGCACACCGTCCGACCTCGTCCGCGTCACGGTCTACGCCACGGATGTTGCCGACTACCGCTTCCGGGCGCCTCAACTCGGCCGTATCTGGCGGAGGTTGGCGGGCCGGGACTATCCCGCGATGGCCGTGATCGGCGTCGTACGACTCTGGGACGAGCAGGCCCTCGTGGAACTCGACGGCTTCGCGGTCCTGCCGTAGCGCCGGGCCGGGATCAGGCGGCGACGGCGAGGCGGCTCGGCGCGACGATGCTGCCGTCGGGAAGGATCTCACCGGTGTCGTCGAAGACGATCGCCCCGTTGCACAGCAGGTTCCAGCCCTGCTCGGGGTGGAAGGCGACGATGTGCGCGGCGTCGCGGGCGGGGCTGTCGTACGAAGGGCACTGGGGCTGGTGGGAACACATGGCGCACCTCCACGTCGTTGTGAGTGCCGGCGGCGAGTCACCGCCTCGCACTACAGACGATGCCCGCCCCCGGAACTCCCCGACAAGCCGTATCGGCGAGACGTGACAGCACCCGGACGTGTTGTGACAGGACGCGGACACAACCGCGTCAAGGTCTGCCCGCCGGTGGTGCGAGACGGCCCCGGTGAGTGCCCACCGGGGCCGCCTCTCCCTTGCAAGGGGCCAGGAGGTGCCTACTTGAGCAGGTGCACGCGCTGGGTCGTCAGGTCGTAGCGGGCGCCGACGATGGCCACCTCGCCCGCCTTCACCTTGGCGGCGAGGTCGGGCTCGGCCGCGAGCTTGGAGCGGACGAGCCGGACGTTCGCGTCGATGGTCGCGGCGACCCGGGCGTCGCCCTCCACGCTGTGATCGATCACCGGCTTGATCGCGTCGGCGATGTACTGGATGTGGGCGGGCAGTTCCTCACCCGTCTGGTCCGCCGAGACGGCTGCCTTCACGGCACCGCAGGACTGGTGACCCAGCACCACGACCAGCGGGATGTCCAGTTCGAGGACGCCGTACGCGACGCTGCCGAGCACGGCCTCGTCGAGGACCTCGCCCGCGCTGCGCACGGTCATCAGGTCGCCGAGGCCCTGGTCGAAGACCAGCTCCGGGGGGACGCGGGAGTCGATGCAGCCGAGGATGAGGGCGAAGGGCTGCTGACCGGTCGTCAGGGCCTTGCGGACCGCGGCGTCCTCATGGGGGTGCTGCTGGTGCAGGGTGCGCCAGCGGCGGTTGCCCCTCGACAGCTCTGTCAGCGCCTCGTCGGGCGTGCTCGGCCGGGTGCGGGTGGCGGCCGGGGCGGAGGGGGTGGCGCGCGTCGTCCGCGTGACGGGCTCGGCGTCGGCCGGGAAAGTGCCGATCGCGATGCCGCCGCCGAGGACGGCGGTGCCGGCCAGCGCGGCGCGCAGGAGCGAGCGCCGCCCACGGGGCTTCGTGTGGGATATCGGGGCGTCGGCGGGGGCGGTCGCCTGGGAGCCGTCGCCCTTGTCTGGTGCTACGTCAGAGTTCACGGAGAGGAACGTACGTCCGGGCTAAACGCTCAAACGTTCAAGTTGCGGAATCTTGGATGAGCGTGGAGGAATCATGGCCGGTCCTTGAATGGTTCTTGGCCACCCGAGGGAGAGTTTTTGGCCAGCCGGACCCTCGCTGTTCTCCTTATGCGTTGGAACGCTTTCCGCCCCCGCGTCCAGCCACGTTGTCAGCGCCCACCACCAGTGAAGGGTCGTCGGCGTCCCGGACGGGTCGTCGGGCGAGCCGTCGGTGAGGAGGTGCCGGTGAGCTGCTGGAGCCGGCCCAGGCGGTAGCGGACGGTGTTCGCGTGCGTGAACAGCACTGTCGCCGTCCGTCCGTCCGGCCGGCGGCCGCTGTCGAGGAACGCCAGGGCGGTCCGGGCGAGCTCACGATGGAAGTCGTCCCGCGGATCCAGTCCGCCGAGGAAACGGTCACTCAGGGCCGCGCCCCACACGGACTGGCCCGCCGGCGCGAGCTCCCCGGCCAGATCGGTGAGCTCGCGCAGCCCGCGCAACCCCCGCCGGCCGCCGACTCCAGCCCGCGCACGCACAGCCGGTACGGCAACCGCAGCCGCTCCGGCGCGGCGGCAGGCGACGCGACGACCAGACCGACGCCCGCCCCGTCGATCTCCGCCGGCTCCCGACCGCTGGGCAGCCGTGGACACAGCCCCACCGGCCGGTCGTCGACCATGCCGCAGATGACCCCGGGCACCACGGAGGGCCGACCGGGGAGCGCGCGGGCGTGAACGGGACCGCGCCCAGGCTCTCGCCCGGCCAACGTGGCGTCCCCGGCTCGGCGGCGCGGCACCCATTGACGACATGCCGCTCCACGGCGTCGCGGTACTCCTTCAGCCGCAGTACGACGGTGAGCAGCGCGGCGTCGGACACCCCGGCGGAGCGGCAGCGCTCGACGGTGCTCGACGCCCCAGGTGTGCTTCGGCGGCGGAGGCCACCGGGTCCTGAGCGCGCGGCTCAGGCCAGATGCCCGAAGACCACCAGGTTCTCGGTGTAGTCCTTGGCCGTGCGGTCGTAGGCGCCCGCACAGGTGATGAGGCGGATCTCGGCCTCAGCGGTGTCGGCGTAGACGCGCTCATCGGGAAAGTCGTCCTTCGCGAACGTCTCCGCGTCGTCGACCACGAACGTCGCCCTGCGGCCATCGGCTCGCACGACGTGGAAGACGTCGCCCTTCTCCAGCTCGCTCAGCCCCGCGAAGACGGCCGGAGACGTCGCCGTGTCGACATGCCCGGCGACGATCGCGGTGCCCGTCTCCCCAGGGGAGGCTCCGCCGGCGTGCCAGCCGACGAGGTTGACGTTGTCGGCGGGCGGCGCTTCCAGTTCACCGGAGCGGCCGATCTCCAGAGGGATGAACGGGGCGCTGACGCGGATCTTCGGGATGAGCAGCCGGACCGGCCGCGACCGCGGCAGATGCCTTCCCGCCGGGCGCGCGCCGGCCGAGGCGGCGGCCGAGGCCTCGGCGGACGCGTGATCGGCCTGTGGGGCGTGCCGGGCGTGCGGCGGGCGTGCGCCGTCGGACGAAGAGCCCTCACCCCCGAACAGGCTCACCACCAGGACCAGCAGGGCCACGGCGCACAGCACGGTCAGATTCAGACTCGTACGGGACTCACGGCGGTCCGGCACCGGGTCGATGCCGCCGGGGGAAGAGGGACCGGCTGCCATCGGGTACACCACCTCACAAAGGGCGTAAAGGGTAGAAGGAGGCGCGCCGGCCGGGCCGCCACACGACGCTTGGTGTGGCGGCCGCGGCCGCTATCGCGCCGGGTATCGCGGAGGGCATGGCTCAGGCCACGTTTCCGGCCGTCTTCCTGCGACGCAGCGCGTACATGCCGGTGCCGGCGACGGCGAGGACGGCCAGCCCGCCCGCGGTCACGGCCGGAGAGGCGAGCGCGCCGCCACCCGTGTGCACGCCACCGCGCGGCTTGCCGTGCTCGTCCTTCCAGTACTCCTTGTCGTGCTTGTAGTGGTCGTCCTTCCAGGAGCCCTTCTCGTGGTCGCCCTTGTACGACTCCTTGCCGTGGTCGCTGTACGAGTCGTTCTCCTTGTAACCGCCGCCCTCGTGCTTACCGTGGTGGTCGCTCTCGTAGGAGTCCTTGCCGTGCTCGCGCTCCTTGTAGGTGTCCTCCTTGGTGTGGTGTCCGGAGTTCCACTCCTCCTCGTTGGGGACCGTGGTCAGGGCGCCGCCACCTGCGTGAACGCCGCCACGGGGGTGGCCGTCGTGCTTGTCCTTCTTGTCGTGCTCCTTGCTGTGGTGCTCCTTCTTGTCGTGCTCCTTGCCGTAACCGTTGTCCTCGTGCTTCCACTCGTCCCCGGCGTAGGCGCCGGGGGCGGTGATGGCGAGGACGGCCGTGGCCGCCGCCGCAGCGAAGATCATGCGAGCAGAACGCATCTGATGGTCCTTCCGCCACGGCCGGGCAGCTTCCTTTTCGTCAGCTGACGTGACCCGGCCCTGACGTGATCCACCGTCAGCCGGTTTCCGCCCCACCACCACTCAAGGCGCTCAGCCGGGTGAACGGTCCCTGCGCCGAGGTCGTCGGGCGGGGGCGTTGAACGCGGCGCGGCCTCCGGCCGTACCCCGTGCCAGGCGGCCCACCAGCCTCGACGGCTCAATCACCGGGCCGACAGAGGACAGGAGCATCCGTCATGGCCGAGAAGTTCTTCACCGTGTCCGGCATGACCTGCGGCCACTGCGCCGCGAGCGTCACTGAGGAGGTAGTGGCCGTAACGGGCGTCACCGAGGTCGACGTCGACGTCCGCTCGGGCCTGGTGACCGTACGCGGGGACTCGGTCGACGACATCGTCGTACGAGCGGCGATCACCGACGCCGGCTACGAGGTCGCGGAAATCGTGCGCCTGGCAGCGGCCTGAACGGAACGGCTCAAAGCCCGCACCCCGCGCTCAGCGACCCCGCCCCTTGCGCAGGAAGCGCCGTAGGCGGGTCTCCGGCCAGGTGTTGATCACGTCGTCCTTGGTGAGCCAGCCGCGCTGCGCCGTGCCCACGCCGTAGCGCATGTCGGCCAGGTGGAGGGTGGAGTGTGCGTCGCTGTCGACGGCGAACTTCACCCCGTGCCGCCGGGCCCGCAGGATGTCCTCGTCGCGCAGGTCCAGCCGGTCGGGGTGGGCGTTGACCTCCAGCGCGGTGCCGGTGCGGGCGCACGCGGCGAAGATCTCGTCGAGGTCGGCGTCGATGGGCGGCCGCTTGCCGATGATGCGGGTGGTGGGATGGCCGATGATGTTGACGTACGGGTTCTCGCAGGCCCGCACGATCCGCCGGGTCAGCGCCCCACGGGTCTGGTTGAAGTGCGAGTGCACCGAGGCCACGCACAGGTCGAAGCCGTCCAGGAACTCCTCGGGCCAGTCGACGTCGCCGTCCGGGTCGATGTTCAGCTCCACACCGTGCAGCAACCGCATGCCGCGCCGCTTGCCCCGTTTGCCGTACGTGCCGTCGAGTTCCCGTACCCGCTCGCGCTGGGCCAGTATCCGTTCCTTGGTCATCTGCTGCATGTACAGGTTGGGCCCGTGGTCGGTGATCGCGTAGTAGGCGTAGCCGCGCTCGGCTGCCGCCTCCGCCATCTCCTCCAGCGGCGCGAGCCCGTCGGTCAGATCGGTGTGCGTGTGCAGATCGCCCTTGAGGTCCGTCTCCTCGACCAGATCGGGCAGCTCGCCGTGCAGCCCGGCCTCGATCTCCCCGCGGTCCTCGCGCAGCATCGGCGGGATCCACGGCAGGCCGAGCCGGGCGTACACGTCCTGCTCCGTCCTGGAGACGATCTTCTTCCCGGTCTCGGCGTCGAACAGCCCGTACTCGGAGAGCTTGAGCTTCTGGTGCACGGCGAGCTCGCGGGTGCGGATGTTGTGGGCCTTGGATCCGGTGAAGTACTGCAGCGCCGCTCCCCACGAGGCCTGCGGTACGACACGCAGGTCGACCGCGAGGCCCTTGGTCGTGCGGATCGACGTCTTCTTCTCGCCGTGCGCGACGACCTCCGAGACGTACGGCAGCTCGGTGAACGCCTGCATCAGCGCGGACGAACTCCCGGCAGCGGCGAGCACGTCGATGTCGCCGACCGTCTCGCGGAGGCGGCGCAGCGACCCGGCGTATGTGCACCGGCGGCAGCCGGTCACCCGGGACAGCTCGGCGACGATGTCCTCGGCGAGGTCCATGGCGGCATCGAGCAGGACGCGGTTCCCGGAGGACTGCAGCAGTTCGATGCCGTGGAGGATGTTCTCCTCCGTCTTGGGGCCGAAGCCCTTCAGGTCGCGCAGCCGCTCCGCGTGGATGGCGTCGGTGAGCTCCTCGACCGAGGAGATGCCCAGCTCCTCGTACACGACGCAGGCCTTCTTCGGACCGAGCGTGGGGATGGCCGTCAGCCGCCGGACGCCGGCCGGGATCTTCGCGCGCAGCTCGTCGACAGCGGACACACTGCCGGTGCGGAAGTACTCGGCGACCTTCTCCGCGATCGACTTGCCGACGTTGGGGATCTCCTGCAGACCCTTGACGTCGAGGGCGGACACGTCGGCGTGGTAGCCGCTGATCGAGCGGGCGGCCTTCTCGTAGACACGCGCCTTGTACGCGTCTCCACCAGTGATCGAGATCAGGTCCGCGTACTCCTGGAACAGCGCCGCGACCTCGTCATTGGGCCGAGCCATGCGTCCCGAGTAGGCAGGAACGCCCCGTTCATTCCTCCGGGCTGAGCCGTGTGGACCCGGCAGGTGACTGCCGCGCAGGCGCAATCGGTGCTGTGGACCTACGGTGGTCGAAGTGGCGAGCGAAGGAGGCCGCGATGGAGGAGCACTTCGTCTGGGTGACGACGCGCCGCATTCGGCCGGGCACCCTGGGGGACTTCGAGAAGGTGTGGCGGCCGGCCACCCACCCGCCCGGTATGCGCCGCGCCTTGGCGTACTGGTCCGAGGACGGACAGGAGATCACCGGTGTCTCGTTCTGGGACTCCAAGGAGGCGTGCGACTCCTGGCGGGCCTCCGACCCCGAGGCGCAGCGGCGTGCCGACATGGCTCCGTACGTCGTAGAGGAGCGGGAAGGCTTCTACCAGGGCCGCGAACTCGCCATCCCCAGCGGCAGCCCCGGATGAGCGGGACCTCGCAAGCCACCACGGTCAGGGCCCGCCCGCAAGCGTGCTCATCCGCGGTACGACTACGGTGAGCTTGTTCCTTCCCGGGCGCCGGAAGCTTGGTGTTCCACGTACCAGGCGTGTGCTTCAGCGATTCCCTCGCGCAGAGCGATCCGTGGGCTCCAACCCAGGGCGGTGATCCTGGAGACGTCGAGAAGCTTGCGGGGGGTGCCGTCCGGCTGGTCCGCGTCCCATTCGATGGTCCCCTGGTAGCCGACGACCTCTGCCACCAGCTCAGCGGCCTCCCGGATCGTCATGTCCGTGCCGGTACCGACATTCACCGGCCCGTCCGCGTCGTAGTGCTCCAGCAGGTGCAGGCATGCCCGAGCCAGATCGTCCACGTGCAGGAACTCCCGGCGAGGCGTCCCGGTACCCCAGTTCACCACTCGCCGTGCCCCTGAGGTTCGGGCCTCGTGGAAGCGCCGGATCAGCGACGGCAGGACATGGGAGTGCTCGGGGTGGAAGTTGTCGCCGGGACCGTACAGGTTGGTCGGCATGGCGGAGATCCAGGGGAGGCCGTGCTGCCGCCGTACCGCCTGCACCTGCAGCAGTCCGGCGATCTTGGCGATGGCGTAGGCGTCGTTGGTCGGTTCCAGCGCACCCGTCAGCAGCGCCTCCTCCCGGATGGGTTGCTCGGCGAACTTCGGATAGATGCAGCTGGAGCCCAGGAACAGCAGCCGCTCCACACCGTGTTCCAGGGCCGCGTCCAGCACGTTGACCTGGATACGCAGGTTGTCGGACAGGAACTCCGCGGGACGGGTGGCATTCGCCCTGATCCCGCCCACGCGTGCGGCGGCCAGCACCACCACATCCGGCCGGGTGGCCGCGAACCAGGCGAGGACGGCACGGCGCTCACGCAGGTCCAGTTGAGCGGAGCCGGGCCCGACCACGTCGGTGAACCCCTCCCGCTCCAGATGCCGGCACATCGCGGAGCCGACGAGTCCACGGCTTCCGGCCACGAACACGCGCGCGGAGCGGTCGAGGGGGCGGTGAACGTCCCCGTACCGTGCTGAGGCAGGGGAGCTCACCGCTGAGCGCTGCCGTCGGCGGTCATGGAGCGGGTCTCGCCGTCGACTGCCGCCGCCGGGGCCGCGGCCGTGACCTGGGCACCTGGTTCTCCGCCAGGAGTCGGCAGGACCGGGGCCCTACCGGCGGGCGGCACGTACAGGCTGCGGCGTCGCTTGGAGAAACGGCCGCCCTTCCGGCGCTGCGGCCGGTATTCGTACGCATAGCCATACGTGTTGCCCTCCTCCTTCGACGACGTCATGTTCAGGACCGTACCGAGCACGGAAGCACCGACGTGCTGCAGCGTGCGGAGGGCTGCGCCGACCTGTTCGCGGCTGGTGTGTGAAGCCCGCACCACCAGCAGATAGCCGTCCACGACGGAGGCGATCACGGACGCGTCCGCCACCGGCAGCACCGGCGCGGTGTCCACCACGACATGGTCGAACTTCTCGGCGAGGCTGCGCAGAACGGCCCTCAACTGGGAGCTGCCCAACAACTCGGCGGGGTTGGGAGGCACCGAGCCACTGGTCAGCACCGAGAAGGAGCCCACGGACTGCAGCACTTGGTGCACCTCGGCTTGGCCGATCAACACGGTCGTCAGCCCGGCGTCCCGCACCAGCCCCATGACGTGGGCAGTAGAAGGACGGCGCAGGTCGGTGTCGACCAGGCACACCGAGGCACCGGTCTCGGCCAGTGTCGCGGCCAGGTTGATCGCGACACTGGTCTTGCCCTCACGAGGCAGCGGGCTGGTCACCGCGATCACTCTCGGCGGCTGATCCACGTCCACGAACCGCAGGCTGGTGCGCAGCCGCCGGAAGCCTTCGGCGCGCGGTCCGTGCATGTCGTCGAGCAACGCCACAGGATGGCGGGTGGCCCGCGGGTCGTGCGTGACGCTGCCGAGCACCGGAGGCCCGCCGAACCCGGCCAGGAACTCGGTCAGAGCCTGAAGGGTGCGTACCGAGCGATCCATCGACTCCCTGGCCACGGCGAGACCCGCTCCGAGGACCAGCCCGGCCAACAGACCGAGCGCGACGTTCACGGCGGGGCGCGGGGAAAAGGGCACGGACGGCACAGATGCCGGCTGGGTGACGCTCAGTCGCACGGGAGACGTCTCGGCGCCGGCAGGGCGCTCGAGGTCGCGGACCACCTCGGTGAAGCGCTCGGCCACGGCGTTGCTGATCCGGGCGGCCCGCTCCGGCCAGGTGTCCGTGACGGTGAGCCGGATCAGCACCGTGTCGGGCTGCGTGCTCGCGCTGATGCGCCGGCTCAGTTGACTCGGCGTCATATCGAGCCGCAGCGTCCTCACGACGTGCCGGGTCACCATAGGGCTCGCCGCCACCTCCGCGTACGACCGAACTCGAGCCTGGGTGAAGACATTTCCCTGAGCGAGCTGGAGGGTGTCGGACCCCTCCCGCACGGACACGAAGAGCTTCGCACTGGCCCGGTACTCCGGGGTCGCCGTGTAGGTGATGAGCACACCGACCGCCGTTCCGAGCAGGGCCAGCACGGTGATGGCACGCCAACGGCGAGAGAGGACTCGTAGGTAGTCGCGCAGGTCCAAGGTGTCCGTCCCTGATCGGATCAAGTGAATGCCGTCCTCACCGTACGACACCAATGGACAAATGAGAGGTATATGCCTTAAGTCAAGCAAAGATAGCAATAGCCACTATCAAGACTTATTGATGGGTTTGGCTATCTGTACGAGGCATGTTCCGCTCATCTGCGTCACCCCGCAGCAAGGAGTGCATGTGACTGTCAAGAAGGCGCTCATCACCGGCATCACCGGCCAGGACGGCTCTTACCTCACGGAGCTGCTGCTGCGGAAGGGCTATGTGGTGCACGGAATCGTCCGTCGCGCCTCGACCTTCAACACGCAACGCATCGACCATCTCTACCGGGACCCGCACGATCCCGAGGCGCGCCTCTTCCTCCACTACGGCGATCTGACGGACGGAACCAGGATCGCGGGTCTGCTGGAACGGCTGCAGCCGGACGAGGTCTACCACCTGGCCGCCCAGTCGCACGTACGGGTGTCCTTCGACGAACCGGAATTCACGGGTGACTGCACTGCGCTCGGAACGACGCGGCTGCTGGAGGCCATCAGGACGACGGGCCTTCCCTGCCGCTTCTACCAGGCCTCCAGCTCGGAGATGTTCGGCGCCTCCCCGCCGCCTCAGCACGAGGGCACACCCTTCCACCCCCGCTCTCCCTACGGTGTCGCCAAGGTCTACGCCTACTGGGCGACCCGCAACTACCGTGAGGCGTACGGGATGTACGCGGTCAACGGCATTCTCTTCAACCACGAGTCCCCTCGCCGTGGCCCCACCTTCGTCACACGCAAGGTGGCCATGGCCGCCGCACGTATCAAGGCGGGCCTGCAGGACGTCGTCTACCTCGGCAATCTCGACGCCCGACGGGACTGGGGGTATGCGGCCGAGTACGTCGAGGCGATGTGGCTGATGCTGCAACAGGAGGAACCGGACGACTATGTGGTCGCCACCGGCGCCAGCCACAGCGTGCGCGACTTCGTTGAGCACTGCTTCGCCCATGTCGGTCTCGACTGGCAGGACCATGTGCGGTTCGACGAGCGCTATCTGAGGCCCACCGAGGTCGACGACCTGATCGGTGATGCCACGAAAGCCGAGCGGGTTCTCGGATGGCGTCCGACAGTCCGCGCCCCTGAGCTGGCCCGTCTCATGGTCGATGCCGAAATCGCGGCGCACGCACCCGCGCTTGCCGTTCCGGACAGCCCGCCCGCGCCCGCCTCAATGCCGCAGATGGCAAGGCCCCTCCACGATGTACCTGCCCCCGGCACTGCCGGAGAGAGGAACCTCGTGTGACCGCCATCGCCACACCGCAACGCAGGCAGCGGGGAAACAGCATGCTCAAGACGAAGATCGCCGACCCCTCAAGACCCGGATCCCTCGCCCACTCGGCTCGCGCCAAACGCTGGCAGGAACTGCTGCGTTGCTTTCCCGACCTAGCCGAGATGCGCGTTCTGGATCTCGGCGGGACCCCGGCTTCATGGCGCAGCGCACCTGTCCGGCCCGCGCACGTCGTGACCGTGAACCTCGATCCGCGCGCAGCCCGCCAGTCGGAACAGGGAATCACCCCGGTCGTGGCCGACGCGTGCACTCTCTCCCTGCCGGGAAATCTGTCGGCCGAACGGTTCGACCTCGTCTACTCGAATTCCGTCCTCGAACACGTGGGCGGCCACCACCGGCGGCAGCAGTTCGCCGACACCGTGCACGCCCACGGAACCCACCACTGGGTACAGACGCCCTACCGGTACTTCCCGGTGGAACCCCACTGGCTGTTCCCAGGGCTCCAGTTGCTCCCGTTCCGGGTTCGCGTCGCCGTCTCCCAGCACTGGCCGCACGGGCACATCCCCCGCTCCGGGCGCGCCCAGGCCACCCGCCATGTTCAGGAAGTCGAGCTCCTGTCGCTGACCGAAATGCGGTCCTACTTCTCCGACTCCCACATCTGGATCGAACGTCTGGCCGGACTTCCCAAATCGCTGGTCGCGAGGAAGTGACGGGCTTCCCAGCCGTTCGCCACCGCAGCTTCCGTTCGTACGCCTCGGCAATCGACGGCATCCCGCCGGACCACTTCGATCTCGTGGCGGCCGACGGACGGGCACAGCCCGCCTGTATCCGGCACTCCATCGCAAGGGGCAAGCCCGGCGGCATGCTGATCGTCGACGATTCCGATCGACCCCATTACGCCAGAGCCCTCGGCGAGTTCAAGGCCTGCTCTATGAGCTTCTTCAGCGTTGCCGCTCCAGGGTGAGGACAGCTTTGGTGATTGACGTCATGCGGTTTGGACTGCGTCGGGATCTGCGGAAGATCTGCCAGGGCTTCAGGCGTGCGACTCCGCGCTCGACTGGTGCCCTGGCCGCGGCCAGGGCCGGGTTGACGGTCTTCTCGGTGAGGGTGAGTTCCTGCAGGGGCCTGCGTTTGATGCCCGTGGTGACCCAGGGGCCGCCGCTCTGGTAGGCGAGGTCGGCCAGAACGGGGACGCCCTGGCGCTCGCAGATGCGGATGACCCGGTGGGTGCGGGCAGCGGTCAGGTCGTGAGTTCGGCCCGGCAACGCGGGTGAGAGCCACAGCAGCCGACCGCCGGGATCGGTGACCACCTGCACGTTCACTCCGTGTCGGCGGTGTTTGTGGGAGTGGTCGGCCCGTCCGTCGCCGACCCGGTCGCACTCGGCGAGCAGGTGGGTGACCGCGCTGGTGTAGGCGTGGGCGGTGGACTCGCTGATCCCGAACCCGGCAGCGATCTTCGCCAGGGTGGTGTGTTCGCGCAGGTACACCAGCGCCACCATCGCGCGCTGGGACGGGCGGAGCTTGCAGCGCCCGTCGCTCTCACGGGTGACGACGAGCATCGTCACCCACTCAACGAGTGCATGTGGCAGGTCGAGTGCGGCAGGACCGATGACCAACGAGGCCCCCGAGCAGCGTGGTTGAGACGTCAGACATCTCGATCAACAGCTCTGGGGCCTCGCTCGTTGCGCCTCGTAGGGCGTCACCTGATCGGTGGCCAGCTCGAAGAAGCTCAATTATGTCGTTGGATCCGGGCGTCGTAACCACAACCTCCGCGGCTTGCAGTGGAAAAGCCGAGACCCGGGAAATCGGGGAGTTCGAGATGCTCTCTGCGAAAAGAGTCATGAAGGCACCTTAACCAATGCCTGCCCGATGGGATTTCTCTGAATTGTTGGTCCTTCGGGGGCGTCCGGCGCATGAGCGCGGCCCAGGCTGGTTCCCACGATGACGGCAACGGGTACCGTGACGAAAATGTACACGAGCGAGTTGGAGGTGAATGCGTTGAGGCTCAACCCGATCAGGCAGAGCAATGCTGCTTGATGGATGGCGCGGTCGGCGGCCGTCGCCGCGATCCGCCAGCGACGGCGAGCTCCTCGCATGAGAAGGAAAACGGCCGACACCCAGAGAACCAGGCCGATGACGCCCAAGTCATTCCACAGCCGCAGGTAGTCGTTGTGCGGGTGCGTCAGAAGAGGAATGTTGTCGGAGATCAGCTGTTGAGCGTCGCCGATGCCGTGCCCCAGCCAAGGAGATTCCTTGATGGAATTCCATGTGATCTCCCACATCTGGGACCGGCCGCTGCTGCCGATAACGACGCCTCCGACCGCTTCGTTGTCGTTCTCCACAAAGCGATTCCGTAGCGGCTGGAACTCGGTGATGAGCCGGACGGCGGCGTACGACATCACTCCCGCGAGCGCAGCCAGCCTGATCAGTCCCCGGCGGCCGCGGCCGATGGCGGCCAGGGCGAGGAACAGCAGGGCGCACACCGCCGTCGCGGTCCGGGACAGGCTGAGCAGGCAGGCCGAAAGCAGTAGCACGGGGACCACGAACCCCCCGCGTGACCGCTTGGCGATCGGGACGGCGGCGGCCATGCCGATCCAAGCGACCTCGCCGTAGACGCGGGCAGGATAGAACCCGTGGGCACCCGGTCCGCGGACGGCCACCGTCGCCAGATAGCCGATGGCGCCGACGACTGCGGCTGCCCGGATCCACCGCAAGAGCAGCAGGGGGGAGCCGGCCGAGGTCCATGCTGCGGCCAGGGCTGTCAGGCCGACGAACGACAGGTACACCAGGGCGTTCTGCAGGCCGGCGCTGGTCTGCTTCTCGACGGTGGACACCGCGGCGAGAGCCGCGAATCCCCACAGAGCCAGGGGCAGCCGCCCCCGGAGGGGATTTACCGGCTCGAGTCGGCCGGCCCTGGACGGCGCACGGGAAAGGGCGCACGGAAGAGCGAACATCGCGGCACAGCAGATTGCGAACGTGACCGGGGCGTTCAGACCCACAAGGGCGAGATTTCCGCCCACGAACACCCAGAACGCGGCCATCCCGATCAGCAGCAGCCGTGGGCGCCGCCGTTGCGTTTGCAGGGAAACGCTCATGTCCGACATGAGTGAGACCCTATAGAAGGGATCAGTCCGGATTATTCAGGCAGGACCGGCAGGCGTGTTGCCCGTCACGCCGAAACCGGCTGCCCTAAGGATCCAACCGCCTGGTGGCGCGTAACAAGTTCGCGGCCCACATCTACTCGACAGTCGATGCCGGACGGGTAGAGAAGTACGCGAAGCCCTTGGTGGAGACGGTTCGGTTGGTTGAAAATCCATCTATCAGGGGCTTCATCTGCCTGTCGGCCCAACCACCCTTCTCCTGCCGTACGTTGGA
The DNA here is from genome assembly GCF_002214185.1 of Streptomyces capitiformicae. Taxonomy (NCBI): domain Bacteria; kingdom Bacillati; phylum Actinomycetota; class Actinomycetes; order Kitasatosporales; family Streptomycetaceae; genus Streptomyces; species Streptomyces capitiformicae. The sequence goes on along the minus strand of NZ_CP022161.1, from coordinate 1,782,964 downwards.
AAACGCTCAGTATCTATTTCCGATGTAGTTTCCCTGTGGCGCAGCCGAACGCGTGAATTGCCACCCGACACGGCATTCAAAGCGAGTAGGTTGTCCCCTCGTATGCGAGTCTTCGTCTGTGAAAATTGAGGTAAAGCCCTCGATGAGGGAACTCCAAGAACGTGGGCACGATGTCGGGCACGATTACGCAAAGGGCTCCCCACACATTCGGCACCATAAAGTGCGCGAACGTGTGGTATCCCATTTGCACTCCTTGGTCGGTGACGTCATCGAACGAAAAGGAGAGTGCCGAGTATTGGAACTCGGAGCCGGACACGGCACCTTCACCGACCACTTGGTGGCGGCAGGGGCCGAGGTCGAGGTGACCGAGATGAGTGGGCCGAGCGTCCGGATGCTCCAGCATCGTTTCAGGCACACGACCAAGGTCACGGTGGTCCACGACCGCGATGGGGAAGCAGCGTGCAGCGGAGGGCCCCTCGACGCGGTCGTCTGCATTTCCGTCCTGCATCACATTCCGGACTATATGCACACGGTGCAGCGACTCATCGAACGCATCGTCCCCGGGGGCGCCTTTCTGAGCTTTCAGGATCCGCTCTGGTACCCGCGTCGGTCAAAGACTTCCATGAGGCTGGATCGCACGGCCTACATGCTGTGGAGAGTGGGGCAGGGGCAATTGCGGCGGGGCTTGGCCACACGAATCCGTCGGCTGCGCGGTGTCTATGACGAGACGAACGAAGCAGACATGGTCGAATACCATGTCGTGCGCAATGGGGTGGACGAGGAGGCGCTGCGAGAACTACTGGACTCCTCCTTCGAGAAGGTAGAATTGCATCGTTACTGGTCCACACAGTCCAGCTCTCTGCAATCCGTCGGTGAACTCGTCTTCCCTCCGACGACGTTCGGGCTCATTGCCAATAACCGACGGCCGCTCTCCTCCAGCGTTGGTGCGACGTGCCAGACGTCCGATTGACTGGTGAACCGACGCAGCGCGCGGCCTTTCGCGTGGCGTTTGTCCACAGTTTCTACTCGTCCGAGCAGCCCAGTGGAGAGAACACCGCAGTGCTCGATCAAGTGGCGGCATTGCGCGCTGCTGGGCATGAGGTGCATATGGTCGCCGCACACACCGACACTCTGCAAGCAGAATTCGGATACACCATGCGATCCGGCCTTCGCGTGGCCACCGGGCGCGGCCGGTCGCCATTGGCCGAACTCAGGAGGTTCGCACCCGACATCGTCCATGTACACAACCTGTTCCCGAACTTCGGAACCGACTGGCTGGAGCGCTGGCCAGGCCCGCTCGTCGCCACGCTCCACAACTATCGGCCCGCCTGCGCCGCCGGGACACTGTTTCGTGATGGGAAGGTGTGCGCAAAATGCCCTGAGGGAGACAGATGGGCCGCGCTGCGGCACGCCTGCTATCGCGGATCCCGCAGGGCCACGCTCCCACTCGCCTGGGCGACCAGAGGAGGAGCGGCGGCGCATCCTCTGCTTCGTCGAGCAGACAAGTTGATCGTACTTTCCGAATACAGCCGGGAGTTTTACCGTCGATTTTCGAACAGCGGGGGAAGGCTGGAACTTGTTCCCAACTTCTTCGACGCTGTGCAAGTAAATTCTTCCGAGAGGTCAATTGCGGGGGAGTCGGAAGTGGGAAGCCCGTGGGTGTTCGCGGGCCGTCTGAGTGAGGAGAAGGGTATTCTTCCCCTTCTCCGGAGTTGGCCACAGAACGAGTCGCTGGACGTAATTGGTTCAGGGCCGCTGGAGTCGGCCTGCAGAGCGGCTGCGCCCAAGAAGGTGAAATTCCTCGGCGGACTGCCGCGTGCTCAGCTCCTCGGCAGGCTTCCTCACTACACGGGCCTCATCTTTCCCAGCGCCTGTCCTGAAAACGCGCCTGTCATCTGTCGGGAGGCCGTGGCCGCCGGTCTACCTGTTCTCGCGCTGTCAGGATCATCGGCCGCGCAAGATGTCCTTCGTCACGGCACCGGCGCTGTTTACAGCGGAACCGACGAACTTTCCCAGGCCCTTGACGCTGCCCGAGAAACTTTCCCCGTGCTGCGCGAGCACTGCTTCCACGTGCATGCCAGTCATTTCTCCGCGCCCTCGTGGGTGATGAGAGTGGAGAAGGTATACGCACGGGCTGTGGAGGAAGCCGTAGCACGGCAGCGTGGGTCCGTTCCAGGGCGGCATGAAGGACACGCGGAGAGCATCCCCCCCGCTGACTGATCCCTCGCCGTACGATGCGGCCATGTACCTGACTGATCGAGTTCTCGGTCGAATGAATGTGGCCCGATTGGAGTGGGCGGAACGGGCGGGCTGGCTGGCCAATCAGTACCCGTTCCTTGCGGCCAGAATGCCCATCGCTCCCCAGGAGAACCTAATTGAGGAGCTAAGCGCCGAAACTGACGAGCTGGGAGAGTTTGACGCCTGGAAGGTTTACGGGAACGTCAAACGGAAGCCGAACCAAGTTCGATCGTCTCGTATCCTAGGGCGCTTCTACGCGGATATGGTACGTCGGTTGCGGCCCATGAACGTGGTCGAGTTCGGAACAGCCTTCGGAGTCTCTGGAATGTACTTCACTGCCGCTCTGCGCCAACTCGGCGCCGGACGGTTGTGGACGTTCGAACCGAATGTTTCGTGGGCGAGACTGGCAGAGAAGAACCTGGCAGCAGTCGGCGGTGACTTCGTACTCACCGTGGGAACATTTGAGGATAATGTCGACTGCATCGCCGGCCCCGTCGATCTGGCTCTTATCGACGCAGTACACACCAGCGAATGGGTGGAGTCGCAATTCGGCCTGGTCGTCGAAAGATGTCGGCCGGGTGCCGTGGTCCTTGTCGATGACATCGACTTCTCCGACGATATGCGTCGGTGCTGGAAGAAGCTGGCACGTGACCCTCGTGGCAGGGGAAGCGTGGCAGTTGCAGGTCACCTCGGTGTCATCGAGATCGCCTGATTCGTGGCTTCCGCAAGCCCAGAAGGCGAATAAGCGCCGGTGCTGCCGATCAGCTCTGCAGCACAGCGGGTGTCGCATGCCGCGACAGCGCAATCAACTCTTGGCTGCTGATGTGCCCCTCCTGCCATTGGCGCAGCAGGTCGACAGCGTGCAGGAGATCCTGTTGGAGGGCATGGACTCTCTGTGCGACAACAGCGGCCCGCTCCGGGCGTGTGGCCCGCTGAATCTCCTCAAGGATCTGCCCACTGGTTGCTCCCACGTGAAGAACGGGCGCTTCTCCGGTGATGCTCATCCAGAAGTCATCGCATTTGCTGGCATACGCGAGGGGAACAGTGGCGACGCCGCACGCTACGCCGGCGACTGCCCCGTGCAGTCGCTCCGAAAGCAGCAACGAACACTCTGCGATGGATTCCATGATCGTCTGCACGTCACCCTCGAAAGCTACCAATGTTCCGTCGAGCCGGGAGGCGAGTTCGCGGGCCACGTCACTGTCTTCCCGAGAGAGTTGCAGGACACGCACGGCATGGTCCGGATGATGGGCGAGGTGGGCGCTGACGGCATCGGCGACAGCACCGATGTCGAACCGGCTTGTTGGGCTGGCTCCCAAGCAGACCCCGACCACAGGGCGAGCGGGTTGCGGGCGCTGCCTGCGGACACACAGCGGGTAGAGGAGGGCCGGGTCTCCGATCACGCTGGTGGTCCTCCAGTGATGTGCGCACTCCTTCTGGGTCAGTGGACCGCGGACCCCGAAGAGTGCCACGTGGGGCAGGTTGCGCCATGCCCGCCAGTCGGAGCTCTGCAGGTTCAGAGCGAAGGTGTCGTGTGATGCCGCGGCACCCGCGCCGGCGACCACCAGTGCCTGGGCGGAGTAGTAGGCAAGGGCCAGCCGTGTGTGCTTGGCCCAGTTCTGAAAGCCGATCGTGGTACCGCCTCCGAGCAGTACGATCCGTTCCGTATCGATCCGGCGCAGGCTGTGCAGAAGGAACTGAGAGGCTGTGACCATATGGGCCCGCCTCGTCAAGGGAGCCGCGACCTCAAGCGGGTTGCCGAGCGCTGACTTCCACGTTTCGTGGAGGAGATCGTCGCCAAAGTTGTTGAATCCATGCCACCCGAGGTAGATGACCTGGCGTCGTTTGGGCATCTCGTCGCCTCTCCGGTAACCAACTCTGCTGGTCGTGCGGTCTTCGCCTTCTGGCCTTCATGTCAGGACTTGACGGCCGGTACCGCGTTCCCGTTCGTCTGCGCGCATGTGTGATGGGTGGACAGTCGCCGGGACGCGTAGATCATGCTGGGGATGAGAACGACACATGTCTGCGTGGCTACGGTCGCCCAGAGTGGGCCGCAGATACCCATGCGTGTTACGGACCAGATTGACAGTGCGATGTTCAGTAATGCCATGACCGCGCCGAGGATGTACTGCGCACGAAGCACACCCAAGCCCTTCAGGAGCACGCTGACCGCGCTGCTGGTGCACATGACGATGACGTGACACGCCAGCGCGGCGAGCATCTCTACCGACGGAACAACGGCGTCGTTGCCCATCCAGAGACGCAGCAAGGGGCGGGCACCGACGAAGAGGAGGCACGCCATCAATGTGGCGGCAGCAGCCGTGAACGCCACCGATCGTGTGTACGCGCTGCGCACCCAGCGGTAGTCACCCCGGGTCCATGCCTCACGATAAGTGGCCCACAAGGGCGTGAGGAACATGGCGGCGAAGGCAGGCACCAGAACGAAGATTTTGAATGGCAGCACGTACTCCGGGATGTGAGAGACCCCAAGGTAGTGGCCGATGATGAACGCATCGCTCTGGAAGACGACGACGCTGACAAGCGTAAGGAAGAAGAGTTGAGCTCCTTCCTTCCCGAGTCGGCCTGCAGTGCGTCGGTCGATGGCGCACAGCCGAGGGCGCAGTTCGGGGATGGAGCGACGGAGCAGCAGTGTCGTCGCGATATCCGCGACCAGCCATGCTGCGAGATAGATGATGAGGAACCATCGGATATCTGAAGTGATGGCCCCTACGCCCCAGACTCCGAGACCCTGCAGTGCTACAGCCAGCACGGTGAAGAGTGCCAGCACATGGGCGCGACGGAGCGCGTAGTACACGCGACGGGCAATTACCAGAGGGAGGCTCAGTGCGATGGCGGCAGCCACAGCGAACAGCAGCTCGCGGACGAGCGGGTGAGGCACCTCATTTCCCACCCCGAGCACGGTATTCCAGTCGATGGTCGAGGTGAGGACGGCGGAGACTGCGAGAACGATGAGCGCGGCACTGCTCAGCAGGAAGAACGCCGTGCTCACCACCCGTTGCATCTCCCCGAGATCGCCTCTGCCGCGGGCTTCCGAAACTTGTGTCATGACAGCGGGCCCAAGACCGAAGTCCAGGGCCCCCAACATCGCCAGGGCGGTGGTGAGGGTGAGCCACAACCCGAACTCTGCCACGCCGAGGTTCTGAGCCATGACGCGAACGATGAGCAGACTGGCGATCAGGGAGACCCCCTGCGCAGCCATCGTGGCGGTGCCGCTCGTGAGGATTCCGCGCCAGCGGCCGTCCGCCTCGGACACGAGGCGCTGCGGGGCGCTCCGTTCCCTTGTGCCCCGGCGTACAGGATGCGGAACTGGCGATCCTTGTACCGGTTCGGTGCCTGCCAATCGACCCGGTGATGTCGATTCGTGTGACGCACACCGAGCTTCCGACGCGTCGTCGGGACGGCCCTTGAGGATTCTCACACCGGTGTGCCCCTGACGATGTCGACAAGGCCGGCGCCGTTCGCGATCGCCTGGCGCATATAGCGTCGGGACCGGAAGACTCCCGCCATGATCAACAACATCAGTGTGTCGCCGGCAACTGCGTAAAGCACTGCGAATCGGTTCACCGAGCCGATGTTGAGGACGGCGAGTCTCCACCAGGAACGGATCGCGCGACGTCTGGCTACCAGATCGTCCTCACGGTTGACGGGGGACTCTCGGTGGTCGATGACGGCTTGAGGAGTCCACATGAGAGGGGCGCGTTCCGCCACGCGAGCCGAGAAGTCCACATCCTCGCCCATTCCGTTGCCGGCTCGGGTCTCGTCGAAGCGCAATCCGGCAATGGCGCCGGCGCGGTAGGACATCGAGCATCCGGAGAGCCAGTCGACTCGCCGCGGCTGATGGCCGGTGCGACAGAGCACGTTCATTCCGGACCGGAGAAGGGCACCCTGTCTCTTGCTGTCGAGCAGGAAGGCTCGGCGATACAACTTCACGAGTCCCTTGGCTCGTTGCTTCGGGGGGTTTGCGACTCGCCCGCCCACTCCGCCGTATTCTGGATGGCTTTGGAAGGCAGCCAGCATGTCGCGCAGATAGTGCGGATCCAGGATCACATCATCGTCGGTGAAGTGAACGATCTCGGTCGAAGGGTCGAGAAGGTCAAGCGCCACGTTGAGCTGGATGGTCTTTCGTGGTGCCGCTCGCACGAACTTCACTTCGAGTCCAGGCGTTTGCTCCGCGAACCTCTCGGTCACCTTCTGTGACGTATCGGCATCGCTGCTGTCGACCACAAGCACGCGTTGAGGGAGGACTGTCTGGGAAGCAAGGGATTCCAGACATGTCTCCAGTTCATTCGCTCTGTTTCTCGTGCAGATGATCAGTTCATGGCGCACGTGGATCCCGGTCCCATCTCTGGCGTGCAGAACGTCGAATGCGTCAAATCGAACTTCGCCTTGCCTGACGCCCATGGAGGGCCGGGCCTCTCGGGGCGTCTTGAACCGCCTGCCGTACGACACCGTTGACGAAGCGTGCGTTGCCGAACAAATAGCGGCGCCACAGACGTCGCGGCTCGCTGCCCAGCCGGAACAGCCATTCCAGCCCGTTGTGCTGTATCCAGGGCGGTGCCTGCCGCTTGGTGCCGGCGATGAAGTCGAAGGCGGCGCCCACGGCCACGGCCACCACGGGAAGTGCGGCACGCAGGTCGGCGGCCCAGCGATCCTGCTTGGGGGTACCGAGTCCGACCCAGACGATGTCCGCTGCGACGGAACGGATGTCCTCCACCTGTTGCCGGAGTTCCTGGGCGGTCAACGGCCGGAAGGGCGGTGAACAGGTGCCGACGATCCGCGCCCCCGGAAAACGCCGTCGTAGTTCCCGGTGCAGCGCGTCCAGTACCTGGGGCGTGGAGCCGAGGAGGTAGTGCCTCAGTTCGGTGTGCTGGCTCAGGGCGAAGACGTCCAGCACGAGGTCGGGGCCGTAGACGCGTGTGCTCGGCAGGGTGGCACCCCGGTGGAGCAGTTGGTTGGCCCATACGACCGGCTGTCCGTCGGGGAGGTTGAGAGAGGCCGAGCGCAGAATGCCGTGCAGCTCGGGGTCCCGGTCCGCGAGGGCGAGCGTGTACGCGTTGGACAGGTGGACGTCACTGCCGAGCGGGGTGCCGAGGGCGTCGGGGCCGCCGGTGTCCCCATGGCGTGCCGCGCGGATCCGATGGGCGAGGTGCACGATGTGACGGGCCGCGCTCTCGCGGGTGTGCGCGGTGATGGGCACCCCCAGGCACTCGACCACGGGCGTGGTCGACGTCAGCCCTGTCGTCCGTGAGCTTGGTGGAGCGGCGGTCATGAGGAAGCGGCTTCAGTGCTCAGCGGGAACGTGGCGGGCGCGTTGTCGTGCCTGGCGAACTCGGTGAAAGCCAGGCGGCGTCGGAAGTCGGTGATGGTGTCGCACAGGCCGCGCTCCACCGGAGTCGTGGGCTCCCATCCCAGGAGGTCGTGGGCCATCGTGATGTCCGGGCGCCGCTTTTCCGGATCGTCCTCAGGTCGGGGGATCAGCGTGATCTCCGAGGAAGAAACGGTGAGTTTGCTGATCCACTGGGCCAACTCGAGCATGGAGACCTCGTGTGGGTTGCCCAGGTTGACCGGTCCGCCATGGCTGCTGGCGAGCATCCGCATCAACCCGTCGACCACATCGTCGACGTAGCACAGGGACCGGGTCTGACTGCCGTCTCCGGTGACGGTGATCGGCTCTCCGCACAGCGCCTGGCGAATGAAGGTGGGGATGGCCCGCCCGTCGTCCGGGCGCATCCGCGGGCCGAAGGTGTTGAAGATGCGCACGATCTTGGCGTCGACACCGCGGCTCCTGCGGTACGCCATGGTCAGTGCCTCGCCGAAGCGTTTCGCTTCGTCGTACACCGAGCGCGGACCGACGGGGTTGACATGGCCCCAGTAGCTCTCTGGTTGAGGGTGGATCAGGGGGTCGCCGTACGACTCGGAGGTGGAGGTCAGCAGGAAGCGGGCGTGCTTCGCGGCGGCCAGGTCCAGGGCGTGCCAGGTTCCGGCCGAGCCCACACGGAGCGTTTCCAGGGGCAGTTTCAGGTAGTCCGCGGGTGAGGCGGGTGAGGCCAGGTGGAGGACGGCGTCCACCGGCCCTGCCACGTCCAGGCCCTGGGTGATGTCCCAGTGGCTGAACTGGAAGTGTCGCTCGCCCATGAGGTGTTCGATGTTGTCAACGCTGGATGTCAGAAAGCTGTCCACGCAGACCACGTCATGGCCCGCGTGGAGCAGCCGCTCGCACAGGTGGGAACCGATGAACCCAGCCCCACCCGTCACTACCGCACGCATGCAGGTCCTCTCGGCAGGCCCCGCCCAGGCTGGTGGACGGGGCAAGTCGCGGTGTCATTTCCGAAACTCAGGTGGATGTCGTGTTTTTATACATTGGTCGTTTTTGGATCAAATGAGACGTCAGGTGCAGAGAAATACCTCGCGATTGAGCACCTTTCACCCGTTTGTCGCACTAGGAGAAGGGGCATGGAAGTGTCGGTATCTGCAGCACATACGGCTCCCCGCCAGCCGGAGCCGTGTCGTCGGCGGCGATGGGTGGGGCGGACGGCCAAACGGACCATCGACGTGGTGGGGGCCGTAGTGCTGCTCCTGCTGGTGGCGCCGGTGCTCCTCGCGGCTGTCGTCGCCGTGAAGGTCGACACTCCGGGGCCCGCCCTGTTCCGTCAGCGCCGCACTGGTTGGCGCGGCATGGAGTTCCAGGTCCTCAAGCTACGCACCATGCAGGTCGGCTCCGAGAGGTTGCGAGCGGCGCTGGCCGTCCGCAACGAAGCCGACGGACAGCTGTTCAAGATTCGTGAGGACCCCCGTGTCACCCCCGTCGGGCGTTGGCTGCGCCGGTACTCCCTGGACGAGTTGCCGCAACTGGTCAACGTGCTGATGGGGCACATGTCGTTGGTCGGCCCTCGGCCGTTGCCGGTCGAGGACTCGGTGTGCACCGGGGATGCCGGGCGTCGCCTGCTGGTCCGGCCGGGGCTCACCGGCCTGTGGCAGATCGGTGGCCGGTCCGACCTCACCTGGGAGGACGCCCTGCGCCTGGACCTGGAATATGTCGACACCTGGTCGGTCCGGAAGGACCTGGCCATTCTCGCGAGGACACTGCCTGCCGTACTGCGCGGCGACGGCGCCTACTGAGTGGGCCATTAGGAGGCTCCTGAGGCGCTTTGCGTTAGCTTAGGTAGGAATATAGGGATATGAGGATATATCAGTAACTTTTTGGCGGCGCTGCCATCCGGACACGAGATCAGCTGGGAGATTGGTACGAGATGATCAAGTCTTCGCCGTGGCGGGCCGCCTTGGCTGCCACAGCCGCTACCTTCGTTGCCGCCGTACCGCTGGCGAACGCGCAGTTCGCGTATGCCGACGCGCCAACGAACGTTTACCAGCCCTACCCACCGGAGTTGAGTACTGCCTCGGTGCCCGCGGGTGGGGCGATCTACTTCGTCGCAGAGGGGTTCGAGCCCGAAGAAGTCGTCACCGCATCGCTCGACCCGCAGTCCCCGGCCACCCTCAGCGGACCGCCCCGCAGCGGGGGCGGTGGAGGCGGCGGGGACGAGTGCGAGGACCAGGACGCGACCTACCAGGCCAACACCCGCGGCACCGTGTTCGGGTGCTTCCAGGTGCCCAAGGACACCCCTCCCGGTCCTTACCTGTTCACGCTCACCGGCGAGGAGTCGGGAAGCGTCTCCGCACCCCTCCTGGTGACGGCAAAGAACGGGCATGGGAACGGACACGGGGACGGGCATGGGCATGGCCACGGGGACGGGCATGGGAACGGGCATGGGCATGGCCACGGGGGAGGGGGGCGCAACGCGGACGGGGCGAGCCTCCCACTGGCAGGTGGCGTCGCAGGTCAGCCCGGCACCGTCAAGGTCGCCGGAAACGGGAAGACCCTCGCCCTGAGAACCAGTGCCGTCGAGGAGCAGCCCGGCTCCGTGGGAACGAGTCAGCAGGAAGACCTTGGCTTGGCCGGCTACGACGTGACGAGTGACGTGAGCGGCAGCACGGTGCCCACAGCGACCGACTCGGTCCTGAACTGGGCCCTGGTAGGCGGGGCTGCCGGGCTGGCCGCAGTCGCTGTCAAGACGGTCACGGTCGTACGGCGCCGTCACGCTCGCATGGAACAGGGCTGAGCCGGCCGACAACATGCGAATGCCGCGCCTCAGGAAAAACTCCGAGTCACGCAATACCCACAGCCTGGTCCGATGGCTCCGTCGTCGTCGTGCCAGGCTGCTCGTGGGCGCCCTCGCGGGCCTGCCTCTGGCCGGCGCCGGTTGGGTCGTCGTCACCGGCCTGCTCGTTCGCGACGAACTGCTGGCCTCACAACGGGCGCTGAGCTCGCTGCGACAGCAGATTGCCGCAGGTCCTCCCGCGGACGTGCCCGCGGGAAATGCCGTGCCGGTGAAGCAGACACCCGATGCCGCCGTGCGCGCCGCCGCCGCACACGCCGCGCGAGCACACCGGCTCACCACCGGTCCGGCCTGGTTCTCCGCCGCGCACGTGCCCGTCCTGGGCGGACCCGTCCGTACCGTGCGCGGTGCCGCGGAGGCTGCCGAGCGGTTGACCCGTGACGTGCTCTCTCCTCTGGCGGACACCGCCACCGAACTCACCGCGGACACGGCGAAAGACGGTGGTCACCTGAACCTCTCCGCGCTTCGCCGTGCCGCTCCGGCCCTCGACCAGGCCTCGCGCAGCGCCTCCGACGTGCGTACCGAGGTCGACGAGTTGCCCCGCAGAACCTGGCTGCCCGCCGTCGACCGGGCCCGGGCCCAGCTCGCCGAGCAACTCGACCGGATCGTCCCCGCCACGGTCGACGCCGCCGCGGCGGCCCGTGTAATGCCGTCCATGCTGGGAGAACGGGGTCCACGGCGGTATGTGGTGGTGTTCGAGAACACGGCCGAGGCGCGCGGCACGGGCGGGCTGCCCGGCGCGTTCGCGGTTCTGACCGCGGACCGGGGCCAACTGGCGTTCGAGTACTTCGGGAACGACACCGAGATGACGGACGCCGTCGCGCCGGTCGACCTGGGCGCCGAGTACACCGCGTTGCACGGGCACAACGCCCCCACCACTACTTGGGTCAACTCCAACCTCAGTCCGCACTTCCCGTACGCGGCCCGTATCTGGACAGCCGCATGGCGGGAGCACAGGGGCCAGAAGGTGGATGGCGCCTTCGCCCTCGATCCCAGTGCTCTGTCAGGGCTGCTCGCCGCATCCGGCTCCGTCCGACTGCCGGACGGCACCGCAGTCACCGCTGCCAATGTCGTGGATCTCACCGAGCGCAGCAGCTACGCGGCCTACCCGGACACACGAAAGCGCAAGGCGTTCTTCCTCGACGTGGCTCGCGCCGTCGCGGGGCGGCTGCTGGGGGTTGCGAACGATCCAGGGCGACGGCCCGCGTTGCTCGCCGCCCTGAGCGGGCAGCTGAGGGAGGGACGGGTCAAGGTGTGGAGTGCTCACCCGTCCGAGCAGCGTGAACTCCGACGACGCCCGTTCGGCGGTGCCCTGCCCGACACCGCCGAGCCGTTCGCCGGACTGGTGGTCAACAACGCGGCGGGCAGCAAACTGGACTACTACCTGGACCGGCGTCTGGAGTGGGCGCCGGGCCGGTGCGTCGCGGCCGGCCGTGAGGTCACCGTGACCGTGGACCTCACCAACAGAGCACCGGCCTCGGGACTCCCCACGTATGTCACCCAGCGCGCGGACGCCCCCTCTTACCGGACCCGGCCCGGCGACAACCGTCTGCTGGTTTCGTACTACGCGAGCAAGGGGGCGAAGCTGGCCGAGGCGGCTCTGGACGGGCGACCGGTCCTGGTGAACCAAGCTGCCGAGCGCGGTCACCCGGTCTACACCCTTGACCTCGAGCTGCCCGCGGGCGCCACGCGCACCCTGGAGTTGCGCCTGCTGGAGAGCGCCTCGGACCGTCCGCCGTCGCTGCTGCGCCAGCCCATGGTGCGGCCCTTGCTGGCGACGGTACGGCCGTACCCGTCGTGTGGCGACTGACCGTTCGTCCCGGTGCTCACTTACCGTTCGTCCGCGTGAGGGGTCCCCGTGGCAGGAAGCGGGCCCAGTACCGCCGCGGCGATCCGCTCCACCGGTTCGGCGATCCGTGCCGCGGCCTCCCGTGCCACCCGGATGGGGGCACCGTACGGATCAGCCACGTCATCGTCGTCCGCCAGGTTGCCGTCAGTCCCGCGTCGTGCTGCGGCGCCACTGACCAGCGCCGCGGCTCGTTCGGCAGGTTCCCTCGCGCCCACGGCGTCCTCCGGCCTCAGCAACCGGCCGAACTCACGCAAGGTGAAGGCCCGCCGCAAGGCCCACAGCGGAGACAGTCGCACGGCCGCCTCCCGGTGTTCCGCGGCAGCACCCAGCACGAGGTCGGCGTCCTCCACCAGGGCTGCGGTCAGCCGGCGAGCGAGCGCACCGCGGGGATCCCCGCCCATCTCGACGAGGAGAGTCGCCGCCGCCGGGTCCATGGGCGTTCCCGCCATGGCCGCGGTGCCGGCGCTGCTCACCCGGAAACTTCCCGACGTTCCTGGAGACGCGGCGAGTCGGGCCGTCAGCAGGCGCTCGGCCAGTGGGGAGCGGTGCAGATTTCCCGTGCAGACGAAGAGCACGCGAAAGTGCGTGCCCCCGCGTCCCGGCATCGGCGAGGCAGGGGAAGAGCTCATGAGGGAAGTATCGCGCTGCGTACGGTTGTCTGCGGCACGCCTCACCGGGTGAGCCGACGCAGGAACGCGGCTGCTCCCTCAAGAGTCCCTCCCCCGCCCAGGACGGGCGCGGCGGCACCCGTCGTTCAGATGTCCCGGAAGAAACCAGGCGGCGCCGTGACCTGCCCTGCTCACCCGGCGGGCGAAGGCACAGGAGCTGATCCAGCGGCTTGTTGCCGAGGGTGGTGTCCGGTTCGCTGATCCCGATGACGACAAGGTGGCGGAGTGGCGGCGCGTCGTCAATTACGCGAAGCGGCACGGCCTCGAACCGGAAGGCAAGCGCATCGAGCAGGTTCAGTACGGCGGGCCCGGGTTGGAGCTGTTCCTTGCGGAGGGCCCGCATCCCAACGCGCGGAGTCAGCGGTCGAAGGTGGGTGGGGCTGTGGTCCCGGTGCCTTCGCGATTGGCGCACCTGCATCCGGCTGGGGATGCCGCCTTGCTGCAGGGACTGGCAGCTGAGGCGGTACGGCGAGGGCACGAGGTGCGGGAGATCCGGGGGGCGCCGCTGGTGCCGCCGGGACGACGGTCTCAACGCCGTGACCTACGCCGACCACCCCGGCCCGGACTGTGGACAAGATCGCTCGCGGCACCGGGCATCCGGTCCCCGGTGCCGGTGAGACCCGGGACAACCGGTTGTCGGGGCTGGGGGCGCTTTCGGGCACAGCCGTCGGCTGCGGCATCGGCACGACCATCTCACTCATGCGCGGCGCGGGTGTCCGACTGCCCTGGTGGTTGGGCGGGACGGTCACCGGCGCCCTGGCCATGGTGGCAACCGACCTTCCGGCGCATGACACCAGGTGGGTGCCGTCGCCCGAGCCGGTCAGTTGCCGGGGGCGCGCTGGGCGGTGTGCGGTGCGCGCACGCCGTCCAGGACTGTGGTCTCGGGTGTGGCGGAGGTGCCGCCCGAGGTGGCGTGGGCGAACGCGGCGGCGCTGCCGAGATGCGGGACGCGAACCGACGTACGGGCCAGGTCCAGGGTGAGCGTGGGGGTGGTGGACGGCGGGTCGATGAGGTTCTTGTCCGTGCGTGTCGAGCAGCGCACCGACTTCGACAAGCTGATCGTCGACGTCGAGACCAAGCAGGCGATGCGTCCGCGTGACGCCATGGCGTCGGCCGGTAAGACGCTGGTCGAGCTGTTCGGTCTCGCCCGCGAGCTGAACATCGATGCCGAAGGCATCGACATGGGTCCGTCCCCGACGGACGCCGCGCTCGCCGCCGATCTGGCGCTGCCGATCGAGGAGCTGGAGCTCACCGTTCGGTCGTACAACTGCCTCAAGCGTGAGGGCATCCACTCCGTGGGTGAGCTCGTGGCTCGTTCCGAGGCCGACCTGCTCGACATCCGTAACTTCGGTGCGAAGTCCATCGACGAGGTCAAGGCGAAGCTGGCCGGCATGGGTCTGGCGCTCAAGGACAGCCCGCCCGGATTCGACCCGACCGCCGCCGCCGACGCCTTTGGTGCCGATGACGACGCGGACGCCGGGTTCGTCGAGACCGAGCAGTACTAGGCGCTCCGCGAGGAGGCCGGATTTTCGGCCGCGGGCTCGCTGTGGCTGGTCGCGCCCACGCGGCGGTAGCCGCATATCGACACCTCCCCGCGCCCCTATGAGGCGCGGGGTCTCCGACAGGCGACCGCCTGCTCGGATACTGACCCCGGTACCTGATACGGCCGGGGCAGACACCTAGGAGAATCACCATGCCGAAGCCCACCAAGGGTGCCCGTCTGGGCGGCAGTGCCGCGCACGAGAAGCTGCTGCTCGCGAACCTCGCGAAGAGCCTCTTCGAGCACGGCCGTATCACCACCACCGAGGCGAAGGCCCGCCGTCTGCGGCCGTACGCCGAGCGTCTGATCACCAAGGCGAAGAAGGGTGACCTTCACAACCGCCGTCAGGTGCTCCAGGTCATCACGGACAAGAGCGTCGTGCACACGCTCTTCACCGAGATCGGCCCGCGGTACGAGAACCGTCCGGGTGGCTACACCCGTATCACCAAGGTCGGCAACCGCCGTGGCGACAACGCGCCCATGGCTGTCATCGAGCTGGTCGAGGCGCTGACGGTCGCGCAGCAGGCGACCGGTGAGGCCGAGGCTGCGACGAAGCGTGCCGCGAAGGACGCCGAGGTCGCTGAGACCAAGGTCGACACCACCAAGGCGGACGAGGCTGCGGCCGAGGAGTCCAAGGACGCGTAGTGCTCCGCGGGGTGCTGCGTTTTCGGCTGCGGGTTGGTTGTGGCTGGTCGCGCAGTTCCCCGCGCCCCTGACGGGGCGCGTCTGAGTGGGCCCGTTCCTTATAGGAACGGGCCCGCTTTTGTGTACCTGAGAGGATTCAGGAGTGAGTGACGAAGTACAGCCCGGGTATGTACGGGTGCGCCTTGACCTTTCCTACGACGGGACCGAGTTCTCCGGGTGGGCCAAGCAGGCCGGGGGGCGGCGGACCGTGCAGGGGGAGATCGAGGATGCCCTGCGGACCGTTACGCGGTCCACGGAGACGTATGAGCTGACCGTGGCCGGGCGGACCGATGCCGGGGTGCATGCGCGGGGGCAGGTGGCCCATGTCGATCTGCCGCGGGGCGTTTGGGGCGAGCATCACGGGAAGCTGCTGAAACGGCTCGCCGGGCGGTTGTCCAGGGATGTGCGGGTGTGGGCGGTGCGGGAGGCGCCGAGCGGGTTCAACGCGCGGTTCTCGGCTGTCTGGCGGCGGTATGCGTATCGCGTCACCGACAACCCGGGCGGTGTCGATCCGCTGCTGCGCAATCACGTGCTGTGGCATGACTGGCCGCTGGATGTGGACGCGATGAACGAGGCCGCGCGAGGGCTGCTGGGCGAGCATGACTTCGCGGCCTACTGCAAGCGGCGTGAGGGGGCCACGACCATTCGTACGCTTCAGGAGCTGAGCCTGGTGCGGGGGGAGGACGGGATCATCACCGCGACCGTGCGGGCCGACGCGTTCTGTCACAACATGGTGCGGTCGCTGATCGGCGCGCTGCTGTTCGTGGGGGACGGGCACCGGGGGGCCGATTGGCCCGGGAAGGTGCTGGCCGCCGGTGTGCGGGACTCCGCGGTGCATGTCGTACGGCCGCACGGGCTGACCCTGGAGGAGGTCGGCTACCCGGCGGACGAGCTGCTGGCCGCGCGGAACAAGGAGGCGCGGAACCGGCGGAGTCTGCCGGGGGCACCCGGGGCCGGCTGCTGCTAGGGCCTGTCGTTCGGATCATGCCGACTTCGGGAAGCAGGGCCCAATGGCCGCAGATGTGCGCACCAAGCCCCGCGGCCCAGGCATGATCCGAACGACAGGCCCTGGCCCCGGGCCTGATGCGGGTTACTGCTCGTTGGCCGCGGCGGCCGCCTGGGCCTCGCCTCGGCGGCGGATCTGTTCGAAGGTGGACTGGGCGAGGTGGTCGCCGGCGGTGAAGACGGAGCTGTCCTTCTCCGTCACGTCCTTGCCGCTGGTGAAGCCGGCGAGGGTGAAGTAGGCGTAGCGGCCGTAGGAGTTGACGGTTGTACGGCAGATCGTCGTACGGCAGAAGGTGGGGACGCCGTCGCCGGAGAGGGAGACGATGGTGCTCTTCTTGTCCCAGCCCGTCTTGACCTTGGTCGCCATGGCCTCGGTGTCGAACAGGGCGACGCCGATCGTCACCGCGACCTTGTCACGGTGGTACGTCACGCGCATGAAGCGGGTGCAGTCGTTGCTGGTCAGGAGCTTGTCGAGGGTGCCCTGGACGGCCGAGGCGCAGTCTGTCGTCGAGGCTGTGGGGCCCTTGCGGTAGACGACGTCGTCGTCCTTCGTCAGCTGGGAGCCCGGGAAGAGGATGTCCGGGCTGATCGGTGCCTTGTCCTTGCCCGAGCTGGAGATGAAGTCCTTCGGGTTCAGCGGGGGCGGGGCCGAGGTCGGGGCGAACGACGGGTCCGTCTTCGCGCTGGCGCTCGGGATGTCCGCGGTGGCGGGGACGTCGCTGTTCGGGCCGTTCGCCGTGGCGGAGCCGCCGTCCGCGTTGACCACCGCGACGGCCACGGCGGCGCCTATGCCGACCGTGGCGAGGGCGCCGCCGATGATCATCAGGAGTCTGCGGCGTCTGTTGCGTGATTCGGACTGTTCGGCGAGTGCCGCCCAGTCCGGGGTCTGGTTGGTGGAACCCCACTGTTGTTGGTCGCCCCACGGATTGTGGGAACCCCCGGGGCTCCACTGGGACCCCCCCTGCCCAAAGCTCATGGGTCGTATTTTAGACGGGGAGTGGGGGGTGGTGGTCGGTGTCTGGGGGGACTGAGCCCCTAGCGTGATCCGGGGCTGCTGGGCAAAAGTGACAACTGTGGGTGGTCGGGGCATCGCCTCGTCCCCGCCGCCCCACGCGGCTCAGCCTCAGCGGCAGCGGGCCGTTTTGACCCGTCCGGGGCTGCGCGGCTATTCTTCAGGTTCGTTATGTGTATTGGCTTGCTCATTCTCACGTGAGGCGGCCCTTACACCGGTCCACCGGGCCGATGCACAGCGATCAGCACGCGGTTTGCGTCACCGTGGTGCGGTCTGGGCTGTCGTGATCGTCTTCGGTGACCTTGTCAGGAACCTCACTGAAGAAGCGAAGGCTACGAACCGTGCGTACGTACAGCCCCAAGCCCGGCGATGTGACGCGTCAGTGGCACGTCATCGACGCCCAGGACGTTGTCCTGGGCCGTCTCGCCACCACTGCCGCCACCCTGCTGCGTGGCAAGCACAAGCCGATCTACGCCCCCCACGTCGACACCGGTGACTTCGTCATCATCATCAACGCGGACAAGGTGCACCTGTCCGGCAACAAGCGGACCCAGAAGATGGCCTACCGCCACTCCGGCTACCCGGGTGGTCTGCGCTCCGTCCGTTACGACGAGCTGCTGGAGAAGAACCCGGAGAAGGCCGTCGAGAAGGCCGTCAAGGGCATGCTCCCCAAGAACTCCCTGGGCCGTCAGATGCTCTCCAAGCTGAAGGTCTACTCGGGCGACCAGCACCCGCACGCTGCCCAGCAGCCGGTGCCGTTCGAGATCACCCAGGTCGCGCAGTAAGTCCGGCCACCCCCTAAGCCTGAAGAGAATCTGAGGAGAATCGTGGCCGAGACCACTGCCGAGCAGCCGCTCGAAGAGCTTGACATCGACAGCTACACCACGGAGTCGGACGTCCCCGTCGAGGGCGAGTACACCTCCGAGTCCATGGCTTCCCGCTTCGGCGAGCCCCAGCCGGCCGCCGGCCTGGGTCGTCGCAAGAACGCCATCGCCCGCGTCCGGATCGTCCCGGGCTCCGGCAAGTGGAAGATCAACGGGCGTACGCTCGAGGACTACTTCCCGAACAAGGTGCACCAGCAGGAGGTCAACGAGCCGTTCAAGGTTCTTGAGCTCGAGGGCCGCTACGACGTCATCGCCCGCATCGCGGGTGGCGGTGTCTCCGGTCAGGCCGGTGCGCTCCGTCTCGGTGTCGCCCGCGCCCTGAACGAGGCCGACGTCGACAACAACCGCGGCCCGCTCAAGAAGGCCGGCTTCCTGAAGCGCGACGACCGTGCGGTCGAGCGCAAGAAGGCCGGTCTGAAGAAGGCCCGCAAGGCCCCGCAGTACAGCAAGCGTTAATCACGCTGCTGCGCCGTACCGCGCGCATCGCCCCGGTGGCACATACCTGTGCCGCCGGGGCGGTTTGCTTAGCAGGGTTGATTGTTTATCGCAGGCTTATGCGCCGACTGTCGGTACAACCCCGACAGCGGGAGGACAGTCTCAGGGGATATACCCGGTACGGGACTACCGGGTACGAGTCCACCTGGTACCACTCCACCTGGTACGAGCCGCACATTCTCAGCAATTCGGAGGACACCACAGTGGGACGACTCTTCGGCACGGACGGCGTGCGCGGTGTCGCCAACGCGGATCTGACGGCCGAGCTCGCGCTCGGACTCTCCGTCGCGGCGGCGCACGTACTCGCCGAGGCGGGTACGTTCGAAGGCCACAAGCCGGTGGCGGTGGTCGGGCGGGATCCGCGAGCGTCCGGGGAGTTCCTGGAGGCCGCCGTCGTGGCCGGCCTCGCCAGCGCGGGCGTCGACGTGCTGCGCGTCGGTGTGCTGCCCACCCCCGCGGTGGCGTTCCTCACCGGCGAGCTGGGCGCCGACCTCGGCGTGATGCTCTCCGCCAGCCACAACGCCATGCCCGACAACGGGATCAAGTTCTTCGCCCGCGGCGGCCACAAGCTCGCGGACGAGCTTGAGGACAAGATCG
Source organism: Streptomyces capitiformicae (assembly GCF_002214185.1). Taxonomy (NCBI): domain Bacteria; kingdom Bacillati; phylum Actinomycetota; class Actinomycetes; order Kitasatosporales; family Streptomycetaceae; genus Streptomyces; species Streptomyces capitiformicae. The sequence continues at coordinate 1,763,797 of NZ_CP022161.1, read as the reverse complement.
AGGGCGTGTACGAGGAGCACCGGACAGGCGCGCCCTGGGACCGGCCCACGGGCGCGGGCGTCGGGCGGGTTCGGTCGTACGACGACGGCTTCGGGCAGTACGTCGAGCATCTGCTGTCCGTCCTGCCCAACCCGCTCGACGGGCTCAAGGTCGTCCTCGACGAGGCGCACGGTGCCGCCGCCGGGGTCTCGCCGGAGGCGTTCAGGCGTGCCGGGGCCGAGATCGTCACCATCGGGGCCGAGCCGGACGGGCTCAACATCAATGACGGGTGCGGGTCGACGCACCTCGCGAAGGTGCGCGCCGCCGTTGTCGAGCACGGGGCGCACCTCGGTATCGCGCACGACGGGGACGCCGACCGGTGCCTCGCCGTCGACCACGAGGGCAACGAGGTGGACGGGGACCAGATCCTCGCGGTGCTCGCGCTCGACATGCGTGAGCGTGGGGTGCTTCGCTCGGACACAGTTGTCGCCACCGTCATGTCCAACCTCGGCTTCAAGCTGGCCCTGGAGCGGGAGGGGCTGCGGCTGGTGCAGACCGCGGTCGGGGACCGGTATGTGCTGGAGGAGATGAAGGAGCACGGGTACGCGCTCGGCGGCGAGCAGTCCGGGCATGTGATCGTGCTGGATCACGCGACCACGGGTGACGGGACGTTGACCGGCCTGCTGCTGGCGGCTCGGGTCGCGCGGACCGGGCGTACGCTCAAGGAACTGGCCGGTGTGATGGAGCGGCTGCCTCAGTTGCTCATCAATGTGCCTGATGTGGATCGGTCGCGGGTCGGTACGTCGGCGGAGTTGGCCGCGGCTGTGGCTGAGGCCGAGCGGGAACTGGGGTCCACGGGGCGGGTGTTGTTGCGGCCGTCCGGGACCGAGCCGTTGGTTCGGGTGATGGTTGAGGCTGCGGATATCGAGCAGGCTCGGTCTGTGGCTGGGCGGTTGGCTGATGCGGTGAAGTCCGCGCTCGGGTAGTTCGTTGTTCCGCGTGCGGGCTGCGCCCCTTCAGGGGCGCAGCCCCCTCAACGCGGCTTTGACCACAGCCACTTCTGGAAGAGCAGGGTCAGGGTGCCGGCCAGGATGATGCCCAGGAGGTTCAGGAGCAGTTGCTCCGTGGAGCCCACCGTCTGCTTCGTGTCGCCGTAGCTCAGGGCCACTGCCGCGTTGGCCGCTGCCGGGACCGTCGTGACCGAGATGGCCACGCCTACCAGGGCGCCCGACTTGGCCGAGGTCAGGGAGAGGGTGCCCGCGATGCCGGCCAGGACCGCCACGATGAAGGAGAAGGCGTCGGGGGCGTAGACGAAGGCGGTGTTGGGGCGTTCGGCCTCCAGTTTGGCTTCGGTGAAGTAGCCGAGCGAGTCCATCAAGAGGCTGAAGCCGACCGTCACGGCCATCGCCACCGCGAAGCCCACGAGGAGGGCGGTCAGCGAGCGCAGGGCGAGGCGCGGGTGGCGTTGGACGATGGCCGTGCTGAAGCCGGCCAGCGGGCCGAACTCGGGGCCGACCGCCATCGCGCCCACGATCAGGATGGCGTTGTCGAGGACGACGCCGCAGGCCGCGATCATCGTGGCGAGGGTGATGAAGGCGATGTACGTGATGGAGAGCGTCGACTCCTCGTGTGTCGCCTCCGCCAGGTGCTCCCACAGGACCGCGTCCGCGCCCTCGCCGGGTGCTTCCGCCTCGGCCTTCTCGGCGCGCTTGGAGAGCGACAGGTCGATGTTCTCCACCGCGATGGAGCCGGTCTCGTCGAGGCCCGACGCCCGTAGCACGCCGATGAGTTCGTCGCCCGCCTCGCGTGCGACGTCGCACAACACGACGTCTCCGACGGGGTTGCGGGCGGCGCCCGCCATGACGACGAGGTGAGTCGTCCCGACCGTCTTCTCGATCAGGCGCACCACCTCGTCGGTCTTGTTCGGCGGGGTGATCAGGCGCAGATGCAGCATGGTGTCCATCTAACAGGCCGACGTTACGTCCATGGGGTGCCGTCTCACAGCTTGCGCAGGCTGAGGCGTTGGACCTTGTGGTCGGTTCCCTTGCGGATGATGAGCGTGGCGCGGCCCCGGGTGGGGGCGATGTTCTCGACCAGGTTGGGCTTGTTGATGGTGCGCCAGAGGCCGCGGGCGTAGTCGAGGGCCTCTTCCTCGGAGACCTGGGTGTACTTGCGGAAGTACGAGTCCGGGTTCTGGAAGGCGGTCTGGCGGAGCTTCTTGAAGCGGTTGAGGTACCAGCGTTCGATGTCGTCGGGGCTCGCGTCGACGTACACGCTGAAGTCGAAGTAGTCGGCGAGACCGACGCGGGTGCGGCCGTCCTGGCCGGGGAGGGCGGGCTGGAGGACGTTCAGGCCCTCGACGATGAGGATGTCGGGACGGCGGACCGTGAGCCGCCGGTCGGGGACGATGTCGTAGATGAGGTGGGAGTAGACGGGCGCCGTCACCTCGTCCTTGCCGGCCTTGATGTCGGCGACGAAACGGGTGAGTGCCCGGCGGTCGTACGACTCGGGGAAGCCTTTCCGTGAGACCAGGCCGCGCTCCTGGAGGTCCTTCATGGGGAGCAGGAAGCCGTCCGTGGTGACCAGTTCCACGCGCGGGTGTTCCGGCCAGCGGGCGAGGAGGGCCTGGAGGAGGCGGGCGACGGTCGACTTGCCGACCGCCACGGAGCCGGCGACGCCTATGACGAACGGGGTGCCGGACTGGGAGCCCTGTTCACCCAGGAAGGTGTTCAGGGCGCCGCGCAGGCCGTCCGTGGCGCCCACGTAGAGGTTGAGAAGTCGGGACAGCGGCAGATAGATGTCCCGTACCTCGTCGAGGTCGATGACATCGCCCAGGCCACGCAGCTTCTCGACCTCCTCGGCGGTCAGCGGCAGCGGCGTCTTGTCGCGCAGCGCGCTCCACTCGGAACGGGTGAGGTCGACGTAGGGAGTCGCCTCCGGCCGCTGCCGGTGGGCGCTCCGGGGCATCGAGGAGACCGGAGAGATCACAGTCCATTGTTAACGGAGTTCGAACGGAGTGATGGGTGGGTGGCGGGTGGGGTCCGTCACGCCGCTTACGACTGTGTCATTACTGTGCGTGAACCGTGGTCAAAGTATGGACCTGGGGCGGTTGAGGGGTCTAGCGTCCGGGCAGTCGGGAGGGAACCGCCTTTCGGCCGACCATGTGGGTCATGGGGTTTGGGGACTGCCGCCTTGCGTATTCAGAACGTCCTGCGTCGAAGATCCACGCGCGCTGAACAACCGGATCTCACCGGGCGCGTGTGCAGCGAACTGGCGGTCGATCTGCCGGACGAGGATCTCGGGGAGTACCTCTACGACTGCCTCGACATGTACCGGATGGGAAGCAAGCCGCGGTGCGAGGAGGTCGAGTATCTGGGGATGGTGCGGGACGCCATCGAGCGGATCGAGGACGGGGAGTAGGGGGCCTACGGGCGTTCGTCAGGCCGTGATGTCGCGCCAGGCCGCCGGGATGGCTTCCGCCACGTCCTGGGCGATTGTGGGCGCGCCTTTCGCGGCGTAACGGCCCGCCAGGCCGTGCAGGTAGGCGGCCGCGCTCGCCGCGTCCAGGGGGGAGAGGCCGGCGGCGAGGAGGGAGCCCGCGAGGCCGGAGAGGACGTCGCCGCTGCCGGCCGTGGCGAGCCAGGGGGTGCCGGTGGGGTTGACGCGGACCGGGGTGTCGTCGTCGGGGGTGGCGATCAGGGTCGTGGAGCCCTTGAGGAGGACCGTGGCGTGGTAGCCGCGGGCCAGGTCGCGTACGGCGGTGAGGCGGGCCGACTCCACCTCCTCGCGGGAGACGCCCAGGAGGGCCGCGGCCTCGCCGGCGTGCGGGGTCATGAGAGTGGGTGCCGTGCGGGCTCGTACGGCGTCGCGGTCCGCCAGGCGGAGGCCGTCCGCGTCGAGCAGGACGGGGACGTCGGTGGAGAGGGCCTCGGCGACCGGGGCCGCGTCGTCGCCGGCGCCCGGGCCGGTCACCCACGCCTGGACTCGGCCGGCCTTTCTCGGGCCCTTGTCCGACACCAGGGTTTCCGGGAAGCGGGTCAGTACGGCGTCCGCGGCCGGGCCCACGTAGCGGACGGCGCCCGCGCCGCCGCGTAGGGCGCCCGCGACCGCGAGGACCGCCGCGCCCGGGTAGCGGGCCGAGCCCGCCGCGATGCCGACCACCCCCCGGCGGTACTTGTCGCTCTCCGGGGACGGGTGGGGGAGCAGGGCCGCCACGTCGGCGTGCTGGAGGGACTCCACGTCGGGGGTGGCGGGGAGGGTGCTCGCGAGGCCGATGTCGATCAGGCGTACGGAGCCGGCGTGCTCGCGGGCCGGGTCGATGAGGAGGCCCGGTTTGTGGGTGCCGAAGGTGACGGTGAGGTCGGCGTGGATGGCCGGGCCGTTCACCTCGCCCGTGTCGGGTTCGATGCCGCTGGGGAGGTCGACGGATACGACGGTGGCGGGGGAGGCGGCTGCGAGCTCGGCCAGGGGGGCGGCTTCGGGGCGGAGGCCGCCCTTGCCGCCGATGCCGACGATGCCGTCGAGGATGAGGTCGGCCCGGTTGATGAGGGACGGTGTGGTGGGGGCGGTGGGGGTGGTTGTGGTGCCGCCTGCTCGGAGGAGGGCCTTGAGGGCTTCGGGGTGGGTGCGGGTGGGGTTGAGGAGGACGGCCGTCACTCCTGCGCCGCGCTTGGCCAGGCGGGCGCCTGCGTAGAGGGTGTCGCCGCCGTTGTCGCCGCTGCCGGTGAGGAGGACGATGCGGCTGCCGTAGATGTGGGGGAGGGCGGCTGCGCAGGCTGCGGCCAGGCCTGCGGCCGCGCGTTGCATCAGGGCGCCGTCGGGGAGTTGGGCCATGAGGGTGCGTTCGGCTGTGCGGACGGTTTCTACGCGGTGGGCTGAGCGCATGGGGTGAGTCTGCCTTGTGGGTGGGGGCGGGTGCGAGGACAGTCGGGCTTGGGGTGTTGGGCACCCGGAGTCGGGGCTGGCGGGCGCTGCTCGGCGCTACGAGGTGCCGCTGCGCCCACCCTCCCCCCTCTCGGCTTCTCCCCCACTCTCGGCTCCGCTCGAGCGGGAGGTGCCCCCATGAGCGGGAGGTACCCCCATCGCCCCAGCGGCACGATTGCCCGCAGCTGCGCCTACCCCTCTGCCACCACCACCGCCGAGGCCACCCCGGCGTCGTGGCTCAGGGAGATGTGCCAGGACTTGACGCCGAGGTCGGTGGCGCGGGCCGCTACCGTGCCGGTTACTCGGAGGCGGGGTTGGCCGGTGGGTTCTACGTAGACCTCGGCGTCGGTCCAGTGGAGGCCGGCGGGGGCGCCCAGGGCCTTGGCGAGGGCTTCCTTGGCGGCGAAGCGGGCGGCGAGGGAGGCGATGCCTCGGCGTTCGCCGCTCGGGAGGAGGAGTTCGCTCGGCAGGAAGAGGCGTTCGGCCATGGTGGGGGTTCGTTCCATGGCGGCGCGGAAACGGTCGATCTCGGCGACGTCGATGCCGACTCCGATGATGGGCATGGGCCGCACCCTACGATGCCGGGTCGGCGCCGGGTCACTCCACTGTCACCGACTTCGCCAGGTTCCGCGGCTGGTCGACCTCGTTGCCTCGGGCGGTGGCGAGTTCACAGGCGAAGACCTGGAGGGGGACCGTGGCGACCAGGGGTTGGAGGAGGGTGGGGGTCGGCGGGATGCGGATCAGGTGGTCGGCGTACGGGACCACCGTTTCGTCGCCCTCCTCCGCGATGACGATCGTGCTGGCGCCTCTCGCGCGGATCTCCTGGATGTTGGAGACGATCTTGTCGTGGAGGAGGGAACGGCCGGCCGGGGACGGAACCAGGACCACCACCGGGAGGTCCTCCTCGATCAGGGCGATCGGGCCGTGCTTCAGCTCGCCCGCCGCGAAGCCCTCCGCGTGCATGTAGGCCAGTTCCTTGAGTTTCAGGGCGCCTTCGAGGGCGACCGGGTAGCCGACGTGGCGGCCCAGGAACAGCACCGTGTTCTTGGCGGCCAGGGTGCGGGCCAACTCCCGTACGGGCTCCATGGTTTCCAGGACCCGCTCCACCTCGTGGGAGATTCTGGAGAGGTCGCGGATCACCGCCTGGATCTCGTCGCCCCATTTGGTGCCCCGTACTTGGCCGAGGTAGAGCGCGACGAGGTAGCAGGCCACCAGTTGGGTCAGGAACGCCTTCGTCGACGCGACCGCGACCTCCGGACCCGCGTGGGTGTACAGCACCGCGTCCGACTCGCGGGGGATCGTCGAGCCGTTGGTGTTGCAGATCGCGAGGACGCGGGAGCCCTGCTCGCGGGCGTGGCGCAGCGCCATCAGCGTGTCCATGGTCTCGCCGGACTGGGAGATGGCGATGACGAGGGTGCGGGGGTCGAGGATCGGGTCCCGGTAACGGAACTCGCTCGCCAGCTCCACCTCGCACGGGACCCGCGTCCAGTGCTCGATGGCGTACTTGGCGATGAGGCCGGCATGGAACGCCGTACCGCACGCGACGATGACCACCTTGTCCACCTCGCGCAGTTCGGCCGCGCCGATGCGGACCTCGTCCAGCGTCAGTGAGCCCGAGGCGTCGATGCGGCCCAGGAGCGTATCGGCGACCGCCTTGGGCTGCTCGGCGATCTCCTTGAGCATGAAGTAGTCATAACCCCCCTTTTCGGCCGCCGACGCGTCCCAGTCGACGTGGTAGGAGCGCACTTCGGCGGGGCGGCCGTCGAACGTCGTCACCGTCACGCCGTCCCGGCGCAGCTCCACCACCTGGTCCTGGCCCAGCTCGATCGCCGACCGCGTGTGGGCGATGAACGCGGCGACGTCCGAGGCGAGAAAGGCCTCGCCCTCTCCAATGCCCACCACGAGTGGCGAGTTCCGGCGGGCGCCCACGACCACGTCCGGCGCGTCCGCGTGCACCGCGACCAGCGTGAACGCGCCCTCCAGCCGCCGGCACACCAGCCGCATCGCCTCCGCGAGGTCGTCGCACGACGAGAACTCCTCGGCGAGCAGATGTGCCACCACCTCCGTGTCCGTCTCGGAGACCAGGTCGTGGCCCCGCTCGGCCAGTTCGGCGCGGAGCGCGGCGAAGTTCTCGATGATGCCGTTGTGGACGACGGCCACCCGGCCCGCGTTGTCGAGGTGCGGGTGGGCATTGGTGTCCGTGGGGCCGCCGTGCGTGGCCCAGCGGGTGTGGCCGATACCGGTGGAGCCGGTGGGCAGCGGGCGGCCGACCAACTCCTTCTCCAGGTTGATCAGCTTCCCCGCCTTCTTGGCGGCGGCCAGGCCCCCGTCCGCCGGCACCGCCACGCCCGCCGAGTCGTAGCCCCGGTACTCCAGCCGCTTCAGTCCGGCCAGGACCACGTCGAGGGCGGACTGCGAGCCGATGTATCCCACGATTCCGCACATATACAACCCCTGTGTCGTCCTGATCGCGACCTACCGTGTGCTCTGTGTGACTGTACGTGACAGTGAGGTCTTCGGTGAGCCCTCATATCGGGTGACATCCCGCGCGCATATCGGGTGACCCGACGCGCGGCGCGTCCACGCGCGCGTGCACGGCACGTATGGCTGATCGCATGACCATCAGACAAATGGCGAGCAGGCGCATGACGTTCCGTGGTGTCACCGCGCTCCTCGCCCTGCTGACCCTCCTTCCCGTGGAAGGTGCCCTGGCCGACACCGCGCCGCCCACCCCCGTCCCCGCTCCCGCTCCCGGGCCCGGCAGCGAGCAACTCGTCCCCGGGGTGCCGCCCGGCCCCAACCAGCCCTGGTCGATCGACACGCCGGACCAGGTGTTGCCGCCGCAGGTGTACGAGCCGGGCGTCGAGGAGGAGGCGATCGAGCCGGTGGAGGCGGTGGCCGGGACGTACGACCTCATCGAGTACGTGCCGCTCAGCGAGGCGGCGGCCATCGCCCAGGCCCAGGTCTCCTGCACGAAGCTGACCGGGCCGTATCAGAAGCAGGTCGAGCAGTGGCTCAAGCGTAAGAAGGCGGACGCGAAGCAGTCGTCTGCGGACTGTCTCGCCATCCGGGCGTTCCAGCTCAAGCACGGCATCAAGCCGGCGATCGGGTTCGCGGGGCCGGTGACCTGGGTGCGGATGCAGCAGCTGTCCGCCCAGAAGAAGCCCAACGCGGCCGGGAAGTGCCCGGAGCGCACGTACAAGGTGGCGTGTGTGGATCTGTCTCGGCAGCTGACCTGGGTGCAGAAGGGGAAGAAGGTGGTGTTCGGGCCGGTGCCGATGCGGAGTGGGCGGGCGCAGTATCCGACGCGGGCCGGGTGGCACAAGGTCTATTGGAAGCACAAGAACCACTGGTCGACGCTGTACCACCAGCCCATGCCGTACAGCCAGTTCTTCAGTGGGGGGCAGGCGTTTCACGCGGTGTACGGGTCCCTTTACACGGAGATCGGGTCCATGGGGTGCGTGAATCTGCGGTTGGCGGATGCGCGGGCGTTGTGGGGGGTTCTGAAGAAGGGGGATCGGGTTTTCGTCTGGGGGCGGCGGCCGGGCAAATGAATCGAGGTGGGCCGGGGGTGTGTCCGTGGGCTCTGAGACACTGGGGCTGACATGAGTGAGACAGCACCTCTGCGGAGCTCGCCGTTGCGGGCCCGCGCCGAGATCGATCTGGATGCCCTGCGGGCCAATGTGCGGACGTTGCGCGCGCTGGCGCCGGGTGCCGCCCTGATGGCCGTGGTCAAGTCGGACGCGTACGGCCATGGGGCGGTGCGGTGTGCGCGGGCGGCGGTCGAGGCGGGGGCGACCTGGCTGGGGACGGCGACGCCCGAGGAGGCGCTCGCGCTGCGGGCGGCGGGGCTGCCGGGGCGGATCATGTGCTGGCTCTGGACGCCGGGCGGGCCCTGGCGGGAGGCCGTCGAGGCCGACCTGGACGTCTCGGTCAGCGGCATGTGGGCGCTTCGGGAGGTCACGGAGGCGGCGCGGCAGGCGGGGGTACGCGCGCGCGTGCAGCTCAAGGCCGACACCGGACTCGGGCGGAGCGGGTGTCAGCCCGACGACTGGACCGAGCTCGTCGATGAAGCGCTGCGCGCGGAGGCGGACGGGGTCGTCTCGGTCACCGGGCTCTGGTCGCACTTCGCCTGCGCCGACGAGCCGGGCCATCCGTCCATCGAGGCCCAGCTCACCCGCTTCCGCGCGATGGTGGCGTACGCCGAGGAGCGGGGCGTGCGCCCCGAGGTGCGGCACATCGCCAACTCGCCCGCCACACTCACCCTCCCCGAGGCCCACTTCGACCTCGTACGGGCGGGAATCGCCGTCTACGGGATCTCACCCAGCCCGGAGCTGGGCAGTTCGGCCGACCTCGGGCTGCGCCCGGTGATGCGGCTCAGCGCCTCGCTCGCGCTCGTCAAGCATGTCTCCGGGGGCCACGGCGTCAGTTACGGGCACCACTACGTCACCCCGGGCGACACGACCCTCGGCCTGGTCCCCGTCGGCTACGCGGACGGTATCCCCCGGCACGCCTCCGGCACCGGGCCCGTGCTGGTCGGCGGCAAGTGGCGGACGGTCGCCGGGCGGGTCGCCATGGACCAGTTCGTCGTCGACCTCGGCGGGGACGAACCCGCCGCGGGGGACGAGGTGGTGCTGTTCGGGACGGGCGACCGGGGTGAGCCGACCGCCGAGGACTGGGCACAGGCGGCCGGAACCATCGGGTATGAGATCGTGACGCGGATCGGAACCCGCGTTCCGCGCGTCTATGTGAACACGGGTGAGTGAGCCCCGTATTCACCGCGAGTCAGTACACGAGTACGTGAAAGACGAACAAGACGGGTAACCCCGTACGGGTATGCGAGCGGTAGCACCGGAAGTCGGCGAAGAGGAGCAGACGTGAGCGAAGGCAGCGCGGAGGCCGTGGAGGCCGTCGCGAGTGCGGCCGCCGCCACGGCGGCCTCCGCCGACGGGATCTGGCGCAGGGCCGGAATCGCGGGGGCCGCGATAGGCGTGGTCGCCGCGGGCGCCGCCGCCGGTGTCGCCATAGAGCGGCTCACCGTCGGACGCGGCATGCGCAGAAAGGCCCGCCTCGCGCTCGACTCCACCGGCCCGTACGGCGCGCTGCGCGGCACCCCCGGCAAGGCGTACGCGGACGACGGCACCGAGCTGTACTACGAGGTCGACGACGTCGAGCCCGAGGGGGGCCTGTCCTCCCGCAGGCGCCGGCTCTTCGGCCGAAAGGCCCCGGCGCCGGTCACTGTCGTCTTCAGCCACGGCTACTGCCTCAACCAGGACTCCTGGCACTTCCAGCGGGCCGCGCTGCGCGGTGTCGTACGGACCGTGCACTGGGACCAGCGCAGCCACGGCCGCTCCGGGCGCGCGGCCCAAACGCCCGACGCGGCGCCGGTCACCATCGACCGGCTCGGGCGCGACCTGAAGGCCGTCATCGACGCGGCCGCGCCCGAGGGCCCCATCGTGCTCGTCGGGCACTCCATGGGCGGTATGACCGTCATGGCGCTGGCCGACCACTACCCCGAGCTGATCAGGGAACGGGTCGTCGCGGTCTCCCTGGTGGGTACGTCGTCGGGGCGGCTCGGCGAGGTCAACTTCGGGCTGCCGGTCGCGGGCGTCAACGCGGTGCGGCGGGTGCTGCCCGGCGTGCTGAAGGCGCTGGGGCAGCAGGCCGCGCTGGTGGAGCGGGGGCGGCGGGCCACCGCCGATCTGTTCACCGGGATCATCAAGCGGTACTCGTTCGCGTCCCGGGACGTCGACCCGGCGGTCGCGAGGTTCGCCGAGCGGATGATCGAGGGCACGCCGATCGACGTCGTCGCCGAGTTCTATCCGGCGTTCACCGAACACGACAAGACCGAGGCGCTGACGGCGTTCGCGGGACTGCCGGTGCTCGTGCTGGCCGGGGTCAAGGACCTCGTCACACCGAGTGAGCACAGCGAAGCAATCGCGGACGCGTTGCCGGACGCGGAGTTGGTGCTGGTGCCGGACGCCGGGCATCTGGTCATGCTGGAGCACCCGGAACTCGTCACCGACCGCCTCGCTGATCTGCTCGCCCGCGCGGGGGCGATACCGCTTACGGCTACCGTAAGTGGTTGTGACTCCGCCTCCTCCTGACGGAGGTGGCTTCCAGCCTTCGGCTGCGGTCCAGCCCGAACCGGTCCCTCGCGGGACGTGATCAGCGTACTACGGCAAGTGAGTGACGATGGAAGAGACCATGACATCGCACGTTTCGGCGCCCGATGGCGTCACTGTTCGCCTCACAGTCGGTTCCCCTGACCGGATGCGCGAGCTGGGTCGCCGCCTGGCCAAGCTGCTGCGTGCGGGCGATCTCGTCATGCTCAACGGGGAGCTGGGGGCCGGGAAGACGACCCTGACCCGAGGGCTCGGGGAGGGGCTCGGGGTGCGGGGTGCGGTCACCTCGCCGACCTTTGTCATCGCCCGGGTGCATCCGTCGTTGGGGGACGGGCCGCCGCTGGTCCATGTCGACGCGTATCGGCTGGGGGGCGGCCTGGACGAGATGGAGGACCTTGATCTTGATGTCTCGCTGCCGGATTCCGTGATCGTGGTGGAGTGGGGCGAGGGGAAGGTCGAGGAGCTGACGGACGACCGGCTGAATGTCGTCATTCACCGGGCGGTCGGCGATACGACCGATGAGGTTCGGCATGTGACGGTGACCGGGCTGGGGAAGCGGTGGGCCTCGGTGGAGCTGGGCGCTCTCTCTGCCTGAGTCCTGCCTGAGTCCTGCCTGAGTCCTGCCTGAGTCCGACAAGGTGTCGGCAAGATGTTGCATTTGGCGTCTTCGGCGTGGTCACATGGTAACCAGTCCTTGGTTAGGTCTACCTAACTTGGTTCGCCGGTTGCACCAGGAGGCGTCCATGGCGGCATCAGATCGACTTGAGCGGCAGCCGTCCGGGGTGGCTGGGGTGTCCATGCGGGACCTTCTGGCCTCGTGTGCGGCGGCGAGAGTTGTGTCGACACCGCCGCGCCAGGTTGCGCCCAAGCCTGTTGAAGTGCGGCGCCCCAAGGCTGCGTAGCGCTCCGCGAGGGTCTGCGGTCGCATCGCGGCTGCGGGTGGGTGGGGGCTGACCGCGCCCACGCGGCGGAGCCGCATATGTCACGCCCCGCGCCCCTTACGGGGCGCGAGCCCTACTTGACCACTACCACCTTCGTGCCGATTCCCGCGAAGTCCCACATGGCCTTGCCGTCCTTGCGGGACTCGCGGATGCCGCCCGTTTTCGTGGTGGGGTCGGGCTGCGGGGTGGAGCCGTCGACCGCCGCGCTGAAGCCGATGACCACGCCGTCGACCGTGGCGAAGCGGACCACGTGTTCGATGGGGGTGCCGTCGGAGCCGGTGACGGCGGCGGAGCGGGACGTGACGGTGTAGGTGGCGGGGGTGGGGTCGACCGTGCTGGGGGTGACCTCGAAGGTGCGGGTGATCTTCTCGCTCGCGCCGACCAGCCAGACGCGGTCCTCGTCGAGGGAGTAGACGACGCGCTCGCCGGTGCCCGAGGACTCGGGCAGGGCCCCGGCCTTGTCCTTCTCCTGCTCGGCGGGTGCCTTGGACTGCTTGGCCGCCGGGGTTTCGGAGGCGGACGGCTTCCTGAGGTCGTCGGGGACGTTCGCCGACGCCTGATAGGTGAGGAAACCGACTGCGGCGATGGCCGCCGCGGTGAGCCCGGCCACGAATCCCGAGCTGCTACTGGCCACCTTGTGTGCCCACCTCTCGTACCCACGTACGCCCTTGAAGTACGTCTGTGCTGTGACGGTAGCAGCAGAGTGGCGGTGGTCCGGGGCGGCCGTGCGTCCGGCGGAAGCGCCGTAGGCTGTTTGCGTGCTCTTGCTCGCTCTGGATACCGCCACCCCCGCCGTCACCGTCGCGCTGCACGACGGGACGGACGTCGTCGCCGCGTCGAGCCAGGTGGACGCGCGTCGGCACGGGGAACTGCTGCTGCCCGCCGTCGACCGCGTCCTCGCCGAGGCGGGCGTCCGGCTGGACGCCGTCACCGGCGTCGTCGTCGGCGTCGGCCCCGGCCCGTACACCGGGCTGCGCGTCGGGCTCATGACCGCCGACACCTTCGGGCTCGCCCTCGGGGTCCCCGTCCATGGACTGTGCACGCTCGACGGGCTCGCGTACGCGGCCGAGGTCGAGGGTCCCTTCGTCGTGGCGACCGACGCCCGGCGCAAGGAGGTCTACTGGGCCCGGTACGAGGACCCGCGGACGAGAGTGACGGAACCGGCCGTCGACCGGCCCGCCGAGATCGCCGACGTGGTTGCCGGGCTGCCGGCCGTCGGGGCGGGCGCGCTGCTCTACCCCGAGACCTTCCCGGACGCCCGCGCGCCCGAGCATGTCTCCGCGGCCGCCCTCGCCGCGCTGGCCGCCGAGCGGCTGGGCAAGGGTGCGGAACTGCCCGCGCCCCGGCCGCTGTACCTGCGCCGGCCGGACGCGCAGGTGCCCAAGAACTACAAGGTGGTCACCCCCAAGTGACGACCGCGGTGCTGCGCGAGATGCGCTGGTGGGACATCGAGCCCGTACTGGAGCTGGAGAAGGACCTCTTCCCCGAGGACGCCTGGTCCCGAGGCATGTTCTGGTCGGACCTCGCCCATGCGCGCGGGCCGGAGGCAACCCGGCGGTACGTCGTCGCCGAGGACCCGGCGGGCGGGCCGATCGTCGGGTACGGGGGCCTCACCGCCGCCGGTGATGTCGCCGACGTACAGACCATCGCCGTCGCCCGAGACCACTGGGGCACCGGGCTCGGCGCGCTGATCCTGACCGAGCTGCTGCGGGCCGCGACCGCGTTCGAGTGCGTCCAGGTGATGCTCGAATGCCGGGTCGACAACGTCCGCGCCCAGAAGCTGTACGAGCGCTTCGGCTTCGAGGCGATCGGCTTCCGCCGCGGCTACTACCAGCCGGGCAACGTCGACGCCCTCGTCATGTGCCTCAACTCCCCTTCGACCTCCGTACAAGGAACCGAGATCAATGGCTGACGAACCCCTGGTCCTGGGGATCGAGACCTCCTGCGACGAGACCGGTGTCGGGATCGTCCGGGGGACGACGTTGCTCGCGGACGCGATCGCGTCCAGCGTCGACGAGCACGCGCGGTTTGGTGGCGTCGTGCCCGAGGTGGCCTCGCGGGCCCACCTGGAGGCGATGGTCCCGACCATCGACCGGGCGCTGAAGGAGGCGGGGGTCAGCGCGAAGGACCTCGACGGCATCGCGGTCACGGCGGGGCCGGGGCTCGCCGGCGCCCTGCTGGTGGGGGTCTCGGCGGCCAAGGCGTACGCGTACGCGCTGGGGAAGCCGTTGTACGGCGTCAATCACCTCGCGTCGCACATCTGTGTGGACCAGCTGGAGCACGGGGCGCTGCCCGAGCCGACGATGGCGCTGCTGGTGTCTGGTGGGCACTCGTCCTTGCTGCTCTCGACGGACATCACCTCGGACGTACGGCCGATGGGGGCGACCATCGACGACGCCGCGGGCGAGGCCTTCGACAAGATCGCGCGTGTACTCGATCTGGGGTTCCCGGGCGGGCCGGTCATCGACCGGTACGCGAGGGAAGGGGACCCGGAGGCGATCGCGTTTCCGCGCGGGCTCACCGGGCCCCGCGACCCCGCGTACGACTTCTCCTTCTCCGGGTTGAAGACCGCCGTGGCCCGTTGGATCGAGGCCAAGCGGGCGGCGGGGGAGGAGGTGCCGGTGCGGGATGTGGCGGCTTCTTTCCAGGAAGCGGTCGTGGACGTGCTGACCCGCAAGGCCGTACGGGCCTGCAAGGACCAGGGCGTCGACCACCTGATGATCGGCGGCGGCGTCGCCGCCAACTCCCGACTGCGGGCGCTCGCGCAGGAGCGGTGCGAGGCGTCCGGGATCCGGCTCCGGGTGCCGCGACCGAAGTTGTGCACGGACAACGGGGCGATGGTGGCGGCTCTGGGCGCCGAGATGGTGGCCCGGGGGCGTGCCGCCTCGGACTGGGATCTGTCGGCGGACTCGTCGTTGCCTGTGACGGATCCGCATGTGCCGGGTGCGGTGCCTGCGCACGACCACGTGCACGAGCTCGCGAAGGACAACCTGTACTCGTGACCGTCGCGTTGATGTGGGAAGCCCGGGCCGTCGAGGGGCGCGGGGCCGAACTCCTCGACTGGGCCCGGGCACAGAAGCTGCTGGACCGTGACGGCCGACGGCTCCTGCGTCGCGAGACCCTCCGGGCGCCTCAGGACCGGGTGCTGGTCATCACGTGGTGGGACGCGGCGTACGACGCCGAGTTGCCCGAACTGCCGGAGCCGGACGGGGAGTTGGTCAGCCGGGCGGTGCATCGGTGGCGGTTCGAGTCGCTGGGGGCGGACTGACCGCCGGCGCGGCGCGTACTCGGGGTGGGGTACGCGGCTGTTCGGTGCCGGTTCCGCGCCCCCACCTCGGCCTCGATCCCTCCGCCTGGGCCGCGTTCGTCTCGTATGCGGCGGCCCAGGCGGACTGAACGTCAGGCCTCCACGGCCCGGACCTCCGTCTCGCAGTGCAACCTGCGGTCCTGGCCCAACTCGCGCGCAGGCCCTGTCAGCGTCAACCGGGCCGTATGGCGGATGTCGGCGCTCGACGCGCCCAACCGCAGTTCCAGGGCGCCCGGTTCGACCACCCGGCGCCCGGACCGTCCGGTGAAGGACGACACGTCCGCGTGGAAGCGGAAGGTCACGCGGGACGCCTCGCCCGGCTCCAGCTCCAGCCGCCGGTAGGCGATCAGGCGGACGTCCGGGCGGGTCACCGAGGCCACCGGGTCGTGGAGGTAGAGCTGGATGACCTCCGCGCCCGCCCGGTCTCCCGTGTTGCGGACGGTCAGTGACACGTCGTACGTACCGTCCGTGTCGATCTCCGACGGTTCGTCGCCGCCGCCCGTGAAGTCCTCCCACGCGAACGACGTGTACGACAGGCCGTGCCCGAAGGGATACAGCGGGGTCGGGTCCAGGTTGCTCGCCCCGCCCGCCAGGCCGAGTGGGGGCTGGAGGTACGTCCAGGGCTGGCCTCCGGGGCGGTGCGGGACGCTCACCGGGAGGCGGCCGGAGGGGGAGACGCGGCCCGCCAGCACTCCCGCCACCGCCGGGCCGCCCTCCTCGCCGGGGAAGAACGCCTGGACCGTCGCCGCCAGTTGGCCGTTCCAGCGGCCCAGCGCGTACGGGCGGCCGGTGAGCAGGACCAGCACCACCGGCGTACCCGTCGCCGTCAGGGCGTCCAGCAACTTCGCCTGGACGCCCGGCAGCCGGAGGTCCTCCGCGTCGCACCCCTCTCCCGACGTGCCCCTCCCGAAGAGGCCCGCCCGGTCGCCCAGGACCGCCACGCAGACGTCCGCCTCCGCCGCCCTCGCGACCGCCTCCGGGAAGCCGCCGGTGTCGTCGCCGGAGACATCCGAACCAGCGGCATACGTGATCTTCGCGTCGGGGATTTCCGCGCGGAGGGAGTCGAGGACGGTGGGGATCTCGATGCCGAGCGGGGTGCCGGGGTGGTCCGGGAGGACATGGGACGGGAAGGAGTAGCAGCCCAGCATGGCCAGGGGGTCGTCGGCGCGGGGGCCCACCACCGCGATCCTGATGTCCGGGGCCAGCGGCAGTACGTCGTCCGGGTTGTCCAGCAGGACCACCGACTTCTCGGCGATACCGCGGGCCAGGGCCCGGTTCTCGGGCGGGTCCAGCTCCACCCTTGTAGCCACCGGTGGCGTCCAGTCCTCGTCCAGCATGCCCAGCTCGCACTTCTGGAGCAGGACCCGGCGGGCGGCCCGGTCCACCAGGGCCTCGGGGATCTCGCCGGATCGCACGGCGGTCACCAGTTCCTCGCCGTAGCAGCGCAGGATCGGCAGTTCGACGTCGAGGCCGGCCGCCAGGGCCGCGTGGGCCGCCTCCACGCGGCTGCCCGCCACGCGGTGGTTGGTCTCCAGGAAGCCGATGCCGAAGTAGTCGGAGACGACCGTGCCGGTGAAGCCCCAGTCGTCGCGCAGGAGTTCGGTGAGCAACGCCGGGTCCGCCGAGACCGGGACGCCGTCCGTCTCCGTGTACGCCGCCATCACCGAGCGGGCTCCGCCCTCCCGCAACGCCATCTCGAACGGCGGGAGCGTCACGTCCGCGAACTCGCGTACGCCCGCCCGTACGGGGGCGTGGTTGCGGGCGCCCACGGAAGCCGCGTACCCGGCGAAGTGCTTCAGCGTCGCCACGATCCCGGCCGACTCCAGGCCCCGTACGTACGCGGAGCCGATCGTGCCCACCAGATACGGGTCCTCGCCGATCGTCTCCTCGACCCGCCCCCAGCGCGGGTCGCGGACGACGTCCAGCACGGGGGACAGGCCCTGATGGATGCCGAGGGAGGCCATGTCGCTGCCGATGTGCCGGGCCATCTTCTCGACGAGGGGTGGGTCGAAGGTCGCACCCCAGGCCAACGGGACCGGGTACGCGGTGGCCTGCCAGGCCGTGAAGCCGGCCAGGCACTCCTCGTGCGCGACCGCGGGGATGCCGAAACGGTTCGCGGCGATGATGCGGCGCTGAACGCGGGCCAGTGCCTCCGCGCCCAGCGCCGGGTCCACGGGTGCCGTACCGAAGGGGCGGGTGAGCTGGCCCAGACCTCGGGTGATCAGCTCGTCGAAGTCGAACGACTCCAACATCTCGTGCTCTTGGGGGGCGACGTCCTCGCCGATGCTGTCGTTATTCACCCACACGCCGTACAGCTGCGCGGTCTTCTCCTCCAGGGTCATCCGGGAGAGCAGGTCATCGACGCGGTCGGCGGGGGGCAGGGCGCGGTCACGCCAAGCGGTGGTCATGAAACTCCTGTAGGGGGTCGGTGCAACAGAAGGTGAGGACGGGTGGATCACTTGCCGCCCACCCCCATCAACCCGCCCACCAGCGCCCGCCGCGCCACCAGGTACACGGCGAAGATGGGGATGCCGGAGAGGACGACCGAGGCGAGCAGGGCGGGGATGTTGACGCCGAACTGGCTGACGTAGTTGAAGAGTCCGAGGGTGAGGACCCGGGGGCCGTCGGACTGGGTGAAGATCAGGGGGAAGAGGAAGCCGTTCCAGGCCTGGAGCGCCGAGTAGATGACGACCGTGCTGATGCCGCCCTTGGCGAGCGGGATCGTCAGCTGGAACAGCATCCGCAGCGGGGACGCGCCGTCCAGGGCCATCGCCTCGTACAGGTCTTCGGAGACGTCCCGGAGCGTGCCTACCAGGACCAGGACCGAGACCGGCATGGCGAAGGCGGCCGTCGGGAGGATGACGGCCGGGAGGGAGTCGTAGAGTCCGAGCTTCGCGATCAGCAGATACAACGGCACGACGACCGCTTGGGCCGGGATCGCCACGCCGAGGAGGAACAGGCGGAACGCCGCGTTCGACCAGCGGTCGCGGGTGCGGACGGCGACGTAGGCCAGGGGGATCGAGAGGGTGAGGACGATGCCTACGACCACGACCGCCACGATCGCCGTGTTGCTGAGGAGATGGCCGAAGTCGCTGTCGAGGACGGTGCCGTAGTTGTCGAGGGTGGGGTCGGACGGCGGGCGCAGCGGGTTGCCGGTGAGGGCCTTGTCCGCGCCCGTGAGGGAGGCCGACAGCATCGCGTAGATCGGGACGAGGACGATGACCAGCCAGATGAACGCGCCC
Organism: Streptomyces capitiformicae; assembly: GCF_002214185.1. Taxonomy (NCBI): domain Bacteria; kingdom Bacillati; phylum Actinomycetota; class Actinomycetes; order Kitasatosporales; family Streptomycetaceae; genus Streptomyces; species Streptomyces capitiformicae. The sequence goes on along the minus strand of NZ_CP022161.1, from coordinate 1,745,280 downwards.
AGGCCCGCCACCGGGTTGGCGCGCTTCGTCCAGTGGCGTCGGCGGCGGGGTGACTCCATGGGCCGGTTCTCCTCCGGCTGCCGGGTCTTCGTGGGACGCGGCAACGTGTCGTGTGACACTCCGTCACATCCCTTCGCGGGTGCTGCGCATGGTGCCGAAGCCCGTCAGCCGGACCAGGACGAGCGAGAGGCCCGTCGCGGCCAGGACCAGGAAGGACGCGATGGCGCTCGCGTAGCCGAAGTCGTACGTCTTGAAGCCCGCCTCGTACATCAGGTACGGCAGGATCGCGGTGTCCGTGCCGGGGCCGCCCTTGGTGAGGATCAGGACGGTCTCGAAGTACGTCAGTGAGCCGACGACCATCAGGACCGTGGACGTGGTGATCGTGTGGCGCAGCTGTGGGAGCGTGATCGAGAAGAACTGGCGGTAGCGGCCGGCGCCGTCGATGGCTGCCGCCTGGTAGAGGACCTCGGGGATCTGGCGGGCCCCGCCCTGGTAGATCAGGGTGTGGAAGGGGATGAACTGCCAGCCGCCGACGAAGACGATCGCGAGGAACGCGCCGCTCTGCGAGCCCAGGGTGTCCTTCTGGATGATGCCGAAGTTCGGGTCGAGGAGGGCGTAGAAGAGGATCGCGATGGCGGTGGAGGAGAGCAGGAACGGGACGAAGAAGATCGCGGAGAGGACGGCGCGGTTGCGCTGGCGGCCCGCCGCCCATACGCCGAGCAGCAGGGCCACGACGGTCTGGAACGCCCAGCTGGCGACCGTCAGGACGACGGTCAGCGAGAGGGACTGGGTGAGGCGGGGGTCGTCGAGGAGCTTCTGCCAGTTGGCGAAGCCGACGGGGCGGGGGTCGCCGAGGCCGTCCCACTCGGTGAAGGACAGGTAGAAGGCGAGGCCCATGGGGACCACGGCGAAGAAGGTGAAGAAGAGGACGGCGGGCAGGGCCCAGACGGCGTGCGGGCGGCCGATACGCGAGTTCCTCGTGGGAGCAGTGGGGGCCGCCTGCCGCTTGTCGACCGTCGTGGTCACTTCAGCCCCTTGCACGCCGCCACGAACTCGCTCGGTGAGGCCTGCCCCGCGAACAGCTTGCCTATCTCCGTGTGCATCTTGGTGCCCAGCGCGTCGCCGAGCGCCTGGTCCCAGGAGAGGGTGAAGGCCGGGGCCTGCTGGACCATGTCGTACTGGAACTTCGCGTACTCGGGGTTGGGCGAGGAGGACAGCAGGTTGGCCGCGTTGGAGGTGGTCGGGACGTCGCCGTTGTCGATGAGGTCCTTGGCGTACGCCTCCGAGGCGCATTCCTTGAGGAAGCCGATCGCCAGGTCCTTGTTCTTCGTACGGGCGTTGATCGACCAGTAGTTGGTGGGATTGCCTACGACGTTGCGGACGTCGCCCGTGCCGCCCTCGACGGTCGGGAAGGCGGCCCAGCCCAGGTTGCTCTTGGCGAAGTCCGGGAACTTGCCGAGCTGGGTCGAGTACTCCCAGGAGCCCATCAGGTGCATGGCGGCCTTGCCGCGTGCGAAGACAGCGGGGGCGCCGCCGTTGACGTACGACACCGAGGTGAACTTGGAGCCGAATGCGCCGTCGTCGATGAGTTCCTTGACCAGTTCGGCGGCCTTGAGGACGGCCGGGTCGCCCCAGCCCTCGGCGTCGCCGTCCTGGATGCGCTTGAAGACCTCGGGGCCGCCGAGGCGGTCGACCAGGTACTCCAGCCACATCAGGTTGGGCCAGACGTCGGAGCCGCCGAGCGCGAAGGGGGTGATCTTCGCCTTCTTCAGCTTGGCGTTGATGTCGAGGAGCTGGTCCCAGGTGGTGGGTGGCTGGAGCTTGTGCTCGGCGAAGACGGACTTGTTGTAGAAGAGGATCACCGGCTGCATGCCGCGCATCGGGATGCCGTAGTGGCGGCCCCCCAGGTCACCGGCGGCGAGTACGGAGGGCAGGAAGCCGTTCTTGAGGACCGGGTCGCCCTCGATGATGTCGGTGAGGTCGACGAGCTTGTCCGCCTCCTCGTAGGCCTTGATGGAGCCGCCGCCCCAGTTGAAGAAGACGTCCGGGGCGCTCGGGGAGCCCATGGCCGTGCGGAGCTTGGGGGAGTAGTCGGAGCCGGGGACCTCGGTGAGCTTGACCGTGCCGCCGGCCTTCTTCGCCGCGGCCGACTTGTTGAACCGGGCGACGCCGGCCTTCTGGACCTTCACCGCGTCGTCGCCGTACACGAACGCCGTGATCGTCTTGCCGTCCCCGCTCGCGCCGCCGCCGGAGCCGCCGCAGGCGGTGAGCCCGGTGGTGAGCAGTGAGGCGGCGCCGGCGCCGAGGACCCAGCGCCTGCTGAACGTCCGACCTCTGTTCGACTCCATGACAGCACCTCTCACGAGCATGGTGGATGAGTGAGTATGGACGAATGTTTCGGGTAGGTATTCGAATGTTCCGGGAACCTATGGCGGTCGAAAGGGTTCGTCAAGAGGTCGCGCAGGGATACGATCCGGCCCATGAAGCCCGCGAAGCCTGAGGAAACCCAGACAAGAGTGCGTACGTCGCAGTCCACGCAGACGGCGACGCTGGCCGAGATCGCCCGGCAGGCCGGCGTTTCGGCTCCGACTGTTTCGAAGGTGCTCAACGGCCGTGCCGATGTGGCGCCCACGACCCGCACCCGGGTCGAGGAGCTGCTGCGCGAGTACGGCTACCGGCGCCGGCGCGCCGAGGCGACCCGGTCCCCCCTCATCGACCTGGTCTTCCACGAGCTGGAGAGCGCCTGGGCGATGGAGGTCATCCGGGGCGTCGAGAACGTGGCCCGGGAGGAGGGGCTGAGCGTCGTGCTCTCCGAGAGCGCGGGCCGGCTCACCCCCGGCCGCACCTGGGCCGACCAGGTCGCCGCCCGCCGGCCGCACGGTGTCGTCCTCGTCCTGTCCGGCCTCGACGAGTCCCAGCGCGCGCTCCTGACCAGCAGGTCCATCCCGTTCGTGGTCATGGACCCGGCGGGCGACCCCGGCGACGACGTGCCCTCGATCGGCGCCACCAACTGGCAGGGGGGCCTCGCCGCCACCCGGCACCTGGTCGAACTCGGCCACCGGCGCATCGGCGCCATCAGCGGGCCCTCGCGGATGATGTGCAGCCGCGCCCGGGTCGACGGTTACCGGGCCGCGCTGGAGACCGCCGGGCTGCCGGTCGACGCCGATCTGATCAAGGCGGGGGACTTCCACCACGAGACCGGCTACCGGCTGGGCCTGGAGCTGCTGCGCCGCCCCGACCGCCCGACCGCCGTCTTCGCCGGGAACGACCTCCAGGCGCTCGGCCTCTACGAAGCCGCTCGTGAGCTGGGGCTCCGTATCCCCGAGGATCTGAGCGTGGTCGGCTTCGACGATCTGCCGGTGGCCCGCTGGGTGGGGCCGCCGCTGACGACCGTACGGCAGCCGCTGATGGAGATGGCCGAGGCAGCGGCCCGGCTGGTCTTGGACCTGGGGAGGCAGGAGGGGGCTTCGGCGGCTACGAGGGTGGAGCTGGCTACGAGTCTGGTGGTGCGGAGCAGTACGGGGGTGCCAGGGCTCCCGGCGGTTTAGCCGGGGGGCCGTGTTGCTGTATTGACCAGTGTTCTGGCGCCCTCACACTGCTCCGAAGTCAATCGGTTACACGACCGAAACTTTCGGAGGCACCCGCAATGAGATCCGCTCTCAGCACCTCCATGAGTTCCATCAGTAAGTTGTTCACCGGGCTCACGGCCGCAGTGGCCGCAGCCACCGTGCTCGTCGCGGCCCCCGCCGCCCACGCCGCCGACCCGCCCCTGCGGGACCTCGCCGCGGCCAAGGGCAAGGCCATCGGCACCGCGGTCACCGGCTCCAAGCTCACCGGCACATACGGTGAGATCGCGGGCCGGGAGTTCAACTGGCTCACCCCCGGCAACGCCATGAAATGGGGCTCCGTCGAGCCGACCCGGGGCAACTTCAATTGGACCGAGGCCGACCAGATCGTCGACTTCGCCGAGGCCCACGACCAGGACGTGCGCGGTCACACCCTCGTCTGGCACAGCCAGAACCCCAGCTGGCTCGACAACGGCACCTGGACATCCGCGCAGCTCAGCCAGCTGATGAACGACCACATAGCGCTCGAGGTCGGCCGCTACAAGGGCCGGCTGGCCGCCTGGGACGTGGTGAACGAGCCGTTCAACGAGGACGGCACCTACCGCCAGACCCTCTGGTACAACGGCCTCGGCGCCGACTACATCGCCCAGGCCCTGACCGCCGCCCGTGCCGCCGACCCGGCCGCCAAGCTCTACATCAACGACTACAACGTCGAGGGCGTCAACGCGAAGAGCACCGCCCTGTACAACCTGGTCAGGGACCTCAAGGCACGCGGCGTCCCGATCGACGGTGTGGGGTTGCAGGCCCACCTGATCTTGGGCCAGGTCCCCTCCACGCTCCAGCAGAACATCCAGCGCTTCGCCGACCTGGGCGTGGACGTCGCCATCACGGAACTCGACATCCGTATGCAACTGCCGGCCACCGAAGCCAAGTTGGCCCAGCAGCGCACCGAGTACGAGGCCGTGGTGAAGGCGTGCGTGGCGGTGACCCGGTGCACCGGCGTCACGGTCTGGGGCTTCACCGACTCCGACTCCTGGATCCCGGACACCTTCCCGGGCCAGGGCGCGGCGACCCCGTACGACGAGAACTACGCGCCGAAACCCGCGTACTACGGCATCGTGACCGCGCTCGGCGGCACGGGAAGCCAGCCGCCGGTCCCGGACGGCTGCACGGCCGCGTACAGCGTGGCGAACCAGTGGAACACGGGCTTCACCGGCAATGTGACGATCCGTTGTACGGGCGGCTCCTCGCTCTCCTCCTGGCGGGTCAACTGGACCTTCGGGGCCGGGCAGCGGATCGGTCAGGCCTGGAACGCGACCTGTACGCAGACCGGCGCGACGGTCAGCTGTACGAACGCGTCCTGGAACGGGAGCGTGCCGAACGGCAGTTCGGTGACCTTCGGGTTCAACGCGTCGTGGAGCGGGAGCAATCCGGTGCCTACGGTGACGTTGGGCTGAGAAGTCCGAGAATTCCCGAAGGAATGGGCGCGGGAGGTTTCTGCGCGTAACAATTCGGACTTACGTTCCTGTGTGTGACTGGTGAAGAGAACGAGTACGGGGACGACAACGAGGGCTCGGACCTGGACAGACGGCTCGGTCGGCGGTCGCGTCGACTGAAAGCCGCCGGGTTCGCGCTCGCCGGCGTCCTCGTACTCGGCGCGGGTGGGGCGGGCTGGGCGTTCTGGCAGCTCAACGACAACATCACGAGCGTCGACATCAACAGCGCGCTCGGCGACGACCGCCCGGCGAAGCCCCAGGTGTCCCCTTCGGCCGCCGCCGTCCCGCTGCCGAGCGGCGCGCTGAACGTCCTGGTCCTCGGCTCGGACTCCCGCAGCGGCGAGGAGAACGCCGAACTCGGCGGCGGCGGTCAGGACTCCGGTGCCCGCTCCGACACGGCGATGGTGGTCCACATCGACGAGGGCCGCACCGAGGCGACCGTCGTCAGCATCCCGCGCGACACGCTGGTCACCCGCCCGTCCTGCCCCAAGGAGTCGGGCGGTTCGACATCGGTGGCGTACAACGCGATGTTCAACAGCGCGTACGCGGTGGGCGGGCCGGTGTGCGCGGTGAAGACGGTCGAGGCGATGACGGACGTCCGCATGGACCACTACATCGAGATCGACTTCTCGGGCTTCGCGAAGCTGGTCGACGCCCTCGGTGGCGTCACGGTGACCACGGACGAGGCCATCGACGACGAGGACAGCCATCTGACGCTGGCGGCCGGCACCCACCACCTGGACGGCGAACAGGCCCTGGCCCTCGCCCGCACCCGCCACGGCATCGGCGACGGCAGCGACCTCGGCCGCATCGGGCTCCAGCAGACGCTGGTCAAGTCATTGCTGGAGCAGATCGCGTCCACGAACCTCCTGACCGACCCCGCCAAGCTCTACAAGGCCGCCGACGCGATCACGGGCAGCCTGACGACGGACACCGGGCTGGACTCGCTGAGTGAACTGATGAGCCTCGGCGAGAGCCTCAGGGGGCTGTCCGCCGACGACACGACGACCGTGACGATGCCGGTGACCACGGCCCTCTGGGACCGCAACCGCGTGGTCCCGGACGAGCCGGAGGCGGGCGAGCTGTGGGAGTCGCTGAAGTGAGCCTTCAGTCCGTCGAGGCAGCCGAGGAGTCCCGAGCGAGGAGTCCCGAGCGAGGAGTCCCGAGCGAGGAGTCTCGAGCGAGGAGTCCCGAACGAAGAGTCCCGAACGAGGAGTCTCGAAAAAATCTCGGCGGCCGTGTCGATTCGCGTGGGGCCCGTTCGACGCAAGGGTGAGAGGCGGGGAGAGACCCCGCCGACCCTTACCGAAGGAGTCACCATGCCGCGTTATCTGTCGATGGTCCGGCTCGACGAGTCCACCGTGCCCGCCGAGGGCCCGAGCCCCGAGCTGATGCAGCGGATGGGGGACCTGCTGGAGGAGATCACCAAGGCGGGGGTCATGCTCGACACCGCCGGGCTGATGCCGACCGCGCAGGGAAAGAGGGTGCGCTGGGAGGGCGGCGAACTGTCGGTCACCGACGGGCCGTTCACCGAGACCAAGGAGGTCGTGGGCGGCTACGCGCTCATGCAGTGCAAGGACATGGCCGAGGCCGTCGAGTGGGCCAAGCGGTTCCTGAAGATGCACGAGGAGCACTGGACGGTCACGTGCGAGGTGCGGGAGATCCAGGAGGGCTGACGGGCTCGTTTCTTTGCACTGGAGCCGTACGGGTGTCTGATGGTGGGCTGTGACACCACAGCCCACCGGCCCCGCCCAGTCGGCCCTGAACGCCATCGACACCGTCTTCCGGCTCGAATCCCCCCGCGTCATCGCCGGCGTCGCCCGGATCGTGCGGGACGTCGGTATCGCCGAGGAGCTGGCGCAGGACGCGCTGGTCGCGGCGCTGGAGCAGTGGCCGCGGGACGGGGTTCCGGACAACCCGGGCGCCTGGCTCATGGCCACGGCCAAGCACCGCGCGATCGACCTCGTACGGCGCCGGGAACGGTACGCCCGGAAGCTCGCGGAGGTGGGCCGGGACCTGGAGGCGGCGGGGCCGCACCTCGACGAGCCGTCCGCCCTTCATGACCCTGACGACATCGACGACGACCTGCTCCGCCTCGTCTTCACCGCCTGCCACCCGGTGCTGTCCGCCCAGGCCCGTATCGCCCTCACGCTCCGCCTCCTCGGCGGCCTGACCACGCCGGAGATCGCCCGCGCCTTCCTCGCCCCGGAGGCGACCGTCGCCCAGCGCATCGTGCGCGCCAAACGGACCCTCGCGGCCAAGGCCGTCGCCTTCGAGGTGCCCTACGGTCCGGACCGCCAGGCCCGGCTGAACTCCGTACTGGAGGTCATCTACCTCATCTTCAACGAGGGGTACGCGGCCACCGCCGGTGACGACCTGCTGCGCCCGGCCCTGTGCGAGGACGCCCTGCGGCTGGCCCGGCAGCTGGCGGGGCTGATGCCCAAGGAACCCGAAGTACACGGCCTGGTGGCCCTGTTGGAGCTCCAGGAGTCGCGAGCCGCCGCCCGCACCGGCCCGTCCGGCGAGCCGGTCCTCCTCAAGGACCAGGACCGGCGCCGCTGGAACCGCCTCCTCATCACCCGTGGCTTCACCGCCCTCGGCCGCGCCAACGCCCTCTCCCCGGGCGCCCCCGGCCCGTACGCCCTCCAGGCGGCCATCGCCGCATGCCACGCCCAGGCCTACAGCTACGAGGAGACGGACTGGCCGAAGATCGCCACCCTCTACGCCCTGCTCGCCGCCCGCTCCCCGTCCCCCGTCGTCGAACTCAACCGCGCGGTCGCCGTCTCGATGGCCGACGGCCCGGAACCCGCCCTGGAGATCGTCGACCGCCTCGCCACCGAACCCGCCCTGCGCGACTACCACTTGCTGCCGAGCGTCCGCGGCGATCTGCTGCGACGGCTGGGCCGTACGGCGGAGGCCCGGGCCGAGTTCGAACGCGCGGCGGGGCTGGCGCGGAACGAGCGGGAGCGGGGGCTGCTGCTGCGGAAGGCGGCCGCCAGCGAGGAGTAGTGCGGCCAGGGGGTGTGGTGAAAGTCCCGCTCACTATGTCCTGACCGGATGCCCGATCAGCATCGTCGGTGCCCCCGCGACCCGGGTCAGGAAGACCGTCGCCGAGTTCGGGCCCTGGGGCTCGACCTTCTTGCGCAGCTCCTCCGGCTCGACGGCCGAGCCCCGCTTCTTCACGGTCAGGACGCCGACCTCGCGTTCCCTCAGCATGGCCTTCAACTTCTTGACGTTGAAGGGGAGTCGGTCGGTGATCTCGTAGGCGGTGGCGTATGGGGTGACGTGGTGCTCGTCGGCGGTGACGTAGGCGATGGTGGGGTCGATCAGGCCGCCCCCCAGGGCCTCGGCGACCTCGGCGACGAGGTGGGCCCGGATGACGGCGCCGTCGGGCTCGTAGAGGTAGCGCCCCACCGGACGGACGTCGGGGTCGGGGAGGCCGCGGCCGGGGAGGGTGTGCGGGCCGGGGAGGAGGGTCGCGCGGACGGCGCCCTCCGTGCCCGTGCCGAACCACAGCACCGCCTCCTTCACGTCCCCGCCGTCCGAGATCCACTCGGCCTCGGCCTCGGCGGGGACCGCCTCGTGAGGGATGCCGGGGGCGATCTTCAGTGCGGCGCGCGGGGACTTGAGGGCGGTGGCGACGGCCCAGGAGAGCGGGGGTGAGTACGCCTCGGGGTCGAAGATCCGGCCTCGGCCGCCGCGTCTGGCCGGGTCGACGAAGACCGCGTCGTACGGGGAGGTGTCGATGTCCGTGACGTCCGCCTCCCGTACCTCGATCAGGTCGGCGAGGCCGAGCGCGTCGGCGTTGGCGCGGGCCACCGCCGCCGTCAGCGGGTCGCGGTCGACGGCCAGGACCCGGATGCCGGCCCGGGCGAGGGCGATCGCGTCGCCGCCGATGCCGCAACACAGGTCGGCGACGGAGCGCACGCCGAGCGCCTGGAAACACCGGGCGCGGTACGTGGCCACGCTTGCCCGGGTCGACTGTTCGACCCCGTTCGGCGTGAAGAACATCCGCTCCGCGTCCGCCGCCCCGAACTTCGCCACCGCCCGCTGCCGCAGCTGTGCCTGGGCCATCGCGGCCGAGACGAGGGCGGCGGGGTGGTCGCGGCGCAGCCGGGTCGCCACGGCCAGCTCCCGCGCCGGCTCGGTGCCGCGCACCTCGTCCAGGAGGGCGTGCCCCTCGGGGGTGAGGAGGGGGATGAGGAAGGTGGCGGGATCGAGGTCGTTCACCGGGCCATTGTCGGTCAGGGAGGCCGGAGCCGGCTCGTGTGGGCCAGTCGGTGGATGGTGCGCGGGCGGCAGCGGTGTCGGGTCGGCGGGACGGGGCCGCCCTGCGAGGATGCGGCGCCATGCGACTAGTACGACAAAATTATCTAGATGGTGCGAAATGGGTGCAGGGGCGGAAGGGGCGGAAGGGGCGGAAGGGGTGGAAGGGGTGGGGGGGAAGGGGGA